>CP092081.1:0-68801 GCA_022226935.1 Nitrospira sp.
TGAAACCCAGATCCACGGGAAGCGGTTCGACATGTACAACGATACCGTGTTGGGCTTCAACAAGTCGGGCAAGGAAGTGGCGCGGATTCAGGTCGAAGAGCCGATCTACATTCGGCCGGCCGAGCGCGTGAACTGGCTGTAACTTCCATATGGCTGAGAGCGGGCCACCGCTCTCAGCAGTGAAGTGCCGCAGTATAGATGCCGCAGGGACTCATGAGAAGGTTCCTGCGGTATCTTTATATTGGAGTCCGGTTGCATCGATGTGGTGATGATGTCACGAGCGGGATCAGGTGACGCTCTTGTCCATGCGGCGCCGATTGAGGATCTCCGCCAGCTTGGTGGGACGTTCGGCAGCTATAAGTTCTTCCAGCGAACAGGGCAGGGCGAGCGACCAATTTGGATACGCACCGCCGGAAGTGGGCATGTTTGGGCGTTCGTTTACCGCGCAGGCCGCTTCAAGGTCGGCCATCACCACCGCGCAAGGTGACTCGGCCAGTGCCGAGAACGTTTTGGTCATGACCTCCTCAACATCGCTGGTCGCCTCAACATCGCTCGTCTCCATGAGTTTTGCGCGGAACTGTTTCTGAGCTTGTTCGTCCGGTTTGGCGCCGCACATTCGTTGCGACTCGAGGTCGGCCCCAGTCCAGATGCCTGCCAAGGTAGGGAGGTCGTGCGTGGTGACGGCGGCCAAAGCCTTCCGCGGGTACTGTGAAGGCGGCTGGTCTTCGAACCAGAGCAGGCGATAGGACAAGACATTCTGTTCGGCCAGTATCTCTCGCACACCGTTTTCCACTGTTCCGAGGTCTTCTCCGACGATGATGGCCTGTGCGCGTGCGCTTTCCACGGCCAAGATTGCCAGCAGCTCCTCTGCCGCATACCGCACGAATGCGCCGTCCTTGGGCGGACTGCCTTGAGGCACCCACCACAGGCGAAAAAGACCCATCACGTGATCGATACGTAAGCCGCCGGCGCGGCGGACGATGGACCGGATCGTTTCGATGAACGGTTGGTATCCCGCCGCCCGGAGTTTATGCGGGATGAACGGGGGAAGCCCCCAATCCTGACCGGTCGCATTGAACAGATCAGGCGGAGCCCCCACGGTCATGTCTGCTGCGAGTAAGTCCTGCCATGCCCAGGCATCCGCGCCGTCCGGCGAAAATCCAATGGGCAGATCGTGCATCAACGGAATGGTCTGCGCGGCGCCGGTGAGTTGCTGGTCGAGCAGCCACTGTTGCCACATATGAAATGTGATGCGATCGGCTTCTGCCGGCATGACTCGTTTGGCCTCAGCTGAGTCCGGGTGCCGATAGGCTGCCGGCCATCGACGCCAGTCCGCGCCGTAACGCTCAACGAGACAACAGTGGAGTGCATACTGGCGCAGTGAGCGCCCGCCTGCGGATTGAAATCGAACGAAACCCTCATCTCCCGCGAAGCTATTCCATAACAGTTGTAAGGCCTCTTGCTTGAAATGATAGACGCGGTCACGGTCGATATGACGATCTTCATTTAAGGCTCGGCCCATGGTGGCCAATCGTGACAACTCGTGGCCCAGTTTCTGCGCACCGGGCAGGTCTTCGATGCGCAGGTACAATGGGTTGAGATAACGACGGCTGGAGGGGGAATAGGGACTGGTCTCCTGAGGAACAAGCGGCGGAACGGCATGCAGCGGATTGATCAACAGCAGTTGCGCACCGAGGCTCACGGCCCATCGAGTCAGGGTGGCGAGATCAGTCAGGTCTCCCATTCCCCAACTCTCGTGACTGCGTGTCGCATACAACTGGGCGCTCCAGCCCCAGATGTGGAGATTTTCCGGCAGATGACAACGACCCGGCGTGACGATGACCCGAACGAATGATTCGGGGTTGGATGCAGGCATGAGTCGATGATAGCCGATGGGCAAGGGGCGGGGGAGTTGGTTCTCAGCCTCCGCCGTGCTGCCGTCTTCGAACATGAAGACGGCGTCTGCCGGGAGTGTGAACAACTCATTCTGCCGAAGCACTTTCACCTGTTCGTTATGCCAAGAGAGGGCCGGTGAAGGCGAGTCGCCCATTGCCGCTCGAATGCGGGTCAGCGCCTGTTTGGAGACCATTCGCATGTTGCCCGCCGCATCTTCATACTCGGCTTGAATGCCCCATGCATCGGTCTTCATGTCTGACGGCTCCCTTGTTCTTCCTGCGCAGTCTGATTCCGTCTTGTCGTCAAGTCGTTTGGGGGCAGATTGTGCCGGCTTGATGCGAGACCTTTTTCCGGCGAGAAGCGCGTCTTTACAATGGGAAGCACGGCGAGGCCGGCCCGAGAGCCGCCCCTCTCGAAGAAGAGAGCAGTGAATAGAGCGTTCCGGTTGGTCATGGTCTAGGCCTCCATGAGGTAAGCGTGATAGCGTGCCGGCGGCGAACTGCTGATCGTGTCGATGGTCGATTATGGAGCGGCCCTGCGGTATGCAATGTTTAGGCTCAGCCCCTGGTCGAGATATTCGTGAGATTTTGTTAGAAGGCCAGCGTGAAGTGATGGTGAAGCGGTGGCCTTTTGTCCCCCTGCAGACAACTTGTCCGGTCACTCTCGTCTCCGGTCAGGGTTCCGGCAGTAGATATCCGATCAGGCAAGGAGCTTCGGTGTAGGCTATTGATGCAGACTGTGGCGTACCCTTTGCAGCAGTGCTGCCAACCGTTCTTCGCAATTTAGGCAGGATCGGCAATACCGGAACAGAATTTGGAGGAGATCGGATGGGGAGTGCGAGACAGAGATGCGGCGCGCATCTGGGGCGCGATGGAATGATGGAATGGCGCGTATGGGCTCCAAAAGCCAAGAGGGTGGATCTCATATTGATTGATGGCGGAGATCGGCAGGTAGAGGCGATGATCGCAGAGCCGCATGGATACTTTGTCTTCCGGCGCCATGGGGTGCGCCACGGGCAGCGCTATGCGTATTCACTCGACAGGGGGCCCGATCGTGCGGACCCCGCATCGTGTTGGCAGCCGGATGGCGTCATGCAGCCGTCCGCGATCCTGGTGCCTTCTCAATTTCACTGGACTGATGAACAGTGGACGGGAGTCGCGCGGGAACACCTCGTCTTCTATGAAATCCATGTCGGGACATTCACGGCTGAAGGAACATTTGATGCGATCATTTCCCGCCTTCCATCGCTGCGGCAACTCGGCGTGACGGCTCTGGAATTGATGCCTGTCGGTCAATTCCCAGGAACTCGAAACTGGGGGTACGACGGCGTGTATCCGTTCTCGCCTCATCAAAGCTATGGCGGGCCGGAAGGTCTCCAGCGGCTCATCAATGCCTGTCACGAACAGGGCTTGGCCTGCGTGCTGGACGTCGTCTACAACCATTTTGGTCCGGAAGGCTGCTATCAGTCTGAGTTCGGGCCCTATTTCACGGACCACTACAAGACGCCGTGGGGGATGGCGGTGAATTTCGATGGGCCGGGAAGTGAGGCTGTTCGTGCATATGTCACAGATAACGTTCGTATGTGGATTCGCGACTACCATGTTGATGGATTGAGGCTGGATGCCGTTCATGCAATGTACGATTTCAGCGCAGTCCACATTTTGAAAGAAATCAAACATGCCGCCGATGAGGCTGCCCAGGGAAGAAGGTTTCCCGCTTACGTTATCGCGGAAAGTGACCTGAACGATGTTCGAATCCTCCTGCCGGAG
The DNA here is from genome assembly GCA_022226935.1 of Nitrospira sp. GTDB lineage: Bacteria > Nitrospirota > Nitrospiria > Nitrospirales > Nitrospiraceae > Nitrospira_A. The sequence goes on from CP092081.1 coordinate 3,666, forward strand.
GATCGAGGAGGCTACGGTCTGGACGGTCAATGGAGTGATGATTTTCATCATACGGTGCATGCGCTTCTGACGGACGAGCGCCAGGGCTATTACTCGGACTATGGAGATCCTGAGCAGTTGGCTACCGTGCTGGAGAAAACCTTCGCCCTCGATGGATGTTTTAGTCGGCATCGAAACCGCTGCCATGGGGCTCCGTCGGCGGGACTTTCCGGCGACCGTTTCGTCGGCTGCATACAAAACCATGATCAGGTAGGCAATCGAGCGGCCGGCGAGCGGCTGAGTCATCTCCTCTCTCCGCCCCTCCAGCGGCTAGCCGCAGCCTTCTTGCTTCTTGCGCCTCACCTCCCGCTGCTGTTCATGGGCGAAGAATACGGCGAAGAACATCCTTTTCAGTTTTTTTGCTCCTTCGAAGGAAAGGAACTGATCGAGGCCGTGCGCAAAGGTCGACGCCAAGAATTTGAGGCCTTTCATGCGGGTGCCGCCCATGTGCCCGATCCGCAGTCTTTTTCCACCTTTGACAAGTCCCGCCTCACGTGGCGGTGGGACGAGGTGCCGCATCGAGCAGGATTGAGGCGCCTGTATACAGATCTGTTGGAAGCCCGACGAGTGTGGCCGGCCATGCACAATTATGCGGAGCGCATGAGCCGGCTGCATCCCGGCCCTAATGGACGAGTCGTGCTGGAGATGGTGCGAGGAGGAACCACAGCGGAACGGGAAAAGACCATACAAGCCTTTTTTAACCATACCGACACAGTTCAAAACCTGCCGGCCAAGGAATTGCCGGTTCTACTGTTTAGTTCTGAGTGGGACCGCTATGACGGCGGTCGAGCGTCCTCTGCTGACAGCCTGCAGCTGCTGCCGTTCGAATGTGCCGTCTTTGGCCCATCGCATTGGAAACGGTACGGCGGGCCTGAGGCGAATCTGCCTGATGAAGAGAGATGGACAGCGTATTAGAAGCAGAAGTCAGGTGAGATGGGCTAGCGTGCGTAGACGACTTCGACGCGACTCAAAAAATCTTTCAGCAACGCGACTTGTTTTTCGATCGACGGCCTGTCTTGTATCATCGCGGCCTGTTCCAGGTCATTGCCGATCGTGCTGATCTGATCGAAACCGTACCCGCCGCCGTCGCCTTTCATCCGATGGCTCAATAGACGGATGGTGTTCAAGTCCCCCTGGTTCAGACAGCCCTCGATCGTGACGAGATCTCGCCGGCGGTTGGCGAGGAAGCCCGGGACGATGGCTTCGAGATCCGGATCGATATGGACGATGATCCTGTCCTGCCCGGCCTGAGGGTGTGGCGGCATCATTGCGCGTGGGTCTTCTCGTAGGCGGACAGTAATTCCAGGAGCGTCGTGCGTTTGAGTGGCTTGGTCATGTGCGCGTTACAGCCGGCTTCGAAGATTCTCGCCGATTCCTCCTTCAAGGCCAGGGCGGTCAGGGCGACGATTTGCACTGCAGGAAGTCCCTGTTCCTGCTCCCAGCGCCGGATCATGCGGGTGGCCGTCAATCCGTCCATCACCGGCATCTGCATATCCATCAAAATCAGGTCATAGTGGCCGTTTTGAAATTTGGCGACGCCGATCTGCCCATTGTCGGCCAGATCCAACCGATGGCTGGTGTGTTTGAGATACGACTGGATCAACACCTGATTGTCAGGCGAGTCCTCGACCAGCAGAATCCGCAGAGACCGTCCTAGGGGTGCGGCCGTGAGCGGTGCGGTCGTTGGAGAGAGGGCCAGCCCACGTTGGCTGCGTCCCAGCGCGATGCTGATGGTTTGCTGCAGATCAGAGCGTCGAATCGGTTTGACCAGGTAGCCGCCCAAACCCAGGTCGTAGGTTTTGGCGATGTCATCGGCCCAGCGGTCCGAGGCCAGCATGATGATTGTCAGATCGCGAAGCCGGGGATCGGCGTGGATGCGTTCAATGACCTCGAATCCGTCCATGCCCGGCATGCGGCAGTCGAGCAGCAGCAGATCGAAGGGCGTGTGCGATGTGAGGGCGGCATCAAGCGCCTCCATGGCCTGTTCGCCGCTGTCGGCTTCCACCACGGCGGCGCCCCACGCGAACAGCGTTTCGCGCAGGATCAGCCGGTTGGTCGGGTAATCATCGACGACGAGGCAGCGGATAGCGCTCAGGTTCAGCGCGCCGGCCGCCTTCGAGGGAGCCGGTGCCGTCTGCACGCCCAGTCGAACGACGCAATGAAACGTACTCCCCTTGCCAAGCGTGCTCTCGACCCAGATACGCCCGCCCATGAGCGCGGCGAGTTGCTGGGAAATCGACAATCCCAGTCCCGTGCCCCCGTAACGGCGAGCAATCGTGCTGTGTGCTTGCGTGAAGGTGTCGAAGATGGCCGTCATTTTGTCGTGGGGAACGCCGATGCCTGTATCGGTCACCGAGAAGCGGATGGCGCCCGGTGTCGGGCAGTCCGGATCGTTGGTGATGGTCATGACCACCGATCCCCTCTCCGTGAACTTGATCGCGTTGCCCAGTAAATTCAGCAGAATCTGGTAGAGGCGGTTGGGATCACCGATGAGGTGGCAAGGGACATCGTTCGACAGGTGACAGACGAGTTCGAGGCCTTTTTCGTTGGCCCGGAGCGCGAGCATTTCGCTCGCTTTGTCGATGAGTTCCGACAAATCAAAGTCGATGCTGTCCAGGTCGAGCCGGCCGGATTCGACTTTCGAGAGATCCAGAATATCGTTGATTAGGCTCAGCAGGCTAGCCCCGGCGCGTCGAAAAATCCGGAGATATTTGCGTTGCTCGGGAGTGAGGGTCGTATCCCATAACAGATCAGCCATGCCGATGATGGCGTTCATGGGAGTCCGAATCTCGTGGCTCATGCTGGCCAGGAAATCGCTCTTGGCGCGGTTGGCCACATCGGCGGCATCTTTTGCGCGCTGCAGCTCTTCGACGCGGCGTTGCAGTTCCTTGGATGCGCGCTCGAGAGCGCGTTCGGCGCGACGGCGCGCGGCTTGCTCGCGTTGAAGTGCGGTTGGGGGCCGGGGCGTGGTGCGGAGGGTGCGTTTCGGAGTGGTGCCTGTCGTGCGCCGTGATTGCGGGATGCGTTTCGCCATGTCGTCGTCTGCTCGTCTTCAGTTCATCAGGACTGCATCATGCCGCGAGTAGGTGAAACCGATTCGATCGTCGCGACGGCGAGCAGCCATCAGTCCTTATGCGTATGGTGTACGAGTGAGAGTACCCCGGCTTGTTTGGCGCGGTTGCGCCCTTCCTGCTTGGCTTGATAAAGCGCCTGGTCGGCCGCACGGATCAGATCGGTTGGGGCGGCGACGCGGCTGGGGACCGTGCTGGCGAAGCCCAAGCTGATCGTGACCGGATCGCCGTTCGGGTGTTTCATCTCCGCCTCGCAAACTTTGCGTCTGAGGGTATCGGCGACCTGTGCGGCGCCATCGACGGTTGTGCCGGGCAGCACGATGACGAACTCGTCGCCGCCGTACCGCGCGACTAAGTCGCCGGGACGATTGACGTGACTGGAGATGAGTTGGGCCACCTGGCGGAGGCATTCGTCCCCGGCCTGGTGGCCATGGCTGTCGTTGTAGGTTTTGAAAAAATCGATATCCAGCATGATGAGCGACAGCGGGGTGGATTCGCGCGCGGCGCGGCGCCATTCCTGGTCCAAAAAGTCATCGAACTGCCGGCGATTGGTGATGCCGGTGAGCCCGTCGAGGCAGGACAAGCGCAGCAGCATCTGGTTGGCTTCCTGCAATTGGCGCATGACTTCCAGCAGTTCCTGTTCGCGCGCCCGGCGCCGTTCGATTTCATGGACGAGGCGGAGCACGCAGCGGACGCGGGTCAACAGTTCAATCTTGCTGATGGGCTTGGCGACATAATCGATGGCGCCTGCGGCAAAGGCCAGTTGCAGATCGACCGGGTCGGTCTTGACCGTAACCATGATGATCGGGATGTCCCGGTACCGTTCGACGGCCTTGATTTGGCGGCAGGCTTCGATCCCGTTGGTGGACGGCATGACGATATCCATCAAGATCAAATCCACGCGGCCGGTCATCTGCCGCACCCCGTCGAGGCCCAGCAAACGAAACGCGGCGGCGGCGGATTCTGCCACAAACGTTTCTTCGTAGCCGGCGTTGGCGAGAATGGATTGGATCAACAGACGATCGTCTGTCGAATCATCGACGATCAGGATACCCATGGTCAGTGTCTCCCTGAAAGTGTGTCGTAGGTCGATGCTAGCAGCTAGTCTGGGTAAACACCAGGGTAATGCTTTTTGATGCAGGGGGTGCAGAGGCCGTGGCTGAATTCCGCCTCCGAATGCTGTTGGATATATTCTTCCAATTGCTGCCAGAAGCCTTGGTCGTTGCGGATTTTCTTGCAGGAGGCGCAGATCGGCACGAGTCCCTTGAGCACTTTCACTTCGCGCAACGCCCGTTGCAGATCGTCATTGCTGCGGCGAAGTTCCAGCTCGCGGGTTTTACGGCAATCCATTTCCTTCTTCAGCATGAGCGCGGAGTTGACCCGTGCGAGCAATTCCACGCTGTTCACCGGTTTGGTAATAAAATCCATGGCCCCTGCGGCAAAGGCCGCCTGCAAGTCGCCGAGCGCGGTTTTGGCCGTGACGACGATCACCGGAATATCCCGCCACGCGTCCAGGTTCTTGATGTGCCGCGTCGCCTCCACGCCGTCGATCCCCGGCATGAGAAAATCCATGAGAATCAAATCGACGGCATGGGGCCCTTCATGCGCCTGCGGCTGCTGAATGCCCAGCTGGTCGTAGGCCGAGGTCGCTGAGTCCGCGATGAGGAGATCCTGGTGGCCTGCTTTATTGAGGATGGTCTTCAGCAGCAGCTGCTGGTCAGGGGAATCGTCGACGATCAAAATGCTCATGTCGTAGCCTCGTGCGGCAGGGGAGAGGAGCCGGCTCCTTGCTCTCGCGAGCAGAGGAGGGGGCGTGGGTCGTATCCCTTCGCCGCCGTGCGTCAGATCCAATATCGGCGGAAAGACCGAAGAGGTTAAGCCCGGCAGCGAGGCATATCAGCGTTGAAGGGCGGTTTTCACCAAGTCACTGACGACTTTGCCGTCGACGGATTGGCCGGCCAGACGAGCCATGACCGCTTTCATAACCTGGCCCATGTCTTTCAGCGACGCGGCGCCGGATTCTTTGATGACCAGCGTGACAATCTTCGCCAGCTCGTCGGAAGAGACCGCGGCGGGAAGATAGCCCTCGATAATGCTGATCTCTTGACGTTCCTTCGCGGCCAAGTCTTGGCGATTGCCCTTCTCGAACTGCTCGGCAGCCTCCCGGCGTTGCTTGATCAAGGTGGTCATGATCCGGCTCATGCCGGCATCGTCGAGATCTTGTTTGAGTTCGACTTCCTTATATTGCACGGCGGCTTTGATCATGCGAATGACATCCATGCGCAACTGGTCTCTGGACTTCATCGCCGATTTCAGATCTTCGGATAAACGGTCATGCAGCGACATTGGGTTCCTTTCCACGGAAAAGTGCGTCGTCGCGGAGAATAACGCCTTTGCCGAAGGCAGTCAACGTGGCCGAGACGCGCACGTTTTATATTGAGCGCCGTGAGGTCCTGTCCCATAATGCAATCGGCGATACCGGTAACATTTAACGAAGGAGGCTCGGAATGGGTCAGGCAAGGAGTAATGTAGCGATACGGATAGGGCTGCTCGCCGGCATCGTTGCGGTGATAGGGCTCGCGGTGGGATGCGCCAGCGACAAACCAAAACCGATGGCCCAACCCTCATCCGAGCAGGTCAAAGGGAATGCGGATCGTGCATTCGACCGTTTGAAGCAAGAAGAGGGAGAGCGCCGGCCCTCAGGGATGTAAGGCGGGGGTCCGGTTGTGCGCTTTCTTAAGGCGCGACGCGTGGGTTTCTCCACGGCATGAGCGCCATGAGGGATCTCAGAACAGGCAGTTCCCAGACGAGATGTCCTTGCGGTGGAGAGGCAATGCGCCGGGGCTCAGCAAACGTGCGCAGCAGGCTCATGGCGATCACAAGTCGTAAGACCCCCGAAAGGCAAAACAGAAAAGGCAGGTTCGACGCCGGTGCGAGATGCCAGAAGCCGATCGAGAGTTCGGCGGGCATCAGTGTCGCCAGCCAACTGCCGGTCAGCGCGCCGAGTCCCCATCCCACCGCATTCGTAGCATTGGCCAGCGCGACCCCCCTGGTGCGTTCTTCCGGCCGTAATGAATCGAAAACATAATTCTGCAAGCCCAGCGACAATCCTGCCCAGATCACGCCACCGAAGAAGTTGACGGTCAAGAGAAACAGATAGTGCTCGCTCAGCAGGTAGCCCATCGGCAGGAACGGCACGGCGGAGGCCGTCAACGCCAGTAAGGCTTTGTTGCCATATTGGTCACCGATGCGACCCCAAGGGCCCAGTGTGAGAAATTGAGCCGAGATACTGCTCGCCATCCAGCCGGCATATTCCAGATAGGACCAATGTAGATCTCGCAAGAGATAGATCACAAAAAACGGTCCCGACAGCAAGACCGCGAAATGCATCAGTCCGGAGAATAAGAGGAAGCGACGAAAATCTCGGCTGGCGGCTTCGGCGAGAAAATGCCGGAAGCCATGCGGCGCATCGAGTTGGTGGACCGGCATCAGCCGTGCCACGTGAGTCTGGCAGCTCGTGGCTCCCATACGCGCCGCAGCGGCGCCGAGGAAAATGACAAGGAACCCGATCCAGCTCATGTCCCATCGTTGCCCCAGCGTCAGGATGGCCCCAGCCAGTCCTAACGTCAGAAAACTCGTGAGTGCGGTCGTGCGAGCACGCCGGGCGAAATAGGCGCCGCGACTGTCGGCTTCCGCCACGTCGACCAAGAGGCTATTCCAGACCGGGGCGGTCACATGGCCAAAGCCGAAATAGAGCATGGCGCAGCCGATCAGCAGCCACGGACCATGTTCCGGGGCGATCAGCGGCAACGACAGGATCGGGAGCCAGCAAAAGGCCTGTGCCCGCCCTCCGGCAATGAGGAGGCGTCGGGGCAGACGGAGATAGTGCAGCACCTTTACTGATGCGAGTTGCGCCACGACGCCGACCAACTGCGGCAGCGCGGACAGGATGGCGATGTGGAACGGAGCGGCATGCAGAAGCAAGGCGAAGGCCGAAAAATAGTTTTCCCCGCCGCCCTGAGCTGCGGCTTGGCAGGCCGCATCCCGGATACCGTATTGCCGGCTGCTTGCTTTGGCCTCGTATTCCGCGATTTCCGTCTCGCTCGACAAGAGGACTGGCTGCGAAGGTGAAGGCGGGGAGGCGGCCGTTGAGTAATTCATGGGACTTTGCACGGGAACAAGTGCGGATGCCTATGAATATGGTGTTGAATGAAAGGCATTATATCAGAGCGGACCGAGTTGCCTGCTGTTTTGATCAAATCCTGCAGCCCGGTTGACCCCTCCTTCTCACAGTGGGTACCATAACTGTATGGATGCCTGGGTTTCACAAGGGGCGGCAGAATTGATCGGCCGACAGAGGACGCGGTTGCCCTTACCATTGGCGCTGGTGCTGGGTATGACCTCGATCCTGGGATGGGGGCAGACGGGTGTCGAAGGTCGCGATCTGATGGTCCCCAAAGAGCAGACCACGACAGAGTTCGAACCCACCGAAACGCCCTCTCTGGATGTGCAGCAGAAGGGTGTGCCGCAGTCGCTCTTCACCTGGATCAAGATGGCGCGAGGCTATGAGGTCGAGTGGGACACGTTCGGCCGCAAGGGGTGGTTCACGCAAGATCCGCGGCTGAAACCCATCGCCCCGGGCACGACGGTCTTCACGCCGGATACTCCGGCTGTGTACATCGTGTTCGAAGTCGCCCCGCTGGAAGATCCGGCCCAGTTTGCCGCACAGGTATTTGCTATCGGGCCGGACGGGAAAACCAGCGACGCGGTGATCGTGCAGGATAGCCTCGAGGTGCCGGGCCACGAACGGTACGGTTTCCTGGAATTGAAGAAGCCTTCGTCGCAGTGGCCGCAGGGCAAGTATGTAGTCAAGATCTACATCACGTCGCTGGGGCAGCAACCGTTCCATGCGGTAAATCAAGTGGGAACGATGCGGTTTGCCGTGACCGACCAGCCTTCCGGAGATGTTCCCCCTCCCGCGTCTGATTCGTCTACCCGTTGAATATGTTCCCCTGCTTAGTCTAACGTTCGTCTGCCGCGCCGGATCATGCGGATTGCGGAGGTACTGATTATCGCGAGGAGCAGGGGATGAAGGAAACCGATCCGGAGAAATTGACGCTGTTGTATGAACGGTTTTGTGATGTGTGTTTAGTCGAAAAGGAGGTGTGGACCGAAATTTACATGCCGCGCACCTTCAAGGACGGTACCGCGGTTCGCACGAATATTCAGGATCGGTATGAGGTGGTCATCGATGACCGGGGAGTGGAGGATGCCTTGGAAGTGAATATCCCTCTTGGAAAGGCCGCATTGAGTGCGGCCATCCAAGAGTATCGATCCCATATCACCTTCGAGAAAAAGACCTGAACGATCTCACGGCTTCGCGAGGAAGCGCTCGACATCGTTCACGATCTGGTCGGCCACCGGTTTCGTTCCATGATGATACCGGGCCACCACATTTCCTGATCGATCGACGAGATATTTTTGAAAGTTCCATTCTACCTCGCCGGGGAACGGGCTCTGTTCAGTGAGGTAGCGGTAGAGGGGGTGCTTGTCGCTGCCCTTCACGCTGATCTTGCTGAACAGCGGGAACCCGACGCTGTATTTCGTCAGGCAAAATCCCTTGATCTCTTCATTGCTGCCCGGCTCCTGCTGGCCGAAATTATTGGCCGGGAAGGCGAGAATCTCAAACCCCTTGTCTTTGTAGGTCTCATACATCTTTTCAAGGTCGGCATATTGCGGGGTGTTGCCGCACAAGCTGGCCGTATTGACCAGCATGACGACCTTTCCCTTATATTGGCTCAGCGAGACCGGTTTCCCATCGATATCGTTCAACGTAAAATCGTAGACGGTTGATGCTTTGGCAGCCATACGTGTCACTCCTTGTTCCGCCGCATCGACCGAACCAAGGCCCATTTCGATGGCGCCAAGCCCGAGACCCGCGATGAGCCCGAGGACCAGTACCTTCCATGAACACGTCGGTCGAGAGATCGGCATAGAAAGACTCCTTGGTTATAACCGTTCGAGCGCCGCAACCCGCTCCTCGATCGGAGGGTGAGTTGCCAGCAAGTGCAAGAAGCCAGAAGTGTTGCCGGAGATCTTCATCGTGGCCAACGCATCTTGCGTCGAATACTCGAACTGGGCGCGGTTCACCCAGCGATCGATGGCGTGCAATGCCTTGATCATCGACTCTTTCCCGTAGACCTTGGCGGAAAAGGCATCCGCGGCATATTCCCGGCGGCGGGAATGCCAGCTGACCACGAGCATGGCAAGGACCGACAGCACGACCTGCAAGAAGAGATAGACGACGAACCCTAAAATCGGGCTCCCGCTCTGGCCCTCCTCCCGATCGCCCCCTTGCGGCTGCGCCACCATTTGGTAGACGAAGTTGCTGATGTAGTGCACAAAGGTGTTCATCAACCCGGCCAAGACCGTGGTGGAGAACATGTCGCCATTGAAGACGTGACCCATCTCGTGGGCCAGCACCGCCCTCACTTCATCTTCACGTAGGTTCGCCAAGAGGCCGGTCGACACCGCAACCATCGCGTTGTTCTTGCTGGGCCCCGTGGCAAAGGCATTCGGATCCGGCGACTCATAGACCCACACTTCCGGCATGGTGATCTGGAGGCGGTCCGCAATCTCGCGAACTGAGCCGTAAATCACCTGTTCTGCTTGTGTGCGGGGCTGCGTGATCTGCGTGCAATCCAACATGGCGCGGGCCATTTGTTTGGAAAAGAGCAAGCTGATAAACGCGCCGCCGAAGCCGATGACCAACGACCAGACCAGCAACTCCTGACTGAATGCCCCGCGAACATCGATGCCGAACGCGGGCAGAACCATATTCACCAGCACTCTGACAGTAATCGACAGCGTGAGGTAAATGAGAATGTTCGAAATAATCAGCAGCCCGATACCCTTCAACGACTTCATATTTCTCCTCCTTGGAGGGTCCCCCTTCTACTACGAAGAGGATGGACCCTTGGATGTCATTATACCGAACGCCGGGTCCGGTTGTTGGCCCCTTTGGGCAGAGGAGCCAGGATCGGGCCCGGTGCAGACAGATAATACCAGGTTTTCAGTCCGTCAAGTCTGGGGAGCGCTGATCCGCGACTTGACAGGGTATCGTTCAATGCTTGAAGCGGACCGGCCGACCTGCCGCCGGTTGACCGATTCTGTGCCCTTCTGTTAGAAACTCCGCTATGCGTCTAGGGCTCTTGTCACTGATTCTGGGTATGTTGGCTACGGGAGGACTGGGCATCGTCGCAGGGCCGACCGCTGTCATGGGAGCGGAACAGGCGCTGCAGGTGCCTCCGTTACGAGTGCCGGTCGATCAAGCCGACGGCATGCAGCGGGCCACGGTGATCTTGGACAGCTATTCCTATACCCCGCAGCACCTGATCGTACAGGCTGGAAAACCCGTTGAATTGCTCTTGACCAGCATCACGACGATCACTCCGCACAATTTTGTGTTAAAGGATGAGGCCGCCGGGCTCTCGATCGAACGGGATGTGAGTGCCGGCAAAACGGTCACGGTGCAATTTACACCAACGAAGCCGGGCAATTATCTCTTCTATTGCGATAAGAAACTCCTATTTCTTCCAAGTCACCGGGAGAAAGGCATGGAAGGGACACTCGAAGTCAGATAAGCAGGGTGCGCCACGAGTACTCAGCCTTCCAAGCACGAACTCCTCCACGTCATTCTCAAGCAGGTATCCCGTTCGTTTTACCTGACGTTGAATGTCCTCCCGTCGGATGTGCGCGACGAGATGGGGCTGGCCTATTTGCTCGCGCGGGCAGCCGATACCATCGCCGACACCGACCTGATCGGGCGGGCGGAGCGCCTTCGGTATCTGAACATGTTTCGCGCGCAGTTCGCAGGCGACGAGGTTGAGCCGCAGGCCGTGCAGGCTATTCAGACCGCGCTTCTGCCGCATCAGACCGACTCGGCCGAGCGTGTGCTCCTGGAGCGATTGCCGGAGTGCCTGGCCCTCTACCGCCAGTTCGAGCAGGGGGATCGCGATCGCATTCGCTGGCTCATGGAGGTGTTGCCGAACGGCATGGAGATGGACCTGACGAGGTTCCCCGGGTCATCGGCTCAAGACCTCTCGGCGCTGGAGTGTCCTGAAGAATTGGATCGGTATACGTACTACGTCGCCGGTTGCGTGGGGGAATTCTGGACCCGCATGGTTTGCGCACATCGGCCGGCCATGGCGCAGTGGGATGTCGAGCGGATGTCCGCAGTCGGCGTCCGCTTCGGCAAAGGGTTGCAGCTCACGAACATTGTGAAAGATATCGCCCGAGATCTTCACAACGGCCGTTGTTACGTGCCGACGCAGTGGCTGGATGAAGTCGGGTTAAAGCCGCCAGACTTGCTCAAGCCTGAGCATCTATCCACCTTTCGACCCATCCTCCTGCGCATGATCCGTCAGGCCGTGGAGCATTTGGATCAGGGATGGATGTACACCATGGCGCTGCCGCGGTTGGAAATCCGCCAGCGACTCGCCTGCATGTGGCCGATTTTGCTGGCCGGTGAAACGCTCAAACGGGTGGCCACGGCGCCGGATCTGCTCGATCCGACCGTGAACGTCAAGGCCCCGCGCTCAGTGGTCTATCGAGTGATGGCCCTCACGACCTTGACCGGTGCCTGCGGGTATGTCGGGACGGCCTACTGGGGGCGGTTGCGCAAGCAGATCGTCTGAGGCCAGGTGCCTCCCTACTTCTTCTGCGGCTCCAAGAGTTTCTCGCCTTTTCTGAAGACGACATAGATCGCTTGGGATGGGCAAGCGTCCAGGCAGAGCCGACAGCTTTCCAGGCAGCGGGAGGGGTCGAATTTGTAGGGAGGCGTCGACAGCCAGGCGCTGGTCGGACAAATGGGCACGCAAATGGCCTGGTGAGTGCAGCGGTCGGGATGACGGACAAGGTGATCGCGGATAACCAGCATCGGTTTGACTCCTTCGAAGAGACCCTGCGAAAAGATCTCGAACATGTTTTTCTGAGGAAGACTGCTCACTTCCACTCCTTGACCAGCTGGGCAAGCCGATCTTTCAATTCCGGGATCTGTTCCACATTGTTTTGAATCGCGCCGAGAATGTTCTCCATGCGCGCGGTGCGTTGGGCCTCTTGGTCCTTCTTGAGCAAGTGGTCGTATCCGGCATAGGCCTCAGGGTGCTTCGGCTCGAGGTATGCTCGGCCTGCCTGGAGCGCTTCGCCCAACTCGTACGGTTCCGGACTGAGCAGCGGAACCACCACAAACGATCCATCGGTGCAAATGACCGCGGCGGATCCTGTCTTGCTCTTAAGCGGTAACACGGCTTCCACGGTTTTCCCGATCAGCTGATCCCACGAGCGGAGCAATCCGGGAAACGCTTTCATGTAGGCCACCTTTTCCATGTTGGCCTTCCATTTTTCATCGGCTGGCATACAGATCTCGCGAGATTCGGTGGACGGACCGGTTCAAGGTTTCAGCGGAGAGAGGAGGGGAGGCCGGGCCTGATCGGGCATCAGGAGCCGTTCGACCGGCTCTCCGTTCACGATATGGCGCTCCATGATTTCCTTCACGTCGGCTTCGGATCGGACGCGGTACCAGATGCCTTCTGGATAGACCACCACGCTGGGCCCTTGGGCGCAATAGTCGAGGCAGCCGGCCTTATTCGCCCGTACGACGCCTTTCAAGTTGAGTCGCTTGGCCTCTTGTTTGAAACAGGCATGCAGCGCCTCGGAGCCGAGCTTGGAGCAACTGCCCCGGGGATCATCGGGCTCGCGTTTGTTGGTGCACACAAAAATATGTCGTTGATAGCCGGTCATCGTCAGGGTATCGGTGCTGGTCGATTCAACCTGTGTCTGCGAGTTCAGGCGCGCGTGTGGAATTGGTCGATCAGTTGTGTGACGTCCGCGGGATTCAGCAGCGACGAACCGGCAGGTTGACCTCCGGTAATGGCGGCAATTTCCCTCAGGCGCAACTGCGCGCGTTGTTTCGCTTCAGGTTCCGAGAGCGCGGACGCCTGGCCTTTCGCGAGCTTGTCGAATTCCATCCGGATATCACGAAAGTCGCGCTGCAGATTTTTCATCATGGAGCAGGGTTCGCAATACCATTTCGGGCTTTGGTCCGAGGAGGGCGACAATCGGTCATAAGTGCGTCCGAAAAAGTCTTTGCCCAGCGACAATTTCATCAACGGTGTGCCTGCGGTGCTGCAGGCATTACAGGATCCGGCATCCATGCGCGAAGTGCTCCTCTTCAAGGGAAAAAACCACAGAGCCCGAATCTTACCGCACTGGTCTTTCACGTAGCAAGGTGGTGAAGCGGGTTGCGCTCATCCAGGGTCCGGTCCGATGTATAATGCGGAGGAGAGCGGACGAGAGGCGAAGGAGCGAGGAGGCGCGCATGCTGATCGGGGTTCCAAAAGAGGTAAAGGATTTTGAATATCGCGTGAGTGTGACGCCGGACGGGGTGCGTCTGCTGCGGCAACACGGCCATCAGGTGCTGGTGGAGCCTTCAGCCGGACAAGGGAGCGGGTTTTCGGACGAGGCCTATCGTCATGCCGGCGCTGAAGTCGTCGCCTCAAAGGAAGAGGTCTTCCAACGGGCCGAACTCATCGTGAAAGTGAAGGAGCCCCAGTCGGCCGAATGTGCGCTGTTCCGGCCGGGTCAGGTGCTGTTTACCTATTTGCATCTCGCGTCTTTGCCTGATCTCACCAAAGCCCTGATGGCTGCTGAGATCACGGCTATCGCTTATGAAACCGTCGAAGCAAAGGATCATAGCCTGCCGATGCTGCGGCCGATGAGCGAGATCGCCGGACGCCTCGCCGTACAGGTCGGAGCCCACTATCTCGGCACGGTTCAAGGGGGGCGCGGTATCCTGTTGGCCGGAGTGCCCGGTGTGCCGCCCGGCCATGTCGTGGTGTTGGGCGCGGGGGTCGTGGGCACGTCGGCGGTCAGAATCGCCGTGGGGATGGGCGCCCGGGTCACGGTGATTAATTTGGATTTGGATCGGTTGCGCCTCCTCGACGATTTGTACGGCGGCCGTATTGCCACCTGCGCGGCGACTGAATCGGCCATCGAACGAGCGGTCATGCAGGCCGACCTGGTGATTGGAGCCGTGTTGGTGCCGGGCGCGCGAGCCCCACGCGTGATCTCGCGCAGTCTCGTGTCGAAGATGCAGCCCGGAGCCGTCATTGTGGACGTCGCCGTCGATCAGGGCGGGTGCTGCGAAACCACCAGGCCCACGACACATTCAGATCCGGTATACACGGTGGACGGGGTGCTGCATTACTGCGTCACGAACATGCCGGGCATTGTTCCGCATACCTCCACGCGAGCGCTGACCAACGTGACTCTTCCCTACATAGTCCGTCTCGCGTCGGAAGGGGTGGGGAACGCCATTCATTCCGATCCCGGCCTCGCGAAGGGTGTGAACGTGATGAATGGGAAGATTACGTGCCAGGCGGTCGCTGAATCTCACGGCTTGCGTTTTACCCCTCTGTTGTAAGACAATCCGGCTTCCGTTTTTCGGATCCGCCCGGTCGGGGCGTAGCGCAGCCCGGTAGCGCACTGCGTTCGGGACGCAGGGGTCGGAGGTTCAAATCCTCTCGCCCCGACCAAACAACACTACCTTCTCCCTTCAGACTTTTTCGCCAGTTCTCGGGCCCAATTCACTAACAGTGATTTCTCGCACCTTTCCAACGACGAGTGACAGCAATTGTGTTTTCAGGCGGTCGCCTGTTGTCATTCCGTGAGTCTGAACGCGACGACGTTCTCCAGAACCGACGAGGTGTGTCATGGCGCTCATGGTTTGTGACGGACCTGCCGATAAGGTAGGCGTATGAGCCTGAGACAGCCGCGTAAAGTTGCAAATCGCGTGACGACCTGTGGGCGCTGTGAGAGTATTCTGTGCTAGGCGGGGAACTCGCTCTGCGTCAACACACGGATATTGAGGACGTACTGACGATGACCGATATCGGCGAATCTGTGCGCGCGCGAATCCTGGTGAGCGGTCGAGTGCAGGGAGTGGGTTACCGCGCTTTTACCTGCCGTATGGCGGCTACGCGCGGGCTGACCGGCGGAGTGGAAAATCTCGATAGCGGACAAGTTGCGGTGGATGTAGAAGGTGGGCGGGCCGTGCTTGAGGAATTCCTCGTCGATCTTAAAAAAGGGCCGGTCGGGGCGCGTGTGACCCAGGTACAAGTGGAGTGGGGCCACGCCACGGGCCGGTATCACGATTTTACGATTTGGTAGTAGGTGACGACGTTATGGCTCGACGTGCAACCGTGCGACAGGACAGCGAGGTAAGTGCGCCGGTCTCGACCCGACGTCCGCGTGCTGCGCGGGCGGAAGAGGATGAGGACGCGGAGTCGCCAGGCCTCGCCGAGTCGGAGGATTCCGGCGGAGACAGCCGCCAGGCGGAATCCGGACGCGCGGAAGGCCTCGATACCATCAAGAGTTACCTGCGCGAGGTCCGCAAGTCGACCCTGCTGAACTTCAAGCAGGAGCAAGCGCTGGGCAAGCGAGTCATGGCCGGCGATGAAGCGGCGCGTCAGGAGATGATCGAAGCGAATCTCCGGCTGGTCATCAGTATCGGCAAGCGATACATGAACCGCGGCTTCCCGTTTGCCGATATCGTCGAAGAAGGCAATCTCGGCCTGATCAAGGCCGTGGAGAAATTCAATTACAAACGTGGATTCCGCTTCAGCACCTATGCCTCCTGGTGGATTCGTCAGTATATCGAGCGCGCGATCATCAATCAGGGTAAACTCGTCCGCTTGCCGGTGCATGTCGTCGAACGGTTGAACCGGTACCTCGGGAAGGTGGAGCAATTGGTCCATGAGCTCGGCCGCGAACCGCGGGCCGAGGAGGTGGCGGCCAAGTTGAAAACCAGTGTCGCCGAGGTGGATGATCTGAAGCAGCTGGTTCGCACCACCTGTTCACTCGACAGCCCGATCAGCGACCGGCAGGACACCTTCCTGCGGGATGTCATTGAGGACCCGCTCTGCCTCACGCCGGCGGATACGACCGAGGGTGTGATGCGACGGGCGGAGCTCATGGCCTGGGTCAATGAGTTGCCCGAAAAGGAACGCACGGTGATTTTGGCGCGGTTTGGACTTGACGGCGCCGAGTCGCGGACGTTAGAAGAGATCGGCCAGGAGATGGGGCTGACTCGCGAGCGGGTCCGCCAAATCGAAACCGCGGCGCTGGCCAGGCTTCGCGGGATCATTGAACGGAAAACCATGAAACGGGCGGATCTTTTATGAGAACCTCCCGATTCGATCAGGTCCATGAACTACAAGTCCCTCATCCGAGAAGTCCCCGACTTTCCTAAGCCCGGCATCCTCTTCTACGACATCACCACGCTCCTGAAAGATCCGCAGGCCTTTCGGGCTATCGCCGATGAGCTTGCCGCTCGTTACGAGGGGCAGGGCATTGCGAAGGTCATTGGGATCGAGTCGCGCGGGTTTATTCTTGGCGGCACGCTGGCGGCCAGGCTTGGCGCCGGGTTCGTGCCCGTGCGAAAACCCGGGAAATTGCCGGCCGACATTTATGAGGTCGAATACAACCTCGAATACGGCTCCAGCGTGTTGGCGATCCATCGTGATGCCGTATCGCCCGGTGAGCGGGTGTTGATCGTCGACGATCTGCTGGCGACAGGGGGCACGGCGTCGGCTACCGTCGATCTAATCGGCCAACTCGGCGGAGAGATTGCAGGGCTGGATTTCCTCATCGAATTGAAAGCCCTCAAGGGGCGCGACCGCCTGACCGGGCACAACGTGCACTCCATGATCATTTACCCATAAATACCCAAGATCTTGGGGAAGCGGGTACTTGTCAAACGATCTATAGCGTGATATACCAGCCAAACTTTTTCGCCTTGCACTCATCACGAAAGGGCATGAGACTCTATGGCGACGAAAGTCGGCGCGAAGAAAAAAACACCAACGACGAAAGCCAAAGCCATCGCTCCTGAAAAGCCCGCGAAGAAAGAGCGATCGGCTCCTGTAACCACTATGACTGAAAAAGATGAAGACAGCGTAGCCGCGCGCGTTGTGGCTGCGTTGACGCTCAAGGAAACGCCGAAAGAAAAAGAGGAACGCCAGCGCCGGCGCGAAGTCCTGCAACGGATGCTGCTCGGCAAGCGCCAGGAGATCATGCGCGAGATCGAGGGCAACCTCGGCCAGTCGCTGACGGAGGATCAGCAGCGCCGGTTGGAGTCGGCCCGCGATGTCGGGGATCAAGCCCTCATGGATCTGGATCGCGAGCTCGGCATTTCTCTGATGGAAATGCGGAACCGGAAGCGCCAAGCGATCGACGAGGCGCTGACGCGGCTCAGCGAAGGGACCTACGGGATTTGCGCGGAATGCGGCATCGAAGTCAGCGAGAAGCGCTTGGAGGCGGTGCCCTTCGCCAAGTTGTGCGTGCAATGCCAGTCCCGCCAGGAACTCCTCGAGAAGATTGAGAAGGAAGAGGATCGAGACTAGCCGATGGGTTGGTCTCGTGCCGTTTCCTCGGCATGTGTGCATCGTATGAGAAGCCGGACGCATACTCTCCCATGACCGGCATCGCGAGACTGCCTCGTTCTTTCCTGGGTCTATGACTCCTCTCCAGCCGAAGGCCGTGGTCCTCTTGAGCGGTGGCTTGGATTCCACCGTGACGGCGGCGATCGCGCAACAGGATGGGTATCGCATTCACTGCGTGACGGTATCCTACGGGCAGCGGCACTACGTGGAAGTCGAGCGGGCCCGCGCCGTCGCAGCGGCTTTGGGAGCTGCCGGCCATGTTGTCGTCACGGTTGATCTGCGGGCCATCGGCGGGTCGGCCCTCACGGCGGATGTGGCGGTGCCCAAGGATCGTACGCCAGAAGCACGTGCAGGCGAGATCCCTGTCACTTATGTTCCCGCCCGCAACACCATCTTCCTCTCCCTGGCATTAGCCTGTGCGGAAACGGTGAATGCTTCGGCTCTTTACTTCGGAGCAAACGTCCTGGATTATTCGGGATACCCGGATTGCCGCCCCGATTTCATTCGCGCGTTTGAAACCGTCGCTCGCCTTGGAACGAAGATGGGGGTAGAGGGGCATGGGGTCGAGGTCCGCGCGCCCTTGTTGATGCTGTCCAAGGCAGACATCGTGCGGCGCGGGCAGGACCTCCATGCTCCCTTCGAGTTGACGCATAGTTGTTACGATCCTGGGGTCGAGGGTGTCGCCTGCGGCCGGTGCGACAGTTGTCGGATTCGGCGGGAAGGTTTCCGCCTGGCGGGAGTTGTGGATCCGGTCCCCTATGCGATACTCTAGCGACCGGTCGGCAGCTGTTGCACACGAGTCAGGAGAGATGGGCTCATGACGCCTGAAGAATTTTTCATGTATTTGATCATCGCATTGGTGATCATTGCGCCCATCGGCGCCCGGCTCTACCGGCGGTTGACGGTGAATCGCACCGCGCAGATGTTGCGCGAGCAATTGCATCACTCACAATCCAAGTCGTCGACGACCCCGCCGGAGCTTCCGCGATGAGTCGGAACATGGTCAAGCAGAGCCGGATGAAAGCCCGGATGGCGGGAATCGGATTGGTCGTTCTTGTCGCGGCCCTGCCTGCTTGCGAATCGAATGCCACCAATCAGGATGCGGCCAAGCCCGCCGGCGGCGCCACGCCGGCCGATGTACAGGTGGGCGAGGCGAAGTTCAGCGCCAATTGTGCCGCCTGCCACGGCGTCCGCGGTGTCGGAACCAAACAGGGACCGCCGTTGGTCCACAAGATTTATGAACCCAACCATCATGCCGACATAGCCTTCCAGCGTGCGGCGGAAAATGGCGTTCGGGCTCACCATTGGGAGTTCGGCAATATGCCGAAGATCGAAGGGGTGACGCCGGCCGATGTGGACCAGATCATTCGATACGTACGATGGCTGCAACGCGAGGCGGGAATTTACTAGCCGGCCCTCCTCCCGTTCGGTTGAGCTTCCTCTCTCTTCCCTGTTACTGCGTCAGTCTCAAGCCTGGTTTGACAACCTTCGCGTGCGGTTCGTAAGGTATTTGTATGACCCCACGTGGCCGTGGACTCCCTCGGTCAGGGAGTTCGGCTGGTGGGTCAGACCTTTTCACAGGAGGAACTTATGAGACAGGGAGCCTGGTCCATGCTCGGGGTAATGGGAGTCATGCTGGTGACTTCAGGCTGTGTGGCGATCGAGGCCGGCCACGAGGGGGTCATGGTGGAACAACCGTTCTTCTTCGGCCACGGCGGAGTGGATCCGGCGCCGACCAAGACCGGCCGGGTGTGGGTTGCGCCCACGACCAAGGTTATCGAAGTGGATATCCGGCCATTACAGTATTCCGAACATTTCGACATCATTTCCGCAGAAAACGCTCCGGTGTCGTTCGATGCCTTCCTGATTGCCAACGTCGTCGAAGGGCGGACTCCTGAGCTCATCGGACGATATGGCACGACCTGGTACCAGAATAACGTCAAGGAGGCATTTCGCACCTTCGTCCGAGAAGAGGTGCAACGGTACCCGCTCTTTCAGCTGACGACCGATCCGACGACCAGAACGAAGCTGCAGGATGCCATTGCGCGAGAGGTGCAGAACAAGCTCATCGATAAACAGAATATGCCGATTCGGCTCAATCGCGTGGTCGTCGGCAGCATCCTGCCGCCGAAGGGCGTGGTCGAACAGACGACGCAAACCATCGTCCAGGAACAGCGAAAGATTACAATGGTCGAGTTTCAAAAAGCCGAAGAGGCGCGGGAAAAGGCTGAGAAGCAGCGTGGTATCGCCGACCGGGCCTATCGGGAATCGTTGGGACTGACCGCGCCGGAGTTTGTCGATCTCCGCCGTATCGAAGTACAGAAGGAAATCGTCCAGCATGCGCCGTCGGCACTGACGGTCATTATGGGATTGGAGCGAGTCGGCATCAATATGCCGTCGTCTGGCGCCGATCGATAACGATCTTCGTGACGGCAGATGCATGTCTGTCGAGGAACAGGAGGCAAAACCGGAGATCCGGTTTTGCCTCCTGAATTTTTGAGAAGTTATTTCACGACCCACACACGGAAGGTTTTCGCATTCAGCGGTTTCGCGATTTTGAGTGTGCCCACCTCACCGGGATTCATCACGTCATCGCCCGTCGCCGTCTTTCTGGCCGGGTGCCGGCTGCTTCGCACGAGGATGCCTTGCTCGTCGTAAAAATCCACCATCACATCGGCTGTTTCGCGCAATCCTCCTTGATAGGCGGTGCCCAGCCAATCGAGACGCTTGATCGCCTGATAGGTGATCACCAGCATCCCGTCCGGCTCTTCATGCGCGGCGAGAATTCTCAGGGCCCGATTCTGATCCAGCGCCTGCTCTGATCCGCTCGTGGTCTGGGCGATCAGGACTCGTTCGACGGCGTCCGCCTGGAAGACCGCCTTGATTTTGCAGTACACCGTGCGGCCGTGTTCGCTGTGCTGCAAGATCTGCTGATCGGTGACATGCTGAGTGGCCAAAGTATGAACCAGCTGGTGGAACAGTTTCGAGTCGACAATGGAGGCGGTGTGCTCACGCACGGCCGCCGTGGTACTGACGGCCTGATGCAGCGCTTCCATGCAGGCATGTTGCTTGGCTTCCAACGCCGTCTCAGGCTGGTGATAGGCGTACCGATAATCGCCGGTGATATCGACACGGGAATGATCTGATGCGGCCTGGGCGGGGACGGCCACGGTCAGGCAGTGAACGGCGACCACGAAGAGGGCGCCGCCTCGGGACATCGACAGCAGCGAGGTCATACGAAATCCTCCTCTTTCCTGGCAGGTTCTGGTGTGTGCGCATCACGCGAGCACTCACCTCAAATCATGCTACCACGCGTGGACGGCGGCAGCAATGTGGCGGAGTCTGGAAGCGTTGCCAACATCTCCACAATAGCTTGAATGGTGAGAGGCGCATTGCCTTCCGAGCGATTGTTGACCAGCACGTAGGGCGTCACGCCTTGGGAGGAGGCGGAATGGATCAGCGAGGCGGCCTCCCGGCGCATCTGCGGCTGAGCGGTGACGATGCGATTGTAGGGGGCATACCGTTCCACGGCATCGGCATAGGGCAGACCGAGCGGAGTGAGGAGCCGCATCACCACAAAAGGAGCGGTGAAACGTTCGTGGAGCAGACGATGCTGAGTGAGCAGCGGCGGCATGCCGGTCCAGTGGTTATAGGTGTGCGCGACGTGGTGCGCGAGAAGAATCTCCCGGTATCGGGGCCTCAGCACCGCAGGATTCCGGATCTCAATGGCGTAGGGATACCCGGCCGGCAGCTCAGTCAGAAAACGGTCCAGGGCGTCGAGGAAAGTGCCGGGGTCCATTCCTGTTCGCTGAAATTCAAAGATGAGCGGACCGATTCGATCTGGAATGGCATCGAGAAAGGGCTGCAGGACCATCTCGCGAAAGAGACGGCTGTCGAGAAATCGGGGGTTGGGTTTCCCGGCCTTGACGCCATATCGCGGGAGAGCGGCATAGATAGGAACCGTCAGTTCTTCCCACACCTTCGAGCAAAAGTGGAAATCGGTTGGAACCTGGCTGGCGTAGTGCGCAAGTTGAGTCGCACTGGCAGGCCGGTAGAAAGAATGGTCGATGCCGACGGTGCGAAAGAGCGGCGCCTCGCCGGCAGGATATGCGGCGTACTCGGCAAGACTATCTTTGGAGAACCGACTGGCCGAGTAGGGCCGGTGATAGATCTGATTGCGCCACCCTTCGTAGGCCCAGGAACTGGTGCCGAAACGAACCAGCAACCGGTTGCTCATCCAACACGTCGCTTGGAGAAATGCGGTGCTGCAATGGGGGGCAAGACCATGGTTCGAGAGCGATGCCGGACCCACAGAATGGGATTCATGCGGGCATTGTATCGCAACCCTGCGGAAAAGCGTAGGACGCCTTGACTTGATGAAGGTCTTCACTCACACTCGGGCGACACGTATGTACGACGGGACCGAGCAAGACCTGCTGTGCCTCCTCGCCTCGCGGGCCGGTATTTCCCCCGAGTATTACGACATCGCCGGGACACTCCATGTGACCAGCGACGACACGCGTCGCGCCATCCTCTCCGCCATGGGGTTTGACACGACGTCGCAAGAATCCTTGGCCACAACCTTGGCCGACTGGGATGAGGCTTCGTGGAGACAACCCTGTGATCCGATTCTCATTCTGGAACAGGGATATGGTCCAACTCGCTGGGCGTTTCGTCTCCCGTTAGAGGAGAAGGAAGAGACCCAGTTGGTCCTGACATGGCACCTTTGCGATGAAAAAGGGACGGTCGTTCATCGCGAGGATGCCGGTCCGCGGCTGGTTCCACAGGAGGTTCAGATGGTGGCGGGGCGCCGTATGGCTCGCCTCGAATTACCGCTGGTACCGAATTTAGCGCTGGGCTATTACGACCTTTCGGTCGTCGGCACAATCGGAGCAACGACCACGAAAGGGGTGCTTCGTGTCGTGGTGGCTCCCGCACACTGTTATGTGCCGCCGGGGATGGCGCACGGAGAACGGGTGTGGGGATTGGCGGTCCAACTCTATGCGTTGCGATCCCGGACCAATTGGGGTGTCGGCGACTTTACGGACCTGGCCCGCCTGGTCGAATGGGCCGGCAAGGAATTAGGCGCGGGCATCATCGGGTTGAATCCATTACACGCGCTCAAGAACTCGCGTCCTCACCACCTCAGTCCGTACTCTCCGACAAGCCGCCTCTTTTTGAATGAACTGTATATCGATCTGGATCGCCTGCCTGAATACCATGCCTCGCCGGAGGCGCAGCGGCTGAGACACAGTCCTGAATTTCAAACAGGCGTGGAGCAGGCCCGCGCGGCAGACTTCGTGGACTCCGAATCCGTGGTCAAGGCCAAGCGCACGATGCTGGATTTGGCCTATCGGCAATTCCTGACGGAAAACTATGCAGGGACAGAGCCGTCGCTGCAGCCCACCAGCGCCAGAGGATGGTTGTTGGAACGGTTCATCCGGGATGAAGGCGAGTCGCTGGAACGATTTGCTCTCTTTCAGGTGTTGGAGGAAGACCGGCGTCTGATTGAACAGGCCCCGAAACTGTGGCCTGAATGGCCGGAACAGTACCGGAATCCCGGCACGCCGGCATTGCGGGAATTTGCGCGCCGCCATCGCAAACGGGTCAGGTTTTTTCAGTATGTGCAGTGGGTCGCGGCGGATCAACTCCGGGCGGCCAACACCCGCGCGTCGCAGGTGCACATGACCGTCGGCCTGTATCCGGACTTGGCGCTGGGAAGCGATCGCAACGGCGCCGAAGCCTGGATGTTGCAGGATACGCTGGCGTTAACCGCAGACTGCGGGGCTCCTCCGGATGCGTTTGCTCCGCAGGGGCAGAATTGGGGATTCGCGCCATTCAACCCGCTGCGTTTGAAGTCGACCGGGTATCGTTCGTTCATCGAGCTCCTCCGAAAGACGTTGCGCCAGGGCGGGGCGATTCGCATCGATCATGTCATGATGTTGTTCCGACTGTTCTGGGTGCCTCGCGGGTTGACGGCCGCGGCGGGAGCCTATGTGCAGTATCCAGCCGAGGACCTGCTGCGGATTCTTGCACTGGAGAGTGTGCGTGCGCAGACTCTCGTGATCGGAGAAGATCTCGGTACGGTGCCGGACTATGTGCGTGAACAACTTGCCCGGTACAAAATTCTTTCCTACCGCGTGTTGTACTTCGAGCGGAACTGGGACGGCTCCTGCAAGCCTCCGTCGGCCTATCCCGATCAATCCCTGGCAGTCGTGACGACACATGATCTTCCGACATTGACCGGGTATTGGAGCGGTGAGGATATCCGACTGCGCGCTAGGCTCGGGATGTATGTGCATGAACAGGCGGTGCAGCAGGCGTTCGAGGAACGGGCGAGAGACAAGACCCACTTCTTGACGGCGCTGCAGGGTGCGGGGTTATTGCCGACCGGCGTGAGCGCGCAGCAGGAATCTGTGCCGGCCATGACGCCTGAATTGTGCCGGGCGATTCACCTGTATCTTGCCGGTTCGCCGGCTTGGGTGGTGTTGGCCAACCTTGACGATGTGATCGGGGAAGTGACACAGATGAATTTGCCTGGTACCGTGGATGCCTATCCGAACTGGTCGCGCAAATTGTCGCTGTCGCTGGAGGAGCTCCAACAGGATGAGCGTGTACAATCTCTTTCCGCAGCCCTTCGTGCGCTCCGCCCTTCCACTACACAGCCGTAGTCTCCTGCGAGAAACAGTCCCGGGGATGCCTTTGCCTCGTGGCTGGATAGGCCTGGCGATGCGTCTATCGCGGCCGACCCCCTTCTTTCATCAAGGCGCCTGATCGTGATGAAGAACCGCAATCAGCTCGTGCTTGGGATTGCCGTCTGCCTGTTCCTCATCGTGACGGTGATGGAATGGATGTTTCCGTTGAACGTGGTCGGCGCATTCGGGTTTGTCCTCCCGATTCTGCTGGTGGCCACGGTTCGGAATCGACAGCTCATGGTGATGACGCTCGCCCTGTGTATCCTGGTGACCTTTGTCGGGCTCTTTCAGCCGGCCAAGAAAAAAGAACGGTTCACGACGGTCGTGTTCAATCGCATCATGGTCGTCTTCGTTCTGGCGGGAGTGGCGTATATCGGCGTGACGTGGGAGGAACGGAAAGCCCGGGAAGAAGCAGCGCGGGCTGCATTGGCGACTCAAACGGAGCATCTCCTCCGCGCCAACACGCAGTTAGGTGAGCTCAAGGATACACTGGCGCGATCTGAGCGGCTGGCGGCGGTGGGGCAATTGGTCGCCTCGGTGGCGCACGAGGTGGGGACGCCCTTGCATTCCATCGCCTGGCATGTGGAGGCGTTGGCGGAAGAACCGGGGCTCACTGCCGAGATGCAGAAACGGATTGGGATCATCGATGAACAGTTGAATCGTGTCGTGCGGATCATTCAAGATCTCCTGTCATCGACGAGGCAACGCAAGCCCGAGCCGACCTGGTATCCGGCCGAGCGTCTGATCGAGCCGGTGATGGCATTGATGGAGCCGGGCTACCATGCGAAAGGCGTGGCGCTACGTGCGGAGGTCGCGCCGTCGGTGTTGATGTGGGCGGATGCGGAAAAAATTCATCAAGTCTTAGTGAATCTCCTCACCAATGCGCTCGCCGCAACCGGGGCGGGGGGGCAGGTGACGGTGTCGGTGGCAGCGCGCCCGGCATCAGCGGACGAGCGGGAGCGTGGATCCTGCACGGGCCGGACCGATCTCGATACGACGGTCATGCTCACGGTGTCCGATTCCGGATGCGGGATGCCGCGGGAAGATGTGGAGCGGGCATTCCAGCCGTTTTTTACGACGAAGGCAGTCGGCAAAGGCACCGGATTGGGATTGTTTCTCAGCCGTGAAGTCGTTGTCGCACACGGCGGCCAGCTGACGCTGGAGAGTGAAGTTGGAAAAGGGACGACGGCGACCGTGATCCTTCCCGGATTGCCGGCGAATCCTGGCGAAGCGTAGGAGCGTAAAGCTGATGAGTCAGGCAAAACTATTTGTGGTCGACGATGATGAGGCTGCGCGGACGTTGCTCGCGGAAGCGCTCGTGAAAGAAGGCTATGAGGTCGAAGCCTTTGCCAGCGGGCAGGCCGCAGTGGATCGTGGCAAGCAAGCTCCTCCCGATGTGGTGCTCACCGATATTCGCATGGAGCAAGGCGACGGATTTTTGGTGTTGAAAGAGTTCAAGCGATTCAGCCCGGATACGTCGATCGTCTTGCTGACGGCATTCGGCTCGTTGGAGGGCGCGATCGAAGCGATCAAGCAGGGCGCCTACGACTATCTGGCGAAGCCGTTCAAGCGAGACGAGATTCGGCTGGTCGTGCAGCGCAGCCTGGAGCATTGCCGTCTCGTTCGGGAAAATGCCCGGTTCCGAGAGGATGCGCGCGTGCGCGAACCCTGGTCGCATCTGGTGGGCAGCAGCCCCGCGATGCTGGAGGTGTACAAGCTGGTCGCCCGGGTATCCGATGGGCGGAGCACGGTGCTTATCGAAGGGGAAAGCGGCACCGGCAAGGAACTGATCGCACGCGCGGTCCATTTGAACAGTCCGCGTCGTGAGAAACCGTTCATTCCTGTGAACTGCGGCGCGTTGCCCGATCATTTGCTCGAATCAGAAATGTTCGGCTATGAAAAGGGCGCGTTTACGGGAGCGGTTGGCGCGAAGGCCGGGTTATTTGAGGCCGCCAATGGCGGGACGTTGTTTCTGGACGAGATCGGGGATCTCGGGCAGGCGCTTCAGGTCAAGCTGTTGCGCGTGATGCAGGAGCAGGAGGTGCGGCGGGTCGGCAGTACGTCCTCCGTCAAAGTCGATGTGCGTATTATTGCCGCCACGAATCGGGATCTTGCCGCTCGTGTCAAAGAGGGGAAATTCCGCGATGACTTGTACTATCGGTTGAATGTAGTGCGGATCGCGCTCCCGTCGTTAGCCGAGCGGCAGGAAGATATCCCGATGCTGGCCCATCACTTTTTACAGAAATATGCCAAGCAATCCTCGCATGTGAGGGGATTTGCTCCGGAAACGATGGCGCTGTTGAAGCACTATCAGTGGCCGGGCAATGTGCGCGAGTTGGAAAATGCCGTGGAACGGGCCGTGTCTCTGAGTCATGGTCCGTTGCTGTTGCCCGAAGATCTTCCCGAATCGATCCGGGCGGAGCCCGGTCCGCCCGATAAGCCGGCGGGTGGATTGTCCGAAGGGGATCCGGACGCGTTGCTGACCTTAGATGAGGTGGAAAAGCGCCATCTCTCGCGGGTGCTGAAAGAGACGCGTGGCAACAAGGTCAAGGCGGCGAAGATCCTCGGCATCGATCGGCGCACACTGTACAGGATGGCGGAACGGTTCGGGCTGGATTTTGGCGACGAGAGCGAGGAAAAATAGCTTGTCGCTACAGTAAGCGAAGGGCGTTCTTGATCAGGCGGATTTCATTGGCGGCGCTTTGCGGCAAGGGCGTCTCCGCATCCTCCCAGGTGTCGACCAGCCCGTCTTTGCCCCGATAAAATACCTGCAGCCGTAACCGTGTGGTACTCTCGTCTTGCGAAACGATGCGCGCTTCCACCCGGCTCTTTCCCACGCCAAATCTCCAACGCAACAATCCATTCCACGGGCCTCTGACTTCCTGTCTCATGCCGGTGGTCACGTTGCCGGCCTCATCCTGGTCGACCGAGTAGCCGCCTTGTGTGAGCACATCAGTGACGGCCTGTTGCACCTTTTCAGCAGGAGCCTCAAGGGTCACTTCCATTACATCCGTCTCAGGAGCGGCGGGGCCTCCTGCACATCCGGCGACCGCGATTGCCAGCAGAACGGGCGCGATCGTACGCTTCATTTGGGTTTCGTCTCCTGGAGCCGATAGACGTTATGGGTATCTGTCTGCTCAACGCCGGGAATGGCGTGAATTTTTGCCAGCACGAGCTGAGTCAAAGCGTCTTGATGAGGAATTTCCACGATCGTGAAGATGTCCGGCTTGCCCCAACAGGGGTCGATCTGTTTGATTTCCTTAATGTCCGCTAAGGCCTTCACGACGTCGGCGGTTTGACCGGGATGGACGTTGATCAACACGTAGGCTCGGTCGGGCATGCAGGGAATCTCCCTTGAAAGAGTGCGGGGTGGTTAGCCTCGCGCGAATCGAAACCTATCGGATTGCTTCGGATGAAGTCAACACGATGCCCACACGTCTGCGTTTGGCGAAGGCGTCATGTTACTTGGGCGCCACCATGACTTCAATGCGGTATCCTCCGTCTGTAGAGGAGAGGTCCGCCTCCAATCCACGGGGGTTTCCCACGCGTCCGTCCGGGTCATACACAAAGCAAACTAAGGTGGTTCCATTCGGCCGCGCGGAATAGCGGGCTGCGTCCGCCGCAATCTGTTCGGCGAGGTCTCTGGTCGTCAGTCCGGAGCGGGTTTGTTTGACGACCACCACCGTCTTTTCCCAATCGAGGAGATAGCTGGTTCGGGGCGCGCCGTTCGTATAAGCCGGAGTCCACTCTTCCGTGCCGACCTCATCGAACTGCAAGCGAAGGAGCGCATAGAACAGATCCTGCAAGTCATACTCGTCGGTGATCTCGAGCGTCGGCCGGTATTCTTTTCTGAGCCGCAATTGGCGCGCGACGAGGTGAAACCGGGCGCAGATTCTTCTCAATATTTCCAGCGTGCCATGTTCGGCCGAGACCTGCGCTTCTGGCATCTTCTCTGGGATCGGGTTCTGGGTGGACGCGGGAGCAGCGGGAGCAGATGATCGGACCGGTGAGGGCGCCTGTGCCACGCTGGGCGAAGTGGTCGGCTCCTGCTGCGGCGCAGGGGTTGTGTTGGTCGTTGTCGGAGCCATGCTCTGAACGATCGGAGGCACGGTTCGAATTTCAGCGGCAGGGGTGGGGCTCATGCTGACCATGGTTGCAGCCAACGATGAAGCTACCTGCTGGGGTGGCTCAGGAACCGGAGCGGAGGCCGGCGTCGGAGTAGGCAGAACATTCGTGGCCGGCTGAATCGGAGCCGGAGAGTCGGTACTGACGAGTGGCGCTGGACGCGGCCGCAAGGTCGTGTGGGGAACGGGTGGCATGGTTCCTTGGGGAACGGCACTCATGGTTGATGGCATAGGTGGAATGGTGGTCGTGGGAATCGGCGCCTCTGCGGCCGGCTTCGCGGTGCCAGGGCTTAGGCGTGGCGATATTGCTGAGACAACACCGGTGGCGCCCGGCGGTGGCGTGACCGGAGGCGGTGGACTACTGAGCTGTGATATCTGCGCGGACTCGCCGGAAGCGGAGCTGACCGAAGCCAGTGGCTGAACGGGGCGAGGGGCTAGCGTGTCACGCACAGGCGGAGGTATGGTGTCCGACACCGGTGCCAAGGTTGAAGGGGCGACGATCCGTGAAGTTGCGGAGGACGGAGCCTGGGACGAAGGGGGCGGATTGCTGGCGGCACTTGCTATGGTAGCCGTCGTAGGGGGGATAGGTGCAACAACAGTTGCCGGTGGAGCCGGGCTTACCGCGCTCGACATTCCAGTGCCGTCGGACGATGTGGTGGGCGGCACCACAGTCAGCGACGGACGACTGGGTTCTGTCGCGACCATGGCGATGACTTCTTCGGGCTTGAGGCCGAGTAACTCAGCTTTTTGGATTTCCAGCGTAGCGATGAACTCCTTGAGGAGCGCAGTGCTCTGCGCGGATTCTGCGCGAGTGCCGACTTTGAGTTTGTGATTTTTGTGCGTCTGATATTCCGGGGATTTTTCACCGAACAATCGTCTGATCGTTTCACGAAAGGAGAGCTCGGTTCTGGCGCGGACCGCTTCTTGGTAAGGAAATCCGTCTCGGCTCAGGTCGTCGATCTGAACGCTCAGTTCCCGAAGGGTGGCGATGCCTCGTGTAAGTTCATCAACCGCGTTCGGTTTGGCTTTGCTGCGTGATGCCTCGTGTGCTTTTGCTCGTGCCATGCGAAGTATCCTTCTCGTCAGAAAAGTCTATCCGAGGGGGTGTGACCTGACAAGCAATCCCCGCTTTTACTCGTCGCCGCTGATGGGAGGTGGGGGCGTGATGGCGGTCAGTCGACCCACTCGACTTCGCCCTGCCCGGAGGCAGAAGGTTTGGCAGGGCCCTGTGTGGCCGGCGGCCCGGCCACGGTCTCGCGGATAAGCGTCAGCAGCGCTTCGCTGGTAAAGGGTTTTTTGAGGAAGGGCAATCCCTCCCGGATAAGACCGCGACTCTGCAAGTCAGGTCCAGAAGTGCTGGACATCAGAATGATGCGGAGCTCCCGTTTTTTCTCGAGCAGGCGTTCGACCATCTCCAGGCCATTGACCCGGGGGTAGGGATTCTTTTCGACGGAGAGTTGAAAACCGGGGGGTGGAAGGAAGATATCGGTGACGATGAGATGGATCGGCGTGGGGTGTTCCGCATAGAGCCTGAGTGCTTCGGCGCTTCCCGGCGCTTGCAGCACCGTGTACCCGTGATCCTGCAGTGGTTTTGCCGCCAGCAGGAGCGTCGAAGGGTCATCGTCAACGAGAAGGATGGTCGCGTGCGGTATTCCGTCGGTGGTCATGCCGGCACTCCTTCATGACAGAGTTTCGTGTCCGCGGATTAAAATCGGGGATGGCGCTCCTTGAGTCGTTGGTATTCCCGCTGCTCGCAAGTGCCTTGGGTGGGACGCACTGTGTCAGGCACCTCCGCGAACCGCAAGGAGCAATAACGCTGAGCCTCATGCCGGCGTTCGAGGTCCTGCTGTTCTTCGAGTTGCTGGAGGCGCGCCGTGAGGTCGACCGCCGGAAGATCCTTGCCGTTGGGGGGCTCCGGCTGAGAAGGGGCCGGTGAGGTATCTTCGCTGGACCGTGGATTCGGGCCGGTCAGCCGCCAGCGAGTTAAGACGTCTTCCTGGTTGAACACGATGGTCAGGCCGAATTGCGCGTAGTCCCAGATCAGTTCGCCTTTTTCAGGGCGTGCCCAGATTGATCGAGGCAGGCCGTATCGATTCCATACCTCATCCCGCAACATCCCCACACGAGGCGTGAGATTTCTGACCGCTGCGACCTGCGCGAGGATGGGTGAAATGTCGGCCGGCTTTCCCGGGCTGCCGCGTCGTGCGAGTCCATCCAAGGCCAGGCGGGGGGCACGCAAAAGACGCCATACCGTCACCAGTCCCGGGGCGCAGTCGGCCGGATGGCTGTCCTCAAAAATCATCTGGGTGTCCAGCGGAAATCCGCCGATCTCCTGGGCGCGCGTGAAATTTTTGACCTCCTGGACCGCGGCGAGGTAGGCGCGTTGCCGCCCTTCTTCCACGTTGGGCGCGCAAGAGGCTCGCCCTGTAAAAAAGACGTCTTCACCGAAATGAAACAGAGCTTGCTCCGTCCAAAACGGGTGATTCTCGTTGGCCTCGGCGATTGATGCCGTAAACAAGCTCCAACTCAGGAGGAGAATGAGCGGGTACTGCACCATAGGTAACACTCAGTAAAAAACAGTCAGAGGCAGCACTCCTGCAGTATAACGCGCCGGACAAGAAAATCGACAAAAGAGCGAGTTTGTGCGTCAGGCGGCTCTAGGGAGAGAGTGAGGGGGAGCGCGTAGCCCTTGGAAGGATGCGCGGCCTAGTTATTCATTGAGGGGGTGAGGTTTTCTTTCGTCGATGCCGCAGGGGTGGCGTGGTGTCTGCTGCCTTCGGTGGTCATGAGGCCGGATCCCGGGGGACAGATGTTCTCGGGAGCCACGGAGCCCGGGTTACGCATCCCCCAGGCTGTGGCCAAGGCGTGACAGGTGAGGAGGCTGACTCCTTCCTCGATATTGCTGAATCGCTCGGTAGACTGGGCTTTTCCGCTCCATTCGATTTCGCCGGTGTTGACATCGACGGCTCGTAAGGCAATCGTGGCTGAATAGACCCGTTGACTACGGGGGAATCCCCCGCTCCAATCCAGCGCTTCCCACGTCCCCACCTCGGCATTACTGAATACGACCAGCCGGGCACCGACCAGTTTCGCCATCCGGAGCACGTCTGTTTCGAGATACTGATATCCCGAAAGACTCACTTTTTGATCGGCCGCGGCTTGCAAGACTTTCGTTTGATCTACGACGAGAAGGCCCTTTTTGAGTAGCCAGGTGCTGGCGCTTTGAACTGTATCGGAGCGTCCGCCCCAGACGACTGCCCTCGTATAGGGCGCGGGGAGCTTGGAATGGAACCCATCAGTCGTGGGAGTTTCCAGGAGGGTATACCCGTGGCATCCGGCCGTGGAGAGGAGCAGCAAAACCCAACCGATCAATAGATTCGCCAGTTTCATGGATGTTTGAGGAGAAGATGTGCCGTGATTGTTCGCCATGAAAATGAGTCTTTTATCAAGAACGGTTCCTGCTGTGCGCAGGACACCCCTCCGGTGATTCCGTCGCATTATACAGGACCAATTTTACCTACATCTGCTGCATTCGTCGAGTACATTGGGCGGTGGTCTGCTCTCGATATACCCCTTCTTACTTAGAACATGGTATTGCGCGGACAGAGTTCGGCGGCGGCTCTACGCGATAGCCTGAGGATGACGGTGTCGTAGCGGGCAAGAAGGCGGGAGCCAGCGATAGTAGCCTGGAAAGGCGGCGGCTCCACTCATGGTTCGTGAAGCCGCCGCAGGCTTACAGGATTTCAACCTGGGGGAAGGCGTTTTGTTCGCCCTTCTGTTGAGGCCGATCAGCCATGGTCATCAGCTGGAGGGCAATGATGGGCAGAAGTGCATACCCTATGAGGATCAGCGGAAACTCGATCATGATGGAACTCCTTTTGTTATGCGGAGTCACCATTGCAAACGGAGTACCGTGATCCTGCCTTACGTCAACCTATTGATTCTACAGGTAGAATAAGTGCCTTCTGCCACTAGTGTTCGCGTGGAAGCGAGAATTCAAGGGAGAGAACTGTGCAATGAGAACAATTTGCGCTGAGCCGGAAGGCCTACGGGTATCGGGCGAAAGGCAGGTGAGATAGAGGCTCGTCTTTGTTGATGTGCGGTAGAAAGCGTGTGAAGAAGCGAAAAGATTGCGAACGGCTTGCTGAGTAACTGGCCGCGTAGCCATTCGGCTGCGAGCAGTCAGCGAAGGATGCGAACCTGTTTCAGCCTGAAGATGAAGGAAGGACGAAGTTGGTTGGTGCCCCCGACACGAATTGAACGTGCGACCCGCGGTTTAGGAAACAGGCCGGGACAGATTTTAAAACGCTCGGTGTATCAATGGTTTCCCCATTTTTGACTGCCAAAACAGATACTTGTGTGCCTTCCACTGATTCGATGGATTCGAGGGGTATTGGTCGATTTTGAAAATTTTTAGCACAAATTTAGCACAGCAGTTTCCACCTGCTTTTCTTGAAGCCGCCTAGTTCCGTGCAAAAGGCGGTTCTGACCTTTTATGAGGCATTAGTCCAGAACGACAGTGACTTGCTCGGCTCGTAACAACACGATTGATGAACCAATAATGAGCGCCGCACTCACAACGACCCAGAGCGTCAAGGGTTCTCCAAAAAATATTGCGGCAAAGACAATCGCGTAGACCGGCTCAAGGGCAATGAACCCGCTGCACGTCGTGGCTGACAATCTCTTCAACGCAAACAAGTAGAGTTGGTGCATGAATGCCGTCGTCACTACTCCGAGGAGCATGAGGCACACCCAGTCAGTGGTTGTGTGGGGCGCGTGCGAGTTGAAAACGAGAGTAGGTGTGAGGCATAAGGCCACCGTGAGATTTTGTATCAAAGAAACCATGAGGGGCTGTATTTGGGTGGTCAGGATTTGTGCCTTGATTCCAAAAACGGCAAAAGACAATGCCGATCCGAGCCCAACGATCGCGCCAGTGAGTTGTGCATCAGAATCTTTCGCATCAACCAACAACGCCACTGCCAGAATAATCGCAAGTCCAGCTCCGAGTTCCAACAGGCTTGGGCGTCGGCGCGCCTTCATCGTTACAAGGAGAACAGTAAACAGCGGAAACACTGCGAACGTCAGCGTCGCGATTGCCACACCGGCAAGCTGGACCGATAAGAAGAAGGTGACCCAATGAATCGCCAGCAATATGCCTGTCACGAGCAAGCCCCTAAGCTGTGCGATGGTAGGAAACAGGCCCAGGCCTCCACGCAATAGGCCAACTGCGGCTATCGCAATCGACGCAAAGGTTCCTCTCATCATCACAATCCAAAATGGTGAAATATCCAATTTCCCATATAGTGCAGCCGTGCCAAAGATGATGGCCGCAAGATTGATGGCGATAAGTCCCGACCTCTGAGTTTCTTCTGTCCTGACGGCTGTAACCATATTTCCCCAATGACCGCAGGCGGTATGTTCGCCTCGTCCTGGTCGGAGCCCTACATTTCTATAAAGGCGAGCCAGTGAAAATGTAAAACTACTCGGGCTCTCTGAGAAAGGTAACGCAGGGGATTGAGTGAAAGGAATGATCGAAATGTTGACGCGGGGCTTACGAAACAGGCCGGGGCAGATGTTCCCTCTTACTCTATCACTGGCGTGAGGCTATAACTTGTGTTCTTGCTGCCACCTTCATTGCGAATGAGCACCCCTCGATCAATCAGTTCTTTGATATCACGCTGGGCAGTGGGCATCGAACATTTTGCAAGCGCTGCCCATTTTCTCGCTGTCAGTTTGCCCTCAAACCCGTCGAGCAATCGATTCAACACTTTCCGTTGGCGTTCGTTGAGCGCGAGACCGGTATGGCGTTGCCAGAACGCGGCCTTACGCAGCACATCCGCGCATCCCGTCTCGGCAGCCTCGATCGCATTGGCCACGCATTCAACAAACCACAGCATACGCGGCGTGATGTCGAGATCACCTTTCTGAGTGACTTCGAGCGAGGCGTAATACTCGGGGCGCTCGCGATGAATCTGTCCCGCCAGGCTGTAGAATCGCTGTGGGGACTGTTCCGAGCGTGCAAGACTCCGCTCTGCGAGCGCGCGTGCAATTCTGCCGTTCCCATCGTCGAAGGGATGGATGGTGACAAACCAGAGGTGTGCGATTGTCGCATGGAGGATGCCGTCGATCGTAAGGGGTTCATTCAGCCATGCGAGAAGCATCTCCATCTCAGCATCCACTCGCTCAGCTGGGGGTGCTTGAAAGTGAACCTTCTCACGTCCGACCGGACCTGAGCGAACTTGCATGGGACCATCGGCATCGTCTCGCCACCCTCCGGTCTTTATCTTGCGCACACCGGAATAGCCAGTTGGAAACAGCGCGGCCTGCCACCCATACAGTCGCTCCCGAGTGAGAGGGGTATCCAGTTGGCTCGTCGCATCGAGCATCATCGCAACCATGCCCTCAGTGCGTCGGTCTTCCGGACCAAGGGCGGCCCCAGGCACACCAAGCCGGCGTGCCACCGAGGAGCGGACACTCGACGGGTCCAATCGTTCGCCTTCTATTTCTGCACTTTTGACGGCCTCTTCCGTGAGAGCCAGAAGTTCCGCCTCAAGGCGCAGCTCAAAGCCCAACTGCATCATTTTTCCAAGGAGGCGACCTTGCTTCAGGTGGGCCTTGCCGAGCGGGTTGAGCAATTGCTCAGCATTCCAGCGGAAGTGTGGCCAATCAGGTAGTTCCCAGATATACATATTCGCCTCACATTATGATGCGAATATACGCCTATTCGCATCATAATGCTAGCTATTCACATCATCATTTGAGGTGAATGCGAGCTCATTCGCCTCATTGGGCGGGAATAGGGAACTCTCCAACGAGCTAGGGTCGAGTCGGTGCGTTAGAGAAGCTTGGCTCGTTTGCTCGTGAGGTGGCTAAGATGACTGGGGACTCACTAGGAAATCCTGGGTGGGTCTTTCTTCTGGCGGTGGCACAGGCGACGACGAAATTTCTGACGCCCGGGCACTGGGAGCGGGCATTGTGCTTCTGGCGATGTTGCTGCTGCTAGTGACTCTCCTCGTCAACCTCGCCGCTGCGGCTTAGTAGACCACCCTTCTCGTTTGTTGCCGTCCGTCAGGAGACGACATCCTATAGAGGTCGCAGCCGGTTGTTTTTGCCGCTGCGTGGCTTGCAGATCCGCCATGCCTCATGCCTAAATCAGCCATCGTGACTTCACCATCATCGATGCAACGACTGAGCATCACTTCTGTCACTACACTCAGACAGGAGCACGAGCGTACCATGCAAAAGATTGGTCAATTTTAGTGCGTCCGTCCTCAGGCACAGCCCGTCTTCGGTTTCGCCTGAGCTGTTTTCGTTTGCTCTTCTGCGAGGTATTGTTTGGCCTTTTCAAGTTGCGACACTGCGCGTGGAAAGGGCGCAATGTGAATGGCCTTTTCCCACTGTACGATGGCTTCTAGGTAGCGGCCTGTGCACATCAGAAACGCAGCATAGTCGCCATACGCGTAGGCGCTGGCCGGATTCAAGGCGATGCCCTCCTTCAGCAGCTGTTCCCGTAACGCGGCGTTGCCTCCGACTTTCGCCACACTTGCCCGATGCACGAGAACCATCATCGAATGGTGTGGAAGTGCTGCCGCCTGTTGCGTGCGATTAAAGGTGTGAGTAGCTTCGGCCACGTGACCTTGCTTCTCATGCCAGATGCCTTTGAAGTACCATGGGTAGAAGCTATCTGGGTCAAGCGCTTTGGCTTTCGCAATATGTTCGGCGGCCTCGACAAACTCTTTCCTGACTATTAAGACCCGTGCCAGCTGCGCATGCGCTGCGCCAAGATTCGGATCCAAGCTCACCGCCTGCCGCGCATGGCCTAATGCGTCCTGCACCACTGTTCCAGCAAACGTGGTGAGATCATACCAGTCGCCAATGTTATACCCACCGACCAGGGTTCCCAGCGAAACCGCGGCATAAATAAACGCCTCATTGCGGTTCTGGTCTGCCGCCAGATTAATCTTGGTATAGGCATCCTGCAGGTGTGCTCGACTGAACACGTTGGCTTCGATTGGATAATAGGCCTCATGGGCAGTGCCCGTGGCGTGCCCTTGTCTGCGGGTGGCACTGATCACAAGCACCCAGCCGAACGATTTCATGGTGATGGACATCGCGTCCCCCCGCGTGAACCGCATCTTTTACCGCACGAATACCTAGGCACTCGTGCACGATCTTTCCACGCCCGTCTCATCTCAGCAGGCGTTGAGTGAAAAGATGTTTCGACTTGGGTCGCTAGTCAGTGGCGGAAGGGGCCGTATCCGCGGGCTATCACCAATTTCTGCGCCGAGGCTTCGCAACATTTCGCGAATGGCTTCTATGTTTCTGTAACTTTTCCCATAATCCAACGAAGTTATCTTCATAGCTGGAGCGCTACGAAGCTTTACCCAAGCATAGTCATTCCCCGCACCTGCTTGGTTACACTGCACGCCCTTTTGCGGGGCGTGCAACCTATTTGAGGCGAGTCCCGACGCGAATTCTAGAGCGGTCTACGATGATGAGAGACGTGGTGAGTTCAGCCTCGGTAACCTCGCTGAGCAATCGTCCCAAAGCCTGCTCGGTTTCTTCGATCATGGTCGGCCAAACCCGAAGACGCACAATGCTATGGTGGCGATGCACTTTCAGGAAGTCGGGCGCGGTGCACATCCAGAAGACGGATGGGCTCTCGTTTCAATGGTTGGACGAGGGCGGGTCCTGCTTGGATCAGGAAAAATCCCTTGTTGAAGCTCGTACCTTTCATGCCTATCATGGTGGACCGACACTCTCGCAAAGGAGGACGCCATGAAGGCCCAACGCTCTGATGATATGCGCCCGACCCCCGATCCGGCTGAGGATAACGCCTTCTTCCCTTCAGCCTATTCGCTTGGGAAATTCACGTCCGCCAAGTCCGATCTAGGGGAGACTGATTATCCCAACGCCTATCGAGGTGGTCGATGGAAGGTGCTCATGATTGCCACCGATGAACGCTACTTGCTCATGCAGAACGGCACCATGTTTTCGACGGGCAACCATCCCGTCGAAACGCTATTGCCCATGTATCACTTTGATAAGGCGGGGTTCGAGATCGACATCGCGACGCTCTCAGGCAATCCCGCAAAACTGGAGCTCTGGGCCCTACCCAAAGAGGACCAGGCCGTCCTGAGCATCTTCGCAAAATATCGCGACAAATTGAAACACCCGCTCAAACTGTCCGACGTGGTCGAACACAAGCTTGACGACAAATCCGATTATATCGCTGTCTTTATCCCCGGCGGCCATGGTGCCCTGGTCGGGATTCCCTCTAGCTCAGATGTGAAAGCCGTCCTGAAGTGGGCCGTCAAACGGGACAAGTACATTGTTTCGCTGTGCCATGGTCCGGCGGCACTGCTGGCAGCAGCAGTTGGCGAGAACAAGGACACCTATCTCTTCAAGGGCTACAGTATTTGCGTCTTCCCGGATTCCATCGATCAGAAGACTCCAGACATTGGCTACATGCCCGGTCAACTCCAGTGGTTCCTCGGCGAGAAACTGAAGGCGCTTGGGGTCAAGATCGTGAATACCGATATCACGGGCCTGACGCATCAAGACCGGCGATTGATCACTGGGGATAGTCCGTTTGCCTCGAACAATGTTGGGAAGGCGGCGGCAAAGGCCCTGCTCGATGAGGTCGGTGGCGGCTAAGATACACACAAACAGCCGAGGAAGAAGAACAAGAGACGGGTACGCTGCGCACGCATATACGAATCCCCGCCATCAATGTAGGTCTTTTAGAAATGGAGCCGGCGAGTGGAATCGAACCACCGACCTGCGGTTTACGAATCAGGCCAGGGCAATTTTTGAAACGCTCGGTGTATCAAATGGTTTCCCCGTTTTAACTGCGAAAACAGGCGCTTGCGTGCATTCTATTGATTCGATGGATTCGAGGTGTATGGGTGGGTTTTGAAAATTTTTAGCACAAATTTAGCACAGGATTTTGTGCCCAATTTTACACCTCAATATTAGTAACACGTGATGTGATCTTCCACGTTACAAATTGTTGGGTGCCTGGAAGTAAGGCTGTAGGGGGTTTCGGATAATCAGACATGCACATGGCTTTTATTGCATCCTGTTGGCCTCTGTCTAACCCCCGCCACCAAAGCGGTGAAAAAAATACATTCTCACCGAACTCGAATAAAAACTTAACTGTCGCCTGAACAAGGCGATTGTCCTCAAATTCCTCCATGCTTCTAACGAGCCGTCGGCCGACATTGTTTGGTTCGTTTAGCCATGCGAAAACCACTGCTCCACCTTTGTCAGTCGCAATCGAACTGCAAGTGATAAGGTCAGCTTCCGATCCGGACATACCTAGAGCTACTAAGTTCTGCAAGAATCTTCCGCTGAAATCATATTCGGGGTTGCATCCGAAACTGCACATTATGTCGGGGCATCGGTCGAGTTCCATCACGTAATAGTGGATCTTGGAGTAGTCCCCGGAATTTAGGCAGTCATCATATTTGATTTTTTCTTTCTTCAGCATCTTCATTCCAACTTCAAGCCCGTCTTTTCTAACGTTAAGATACTGCTGCAAGAATATTTGGCTTGTAAGATCTTGGCCTTTGTCCATGTTCCTCTGGAACCGTATGCTTTCCAATGCTGCCGCCTTAGTAAAGATTTCGCGGCATATCGCACGGTAAGCAAGCAGCAAATTATGTTCTTTCTTATTTGATTCATAAGCGTGCTGTTCTATTGGTTCGAATGTTCGAGAGTCGTGATGGTAGCAAAATCCTGTAAAGGTCGAAGCATCCTTTACGCCTGCTCGCTTTGCCTCAAAGGAACCTCCATTGGTGATTAGCTCTTGCAGGCTTGGCTTAAAAGCGAAACCCATGACATGGCCATTCTCTGCTATGCGAGAAAGCCCCCCCATTCTCTGTATCGTATGGGCTTTAACTATACCCCCCTTGCAGACTGATGGATTAGCGCTAGGGTGAAGACAATACTCAGATTTGAACTGTTTCCTCAGTTTGTCATCAAAAACAAATGGGCGCAGAGGAGCTTGCTTATGCCTATCTAAATGGCAATCTTTGTATTTGTCACCGGACCCACACCAACATGGATCATTCGGGCTGTTGTGCAAGACGATTTTAGGCATGTGCTACTGCTGCGTTCCCTTATTGAGCTCGAAGTTTTTATCCTTTTCTCGCAGGTCATCGCGTCGAATTAGATCAATAACGGCATCTGCAGGGACAATATTTGCGAGACCCGAATTTTCCTCAAACACCACGCGGGGCCTTTTAGTCTGTCCACTGTAAGCGGTATCTACATAAGATATGAAGTTGGAGATTAAACCTATTAACCTTTCCTCGTTTATCAGGTTCGACGAGAGGCCCTGACCAAACTTAAGCGGAGGCGAGTAGAGAACTGGGCCGCCACTGTTTCCAGGAAAAACGAACGAATCAGCGATAATTCCATCTGAATCTGAGCGCGCGACCATTCCTTGTCTCGCAATAGGGTTTGCATATGCTGTCGATCGAAGACCTAGTGGAAATCCGAGCACAAGAAGCCTAGCACCAACTTTGATGTCCTTATGGGAGAGAAACATCCTCAACGGAATTGTCTTAAACTTGGGCTTACCTGTCCAAGCAATGAATCTACATGCAACGTCATAATCAGACGAGAAATACCAGTGACCAGCGTTATGGCGTTCGACCTCTTCGTTCTGAAGTAGCACCGACCCTCCGCTCGATTCATTAAGACGATATCTGAGATTGGGCTTCACTGCTCCAGCCTTTTCGACTATCACATGCTTTGCAGTTACCAGCAGCACGTGCCCTTTTTCAGTTTCGACAAGAAACCCTGTTCCTATCGGGCTTAACTTTGTCTTCCCGTTCTCTATTTCTTCGACTTCGATCGAAACCACAGTATCAAGCCATTGATCATTGAAAAATGACGTTTCTCCACGGACTGGTACATCTCCTAAAGCTGAGCTTCCACAAAACAGAACAGCAATTACTGCAACAATGAATGGGAATGGCGGTCTCACAATCCAGTCTCCTTATCCTGCCTAGGCTGCCCGCAAGAGATAATTTGCTCTTCCTGATGTCTAGATAATGCATTTCATTTTGAGCCGTCTCTCTGAGAGGTCGAAATTGCATAAGAAATCGACGGGTACGGGCTAGCCTTCTCGAATAGATCTAGACCTGTGCGAGTATTTCGACGCGCCCAGTTTGAGAAAGAGGTTCGGGAATATCACCGTCAGATACCAAAGCAGGTCAATAGCGTAGGCCCCTCAGGCTTTTCCTCGGATAGACTGCCAGTAGTCAGTCGAAGCACATACCGGCATGCACTGCGCAAGATGGGCAAAAGCGCCAGCGTCTTTCCAGGCTCTGTGACTGCCGACCACATAGAGCCGTCTTTTAGCGCGAGTCACTGCAACGTTTAGTAGATTGGGAGGATGTCCAGCCCACCTGCGGGCTCCAACCGATACGCCGAGCGGAGCTCCTAGAACGAGCACGACACTATCTGCCTCCTTGCCTTGAAAAGTATGAATAGTTCCAATTCGGTTATTCGTCCAGTCCCATACCCCTCCCGGTAGGCGCTTGGCGATTGATGGGTTACGCCGAACCATCTCGCGTAGCTTAGCGGATACAATCCGAAACGGGGTGATGACAAAGATGTCAGGGTCGTTAAGCCCTTCATCCAGGAGCGTCAGGAGCAGATGGAGTGCCACCCTGCCTTCATCCTCTGCCCACTTCCCAACAGCCTCTCCCTCAACATTTATCCAAACGCTCTTTCCTAGGATTTGGCCGATATTCGAGGTTGCGGAACGTGTCCCATACACCATTAATCCGTCGTAAGCGACGTGGTTGGAAATCTTAAACATTGGTTCTTCGCATCGTCTGTGCACTCTCAATGGTGAGCCAATCCAAAGGTCGCCATCTGCTGTATTAAGCGAGGTGCCAAACCAGCTGACTCGATCTGCGAGAGCCTGAGCTGACATATCTGGTCCCGCCCACTCATCAGCTTCTACATTGAATTCTCTAAAAATGGATCGAATCAGCCTTGGTGGTATTGTTACGACTGGCTGAATCTGTAAAGGGTCTCCAATCACGATGGCGCGTTTCGCACGCCAAAGTGCGCCCACCGACGCCTGTGGAACCGCTTGACCAGCTTCATCGATCAGAAGCCATCCTAGTTCCTCTTTTCCGAGGCTCCCCAAAAGGCGGCCAGTGGAGGCGAAGGTAGTTGAGACAACCGGGACCGCCAGAAAAAGAGTTGCCCAAAGCGATCGCCTTGCAGGTTCCTGCTTGTCAGACAATGTCCGCCCTCGCATTAGGTCCAGCGCCGCGCGGAGGTTATGCCGCAGGTACTTCGCGGAGGCATCAATGAATGCGCGATGGAGTGCAAAGGCGGCTGCAAAAAGTTCGTCGCGTGAGGCCTGGAGATCCTCACAAATCCAGGGCGAAGCACATTGTAGGTCGATATCGTTTTGCGCCCAGAAAGCGTCATCGGCGAAATTAGCACCAACGAGCTTCCTCCCAATATTGATCACCCTGAGGTTGTCAGAAAGAATGCGATTTGCATTCACTGTTTTTGTCTCAGCATCTGCTGCGTGATGCTGTGAGACAGCAACCTCCCTCTTAGAATTGTCAACGGCCTCGGCAGAAGCGAGCGTACGCAAGCGTGCGCCCTTAACTTGTTCGACGGCTACCGTTATTTGATTTCGCCATTGCCGGTATGTACGCGTACAAAAAAGACGGGCAAAAAAACCAGGACGCAGACGATCAAGAACATCGCGATCCTCAATCGCCTTGCGCTCTCCGGCCGATGCCATCTCGTTTGATCGACGGGCCTCTTCGGCTTTAGCTAATGATTCACCGAGGGTTTGTTTTGCCGCCGCGAGCAGTCGCTCGGCTTCTTCAGCGGTTCTAATCAGGCTAGGCCTTTGACGAAGCGCCTCATAGGCCTCCTGATTGCGTTTTTGTAGCCCTTCCGCGATCTTGAGTTTTGCGAGAAAGTCTGAACGTGTGAGCCGCCAGCGTTGAAGTGCATCAATCTCACTGCGGGGAGGTTGCTCAATACTTACTACATCCAGAATTTCCTGCACTTCGCTATATTCTTCCTTCTCGTCATCGTCCGGCGGTACATCGCCACCAGTAACCGCCTTGAGATAGAGGGCCATTCCCCGTTTCTTATGCCACCAAAAAGAATTGATAAAAGCCGCTCGATTGGCCGCATTCCCTAGCACGGCTGCCGCAAGTCCCCAAGTCGCTCCGTCGATAAGTGGTCCATTGCCAGCGGCGACTGCGTCTGCAATTGACTGAAAGTAACGCAGGGGCGGATTGAAATCATTGGCTACGGCGGAAGAAGACGGTATTTCACGGCTAACGTTCTCCACGGCCTTATTATTGGATGAAGCAACCACGATTTCGTGACCATGCAAACTGTGGTGTAGCCGATATAGGTGGCTGTAAGCCTGTCCGGTTCTCATGGTGGTAACGTGCTCAAACGCCGTCTCGGGCTTTTCAAACTTGGACATAGCGATCGCACGATCCAGCACGACCTTTGCCACGATGTCACGTAGGAGCGTGGTCTTCCCAGTCCCTGGAGGACCATTGACCGCAATGAGGCCACTGTTCTTTAGTTCATCGGCTGCGTGATTAATAGCCGCTTGCTGCATGAGAACGAGGGGGTACCGGCCCTGGCTGGGCCACCGGGCGAGAGGCATTCTGGTTGGTGCGAGCGTCTCCGAGAGGAGATTTTTACTGCGTATGACATCCTGTCGACTGCGAGCAGGAGCGACGCGCATATATGCAGAGAGCGCTTGTCCGACATCTCCCAGGTTGAAGGCTTTTCGGGTTTTTACAAGGTCTTCAATAAAGAAACTGTTTAGGAGCTCAGGGGTCGGCGCCTCGTTATACAAGCCCCATTGTGGGACCCGGATTGCCACTCCTGGGCGAAGAACCTCTTCTGTGGGAATATTAAGCTTATGTATGAGCCACTCGATCGTCTGATCGATTTCGGCTGCCCCCAATGGCTGTATTTCACCATCCTTGCTCCTGATTATTAGCCGACTTTCCAAGTCAGCTTTAATTGCGTGCTCGGCATCAATGAAACCAGCGAGCTCTTTGAGCTTTCCGGCTCGCAATCTCCCGTAACCCCAGGCGAAACTAGACAAGAAGGTTCTGTCAATGACCGGGCGACCTCGCGCATCGAGTACAATAACCGCAAGTGTAGTTCTCCCACGGACTTCGCTACGCTCGTCAGATGCATCATCAGGAAATACTTTGACTATAGTTTCGAGGGCTT
This sequence comes from Nitrospira sp., assembly GCA_022226935.1. GTDB lineage: Bacteria > Nitrospirota > Nitrospiria > Nitrospirales > Nitrospiraceae > Nitrospira_A. The sequence continues at coordinate 47,357 of CP092081.1, forward strand.
TGGCAAGTTCAATCTCGCCCAAGTACACAAGCCAAAACACCGCCCGTTCTCTTCCATGTTTGCCAAATCGAGGATCGTGCCATGGTTCCGGGATCTCTTCGAGCCTTATGAGCTGGCTCCGCGCAGCTTCGAGATCTTGTTGATTGGGCATCGGCTGGGGGGTAAGAACCTCGAGAGTGAGCCATGCCGCAAGAATGGAATCGGCTCCCGGATGCTCCATTGGAGGACTTACAGGCTCTTCGGAAAGAGTGGGAGGGAGGGAACCGTCTCCTACAACTGACGGATGAGGGGAGCTATTCCTAGAGCATCGATCATTGCCCTCGGCGCTTTGTGTTTCAGTCAAAGTGGTCCATGCACTGGACAGGGAAGAAGCGCTACCTAGAGGTGATGCTGCCTTAGCTTTTTGAACGATCTCCTCGGCAGGCATCGATGGGGGGGTGGCAAGTATGGTTGGAGCAATGCCCGCTCTATCCTTCGATGGAGGGCTCTCCGGATCGGGAGTTGGTTTCGTGACCGTGTGAGGTGGCTTGCCTCTCAATGCTTGCTCCACGTTCGAGCGAAGCGCTATTGCCCTATTGGTACTGCGGTGTTGAAGCTCGTTGTGTAATGCCTGAAGTGTTTCGATCTCATCCTTCGATGAGTGAAAGAGCCTCTCAAGGTCAGCAATGTTGGATTTAAAATATGGCCTTGGCGGCATTGTCATTGGTACTCAATTAGTAAGTAAAAAGCGATCATCCTCTTCGGCCCAATATCAGTCAAGAGATCGTTGCGACCTCAGAAAACGGAATGAGTTCGATGTTAGCCGGCCAATCTGCACACATAACCACACATAAGCATCCATACGCCTACTTCCTTTCCTGACCTCCCTGCCCGATAATTTGTCCACTATTTGTCCCCTACTGTCCCTTACTGGCCTCTGGTGGGTACTTTACTTAGTACTTGCCGTTCACATAGGGTTGGAACACCCAATAAACGACCCGGGGACCGCGATTACACGCAGATGGGAGCCCTGTTCACAGCAGCACCGTCGTCCGTCGCCGGGAGGCGAAGCCGGTCCGCGCCGCATGCCGGCAGGCTGCGGGGCGGACCGGAATGGCCCCCGTCTTGGTAACACGGGGGCAACACGGGGGCGCTACCTACAGCGCTCCGTACAGGAGTTCGATAGCGTCCATGGAGTCGAGCTTCACCCTCACCATCGACTGGCTGGCGTTTACGGTCCTGGCCAGCAATCCGCAAGAGACCATGAAGGTGCTTGGTGGGGACTGGAGCAAGGCCAAGGGTGGCTTCAGAGGCTATCCCCTGTCCTGGATGCGGGCAGACGGCCTGCGCGGGGTTGGCAAACTGGGCACCAATGCGCCTCGTCGTCCGAATGAAATCCATGTGGATCTGTCGGGCGGCCTCGCGTCCGCCCTAACACTGGATCAAATCCGCACCCTGCTCAAGTGGGTGCATACTCAACAGGGCCACGTCACGCGCATCGACTGTGCCTTGGATGACCGAGCGGGCGCAGTACCGGTCTCGACCATTCGAGAGGCCGTCGCTGCCGGTCAGTGTGTGACGCGTGCCGCACAGGTCCGGCATATCGTCTCCAATCTGACGCACGGCACCGGAGCAACCACGGGCGAGACGATGTATTTCGGCAGTTCACAGAGCCAGACCTTGCTGCGGATTTATGACAAACGGCTCGAACTCCAGAGCAAAGGACAAGAGAACTGGCATGAATACGGGACTCGATGGGAGTTAGAGCTCAAGAAGGATCGGGCCGAACAGTGTGCCCGAGCATTGGCAACTTTAGACGAAGCCGACTGGAAGGAGTTGGTGGTCTGCCTCCTGAGATCGTATGTGGACTTCCGGCAGATTCCGAAGGATGCCGAGGATGAAGAACGGTACCGGGCTCCCGTGTTGGAGTGGTACGCCCTCCTGCCGGAGGGATTTCAGAAAGGGCGATTGGCCCAGGAAAAGCAGGTGCAGACCCTGCAGAATGTGAAACGATGGGTGAGTGATACCCTGACGCCGATGTTGGCGGTCATTTGTACCACCCCTGGAGGGGAAGAATGGCTACTACAGGAAATTGTCAGGGGGCATTGCTCGGTGGAAAGACCGACACCGCAATTTGCTCAAGCAACCACCCAATCGGTTTCACCGGTCTGCCGGCGGTCACGCGGGCAGCCCATGCTAGGGGGACTGGGGGTGTCGGCAGACTCCCCCGGTGGATCTGCACATGCTCACCGTCAAAGAGCTCTCGGCCTGGCTCAACATCAAACAATCCACACTCTATCTCTGGGTTTCAAAAAATAAAATCCCTTGTCGTCGCATTCATGGCCTCGTCCGCTTTGAACCTGAGGCGATTGAGGCCTGGCTAAACGGTTTTGAGGCTAGTCCTGGCAAGGCCTTTTCACTGCCGACTCATGACGACACCCGCGACGTGGACCAGCTCATTGAAGCGGCCAAATCCGAGGTCTATACTCGCGGCGGGGAAACCATCACACCGAGCCCACGCACGAAGGAGGAGCAGCATGGGGCTCGTTAAACGAAACAATATCTGGTGGATGTCATTTACGTTTCAAGGGCAGCAGGTGCGCCGATCGACCGAAACCTCGGACAAGAAGTTGGCCGAAGCCATCCTCAGCAAAGTCAGGGTGCAGATTGTGGAAGGAAAGTACTTTGACAAGCCCAAAGAGGAAGCTAGGACATTCCGAGAGTTGATGGATCGGTATTTGCGGGAGCATGCCAGTCGACGGTCGGGCTACCGTCGATATGTGAACATGGTCACGAATCTGACCGCGCATTTTGGCAATCCCAAGTTGGAACACGTGACACCCAAAACGATCGTAGCCTTTAAGAACAAACGGTATGCGGATGGGGTTACACCGGCCACGATCAATCGCGAATTGGCGCTTTTGAAGAAGGCCTTCAATTTGGCGTGTCGCGAATGGGAATGGACCAAGGACAATCCGGTGTGCCGGGTATCCATGGAACGGGAGAACAACACGCGGGATCGTTGGCTGACGTGTGAGGAGGAACGACGCCTCCTTGCGGCTTCAGCCCCGTGGCTACAGGAAGTGATCGTGTTCGCGATCCATACCGGGATGCGATGTGGGGAAATTCTGAGTCTCACATGGGCTGGTGTGGACCTCAACCGACGAACCGCCACGGTGTTTAAATCGAAAAACGGGGAGCGGCGGACCATTCCGCTCAGTCACACGCTCGTGCAGGCTCTTCAGAACAAAGCCCGTGGCCGGCGCATGGATTCGGAGTTAGTGTTTACAAGCGCAGCTCACACACCGTTGGATGCTCCCAACTTACGACGGAGTTTTAGATTGGCGCTGAAGCATGGCCAGGTGTCGGATTTCCGATTCCATGATTTGCGCCATACCTGTGCCACTCGCATGGTGCAGGCGGGTGTGGACTTGTACAAAGTCCAACGGATTCTGGGGCATAAGTCGCCGATGATGACGCAGCGGTATGCGCACCATTATCCGGAAAGTTTGCGGGATGGGGTGGCGATTTTCGATGCGGGAAGGCCGTTTAGCACAAATTTAGCACAAGGGGGGATTCGGCCAGAGCAGGTTTCGCTAACCTGTTGAAAAATTGGTGCCCCCGACACGAATTGAACGTGCGACCCGCGGTTTAGGAAACCGCTGCTCTATCCAACTGAGCTACGGGGGCGTCATCGTACGATACTGAAAGACGGTGAGATTGTCTACAGCGAGGCGCGCCTCCGAAGGGCATGATCACCTCCAGAGGCGCGGCACACATCAATCCGGAATGTCGGATTACCGCTGGTTGGCTTGATCGCGCTTGCAGCTCTCCTCGGCCAACATCCGCTGACCGACGGAGCCGTCTTTCGGGATACGAGCCATACAGGCTTCCAAGCTATCGCCGGCGGCACCGGCTGCCGCGCGATTCCCGCTCTTGGTCGTCGCGTTGCCTGCGATGGACTGGCGCAGCGTCTCATCCCGGCGACAGCTTTCTTCAGCGATCATGCGATTCCCAGCCGTGCCTGAAGATGGGATCCGGTTCAGGCAAGACTGCAGCGAGTCATAGGCCTGGGCCTGAGCAGTAGTTTTCATCGATCCGCTTGCCGAGGCAGCTTGTGTCGATCCGCTGCTGGTCATGGTTTCTTCCGTCGCACAGGCACTGAGCACAAGCAGAGATAAGGACAGAACAACGGCACCGTGGAATCGCGAGTACATCATTGAAGGATCCTCCTTGATCAAGAGCGATGGGCGCACAGTAGCACAATCCTCCTCTTCCTGGAAACACCTCTGGTCGCGGGTTACGGCAGTGTTTCCGGGCCCCTGACGAGCAGGGCCAACCTGGACGGGATTTGGGTCAGTAGATCGGGGCGGACCTGGAATACGCCCGGTATCCGGTGGCCAATGGCATAGAGGAGGCCTCCCGATTGGTTGCCGAGGGCCAGGCGTCCGGCTACACGACCGTCTCTTCCGGTCGCGACAAATTCCGCGACCGGGGCGACGAGTCCATAGGGGGCCAGTGGGCCAGCTTGTTTGAGGACGCGTTCTTCTGCGGGCAGGTTCACGATACGGCTGACGAGAAGATCGGCGACGTCTTGCCGCAGTTTGTCCGTCGGCTGATCTTCCAGCATCCAGCCGTCGCGGTCATGAACCAGCGTGTATTGCTCGTCTCGAGTCTTAATGGAGAGCAGGGCAATGTCGCCCGTTTCGACGCCGAGTAACCGTTTGTCCTGCAGGGCGAACAGATCTTTCGTTAATTCTTTGATGACCGACGGACTGACTTTATAGATAGGGCCGTCCTGAGCGGTTTGCGCATAGGCTTCGCCGCTGGCCGGATCGGGCTGGAAGAGGCGAACGACTTGGTCGGTCCCGGCCGCATGCACGGTGACCTTCACCTTGGGTTTGGTCAGTAAGGGCGCGAGTTTGTCCCGTTCAGGTCCCGGATCGACGATGGCCAAGGCTTTCAGATCTTCCAAACGAAACAGCAGGGCTTGAACCTCCGTGCGATCCGCTTCCGCCTCGATCGGATAACGGATTTTCCATTTTTTCTTCGGCTTCTCCTCGATCCCGTAGAGCACGATTTCCGTCGTGGGGTAGGTGAGGCGGAGCTGCTCGGTCTCTTGTTGGTTGAACTGCAGTAATTCTTTCCGCCGGAAGGAAAGGAGGGTTCGGTTCAGAAAGTCCTTCGGGGCCAAGTCGGTCAGGAGCACCGCCTCGTCCGACGCTCTCAGTACATACAGGGTGGACGACAGGGGGCCGGCATCCCCAATCGAGAGTGTTTCTTCGCGATCGCCCGCGGTCACGGTCACGACGGTGGAGGGATGATCGAGACCGAAGGGCGTCAATGAGACCGGATGGGTTTCAACAAGTCGTGAGACCTTTCCCGTGACGAGCGCGCGGAGCAGCGCCTGAACCTGTCGTTGATCGGCGTCGGTTTGAATCGGCGCGGTAATGCCCCAGGGGTGGCCAGGCGTCTGGCTGAGGACCACTTCCCCGGAATGGCTGCGGACCCGTAGGGCGCTGATCTGGGCTTGCTCAAACGGCAAGATTTGTTTGGCCTGGGTTGCGGTGACAAGTTCAGTGCGTTGTTCAGGCAGTTCGACGAAATAGAGGTACAGGCCAAGCCCTGCAAGGACGCCTGCCAGGAGGACTGTCGGCCAATAGCGCGCCATGACCTACAAACGACGCCGTTTCCGCCAGACCAGCAGACCGCAGAGCACGGTCATGGTTGGGAGAAAAATCACCTGCACATAGAGCAGGATCCGTTCCTGGAGCGGATTTGGCGTAAACGGTCGAACCGCGGGGTCTTTCGGCGTGAGGGAAATCAAGTCACGCTCTTCCGAGAGCCATCCCACCGTGCGTTGAAAGAAGTCGCTGTTGCCGACGAAGTTGATGAATCCATTGCTGGCGAACGCCGAATTGCCGACAACCACGATGGCGGGACGAGGCTTGCCTTCCTCAGGTGCTTGTTTGGGCGTCAAGGCGGCGGCCAGGGCCAACGGCCCTTGCACATCTTCTTTTTCATCATAGCTGACGACCCGACCCTTCATATCGGTTTCCGCCCAACTTCGTGGTGATGTGCGCGCCAACGGAACATAGTCCCAGTCTTTCCCCTGGTCTTCGTGAAAGGTCAGATGGCGGGCCAAAGGAAACAAGACAGCCGCCGTCAATTCGTGGGTGATTTCGTGGTCGGTAAAGGTGCGGACCAAAAGAGCCGTGAGGTCGCCTTGAGCGAGCCGGTCTTGCAGATCGACGAGCACGCCAGACCCCAGTTCCAGACCCCAGACTTTGAGAAGCCCATCCATGCTGGCTTGGGTATCTGGATCGAGCAGAACCAGTAAGTGGCCGCCTTTTGCGACGTAGGCTTGAATGCGGTCCTGCTCTTCCTTGGTAATGGCGCGTCGGGGGCCGGCGATAATCAGGACGTCTGTGTCGCTCGGTACCGCCGGCTCTTGCAGCAAGGTGACGGTGCCGATCTCGTAGCCTTGCTTTTCCAGCACTTCCTTAGTGAGCGCCATCCCGCCACGGTCTTTGTCTTCCAAGCTGCGTTCACCATGGCCTTCCAGAAACACGACCCGCTTCTTGCTGTCTTTTGAAACCCGCACGAGTGCGCCGGTGATCTCCACTTCTGCCGGCGACGTAATGCGAACTGATTGCGGACCGCTTTCGAAGATCGCCACGTCGGTGCGGGTGACGCCGTAATTTTGCGCGACTTTCGGCTGGCGTTCTGGATCGATGAACTGCACGGTCAGCTTCGGACTGGCTTGTCGATAGCTGTCGAAGCGTTCCTTGTAGCCCTGGTAACCAGGATCCTTTTCCCGCGTAAACACCGTCACGTTGACGTCGCGGGTGAGATTGCGCAGAACGCGGTAGGTTTCCGGTGCGAGCGTATAGTTCTGATTCTCTGAAAAGTCCCAGCGAATCGAATGTCTGGCGGCGAGGAAATTCACGATGGCTAAAATAGCCAAAAAGAACACGACCATCAGCGCGCTGTTCGCGCCCATTCGCGTGGATCGCTGTGAGGAGAAGCGTTTGACCTGATCAAAATGTGTGGCAAACGCCCAGATAAAACAGGCCAGGGCCAGCCCTTCCAGAAGCGTGACGAGCCACAGCTTGTCCGGCACCAAGGAGTACGCAATGACCCCGGCGATGGCCAGTCCGGTTCCGATGGCGCCGATGGGAAGGGGACTGCGTGTCATTTCCATCGCGAGGCATCCACAATGCGGTGGGCGAGGAACAGCATCAGTACGGTTCCGCTGACGTAATACACCAAGTCTTTCGTATCGATCAGACCGCGCACCAGGTGGTCATAGTGCTCCATGAACGAGAGATAGGAGACCACTTGTCCCGCCGGCGTGTCGCCCAAGAGCGAACCCAGTCCAGCCAGCAGCCAGCACATCAGGAGCAGGCCGAAGCTGGTGAATGCGGCCACAATTTGATTTTCGGTGACGGACGAGGCAAAGAGACCGACAGCGAGAAAAAACCCGCCGAGCAGTAACAAGCCTAGGTAGCCGGTGAGCACGGGGTGCCAATCAAAATCGCTGAAGAGCGCCAGCGTGAGCGGCACCAAGGTCGTCAACAGCAGCATTCCTATAAAGACTAAGTAGACGCTGATGAATTTCCCGACAATGATTTCGCTGACTCGTATGGGGGCGGTCATCAGGAATTCAAAGGTCCGAAGTTTGCGTTCTTCGGCCAGGAGTCGCATGGTGAGGATCGGAAGGATCAGCAGCAGGACGAACCGCATGCTGGCAAAGAGATTGCGGAATACGAGATCGTTCAGGTTGATCTGCGCCGTGCCCCCTTGCATTTGCATGAGTTGAATGGCTTGGGCTCCCGTAAAGACAATGTAGAGATATGCGAGGAATCCGAAGGTCAGGAGAAAAACTCCGCCGACGACATACACGATCGGCGAGACGAAGTAGGAGCGCAACTCTTTTCTGATGATCGCTTGGACGGGTGGCATCGCTTAGTGTGGCTCGCCTATGGTGGTGTCGTTTGACTTCGGCAGCTCGTCTTCCCGCTGGGTCAGTTTCAGGAAGACATCTTCCAGTGTCATCGAGACGGGTTTCATTTCCAACAGTCCCCAGTTTTGCCCGACGGCGAAGCGCGCCACGTCCTCCCGGATATCTCGGCCCAGCGCGCATTCGATCAGGACCGTGTGTGGGTCAGCCGTAGTCAAGACATGTTCTACTCCTGGGACCTCGCGAAACCGGTCCGCCACATTCACCGGCGGAACTTTTAGTGTGACGCTGATCTTTTCCGACTTCCGGAGACGGGCGGACAGTTGGTCGGGGGTATCTTCGGCGACGATCCGCCCTCCGTTAATGATCACGACGCGCTGACAGACCGCGGTGGCCTCCGGCAAGATGTGCGTGCTCAGAATGACGGAATGCGAACCGGCCAGGCTTTTAATCAATTCCCGGATCTCGATAATTTGCTTCGGATCGAGACCCACCGTGGGTTCGTCGAGGATCAGGACAGGTGGATCATGAATCAGGGCCTGGGCCAGGCCGACCCGTTGACGATAGCCGCGTGACAGGTTGGCAATGAGCCGCTGGCGCACAGATCCCAGAGAGAGGCGTTCCATGACGCGATCCAACGCCTGGGTCAGACTTGTTCCACTCAACCCCCGGAGTTTCCCCACAAAGCCCAAGTACTCGGCGACCGTGAGTTCTTGGTAAACGGGCGGGGTTTCCGGCAAATATCCGATTCGCTTCTTCACCTCGTCAGGTTGTTCCGCACAATCGAACCCCGCGACCTGCGCGGTTCCTTCCGTTGCGGGAATGAACGAGGTGAGAATGCGCATGGTCGTGGTTTTCCCGGCGCCATTGGGGCCGAGAAATGCCAAGACCTCACCTTTCTCGACACGAAAGGTGACACGATCAATCGCGGTGAGGTGGCCGTAGCGTTTCGTGATGTTGCAAACTTCGATCATGCAGTCGGGATTGACGGCTGGCTGGGTGTGAGTCCTGCTGTTCGTTGATACGGCACGTGGTGTGGCAAATCGCGCCTGATATTACCGACCGTGTGAGATGCAGTCAAGAGAAGGGTGCGCCGCATAGGTGAGGAGGCAGAAAAGCGTGAGTCCGTCTTTACAGCGTAATTCGTAACTGCTACAGTTCCGCGACTTTAGCCACTGAGCAGCCTGGTGGAATACCTGACGAAGAGGTCTCTCCGGAATGAAGAATGACATGAATCAACCGAGGCCGAGTTTGCTCGGCGTCCTCGTGATTGGCGCCGCGCTGTGTGTCGCCCTCGCCGGACTCGGAAGCTTCCTGACATCGGTGTATGCCGCCAGTAATACCGTCCACGAGATCAAGGGGACGGTGGAGAATGTGAATGCCAGTGAAGACCCCCCTGTCATCGTCGTGAAAGGGCAGCATGGATCGAGTGAAGCGATCGTGGTCGGCGCGGTGATTCAGCAAGGCGCCACTATCATGCGTGGAAAGAAACGGATCACGCTCGATCACATCCATGCCGGGGATAAGGTGACGTTGAAATATGTGAAGACTCGCGATGGGCTGACGGTTCGATCGATCGTGCTCCATCGCAATTGATCAGACGCATTCATTATCGTGAAGATGTGTTTCTCACAAGGAGGTAGAGAGATTTTATGATTCGACAGCATGTGGTGCGGGGGATATCTGCGCCGGTCGCCGTCGGGTTGCTGCTCCTCATGGGCTGCTCCGGAAAAGGCGACATTATTCCGATGACTCTGACCCCCAAGGCTAAGGAAATGCCCAACACCTCTTCAGCCGTGAAGCCGATGGCGGGGCCGAAAGTGGTGGTGATTCCATTTGAAGACGCGCGGGCCGATCATGCGAAGGTGGGAAGCCGAAGCTCCATGTGGGGCGGTGAAACGGACTTTCATGTCTCGAGTGGCAATGCCGGTGAGGAAACCGGCCAAGCATTTGCCGATTATCTCAAGCGCAAAGGCTGGCTAGTGCAGTATCAGAAGGCCGCCCCACCGGAATCAGACAATGGTCCGAATATCGTGTTGTCCGGCAAAATTCTCGACCTGGCGGTCGATGCGAAGCGGGGCTTTTTTATGACGGATATTGAGGCCCGCAGCAAGTTGGTGATCCAGGCCAACAATCGCGAAGATGGCAGCTCGATCGTTCGAACCGATGCGCATTCCGGCAGCCACGACAATGTATTTTGGTTTGACCCTCAGGACGGGGAAGAACTGCTTGCCGAAGTGCTGGAAAAGAACTTTGAGCGATTTGTTCTGAACACGAAGCTGGAAGATCGGTCTCTTCGGTTTCGGTAGAGAGTTATCCGCAACTGGGTCGCCTCATGTCTTGAGCCATTGTGGCGTCGTGCTTGAGTTCACCTCGGTCCATGAGGGATGTTCATTTATGAACTGTCTGTTTCGTGGAGATTTGGAGCTTTTACAGGGCTGATCAATTCGATAGCATGTGAGGTTTTCTAGCGTATTTCCGGTGGGGGAGCGTGGCGTCTGGTCGGTGATGCAGGGTTTTTTGTCCGTTTGTAGGGGGCCTTGCTACCCAGACGGTATTGTCGCCAAGGGGAATCTCCCGTAGCCTGAAATCACTTTTGCGGAGCTGTTCAATCAGACAGTGATTTCAGGCTTTCAAACGAGGTGCTTCTATGGTCAGGAATTTCTGGAACCGTTCTCGTTGTAAGACGGGATCTGCTCTTGTTCCCCTGGTATCCTGCCTCCTCCTCAGTGCCTGTTCCGCCCTTCCAAAAGGCGATCTCTCCCTGGATCTCGGTATCAAGGATCGAGGCGTTGCGTCCTGGTATGGAAAGGAGTTTCACGGAAAACTGGCAGCGAACGGGGAAGTCTTTGACATGACCGCCTATACTGCTGCTCATCGTAAGTTGCCGCTTGGTAGTCTCGTGCGAGTCGTCAACCTGGCCAATGGAAAGTCCGTTCAGGTGCGAATTAATGATCGGGGTCCATATGTATCAGGCCGAATGTTGGACCTGTCGCAGGCTGCAGCTCGTGAACTGGGTATGCTGGAAGCCGGCACCAGCCCTGTGCAGATAGAAGTCATCGGCAATCATCGTCCTGTGGCACCAATACCCTCCTCGCTGATAGCTACTGTGGCGGGTATGTTGCTGAATACCGACATGCGAGTTGTGAAGTGGCCTACGCGCCAGGAAGAAGGTGTCGAAGTGCCTGCTGGGCCCCTTCGAATGATGCCCCAAGAAGCCTTGTATGTTCGCCGTGAGCGGCGGATCGGCAGCATGTTAGCGGCTGATCATTCGGCGCACAATACCGTCCCCGGGCTCATCGTCTCCTAGGCGAGCGAACGACATTCCGTCAGTTGACACCTCCTCCTGCACTTGATTAGACTGCCCGTTCTAGATTGGCCGCTGGGCGTGCCGTATTCCTGTTTATGTTGATCTTAACTGTTGGAGGTTGAAGCTGCATGGCAAAGAAACCGACCGGTGAATCAGACGAAGTCCGACTGAAGAAAAAGATCGCCGTTAGCACAAAAGATGAGAGCAAATCGGGTGATCCGGCCTTGCGGTCCTTGCGTAAACGACTCAAGCGAGTACAGCGTAAACGACGAGCGCTTTCGTTAAGGAAAAAGCATGCAGCAGGGAAACAGGCTGAAACAAAATCCTGATGAATTGCGGTATCAAAGCATCTGACCCTACTCCAACCCTCCTGCGGAATAAGGATTCTTGATATGGAACATACTGGCGAAAACAAAGAACAAGCACAGGCTGTTTCCCCTGTCGGCCCAGTTGCAGATGAGGCTTTGACAGATCAAGTCTCTGACCAACTTGCCGCATCCTTGGATTCCTCCGTGGGGGATCAGGAACTCACTGAGCCAATGCAGGAAGTAGTGCTGGAGGAGGAGAAGGTCAAGGATGAAATCGATATCCAGATTGACCTCCTCAAGGATCCTGATTGGGTTGTGCGGCGGGAAGCGGCGATTACGCTGGGAGAGATGGGGGATGAACGTTGCGTCGAACCTCTCGCGGCAGCCCTTCGTGACGGTGACTGGCAGGTGCGAGAGGTCGCGATTGAGGGAATCGGGCAAATCGGATCTCCTGCCGTTGATGTACTTCTCAAGCTTTTGCGCGATTGGGATGTGCGAAAGTCTGCGATCGTGGCACTGGGAAAGATTCGTGATGAGCGGGTGTTGGAGCCGCTCATGCAGCAGCTTCGGAATGATGAATTCATGGAAGATGCGACCGATGCCCTGGTAAACCTTGGAGAGCCTGCGTTGCCCGGCCTGATCAAGGCACTGAAGGACAAAGAGGAATTAGTACGGAAGCAAGCCGTGATTGCGTTGGGCCGCATTAAGTCGCCAGAAGCCATCGATCCATTGATCGAGATGCTGCAGAACAAAGATTGGTTTACACGGTTAACGGCGGCAGCGGCGCTCGAAGCTATTGGAGATGAGCGTGGTCGCGAAGCGATCAAGCCATTGCTGAAGGATACGGATATGGTGGTCAAGATGCGGGTCGAGCGCATTCTTGCGAAATGGAAAAAGCAGCCAGCCGCTGTTTGATAGAAAGCCTTAACGGGAGAGCAAGAGAGAACGTTCTTTTTTCACTCTCGTCTTATTTGGTTTTCTGCGCTCTGCCCGAAAAGACATCAGGATGGAGTGTCCGAATTTTCCTGCCAGCTCCTTGATTGCGGGCTAAGAAACCACCACTTTCCCCATCACACCATCCAGTGGATGAATGGCTTCCGCCGAGCTCTAGAGAGCATTCCTCTACCACAATTCCAGATGCAGCCTTCGCCAGCTCCATGCCTCTCGGCGTCAACCCCTTGGGGTGCTATTGGGAATCGCACCTAAATCTGAATGTGTTCTTGACCTGCATTTATTAGGAAGTTGCAGCAATATTCAGCGAATGAATCAAAGACAGCTCGGCCTGGTGAGGCTGAGGATGTCGGCTCATCCCTTACGGGTGCTGACTTTGTCTTTTCGAGACAGTATGCGGAGAAGACTTCCGGCGGAAGTAATACGTACGGCGGGATCGGAGTCCTGTAAGCCAATTTTAGCGGCAGGAATGAGCGATTTTAACGGAGACTTTCCCAGCGCGCGAGCAGCCATGAGCCGAGGAAGCGGTTGCTGGTCTCGGAGCAGGTTTTCGAGGATAGGCAGTGCGTTGGCGGTGGTCGCGAGGGCCAGCGCGTGGGCGGTGTCGCCGCGTATGGATGGGTCGGGATGCCGCGCGAGGGCTGCCGCGTTCAAAATGGCACCGGCATCGCCTAAGCGGAGCAACGATTCCACTGCGCTGATGCGGACATGCTCGTCTGAGTCCCTCAACAACGGCTGAACGACGCTTCGCGATTCCGCGACGCCCAGGCGACCGAGGCTGGAGGCGGCAACGCTGCGGACGCGCGGATCTTCATCTCCCAGGGCGTGGGTCAGTGGCGCGATTCCTTCGATACTGCCGAATTCGCCCAAGGCACCTGCGGCAAAGGCACGTACGGCAGGATGAGGATCATACACAGCCTGACTGAGGATCGACAGGCTTGCCGGGCGCCGCAGGCGCCCCAACACACCCAAGGCCGCCATGCGTACTTCGGGATCGGGGAGAGTCACCGCACTGGAAATATCCGTTAGCACATCTGTGCGGCCGAGTTTGTACAAGCCCGCAAAAGCAAAGATGGATTCTGGGCCCTCATCGACCCGGGCAATTTCGGTGAGTTGATCGGCAATGCCTGACACCTTGGCATCGCTGAGCGCATTGATGGCGGCGATACGCACACCGGGGGCTTCATCCCGAAGCGCGCGTTTGAGCGCAGCCGAACGTCCTGCCAGCCCGCTCCGCCCAATGGCTTCCGCAGCCCTGGCCCGAACAAGTGCCGAAGAATCCAACAAGCCGTCTTCAAGCAGCGGGAGGGTATCGCCTTCCCCCATCTCGGCGAGTGCGGTATAAGCCGCGATGCGGATATGTTCTTGAGAATCACGGACTCGGGACACGATAAATGCCCGTGCGACTTCCCTCAACAATGCCGGATCATCAGGACGATCCCCCGCGGTAAGCTTGGGGTAAAGTTTCCATGCTTCCTCGGGTTTTCCCATCTTCACGTAACTGAGGATGGCGTAGCGAATGGCTTCCAGACTTGGTTCTTGGCCGCTTGGCGGATGCTGAACCAGGTCTATGACGCGGCTGTACTCCGCCTTGCGATACAACGTCATGACGTCCCGCTCTAGTGACGGTGGCGAGGCTTTGGGCGTGGGTGTACCTCCTGTTGCCGGCATAGGGCTCACCCAGATCATCAACAGGAGTCCTGCGGGAAATGCCCAGGAAGAGATGCAGCGACCTGGCATAGAAGTAAACTTAATTCCTGCTACCATTTGTTCGGCGTACGCGTGGTCGCCGGGGCATACAGCTGCCTCATGTATTCTTTGACCATCCGTTTGGTGCAAAAGCGTGGAGCAACGGTCTTGATGCTCTCTTTGACAATGTGAAGCCATCCGCGAGGAATACCGTCGAGATCGCGCTGATAGAACAACGGCACGACCTCTTGTTCCAGGAGGCGAAAGAGTTGTTCGGCATCATGCGCGTCTTGCGCTTGGGTGTCTGATCCTTCAGGGAGAGGTTGAATGCCCCATCCATTGGCACCGTTGTAGCCCTCCTGCCACCACCCGTCCAACACACTGAGGTTAATCACGCCGTTCAGCGCAGCTTTTTGACCACTGGTGCCGCTGGCTTCGAGTGGCGCACGAGGCGTGTTAAGCCAGACATCGACGCCTTGGACCAAATACTTGGCCATGTGCATGTCATAGTCTTCGAGAAAAGCAATATGCCCGCCGAGTTTGTGATCGTTACAGAAGTTCAGGACTTCGTGAATGAAGTACCGGCCTGGTTCGTCGGCCGGATGGGCTTTGCCCGCAAAGACGATTTGGACAGGCCGCCAGCGGTTATGGAGCAACTGTTTAAGCCGTTCCAGGTCACGGAATAAGAGGGTCGCCCGCTTATACGTGGCGAACCGCCTGGCGAAGCCAATGGTGAGAGCCTCTGGATCCAAGAGTGTGCCTCTCGCGATGGCTTGCATGGGCTGGAGATGCCCGCGAATCCAGCCATCCCGCGCGCGCTCACGAATGAATCGCATGAGTTTGCGTCTGGTGGTTTGCCGAACCGCCCATAGCGCGTCATCAGGCAGGTCTGTAACCCGTTGCCAGATGGTCGGGTCGTCGATTCGCTCCGCCCAGTCGGGGCTGAGATATTTGGCATAGAGGGAATTCGATTCAGGTGAGATCCATGTCGGTGCGTGAATGCCGTTGGTGAGGCTCCGGATGGGAACAAGATCCTGCGCCAGACCGGGCCACAAATGTTGCCACATTTGGCGAGAGACACGCCCGTGTTCCCGGCTCACGCCATTCACGTGGGCCGATAGCCGCATGGCGAGCGCGGTCATATTAAAGCCGTGACCGGCGCTTTCCGGTGTTTCTCCAAGCCGCAAAAATTCTTCCCTCGATAGTCCGAGCTGGCCCCAGTAATTGTGGAAATACCGGTCCATCAAATGAAAGGGAAAGATGTCATGTCCGGCAGGGACGGGGGTATGCGTGGTGAACACGGTGCTTTGTCGAACCAGCTCACTCGCTTCGGCATGACTGTGTCCCATGCTGACGAACTCGCGGATCCGCTCCGCCGTGAGGAAGGCGGAGTGGCCTTCATTGCAATGCCAGACCGCCGGAGCGATGCCGAGGGCGCGCAGGATGCGTACGCCGCCGATGCCGAGAAGAAATTCCTGACACAGTCTCGTCTCCTGATCGCCACCGTACAGTCTCGCTGAGAGGGCTCGATCTTCGGGAGTGTTTTCGGGCACATCGGTATCAATCAGGTAGAGGGACATCCGTCCGTTACGGACCTGCCAGACAAGGACGGTGACCTGGCGATGGCCGATTTCAACTTTGATGGTACAGGGAACGCCCGCTGGAGTCAGCGCTTGTTGAATCGGCGAATCGTACCGATTGAAGGGCACATAGGTCGCTTCCTGCCATCCCTCGGGATTGATCCGTTGTTTGAAGTATCCCTGCGGATACATGAATCCGAGCCCGACGAGCGGAATGCCCAAGTCGCTGGCTTCTTTGCAATGATCTCCGGCCAGAATGCCGAGGCCGCCGCTGTAAATCGGAATCGAAATATGGAGTCCGAATTCCGCAGAAAAATAGGCAATCGGAGAATTCTGGAGCGCCGGGAATTCCGTGGCCGCCCATGTGTTCTTGCTGCTCATATATTCGTCAAAACTGCGCAAGACGGCGGAATACTGCCGCGCGAACGTTGGATCATTCGCCAAGGTGGCGAAACGCTCCGGTTTCACTCCGGCGAGCAATTGGACAGGATTGTGGTGAGTCAAGAACCACAAAGTCGGATCGATGGACTCAAAGAGTTGCCGTGCCGGCTGATTCCAGCTCCACCATAAGTTGCGGGCGAGTTCGCCGAGTCGATGCAGGCTTTGCGGAACCATGTCCTGAGGGGGCTGTATGTGGTCGGGTGCTTGCACGACGCCTCCGTGGAATGTGATCGATGGGTGAGGAAGGGCCGGTATGGTCCCCCTTCCGGAATGCTGTATCAGGCGTGTCCGGCTTTATGCCAGGATGCCCACTGGTCAGAAAAGGCGACGGTGGCGTAGCGCTCTCCGAGAATCTTGGCGACTCGATTCATAGTGGCCGTCAGTTGTTTCGCCTCCTCTTGTGTCAAGTCTTGACGAAAACGCGGGTGGAGTCCCCATCGCGTCTCAACTTCTTCGCCTTTGATGCTCGACATCACGCTCACAAGCTTAATATCGGCTCCGGTGGCTCCCCGAGGGCTGCTGCTCGCGGCGCTCGGGTCTGAGTTGGCTGTGACGTCAGCAGGGATCGGCGGAGTCTGCCCTTCAAAGATCCCGATCAACGCAGGAATCACGGCGGCGATACAGAGTGTGGCCGCTGCAGTCACCTTCGGATTTCCCGGCGCGTTGACAGCACGAGCGACCCGGTCGCTGAAATCCCGGTACAAATCGTTCTTCGCGGGGCTGTCTTCGGTGACCAGGAACCGATAGCGTTCATACGTTTGACGGCTTTCGGCCACCGCCGTTCCGATCGTCATGACGATTTCCCTCTGATCGTCGCCGGCGCCGAATGCCGGTTCCAGGACTTTCTTGAGTTGATCGATGACCGTATCGGTCAGTTCGTCCATGAATTGCGGTTGTTCCCTGAGCGGGATGTGGAGTGCCGATACCCGATCGGTCAGATTGAACATCGCCCGCAAAAATTCGAGATAAATGCCCCATTCGTCCTGGCGCTTCAGTTTGAGGGCCTGTTCCGGCGCCGCCCGTTTGATGACCGAAACGGATTCACCCGACACGGCGAGCATCAGTTCCGCCACGGTGCGCATCTGTTGGGCGAACGAATGTGAGTTGGTCGTCATAAAGGTCCCCTGCTGGCCCGGCATTATATACAACTCATTATGAAGCTCCAAGTGTTGATCGCGTTCGGCTTGATCATGGAAGGTGAGCAGACGCGCTGTCGTTGCAAGGGACGGGGTGGTATGTTATACAGCGCGACCGCTCCCGTCATGAGCCTCACCGCCCAATCGGATGCCAACATGGATCGAGATACAAAACCCTACATTCTCAAACGGACTCCGGATCAGGACCTTGCCCGAAAGTTTTCGTTGGATTATGCGAAAGAGCTCAATCCACAACAATATGCGGCGGTGACGGCAGCGGATGGCCCGGCGCTCGTCATTGCCGGTGCGGGCAGCGGAAAGACGCGGACCCTCGTCCATCGGGTCGCCTATTTGATCGATTCCGGTGTCGATCCTTCCCAGATCCTGCTGCTGACCTTCACCCGCAAGTCCGCAGAAGAAATGCTCGAGCGAGTGGGAGCGTTGATCGGCTCGCGCAGCCAACGGGTGTGCGGCGGCACGTTTCACTCGGTGGCGAACATGCTCTTGCGGCGCTACGGGCGGGTGCTGGGGATCGAGCCAAGTTTCACCATTATGGATCGCGGGGATGCCGAGGATCTCATTGCCCTGTTACGCGCTCAGCTCGGGCTCAATGAGAAGGATAAGCGTTTCCCGCGCAAGAGCACTATTGCGGAAATTTACAGCAAGTGTGAAAACACCTTGCGAGGGCTCGAGGAGATTGTTCTCGATGAGTTTTCGCATTTTGCCGATCACCTCGATGCGCTCGGCAAACTGCAACGCGCCTATCAGTTGGCCAAGCGGCAGCGCCAACTACTCGACTACGATGATCTGCTCGTCTTATTGCGCGACCTGATGACGCAGGATGACGCAAGTCGGCAGGCCATTTCACGGCAATTCCGCTACATCTTGGTGGATGAATATCAGGATACGAATCGGCTTCAGGCGGAACTCATCCGGAAGCTGGCTGCAACGCATGACAACGTCATGGTCGTGGGGGACGATTCTCAATCGATCTACGCCTTTCGCGGCGCGACGTTCCGCAACATCATGGAATTTCCCTCCTGGTTTCCCGGCGCGACCATTTACAAGCTTGAAGAAAACTATCGCAGCACGCAGCCGATTCTCAGTCTGGCGAACGAGATTATTCAGGAGGCGCCCGAGAAATATACGAAACATCTGTTCACGCGGAAGCTGGATGGTCCGTTGCCGGCGCTGGTCGAGGCTGCCGGGGAAAATGCGCAATCTCGATTCGTCGCGCAAAAAATCCTGGAGTTGCGGGAGGAAGGCGTCCCGTTAAATGAAATTGCGGTGTTGTTCCGTTCCAGCTTTCACTCCTTCGATTTAGAAATTGAGTTGTCACGCTGCGGATTGCCCTTTGTGAAACGGGGTGGCATCAAGTTTATCGAGGCCGCGCATGTCAAAGATTTGTTGGCCCATTTACGCGTGGTGGTGAATCCGCACGACGCGGTGAGCTGGCATCGGGTGCTCATGCTGGTCGAAGGGGTGGGTCCGAAAAAGGCGCAGGATCTCGTCGCAGCCATGGTGCGGGTGACAGATCCCTATCAGGTGTTGCGAGACAGTAGCGGACGCTCGGCTAGAGGGCTGAAAGAGCTTGCGGTGGTGCTCGAGAATCTTTCGAAGAGCGACGATTTGAGCCCGACCGAGCAGGTAAACCGGGTGTATGAGTATTACTTGCCGATTCTCAAAGACCATCATGACGACTACCCCAAGCGGATTCGAGACCTCGACCACTTGCACACGATCGCGGAAAGTTACCCCGGCTTAACGGAATTTCTGGCGGACTTGGCTCTGGCTCCGCCGGATGGCAGTGCGGTCGGAGTGGAACCGGCTGGGTCGGATGAAGAGCAGGTGGTGCTGTCCACGATTCATTCCGCGAAAGGACTCGAGTGGCAATGTGTGTTTCTGCTGTGGGTCGTAGACGGGAAGTTTCCGTCGGTGTTTTCGTTCAATACCGATGAGGAGTTGGAAGAAGAGCGGCGACTGCTGTATGTCGCCGTCACGCGAGCGAAGCGCTATCTATTTTTGACCTATCCGATCAATGTGTATGACAGGAGTTCTGGGATGCTGTTGTCTAAACCTTCCCGATTTCTTGATCATGTGCCTTCTCGCTTGTTCGAATCGCTGGCGTTGGTCGAGGAAGGTCACGGTCATGATTGGAGCCGTGATCGGGATCGTTACGTCTAGAGCCCTCACTGCCTGATTCGAAAAGCCTTCCGCGATTCCGTTTCCTATTCGAGGCCATCATGCGGTGTGTGCGTTCATATATCGGTCGTGTGCAAGGCGTCGCTGCGCTGCTGACAGGGGGGATGTTGCTGGGGCTGCTATATTCCGTGCCGATCCACGCTGAAACTCCGACGAGCCAGTCTGATTCCTCTCGCCTCTGGCACGGCTTGGTGGCGGAAGCGAAAACCCTCAGGTTGCCCACTCAATTTCTTGAGCAAGTGCCGGCGCATTTTGTGACATTCGAATTTGAGGATCTGCACGCCTTTGCTGCGGAGTATCACCCAGCGGACCATCGCATGGTGCTGGATCGATCGCTGTCGCTGAACGGGGCAGGCCGCACATTACGACCGTTGGGGCGATTGACGCACAAGGAGCTGGAAACGCTGTATCACGAACTGTTCCATGTCTATATGGACTTTCTCGAGCAGGAATCTGTACCGTCGGAGGCGCACGCCTCGTTCATCGCGTTTGCCCGTGAGCAGCAGCGCTGCCGATATCAACAGGTCCTGATCACCCCGGTGCTTCAGAAGCGGGCGCTCAAGGAAGAGCGATTCCTGAGTGAGACGGAATCGTGGGAAGCCCTCAATGAAACCTGGGCGGTGTTTATCGGGTGGGCCGTGTGGACGCAGTTGGAAGTTGATCACAAGCCACGGCGCGAATCCCAGGGATCTGTCAATACTTCTGGTTGGATAGCGCGGCTCAATCAGGCTGAGCAGGACGCGGCCTTGGTAGGATACTACGAACCTGAGGATCCGAATGAGAAACGTATGGCACGCAAGCGATTTTTGGCGCCCGAGTTTCGCCTGTCCTCGCCGGAGCTTCTGCGCCTCATGAAGGATGTACTGGGTAGTCAGCCGGACGTCATTCGCCAAGCCACTCAGACGCTTCAACGTCCGCGGCCCGTTCCTAGTACGCCTGGGGCCTGTGCGGCATCAACGAAGCCGTAGAGCCGTAGAATTGTTCCTGCATAGAACATACCCCCTTGACAATAGAACGCGTCGCAAATAAAATCGGCTGCTTTCGAAGCCAGATCGACCCTCACTTTATCAGCGCTCCAGCCCTGTCGTTATGCTGGAGAGCTGTGCGTGGTGAGGCTTACTTCATTCTCTGATCCAGAAAATGAAACGCTCTGGTGCTTGTTTTCTTTGAATTGATTTGTCGCGCGCTGACGTTTGGAAATAGGAGTCTCGCGGGCAGGTACCCAAGTGGACAAAGGGGGCAGACTGTAAATCTGCTGCCTTATGGCTTCCAAGGTTCGAACCCTTGCCTGCCCACCAAACTGAGCTGGCTCAATCCGTGGGGTGCGTTGCGGATTGAATATATGAAGACTGCGTGCAGAGTGATCCTGGGCCGAGTGTGGGTGGCCTTGGTTGTGAAGTGTTGACGTGTTGGTAGGTTCGCCGTGGGCGGGCGTAGCTCAGTGGTAGAGTTCCAGCCTTCCAAGCTGGCTGTCGTGGGTTCAAATCCCATCGCCCGCTCCAAATCAGCGTACTCGACACGGGTGCGGACAGAGGGTGCGACGAGCGGATACAGGCTGTGCGGGAAGTGCCCACGTAGCTCAGTTGGCAGAGCACGTCCTTGGTAAGGACGAGGTCACGCGTTCGATTCGCGTCGTGGGCTCCATAGCAGGCTGGTCTGAATAGAATGCCTGTCTGTTCCTGAGGGTGACCTGAATATTAGGGTAGGGTTCTGGGAAAACAGAGTTCTGAGAAAAGGAGTGAATCATGGCGAAGGCGAAATTTGAGCGACGAAAGCCCCACGTGAACATCGGGACGATCGGGCACGTGGACCATGGCAAGACGACGCTGACGAGTGCGTTGACGAAGATCTGTTCGGATCGCGGGATGGCGAAATTTGTGAGCTAC
>CP092081.1:68901-337048 GCA_022226935.1 Nitrospira sp.
TCTCTTACAGACCCCATCACCATAAGGAGGCGGGATGTTCGAACGGTTCACGGACAAGGGTCGCAAGATCATCATCCTGGCACGTGAAGAAGCCGAGCGCCATCAGAACGATTACCTGGGCACCGAGCACCTGGTGTTGGCCATCCTTCGCGAGACGGATGGGATTGCGCTGATGATTCTGAAAAAAATGGGCCTCTCGACCGAACAGATTCGCCTCGAAATCGAGCGCAACCTACCGGGCGGCGGCACGACGATGACCTTCGGGGAAATCCCTTTCAGCCCGCGGGTCAAAAAAGTCATCGAGTACGGGGTGGAAGAAGCCCGGTTACTCGGTCACAACCATATCGGCAGCGAGCATCTGTTGCTCGGCCTCCTGCGTGAAGAAGAAGGCATCGGCGGAAAGATTCTCCGGAGTCTTGGCGCCAACCTCCTGACTGCCCGGCAACTCACGGTGACCTTCCTGCGGAAGTCCGCACCGCGCGAGAGAGACCGCAAGAGCAACACCCCCGCTCTCGACGAATTCGGTCGCGATCTGACCCAGTTGGCCCAAGAAGGGCAATTGGATCCCGTCATCGGACGCGCAGATGAAATCGAACGCGTGCTGCAGATCCTGAGCCGCCGCTCCAAGAACAATCCCGTGCTCATCGGCGAGTCCGGAGTCGGCAAGACTGCCATCGTCGAGGGGCTCGCGCAGCGTATCATTGCATCTGAAGTCCCCGACAATCTCTTGTCTCGCCGAGTGATTGCGCTTGATCTAGGCTCTCTCGTCGCCGGCACCAAATACCGCGGCCAGTTTGAAGAGCGGTTGAAAGTAGTGATGAAAGAGATCGTGCAGGCGGGCAACATCATTATCTTCATCGACGAATTGCACACGCTGGTCGGCGCCGGCGCTGCTGAAGGCTCGATCGACGCCTCCAACATGCTCAAGCCGGCGCTGTCGCGCGGGGAAATTCAATGCATCGGCGCCACGACGCTGGACGAATACCGCAAGCACATTGAGAAGGATGGTGCGCTCAAGCGCCGCTTCCAACCCATCCATGTGCAACCGCCCAGCACGGATGAAACGGTCCGCATCATCCAAGGCCTGCGCGACCGGTACGAAGAACATCATGGCGTAGAAATCACTGAAGACGCCATCGTGGAAGCCGTCAAATTAGCGGATCGCTATATCACTGACCGGTTCTTGCCGGACAAGGCCATCGACCTGATCGATGAAACCGGGTCCCGCGCCAAGTTACAAACCTACGCGCTGCCGACTGAACTCAAGGCGCTGGAGCAGGAGCTCAAGAAGATCTCGCGTGAAAAAGAACTGGCCATCTCGATGCAAAATTTCGAGGAAGCCGTTCGCCACCGGGAAGAAGAAGAGCGTCTGCGGAAACTGCTCGACGAGTCCAAGCGCGAATGGAAGAAGAACCAGGAAAAACACAAACCGACGATCGGCAAAGAAGAAGTCGCGTATGTCGTGTCGAAAATGACCGGCATTCCGCTCTTCAAGCTGGAAGAGGAAGAGTCCAATAAACTGCTCCGCATGGAAGAATTCCTCCACAAACGGGTCATCGGGCAAAACGAAGCCATCTCGGCGGTCGCGCGCGCCATTCGCCGATCCCGGGCGGGGCTCAAGGAAGCGAAGAAACCCATCGGCTCCTTTATCTTCCTGGGCCCGACCGGTGTCGGAAAAACCGAGCTGGCGCGGACCCTGGCGGAGTTCCTCTTCAACAGTGAAGATGCGCTCATCCGGATCGACATGTCCGAATACCAGGAGAAGTTCACCAGTTCGCGTCTCTTTGGAGCACCTCCCGGTTATGTCGGGTATGAGGAAGGCGGCCAGCTGACTGAGAAGGTTCGGCGTCGGCCTTATTCCGTGGTGCTGTTCGACGAAATCGAAAAGGCGCATCCGGACGTGTTCAACGTCCTGCTGCAGGTGTTGGACGACGGCGTGCTCACCGACAGCCTGGGCCGAAAAGTCGATTTCAAGAACACGGTCGTCATTATGACGTCCAACATCGGCACTAAGTTGATTCAGAAGGGCGTCTCGCTCGGGTTCCAGAACGACGAAAAGAGCGGGCAAGCCTTGCGCAAGAAGGATGAAGTGATGGGCGAGCTCCGCCGATCCTTCAGCCCGGAGTTCTTGAACCGCATCGACGAGATCGTGGTCTTCCACTCGCTGGAGAAGGAACACCTCATCCATATTCTGGATATTCTGCTGCACGAGCTGAATCTTCGCCTCATCGACAAGAGTGTCAGCATCGAGGTGGATGACGAAGTCAAACAGTGGTTGATCAAGGAAGGGTATGAACCGCTGTACGGTGCGCGTCCCATGCGCCGCATCATTCAGCGAGCGATCGGCGATCCGTTGTCTGAGGAGCTCATCAAGGGCCGCTTCAAGGACAACCGGAAAATCAAGGTCGTTCTGCGCGACGGCGCGCCGGCCTTCATTGAACAGGAAGCCATGGCAGGCGTGTAGACCACCACACGCGCATCACGATAGGATCGATTGGTATTTGAGATCCTGTACACCACCCGGCAACCCCCGCGGTCCCCAACCGGATCCGGGGGTTGTCGCTTTTCACGGAGCCATGTGCTGAATTCTTTCAGGACCGAACAGTCCCCCGACACAAGGATTCGTGCGCTGATTCCCCGTGCTTCCAGGCTGTCGTCCCAACCGGTCGCACGATGTGCCATTCCAAACAAGCTGCGTCTCTCTGTCTTATGAACAGTGCTGCTTCGACAACCATCCTCGGTCCTATCCTCGGCATCGAAACCTCCTGTGATGAAACTGCCGCCGCCGTTCTTGATGGGGAGGGGAAGGTCCTGTCCAACATCATTTCATCGCAACAAGCCGTACACGAGCGATTCGGCGGTGTAGTGCCGGAACTCGCCTCGCGAGCTCATATCCAAAACATCGAGCAGGTGACCGGCAGGGCGCTCGAAGAGGCCGGTCTCGGATGGCGAGATTTGCGAGCCATTGCCGTCACGCAGGGGCCCGGTCTGGCCGGCGCCCTTCTGGTCGGTCTCAGTTATGCCAAGTCCACGGCCTATGCCCTGGATATTCCGCTGGTCGGCATCAGTCACCTGGAAGGGCATATCGCATCGGCTTGGATTAACCGCCCGGCCTTTCCGAGAAATTGTGTGGTCCTGATCGCATCCGGGGGCCATACGCATCTTTTCCACGCGGAAGAGAAAGGCGGATTTCACCTCATGGGCCGCACCATCGATGATGCGGCAGGGGAAGCTTTTGATAAAGGCGCGCAGATGCTCGGTCTCGGGTACCCGGGCGGACCGCTCATCGATGCCGCGGCGCGGAAAGGCCGTCCAACCGCCGTGCGATTTCCACGCTCACGTGTCAGAACCGGTCAGTTCGATTTTAGTTTCAGCGGGCTCAAAACCGCGCTGCTCTATCATCTACAAGGCATGAGCCTAGAAGCCATTGCCCAACAACAGGCCGATCTGGCCGCCGCATATCAAGAGGCAATCGTGGATGTTCTGGTTCGCCAGGCCTTCGCCGCCGTCGAACGCGCAGGGGTATCGGCCCTCGCCGTCGTGGGTGGCGTGTCTGCGAATTCGCGCCTTCGAGCCCGACTCGCTGAGCGAGCCGTCAAGGAAGGCATTGAATTGGGCCTGCCGGCCCTCTCATACTGCACCGACAATGCGGCGATGATTGCCGCTGCGGGACAGCGAGCGCTCCTCCAGGGCAATGTCGCGTCATTCGACTGCGAAGCCATGCCGGACTGTGCGCTGCCGACCTGGTCGGGGAGCGGGGTCGTCCGCCGCACGTCTTAGCGTTCTCGCCGCAAGGAGCACCGCCATCGCCACGATTCACGGACATGTCAGCGGCCTGAAAGCCAGTCACCTTGCCGCACTGGAACGATTGTACCGGCGCCGCATTCCTGCCTCGGTGGTCCTCACTGCCGAGTTGGCCCGCACAACAAGCCAACTGTCACGTGAAATTCGCCGGCCCATCGGACTCCTCATCACGCGCCGTGGAGCCATTGAGCAAGTATTGGTAGGGGCAGGCTGCGCGCCGACATTCGAGTCGCTGGCAAAATTCAGGGTCGGGTCCCACTCATTGCGCGGCCTCAGACTCATTCGCACGCATCTTCATGACGAACCGTTAAGCCAGGATGATCTCACGCATTTGGCGCTCCTGCGATTAGACATGATCGGAGCGTTGGGGGTGACCGAGACGGGTGAACCCAGACTGTTGCATCTTGCGCACCTGCTTCCGCCCAATCAACAAGGCGAGATGTGCCGCATCCTAAAACCGGTGCCATTCCATGATCTGGACCTGCAACTGGATACCTTCCTCCACGCGCTTGAAGCCGACCTCCAGCGATCGAATACGCAGCACACCGTCACCGGAGGCCAAGAGTCGGCCATTCTGGTCAGCGCCTCGCCGAAAGGCCATGCCGAACAGGACGAGCATTTAGAGGAATTGACTGAACTCGCGCAATCCGCCGGCGTACGCGTCTTGGATCGCATCGCGCAACGCACCCATGAGGGCTATGAGCGGTATTTGCTCGGCAAGGGCAAGTTGAAAGACGTCGTCATGCGCGCGCTGCAGAAGGGCGCCGACCTCATCATCTTCGACCAGGACTTGGCGCCGGCACAGGCCCGCGCGATCTCCGAAGTGACTGACCTGAAGGTCATCGATCGCACTCAGCTCATTTTGGATATTTTTGCCCGGCGCGCGCATACGCGGGAAGGCAAGGTTCAAGTCGAGTTGGCCCAGCTCCGGTACCTGTTGCCACGGCTCTCCGGGCATGGCACCTCGTTGTCCCGGCTCGGAGGAGGAATCGGGACGCGCGGACCCGGCGAAACCAAACTGGAAACCGACCGCCGCCGCATCCGCGACCGTATCGCGCATCTGGAGCGCGAGATCGATGACGTGGCTCGCCATCAGGATCAGCGGCGGGCCCGGCGTGTCCGCCAGGGGCTCCCGATTCTCTCCATCGTCGGGTATACGAACGCCGGCAAATCGACCCTGCTCAACACCTTGACGCACAGCCAGATCCCTGCCCAGGACCGCCTGTTTGAAACGCTGGATACGACCAGCCGCCGGCTGCGTTTTCCGCATGATCGCGAAGTCATTGTGACCGATACGGTGGGATTTATCCGGGACCTTCCCAAAGATCTCGTCAGCGCCTTTCGCAGCACGTTGGATGAACTGCGCGATGCCGACATGCTGCTCCACGTGGTCGATGCCTCCACTCCGAATCTCGACCAGCAGATTTCGGCGGTTGATACTGTGCTGCAGTCGCTCCAATTAGATACGATCCCGCGCGTCATGGTGCTCAACAAATGCGATCGACTCTCACCGCGGGAGGCTGACGTACTCTGCCAGCGGTATCATGCCATTGCCATCTCGGCACTGGATCCTGAGACACTACGGCCCTTGATCGCACACTTGGAAACATTGTTACCGGCCGTCCCCGCCCTCTCTTCGCACGAAGGAAACCCCGACCTGCCGCCTCAGGACCTGGCCCTTGCATCTCACTCCTGACCACTGCACAATTGGCCGCCACTAGCCGCGCATCATGAAAGCAACCACCGCACATCACGGGTCCGCACAGTCCGACACACGGCGCTTAGCGCGAATGCTCCGTACGTTACGAGCCACTGCGCCGGCCAGGAAAGTCGAGTTGGACTACCACACGCCTTGGGAGTTGCTCGTCGCTACGATTCTTTCAGCGCAATGCACCGACCAGCGCGTGAACCAAGTCACACCGGCCCTTTTTCGCCGATATCGACGTCCACAGGACTATGCCGCGGCTGACGCGGCGGAGTTGGAGGCGTTGATCCGCTCGACCGGTTTTTTTAAGACCAAGGCCAAAAATCTCATTCACTGTGCGAAAGCCGTGGTCGAAACATTTCACGGCACAGTCCCGGATACGATGGAAGCCCTCACCGGACTTCCAGGAGTCGGGCGAAAGACCGCGAACGTGTTGCTGGGGAATGCGTTCGATAAGCCGGCCATCGTGGTGGATACGCACGTGAAACGAGTGGCCGGGCGACTGCACCTCACCCGCCATACGGATCCCGACAAAGTCGAGATGGACCTACAGCGGTTGCTGCCCGAAGAGGAATGGACAGACGGATCGCAGCGTCTCCTTCTGCACGGGCGATATGTCTGCCTGGCGCGCGCCCCGAAATGCGGAAGCTGCCCAATCTACACCGATTGCCATTGGGAAGGGAAAACCACACGATGATCCGAAGTATGACCGGATATGGAAAAAAAGATGGCACGTCGCAACAGGCCACCGTCACCGTCGAGATTCGCTCCGTCAACCACCGGTTTTTAGAAGCGGCAGTGAGGGTTCCTCGATCTCTGGCGCAGTTGGAAGACCCCATCCGCAAGGCCGTTCAACAACGCTGCCTCCGGGGAAGAGTCGATGTCTCGGTGACAATACAAGCCGCGAGGGGCAGCTTGAAAACCGTCCACATCGATCAGGCGCTCGCCAAGCAGTACCATGCAGCCCTCAAAAAGCTGCAGAAGACGCTCGGATTGCGAGGTGGGGTGGACCTATCCATGGTCGCGGGGTTTCGCGACATCGTCTCCATGACCGATGAACCGGTGGATACAGACCACCTCGGCAAGACCGTGATGCGCGTGCTCGGCGGAGCGCTGACCGACCTGGAGAAGATGCGCAAGCGGGAAGGGGAGGCGCTGGCGAAAGACCTGGCCCTTCATCTGGACGCGATTCGGGAGGCCCGGTCCGTCGTGGCAAAGAAGGCTCCGGACCTTGCGAAAAGCGCGTTTGACCGCATGAAAGCGCGGATCGAGACGCTCCTGCAGAGCGAAGTACCCGATCCG
The DNA here is from genome assembly GCA_022226935.1 of Nitrospira sp. Taxonomy (GTDB): domain Bacteria; phylum Nitrospirota; class Nitrospiria; order Nitrospirales; family Nitrospiraceae; genus Nitrospira_A. Next base: position 75,713 of record CP092081.1, read on the forward strand.
GCCCGACTCCAGCAGGAATTGGCTGTGTACGCCGACCGGTCGGACATCTCGGAAGAATTGGTCAGACTTGAGTCACATATGGTACAGTTCGACCAGCAGCTCCGGAGCCAGGAGTCCGTGGGGAAAACGCTGGAGTTTCTCCTGCAGGAAATGGGACGGGAAGTGAACACCATCGGCTCGAAAGCCAATGATGCGGAGATTGCCGCGCTGGTCGTCCGCATGAAAGCCGAACTGGAAAAATTGCGCGAACAAGTTCAAAATGTGGAGTGACGTCGGCGCGGCGCCGGCATTGAATCATCTATGAGCACTGCGCCCCTTCCATCTCACGAGAAACCGGCTCAAGTACGGCGAGGCATCCTCTTCATTATTTCCGCCCCGTCGGGAAGCGGAAAAACGACGCTGTGCAAACAGATCACGGCCAATGTGCCGGGATTGTGGCATTCCATCTCCTACACGACCCGCAAGCCGCGACCGGGTGAGGTAGACGGGCAGGATTACCATTTCCTGGATGAGCCGTCGTTCCGCCAGATGATCGATCGGAACGAGTTCGTGGAATGGGCCCATGTCTACGGCAACTTGTACGGCACGCCGCGCAAAGAGCTGACTGAAAAAATGGAACAGGGCATCGATGTCCTGCTCGAAATCGACGTGCAAGGCGCCCGTTCGGTGAAGAAGAAGTTCGAAGACGGCGTCTACATTTTCATCCTGCCGCCCTCGTTCGACACGTTGCGCACCAGGCTCCAAAACCGGGCGGGGGACTCGCCGGAAGAAATTCAACGGCGCTTGCAGAAGGCCAAAGAAGAAGTTTGGAGCTATCGCGAGTATTACTACATCGTCCGCAACGATGATTTGAAACAATCGCTCAAAGAACTCGAAAGCATTTTTCTGGCGGAACGCACCAAGACGAAACGCCTCAACATGACTTGGTTGGAAGAAAAGTTTATTCTCGACAAGGAGGGCAAGCAGGGGAATTCCTCCTCCGCCCCCGCATCAAAGGAGCACATGCATCATGGGTGAAATGTTATCGTTGTTACCGGAATATGCCACCGGCGAATTCGATTCGCGCCACCGGCTGGTGATCGTCGCGGCGCAGCGCGCCAAGCAATTGGTCCAAGGGGCCCGCATGACCGCCTTCTCCAAGTTCACCAAGGAAACGAGCATCGCGCTCGATGAAGTGTTGCGGCACAAGGTGAAATTTTTGATCGGCAAAGAAGCCCGCGATGCGATCAAGGAATCCAAGCGCGTGAAGGAAGGCGAGACCGAACGCCTGGCCATGATGACCGGAGAAGACGCCAAGGAGATCAAGAAGGAGCTCAGCGTCTACGTCGACGATACCGCCAAGCCCGTCGCCGCCCCGGAGGCCGAGGAGTAGTGGCCCTTCGTGAAGACCACCGGCCCGTCACTTTCCGGTGTCCGTCTTGTGCTCGCCGTCACGGGGGGTATTGCTGCCTATAAAGCAGTGAGCCTGTTGCGCCTGCTCCGGCGCGAAGCCGCGACGGTCAACGTCGTGATGACGGCCGGGGCTTGCCGGTTCGTCACCCCGCTGACATTCGAAGTATTGTCCGGCGCGCATGTCGCGACCGACCTCTTCGAAGCGCACCAAGAGATGCTTCATCTTTCTCTCCCGGAACAGGCGCAGGCCATCGTCATTGCGCCGGCCACCGCCAATTGCCTTGCCAAAGCCGCCATCGGCCTCGCAGACGACCTCCTCTCCACCATGCTCCTCACGACCCAATGTCCGGTGATTTTCGCCCCGGCTATGGACGGGGATATGTGGCAACATCCCACGGTCATGGAGCATGTCGCCGCATTGCGCGCACGCGGGGCCATCATTGTGGAACCGGAGGATGGTCCGCTGGCATCCGGCCGCCAGGGGCAGGGGCGGCTAGCCGATGAGGAACGAATCCTGGCAGCGGTTCACCGCGCCGTTCACTCCCGTCAAGACTGGTCCGGCCGCAAGGTGCTCATTTCAGCCGGCCCGACACAGGAAGCCATCGACCCCGTACGGTTCATCTCCAACCGATCGTCTGGAAAAATGGGATACGCCTTGGCTGAAGCCGCTCGATCGCGAGGAGCACACGTCGTGCTGGTCTCCGGTCCCACCTCGCTCCCTCCACCACTCGGTGTCGAACACTGTCCGGTGATCACCGCCGAAGAGATGTACAAGGCACTGGCAGCCCGATTTGCTTGGAGTGATACGGTGATCATGGCGGCGGCGGTCGCAGACTTTCGTCCCGCCCGGCCTTCCGCTCACAAGCTCAAAAAACGGCGCGGTCCCGTCACTCATCTAGATCTCGAAGCAACCGACGATATTCTCTGCGAATTACGCGACCGCCGGAGGAATCAGGTGCTTGTCGGATTTGCCGCAGAAACTGATGATCTCCTTGCCCACGCCAAAGAAAAGCTGCATGCTAAAGGCCTTGATCTACTGGTGGCGAATGACGTGACAGCGCCAGGGTCGGGATTCGGATCGGATACCAACCGCGTCTGGTTGCTGACCCGTGAAGCGGATCCCGAGGAACTCCCGCTGCTATCTAAACGCGACGTCGCAGACCGGATCCTGGATCGAATCCTGACCGTACATACCGGCCGATAACCCGAGAGCATACGGTCGCGGCCGCATCCTAAGGAGTCACAACCGTGTCGTCACCACTGCGCATTCCTCCCGCCATCGCCGCAGAGATCGATCGACTGGCCACAGCGGTGGCGAAGGATCCACGATCCAAAGACTTCCTGCCTCTGGCAGATGAGTACATTAAGGCCGGCATGTGGCAGGAAGCCGCGGCCGTGCTCGAAGATGGCCTGAAAGTCTATCCAGGATTCGTGACCGCCATGGCGGCGTTGGGCAGGGTCTACGACCAAGTGGGACAAGCGGCAAAAGCCAAGGCCATTCTCGAAGACGTCGTGAAGCAACGCCCCGACAACCTTCGGGCACACCGCATTCTCGCCAAGCTCTACCATGCGGAGGGACAGGCCGAATTGGCACTGCGTTCCTGTACGGCGATCCTCAACGCCAATCCCTTCGATGAGGAAGCTTTGGCGCTCAAACGCACTGTCACCGGGGCGCCGGACGATCCGCCGCCATCCAAACTGGAGAAGAAGCGCAGCATCGCGGAAGCACCGGTCGAAAAGATCACGGAAGCGGTTCCAGCTGTGCCGGCTCCGGTCATCCCGGTGTTAGAGGCCGCTTTGCCCTCCGTGTCGCAGACTGACCCTACGCCTGCCCAGATCCCCGCTCCTCCTGCCGTTCAACATGCAGCCGCAATCGCCCGCCTTGAAGTGTGGCTCGGCAATATTCAGGCAAAACGCCGCTCCGCCGCCCATTGACTCACGCACTCTCCGCGACTCTTTCAGCGTTTGACCCACCCCTGACAGCCTGTTAAAATGCCGCCGCTGCTGGCATCCCTATCCATTGCAGCCTACTGACAACCGGGGCGCGCGACAGACACATGCTGCGGCTACTTGTGCTTCATGGTCCCAATCTCAATCTCCTCGGGACGAGGGAGCCCTCCGTCTATGGGCAGGTGTCGTTATCCGACATCGATAAGTCCATTACCCGCCGGAGCGGTGAACTTGGGATTGCGGTGCAGACCAAGCAGTCCAATAATGAAGGGGAGTTGGTCACCTGGATCCAGAATGCCAGGGGACATTTCGATGGAATCATCATCAATCCGGCCGCCTACACGCATACCAGCATTGCGATCCGTGATGCGATTGCCGCCGTCGCTCTGCCGACGGTGGAAGTCCACCTCTCGAACATCCATCAACGAGAGGAGTTTCGCCATCACTCCTTCGTTGCCGGCGTGGCGATCGGACAAATTGCCGGTTTTGGCCCGACCGGATACCTGCTGGCGCTGGAGGCATTGACCGCACATCTGGGAGCCAAAAACACATCGTCACGCACCCGAGCCGACCTGAGAAAAAAACCCGCGGCCTCGCGCCGTTGAACTTGTTGCACCAAGGAGAGTTGTTGTGATTTCGACCGCAGAGTTTCGGAACGGCAGCCCGTTAATGGTAGAGGGACAACCCTTTTATATCGTGGAATTTCAACATGTGAAGCCCGGCAAGGGTGGAGCATTCGTCCGGACGAAGCTGAAAAGCTATCTCTCGGGCAATGTCCTCGACCGGACCTTCCGTTCGGGGGAAAAATTCGACACCCCCCAGATTGAAGAATGCGATATGCAGTTCCTCTATGCCACGAACGATTCCTATACGTTCATGGATACGGAAACCTATGAGCAGTCGACCTACGAAAAGAGTCAGCTGGGCAGCAATGCCGACCTGCTCAAAGAGAACATGATCGCCAAGATCTTGATCTATGAGCACAAGCCGATTACCGTCGTGCTGCCGAACTTCATCGAACTGAAAGTCGTCGATGGCGAACCGGGCGTACGCGGCGATACGGCCTCCGGCGGCAGCAAACCGGTCATCGTGGAAACAGGCGCCACCATCAAGGTCCCTCTGTATCTGGAAATCGGAGAAGTCATTCGCATCGATACCAGAACCCGTGAATTTGTGGAGCGCGTGCGTTGAGCTCATCACGTAAGAAGACCGGAAAGAGCCGGACTGCTGCCAAACCCATTGTGCTGCCGAGCGCCTTTGCGCCACGCACCTCTGCAGCCGACCAGATGATCTTGAATCCCGACCAGGCTGCGCAGATTCAGCAACTGGCCGATCTCCTGAAACGAAACCATCTGACCGAATTGGAAATCGAGCGCAGCGGCATGCGCATCCGAATCCGGCATGAACCGGCGGTGCGCGCCACGACGACGCATACCGTGGAAGCCGTCCACAACCAATCGTCGACTCCCGGCACGGCCCCGGCGGCGCAGACTCGCCCCTCGGCAGAGACAGACGGCCAGGTGACGATTACGTCCCCGATCGTCGGCACCTTTTACCGCTCGCCCTCGCCCGACGCAGACCCGTATGTGGAGGAAGGGGACTATGTGAAGAAGGGCCAGGTGTTGTGCATCGTCGAAGCCATGAAACTCATGAACGAGATTGAGTCCGAGGCCGACGGGCGCATTACAAAAATTTTGGCGGAGAGCACCAAGCCCGTCGAGTATGGACAACCACTCTTCTTGATAGACCCCAGCGCCACACCCTAGCCGCAGAGGTCAGGGGGATTCGTGACGAGACCCATCCTGGACGCACCAGCTTCATGACGCCCATTCCACCTGCGGCCGGCTCACGCCGACCGGCCGCGGCCTTTATGAGAGCTGAACGAGCGCGACGGACAGCGGCAGAATAATGCAGACGCATAGCAAGACTCGCATCGGAGTATCTCGTGTTTAAAAAAGTATTGGTTGCCAATCGCGGAGAGATCGCCCTCCGAGTCATCCGGGCCTGTAAAGAGCTCGGCGTCAAAACCGTGGCGATTCATTCCGAAGCGGATGCCGCGAGCCTGCACGTACGAGCAGCGGACGAACATGTCTGCGTGGGTCCTCCTGAGGCCGCCCTCAGCTATCGCAACATTCCGAATGTTCTCAGCGCGGCCGAAGTGACCGGCGCCGACGCCATTCATCCCGGTTATGGATTTCTGTCCGAGAACGCGCACTTTGCGGAAGTTTGCGAGTCGATCGGCATCAAGTTCATCGGCCCCACGTCCGAGAACATCGCCTTGATGGGCGACAAATCCAAAGCCCGTGAAGTCGTGGCCAAGAAAGGCCTCCCCGTCACGCCCGGCAGCCCCGGCGAACTTCGCAGCGAGCAGGATGCGCAGGAAGCCGCCAAAAACATCGGGTTCCCGGTGATCATCAAAGCTTCGGCCGGAGGCGGCGGACGCGGCATGCGCGTGGTAAACAAGCCGGAAGAATTGACCAGGGCCTTTCAAGCGGCGCAGGCGGAGGCCAAGTCCACCTTCGGCCACGACGGCGTGTACCTCGAACGCTATTTTCTTGAACCCCGGCATATCGAGGTGCAGATCGTCGCGGACAACCGCGGCCATGTCGTCCATCTCGGCGAGCGTGACTGCTCGATCCAACGGCGCCACCAGAAGCTGGTCGAAGAAACGCCGTCACCGGCCATCGACGAACGGCTGCGGCGCGAAATCGGCCGGACGGCCGTCGAGGCCGTCAAAGCCATTCGCTACTGCAATGTGGGCACGGTGGAGTTTCTGCTCGACAAAGACCGGAACTTCTTCTTCATGGAAGTGAACACGCGCATCCAGGTCGAGCATCCGATCACGGAAATGGTGACCGGCATCGATCTGGTGAAAGAGCAAATTCGCATCGCATCGGGAATGCCGCTCTCGTTTAAGCAACCTGACATCAAATTGAACGGGCACAGTTTCGAATGCCGGATCAATGCCGAAGACCCGGAAAAGTTCACCCCCTGCCCGGGACAGATCACCAAATACTCAGCTCCCGGTGGCTTGGGCATCCGCGTCGATTCTGCCATGGAACCGAATGCCGTCGTGGTGCCGTATTACGATTCTCTCATCGCGAAATTGATTACGCACGGACGCGACCGCCAGGAGGCGATGGCCCGTATGCGCCGAGCGTTGGATGAGTTCGTCATCGAAGGGATTAAGACCACGATCCCGCTCCATCGGAAGATTTTCAACGATCCGGATTTCCAGAAGGGGCATGTCTCCACGACGTTCCTCGATCGCTTTCTCGCCGGCCAATCCGCGTAACCAGGCGCCGATACTAGGGAGCACGCCACGTCTCACTCCGCTCGACAATCTTCCCTCAAAGGCCTGTATCTCATCCTCGATCCGACGGTCAGATCGGAACGCCCACTCACCGACGTGCTGCGGATAGCCGCGGCATCAGGGATACGTCTGTTTCAATATCGTGACAAACAGGCCTCGATGAAAGACGCCTATCGGCAGGCACTTGCTCTACGTCAAGTGGCGACGGAAGTGGGAGCGACGTTGATCATCAATGATCGGTGCGATCTGGCGTTGGCGGTCAACGCGGATGGCGTTCACTTGGGACAGGACGATCTGCCGCTGACCGACGCCCGGCAGATTTTAGGGCCGGAGGCCATCATCGGCCTCTCGACGCATAATCCGGAACAGGTCAGAGAGGCAGTTGCCCTGCAGCCCGACTACATCGGCTTTGGTCCGATCTTCGGGACGACCACTAAGACCGATCATGACCCGGTGGTGGGCCTCGAAGGATTACGGGCAGCCCGCGCGTTGACGACCTTACCGATGTTTGCAATCGGGGGCATTACATCTCAGCATGTATCGGACATCCTGACGGCAGGGGCCGACGGGATGGCGGTGATCTCGGCCATTCTCAAGGCCGCGGATCTCGAGGCGGCTATCAGGACCTTTCTTCACCCGCCTTCCACACCAGCTCGGCCAACTCACTGATCGGTCGGCTCCCCGCCAATTGCTCGACAGTTTCATTCCACCGACCATCCAGTGGCGGCTGGTAGGGCAGAGGTCCCAGCAGGGGAACAGAAGCCCGCTCCTTCAATAAGGCCACTGTCGATGCACGTTGTTCCTGTTCAACGGCAGTAGTCGAGGGTACCGTCTCATTCAAGAGCAGAGCTAGAATGTGGATCCGCCGTCGCTCCAGGGCTTCCAGCGTGAGGAGCGCGTGATTGATTCCGCCCAGGCCAACCCGTCCCACCAGCACGACAGGAAGATCGAGCCGGCTGATCAGGTCACCCATATCCCATTTGTTGCCCATCGGTACGAGAAGGCCGCCGGCTCCTTCGACGACCACGTATGGATAACGCGCGGCCAGTTGCTCGTACCGTCGCACAATTTCGCTGAGCTCAATGTTCCCTCCTTGCGCTTCAGCGGCAGATAAGGGAGCCAACGGCGCAAGGAAACGGTAGGGCGAGACCAGGTCGAGCGAATCCTTCACTCGAGCAGCCGCCATCAGCCGAGCGGCGTCGCTGTGATCCGACGAGCCTGCATCCACGCCGGTTTCCACCGGCTTCATCACGCCGACCCGACGCCCTGACTGCGCGAGCTTCCGGACCAGCGCGGCAGACACGAGGGTCTTGCCGACACCCGTGTCGGTACCAGTCACAAAGACACCCATCGTCGGTCTCATGCCTATTCCGTCTCCACTATCGATTAGAGAATCCGGCTATCCAGATTCACAATTTGTCCCGACATGCCCGGAAGCTGCGCGAGGTGACAAATGGTTCGACTCACATCCTCCAGATTCGACAGATGGCCCAGCACATGATCACTCAGCTGCTCAGGGGCAGGAAAGGCATCGCCCGCTAGCGCGGTCGGTTGCCAGCCTGGGCAGACGAGATTCACGCGGATATTGTGCGGCCCCCATTCGCGTGCCGCCGTCTGCACAAGACCCACCAGCCCGGCCTTCGAGGCCGCATAGGCAGCCTGGCCGATGGTCCCATGCAAACCGGCATAGGACCCGATCACCATGATGGACCCCGCGCCCTGTTTCATCATCACCGGCACCGCCGCTGCCATACATCGATAGGTTCCGGTGAGATTCGTGTCGATCATGCGGAGCCATTCGTCTTCCGGACAACGCAGCACGAGATGGCTGGACGCGACACCGGCGTTGCACACCACCACATCGAGACGGCCTTGCCGTTCCTGCACGGCATCGATCATTGCCTGAATCTCCAGACGTGACCGGATGTCCGCCTGGTACGTGGCGCCCTCTCCTCCGCAGAGAGAGAGCTCGCGTAAGGTCTCCTCGGCTGCCTCTTTGCGAGCACGATAGTGCACGCCGACCCACAAGCCGGCGCGGGCAAAGGCCACGCACAGCGCGCGGCCGATACCGCCGGACCCGCCGGTGACCAATACCGTCCGGCGGTCGCAGGCAGAAATCGAAGAGGAGACCTGACGTTCTGGTTGCACGGCGAGCGATTATGCGAGCCGCACGGCGAGAAGGCAAGGCGGGATGAGCCGGCTTGCCGCGGCAGTGCCGGTATGGTACCGTAATTTTTTAGACTGGAGGACAGCCGGAATGGTTCAGAACCTGATTCGCTCAACCCTGATTGCAGTGGGCATCCTCGGATCCGCGGCCATCCTCGTAGGACAAGACCAGGCCTCTGCCACCGAAGCAGGACAGGCCATCGCGCAATCCGCAGACTATTTTCCGGACACGGTCGGCACCCGCTGGCAATATCGCGGGCAGATCTCGGAAGGGCCGCTGCAGACGATCGAGAATAAGTACTTCAGCAACGTCTCCTCGGTCACCGGCACCCGTACCTTGAAAGGCGGCCTGGTCGTCACCGTGTTTCACGATACCAATCCCGGTAATCATGGTCCCTCGGACAGTTTCTACCGGCGCGATGCAGCCGGCGTGGTCTACTACGGGTCCGAACCGGGCACGCCCCTGGAAAAGCAATTGACGCCCTACCAGATCATTCGCTTCCCGATGAAAGTGGCCCAATCGTTTCAGCAGTTCAACCGCACCGATATCGACTTTGGCAGCGATATCGACGGGGACGGCACCAACGAAAAGGTGGACGTGGAGGGGCTGTCAACGGTGCTCGGCCAGGAGTCGATTACGGTGCCGGCAGGCACCTATCCGGATGCCGTGCGCGTGGAGGCGAAGATGACCCTGAAGATCCGGCTGTCCTCTGTAGATCGGACGGCAGTCGGCACGGATGTGATGACGGCCTGGTTCGCCAAAGGCGTAGGACTGGTCAAGTATATCGAACGCCAGGAATTGGCCGCGCTCAAGGATGACCGCGGAAACATCACCGACATCACGGAAGAGCTGGAAGAGGTGAGCGTGAAGTCGGCACCGGGGCTACAGGGTCGGCACGAATCCGCGCCGGAGGGTTTGCTCGCTGACGACGCGAGCCACCAGAAATTGTTTCACGTACTCTTCGCCCCCGGCCTTCGCGCCGACGCCCGATAAACGGTGCCCGCCGAATGGCTGGCGGCCGACTAAGGCGCCGGTAATCGGGCGGTTGATGTACAAGTTCCCGACATCGAACGCCTCACGGGTACGCGCGATATGCCGGGGACTTCGCGAATAGAGTCCGCCGGTCAGCGCGTAGGCCGTGCCATTGGCATATTGCAATGCCTGCTCGAACGAGGCGGCGCGCATCACGGCCAGGATCGGGCCGAAAATTTCCTCCTGCGCCAACCGGTGTACTGGTTCGATATCCGCGATCACCACCGGCCCGACCGAATAGCCAGGGCCTTCCGCCGACCGGTCCAGCAGCACCCGCCCTTCACGCCGCCCGATTTCGAGATACTCCAGAATGCGTTGTTTCGCGCGCGCATCGATCACCGGCCCCACGTGAGTCGCGGGGTCGTCTGCCGTGCCGACGCGGAGACTCATCACCGCATCGGTGAGCCGTTCGAGAAATGCGTCGTGAATGGAGTCCACGACGATCACGCGCGAACAGGCCGAACATTTCTGTCCCGCATACCCGGTGAACGACTGCACCACGCCGGTCACCGCTTCATCGAGATCTGCCGTCCCATCGACGATGATCGCATTTTTTCCGCCCATCTCGGCGATGACGCGCTTCACGGCCCGTTGACCCGGCTGTTGGACTGCAGCGGCTTGGAGAATCCCCAGGCCCACATCCTTCGATCCGGTAAAGGCAATCGTCCTCACCGCCGCCGAGGCCACCAACTCACGCCCGAGCTCAGGTCCTCCCGGGACGTATTGCAACAGCCCCTTCGGCACCCCGGCATCCAACAGAATGCGCGCCAGTTGGTACCCCAGGGCCGAGGACCGCTCAGACGGCTTGAAGAGGACCGGATTGCCTGTCACCAAGGCCGCCGCCACCATGCCGGTCGGTATCGCCAGAGGGAAATTCCATGGCGCAATCACCACGGTGAGCCCACGCGGCACCCAGTACACCTCGTTGAGTTCACCGGGATAACGGCCCAAGCGGGGAGGGGGATCAAGCCGTGCCATTTCGCCGGCGTAATATTCGAGAAAGTCGATCGACTCGGCCACGTCGGCATCGGCCTCCCGCCAAGGCTTGCCCTCTTCGAGCACCTCCCAGGCCGCCAGATCCCATCGTCGATCCCGCATGAGTGAGGCAGCCTTCCGCATGACTGCCACACGGTCGGCGACAGATCGTCCACTCCATGCTTCTGCATGCGCTTCGGCAATCTTGATGAGGGCTGCAACATCGGCCGGCTGATAACTCTGCACCACCGCCACGACTTGATCGGGTTGACTGGGATTACGCGTCGACAAATCAGGCCCGGTCGGAAGGTGCGCTGCCAGCGTTGACACGTCGAGTCGTTGTCCCAATTGCTTGCGGCGCTGTTCGAGGGCGTCGACCATGGCGGCACGGACGGACGCGCGCGAAAAATCGGCGACCGGTTCGTTCATGAATTCTGCGGGTGACACGGAAGAGCCGGACCTGCGCTCCACCGGCGACGAAGAGGCCGCCTGGGACGGGTTGCCATCAGGCGGCGATAACAGCAACGAGAGCGGCTGCGACTCGACATATTCTTTTCGCAGGAAGGATTCATTGGACGTGTTTTCTAACAGACGGCGGACCAGGTAGGCCATGCCTGGCAAGAGTTCGCCGACCGGCGCATACAGCCGCAAGCGGCGGCCGCGGTCGTTCATTGCATGCTGAAACGGTTCAGCCATGCCGTAGATCATCTGATATTCCCAGGCCACAGGCGGCAGGCTCAATGCCTCCGCCACCGCTTCGATCACGGCCAGGCTGCGAAGATTGTGCGTGCCGAAGGCCGGCCTGATCAGATGCGACTGTTCCAGCAGCACACGAACCAGCGATTCATAATTCACGTCGGTCTGGGACTTCTGTTCGAACAGCGGCATCGGCCAACCGCGCTGGCGATAGCGGATCGCATCGGAATCCCAGTAGGCGCCCTTCACCAGGCGAATCGTCATCGGCGCCTGTCGATCTTTCGTCCATGCCAGCAAGCGCTGCACATCATCCTGGGTATCGGTGCGGTAGGCTTGCAGCGCGATGCCCGCATGGGGAAAGGTGCGGTACGGTTCTTCCTCGAACAGACGCATGAAGATGGACAGAATCAGGTCTTTCGTTTCCGCCTGTTCCATATCGAAAATGATGGAGGCGGGGAGCGTGGAAGCGATATTCAGCAATGGCCTCAAGCGGGCAGCCACCGCGCGGTAACTGCTCTCGGCATCGATCGGATCGAGCTGCGAATAGAGGGCGGAAATCTTGACCGACAATTGCACGCGAGGGAGCGCCCCCAGATGATCTCGCTCGAGCAGCAAGGAGGGCGGCCAGGCAGAGCAGACATCGCCGAGTATCCGCAGGGCGGCCAGACAGCGATCCCGGTAAGCATCCGCCTCTCGTTCGTTCACACTGGCTTCGCCGAGCAGATCCACAGAAAAGGCTCGCCCATCATCCCATAATTTGCGAAGCGCCGGCACCGCCTGCTCGATGGACGCGCCCGCGATGAAGCTCGTCGCCATCTGTTCCACCTGATGCCGGATCGCTTTTCCACTGAGAGTCGCGCCCAACTTCGTAGACGCCAGTGCCTTGAGCCCCCACTGCGCGCCGAAAAGATGCCCGCTCATGTCCCCGAAATATTCCTCCGCCAGACGGACCACTTGCGCATCATCCCGCAAAGACGGCAACACATCGATGAAGCGAAACAGCTGAGCTTTGAACGTCGGGTCTTTCATCGCCAGGTTGATGGCCGCCTGCGACCACCAACGCGAATCGAACAGCCCGGGCGACAATCCGCTGGAACGGCGGGCCAGATCTTCGCCGATCGCGCGAATGCGGGGTTCAAGCTGGGCAGGGTCCAGAGTCATATGATCCTCCACGCGTGCGCGAAAACCGCTCTTTGCAGTATACACCGCGCTTCCACCCTTGAGAATTTAGCCGCGCGTTCGAGCACAGGTTCAGTATCCTCGATTTCTTCTATCTCTGCTTCTCCAACTATTCCCGATCGAGCGTCGACAGGGTCACACAGAATCAGCTGTCGCTCCAGAACGACCACTTGGCTCTTTCAGCGCCGGTGGTGCGTTGAGACTGTATCAATGTGATTCTCAACCACTGGCAGAGTCGTAATCCACCTTCAGGATCCGTACATATCTGAACATTGTCTCAATGTGCAGCATCTTCTGCTTATTGCCCGGGCCATCTGGCCGTATTGCAACGACTAAGTTTTTTCACTATAAGGACACAAAACGTAACACTACGTATCCTAATACGGAGGAATAGCCGATGGTTGAGACGCTGTTAATGCCTCCTCAACACAGTGACTCTGTTCCTCGACCTCCTGCAGTGAATCAAGGACCGTCCGCTCCTCCTCTGAACTATCCAGCCAAAAACCTTCGATCGGCGCCTGACGCGACTCACCCACAGAAAACCTGGTCGTCTTGTTCGGCCGTGCCGTTCCACCTCAATGTCTTTGAGGACCCTCTGAAAACAATACCATGGCAGAGCGCCTTCTCGTTCCTGTCATGTGCCATGTTCGTCTTTTTCACGAGCGTGCCTACTAATTCGTGGGCAAATGAATTGTCGCGCAACACGCCGGATTCCGCACCTCCCATGGCGAGCGAAGCCATGTCCACGGCGCCAATTCCTTCAGGAGTTGTTGCTCCAACAGATGAAGCACCGTCCTCTGACACACTTTCTTTAACCGGCTATATCCTGTCCGCAGAGACCGGCAAACCGTTACCTGCCGTACGGGTCACCGTAGCCGACCAGGAGGCGGTGACGGATACCACAGGGCGGTTTTTCTTTTCGCACCCCCCGCTGGGCCGGCAACTCGTGAACGTTGATGCCTCTTCGTTGGAGTCTCATCGAAAACGGCAGAAAGACGGGTCCCGTGGCGGTACCATGCATGTCGATCCCATGTTGGTGGACATCTCGTCCGAACAGGCCACACGGTTGACTGATCCCATCTGGGTCGTACAAGCCCATCCGAGGTTCTATCCCATTGCGCCTGGCCGACGAGACACGGTACGCCCAAGTCATCTTCCGGGAGTGACCGTAGAGATTCCAGAACACACAACCATTCGCGGAATCGACGGGCAACCACGCACTCAGATTTCTATCACTGCCTTGCCGCCGGATCGCGTCCCCCGGTTGCCATCGCGCGCCGCGCCCCGCACGGTCTATCTCGTCAGTTTTGAGACGCCGGGCGGAGGATTTTCCAACCAGCCGGTTCCCTTCTCCGCTCCAAATGAATCGATGGAAGATCCCGGCACCAGGATGGAATTCTGGTATTACGAGAAATCACCGGCAGCCGATCCCGCGTCGCATCAATGGAAACGAGCCGGCTACGGCACGGTGAGCCCTGACGGCCGGACTGTCATACCGGATCCAGGCGTGGGACAACCAGTGTTCTGTTATGCCTATTGGACAGCGGAAAATGTCGCAATCAGCCCGCTCTGCCCGGCGGATGGTCAATCCTGCTCGACCGCCGACCCCGTGGACGTGACCACAGGGGCCTTTACCATGCAGAAAACGGATATGGTGCTCCCCGGCCGGTTACCCGTGGTTATCAATCGGACCTATCGGAGTCAGGCAGGAGGCATTGGCCCGTTCGGGGAGGGAGGCAGTTTCAATTATCACATTCAGTTGGCGGTGGTCGGAGCGGCGCTCCGTCTCCAAATGTCCGATTTCAGTCGTTATCTGTTCTCGCAAGATCCGGATACGAAATATCGCAATGCAACCTTTCCGATGTTCAAAGGTGCGGAGATCACGAAGTTTCCGAATAACACGGCGGAACTTCGATGGAAAGACGGCATGATCTACGCCTTCAATGCAGCCGGCTGGCTGATTGAACAACGCGACCGCTACAACAACCGCATTCAGATCATCCGCGATGCCGCCCAGCGGGTGACCGAGATCAGAGAGCCATCCGGCCGTGCCCTGACCTTTACCTACACCCAGGTCATACGCGGGCATGTGTCGCCACCGTTCGATGTCATCTCCACGATCACCGACCCTTTGGGCCGCACGGTGTCCTACGTGTATTACGTCGGGTCGAACGGACGGCTGTCACGGGTGATCGATATCGGTGGCGGAGTGACGACCTACACCTATGGCGAATACACGCAAGCCTACTATTGGAATGAAGGGATGCTCTCCATCACTGATGCGCGGGGCATTACCTACTTGCGCAACGAATATGATCTGAACGGGCGGGTTGCCAAACAGATCCTCGCCGACGGCGGAGCGTATACATTCGCGTACACGCTGGCCGGTCAAACGGTGACTCAAACCAATGTCACCGATCCCAGAGGGAACGTCACCATCCATCGCATGAATGCATCGCAATACGTGACGCAGGTCGAGCGACCGGGATCCAATATCACGAATTACGAACGGGACATCGGTACCAATACACTCACGGCGGTCGTTGACCCGCTGTCCAGACGAACTGAATTCACCTACGACAGTAAGGGAAACGTGCTCACCATCAAAGATCCGGAGAATAACACCACGACGTTCACCTATGAATCGACCTATAACCGGCTTGCGACCATTACGGATGCGCTCAGCCCCGCAAACGTGACGACATTCACCTACAATGATACGGCTCGGACGACGACGATCACCGACCCTGAAACCAAACAGACTGTCATCCAGTACAGCACCACCGGGCAGCCGACGAGCATCACGGACCCCTTATCCCATGTGACCAGCTTCGGCTACGACATCCAAGGCAATTTGACCACGACAACCGATGCCCTCTCAAATATGACGACTCGACTCTATGATGCCGTCTCTCGGCTCATTCTCCTCATCGATCCGAAAGGCAAACACAGCCGCTTCAGTTATGACAATCTCAACCGGGTGACGCAGATTCAGGATGCCCTAGGAGGGCTGACCAAATTGAGCTACGACACCAACGGCAATCTGCTCACCGTGACCGACGCCAAGAATCAGACGACTACCTATACCTATGATGAGATGGACCGGCTCACGGTGCGAAAGGATGCCTTGAACAGGCAGGAGACCTATCAGTACGACCGGCTGGGAAACCTGACGCAGTTCAAAGATCGAAAGAATCAGACGAACACGTTCGTCTATGACGCGTTGAACCGCCGCACCGGCGCCACATATCCCGGCGCCACAGTGATTTTTGGTTACGATGCGATCAATCGCCTCACGAGCGTCACGGATTCGGTCGGGGGCACGATCACGTGGGTCTACGACACGGTGAGTGGCGGGCACCATCCGAGGGTACAAGAAACCACGACGGCGGGGACCATGACCGTCGAGTATGACGAGAGCGGACGCCGGCTCAAGCTCTCGGCCACCGGTCAAGGAGACACGACCTACACCTACGACAAGAACTCGCGGCTGAAGACGGTCGCACGGGGTTCACAGACCGTGACCCTGGCGTACGACAATGCGGGGCGCAGAACGTCGCTGACCTATCCCAACGGCGTCGTATCCAGCTATGGGTACGACAATGCGAATCGATTGCTCACCATTGGACATGTGAAGACCCCGACGACCATCGAAGCCCTCACGTATACGTACGACAAGAGTGGCAACCGGATATCCCAGCTCCGCCAGAATGCAGCGGCCTCGAACCTGCCAAGCGCCGTGGCTGCAACCAACATCGCCTACGACGCGGCAAATGAGCTGACTCGCTGGAACAGCGCCACAACGAACCTGACCTATGACAATAACGGCAATCTCACGAGCGAGACACAAGGCGGCGTGACGACGACGTATGCCTGGGATGCCAGAAACCGCCTGACTGCAATCAGTCGAACTGGTTTGACGGCGAGCTTTGTGTACGATGGATTGGGACGCCGGAAGTCGAAGACCATCAACGGCACGACAACCGGATTTTGGTACGACGGGAGCGATGTCTATGCGGAACTCACCGGCACGACGCCATCCGCGACCTACATTCGCGGCCTGAGCATTGACGAGCCGTTTATTCGCAAGGGTGTGAGTGATGAGTTCTATGAAACCGACGCGCTGGGAACTTCCGTTGCCCTCACCAATCCTGCCGGGGCGAGTCAAACCACGTACACGTATGAGCCGTTTGGCACGACGACACAAACAGGTACGGCCAGCAGCAATGCGTTTCAGTACACGGGGCGGGAAAACGATGGGACGGGACTCTTGTACTATCGAGCCCGGTATTACAACTCGTCAATTGATCGATTTGTACAAGAAGACCCGAGCGGAATCTCCTACTTTGAACCCAACCACTATGCATATGTTCGTGGAAATCCGCTTCGATATAAGGATTCGTTAGGGCTTTCTGCTGAAGATGGATTCTGGAGTGGGATCGGTACCTCTTTTATGGCAGTTGGCGATTCTCTCGATTTTATGACAGGTGGGATAATCGGAGACGGCAAGCTAGATTGGACATTACAGCAGCAGGGGAATCCTCTCATCTTCTCAAAATGCCTGGGTAGCGCAGCAGAAATTTCTACTTATGGTGGATTGGGACTCGCGGGAATCGGTGCGACAGGTGCCCTGTACCTGGGAGCCGTTGAAGTGGCTGTTGGAGCTGGGTACTACAATGTTGCTCAAAGTGTTGCGGCGAGACATGCGGCATGGGAGGTAGGAGATAAGGGAGGAAGGTTCTTTTCCGACACGCTAACTCGGTCGCTGATCAATAATGGGCCTAGAATGACACCCAATAGCGTGAAAGACCTCTTTACTACTCTCCGCTATGGAGGAGAAGGCCTAGGTGATGTGGCTTTTAATTGGATAACAAGGACAATTACGCACTATAACCCCAAATTCTAGGTCATGTTATGAAGTTTCCTGTGATAGGCCTTCTTCGCAAATTCTTAGGCAATGAGATCAGCGTCAATGAGTTCTGCGGGACATTGGGAGAATGGAATAATCTAGGTCTATGGGAAGGGCTAACGAAGGTCGAACGGAAGCTTTTGTCAAAGTATTTCTGGAATTACTTTGATATGTACGCAGTTGAAACACTTCCAAAATTCAATTGGTGGGAACGTTTTAGACGGTACATGCGAGGCGAGGGGAACATTGATTTGCAGGCTTTAAGGAAAGGCAGCGCCGAACTGCTTACGGCTTTGGAACAAGAACAGCAAAAGCAACAGAGGTAGTTGTTGCTTCATCCTTAGAGCCTCTGGCTTGCAGAGCGGACACTTTGATGAAATTGATGGATAGAACATTGATCGATAATCGCCGCGTCACAGATTCGGAAAGTCAGACGGTGCTCCACACTTCCGACTACGGGGACTGGTTAAGCACAGCTGGGGCCATGAGGTTCCAAGACGACGAGATCGGAAGACGGCTGAAGCTCTCGGCCACCGGTCAAGGTGACACGATCTACACCTACGACAAGAACTCGCGGCTGAAGACGGTCGCCAAAGGGCCTCAGACTGTGAGCGTGAATTATGACGATGCGGGTAGAAGAACCTCCCTTACCTATCCCAACGGCGTCGTATCCAGCTACGGCTACGACAATGCAAATCAATTGCTGACCATTGGACATGTGAAGACCCCGACGACGATTGAGGCGCTCACGTATAGCTACGACAAGAGTGGAAACCGGATATCCCAGCTACGCCAGAACGCCGCGGCCTCGAATCTGCCAAGCGCTGTGGCCGCAGCCACCATTGCCTACGATGCCGCGAACGAGCTCACCCGCTGGAACAGCACCACGACGAATCTGACCTACGACACTAACGGCAATCTCACGAGCGAGACACAAGGCGGCGTCACCACGACCTACGCCTGGGATAGTCGAAATCGGTTGACCGGCATCAGCCGAACCGGCCTCACCGCCGGCTTTGTGTACGATGGCTTGGGACGCCGGAAGTCGAAGACCATCAACGGCACGACGACCGGATTCTGGTATGACGGGAGCGATGTCTATGCGGAACTTACCGGAACCACGCCATCCGCGACCTACCTTCGCGGCTTGAGCATGGATGAGGCGTTTATTCGGAAACAGACAGCGGGCGACGAGTTCTTTCAGATGGATGCGTTGGGTACGTCGCTTGCGCTTACCGATATTAATGGTGCGGCGCAAACAACTTACACTTTTGAACCAAATGGTAAGACCACTATCACTGGCACTTCAACAAACCCATACCAATACACCGGGCGAGAAAATGATGGGACGAGCCTTTACTACTACAGGGCACGATACTATGACCCCAAGTCCTATCGATTTCTAGGAGAAGATCCAATTGGATTTTCAAGCGGCGACGTAAATCTTTATGCGTATGTCGATAATAGCCCCATTAATTATAGCGATGCCCGAGGCCTTTGCATGGACCCAGGGGGATCGGGTGTGCGGTATTGTGTGGATGCCTATATCCCTGACAAGGATGTTCTAATCTTAGGGAATGGTGATAATCGAGGGCCCGATGTAGATGGTGGAACCTTCCGGACGCGCCAGCTACTGGGAAGTGACGAGAAGGTGAGAAATGCCGCGGGCATTTCAAAGAGTAAATTGGGGATCAATCTACCTGGTGAACTCCGAAGTTGCACAGCACGTGTTAGCCAGCTACCTCTTGGCGGGCGCAAGATCAACTTCGAATGCGAAGCCATCAACGGGTTTCATGTTCCGCCGTGGCCACTTAAATATGCCTTTGCCTTATATGAAAATCAAAACGGTACGGTAAGGGTCACTTCGGCTACCGGCACCACTTTTCCTAACTACGAAATCTGGCAGTACGGAGGGCCGAACGGGCCTACTCAGGTATACGATTATCGTACCGCCGGATGGGTGGGTGACTTAGGGAGTGGGCCACGGCCCTTACCAGTCCCGGGACGATGAAGGCGTGTAAAAATGAAACGATCGTGGGCCCTTGTTGTGGTGGTTGTAGCTGCACTCCTTTTGATCCTTGCCGGTTTTCTTATTTTGACTGGTGGCTTGGGATTACCTGTGAAGTGGGAACTCCCGCCCGGACACAAAGGGTGGGTAACTGTGCGTTATTTGGATGCATCCTGCGCGCCTATTGAACAGCGAGGTTTATTTCTTGTGATCAAAGTGTCTGATGAGGGAACCGGATGTACCTCGGATTTTCTAGCACGCAAATCGCGCTACAACATTTTCGAGTACGTGAATTCTGATGGTAGTCGGGTGAAGGCAGAGTCCTCGTGGGGAGAAAGCGAATATCGCCCCGGTGGCGGACTACTGGACAGATGGTTCATTGGCACGAAATCCGACTTAAAACAGAGTGGATCGACTCGGCCGCCGACGCCGACAGAGTGGAGTAATCAGAATGCGGGTGTTCATCCTTCAGATAAAAATAGGAAGGAATGAAGAGAAGAAATTACTAACTGGGGGTGAACTAACATGAAGTGGACATTCAAGTCATGACCACAATGGACAATGCATGAGATGGTGAGGGCGACTATCATGACTTTGCTCTTTCAGAATAGACGCAGTTGGATGTTGGCTTTTCAGGTGAGCATAATGCTGGTCCTTGGTTGCTCGCTCTATGCCGACCAAGCTCAATATTTGTATGACGATCAGGGCCGACTCACCAGTGTGACCGATAGCACAGGAGCACTCGCTGTTTATAATTACGACGCGCTAGGAAACCTCCTGTCCATCGATCGCTTTACACCACCAGGAAGCGGGATCGGGATCTATCTCACCGCGCCAAGTAGGGGCTCGGCTACTACTTCGGTTGTGGTCCAAGGTTACGGATTCAGCTCAACCCCGGCCAACAACACCGTCAAATTTAACGGCGTCACGGCGACCGTCACAGCGGCTACTGCAAACCGATTGACGGTGACTGTACCGGCAAGTGCCACGACGGGATCGGTGTCTGTGACGACCACGGCCGGCACTGCGAATAGCCCGCAGATCTTTACCGTGCTTGGGGCTCCTACCATTACGAGCATGACACCAACCAACATGGGACAAGGCATGAAGGTCCCGGCAACCGTAACGGGGACGGGACTACTGCAGACCACCAGCGTGACGTTCTCTCATGCGGGCATCACGGGCATTCTCCAGACTGGAGCGACTGACACCAGCCTCTCACTTGCCCTCGCGGTCGCCGCAACTGTCCCACCGGGGACCTATACCTTCACCGTGACCACCCCGTTGGGGACGGTCGGAAGCGGGGCGGTGAGCGTGGCGGTCAGTACACCCGTGTGGGGATTTGTTCAAACGCGGTTTCCGGTGAGCGTATGGCGGCCTAATAGTGCCTTATCTGGCCCGCGCACGGCGGTATCCCCGTCTGTGAGTCCGTTTATCTCACCATTCAACCTGTCGCCATCCGGCCCCACGAGCACGGTGGCTCCGCCGGTCAGCGAAATGCTGCCATAGCAGTCGGCCACTATCATGTAAGGAGGTCGTCCATGACCATGACACGTGCCATTGCTCTTTTGGGGTGTGGGCTTGTCATTTTGATCTTTGGCGAATTGCCGGTATGTGCTCAGACGTTCACAAGCGGCAGCACGGGGAGTCTTGGCGCCTTCTCGCCCGTCAGCAACATCGTCGTGACCCTTCCTGCCGACGGCATTCTCAATTACACCACGGTGACCATTCCGGTTGGCGTGACAGTGACGTTCCAACCCAACGCCGCCAACACACCGGTGACGATGCTGGCCACGGGAGATGTGCTGATCGCGGGGATCATCAATGTCGACGGCGTTGCCGGAACGGGGTATTCGTCGACAGGGCCACCGGTAATCCCTGGCGGACTGGGCGGGCCCGGAGGATTTCGTGGCGGCCAAAGCGGATCGAGAGGAGCCACGAACAATGCTCCTTCAGCCGGTCAAGGACCCGGTGGAGGGACCACGTCCGGGTCCTATGGCGGCGGAGGAAGTTATGGTGTCCCCACCACGTTTGTGAGTCTGCTGCCGTTGTTTGGGGGGTCGGGTGGAGGAGGATACCCGGGAAGCGTCGGCACGTCTGGCCTCTCAGGCGGGGGTGGCGGCGGGGCGATCGTGATTGCCTCTTCAACCAAAATCACCCTCAGTGGAACAATCTTTTCTCGAGGCGGAGACGGTGGGCCTAGTGGTATCCAGTATGCCGGAGCTGGCAGCGGCGGGGCTATTCGGCTGGTGGCCCCTGAACTGGCAGGGAGCGGAACCCTAAATGTGACGAAAGGCAACGGAGGGGTACCAGCTCCCACAGATGGTCGCGTGAGGCTCGAAGCGTTTCGCGTGAACTTCTCTGGAAGTATAACCCCTGCTTCCACTGCACTGGTCTCAATCAGTACATCGTGTGGTCCCGTGACTACCAGTAGCGTTCCGGCATTGTCGAGTTTCCCTACATTGCGAATAAGTGCCATTGCCGGTGTGAACACTCCTTCGACCACCGGAGGCACCTATGCGACCGCCGATGTCACGCTTCCCGGGGGAACGACTAATCCCGTGAGCATCACCGTGACCGGAACCAATATACCTGTAGGGTCTACATTCAAACTCAAACAGATTCCACAGTTCGCCGCAACTGCAGCTCCTTTGACCGCCACCTCGACCGGGACATTCGCGACGTCAACTGCAACATTCAGCATGACGCTCCCGGTCGGACAGGTGAGCGTCCTGAATGCATGGAGCGATTTCACATTGCCCTAGAGCAGGAGATTAGACATGAGTGCACACGTTCGATGGCCAGCGTTGATTCTGGCTCTCACCTTGTTACTCTGCTTGCCCACTCTCACAGTCTGGGGGCAGGCATTTAATAGCGGCAGCACCGGAAGTCTGGGGGCCTTGGCCCCCGCGACGAACATGACAGTGGTGCTGCCTGCGGACGGCATTCTCAATTACACCACCGTCACTATCCCAGCCGGGGTGACAGTAACCTTTCAACGGAATGCCACGAATACCCCCGTGACGCTCCTGGCTCAAGGGGCGGTGACAGTTGCAGGAGCGATTCGCGTCAACGGCGATCCCGCGCTGGCTGGCTTCACCACGGGAAACGTAGGCGTCACTCCTGGGCAACTCGGTGGGCCCGGAGGATTTCGTGGCGGGGACGGAGGCACCCGTGGACTGTTTCCTTCTAATGGCACGGGAGGGCAAGGCACTGGTGGAGGTGATCCTGCTCTCTTTCCGGCGATTTTAACTCGAGACGGCTCCTACGGCGCCGCGGGGTTTGTCAATTTACAGCCCATCTATGGAGGGTCGGGGGGCGGGGGTGGTGTGGGTAGCCTCGCACAAAATGGGCCATCGGGAGCGGGTGGCGGAGGCGCCATAGTGATCGCGTCGACAACTCAGGTTCTCATCCAATCAACGGGGGTGATTTCAGCTAATGGTGGCGATGGGATACTCGCCAGCGAACCTTGCATGGTTGCGGGCGGAGCCGGTAGCGGGGGCGCAATCCGATTGGTCGCTCCACAAGTGACTAACCAGGGCGTAGTTCAAGCTCGAGGCGGCGGACAATCCTGTGTCGGAGCTGGGGGGTACGGATATTCTGGGATAGTCCGTGTGGAGTGCACAACCTGTACTGTTGCGGCCACGACGCCGGCTGCGTTCATCGTGAACAGTCTCGGGCCTATTACGTCAGCGAGTACCCCTGCGGCCACAGCACTTCCAAACGTGACCATTAGTAGCATCGGAGGGGTGTCAGTACCGTCAACGCCGACAGGGTCGCATGGTTCGCCCGATATCAATTTGCCAGAGGCTTCTCCACTTGATGTGCCTGTGACCTTAACGATCCAAAATGTGTCCGTTCCATTGCAATTCTATGTGAAAATGATCCCA
Source organism: Nitrospira sp. (assembly GCA_022226935.1). GTDB lineage: Bacteria > Nitrospirota > Nitrospiria > Nitrospirales > Nitrospiraceae > Nitrospira_A. The sequence continues at coordinate 99,224 of CP092081.1, forward strand.
GCGATGGGCGAACCGCAGTTCTTTCCGGCCACTCTCTCGACCGGTTCCTTTGCCTCGTCCACCGCGACCGCCGTTGTTCGTATGCCTCCCGGTGTCGTCTGCGTACTACTGGCCTATCTTAACTATTATCCCCAAGTCGCCGGGGGATTTCCTCTCGTCGATGGTGAAGAAGTGGAGCGCCTGTTAGTGGCTGCAGAGGGGAACGATTTCATGACAGCCTCACTTGTGACCAGATCCGGGCGTACGCTTGCGCTGTCTGCGCTTCCGCCTGAGGACCAAGAGCGATTCATCATTGCCGCAGGGGTGATGCAGCCGAGTTGACTTTGAGATGCGCAACGTCCGCCGGAATGTTGTACAGGCATCGAACATGCGGCTATCACCCCTGCATCATGATTTCGAGAGCCAGTAGATCGCTCATGTTCTCGTGAAACAGCTGACGCCGAGAGAAAGGCAAAGCAATTTTCGAGTTGGTGCAAAGACTCGTGTCCTAAAATAGTGGCATGGGACGATCCGCCTACTCCGTCGTCGGGATCACATACATTTTTAGAATGATGCTTGGCGTATGATCCGACAACCGGGCTAAACGCGACTGTCACGAATGATGGTCGCCTGCTTCCTCAGCACAGCGCAGCCTTTCTCGCACCACCGATTCTCATGCTTGAATTCGGGGAACTCATCGGCCCACCGCTGAAGAATCGTCCGTTCGTCCGGGCGGTCGGCATCGTCGAGGAATACCACGGCGGATGCACTCAAGTGTTCGAACAACAGGGGGCCGGCCGGGTACCTTGCAAGGTGTCCGGTGTCGATCGGAGGCCCGTCGATGACCAGCATGTCAAGCTCGAGCGCGGGCAGTTGGTCAGTGGAGTACCAGGCATAGGAGTGTCCATGCAATTCATAGGACCGCAGCGGAGCCGTTAACACCGTGGCCCATTCTGTGAGGCCGTGCCGCGCGAGTTCCGCTCTGGTAGCTTCGGCATGTTCGGCCAAATGTTCCAAACTATACACATGCCCGATCCTATTCATTTGCGCACAACGGGCAAGGATCAGGGTGGATACCCCGGAACCGCACTCGGCGATGACGTGCGGTCGAGCCTGCGCGGCATGCCGCGCGAGTTCGCGAAGAAAGTCGGGGGATGCAGCCCATCCCCTGGTGGCGGGCAAACTGCGGGTGAAACCCAATTCCATCAAGAGGCCGGCCAGGGCCTCGGTCTGACGAAAGTGAGTGAGCAACTGTGTATTCAGCTCTTGCGCAATAAGACGAGGCAGCCGGTCGCCAAGACTCCTATATACATGGCGTTGGAAGTCCCGGATCTTGAGCAGGCCATACGCAAGCAGGATAAGAACCGCTGTGATTCCAGCGGCAAGGACAATGAGGAGAAACCGTTCCATGAGTCCTCCCTTTGGTCTAACCACCAGTAGTAAAACAGGTACCGCCTGGGCATACGAAAACCCATGACGAGTACGGAGCCACCTGCCTTTGGGAAGTCCGACGCAACGAGTCACACACCGCCCTTCGCGGATCCGCGCGGGAAGGCATGGTGCTGACGGCGCCCTTAGATACGCTCGCGCTCTGGCCCGTACTCTCCTCGGTCTGCCTTATCTCAGTCTGTGAGCAGGCATCAGCCTGCGTCCAGAACCAGCGCATTCCTCCAGGACGATACTCCAACAGCGCAGTTCGACGATAGACGGTCGGTACGCGCAACGAGCGGGGCCAGTCGGCCAACCGTCGAGGGAGGGCGGGAATGACCGTGATCTCGTATGTACCTGCAAATCGCTGCCGGATCACCTCGGTAATGCCCGGAATGAGAAAATCGTGGAGCTCGACCAGCAGGCAGCATGCATGAGGGCAGGAATGGCTACGGGATCCAGCAGCTCCTGTTCGGCGCCTTCGACATCACGCACAATCACTCACTGTCTTTGCCGTCCCCTTCAGCACCCCGTACAACCTCGACGCCGTACAGGCTGGACGGCTATGCGTGCACATGCTCAAGACCACCTTCACGACACTGTAGGCTGATTGCCTGCGATGGTCAAATAGCCCTGAACCACAGCCGGGCACGGAGACGTCCATCCAACGCTGGCGCCCGTGCGCGTCGTCACCCTGTCACAGGTCTCTGTCCGCACCTCTCCCCTTGAAAATCTCACAACGGCTCCGTTACAGTGCGCCGTTTGCCTTCACCAATTCCCTAAGTATGGCGGTGCACTGTGGCGATGAGTTGCGCACAGGTTCCGAAGGAGTACGATGGCCGACTCATCCACACAATCCGTCTGCTGGGGCACCGTCGCCCTCTTTACCGCGCTCACGATCCTGACCTTCGTCGGGGTTCCGCTCTTCGCGTATTACTACGACTATACCGTCCTGGATTGGACGCTGTTGGCCGTTCTCTACGTCGTCACCGGCATGGGCATCACGGTGGGATATCATCGCATGATCACGCATCGCAGCTTCGAGAGTCATCTCGGGATCAAGATCTGCCTGCTGGTGATGGGGGGATGGGCCGTGCAAAATTCCGCCTTGCTCTGGTGCGCCGATCATATCCGCCACCACGCGCATACGGACGAAGAAGCCGATCCGTACAACGCGAGCAAAGGTTTTTGGCACAGTCACGTCGGCTGGCTGTTCATCAATACGCCCTATCGTGATGACCGGTTCGCCGCGAAACTACGTACCGACCCGATCATTATGTGGCAACACCGGTATTACTGGGTGATCGTCGCCTCAGGCCTGTTGTTGCCCTTCACGGCCGGTTATCTGAACGGCGGGGTCATGAGCGGCCTCGGATGTTTTTTGCTGGCCGGCGTGTTGCGGACGGTCTTGGTCTTGAACTCCACCTTTACCATCAACTCTCTTTGCCACTTGGTCGGCACCCAACCGCACGGCACGCAGGACAGCAGCCGGGACAGCTGGCTCATCTCCTTCATCAGTTTCGGCGAGGGCTACCACAACTATCACCACACGTACTCGCACGATTACCGGAATGGATCGAAATGGTACAACTTCGATCCGTCCAAATGGTTGATCTATACGCTCTCCCTGGTAGGACTGACCTTCAACCTCCATCGGGAACGCACGTAACGGGTGGTGAAGAAGCCCTAAATCGTGAAACGTCATACGTAAAGGTGAACCGTCTCACCGGATGACTGCGCTCATGTTGCAACACATGCTTTCTTTCACTGCCGAATGTTTCATTCAACATTCAGCAGTGAGCATTGAACACCCCCTGACTTCGAGCCCCTTGTCGCCGCACCTCATCTGCGTCTTCTGACCCATTTCTTTTCGCCGCGGCGATAGCTTAAGATGCGAGAAACCCGCGTAATCCGACCGGACCAGCGGGGTGGAGGAGGCATCACTATGGCAGAAGAACCAGGCGGCGCACCGCACCAGGACGAAGCGGCCGCCCGACCCAATATCATTCCCGGCGTCAAACACGTCGTCGCCGTCAGCAGCGGCAAGGGCGGCGTCGGCAAATCCACAGTTTCCGTCAATCTGGCGGTCGCCCTTGCGCTCACCGGCGCCAAGGTCGGGTTGCTGGATGCCGATATTTACGGGCCTAACATCCCAATGATGATGGGGGTCGAGAAGACTCCTGAGCAGCAAGACGGCAAGATCACGCCGGCGGAAAGCCACGGCGTCAAGCTGATCTCGATGGGATTTTTCGTGCCGGAAGACACGGCCGTCGTGTGGCGAGGCCCGATGGTGCATACCGCGATTCAGCAACTCTTCCGCGATGTGTTATGGGGCGAGTTGGACTATTTGCTGATCGACCTGCCGCCGGGAACGGGAGACGCGCAGCTCACCCTGACCCAGCTCGTGCCGTTGTCCGGCGCCGTCACGGTCACCACGCCGCAGGAAGTGGCGTTGCACGATGTGCGCAAGGGCATGATGATGTTTCAGAAGGTGAATGTGCCGCTCCTCGGCATCGTGGAGAACATGAGCTTTTTCGTCTGCGGCCATTGCGGAGAACGGACGGAAATTTTCTCCCATGGCGGCGGAGAGCGGGCGGCGGAGAAACTGGGGATTCCCTTCCTTGGACGGGTTCCCATCGATCCCGTCATTCGCGCCGGAGGCGATACCGGCAACCCGATCGTGGTCGCCAAACCCGACTCCCCACAAGCCCAGGCCTTTCGCGACATCGCGGCGAAACTTGCCGCGGCTTTGCAAACGGGCGGCGCGTCGGCAGCCAAGAGCCGCATCGAAAGTTTATTGGATAAAATCAAACGGCCGGCCGCCGATCGGAAGCCGGACTAGGACGAGTGACGCACTCAGGGAGGATGTATGGGCGAGTTGATTAGAATCGCAGGAACCGCCGATGTGAAGCCGGGAGCCGGCATGGTCGCGGAAGTGAACGGGAAAGCCATTGCGGTCTTCAATGTCGACGGGACCTTTTATGCCATCGATAACACCTGCGTGCATCGCGGCGGCCCGCTGGGCGAAGGCGATGTGGTAGGGGATGTCGTCGCCTGCCCCTGGCACAACTGGGAGTTCAACGTGAAGACGGGCGCCTGCATCAATAACCCTTCGGCCAAGGTGACGGCGTACGAAGTCACGGTCGAGGGCACCGATATCAAAGTCCGGCTGTGAGGCCGGGACGCGCCGTGCGCGACGTCGTCACAGCACAACGATCATGTCGACACCTTAGTGAATGGAGGCTCCAATGGCGGACAATCAGCTGACCCCGAAACACATCGAGATCGCCGAAACGTTCGTGCGGCTCTATGTCTTTCTAACCCAGTACATCGACCGCTGTGAAGACGAAGCCGCGCGGAAGGAATATCCGGAAGCGGAACTCCAAAAGCATCTGAGCGAGACCCGTGCCAAGATGGTGGACATCCTGAAGGTGAACCCCGTCGTGAAGGGCAAGGTTGAAAAGGAATGTGAACGCGTCCTCGCGCTCGGGAGCAAATGCCTGATGGGTGGCACGGAAAAGGTCGCCGCATTGGATGTGTTGGGGGCGGAACGCGTGGTCCTCAAGAACAAGACGATTGCGCTCAGCGACCTGCTGGCCGTCTATCGCGCGTTGTAAGGCCAATGCCGGAATCGGCTGGAGAGAAACACCAACTCGCCGGGTTCGACGCCAGGGAGCGAGGGTTCAATCGCCCCGTGGAGTTGGTGCGGACGGCCTCCGGCTATCAGGCGACGTTGCGGTACGAATCCACGCAGGTGGTCACGCCCGAATCGCCGACCACGGCTGAAGCGCTCCAGCGCATGATCCGGATGTTGCAGGAGCAAGGCTACACGCAATTGCGCAGCCAGCAGAGCTACCGCGACGGTCTCTATCTCGGCTCGCAGGAACTCTGGATCGAATATCCCGACCGGCAGCCGGAGCCGGAGGTCGGCCTCTTGGGCCTGATGAAGAAGTGGCTGGGACGTTCGCCCGGCTGATGTCCCGCTGAGCCGTCTCTTGGCAGATTGACACGTTCCGGTTCCGCGCCTATAGTCGTTCGGCATCGTGAGCGTTCCGCCGCGAATGCCATCCGTCAGCCGCCTCTGATCCCGTTCGGGAAAATCGACGATGATCTGGCTCTACCTCTTGCCTGTTACGTTCCTCGTTCTGCTCCACTCGAGCTCGGTGCAGGCAAAGATTTACAGCTGCGAAGGCCCGAACGGCGGCACCATGCTGACGGATCAGCCGAAGGGGAAACGCGGATGCACGGTCGTCAAGACGCCATCGCCTTCACCTCCCGGCGGATTCACACCACCGGTTGAAGAAGCGCCGGCAGCGGCGCCTGACCTGCAACCCAACACGTTGATGCCTTCGCAGCCGGTCTCGCCCATTCATGGACAGAATCCGCGCCAGCTCGGCTCGAACGATCAGTCCCAATTGCCGACCGGCTCACAGGTGGGAGGGGAGAAGGCCGCGCCGGAAGCTCAACACTGTTCGCCGCGCGTGAACCCGCTGAATCCATTCGCCGGCATGAATTGTTCGCCCACGGTCGACGAAAATAAAAAACCGTAACTCATTTTTAAGTAATGAGGGCAACCGTAACCAAAGAAGCGCCGCACGAAGAGCTTGAAGAGGTTGTCTTTGCGGGGGTCGAACCGATATTCAATTTCCTTCAGATACAACGGGAAGTGATACTTGGATACCCTCGGTAATTATAAAATATCCGTGGCAAACGACCAGAAGCTTTCGATTCCATTGATGTGATTTCTCGTGCAACGATCAACCATACTGTTGCTGTGATTGACCGTGTGAGGTGTGCCCTACCGCCGCAACGATTGGTACCCCGAAAGGTATCGGTGTATGAGACAGCGCCTTTTCGGGTGAGGGGTTTCATGTGGGCCATGAGAGGGTCCGCCGACACATGCACCACCACCTTCGTATACACGCGTCCATCGCGCTCCAGCAGCTGGAAGACGACGCTGTTGCCAACGGCGTCTCGACCACGGCGGCCTTTACATTGCCCGCCGAAATCGGCTTCATCCAGTTCAATCTCCCCCGAAAGTTTGCTGGCCATGCCTTTCAGTTCAGCGACATGGAACAACACCGTCCGCACTTTCTGGTAGACCCGATTCATGACCTGAGAATCTACTCCCAGGTCATGCGCCAATCGATAGGCCGGAATTTGCTGGTAGAATCCCTGCCTGATCGCGATCTCGCGCCGAAGTTTCGCAAGGCTCTTCCGTCGATGACAGCGGCGATATGTACCATGCCCGCGTCGAGTCCGTTTGACCGTCAACGATCCGCAGAACACGCATCTGCAACCTCGCAAACAGCTGGCTGCACACCCGACAATTCAATTGGCCTCTGTTCCCATGCGGCCGCCAGCTTACGCCATAGTTACAAAACGCCCCAAGTACCTAAGCCTTTGTCGAGGCTTAATGTTCCTGAAGCGTGGGAGTCGCCTTTGCCATGAAACGCCAAGAACTTGAACAAAAACTGCCGACGATGACGCAAGCTCAGCTCGTCGACACCGTGAAAACATGCCTCGACATGATCGAACGGCTAGAGAACGACTTGTCCGCCGGGACGCGCAAGCTCGAAGAAATGTCTGTGTTGGTCAAGAAGTTGTCCGACACCAAGTCCGCCGATTGAGGCTGTTCATTACCCACTACTGAATTTCTAGGGGGTTGCCTAAGTTCCATCTTGATAAAGATGCGGTATGGTGAGGCCATAAGAATTTGCAATGGAAATATTAGGCACGCATGGCGGAAACGTTATGAACGCATAATATAAAATATAAAAATTGCGAATTCGGAAGCTCCGCCCTCGAAAGAGGACGGAGCTTTTTTATTTCACCTCCTAGAGGTCCTCGCTGTTCAACCGGAGCTCGCTGATGCTGCGGCGAATTGCACCTGTCATGCAGACCGGCTTGGCGCCTGTCCTTCCAATGCACGCATCGTGGCGGTCTATCATCCCTTCAGCACTTTGCGCGTCCGCGATCGCATGATCCAGGACCGGCTATTCGGCCTCCTCGCGCGGATCTGAAGAGCGCCGTGGCATGAGACGAGTGGTGGCCTCTTTCTGAGCACAAGCATTTCCCCTGTTGCAAGGTGTTCTCTTTCTGTAAGCTGAGCTCTGCGTCCATTCACCTGATCGAGGAGGTCGGTCATCATGAAAGCATTTCCGATGGTTATCCTGGGCGGCGGGGTCGGGGCTGGATATGCGGCGAAGGAATTTGTGGCGCAGGGCGGAGGCAAGGGGCAACTGGCGATCGTGACGGCGGAGCGCGTCCCGTCATACGAGCGGCCGCCCTTGTCGAAGGAGTTTCTGGCCGGCGAAAAGCAACGCGGTGACATTCTGATCTCGGATGCCCAGTTTTATCAGAAACAGGGCATTACTCTATTTCGGGATTTTCGCGTCCAGAAGGTGGACTTCAGACGCCGACTGCTGCATGGCCCCTCACGCCACACCATCGGCTTCGAAAAACTGCTGATTGCTACCGGATCGTCGGTGCGGAAGCTCACCGTGCCGGGCGCCGACCAGCCGTGGATTTTCTACCTTCGCCAACTCCAGGACTCGCAGCACATTCACCAGCACATCAAGAAGGGGAAACAGGCCGTGGTGATCGGTTCAGGTTTTATCGGCATGGAAGTCGCATCGGTGCTCACCAGGCAAGGTATGGCCACGACGATGGTGTTTCCCGGCGATCGCGTCTGGGAACATGTGTTCACGCCGGACGTCTCGGCCTTTTTCGAGAAGCAGTTTTCCGCGCACGGCATCACGTTCATGAAAGATCAGACGGTCGTCGGCTTCGCGCGAGAACACGGTCGGGGGCAGGTCCAATTGGCATCCGGACGGCAGATCTCGGCGGACTTCGTCGTGGCCGGAATCGGCGTCACTCCGGCATTGGAGCTCTTCCGGCACTCGCCGCTCGAACATGATGCCGACGGCATTCGGGTCAACGAATATCTGGAGACCAACGTCGATCACGTGTGGGCGGCCGGTGATATCGCCAACTATCCCGACCGGATTTTCCGCCGCCGCATGCGCATCGAGCATTGGGACAATGCGGTGGAGCAGGGGCGGGTGGCCATGCGGAACATGATGGAGAAGTTCCAGCCCTTCATTCATGTGCCCTATTTCTTTTCCGATGAGTTTGACCTGTCGTATGAATACTGGGGTGATGCCAAAGGCCATGACCAGGTTGTCACTCGCGGCGACCAGAAGAAGAAACAATTGAGTGTTTGGTGGCTGAAAAAGCGGACACTGTGTGCGGTATTGCTGATGAATCGCCCTGATGAGGAACGCCGGTATGCGCCCCGATGGATTCTTCGCCGTGCGCAGCTGGATGCTGAGGCTCTTCGAACAGTGAAACACGTGAAGTCATTGGACCGGACGTTTGGCCGGGAGTAACGCGGGGCTCACGAGGCCGTTTTCCAGGGGATTTTCCCAGTATGTCCTTCTTCTGACGCGCGTTAGGCTGAATCAGGTTCTATCGATTCGGCTAACGAAATGGGAGGATATATGCTCAAGCGAACTCTTCAAATGTGTCTCGTTGCAGCACTAATCACTAGTGGAGGAGGCTTTGTGTTTGCGGCCGATCCCATGAAGGACAAGGAAGCGACACCGACCCTGGGCGAGAGGATTACGAAGGATACCGTGAAGGGTACGTTGATGAAGATGGAGGGGGAGTTCTATCAGATCAGAAATACGGATGGGGAACTCGTCCGCGTGCATGTGGACAAAAGTACGAAGCTCGATAAAGTGGTCGAAGGTGATATGGTGAAAGCCTATGTCACCGATAAGGGCCATGTCACCACGTTACAACGGATTGAGAAGTAGCCGTCATACAGGTGGTCAGGGCGGCGGGTCTGCAGGCCTGCCGCCCACGGGCAATGCCGCAGGACCATTTCTCAATGATCTGTAATCTGCTGTCATTTTTCCTGTCGAGTGGCCGATGATCAAAACCGGCCGGGCAAGTTTCTCGGTTAACCATGCAGCGGGATCCCGCTTGGGTTTTCCTACCGTGACGGTATTGCCACCCAAACATTTCTCGATGTTGCGCGAGTTCCATCTGGCTGATGTGCTCACGCTCGGCAACGCCGCCTGCGGACTCGCCGGGGTGTTCTTCGCGATGCAGTACATGAGCAGCGCCTCACTGGCCCATTTTCTAGCCGCCGTGGCCTTATCGCCGGGCGCGCTGCTCTTCGATTGGTTCGACGGCCGGGTCGCCCGGTGGCGGCATCAACAGTCGGTGCTCGGCCGCGAATTGGATTCATTGGCGGACATTATCTCCTTCGGCGTCGCACCAGCCACTCTGGCCTTTGCCGCAGGTCTGCGAGGGGGGTGGGACTGGATGGCACTAACGTATTTCGTCTGCTGCGGGGTGAGCCGGCTCGCTCGATACAACGTCACCGCCGAACGCCTTTCTGCAGGCCATGACAAGGTGGCCTATTTCGAAGGCACGCCCATTCCGACCACGGCGCTGCTGACCGGCGTCCTCGCCTTCGCCGCCTGGCAAGGTCGGCTCGGGGAGCAGCTCTACGGAGGTGTGTGGACGATCGGTCCAGGCGACCTCCATGCCTTTTCTCTGCTGTTCGTCCTCTCCGGAACCCTGATGATCAGTAAGACCCTCCACCTGCCGAAGCTCTAATCACACCGCTGTTCCGTCCCATCCGGTCCAGTGACTTCCCTTACTATCCTGCTTTCGCCCCATCTGTCACTCTTGCCTTGCGATCAGACTGAAGACGTGAGACCTTAGCGCCACTGAGCAGGCGACCCCCCATGAACATTCTCCAGGCGACACACGAGTATGAGCGATGGTCGGCGCGGCAGGTTCCGTGTGTGCCGGCGGATCTGCGTTTGAAGCACGACATGATGGCGCAGAGCGCTTTTTCCTTTCTGCGTGCTACCTGTTACCGCTGGCTACAGATTTGGCCGAAAGTCTGTGCTGATCTCACCGCCGCGCCCGCGCTGCGAGCAGTCGCTGATCTCCATGTCGAAAATTTCGGCACGTGGCGAGACAGCGAAGGCCGCTTGATCTGGGGCATCAACGATTTTGACGAGGCCTGTGTCTTTCCCTATGCCAGCGACCTGGTGCGTTTGGTTGTCAGCGCCAAACTTGCCGGCCGGGCTGAGCATCTCGCCGTGAAGTTGGACGAGGCCTGCGATGCCGTGTTGACCGGCTACCTCGAAGGGTTACGAACCGGCGGGCGGCCCTTTGTGTTGTCGGAGCAGCATGCCTGGCTCCGTGAAATCGCGACGAACTCCCTGCGCGACCCGGTGAAGTTCTGGAAGAAAATGACGGCCTTGCCGATCGTTCAAGAAAAGGTGCCCCAGGACGTGACCAACGCGCTCGAGAAGGTCATCCCGGAAGCCGGGCTGTCGTACAGCCTCAGGAGGCGCGTGTCTGGCCTGGGTAGCCTGGGCCGTCCGCGCTTCGTAGCGCTGGCCGAGTGGCACGGCGGCAAGATTGCCCGGGAAGCCAAACGGTTGATGGCGTCCGCCGGTCTATGGGCGCAAGGGCGGCAGGGCGGCGGCCCGCTGCTGTATCAATCGATGCTGAAGCAGTCCGTTCGTTGCCGGGATCCGTTTGTGGGCATGGATGGTCAGTGGTTGCTCCGGCGGCTGTCGCCTTATTGCTCCCGGATCGAAGTGACGGCGTTACCAAGGAAACGAGACGAAGGCAAGCTGCTCTATGCGATGGGTTGGGAGACGGCGAATGTGCACCTCGGCGATGGAGCGCAGATCAAAGCGATTCAGCGCGACCTGGCCGCGAGAAAATCTACCTGGTTACGGAAAGCAGCCAAGGCGATGACGAAGGCCACTCTGGCGGATTGGAAAGACTGGGCTGCGCACGATGCGGAGTAATCCATCCCGAGAACGTCACAATGTGACGATGCTGACATCATATCCGCTTCATTTGCCGGGCCGGATCTATGGCAGTGCGATGCCGTTTGGCCTCTATGATCCCGAAGGGACGTTGCTGCCGAAGTTCAGAGCCGCTTCCATCCATGGCGTGGTGCTGCTGGCCGAGCCGGACGAATGCCGGGAGAAGACAGACCGGGATCTGCTGATGATTTATCAGGATGAAGGGATGACGGTGTTGCCGTTGCCGATTCCAAACTATGGCATCCCAGCCCATGGCGGACTATCGGAAGTGCTCAAGCAGGTCCATGAGCAGGCCGCGTGTGGCCGGAATCTGCTGATCCACTGCTCCGCCGGGCTCGGCCGCACGGCGTTGTTTGCGACCTTGCTCGCCAGATCAGTCTTGGGATTTTCCGGGCTGGAAGCTCTGGCGTGGCTGGGACGCCATCAACCAGGCGCGTTGCTCACACCGGCGCAAATCATGCTGATTCTGGAGTGAACCGCCAGAAGGCATGGTGCGCCTGCTCATTTCTTTGCCGTATACATTTCAACCGTCTCCCGAATTTTGACCCACTTGTCCCAGCCGTAACTTTTGGCTGTGTTCCGGATCGTCTCCCTCGCGCTTTCGATGGCTCTCCTCAGCTGTTCCCGATCCATCGTCGACGCATGTCGAACCATGATCTGTAGGGTCTGCGGATCAGCCAGCACGATGTCGAGCGAGTAGGGGCGGTCTGGTGTGGCTTCCCGCCGAAGGCCGGCCCTCGTGACCAGTGCCAGCCATTCGCCTTCCGTCGGCGTATAGGGCGCGAGGCCGGGCGGGGCAGATGTCGATTGCGTCTCCGTGATCGCCGTTTCCTCCCTGACGGTCTGACATTGATTGTCGCTACAAGCCTTGAGGCGCACCCGCCGGTTGTCCAGGCAGCTGTTGCGATCGCCCGCGCTGATGGCATTATCGAGGCACTTGCGCACCTCTTCTTCGGCGGCGTAGAAACAATCGGAACAGGGGCTCTGCGCGTAGACAGGCGTGATGGGCAACAGCAGGGCAGACAAGGCATACAACAGCTGTCGGTTCATGATTCGGACCTCCCCTACCCCATCCTCTACGCCACTCACGGCGCGATTTCAATCATCCGGCGCGTTGCGTGTTCAGGCCCGCCTGGCAAAGAGGCGCTCGCTTGCAATCGTCCGTGACGAGGCCGCACACTGCCAGGCAGGGCAGTGTGCGGTCGCGCTGGGGTAAGGAGCATCATTCATGTTGAATGCTGAGGTCATGGCGGCGGTATTGGAATTCCGGCGGAAGCGCGATTGGGAGCAGTTTCACAAACCCAAAGAACTCGCCGCCGCCATTGCCGTCGAGGCGAGTGAACTGTTGGAAGTCTTTCAATGGAAAACGCACGAGGAAGTGGCGCGATTTCTCGAAAGTCCGTCACGAGAACGGGTCACGGACGAAATCGCCGATGTGGTGATTCTCCTGTCTTATCTCTGTCACGACCTTGGTCTGGATGTGAATGAGGCCGTGCGTTCCAAACTGAACAAGAATGAGGCGAAGTATCCGGTGGAGAAGTCGTACGGCAATGCTCGGAAATATGATGAATAATCTATCGACCCGACCTGCAGGCCCCGCGTAGAGTGACTCGCGGAGCCTGTGGCTCGATGGCGTTGGGATATGAATCGCGTTCACACGGCGGCGGCCACCTCTTCCCACTCATAATCGCCCACGATGTCTCGACCATTGGTAACCTCAAGAATGCCGATGTAGATTCTCTGTGCTCCTCTGGACCATTGGGCGTCCAAGGGAAGGCCGCGGAAGGCCGCCTCGGCGGCTTTGCGTTCGTCATGGGTGAGGAGACTCTCATCGGTCAGCATAGTGTACCTCATCAATCCTTTCTCGCGCCTTATGCCGCTTGATCGGGAGGCGTCAAGCGCGTGAACCGGATGCGTTTTCCCGCCGAGAGCAGTCCCGACACCGGAAGCTTCATGAACTCGCGGGCGGACAGAGGCCAGACGCCGTCTTTGTCCTGCGTGGGCCGTTGCTGTTCGGCGCGACGAACCGGGCGCTGTACCTGCTGTTTCATGATGGCCTCCTTGCGTGATGTAGACTGATCGACCTGCCTCTACTTCGTTCTACCGCCTGTCGTCGAAACCTAGGACTAGCGGAATCCCTGGGCCCTGAAAACCTTCGCCCTAGTCGGTTTAAGCCCGGTCTTGGTTGCACCCAGCCGGTCGGCCCGGTACGATGCCACCCACATTCATGCGGGAGGGCATCATGGCGAAGATTACTGAAGTCGCTCCGGACCTGTTCCGTATCACGACCTTCTTGGAACCATTTAATCTCCAGTTCAGCCAATTCCTAGTGCGCGACGAGCAGCCGTTGCTGTTTCACACCGGACCGCGGGCGCTGTTTGCCGACGTCAAAGAGGCCGTGGCGTCGCTGATCGACCTGCGAACGCTTCGCTGGATCAGCTTTAGCCATTTCGAAGCCGATGAATGTGGCTCACTGCCGGAATGGCAACAGCTTGCCCCGCAAGCGGACGCGGTCTGCAGTCTAGTGGGGAAATTGGTGAGTGTGGATGATTGTCTGGCCCTCCGGCCGGCGAAGGGCATGGCGGATGGAGAGGTGCTGCAGACGGGGAAGTACCGGTTTCAATTTCTGGCGACGCCGCATGTGCCGCATTGCTGGGAGTCGGGCCTGTTGTTCGAAGAGACTCAGCGCACGCTGCTCTGCTCCGACCTGTTTCATCAGGCGGGTAATGGTGAACCGGTGACCCAGTCGGATGTTGTCGGGCGCTGCCGTGAGGTGCTCACGGAGTATCAGCAGGGCCCCTTGGCCAATTACATGCCGTACTGCACGTTGACGGATCCCACGCTTGTCCGGCTCGCGGCGTTGAGGCCGAAAACCCTGGCGACCATGCATGGTTCGGTCTATGCGGGCGACGGAGCGCAAGCGCTACGCGATCTGGCGCAGGTCTTTCGCGAGGTCCTCGGCGGCGGAGCGACCACGACCATGCCGGCTCCATGAAATCTTTTTCATGCTGAACTAATCCATTCCTCATGTCATCGGCTTAGAGTGGGACAGGGTGAGCCGGGGGAGACGCCACCCGGCCGCCATCATGACAGGCGTCGAGTCGGGGCGCAGGGAGGGAGGCGCAGCCATGAAAGATGTGACCACATTTTCATCGATGGTCGAGCGCAGTCTGAAGTCGGAAGAGGCGAAGCCGCTGTCGCGGGGGCTCTCTGACCTAGCCGGCTGGTTATTTACCGTCAATGCCGCTCGCTGGCGGCGGCGGGCACAGTTTTACGAACGCCATCGCGATTATTTCCCGCGCTTGGCCGCGAGTCCATTCGTGGATCGTTGCCGCGCATTGGAAGCGGCGTCTCGCGAAGTCGCCGAAGTGTTGTTCGCGATGCCGCCCCGGGTCGACTTGGTGCCGGTCCCGGTGACGGTCTCTCGGATCAAATAAATTAATTGCCGGAGATTGGCATCGCGTGCAGGTCTTCACTGGATTCCAGCATTGAATCTGTGCGGCTGACAGCTTACGCTAGGCCATTCGCTGTCAGCCTATTCAGAAAGGGGAGCTGTATGCTGGTTTCTAGAGTCCTTCTCGCACTGGCATTGATCGGGTTTGTCGGCTGCGCCGGCACGGCCCCTCCGGTCCGCACCAACAGCGGCGCGCATCCGCCTCAACTCGCCGATGTGATTCCGCCTGATCAACCGTTCCAGCGCCATATGGTCGATCTCAATGGCCTCCACCTGAGCATTCTGGAAGCGGGGACGGGTGACCCGATTATCTTCGTGCATGGCGTCGTCACCACCAGCAATATTTTTCCCAAATATGTCGGCGCCTATTCGCCCGCGTTCCGTGGTGTCGCGGTGGACCTACGCGGGTATGGCGATTCAGAAAAGCCGGCGACCGGGTATTCCATCCCACAGTTTTCCAACGATTTGATCAAACTCGCTGATGTCCTTCAAATCAAGAAGGCGGTATGGGTGGGTGTGTCGATGGGCGGCATGATTCTGCAACGGCTGGCCCTGGATCATCCTGAGCGCGTGCGAGCCCTGGTGTTGGTCTCCACAACCGACGGCCCGATGATTCTGGACAAGGACATTCCCACCATCGGCGCGCCGCGCGACTATCGCGAGGTCTCGAAGAACATGATCCTGGAGAGTTTCCCGGCCGACACGCAGGCGAAGACCTATCAACCGCTGCTCGACCGTATTCCGACCTGGAACGGCACGGTGATCCGAGAGGCCCTGACGTCTATGTCACAGTTCAACGTGCATGGCCAATTGACGCGCATCCAGGCGCCGACGTTGATCATGGTCGGCGTCAAAGATGACGTGGCGACGCCGGCGATTGCCAAGGGCATTCAGGCGCAGATTGGCGGCTCGCAGGTGGTCCAGTTCAAGACCGGCCATTTCATGATGGCGGAAGACCCCGATCGGTTTCGTGCCGTGCTCGGGGAGTTTTTGAAAGGGTTGCCGCCATCGCAGTAGGTCGGCAGGCAGACGGGCAATTCGCCACCCGTGCGCCGCATCCGGCGGGATGGTATGATGCCGGATGACAGTTCACATGGCTCTATCACGCAGAGGGGAGATTATGACCACGTACGTATCACGATCGATCATCGGCATCTCACTCGGTCTGTTGTTGTGGTCGGGAACCGGCCTGGCGACCGAGCCGGCTGATGTGGAGAAATTCGTCAATGCCCGCATCGAAATCGGCGAAATGATGACGAACTATTTCAAGGGTGGGGAATCCTACGGGGCGGGGCAGCGGCCGACGCCGGAGAAAATGAAAGAGATGGGCGACGATATCAACGGCAAGCTCAGTGACTTGCTGTCGAAACGAGGTCTGTCGCTGGAAGAATATCGCGTGCGCAGCAAGGAAATCTTTGCCGATAAGGAGGCCGTGGACGCCTACCTGGCCAAACATCCCGATCTGAAGACCCGGTATGATGCGTTGCCGCTCAGCCGGATGAGCGGGGGTGGAGGAAGCACCGGTCGGGGCTATTAACAGGCGGGGAACCGTCGCTGAATGACCGGCCCCAAAATTCAAACGCTCGGCGTATGCATCAGTACGCCGAGCGTTTTCATTTCACCGGCCTGTCGCTGGACTGGATAGGCGATCCGCTTAGACGACCTGAATCAGCAGGTTGGTCAGGTGCTCCATGCCAATGCAATCCAGGATGCAGTAGGCGCGATACTGCATGCGGCCCTTCTCGCCGGCGAGGAAGCTGACCGTCGATTCCCGATTCATCATCCACAGAGGACTGGTTTCTTGCTTCCAGCCGTCTTCGGCGCGAACGGTAATCTGGTGCGTGTCTCCCGCGGCCAAACTGGTGAGGTCTTCACCGAAGACGAAGGTGATTTTCACCATCGTGTCCTTGGGAACCTGCAGCATCCGCTTTCCGCCGTAGGGCCTTCCTTTCTCATCGAAGAATCCCTTTTCGTTCACGCGCACCTTGATCTCCAGCGAAGCCTTGTCGGCGCCGTTGGCATAGGTCAGCGCCGGCGCAAGCAAGGCGGCGGCAAAGGCCAAGGTGGTGAGGCCGGTGGCCAATCGCTTCATGATCTCCTTCATGATCCTGATCTCCTCTATTTCAGACCGGCTGCTGTTCGAGCCGGCCCTTCCCTGGTCGGGAGCGACGGTGGTGTAATGCTGCGGAGACGAGAGCGGAGTGGGTTGTTCAGTACGATGCGGACCGTATGTTCCCGAACGCTTCGCCTGCTGTATTGACCTTAGCACAGCACCGGTGGTTGGCAAGTTCTTTCACCGGATGCGCAGGCGCGGCACGTAGGAAAAGAGGATGGTGTTCAATTCAGGGTAAACCCTTGTCCAACAAAGCTTTGGCGGCATTGACGGGGATCTCGCGCCAGGCGCCCGGTTCAAGCTCTCCCAGCGCGAACGGACCGTATTGAATGCGGCGCAGCCTCGTGACTTCGTGGCCCAGCGCTTTGAACAGGCGCCGGATTTCCCGGTTCTTTCCCTCGGTCAGCGTCACGTCCAGATGCGATTCGCGCCCGGAGCGTTTTTGAATGATCAGTGCCGTGCAGTGCAGGCGTTCGCCCTGATCCTCAAGTCCCTCGATGGCCGCCTGGGCTGTGGCATCCGTCATCTCGCCACGCACGGTGACCAAATAGCGCCGAGGTACCCGCTGTTTCGGATCTGTCAATAAGCTGGAGAACGCGGTGTCATTCGTGAGAAGGAGGAGGCCGCTGGTGGCTTGGTCCAACCGTCCGACGGCATGCAGGCGGACAAATTCCTGAGGCAGCACGTCGAAAATGGTACGCCGGCCTTGTTCGTCAGCATGCGTGGTGATCAGGCCTTTGGGTTTGTGAAAGAGGATGAATCGCGGCGCGCCTTGTTGAAGTGGCTGTTCATCGAGCGTGACGGCATCACCGGGCCAAGCCACCCAGGTGTCCGGCTGGCGCACGAGACGCTGGTTGATACGGACCCGTCCGGCCCTGATCCATTCCTGCGCCTGGCTTCTGCTGGCGATGCCCAGCTTCGACAAGAGGCGGTCCAACGTGACGCGTTTGGCGCGGTCGTGATCGGCAGGAAGCTGTGGGCGAATCGCTGCAGGTGTCTCTCTCCGTTTGCCCGGCGGTTTTCTGAACATGGCCTGACAATACACCGCCGGGTGAGGAAAGAGAAGCTGTGGCGACGGCTGCATGTCATGCGACTCCGATGGTATGATGACGGCGATTTTGCTGGATCGGTGCCGGTCGAGACGGACGATCGTCATGAATGAAGTGTCGGTCGAAGGGGAATCAGTGTGATGCTGAAATACTCGGGTGTGGTCCTGTGGGCGATGCTGCTCTGGGTAAATGCGGCGTCGGCTGAATGGCTGATGGTCGGCGGCACGCATAAGTATGATGGATATGTGGACATGGCGACGATCGGGCCGACCGGCAAGACGGTCACGCTCTGGACGTTGAAGGATTTCAAAGTGGACCGGCAAATTCCGCAAGGCACCTATCGATCGGTCCGAATCAAGAAACAAATCGATTGCGAGGCTCACAAGAGTCGTCCATTACAAACCAAATACTATGCGAGCCGGATGGGGAAGGGCCGTCCCCTGCAATCGGGCAAGGGGACACGCGAATGGTCTCGGGTCACGCCCGGGAGTGACGGCGAGGCGGAGTTGAAGATCGCCTGCAAGAAGGTGTAGCGGCTCCTCATGTCTGCCAGCGCTCGCGTCATCATCGTCGGTGCCGGTCTCGCCGGGCTGGCTTGCGCCGGACACCTAGTCCGGCGCGGGGTTGCCTGCACCGTCGTCGAAGCCTCGGACGAGGTGGGGGGCCGGGTGCGCACCGATCGTGTGAACGGCTTTCAACTCGATCGCGGCTTTCAAGTGTTGCTCACCGGCTACCCCGAAGCCGCGAATGTGCTCGATTATCCGACCCTGCACCTGCAATCCTTCCATCCCGGTGCGCTGGTCCATTACGGTGGCCGCTTTCACCGCATCAGCGATCCAGTTCGACGCCCGCAGGATGTACTTTCCGGGCTGATGAGCCCGATCGGTTCGCTCCGTGACAAGCTGACAACTCTTCGCCTGCGACAGGATGCGCTCAACCACCGTGTCTGCGCGCAAGCGGGCGGAGGAAATCGTACGACCTTAGAGGCCTTAGCGAGCTATGGATTCTCTGCCGCCATGCGCGAGCGGTTTCTCCGCCCGTTTCTCGGGGGCGTGTTTCTCGACCAGTCCCTCTCGACGCCCTGCCCTATCTTTGAGTTTGTATGGGCAGCGTTTTCGCGCGGCGCGATTGCGTTGCCGCAGGCCGGCATGGGCGCCATCCCAGCTCAGTTAGCCTCATCACTCCCGGTCGGTTCGCTCCATCTACACACGCCGGTCACGCAACTCGACGGCAAGCAGGTCGTGCTCGCCTCCGGCGAACGTCTTTCGGCCGATGCCGTTGTGCTGGCAACCGACTATGCCACGGCAGCGACCTTGCGGGGAGAGCCTATACCAGCCGCACCGAGCCATCAGTCCACGACCCTGTATTTCGACGCACCCACGCCGCCTGTGCGCGGGCCTTGGTTGTTGTTGAACGGAGACCAGCAAGGACCGATCGGGACCGCCTGTGTGTTGAGCGAAGTGGCGCCGTCCTATGCGCCTGCCGGACGGGCGCTGATCTCGATCAGTCTTTCTGATCAAACCGGGTCGGTCCAAGAAAACCTGCAGGGGATCGTGCGCGCACAGTTTCGCGAATGGTTCGGTGCATCAGTGGACGGCTGGCGCCACCTGCGGACCGATCACATCAGCCGGGCGCTGCCTCCCATCGCATATCTTGCCGATAAAAACGGGGCGGGATCTCCACGACTGAAGCCCGAGTTGTATCAATGCGGCGACTATTGCGAAACCGGCACGCTGGACGGTGCGCTGCTGTCGGGACGACAGGCTGCCGACGCGATCCTGGCCGATCTTTGAGCGGGGGACGGAGTATGGTGATGGCCGATCGCAACACGTGGGGACTCATCCTGATAACGACGGCGATCCTGCTGATCGTTGCGGCTCAGCCTGTCTTGGCCGATCCCGCCTCTGAACAGCAGTTGCAAGCTCTGGCCGGGCAAGGTGACGCGAATGCGCAATGGATGTTGGGCCAGGCCTTGCTCACGGGAAACCTCGGCACGATCGACGAAGCCGAGGCGGTGCGCTGGCTGCAACTGGCAGCGGATCAAGGCCATGCCCTGGCGCAGCGCGACCTGGGGATGTTGTATGAGCAGGGGCAAGGCGTCACCCAGGACACGCTGGAAGCGTTCTTCTGGTATTCCCTCGCCAGCCGTCAGGACAGCGGGCGGGCCAGAGTACGGCGCGATCTCTTGGCAGCCATGCTCACACCGGATCAGCGGGACGCCCTCGCCGCGCGTCTCAAGGGGTGGCGGCCCAGCAGGTAATCCTGTCAGGACCCGGTTGTCCCACGCCGCTTAGTCCGGTTGGTCGGCTGGGCGCTAAGGGGATTGTCGGGCCAATGGTGGCGCGGGTAACGTCCGCGTAATTCCTTCTTCACATCCTGATAAGCGGATCGCCAGAAACTCGCCAGGTCCTGGGTGACTTGCACGGGCCGGCCGGCCGGTGAAAGCAGATGCGCCATGACCGGCACCGTGCCTCCCGCGACCCGCGGCGTCTCCTGACAGCCGAACATTTCTTGCAGTCGCACGGCCAATATGGGTGAGTCGCCCGGCTCATAATCCAGACGGACGTGCGAGCCGCTTGGCACCGTGATGTGCGTCGGCGCAAGGCGGGGCAGCTCCTGGCGTTGCTGCCAGGTCAAGAGGTTGTCGAGGGGGGCCTGCAGGTCCATGCGACGCAGTTGCGCCAGGCTCGTCAGCCCGATCACAAACGGTCCCAACCAGTGCTCGAGGGTATGTGTCAGCGCGTCGTCGGAAAGATCCGGCCAGGTGGCATCGAGGCGATGAAGAAAGGCGATGCGTGCCCGCCATTGTTGCTGCTCCTTGGTCCAGGGCAGCACGGCGAGGCTGGCACGACGAAGGCCGACGAGCAGGGCAGCTGTGACGTGGGCTGGATCCGGCTCGTGGGTGGCGCGATCGTCCAGGATCAACTGGCCCCAGCGCCGCTGGCGTCGTGCACGGACTGATTCAGAGCGGTCGTCCCATTCCAACAGATCGACGGAGCAGATCTGGTCGGCGCAGTGACGCTCGAGATCCTGGATACGCACGGGCGTGGCAGCGAGAATGCGGGCCCAATCGCCCGTCCCGTCGAGATGCGCCACGGCAAGGTAGTCTTCCTGCGACAAGCTCTGCTGCCCTTGGAACGACACGCCGCGGCCATTGGCGAGGCGGTATCGCCCGTCACTGCCGACGACCCGTTGCGCCACGCGATCCGGGTACGCGAAGGCCAGCAGGATTCCGAGGTGGTCGATGCCGTCGCCGAATGGGGCATTCAGTTGAAGCTGTCGCCGCCACTGCTCCGATGCTCGTTTGACCCGTTCACAACCAACCCGGTTGATCGTCGCGCCCGCGAGGTGTTCTCTCTTGCCGTGCAGTGCTTCCATGCGCAGCCGGAGGTCGGCATTCCGCCATCCGGGGCCGCCTTGCAGGATGTCGCGGTCGCTGAGCAGGGCAGCGAGGTCGCAGGCCCAAGAGCCAAATCCCAACGGCACCGCAGCGACTATCATATGGGCCAGTCGCGGGTGCACGGTGACGTGAGCTAACCGGCGGCCGTGGGCGGTCAGCGCACCTTGCGCATCGAGCGCCCCCAGTTGCCGGAGCAGGTCTCGCGCTTGCGCCAGCGCGCCGGACGGTGGCGGATCAATCCAGGACAATTCGCTTGCGTCGAGCACGCCCCATTCCGCCAATTCCAGCGCAAGCGGCGCCAGGTCCGCCTCGAGTATCTCCGGCGGCCGCCGCGGAAGGAGGGCCTGATGCTCGGCGTTGGTCCAGAGACGGTAGCAGGTGCCAGACTCCAATCGTCCGGCCCGCCCGCGACGTTGATCGGCCGCATCGTGTGTGACGCGAGTCGTGTCGAGCCTGGTCAGTCCGGTGCGCGGATCGAAACGCGGGACACGCAAGAATCCCGCATCGATGACGACGCGCACGCCTTCGATCGTCAAACTGGTTTCGGCAATGGAGGTCGCCAGGACAATCTTGCGAGCGCCGGCCGGCGCGGGACGAATGGCCTGCTCCTGTTCGTCTTGCGGCAGTTCCCCGTGCAAAGGCGTAATGATGACGTCTGGATCCAGCCGACTCTCACGCAACTGTCGCTCGACGCGACGGATCTCTGCCATGCCGGGCAGGAAGACCAACAGACTGCCTTCCTCCTTGGCCAATGCCATCCTGATACCTCGCACCACCGCCGCTTCCAGGTGGCCCTCGATCGGCCGATCGAGATAGTGCGTGGTGACGGGAAAGAGGCGGCCCTCACAGGAGATAGTCGCGGCATTGGACAATACACCGGTCACGGCGGCGCAGTCGAGTGTGGCCGACATCACGAGTAGGCGCAGGTCTTCGCGAAACAACCGTTGCGATTCCCTCGCGAAGGCCAGACCAAGGTCGGCTTGCAGGCTGCGTTCGTGAAATTCATCGAAGATCACCAGTCCATATCCGGCGAGCGAAGGATCATGTTGTAGAAGACGTGTGAGAATGCCTTCGGTCACGACTTCGATGCGGGTGGCTGCGCTCACCTTGGACTCGTGCCGGATGCGATAGCCGACCATTCGGCCCACCGGCTCGCCTAGGCTTGCGGCCATATACGTTGCGGCCGCGCGCGCGGCCAGCCGGCGCGGTTCCAGCATGATCAGCTTCCGTCCGGCCAGCCAGGGTTCGCCGAGGAGGGCCAGCGGCACACGAGTGGTTTTGCCCGCGCCCGGCTGGGCAGTCAAGAGCACTGACCGGCCGGTCGCTAGCCGCGCGCGCAGCGCGGGAATCGCCTCTTCTATTGGTAATCGGTCCATGGTAGGGTGCGCGCTACGATGACGCGTCAACCGGACTGTAGCAGAAACGGGACCTGCGCGCCGAGTGCCAATCAGTGGTCCCGCGAGACCCAGGAGTGTAACAGACGATGCAACGATTGATATGGACAAGCGACAAGCCGAAGCAGGCGGGCTGGTACTGGTGGCGCGGGCTCGGAGAGGACATGGACCCGCTCATTCTCTTCGTCGATCAGGTGGGATATTTTCAATGGCCCGACGGGGCGTCTCAGGAAGTCGGCCTGACCAAGGGCGAATGGGCCGGCCCGATCGCGCCGCCGGAGGAACCGTGAGTGTGACGATGATCGCTCTGCCTGCCACCTGCGAGCGAGCGCTCCTTGAACGGTTCTTGCGCGCCGAAGCAATGGCCCTGTGGGCGGTGCGCGCCGCTCAGACCCAACAGCTCCCACGCCATGTGCAGACTTTTCTCCAGCGGCATGAGACGGACGAACAAGATCATCTCCGGCAATTTGAAGGCATGCTCGGGACGATGTCTCAACGGCCGGCAACATTGCCGACGGTGCCGTCGCAATGGGAAATGCTGGCCGTGTTGTTGTTCGGCTATGAAGCGCTGGGGTTGGAGTTTGCCACATTGCTGGCCGCAATCAGGCCGGATCTCTCAGACATCCTGGAAGACGAACAGGTACATGTTGGATTCTTCGAAAAGGAGTTGAAGGCGATTTTGGCCGGTGGCCCAGTCGGCGCACAGCAGGCACGCGAGGCCGCCCGCACCTGGTGGAAGAAGTTGCCGCGCACGGTCGATCGATATCTGCAGGACCCTTCGTTGGAACCCTATCGGACAGAACTTCGCGGACACATCCTCTCGGTGATCGGGCAACGGTTTGTCGCGCTCGGACTACTCACCGATGCGGCGCGTGGAGTTCCTCAATGATCCTTCCTGTCCATGCTTGCATTTGCGGGATGATCACCAGGATCATCCCGCATGCTCCTGCCTCTACTTAAAACTGCAAGTTGCCGTTGATCGCTGCCAGAACCTGATTCTTGTTCAGGCCGTCGTTGAAGGGCGATCGTTGCCCATCAAACCAATCGGCGCGCACCTCCGGACGGATCAACACGTTGGGGTGCGGCCGGTAGTTGAGGCCGACGCTGACGGAGTAGAAGGACCCGGCGAAGGGCCCGAGGTTCGGGTTGTCGCGCACCGGATTGCCGCCCACACGGGTGCCGGCTTCGTCCCGCATCCATTCGAAGCGGAGGCCCGCCCGCCACTGATCGGTGAGGGTATAGTAGAGGTAGTTGTCGATCCCGTACCAGCGCGCGGTGCTGCCGTCGAGCTTGCCGTGGTTCTGATAGGCATAGTGGTGGTGCAGGACATATTCCCATCGCTCCGCCGGATGCAGCGTGAAGATGGCGCTGTAGCGGGTGCGGGTTTCAAACTGCGTGGCCACGGCGCTGGGCTCGTTGCCGGTCGCCACCGCAAACGACAGGGACCAGAAATTCTGCGGGGCGGTGTACTTGATGCTGGCGAGGCCTGTGGCGCTGTCCTTGTCTCGGTCCAGCGAATCCCAACCGTTCACGACGCCGCCTTGCAGGGTGACCCGATCATTCACGTGCCACGTCGCCAAGCCGCCCCAGTGGGTGAACGGTCCGGCGAACTGATAGGCGTAGGATTTGGAATAGAAGAAGTTGTTGATGGCCGGCACGCCTTCGTAACCGATAATCGTGTAGAAGTGTCCGACCTTGACGGAAAACGTCTGGTTGCCGATTTCCGCATAGGCCTGCGGCATGGCCAGCCCATAATGCTGTCCCTGCGCATTCCAGCGCTGCGCGCCGTTCTCGCGCCGCTCGACCCCGTTGCTCTGCGTCAAGAAGTAATCGTAGCCGTACATGAAGTCGAGGCGTCCGCCGATGCCCCAGTTGCCGCCCGTGGCCGTCAACGGCTTCTCGACGATCATATACAACTGATTGAGGACCGGAATATCGCGATCGATCGCGTTGTACGGTCCGTTGAAATTATGGCTCGGACTGCTGGCGTTGTAGGTGTAGCCACCGTCGATCCAGCCCCGGACGCGCAGAAAGCCGTCCTGTGGCAGAAACCGTCGAATGCCCGTTTCGTCCGCGTGCCAGAGGGCGTCGGTCCACAAGGGATCCGGCGACATACGGCCTTCTCCCGTTGACGCTTGAGTAGAAAACACGGGAACAGAACTTTCGCTCTGCGGCAGGCCGGCGGGGAGTGACTCTGCGAATGCGCCTCCCGTTTCTCCACTCCAGGCGAATACCACGGCCACAATGAACCTGTTCACAATCGTCGTCGACATACCGATACGTCCCTCCTGTTAAACCGATCGCGATGCGATGGATGATGAATCTGTCGGCAACGAAAGGAGTTCACCGGCCGGCAAGAATTGCTTCCTGCCGCCCCGGCAACACGTTACCGCAGGCCAGCGGGCGGCAGTCTAACAAGTCGGGAAACAGGGGAAAATCGGGAAAACCCAGTAAGGAGCCTATGCCTGGAGGTGGAAGACAGAGACAGAGATGGGAAAAGAACGGGGGAACCGGCCGTGCGCACTACGGATCGGGTTGTTAGCCGGCGACCGGGACGAGACCGCCGACCACGCCGATCTTGCGGAACTTCTGGTCGCGTTCGGCGATGAGTTGGTTGGTCGGCAATTCGACCAGCGCGTACAGCTGGTTGGCCAGCGCCTTGGCGACCCGATCGCACATGGCCAAGGGGTCACGGTGCGCGCCGCCGAGCGGCTCGGGAATGACTTCGTCCACGATGCCCAGTCCGACGAGGTCCTGCGCGGTCATCCGCAACGAGGCTGCGGCGTCGGGCACCTTCGTGGGATCGTCATACAGGATCGCGGCGCAGCCTTCGGGGGAAATCACGGAGTAGACGGAATGTTCCAACATGAGAATCCGGTCGCTCACGCCCAGGGCCAGCGCGCCGCCGCTGCCGCCTTCGCCGATGACGACGGAAATGATGGGGACGGTCAGCCGGGACATGACGAACAGGTTTCTGGCGATCGCTTCGGCCTGGCCGCGTTCTTCCGCGCCGATGCCGGGGTAGGCCCCCGGCGTGTCGATGAGGGTGATGATCGGGCGATTGAACTTCTCCGCCAGGCGCATGAGCCGCAGCGCTTTCCGATATCCTTCGGGATTGGGCATGCCGAAGTTGCGCTGCATGCGTTCCTTGAGGGTCTTGCCCTTCTGGTGACCGATGATCATGACCGAGCGATCGTTGAAGCGGGCGAATCCGCCGACGATGGCGCGGTCGTCGCCGAAGTTGCGATCGCCGTGCAGTTCGAGAAATTCGCGGGAGAGTTCGTTGATATAGTCGAGGGTGGTGGGCCGTTGGGGATGGCGGGCCAGCTGGGTGCGTTGCCAGGGAGTCAGAGTGGTGTAGAGCTGATGCTCGACCTGCGCGAGTTTGGTCCTGAGTTTGCGGATTTCGTCCTGGGTCCCGGATTTGGGTGATTCGACGGAAGCCAGCTTCTCGATTTTCTCTTCGAGTTCGCGGATCGGTTTTTCAAAGTCGAGGTAGTCTCTCATACTGCTGAACCCCCTTAAGGGTGTTGCCTAGGTCCGCCTAGGTTACCAAAGTGATGGCGCCTTTGCCCAGCACTTCCTCAATATCGGCGACGAAATGCTCACTGGGCGTGATCTTCACGTTGGGCAGGGGAGAGGTCCGGGCTTCGATGGTGCCGCCCAGCGCCATGATGAGCGCGACGGTCGACGAACCGGGGTATTTCTGAAACACCTGCCGCAGCATGGGAAGCCTGGTGGAGGCCGTTGGGCCATCATGCAGGCGAATCATCACCCGCGAGATACCCTTGTTCTGTAATTCGGCCAGCGGTTCGATCTTGGTCCCGCGCAACTTGGTGCCCTTGTCTCCGCGATCGACGGTGCCTGTCAATCGCACGACCTGTTCCGGCACGATCATGTCGGCATGGTCTCGATACAAGTCAGGAAAGGCTATCACTTCTATCACGCCATGTAAATCCTCCAGCGTGATGTAGGCCATGCGATCCCCCTTCTTGGTCAGCATGGATTTCACCGCCGTGATGATGCCGCAGAGTTTGACCTCGCGCCCGTCCGGCACGTCGGCCACCTGCATCGTCGTCGTGGTGGCGAACAGTTGAATCGCGGCTTCATAACGCGACAGCGGATGGGCGCTGATGTAGAAGCCGGTCAACTCGCGCTCGTATTTCAACATCTCGCCCTGGCTCCACTCGGGGACGTCGGGCAGCGCCGGTTCATCGAGCGCCTGCGGCAGGCCGGGCATCTCGTCGCCGAAGATGCTGGTCTGGCCGACGGCGCGCTCTTTTTGAATGCTCACGCCTTCATCCATTGCCTGGTCGAGGACCGCCAGATATTGGGAGCGCCGTCCTCCCATCGAGTCGAACGCGCCCGCCTTGATCAGGCCTTCCATCATCCGCTTGTTCAGCTTGCGCAGGTCCACGCGGCGGAACAGATCGAAGAAGGAGCGGAACGGTCCGCCTCCATTGCGCGCTTCGATGATGGCTTCCACCGCGCCCTCGCCGACGTTCTTGATGGCCGCGAGGCCGAACCGGATGCTCTTGTCGACCACGGCAAAATTCTTCTGACTCTGATTGACATCCGGCGGCAGCACGGGAATCCCGAGTCCGCGGCATTCGGTGAAGTAGCCGACGATCTTGTCGGCGTTGCCCATGTCGGTCGTCATCAGGGAGGCCATGAATTCCGTCGGGTAATGCGCTTTCAGATAGGCGGTGTGGTAACAGACGACGGCGTACGCGGCGGCGTGCGACTTGTTGAAGCCGTAGCCGGCGAATTTTTGAATCAGCTCGTACAGTTTGTCGGCCTTCTTTTCCGCAATTTTTTTCTGCTTGGCGCCTTCCAGGAATTGAACCCGGAGCTTTTCCATTTCCTCCGGCTTCTTTTTTCCCATGGCGCGGCGGAGAATGTCCGCTTGTCCCAGCGAGAAGCCGGCCACCTTGTTGGCGATGGCCATGACCTGCTCCTGATACACGATGACACCGTACGTATCCTTCAGGATCGGTTCCAGCTCGGGCATCTCGTAGGCGATCGGAATCTTGCCCTGTTTGCGCTTGATGAAGTCCGGGATCAGATCCATCGGACCGGGACGATAGAGCGCGATGATGGCGATGATGTCCTCGAACCGGTCTGGCTTGAGTCCCATCAGCAGGTCGCGCATGCCGGAGCTTTCCAACTGGAACACGCCGGTGGTTTTACCGGAGGAGAGCAGCGCAAAAGTTTCCGGATCGTCGAAGGGTAATTGTTCAACCCGCAGCGGCGGCTGGTCGAGGCGGCCCTGGTTGACGAGGGACTCGGCCCGCTGGATCATCGTGAGCGTCTTCAGACCCAGGAAGTCGAATTTCACCAAGCCGATTTTTTCGACGTCACCCATGGAATATTGGGTGACGATTTCGTCCTTGGGTCCTTTGTAGAGCGGGACATGTTCCGTGAGCGGCTGATCGGAGATGACGATGCCGGCCGCATGCGTGGAGGCGTGGCGCGCCAGTCCTTCGAGCGACTGCGCGACGGACATGAGTTCTTTCACCTTCACGTCTTTGTCGACGAGCTCCTTGAGGCGCGGTTCCTGCTCGAGCGCCTTGTCGAGCGTCATCTTCAAATCGTCAGGGACGAGTTTGGCAATCCGGTCGACTTCGGCATAGGGCATTTCGAGGACGCGGCCGACATCGCGAATAGCGGCCTTGGCCTTCATGGTCCCGAAGGTGATGATTTGCGCGACGTGGTCTTCGCCGTATTTGTGGATGACGTAGTTGATGACCTCATCCCGGCGGTCCATGCAGAAGTCCATGTCGATGTCGGGGAGGGACACGCGCTCGGGGTTCAAGAATCGCTCGAACAGCAGCGAGTAGACCAACGGATCGAGGTCGGTGATGCGCAAGGCATAGGCGACGAGGCTGCCGGCGGCAGACCCGCGCCCCGGCCCGACGGGAATGCCGCGCGAGCGGGCGAACTTGATGATGTCCCACACGATGAGAAAATAGCCGGCGAATCCCATCGAGCAGATGACTGCGATTTCTTCTTTCAGCCGAACCTGGTACGCCAGCTCGGGAATGGAGCTCGGGCGTTCTTTGAGGCGCTGCGCCAGCCCCTCCATCGCGAGTTGCTCGACGTAGGTTTCGCGGGTGAGGCCCTCCGGTACTTTGAACTGGGGTAGATAGGTTTTGTTGAGCGCCAGTTCGAGCGTGCAGGCCTCGGCGATCTTGACGGTGTTCGATACGGCCGTCGGCATTTCCTTGAACTCGACCAATGCTTGGTCGGTGGATTTCACGTAGAGCTGGTCCGTGTCGAACTTCATGCGGTTGGGATCGTTGATCGTTTTCCCGGTCTGCAAGCACAGCATGAGGTCGTGCGGCCGCGAGTCTTCTTTTTTGAGGTAATGGCAGTCGTTGGTCCCGGCCAGGGGAATACCAAGTTTCTTGTGGATGTCGAGCAGTCCGTCGTTGGCGATGCGCTGGTGTTCCAGCCCGTTGGCCTGCAGTTCGAGGTAGTAATTGTCCTTCCCGAAGATCTCGCGATACTCGCCCGCCGCCTTGGTGGCGCCGGCTAGATCTTTTTGCCCGATGAGATAGGCGACTTCACCACTCAGGCAGCCTGATAGGCCGATCAGACCTTCGTGATGCTGCTGTAAAATTTCCTTGTCCATCCGCGGCTTATAGTAGAACCCTTCAAGGTACGCTTTGCTCACCAATTTGATGAGGTTCTGGTATCCCTTGAGGTTTGTAGCCAGCAAAATGAGATGGTAGTAGTCGTTGTGCGCGAGATGCGAATTCTTCTCCAGCCGGCTGCCCGGCGCCATGTAGGCTTCGCAGCCGATGATGGGTTTGACGCCGTGTTCCCGGGCCTTCCGATAAAACTCCACCGCGCCGAACATGTTGCCGTGATCGGTCATCGCGACGGCCGGTTGCCCGAACGACTTCACCTGTTGCATCAGGGGGTCGATCTGATTGGCGCCGTCGAGGAGGCTGTATTGGGTGTGGAGGTGAAGATGAACGAATTGTGATGCCACGGGGTCCGATTGTAGTGAGAGGAAAAGTTGAAGTCAAACGTCCTTCGGCTCTCTTCGTAGAAGATGGCCGGGGGAGGCTCCAAGTGCGCGGGTCCAACGAGGGTCTTCTGAGACCGCGCGTTGCGCGAGCAGGGAGCCTCCCCGGCCACCCTCTTCCCTCATTCTCTCCATTGACAGTTTTCGTTCTCGAGACTAGCCTGTCGCTGATTTTGCGTAGATCACGATTTTCGGGGTGTCGCGCTTGAAGACCGGAACCTCGACACAATCCGGCCGGTAAACAGGGCGTTCGAATGGCGGACTCAAAAGACGAGAAACCGAAGCTGCCGCTGGCCGGTCTGATGGCCTTGCTCTTGGCGGCGGTGAGCAGCCTGATCATCTATCAGGGGCCCATCAAGACGTCGCGACCGATCGATAAAGAAGCGGAAAAGTCTGCCTCGGTCGTTCGTGATCGTGTCCAATCCCGGCTCTGGCAGGATCCCTTCGAAGCGGTGGCGAGCCATATGCAAAAAGAGAAAGCCCCTGAAGGCGACGAGGGGCAGGGGCACCATGCCTCGCCGGGTCTGATAGATGGGGCTGAAGCGAGCAACGGGGCATTTCGCTTTCACATGATGCCGGTGTTTGTCGATGGAAGTCCCTATGCCAGCGGTGTGGAATCGAGATTGCGCGACCGCTATGCGCTGGTGTCGGCGCTGGGCGCAGCCGGATATCTACCGGAGTCCGGTGAATCCATCCGCTACTTTAAATGGAAATCGATCGCGGCCCCCAGTCCCATCGTGCCGGCGGAATGGTTCGTGCCGGGGCCCAGGTTGTCGACATCCGGCCAGGCGGAGAAGAACAAGGCTCAGCCGATTCTGGTCTTGTGGTTGAAAGAGCAGGATCTTGGGTCGCAGCCGCTGCGTACTCTGACCAACCTGGCACGCTATGTAACTGATCAGTTGAAGACCATCCCGTCGGCCTATCGCGTGCTAGGGCCCCGCACCTCCGGTTCGTTGAGGGCCATGCTGGAAGAACTCAAGACGTACCTCGCGGCACACGCTCCAGTCACACCCGCTGCGGCAGGCACTCAGCCACTCGGCTGGCCTGTGTTGAGTGGGGCGGAATTTTACTCCTCTTGGGCCACAGCGGCCGACCCGGTGCTCCTCGGCGAGGCTTCCGGCCCACCGGCGGCGACGCCGGTGGAGGATCGTTTTACAGCTGCCGGCCTGACGTTGATTCGAACGATCGGCACCGACGACGCACTCGCCAGCCAACTGGTGCTGGAACTACAGCGCCGCCAAATCGACCTGACCACGCCATCGAAGGTTCCCCATATTGCGCTGATCTCAGAATGGGACACGCTGTATGGACGATCGCTGCCGCGCACGTTCGTGGCGGTCGTCAATGGGCTGGCTCAGGAAGCGCAGCAAGAATCCGTTGTGTCGTTGGCGCAGCGGCTCGATGCGCTTCGTGATGAGCGGTACCCGGATTGGGTCCATCGGTATTCGTATCTCGCCGGTCTCGACGGTGAATTACCGCCCAAGAACGATGGGACGGAAGCGGGCGGCGCCAAGAGCAAATCCGGCGACAAGGGATTCGGTGTGGACCCGGCGGTGGAGGAGACACCGGTCGGCCGCAGTCAGCTCGACTACTTGCGCCGCTTGGTCGAGCAGCTGAAACGGGAGGAAATCACGTCCGATGGCGAGTTCAAGGCGATCGGTGTGCTGGGAAGCGATGTCTATGACAAACTCATGATCCTGCAGGCATTGCGCAAAGATTTTCCCCACGCCCTGTTTTTCACGACCGATTTGGACTCCAGGCTCACCCATCCCTCCCAGTTGTCCTGGACGCGAAATTTGGTCGTCGCCT
Organism: Nitrospira sp.; assembly: GCA_022226935.1. Classification (GTDB taxonomy): domain Bacteria; phylum Nitrospirota; class Nitrospiria; order Nitrospirales; family Nitrospiraceae; genus Nitrospira_A. The sequence continues at coordinate 130,752 of CP092081.1, forward strand.
CCCATTTCGGTCTTGAGCTTGATCCTCGCCTGCAGACACCGATCCCGCCCTTTCGCGACAGTTATCAGACGGCGCTGTTTTATTCGGTGTTGCGGGCGGTGGATGTGCTCAAGGCCGTGCCTGACAAACAGGCGTTGAAGCTGTCCACCGGCGCCATGTTCTCCGCAGCGGTGATACCGCGTCTGTATGAAGTCGGCCGGCATGGAGCGGTCGATCTGAGTCCGGATCCGGAATTGGCGTCTGCCGCACTTCCCAGCATCCACTTGCCTCGTTCCGATGTGGATCGAACGACCGGCGCCCTGCGCCTGCCGCCGCTCCGCACGATCGGTCTCCTGCTGTGCGCCGCCGGGCTGATGGTGTTCTGTGCGATCCTGATCAACAGCGAACTCTGGTCGTTGTCCCGGGGGCGTCGCCGCACAGGTCTCGTGGCTCTGCTCGCCTTGTCGGGTGTGATCGTGGTCGCATTTGTGGCCGGGGCCCGATTGGATGGGACAGGCGGCGAACCGTTGAGTGTCACTGACGGGATCAGCGTCTGGCCCACGGCGAGTCTGCGGCTCCTCGCGTTTGTGCTCTGCGTGATGTTCTTTGCTCATTCGTGGTGGCGGCTGTGGGAAAGTGATCGAACATTGATTCGGAGATTTCGATTGCTGCGTCTTGATGCCGTGCTCTCGCGCCCGTTCCGTTCGTGGATCGGCATCCATCGCTGGCTGCCGCCTCTCTTGGGTCATGCGGAGGCGCGGGAGCTCTGGCACGAGTATCGTATACTAGGGGCGTGGCAGGAACGAGTACGGCGCGTGGTCCCGCAGGCGGTGGCCTATGGGCTCTTCGGCGTCGTGTTGATGGTACAGTTCGGCTTTCCCGTGATGCCTTGCCGGGGCGACGCCTGCTTTACGCTCAATTACATCATCCTCGGATGCAGCGTCGTCGCCATGACGCTCTTGATGTTTTATGTCGTCGATGCGACACGCTTGTGCCGCCGCCTGATTACGATCATGATCGGGACCCGGATTGAATGGCCCCGGCGGCTGCTCGCGCGAGAAGCCGCCAAGTACAACGTGGAGCAGACGTACGTACACGAATGGCTGGGCATCCAGTTCATTGCGAAGCGGACGGCGGTTATCAGCGCCATGATCTATTATCCGTTTGTGATCGTCTTCCTGATGGCGGTGGCGCGGCATAGTTATTTCGACCGTTGGGATTTTCCGGCGGGCTTGCTAGTGATCTTCGCCCTGAACGCGCTCTATGCCTTTGGCAACGGGGTCCTCCTGCGCCGGTCGGCCGAACAGGCGAAACGCGAAGCGGTCCGTCAGTTGAAGGACCGGCTCAAAAATCTGTCCGGTGAACCAGTCGGAAAACAGATCAAGCGACGGCACATCGAGCGCATGGTCGAGTTGATCGAACACACGCAGGAGGGCGCATTCCTGCCGTTCACCCAACATCCGCTGTTCGGCGCGATTGCCTTGCCGACGGGCGGTACCGGGCTTGTATTTCTGTTGGAGTATTTGGCCACGCTCTTCTGAGAAGGGCGGTGCCGCATGAGGACGATCGGCGGCAGGGCGGATAGGAAGGAACAGCTATTCATGACCAAGAAATCCCCCCGCACCGGTACAGAGGGGAAGCACCCTGCCATGCCGGCGTCTACGCATCCCGTTCTCAAAGCGAGCCACACCATGGAACAGGCTCAAGCCTTGATCTCTCAGGCTTGGGAAGCCAGGACCGCCCGGCAAGCGGCGGCGTTCGCGCGCCAAGCGCTGGCGCTCTGTCCCGATTGTGCGGATGCTTACACAGTGTTGGCGGAATCTCAGGCGCGATCCCCAGAAGAAGCCTGCCTCTTGTATCAACAAGGCGTGGAGGCCGGACGACGTCATCTCGGCGAGGCATTCTTTGACGGGCAGACGGGCCACTTCTGGGGACTGATTGAGACCAGGCCCTATATGCGCGCGCGTCAAGGTTTGGCCGACTGCTTATGGGCTCTCGGCCGGAAGGAGGATTCCATCGCCCATGGCGAAGCCTTATTGGAACTGAATCCTGACGACAACCAAGGGGTGCGTTATGGCTTGTTGAGCCGGTACTTAGCCGTGGGAGATGAGGCCGGAGCAACACGTCTTTTTCAGCAGTATGCGCATGATTCGTCTGCGGCGTTTCTCTGGAGCCATGTCTTGCTGGACCTTCGCCGGGGAGACCAGATCGCCGCGAAGAAGGCCTTGCAAGCGGCGATGCAAGGCAATCCGCATGTGGCCGATTTGTTCAGCGGGAAACGGACGCCTCCGGCCTGGCTATCCGAACGCTTCACGCCGGGAGACCGGCATGAAGCGGCCTTCTATTTTGCGGGGTTTGCCGAGGCCTGGCTCGCGTCCTCAGATGCGATGGCATGGCTGCTGGATCAGTTGACGGATTGAAGTACACGGGTGGTATCGAGCCGTGCTTCTGCGGAAAGAGCCTGGGGTGACCGTGAGAAAAGATAAGGGAGGAACGTGTGGAGAGTGATCCCGTCGAACGTCGAGGCACTTGGCCGGAGTGGGCCGTGTTTTCGTACGGATTCCGACCGTTTTTTCTCGGCGCCGCCTGGTTTGCGGGGCTGGCTGTTCCAGCCTGGATCGTCATGCTGTCGCTCGGGATTGGTTCAACCAATCTGGCTGCGCCGCGTGAATGGCATGTGCACGAAATGCTGTTCGGATTTCTGCCGGCGGTGATCACCGGGTTTGTGCTGACGGCCGTCCCCAATTGGACGGACCGACCGGCGATCAAAGGGCGGGCATTGGCGGGCCTCTTCTGCTTGTGGTTCGCGGGCCGTGTGGTACTCGCATTGCCCCGGGTGCCGCCGGTCTTTGCGGCCATCGTCGATGCGGCCTATCTTCCGGTGCTGGCAGGAATGCTGTGGCGCGAGATCGCAGGGGGAAAGAGCTGGGGTCATGCGCCGATCGGCGTCTTGCTCAGTCTCTATGCGGTCGCGAATCTGCTCTTTCATCTCCTCGCGCTGAATGTCATGGCGACGGATCTTCCCGAGCGTTTGGCGCTGGGACTGGACATGACGCTGTTGGCCTTCATCGGCGGTCGCGTGACGCCGAATTTTACACGGGAGATTTTGGCTCAGGCACGACGGCCGGAGAAACCGGCGCCGTTTTCCCGTCTCGATAGGGTGGCGATCGGGGGGGTCGCGTTCGCCGCAACGATCTGGGCGGCGTTTCCGCAGGGGACCGTGGCCGGTTGGTTCCTGATCCTCGCCGGAGTCCTCAATCTCGTTCGCCTGTCGCGATGGTACGGGTGGTTCACATGGCGAGAGCCGCTCGTGTTTGTGTTGCACTGGGGCTATGGGTGGCTTGTTCTGGCGCTCGTCCTGCTCGGGTATGCGGCGCTTGGCGTCGGTCTGCCGAAGGAAGATGCGGTGCATGCCCTGACAACAGGAGCGGTGGGCGTCATGACCTTGGGCATTATGACCCGCGCGAGTCTGGGACATACGGGGCGCGCGAGGCATGCCGACTCGGCAACGGTCGCCATGTATGGGCTGGTCACCTGCGGGGCCATCCTGCGAGTGTTCGGGGCGGGTACCGGCCTGCCGACCGGCCTCGTACTCGGTGCTGCCGCGTTCTGTTGGAGCGGCGCGTATCTCCTGTTCGCGTTGGTCTATGGGCCATACCTCTTGCGTCCAAGTCTGGACGAGTAGTGGAAGGCAAGTCTATCAAGCATGAGGCCCTCAAGTTTCCTACGGTATTCGGGTGCAATCCATCCCGCGCTGAAGCCGGATCTCCTCGAGCCCTGACGCCACGGCCAGCCGGCAATACAACGCGTCCGCGAGGGGTTGCAGGTTCACGCAATCGGCTTCGTTGTATGCGAGCAAGAGGTCCCGCGCGCTTTCATCGCGTTGGTGCCGCCACCGGTTCCATTGGCGGACGGCATCTTCTCCCGAAAATCCTTGCAGCATAGGCATGCGACTAATGCCCATCTGACGCTCAATGGACTTGAGTCCCCCGCGATACCCCAACTGCCGGCCGATGCCACAAAGATCGATGTGGGGCTGGCCGAAAGTCAGGTCCGAAAACTGCGCCCGCAACATCGGAAGATCGAACGTCGAGCCGCAGAAGGTCACCAGGAGATCGTATTGAGACAATGCCTCTCTCAGGCGAAGCAGGCTCAGCGACTCGTTTCTCATGAGCGCGGTGTAGAGTCCCCGGCCATACAATCCCACCACCGTGATCTGCCCGAACGAGTCGGTCTCGATATCGAGATAGAGCGCCCGTTCCCGCAACCATTCATAGAGACGCCACTGGTGACGAGCGGCCAGGGTTTTCGCAAAGTAATGGCTATCCTGTCGCGCGAATCGGTCTTGCGCCTCGATGATTCGGTGGTCGAAGAGGGACTTTCTGGCGGCGCTGAGCCCGTCCAGGTCGCGGGTCGACACAAAGTCATCCCACGTACAAGCGCCTTCTCCCCAGAACCGCCGTTCCGTGCGCAGGCCGACTCCCGACAGCAGGCAGAAGGTGGACGTAATCATGCAGGGTATCCGAATGGATCGACACAGCGGGCAGCAGAAAAAATCTGGAATAGCAGCGAGGAGGGAGCGGGCGGCCTGGTCGGGACGGACTATAGTTCCTCACCGTATTTCAGAAAATGTTGTTCCTTGGCGCCCGCGATCCAATTGTCGTGGCGGATGCGATCCGGGAACGTGTTGAGTTCCGAGGCCATATGTTCGACGTCTTGCTCCTTCCATTCGGCGATCTGGCGAAACGTGAACATGCCCATGCGATTCAACACGCGCTCCATCACCGGTCCGATCCCATGAATCTGCTTGAGATCGTCTTTCTGGGCGGCGCGTGATTTTCCGGTACCGCGTGCGGCGGTCGAAGCGCTGTGTGCCCCCGCTTCGGCTGGGCTGGTCGATTTGGCCTGCGCTTGGTGCCGCTGGGCGACGCGGTATTCCACCAGCCGCTTGCGCAGCGCGCCGATTTCTTCTTCCCGTTCGCTGACCTCCATCACCCGCCGTTCTTCCGCTTCGCGCAGTTGAATCTCCTTCTTCTCGACCTCGCCGCGGAACACTTCCAGTTCTTCCACCGTGGCTCGGAGGCGTTGAATATCCTGATCCCGCTGTTGCAGCGTTTCGGTGAAGCGCGTGAGGTCTTCTTGGTTCTGAGTTCGCAGGCGAGCGAGTTCCGCCTCCATTTCACCGATGTGTGTCTGGTGCCGGGAGAGTTCCTTGTCTTTCGTCTGGATCGCGGCCGATGCGCGCGCGCGATCCTGCTCGAGTTCGCGCTCCAATCGCCTGGTTCGCTCCTGGAACGGTTCCAGTTCTTCGGTACGCGCGCGCAGGCGGGCGATTTCGGCATCCTTCGGCGCGAGTTGCTCCACCCAGGTTTTCAGTGTGGCGATTTCCTGATCCCGGCTGACCAACACGTCTTCCGCATTTTCCATCTGCGACTGCATGTCGGCGAAGCCGGCCTGTTGCGCCTTGAACTTGTTTTCTGCAGCCTCGACTTCCCGCCTGAGCGTATCCCGTTCGCGCTCGGCCGCATGGAGGTGCACCCCTTTTTCCCGGAGTTCGGTCTGCAGCGCCGAGAGTTGTTCGACCTTCGTGGCGAGATCGGCGGTCAAATCTTTGAGCGCCGCTTCGGAGGTGATCATCTTGCCTTCCAGCATCTGCACGGCGGAAGTGCGCACTTTCAACTCATGGTTGAGAGTGTCCAATTCATGTTCGCGACCGCGGAGCCGGGTGGCGATTTCGGACAACTGCTGGCGTTTCTCCGACGTGGCAAAACTCCGCAACAGCCAGCCCATCATGAGCCCGATGGTCGCCGCCACCAGTAAGCATCCGATCATTTGCAGAATGAAGGCTCCCATACGTTCACCGTTCCTCTTTCACACGAAATTCAATCCGCCGGTTCTTTTTGGATGCGGCGCGCGTCCGGTCCTGGCTCAGGGGACGGGAGGCGCCATACCCTACGGCGGTCAATCGATTGGTCACCCCATGATCGGCCAGATATTGCCGAACCGACTCGGCTCGCGTCCGGCTCAGCTGGAGGTTGTAGTCGGGGTCGCCGTAGGAATCGGTGTGGCCGCCGATTTCGATGACCGCTTCAGGCGAGCGCTTGAGCGCGGGAATGATCTTATCGATGACCGCTCGTCCTTTAGGGGTGAGCACGGCGCTGTTGCTCTCAAACGCGATATGTTCTCCGCGCACGATCTCATCCAAACTTGCCTGCACTTGTGCGCGAGACGCATGCGAAGTCGGAGGGGTAGATGCCAGCGTCGGTGCCGATGACGGGGAGGTGTGGCCGGCCGAGGCGACGGTCACCTGGTCCTGCACATGTATCGCGCTGCCGAGCAGCGAGCTCATCTCATGCACGAGTTTCGTTTTGGCGTCCGCGTTCGCGGCGGCCCCCTTGACGGTCGCCGTCTGGCCCGCGACCGTGAGACTGGCTTGGTGTTGATGCAGGGCGGCTACCTGGGTGAGCAAGGCAGGCACGGCGGCTTCCCACGCCGCGGCTCCGCCTTCTTCTAGAACATCGAGATTGTCGGTGACACGTAACTTGAGGTTCTTGGCGAGCTCTTGCGCACGTGCGACGGCGGCGACTTTGGCTTCTTCGCTTCCCATCGCTCCGGAGAGCGTCAGGTGGCCGTTTTCAATTTGAGCACTGAATGAGGGATGCCCTGTGGCCGACGACGTCACCGGCAGGTGTCGAGGGATACAAATGAGCGCCAATAGTGTGAGTGCAAATAGCCCTACGCCGAAAATGATTCCGCGCGACATGCGCCAGCCCTTATCATCGCCTCGGGGACGAGGCCTCGCTATGGCGTCGTACGCCACAGGATGTGGTGCGGTTGAAGACTTCGAGTGTTACTTGACTTCCTATTTTGGCAGCGCCAGGCTGCCGCATCACGAATTGCAAAGGGTATCACATCGCTGGAGCTCATGCTAGCCTGGATCTCGGTGACGGAGCTGTTCCTGATTCTCTCCTCGGATTCCGAGGCTGCGCCGACGGGGTGAGGCCATACTCAATCGGCTTGCAGTGGCGTCGAGGCATCTGCTATTGTCACGGCGTTTTTTCGTCCAATGTGATCCCACCCACACGATATCCATAGTTGAAGGAGTTCATCATGGCCAGCATTGCGCGGGCACTGATCAGTGTTTCTGACAAGACCGGAGTGGTCGAGATGGCCAGGGGTTTGGCTGCGCTCGGCGCAGAAATATTGTCCACGGGCGGAACCGCCAAAGCCTTGCGTGATGCGGGCGTGGCGGTCACGGATGTGGCTGCCTATACGGGGTCTCCGGAGATTCTCGACGGCCGCGTGAAAACGCTGCACCCGAAAATCCACGGCGGCTTGCTGGGGCGTCGGGGCGTTCCCGACCATGTCAAGCAGATGCAACAGCACGGCATCGGCAACATCGATGTGGTCGTGGTGAATCTGTATCCCTTCGAAGCGACGATCGCCAAGCCCAATTGTCCGTTCGAGGAGGCGATCGAGAACATCGACATCGGCGGCCCCTCCATGTTGCGCTCCGCCGCGAAGAACCATGAAGATGTGCTCGTCTTGGTCGACCCCTCTGATTACACCCGCGTGCTGGAGGCCGTAAAGGCCGGTTCCGTGACGCCGGCGTTACGCCGCGAACTGGCCATGAAGGTGTTTCAGCACACGGCGCAGTATGACAGTCTGATCGCCGGCTATCTCGAAAAGCAGGTGCAGGGGAGCGAGGTCAAGTTTCCCGCCATTCTGTCGCTGCAGTTCGAGCGCGTGGAGACGCTGCGTTACGGCGAAAATCCGCACCAGCAGGGCGCGTTTTATCGTGAACTGAACGCCAAGGAGCCGGCAGTGTCGCGCGGGAAAATCCTGCATGGCAAAGCCATGTCCTACAATAATTTCCTCGATTCCAATTCGGCGCTCGAACTCGTGAAGGAATTCGACGAGACCGCGGTGGCGATCATCAAGCACAACAATCCCTGCGGCTGCGCCCTCGGCGCCACACCGGTGGAAGCCTATGTGAAGGCGCGCGCGACGGATCCCGTGTCGGCGTTCGGCGGGGTAATCGCGTTCAACCGCCCGGTGGATCTGGCGGCGGCGAAGGAGATCACCTCCACATTTGTCGAAGTCGTGATCGCGCCGGGTTTTGCGGAGGACGCGCTGGCGGAGCTCAAGCGCAAGAAAGACATTCGCCTGCTGGATGTCGGCCCGCTCAGCAAGGCGACAGCCGAAGGGTATGACCTCAAGAAGTTGGTCGGCGGATTGATCGTTCAGGATCGGGATCTCGGTGCAATCAAAGACATCAAGACGCTCGCTGTGCCGACCTCACGCAAACCGACCGAGCAGGAATATGCAGCCTGCGCATTTGCCTGGGTGGTCTGCAAACATGTGAAGTCGAACGCCATCATCTACGGGCGGCCGGGTGAAATCGTCGGCATCGGCGCGGGGCAGATGAGCCGGGTGGATTCGGTGAAATTGGCGGCAATGAAAGCCCAGTCGTCCGTGAAGGGCTGTGTCATGGCGTCCGACGCATTCTTCCCATTCCGGGATGGTATAGACGCGGCGGCAGAAGCCGGTATCACCTGTGTGATCCAGCCCGGTGGATCCATCCGTGACGCCGAAGTGACCAAGGCGGTGGATGAGCATGGGATGGCGATGATTCTGACGGGCATGCGCCACTTCCGCCATTGAGAGACGTTGAAACGGGCCTCCAACTTCGTTCTCGGCTCGAAAAAATCCTCAACGTAGCCAGCAGGCTACGCCTCCGGTTTTTTCTCGCCTGCGGCCTCGTTGGACGACCCGTTTGAACGCCCTCACAGAATGCTAATCACTGAAAGCAAAGGTTGAACTGTGAAGATTCTGGTTGTCGGCAGTGGTGGACGCGAGCATGCGCTGGTCTGGAAGATTGCGCAGAGTCCGCGGAAGCCGCAGATTTTTTGCGCGCCGGGCAATGCCGGCATCGAGGGACTGGCGACCTGCGTGCCGGTCAAGGCGGATGACATTGCCGGGCTGAAGGCCTTTGCGCTGAAGGAAGGGATTGATTTGACCGTCGTTGGTCCAGAGGCGCCGTTGGCCCTTGGTATTGCTGATGAATTCAGAAAAGCGCGTTTGAAAATTTTCGGTCCTACGAAGGCTGCTGCGCGGTTGGAGTCCAGTAAAAGTTTTTCTAAAGACATCATGGCTGCCAATCGCATCCCGACGGCCGTTTCGCGCAGCTTCGAGCAGATGGATCAGGCGCTGGCCTATCTGGATGCTCAACCCGTTCCCATTGTCGTGAAGGCCGACGGCCTTGCGCAGGGCAAGGGGGTGGTGGTGGCGACGACCCGCGAGGAAGCCAAACAAGCGGTCCGCGACGCCATGGAAAAATCCGTCTTCGGCCAGGCCGGCCAACGGGTGTTGATCGAAGAGTTTCTCGACGGCGAAGAGCTGACCATCATGGCATTTACCGATGGAAACACCGTCGTGCCGATGATCCCGGCGCAGGATCACAAACGCATCGGTGATGGGGATGCCGGACCCAATACCGGCGGCATGGGCGCCTACGCTCCGGCTCCCATTGCGACGGCTGCGCTACGCGATCAGGTGACGCGGCAGGTGCTGCAACCGACAGTGGATGCAATGGCTCGTCTGGGCTGCCCTTTCCAGGGCGTGCTCTACGCGGGCCTCATGATCGTGAACGGTACGCCTTACGTGTTGGAATTCAATGCGCGCATGGGAGATCCGGAAACGGAAGTCGTGCTGCCCTTGCTGAAGACCGATCTGATCGATGTGATGGAAGCGGTGGTTGAACATCGCCTCGACGAGCTTCAGGTTGAATGGCGGCAGGACACCGCTGTCTGTGTGGTAATGACCTCACCGGGCTATCCCGGGTCCTATGAGACGGGGTTCCCTATTCAAGGCTTGCCGGCGCAGTCCGGTACGTCACCCATTGCGGTATTTCACGCCGGCACCAAAAGGGAAGCAGGGCAGGTGGTGACGGCCGGGGGACGGGTGTTGGCCGTGGCGGCCTGGGCTCCGTCGTTACTCCAAGCGCGAGCGCAGGTCTATCAGGCTGTGCCGGGGATCAGCTTCCAGGGACGCCACTATCGCACAGACATCGCACACCGCGCCCTTCCACGCCAGTCTTGAACCGGGCTCGACAGGCCGCAACATGGCTCTGGTTCTTCCCTTCATCGACGAAACCTGCGACAGCATCCTGCCGGAAGTCGAACGTGTATTGGCTGCGCAGGGGGTCATCGCACTGCCGACTGAAACCTATTATGGCTTAGCGGTTCGCCCCACCGATGCGGGTGCGGTGCGTCGGCTGATTGATGCCAAAGGCCGGCCGGACGACAAGCCGATTCTCGTGCTCATCGGCGGCCGCGATCAGTTGTCGACATTGGTCTCCTCAATCCCTCCGGCTGCCGCTGTGCTGATGGATCTGTTTTGGCCGGGCCCCTTGACCATCGTGTTTCCCGCTGCGGCCGGCTTGTCACCGTTATTGACGGCGGGCACCGGCACGATCGGGGTTCGATGGTCACCGCTGGCGACGCTGCAGCGCTTGCTCAATCGGACTGGTCCGCTGACGGGGACCAGCGCCAATCGGTCATCCGAACCGCCTCTCGATCAGGCAGAGTCTGTCCAGCAAACGCTCGGCCCTGTTCTCGATCTGATTCTGGACGGCGGGCGCACGCCGGGTGGATCTGCGTCGACCATCGTGGACGCACGTGAGCAACCGCGCGTGCTGCGGGCAGGGGTGTTGTCGACGGACCGGATCCGTGAAGCTCTCGCTCAACAGGGATACACACTTTCATCATGATTTGATGGTGCGTTGTGGGTATAATTCACCCACATGGGAGGACCACTTATGCTCATTCGTTCACGTCGCGTGCTGATGGGACTGTCGATGCTCGGGTTCAGCAGTATGCTGCTGCTGGCAGGCTGTGACTTTTGGCCGCCGGCGCTCCAGGCCCAAATCGAACAACTGCATTCGGAAGCGCAACAGGCTGCAGCGGATAAGGCGCTCCTACAGAATCAGCTCAACGCCGCGAATAAGGCCAAAGAAGAGCTGCAAATTCGTGTCGAAGATCTCACGCGAGTGAACAAAGAAAAGTCGGCGATGATTGCGAGCTTGGAGCATACGATTGCCGCAGCGAAGGAGCGCGCTGTGAAAGCCGCCAAGACTCCTGCGGTCAAGCCTGCCGCAAAAACGACGGTGAAGAAGCCGGTCAAAGCGCCCTCGAAAGCGACGTCGAAATCCGCTGCCAAATCCTCGACCGTCAAGAAACCCAAATCCGTCCAGCTTCGATAAGCCTGCTCAAGTCAGCCTGCCAGGCCGGCCAACCGTTTCCGCAGGCCCACGTCAGAACGATCGAGCGGCGTGAGTCTTCTTTTCGTGGGAAGGCAGGAGCCGGTCAAGATTTACTGGGAGATGACGTGGACGACGGAGACCCTGCTGCACTGGCGTTGGATGTGCTCGTGCTGCTGCTCGAAGATGGAGCACTGGGTGTCGTGGCGGCCGGCGCTGCAGGCGTCGACGTGGACGCCGGGCTGGTGCTTGTGGCATCCGACGAGGCCGGAGTTTTCGCCTTGTCTGTCCCAGTTGCTGCCGGCTTGTCTGACGTATCGCTGCCTCCCGGTTTCATTTTGTCCGAGTAGTCGGTGATATACCATCCGCTGCCTTTGAACATAATGGCCGGGGGCGAAATCAGCTTCGTTACTTCCTTTCCGCAACGCACACATTCCTTGATAGGCTCATCCTTGATGCTTTGCTTCACCTCGAAGCGGTGTGCACAGCTGGAACATTGATACTCATAGATTGGCACGGGTCTCCTCCTCCTATGGCGTCACTCGGTGTTGGTTGGCTCGATCCGTCAGCTGCAGAACCTCTCCCTGATAACATCATGTCTCGAGGAGTCAAGGGACCGAGGTGTCGAGACCCTGTTGATCAAGACAGCCGACGAACGGCGGCTTCGATGCGGGTCAACCCGCGTTCGATCGCTTCCATCGAGGTGGCGTAGGATAGCCGGATATGGACGTCGCTTCCAAACGGTTCACCAGGCACCAACGCCACTTGCGCTTCGTTGAGTAAATAAGTCGCCAGGTTCGCCGCCGAGCCGATAGGTTGATCTTTCCAGCGCTTGGTCAGCAGGCCGCTCACATTGGGAAACGCATAAAATGCGCCGGTCGGCATGCGACAAGTAATACCGGGCATGTTGTTGAGGCGCTCGACCATAAGGCGACGCCGGCGATCGAATTCCGCGACCATCACGGTGGTAAAGGGGTTTCCCAAACGGAGCGCCGCCACCGCGGCTTTTTGCGAAATGGAGCAGGGGTTCGAGGTGCTTTGACTTTGGATATTCGCCATCGCTGTCAGCAACGGCTTCGGACCTGCGGCATAGCCGATGCGCCAGCCGGTCATTGCATAGGCTTTCGAGACCCCGTTGATGACCACTGTGCGTGCTGCGACTTCCGGGCTCAGGCTGGCGATGCTGATGTGCTGCATTCCGTCGTACAACACCTTCTCGTAAATCTCGTCTGAAATGATGACGAGGTCATGACGCAAGGCGACGGCGGCGATACGTTCCAGCGTGGTCCGGTCGTACGTGGCACCGGTGGGATTGCAGGGGCTGTTGACAATAATCGCTTTGGTGCGCGGGGTGATGACGGCTTCCAGCGCGTCTTGTGAAATCGTGTACCCATCCCGTTCCTCGGTCTGCAGCAGGACCGGCGTAGCGTCGTTCAGCAGGGTTTGATCCTGATATGACACCCAGAAGGGGACCGGGATAATCAGTTCATCGCCCGCCTCCAACAGGGCTTCCGCGACGTTGTAGAGGGAATGCTTGGCGCCGCAAGACACCAGAATTTGGGACTTGTCATAGTAAAGTCCTTGTTCCTCTTTCAACTTGTCCGCGATGGCGTTGCGCAGTTCGTCGATGCCTGATGAAGGCGTATATTTCGTAAAGCCTGCGCGAATGGCGGCTTCGGCCGCAGCTTTCACCGGTTCCGGCGTATCGAAGTCCGGTTCACCGGAAGCAAAATCGATCACGTCGATGCCTTGCGCCGCCATGGCTTTGGCGGTGGCGGTAATGCTCAGGGTTGGGGAGGGCACAATGCGTCCGACACGGGCTGCCAGTTTCATCCTTTGAAACTCCGAATTCGTTCTTGGAGCCTCCGCGCCACTTCGGGGTGCACAAAATCTTGCAGCGACCCGCCGTGGCTGGCGACATCCTTGATGATGGTGGAAGAGAGATAGGAATATTCTTCGCTGGGCATGAGGAAGACCGTCTCGACGGTTTCCGCTAGTTTTCGATTGACCAGTGCCATTTGAAACTCGTGCTCGAAATCAGAAATTGCGCGGAGTCCCCTCAGAATAGCATGGGCGCCGCTGGTGCGCACAAAATCCACCAACAGTCCCTCGAAGGTCGTGACCTCCAGGTTCGGGAGATCCTTGGTGACGAGGCGCACCATGTCCAATCGTTCCTTCGTGCTGAACAGCGGATGCTTGCCTGGATTGGGAGCGATGGCCACAATGACCCGCTCGAACATCCGGAATCCGCGCCGGATGATATCGCTATGTCCATGCGTGATCGGATCGAATGTACCGGGATAGACGGCGGTCTTCATGCCAGGTGGACTTCTCTCGGCGTGAGGTGAAAGCGGGTCAGCGCGGTGTCGCCGTAGTCGTAGCGCTTCACCTGCGAGAGCGGCCCCAGGACGGACGGAATATTCGCTTTCCGTCCATGTTCCAGGACGACGATGGCGTCGTCGGCCAGCCAACCGGCGCGCCATTCTGCCGCGAGGGCAATCAATTCAGGCGTGAGTTGATAGGGGGGATCGCAGAAGACCACGTCATAGGGGCCAGACCATTGCGTGCCGCGGCGAAAAAACTGACTCACCTGACAGGCGCAAATGTTGGCGGACTGTTCCAACCCGCATTGCCGAAGATTCGAGTGGACCAGGCGTAACGCGTCACGATCGGCTTCCACGAACGTCGCGTGCGCCGCCCCGCGGCTCAAGGCCTCAATGCCGATCGAGCCGGTCCCCGCATAGAGGTCGAGTACGCGAGCCCCCGTGATGCGTTCGCCCAGAATAGAAAAGAGAGCTTCTTTGACGCGGTCAGAGGTCGGGCGGATGGCCTGTCCCTTGGGACCCACCAATCGTCGGCCCCGATGAAGCCCAGCGATGACGCGCATGATCGTATTCAGGTGAGAGCCATTCGTCTCTGGCTAAGAAGTGAGAGAATGTAACACAGCGTTTTTGAAGGGGTCAAGGTAACTGGAAGCGGTGGGGAGCGGCCGTGAGCCGAAAGGTCTTCTCCCCGCCGCGGGGCGGGGAGCGCTGTAGACGTCAAGGAGGAGTTCGCGCGCTTTGACGCGCAAAAGGAGGCTCGCTATAATCGGGCGACACCAAGACTCGGTTCAAGCGGGCTGAGGAGGTGGCCAAATCCTGGGCCGTCACACCGCCACATCACACACTAAGAACAGAGCGAGAGAGCCGCGCTTAGCGGGTCGCCACGGGCTGCGCGTCGCGAGCGGCGAGGCTCTTTCTACGATTGGCCGAAATGGTTCGGTCGATGATGGCTCCGCAGTTGATGCATTTCCAGGCATAGAAAATGAGAAAGAAGTCTGAGAATCGTTCCAACATCATCATGCCTTTGCACTTCGGACATTCCATTGTTTCCTCCTGGGTGTTGACGTTTACAGCTGTATCTGCTCTCAAGCAAGAGCTGCACCAAAATGTCAAGTTGTGATATTTCAATAGGTTATCTAATGAAAGTGCCCTACATGACATGCGCCAGGCGTCAAGTCTCCGGCACAAAATCGTGCATGCTGACATTTTTTTGTCGTGGATGAGGATATGACGCGCAAAAAGGCAGGTCGTGGAATCGGGGATTGGCCGAAAACTGAACGGCCGCGCGAACGATTGCTCAGCGAGGGCGCCGAAAGCCTGTCCGACGCGCAATTACTGGCGATTCTCTTACGCGTGGGACGGCAGGATGCGTCGGCCGTCAATGTCGGCATGGAGGTGCTCGGCCGTGTAGGAGGCATTGTCGGGCTATTGCATTGCAGCACTGAAGAACTCTGCGCGATTCCGGGGGTCGGGCCGGCGAAGGCCGCGCAATTGAAGGCGGCGGTGGAGGTGGGCAAACGCGCCGTCTCGGCGCCATTGACGACCGGCACGCGGATCAATTCCAGCGCGGATTTGTTTAAGCATTACCACGCGCGCTTGCGGGACCTGCGGCATGAAATTTTCGCTGTGGTGTTGCTGGATGCCAAAAATCAGGTCATTCGCGACGTGACGATTTCTGAGGGCAGTCTCACGCTAAGCATTGTGCATCCGCGGGAAGTCTTCATCCCCGCCATGCGGGCGTCAGCCGCCGGAGTCATTTTTCTCCATAATCATCCCAGCGGAGATCCTACCCCAAGTCAGGAGGACCGTGTGCTGACGGCCAGGCTCGTTTCGGCGGGCGCGCTGCTGGGCATTCAGGTGCTGGATCACCTTATCGTGGGAGACGGCCGGTATGTCAGTTTCGCCGACCAAGGATGGCTCGGCGGAGAGGCCTCAACAGCGTAACGGACTCCGCTCGCAGCACTCATGCCTGTCACCACGGGACGAACTCGGACGCATGAAGAAAGGATGGTGTCGCCCACAGGTCTCTTTCTAACCAGGCCACAGCGGCCGCCGACTACCGGAGGAGGTCATGATGAATGTTCCCCTCACCGAATCCATCAGGAATGTGGCTGTCGTCTCGAACACGGGATCGGGAAAAACCTCACTCGTCGAAGCGCTCGCCTGCTGCGCAGGTAGCCTCTCTGCTCCCGGATCTATCCAGGCCGGCACAACCATCTCCGATTTTGAGCCGGAAGAAATCCATCACCGGACGTCACTCCACACCAGCATCGTTCGTTGCCTCTGTAACGGTAGCGTGCTCAATCTCCTCGATACCCCGGGATCCCCGAGTTGTATGGCCGAAGTGCGATCGGCATTGCGTGTCGCGGATGGGGTCGTGCTCGTCGTGAATGCGGCCACGGGGGTACGCAGTGACCTGGAGCGCCTCTGGTCTCTCATCCGGGAGGCCGGCCTGCCCTGCGTGGTCTTCGTGAATGATCTGGATAAGGAGAGAACGACATTCGCGACGACATTTGAACAGGTGACGAAGGACCTGGAGATGCCTGCGGTCCCTTTGATCCTCGCGAATGGAGAGGGCGCGGGATTGGAGGGCATCGTGGATTTGCTTCAGAACTGCGTCGTGACAGGGCGGCCGGATCGACCTCAGGGAGAGCCATCTGCGCTTCCGTCCGAATGGCGCGACCGGATCGACCAGGCTCGCCGCCGCTTGATCGAGATGGTCGCCGAAAGCGACGAGGCCTTGCTTGAACGATACCTGAACGAGGGGACATTAACGGATACAGCCTTGCTGGAGGGATTGCGGGCCGGCGTTCAACGAGGAGCTCTGGTTCCCGTGGTCGGAGGATCGGCGCTGCGCAACGTGGGGGTGGAGACATTGCTACAGGACCTGCTTCACCTCATGCCGTCACCGAGCGCTCGAGCTCGGATCGCGCCCGTTCAGGGGATCGGACTCACTGAGGGTTCGCAGCCCGTCATGAGAGAGCCGGTGGCGACCGCCCCCTTCTCGGGACTGGTGTTCAAGACCATCATCGATCCGTTTGTCGGGCGTCTATCGTATGTGCGGCTGTATTCAGGAACCTTGGAGGCGGATAGCAGTCTGTACAATGCGACAAGGCAGGTGCGGGAACGCGGTGGCCATCTATTTTCGATCTTCGGGAAAAAGTATACGCCTGTCTCACGCGCGGTGGCCGGCGATATCGTCGCAATCGGGAAGCTGAAAGACAGCTTAACCGGCGATACGCTGTGTGATGAGCACGCTCCGATTCGGTTGCCCGGCATTCCACTTGGGCGGCCGGTGATGTCGTTTGCCATCGAGCCCAAATCCAAATCTGATATCGAAAAGGTGAGTGTCGGATTGCACAAGTTGATTGAAGAAGATCCCAGTTTGGAGTTTGTCCGGCACATGGAAACGAAAGAGATGGTGCTGAGCGGAATGGGCCAATTGCATATCGACGTCGCCCTGGAAAAACTGCATCGGAAGTACGGCGCGGACGTGACGCTCCATGCTCCGAAAATTCCCTATCGCGAAACGATTCGCAGTGTGGCGCAGGCGCAGGGAAAGTATAAAAAGCAAACCGGCGGCCACGGCCAATATGGAGATTGCTGGGTGGAAGTCGGTCCGCTCCCGCGCGGCCAGGGATTTGAATTTCAGAATAAAATCGTCGGCGGCGCCATTCCGCGCAATTTTGTGCCGGCCGTCGAGAAGGGGGTCGTGGAGGCGCTGCATGAAGGCCCATTGGCGGGATATCCCGCCGTGGATGTGCGGGTGACCGTCTACGACGGCTCATACCATGTGGTCGATTCGTCTGAAATGGCGTTCAAGATCGCCGGATCGATGGGAGTGAAAAAGGCCATGGAAGCGGCCCATCCGGTCCTGCTTGAGCCGCTCATGACTGTGGAGGTCGACGTTCCGGCTGAGTGCGTCGGCGCGGTGCTGGGAGATCTCAACGCCCGGCGTGGGCGAATTGTCTTGGTGGAGGCCAGCGGCCATATGGAAACCGTGAAGGCTCTCGTGCCTCAGGCAGAGATGATCAGCTATGCTCCATCACTCAATTCGCTGACCGGAGGACAAGGCAGTTATGTGATGGAATTCGCACACTATGAGGAGGTGCCGCGAGACCTGGCCGGTCGCATCGTTGAAGAGCACAAGGCGGAACGCCACGGGGTAGTGGCCCATTGATCAGCCACTTTCCCTGTGAGGCGATGCGACTCTGCGGAGGCGGCTAGTGGTCGGCTGGTTTCAGCACGACATAAAAAGCGCGTCCTTCACGTAAAACGCGCAGGAGAATTGTGTCGCCGCGTTTGACCTTGGCAACGGCGACGGTAAATTCTCCGACCGTGCCGGTGTCGACGCGGTTGACCTCCTTGATCAGATCGCCTTCCCGCAATCCCTCGGCCTGGGCAAGGCTTCCCGCGTCCACCTTTGAGATCAGCACGCCACGGCTTTCATTCAAGCGAAACTTTTCCGCCAGACCGGCCGTCAAGTCCTGCACATCGATGCCCAATTTTAGGTCGGTCCGGCTCTGCGGCAACGAGGCCGTAACCACCGTATCTCGGCGCTCGCTCAGGGCGACTTGGAGATTGAGGCGTTTCCCGTCGCGGACCACTTCGACACGTGTCGTCGACCCAGGGTCCAAAGCGGCAACGAGGCGAGACAGTTTGTTCGGGGTATCCACAAGCGCCCCATCGACCTTCGTAATGACATCTCCCGGCTTGATGCCGGCCAATGCCGCCGGATCCCGTTCAAACACTTCATTGACCAGCACGCCTTCGTTCTCATCCACGCCGAACTTGCTGGCCAGATCCGGCGTCAGCGGTTGTAGCCCGACACCCAACCAGGCTCGCACGACTTTGCCTTTGGCGATCAGCTGATTCATGACCTGCTTGGCCATGTTGGACGGGATGGCGAAACCGATGCCCTGCGCAAAATTGATAATGGCGGTATTGATGCCGATGATGTCCCCTCGGAGATCAAACAGCGGCCCGCCGGAATTGCCTGGATTGATCGACGCGTCAGTCTGGATAAAATTTTCGTAGCGGGAGAGATTGATGTTCTCGCGTCCGATCCCACTGACCACGCCCAGCGTCACGGTGCGATCCAATCCGAAGGGATTCCCGACCGCCAGCACCCATTGGCCGACCTTCACGCCGGACGAATCACCGAAATGAGCGGCGGGTAGGGGATGGTCGGCAGTGACTTTGAGCACGGCCAGGTCGGTGTCCGGATCCTTGCCGATCACCTGCGCAAACAACTTCGTTTTGTCTGAGAAGCGAACCTCGACTTCCCCGGCATCGCCTACCACATGATTATTCGTAATGATGTGGCCGGCGGCATCGACAATGACGCCGGACCCTGACCCGGTCGAGCTGGGAACCCGCTCTCCTCCGTCTCGAGATCGTCCGGTGGCCTGGATCGGGAAGATACTGACGACCGATGGCTTAGCCTGCTCGGCCAGGTCGGTGATGACGGTCTGCAGCTCTTCCAGCAAGCGCAATCCCGGCGACACGGGGCGTGGCGTGGAGACGACGTCGGCTGCGGCAACGGTGGAGAGGGGACTTCCAAGAAACGATCCGGCGAGAACAAGTCCAAGCAACAGCACGGGGGAACATGACAGCGGTGTTTTCATCTTGAGGCAAGCTCCGAGGGCGATACCGAAGCACTCTAGCGACGCCTCAGAATACCAGATTTTCGCGTGACGGCGAAAGGAAGGGCGGGTCAGGCTGATTTCGACGCGGCCGGATGCTGGAAATGCGGGAGCCAGTGGACCAAGTCGTGGCGAAGGCCGACAAGGATGACGATGTCATCTGGACGAAGCGTCATGGTATGGGAGAGAGGCAGAAGAAACGGTCCGCGAAAGACGGCGACGAGGCGGGTCGTGGGGGGTAAGTCGAATTCGCCGATGGGATGGCCGATGACCGGCGCGCCTCGGGCGACCACCACGCGTTCGATGGCGGCGTCGCGGAGACCCAATTCGCGCTGCATCGTCAACAAGTCTTCGTGAGCGAGCTCGACCTTGAGCTCCCGGATCTGGCGTTCCACGAGCTGCAATGCGGCTTGGTGGCCTTTGATGCGGTCGGAAGCGGTGCGGATCGCGTCGTGCAACGAGGCCAATTCGGCAGGCGCCACCGGATGGATTCCCGCAGCCGGTTTGGCCGCAAGGGCGGCAACGCGTTGTCCGATCTGGCGATGAATGGCATGCGTCTGGTTCAGAATCGTCGTGGCCTGACCATGGAGGCGCAACACATGGACTTTGCGGTTGACGCGTTCCGCGATGGCGACAATCGTCTCGTACAGTGCGCTGCCGGTGAGGAACAGCTCTTTGCGAATGCGAGCCAACAGCTCAAAAGACAGCATAGCAGTAATGTCTGATAATATATATTATGTCAACTTGACTGTCCGATGCGAGATTCTGTCCCACTCCACAATCGAATCAAATTGTCTTTGTGTCTTATCCAGATCAGGACGCTGACAACACAGGCAAATCCGATAAACGTCCATGACCGATGCAACAGCAGCGCCACAATCGGAAACATGCCGAACGCGAATAGCGCGCCTCCTGACGAATACTTCCACAAGAACACGGCGCCGATCCAGAGGACCATGAGTGTCAGCCCGACCCAAGGGGCAACCCCTAGTGCCGCCCCTAACGCCGTGGCCACGCCTTTTCCACCCTTCAAGCCAAGGAATATCGAGTGCAAATGGCCGATGATCGACGCCAGGGCAACCCATAAAATCGCGGCTTCCTGATGCAGTACCAGCGTAGCCACCCACCCTGCCAGCCAGCCTTTTCCAATGTCTCCCGCCAGTGTCAGCACACCGGCCTTCTTCCCGCTCACGCGCAGGACATTGGTAAAGCCGACATTCTTACTGCCGGCGGTACGCGGATCGACGGCGCCCAACAGGCGTGACACGACGACTCCAAAAGGAACCGAGCCGAGGAGATAGGCGAAGAGGATGAGAATGCCGATGAGCCAGGGACTGTCCATCACCGAGTGGTTGCCGCCGGATTATCCAACCTAGAGACCTTTTGCTCCGACCTGCCGCCAGAAGCTCCAGACGTATTGTGCGCCCGACACATATCCCAGGATCAGAGAGAGGTACAGCGTCACGATGCCGGCGAGATGCAGGTTGCCGATCGTTTCCACGACGGTGCCTTCCAGCACCAGAAGAACGATGGCGATGACCTGCAGGGCCATTTTGTATTTGCCCGTGACTTCGGCGGACATGATCAATCCTTCGGAGGCCGCGATCGCCCGCAACCCGGTCACGGCGACTTCTCGCGCGATGATCAGAATCGCCACCAGCGCGCTGACCCGGTCGACCTGTACCAGCAGGATTAAGGCCGACAGCACGAGAAGTTTGTCGGCAATGGGATCCAGGAGGCGTCCGAGTTTGGTGATTTGGCCGGTCTTGCGCGCGACGTACCCGTCCAGGAGGTCTGTCACGGCTGCGACGACGAATACGATGGCTGCGGCCAGGGCGCGATCCGGCGTCGGGTCGATGAGCAGCATGACGAAGACCGGGATCAAGAGAATCCGGACGAGCGTCAGCACATTGGGCAGATTGATGTTGCTTTCCTGCCCTGCCGACCGCATCAGTACCAGCCCGGCTTGTTTCCAGTTTTCTGCCATAGATCCTTGGACGCGCAGCGCGTGATGGCGCCTCTATACAATGCCGTGTTTGAGCAGGTCATGCAAGTGAATCACTCCCGCCAGGCGATTCGGCGGTTCGATGACCACGAGCGCCGTGATGGAGAAACGCTCCATCTCTGCCACGGCAGTCGTAGCCAATTCGTCCGGGCCGATTGTCTTCGGATGGCGGCTGGCCAGGTCACGGGCTGTGACTCGGCTGAAGTCCCCGCCGGCTTGAATGAAGCGCCGTAAGTCGCCGTCGGTCACGATTCCGTAGAGCGCGCCCTTCGCATCGATCACCGTCGTCAAACCAAGCTTCTTCGAGGTCATCTCCAGAATGGTGTCCGCGCCGGATACGCTGGCACACACGCGCGGCAAATGGTCGCCATGTTGCATGAGGTCACGTACCTTCACGAGCAAGCGACGCCCCAAGCTACCGCCTGGATGAAACTGCGCGAAATCGTCGTGTTTGAAGCCGCGTTTTTGCAGCAACGCCACGGCCAACGCGTCACCCATTGCGAGCGTGGCCGTCGTGCTGGCAGTCGGGGCCAAGCCCAGCGGGCAGGCTTCCTCATTGACGGACACATCCAGCGTGACATCGCTGTTTTTCGCCAGGGTGGAAGTCATCTTTCCCGTCATGCCGACGACCGGTACGTTCATTCGTTTGACGAACGGTAGCAGTTGAAGGACTTCCTGCGTCTCGCCGCTGTTGGAAATGGCGATGAGCACATCACGCCGCGCGAGCATGCCCAGGTCGCCGTGGACGCCTTCGGCCGGATGCAGAAAGAACGAGGGCGTTCCCGTACTGGCCAGCGTCGCTGCGATTTTTTGCCCGATCAGGCCGGATTTGCCCATACCGGAAATGACGACTTTTCCCTGGCACTCGTAGAGCAGCGTCACGGCTCGGGCGAATCGCTCGTCCAGACGGGCCTTGAGATCGAGCACTGCGCGCGCTTCGATATCGAGCACGCGAATACCCTCGCGCACGCTCGCATCGACGGTGACAGAACGCACGGCTGAGCTCTTGGTCTTGCGTGTTACCGGACCGGTTGTGGGGCGGCTGCGTCGCATATCCGTAATACCCGTTCAAGGAGTGAATGAAGCGCATGGAGCGGGACCATGTTGGGTCCATCGGACAAGGCGGAATCGGGATCCGGGTGCACTTCCATGAAAAACCCGTCGCAACCGGCTCCCGCCGCCGCGCAGGCCAAGGGTTCGACGAATTCACGCTGGCCGCTGGATTTCGTGCCGCCTCCGCCGGGCAATTGCACGCTATGGGTCGCGTCGAAGACCACCGGATAGCCGAATCGGCGCATGATCGGAAACGATCGCATGTCCACGACGAGATTGTTGTAGCCGAAGGAGGAGCCCCGCTCCGTCAGGACGATGCGCTGGTTGCCGGCATCTTCCACTTTCTTGACGGCGTTGCCCATCTCCGGCGGTGACAGGAACTGTCCCTTCTTGATGTTCACGACCTTGCCGGTCTTCGCCGCGGCAATCAACAGGTCGGTCTGGCGGCAGAGAAAGGCGGGAATCTGCAGTATGTCTACGACATGGCCGGCTTCTGTCGCCTGCTCTTCCGAATGAACGTCGGTGAGAATCGGCACGCCGATCTGCTGCTTGACCTTGGCCAGGACGGCCAGTCCCTTCTCCAACCCCGGTCCTCGAAAAGACGAGATGGAGGTGCGATTCGCCTTATCAAAGGAAGATTTAAATACGTAAGGCATGCCGAGCGCCTTGGTGATGTCCGCGATGCGTCCCGCCGTGTCCATGACGAGCTGTTCACTTTCGATCACGCACGGGCCGGCAATCAAAAACGGTCGATGCCCCGCCCCGATCTTAAACTGTCCTAAATTCACTTCGTGCGCCATAGTTTCCAATGAGTTTCGTGTAAGTCAGGGGATGCTCAAACTGATCTTTCAGCAAGGCCGCAGACGAGACAGAACCGCAGGCGTAGCGGAGCTACGTCGAGGATTGTGTCGAGTCGAGAACGCTGTTGAAAGGCAGTTTCAGCATCACCGTTCAGTGGCCGCATTTGCGCCGTAGCGCCGCCCCCACAAATCCGCTAAACAAGGGATGCGGATGATGCGGCCGCGACTTGTATTCCGGATGGAACTGCGTGGCCAGGAACCAGGGATGGTTCTGCAGTTCGACGATCTCGACCAGGCGGCCATCCGGAGACAGGCCGCTCAGAATCAGTCCTTTCGCCGTCAATTGCTCACGATAGGCATTGTTGAATTCATACCGGTGGCGATGCCGCTCCTGCACCTCGTTCACGCCATACGTTTTTTGCGCCAACGTGCCTTCACCAAGTTTACAGGCGTAGGCTCCGAGCCGCATCGTGCCGCCCTTATCGTTGACGGATTGCTGGTCTGACATGAGATGAATGACCGGATGCGGCGACTGCGCATCGAACTCCGCGCTGTTCGCGCCGGTGAGGCCGGCGACGTTGCGCGCAAATTCGATCGTGGCGCATTGCATGCCGAGACAGAGGCCGAGGAAGGGAATCCGGTGTTCCCGCGCATACTGAATGGTGACAATCTTGCCTTCGATTCCCCGTGAGCCGAACCCGCCGGGAATGAGAATGCCATCGGCCTCTCGCAGGATTCGCTCCGTCCCCTGCCGTTCCACGTCTTCGGATTCGATCCACGTCACGTTCACACGGGTTTCGTGGTCGATTCCGCCGTGGACCAGGGCCTCTGCCAGGCTCTTGTAACATTCCTTCAGCCCGGCATATTTTCCGACCAGCGCGATCGACACCTCGTGCTTAGGATGCTTGATCTTCTGCACCATCGCATCCCACTCACGCAGATTGGGCGGGCCGGTTTCCAGCTTCAGCTGGCGCACGATCAGTTCATCCAGCCCTTCCTTGCGGAACACGATCGGCACTTCATAGATGGTTTCCACATCCTTGGCCGTGATGACCGCATCCTTCTCCACGTTGCAAAACATGGCGATCTTGGCCTTGAGTTCAGGCGGAAGATAGCGATCCGTGCGGCACAGCAGGATGTTCGGCTGAATACCGATTTCGCGCAGCTTGTTGACGGAATGCTGGGTGGGTTTCGTTTTCAACTCACCGGCGGCGCCGATATACGGGACGAGCGTCAGGTGTACATAGAGCACGTTGTCGCGCCCCACGTCATAGGGAATTTGCCGAATGGCTTCCAAAAAAGGCAGGCTTTCGATGTCGCCGACCGTGCCGCCAATCTCCACGATCGTGACATCCATGCCTTGGGACGTCCGCATGATACATTGCTTGATCTCGTCGGTCACATGCGGCACCACCTGCACTGTCCCGCCCAAATAATCACCGCGCCGCTCTTTGGTGATGACCGAGTGATAAATGCGGCCGGTCGTATAATTGTTCTCACGCGTCAGCGTGAGCGAGGTATAGCGCTCGTAATGTCCCAGGTCGAGATCGGTCTCGGCCCCGTCCTCTGTCACGTAGACCTCGCCGTGCTGGTAGGGATTCATGGTACCGGGGTCGACGTTGATGTACGGGTCGAGCTTCAAAAAGGTGATCTTCAACCCGCGGCTCTCCAGGAGATTGCCGATAGACGCAGAGGCCAGTCCCTTTCCGAGCGACGAGACGACACCCCCGGTCACAAAGATCAGCTTGCTCATCGTGACACCTTTTTGTGAATGCGGCCAATAGTCATGGTTGAGTGCTTCCCGCTCTGCCGGTATGAGCCCGGAGTTGAGCCAACGCGACCGGCACGTCCTCGGGGCTATCAATGCGTAAAGACATCTGGGAGGTTTCCCAGACGCGAATTTGAATGCCGTTCTCCAGTGCGCGCAGCTGCTCGAGTTTTTCCGCCTCTTCCAGGATCCCGGTCGGTAATGCCGTCAGGCTCGCGAGGGTCTCGCGCGTATAGATATAGAGACCCAAATGAATGAAATGTAATCCCGGGACGGCCGACCGTTTCGGATCGTCGCGAACCAGCGGAATCGGTGCCCGTGAAAAGTAGAGGGCATTGCCCTGGCGATCCGTCGTGACCTTGACCACGCCGGCATTCTGCAAATCCTGGTCGGAGTCGATCCGCCGTTTGAGGGTGCCCATCGGCGCGTCGCTGGCCAGGAATGGTTCGACCAGGTCCGTGATCAGGTCGGGATGCAGCAGAATTTCATCCCCCTGAAGGTCGATGTAGCAATCACCCCCACGAGTCTTGGCGACGGCCGCCACGCGATCGGTGCCGGTGCGATAGGGCTCCCTCATCATGAGGACCTGGCCACCGAATCCTTCGACGGCCCTCTTGATACGATCGTCGTCCGTGGCCACCAGCACGTCATCCACCACGCGGCAGGCCTTCGCCTGCTCATAGACATGTTGGATCATCGGCTTGCCCAGGAGATCGATCAACGGTTTCCCCGGAAACCGTGAGGACCCGTACCGAGCTGGAATCACCACCGTGACCGAACGTGTCACCTCAGCTGTGCCCCAAGGCATCCGCCAATTGGGCGGCCGTGACCGTGGCGGTGCCGACCATCCCAACCACCACCCCGGCAGCTTGATTGGCGAGGATGGCCGCCTCCCGCATGCTGGCTCCTGTCGAAAGGGCTAAGGCTAGCGTCCCGACCACTGTGTCGCCGGCTCCGGTCACGTCAAAGACTTGTCTCGCGCGGGTGGGAATATGCCAGTGGTCGCCGTGGCCCTGGTACACGCTCATCCCACGCTCTCCCCTGGTCACCAGCACGGTCTGGCATCCCAAACGTTGGCGAAGGACCATCCCGGCTTTATTGATCGTCTTGTCATCTTCGCCTTGCACGCCGGCCGCTTGGGTGGCTTCCAAATGATTGGGGGTGACGACGGTCACGCCCTTGTAATAGCTGAAATGCTCGACCTTGGGATCGACGACAATGGGGATCTTGCGCTGTCCCGCCAAGCGAGTCAACTCTGTCATCAGCGAGGCCGTGACGACACCCTTGGCATAGTCGGAGACCACGAGACAGGAGAGCTCCTTCAGGCGTGATTCGACGTACCGAAGAATGCGCCGCTGCAGGAGGCCGGACAGTTCGTTGCGACGTTCAACGTCATACCGAACGATTTGCTGATTGTGGGCGACGACGCGTGATTTTCTGGTCGTCGGCCGGCTTTGATCGATGACGACGCCGCCCCGTCCCTGCCTACGCCCACCCAATTCCTTCAGGAGGAGGCGTCCGCTTTCGTCCGCCCCGATGACACCGCAGATATCTGCCTGGCCACCGAGTGCCAGAATATTGTTGAAGACGTTCGCCGCGCCGCCGAGCTTCAGTGATTCCGATTCGACATGCACAACCGGCACGGGAGCCTCCGGAGAAATCCGGCTGACCCGGCCCCATACGTAATGATCCAGGATCAAATCGCCGATGACCAGCACGCTGGCCCTAGAAAACCGCTGGATATAAGCACCGAGTGCGGTGTGATCCGCCGCCACCTCTGCGCCTGTATGCCCGTTCGACGGTCCGGCATGACCGGATCGCCCTACTGGATGGCTTTTCCTAACCTTTCCCATCGTACCCATTCCGTCCACGATCCTTGGCCGCTCCACGACCAGTAAATGCGAAATGCTTTGCCGCGCACTTTTTCCGTGCGCACATATCCCCAGAACCGGCTGTCGAGACTATGATCCCGGTTGTCTCCCATCACGAAGTACGCGTCTTCCGGCACCGTGACCGGGCCGAAATTGTCTCGCGGGCTGATGTGCCCGTCATGGACGGGCGGATCGGTGTGTTGCGTGAAAGCATGGTCATCGAACGGAGTCCCGTTGATATGCACCACCTTGTTGCGCACCTGAATGGTGTCGCCGGGCAGCCCGATCACGCGCTTGATGAAGTCCTTGTCTTCATCCTCGGGGAATCGAAACACGATGATGTCGCCGCGCTGAATCGATCCGAATGGAATGACGGTGCGTGAGGAATAGCAGGTGACCGGTGGAAAACCTGGTTGAAACTTGCAGTCCGTCGGCCACTGGAGACCGTAGGATAATTTGCTGACCAGAATATGATCTCCCACCAGGAGCGTGGGAATCATCGAGCCGGATGGAATTTTGAAGGCCTGCACCACGAAGACACGGATGGCGAACGCGAGCAACATCGCGATGATGATGGCTTCCGCATATTCGCGGAGGATCGACTTGTGGGCCGGCTGGTTCGCCACGACCAGGCGTGGTTCAGTAGCCGCCGGTTCGGTAGGCGTGGGTGGCGTCGCCGGTGTATTCGATGCAGGGACTTCCTCCGGGCGGGCATTGGGATCCACGCTCATTCCTCGCCCACCTTGAGGATGGCCAGAAACGCTTCCTGCGGCACTTCCACGCGGCCCACCGCTTTCATGCGCTTCTTGCCTTCCTTCTGCTTCTCCCACAGTTTGCGCTTGCGGGAAATGTCGCCGCCGTAGCATTTCGCAGTGACATTTTTCTTGATGGCGCCGATGGTTTCACGAGCGATGATTTTGTTGCCGATGGCCGCTTGAATGGCGATTTCGAACATCTGCTTGGGAATGAGCTCTTTCATTTTTTCGGCGACCTGGCGGCCGCGCTGATAGGCCCGTTCCTTATGGGTGATGAACGAGAGGGCGTCGACCGGCTCGCCGTTGAGCAGAATATCCAAACGCACCAGTTCCGACTCGCGGTAGCCGAGCAGTTCGTAATCGAGCGACGCGTACCCCTGGGTTTTGGACTTGAGCTTGTCGTAAAAATCGAGAATCACTTCATTGAGCGGCAATTCATAGGTGATGACGACGCGCGTGGGATCCAGATAGTGGATGCTCCGTTGAACGCCGCGCCGTTCCTGGCATAACTGCAGCAATGTGCCGAGGTACCGTTCCGGCGCAATGAGCGTTGCCAGAATGAACGGTTCTTCGAAGGACTCAATCGAACTCGGTTCAGGCAATTCCGCCGGGTTATTCAGTTCGAGGACATCCCCTTTGGTGGTAAGGATCCGGTAGATGACGGTCGGCGCGGTGGTGATCAGGGTCAGCCCGTATTCCCGCTCGAGCCGCTCTTGAATGATTTCCATGTGGAGCAGGCCGAGGAATCCGCAACGGAATCCGAATCCCAGCGCCAGCGAGGTTTCCGGCTCGTAAATGAAGGAGGAGTCGTTCAGGCGCAACTTCAAGAGCGCATCGCGCAGATCTTCGTAGCGAGCGGTGTCCGTCGAATAGAGTCCGCAAAAGACCAGCGGTTTGACTTCCTTGTACCCAGGGAAGGGCTGGTCGGTCGGGCGCGCAGCATCGGTTAAAGTATCGCCGATCTTCACGTCGGCCACTTCCTTCATGTTGGCGCAGAGATAGCCGACCTCTCCCGTCAGGAGTTGCGTGCCCTTCGTGCGCTTCGGGGTGAACTGTCCGACTTCCGTCACTTCGAACAATCGGTCGTTCGACATGACCTTGATCTTCATGCCCGGGCGTACGGACCCGTCGATGATGCGGGTCAGCACGATCACACCTTGATAATTGTCGAACCAGGAATCGAAAATCAGCGCCTTGAGCGGGCGGGTCGGATCGCCGGATGGTGGCGGGATTCGTTTGACGATCGCCTCAAGCACCTCCGGCACGCCGAGTCCCTCCTTCGCGCTCACGAGCATGGCGTCGGTGGCATCCAAGGTCAGCACATCCGAGATCTGCTGCTTGGTGCCTTCGACGTCGGCGCTGGCGAGATCGATCTTATTGATGACCGGGATAATCGTGTGATGGTTGCCCATGGCCAGGTTCACGTTGGCGATGGTCTGGGCCTGAACACCCTGAGTCGCGTCGACAAGCAGCAACGAGCCTTCGCAGGCCGCAAGACTGCGTGATACTTCGTACGTGAAGTCGACGTGCCCCGGCGTATCGATCAAATGTAGTAAATAGGTCTTCCCGTCCTGAGCCTTGTAGCGGATGGCGACGGCGTGAGCTTTGATCGTGATGCCGCGTTCACGCTCCAAGTCCATCGCATCAAGGATCTGCTCTTTCGCTTCCCGGGCGGTGACTGCGCCAGTTGCGTCGAGGAGCCGGTCGGCGAGGGTCGATTTACCGTGATCGATATGGGCGATGATCGAGAAATTTCGGATGAGACTTTGCAAATCCTGGCTCATGTTCCCCAAAATCGGTTCATTATAGTGACCGCTCCCAACGTTGTCAAAGAAATCGCCCGCCGTTATAATCCGCAAGCGGCGCGGCATTTCATGCATTGACGCATTCACATCGCGCACTCGCCGCGTCACATCGTCGCACCAGATGACACATCCATCCACACGCCAACCGCTCGCTGCCTGGGATCATGCGTATTTGTGGCATCCGTTCACGCAGATGCAGGAATGGGAACAGGAGACGCCCCTCATCATCGAAAAGGGCAACGGTTCCTATCTCATCGATACAGAAGGACGGAAGTATCTCGATGGCACCGCTTCCATTTGGGTGAATCTTCACGGGCACCGGCATCCTCGGCTGGATCGCGCCCTCACCGCGCAGCTCCGGCAGATCGCACATTCCACCTTCCTTGGGCTCACGAATCCGCCGGCCATTCGTCTGGCTCGCGAACTCATTCGCCTGGCGCCGAAAGGCCTGCGGCGGGTGTTCTATTCCGACAACGGCTCGACGGCGGTCGAAGTGGCGCTCAAGATGGCGGTGCAATACTGGCAACAAATCCAACCGGCGGCGGGACCGAAGCAGTCCTTCGCGCATTTGAAAATGGCGTACCACGGCGACACGATCGGATCAGTCAGTGTAGGCAACATCGACCTGTTCCATGCGCGCTTCAAGCCGCTGCTCTTTCCCACGCATCAGGTCGACCCGCCCTACTGTTATCGCTGTCCGTTGGCCAAGACCTACCCATCGTGTGACATGGCGTGCATTGATCCGCTCGAACGCCTGCTCAAGACCCGGCATCGCGAGCTGGCTGGTGTGATTGTCGAACCACTGGTGCAGGCCGCCGCCGGGATGATGGTGGCCCCGCCGGGATATCTGGCACGCGTACGAGAGCTCTGCACGAAATACCACGTGTTGCTGATCGTTGACGAAGTCGCGACCGGCTTCGGACGGACCGGCAAGATGTTCGCCTGCCAGCATGAGGGGGTGACGCCGGACCTGATGGCGATCAGCAAAGGGTTGACCGGCGGGTATATGCCGCTGGCCGCGACGCTGACGACGGAAGCGATCTATCGCGCGTTCTTGGGACGGTATGACGAGTGGAAGACGTTTTTCCATGGGCATAGCTATACGGGCAACCCGCTGGGCTGCGCCCTGGCCCTCGCCAATCTCGAGATTTTCCGCCGCGAACACACGCTCGCGCAGGTGCGGAAGAAATCGCGCCTGCTGGGCCGTCTCTTACAACCATTGGCCGAGTTGCCGAAGGTGGGTGATATTCGCCAGTGCGGGTTCATGGTCGGCATCGAGTTGGTGCAGGATCGTCAAACCAAAACACCCTATCCGTCCGAACATCGCATCGGCCATCGCGTGGCGCAGGCCTGTCGGCTCCGTGGACTGCTCCTGCGGCCGCTCGGCAATGTGATGGCACTGGTCCCTCCCCTTTCGATCTCGCCTCGTGAGCTCACCAAGATGATCGCAATTTTGCACAGTGCCATTCGTGAGACGACTGAAGAACCAGCTGCCTCGCGCTAAAATCGCTCGTCTGTCCTGCTGATTGTTACTCTCCCGCTGTGACTGTTCGGTGTTCACGCCGGAACAGTCTCTCGACAGATTTTGTACACTGCCGCTGCGGCCGGTAGCGTGAAAATCAAGTGCTACACTTGATTTCATGCTGTTGTACGTAGTGGCCTCGACGAGCACGGTTTCATGACGATGGGCCGGATCATCCGGATCCTCTGCCTGCTACTTCTCCTACCATCCTCGGTCCGGGCTGAAGACCAGCAACAGTCGGAACTCCTGCTCCAGCGCATTCAGTTCAGCGACACGGCCCGTGAATCCGGAACCTCCGCGATTCCCTTTTCGATTGCCTCGCCGGTCTTGCATACATCCTTTCAGGCGACGTCCTTTGCGCCGCCGGCGACATCCACCAGGTTGAAAGATCTGGTCCCTGATTCTGAACGCCCCCAAACCAAAGGGCTCGGCGCCAATTCCACCTGGCTCAAGGGCCAGCTCACGGCAGAAGGCGAAGTGGCAAACAATGCGACCAACGATGCTGGTCTCACCTCGCGCATCGATCAGCGCGATGACGGCGCCAAACGCATGGTGCGCATGGCGCTGACCGGCACCAACGGTCCGGTACGATACGGCGTCAACTATCGATCGGCCGGCAAAGCCTTTTTCAACTCGCCGGATCAGACGGTGCGGGAAATGTGGGCGGAATGGGGGCTGGGAATTGCGAAGCTGCGCAGTTCATCGGGCCAGACCTGGAACAATGTGGACCTGGAGCCGAATCGGCCGCGTATTCAACAGGACGTCAGCCGTATCGGCATCGCGTTGGCGAAGCCGGCCTGGCCCGAGCTGAGCCTGACCTACGCGCGAAGCGCCCTGACGAGCAGCTACATCCCTGCGGGAATGACGGCTCAGCGCAGCCAAAGTAACAGTATGGAAGCCGCTCTGGCCTATACGGCCCTGACCTGGAATGCCAGGCTCTCATCCAGCTATATTCTGACGAACGATGAGATGC
The DNA here is from genome assembly GCA_022226935.1 of Nitrospira sp. GTDB lineage: Bacteria > Nitrospirota > Nitrospiria > Nitrospirales > Nitrospiraceae > Nitrospira_A. The sequence goes on from CP092081.1 coordinate 162,512, forward strand.
GGGGGGGCGCCCAATCCAGTACCTTTGCTCAGACCCTGGTCGCGACCTATCGTCCGCTCAATACCCTCACGCTCGCGCCGACATTGAGTTACCGCACGGAAACACAGAGTGGATCCGGCGCAAAGATCCAAACGCCGATGGCCTCCGTGTCGCTGCTGTACAAACAAAGCCAGCGCTTACTGGTGAGTGCGATGGGCGGCTACACCAGCACGAAGTCGAGCGACGGGTTGATGGACACGGAGAGTATCGTGGGCCGGGGCATGTTTGCGTTTCATCTCAACCCGATTTACGGACACCCCACGACCCTGTCACTGGAAGCCTCGTATACGAATACGACGAATCGGACGGTGGCGGGACTCGATACCGAGGATCTGTCGGGGTTGGTCCGGATTCTCGTCGCGGCGCTATAACACCGTTGCCGCGAGCCCGTTTAGGCGCCGCCGGCTGAGGTGTCATCGGCAGCCAGATGGTGAAGGGACGAAGGGCTGAGGACGATGCGTTCTCCGGTCGCGACTCCTGCTCGAATCGTCACCTGATTGTCCGTCACACTGTCGATCGTCACGGCCCGCTCCTCAAATCGGCTTGGACCGAGTTCCACTACGATCCATTGCTTGCCGGATCGTTCCAAGACCGCCTGCTTGGGAATTATTATTTTCGGGCGCATGGTGTGGCCTGCGATCGTCAGCCGGGCAAACATTTCCGGCTTCAAGCGCCGGTCCTGATTGGAAACCGTCGCGCGAATTTTGATCGTTCTGGTCGCCGGATCGACGACATCGCCGATGACGGCAATCTTCGCGGGAAATTCGGCAGCGGGATAGGCCTCCACCGTCATGGCCGCGAGCGCGCCGACCTGGATTCCGGAGAGGTCGTGCTCGTACACATCCGCCACCACCTGGAGTCGATCCAGATTGGCCACGGTGAACAGCGGCTGGTCCGAGGCCGTCCCGACGATTTGGCCCGGCGTCACATTGCGTTCGACGACGGTCCCCGTCAACGGGCTCCGGAGCTCGAAACGCGACGTGATCTGTTGTTGCGCGAGGGGTTTGCTGAGTTCGGCGGCCGGCACGCGCAGAGAAAGTAATCGCTCCTTTGCCTGTTTGAATTCGGCTCGCTCGCGATTCAGATCGTTTTCCGCATGTTCGAGATCCTTCCGGGACATGGCCTGAGCGTCGTACAGATCCTTGGTCAGTTCATAATTCCGTTCGGCGAGCCCCAACTCTGAAATTTCTTCCACATAGGCCGCATAGGCACGCGCGATATCCGCCGCATCAATCACCATCAAGACGTCTCCCGCCTTGATCGCCTGACCGAGTTTGACCCGCACGTCGAGCACCGGGCCCTGAAGAGGTGACGAAATCTTTGAGTATCCGTCTTCGGCGTAGGTTACTCTGGCCGACAAGGTCAGGGCCGGCTGGGAGGGCGATGCATCGATGCGCATCGTCTGAATATCCGGTTGGCTGTTGGTGACGACTGATGGCGACTGGGGCTTGGCGGATGGCGCCGGAGGATCCGGGCGTGTGCAGGCCACGACGGTGACACAGAGCAGGATAGCCGAGAGATATCGCACAGGTCGTTTCATGGAACTCGGTTCCCTTTTAGTATGTATCGGTCGATCTGTCGTCCGAGCACAGTCTCGTCCTCCGCGCATGGTGCCGGGTCCGCGCGAAGCGGGTACGCCGGTAGGAATTCCTCACGACGGACACACCTGTATGCAGGGACGGTGAAGGCGGGATGCAGGACCAACCGGAATGGCGTGCTTCACACATGCCGGACAAAATACGCAAGAAGATCAGCCTATTCCGTGATGGCCATGTCGTGCATACCGGCCTGCGAGCTCACAATTTCATTAAAGCACCGGCCACTTTCAGCTGTCAATTCCAGGAGGTCGGAATAGAGCGCAAAAGACGCCTCACTGGGATCCGAGATGGTGGGGTTTAACTGAGCTCGATGCGCGCGCCTCTGGCCACATTCAACCGGTCGGCCGCGCGACCTTCCTGCAGGAACACTTCGACGTATCCATTACTGTTGATCAGCGCCTGGGGCGTATCGGCTGACCCCTCTCCGTAACTATGCACCAGGCGGTCGATCGTCAGGCCGCCGAGGCGGATATACGGGTCGGCCCGTTTGGTGACCCCGCGGACCTCCCGGATATGGTAGGCGGTGAGGTTTGAAATCAGGTTGCCGAAACGATCGATATAGACGATCTCTCCGGCCATCACATGTTTGTCCCAGGACGGTTCGGAAATCGGTAGGCGTTCGTAATTGGGGATGAGCCGGCCGAACGACCCGATCGGTTGTCCTTTGGTCAACCAGGCTGCGGCGGGGGCGAAGAGATCGCGCCCGTCGAAAGTAGCGCCTTCTGAATCGAGCCGGTATTGCCGGTTTTCGAGGTACCGCACTTCCACACCCGTTTCTTCCTGGTAGATGTGGGTAAAGAGACCGTTGTCCGGACCGACAAAATAGTAGCGTGAAGATGATACCAGCAGCGGGCGTCTGGTGGTGCCGACGCCAGGATCGACGACGGCGACATGGATGGTGCCGTCCGGAAAATAACGATAGCAGGATTTGAGCAGATAGGCGGCATCCTCCACGTCGTGCGGCGTGACATGATGCGAGAGATCCACGATCTGCGCCTGAGGATTGATGTTGAGAATGACGCCCTTCACACTGGCCACGAAATAATCGCGGTCGCCGAAATCCGTCAACAGCGTGATGAGGGGGATGGTTACCGGCATGACACAAACCGGGCCTGGGCATGGGAGCCTGATGTTGAGCGAGACACCAGGGGGAATGACCTGCGCGATAACATGCGTTTACAATTCCTCGAAGCGGATTTCCATCACTTCGTATTCCACCACTTTGGCGGGAGTCGTCACCTCCACCAGATCTCCGACTCGCTTGCCGATCAGAGCGCGGCCGACCGGCGATTGAACTGAAATACGAGAGAATTTGAGATCGGCTTCATCCTGGCCGACCAGCGTATATTGCTTCTTGGCCTGCGCCTCCTGTTCGATCAACACGACGGTGGCGCCGAAGACCACGGTGTCGCTGGTGCGGCCGGCAATGTCGATGATCCGGCAGTCGGCCAGTTTGCCCTTCAACTCCGCCAGGCGCGCTTCGATGAAGCCCTGTCGCTCTTTCGCGGCATCGTATTCGGCATTCTCGCTCAGATCGCCATGCGCGCGAGCTTCTGCGATGGCCTCGATGACGCGCGGCCGTTCCACTTTATGCAGCCGGTCCAATTCGGCTTTCAGCGCTTCGTATCCTTTTCTCGTGATCGGTGTCGGCATATCTTCCCCCCGATGACCATTGAAACCGGCTTCCGGTTGGACCTTTCGGCCTCTTCCGGTTGCCCTGCGTCCAGGAACGGTGCGACGGACTCATGTCCGGTCCTGGAACATGTTGTCAATTGTCCCTCTGTCAGGACCTTCGCTCAATTCACCCGGTGATACTCCTGCAATGCTCGAATGGCAAGCCCCTTTTTCAACAGCGCTTCGACCCCCATCACCGCAGCCAGGGCGCCCCGCATCGTGGTGTAGTAGGGCACGCCTTTGTGCAGCGCTTCGCGACGAATGGACAGGGAGTCGGTCTGCCCGGACGCCGTTCTCACGGTATTTACAACCAGGGCCACATCTCCATTTTTGATATGGTCCACGATGTGCGGGCGGCCTTCCTGTACCTTGTTGACGACATCGACCCGCATCCCCTGCTCGGTCAGATATGCCGCCGTGCCGGAGGTCGCAGTGATCCGAAATCCCAGCGCGACCAGCCGTTGGGCGACATCGCAAGCCCCGGCGCGGTCTTCACTTTTGACGCTGAGAAAGGCGGTGCCTGAAGTCGGCAAGATGGCGCCGGCGCCGGCTTGAGATTTGACGAATGCCCAGCCGAAATCGCTATCGATGCCCATGACTTCCCCGGTGGACTTCATTTCCGGGCCGAGCAGCACATCGACCCCGGCAAATTTGGTGAAGGGGAAGACCGCTTCCTTGACTGAAAGATGGGACGGCATGGGCGCGGTGGTGAAATTCAATTGCTTGAGCGATTTGCCCACCATGACCTTCATGGCCAGTTTAGCCAGCGGGACGCCGATAGCTTTGCTGACGAAGGGCACGGTGCGCGAGCCGCGCGGATTGACCTCCAAGACATAGATCGTCTGATCCTTCACCGCGAACTGGGCATTCATGAGGCCGATGACGCCGAGTTCCAAGGCAAGCGCGGTCATCTGGCGACGAATTTCTTCGATCGTCGCGGAGTCAAGTGTATAGGGCGGCAACGAACAGGCGGAATCGCCCGAGTGCACACCCGCTTCCTCGATGTGTTCCATGATGCCCGCCACGACCACCGTGGTGCCGTCGGAAATCGCGTCGGCATCGATTTCGATGGCGTCGCGCAAATACTTATCGATCAGCACCGGATGTTGCGCCGACGCTTTGACCGCGGAATTCATATAGTGCAGCAAGCCGGCTTCGTCGTAGACGATCTGCATCGAGCGACCGCCGAGGACGTACGACGGCCGCACCATTACGGGATAGGTGATAGCGGCCGCAATTTTCAGCGCCTCATCGACGGAGTGAGCCATGCCGCTTTCGGCCTGACGCAGGCCGAGTTTGTCGAGGAGTTCGCGGAACCGCGCACGATCCTCTGCGCGGTCGATGGCATCCGGGCTGGTTCCCAGAATATTCACCCCCGCGCGCGACAGGGAGAGCGCCAGCTTCAGGGGGGTTTGCCCGCCGAATTGGAGCACCACGCCCATGGGCTGTTCGCGCTCCACGATGTTCAGCACATCTTCCTCCGTGAGCGGCTCGAAGTAGAGCCGGTCGGAGGTGTCATAGTCGGTGCTGACCGTTTCCGGATTGCAATTGACCATGATGGTTTCGATTTGTTCTTCGCGCAACGCCATGGCGGCATGCACGCAGCAATAGTCGAACTCGATCCCCTGCCCGATCCGATTCGGTCCGCCGCCCAGAATCACGACCTTTTTCTTGACGGTCGGCCGCGCCTCGCATTCGCGCTCATAGGTGGAGTAGAGGTACGGCGTGTGCGCTTCAAATTCTGCGGCGCAGGTATCGACGCGCTTGTACGTCACATTGCGAGGGATGTTTCCTTGCCCCAAGGCCAAGCGCCACCCTCTAACCGTACTTTGCGGAACCCCCAGCAATTGCGCCAGGCGTTCGTCGGCGAAGCCTAATTGTTTCGCTTCGATCAGCAGCTCCGGGTGTAGTCCTGAGTCGCCGAGTTTGCCCCGTTCCGCCACGAGCCGCGGTTCGAATTCGACGATTTCACGAATTTGTTCCAGAAACCAGGGATCGATTTTGGTCAGAGCAAAGAGTTCCTGGTTAGTCATGCCGAGCCGCATGCCGTCGGCCAGGCGCCAAAGCCGGTCCGGGAGCGGTGTGCGCACCGCCTTGCGGACCTGTTCTACCGCCTCTTCACGGTCGAGCGATGACGGCACGCCGAGATCCAGCCCCATCTTCGAGCTGAATCCGAACTGGTCGACTTCCATCGAACGGATCGCCTTCTGCAGCGATTCTTTGAACGTACGTCCGATGGCCATGACTTCGCCGACCGATTTCATCTGGGTCGTCAGCGTCGGGTCGGCGCCGGGGAATTTCTGAAATGCAAAGCGGGGAATTTTCACGACCACGTAATCGATGGTCGGCTCGAAGGAGGCTTTCGTGACGCCGGTGATGTCGTTCGTGATTTCATCCAGCGTATAGCCGACGGCCAGCTTGGCGGCAATTTTTGCGATGGGGAATCCCGTCGCTTTGGAGGCCAGCGCCGAACTTCGGGAGACACGCGGGTTCATTTCAATCACGACCATGTCCCCGTTCACCGGATTCATGCCGAATTGAATATTGGCTCCGCCCGTATCGACGCCGATTTCGCGGATGATGCGCACGGCCGCGTCGCGCAGCATCTGGTATTCCTTATCGGTCAGCGTGAGCGCCGGCGCCACGGTGATGCTGTCCCCGGTGTGGACGCCCATCGGGTCGAGATTCTCGATCGGGCAGATGATGACCACATTGTCTTTCAGGTCGCGCATCACTTCGAGTTCGAACTCTTTCCAGCCGATGACGGACTGTTCGACGAGCACCTGACGGACCGGGCTCATGGCCAGGCCCCATTCCACTTGCGTCCGGAACTCTTCGATGTTGTAGGCGATGTTGCCTCCGGTTCCGCCCATGGTGAAGGACGGGCGCACAATCGCCGGGAACTGCGTGCGGCGGACCACCTCTTCGGCTTCTTGGAGCGACGTGGCCACGCCGCTGTCCGGTACCCTCAGGCCGATTTTCCACATGGCCTGCCGGAATGCATCACGATCTTCGGCTTTGTGAATGGCCTCGATCGACGCGCCGATCAATTTCACATTGTATTTTTCAAGGACACCCCGTTTGGCGAGACCGATGGCGGTATTCAACGCCGTCTGCCCGCCCATAGTCGGCAGCAGCGCATCGGGACGTTCGTACTCGATGACCTTCTCCACCACGTCGAGCGTGATCGGTTCGATGTAGGTCCGGTCGGCAAAGTCCGGATCGGTCATGATCGTGGCCGGATTGCTGTTGATCAGGATGACGCGGTAGCCCTCTTCCTTGAGCGCCTTGCACGCCTGGGTTCCCGAATAATCGAATTCGCAGGCTTGCCCGATCACGATGGGGCCGGAGCCGATCAAGAGAATGGAGCGGATGTCTGTCCGTCGTGGCACAATTAACCTCGAATCAAGAAGTTAGCCGGTCGGCAGAGGCGCCTCAGGCATGGGCCCCACCGGCGGCCGGTAGGGTTGGATCGGACCGGACGGGATTGCCGGAGCCTTTCCTGCGGGATGATAGTGTTTCATGGCGTCCGGGATCCAGGCCTCGATCTGATTGATGCGGGTGACATCGGACGGATGTGTCGAGAGAAATTCCGGGATCGCCTGTTGCGAACGGAAGCAGAGCTTGTTGATCATGGCGCGCGGGCAGCCGCTCATCCGTTCCCAAAACGACACGGCTTCGCGCGGGTCGTATCCTGCCTCGGCCATCAGGCGCAGGCCGATAAAATCCGCTTCCGATTCCTGGCGGCGGTCGAAGGGCAAGGAGACGCCGACGCCATAGACGGTCATCGCAGCCATGGCCGCATCCGGCCGTCCCACGGCCGCGCCGGCGCCCAGGGCAGCCAGTTGTCCGATCTGTTCGAGAATGCCGCGACTCATCCGTTCCGCTCCATGGCGCTGCAACGCGTGCGCCACCTCATGACCCATGACGGTGGCGAGCCCGTCTTCGGTCTTCGTGACCTTCAAAATTCCGGTAAACACTGCAACCTTGCCGCCCGGTAGCGCGAAGGCGTTGATCGTCCGATCGTCCTGAATCACGGCGAATTCCCATTGGTATTCCGGTTTGTTCGCCGCTTTGGCGATACGGTTGCCCACCCGGTGCACCATTTCGTTGAGCTCGGGGTTCTCGCTCAAGGGCGCTTGCCGGAGCACTTCCCGGAAGGCCGAGAGGCCCATCGCCATTTCTTTTTCTTCCGACAGATAAATGAACTGGTCGCGCGCCGTACCCGGCGCCCGTTGACAGCCCCCGAGCGATTGCAGCAGGCCCGTCGCTGCTCCAAGACCCATGGTCGTGGCCAACAGCGAGGCGGCGCGCGCGCCCAGCGCGAGGGCGGCACGTCGTCCGATCGGCGCCTTGAGCAGCGTTTCGATTGAATGTGGATCTGACGGAGTCATCACGTCTCTTCCATTCAATCAGCCGCGGACGGTGGAAGCAACTCACCGGCCTACGGCATCCACAGATACATGAATTGCGGCGATCCCCCTCGCACGACCGAGAGCAGATCGACGTTCGCCAGACTGGCCAGGCTGGGCGCCGGCGCGACGAGCCGCGAATAGACATTGTTCTGGTATTCGCCGGGACGGCGATAGGTCACGACCTTCGCTTCCATCAAGCCGGATTTTTTCTTGGCCAGGTCAATCGCATCGTCGAGATATCCGATATCATCGACCAGCCCAGAAGCCTTGGCCTGTTCGCCGGAATAGATCCGGCCGTCGGCCAGTTTCTTGATGGTCTCCCCGTTCATGCCCGGGCGGCCTTCCTGCACCACCTGCAGAAATCGCTGGTAAAAACCGTCGATCACGCTTTGGAAAATCGCCCGTTCTTCCGGCAGCATCGCTCGAAACGGCGAGCCCATGTCTTTGCGCGGACCGGACGTCACCGCATTCGTTTCGACGCCGACCTTTTCGAGCAATCCTCTCGCATTCACGGTCAGCATGATGACGCCGATGCTGCCGGTGACCGATGAGGGATGCGCCATCACCGTATCGGCCGCGGCGGCGATATAGTATCCGCCTGACGCGCCCACATCCATGATGGAGGCGACGATCGGAATTTTCCGGCTGGTCTTAAAGTGTTTGAGTTCGTGATAAATGATGTCGGACGCGGTGACGGTTCCTCCAGGGCTGTTGATCCGCAGGACGATCGCCTTGACCCGTTCGTCTTTGGCGGCCCGCTCCAGTTCTTCTTTCACCGTGGCGAGCATGCCCGGCGAAGAATAAAACCCGTCCTTGTTTTCGGAACTGATCACGCCAGACACATCCATCAACAGCACCTTGTCTTTGCCGGTCCCGCTGACCTTGTGTTCTTCAAGGGCGCTGGGGCCTGGCGGCAGGTTGATCGTGACGCAGGCCGCTTGCATCATGGCCAGGGCCAGCACAAGAAGAGCGGTCGAGAGATGCCAGACGCCGGGAGCCTGACCGGCGTTGCGGTTCGTGGCGAGGCGAAGAAGGTGCGGCCAGGTGCAAGGCCGCAAGCCCGACAAAACCGGAGATGTATTCGCAGAAGTACATTGAGGATTGTGGAGGGCTGAGAACGACGCAGATGGCCGTAGTTCATTCGCCACAGCAGAGCGGTCAATGCCGGACAGGCTCCTAGGCATGGTGTGTCTCCATCAAGGCAATAAATTGTTCAAACAGATAGGCGGAATCATGAGGGCCGGGAGAGGCCTCGGGATGGTATTGCACCGAAAACACCGGGCGATCCAAACATCGCATGCCTTCCACCGATCCGTCGTTCAAGCTGGTGTGGGTCAATTGCACGCGACCGAAGGGCGTGTCCACGATCGGCAACTCCTGCCCTGCAGCCGGCGTTTTGCCCGGAAAGCGCACGGCAAAGTTGTGATTTTGAGAGGTGATTTCCACTTTTCTCGTGCGCAGGTCGATGACCGGATGATTGGCGCCATGATGGCCGAACTTCAGTTTGTACGTAGAGAATCCCAGCGCGAGGCCGAGCAATTGATGCCCCAGGCAGATGCCGAAAATCGGCACGCGGCCGATGAGCTCACGGAGCGCTGTCATGGCGTAGGGCACGCCCTCAGGGTCGCCGGGACCGTTCGAGAGGAACAATCCTTGCGGCTTCAGGGCCAGCACATCCTTCGCCGGAGTCGAGGCCGGCACCACGGTGACCTCGCAGCCCACATCTACCAGCCGCCGCAGAATGTTCTGTTTGACGCCGAAATCATAGGCCACCACTCGCCAGGTTTTTCGCGGCGCCTGGGCCGCGCCCGGTTCCGGCATCGTGATCTTGGGCGCCCACTCGCCCGTGCCTTCCGTCCAGGGATAACGGTGCTCGCAGGTGACGGTGGCCGCCAGATCACGCCCGATGATGCTCGGCGCCTGCCGCGCCTTTTCGGCCACGCGGCGCGGGTCGAGATCGACGTGAGAAATCACGCCCTGTTGCGCACCCTTTTCTCGCAGATGCCTGGTCAGGGCTCTGGTGTCGATGCCCTCAATTCCTACGATCTGTGCCGCCTGCAGATACTCTTGTAGCGTCGCCTTGCCGCGCCAGTTGCTCGCCAGCCGGCTGGATTCCTTGACGACGAACCCTTCGGCCCAAATTTTTGTCGACTCGACATCCTCCGGCGTGACGCCGTAATTGCCGATCTGCGGAGACGTCATGGTGACGATCTGGCCGCAATACGAGGGATCGGTCAGCACTTCCTGATAGCCGGTCATGGCCGTATTGAACACGACTTCGCCGCCGGTCTCCCCTTCCGCGCCCAACGCGCGCCCTTCGAACCAGGTTCCGTCGGCCAGCGCAAGAATCGCTTTCTTCACTCTCACTCCTTCACTCGGATCCAGGACCGCACGCGCAGGGTCAACAGCGCGATACCGAGTCCCACATTCAGGATATACAGCACCCGTACCGGTTTATGTAGCTGAAAGAACGCCTCAAAGGCGGCTTTCCTCGCCTCTTCCCCTTTGGAGGCAAAGGCCTGCGCCTGCAGGGCGGCTGCTTGAGGATGCAGCACAAACGTGATCACACCGGCCGTGAGCAGCATCGCGCCCAATAACAACCACTCGGTTCTGGTGATGGCCTCGTCCGTCAGCCCCTGTTGATACAACCAAGCGCGCCAGAGAATGCCTGCCATCAGGATTGCCGCTGCGCCAAGCACCAGTCGATTATACCCGTCGAACGCGCGCGTCAGGAAAAATCCTCCCGTATCCTGCCCGCCGAACGTATTGAACACAGCGGGGATCACGGCTGCCACGAGGACGAGAAGCCCGCCGATCCAGACGGCTAAGGCCAGCATCTCGCAGGTCACGCAGGCAATCAATCCTTGACGCACAGTCGCCTCGTCCTACGCCGGGCGTCCGGGGCGATCGAGTTCGTAGACGACTCGTCCGGAGACGATCGTCGTGGTGACGCGCCCCTTAACCTTCCACCCGGCGAACGGCGTGTTCCGGCTCTTGGAACGAAACCGCGAGGGGTCGACTTCCCATTCAAGATGGGGATCGACGATGGCCACATCCGCCGGCGCGCCGACTGCCAGGGTACCGGCGTTGAGGCTAAACGCCTTCGCCGGAGCCGTGGCGAGTTTATCGATTGCCGATTCGAGCGTCAGCACACCTTCTTCGACAAGAGCCAGCGTCAGCGGCAAGGCGGTTTCCAGCCCCACGATGCCGAACGGCGCCTCGGTAAACTCCTGTTGTTTCTCCTGGCTCGCATGCGGCGCATGGTCAGTTGCAATGACGTCGATGGTGCCGTCGCGTAGTCCATCCTTGATCGCCTGCACATCCTGACTGGTCCGCAATGGAGGATTCATTTTCGCGTGTGTGTTGTAGCCGCGGGTCGTTTCCTCCGTGAGGGTAAAGTGATGGGGGCAGGCTTCTGCCGTCACTTTAAGCCCGCGCGCCTTGGCTTCGCGCACCATCCGGACCGAGCCGGCCGTGCTGATGTGCGCCAGATGGAGTCGCGCCCCGGTCAGTTCGGCGAGCGAGACGTTGCGCGCCACCATCACATCTTCCGCGGCCGAGGGAATGCCCGGGAGTCCAAGTTCGGTCGAAATCACCCCTTCATTCATGCAGCCGCCTTCGGAGAGATGTAAGTCTTCGCAGTGGTCGACGACCGGCACGTCGAAGGCGCGCGCATATTCCATAGCGCGGCGCATCACGAGGCTATTCATCACCGGCTTGCCATCGTCGGAGATCGCGACGCAGCCGGCACGGCGCAGGTCGCCGATCTCGGCCAATTCTTTGCCTTCGGATCGTTTCGTGATGGCGCCGATCGGGTAGAGGTTGGCAGTGCCTGCCGCTTTCGCCCGCTCCAGCATGAACTCGGTGACCGCCTGATTGTCGTTCACGGGATTGGTATTGGGCATCGCGCAGACGGTGGTAAACCCTCCCGCGACGGCTGCTTCCGTTCCCGACTGGATCGTCTCTTTATATTCAAAGCCCGGTTCGCGAAAGTGCACATGGAGATCCACGAAGCCCGGCAGCACCAACCGTCCGCCGGCCGGTAGCACCGTCGCGCCGGCCGGTGCGGCAAGCCCCTGCCCGACCGCGGCAATCTTCCCGTTTTCAATGAGGACATCCGCGACGCCGTTGACGCGTCCGGGATCGATGACATGTCCGCCCTTGATCAAAATCATCATGCGCTGCTCAACTCCCCCCATTGGACTGTGTGAACCAGAGTGTCATGTGTGAGTGATTCGCTTGCATCATCAATTTCCTACGCATTGGCTCCCGACATGAGATACAAAATGCCCATGCGCACCGCGACGCCGTTGGCCACTTGATCCAGAATGACGGACGACAGGCTGTCGGCTACGTCCGGTGCGATTTCGACGCCCCGATTGATGGGACCCGGATGCATGACGATGGCGCCCGGTTCAGCCAGTTTTACTCGTTCGTTGGTCAATCCGTACTGCCGTGCATACTCGCGGATGGTCGGGAACAAGGCGCGGCCCTGGCGCTCGAGTTGAAGCCGCAGCATCATGATCACATGCACGCCCCGCAGCCCTTCATCCAGGTTGTAATAGACCTGCGCGCCCAGTTGGTCGATGTGCAACGGAATCATGGTCGGGGGGCCCACGAGGCGCACCTCGGCCCCGAGTTTCGTAAGGGCGAAAATATTGGAGCGAGCCACGCGGCTGTGCGCGACGTCGCCGACGATGGCCACCTTGAGCCCAGAAAACCCCATGCCCCGGCTGCGGATGGTGTAGAGATCGAGCAGCGCCTGAGTCGGATGTTCGTGCCACCCGTCGCCGGCATTGATGACGGAAGACTTGACGCCTCTCGCCAGGGTTTCCGCCGCGCCTGCCGACGAATGCCGCAAGACGATGATATCCGCCTGCATGGCTTCGATATTCCGCGCGGTATCCAATAATGTTTCACCCTTCACCACACTGCTGGACGAGGGTGAAAAGTTGATGACATCGGCGCTGAGTCGTTTGGCGGCCAGTTCAAAGGAGGTTCTGGTTCTCGTGCTCGGCTCAAAGAACAGGTTCACCACGGTCTTTCCCCGCAAAGCCGGTACCTTCTTGATCTCCCGGCCGGAGACTTCTTTGAAGGAGTCCGCGGTGTCCAGGATCAGGGCAATGTCGGCAGCCGACAGGTTGGTCAGGCTGAGCAGGTCTTTTCGTTTGAGCCCCACGACAATGTCTCCGGTTACGCCCTCAGGATGACCACGCGGTCCTCTTCGCCGTTTTCTTCGAGATGGACCTCAATGGCCTCGTCGCGCGAGGTGGGAATATTTTTTCCGATATAGTTGGCCTTGATCGGCAGCTGCCGGTGGCCGCGATCGACCAGCACCGCCAGTTGAATTTCCGCCGGTCGTCCCAGATCGATCAATCCGTCCATGGCGGCGCGAATGGTCCGACCCGTGAACAGCACATCGTCGACGAGCACCACTTTCAGATCCGATATCTTGAACGGCACCGAGGTGGTGCGGAGGATCGGTTGATCCTTCCGCAATGAGAGGTCGTCCCGATAGAGGGTAATATCCAGTTCGCCGATCGGGATCTGCGTACCTTCAATGTCATGGATGCGGCGCACGAGCCGGTGCGCCAGATGCACGCCTCCCGTCCGGATGCCGACCAATGCCAGGTCGTTAATGCCTTTATTCCGTTCCAGGATTTCGTGGGCGATGCGGGTCACGGCGCGGGCGATATCACCCGCGTCCATCACGACGCGCTCCTGCCGGTTGCCGGTTGTGGGTTCTGTGGTCATGGGTGGTCGATCAGCAGCAGGCACAAAAAAACCTTCTCCTCCGATGTGGACGAGAAGGTGCGGGTTATCCGACGGCTTGTGCCGTGCATCATGATCATGAGCTCCTTACCCACCTCACAGGATGAGCGTTAAAGGCGAGCCGATCTTAACCACTTGATCCTACCGTGTCAAGAATTCACTGCAGAGGATGAATCGATCGGAGGGAGATGCCTTCATTGACTCCATGCATGCCATTTGTTAGCTTCGACCCACAGAGAGCGGACTCTCGCTCTCGATCTCTTTGTCGTCCAGGTCACCCAGAATCATCGGCTCCCATCGTGAAAGGATCGCGCATGACTTCCCCTTCTGGTTCCACCGCATCCCCTGATCTGTTGACCGCGTTGGCCAATAAAGCGACCACCCTCCGCATCGACAGCGTAAAAGCGACGAGCGAAGCCGGGAGCGGACATCCGTCCAGCTGTTGCTCGGCCGCGGACATTCTTGCGGTACTGTTCTTCTCGGTCATGCGGTATGACCCCAAAAATCCCAAGCTGCCGAATAGCGACCGGTTTGTCCTCTCCAAGGGGCACGCGGCGCCTCTGCTCTATGCGGCTTGGGCGGAAGCGGGATTGTTTCCCACATCGGAATTGCTGAAGTTGCGCACGCTCGGCTCCGATCTTGAAGGTCATCCGACTCCCCGCTTGTCCTTCGTGGACATGGCGACCGGTTCCTTGGGCCAGGGGCTCCCGGCCGGCGTCGGCCTCGCGTTCAATGCGAAATCCATCGACAAGACCGATTACCGCACCTATGTCTTGATGGGCGACGGCGAATCCGTCGAAGGGTCGGTGTGGGAAGCGGCGGAAGTGGCCCGGCAAGCGAAGCTGGACAATCTCTGCGCGATCGTGGACGTGAATCGTTTGGGGCAAAGCGACCCGACGATGCTGCAGCATGATATGGAGGCCTATCGCGCCCGTTGGAGTGGATTCGGCTGGAATGCCATCGTCGTAGACGGGCACGATATCGGCGCCCTCCTCGCGGCGTTCGGTGAGGCTTCAAAAACCAAGGGACGTCCGACGGTCTTGCTGGCGAAGACCTTCAAGGGGCGCGGCATTTCCTTCATAGAAAATCATCCGGACTGGCATGGGAAACCGCTGAAGAAGGGCGAGGAAACGCAAAAGGCGCTGGACGAATTGACGCGTCAGTTGAAACCGAGCTCGACTCAACTCCAGATCTCGTTGCCGAACGCGCCCAAGACGGCTCCCGCCACGAAGGGAACGGTGGCACCGGCCCCGTATAAGGTGGGTGACTCGGTTGCGACGCGCGAAGCCTTCGGGGCCGCGCTTCTGGCGCTTGGGGAGGCGAACCCGCAGGTGGTCGCCCTCGACGCAGACGTGAAGAACTCCACGTATAGCGACAAGTTCGGCAAACGGTTTCCAGATCGGTTCCTCGAAAATTTTATCGCTGAACAGAATATGCTGGGCGCTGCGGCCGGCATTGCCGCCTGCGGCAAGATTCCGTTCGTGGCGACGTTCGCGGCGTTTTTCACGCGCGCGTATGATTTCATTCGTATGGCGGCGATCAGCCAATCGAACATTAAACTGGTAGGGACGCACGTCGGTGTCAGCATCGGCGAGGACGGCCCGTCGCAGATGGGATTGGAAGATCTCGCCATGATGTCGACGCAGCCGGGCGTGACCGTGCTCTACCCGTCCGATGGCCTGTCGATGTACAAATTGATGGAATCGGCCGCGGCCCACAAAGGCATGGTGTATTTGCGCGCCGGCCGTCCCAAGACTCCGGTGATCTATGGCGCAGACGAGACGTTTCGGATCGGCGGGGCCAAAGTGCTTCGGCAGAGCGCCGGCGATCAGCTCACGATCGTCGCCGCAGGCGTCACGCTGTATGAAGCGCTCAAGGCCCACGATCAGCTGAAGGCGGCTGGCATCGCGACCCGCGTGCTAGATTTGTACAGCATCGTTCCCGTCGATCAGGCGATCTTGATCGACTGCGCGCGCTCGACCGGCGGGCGGTTCCTGACGGTCGAAGATCATTATGCGCACGGCGGGATCGGCGACGCCGTCTTGAGCGCCCTGGCTTCCGAAGGCGTACGGGTTCGCAAGTTGGCCGTCCGGGACATTCCGCGCAGCGGGAAGCCGGATGAGCTCGTGGATCATTTCGGAATTGGAGTACGCTCGATTGTCGAAGCGGCCAAAGACATCGCCACAGCAGCCCACCGCTGAACGGTCCGACCCCGGCGCTCCAGCCGGATTGAATCAGATTCCCCTGCTCCAGATCCTCAGCGCCCAGGATCGCCAAAAGGTCCTGGGCGAAATGACCGAAACCCGCTACGGCAAGGGCGAATATATCTTCCGCGAGGGCGATCCGACCGAATACTTCCACATCGTCAAGGAAGGGTCGGTCAAGTGCGTCAAGTCGTCCCTCGACGGGAAGGAGTGCACGCTCAAAGTGCTGATGCCGGGTGATTTGTTCTGTTGCGATGCCTCGGCCTTCGACGGCGCGTCCCATCCCGGCACGGCCCAGCCCATGGGTGATGTCAGTGTGCTCCGCATGAAGAAAGAGGCCTATTTCAAGATGCTGCGGGCGAATCCGGATGCCGCGATGGAAGTCATCCGGTATCTCGGAAACCGGCTCAATGAAGCCCAGGAAAAGGCCAAGGTGCTCGCCCTCGATCGGGCCGATCAACGATTGGCCTCCTTGCTGGTGAATCTCGCCGAACGCAGCGGCATCAAGGATCCCAACGGGATTCGGGTGACCGTTCGCCTGACACGTCAGGATATGGCGAACATGGTGGGCGTGACGACCGAAACCGCCATCCGGATCATGGCGCGATTCAAAAAGGATCGTCTGGTGACCGGTACCGCTGCTCGTCTGGTCATTCGTGATCTCCCCAAGCTGAAACTCCTCGCTTCCACGTAATTTCTTTCACGACAGACCGGGTATTTCAAGAAACATGACAATAGTCATGTTTTATTGGTGCCGCCATCCCGTATGGTGCGGGCAGAGGCGCAGTATTCCGGACGGGAATATGAAAAAGGGAACGAATGACCTTCCCCGGCGCTGAGTGAATCAATCGAATGATAGGAGGCGGAAATGCAAAAACAGGCATGGAAGAGTAATCACAGACGCGGTCGGTGCAAGACGGCGTCGCTGTTGGGGTTCACGCTGGGGATGGTGGCGAGCATGGCGCTCTCCGTCCAGGCCAAAACTCACGATATCCAGATGACCGCGGTGGAGACAGATATCGTCATCGACGGTGGCGGTGAAAAGTATGCCGCCTGGACCTTCAATGGGCAGTTCCCGGGCCCCGTCGTGCGGGTCACGGAGGGGGATACGATTAATTTCACGTTGACGAACCCTGCCACGAATAAGAATCCGCATGCGATGGATTTCCACGCGGCGGAAATCGACTTCCTGAAAAACTATCGGGCGGTCAATGCCGGAGAGAGCATCAGCTTCACCTTTGTGGCGAAAAAACCGGGGTTGTTCTTCTACCACTGCGGTGCGCCGCCCATGATCCAACATGTGGCGCGCGGCATGTTTGGCGCGATCATCGTCGATCCGAAGGACGCCAAGGTCTGGCCGAAAGCCGATCGTGAATATGTCTTGGTGCAATCGGAGTACTACAAGAACCCAAACGATGTGCAGGCGATGTTCGATCGGAAGTACGACGGGATCATGTTCAACGGCGGCATCTTCAAATATCACCCCTTTGTGACCGGCGGGGGAAAACTCGATGCCAAGCCGGGCGAACGCGTGCGCATTTATTTCGTCAATGCCGGACCGAACGAGTTTTCCTCATTCCATCCGATCGGTGAGATTTGGGACAACGTGTACGAGAGCGGCAATCCGGCCAACAATCTGAAGGGCGTGCAGACGTACGTGGTGGGTCCCGGCAGCGCCGCCACCTTTGATGTCGTCGTGGAATCCGCCGGAGCGTATCCGCTCGTCACGCATTCCTTGACGGGAGCGTTGCGCGGCGCGATTGCGGTGTTGCTCGCGGGGCCGGATGCGAAACCGGCGCCGTTAATGCCGATGGTGCCGTGGGAGTTGCCGGCCTCGAAGACCGAGACCACGCCGCCTCCGGGTCACTGACCGTCAGGAGGGCCGGCCGTCCATACGGACCGCCGGCCCTCCTTGGGAGATATCAAACCGTGATCCATACAGATATCCAACGTTCATGGTTTCTGGGAGATGCCGATGCAGAATCCTGGGACGATACGCTTCTTCCTCTTCCTGCTGAGCGGATACCTCGCAATTCCGGCCGCTGCCGAAATCTCACAGGAGCGCGTGGCGCTTTTCTTGTCAGGACCCGATTGTTCCGCTCAACACCAGTCCATCGCCGCGGCATTGACTCCGATTTCAAGCGTGACGCGCGTGGACGTGGAGAGCGTCCCTGAACATGTCTTGGTCGATGTGGTGAGCGGCGCGGTGCCTCCGGAGGATCTCCTGGCGGCCGCGCGCCGTGCGCTGCTCAAGGGCGAGCATTGTCGGGTGGAGATCATGAAGTCCTGCATCTCCGCCGGCCGTTCAGCAGCCGACCGATAACCAGCGCGTGCAATGAGTTGACCGATCAGAGAGACTGGACTACGCTCACCTCCACGATCTGTCATGCGGACAACGGTTGCCATGGGGCAAAGAGGGATCGCTTTGGCCTGCCGGCTGGCTGCGATGGGAGCGGTCTGGCTGCTGCTGGGGGCGCCGGTGGCCGCTCAGGAGGCGGTGCTTGAATTTCCCATCCGGCCTTTTAATGTCGATGTGATGCTGCGGCAGCAGACGTTTGCGCCAGACGACCGTGAGATCGGCGTGCAGCTCGGGATTACGGCCGTACGCTACGGCAATGTCGAAGTTCGGACCATCTATCAATTCTTCAGCATTCATACGCAGGAGTTCAGTACCGACCAGCATTCCCTGTTTCTCAATCCCCGTTGGAATAACTTCATCGACATCCTGGATTTTCCCAAGCATAAACCGATCAGCCGCATCATCCGCCACGTGCTGTTTGGACCGTTGGAGGATCGGGCGGTTCCTTACGTCGGAATGCTGGCCGGCGGTGTCCTGCCCGGTCCGGGCAACCATGCGCCCGGGCATTTGATCGGCGGCCAGGTGGGCGTGCGGTTTCCGGTTGCACAGAGCCTTTCGGTCGACATCAGCGTGCAGTACAGTCAGTACGGGGTGGATTTTCGGGGGGACGCGGGGCAGGCGCAACAATGGGTATTCCTGACAGGCGTGCGATTTTAATCAAGCCGGTATGGATCGGCCGAGTCTGGCCTCTTCTGGCCTGCGTGCTGTTTTCCGGCTGCGGATTGCTCATCGATGCGGTCGAACATGTCTGGCCGGTCGCCGGCAGTAAAGTCGATATCATCTGTGAACGCGGGCGCGTCCAGGTCGGTCTGGCGATGGAGCCGTTCAGGCCCTTCGTCTTTCCGACCATCTGGACGGATGAAGGAGCTCGTGTCACGGGGCTCGATGTCGAACTCACCCGAGCCATGACCGACGAACTCTCCCGGCGGTGCGGCCACCCGGTGACTCCCGTTTTGCATCTGGTGCGCTTCAGGGATCTGTTCCGGCTTTTGAACGAAGGACACTTGGATTGGTTCGTGTCGGCCGTCGCGACCAACACGCCGGCCCCTTCCCGTGCCGGCGTCGCCTATTCCCTGCCCTATTTTTACGGGGGAGGTATCAGCGGGATCACGACGAGCGCGACGGTGCTGGAGCGGGTGCGAGCGAATATTCAGCAACAGGCGATGCATCCTGCAGCCGATCGGCTGGCGGCCACGAGTCATGCGCTAGATGGCCTCACCGTTGCGGTGCAGGATGAAACCAGTGCGTACTACTATGCCGAGGCCAACTGGGGCGCCAGCCGGCTGATCGTGTGCGATTCGTTACCGGCAGCATTCGAATATGCCGACGCCCAGACCGAGCCGCGTATCGATATCATTCTGGGCGCGCAACCGGTGTTGGAATATATGGTCAAGCAGGTTCGCAAGGACTGGTCGCTCTTGACCCGTGAGAACGGCCGTCCCCTGTTCCTGACCAAGGCCGATTACGGGGTGGTTGTGGCTGAGGAAAGCTATCGCCTCCGTTGGCTGGTCAACGATCTGCTGTTGAAATTGGATGAATCCGGTCGCCTGGGTGAGATGCGTACACGTTGGCTCGACGAGGCGTATGCCTTTCCCCGGAGAGCCTCGTTGGAAGGACTGCCCTTCGATGTGGAGAAGATGGCGTCCCACTACATCCAGGGCACCTGCCGCATCAGGCCCGGGGCATGACCGCCTGGAGAGGAGCACAATCATGAGACGTCGTGTATGGATGATCCTGGCTGCAGCGGTGCTGTTGATGTCCCTGCATCCTTCGATGGGCTTGGCGGTTGAGCGAGCCGAGGCGGAAGAAACCGCGCGTCTGCTGGCCAAACTGTTGGAATCCGGGCGCGCCGTCATTGAACGCAACCAGTCATTGATCGACGATCCTCACAAGGGCGAAAAGGGATTTACGCCGGAGTTATTCGAGCAGCAATTGGTGCGGGAGTTTCAATCGAAGACGGGGATTGATTTGACGGCGCTGCCCACGGCGCCGGTGTCCATGCTCATACCGCCGATGGTGAAGGAACTTCTCCCTGCGCTGGTGCAGGCCAGCCGGGAGGTCATACGCGACGCGCAGGTCGTCATCAATCAGCGCGGCATCGGCTATAAGAATTTTATACCGGCCACCTATGGCAGTCAGGCGTCAGCGCGGTTCTCCAAGGCCGCGCATGTGCGGCTGAAACAAACCACGATTCAACCACGGAACCCAAAAAATGAGCCCGACGAGTACGAAGCGTCGGTGTTGAAATGGCTTTCCGCCAGGCCGAGGGCCGAAGCCTATGTGAGCGAATTGACCGATGGGGGGCGTACCTTGCGGGTAGTCATGCCGATTTATTATGCCAAGGACTGTCTGGCCTGCCACGGTGAACCGAAAGGTGATCTCGACATTTCCGGGTATCCCAAGGAAGGGCATCAGGAAGGAGATCTTGCCGGAGCCATTACAGTCATTGCTCCGCTGGGGAATCGATAACCTCAGGGGTTCGGCGCGACAAACACGAGCACTTTCAAGCGCTCAGCGCTGTGATTCTTGACTCCGTGTTCTTCACCTGCCGCGGCCATCGTCCCCTGCCCGGCTTTCAGCACCCGTTGTTCCGAACCGACCTGAAAGGTGCCCTCGCCTTCCAACACGAGGTAGACCTTATCCTGTTCGCCGTGAATATGCCCCTTCTGTTCCTGTCCCGGTTCGAAGCAATAGATGTCGCAAAAAAACCGCGGCGTTTCGAACAAGTTATTCTTCTTCATTTTCTCTTGGCTGAACTGCTGAAAATTTGAAAGGGCGATGACCTTCATGTCCTGGGCTCCGCGGGTAAAGATGAATGGGTAGTGTCCGGACTCTGCAAACGATTGACGATACGATCGACTGAAATCAGGTGGCGCGAAAGCCCCAGATCTTGCGCGGGAATCCCCATGGCGAGACCGAGGAGTTGCGGGAGATGGAGAATCGGGAGGTTCAGTTCGGTCTTCACCGCCCGCCCTGCGCGCTCCTGGTAGATATCCAGGCTCATGTGGCAGAGCGGGCAGGGCGTCACCATGAAATCCGCGCCGTGATCCCGCGCGTCTTTCATGTTCGTGCCGGCCATGGCTACCGCGATGGCCTCTTTCTCCAGAATAATCGGGAAGCCGCAACATTTGGTCCGGCCTGCGTATGCGACCGGCTCTCCACCGACGGCACGAATGATTTTTTCCAGCGAACTGGGATTTTCGGGATCATCGAAACCCAGTTCCCAGGATGGGCGCAGCATGTAGCATCCATAGAAAGGAGCGATGCGAAAATCGCGAAACGACGAGCGGACCGTGCCGGCCACCCGGCTCAACCCGAGATCGCGCACCGCGATCCAAAGGAGATGTTTCACCTGCACGCCGCCGCCGTAGGAGATGCCATCCTGCGCGAGAATCTTATTCACCCGTTCGAGCGTAGCCGGTTCGCTTTTCAGTCGCCGATTGGCTGCGCTCATCACGCCCTGGCAGGTACCGCAAATGGTCATCACGTCCAGCCCCATGCGCTCGGCTTGCGCGAAGGTGCGGGCATTCAAGGCGAGCGCCAGGTCCGGGTCTGCTTCTCCGATCACGCCGGCTCCGCAACAGGACGACGCCGCGAGTTCGACGACCTCGATGCCGAGGCGGCCGACGATGGCCATGGTGGATTGGTACAGTTCAGGTGTCGCGCCTTTCGCGGCGCAACCGGGATAGAGGGCAAATTTAAGCGGCATAAGTCTCGTCGTGCGGTTGGCCTGATTCTCTTTGCACCATACCGTATTTTCCCCCTCGATGAACAGCTCGGACCGCGATTCGTTGAGCGGGGTAAAAACGGGGGCCCATGAAGGCGTTGCCGCCTTGCTCAGGGCAATTTCGAAACCGTCTCCTTATAGCTTTTCTTGAGATCCGCGACGGCTGCATTCACGTTGTCTTTCAACGTGCTCCAGGCCGAACTGGTCGAATGGCTGACCTCGTCCAGCTGCTTGCGGGCTTCGTCTTTCTTGCGTTCCAAATCCTGCAGGGCCTTCTGCATGTCCTTCCTGGCTTCCACGGAAGCGGCGCTGGTTTTCGTTTGGAGCTCGGCAATCTTCGCCTGCATCTCCGCCAGTTCGGCTTGAATCGTCTTTTGAAAGATGTCCTTTTGCTGCAGCGTATACTGTTTCGTGGATTCGACGGCCTCCTTCGTGTCCCGGATCATTTTCTCCGTGGTCGATGGCGGAGCCTGATCGCCGGCAGCGAGGGCTCGTGGAACCGGAGCGAGCATGACGCCCATGAGACAGAGGACCATTAGCACTCTTCCTGCGATCATGGCTGGTACTCCTTCGTGAATGGAAACGGCCTGGAGGAGAAGGGGTGAGGGTGATGCGGAATACCTCAAGTTATCTGGCATGTTCTGTGCCCTGTTCCATCGCTGCCGGAGGTTAAGGTTTTCGGCGGAACGAGCCGAAAAGGATGTACAACGAAGACAATCCAGCAACCTTGACCTGTGGTGTGAGCCCTATGAGTGCTGAACTTGCCCCTATGTCAGACCCGGCCTCAACCAGCCCGTTAGAACAGCTCCTGATCGAACGGATCCGCAAAGGAGCCATCGAACTCCCGTTGTTGCCGCAGGTGGCTTCCCGCATTCTGGCCATGGTGTACGATCCCGATGCCGAAGCGGCCAAACTGGCCGCGCTCATTCATCAAGATCAGGCGCTGGCCGCGCATGTCATCCGCATTGCCAATTCTCCGGCGTACATGACCCGCAATCCCGTCGTCTCGCTGCAGCATGCCGTGTCCATGCTGGGTATGAACTTGATGTCCGAGCTGGCCTTCTCCGCGTCCATCAAAGGCAGCGCATTCAAAGTGCCGGGATGGGATGGTGAAGTCAAGAGCCTCTGGCATTATTCCCTCGCCAGCGGGGCCTATGCCAAAGAAATTGCGCGTATGCGCCGCTTCAACGTCGAAAGTGCCTACCTCTGCGGTCTCCTGCATGGGATCGGGCGGCCGGTCGTGTTGCAGACGTTGGTGGCCCTGGCAAAGGAACAGGGCAGCGCACTGACACAAGAGCTGCTCCATCAATTGCTCGACGGGTACTACATCCAAGTGGGCCTGCTGGTCGCGGACGAATGGGGCCTTCCTCCGCCCGTGGTGGAATCGATCGGGTTCCACGCCGATTATCATTATGCCAAAACGGCCAAGCAGGAATGTATGACGACCTGCCTGGCCGGTCGCTTGGCCAAACACTTTCTCGATCCCGAGGGCTTCGATGAAGCCGCCGTGCGAGACCATCCGATCTTTGCCGACTTGAACCTGTACCCCAAAGATATCGATGCGCTCTTGGCCCATAAGGACAAGGTGCAAGCCGTCGTGGAGGCGATGCCATTGTGATGCCGGCCAGCGCCTATGACATTGTCGTGGTCGGCAGCGGACCGGCGGGCCAAAAGGCCGCGATCCAGGGCGCCAAGGCCGGCAAGAAGGTCGTGCTGATCGAGCAGGAGCCGGGCATCGGCGGAAATTGCGTGTACCGTGGCACGATCCCCAGCAAGACCTTGCGCGAGACGGCGGTGCAGTTTGAGCGCCTGAAACGGTCCAGCGAAGTCTTCGAAGGCAAGATGTGCCTCGACGTGCCCATGACGGTCCTGCTGCATCGCCTCGACGAAGTGGTGAAAGCGCATGAGTGTTACATGGCCGGGCAACTCACGCGCAATGGCGTGACCTACCGGCACGGACGCGCGCGACTCCTTTCGCCGCACGAAGTCCAGCTGGAAACGGTCGACGGCGCCTGTCAAACGCTGCGGGCCGAAACGATCGTCCTGGCGACAGGGTCTCGCCCCGCCTCGATTCCCGGGATCCCGGTCGACCATGAGCATGTGCTGGATAGTGACTCCATCCTCTCGATGATTTACCTCCCCCGTTCGTTGACGATTCTGGGCGGCGGCGTCATCGCCTGCGAATATGCTTCGACCTTTGCGTTGCTGGGGGTGGAAGTCACCATTATCGATCGAGCCAAACGCCCGCTGCCCTTCATGGACCAGGACATCGTTGAAGTGTTTCAGCGCAGTCTGGAGCGCCAGGGCGGACGGTTTTACTCCGGCCAGACGGTCACCGAAGTCGCCTGGGACGGTGTGTCCTCCGTTGTCGCCCGACTGGCGAACGGGATGGCGGTGAAGAGCGAAAAAATGCTGGTGGCACTGGGCCGGCAACCGAATGTCGAGGAGTTGAATCTGGAGGCGGCGGGATTGTCGCTCGACGAAAAGGGGCACCTCCCGGTGACCGATCACGGGCAAACTGCAGTCCCTCACATTTTTGCGGCCGGCGACATGTTGGGGCGCCCGCCCGCATTGGCTTCTCAGGCCATGGAAGACGGTCGACGCGCCGTCAGTCACGCGTTGGGGCTGCCGGTCGGAGATTCGGCCAATCAGGTGCCCATCGGAATTTATACCATTCCGGAAATCGCCTCCATCGGTCTCGATGAGGAACAGGCTGCCGCCCGCTATCGGGGTCCGATCGTCGGTCGCGCGCCGTTTACGGAAATTGCCAAGGGGCAGATCACCGGCGCGTGCGACGGGCTCTTGAAACTGGTCGCCGATCCGTCCGGGGAGCGTCTCCTCGGCGTGCAGATCGTCGGCGAGCATGCGACGGAACTGATCCATCTCGGTCAAATGGCGTTGCAGGATGGAGCGGCCATCGATCGGTTCATCGATACCATTTTCAGCTTTCCCACGTTTGCCGAAGCCTATCGCGTCGCCGCCCTCGACATTCTGGGCCAACGCCGTAAACGGCAAGACAAGGCCCAAGCGGCCTGACCGTTCGTACCCCTCCCCCCGCTTCCTTTGACCCCTGTCCCCGATCTGCGCTACTCTCTCCATCGGCCGGTCTTCCGATCGATGGAGGGTTGTTCATGAATCGTGAGGAGCGTCGCCGCGAAGAAAAATTACATGGGCGCAATGCCGCAGGCGCAGCAGCAGCCTCGGCCAGTTTGCGCGAGGCCC
The DNA here is from genome assembly GCA_022226935.1 of Nitrospira sp. Lineage (GTDB taxonomy): Bacteria > Nitrospirota > Nitrospiria > Nitrospirales > Nitrospiraceae > Nitrospira_A. The sequence goes on from CP092081.1 coordinate 187,522, forward strand.
AGATGCATCATCAGGCCGGACGCCTGGATGACGCGGAACGGGGCTATCAGCAGTTGCTGGCGCGGACCCCCGCCCAGCCGGATGCCCTCCACGGCCTCGGCCTGTTGTTGTACCGGCGCGGCAACCTTCGGGACGCGCTGACCCGCCTGGCCCAAGCACGCGCGGCCGATGCGCGTAACCCCGTCTATTGTTTCAACCATGGCGTCGTGCTCCAACGAGCGGGACTCCTCCTCGACGCGATTGAGGCCTACAGTCGAGCGATACAGCTCAACCCGCACTACATCGACCCCCGCACGAACCTCGGGAACGTCTATAAAGAGTCAGGGCGTCTGGCCGACGCACAAACGACCTACGAACAGGTGCTGGCGCTCAATCCGGATCATGCCGAGGGGCAAAACAATCTCGGCGTGGTGTTGAAAGAACAGGGCCGACTCGATGCGGCGGCGGACGCGTACCGAAAGGCCATTACCCTCAAGCCGGCGCATGCCGAAGCCCACAACAATCTCGGACTGGTCTTGCTGGAGCAGGGTTTGGTGGATGACGCTATCCGTTCCTTCGAACGCGCGCTCCAGGCCCATCCCGGTTATGGCACGGCGCTGTACAACCTCGGCATCGCGTGGATTTGGCGGGAGGATATTCCTCGCGCCCTGCGCTGTTTTGCTGAGACAGCCAAGGCCAAGTTTGGGCACGGTCACCCCGTCACCGACTCCGCCGTCTTTCGCTCCCGTGTGAAGCATGACACCGAGCAAATCGGCTACTTGTTTGAGCGCGGCGTAATCGGCGAGGAATGGCGAGGGTATCACGAGGCGCTGATTCGTTTGCGGACGCGGCTCGAACCGGCTCCCGGCGCCGTTTCGCCCAATCGCGTCACCCTTACCCCTGCCGATCTCCAGCCGATCGCCCCTTCATTCAACCGGCTCCTGTACATGGCGCCTTGCGACACGATCGCTGAAGGGGCGCTGGCGTCTGACTTGGACCATGCCGCGATCGAAGCACGGTATCTGGCGACGCAACCGGAGGTGACCTTTATCGATGGGCTGCTGTCGAAAGAAGCGCTGCGGCGTTTGAGGGAGTTCTGCTGGACGTCGACGATCTGGAAGAAGGACTATGAGAACGGGTACATCGGGGCGTTTCTCGGCGATGGGTTTGCGTCTCCCCTGCTGCTGCAGATTGCGGAGGAACTTCGCCGTCGTCTGCCGCGTATTTTCGGCACGCACCGCCTCACGCAGGCCTGGGCGTTCAAGCACGATAGCGCCAGACGCGGACTAAACATTCACGCCGATGCCGCCGCGGTGAACGTCAATTTCTGGATTACGCCGGACGAGGCCAATCTCAATCCCGAGAGCGGAGGGCTGGTGGTCTGGGACAAGGAAGCGCCGAGGGAGTGGGACTTCAAAACCTACAACAGCGACAAGGCCCGCGGCAGTATTTACGAGTGGCTCACGTCGCAAGGCGCGAAGGAAATCAAGATCCCCTATCGGGCCAATCGAGCGGTGGTGTTCAATTCAGATCTGTTTCATGAAACCGACGACATTGCGTTCAAGGAAGGGCTCACCAACCGGCGGATCAACATCACGCTGCTGTACGGGCATCGGCATCGCCCTTGAGGAGTTTTTCAAAATCCTCCGCGCAGACAGGGCGACTGAAGAGATATCCCTGCACCTCGTCGCAGCCTTCTTCCCGCAACTTCGCCAATTGACCTTCCGTCTCCACGCCTTCGGCCAGCACCGATAAGTTCAAGCTATGGGCCATGGCGATGATGGCCCGTGTGATCTTCACGTTATTTTCATTCGTCAACAAATCCCGTACGAAGGATTGATCGATTTTCAACCGGCTCAGCGGAAACCGTTGGAGGTAACTCAACGATGAATACCCTGTGCCGAAATCATCGATCGAGAGCCGCACACCCATGGTCCGTAGCCCCTCCAGCATGGTGACGGAGGCTTCGACATCCCGCATCGCAATGGACTCGGTCAGTTCGAGTTCGAGCTGCGCGGGATTCAATCCGGAGTCCCGCAGGGCATCGGCGACCGTGGTAGGCAGCGTGCGCCCGTGGAAGAGCGAGTTGGAGACGTTGGCGGAAATCGTGATCGCGGGGAGGCCCGCCCTCTCCCAAGCCTTGACCTGGCGGCAGGCCTCGCGCAGTACCCATTCGTCCATGGAGCGGATCAAGCCGGTATCGATGGCGGCATTCAAAAACACGCCCGGCGGCACGAGGCCGCGTTTGGGGTGTTTCCATCGCACCAGCGCCTCGGCACCGAGAATGCGGCGCGAGTGAATATTCAGCTTCGGCTGGTAAAAGACGACGAACTCTTCGCGTTCCAGCGCGCGCCGGAGTTCGTTTTCGAGATCGAGGCGTTCGGCCGCCGCGGCATTCAGGCCGGAGGAATAATACTGGCAATTGTTCCGACCCTGTTCCTTCGCATGGTACATCGCGGTATCGGCGTTCTTCAGCAGCGCCTCGACCGTGGAGCCGTCGGACGGGAAGATCGAAATGCCGATGCTGGCGGAGATAAAGATTTCATGCCCTTCAATGCTGAAGGGATGGGCCAGGGAGTCCAGGATCCGCCTGGCGACCCTGCCCGCATCTTCCGGCTGCGGCAACGCCGTCAACAAGATGGTGAATTCATCTCCTCCGAGCCTGGCGAGGGCATGCGTCGGTTCGTGGTCGGCATGGCGACTGACCGAGTCGCTTTGACGAACCGAGTCGCTGAGACGCTCCGCCACATGCGTCAGCAGCAGATCGCCCACGGTATGCCCCAGTGTGTCATTGATGATCTTAAAGCGATCTAAGTCGATGAACAGCGTGGCAAGATGCTGGTGATGGCGCGCCGCATAGGAAAGGGCATTCGACAGGCGATCCTTGAACAAGACCCGGTTGGCGAGCCCGGTCAGGCTGTCGTAATAGGCTAACTGATGGATAGCCCGCTCCGCCTGTTTCCGCTCGGTGATGTCCTGAGCCGTCCCGATCACGGTGATGTCGTCGGTCTCTTCTTCGCGCACGCCTTCGGCTTGGAGATGGATGACGAAGTCGGTGCCGTTGGGCAGCACGATGCGATGATCGATATCGCAGGGCGTCTGTTGCCCGACGAGTTTCTGCAAGGCACCCGTCACGATCGGGCGGTCGTCCGCGTGTACGAGAGCAAGGAACGCTTCGAAAGTGCCGGCGAACTCCTGCGGCCGCACCCCGACCAGGCGGCACAATTCATTCGACATGGCGAAGCGATTGGTCTTGGGATTCCAATCCCAGTTTCCGATGCGCGCGATGCGTTGCGCCAGTTCCAGCCGGGACTCGCTGCGAATCAACGCGTGCAGCACGTTATTAGTGCGAAGCATATACCGGACGTGATGGCAGAGAATCGTGGCATTGACGGGTTTGGTGATGAAATCCGTGGCGCCATGCTGATAGGCCTGCCCGATGGACTGCGCATCATCCAGGCCGGTGAGCACCAGAATGGGAACCCGTTTCCCGCGCGGAAGCGAGCGGATCCGTGAACAGGTGAGATACCCGTCCATATCCGGCATCATGATGTCGAGAATCACGAGATCCGGCCCGATGGCTTCAAACTTCGCCAGCGCGTCCTTTCCGCCGATCGCCTCCAGGACGACCATCCCGGCCGGTTCCAATGCGTTCTTCACGAACAGCCGCGCGAGCGGATCGTCGTCGGCGATGAGGATCTTGGGATTCGCTTGGCTCATATGTTGGAATCACCCGTGCTGAAATCGCGGCGCCGTCTCAGGGGCGGGCACCCCTCCGGCGCACCGGCCAGCCCGCCGATTCTACGTTCGTCTCAGCCTATCAAACTTTTGAAGAACTGCCAGAGAAATAGCACTTGTCGAGCGTCTTCTTGGTAGGTTGACTTCCTAGGTGAAAGCGAGAGAGCCCGCGCACCGTTCAGAATGATGAACTCTCAAGCCATCTCGCCCCTGTCCGGGATTTCGACGGATGCGGGCATCGTATGAGGAGCCTGCTGCCTGGCTTCGAGCACAATGCCGGCCAGGAGTGAGCGGACCCGGCTCATGAGCCCGCGCATGGTCAGCATCAACAAGGTCGCCATCAACAGCAACAGCGGGGCGATGACGAGGGCGACATCACGGCCTAAATCATCATCGGAGCGCGGCGCCGCTGCCTCGGGTGGCGCCGCGACGGCCAGCCTGATCCAACCGACCACGCGGTTGTCACGGCGGAACGGCTCCACGACGACCACAGCCGGTCTCCCCTGTTCGATGCCGGGCGTAATGACACCGCTCTGTGTCCGGCGCGCCGCCAGCCAGGCCGCGTCTTGGAAGGTGGTCCCGATGGCGGCCGGATTGCTGGACGCGACCACGACATTGTCTTCCATGATGACGGCCGCCGCGAGGAGATTGGCCTGCTGGGCATGCTGTTCCAGGGTTTGCTGGACGGAGGCGAAATTCTCTCCGCCCATCGATTCGCTGAACCAGGCGAGGGTTCGCGCCGTGGCGCGCGCGCTGTATTCCGTCGCCATGACGACTGAGGCATTGCGTTGCGCCACGAGCGAGCGGTCATGCTGAGCCAGAAGCATGTAGAGCGCAGCGGCGCAGAATGCGGAAAGGATGATGCTGATCAGCAGCGCCGGAAGCCAGGTTCGGGGCAATCGCGATGCGGGAGCGTCAGCCATGCTGTATCCTCCTCGGCAGGAACGGGCGCTAGGCGCCGGGGTGTTCCTGCGTCTCGTGGGTCTGTTCGTAGGGGTGCCGAGTGAGTGCTTTGACGAGGCGTTGAAGGCGAGCCCATTCCTCAGGCGACAGGGAGAGAAACTCGAGACCGATGCGCCCGTCCCGGCACCAGCGCACGACGGCTTGCCGAACGGTCAGCGCCGTCTCTGGACCAGGCACCTGGATGCGGAGGGTGAGCGTGGTACCGGGATGAATAGCCGTTCGACAGACGATCCCGCAGCCTCGCAAGGAAAGATCGACCACGGTGCCCTCTCCTTCGACACGATTCACTGAACTGAAGGCGCTCCGGAAGTGAGCGGGAAACCGTTCGTGCTGGCGTTGTTCCATCGTGAGGCGGCGCTGAATGAATGACGACACGCTCTCTGTGCTGAGTTCCCCAGGAGCCGCGCATGTGTGTCGAATGCATGCCGTGCTAGCCCTTTATATTGCCGATTGGTTTCAGTTCCGCCACTTTTTTTGTGATTCCCGCTTGGTCCACCGTGTTCACCACTTCGGAAATATTTTTGTACGCCAGTCCGGCTTCTTCGGCGAGGCCTGACATCGATACCGCCTTCACCAGAATACCGTGTTGTTTCATGTCGCGGAGCAGTTGTTCGCCCCGCACGGTGCGTTTGGCTTGCGCGCGAGACATGGTGCGGCCGGACCCATGCATCGTGGAGCCGAAGGTGTCGTGCATGGCGCGATTGGTCCCGACCAGCAGATAGGAGCCGGTTTCCATCGAGCCGCCGCAAATCACCGGTTGACCGATCGCGCGATAACAGTCCGGCAGTTCCGCACTCCCGGGTCCGAAGGCGCGCGTGGCGCCTTTGCGGTGCACCAGCCACTCCCCGTCTCCGTACCGTTCCACCTTCGCAATGTTATGCGTGACATCGTAGATCAGCTGCATGCCGAGCGCATGCGGCGTCGAATCGAACACGGCTGCGAAGGCTTCGCGGATTTGATGCGTGATGACCTGGCGATTGGCAAACGCGGTGTTGGCGGCACAGTTCATGGCGCCGAAATAATCCTGCCCCTCGGGTGAACGAAAGGGCGCGCAGGCGAGTTGCTGATCTTTGACGGAGATTCCGTAGCGGCGCATCGCTTTCTCGAATATTTTAAGGTAGTCGCTCGCGACTTGATGGCCGAACCCGCGTGAGCCGCAATGGACCATCACCACGATTTGGTCGCGGCCGGTCAAGCCCATCGCGGCGGCCGTGCCTCGATCGAAGATGCGCTTCTCTGAGACGACCTGCACTTCCAGATAATGATTGCCTGATCCCAGCGTCCCGAGCTGGTTGATGCCCCGCTCGATGGCGTAATCCGTGACATGCGCCGGAGCAGCGCCGTCGAGGCAGCCCCGCTCTTCGATCCGCTCCAGGTCCTCTTCCCACCCATAACCCTTGGCGACGCACCAGGCCGCGCCCTTGCGCATCACCTCGCGAAACTCGCGCCGGTTCACATTCACGAAGCCGCGCGATCCTACGCCGGCCGGCACGCGACGAAACAATTCGGTCATCAGCAGTTCCAGTTTCGGCTGCACCTCAGCGAGTGTCAGGTCTGTACGGATCAGCCGCATGCCGCAGTTGATGTCATAGCCGACACCGCCGGGAGAGATGATGCCATCTTCCGGATCGAATGCCGCGACGCCGCCGATGGGAAACCCATACCCCCAATGGCCGTCGGGCATGCACAACGCATAGCGATGAATGCCGGGCAGACAGGCGACGTTGGTGACCTGATCGAAGACGCCGCGATCCATGGCGCCGAGAATGGCCGGACTCGCATAAATTCTCGCGGGAACCAGCATGCCCGCCTTCTCGGAAGGCGGAATTTCCCACAGGTAGTCGTCGATGCGGTTGACCTGCATGCCGGTGTTGAGTGTCATCGGTTCACCTGACAGTCGCACAAAGGTTGCAGAGAATCCTGTCTTTCATCAGACATCCAAGACCACCCTGGCCTTCCAACCGGTCCCGGTCTGCGTCACGGCATACAGATGTTTGGTGACGCCTTTGACGTCGGATCGAAGGTCCTGCGTCGTTTGATCCACCGGCGCTCCGACCAGTTCGGCCTGGAGGTGCCAGGCGGAGTGATCAGGCATTGCGCGCACCGCCAGGGTGGCATGATGAAAGACGACGGCTTGCGCATCTTTCAGGTAGACGAGCCGGTTCAGCCACTCGAAGAGCAACGTATCAATGTCCGATTCTTCCATGTCGATGGTCTGTCGCCAGGTCTGTGTAACGGTAGCGGGATCGGCCAGGCTCTGGATGAGCGCCTGTGTCGCGGCATCGAAGAGTGCCGGAAGAGAATCGCCCTCGGCCTCGAAAGCCATGTCGGCGACGGCAATCTCATCGAGGAATCGGAAGGTGCCCGGCATGGGCGTCAGACGCGCGTGGCCCGCCGTCGTGCCGCAGCGAAGATTGCCCGGACCTGTTCGATCCCTGGAATGGTATGTCCGAACGGCAATGGGACTTTGCCTTTGAAAAACATGCGGACACCGAGCGGCATGACGTCGAGCACGCGTTGCAGGTTAAACCCGAGAACCTTGAGCGGCATCAAGGCCTCGTTCAAACGCCCTTCCTGGCGGACAAGATCGACGAACCCGGTAATATGCCGAGCGCCCTCGGCCGTGGTCAGACCATGCCGCAGCGAAGACCGGCGCAATCGAATGATTGCCTCCATGGGCTGAACATCTTTCGGGCAAACTTGCACGCACATGTTGCACCGCGTGCAATCCCAGATGCCGTCGGCCTCCTGAAGTGCGGCAAGCCGCACCTGTTTGGCATCCGACGGTTCGCGCGGGTCCGCCACGAAACGCGCCGCTTTGGCGAGCGCTGCCGGACCGAGAAAGCCGCGAGAGACTTCATGGGAAGTGCAGGCGGCAACGCAAGCCGCGCACATGATGCAGGCATCGACGTTGTGAAACTGGTAACTGTCCGGCAGCAGACGCAGTTGCCCTGACGATCCGTAGCGTTTGGTCGGGTGCGTGATCGGGGTGAGCCAGGGCGTAACCGCCCGGATCTTTTCCCAGAAGGGCGCCATATCGACCACCAAATCCTTGATGACCGGAAGATTCGGCAACGGAGCGATGGTAATTCTGCCATGCCGTTCGAGCTCCTTCCGGATGGATGTGCGGCAGGCCAGCTTTTGTGTGCCATTGATCAGCATGGCGCAAGAGCCGCAGATGGCGGAACGGCAGGAATAGCGCAACGCCAAGCAGCCGTCGAGTTCATTCTTGATACGAATCAAGGCTTCGAGCACCGTCATGCCTCGTCCGATGTCGAGGCGGTACTCTTCCTGATGCGGGTGCTGGTCGGTTTCGGGATTGAAGCGCTGGATGGTAAAGGTGAGGCGCATATCAACGTGAGACGTGAGACGAACGACGTGCCGTCAGCAACAGGCGCCCCTTCGCCATTGAGAGGCTGTTCACCATGGGTCAGCCCAGTTCGAAAATTTTCGGATAATTCGTCAGATTCCGGCAGCCGTCCTTCGTCACGAGCACCATGTCTTCGATGCGTACGGCGCCCAGACCGGGATAGTAGAGGCCCGGCTCCACGGTGACGACATGACCTTCCTGGAGCAATGAACCGGTTCGGCTGATGCGTGGCGCTTCATGAATGTCCAATCCCACGCCGTGCCCCGTCCCGTGGAAATACCCTTGCATACGACCGTTCACCACCCCGGTCTTGTAGCCGGCCTTCTCAAACCGATCACAAATGCCCTGGTGGATGACTGCGCCATCGGCGCCGTCGCAAATTTTGGTGATGGCTTCTTCTTGCGCGTCCTTCACGGTCCGGTACAGCTTCGTCAATTCTGGTGAAGGCCGTCCGCGCACCACTGTACGCGACATGTCGGCAAAGTAGCGGGAATCGGCCGAGCGTGGAAACACATCGAAAATAATGCTGCGATGCGCCGGCAACGGGCCGCTGCCTTCGTCATGGGGATCGCAGGCCTGCTCCCCACCGGCCACGATGGTATGCTGCGCGACGCAATCACATTCCATCAGGGCCACGTTGATCAGTTTCTTCACGCGTTCCGATGTCAGGACTTCCCCGTCGAGCCACAGGACATTGTCGCGAATCTCGGCGCGACGTAGGCTCTCGTGGGCAGCGGCCACGGCCTGTTCGGTCGCGCGCTGGGCTGCCTCGATGTGCCGGACTTCTTCGGCTGTTTTCACCACCCGGCTTTCATAAAAGGGGTCGCGTTTCGTGCGAAGCCGATATCCGAGCTCCTGGAGTCGTTGCGCATGGAGAAACGGAAACGTCGGCGGCACCAGAATCTCATGGACGCCGGCGTCGTGCAGCACGAGATGGATGACATCGATAGTGCCGGGATCCTTGACGCCCTGTGACTTCGCGCGCCGCTCCAGTTCGGAATAGGACACGACACGATCGACCGTCGCCTGATGCCGCGCGCGATCCACTTCCAGGTCGCTCATGATCATCAGCCGCTCACCCTTGACCTCAAGATAGATAAAGGGATCAGGCGCGATGAATTTCGTGGCGTAGTAGAGATTGGAATCGGTTTCGCTGGCCGCGATGAAGAGGGTCGCGCCGGTCTCGGGATTCGTATTGTGGTCGGTGGAGTGGCTCATGAGGTTGAGGCGATCAGATAACTCGGATGCTATCACGCGCTCCGGAGGTGGTCAAGGCGAGGCCGGAGCCGGTACAGCGGGAACGTCGACGGACGGCGCTGCAGAGGGCGGCGTCTGAATTTCCAACGACGGATCGAACAGCGGCTCCTTCTCCTCTTGCGGCGCGAGAATGTCGATCGGCAGCATGACCGTGTTCTTCAGCAAATCGAAGGCGAGTTGCGCCACGCCGGTCAGACCGGTGGTAAAGGACTTCATCGGCAGGTAGGTCACCTGCGGATCGTCGATCGATCCCTTGACTTGGAACAGGGCCGTCGCCAGGCCTTTGCGATCCCCCGCGACCAATCGCCCGAAGAGCGGAATCGATTTCAAAAACTGCGAGTAGGATCCGAACGGGCTCACCGCCCAGATCATGTCGAGCTGATCGGTGGGCATGTCGTAGGTGCCGACGGCCGAAATCTTCAGGACGGCACTGTCTAAGATAATGTTCTGTGTTTTGACGAGCCCATTTTGTACCGTGAGAGTGGCGCTGGCGCGATTGTACTGCAGGCCTTCCTTTTCCAGATCGACTTTCCCTTGGAGTACGGCTGGTAGATTCAGGATGGAGAGAATTTTCCAGATGGCGCGTTTCTCTGTTTTGAGAATGCGCCCGTCCTGCAGCACGAGTTCCACTTTGCCGTTGAGCGTGGGCAACACTCCATGAGGATTGCGTCCATGCCCACGCAGCGCCCCCGTCAGTTTCATGTCGCCGGTGACGGGTTGATCATGCGCACCCAGCAACTGCAACAGTGCCTCGGCGGGAATGCCTGTCATACGGACGGAGGTTTCCGTTTCGGCCGGTTCTCCTTTCGGAAGCCGCACGACCATCCGTCCTGCCGCATGCCCAGTCCCCGATTGCGCGACGACACGATCGAGATCCAACATGCCATCTTGAATGGTCAACCGGCCGGACAATCCACCGAACCGCAAATGTTTGTAGAGGCCTTTTTCAATGGTGGCTGTGGCGCTGACCTGACTGGTCGAGGCGAGCGTTTCCAAGAATTCCCGGATCGGCGAGCGATGGCCTTTCGGAATGAGCAGATCCAGGTCCATTTGCGCCGACTCGATTTTGACGGCAATCACCGGCTTGGTCGTCCAATTCTTCAGGGCGCCCGAGAGGCTTACATCGCTGTCTTTGATGCGGAACGACAGCTGTTTGATGTCGGCGATGTTTTTGGAAAACTTCAAGCGAAGGTAGATGTCTTCCACCGCCCCGTCCACGCCCTTGAGCGTCATCAGGCCGTTGGTGAGCGCCAACCAGCCGCCGGCGCGCCAGTTTTTCCACTCGGCATCCGTACCCTTCACGTCCATGGACACTTCCAGATTGCCGGCTTCGAACCCGCTGCGATACACCCAGTCGGGAAGACTGGAAACCGATACCGTGCCCGTGGCGAGCGACGCGTCGATGGAGAATTGATCGCCGAGAATGATGCGGCCCTTCAACGGCAGCCGCAAGGGAGGCACCACCAGTTCAAGGCGCGAAATCACGAGGCCGATGCCTTTGCTGACGTCAGCGTCCAGTTCCAGGGACGCCGGTGAGCCCAACGGCTTTTCGCCCAACGTTGGAAGCACGAGTTTGGCTTCATTCAGGCCGATCTCTCCGCGCAAATGCGGCGCGCCTGATGGACCCGAGAGCTGCACTCTGGCAGTGACCATGCCGTACAGCAGGTCGTCGGGAAAGGTGCCTGCCGACACCATCTGCCGCAGCTGCGAGGCGCTGCCCTTCGCGCGGATGACGAAATCCTGAAACAGGCTCGGCGTGCCTCCGCTGATCATCCCGTTGAATTGCAGCTGCGCGTCCCCCACATTGGCCGTGACTTGGTCGAACTGCGCGCCGCCGGTTTGTGAGAACACGATACGGCCATGCATCGCCGTGAGACGTTGCGGCAGTGACGGATTCATGAGGCTGACCTGTTCAGCCAGCACCTCCCCGCCCGCGAAGGTAATGCCCTCCGGTTTGTCCAAGGGACCGACCAGCCGGAACGTCGGATGGGTCTGGCCTTCGATGTCGCGTGACTGCGCGAGCAGCGACGTGAGTTTGTCCGCGCGAATGGTCTTGGTTAAAAACTTCACCAGGTCGGCGGCGCTCATGTCGCCGCTCACATCCAGTTCCATCCAGGGTCCGTCGTCCAGGAACGACACCAGGGCTTTACCGTCGGTGATCTGCAGTGAGCCGTAGGCGCCCGTCACCTTGCCGACGCGGATGCGCCCCGGCTCCACTGAGATGGTTGCGGCCAGGTTCTGCGTCGGCACACGATCGTTGCCGATCAGGGCCATGCCCTTTTCGATCCGGAAGTCACCGGTCAACGACAACTGCGGGCTGGGCGCGGTGGCGCCCGTCAGGGTTGCGGAGAGAATTTCGACGGTGCCTCCCAATTGGCGCTGCTCGACGATGGCCGGCAGTTGGGCATGAATCCACTGCGCGGGAATCCTCGCGAAGAGCGACCGGAGATCGATCGACGGTGCCGCGAAGGTGATGGAAAACGTCGGTTGCGACGTCAGGAGCCCGGCCAGATTGGCCTTCCCCGTCACCGCCAGTTCATCCACGTGGGCTGCAATCTCGGTCAACACCACGTCGTACCCGGCGACGCCAGGCGCAACGCGAATACGGCTTTGGAGGCTGGCGCCGCCTTGCAGTTGCGGAGGAACCGGCCTGGGGCCGAAGAAGTCGGCGGCTTCCCGCAGGCGAAGGTTCGTGGTCTCGATCTCGCCGTCGAATTGAAAGGCCGGGCGGACGGAGTACGGTCCCTCGGCCGCCAGCGTCGAAGAGGATTCGCTCAATCCGATCGTGCCGGTCAGGGAAAAGGAGGAGGGCGCGCCATTCGCCGGCAGCGCGGCGGAAATATGCAGGTCTCCTTCCGCCTTGCCCGGATACACCTTGAGCGCCATCTCGACCGTTTCGAGCTGCGTAGTCCGGACGCCATCCGGCCGCGCCTCGTCCGTCACCGTGATGTGCCCCTTCTGAATAGTCGCTTCACGGATCTGCAGCAGGCGGCTGAACATCTGATAGGCCGACTCGTCCTTGGCCGCCGACGGCAAACCGGCCAGCACATTCCAATGGCCCGAGCGGTTGCGAATGAGCGTGACGGTCGGTTCGTTCAGGAAGATGCGCTTGGCGACGACCTGCTTTTTGAGCAATGGAAGCAGGCGCAGGACGATATCGATTTCCTTGGCGGAGAAGACGACGTGCGTCGGGTCATCGTGGCCGTAAATGCCGACGTTGGTCAGTTCCAGGCGAATGCTGGGCAGCACGACCAGTTTGATGCGATCGACTTCGATCTTACGGCGAAGGCTGGTTTCGAGTTGTTGAAGGAAGAAGTTTTTGAGGATGTCGACGCCGAACAGTTCGCGCGAATAGAAGAGGACCAGTATTCCCGCGACCACCAGGCCGAGCAGCGACAGCACCACCGTGCGGGGACGAACCCTCACTGACCCTCCTCTAAGTAGAACAAGAACGCAGTGTACTGGATGCACGCGTGGGAAATCCATACGAGGCGCGGCCTGAAGGGCGTAAAACGTGAGACGTATCCGTACCTTGCCTTTCAGATTTCACGTCGTGCGTGTACGAGGCTATAATGCGCCGGCCGCCGGACGGCGGGACACTGGGGGAATCACGAGTGAGGTTCGACACATCGACGGCACGACCGCGTTGGGGCATTCTCGCCTTGCTGTTTGCCATCAGCGCAGTCACGTACATGGATCGGGTCAACATTTCCGTCACAGCCCGGCAGATGATGCCTGCCTACGGCATTACCGACCAGGACATGGGCTACGTCTTCTCGGCGTTCGTCTTCGGCTACGCGCTGTGCCAAATACCCGGCGGTCGCCTGGGCGATCGCTGGGGCGCGCGTGTCGTGTTGGCCTGCGCCTTGGTCTGGTGGTCGATTTGTACGGTGTTGACCGCCGTTGTCGCGACCCTGCCGCTGGCGAGCCTGGTCGGGACTGTGGGAGCGCTGGTCATCGTACGGTTTCTACTTGGCGTGGGCGAGTCGGTCGCGCTGCCGAATTTCAATCGTGCCGTGGCCGACTGGGTGCCGCCTGGACAACGGGGGCTCGGCATCGGCATTGCCATCGGCGGCATCGGCATCGGCGCCGCCATCACTCCTCCCCTCGCCTCCTGGGTGATGGTGAACTATCACTGGCAATCGGTGTTTTACCTCTCGGCCCTGATCGGCCTCGTGGTGGCGGTGTTGTGGGTGTTCTTCTCGCGGGATGGGCGGAGCGGCGCAGTGGCGAAGTCAAGAACAATCCCGCCGCCGGTCCCCTGGCGAACTATCTTCCGCTCCCGGTCGCTCTGGTGGCTCGTCGCGAGTTATGCCTGCCTCGGCTACGTCGCCTATATCTACATGAGCTGGTTTTATCTCTATTTGGTGAACGTGCGCGGGATCGATCTTTTACGCGGTGGGTGGCTTGCGGCGGGACCCTTTCTCGCCATACTCATGTTCTGCCCACTGGGGGGATGGGTGACGGACAAGCTCGTGCCGGCTCTCGGATTACGCAAGGCCCGACTCTCTATCGGCATGACCGGTATGGCATTGGCCGGCGGGCTGATCGCAGTTGGCGCCTGGGTGGAATCCCACACCCTGGCGATCGGCTGCCTGTCGCTCGGCGCCGGGTGGCTCTACTTTACCGTGGGCGCCTACTGGAGTGTGACGACGGATCTGTCGAAAACCCATGCGGGCACATTGTCGGGCGTGATGAATACGGGGGCCAACTTAGGCGGCGTGATTTCGCCGAGCCTGACGCCCTGGCTGGCCGATCAGTGGGGTTGGACGGCCTCGCTGCTGGTGGCCGCCGGCATCGCCCTCTGCGGAGGCTTCATGTGGATGAAAGTTGATCCGGAGGAGGGATTGAGGGAATGATGCTACGGGCTTGATGAGGCCACTCCAACGGATGGAGCGCTATACGGTTTGCCACACCGCTATCTTTCTGATACAGTATCATTCAATATTACATTTACATGGTAGAATGAAGTTTTAATGAGTACCATTACTGTGACATTACCGGATGAACTACTGAAGCATTGCACGCGCTATGCTCAGTCACTCCACTTATCGAGGGCGGCATATATTCGTCAATCCTTGGAACGCATGAACCGCGAAACTGAGCGACAGATTCGCGCTGATCGTCTCACTCAGGCCTCGCACAAGGTGCGCGGCGAGAGTATGCGCATCAATGCGGAGTTCGATGCCATCGAGACGGACCCGCATGCGTAAACGCGGGGAGATTTGGCTTACCGACTTGAGTCCGCGACGTGGGACCGAGCCCGGGAAAACCAGACCGGTGCTCATCGTTCAAGCTCAAGCGCTGCTCGATGCAGGGCATCCCTCCACGCTGATCATCCCTCTCACTACCCAGCTCGTCGATGATGCTGAACCGCTTCGTATCCGTATCATGGCTCAGGGGAAACTTCGAAAAGACTCCGATTTGCTGCTAGATCAAGTCCGCGCAATCGACAACCAACGATTGACTGATGGTCCATTGACCCGCCTCGCAGCGACCCAACTCCGGACCGTATCCCACGCTCTTAAAGTAGTGCTAGATTTAGCGTAAGTCCGCCGGCACGTGCGGGCTGGATACCTGTTCTCTTCCCACTAAGTGAAGCGCCGTAATTTGCCAAGTCTCACGCCCTGGCTGGCCGATCAGTGGGGTTGGACGGCCTCGCTGCTGGTGGCCGCCGGCATCGCCCTCTGCGGAGGCCTCATGTGGATGAAAGTTGATCCGACTGAGGGGATGAGGGAGTGAGGAGCGAGTTGTGTTGA
Source organism: Nitrospira sp. (assembly GCA_022226935.1). Lineage (GTDB taxonomy): Bacteria > Nitrospirota > Nitrospiria > Nitrospirales > Nitrospiraceae > Nitrospira_A. Next base: position 202,588 of record CP092081.1, read on the forward strand.
GAACGGTGGCCTGCAGGATGGGGTGGAATTGTCATCCTATGGGCTTAGGATTTTTCCGTCAGAGACCAGACACGGCGCCGAGAGGAATCGATGTCGCCAGTTTTCGCCAGATAGAAACGAGCGTTTTCCGCTCACGCCCGGTTCACTTCCGCCGGTTGCGGCACGCCTGAGCTATCGAGCTGATAAGCGTAGGCTTCCTTCATCTGGACGTTGCCGCTGTCGGTGTAGACGAAGAACCGATGTCCATCGGTGCGGGTTTTGACGAGGCCATACGCGGTGCGGCTGAAGCCGAAGAAGGGCCCTCGTTTCTTGGCCGCCTTGTCGTCCTGCAATCGGCAGAGGCCTTCGGTTGCGAAAAAGGCCACCAGTTCGGTCGCGAAGATGAGCGGCTCCGGCACGCGCGACCATTTGCCCAGGGCACCCATGAGCGTGGCGCGCGGATGGATGTATTCTTTGCGCGCGCTTTCGTCGCCGCAGGACACCACGCTCACGATCGGCGACACAGCTTGAATGAACGCGCCGGAAAAATCGGCCGAGCCATGGTGCGGCACCTTGAACACTTCCGACCGCACGTTGAGGGTGCCCTTGTTGTGTTCGCGGGCGAGGAATCGGCTGGCTTCGTCGTTGAGGTCTCCTGAAAACAAAACGCTGAAGCCGCCGTAGCTCAGGCGGAGCACAATCGAATGGCCGTTGATGGTGTGAGAGGCGGAATGGCCGGTGAAGCCTTCGTCGCTGTCGTTGAGCGAGTCGTGACCGATGCGCGGTCCCTTGGGCGGTTCGCCGAGAAAGCGCAGCGCCGGTTTCCCATCCACCTCCGTGGTGATTGGGCCCAGCACCTCGATGCGCAGGTCGTCCCGATTGAAAAACTCGAAGGCGTGGTCATCACCGAGTTGCAAGCGCCGGAAGCTGACCGGGCTGCGGCTGTTGTAGGTGGCGAGGGTCTGTTTCCATTCCCGGAACGGCTCGTTCATCTCCTTGTCGTCCACCTCCAGCAGATTCTCTTCCAGGCCGGTGAGGTAGAGTTGCCCGTTGACCGTCTTGGTCGGCCCCAGCAGCTTCGTGTCGGGCACGGTTTTGTTGTTCATCTTGCTGGGGCGTTTGACGAGACCGTTATGATAGACGCGCTGCGGCTGCATGAAGAGCTGTTTGCGTTTGACCTTGTTGGTTTCGGATGTGAGGATCTCGCTGAGCCCGGCGAAGTGATCGGCGTCGCCGTGGGTGACGACGATGCAGTCGATGGCCTTCGGCTGCTGGAGGCTGGTGTTACGGAAGCGCCCGGCGAGGTAGCGCGCGAACATCTGGTTGTCGCCGCCGTCGATGAGGATGACCTTGCCGTCGGGAGATTCGATGACCATGCCATCGCCCTGCTGGACATCGACGAAATTGACCTTCAAAACCTTGTTGTCCGCCACAGGCCGGACCAGATCGGTCACCTTGATGCCGGAAGATTTGGTTGGTTCGATGTAGCCGGTGACGGATTCCGGGAGGATGCTGCCGTCGGGCTTCTCGCGAAAGAATGTGATCGTGACTTCGAGGTAGGTAGCCGCCTGCTTGACCACGGTGATTTCATCTCCCCACGCGATCGTGCGGATGCAATTTTTGCGGCCCCGCTCTTTCCACACATCGGCCAGATCGACATTGAGCACAGCTTGGTCAGGCATGCAATTTCCCTCGCAGACTGTTGATGGAAAGCGGCGATAGAATACGCCGTTCATCGGAAGAAATCACGCGGGTCTGCCCCCTTGCCGATGGAATCACCAGCCTGCTACATTTGCCCCATGACCATGCAATTTCAGAAAAAAGATCCACGCGCCACGATCATCACACCGTTCGGTGAAATCCGGATTCGCTTTTATCCGGACGATGCCCCCCGCCATGTCGAGAACTTCATCAACCTGGCGAAAATGGGCTTTTATGACGACACCACGTTTCATCGCGTCGTGCCGGGCTTCATCATCCAAGGCGGTGACCCGCTGAGCAAAACGCCGGATCGCCTGCTGCACGGCACCGGAGGCCCCGGCTACTTTCTCAACCCCGAACCCAACGATCGGCCCCATAAGCGCGGCGCGATCTCGATGGCGAAGATGCCCCGCGACGGCAACAGCACCCGCGACTTCAACGACAACGGCTCCCAGTTTTTCATTTCTCTGCAGGACAACGGCGGCCTCGATCGGCGCTATTCGATTTTCGGAGAAATCATCCGGGGCATCGAGGTCATCGACATGATCGCAAAGATGCCCTGCGACGAGCGCGACAATCCGTTGGAGCCAATTCGCATGAAGGTGACGGTGAAGGAATAGCCGCCCTGTACTTCAAGGCGTGAGCATCTGCCCACGAGTCAGCCACTTGATTTAATCCACTGTGACCATACTCCTCCCCTTGCCAGGTAGGTCGCTGATATCCAGTTTGGGACCGTACCTGCTGTTCCTGACTCTCTTATTGTCGGCCTGCGATGGTCATCGGCAGCGACTGATGACAGAACAATATCCCTCGTATCCCGAGAACGTGCGGTGGGCGATCGATAAAGGGAACATCCTTCGCGGCATGACGGAAGATCAGGTATACCTCGCGCTGGGCTCACCGGTATGCAAAAAGGACGTCGTGGATGAGGGGCGGACGGTCAGGGTCTGGCTTTACCCGCCGATCGGACGCAACGCCTGCGTCACCAGCGCCTTTCGTGTCTACTTCGAACAGGGCGCCGTCACCACCTGGGATCGCTACACTACACCGACGAGATATACGGACCCCGCCGGCGGCATGCCCGCCTACTAGCAGGCTGTCCAGAAAGGCCGCCCACGGCTTCCGGGTCGCGCATCTGCCTCCGACGTTCCGAAAAATTACACCTCAGTCGCCGTGCTTCCCGCGGCCTTGCTGGATGGTCTTTCTGAACAGCCTGTCACTCCAAGCGGGGCTCGCTAACTTACGCGCCGACCTTGCCTTCGTCCTTGACGTGTGGGGTGTATGACAATACGCTGATTGATCGGTCATCGGTAAGGAGGTGCTGCTTTAGCTGCGGATATCAGCCTTCGGCACGGTTTTTCGATGGCTGATGCGATCGTCTATGCAACGGCTCGGGACCAGGCCGCGGAGGTCGTGACGGGTGATGCGGATCTCAAAGATCTGCCTGGCGTGGTCTACGTGAGGTCGCCCTTCTCCGCCGCAGCCTGCTCCAACAGGTCATCCAGCGAGGCCGCAGCGAGCTGATCGACGCGAGAACGACAGCTCGCGTTCACAGGCAGACTGTTCAAAAAGCCCGTCCAACAAGGCCGCAGGCGAGAGAAAACCGGAGGCGTACCATTTGGCTACGTTGAGGATGCATTCGAGGGAGAATGAACCTGGAAATCTGTTTCAGAAAGCTTCCCGCAGAACGGTCAAAACGACTGTCCACCTAGGCCGCAGCAAGTGAAAGAGCGAGGCATAGCCGTGCGCTACGTGGAGCGATCTGAGAGACGCGAGAAGAACACCACGGTTTCCGTGCAGGTTGCTCAAACAGGTCATCCAGCGAGGCCGCAGCCGATGAAAGCACCGGAGGCGTAGCCCCTGGTTAGGTTGAGGATGGTTTCGCGGGGAGAACGAAGCTGGGGACCTGTTTCAGGAGGTTCCCTGCAGAACGGTCAAAACGACTGTCCACCTAGGCCGCAGCAAGTGAAAGAGCGAGGCGTAGCCTTGCGCTACGTTGAGCGAATTGAGCGAAGTGAGAACGACGGTGGCGGTCGTTTTCACCGTTCTGCCCTAGAAGAAGGCCATGCTGGCATAAGTTACGGTAGAATTATACTGATCCGTGATCCCGCGATCGTATCGCAGCACCTGCCCCGTTTCCGCCTGAATCAACCGCAGCATCGAGTAGATCGGCGAAAAGCCGGAGATGCGGCGTTGATCGTTTTCTTTCTGAATGAACTTGGCGAATTCTTCCGGGTCGCGATTCTCGACATGTTTGAGCATCTCGAGATCGGTCTGCATGCAGCGATGGAAGGAGAAGTCCGTGGGCGGAGCCGAGTCGCCGTAGCGCATGCCGATGTGGGCGAGTTCCGCACCGACCACAACGCAGTACGATTTGCCGGTGGCGGCGAGCGCTTCTTTTAAGGCCTGAAGAAACGTCTCGACCTGCTCCCGGATCTGCGGATCGCGCAGACTATCCGCTGAGAACGCCGTGAGGATCGGAACAATCGTAAACGCCTGGTCTTGGCCGAGAGTTTCTTGCAAAAACGGCAGCTGAAATTCCAATGCATGTTCATTGTGATGTGCCAATTCGTCGGTGAAAGCGGCGGGGATGTGTGCGCGTAGTTGGTCAGTGACCGTACGGTCGACTTTCACGAGCCCCAATGGTGTCTGAAAATCTTTGTCGGTTACGGCCACCGGGTGTTCGAGTCCGGAGTAAGCGGTGCCGATCAGCACGTAGAGATCCGGCTTCTGAGCGTCCTGCAATTCCTTATAGGCCCAGGCGTAGATCGGTCCGGCTTGTTTCATCTCGTAGGTGGGCGCAACGAGCGCCTTGATGAGCTTGCCCTTGTGCTCGGAGGCCTTCACCTCCGGCCCTTCTTTTGACACGAAGAAGTTGTTGATCTGGGCGCGCAACTTGGCGGGATCGGCTTCATAACTGCGGCCGGCAAATTGCGGCGAACGAGAGGGCGCCTGTCGATAGGCCGCCAACGCTTGCTGCTTGGCTTGCTCGGTACGCTCTCCCTCCAGGAAGAGTTTGGTATCCAGATCGGCCAGTAACTGCTCGACCTTATTCGGCATGAGGAATTCACCGAAGCGCTTCAGATAAATCGCTCCGATGTCCTGCACGCTGTGCTCTCCGTCGAGGTGCTGCACGATGAAAAAATAATTCAACGGCAGGACCAGGCGCTCCTTGCTCAATCCAGTGGGATCCCAGAGCACGATGAACTGCTCCTCCCCTTCCTTGATCGGCGAAAATTGTAGATTGCGCAGCAGCGGATACTGCTTGGGATCTTTGGCAGTCATGGTCGGTGTGGATTCCATAGTGAGGCGCATTGTAACGGAGCAAACTTCTCAGGCGCAACAGGGAGCAAGCGTGAAACGTGAAGCGTAACAGGTGAACCGCAGAAGGTGAACCGTAAAACATGAAATGGGAAAAAGCTGTATGTCGTCGTGAAGCGTATCTCGTTTGGGATCGGAGCTGATAGCTGAGTGCCCCTTGGGCGAACGACGCTTCACGAAGAACGAACGACGAGAGACGAACGACGGCACGGGCAGCAGCCCGGTGCCTACTGATTCGGCGGATGGGTGCTGCCGCGGCGGCTGAGGACAATCAAGGTGGCGACGGTCAAGAGCAACAACCACAACGTGGGGCGTCCATAGGAGGCGTCGGAGAATTCGATGAGATCGGTCAGCCGGCCGATCAGGAGCGACATACGCGCCATCACGGTGTAGCCGAAGGCGGCGCCGAAGGAAATCATCAGGAACAGAATCCCGGCGCGGGCGACGGCTTTGCCGGGTCCGGAATGTTCCACGGAGAAGAAGAAGTAAAACAGTACGGACACGACGCCGATCAGGATGATGATGCCATTCAAATGGCTGGCCGGATTGAGCAGCGAATAGTCGAAGGTGATGCCTCCGCCCGGCGCGATGCCCAGCAGAGGCCGCACCGTATCCTCGATCTGTTTCAAAATGAACGACGAGATGGTTCGCGGAATCGCCAAACCTGCTCCCACGCCGACGATGAACGCGAAGGCATAACGCGACAGCCAGGCCGCCTTCGGGACATACCGGGTGAGCATGAGCATCCCGATGCCGACCGGAATCAGCAGTGACCATTCCCCCTTATCAAGGATCGGCCGGACGATCAGGGTCATGATAACGGTGTCATAGGTTTTGACGATCGTATAGCCGAGCGAGACGCCGACATAGAGATGTTCGGCGAGCTTGAAGAGCGGATTGTCCTCGTATAGGAACGAGAGGATAAAGAGGGTCAAGCCTGTGGCGATCCAGGCGCCGAGTATGACACCGAACGATAGTTCCATAGCGCCTAGGACCCCATCCCGTCCTGCCGGCGCTGTTGCCGCCGCAAGGAGAAGTAAAAGATGTTGCAGATGGCGACGAGCACGATGATGGCCAGGTGTGTTGCCGACTGAGCATCCATGCCGGCAACCGCCTTTCCCTTCTGACCGATCAAGGTTTCATATTCCGCCGCTCCGCGCAGGCCGCCGATCAACCCATTGATCTGCCCGCTGCGTAACAATGGATAGAGGCCAGGTGCAATGACGCCGGTGCAGCCGCCGCCGAGCTCGAACTTATATTTGTCTTTGCCAAAGACATACCAAGCTTCGACGCCGGGATTACCCGCGCCCAAGCTAATCGCATAGGTGACGTCGCGCAGGTTCTGCACCCCCGCCAATACCGGCAGGCCCTTGGTCGCTTTGCCGCCGTAGTCGGCAGGAAAGGCGTTGTAGAGATCCTGCCCCATGTTGAGAATGACGGCGCTGCCGCCGGGACTCCAGCCCAGGAACACGTAGTCCTTCCCGTTCTCCTTGCCCGCTTCCTTGGCCGTTTGCGTCAGAATTTGATCGGCGAGACCGGTGCCGGACACCCAGAGCGTCATCGCCACGACACGGAGATTTTTCTTGAATGCGTGACGCAGAACCGCGATGGCCTGCGGATAGAGTTCCGGTTTGGACGCGGGATCGAAATCGAGCGACAGGAGAAAGACCGATCCTTCGGGCAGCCCTTCGATGTAGTCGTAGACGCCGCGCACCTCGGACGAAATCTTGATGGGCAATCCGACCGGGAAGAGCAGCGGCACGAGCGTGCAGAGGCCGATCACCAGGAAGATGATCCGCCGGTCGATACGCAACATGCGCTCGGCGAAGGTCACTTCGTTCCCTCGTGGAGTACGTGAAACGTAAAAGGTGAAACGTGAGACGAACGTGAAATGCTAAAGGGAAGAAGTATGGTCTGATTTCGTCGCTTCATTCTTAAAATGTTTTACCTTTCACATTTCACGTCTAACGTTTCACGTCCTATTCTTTGCCTCCGCCCAAATACGACCGTTCGACGCCGAAGATGATTTTGAATGAGAGCGCGACAGCGCCTAAGCTCACGCCGATCAGAATGGCTCGCCGTACGGAGGCGTTCAAGACATTCAGAATCCAACTCGACAGGTCGCCACTGAGCGGCAGGATGTATTCGCCGAGCGGCACGCGTCCCATCATCACAATGACGGCCGCCACCAACAGCACGGCGGCTTCGCGGCTACGCGCGCGAAACGAGCGGTACGCGGCAGAGGCGATGAAGAAGGCCAGGATGGCGAACATGGTGCCCTGCAGCGGCACGAGCGTATAGGAATAGACCCAGCCGAAAGACGTCAGCGCCCCATCGATGCTTTCCTTGCCGTTATTCCAGAGTCCCACGATGATCGTGCCGAGCATGCCGACATAGAGCACCAGGCTATAGGCCCATCCCGCTTCCTTCCGCCGGATCTTGGCCGCATGGACATGGAACAGGCTGGTGATGCCGAGCACGAGCGCGAAGCCGCCGATGATCTGCAGCCACTTGGTCACGGTCGTGAGCAGTTGTTCGGACGCCGGGTGCGGCACGTAGTATTGCGCGGCCATGACGAGTCCGGTGATCATGGTGATGAGCAGCGGCAGTTGTCGGCGGAGAAAAATCATTTGAGATCCTTGAACAGGTCCAGCAGCGGCTGCGCCCAGCCGTTTCCCGTGATCACCGCGACGGTAGCCAATAGTGTCCCGATCCCGATCACGCTCAGAATAAAGGCCTTGCCGAGATCCTGCCCGCGCAGCGTACCGATCTGGATTGGTTCCTTTGAGAGATAGGCGCTGGCGGCGTAGAGTTCCTCGCCGATCAGGGTGTAGTCACAGGTCGTCACGAAAAACGGTAACTGATGGTCAGAATCGGTGCCGGCAATTTGAATGGCCCCCGTGCTCGCGCCGGTTTCGGTCAGCAAGAGCGATTCGGCGAAGTATGACCCCATGAAGAAGTTTGCCGCCGGTTTCCGCCGGAGCATGATGCCGTCGACGGCCGCGGTGTAGCTGAATTGGTCGCTGGTGATGAAAAAGTTTGCGTCGTCCTTGAACAGGTCCGGTTTTCCCGCTTCCATGTAGGCCTGTTTCGTAATCTCCTGGCAGACCGCCATCGTGATCGGCTCCCGATGCGGCACCAGCAATTCCGTTTCGTAGGAGGCGGCTTTCTTGGCGACGCGTCCCAGGATCACGGCGGCAGCAATCGTGGAGGGATCGTTCATGTCATGCGCGCCGGTCATGTAGAGCACCGGCTTGCCTAATTCCGTGGCCCGCCCGATGGCTTCATCGACCGCATCCAAACCGGGTATGCGCCGAAGGAAGATATCTTTTCGCTTGGCCAGGTTGATGGCGTAAAACACGATCGCGCCGAACATCAGCGCCAGCACGAGGTTGTTCACCTGGTTCCAGTTCATCCAGTTCGGTTCGGCGGAGGCGACGACCGGCGGCGCAATTAATCGTTCCTGCCCGCTGACCGATGCAACGGTGACGGCATAGGGCTGGCCGGATTTTACTTCGAGGCCTTTGCCGTTCTTGATCAGAAACAGATGATCGTTCGGATCACCGGATCTCGTCCACCAGGCCGACTTGCCTTCGCGCACGTAGCGGGTATTGGCAGGAAATTCTGCGACCACCTTCCACGCCGTGGGGTCCTGGGGAAGGCCGCCTTCATGGACCAGGATCTGATATTTGGCGGTGGCACTGTCGGTTGCGGAGGAAGCCCAGAGGACTGTGAGACTTCCGCCTCCGTCGCTGGGAGTATCGATCACGCGAAGCTGCTGCGGCATCGTCTGCGCCGGGGTAAGCGACGGGAGCAGCGCCGGCAGGCAGATCATAACGATGAGGATGAGGAGGCGATGCAGCACGCGGGTCAGGCTCCTTCGATCACTTCGATATTGGCGCGGGGCACCACGGTCGTCGTTCCGTCCGGAAAACGGACTTCCAGTACGCGGACTTCGCTTTCGGTTGGAATGGCACGCAACTCCGACGGCAGCCCTGAGACCGCGCCGATCTTTCCGAACAGCGGATCGCGGATAACCCGCACCGGATCGCCGAGTTGAATGCCTTCCCGCTCGGCCTGCGCCACCTTCGTGACTGCAGCCGGGCCGCTGTGCGGAATGATAATTTCGGGACGAATGACGCCGGCGCGGATCTGCGTGGCTCCAGAGATCGACGCCTTCTGCCCGGCATGGGCGGAGAGCAACGCAAACGTCTTGGGCGCCATGGGAATCGTGCCGAACCCTTCCGTCAGAATCAATGTGAAGCCGACTTGCTCCGTGCCGGTGATCGCGACACCCAGATCATATCCGAGCAGGGCGCGCAGGTCCTTGTCGTGGATGCCGCCGACGACCAGGCCGACGATGCCGAGTTCTTTTGCGCGCGCCATCGTGGCCGCCGGGAGAAAGGCGCCTCCGACCACCACCTTGCCTTTCATCGATGGATTGAGCTGTTCCGGCAAGAGGGGTTGATCAGGTGCCTTCACGCCCATCACCAGTTCGCCGCTGGTCTCTCCTCCGATGCCGAAGATGCCTTGCACCAGGCTGCAGGTGCTTTCCACCGTCACACCTTGATCAGGATGTACTTCGGCCACGGCGCCGTCGATGTAGCCGCGGAGCTCCAACACCCGTGGCGGTTCACGCAACAGGATTTGCCCGGTGATCGTGGAGACGGACTCTACCTTGCCGGTGATCGGCGAGCGAATTTCTGTCTTCAACCATTTGATGAAGGGTTTGTTCTCGGCGAGGACATCGTCTTTCTGGACGGAGTCTTGTTCTTTCTTGACCAGGTAGTCGTTGATTTCATCCGGTGCGATACCGAGCTGATTGGCGAGGTTGAGCGGCACGACCTTTCCCGGCAATTCGGCGCGAGCCACTGCCGTATCCGCCCGCACACTGTCGCCGACCTGGACCAAGACGGAGCCCGGCAAAGGCAGAATGCGCCGGCGGCGGACGGTGGTCCGCTCGGTGACGGTGAGGCCTGGGGTATAACTGTGCGCCATAATCGGTTGCTGAACACGCCCTAGAGCTTCGTTCTCAGTTGCTCGCTCCCCTCACTACAACTCCCGGTACGACTCGGGACTCTCGCGCCTTGCGGCCTTGCTGCAGAGCGTTCCGTGCCATCAGCCATTCGCTGGCAGCTATCAGTTCCCCTTTGGATACAACCCGACCGCCTGGTACCACTTGGTCAACATGGCGACTCGGGCAGCCTGCTCCGTGGGCAATTGTAACGGCCGGCCGCGCCCGTCCAGCATGAGACCCACGACACCGCCTTTCACCGTTCGCGTGAACGATTGTCCCGGCCCCTCGCCGAGATCCGCCTGTTTCGAAGGCTGCAGCGTCACGGTCGCCTGTTGATCGCGGGTCAGACTGAATAACTTGAGATCGCCGAACGCCAGCGTGCCTTTTTCGATGCGTCCATCCGGCAGTGCAACTTCGTAGTCAGCGCACCGCTCCCCGTCCTTCCCCTGCCCGATCGGCGCAATGCAGGTGCCGAGATACACCATGCAATCGCGGACGAAGACATCGGTGGCCGCCTGTTCGTTGACGGTAGAGAGCACGCCGAGATGCGGCATCATGAAAATGCTGTCCACCGAGAGCGTCGTGACGCCGAGCGGTTCGTAAGCATCGACCATCATCAACATGGATTGGATGCGGCGCGGTGCGTGGGACAGGATGCCGCCGCTCCCGACGATCAAATCCAACTTCAACAAATCGATGAGGGTCTTGCCGGAGGTGCGTTGCTCGAACACATCGGAGATGGTGCGTTCCTGTTGGACGCCCTTCAACCCCGTCGCCAGCGACTTGTGATGGATCAATGCCAACCGCAGCGCTTCGCGCGCAATGGCATGTTCGATCTGCAACTCATCGAGCGATTGCGGGATAGTCGTGGGGCGCACCATTTTATTCTTAATGCGATTCCTGAGGGTCTGCTCGTCGATGGTGAACGGCACCCAGCGCATGATGTTCTCCAGCCCCGCTTCGGCCAACACGTTCGAGATGCTGTACGACATGCCGAGGTTCGCGCTGACCGTGCGGTTGAAAAGCCCGCCGAACACGGAGAACACGTCGGTCGTCGCGCCGCCGATGTCCACGCCGATCAGGTTGATCCCCTCGCGCTTGGCGATGGTCTCCATGATGACGCCGACTGCGGCCGGCGTCGGCATGATGGGCGCGCCGGCCATCTCAATGAGTTTCTTGTAGCCCGGGGCCTGTTGCATGACGTGTTCAAGAAACAGGTCATGGATCTTATTGCGCGCCGGCGCGAGGTTTTCCCGCTCCAATACGGGCCGGATGTTGTCGGCGAATTCGAGCGCCGTCTTCTCGCCGAGAATCTTGTTGACCTGCGGCTGCGCATCTTTATTACCCGCGTAGACGAGCGGCAGCCGGTAGGTGCTGCCGAAGCGCGGACGAGGTTCAGCTGCGGCGATGTATTCGGCCATTTCCACGACGTGGGTCACGGCGCCGCCGTCGGTGCCACCGGACATGAGAATCATGTCGGGCCGCATGGTGCGAATCCGTTCGATCTTTTCGTAGGGCAACCGCCCGTCGTTGGAGGCCAGCACGTCGATGACGATGGCGCCGGCGCCGAGCGCGGCGCGTTGGGCGCTTTCCCCCGTCATGTTCTGCACCACGCCCGTGACCATCATCTGCAAGCCGCCGCCGGCACTGCTCGTCGAGACGTAGATGTCCACGCCTCGCTTCGGATCGCCTTGCGCTGCTTGATTGGGGGTGATGATACGGTCGCCGTCCAGGATCGTCCGGCCGGAGAGTTCTTCGATTTCAGCAATGGCATTGAGCACGCCGCGGGTTACGTCTTCGAACGGAGCCTCGACAGTGGTGGGGGCCTCGCCGCGGTAGGTTTGGCGATATTCGTTGCCGACCTTCTCGATCAGAATGGCTTTGGTGGTCGTGCTGCCGCAGTCGGTCGCGACGATGACGTTCAGGGGATGCGTCGGGTTTGATGTCGCGGGGGACTGCTGCGCTGCCGTCATCGAGCCGGCGCTCCTACGGAAGCTGCGGCCTTGGCTTCGATGAGCGCGGTCAAGCGTTGCAGAGAGTCTCGTCGCTCCAGCAGGCGGGCGATCTGCGCGAGTTCGCTGCCGCTGAAGACACATTCGACGAGAGGCGCCAGGAAGTGCAACGCCTGGCTGCCGAGAAAATTCATGGGGCCCATCGATTCGAGAAAGAGCATGGCCGGTGCCGTCATACGCCGCGCCACGATGGCCTCGGCAATCCGTTCGAGCAACATGAGTTCTTCCGCCGTAAAGGCCTGCTGCTCGGCACGCAGGGCGAAGGCGTGACGGAGGCCTTGCCGGATATTCTGCGCCTGACGGGATACAAACCCGGATGAGAAGACAGCCATAAGTGCTTGTCAGATCAGCTTAAACGATTGGTTCGGCATTATATGAAGGGGGCGAGGGAGAGTCAATCAATGGGACAATCATCATCCTCTGTTCGACGGGTCCGGCGCGCGAACCATCCCCACAGGATGCATCGTCACAGACCGATGCGAGGAGAGGACATGATTATACCCTGAGAGAAGTTCTGTCTCCATGAGGACCAATGCTGAAGAGCACAAACTTGCCGGAGGGAAAAGGTCGGACGGACAGGAATCCTTAGGCAAACCCCTGAAATTCAGTAGACAAGGAACAGTCAATCGCTGCTCTTGTCGTCAGTCGTTCTCCAGCCGTTCGATCGTACCGAGGCAGGTCTTCACTGTGCCGATGAGCTGTCATTGCCCGAGCTTCTTTTTAATCGCCGTCAGATTCTCGGGGGTTGATCGCACCCGTAGCGTCAGCCCCTCGGCATCATAGGCTTCGGACAAGACTCGCATCCGGGCGCGGATCTCCGCCACGACCTTTTGGGCGGTAAACGGAATGTGCAACTCCTCGTCGAGCATATCGCTCTCAAAGTACCCCATGATGCGGTCACGGAGCGCCTGCAGATCGTCCTTGTTTCTCGTTGAAAGTAAGAACGCATCGGGATATTCCGCCTTCAGGGTCGCGAGCTCATCCGGCCCGAGCCGATCCCGTTTATTCAACACCAACAGGCTGGGGACATCCGTGGCGCCGACTTCGCCCAACACCTTCCGCGTGACATCGAGTTGGGATCGAAAGGACGGATCTGAGGCATCGACGACAAACAGCAGGAGCGAAGCACTGGCTGCTTCATCCAGTGTCGACTTGAACGAGGCCACCAGGTCATGCGGGAGCTTCTTGATGAACCCCACCGTATCGGACAGCAGCACTTTTGGACGCGTCTCCGGATACAAGGGCCGGATCGTCGTATCGAGCGTGGCAAACAGCTTGTCGGCCACGAGCACCTCGCTGCCCGTCATCGCACGCATGAGCGAGGATTTCCCGGCATTGGTGTATCCCACGAGCGCGACCGTCAATTCGTGTTCCCGTCTGGCGCGGCGCGTTTGATGCTCGTCCCCGATCGCCGCCAATTCCGCCCGCAGTTCTTTCGTGCGATCGCGAATTCTGCGCTTATCGAGCTCGAGACTCGTCTCTCCGGCCCCCTTGCCACCGACTCCCCCGCCTTGCCGTTCGCTGCCCCCGCCGGTTTCGCGCAACCGTGGCGCAAGATAATTGAGCCGCGCGATCTCCACCTGCAACCGCGCCGCTCTTGTGCGCGCGTGCCGGCTGAAAATCTCGATGATGACCCCGGTACGGTCGAGCACCGGCACGCCGGCGGCACGCTCAAGGTTTTTTAATTGAGACGGCGACAGATCACAGTCCACGATGACGATCTGCGCCTGTTCGCCTGGGCCTGGGGTCGCCTCAACACTGTCATCGGATTCGTCCTCGTCTGATTCTTCCGGAACGTCCAACTCCGCCGCCTCGGGCTTCGACCCGGCCTTGTGTCCCGGCCGTCCAAATGCCTCGATTTTTCCGGACCCGCCGGTCCATTGCGCCAATTCGGCGAGCTTGCCTTCTCCCAGGACTGCCGCATAGCGATCGGAACTGCGCTTTTGCGTGACCCGGCCCACGACGCGGTACCCGAGAGTCGTCACCAGACGGGTGAGCTCTTGCAGCGAACTGTCCACGTCCTCGACCGTCACGCGGGGAGTGCGGATCGCGACAAGCACGGCATTCGATTGTGAGGGCTTCGACATCACAGACCTTTCATTGAGCACATATTCTTGAGTTTCGCGCATCTTAACAGGAAACGGCTGGTTCAGGTCCATCACCTCTTAAATCCTCGCTGTGAGGAGGCACGTCCCCCGCTTTGTGACAGCCGAGCCCGCCACCGCTTTCACAAGCAGGTTATGTCTATGAATCGAGGGCGAGTCTTCTCTCCTCTCCAAATCGAGAGTGAAGGACGAGTGCAACAATGAGAAGGGTGCCGGTTAGGGTGAATTGAGAGAGAACTGAGGAGCGGCGTACGCCGTTATCGGACCGGCAGTCCCAAACGGTTCCACCGGACCGTCTTTGAGGTGAGATCAATCGAGAAATAGATGACTTCCGCCTTGCCCAGAATCTTGCCCTTGGGAACGTACCCCCAGAATCGGCTATCCAGACTGTCCTCACGGTTATCACCCAGTACGAAATAGGATTCTGGAGGAACAGTCACCGGGCCGAGATTATCTCTGGCATCCGTCGCCTGAATGTGTGTGTCGGTGTGCTGGATATAACTTTCAGTCAGAACGGTCCCGTTCAGATAGATCGCCTGATTACGCACCTCGATGACATCGCCGGGAATCCCGATGACCCGCTTGACGAACAGTTTCGTCTCGTCTTTGGGATAGTTGAACACGATCACGTCACCACGTCTCGGCGTCGCATCGCCATAGGCTCTCTTGTTCACGACAATATGATCGCCTGGCACGAACGTCGGGAGCATAGCACCGCTTGGAATCTTGAGACTACGCGACCAGGACTTCGCCTCAGTGGCAAGGTCTTGAAACGACTCAGCCCAAAACGCCAAACGAGCAGTATTCAGCAAGGATCCTTCGAGTCGATCCCTGTTGGCATCATAACTATCGAGGATCCACTGCGCTTCACTCGTGCTGAAGAGAGAACCGTAATATCCGGCCAAGCGGGCTTCTAAAAACCCAGGCGGGGCCAGATCGACCAACATATACTTCATCGCCTTCAGGAGGGATTGCTTCAGAGTCTCCAGCTCGGACGCGCTCAACGTACTCGCGAGGGCCTCCTTGAGCTGTAGCTTCTTGCTGATGTCCCCGACATCCGATTGTTTGCTCAGCGCGTCCACCAATGCGCCGTTTGCAACATCCCGTTGAGCCAGCTCATGGTACACGGCCGCAGGAGGTTCGAGTTGCGTTGCGTCCGTCCGAGTATGGCTGTGCGCATCAAACGACAAGACAACGGCGGGCAGGGAGCAGATGGTCAAAATGATCAGAAAATAGCCGTGAGGGCGGAAGGACATACTAGGAACTGTATCCCTGAATGGGAATACGGTCAACGAAAGCAGTCAGAATGGCGCAGACAGAACGCTTGCCTCTCGCAGCAGATGTGGCAACAGGTCGTTCCCTCCTCCCGGGGATTGTCACATGGCGAAGCTGTTTCGTGGGCCTGAGCCCGCCTCCAATCGCATGAGTCCCGGCAACCTCAGCCAGCAGTCTGGTTGTCAGATAACTTTCTCACCGACGCGACATTTCTTCTACCCTACGCGCCCCGGCGGAGAGGTCGATCTCCGAAGCCAACAGCCACTCCCTTATCACGCCGCCAATGCGGTCGCCCGCACAACTTCCAGAATATGAATCAGGTCGTCGAGCTCGCCCGGCTTGAACAGGCCGTCCGGGCCATGAGGACTCAGGTCGGTGAAGGGCGATTCGTAGAGCCTGGCGGGCTCCATGAGCCCATACTCGGTCAAGTGATCCACAACTAGGTTGATGAACTCAAGTTGGTTGCCAGTGAACGTCTTGCCCGTGATGAATCCCGCAAGTGCCTCTTTGGCTGCGCTTCGATCCATTCCGACCAGCGATCGCACGAAGAGGCCCAGGCCTTTGGCGTTCACCGCGGCCTGACGGATATCGTCCAGCGGAGCAGCGCCGCTCTCTGCAAGGACACGCTCCAATTCGGAAAGGTCTGTGACGGTGAGCGGTTGGTTCATGCGCAACTTAGCGATCACCGCATGGTCGAGGTGTTCGCGCAGGAACGCTCGAACTTTGGCTAATAACTTAGTCTGGTCGGTACCTACCGAAAAACTGGGAAGAACAACTTCCGTCTCGCTGCCCATGAGATCTTCAAGGTCGGTGTAGACGGGCTGCCGGCGGCGCTTTTCGATAAACTGGACCAACTCGCGCAGCCGGCGACGCATCGCCTCCAGCATCGGCACCGTCACGTCCTGCCACCATTCATCACTCTGTATATCCTGGATCAGGGCCAGCTGCTCGCGGACCATCGGAATGACGGCCTTTTCCTCCAGCAATCCCACAATCTCCCGGACGCGGTCGCGCAGGCGGGCGAATTCAGGCTCGACACGCAGCAACGCCAACTGCAGCCTCAGAACCAAGAGGTCGAATCGCTTCGCCTCTTCATTCTCGGAATTGAGTTCGGTAGGCAGACCTGCCACTTCGTGGGAAAGCTCAGCCAGCGCGGCAGGCTCCAGGATGGCCCATGCCCCGGGGTTGGCATACCGTTCAACGAGACGACGGTGGGGCCGGACGACAAAGTTATTGATGTTCATCGCGGCCACCTCCCCTTGCAGCACCGTAGCAAGGGATTGACGCACCGCCGTTGTCGTTGCCGGATGGCCATATAGCGCCCGCGCCTCCGGCATACCAGGTATAGACACCTCTTTCGCCTGACCGTCAATCGTGGCAATCAGTTCCAAGCGTGTCTGAAAGAGGCGCTTGCCTAAGGAGGCCGGCGCCGCACCCTCAGTCCCTGGGATGTCCTGGCTAAAGAACTCCAGATTCTGGCAGTAATCGAAAATGTAGAAGGACTCCTTGTGCCGGCCTGGCCCGAAGAGATCAGCACAGAGGCGCGTACCACGCCCTACCATCTGCCAAAACTTCGTCTTGGATCGGACCAGCTTGAAGAAAATGAGGTTCACGACCTCGGGAATGTCGATGCCCGTATCCAGCATATCGACTGAAATCGCGATATGCGGTGCCTTGTCCTTATTCGAAAAGTCATCGATCAGGCTCTGCGCATATTCCGTCTTGAACGTAATGACCCGAGCGAACGCACCTTTGAAATGCGGATAGTTGGCATTGAAACGCTCGGCGATAAAGTCGGCGTGGGGCTGATTTTTGGCAAAGATGATCGTCTTCCCAAGACGATCGCCGCCGGCGATCGTGAGCCCACGGGTCATGACATGTTCCAGCACCTTGTCGACCGTGTCCTTATTAAAGAGCCAACTGTTCACCGCTTCCGCCTCGACACGATTCGGGACCGTGCCGTCGTCGCTCCATTCCAGGGCGTCCCACTGGTCTTTTTCGTCTTCCGAGAGCTCGTCGTACTTGATCCCCTGGCGCGGAAACCTGAGCGGCACCGAGACCGCTCGCGGCGGGACAAGAAATCCGTCGCGCACCGCCTCCTCCAATGAATACGAGTCGGTCGGCACACCGTTTTCAAGGTCGAAGAGGCTATAGGTGTTCCGGTCCACTTCGTCCTTGGGCGTCGCGGTGAGGCCGACGAGCAATGAATCAAAATAATCAAAGATGGCACGGTACTTCTGGAACACCGAGCGGTGTGCCTCATCGATGATGACCAGGTCGAAATGTCCCACCCCGAATCGCCGCTGACCGTCCGCCGCCTCGTCAATTAGTCCCATCATGGTGGGATAGGTCGAGACGTAGACACGCCCCGCCGCGTCCTTCTCGGTCACCAGGTTCACAGGGGAGGCATCCGGCAGGTACCGTTTGAAGGCGTTTACCGCCTGATTGACCAGCGCCACACGGTCGGCGAGGAATAGTACACGCTTGACCCAGTTGCACCGCATCAACAGGTCCGCAAGCGCAATCACCGTGCGTGTCTTCCCGGCGCCCGTCGCCATCACGAGCAGCGCCTTCCGCTCGTGATCGCGCTCGAACGCCTCAGCAATACGGCGGATGGCTCGCGTCTGGTAGTGGCGCTCGACGATTGTCGAGCTAATCGGCGCAGCTGCCGGCGAGCGGCGCGTCTCCCGCCGCTGAATCGCCAGTTCCAGTTCCGCCTTCTTGTAGAATCCCTGCACCCGGCGTGGTGGATAGCGGGTGTCGTCCCAGAGCCAATGCTCGTAGCCGTTGGAATAGAAGATCAGCGGCCGCCGGGCGAACTGCCGCTCAAGGCAATCCGCATACAGCTTCGCCTGCTGCTGCCCTACCCGGGGATCGCGGCGAGTACGCTTCGCCTCCACCAGTCCTAGCGGTTTTCCGTCGTCACCCCAGAGTACGTAATCTACATAACCCTTGCCTTCCTCGTTCGGCATGCCGTCGACCTCGAATTCCCGATCGCGTAATTGATCGAGCGGCCAGCCGGCTTCCTTGAGGAGCAGGTCAATGAAGTAGTCACGGGTCTCGGTCTCCGAGTAATCGTGCTGATCCGCCTGTGCAGAGGCCGCCTTCTTCGCCTCCGCGATCTCGGCGCGCAAGCGTTGTAGCTCGGTGTCGAGTGCGGTCTTGTCGGCAAGCAGGTCCGCAAGGCACTCGTCTTTCTCCCGCAAGCGCGTTTCCAGTGCCTGCAGCTGCTCGGCCGTCTGGGCCGTCGCCGGTGCAGGTCGCGGGAGTGCAGCGGGATCGAAGGTGACTCCGGGGTCAGGCCGACCGGCACGACCATAGGTATGCGCAAACCAGTAGGCCACATGAAACAACTCGCGCGCCGCAGCGAGCGCATCTGCCTCGGGTACAGGGCGATGGTTATGCACGGCCCGGTTGCCGAGGGTGTTGATCACCCGCGCTTTGCTGAAGACGGCCTCACCGGCCGCCTGCTTGAAACTCGGGTCGTGAATCAGGGCGGAGAGGTTGTCCTGGTACGGGAGGCGGAGGGCGGCATCATGCTTGTAGGCCCAAGCGACGGCCAGCTCCAGCGCACGCCGGGCGTAAAAGCAGGCCGTGCGAGGATCGCTGTGAATCGCCGCCTCCGTCTTTGACGCAGCCTCAAAGACGGCAGGCCATTCGCCTTGAAGAAAGATGAACTGGCTCATAGCGAGAGGGACCAGCCTCCCTGTGCAATGTCACAGCAGGTGTCATAGCTTGTCACAGCTACCTGTCACAGCTCACTGCGCCCTGTTCCGATTCCAATTGAATCACCTTCCTCGGTACACAACCTCTGCACTCAGCTGATTGGTCAAGTAGGGTATAAAACCAGCCAATAGGATGGACATCGCCACCATGTCTCGCATTTCAATGCCCCGCAAGGCGCTAGAGGGTGTTCCCGCATGGCGAATGCCCGGGTAGTCTGATGCAAATCCGTAAAGATTCTTGAGCGCCGATTTCATCGCGTTGTGGGGCCAGGTGTTCAGCTGATTGCAGATACCGCCGAGCTCGGTTTCCGTAATGCCAGCGCATGTACGCCCCAGCGCCTCCACAAGGTTGATCTGCTTTTGAATACAAGTTTTGATACGGCCGGCGGAGCAGTCGTGCCGCAGGTCCCGGACGGCGTTCTCGAAGTCCTTCATAAGTGCGTCGAGATGTGGGTCTTGGCTCGTCATCGTGCGAAGGTCTCGCATCAGGCTCGCAAAGACGCCGGGAAGAGTCGGGCACAATAGGCATGGCCGTCGCAAATCGTAGCGAAGGCTAAACTTGTCAATAAAGGTAGCGAGAAGATTAAAGTAGTAGTTCGCGAGTTCGTCCCCAGCCAACTCTTCTAGAGCGGAATGGGCCGCCTCAAAGAAGGATACCAGCGCACGCTCTCCGGAGAGATCGTTTATGCTTGTCCTTTCAAACTCCCTCCGGCTCAGCACTGGGTCATCGATAATATCTACAACAGACACCGGTGAGAGGGTTTTCTTCAGAGCCTTTGCTAATTCGCGATAAAGATCACAGAATATGTCTTCAGGTACGATCTCACTCTTTTCTCCAAGTCGAAGGTCAATAAGCGGCTGCCATATCTCTCGCCAGGTTTCTGACCACACACTAATAAACTCGCCCCGCATGCTCAAATCTCTCCTCGGAACGCACGGTGTTGCAGCGATATGAAGAATTCGTCCAACCGCGACTGAGCTACCTTCTGCACATCAGCTTGTACGCCTACCTCCGCGACCCGCCGAACGAATTCACGCTGAAATTGGATTGGAGGGAGAGGAAGGTTGATTTTTTCGATTCGGAAAAGAGCCAGCTTCCCGATCGTCACTTGGCCTATATGCGAATTTATTTGTCCCTGTGCATAATCACTTTTAAGGAATTCAGCCAAATAATCAGCCTCGTATACCCCTGAAGAACGCGGCACGAGCTTCGCCGCATTTTCTGTCAAATTCGCGCCATCTAATGACCGTGGGACAGGAGCAACAAGACCAATCGAACCAGCTATCGAAATGATCACGTCACCCGTGTTAACTATGTAACGGGCAATCTCTGCTTGAATATCGGGTTTCAAGAAAACAAGCGTAGATTCGTCGACACGCCCCGCCTTTAGGTCAACCACCCTGATATACCGAAACGGAGTTGGAACCTCCGAGTATTCCTTCCCTTTGGGAAGGCGCTTGCCACCCCTAACTTCGCAGATGTCAGCTATCGATACCGCAGACCATCCCTTCGGATTCGTGGCTGGGTCGCCGAACATGTCGAGAAAAATGGATTGGGTGAGGGTATCGAGCTTGGCGATGGCGGCTCGGCGCTTGGCACGCAGCTCATCCGCCTTGTCGAGGATCTCCGCAATCCTGCGCTGTTCGTAAACGGGTGGAATGGGAACACGAAGATTGCCGAGCTGTGTGAGACTCAGGTTGCTTATAGTTCCGGTAACGGTGGAACCACGCATCTGGGCTTGCGCGGCGGGACTTTCCAGCCAATGTCTGAGGAACGGCACGTGGATTGTTCCACGCGTTCGGACAATAGCAACCGCTTGATTACAGTTCAGCCAAGGGGCATCGTTGGGAACCACGCCTACCCTTCCTATCGTACCCGCGATAGATACTAGAACGTCAGATGGCCTGATTCGGGATCGCGACAGTACGTCATCTGTCTTCCTATCTATGAAAAGGGTGCCCTCCAAATAGTTCACCGTCCCAGCCACGATATCTTGCACCCTGAGAAACGGAATTCCAGAACCCGCAAAGTCACAACCAACACTCGTTGGGGTCGTTCCCTTGGTAATCAACTCGCAACAATCTTCAAGACGAGCCGATGGCCAACTCATCCCAGCATCCCCCCCAGCTCCTTCATGCCCCGCTGGATCTCCTCTTCCAGCTTCACCAGTTCGGCGAGAATTTCTTTCGGTGGGCGGTGCTCGATTGCCTCGTGCACCACTTCCTTGTAGCGGTTGAGCGAGAGGTCGTAGCCCTGCGCGGCGATGTCGGCCTTGGGTACACAGAAACTCTGTGCGGTGCGGGGCCGTTCTCGCTCGGCGCCCGTGCGTTGGTTACAGCGTATCAACAGGTCCGGTAGATTGTTCTTCCCCTGCTCGGCCTCAGTGAGTGGCACGCCGGGTGTGGGCCCGAGCTTGTCGTCGGGCAGGAGCGGCTGGCGTTTGTCGTCAAGGCTCCAACCATCTGCCGCGACATCGTAGAACCACACGACGTCCGTGCCGCCGGAGTTGGTCTTGGTGAAAACAAGGATCGCGGTCGAGACGCCCGCGTAGGGTTTAAACACACCACCGGGCAGCTTGATCACGGCGTCGAGCTTTTGGTCTTCCACCAGGATGCGGCGCAGTTCCTTATGGGCCTTGCTGGAGCCGAATAAGACGCCGTCGGGCACGATGACCGCCGCCCGCCCGGCTTGAGCAGCCGCAGAAAGAGCGCGAGAAATAACAGCTCGGTCTTCTTGGTCTTGACGATCTGGAGCAGGTCCTTGGCGGTGTTCTCATAGTCAAGGCTCCCGGCGAAGGGTGGATTCGCCAGCACGAGCGTGTATTTCTCTTCCTCGCCGGCATGATCCTGCGCGAGCGAGTCGCGGTAGCGAATGTCCGGGTTTTCCACGCCGTGAAGCAACATGTTCATGCTACCGATGCGCAACATGGTGTTATCGAAGTCGAAGCCATGGAACATTCCGTGATGGAAGTGCTCTCGTTGTTTGAGGTCGTGCAGGAGTTTTGGGTACCGCTCGCGCAAATACTCCCCTGCGGCCACGAGAAAACCGGCCGTCCCGCAGGCCGGATCGCAAATCACGTCGGTTGGCTGCGGCGCAGTCAGTTCCACCATGAGCCGGATGATGTGGCGCGGCGTGCGAAACTGGCCGTTTTGCCCGGCGGCTGCAATCTTGGCCAGCATGTACTCATACACATCACCCTTGGTGTCGCGCTCCTCCATCGGGACGTGGTCGAGCAGGTCCACCACCTTCGCCAGCAGCGCGGGCGTGGGAATAGTGAAACGCGCATCCTTCATGTGATGTGCATAGGTGGAGTCGCCGGTACCCAGCTGACGTGCAAGATCGCTCCTCAGGTACGGAAAAAGATGCTCGCCGACCAGGACATACATCTCGGCAGGAGTAACATGCTTGAAGCGTGACCAGCGGTAGTCTTCGAAAGAACGGCCCTTCGCATCCTCCCCTTCAGGAAAGACTCGTCGCGCCAAGGGTTGCTTCAGCCGGTTGGCCTTGTTTTCTTCCAGCGTCTGGAGGTCGTCGAGGCGACGGATGAAGAGCAAATAGGTGATCTGTTCGATCACCTCGAGCGGGTTGGAAATGCCCCCTGACCAGAACGAATCCCAGATACGATCAATTTGGCTGCGAATGTCACCAGTCAGCATGAGATTCCTGAGCCTGCACTCCTAATCGAGTCACTGCACAGACGTGTTTTTCCGCGCGCAGAATACCCGTTTCCCGTCTTTTTATCACCCGCATTTTTACGGGCAAGACTGGCTGGCGGGTGCCTAGGTTCTGGGGACGTGAACCGTCAATCGTGAAAGGTGAAACGTATTCCCGAAAAGCCGCATCTCGTCGTTCGCGAAGCGTCGTTCGCTGGAATCGGGAAAGCCATGAGCCCCTCACCACTTCCGTCCTGCCCCTCCCCCCAACGGCGCAAACGGCACCGTCGGACTGAACTCGTTGATCGGGTTCAACGGATTCTCCGGGCGATAGCGATTCACCGGATTGAAGGGATTGTTGGAGTTGAATTGGTTGATCGGATTGGCGGGGTTGCCGGGATCGTAGCGGTTGATCGGGTTGAAGGGATTCGCCGGATCGTAGGCATTGATGGGATTGAGCGGGTTGGAAGGCTGGTACTGGTTGATGGGATTGAAGATGTTAAAGCCCCGCTGGTATTTCTCATCGAACCCTTGCTCCGCCAGGCCATTCCCGATTGACGCCAACCAGACTAGCCCGCCGATGATCGCCGCAGTCCGCACCTGAGCCTGTCGCATGGCCCCCTCCCTTGTGCCTGTTTCTATCCTGCCAGGCAGCCTACACCATGACCGTGACATCCGGGGTCACAAGAAGACGTGAAACGTGAAAGGTTAAACGTAACAGACAATAGGTATCGTTGGGACAGGGAGCGGAGACATCTAGAAGTATTGAGGGTCGCCTAGACTTTGCTCAGCAGCGTGAGGTTCTTGACCGTATGTCCACTGCGCTGCAAGACCATTACGCCGCCCTGGACGCGGCCTTCTCCAACAATTCGTGGATGAGACTCTGGTACGGCTTCCCCTGCGCATCTGCCATCTTCCGGAGTTGGTTCAGCAACTTGGGAGAAAGACGAATCGCGATGAGTTGCTTCGCCATGCCGCTAGAAGGCCTTCCTACTCGCCGCATCCGTTTTAAATCCTCGTCAGTCGCTTCCGGGATATCGGAGAAATCAATCTTCGAATCCGGCATATGCCGCACGTTCTTTCTTACTCGCCTGCCTTGCGCTAATGATGCGGATGGTTTCTTTTTCATGTGCCACCTTCCGTGCTGTATAGACCACGAAGAGAATCCTGCCTATTACAGATTGTCCTATACGTTGACGTCGCACTTCACGTGTTGAGTGCTTGGGGTCTTCACCATCTAGCGCATCGGAATCCGCGAACACTGTCGTGGCTTCCTCAAAGGAAACACTGTGCTTTTCGAAATTGGTAATCGCCTTCGTGATATCCCAAGAAAACACGTTTCTGTATATACATGAATTGCGGCAGCGGCACAAGAACCGCACTGCCGTGGGAGATTACAGGGAGCAGAAAATTGAAAACGACATGAGTGAACCTGATCGGGGCCGTGGGGTTCCCCCTCACCGCTTCTTCCCCATCCCTCCCACGCGATCCAGCGGCCCAAACGGCACGGTGGGATTGAATTCATTGATCGGATTCAGCGGGTTTTCCGGGCGATAGCGATTTATGGGATTGAAAGGATGGTTGGGATTGAATTGATTGATCGGATTGGCGGGGTTACCGGGGTGGAATTGGTTGATCTGGTTGAAGGGATTCGCCGGATCGTAGGCATTGAGGGGATTGAGCGGGCTGGTGGGCTGGTACTGGTTGATGGGATTGAAGATATTAAAGTCGCGCTGGTACTTCTCGTCGAATCCCTGCTCCGCCCCGCTGCTCCCGATCGATGCGAGCCAGAGCAGCCCGCCGACGATCGCCGCTGTCCGCATCTCTCCCTTCCTCATGGCTGCGTCCTTGTGCCGGTTTCCATCCTGTCAGGCAGCCTACACCACGACTGTGACATCCGGAGTCACAAGAAGGCGTGAAAGGTGAAACGTTACACGTAAAAAGTAACGGGCACCGTTCGGAGCGGAAGCGGAGAGATATGGACGCGTTGAGGATGGTGTAATGAGTAGCAGCTGATGATCCTCCAGCGCAGTGATGCTCGATACCTTCCTCAGGACCTTGCGCCAACAGGGCGACCCGTCGAAACAAGAAACTACGCTGCTCGGCTCTTCTTGCTACGGCCTTCGCCCCGAATGGTGTCGGCCAGATCGCTGGAGCTCGCCCCGAGAAGCAGGAGCGAACTGACCAGGAGATCCATGGACACGGACGGATCGCCCGCTTCCATTTTGGCCACTCGCGATTGACTGGATCGAAGGCGTTCAGCGAGCTGGACTTGTGACAAACCCTGTTTATTCCGTCGATCCCGCAGGCTCCGGCTGAGAGCCAGCTTCATGTCGATGAGCGCCGCATCCGCGTCTGACAGGCCCAGAAACTCTTTCACTGACCCGACGGCCCATCCGGCCGCTTCCAGCTTGGCTCGTTTTGTGTTCTTCATCGTGATGTTCCTCCTACGATCCTATCATTCGGTCATAATCTCTAAGCTGACGTCGGCAGGTCTCAATGACCGATAGAGGCGTCTGTTGAGTCTTCTTCTTAAACACGTTGAGAATGACGACGGCATCAGCATCTGCTCTGTCTATAATACGAAACATGCCGCCCTCATCGGTGATCCGTAACTCATGGCATTCTGCTCCAATGACAGGCATGGACCGTGAGTGCGGAAGTCCAAGGGACTCTCCCTCTTGCAATAACCTCAACAGATATCCCGCTTCAAGTCGCGCGGCTTGGGAAAAAGGCGGCGTCTTGACTTCACTCCGAAGCCAGACAAGGGGTTTGTCTATCCTGCCTATCAGTCACACAACGATGCGTTCGGCGAAAGACCATATGTCATATCTGACATATAGTCAATCAAATGAATGTTTGTACGGACACGATGGGCTGCAGACACTGCGTCACGGATCATTCAAATGCACTGCCGTTCGTTCAAGGCTTCGACGCTGCAGACGCGGCGACGAGCTCGCTGGTGACTGTCCACGCTTCCTGGATCGTGGCGATCTGCTGAATGAGCAGCTCGCGCATGGCGGAACGGATCTGGTCGCTCGAGGTGGGCGGGAGCAAGAACTCCGGATGTTTCTGGATGATTTTGGCCCAAGACTGCTGCGCAGACGCCTGGTAGCCGTCTTCCTTCAGTTTATAGCCGAAGAATTTCGCCATCCAATAGGAATAAAAGAGTCCGAATCTGGCTCGCTCCGATGGTTTCAGGATGCCGAACAGGTTCGAGAGGCTGAGCAAGAACCTCTGGATGCCATAGAGCAACTGGCTGAATCGTTCAGAGCGGTTTGTGACTTCCCCCAGCAGGTATGAGCGAAAGTCCGACTGTTCTTCGTCATAAGCCACATAGTCGTCGAGGAATCCTAGCCACGATCGGAGCGCCTTGTCTTCCACCCAGTCGGCAAACTGGGCCAGAAAGATGGCGAACCTGATGCTCGCTTCCGAATTGACCGGCGGCGGAACCACGTTTCGAACTCCTGCGATACCCACGCGCCGGGCCAAATATTCGATGGTGACATAGTCATAGTATCGGACGAACTGCTGCGCGCCTTCCGACCAGAGCAACATCGACAGCTCCCGGCGCGCATCGTCCCGGATCAGCTCCAGCGGCAGATAGCCCGTCTCCACCGCTAACTCCAAGAGCATGAGGTGTGCAAGCGCATAGTCCAGAGAATCGCGAACGGCGATTTCCTCGCGATCGTGAACATCGTTCCCCTCCCCATGCGATCGGAGAATGTGCTGCAATTTCCTGTCTCCAGACGGGTCCCGTTCCCCGAACGTGAGCGCGAGTGCCCGAAGATCGATGGGCCCAGTCTGATCGAGCAGAGGGCGAATCCGCGATGGCGGCTTCAAAAAGGTCCGCGCATGATCGCCCATCGCCCGCCAGGGTCCTTTGCGCAAGCTGACGTACCGAGCCGTGTGTTCTGATTCTTGTTGTTGAGGCACGGCTATCTCGCTCTCAATCCCTGGCCGACATAATCCACGACGGCGGATTGCCAGGTCTTTGGTTTCACCATGGTGCTGTGGTCGAAGTTCGTGAGGATTGACGGCTTCTCATCGCCGTCCCACTGGATCAATTCGTCGTACTCATGCCCCACGACTTGATCGTCGAGTCCGAGGATGACCCGGATCGGAGGCCATTGTTGGCGGGCGTAGGCGCTTGCGGACCAGGACTTCAGCATTCGGAGCTGCGGATTCTTTGGCTTGAGCGCATCCCCGATAGGTCCGCCGGACCAGCCGAGCCACGAGGCGAGAGGACTGCCGTTGAGCGGGCTGCCGAACAGCGTGATGCTGTGGATGCAGCCATGCATAGTTTTCGGCTGCTCCGACCAGGCGCAGAGTAATTGGCGGATACCGAGCGTGCCCAGCGAATGCCCGAAGAGGGCGAGTTTTTCATAGCGCTGATTGTAGGGACGCTGGCCGGTCGCGGCCTTGTTCCACTCGGTGACGATCAGTTTCGAGATATCGAGGTAGGTCTGAACAGTCGTGGTGTCGTAGCCCAGGAAGAGAAAATCCCAGTCGGCGAAATCCTCATCCTTGTCGGCTTCTTTTTCGAAGAGATCAGGGAGGGTCCCCCAGGTGGTGAGGTAATTCCCTTTGAAGCCATGAATGAACAAAGCCAGTTTCGTATTGGCCTGATCGGTCCGCCTGAGGAGCGCCCAGGCTGCGTCATTGCGAGGGAGAAATGTTCGCATGACTGACTCTGCCGGATGGGACGATGCGCCAAGAATAGACCAAGCAGAAGAAGCTGTCAAAACAGGGTTGCAGGCCGCCTCCTATCATCGCTCCGGAAGAATGATCAGGATTTGATGCAATCGCGCGTCTTCATGGATGAGCCCTCCTCGACGCGGCACCCACTTTCCCGCCCGTAAGAATCGTCCGACGTGCAGCATCTGTCGGACGAATCCTTCCCATTTTCGCATTGACCAATCTACGTAGTTATGTCAAAACCGCTCGCCGCACAAACAGCCGGCTTGAGTGCCTAGCGGCACGATCGTCCTGCGACAACTCAACCAACGATCTCAAAGGAGACCCCATGGCTCAAGACATAGAGCGCGTGAGACAGATTAAGACGGCCGCTGAAGATGACCTTCTGAGCAGGCCCGGTGTCACCGGTGTGGATGTGGGGTACAAGTTCGTGAATGGCCAGAAAACGGATGAGATCGTCATTCGTATTCATGTGGCAGACAAGAAGGAGGTTCCCCCGGATCAGAAAATTCCCGACACCATCCAGGGCGTGAAGACGGACGTCATCCAGAAGCAGTTTCGGCCGGCGGGAGATCGTGGCTACTACAACCCGATACTCGGCGGGATCGATATCGGCCCATTACGTGCCGTGGACTTAGAGTCCATCGCCGGCACCCTGGGCGCCATTGTCGTCGACAATGATACGCAGGACAGAATGCTGTTGAGCAACTACCATGTCCTCTGTGTGAACGAGGGATGGGACCAATGGGGCGATGTGGGACGGCGCATCACACAACCGTCGTTCGGTGGTATCCTCGTCGCGACCATACGGCGAGGAATTCTCAATAAAGATGCGGATGCGGCGGTCGCTCGTCTCGACAACAGTACAAGGTATACCTGCGGGATACAGGACATTGGCGCCATCACAGGAACCGCGGCTCCGGAACTTGGTATGGCCGTTCGCAAACGAGGGCGCAGCACTGGATTGACCTACGGCACCATTCATGGTTTGGATTCGACGGCAAAAATCACCTTTGGCCACGGCGTGGGTACGATCATCTTCAGGAACCAGATTGAAGTCTATCCCGACACCACCCGGAACGCTCAGTTTGCCGATCAGGGGGACTCGGGATCCGTCATCGTCAATGATGCAGGCCAAGCCGTGGCCCTCCTGTTTGCGATCGACGCGGACTCCAACGGCACAGGCACAGCCACCCCCATCCACACGATATTGGAAAAGTTGAACGTCCGCATGGCCATTGAGGGCATCGGTGGCTTTGATCTGTCGTCCGCGGAAGACCGGGCCTTCGCGTTTGATTACACCGGCACAGGCAAATTGAATCACCTGGTCTTCTACCGGCCCGGGACAGGCATCATGTTCATCTTGAAGAAGGAGGGCGCCGGTGGATTCACACCCGTCTACGAGAGCCATTCCGGCATTGGCACCTACGATCTCTCTGTTTCGGACGACCAGGCGTGTGCCTTCGACTATGATAGTGTCGGCGCAGCGAATCACCTCGTCTTGTACCGGCCGGGAACCGGCGCGGTGTTTATCCTCAAGAAGGATGGTGTGGGAACGTACTTCCCAATTTTCAAAGACACGCCCGGTGGCAGCGGCATTGGCGGCTATGATCTGTCGTCGCCGGACGACCGCGCGTTTGCATTCGACTATGCCGGGACGGGCAAGTTGGATCACCTGGTCTTCTACCGGCCGGGAAAGGGCATCGTTTTTATTCTGAAGAAGGACAGCCCCGGCACGTTCTCGCCCGCCTATCAGAGCCATTCCGGCATCGGTGGGTATGATCTGTTGTCCTCGGACGACCGGGCGTTTGCATTCGACTATACCGGCACAGGCAGATTGGATCATCTGGTCTTCTATCGCCCTGGCAAGAAAATTATCTTCGTTCTAAAGAAAGACGGTACCGGCGGCTTCACACCCGTCTATCACAGCCAATCTGGAATTGGAGGCTTTGACCTTTCTGATTTGAACGACCACATGTTTGCCTTCGACTACGACGGCATCGGGACAGCCAACCACCTTGTGTTGTACCGGCCCGGGACCGGCGCGATCTTTATCATCAAGAAGGACGGTACGGGAAATTATTATCCCGTGTACCAACAAAATCCAGGCGGAAGCGGCATCGGCGGCTATGATCTGTCGTCGTCTGACGACCGCGCGTTCGCATTCGACTAC
Source organism: Nitrospira sp. (assembly GCA_022226935.1). GTDB lineage: Bacteria > Nitrospirota > Nitrospiria > Nitrospirales > Nitrospiraceae > Nitrospira_A. Next base: position 232,248 of record CP092081.1, read on the forward strand.
GCCGGGACGGGCAAGCTGGACCACCTGGTGTTCTACCGGCCTGGGAAGGGCATCGTGTTCATTCTGAGAAAGGACGGCCCCGGCAAATTCTCCCCCGTCTACCAGGCGACCCAATAAGCCTCGTGAGCAAGGCACGATTGCCTCTGCTGTGATCCGCCGTGCTGCCGGGCCGTTACTTAGACGGCCCGGCCGGTGCCATGCCTGATTCTTCCACATAAGACTGGCCGGCCGAAATCTTCACGGTTCGTCAGCTCCATCACTTCACCTGCCCCAAATGCTTCCATTTCACCGACGCGCTCTTGCGTAGGGTCCATTACAGGAGTACCCTTTTGACGATTCATTTCATCCGCCCTACTTTACCCAAGGAGGCCTGCCATGGGACGCGTTCGACTCCTCATCCTCACTCTGCTGTTCCTGGTTGTATGCACCTCGATCGCCTCGGCTGAATTGCTCGCGCTGCTCAACTATGAGAGCAAGCCGAACCAGCCGGTGCGGCGCGAAGGGATCGCGATCATGGAGATCGATCCCGACTCATCGGACTTCGGCAAGGTGCTGATGGATGTGCCGCTGCCGCCGGATCTTGTCGCGCACCACATTTTCTTCAACCGCGACCGGACCAAGGCCTACATCACGGCGCTGAACAAGAGTCTGCTGCACGTGGTGGACCTGACGCGTTTCCCCTATCGCTTGCGCGCCATCGAGGTGCCGGACTGCCAGGTGTTGGAAGACCTGGTGGTGTCGGAGGACAATCGCACCTGGTACCTCACCTGCATGGGCTCCAGCTCGGTGATTATGGGTGATGCGGTGACCGACCGGCCGATGAAAACCGTGCGCACCGGGAACGGCGATCCCGTGTCGGTGCTCTACCCGCATGGCATTGCGATTCACAACGGCATCGATCGCGTGCTGATCACCAGCACCGTGAAGCCCGACATGTCCGATGCCGGCGATTCGATCACGGTGATCGAGGCCAGCACCGGCGCGGTCCTTTCGACGCATCGCGTGGCGTCCAAGCCCGCTCCCGCAAAATCCGCCCCGGTCGAGGTGATGTTTGCGCCGAACAGCCAGCCCCCCGTGGTGCATGTCACGAACATGATGGAAGGCACCTTGTGGGCCGGAACCTGGGACCCGACGACGAAATCGTTCACCTTCGCGCAGATCGATGACTTCGGCCCGCGCCAACAGGGCATGCCGTTGGAGATGCTCTATAACGCGAAGGGCGATCGTTTGTATGTCACCACGGCGAAGCCGGGCTTTGTAAACGTGTACGACAATTCCAACCCGCGCCAACCGACATTTCTCCAGGCCATTCCCGCCGCCCCCGGCGCTCACCATTCGGTGCTGTCTCCCGATGAGCACTATCTGTTCGTGCAGAACAGCCTGCTCAATCTGGACGGCATCAGCGACGGATCGATCACCGTGATCGATCTGAAACAAGGCGGCCGCGTGATGGGCAGTATCGATACGTTGAAGGCGCAGGGGTTCAACCCCAACTGCATCATGCTGCTGCCGAATCATTTTCGCGAGAGCAACTTGCGGGCGAGATTGATTCTGGAGTGACGCGGCGAAGACAGGACGCTGGAGCGGCGCGATGACCGTTCGTCAGGACGGCTGAGACTCCGAGGGTTGCGCGACGTCGGCCTGATACCGCACGGGGCTTGGCACGGCAACGGGCTGTGCCCGCCCCGCATCGAGCAAAATCGCGACCAGCATGTCGCTCATGACGTTCACGCCGGAGCGCGCGCGGGCGATGATCCAATCCACCGTCATGATGAGCGGAATGGCGGCGGCGATGACCGTGTCGGGCAGGCCTGCGGCCGATAGGACCAGCGGCAAGACAATCATCCCCGCCTCGGGAATGCCGGCCACCCCCGCCCCCGCAATGATGGACGCGGCCACGATGAGGAACTGACTCACCATCGGCAGGTCATACCCCAGGGCCTGGGCGAGAAACAGCGCCGCCATCGCTTCGTAGAGGGTGATGCCGTCATTGTTGAGATTCGTCCCGACACAGGCGGCGAGGCGTGATGATTGCGCCGACACGTTCATGCGATGGAGGCAATGCAACGTGACCGGCACGGTGGCGAGGCTACTGTTGCAGGACATGGCCGTCATGATCGCATCGGCCCCTTCTCCGAGATAGACCTTTGGCGACTTCTTTCCCACGAACCAGGCGACCAGCGGATAATAGATCAGCGCATGGATCGTGAGCCCCGCGAGCATCGCGACGAGAAAGATCCAGAGAATGGAGAAAACGCCCACGCCCGACTTGCCGACGACCTGCGCCACGACCCCGAAGACGGCGAACGGCACCGCAAGGATGATCCAGCCGAGGATGCGCACCAGCCGTTCATACACCCATTCGACGAACCGCACGATGGCCAGATCGTCCTCACCCTTCCGGGCCGACCTCATATGCAGCTTCCGAAGCAGCGCGCCGAGGACCAGGGCCAGGAGCACGACGCCGATGATGTTGTTGGTGGAAAACGGCGCCAGGATAGTCCGGGGAATATAGGCGGCCAGATCTTCGATCGGCGTCTGCGACGTGGCTACTTTGGCCGGAGCTTTGGACCCTGGCACGAGCTGCAGCAACTGATCGATATGGCCTTGCCACGATAAACCCGGCTGCCAGGTATTCATGATCACCAGCCCGATCGTCATCGCGACAGACACATTGACCAGGCAGATGACCAGCAGCCTCGTGCCCTGACTCAGCGGGAGACTGGTGCGGATGAGCGCATCGAGAATGGCGAAGAAAATCAGCGGAATGGCCAGCGTCTTCAGCAACTGGACGACGACCATGCCAAGCTTGCCCAACTGCGCGTTCGTGATGCCGCCCAGATAAGGTTCCTGACCGAAGATCACCCCGAGCAGACCGCCAAGGATTACGGCGATGAGCACCTGGGTATACAGGGGCATGGAGGGGCAAAAGGATTTGGAGTTCGTCATGGTTTCCTGCAAACGGGCAAGGATACCTGTTTCGCGGCGGGAAAGCACCATCCGGGAACGTGAATGGTGAAACGTGAATAGTGAAGATCACACATGCGAGAGAAGTGGGCGACTCTATGACCGGCAGATCGCTCAGGAACATGATTGATCCTCTTCGCCGAGCGGCCCGCTTATATCGAACATCCGCTGTGATTAAGACCGTGCCCCGCAGGTCAGTGCTACCGCGTGATAGCAGATATCGACCACTTGATGTTTCAGCGACCGTGCCGGTTCGCACGCAGGCAGGTACACATTTGGCCCATTCTCTATCGGGAGAGCCACGGCGCAAAGATCGGTGGCTAGTGGACGCGGTTACGCCTTGCTGATTCGTAAGGCCTCATCGACCACGGCCTGATGCAGACTCTCCGGCTTGAGGACCTTCACCCCGCTGCCGAAGCTCAGGATCCAGCCGATTAATTCTCGGGTATCGGCAACTGAAAGGGTCATGCGCAGGCCGCCGCTTTTTGCCCGTTTCGTTTCTTGCGTGGCATGCCAGACGCGATCCTTCACCCAGGCCGAGGTGGTCTTATTGAATTCGAGTTCCACCTCGATGCGCGGGCCACGCATGACTGTGAGCGCGTCCTGCACGAAGGCATCGAGATCGAAATGCAGCGGCATCTGATAGGGATGATCGGTCGGAGTGACGGACTTGATCCGCTCCACCGCGAACATGCGCGGCTCGCGCCGCAGATGGCAATAGGCGATAAGATAGAGGCCGCCCGTGGCGTACCAGAGCCGATAGGGATCGACCTCGCGCCTGGTGGTGCGGCCGCGCGACGCGGAGTCGTACCGGATCTGCACGGTGGTGGCGTCGGCGATGGCGCGGGTGAGCCGGTCGATGGTTTCGCGATGTTGCCGGTAGCGTTTGTGTGGGCCGAGCCCGACGCTGAACGTGCCGTCGAGTTGTTGCACCAGCGCCACGCCTTGCGGAGGCAGCGCGGCCGCTGCTTTGCCCAATGCGGATTGGAGCGAGGTGTGAAGTTCGGTACCTTCGAGCGGTGAGATGAGGCGGCGGCTGAATGTGAGCGCCATCAACTCCGACGGCGAAAAGCGCAGGCCGGGGACATTGCGGAATCCTTCCAGCAACCGCCAGCAAGTGTGCCCATTGATGCGCTCCGTCACCAGCGGGTAGCCCGCTTCTTCCAGCGCGGCGAGGTCGCGCCTGAGGGTGCGAGGATGGCGAGTGGAACCGGGAGCCAGCGACTCCGCCAGCTGCTCCAGCGTGAGGCCCTGCCGCGAGGCTTCCAGCTGCTTCAACACCACTAACAGACGCACGGCCTGATCGTTACGCGCCATCGCTCCTCTGCTCCCAGCCCGGTCGATTGCGGCGCCAGTCTACCAGGATGGTGCGAGGGAGAGAAGATCCGGCGGCGCGGAGAACCGTATCTCGTGAAACGTGTCTCGCAGGGTCCCCGAGGAGGCATTCCGACCGGACCGAAACGTTTCACCTTTTACGTTTCACGCTTCACGGACGCCAACGGCGTCTCCCGCTCAGGTGGGAATGTCGGTCGTGCCGTCGTAGGAGGCCCGAGATTGATGCGCGATCTTGAGCGTGTCGCCGTCTTTCACTAGCGAATCGAGCGAACCGACCTTGCGATTGACGGTTACCAGCAATTCACCCCGCACGACGAACGGCGCCAGCGCATCCATCAATTCCGCATTGCCTTCGATCAACATCTTGATGGCCGTCGGTCCCTCTACTTCCACATCCAACTCCGGCTCGGTTACCCGCTGCAGTAGAGTCGGTCCGATGATCAATACCTTCACCATTGGCGAACTATCCTCCTCTTCAGGTGCTACGTCAAACATGAGACGTGAAAGGTGAAACGATCTCGGATCTCGTTTCACGTTTCCGATGACGTTTTCGAATTCAGGTTTGACGTTTCATGCCTTCTCGTTTCACGTTTTACGTTTTTCGTTTCACGTCCCGTTTGCCCGCGCGTGGCAATGCAGGCAATCCTGCCGCTTGGGATGCTGCGCCGGCAAGGGGCGGACGGCTTGAGGCGCGTGACAGGTCGTACATTGGCTCTCCACCGTCATCGCCTGGTGCGTGCTATTGGCCGGCACCTTCGGGTTGCGGTCACGCGGCGACGGCAGCAAGGCCACGCCCCCGACGACGAGGAGCGCCAGCACTACAAAAATCAGATCCACTTTGCGAAAAGTCATTGGCCGGCTCCTGATCGTATTGCTGCCTGTTTCGCGCTCGCTTCCTGCTGCGCCCCCGCTTCATAAGCCTCGTTCAACACTTGGGCGACATGTTTCACCGCCGCGCGCCCTCGCAGGCCGTTGTTGAGTTGAATCATGCAGGCCGGGCAGCTGGTCGCCACCGTGTCCGCGCCGCTTTGTTCGATGTTCCGGCGCTTCCGCTCGAACACCTTCTGTGAAGTCTCGTAGTCCTTCACGAGATACGTGCCAGCCCCGCCGGCGCACCGGTCGGCATCCGTCATCTCGACATAATCCGATCCCGGCACCTGCTTGAGCAATTGGCGTGGTTCCTTGGTGACGCCCGCCGCCCGCAAGTGGCAGGAAGAATGGTAGGTCACCCGACGGCCTGAGCCTTCCGCCGCCCCCATGGGCGGATGCTCCGGCGAACGCGCGACGAACTCTGTGATGTGCACCACCTTTTTCGCCAACGCATCTGCCGCCTGCTGCTCTGGTCCGGCTTCGAAAAACTTCTTGTACTCCTTGAGCATGAGCGTGCAGGAGGCGCAGCCCGTCACGACCTGATCGTATCCCGCCAACGACTGCAGGTTGAACCTCGCGTTGTCTTTCACCAGGTCCACATGGCCGTAGGTTTCGATCGGCGTTCCGGAGCAGCGCTGCGGCGGAAGTTCAGGTTTCACATTATGTTTCTGCAACACGCCGATCACCGCATCCCCCACCCCGTCATCAAAATAGTTGGCCGCGCAACCATGGAAGTAGGCGACGCGTGGACCGGCTGCCGCCGGGTTCGGTCGTGTGAGTTCCGGATAGCGGTCCCGTAGATGCTGCGGGGCCAACTTGGGCAGCACCATGTCGGCCGGCAGTTTGGCCGTGGGGGCAATGCGCTTCAGCAAGGGTGCGGCCATCCGTTCGAGCAAGGCGCGAGGGCCGGGACGATCCCAGAGGCGCTGTGTCTTCGCTAGAATCTTAAGTATCGCTTCAAATATTGGCAACTTTGATTGAAGCGCAAACAGCCACCGGCTTCCTTGATTCGGATGCTCCGCGCGCCGCTGGAGAATGAGCTCCGAGACATCGACCCCCGCCGGGCAAATCGTGCGGCAGGATTTGCAATTCAGGCAGGCTTCCACCACCCGCTTCGAATTGAGATAGGAATAGTCCTTGGCCGTGACGATTTCATACCAGCCGCGCGAACTCATGTCTTCCGACTGAAACACATCGTAGACCGGGCAAACCGAATTACACTTCGCGCAGGTTGCGCAGGATTTGGACAACCGCTGATAGTCGATATGGTCGGTGAAGGGCGCGTCGCTGATCTTGATCCCGGGGTTCATCACGTTCGCAGGGTCGATGGTGCGCTTGACCTCCACGAACAATTGATAGAGCTCCTCGCCGAACATCTTGCGCACATATTCGGCGCGCACCCGTCCATCGCCATGCTCACCACAGATCGATCCGTCGAAGCGAGACAGCACGGCCTGATGGATCTCATGGTAGGCCTGCACCATCTTGTCGAAATCCTGGCGGTCGTTCACGTCGAGCAGCGGGGTAATGTGGGCATTGCCGTTGCCGATATGGCCGAAGATCGCCACCGGCACATGCTGGCCCTCAAAGAAGGTTTCCAGATAGCGGATGAGGTCGCTGATGCGCTCGGCGCGAACCACCACGTCATCCACGAAGTTGATCGGCTTCTTACGCGGATCAAACCGGTAGAGCGTGGGATAGAGAGCTTTCCTGGCTTTCCACAGCTGGTCCCGCTGCTCCTTGTCGTAAGCGATGGTCAAGTCGCCGCAGAGCTGGTACCGGCGGCAGATCGCAGCCATACGGTCGGCACGTTCGCGCAAGTCGGCCTCGCCCTCACTGCTGTCCAATTCAGCCAGTAGGGTCGCGGCGGCATCGGCGGGAATGCCGTGCGCAGCCCGGCCGATCAGGTTCAACGTGTTGGCATCCATCACCTCCAGCGCGCTCGGGCGGAGATTCAGCAGATGCGGCACCGCCTCCCCGACTTCTTCCAGACGGCGGAAGTGAATCAACGCGGTCAGGGTGCCTTGCGGCTTGGGCACAAGCCGGAGCGTCGCCTCGCTCACGATGCCCAACGTGCCTTCGCTGCCCACGAATAGCTTAGGAAGATCGAAGAGGCCCTGACTCAACCCATCGGCCAAGCCGAAGAGATTGTAGCCGCAACTGTTCTTGCTGACGGTGGGCTTCTTGCTGTCGATCAAGGTGCGCTGCCGTTGCACGAGGTCGAGGATCGGTTTCAAAGTCGGATGCGCATTCAACAGGCCGGTGAGCGCGGGATCGTCCAATCCCATCGGTGCAGCAGAAAGCCAGGCTCCTGACGGCAGACAGACCCGCAGCGCTTGCACATTATCTTTCACCGAGCCGTAGATGAGCGTATGGGGGCCGGATGAATTGTTGGCCACCATGCCGCCGAGTTTGCACATGTCTCCGCTGGAAGGGTCCGGGCCGAACAAGAGGTTGCGCCGACCGAGTTGCTTGTTCAACTCCGCCAGCACAATGCCCGGCTGCACCCGCGCCCACCGCTCCTCCTCATTCAATTCGAGGATGCGGTTCATTTTGGACACATCGAGGATGATGCCTGATCCGACCGCGGAGCCGGTGAGATTGGTCCCAGCGGCACGCGGCGTGAGAGGGATGCCCCGCTCCACGGCAAACCGGACGACGGTGTCGATATCCGCCTCGTGCTCCGCCAACACCACGGCCTTGGGCGTCATGCGATAGATGCTCGCATCGACGGCATAGGCCGTCAGCGTCGGCACATCGTCTTGGACCTTTGCATGTCCAAGGAGGTGCCGAAGATCGCTGGCGACGGCGGAAGAGGTGTTGGGTAGGATGAGGGTCATGCTCTATGTACGCTGCCGCATTCTAGCAGGATGTTGAAAAAGTCTGCCAGCATCCATCTCGCCGTCTGCAGTCTTCGTGGTCCATTGAACAGCGACCGCTGAGCATTACACATTCGCGGAACAGTGGCGCCGGTGAGTTGTTGCCTGGCGCGCGATCCGCTAAGATGCGCCTCAGTCCGGCGAGGCTCTCATGTCTGCCCCTACACTATACATTTCCCGCCTGCTCCCGGATCCGGTCATGACCGCCGCGCGGCGGCAGTTCCATCTTCTCAACGACCCTCGCGATGCCTCGCCCTCCTGGGATGCCGTGAAAACCGGTCTCCGCAAGGCCGACGCCGCGATCTGCACATTGACTGATCGCGTGGATGCCTCCCTGCTGGCCGAGGCGACCCGCCTCAAAATTTTGGCGAATTATGCCGTGGGGTACAACAACATCGACCTCGCCGCCGCAAAGGCGCGTGGGATTGTGGTGACCAACACGCCGGATGTGTTGACCGACTCCACGGCGGATCTGACCTGGGCACTGCTGTTGGCCGTGGCACGGCGTGTGGCGGAAGGAGACGCCTACGTACGATCCGGGGACTGGTCCGGCTGGGCACCGACGCAGATGTTGGGGACGGATGTGTCGGGGAAAACGTTAGGCATCGTCGGTATGGGCCGCATCGGGCAGGCCGTGGCACAACGGGCGACCGGTTTCAACATGCGCATTCTGTATACCTCACGCACTCCCATGGCTCCCGACCAAGTACCGTCTCAATGGGAATCCCGCGCCTTCCCCGATTTGTTGCAGGAAGCCGATTTTATTAGTCTGCATGTGCCGCTGACTCCAGTCACCCATCACCTGATCAGTGCGCGCCAACTGGCGTTGATGAAACCGACGGCGTTCCTGATCAATACGTCACGAGGCCCGGTCATTGACGAGGCCGCGCTGGTCGATGCGCTCCTTCAACGTCGCTTGGCCGGTGCGGGGCTCGACGTCTTCGAACAGGAACCGGCCTTTCATCCGAGCCTGCGTGAACTCCGGCAAGTCGTGCTCCTGCCCCATTTGGGTTCCGCCACGCTGGCAACGCGGGTGCGCATGGGCATGATCTGTCTGGAAAATATTGCGGCAGTCATGGCCGGAAAGCCGGCGCCGAATCAGGTCCAGCTCGCATAGCGAGATAATCGAAGGATGGCGCTGTGGCTGGCGAAGAGCCGTGAGGAACTGGCCTTAGTGGCCGGCAATCGGCAGAGGACTGGTCGGAGTCGACGCGGGAAGTTCCCTATGGGCGGCCCCATTGGTGGACTGCAGTCGCAGCGCTTCAACCCGGCGAGGCACGTCGTGAAACGACGGAATGGATTGATACATAGTGAGCGCTCGATCGCGAGCGCCTGTCGTTTCGTAGAGTAATGCGAGTTCGTACCGGACCAATTGCGCATTGCCTCCCCGGCAGCGCGAGTCGGAAATCAGCTTCTCCAACAATTGGATGGCTTGATCCGGGCGCCCCTGTTCCTTACAGCAAAGCGCCATCATCAAGCAGGAATCCACAAAGAAGCCTGAATCTTTCATCGACAGGATAAACTCTTCCTTCGCTTCTTCGCAGAGGCCCATATCCTTGTAGGCCATGCCCAAGGCATAACGGGTTTCCGCATCCACCGGCTCCGCGACTGGTGAAACAGGCGCCGCCGCCGGTGGGACTTGTGGCGGGATAGCCTCGGCAACCGGCGCGGTTTCGAGCACCGGCGCGGGAGGAGAGACAGGTGGCGGCGCAACCTGCGCAACAACCGGCTCAACCACCGGAGGCGGCACGACCGCAGCTTCGACCGTCGGCGCGGAGGCATCCACCAGTCTGAAAGGCGTATCCGCCACCGGCTCTGGAGCCATGACCACAGGCTGAGGTTCTGGCTCGGGCGGGGGTACTTGGGCCGTCTCCACCGCTGCCGCAATGGGTTCCGGTTCTGGTACCGATCCAGCATTGGGATCGAATGCGGGCGCCAGTTTGCGCGCAATGGCACTGCCGGGCGCCAAGGCCTGCACCTTTTCAAACAGCTCAGCGGGCAGCGTCGGCATGCCCGGCTCCGGGTGCTCCAACAAAATTTCGACCGCCCGGCCGAAATGCTGCGCGGCCGTGGCGGGATCACCTTTTTCCTGATAGAGCTCGCCCAGCAATTCCAACATGGGGACGGACGCCGGCTCCACTTTGAGATAGTCGGCAATCAACGATTCGGCCATGCCATAGTCCTGCGCGCGGAGGGCCGCACCGGCCAGAAACCGATATTCCCCCAAAGCTACGACCAGATTGCCCTGCAGGAGGTGCATCCGGGCCAGCAATTGGCAGATCTCCGGATTGCCGGGCTCGCGACTCAGCAGCTGGGTCAACATGGCCTCCGCTCCGGCATACTGGCCCTCTTCGATACGGCGCGTGGCTTCAGCCATGAGATCGCTCGCGTCGCCGGGTTTGGCTGCGGTCGTGGCCGGTTTGGCCAGGCGTGCTGCACTGGGCGTCACACTGCCGCCCGTTTCGATCATGGAGGTGATTTCTTTGGCTTCGGCATTCTCCGGGTCCAACCGGAGGACCGCCGTATACATCGCTTTCGCCTGCTCGTATTGTTGCGCGGCCGACTGCTCGCGGCCAAGCTGGAGATACATCCGCACCGCTTCGTCGACGAGCCCTTCCTGCACGCAGAGCTCTGCGACGCGCAACTGGGCATCGAGATTGGACGGATCTTGTGAGACGATCTTGCGGTAGATCTCGAGCGCTTCTTTATTTCGTCCGTCTTTGAAGTACTGCTTGCCGAGGGTGAGATAGTCCTGCACGGCGCTGCTCAGCAGCCCCCGTTCGGCGTTCAGATCACCCAGATGGCGATAGATTTCGATCCTGGCCGGATCGACCTTGAGTATTTTCTTATAGGCGGCGATGGCCTTGAGGACGGAGCCTTCGGAGCGGAATGCGCTGGCGGCTTGTAGAAAGGCCGTGACGGCATCTGCGGTGGCGTTGCGTTTGAGCTGAAGATCGCCGATGGAATTAAAGACGGTGCCGTCGTTAGGCGTGTCGGTGGTGAGCTTCCGCCATTCGGCGATGGCGGCATCATACTGCCCTTTGGACGCAAAGAGCTGCGCGTTCTGAAGCACTGTACGGCGGTCGACAGCCAAGGAGACTCCTCACCAGACGTTGAGAGTCCACGCTAACAGTCAACCTATGTATTGTCAAACAAATGGATAAAAGACAGACACCGCAAACGCGGCGTCCAGAGCGGGTGTTCTCTGAGGAAACCGGCGGCCCCTCGATGAGGCAGAGGGGCCGCGGATTACGTATGACTCCGGCCCAATTTAGTTGGCCGGCGCGAGATCCTTCAACACGTTCGCCGCCTGCGGACCCTTGGCGCCCTGAACGATGTCGAACTCGACGTTCTCGCCCTCTTTCAAGGTCTTGAATCCATCGCCCTGCAGCGCGGAGTAATGCACGAAGACATCGTCTCCGCCATCGAGCCGGATAAATCCGAATCCCTTACGATCATTGAACCACTTCACGGTGCCCTTAGTTTTCATACGGTCCTCCTTTTCTCAACGCACGGACATAAAGAGCGCATCAGCTCGTCGGCTGAGTCGCATGGCATGGAATGATGACGATAAAAGGAGAAACAACAGCGACGAGCGCGGCAGCTCTTGCGGGGGCGTTCAGACAAAATTCAACCCGAACCATCTTGACCTGCTGAAAAGTGCGCAGCGATGTACCATGGGGTGAAATGCTTGTCAAGCGGATCTTTTGGCCCTGGCCTATCTGATCTGTTTACAAGGCACGCAGACTCTTCTATAGTGCAGCATCCAATTCTCCGATGTAGGACCCCGACCGCTCTCGTGCTGCACACCATCCTCGATCGGTACATCTTCCGCGAACTCCTTTCGCCCTTTTGCATCAGCTTAGGCGCCCTCTGCTTCGTGATGCTCACGAAGGAGTTGCTCCGTCTGGTGGAGCTGCTGGTGACGAAGGGCATCGGCTTTCTGTCGGTGTTGAAAGTCTTCGCGCACTTACTCCCCTCGTTTCTCGTGCTCACCCTGCCCATCGCCGGCATCATTGCCTCGATTACGGCGTTCGGCCGGCTCTCGCTGGACAAAGAACTGGTCGCCATGCGCGCGGCCGGCTTCAGCCTGTTGCGACTCTCCCAGTCGGTATTTCTGTTTGCGGCGCTCGTTTGCGGTCTCACGCTCATGATGGCGCAATACGGGCAGCCGTGGAGCAATGTGAATCTGAAGAAAGTGGCCCTGAACCTGCTACGGGACGAACTGGTCCTGGAACTCGACCGCGGCGTGTTCAACGAAGCCATCCCCAAGATGGTGATCTACGTACCGGATGCGCAGGAGGGGCAGGACAACCGGGGCATCTTCGTGGCGGATGAACGGAACCCGGCCGACCCGCGCATCATCGTCGCACAGCAGTACCAAGTGATGACCGACTCAGCGAGCAGCCAGGTCGCGCTGCGGCTCATGAACGGCGTCATCCACAGCCGTCCTCAAAACCCCGAGGAGTATCAGAAGATTTCGTTTACGGCCTATGATCTTAAATTGAGCATCAACGCGAGCCTGTACGGAGCTGAAGAACGCACGCCGATGGAAGTGATTCGCGCGAAACTGGAGAGTTCCAACTGGACGGACACCAACGCCTTGCGGCGGCTCATGGAATATTATAAAGACCTGGCGTTTCCGGCCGCGTCGCTGGTGTTCTGCATTCTCGGCGTGCCGGTCGGGATCGTGTCGAAACGCTCGGGCAGCATCGGCGGATTTGCCGTCGGCGTGCTCGTCGTCATCGCCTACTATGTCATCAATGTCGCCTGCGAGTTTCTGGTGACCACGCTCTGGATCTCTCCGTTCGCCGGTGCCTGGTTACCCAATGTCATCTTCACGATTGTCACGATTCTCTGGTTTTATCGCGTGAGCCGGCAGTAGCCCCATGACCATTCTCTTTCGATACATGCTGCGCGAGTACGTGAAGATTTTCGGCATGTGCTTTTCCGGGCTCATGACGATTTATCTCGTCATCGACTTTTTTGAGAAGGTTCGCCGCTTCCTCCGGTATGACGCGCATGCGCTCGATGTGCTGGCCTACTTCGTACTGAAGATGCCGGCCATCTCGTATCAGATTGCCCCACTGGCAGTCTTGATGGCGACTTTGTTGACCATCGGCCTGCTCTCGCGCAGCCACGAAATCACGGCCATGCGCAGCTGCGGCATCAGCCTCTATTGGATCACCTCGCCGTTTATTTTCCTCGGGACAGTCCTGGCCATGGTGTTGTTCCTGTTCAGCTCCACGGTCATTCCCCTGGCCCTGGCGAAGGCCGAGCAGATCAAGACGACACAGATCGAGAAACGCGTCACGCCGGTCTCGTTGAAAGCGGCGCAGCCGTGGGTCAGTCTGGGTGGCCAAACACTCCTAAACATCGACACGATCGATCCGGGGGGCGCGGTGTTGCGCAACATCCGGCTCTATCGATTGAGTCCGACTTTTCAATTGGAAGAAATCGCGGAGGCCAAACGTGCCGTCTATTCTCCGCAGGGTTGGGCGCTGCACGACGGCATGACCCGGTCATTCCGGCAGGACGGCACGGTGGTGGTGAGCAGCTTTCAGACGCAACCGCTGGCGCTCCCCCACATTCCCGACGACTTTACCACCTGGGCCGAACTGGACTCGGAAACGATGACCCTGCGCGAGATTCGCGCCTATGTCGATCGCCTCCATCTGGGCGGGACGATGCTCCCCCGGTTATTGACCGATTATTACGGCCGGATCGCCTTCCCCTGCGTTACGCTGATCATGGTGATCGTCGGCATCGCCCTGAGCCTCCGGCGCACTGGTGTCCGCGGAAGCGGCATGGCCATGGGCATCGGGCAAGCGATGGCGGTAGGGTTCTTCTATTGGTCCACGCATTCCGTCGCCATTGCACTGGGCCGCGGCGGCGCACTGTCGCCGATGCTGGCCGGATGGATGGCCAATATGGTGTTCCTGACGTTCGGTTTATATCTGCTCATGAAGGTGCGCTACTAGCAGAATGCTGAAACAGTCCGCCAGCGGCGTTCTCGCATCGTTCAGGTCCTCAACGTATCCTGGGGGTACGCCTCCGGACCTTTACTCGCTGCGGCCTTGCTGGACGGTCTTTTTGAGCATCCTGCGAAAAAACCTCCCCACTACGCATCTTCGCGATCACAATATTTTTTCGCAGGTTCCTGAATGCCTGACGTTGCATAGCGGGCCGCGACCGACGAGTGGCAGTCCTTCAGCATTGACTGTGACGCCCCCGTGCGGTAAGTAGACAGGCCGCACACCTCACCATCATGCGGCAGCGAAAGGGTTGTATGTCGACGAGGGTCGTCATCACGGGTCTGGGAGTCGTCTCCCCCATCGGCATCGGGGTGCCGCAATTCTGGAAAGCGGCGCTGGAAGGGCGTTCGGGGATTTCCGCCATTCCCGCCTTCGATCCCTTTCCCCTGGAGGGCTATCGGTCGCGTATCGCGGGGCGCATCGTCGATTTCTCACCGGACCAGTACCTTCCCTCCGGGCAGGGCGATCGGGTGGATCGCTACGCCCAATTCGCGCTCGTGGCCGCCAAGGAGGCGCTGGCTGATGCCGACTTCAAGATGGAGCGCGAAGACGCGCACCGCGTCGGCGTGATCGTCGGCGCCGGTATGGGCGGGATGGTGATGGGCGAGCACGAGATTACCCAACTCTATGAACAGAAACGTCCTCACCGGGTGCACCCAAATTTTATTCCGGCCATCACGCTGAATTCCGCCTCCGGCATCGTAGCCATGGCCTATGGGGCGAAGGGTCCGAACCTCACGATTTCCACCGCCTGCTCGTCGAGTGCCCATGCGCTGGGACAAGCCATGCACGCCATTCGCGCCGGCACGGCCGATGCCGTCATCGTCGTCGGCGCCGATGCCAGCATCACCCCACTGGTCTTCGCAGGATTTTGCTCGCTTCGGGCCCTCTCCACGAAGTATAACGATGCCCCGGAGAAAGCTTCGCGCCCCTTTGACCGTGGACGGGACGGGTTCGTGATGGGGGAAGGCGCCGGCGCCCTGATCCTCGAATCGTTGGCCCATGCGAAGAAACGCAAGGCCCGGATGTACGCGGAAGTGGCAGGGTATGCCGCCACGAGCGAGGCCCATCACATGGTCATCCCTCGTGAAGACGGCGAGGAAGTCGCCACGACCATGCGGCTGGCCCTCAAGGATGCGGGCGTGACGCCGGCGCAGGTGGATTACATCAACGCTCACGCCACATCGACCGCGGTCGGCGATGCGGTAGAGGTGAAGGCTATTCGCTTAGTATTCAAGTCACGCGCGGACAAACTCGCCGTGAACGCGACCAAATCACTGGTGGGCCATACACTCGGCGCGGCCGGCTCGCTGGCCGGAGTGGTCTCTGCCCTCACGCTCACGAGCGGGCAAGTTCACCCCACGCTCAACCTGGACGATCCCGACCCGGCTTGCCTCCTGGCGGGCCTGTCCAAGGATCAACAAACGCGCAAGGCGAAGGTGGCGCTGATCAACGCATTTGGATTCGGCAGCAACAACGCGGCTGTCGTCTTACAAGCTGTCTCCTCCTGAGGCCTGTCCGATAGAACAGCGTTCGACGGGCGACGCACCAGATAAGACACGAAGGAACTCGGGCATGGCCAACACAACAGACGTTTCCGGCAAGATCATTCAGGCGCTGGCGGACTATCTGAAGCGGGATGCGGCCTCGATCAAGCCGACGCATCACTTACGGGACGATCTTGGCTTGGACTCGATGGCAGTTATTGAAATGTTGTATCGCATCGAAGAGGTCTTCAACCTGCAGATTCCCGACCAGGATCTAGTCGGCCTCACCACCGTCGGCCATGTCATCGACTACGTGGAAGGGCGAGTCGCACCGGCACCGGCCAAGAGCGTTGCAAAGAGCGCGGCAAAGACCGCAGCGAAGACCGCAACCAAGAAGCCGGCTGCGAAACCCTCGACCAAGAGCAAGAAAGCCTAACAGGATGAGTACCGCACTAAGGCGCACCCCGCTGACACTCCGGGACCTTCACGAATATGTGGGTGGCGAGCTGATCGGTTCACCGGATGCCACTGTCACTGCTGTGGCCAGCCTGGAGCAGGCGGGACCAGGCGATCTCGCCTTTGTCACCTCCGAGCGCCATCTGAAATCTCCACAGACGGCCACCATCGGCGCGCTGCTTGTCGGACGGCGCATCGCGGACTGCCCTTCCCCGCAAATCGTGGTGGAGAACCCCGCCTATGCCTTTGCGCGGGCGGCTCAACAGTTTTTCGCGCGACCGACCCGAGCGCGCGGCATCGCGGAGGGCATTACGCGCGGTAACGGCGTCACGATCGGGACCGATGTCTCCATTTGGCCTGGCGTGATTTTAGGTGACCGTGTGACCATCGGCGCGCGGGTGACCCTCTATCCGGGGGTCTTCATCGGTGACGACAGTGTCATCGGCGATGACAGCCTTCTCTATCCCAATGTGGTCGTGCGGGAAGGATGTCGGCTCGGCGCTCGCGTCATCATCCACAGCGGGACGGTGATCGGCAGCGACGGCTTCGGCTATGTGCAATACCAGGGCCGCCACCAGAAAATCCCTCAGCTGGGCGGCGTGTTGATCGAGGACGACGTGGAATTGGGTGCCAACGTCTCCGTGGATCGCGCGACGTTTGGAGACACCATCATCAAGCGCGGCACCAAGATCGATAACCTCGTGCAGATCGCTCACAACGTGGTCGTCGGCGAACACAACATTTTGGTCGCGCAGGTCGGCATTGCGGGAAGCACCACCCTGGGACGTTACGTGATGGTGGGAGGCCAGGCTGGTCTCGCCGATCACTTGCAGATCGGCGATCAAGTCATGATCGCGGCAAAATCCGGCGTCACCAGAAGCCTGGAGCCGAATCAAATCGTCTCCGGCGCGCCGGTGATGGCGCACGCCACGTTTCTGAAAGCCCAGGCGGTCATTCCTCAACTGCCTGAACTTCGCCAACGGGTCCGCGAGTTGGAAGAACGTCTCGCAAGCCTCGAGCAGGCCGCCAAGCCTGCCGCGAAATCTCCCAAGTCTCGCCGAAAATAGCTGACTCGCTGATCCCGTCAAGGTTTCAGCAACGTCTTCCAGAAGAACAGCTTGGCCCAGAAAAACCCTGCCCAAGGCAGGAAGCAGGCTGGGATTGGATGCACTGCACCGTACAGCACAGCGACGGTGGATCCGAACAACAGCAAGGCCAAGCCAACCATATACGCGCCCGGAGCCCATGGGGATCCGCCGGGTGACTCCTGACTCTTCCCGCTTTCCCGTTTCGGTTTTCCGCTTTTCGTGAGCGCTGGTTGCCGCATGCGCTCGGCGAATACTTCAGGACGATTGGCCAAGATCCAGCGATGGTACGTGGTCTGTACCCATCCGAGTAGCCCACCCAGTAGCAACAACCCGGAGCTTTCGACAAAGGTTGCCCACGAATAGGTGTCCGTCGCGATGAGTTGGTACCCCAACCCGCCGACGCCGCCGAGCATGGAAATCAGGCCGAGAATGCCGGCCGGAAAGAGCATGTACGCTTTGATATAGGCCGTCGCGCGCGCGTCGTGCCCTTCCTGTTGTTTGACTGAGACGAGTTTTGGCATGGGCGTGATGGTCGTATAATCCGAACCTCAACCGCAAGAGAAATTGTACGGATTAACCAGATATGTTTGGTTTGTACCGCCCATGTAAGCGGAGTCGCACCGCCTGTCCACAAGAACTGTGGACGGACTGTGCGCAACCATGTGGATGGAACGCATTTCCACGGACTACGAGGGCGCGCAGAGCAACTGCTCAAGGATTAGGCGTGGGAAAAACCACTCTTGTAGCAGGACTGTAACGCGATCCGTGAGTGGCCCCTGACGCTAGGCCATCGGCAGGATATCAAAAATAGCTGCCCGTTCAACTCGGCCGACGTCCACCCATTGCTGGGCCAACGGAATCAGCGTCGCCAAGCGTTCTTCCACCGCAGCCAGCCGCTCGCGAATGACAGCCGGCTTGTGTTGCGCGGTCACACGGAGAAATGTTCGCAGCCCTTGAAGAAAGACACTGATATTCTCTGCGGATACTTTCTCGGACGCCTCGAACAACACATCGATTTCCTCAAAGATAGGCTCGAGAGCCTGTGGGGGTAAGACGCGTTCTTCGCTCGCCCGAGCAATACGGCCGAGGGTCGCGACGACCGAGGGAACACGAGCCTGCATGTGGCCGAGAAACCGTTCATCCAACTCATCCAACTCCTGCAGCAGGCGCCCGATGGTTCGCGCGTCCACCGCGGTGGCGCCCTCAGCCAGCTCGCGTTCGGCCCGCTGAATGACCGTCTCCAATACATCACGCACTGGCTCAAGCGAGCGTCCACGCGCGAGATGCAGTTGCCGTAAGGCATCGAGGATAGATGACCCTGCCATGGGGCGCGAAGGACTGGACCGGAGCGAAGCGATCCCAGAGGCGGTCCCGCTGGAGACCTCCGGTTCCTGAGATTCCGGCTGAGTGGCTTGCTTAAGGGTCGGCTGCTCTTGCTCTATCGTCTCCCCGGCTCGTGCAGGATCCTCTTCAATCGGTCGAAGCTCCTGGACCGTTTTGCTGATCTCCAACAACCCCTCTCGAAGGGATGCTACATGGTGCGCGGCAACGGCCCGTTCGTGCCTGGCGGCCGCCTGCAGAAGCGGAAACAAACGGGTCGCCATCGTTTCCACTGCCGTCAATCCGACCGTGGCTGCGGAACGGGCGAGATTGTTGACGCTTTGCCATAAAATCGAGGCCAATTGCGCACGGCGCGCCTGCTCACTGGTAGCATCCAGACGTTCCAATGCCGTTTGAATCTGATTGAGCCATTCCCGTGCTTCCAGGACGAACAGGCCTAAGATCTCTCGGCGTACAGGGACTATCGGTTCTGGCGCCTCCGCTTCAGCCGGCACCTGGGCAGGTCCCCGTGCTACGGCCGGCTGATCTACGGCAGCCTGTATGACTCCGGCAATGGCGTCGAGGCTTTCGAGCAGGGCGGCAAATTGGTCGGAGACGTTTGTTAGTGCAGCAGGAGCGGTTGGTGCAGACTCAGCAGATTCGAATGTGACACGGTCCAACGCCGGTGGCTCGACAGTATCCACCACCGACACATGGGGCAAGAGACTCAAATCAAGTAGGCTGGGAGGTTCTGAAGCCGCCGCATTTTCTGTGCTCGTGATACGTAAGACAGGCCGCGATGGGTAGCGGGCCGTGATACGTACTACCACTCCCTCTTCTCCGCTGCTGAGCCGCACCCTCGTGCCGAGTGGATAGACCGACAATTGTTCGACCAACGCCTTCATGATTTCTCGAGGAAACGCCGTACGTTCCGTCGTCAGCAATTCGCGCACGGCCTCGTGCGGCAGCAACCGGCGCCGATAGGGGCGTGGACTCACCAGGGCGTCGAAGATGTCCACCAAGCCGATGATTTGCGCCAACTCGTTGATCTCTCGTCCTTTCAAGCGATGAGGATACCCCTGCCCTTTCCCCCGCTCATGCGCTTGCAGTACAACTTCCGCCAACCATGCATACTCCGTCCCCACACGCCTGACGACCTCGGAGCCGAGGCGTGGATGTTGTTCGACCAAGGTCCGCTCTTCGGCTGTCAGGCGCCCCGTTTTCGTGAGGAGCTGTTGCGGTACGGCAAAAATTCCGATGTCGTGCAACAAGCCGGCTACGGCGAGCCGATGCAATTCGACGCCGTAGTATCCGAGACCGATCCCGACCTTCGTGGCCAGGATGCCGACATTGATGAGGTTGGTCACAAGCGGAGGCCCGCTGGGACTGGAGAGCGCTGCAACGACCAACTGATCACTGCCCTGTAACGATTCGACGATGGCGTCTGCGAGATGGGACACCTCGGTGAGATCTACAGCTTCCTGCCGTTGAACGGAGGCAGCCAGCTTCGCCAGTATCTCCTCTGCTTGCCGGTAGTGGTTCTGTTCCATGCGTTCTCTCTTCAACTCCGCACCGAGTCAGGCTGATCCATCTCCTCGGACCAGCGATTACGCCGGATCTCACCCGAACCGATTGATGGCGCTTGCGAGATCGAGCCTCAGGTGAGCATGATTCCCGATTCAACTGGCCCGCTGCGGAAGGTCTGCACCGGACTACCGAGGCGCCCCACATCGTTAGGTCGAGGGGGCGAGCCGGCTCATCATGTCAAACTCTTTTTGCCCGTCCGCAATCCACTCTTCGACCATACTGGCAACGGCCAGAATGCGCGTCTCGACGGATTGGAGCCGTTGAGCCGCAATGTCGATGCGGCGTTGGACGACCAACGTGAGGAAATTCTGCAGGCCGGTCAGGAATGTGACGAGCGGCGTGGCATTCGTCTGCTTGGCAATCTCTTGAAGACTTGCAATCATCTGTAATGCAGCATCGAAACCGGCATCGGAAGTCAGGACTGCGAGCCCACCGGCTCGAAGCCGGCTGAGCTGGAGCGCAATGCCAGGCAAGTCCTGGCGGAGTGAGCCGAGATATTGTGCATCCGTATGTTGAATGGTCAGCAGCAGCTCCTGAAACTTTGCCGCAGTGATCTGGCCGGCTCCGATCCTCGCCTCGTGTTCCAGACGTTGCAACGCCTGCGGGATAAGACTGCGGGACATGCCACCCTGCGCGGCCTGTTCATCCTGTAGCTGATGCAGTGCATTCAACAGGGGAAGAAAATCCAACATCGGTTCAGGCACCGGCGCCGCCTCGGGCAACGGATCGATGTCGAGGGTAATTCCGGTGGCCACTTTCACGGACGCGATGACGGTCCGAAAATGCTCTCGGACCGTGCTGAAGTCTTGCTTGGTTGCCGTGGTCCGGTCTTTGATCGTGTCGATGAACGGCAGGAGTGCGAACGTGGCGCGTTCGACGTCGGGCAAACTGACAGTGGCTGCGGAGCCGCCGAGGCTGGTAATACCCCGCACGACCGCATCGATCAATTGGGTATGCCGATCCGAATCGGGCAGACTCTCGAGTTCGACCAGGGCCGCGTGGATCTGCACGAGCCACTCCTGCGCTTCCTGTCCGAACAGCTCAATGAGCTCTTTCTGGAAATCGTCCTGGGTTTGCTCTGGTTCCGTCGACACAGCGGCGTCCTGCCTCTAACCCATGCACTCGCCCGCTATGGGACAAGTGACGGCTCTGTTAACGTTTGGCGTTTCCGAGTTGGGAAGCGAGCCCCGCGATTTCTCCCAGCTTTCGCGCCAGATCTTCAAATCGTCGCGTAGACTGTTCGGCCGTCGACTCGGCATCGGCCACCCGTTTCGTCAGTTGTATGGAGTGGTCCCGCTCGGCACTCAATTCCTGCTCCATGTCCTCCACTCGTGCCGCCTTTTCTTCCATCTGCTTGTATTGCGCAAGAAGAGCGGCCGCAGCCTCTCGCTCAGCGGTGAGTGCCCCTTCGAGTTCAGCAACCTGAGCGCGAGCTTTCTCGCCCGCCTCTTCCAATACCGGCACCATGGCCGCACTCTTTTCCAAATGCGCCCGTTCGTTCCGCAGAGCCATCGTCTCTTCCCGCTCGCTCGCCAGCACCCGTTCGAGCTCCCGCATGCGGTCTTCGACATGCTCCAGGCCGGTAATCTGGTTGACCAGTTGATTGGCCGCTTCACGCTCGGCTTCGAGATGGGCTTCCAATTCCACGATACGCGCCCCCAGACGAACGCCCTCCGCAGCTTGCTGCGCCAGCTGTTCGGCACGGTGCCGCTCTTCAATCAAGGCCGCCTCGACCTCGCTCAGCCGATGCGCCTGCCTGGCCAGGTCTTCCAACTGTTGGGTCATCGAATCCCGGTGGGCTCGCTCTTCTGCCAGGTCATGTTCAAGCGCCTGCATTCGGGAGGATAGGTCCGCCATCTGTTCACGTTGTTCCGATACCATCAGTTGATGCTGCTCCCGCTCCTCTTCACTGTGCCGACGCTCAGCTCCCAGCTGCGATTCCAGTTCGACAATCCTGGCATCCCGCTCGGCCAGCATCGACTGGTGCCGGTCATCAGCCTGCATCACAAGGCTTGGCTGAACAGCCTGAAGGGTTGGAATGCTCTCCGGCTGACCTTCATGCCTTCCTACCGGTACGGCCGGTGCCTCGTCCAGAACAATTGCCATCGGTTCAGCCGGTTGTTGCCCCTCACGCTGGACCACCAAGATTGGCGGGAGCTCTTCCTGTACCGATGAGACGGGCGCTGGCGCGGCCTCGGCCATGACCGGGGGCTCAGCAATCGGAATATGAATCGGTTCAGCAACCGGCGCTGGTTTGTGGGGACGCTTGGTGAGCAAATCCAGCACACGATCCTTTAGGGAGGATCCCTGAAAGGGCTTCTTCAGCACGCCGTCGGCCTTGCAGGACTCCGCCTGTCTGGATACTTCGTCGTTGACAATACCGCTGATGAGCAGCACGGGAAGATCGGCCAGATTGGCTTGCCCGCGAATGAATGCGCAGACTTCGTAGCCGCTCTTGTCGGGCATGATGACGTCGGAGACGATCAGATCAGGACGATCCTTTGCCAACATCGCCAGGGCTTCCGATCCGTTGGCCGCCAGCGTGACGCCCATTCCGGCCTCAGTCAACAGTCGTTCGGCCACCTTGCGAACCGCAATGCTGTCGTCAGCAATCAAAATCTTTGGCATGTCATTCCCCTACGCGATGTCGGAGGCATCAAGCAAGGCGCTGTGATGCGACCCCTAAAGTTGCCAGGTTGATGAGAGGCAGTTGTTCGTCGCCTGCGACACAGGATCCGGCGATGTCCGGATCGAGGCCGTTTTGATACTGCACCTCTGAGCGCGGCACCACATGCAGCGATGGCACTTGAGCATCGATACAAATGGCAAGAGGACCGTCGACATGTTTGACGATCAGGCACAGCGACTCCTCTTCGCCCACCGTGCGGTTGAATTTTGCCGCAAGATCGAAGACCGGAAGGCACGACTCCTCATGGCGAACCAGCGAGGTGACAAACGGCGTGTCACTGGGAACCGCCGTGGTGCCGGGCCATGGCAGGACACCACCGATTTCCTCGGTCCTGGCGGCTAGCCGTTTCCCGGCGACTGAAAACACCACCATATTCTGGACTCGTGCGTGCGTCGCACCCGACGCCGTACTGTGTGACTGCCTGCGTAATTGACTACGTAGCATGCTGACCCTCGATGCTTAGCTCACAGGGCTCGTGGACATCGACACCGTCTCATCGACAGTCGCCACCGGCACATGCAGCCGGGAGTCACTCTCTCCAGGCTTGCGTTCCGCAAATCGGATCGCAAACATCTCCAATGCGTGCGGTCTGAGCGGAAGCTCGAGCACCCAAAAAGGATTGGCGATCAGCGCGACGGAGGAGGTGTCGACGAAAAATCCCAACAATCGCTCCCGTTCCTTGCCCCGGAACTGAGGGGGTAACGGATGAATCAGCGCGCGCTCGACGTCCAGCAGCCCGAGCACCTTGTCGACCGCAAATGACCGCGACCGTTCTTCATTGCCGTACAGAATCAGTCTGGTATCGGGTGAAGATCCTTTGGAAACGATCTTGAGTCGAACGGACAGATCGGTTCGTTCGTAATCCATACCGGCCCACGTGACGAGCCCGTCAGAGCCGGCCGAGGCGGGCATCACGATGCCGTGAACCCATTGCGCGGGAAAAGCTATGGAGGAGCCACCGATCAACGCGACAAGAAATCTGACCGCTTGGCCGCTCGATAGGGTGACTGCCCGTTGTCCGCGAAGACCCATATGTGTCCTTCATTCTGCCAGGAACAGCAGGAGTCGGCAAAACCTTGTTATTTTTCGGCCCGCGCCTCGACACCGGTCCATTTGCGCACTTCTTGAATCAATGCCCGTTCTTCGACCGGTTTAGCAATGTAACCCGATGCGCCGACACTGACCGCCATCTGGCGATGCTTCTCGCCCGCCCGTGTCGTCATCACGAGAATCGGAATCGCCTGAGTTTGAGGTCTCGCCCGAAGGGCTTGGATGACTTCGTAGCCGTTCAACTTGGGCATTTCGAGATCGGTGATAATCAGTTGGTAGGCTTGCACCATCGCTTTGCGGCATCCCTCTTCGCCGTCCGTCGCCGTTTCGACGGTATACCCCGCGGCTTCGAGCATGCGGCCTACGAACTTTCTGATGCTGAGGGAATCGTCTATCAACAGGAGCGGTAGCGGCGAGGGGGCATCCGGCCGCACGTCGCTGTGTCCCGTCGCGTCTTCAATCAACGACGCCGCCGGAGCCTGCGCGATCGACATGGGTTCATGGTACTCGCGCGCGGTCAGGCGGCTGACATCCAACACCAGCACTACACGTCCCTCGGGATCGATCGTGGCGCCACCGAACACGGAGCGTTCATACGGTTTCAGTCCACCCAGCGACTTGATGACGATTTCCTGCCGGCCCAGCAATTCGTCCACTGCACAACCGAGCGCGCCGGTCGACGTGCGCACGATCACCACGGGAGACACTCCGTCTGTTATCCCCGCCTCGCGTCGAATGAGGCTGCCGAGCGGATAGACCTCGATGGCCTCGTCGCCAATTTGGGCTACCTGCCGATCACCCATCTGTTGCAGCGTTGACGCCGTCGACATGGTCACTTCGCGCACACTCGGCAGAGGAATCGCATAGCGTTCCTTTCCGACCCGCACGAGCAATGCCGTGGCGATCAACAGCGTGAGCGGCAAATGCATGGTGAACTTCGTGCCCTGCCCGCGCACCGATTCCACCTCGATATGCCCGTTCATCGTCTCGATGACGCGCTTGACCACATCCATGCCGACGCCACGTCCCGCTTGGTCGCCGACGGCATCGGCGGTGGAGAATCCCGGCAAGAAGATAAACTTGATGACTTCGCTCTCGGGAAGGGTTTCAGCCACATCCTGCCTGACGAGTCCCAACTTGACGGCCTTCGCCTTGATCTTGGCGATGTCGAGCCCCGCGCCGTCGTCTTCGACCTCGATCAGCACTGAATTGCCGCGATGCGCAGCATGCAGATAAATCGTGCCCGCCGCCGGCTTGCCTTGCGCCCGGCGGACGGCCGCCGGCTCAATGCCGTGGTAGACGGCGTTCCTGACTAAATGCACCAGGGGGTCCACCAAACGCTCGACGACACCGGTGTCGATTTCGGTGTGTTCACCGGAGGTGACCAAATTCACGTCTTTTCCCGTGGCCCTGGCCATTTCGCGGGCCGCACGACGAAAGCGGGTAAATGGAGTACCGATCGGCACCATACGGGCGCGAGCGATTTCGTCGCGCATGCCGAGCGTCAACTGCTGCAGTGATCCCATGTCGTCCTGAGCGCGGTGGATAGATCCTGACAGCTGCGACATGGATTCGCTGATGTCCGCCGTCACCTCGCTGATGCGACGGGCCAGAATATTGAAGTCATCGTACTTATCGAATTCCAGACTGCCGAAGTCGCTGACACCGGGAAACCCTTGCGGCAGTGATTCTCCTTGGGCCGTAGGAGACGGTTGAAAGGAGAAGGTGTGTTTGTCCTCGAATGTCCGTACGGCATCCGTGAGGCGATTCTTATTGGCCAACACTTGAGTAGCCAGATGATCCAGCGTGCGCAACCGTTGTTCGAGACGCCCGCGATCGATGACCAATTCGCCGACCAGATTGAGCAGGCGTTCCAGCCGGTCGCGGCTGACCCGGATTACCTCCCGCTCTTCTCCGGCTTTTCCCTCGCCGGCATTGGCCGGATCAGCCGTTTCAGGCTCATGCAGATCGAGAGGCACGACTGTTTCGATCTGCGAGGGAACAGCAGACTCGATGGCCCCTGCCGTTGCGGCGTCACCCAATCCCTTCAATTCCTGAAGCGATGCCGCAAACCGCTGTCGCGTCCTGGTAAGCATCGAGGGGTCGCGCCGCATCAAGGCACGAATGACATCGATCGCGCGCAGGAGCACATCCGTATGGCCGGGAAGAAACTTCAGACGGCCCTCGCGAACCGCGCCCATGAAATCTTCGATGTGGTGCGTGAGGTCACCGATTGATGGGAACCCGACGGTATAGGCAGACCCTTTCAACGTATGAGCCGTACGGAACAGTTGGTGAACGATGTCCGGGTTGGCCGCATCCTTGTCCACTCGCAACAAGTCGGTCTCGAGACTTTCCAAATATTCCTGCGCCTCGGGAGCGAAATACGAGATAACTTCGGCATCCAGCATCGGAATGAGATAGGCTTCCGACAATTCGACCGGATGATGGGGCTCTGCAGACTGAACTGCCGGATCAGCGGGCATGGCCGCTGAAAGGCTCGCCTCCTCGGCAGACGCGCTTCTGCTTGGTGCGGAAGCCGCATCCGCTTGTTGGACCTGGGGCAGGCTTTGCTCGAGCTCGCGAAGCATCGTCGTCATACAGGGCACGTCTTGCCGTAACCGGGACAGCTGCTGCGGGTCTCGCGCCATCAACGAACGCATCAGATCCACCGCATGCCGGATCGTGGCGATCCACTGAGGCGTAATGGCGGCCTTGCCTTCGCGAACCGCGATCATGCAGCTTTCGATAGGGAAAGCCACATCCCCCACCACCTGACATCCGACGGTGTAAGCCGACCCCTTGAGCGTATGGGCGACACGATACAGTTGGTGAATGGTCTCGGCATCCGATAAGTTGAGGTCCAAACGCTGGAGAAGCGTCTGAATTGTATTCAGATACTCCTCAGCTTCAGGAGCAAAGTAAGAAAGAACCTCTTCGTCCATCACAGGCAAAAGGTAGTCATCTGCCGGCTCGGTCGAGGTGGTGAGGGACTGTGCTGAGCCGTCCTCAGAAACTACCGGCAGGAATTGCGCGCACCGTTGCACGAACCCATCCACGAGAGAGGCATCTTCACCTTCGCCCCGCCCGATCCGTGCGACCTGATGCCGGAAGGAGGCGACGATATCGCGGATCACCTCAAAGGCCACCGGCCACTGAGTCGGAGACATTTCCTGCACATGCTCCAGCGTCTCTTCGAGTAACGCCCCGAGTTGCCCCAGACCGGGAAACCCATACAACAGCGCCGCGCCTTTGAGCTTATGGCCGACGGCATGGAATTCGGCGACATCACCCGGTTCAGGACGCGCGTTCCCTTCCGGGTGCAAGGCTTTCCAGAACCGTTCCATGTCGTCGCCGGCTTCGGCCACGAAAATGTCCAGCAGCTGGTCGCGATCAAAATCAGCGCTCATAGCCCTACGTCATATCCGAGCGGAGACTGGGCACCGCTCTTCTAGAATCCTGCTACGCCAGCTTGAACTGAGCGACTGAGGAGTTGAGGCCTTCGGCCAACTTGGCCATATCCTCGATCGTGAGTCGCGTGGAGTCGGTTTGCTTCTGCGTCGCCACGGCGCCGCCGGTGAACTCCTTAATTGCGCGGCCGACTTTTTCCGTCGACGAAGTCTGCTCTGACGCCGCGCTGGCGATATTCTGGGCCAATTCGGAAGACCGTTTCGCAATGTCTGAAATTTCGGCGAACACGTCACCGGTCCGCAGAGCCGAGGCAGACCCGGCTTCCACCGCCTGTGTTTCATGTTCCATCGCGACCACCGCATCCTGCGTTTCCGTTTGAATCACTTTGACGAGGTCCGCAATTTCGCGCGTGGCCTGCGTAGAACTTTCCGCCAGCTTTCTCACCTGGTCGGCGACGACGGCGAATCGCGCACCGGCCTCACCGGCGCCCGCCGCCTCAATGGCGGCGTTGAGCGCGAGGAGGTTCGTCTGGTTGGCGATATCCCGAATGGTCGACACGATCTGGGAAATTTCGAGCGAACGGTCACCGAGGCCCTTCACCTGCTTGGACATGCGTTGCACCGCCGAACGAATACTTTGCATGTCGCGCACCGTTTCCTGCACCGCGACGTTTCCGCGTTCTGTCGCCGACAACACTTGCTTCGCGGAATCTGAGGAGGCACCCGCCGTGCTGGCGACCTGACGCATACCGGCTGCGAGTTGTTCGACCGCGCCCAGCGTCCGGACTGATTCTTCCGCCTGCGCGCGGGCCGTTCCGGACATCTGTCCGGCCGAATCCCGGAGCGTACCGGCCGACTTGTTCACACGGTCGGCGGCTTCACGCACCTGTTTCAACAACTGGCCGAATCGCGCGATCATGAGATTGAAACCGTCGGCCAGGTTTCCGAACATGTCGGCCGTCACCTCGCCTCGACGGGTCAAGTCTCCTTTACCCACTTCGGAGACGAGCACGAGGAATTGCATCAGGCGTTTCTGCATCAAGTCGCGTTCTTCCTCCGTCGACACGAGAGCCGTAATACGATCGAGCATGGAGTTGAACGCCGTGGCCATCTGCCCCAGCTCATCGTGCGACTCGATTTTCGCACGCGCTTGCAGGTTGCCGCCGGCGGCCTGCGTGGCGACATTGGCAATGTGGGTAATGTTTCGCGACAAGAAGGTCGCAAGGAGATATCCGACGAACAATCCCAGGGCCACGGCCACCAGACCACCGGCCACGAGAATAAAGGTACCGCTGGCGGCGAGGGATTGAGCGTCGTCGTTCAGATCTTTCGCCACCGCCTCAATACTGGTGACCTGCTCGTTGTGGCGCTTCACGGCGTTTTCGAATGAAGGCGTCAAGTTCACCGTCAAGGCCAAGATACCGAGCGCCCGCATTTGCTCGGCTTGTACCGCGGACAGCGTGTTGCGATCGAAGCTATCGGCCATCGCGCTGAGGGCGCCGTCGGCCTCCTGGAAATATTTTTTGAGCGCCGGCTCAAACAGCGTAAGGTCCTTCATTTCGTCGCGGCCTGATCGAGAGACCCGCAAGTTGGTGCTCTTGTAGTTGTTGACGGCTTTTTCGATTTCGGCTTTCAACGGAGGAAGCTTCGTGATTTCTTGGGCGAAGTCGCTTTGTTTCGTGGCAGAGGCGACGTCCAGCAAGATCTGGTGATGCTTGGTGAGCGCCGTTCCCATCTGCGCGAATTCGGCCAGCGGCACCGTATAGTCTCCGTACACGGTTTGCGACTGGGCACTGAGCTGGCGCAAGGTGAACACACCGACGCTGGCCATGATCATGATGATGAAACTCACCAGACCGAAACTGAGCATCAGCTTCGATCGTGTTTTCATGTCCTGAAATCGATTGGTAACGCCTTGCCCGATCATGGTGCGCTCCTCCTTGTTACTGCGTTCTCAAGGTTCGATGGCCGGTCGCACAATCCCTGGTCGCGCGGGCCCACGAACCGTCATAGCTCTGTCCATTACACGACCGACAATACCGCACTCCCCCCGTCCACCTGCGCGAAGACTTGCGGGACTTCCAGCACGCCTCCCAGGCGGTGATCCAGACGGAGCACGGCCGACACACAGGGTCTCGCGCCAGCCGGCCCCGCCTGCATGGCAGGCAACAGATGCTCGCGGGCCACCGTATGAATTTCAGGAACGTGGTCGACCAATACTCCCACCTGCCTTGCGCCGTGACGTATCACCACCGCAAAGGGCAGTGCCGTGTTGCTCACCGACAAACCGAGGCTCCCGCGCAAATCGACCAGCGTGATCACCGTTCCCCTGAGGTTGGTTACTCCCGTCAGGTAGCTGGGCATGCTGGGCACAGCCGTCACCGCTTCCACTTCGAACACTTCACTGACATGACGGAGATCAATGGCGAAGAGTTCTCCTCCCAGCGTCAATACGCACATGCGCAGCACGCCTTCAGTCGGTGGGGCGGAAGACCTCGATGTACCGGAGGATCCCTGGGTCGGAGAGGAAGCGGAAGGCTGAGACTGGATGATTGGAACGTCGTTCATGAGTTAGTTCAGTGCCCGTTTCACGGCTGCGACCAAATCTTCTGCCTTGAACGGCTTGACCACGTACCCGTTCGCGCCCTGCTGCTGCCCCCAAAACTTATCGCTTTCCTGCCCCTTGGAGGTGCACAGCACGATCGGAATGCCTTTGAACCGGTCATCACTCTTCAGGTCGCGGCACGCTTGGAATCCGTTACGCCCGGGCATCACCACGTCCAACACGATCAGATCCGGTTTATCCAGCGCCAACTTATCTTCAAGCTTGTCGGTATTCGGATAGGACACGACCGTATGATTGGCAGACTTGAGATACCCTTCGATCAACTGCAGTTCCGCGTACGAATCATCGACCACAACAATTTTGCTCATGAATCCATCCCCCCTTAAACCGCTAAAATGTGCGACAGACAGGTGCCGAATCCGTCGCCGTGCCTACTTCATAGGAATGACAATGCTGATGGCGCCGGCCAAGTCGCCCTCATGCCAGCCTTCTTTCTTGGCGCCCGTGACATCGCGCTCGCCTTTCGGATTCCCATGGCAGCTGAGGCACGTGGTCGCGGCATATTCCGGATCCATCATGCGCAGCACCGGTCTTCCGTCCAACATGGTGGCCTTGCTGTACGGCTGTCCCTTGGGATGGCGTGTGTCCGCAAAAATTCTCAACACTTCGGCTTCGAAATCATCGGGCCGGTTTCCCGGAAACCGATAGTCGATGCTCGTCAGCTTCACGCGAATGCCGGTCTTGCGGTAAAACCGCTCGCCGGACTTGCGCGCAAACACGGCGGGAATGATGCCTTTGAAGCCGACGCCCTGCTTGTTGATCACGGGCTGCGCCTCATCGATGACTTCTTTTTCCGACTCCACCATGGCAAGGAACAACGGCGCTTGCGGGACGGTGGCCGGACGACTCAGATCGATCTTGGTCGCTTTGCGGAACCGGTCGATGACCTGGTTGGCGACGAAGTCCCCCGTTATCCCCTTATCGCCCTTACTGGCATCATTGATCGTCGCCTGGTTTTCCGAGAGCACCCCGCGTCCGACTTGCACCAATTTGATAAGCAATTCAGCCGTTTCCACTTCGGTATTCGCCGACGCGGCAACGGGCATGCCCACACAGGCCACCGCCAGGACAGCCACCACGGTTCTGCTGAGAAAATGATTTGCCATGCCCCCTCCTCCTGCCGATCTCGATGTCGCTCGTGAGGAATTCGCTCGCACGAACTGCGCTAAACCTCTGTCAAAGATAGCGCAAAATCAGCGATTGACAATTTTTGACTTCGTGACTGTTTCGTCAGCCCCTGCAGCCCCGGCCTGCCTCGTGCACGTTCGGTGCCAAACAAAACAATTACTTAGAATCTTCGAAAAGGAAGGAGTCGAACGAAATGAAGTCGGCGATTTTGCGGATGATTAGATGTGGACGATCCACTATACCCACTATGATCAGTCAGCCTGAGCAGGGTTCTCGATTGTTCAACATTTCGAGCGAAGCGCCAAAGTTTGGTCGATTGACGGTCGAAGTGTCAAAATTACATGCAGCCGAAACGGCAGGAAACTGTCAGACGAAATCTGATCAGGTTATCGGAGCCATGCCAAAACGGGAGCAAGATCAAGGTGCCGATCGATGTGATCAGCCCAGCGGTCCATTGCGTTCAGACGCGTTTCATTCACGCGTTGAGAGTCTTCTAGAGAAACCGCTGATAACCCTTTTCGGCTGCGCAGCCGGTTCAGCCAAGCCCGGCGAAAAGCTGGTTCATCGAAAAGACCATGGACATAGGTTCCCCACACCAACCCATCATGCCGCACCGCGCCATCCTGACATTCCTCATCGCGCAAGATTTCTTTGCTGTCGGTTTTCAGACTCGCCTGCCTGCGCAGGAGCTGGAAACAGGGCCGAAGTCCCGCGCGATCCGTTCTGCCCATGTGGATGAGGTACCCCCGAACGGCCAATGTCGTCGATTCCTCAATATGCAGAGCCTGCCCCTGAACCTGCTCCGTAATCTTGTCTCGCGCCAACACGGTGGTGACCGGCAACATTCCGAATCCGTTATCGTGACCGCCCGTCTCCACTCCATCGGGATCGGCAATTGATTGCCCGAGCATTTGATAGCCGCCGCAGATGCCTACCAATTCCCCGCCACGCCGCACATGGTCCTGCAACAACCTTTCAAATCCCCTCTCGCGCAGATAGGCAAGATCGGACAAGGTCGTCTTCGAACCGGGAAGAATCATGGCGTTCGCGCCCAGAGCCTCTTCGGGTGTTGCAACATATCGCAACGCGACATCCATTTCTTGAGCGAGCGCATTAAAATCGGTGAAGTTACTCATGTGCGGTAGGAGCAGCACCGCAACATTGACACGATCAGCTGTGAAAGGAATCTTCGCCCGGGCGTCTACGTCGAGACTGTCTTCTTGATCCAGTGCGAGATCGCGAAGGTACGGCAAGAGCCCGAGTACCGGGATTCCTGTGCGTGCCGTGAGAAACCGGACGCCATCGTCGAACAGCGTTCTGTCCCCTCGAAATTTGTTGATCACGATCCCACAGACGCGGGCTCGTTCCTCCGCGGCAATCAGGTCGAGGGTCCCGACGATTTGGGCGAAGACCCCGCCTCGGTCGATGTCACCCACCAAGACCACTCGGGCATCCGCCAGTTCCACCGTGGTCCAGTTGACGAGATCACGATCGCGCAAGTTTACCTCGGCAGCGCTCCCGGCCCCCTCGATCACAATTACCTCATACTGTGATGCGAGCCGTTCATAACTCTCCCGCACCGCGCGCAACAATTGTGAATCCCGCCCCCGCGTGAAATAGGCACGCGCATCCAATGTCGCAAAGACTTTCCCCTGCACCACAACTTGGGATCTGGCGTTAGATTCCGGCTTGAGCAAGATGGGATTCATGTCCACATGGGGAGCAATCCCGCAGGCCTCGGCTTGTAACGCCTGCGCACGTCCGATCTCGCCGCCTTCCAGTGTGGCGAATGAATTGAGCGACATGTTCTGCGCCTTGAAGGGAGCCACTCTGATTCCGGCGCGATGCAGCAGGCGGCAGAGGCCCGCCGTCACCAGGCTTTTCCCGACATCGGAGCCGGTCCCGAGAATCGCAATAGCTTTGGCGCGAGAGAGATGGGACATAGAAATGCTTGGCGTTCAGGTCAATGCTTATCGGCCCACTGTGCTGCGAGGGCCAAGCCTTGCAGGAGACACTCAGCCACGACGCGTCCGATCATCGAACCGATCTCGGTATGCGTCCCCGCATACGGATGCCAGGTACCATGACCTCGCAGCGCCGAGGCGACAACCACCGCATCCGTTCCCGTTCCGGTCGCACCGGCCAGACCAGTCCAGCTGGGAACGGCATGATCGCGCAATACGCCGGTTTTGCTCTCCGTCGCCACCTGCACCGCGCCGACCATGGCAGGAACCGCGAGACAGCCGTTTGTCACCAGGATGAGGTTGATCGTTCCCGCTGTCGCACCGATCCGCTCGCCTTGCCGTCGAAGAACGGGCTCCCCGGCCCGCACGGCATTCGTGACGCCCACGGTGGCAAACCCCTCCACCCACGTTCCGTCTCGTTCCTCTCGATGGGTCACGAGCTGCGTCATGGGAACCGCGGTCATGAGCCCGACACAATCCGAGTCTACGCCGAGCGTCTCCGCAAGCCGCCTGAGGTAGCGGGATGGATGTGCCCAGTTTCGACCTGCTGTGTCCGCCCCTAACGGATGTGAAGGCACCTGATGATTCAGGATAAAACGAGTCGTGCGAAGCCCTCCCCCTCGTGGTGCCGAGGACAACACGCGCATGCGTGCCCCCAGATCCACGATCAACGTATCGTCGGCGACCCAATGCCTCGTCGAGACGCGGTGTGCACGAAACGCGGTCATGTGCGACTCTTCCCGATGATTTCCGATAAGGAGCTGAGGAGGCGATCATTGTCGGCGCGCGAGCGAATGGCCAGACGGATTGAACGATCGTTGAGCCCCGGCACCTGCGAACAATCTCGAACCAAAATCCCTTGCCGTCGAAGGGCCGACACCACGCGCATCGCCTTGAGTCTGGCCGGCAATTCCAGAAGCAGGAAATTGGCTGCGGAAGGGAACGTCGAACAACCTGGTAATCGCATCAATCCTTGCACACACCGCGATCGCTCTTGCTCCATGAAGCGGAGGCTCCGCCGGCTGTGTCGCTTGTCCTCCAAGGCCAGTTGAGCGGCTCGCTGAGCCAACATATTCACCGACCAAGGAGGCTGATGCGCGCCCAACCGTTTCATGACCTTGGGATTCCCCACCGCATAACCCACACGGAGTCCGGGCAACCCGTAAAACTTGGTGAAGCTTCGCAAGACGAGGGTCTGTGCAGGCAGGTCTTCCGGTAAAATCGAGACCTCCTCGCAATATTCGGCAAAGGTTTCATCCACGAGGCACCATTGCCCAAGACGAGCCGCCCGGCGAGCCCATTTCCTGACCATATCGGCATCGCAGACCTGGCCGGTCGGGCTGTTGGGATTGCACAGCATCACCGCATCCACAGGGGGCCTGCTGTTTCTTGTGTTCCGGAACTTGCCCAGATCGTTCATGATCTGCTCAAGCGGCGGCCGGTAGCCATCGTCACGTCGAGCCATGATGCTGCTGATCTGCCCACCGACGCGGGCCATCGCCGCAGCATATTCAGAGAAGGTCGGACCAATAACGAGGAGATGCCTGATCTGCAAGGCCTCGGGAAGCAGGTGGATCAATTCGGTCGATCCATTGCCGATCAGAAACTCTTCCGGTGAACGGTCCCAAAACGTCGCCAGTGCCTGCCGCAGATCCCGACAGGCCGGATCTGGATAATGGCTCAGCAGTTCACTCCCCTCCTTGATCGCTCGCCACGCTGCAGCGGACGGCCCCAGAGGATTGATACTGGCGCTGAAATCCAGCAATTGCCGGACATCTCGTTTCAATTCACGGGCCGCCGCGTAGACATCACCGCCATGAACCGGGCGTTTCATGATACCCATAGGGAGAGCAAGGCGAAAAACAGACCCAGAGCATAGGTGACGATCATGATGCGAGAGGCCTGGCGGATATGCTCTGGAGTGACATCGGCGGTGCCGTCACCGATGGTCGGAGCGTCATGCGCCACACCATCATAATAGTTTGTTCCACCGAGTTGGACGCCCAAGGCGCCGGCCATCGCTGCTTCCGGCTGCCCACTGTTCGGACTGGCGTGTTTATCCCCGTCTCGGTGGAGCATGTACCAGCTTTCATGAATCCGATGCCATTGGCCCGTTGAGAGGCCTGCAGCCAGCGCGATGAAGCCGCCCGCCAATCGTGCCGGAACCCAATTCAGCACATCGTCGAGTTTGGCGGAGGCCCAACCGAAGTGTTCATAGCGGGTATCCAGATGACCGATCATGGAGTCGAGCGTATTGACCGCCTTATAGGCCAGCGCCAACGGCGCCCCCCCCAGGGACAAATAGACCAGCGGCGCAATGATCCCGTCGGACGTACTTTCCGCGATGGTTTCCACCGTAGCTCGGGACACGCCAGATTCTGTCAACGTCGCAGTATCACGGCCGACAATCATCGCCACGGCTTGCCGGGCACCAGCCAGATTGCCTGCCGCCAATTCACGGAGCACTGCCTGAACGTGATCGAACAGATCGCGCCCTGCCAGCGTCGTGTACGCCAATCCCACGCCGACCACCTGCCCAAGCAGAGGAGCGATTGCCGTGGCTTGCGTAATCGTCCAACTGGCAGCGGCATACGCTGCGGCCGGTAAGCCGATAGCGAGGCAGCCACCCGCAATCTGAAGAGCCTGCTCGCTCTGACAGATGCGGCGAACACGACCATCCACCCAGGCGATGACGGCCCCCATGCCCTTCACCGGATGGGGCAACCAGCGAGGATCGCCTGCCGCGACATCCAGCGCCGCGGCGACTGCCAATTCCACGCCGGTCATGGGGCCATCACCAACGCCGGAATCAATAAGAGAAAGAGAATCTCGACCGCTTCATTCGTGGCTCCGAGCACATCTCCGGTCACGCCTCCAAGCAGGGTCAGGCACCGTTGCCTGATCAGGACCAGCAACAGGACGCCCATGCCCATGGTCGCGACCGTCACCCTTCCACCCAAGACCATCATCAACGCAACAGCCAATACGAGACTCGAAAGAATCACATGTTGCCAAGATAAATGCGTGAGAAAGGAGGCCGCCAACCCGCCATCGCGTCTGGCTGAAGGAGAGGCCCATGCCAGGCTGACCATCGCCCAGCGACCCAGTGCCGGCATACAGAGCAGTACCGGCAGCCGCAGCGTGGCAGGCAGTGCGAGTAATCCCGCATATCGGAGCAACAAGGAAAGACACAAGGCGGTCGCGCCGAATGCACCCACTCGCGGATCGCGCATGATCCGTAAACGATCCTCAACGGTTCGGCCACCGGCCAATCCGTCGACCGTATCCGCGAGGCCATCCTGATGCAACCCTCGCGTCAGCAGCACGAGCAGAACAATCAGCAAGGCATTGCCGACCTCCGCTGCCAGCCATGAGCGCAAGCCCACGTCGGCCAGCGCCACCAGACCGCCGATCAGGAGACCGACGGTGGAATACCAGGCCATCGATGCGGCCAACTCCTGCGCCGTCGGTGCGTGATGAGTTCGGCTGATCGGGATCGCCGTCAGAAAATGCCAGGCGAACACAAACGGTCTGGTCATGGCGGCCATCTCAGTCACGTTCCGTCACACCGGCTTCATCGAACGTCGCCATCTCAGTGAGAATTTTGATCGAAGCCTGCACGAGCCCCATCCCCAGGCAAGCCCCCGTCCCCTCACCCAGGCGGAGATCCAGATCAAGCAGCGGTTTAAGGGCCAAGCATTCCAGAATCGCCTGATGCCCCTGCTCAACCGAGCGGTGCGATGCGATCAAGTAGTCGCGACACAAGGGCTGCAACCCCACGGCAATCAAGGCGGCGGCACCGGCAATAAATCCATCCAGCACCACCGGCACGCGTGCCGCCGCGGCACCGAGCATGAGCCCGGCCAGCCCGGCGATTTCCAGTCCACCCACCTTGGCCAGCACATCAAGCGCATCACCTTTATCGGGCCGATGCCGATCCAGCGCCTGCTCGATAATCGAAACCTTGCGGGCGTGACCGGCTTCGTCGATGCCGGTTCCACGGCCAGTCACGTCAGCCACCGGTCGACCGGTCATGACGGCCGTCATGGCCGCACTCGGGGTCGTGTTGCCGATGCCCATTTCACCGGTGCCGATAAGCCCGATGCCCTCCCGGGCCGCGGCCGTCGCCAGATCGATTCCAACCTGTAATGCCTGTGCGGCCTGTGCGCGGGTCATCGCCGGTTCGCGCAACAGATTGTTCGTCCCCTGCATGATTTTCTTCTGAATGAGTCTCGGCACTGATCCGAAATCGTAGGCGACACCGATATCCACGACTCGAACGTCGACCCCGGTATGTCGCGCCAGCACATTGACCCCGGCGCCGCCCCGGAGGAAATTCAGAACCATCTGCGCCGTGACTTCGCTGGGATAGGCGCTCACACCTTCGTTCGCCACGCCATGATCGGCCGCAAAGGTGAAGATGACCCCGCGCGGTATATTCGGCTTCACGTCGCCGGTGATCCTGGCGTAGTGCACGGCCAACTCTTCCAGACGCCCGAGACTGCCCAGCGGCTTGGTGAGCCGATCGAGGCGTCCTTGAGCTTTCACCGCACTCTTACCATTCACCGGCTGAATCAGGCCCACCACCTCATCGAGCGTCATCGTCCCTCCTATCTATTTGAGCCTCAGCGACTGACCGCATATGACAACATAGACCTCGTCAGCCGAGGCGGCGATCTGCTGGTTGACCCGGCCGGCGACATCGCGGAAGGCGCGCGCGCTGCGACTGGTCGGCACCAAGCCGAATCCCAGTTCGTTACTGACCAGCACGACACGCGCCGGACTACGTCGAATCGCTTGCACGAGTTCATCGACTCGCGCACTTATGTCTGCGTCGGATATACGGCGGCCGCAGACATTGCTCAGCCAGAGTGTCAGGCAATCGACGACGATAGTGCGATAGCCCGATCCTTCCGAACGAAACCAGCCCGTTAGATCACGCGGCACTTCAGCCGTCACCCAATCGGCGGAACGTGTTGCGCGGTGCCGCGCGATACGCGCCTGCATTTCCTTATCCAGCCCCTGGCCTGTTGCAACGAAGGCCTTCGGTGCTCGGCTGCCCGCCCGCTCCAATGCCGCCTGACTTT
The DNA here is from genome assembly GCA_022226935.1 of Nitrospira sp. GTDB lineage: Bacteria > Nitrospirota > Nitrospiria > Nitrospirales > Nitrospiraceae > Nitrospira_A. The sequence goes on from CP092081.1 coordinate 270,226, forward strand.
TCCCTGAGGAGGCCCCTCCCAGTACCAGAATGAGACGTGACCGTGAACGCCGGGTCTTTCTCGTCGGTTTACTTGGTCGAGGCATCAGTGTCACGCTGCCACAAAAACTCCGGCTCACCTTGGGTCTTGGCCACCCAACGCGCCATCACAAACAACGCATCACTCAGCCGATTGAGATACTTGTTGAGTTCGGCGGACACGTCCTCTTCGCGGCTCAGCCGGATGCAGTCGCGCTCGGCCCGCCGGCAGATCGTTCGCGCTTGATGGAGCGTCGCTGCGACTTTACCCCCTCCCGGCAGGATAAATTCTTTCAACGGCGCCAGGTCTTCCTGGCAGCGGTCGATCATCTGCTCGAGCTTGGTCACATCGCCCGCGGTGACCGTCGGCATGTTCGGAAAGCTTTGGCTCGGCGCGGTGGCGAGCAAACTCCCGACATCGAACAACTTGTTCTGAATCCAACGCAGATCTGCTTCGAGTTGCGCGGAAGCGGGAGACGCGCTACCTGCTTCGGCATTCATCGCCCGAACCAAGCCCACAGAGGCATTCAGCTCATCGACGGTGCCATAGGCTTCAACGCGCAGACAGTCCTTCCACACCTGCTGCCCGCCCGCAAGCCTCGTTTGGCCCGCATCGCCGGTTCTCGTATAGACTTTGGTGATTCGCATGCCCTGATCCTTTCACTCCCGGCCAGCGTTCCTGGCTCACGCGGCACCAGGTCTGCCGGAAACAGTCTATCGTTCGTGATTCTGCTGCGGTGTCACCGTTGGTCCAAGCCTTCCATCCGCCACCTGTTGTAAGCAGGCGGGACAGAGACAATCCTGATAACGCGCCGCAATCCAGTCCATCTGGGTTTCTGTAATGCCGATCTTTCCGCACCAGCATTGATATCCAACGCACTCGAACGCCTGCCCGCAATGCTCGCACGTCTTGCTGACCGGTCCTCTCAAAACTCCACCCCCGCCTGCGCCTTGATTCCCGCTCGAAAGGGATGTTTGACCTGCTTCATTTCGGTCACCAGATCAGCCGCGTCGATCAGTTCAGCCGGAGCCCCGCGCCCGGTGATGACGACATGTTGCATCAGCGGACGCGCCCGCAGGCGAGGTACCACCTCCGTCACCGCTACATAGTGGTGGTGCAGCGCAATATTGAACTCGTCGAGAATCACCATCGCATAGGAGGGATCGGCCATGAACTCACCGGCTTTTCTCCAGGCCTCCTGAGCGAATCTCGTGTCTCGTTCCCGATCTTGCGTCTCCCACGTGTACCCTTCCCCCATGCGCTGAAACGTCACACGGTCCCCGAAGGACGTGAGGACCCGTTCCTCGGCCGTATCGATGGCGCCCTTGATGAACTGCACGATGGCCACCTTCATCCCGTGGCCGAGGCAGCGAAGCGCCATACCGAGCGCGGCGGTTGTCTTGCCCTTGCCCGCGCCGGTGTAGACCATCAGGAGTCCCTTTTCTTCCTGGGCTGCCTCGATGCGTCGATCGACGGAAGCTTTCAGGCGCCGCATTCTGGCGGTATGTTCGTCCCGGTCTGTCATGTCAGCCCTTTCTCATGTCTTGGCGAACGGCTTTCTCCTGTCGCGCGGTCTGAAGCAGATTGACCGCCATCTCGGGGCGACTCTGGAAATGCTGGTGACTATACAACGCCAGGGTGTTGCCCATCATCAAACCGTCCTGACCAACCGGCTGGCCCGCCGCATCTGCCAGCCTGCAGGCGTACTCCATGCCACCTTTCGCTTCGAGGAGGGAGTAATGGAACTCATGCCCGCGCACTGACGTGCCGGCCGGACCAAGCAGGCAGGCCCGCACCGTTTCAACGGTTCGGTAGCCCAAGGTCATCCCGGATGTCCGCATGACCGCCTCGGCAGGAAATACCCCGACCATCTCATATCGTCGGCCTTCTCCGTCACGAATGGCCTGGGTCAAATACATCAAGCCGCCGCATTCCGCATAGATTACTCCGCCGCTGTCGCTGAACTTTTTCACGGCGGCCCGCATGCTCACGTTGCGCTGCAGCGCCGCGCCAAAGAGTTCAGGATACCCCCCGCCGAGATATAGCAGATCGACCTGGGGCAGACGCGCATCATGCACCGGCGAAAACTTGACGATTTCAGCCCCGGCCGCTTTCAGCAATTCCAGGTTGTCCTGATAATAAAAGCAAAAGGCGGCATCGTACGCCAAACCGACGCGGATCGTTTCCTGATGCCCAACCGAAGCCGGACCAGCCGAATGCGCTTTGAATGATCCTTCGGCGGATCGGGCCAGCGCTTCCAACCGGTCGAGATCGATCGTCTCCGCGGCGGATTGCGCCAACCGATCGTACAGATCACACGTCCCTGCCTCAATGGCGGTCCTGAGACCGAGATGCCGGTCAGGAATCGTCACTGCGGCGTCGGGCCGCAGATACCCGACCACGGCGAGTCCCGTCTCAGCCTCTACGGCTTCCTGCAGCAAGCGGTAGTGCCCCTCGCTTCGCACTCGATTGAACAAAACGCCCTGAACAGAAAGGCCAGGATCGAATCGCGCGTATCCCGCTGCCATCGCCGCCGCCGAGCGCGCCAGGGCGCTGCCGTCGATCACCAGCAGCACCGGAGCGTGCAGCTGCTTGGCCAATTCAGCCGTGCTGCCTTGATCGTGTATCGCGGAACTCCCGTCGAAGAGGCCCATCATGCCTTCGATGATGGAAACATCCGCATCGGTCGACGCTTGTGAAAAAATCGACCGATTGACCGCTTGGTTCAACATCCACCCGTCCAGATTACGCGAGGGACGCCCGGTCACCAGCTGATGATGACCGGGGTCGATAAAATCCGGCCCGACCTTGAAGGGTTGTACCACCAATCCCCTGGCCTTCAACGCGGCCATCAGCGCCAGGGTGACGGTGGTTTTGCCGACACCGCTATGGGTGCCGGCAATGACCAGACGAGGGCGTGGCGTCACGATGCAGTTCTCATGAACGTTTTACGATTTTCCTCCGAATGTCACCCGCACGCCGCCGAAGATCGACCGGATCGGCGTGCCGGCACTGGCAATTTCTTCATACTTCTCATTGAACAGGTTCTCGGCACGGAGATAAGCCTGCATCTGCTTCGTGACATCGTACGTGACAGCGAGGGACCACACATCGAATGCCGGCAACGGTTGCCGATCGCCGGTCGTGTTATAGCGCGACCCCACATACCGGCCGATCAACGTAATCCACAGGGGATCGATCGGCTGATAACTGACTGAGGCGCTCCACTGATCGGTCGGCCAGCGAGGCAAGCGCGTTTGAGTCTCCAGGTCGCGCGTGATCGTATTCGTATACTGCGCCTGGACCACCACACCTTTCAAAAACGGCCGATCGCTGGAATAGGTATACGTGAGCCCGGCCTCCCAGCCCTTCGTGGATGCCTCCCCCAGTTGCTGCGGACAAAATCCAAAGGTACTGAACGGCGCGCAAAAACCCGGATCGAATGTCGTGACGATGAGATTGCGATAATGATTCCAGAAAAATCCTCCGCTCAGTTTCAACTGCTTCGAGAGAAAATACTGGTCGATCCCCGCGTCCATACTTTGATTCTTCTCCGGCCCCAGATTGGGATTGCCGAAATTCGGAAAGTACAGCTCATTCATGCTGGGTGCCCGGAAACCGGTCGAATAGCCGACCCGCAGTTTCGTATCGGTTTCCTTCTGGTAGTACCCGCCGGTGAGACGATAGGTGGTGGCATCGCCGAAGACGTTATAGCTGTCATGCCGCACACCGGCCGTCGCGAACACCCGATCCCAGAGATTGAACTGCGCCTGCGCAAAGCCGGCATGGGAACTCAGGATGCGATTGATCAGTCCAGTGTCGTTTTCCCCCTGCTGTTCTCGGAATTGATAGCCTGCGCTGAGCAGGAGCAGCTTCGTAATCTGAACATTATGCTGCCACTCTAGACGATTGGAGAGCACCCGTGTTTCATTGGGAGATCCGAACGGCGTGCTGAAGAATCCATCCACCAAGCTCCGTTGTAGGGTTCCTGGCAGAAACAGCGAGGCTTCCTGCGATCGCGCGAGCGTCAGCTTCTGCGACCACCAGCCGGTAATCGGCTGTTCATAACTCCCGCTGAACACATACTGCTGACTGCGCATCTTCGACCCATAGACATCCGCCGGAAAGGTCGCAGAGACATTGTCGAGTTGGGTATCGGAATTCATCCAGCGCATGGTGAAGTCGAGCCGGCCGTCACGCGGAAGGTCCACGCCGATGCGGCCCGATCCTTGCCAGTTGCGGAACGAATCTCGCTCGGTGGCGCCCCGGCGATAATTGACCGCGGAAAAGCTCGAGGTATCCCAGCGGGACAGCGAGAAGCTGTAGTCAACGAGGCCCTGCTTGCCCGACACCGTGCCGCCCTCGCGCAAAGTCGCGAACGAGCCGTACTCCATAAACCCGGTCGCCGAAAGCGGTCCCTCGCCTCTCTTCGTGACGATGTTGATGACGCCGCCCATCGCATCCGAGCCCCACAACATGCTTTGCGCGCCGCGCAGAATTTCAACCCGCTCGATGTTGTCGGTGGTCAGGTTGGAAAAATCATAACTGCCGAGCGTTCCGCTGTTGACGATCGCGCCGTCGATCAGCACCAGCGTCTGGCTGGAACCGCCGCCGCGAATTCGTGCGTTGACCTCGGTTCCCGGTCCGCCGCTCGAAAAGACGGCCAGCCCCTGGGCCAACCGTAGGGCGTCGGCCACCTGGCGGATATTTTGTTTTTTCATGTCTTGCGCCGTGATCACTTCCACGGCGCTGGTCACCTGTGTCACAGGCACCGGTGTTTTGGTGGCCGAGACGACGACTTCTTCGGCCTGCACCACCGTTTCTGCTTCAACCGGTTCGTCGGCATAAACGGCCGCCGTCCAGCTAGGCGGGGCACTCGCGATCAACAGCAACACACCATAGACAGACCATTCCCTGACAATCTTGAACATCCTGACATTCCCTTTCGCTCGAAGGGTTCAGTCGTAACAGCCGTCAGTTGGGTCTCCTGACTTGCGGATCCTGGTTTCCCTGCGCCTTCCCGACCAAAGAAGTTCTCAGCGCTCAGCCTTCAGCGAACAGCTTCACGCTGATGGCTGACTGCTGATAGCTCACGGCTTCCTCGAACAGTGGCTTCTTGCAGAGTCACTCCCCGCTTACAGTGGCGGCACCGTGATGGTTTTGCACCATCTTCCCCGACGCTGACGGCGTCTTCCTGATACTCCATTCTCCAATTGATGACATGCCCCTTCCTGCTACACGGGTGGGCCGGGCACGAACCCCTCCCGCAACATTCCGTTCCTACGGGTGAACCGGCAAAGAAGGCCCAGGCAGCGTGATGCGCGGCAGCCCTGACTCGGGATGCGCGTCGATCAGCACGGTGCAGCCGTAGACCTCTCGCACGTTCTCGACGGACATGACTTCCGACGGAGTTCCCATCGCGGCCACCCGCCCGTCCTTCAACATGGCAATGCGATCGCAATATTGGCTGGCCAAATTCAAATCGTGCGACACGATCACCACCGTCAACCCCCGCTCATCACGCAACCGGCGCAAGACCGAACAAATGCCGATTTGATGCTGGAGATCGAGGAACGCCGTCGGCTCATCCAGCAACAGCACCCGAGGCATCTGGGCCAGGGCACGCGCAATCATGGTTCGCTGGCGCTCGCCGCCGGAAAGATCGGTCACCAGCCGCGCGGCGAGATGCGCAATATCCATCGTCTCCATGGCCTGCGCGGCCGCCCGGCAATCATCCTGATTCTCCCACCCGAAACCTAGACTCCAGTTGGACCGCTGCCGATGAGGAAAACGTCCCATCAATACCGTCTCTGCCACGGTGAACGGAAACAGTTGCGCGTTTTCCTGCGGCACGAAGGCCACGGTTTGAGCCGTTTCTTCCTGAGACAGACCGGTCAGACTGCGGTCGAACAACGCGATGTCCCCCATTTGAGGCGCAGCGAGCTTCGCTAACAGTTTCAACAGCGAGGTTTTCCCCGATCCGTTGGGGCCGACGATGCCGAGGATTTCACCAGGCTTGACCTGCAGCGTCACATCCTGAAGCACCCACCTGACATCCTGAGCGCCGGGTCTGCCGTAACAGAAAGACAGCTCGCTCAGATCATAGGCCTGGGCGGCATCGGCACAGGCGCCTGCCGCAGTATCGATACGGCCCCCCTCACCCTGGCGTCGGCTCATGCCAGCCGGTCCTTTCGCCACACCAGCAGATAGACAAAGAAGGGACCACCCGCCAACGCCGTAATGACGCCGACCGGAACTTCCGACGGGACAAATAGGGTGCGAGCCATGGTATCCGCAACCATCAGAAACATGCCCCCGACCAACGCTGAGGCCGGGAGGAGCAATCGGTGATCCGCCCCCACCACCAAACGCACCGCATGCGGAATGATCATGCCGATAAAGCCGATCATCCCGCTGAAGGACACGACGGCCCCGGTCATCAGAGCCGCTAACAGGAAGATGACGCGTTTGGTCCGCTCAGTATTGATGCCCAGAGACCGTGCGGGCTCTTCACCCAAGGCGAGAATGTTGAGCACTCGGACCTGTTTCAAGAGCAGGACGAGGCCGACGAGCAGATACGCGGACAGCGCGCTCAGGACCGGGTAGGCGGGCGCAGTCAGCGACCCCATCAGCCAGGCCATCATCCCGAACGAGCGGTTCGGCTCCATGATGGAGGTGATGAACATAATCAAAGCGGAAAAAATCGCATTGAGAATCACGCCGGCCAGCAGCACCGAATGGATCGGCAGTCGGTCATAGGACGCCGCCATGCGGTAGATGACCAACAGCGCAACCAGGCTGCCCGCAAACCCGCAGACAGGCAATAGCGACAAGGCGAGGACAGTGGTGCCGATCCCGAATAACACAGCAACGGCGACTCCTAGTGCGGCCCCGCTCGAGACGCCCAGCACATAGGGATCGGCCAAGGGATTTCTCAGCAGCGCCTGCAACGCCACGCCGACGGCCGCCAGGCAACTTCCCACCAAAAATCCCAGAAACACCCGCGGCAACCGAACCTGCAACAGAATGACCCCCGTCGTCCGAAGCGCATCCGGCTCGCTCGCCGCCCCGAACAGCGCGGACCACAACAGCCCGACAATCTGCCCCAGGCCGATATACTGGGTCCCCAGCTGCAAGCAGAGCATCGCGAGAATCACGGACAGCAGCAGCAGTACGGCCATGACGGCCCACCAACGCGAGCGAGTCAGGATCGCGCCCTGAAACGGCCGGTCGGCGACGATAGGGTGTCCGCCGGACGGCAGGAGATTCGGCGTGAGGGTCGGCGAGGGTGATGTCATCGCAGAGGAGGACGACGTGGGATGGCCGGCGGATGGCATCATGGTTGAGCCGCCGATTCAGAGGCGAAGGCCTCCGGGTGGATGACCCTGGCGAGTGCTTCCAGCCCCTGCATGACACGAGGGCCGGGGCGATTGAGCGCATCGGCCGATACTTCGCGAAGGCGGTTCTGCTGCACTGCCGTCAGCGTGGTCCAGCGTCGCCAAGCTTCCTGTTCCTTTCGCGGCACCGTCTCCACCGATCCTTTTGGAAAGATCAGAATTTCGGGATCTTCTTTCAACACCGTCTCCATGGTCAGACGCGGATAGGCCGTAGCCGCTTCCGACGCGATATTGGTCCCCCCGGCCAACCCGATCATCTGATGAATGTAACTGCCTGGTCCTACCGTAATGAGGGGCTGGCTATTGATGACGTACAACACCCGGGTGCGCGGCAAGCCTTCTGTTCGGCGGCTGATCTCCGCCATCTGCTGTCGCATCCCCGCGGTCATTGCATGGGCGGTCGTGGAGCGATCAAAGATCCGTCCCAAGGTATGAATGTGCGCAAACACCTGTTCCAACGATGTAGCTTCGAGCAAGAGCACCGGAATCTTCAGTTCCTCGAGCTTGGCCAGTACGTTGGCGCGATGGAACTCGAGCGGCGCCACGATCAATTCAGGCCGGAGCGCGAGCAGCGATTCCAAGTTGGGATTGCTATAGCCGACTTTCGGCTTGGCTGCAGCCGCCGGCGGGAAATTGCAAAAGTCCGTGACCCCGACGACCTGTTCATCCAAACCGAGCGCAAACAACATTTCGGTGATGCTTGGGGCCAGCGAGACGACCCGTGCAGGGGCTTTGGCGACATACAGCTTGCGCCCCGCATCGTCGATGAACGTGCGCGGGGTGATGTTGGCCATGAACGGCATGCCGGTCAGAATGCCCTGTTGGCGGCGTTTCATCACCGTGTCTTCTCCCGGGGGATCTCCCAATGCCAGCACGAGACAAGGTAGCAAGGCATACCAGACGACTCCGAGACATCCAGCGACAATCCGGCTGAGGAAACCGAGTCGAACGGCGCGCAAATAAAAAAATCCCCAGGGCCAACATGGAACCCTGAGGATTGCACCCGCACACTCATCCTCGCCTATTCCCCAGCCCACGAGGGAATAAAGGGTCTCTCCCTGGGCAGGTCTTCTGGCTCATGGTTCATCCTACTCCCCGCGCCTTCCCAGCTGGCTCGTTATTCGTCCCTCGTGAATCGTATCTCGCGTCAGAAATCCAGACGCATCACGCTTCACGAACAACGCTTCACGGCCACGCGAGTGGCATCGGCGGGTTTCGTCCCCATTTACAGCGGCGGGACCGCGAGGGTTTTGCACCCTCTTCCCTTCACCCAAGGTGTCTGAAAACGCAGCAAACTTTAGGAGAGCGGGACCAAACTTGTCAAGGGGCACCTGCTCTGCTCCGGTCAGGCACTAGGCACGATAGCGTACCTTCAGAATGAGAATGGCCAGCGTCAGGACCAACGTGACAAGATTCGCCAGGATGATCGGCAGGGCTCCAAGGAGCAATCCATACACCAACCACAGAAACACCCCGATGATGAATGTCAGCAACATGCCCAACGACACATCCTGGGCAGAACGCGTGCGCCAGGTTTGCTGGAGTTGAGGGATGAAGGCAATCGTCGTCAGAGTTCCCGCGAGCAAACCGATAAGCGTGACCTGATCCATAGCCATGTCCCCAGATGGAATGACGCGCAATGCGAGCGGAAGAGGGTATCCTGAAAGGAGAATTCACCCCGGCAGCTTGTCTTGGCCCCTAGCGCTATGGTAGCATCCCTTCCCATTCAAGGACTAGTCGTTGAAAGACGCCGCAACAAAGGAGTAGGGCCGTGGCATTTGCCTGTGATCTCTGTGGGAAAAAGCATCAGACCGGTAACAACGTCAGCCACGCAAACAATAAGACCAAGCGCGTCTTCAATCCCAATCTGCAACGCGTGAAGGCGCTCGTGAACGGGTCGGCGCTGCGTATTCGCGTCTGCACGCGCTGCCTGCGGTCGGGTCTGGTTAAAAAAGCGGTCTGATCTTCCCCGCGCGTTTCCTCCCCATCATTCAATTTATGATCTGATTTCACACTCGGGGTGTGCCCGCTCGCCAGGTTTCCCACGTTCCTCGGTGAGGCAGAATCGCGCCACTCAGCGAGATCGTTCCAGATGGACGCTCCCGCCTCTTCACACGCGATACGCCGGCATTCCTCCCTGCCCTACCAGGCTGCACGCAGAAAAACGCTGAAAGCAGATGGATCGGTTCGATCGGTGTACAATTCCACGTGTCCAGCAGACCGCGCAGATCGCATCACTGTCGAATCGGGAGGCACCTGATGAAATACACATGGACCTTCGGCCTGATCGCCATCACCATCGCGATCACCGCCTGCAGTCATTTTCAGAATAGAGAAGCGGCGTATCTGGATTCAGTCAAAGGGCGGGCAACACAAACGGAGGTGAGGCAGGAACTGGGTGCTCCCAAAGCAGTTCGGAAGAGCGAAGAGGGCGAGACAGTGTGGGTCTATGAAATTCGCGAACAGCAGGCCGGCAACCGGTATACCGCCCCCGGCATCTGGTGTGAGGAATATCTGCTGACGTTCGACGGGTCAGCCGTGCTTCAGAAATGGAAACAAGTCTCCCATTTCCACGGAGGCGAACTCATGCCGACGGAATGTATTCCGGGGATGGCGCAAACGAAACCATAGACCGGCGAGAAATCATGAATGAATACCGTAAGAGCCCCTCCGGAATTCACATCCCGCAATCTTCGGCTACTTCCGTAGTGATGTTCTTTTGAATAAATGCTCGTGCTCCCTTTAGCTGAGAGGAAGCTCTCACTGCCACCGGTGTTGTTGTTTGTCGCGACGAAGTAGTAATTATTCCCCCACGACAAATTGTTGACCGCCCAGCTGGTCGCATTCCCCCACGCTCAGGAGCATTTAGCACCATCCCGAGTCAGTCTTCGGATATGCTTTGTGTCCGACCTGTAAGTGCTGCGTAAGCTCCCCTTATTAGATTGAGACAGCCATAAGGAGAACGTTCTGGCACAATCGCCATCCTAGCCAGGAGGTTGTCCTGCGCCAGTCGAAGTTCACCGAAACACAGATCGTATCCATTCTGAAAGAAGCTGATGCGGGCCGACCGGTCAACGAAATGTGGCGGCACGACGGGATCAGTTCCGCCACCTACTACAAGTAGAAGGCGAAGTACGGCGGACTGGAGGCCTTGGATGTGAAGCGGCTCAAGGAGTTGGCGCACGAAAACAACCGGCTGAAGCGGATGTATGCCGATCTCTCGCTTGAGAATGCGGCGCTGAAAGATGTCATCGCAAAAAAACTGTAAGACCTGCTGACCGGCGGGAGGTCGTCACGCATTTGGTGACACACGGGGGCTTCCCGGTTCAGCGGGCCTGTCGTGCAGTGGGTTTGAGGCGGACGACATACTATCGGCCGCTCATGGACGGGGCCCGACGGGATGCCCCGATCATCTCGGCACTGACGACGCTCGTCGCGGCGAAGAGTCGCTGGGGCGTTTGGAAGTGTTGGGGGCGACTCCGATTGGATGGACATCCGTGGAATCACAAGCGCCTCTGGCGGGTGTACTGCCAGCTCCGCTTGAATCTCCCCGGTCGGACGAAGAAGCGGCTCTCAGCTCGTCTACGACAACCGTTGGCGTGATTCCGTACCTGAACGCCGTGTGGGCCGTGGACTTCATGAGTGACACGCTCTATGGCGGCCGACGATTCCGGACACTGAATCTACTGGATGAAGGCGTGCGAGAAGGCTTGGCGATTGAGATCGATACGTCGCTCCCGGCTGAACGCGTGATTCACGTGCTGGAGCAAGTCGTGAGCTGGCGGGGCCAACCACAAGCAATTCGGCTCGATAATGGCCCAGAATTCCTCGCCGACCGATTCATCACCTGGTGTGCGGAACGGCGATTCAGCTGTGGCACATCCAACCGGGCAAGCCGGATCAGAATGCCTTGATTGAGCGGTATACCCGGACCTATCGGACCGAGGTGTTGAGCGCCTATGTATTCGAGGCATTGGATCAGGTGCGAGAGATCAGTGCCGAATGGTTGCAGAGTTACAATGAAAAGCGGCCCCATGACGCGTTGGCGGGCCTGCCGCCAACCACATATCGGGCCCAAGTGGAAGCCGGAAATTCTTCCATGAAACTGTCTCCCTGACGGGGGAGCATACACTCGCAGTACAGCTGATCTACGGAAGATGAAGCCTGAACCAGGAACTCACGCAGTTCACCAAGTTGATGAGATGGAATCTTGCCCGGCGTCGTCAGTGCCGGGCACAGGGACTCCAAGATCGACACAGTGACCGGCGTGCGATACCCAAGGTGGAGAAGACAGTTATACTCGTTCCTAATTTCTCCTGCTCCTCCACCTCTGCTCTTTTCAATAGATGCTCTTGCTCACCTCATTTGAGTAACTGCTTTCGCTCCCACTACTGCCATAGCTCGTCACGACAAAATAATACGTGGTCCCTAGGGTCAGGTTACTTATCGTATAGGAGGTCACATTCCCTACATCCAATGGCGTTCCGTAACGTCCCGAGGCTGTCCCCATATAGACCTTATATCCAGCCAGGTTGGTGTCCGATACCGCGCCCCAACTGAGTGTCGCCTTGGTACTGGATGGCGGTGGTGGTGGTGGCGGCGAAGTCGGTGGCGGTGGCGGCGAAGTCGGCGGCGGTGGCGGCGAAGTCCGCGGCGCGGTCACTCTGAGGGTTACAGGGATCGACGTGCGGTCCCCGTCATCCAATGTGACCGTAACCGTCGCTGTGTAAGTGCCCACTGCCATCCCAGCAGCATTTACTGTCAATACCATCTGTGTAGACGTTGTCATAGATCCTGATCTTGGAGAAATCATGAGCCATGATGCGCTATCCCTCACCGTCCAGCTACGCTGGCGCCGCCCAGATCTGGACAAGCTCACCGTCTGGCTGGGAGGATTGGTCCCTCGAACGGCTTGAAAAGTCACTGTCGTGGGATTTGCAGTCAACGCCCACGCTTCACAGGATGTCCAAACTCCAATCATTAGCGCCAGGCTGATACCCCAACGAAGCAACAATGCACCCATCGCCCCTTGTAAAATTGCGTCTTGATGAACTTGATGCATATTCACCTCAATCGTTGTGCTACTGGGATCTCTTCATGTCCATCTTCTCAATGAAATGCCGGTGACCGCTCTCACTTCCTAATGAAGCAACAGCGATGCCACTTGAAGGCGCGGTCGAAGTCACTGACGATTAATGATTTGTGCCCGATATGAAGAAACCGCAGAAAGGCAGTGACCTACACAGCCGTTCAGTTGTGTACACGCACTATTTCACGAAAGACAGAGAAGGTTCAAGAAGAATCAAGAGGGAAAACCATAGCGAGGGCGCATTCTGAGTACTAGGACTTCTCGGCCAGTTGGAAGATGAAAACCGTTGGCTGAAACAGATGCTAGTGGAACTAGCTGGACATTCTAGATGCTGAAGCCGTCACCGCTGGTCCTCTTTTAGCCATGTTCGTTTAGTTCCAGCCTCGAAAAGCAAAGGGCCAGTCCTCTTGCGAGGACTGGCCCTGCGCGTAGATACTCTTCTTGAACGAATAAGGAAGAACTAAACCTTCTTGGACGCCCTTCTCCATGTCCAGAGGCCTAGTCCTGCGAGGCCAGCACCGAGGAGGATTACGGAGGATGGCTCGGGAACGGATGCGCATTTTTTCGGTTGATTTCCACTTGGGCCACAGCCGTTGGTATCACTTGCGCCTGGAACATTGCCATTGTCCGGCTTGGCCACTGTAAAATTACCATAGAGCCCCGCAATGACCACCGCGCTCCCTAGCAGGATAGAACCGATAAGACTAAATAGTATCCTCATTTCTGCTCCTCCTTAAGATTAACCTTCCGTACTTAGGCCATGAAGGTGAAACGCACATTTCCCGCCCCAGCTCTTCCCTGATGCGGCTTATCCGATATGTCGATACAAAAGCCGTCCGGCCAATGTCAGCAGACTGTTTGGCATTCGCGCAAATACTTCCTTCGCGCAACGAATCTTCAAATCATCTCGGCACCGAGAGGCAGTCTCAAGAGGCGCACGCCAGGTGCTCAAGGTGGAGCGTTCGGCGGACCAGCGCCCCTTAAACGCGATCAGGCCTGGATTGTCGAGATCCGACCGCCCCCAGTCGAATATCTCGGCCGCTGCTTGCTTAGCATCTTTAATCGCTTCCCAGAAGAGCATGGCTGTTCCCCCGAGATTATTAAAACGTGTATCGGAACCACCATATTTGTAGACCATGCTCTTTCCATGACGGAGAGTTAAGATGCCTGCAACAGGCTGCCCTGCCTTGGAAGCAATCCTGATACAGACATTTTCTCCCAAACAGAACACCAGATTGCGGAACCACTCAATGGGTGGTGGGGGAAGGTGGTGACGGGACCGGGTCAGTTGAAGCAAGCCATAAAATTGATGGAGCAAGTCGCCGCTGCGGCCCGCTTGATAGCTCAGCTCCTCTCGTTGTGCGCGGCTGATCTTTCGCTGGATGCAGTTCTTGTGAAATCCCTGATACAACCGATCTAGCCCTTGCCGAAGATCAAGCCGATGCAGGCAATAGGTCGTAACCTTGCTGAAATTTTCGCCAACATTTAGAAGGGAATCAGCGGACCTCAGCTCCACATACTTCCAACGTTCCTGGTTTCTCATTTTCTCTACACAGCTTGACAAAATCGTGAACTGCTCGGGCTGCTCCACGAGCGGCTCACAGTGATCTGAAAGGGGTAAAGAGACAAGTCGATTGCCGGTAATCCGGCTGCGGACGACACAAAATAACAGTGCATTCGTGAGTTTTTCGGAATGGGCGGACGTGGTGAAGGCGACAGGATCGTATCCGTAAGTCTCCTGCAACGCCCGCAGCCACCCGCGAGTATGGAACACCGAGCCCTTCGGATGCCGATCGACAAAATCAGGCCACCGCGAATCGTGAAGCGGATCGATTGCATAGCCTCCACCTAGTGTCGTCGACATGGCTCACCTTGTTTGGCGTTATGTTTAGTGGTTTCCTGCTGCCAACTTCTCGGCCTGCGCTATACGCGCACCATCAATCGCGAAGTGGGATCCGACCTTTATCTCAAGTCGACGCAATAGCCAGACCAATGAAAAAAGGACAACAAGAGAGATCAGGAAGAGCGGAATTCCCCCATTCCTGTGCAAGGCACTGTTGGTGATATAGATCGGATCGACGTAATTGGCCACCAGTGTTAAACCGACGATACGGAAGGCGTTCTTAATAATCGCGAAAGGAATGATGAGCGCTACGATACTTATCTTTCCCCAAAGGGAGTGAAGCAAAAAATGGCCGGCCACGAGACTGGTCAGGACGAGAGCCAGCGTCGAACGGATTCCGCTGCATGCTTCCGCAATATGAATCGTAAAATTCGATAATTTGAACAAAAACCCTTCACGAATGACTGGTATTCCGAGAATCGAGAATAGAAAGGCGGTGACTTCGGCGGAGCTACGCTGCAAAAAGCGAATGATCGCGTCCAAGAGATGTGATGGTAGCGGGACCAAAAAAAGAAGAAACAGCAGACCAAATGACACTCTGAGACAGCGCACGAGCCCAAAGCAGAACAAAAAGATGCCCCAGCACATCACCACGAAGGCCAACATTGCCGTAGATAAGTGGTCTGGATCTCCGGTACCTGCATCCGTCACCCAGTAACATGCCCCCCCCGCCCCCATTAATAGCAATCCGAGCCATGGACTCCATTCTGTCGAACTCGATAATGTTTTGCGGTCACGGTAGAGAACGTAGAGGCTCACCCCTGGTATCAGGACCATGTGAGAATAATGTTCCTGCTGCTGCGTCAGAGAAATTAATTGGACGAGCGGATGCCAGAACGCTACGCATGTGGTCAGTACCAACAGAGCAAAAAGAACATTGCGATGGGTCGGGGTGAATGGCAACGTCTTGCTGAAAATTCGAGGGACAGAGGACGACGCAGGCTCGATGGTTCCGCAACAGACCCCGACCTGAATTTCTTTTTGATGCTGCACAGTAGTTTGAGAGGCTTGAACGGTTGAAGTGAGCCGATTGGCCCCTAGCAGGCCCCCTTGCCGCTGATCATGGCTGCGGGGGTTGCAACGAGAATTTTGATGTCTCCCCAGAAAGACATGGTTCTTGCGTAGCGGAGGTCCAGACGTACCATCTCATCAAATGTAGTACGGCTTCGTCCCACCACCTGCCAGAGTCCGGTAATGCCGGGTTTAGCATCCAGCACTCGCCTACGATGCCATGGTTTGTACCGCTCAAGTTCGTACCAAAGCGGAGGCCGCGGCCCGACGAGCGACATTTCGCCGATCAATACATTCCACAGTTGAGGCAACTCATCGAGACTGGTTCTTCGGAGAAGATGTCCGATTGGAGTGATCCTTGGATCGTTGGTTAATTTGAAGAACTTGTCCTTCGCTTCATGATCTTTTTTATCGCTGGACGTAATAAACCAGCTGACGTAACTATGGTGCACCCCATGGTCGGCATTCTCGTACATCGTCCGGAACTTGCACATCATGAAGGGTTTCATCATCTGCCCCACCCGCACCTGGCGAAAGATGACCGGCCCCCGGGACGACAATTTGACTAGCCCTGCGATCACCCCGAGCAACGGGGAAAAGACTATCAACAGCAACAGACTCAGTAGGATATCCATCCCCCGCTTGACGATATGAAAATCGGCGATCGCCCATTGATCCTGGAGTTCCGGGAAGAAAGACGGGTCCATCTCTTGATGTTCGGCTCTCTCCAGTTTCCAAGGCTCCGGATAAGCATGCAAACTGATCGACAGTCGTGGGGCCAATTCTCCCTCCAACTGACAGGTGAATTCTTTCTGAAAATCTGCCTCGAGCCGATTGCAAATCGTGACCATATTCGCAGTCTCAACCTCAGGAACGAGCAGACCCATGATGGACTGCCGTTCATACCAGCCGAGAATATCGATATCCGACTTGACTGCCGACAAGGCCCCCGTGATCGCGTCATACACGGTCCGAGACGTAACATGTCCGCTGTCCTCCGCACTAATCAAGAGCATCACCATCGCCTGCCCGGATCGCTCCGTGCGCTGGCGCTCTTGCCTGATGCTAGCTTTAAAGGACAATTCGTCCAGTATCGTGTGAGCCGTTCCGTGCATCTTCCTTTCCACGCATGAGGAAATCATACGGGCTCCCCTCTCATAACGTCTGAACACAAGACTCATTGCTGGCGAACGTTGAGGCTGCCGCAGCGGGAAGACCGTCGCGACTCTGGGATAGGACGATCTCTTTATGCTGTCTCAGCGACTGTTCCGCCGCCTCCAGAATCCGCACGACACGTAGTCCCGCCAATCCATCATTGAAGGGCCGTATTCCGCTCTTGATGCAATCCAGGAAATACCGCGTTTCAAGATGAAGGGCCTCAAGCTCTTCGATCTTGGGCGCCCACATGTCGCCGGTCCGGTAACTGACCAATGCTTTATGGATGCCCTGTTCCGTCCCCAGATCAGCCCCTTTGTCGTACACACGAACCTTTTCGGCCGGATCCAAATCATTCCATACCAGCATCTTTTTTTGTCCACCGACCAGCGTCGTGCGGACCTTCACCGGCGACAGCCAGTTGACATTAATATGGGCAAGAACGTTGTTGGGGAAATACACCGCCAAATGCGCGATGTCCTCGAGGCCATTGACATGGGCCGTACCGGTTGCCACCACCAACTCCGGCTCAAGCCCGATCAGATAATCCATGATGGACAGGTCATGTGGAGCCAGGTCCCACAAGACGTTCACGTCATGTTGAAACAGCCCTAGATTCACCCGCGTGGAATCATAGTAATAGAGCGGGCCCAAGGTGCCGTCATCGACGAGTTGTTTGATCTTCCGCACGGCGCCTGTAAACAGAAACGTATGATCCACCATGATCCGCAGATTCTGGCGTTCTGCCAACTCGACAAGCCTTGCGGCTTGTTCGGCGGTGGCCGTAAAGGGTTTCTCCACGAACACATGCTTTCCATTCTCCAAGGCTTTCCTGGCCAGTTCGTAGTGATAGGAGACCGGTGTCACGATAGCGACGGCGTCAATTTCAGCAGAGGTCACGATCTCGCTCACATCGACTGTGACACGCACACCAGCGTGCCGGCTCGCCACGCGTGCGAGAGCCTTGGGATTGGTGTCGCAGACAGCCACGACTTTGCAGTCTTCATGTGCCGAAAAGTTACGCACAATGTTCGGCCCCCAATACCCGTAACCGATCACGCCTAGTTTCACCATGGTGTCACTCCTTTACTCATGTTACGCCGATTAATACATCTCACTCGTCACGAACGAGCAAGTTGAACAGAGAACGACTGCAGCGATTGAATTGATCGATCCTCCATGAAGCTTCACGAGCATTGTTTGTAGGGAATCGCGGAGGGTTTCCCCGCGAGAATCCGGAGCGATGAGGAAAAGTGTCTTAACCGGGATTTCGAATACTGAGCGGAGAGCTGGGCCTTGGAGACACTAGCCGAGACCGAAGATTCATAATCTCAACTGAAGTGCGAGCGGAGAGGTGCGGACGAGGTCTTCAGATTTGTGCTACCTCATCATGTCGACATACCCGGATCTGGACGGACCATGTCTCTTCGGGGTAGAGTCGGGCTCGCAAACTTTCTTGCAGGCGTAACTGAAGGCCATTGTGGCCGTCTTCCACAGAATTTCCCCGCATCGTAGCCAAGAGCGCTCCCACGATGTGCTCATCCCGATACCATCCGATGCAATCCGTAGCCCGGAGATTTCCGGAGAGAGAGTCGATCACCACCGTGGAAAGATGTCGCCCCATCGGGACAATGATCCCTTGTGCATTACTACAGTAGACGAGAAGGATTCGGCAGGTTTGTCCGGATCGTGCGGAGCGCCGGGTTTCACTTTCCAAGAGATGCCGGAAGGCCACTTCTCTGTAGACGTCACCCGGTGTAGATTCCCTCATATCTGTCCGCCGACCATTCAGCCTTATTACTGCGAGCAGCGCGGTAAAAACGCCGCCCGCCTTCCTGCCCACACGAGACCAATTGAGCAAAGAAAAAATTCCCGGCCCTGGAGTTCCTGGATGCATATAACTTGCTTGTGCGGCTTCTATAAAGAGATCCCGCAATGTCGGACAGTGTGTTAACGAAGACGGTGCTGTCCCGAGGCCACCGGATGGCGGCTAATCAGAGGAGTGAGGCGACGGAGCGCATGGGATGAACTTGCGGCACGACATTTAATGCTCTACTAATCGGACTATTCCCAGGCCGTTATTGTAGGGCTCTCCCTACACGATTGGACTAACAAGGCCTTACCTTCAGCTAGGGCTGTATAGGCTGTGTTGAGAACCATATGATCTTTCAGCGGGTTAATAGTGCTGGGCGTAGTCCTAAAATTCCAGCCGGAACGGGCATCTGTTTTGCGTATCTCGAGAGCAGATGGTATGGTGCTGAATCAGTCAGGGAAATCTTGACGGGATTCTTCACCTTCTCTAATTTACTGCTTCGTATGGTGGCGTATGGCTGACAGGGTGTGAGACATGAACACCTCACGTTAGGTGTCGCAGAAGTAACGCAGAGCGTTGGCATCTGGCTCATCCCGCTACACAGCGTAACTTCGTAGTTTCTCAGGTTATCGGTACAACACATTGGAGTAAGATTATGAAACGATACCGATTCAAAATGTTCATTGTCTTGGCGATTCTCTGCGGGATGTCTGAACTGGCCAATGCGGCATGTAGTCAGACCCTCAGCCCAGGTGCCGCCGTTGCATCAACGATTGCATCGGCGGCTGCAGGGTCCACCATCTGCCTGAATCCAGGGAGTTATGGCAGCGTCACTCTCGGCAGCTTTACGAAGAGCCCACCCGTGATAGTTCAATCTGTTACCGCCCTAGGCGCATCGATGGGGCTACGGGCACAGAATGGGGCGAATGGCGTGACATTTGACGGTATTGACTTTAGCAGTGGTGGAGGCACAATTTCGGGCAGCTCCACGAAGAATATTACGATCAAAAATAGCGCATTTGGCGCCAATCAGCTCGTGATTCTGACAACTAACTTTAACAACAATAACATTCTCATCGACCACAATACCTTCGGAGCATATTTCGCATCAGGATATGAAGGACGACTTCATATTACGTGGGGGGCTGGCGCACCTGGCTCGACCCCTTCTGGCGTGACCGTCTCGAATAATACCTTTGGCCCCGGTGGGTGCTCCGATGGTATTCAGATCGGTGCCCGTAACGTCATGGTAGGGCCGGGAAATATCTTCACCGGAATCGTGCAAGGCAGTTGTGCAGCCCATGTAGATGCCATCCAAGGATACGGGCAAGGCTACACGACCGTCACCGGAAATTATTTCGTGAATAATTCCGTCGATCTCGGTTTCTATGATGGCGGTACGAGCGAAGTGTTCACCAACAATGTCATTGAGAATGCCTCGAGCAACGGGGTCTCTGTGCAATGCGGTACCATCAGCGATCCACTTTTCGAACACAATACCCTTAAGAATTCCACCGCCAATTTCAATGGGAAACCGGAGAACGGCCCATCCACCAACTTGGTCTTGCGGAATAATATATTCTTGGGGTCTAGCCGTGTGAATTTGACTCAAAACGGGACACCTGCTTGCACCAATTGCACCGTAACAACCAATCTTTTTCAAACCTCGACTATCGCCAGTGGTAGCAATAACCTCATCGGATTACCCACCTTCGTGGGCGGCACCTCGCCCAATACCTGGGCGGCTTACCAACTGGCTTCTGGCTCGCTCGGAAAGAATGCAGGTAGTGATGGAAAAGATATGGGCATCATGGGTACTGGAACTATCTCCCCTCCCCCGCCGGCACCAACCAATCTGCAAGTGAAGTGATGGCGGTTACGTTGAGAACTCTATAGTTCCTGAACTTTCCCAGTGTTGGGATTCATATGCCGTCTCTGGTCCCGCTTGGGATAGGATCGCATTTGCACCAATGATGAAGTACCAGAAGAGAACCATTTGGTCAAAATAGGATACGGAAAAAAATGATACAACATGGCCGAGTACTGTGCAGCCCATAGACCAGATAAAGAATCGCTCCTGAATGGAAAAGCGGGCTTCATCACGAACGGCTGAACCGCTAGCTGTAAAGCATTTAACGATGAGCCAAATGAATAAGAACAATGCGAGAACGCCGCCGCTCACTCCTTGCGCAACATAGTGGTTGACGATGTCTACCATATTAGGATTACCGGTAATACCGCTCTCCATCCAGTGTCTTGTGTAAGCCGTGCCGCTAAGCCACCACTCGTCAAAGTGAATGATGGCTGCATTAATCAAGGCTGAGCGATACCAACCTCCTCCTCCCGTTATATCGCTAATACGCGCTATGAAGAACCATACCGGATCCTTCATGTAGATATGTAATGCGACGAAGAACACTGCGATTCCCCACCGGATGGCTCTCACATAGGCCCTCAAGTACCAACAGGCTAATCCCACACTCCCTGCAAGAAAAGCCAGAAAAGGACCACTCGATGATGCGGTAAGAATGATGACCATAGCTGCCCCAAATGCCAACGTTGCGAGTACACGGTTGCGGGTACTGTAAACCATCAATCCCACAAAAAGCGGCAAAGCAGTCGCGCCAAATGTTCCTGCGAGGATGGAATGTTTGAAGGGGCCTTGACTACGGATACGCCCATTACGAATCTCTGAAAATGTCGGCACTCCACCCAGATAAGAAAAAGGGTTTTTGCCGGTCATATGCTCGACCATAAAAATGAATGCAAGAGGAATAATCATGATGCCGAGCATCTTCACGTTAAGAACAACGTCATCTAAATCTCGTATCAACGCCCGTACAATCAGATAAATACCAAGACCATCGTAAACACTGCCAAGACAACCGATGAGGTTTATATTTTCGCCGTTAAATAGGGCCGAAATAAAGGCGCTGCTAAAAAGCCAAGCCAAGAAAACCTTATCGATCGGATTCAGCCTTATACTGAACATCTCCTTTCTGACAAAAATCCTGAGGATGCCCAAAGAGATGAGGATTCTGATGATGTTGAAATGGACCCCGGATATTATTAAGGCCTGTGCCAGTGACATGTAGCAACCAGCTATCAGGAGCGGAACAAATGCATACCGTCGCGGCAATACAAACCAGATAAAACCCATACCCAACGTGATGATAAGGCTGATTTCAGTTATGGTGCTTTCTTGTGGTTCCATGTAAGTAAAATGGTTTACTCAACGCCCTTTTGGAACTTATTTCTTCTTTATTTGAGAACCAGCACGCAGGTTGGAACTGCAATATAATCTAAGTATTTCCAGGGCTCTCCAATTCGCCTCAATACGTGTAGATGAGAATTCCACCTGCCAGAGGCATTTGCCAAGTACACAGATGGTTAGTGCTGGAACATTCTCTGACCGAGAAGACACCAGATTCTTCAAGGTATGCCATCTACCCGATCTTCGCGAATATATCCCCGTAAATTCGGTGTGGGGAATGAAATCCAGTTCCGGTTCCGGAAAGTTCAGTCAGTGATTGTTTCAGTACGTCCGCTTCTACCCAGGAGGGAAGTTCAAATCGCTGCGGGTCTTGTATTGCATAATTGAATAGCGCACCGCCAAACTGGTCTTTTGCCAAGCATCGAAATGTTGAAGCGAGGTCTCCAGTATTGAATTCAAATGAGAGGAGTTTTGGGAATACGCTCAGTCCGTCAAGAACCGATTCCTCGAAACCCTCCACGTCTATCTTGATGAAGGCCGGCATGCCGTACTCAGAAACTAGATCATTCAAGGTGAGCATAGCGACCTGCATTTTTCGAGAAGAGATTGTGTTCGGAATCCAGTCGTTACGCACAGAGGAGATGTCGTCTCTATCATCCGAGACATTTAGCGTAACAAGTCCCGCCTTGGGCCCCATGACGGCGTTCAAAACGGTAATTGGCAAATCGTGATAGGAAATCTCGATGTGGCGAATGCAATCTCGGTTCGGTTCGATTGCGATTACCTGATGGCCGAGTGAAGCGAATAACGCTGACAGCATCCCAACGTGTGCTCCCACATCGAAGACTAGCCCTTCCGGAGGTAAAAGCGCTGCATAAAACTCCCTCATATTTCTTAGATGTTCACGCTTTTGAGGGTGCAGCGCAGTATTCATCAATCGTCCAAAGCGGTGCATGCCAAGCACCCAAAGGCCCTCTTCAACCCTTCTTCGAGATCGTCTCATGGAAACTCCCTTCTAGTTCTCAAAGACCGTCTTCCTAATCTCGATAAGACCACTAGCAGTTCGAAGAACACGCGAGAGAGGATGCTGGCCGAACCCCAATCAACCATTAAAGCTAAAGCGTGGCGGATCGACGATGAACATCGGTAGGATGAAAACCTGGGAGATTTCACGCCGGAGGAATGTGCTGACCAGGTGATCACATAAGCTTCGCCCCTACAGGTTTTTTCAAGACTGGTCGATGAAGCATCGGTGCCACAGTTCAAGAACTATCAACAAGAATATTTCCTTTGAATGTATTCGTCTTTTACTGCTCGCCGCAAGCATGCCGGCAATGGCTCCTCGCTGAAAATATCCTCTATTGAGAGTCCTTTGGTCGAGTAACAGGTCCTGGACATAATCTTTGAGGTCATTTGCCAGCCAATGTTCATAAGGAATCGGAAATCCTGTCTTCTTACGGCACAGGATCTCCGGAGGGATCCGTCCTTCAAACGCCTTTTTGAGGATGTATTTTGTGGTAGCCCCTTTAAGTTTGAATTCCGATGGGAGCGATGCAGCATATTCCAACACAGTGTGATCTAAAAGAGGAACTCGCAATTCAATCGAGTTTGCCATCGTCATCCGGTCCGCTTTGACGAGCAAGTCGTCTGGCAACCAGGTTTTTGAATCGATATAGAGCATCTGATTCAAGACATCGAGATTTTTAATGTTGGCAAATAACGCTTTTCGATAATGATCCAGTTCACCGTTATCGGCCGTCAAATTTAAAATGTTCGAATCATAGAGGTTATTTGTATTTTTATTAAAGAATGTGAATGGGTTTGAAGTCCGGCCGAAATAATATTCTTGAAACTCCATCCTCATAAGCTGACCGTACTGATTGAACCTGCCGAAAGTGTCGCCTTGTGCCAGGAATGAAGCGAACTGTCCCAAAATCCGTTTGAAGGGACCTGCTACTTTCTTGATATTTTCCAACCAAACGAGATTGCGATAATTCTGGTATCCCGCAAATGCCTCATCGCCACCTTCCCCGGAGATCAGCACCTTGACGTGGTCCTTAGCCAATTTAGAAACATAATATAGGGCAATGCCAGGGGGCTCACAGACAGGCTCCTCCATATGCCAAACGTAACCAGGAAGGAATTCTCTGAATTCATTGGCGGTCATGGAAAGGTCATAATGATCCGTCCCAAACTTTTTAGCGGCAATTCCCGCATAATACCTTTCGTCCGCGAAACCTGCTCCTTCGAATCCGATGGTAAACGTTTTAATTTGTCTGTCGGTCTCTTCTACGGCAAAGCTCAGCAACGCAGTGGAATCAACTCCACCACTCAGCAGAAAACCGACCGGCACATCGCTGATCATATGATCCCGCACAGATTGCTTTATGATCCCGACCAGCTTTTCCTCAGCCTCCTTTACCGTTAAATTACTTTGTGGCGCTGAGAACGAGAGATCCCAGTATTCTCTGTCAACGCACTTACCGCTTCTCACTGTGAGACAGTGACCGGGAAGAAGCCTCTTTACCCCTTTCAGGAGAGTATCCTCACCGGGAATGTAGTAATAGGCCAGGAGAAGCCTTAGTCCGTTGAGATCGACTTCCCGCGAGACCACATTGTCGGCGAGGATAGATTTGATCTCTGAACCGAATACAAGACACTCATCGTTCATAAAGTAATAAAGCGGTTTTATCCCCACTCTGTCTCGCGCAAGGATTAGCGTTTCGCTCGTTTCGTCCCAAAGAGCGATCGCAAACATTCCCCGTAGCTTGGAGACAAAATCCTCACCATAATCTTCATACAGATGAACGATGACTTCTGTGTCAGTATGGGTTTTGAAAGTATGGCCTCGTCTTAAACATTCATTCCTGAGCTCGCGAAAGTTATAGATCTCTCCATTGAACACCACCCACACGGTGCCATTCTCATTGGAGAGAGGTTGTTTGCCCGTCTGAAGATCAATAATCGACAGTCGCCCGTGCCCGAACCCTATTTTACGGGACGTATATATCCCGGAATCGTCGGGCCCTCGATACATCATGGCCGAACTCATTCTGCTGATGAGCGTCGGATCCACAGGCGCATCCTCTTTCAGCAGCAATTTTCCGCAAATACCACACATGCTCGACAGTCCTTTAAACCGATTTTTGCACTGGAAGAATTCACGTGAACTGCTTGGGGATTGACGGCACTCAAAGGGAAGCAGGAGAAGGTGCGACTAAGTTCAGGCAACAGAGTTATGATCGTTCCGCTGAATCTTTCCCTTATATGTTGCCGCGCAGGCCAAGCCCACGAGGTCAAGGGCGAGAAATAAAAAGGATGGGCCTTCCGGCACGTTAGCGGGTTCTGTCACATTAAAGGTAAGGTTATCAATTGTCATGAAGTCAAAACCGGTATCCGTACCAAGGACACAGCAGAGATTGGAGTCGATTATGGAAAAAATGACTCCCGAAATGTTAGCCCAACCAGGACCTGAAAAAGCTAAACTTACCCACGATCCAAGAACGAGATCCTGCTCAACGCGCCCATTTTTCAATTCCGAGCGTCCAACGAATGATGCTTTTCCACTTAACAAGTGAGGATCTGGATGATGATTTACTTTCTCCGAACAGGGAAACCACATACGCCAACGATAACAACCCGCACCTCAGGACACCACTTAGCAGCATCGCCAGTTTATACATGTGGGCGTAAGGTTTGCCTCTCGTCTTCTTAAGAAATTTGAATATGGACTCCCGCATCTGGATATTGGCGTACGAATTTTCCTTCCGCTGATTTGAACTTCCCCCGCCGTGATGAACAACTGAAAAAGCACCAGTGTAATAATTTGAATATCCGGCCTCGCGCACCTTGTAACAAAGGTCGAGATCTTCCGTGTACATAAAATACTCGGAGCTGAATCTTCCAACCTCTTCAAATACTGTCTTCTTAATCATCAGACAGGCTCCCGAAATGACCTGCACCCGCACTGGGTTCTCACCCATGTAGTTTATTCGTCCAGTAGTGAGAACGGGAAGCCATCGGTTTACCACGTCAGAGTCCAACATCTGATTGAAGACGGTAGGAAACGCTTGCACGCAGCTTGTTTGAACCGATCCATCAGAATTAAGCAGTCTGCATCCTAAAACCCCGGCACGCGGGAGATGCCTAATAAGAGACGCCATGCCTTGGATAGCACCATCGACGATCTCAGTATCTGGATTTAAAAAGAGAAGATACTCCCCTCTCGACTTCTCCGATCCCAGATTGTTGGCTTTTGCAAACCCTAGATTATCTTCGCTCTGAATGAAGCATACATTGGGGAATTCGTTAAGAATGATTTCCGCGCAGGAATCAAATGACCCATTATCAATAACGATCGTCTCAAGCTCTATACCAGGAAGATTCTCAGGTAACGACTGGAGGCACTTCCGGACATATTCGGCTGAGTTCCAATTTATGATAATTATCGAAAGGTCCATTATTGTAGTTCGTCGGTTCTGCTGATGATTGACCGGGGGTTAGTTTCGTTCGGCCTCTCTTAGAGGAATCGTCTGAGAACGGGGGCCAGTCTGTCTCTCGCCTCTGTAAGTTGCCTTCGCGCCACAGGCCAAAAAGGAAGGCCGGGAGCAGCTTTCTGATCAAAGAGAGGTAAAGCGGGGGGCTTCAGGGAAATTTCGATCTCTTTTCCAGGCCGCACAGAGATGGGTTCATCCGTAAGTTGATATGTCCATTCCGAACCGTCACTTTTGGCTTTCCATGCAACAGGCATACATTCCACTTGCTGCCACAGCGGTCGCTCCACCAATATATGGCTGATCCCATCTGGCATGCGGATCTCTGCGCGTCTCGTGAGCATTCTTATCCGAAGGATATTTCCTTCCACCTTTTGTGCATAATGCGCCCTGCAGATTCCCTTCATGTCAGACCAATGAACCGTTCCCAGGGAGTTGATAAATCCTGCCAGTTCTGAAAAAAGCTCAAGCCCATCTGCGAGATCATGGTGGTGGCCCACGGGAATAATTGGCTGACCCAGTAAGGCGGCCACGAGTATGCTATTTTGACAAGTCTTCGAAATTCGAAACCTTGGGATCACCACCAGCCCTGCAATAATGTCAGCAGGCATCACACCAAGAGTTTGGACCCAGGGAGCCTGCCGGTTATAGTGATATAGCGACCCCGTTGAGATGGAAACAGCCTCAAATCCCAATTGTGCCATTTGAGCAAGTGCTCTCTCGCTGCATGCTCCGTGTGGAGGAGCCATCACTTTTGAGACGTCCACACCATAACAGCGTTCGAATTCGGCGATTCGGCTAAGGGCCTGCCCTAAATTATCGCTGATACCTTGGTCGATATAAGGTCTGGCCAATTCCTGTGCTACATGGTTATTCCCATGGATCAGCAAGGATAGTTGATGGTGGTACTTCCGAAATAACAACGCTGTCGGTTTGTGGACAAACCACGCATCCAGTGGAATGGTTGCGAAGCTGACGTGGTAGTTATGCGTTTGCGCGTGTGTCGCGATTTTGGCGAAATCAACGAAACCATAGGTTCGCCAGTGCAAGTTGGGATCGTCAAGCATGAAACAGGCTTGTAACGGCGGTTGCTCCCAGCTGTGATCCGCTGTCAACGCACGCAAAAAAATTACAAATGGCAGCAATGACAGGAATTGGTTTCCATGGAACCGTTGAAATAACGCCTCACCGTCGTTCAATTCTGGAATAGGTGCAACGCTATAGTGATGTTGCACGCCTGCCGTTTCCTGCATCGCCCAGATCGGTGCTCCTTCTTTCGAGGCGAGCACTTGCATATTGCCTGATAATTGAGGCAAGGCCATCAGGCTACTGGCTTCATTGGCAGCGATCTTCCTAGCGGCTAGTATGCGCGGGAGAATTGGGTTACGGGAGAATTCAATAACGGATGATTCCCCACAGGGGACGCGCCGGCTGCTTTGTACGACTGTGTAGGAGGGACGGTCTCGAGACGTATTGTCATGGTAAAGATCACCATCCGCTTCATGGATAAACCATGCATCAATGCCGGCGGCCTCGTCAAAAGTCCGTTCCTCAAAGCGCACGCCGACGACCTCCCCGAGGGCGTCAAGCATGTTACGAATGCCCGCAGATTTAAGAGGAGTTGAGATTCCTATCGTTCTCATATGCTGTTTGTCATCAGGCCTTGCGTTGTCTGACACTTTATAAAACCACGCCTCGTGCTATTCCCACATCGTCTCTCTCCGCAATATCTTGTTCATTTGCTGTTTTCTCAGAAACGTAATGAGTGCCCTATCATCCACTTGCGGTACTCGTTTGAGGTAGCCTGAAACGTAGCCATACCCGATGGCGAAGGCGCCTATAAGGACGGGTTTATGAAAAACCCGCCGCAAGCATTTCAGGGCCATAAACAATGGATGGTAGCCTGAAATGTAATTTGCTCTTCCGTATTTGATGCAAGACCGCCACTGTCCATCTGCAGCACCCGTATAACGATAATGGGTGACCTTGAGATCCCGGAATGTTCGTGATTTCCATCCGAGCATATTCGCCTTTACTTCATCGAGCGTATCCCATCCTGGAGCAACGAGTAAGCCTCCAATCGCATCCCAGCATTCTCTCTTATAAATTTTCGTCGCCCCTCGAACATGAAAGACTGGATGCTGCTCAGCAAGCAGAGCGCCATTGACCAGGTTGTAAATGAGACCTCCCCCAAGACCCAGATCTGGAGAGTGCTCAAAATATCTGAAGACCTTCTCGAAATAATCGCTATCAAAAAAAAGATCACCATCCAGCTTTACAATAAAGTTCCAATCCTGCTCCTTTAACGCACGATAACCAGCGTAAAATGCTTCTATCACTCCTCCTCCAGCGCTACGAAATCCTCGATTCTCTCTATGCACAACATGAATCCAGGGATACCGGGCAACATATGTATCCACTATAGCCCCGGTAAGATCCGTAGACCCATCATTTACGATAACCCACTGCGCAGGGAGGGTTGTCTGAGAGGTCACGGACTGTATCGTCTTTTCGATGAACGCTTCTTCATCCCGGATAGGCGTAATGATCACATATTTGTGGTTTCGAGACATGGGCGCTATTTCCATTAAATGTGGAGCACCTTCCTGTTGCTCCTGTGCCGAGATTGTTGGCATTACCCTACCCTCCGCATCGGAACCCGGAGTCAGCTGAGATCTTTCCAGAATACGACCGCCTGACATATGTTGCATCGGCACAGTACGAAGGTTCTGGCTTACATATATAAGAAAGGAACGCGCTGCACACCTGAGGCGGAATGAGTCTCGCGCCCGGAAACTGAGAATCCTTCATTGCCGACTAGGATGGCGATTGCAGTAAGAGAAGATAATACGTATATTCAGCTTAGCGGAAGGACAATAGCATTCGTCTTAGATAGTCACCTGTTGTGCCGAGAGAAAGAAGAATCTTTTTAATGTGGACTGATACCATCAAAGGATTAATTCTAAGTGACGCTTCATAGAGTTCTTTAGCTAAAGCAGAATATCCTGCAAAGTAGTATTCGTTGCCCATATCCACATATGCAAGAGCCCGAACCAAGTTCCGTTCTGACTCATCCGTGATGTTTCTCCATAGCGATTCCTCAAATTCCTGAAGGGTCATAACTGCCGATTCCCGATACCGCTCTGACGAAATGACTCTCGCATATGTGTGAGCAATGGCCGGAAGAATATCCTTTGCCAAACGCGCGTATCCGGCGTCCTGAGCTTTCTTTCTCATAATCCAGGGAATCGCAACATCTTCAAAGGCGCAAGCTTCAAGCCTTTCACGAGTAAGCTTGGTGGTCATGCTCAGTGAATGGTCACGATAGCAAACCATTGGCTCCGCGAAATAGCCAACGTCATAATGCAACGCGAAGAGGCACCATAAATACCAATCACCGGCCCACGGCATATCGAGCGGAAAAACACCCAGCTTATCGTAGCATTCGCGGCGCACCAAACCCGAAGCAGCCAGCACAAAGTTCCACCGCAGAAGCTGTTTAAGCATAACGTGGCCTGGAATAACACTGTCTCG
The DNA here is from genome assembly GCA_022226935.1 of Nitrospira sp. GTDB lineage: Bacteria > Nitrospirota > Nitrospiria > Nitrospirales > Nitrospiraceae > Nitrospira_A. The sequence continues at coordinate 299,853 of CP092081.1, forward strand.
ATCCCCGCCACCGGGGTAACGACCGATCACCCCAGACTCCATTCCATTGCGCACCCCAAGCCCAGCGCAATACGTATATCCTATACGTGAATTGTTATCCAGAAGATCAACGTATCTTTCTAAGACATACGACGCACGCAGATAATCATCGGCGGAAATGAGCCAAACATATTTTCCAAGGGCAAAATTGATTCCCTTGTTGTAATTGTGCAGGTGTCCAAGGTTACTGCTATTACGTATGTGTCTTACCCGATTGTCATGGAACGACTGGGCAACTTCCACAGTATTATCAGGAGAGCAATCGTCCATGATCAGCACTTCGAAATTGTCATAACTTTGGGCCAGAATTGAATTGATACATTCCGGCAAAAGGTGCGCGAGCTTGTAACACGGAACAATGAAACTAACGGCTGGAGTTGTCATAGAAACTTCGTTCTCTTGGAGGCCCACCCGTGCCAATCAGCCCCAGTGTTAAACCAGAATTCACTATCGAAGGATGGAGGATTAGTGACGTTGGTTCCGTTTACGAAGAGATCCCTTGCGATTTGTAAAAGCTAGGGGAAGAAAGATTGATGCGACTATTTTGAACATAAATTCTTTTATTGAGGCTCTTCTCTAATTGCTTTCTATATGATCGATTATTGAAGAACTCTCTACGGTCCTCATGAAGAATCGGTAACATCTTTTTCCATCCGGACTTGTGTGTTGCTCCGAGTGACTTCTCATGAACACGATAACGAATAAGTGGCTCGTTAATTACTTGCCCTCGATAACCGCATTGAACCATATCAATCCAGAACACCCAATCTTCAAAATATCCATTGTATTTGCTCAAGAAACCAAATCCATTTTGCTCCCTTACTTTTTTCCAGGCGTCTTTTCTCATGACGCTTTGCGAAGGAGCTATGCACCGTTGCCTTAGAAGAAATGGGTCCAGATCCTCTGTTTCCCATATAGAATCAAAATCGCCAAAACAACGAACCCAACTGTAACAACTCCCCAAACTCTCATCGCTTTCCAGGCGAGACAAAGTCTTTTCCAGATATGTGGGGTCAAACAGATCATCAGGATCTAAGTAGCAGATATATTTCCCCTCAGCCAATGCCGCACCATTATTTCGGGTCTGTGCCAATCCTTGATTGGTCTGATGAATAACCTTCGTTCGTTCATAGCAAAAGTTCCGCAATACGTTTAGCGTCATTTCGTCGGTTGAACCATCATTGATCACAAGTATCTCAAACCGTTGAAACGTCTGGGCAAGAACCGACTCCACCGCTCCTTTGATGAATGCCCCATAGTTGTAGCAAGGGATGATAACGGATACGAGGGGCCTTTCAGGAGGCCATTCTTCCTGCTGCTTGTAGTAATATTGCTTTGGTTCAATAACCTTGGACACCTTATGCAGGCGATACTGAACACACATCTCCAATCTTTCAAGAAAAGCAATCCATCCGTCCTGCCTGAGGACATCGGCTAACTCTTTTCCTCGTTGCAATATTCTCTTCACCGGTAGGTCCTGCTGTGTCACATTACAGGGATGAAATGGAAAACCTTGGCGATGCAGGCAACTCACCGCGCATATTACGATCTATGGCTAGTTGCAATGCCTTTTCAAATCTGTCTGTGGAATCTTCCCAAGTAAATTTTGTCGCAGTGTTGTAGGCTGCATCCGAAAATTGGCGCCATTCATCCGGCGGCAGTCTCAGTATACGCAACACCCGATCCGCGAGACCATTTACATCATTCACATCGACTAAGTAACCGTTTACGCCATCATCGATCACATCCATAGGTCCACCCGCACGAGTGGAGACCACGGGACACCGACAGGCCATCGCCTCGAGTAATGGCAAGCAAAATCCTTCCAGAATACTTCCATTCAACCAAACATCACATTGCGCATAAAGCTCCCTGAGCTTTTCCTGCTGCGGCCGGTAATGGAATTCCGCGAAAGGCGGAAGGCGCAACTGCAAGGCTGGATAATCTGCGCCGAAAGAGACAACTCGAAGCGACGGCACCTCCTCCGCAACCAACCGTAGAGCTTTGATGCTGGCATCACACCCCTTGAGCGGGGAATTATGGTGCAACAGGCCCACAGTGGGAACCGGCCTTTTCCCTCTAGGACCAGCTTGGAACTGGTTTAAATCGACACCGTTGGGCACACATGAAACGACTTTATCTCCGAATCTGTCGCGCGCGAGATCCACCAACCACCGAGATACCGCAATTTTGTGCATTGGCATTCGCCATGTCTCTTCTAAATCCGGATTGGCCTTGCCTTCAGTTTTCTCGTAGCCTTGAAGGAAAATTACCTTCGCTCCTTTGGAGGGAGAAAGTCGGTTCACGCCATTAGCCGTCCGATAATAGGTCGCTACCACCACATCCGCATCCGGCACATCCGCATTTGTTACTGGCCTAATTTGTTCCAACACCCGGTGCTCCACATCAATTCCATCAACATGGGAGGGCTCTTTCCTTCTTCCTGGCCATCCTCCACCCCAAAGAAGCGAAATAACCTTCTCGCGCAATGTTGGATTTGTCGGCGTGGAAATCAGATAAATCTTGTGACCACGTTTCCTCAATCGTTCGGCATAAATCGCGATTACCCGCACACCACCTTGCAGGCCTGCAAATGGAAGTACAAATGTGATTCTCATTTCCTAATGCGTGTTTCTTTCGAGATTATGGGCTTTATGATCCGAATAGTGCCGCGGGATACAGGGACATATTCAAGCAAGGATGGAAGATACAGGTGAGGATGGGAGCTGTCAGATCAAATTGAGATCGGGCATAACTCTTTTCATATCACACATTCTTCATCTAATGTTTTGCGGTTACTACCATTTAAACTTGAGGTTCTGGTATGTAGCCTGGTCGTTATGGCTCCTCGGTATGCCTGCAGTAATTTCACACCGGCTGCATTCCATGTGATGGCTGGTGCCGCAGCCAAGCCCCTGGCACGCAATCTTTCCAAAAGCGTGCGATCTTCATGGATCATAGTAATGTGACTTGTAAGGGCCTTCACGTCTCCAACATGATGCACCAATGCATTGTCCATATGTTTGCAAATATCTGTACAAGCATCGGAAACCAAAGGGATACACCCACTTCCCATTGCCTCAGTACAGACTAAACCAAACCCTTCTTCAATGCTTGGAAGGACGAGAATGTCGCTGCTACGCACGAGTTCCGGCACATCGGTCCGATGGCCGAGAACCCGGACACTGGGATGGGATAACATCGGCGCTAGTTTTGCCCGGTAGGCCGGAACAAACTCTCCTGCAATTAAGAATGTGCCGTTACGAGATGCAGGGGAGTTCAACCACGCCTCCAAAGCATAGTGGAGTCCTTTTCTCACCGCGCAGACGCCGACCGAGATGATGGTTAGGCCACGATCCAGTGCCTTCGGCTTTCTGTCAGGATAAAAACGATTTTCATCATATCCATAAATGTGCCGGACAAGTTTCTTACGATCAAATCCTTGGTCAAGAAAAGTTTGCACAACAAACTCAGACGGACACAAGAGATAGTCGGCCAGCTCATATTCCACTTCCTCCTTGGCAAGGACATCTGGTTTATAGGCGTGCTCATGATCCGGCGGCAAACTTACTCCCAAGCGAGTACACTCTTTGTGCACGACCTCATACGCGAATCTGGTATGTGCATTAGGTCGTTCCAGAACCGTCGCTATACCCAACCGTGCAGCGGTTTTTAGCGTTCGCAACGAACCTAGCGGCCAGGCATGGACGACATCGATCTGTCCGGCGAGTTTCTCAAGCCTGCGTGAGACAATGTAGTCGTGGAGCGCAAAGGCTCTCATCGACCCCAGAAGTGTGTATGGAATTCGAAACCTACCTCGCGCCAGGGTCGATTGAACTCTGACATTGACCGGCACCGGTCTGCTGAGGGCACCAGGAAAAACCAACAGATCGGCTCCTGCTGCCGCGAGACCATTCACTTGTTGCCAGGCGGTATAACAGATCCTGTCTGCCCCCAGTTTATGCGGAAAACTGTATAGGACCCTGACTGTTCCAGTATTGAGGTGCATAGGATTCCTACATCCGTCTCGGCTTTTATGCTTCCGCTTCCTTCACAAGCTTATGTAGCGTCGATATAGCCCGGCTATTGTCGAAACTGAACCCTACTTTCAGATCCTCGATGTTCCGGACAGCCCCTTCCAATTCATCAGTATTGTTGATAACTTTGGTATAACCCAACTTCTCAAGCTCATGATGCAAATCTTCGTTCATGTCGCGTGGGGTTGGAAGCTCACCATATTGATATTCCCTGGGCATCACGATAAATCTCGTTTGATATCTGAGGCACAGAGTGCCGATACCCGCACTCGCCTGGTTGATGACATATTTTGCGTTTAAAATAAGCTCGGCTATCTTTCCGGGAGAACAAAAATCAAATACTTCGGCGTAACTGGATTTAAATTTCGTATGTCCCGCTTGAATGATGACCTTTTCTTTGATGATCCCCTTTTTGGCTAACGCTTCAACTCCTTGAAGCAATCTCGCAAATGGTTCTTCCCTCGTCCCTACTGCGACAAACACGTAGTTTGAGGTTTTAAGTTTAATCACATCTTCCTGGCGCTTCAAAACCGGGCCGATATAGATGGCATTTTTGTGCCGCCGGTCTTCCCATTGCGTGTACACCCTACTACCTGATTTGAGCAACACGGTCGCAAAGATGGAACGAGCGTTCACTCGAGAATAGGTCTCTATGCAAATGAATTTTTTCCTCAATAGACGGGAAAGCAAAAATGGCACGAAAGCGGTTCGGCCCGATCCGGTCGAGATCACATGGGTTGGCTTTTCTTTAGCGAATATCCTTAGCACCGGTATGACCTGGCGCAAATAGGTCCAGGGCTTCTTAAAATGCCCCATCTCTATGTAATAGGCCGTTTCTTGGCTCAGCGGGTCTCTCGTCTGTTTACTTCTATTGGTGATCCAGAAATGGCGATACTGGTCGTAAAAATCGGATAGGTTGGTCATCTGCTCAAAATGACCACCCATGGTACAAACCAGGGCTATTTTGATTTGAGAATTTTCACTCATCGATTTCCCTTGCCTTCGCTTAATCGCGCGTACAAATTGACCCTCGTGTAGACGAATCAACGACGACGACGGATGAAAGGCCCCTATCAGATTGGAAAAAGAGGAATGCTAGTTTAAGGGGAACTCCATTCCATTGACGTCATCGGGGGGCATGCTTAACGGCAACTGAACTAAGAACCCGAAGGCGCAAGACGGAGTGCAACAAACAATCGCTTTATGAGCGGCGGAATCCGGTCTAGGGAAATAAGGTTGAGGAGGGTTCGCATGGAATAGACACTGCTCAATATCATTGCCAATACTCCGATGCTAGTCGCTAAGAGAATTGGCAGTACAAAGAAACCGCAAAAGACCAACGCGATCAAAAAGATGAATATCAATCCTAATTTGCTATTCGCGAATGACCAGCGGAAATCGCTGAGCCGATGAACAATTGCATAAATCATCACTCCGTGAAAAACGTAGGATCCAAAGAATGCTATGCCAGCGCCGTTTAAACCAAACGATCGTATACAAATCCACGAAAGCCCAACGTTGACGATGGTCCATGCCAGCTCGGCCAAGAAAAAGATGTTTTGCGAATTCTTCGCCACAATAATGAAGCCAATCGGCCAGGTCATCACCTGAAGTGTCGCCCCTAGACAAATCCAGCGCAGGACTTCCACCGCCGCTTCGAATTCAGCGCTGTAGAACAAGGCAATCACCAACGGTGCGCATGTGAGAGTGGCTAACACGCCGGGTCCCGCCAACAGAAGACTGATCTGGGCCTGCTCATTCACCAGGCGGTTGCAGGCGGCATTGTCTTTGGCGGCAGCAGTCAGACGAGGATAGAAGTCCGCTCCCATTGCCTGGAGAATGAAGCCCACATACAGTCCACCGAGGGTCCAGGCAGATTGATACAATCCGGCTGCTTCGAGGCCAACCATGCGAACCACCATAATGCGAACCACGTATGCGGCTCCCATCATCAGAAACCCGCTTGCCATGAATGCGAACCCGAGTTTCAAGAGTGCGGCTGCTTCCTGCCTGACTTGGGAGGCCGTCATAGCTGGAGATTGAATCTGTACCTTCCTGCTGTACCACCAGGAAGTGACAATCGACATCGCGGCTATGGCGACGAGGGATGGCACGACACCGTCTTGGCGCAAGAAATAGACGAGAACAATGCTGATTACTGCCCCGAAAAAGGCACCCAGCGCACCCATCATGGCGAGATCGGAGATACGCCGCATCCCCTGGATCAGCGCCCCTTGACCGGCGGAAACTAAACGAAAAAATACAGCAAGCGACAGCAAGGCGACGGCAGCCGCCTGTTGGTCAGTGCCGAATGTGAATGTGGAGATCTGTCCCGAAAACAGGACCAGAACCCCAGCGCCTGTAATTCCCAGGACTACTGATGTCCGGCGGAGTATGGATGCAGTTCTGGCAATCCGGTCTGTGTCTCCCGAACCAACGGACTCGGCAATCTGGCGCACGCCACTACTATTGATACCCATGCCGACGATACTGACTGCAAGGTCAACGATTGATCCGAACAGGCCCATCAGTCCGAACCCCGCCGGACCCAGCAACAGCGCCATCGCCTTGGTGCGAACGACCCCAATGGCGATGTTGATCACCGACGAGCCGCCGATCAACGCCGACGACTGCAGAATCTGACTGTAAGAGTTCTTTTCGGCCGCTGGCGACTCCGCTGTTTGAGGCGCAGCACATCGCACAGAGTCTTCAGTGGTACCATAAGAATCTGAGGGCACAGAGGCGGTGGTCATCGATTGTTTATCCGGACGTAATCTTCCTGATTTCTCTCGCAGGATTTCCAACCACGACAATGTCTTCTGGAATGTCGCAAACAACGTTGGAACCGAGTCCCACCAGGGTTCGATCGCCGATGTGAACATTTTCCCGTATCTTCACTCCCGAACCGATATAACATTCCACACCCACATTCACACCACCGGACAGCGACACATTCGAACCGATGCAGCAGTAGTCGCCAATCATCGTATCATGGGCGATCACCGTATTGGGCAGGACAACACAATGATTTCCGATGCGGACTCCACAGCTGACGACCACATGCGGCATAAGGAGCGTATTATGACCAACCACGGCATCAGGGGCTTTCACAACCGACGGGTGGATAATCGTCGCAAACCGAGATGCCTGAATCCCTAAACTTTCGATGATGAATCTGCGCCGCAAATAGCCATTTGGACTGCCGGGTACCGCGAGGACATATGCGTCGCGGTGCGATTGAAACAATTCCCTTCCCCCTAAGACCTTCACGCCTGAATAATCCTGGCCGTGCAGGGAATGATTGTCGTCGATAAAACCGATCACTTCCCACTCCGGCCTCACTTCGTTGATCGCCAGAATGGAAATGAGAGATTCCTTGCCGTTTCCGCCGAATGGAAATATCAGGAGCTTTTTAGACATGCGTGATCTGCTTGACGACCGTTTCTGCCTCGATCTCCGACATCCCAGTGTAGAGCGGTAGCAGCAGCACCGAATCTCTCGCCCGTTCTGAGTCAGGCAGCGACCACTTGGCAGTGTACGCAGTCTCCTGGTGTGCGTTCATAATCCCACGGCGAGTGGAAATCTCCGCGTCGAGCAGGCGCTGCATCAAGGCGTCGCGGCTCACTGGAGCCCGATCGAGCACCCTGACCGGGAAGCTCTGCCAATTCGTCCTGCAGTCGACAGGCTCCTGAGGCGGCTCAAGCCACGGCACTTCCTTCAAGGTACAAAAGTAGAATTCGGCAATCTTTCTCCGTCCCTCCAGGAAACCTGGCAATCTCTTGAGCTGTTCGATGCCTATGGCGGCCTGAACATCAGTCATCCGGTAATTGAATCCGGTCGTGACATACTCCTCGAAAATGACCGTACGCGAGTGATGCCTCACCGTATCGGGCACACTCATGGCATGCTGGCGGAGAAGACGGAATTTCGCATCGTATTCGGGATTGCTCGTCGTAATCATCCCGCCGTCCCCCGTCGCGACGAGCTTCCGCGGATGAAACGAAAAACACGCGACGTCGCCGTGCGGTTTGCCGATCTTTTCCCACACGCCTGCGATGTTGACTTCACTTGCGATCGCGCAGGCCGCATCTTCGACCACCGGGAGGTGAAATTTCTTGGCGAGAGAGAGGATGGAGGTCATATCGCACGGCATCCCCATTTGATGCACCGGCATGATCGCAGCGACGCGTCCGAGGGAGTCGTTGTGCGGCGGTTTCTTTCCGCCTATGAAGTGCGTCAGCGGCGATTCTCCGACGGCGAGCCGGGACAAGTCCCGGTAATACAGCTGACCATCCCGCACTTCACAGGCGTCACACAGGCATCTTTTCAGATCTTCTGCCGACATATTGTAGGTCTGCGGATCGATGTCGACGAAGATCGGCTCTGCCTGACAATACCGGATGGCATTTGCGGTGGCGATGAACGAGTGGCTGACCGTGATGACCACATCTCCCGGCTTGACGCCGACAGCAAGCAGCGCGAGATGCAGAGCAGTGGTGCAACTTGATACGGCGCAAGCGTGCGGCGCGCCGACGTACGCAGCGAAGGCTTCTTCAAATTGTTTGACCTTCGGACCCTGGGTAAGCCACCCGGAGAGAATCACTTCCCTGACGGCGGCGGCTTCTTCTTCCCCGAGGAATGGTTTCGCAATCGGAATCATCTGCTTCGTCCCTCAGCGATAAGGTTGGTTCGCATTGCGAGAGGCGCTGTTTACAATTTCGAATCCGTTCAACGCGCTCTCGCTTCAACACCCTACACCCCTACTGGCCCTTCATCTGAACGGCCTCCGCCATGACGCTAGACTGCGGCTTCCTTGGCGGCCAGCACGTCTTTTCGCCAGGCGATCAGGCGCCTCAGCCCCTCTTCCACACTCACCTTTGCCTTGAAGCCGAGGAGGTCTTCCGCTTTCTTGGTATCGGCCAGTCTCCTCGGAACCGGATTCACTGAACGCGCAGGGAGAAACTCGGGCTTGAGAGCAGAGCCCGTGACGTTGAGGACAGCCGTAAGGAGACCCAGGAGGCTCGTCTCGGTTCCACTGGCAACGTTGAACACCTCGTCGGTGATCTCGGACTCCATCGCGATAATATTGGCGTCGGTCACATCGTCGATATAGACAAGGTCCATCGTCTGGGAGCCGTCCCCGAAAATCAACGGCGGTTCTCCTGCGCCGATTCGATCGAGCCATCTGACGAGTACCTCCGTGTACCTGCCGTGAATATCCATGCGTGGCCCATAGACGTTGAAGTACCGCAAGGCGACGTACTGGATGCCGTACATATCCGCGAATGAACGGGCCATCCCCTCCCCCGCCATTTTCGCCGTTCCATAGAGGGTCCGATTGTTGAAAGCATGATGATTTTCGCTGGTAGGAAAGACATCAGCCAACCCGTAGACGGAGGCCGAGGAGGCATAGACCAGCCTGCCGACTTTCTGCTCCGCCACCGTCTGGAGCACATTGTGGGTACCGACCAGCATCACCTCCATCGCCTCCCGCGGGTTGTCAGCACAGGCGGTGATCCTCAATGCGGCCATATGAAAGACTCCGTCGACACCGGTTGCAAGCTCCCTCAACAAATCGAGATCGCGAATATCTCCCTTCACCAGCCTCACCCGACGATCCTTGAGTGCAGACTCGATATTGTGCATGCTTCCTCGCACAAAATTATCGAGCAGGATGATTTCGGAAGCCCCTTTCGCCAGGAGCCGATCCGTAATATGGGATCCCATCAAGCCGGCGCCGCCCGTAATCAAGAATCTGTGGTTTTTGATTTTCATACATCGTCCTCACGCCGCGGTTAGGGATTTACAATACCCCTCAAACCCAGCTACCTTTTCGTTTATCCTTCAGCCCTCTTAGCCGCCATAATCGCGCGCCAAAATCGGGCCATTTCCTTCGGCAACGGATGCCAATACCGCCCTTTATATCGGTCTCTTACATAGTCGAGGAATTCCTCATACAATGCCATCGGATATTCTTCGAGCACGGTTCCGCCGCTGCCGTTCATATAATCGGGATGGGTAATCAACAGTGCCATCCCGCCTTTTTCAGCGATCCAATCGAGCTTGTTTTTCCAGATGTCGATGGTTTTTTCCTGCATCAAGACAAACAAGGTGAAATCCTGCGGGAGCGTGTATGGGAGCTCGATATACCCAGGCTGACCGTTACTTCCAGGGACCGCAAATGGAAAAATCGTTCCGACACCATCAGGCTGGGGTTCGAAAGGATCGGTGTCGAATGTCGAAGTGTCATATTCAATATTCAGCTTATGCATCCAATTGAGATTGTGGTGCATCGATGGAGAAACGAACCCGACAGCCCCCCACTCTTTCAAGTACTGATTGATTTGCTCTGCCTGCTGCGCAAACGACTGTTCAGTCGTAAAGAGCTTTCCGTCATGCTTGAGACCATGCACCCCCACTTCGAACCCCTTGCGCAGGAGATCCTGACGTAGGATCGCGGACACCTGATAATCTTTCGGCACGAAACTGAAGAGCGATCTGAAGCCTTTCCTCTCTTCGAGCTCCATCAATCCTCTGCACTTGTTTTGGCCTCTCGCGCCGTCTACGTCGTGCATGAGCACCAATGCGAATTGATGTTGTTGCGGCCAGCCGGACCAGTTTTTCGGTCTTTTTCCGGCCCCTTGGTGAATGGGCCACAGGCCGGCACCAGCCACGCGCTGTCTTTTGACGATTGCCCTTCTTACATAAATTTGTAAGGCCCTCGGCAGGAACGGTTTGATGTCATAAAACACTTTATTCCGGAGAAATCTGATATTTCCCGCCAGGCCGTTCCAGATTAGACGGATCTTTCTAGTTAGGCCTGACTGGTTATCCATCGACCATAACGCCTGCTTTTCAGAAGTACCACTCATGCTTTCATCTTAAGCCGGGAAACACACCACCAGTTATCAGGAGCCACAGCGTTGTCACGTAAGGAAAGCCGACTTCCTTACCTCAGTCCGTTGCTATTGACCAATGCAAGAGACTTGAGGACTTCGGATACCACACGCTCCTGTTGGCTAATGGTCAACCCCGGGAACATGGGCAAAGACAAAATCTCTAAGGCCGCCTTCTCGGCTACCGGGAAATCACCGACATGATAACCAAGTCCCTCATAGGCTTTTGTCAGGTGCAGGGCGATCGGATAGTGGATTCCTGTGCCGATGCCGGCCTCGTCCAATCGTTTTTGGAGAAGGGCCCGCTCGGCCACCCTCACCACATACAAGTGGTAGACCGAACGTGACCACTCCGGTTGATGAGGCAGCGTGACTTCAGCTTCTGCCCCGGCAAACAGTTTGTTGTAACGCTCCGCCGCTTCTCTACGCTGTTCATTCCATGTCTTCAAATGACGCAGTTTGACTCGCAGGAAGCCGGCCTGAATGGCATCAAGCCGGCCGTTGTATCCTTCAACATCGTGAAAATACTTCTTCGATTGACCATGGTCGCGCAGAAGACGGCAGGTTTGTGCCAGCTGCTCGTCGTCCGTCGTTATTGCCCCAGCCTCTCCACAGGCGCCCAAATTCTTGCCAGGATAAAAGCTGAACGCGGCCGCATGGCCCATGGAGCCGGCCTTGCGCCACCGGTTTTCCTTTTGAGAAAAATACTCCGCGCCCTGGGCCTGACAGGCATCTTCGATAACTTTGAGGTTGTATTGATTCGCGAGATCCAGAATGGCGTCCATATCGGCCATCTGCCCATAGAGATGTACCGGAACGAGGGCCGTGACAGGATGGCCTGTTCCTTTGTGGACTGCACGCCCGCCCTTCGAATCCCATGTGCACCTGTCCTCCAGGTACTGGCGCAACTTCGCCGGATCCATGGTGTAGGTTTGTTCGTCGATGTCGACAAAATCCGGCCGTCCGCCAGCTTGGGAAATTGCCTCAGTCGTGGCGATAAAGGTATTGGGAACCGTGAGCACAATGTCGCCGGATCGTGTGCCTGCGGCTATGAGGGCAAACCGCAAGGCATCCGTGCCGCTGCCCACGCCCACAGAGCATCGCGATTCGCAAAACTTGGCAAAGTCCTGCTCGAACCCCTGGACCATCGGCCCGCCGATGAATCCGGCAGTGCTCAGCGCCGTCCTGAGAATTGCAACGAGCTCTTCCTCCAGTTCCTGATGGACCGTGACGAGATCAAGAAACGGAATTTTTTCGTTACTCATGATTGCCTCGTGGTTCTAGGTATCGCAACACTTTTCCGGGGTTACCGACAACAATGGCATTTGCAGGTACGCTTCTGGTCACGACGGCGCCGGCGCCAATCAATGCGTTCTCTCCGATCACCACATTCGACAGGATGGTCGCGCCAGATCCGATCGACACACCTCGTTTCACCAGCGTGACTTCGACCTTCCAATCCGCTTCTGTCTGGAGCGCACCGGTCGCACAAGTCGCACGAGGCAATGAGTCATTCACGAATGTGACGTTATGCCCGACGAATACCTCATCTTCGATCGTGACACCTTCACAGATGAAAGTATGACTTGATATTTTGCACCGCCGGCCGACTTTCGCATTCTTCTGAATCTCGACAAACGCGCCGACCTTTGTCTCATCACCCACTTCACAACCATAGAGGTTGATGAACTTCGAAAACTTTACATTGGTTCCGACCTTCACATCCGCCGCAATGCAGAGGTGGCCATTGGCTTGAACTGCGCTGCCGTTTGAGCGCACAACCTGTACAACATTCCTGAGCAGCGACCTCGCCTGCGGTTTGACCGCCCCTCGTTTGAGCTTCTGTTTATCAAGAGCCACACCATTTCCTGCACGTACCGTCTTTTTTTTCACGATCACTCCAGCGGGTTATTCGTGATAGGAACCGCTACAAGGCCTTAGGGATGCGGTGACCTGGACCAGCAGTCCGGGACCGACCGTCTCTTCTGAGGATGCATTTTTTGTTACGCCTGCGCGGGACAAGGGGCTTCGGCGAATCACTGTTTGAGGTGAAACCGGCTTAGCAGGAGGTCAAAACAGAGGGGATTATCAGGCTCGAATCAGGCTGCCACAATTCCAGCATCCTGTATTCACTGCTACCTTATTGCAGGGAGCAACCAATCGCACAAAACCAACGGAACGGCTTATTTTGCTACCACTATTGAACGCTCTCTCCCATACGCCATGGGATACCCGTACATGTAATGCGGCATGCTTTGCAGCTCCACCGCATTGAGGATGACCTGCTTTTCGATCGTCAGTCCCAGCGTGGTGAAGGCTCTCTGCATGATATGCTTTGGAGTGGCGCCAGCCCGAACCACCATAATGAGTACCTCTGCAAGGCTCGCCAGGATTCCCATGGTCGCGCTCGATAACACCGGCGGAGTGTTGATAATGATGTAATCGAAGTTGGTTCGAAGCCTCGGCAACATGGCTCTCAATTGCTGAATTCTTGTCAACTCATTCTGCTCCCCTCCCGATCCTCCCACAGACATGATGTAGCAGGGGGTCTCATCGATGGAAGAGAGGCAATCTGCCAGCAAGGCCTGGCCATCCAGCAAGTCGATCAGTCCTGATGGAGCGAACTTATTCACATACTGGTGAAGGGCCGGGCAGCGAAAATCGCAATCGATGAGCAGCGTCCTTTTCCCAAGGTCCCGGGCGATCGTGTAACCAAGATTCACGACCGTCGTGGTCTTGCCTTCCCCTTTCAACGCACTTGTGATTTCAATGACGGTTGACTCGCGGCCCTCCGTAGACAGGACCAATCTGGAGGCGGCCATGCGGTATTGCTCTGCGGCGATCGTGAACGGCTGCCATTTCGCGACAAGGCTCAGCTGCGGCGAGAGTGATGCCTTCCCTTTTCCTGAAGCTATCCGGGAAGGAGGGGTCTGACTCGTTTGCACCGCAGGCAGATGATCCAGAGCATCGCTGTTGGCGGGGGAGCTTTCGGCCAGCAAATTGTCCTTCAGTTGGTGAGCCATGCTGCCGAAATTCGGGATGACTGCCAGCACTCGCATTCCGGCCAACGTTTCAACCTCTTCCCTTCTCTTGAATGTGGGATTCAGTTGATCGAGCCCTACCGCAAGCCCCACTCCAAGTCCAAATCCTCCGATCAGGCCCGCGATCATGATCAGCAATCGCTTGGGGCTATCGAGTTTCTGCGGTAAATTGGCCGGGTCCAGCACGCGGAACTGTTCGCCCTTTTGACGTTTTTCCAGGTTTCCCGCCACATGCGCATTCAAACGTTTATCCAGCAACGCCTGATAGTTCTTTTGCCTATTTTCATAATCACGCACGAGGATCATAACTTCCTGCTGTCTCGAGGGAGTCTGCTCCACGCGCTGCTCATATTCTTTTATGTGCTCCACAAGCCGTTGGCGGCGTTCCTTTATCGAAGACAGTTCGGCACTCAGGTCATTCCGCTGTTTCGTCAGTTCTCTCAAATAGGGGTCGAATGCCTTAGCCGCGTCCCCTCTCTTCTCATCAGGAAGGTCTCCATATTTCTCCGCCAGTTGCTTCTTAACACTGATGATTTCCTGCTTAACCTCGCCGATATCCGGATAGGTTTCTTTCCATTCTGCCATCAGACTCGTAAGACGCCGCTCCAACTCTCGCAGTCTCGCTACGAGCGGATCCATGCCGGCATGAGTTGACGACGGGCTACCGGAATCTGTGCGGGTGGTTCCACTCGCCTCATACTCCTTGATCGATTTCTCCACGATGCCCAGCCTATCCGTTTGGGCATGAAGCAGATCATCCGTCGCCGTGAGCTCCGATTGCAGGCGATCGAGCGCCCGGAGGTTTGCCTCCATCTGTTCCGGCAACAGGCCCATATACTTTGTCTTATAGTGGCTGATCGCTTCTTCTTGTGCCTCCAAGGCTTTCTTAGCATCAAGCAGTTCTTGTTCCAAAAATTCCGATACTCCCACGACAAGCTGTTCACGGACCTTTACATTCTCTTCAATGAACAATGAGGCGAGGTTCGCCGTCACTTTCATGGCTGTAGTCGGATCTTCGTGGGCAAAGGAAATCGTCACGGCCTCGATGCTTTTCCCGGTCGCTCCCGCGGTTCCAACCGTTTCCACCTTGATCGCTTTGCGCATTTTTTCAATGGCAGATTCCAAACCATCGCGTTGGACCTGTCCCTCATAGAGTTTAAACTCCTCTATGAGGTGCCCCAGGAGAGTTCGGCTCATCACTTGTTGCTGGATCATCGTCAAGCGCTGCTCGACGCTAGCTCCACCGATCCCCTTGACGTAGTCATCGGGAATCTTCTGATTCTCAATCAGAATCAAGGTGCTCGAGCGATAACTTTTAGGCAGAACCAGGCATAACACCGCGGCGATCATTACCCCGGCTAAAACCGAACCAATCACAAGCCATTTTCTCCGAACGATGATGGCCCAATACTCTTGGATCATCACCGATACCGGTTCCCCGGGCTCGACACGCTGGACTGGTTTCAAAGGTTGGTTCGTGTTCACATCGACTCCACAATGCTCAACAGGCCCTCCATGCTCTACGGCACCACGACGACGTCACCGGTTTTAAGCTGGAAATTTCTGATTTCCCCGTCTCCCGACATCAAATCATCATACCGGACCGGGATTCTCATCTCTTTGGACTTGCCATCCGGTGTCACCACTGTCCGGAGCACTTGAATCTTGTTCCAGCCAGCGTAAGGGGCAAAGCCCCCTGCCACAGCAACGGCCTGCAGTACGGTGGCATGTGATTTGAGCTGATACTTCCCCGGCTTCGTCACTGATCCTAAGACATAGACGTAGTAACTATTGACCTCTTTGACGCGGACCGTGACTGAGGGGTTTTCCTTGAATTCTTTCAGCCGCTCCGTAATGTGAGCAGCCAATTGATTGGCGGTCCGGCCACTGGCGACCACCTCGCCGATCAGCGGCATCGAAATCTTTCCGTCAGGCCTGATAATTTCTTCCTTTTGGGTCAGATCTTGATTTCGCCACACCGCGATTTCAAGCACGTCCTCGGGCCCCAGCAGGAAATCCTTCTGCGCACTGTTGGCCTCCTCGATGATTTCCGACGATAACCCGTGGCCACAGCCGGCCACAGCGATCAGCAGGGCCGACACCAACATTCTCCCAATCGCCCATGTGCTGCGGGGCGCCCTCCTATTCATGGGGTGAGCACCATGTTTTCAGATGGTACGACGATTTGGTCTCCACGCCGCAGTTCAATATTCTGGACGGTTCCATCGCGCAACACGATATCGTCGTAGCTGGCTTTGATTTTTATTTGCTGACCGTCTTTTCCGAACCGGAACACCACAATCTTGTTCCGCGCCGCCGTTGGTGTAAGACCGCTGGCAAGGGTGATCGCTTGCAACAACGTGGTCTTGATCTTTAACGGATACTTGCCTGGCTTGGTGACTTCTCCTAGTACATAAATGGCATAACTGTTCACTTCTTTCACGACAATAGATACCTGCGGATTCTCTTTGTACTCTTTCAACTTGGCGGAAATATCTCCGGCCAGCTGGCTCGCCGTTTTTCCCATCGCAGAAACATCACCAATGAGGGGAAGCGAAATTTTTCCATCCGGACGTACCGTTACGATCTTGGAGAGATCGGTACTCCGCCACACGGTAATGTCCAACACATCTTCCGGACCGAGAAGATAGTCGGTCGTGACCCCAAGGGACAATCGCTCGGTTGTGACGCCGAGTGACAATTCTGAGGCTTGTTCGTCCGAGGAAAGCCCCTTGTCAGCTGCCTCTGGGCCCGCTACCGGTTGCCAAAGCAGTAGCGCGCCAAGAGCCACAATTATTACCCGTCTTTTCATCGAAGACTCCAACTCATTCTCGCGTCGTTCATTCACTCACTATGTGGCCACGGAAAAGCTCGTAATTCTTAGCCTTTGTTCGACAGTCTCAATGGACATGACGTGTGTTCCGCTATGAAACTCATTAAGGTCATACTCGTATCTTTTGTACTGTGCGTCCAATTCCGGCACTAATATGGCACATGACGCGATACCAGCCTATTGTGCAAGAATGCACTTCTCCCAGCAACCTGCTTGCCGAAGCCGACGTTGGTTAACACTCTTTCGTTCCTTGATCTATCAGGGCAGCTCGGAGCGAGGTATAATCAAGGATCAATTCCGCAAATTTTGACTTGAGTCGGCGGTTTTCTATCTGCAGGGAACGAAGTCGGTCCGTCGTCGGCTTATTCTTATCGGCCAGCTTTGCCCGCCACCGATACAAGGTTCTAGTTGAGACTCCATACTTCTGCGATACATCCTTCAGCGGAAGGCCTGTGTTAATCTCATCAACGACCGCCTTGATTTTATCGCAACTATAACGTGGTCTCGTCATGGTAGGTTCCTAAGATTTCCTCGTCTTTCATCCAGGGAGAGTGGATGGGACAGACGCGGGGAGATTTACTGCGCTGAGACAACTTCCTCTGCGTCGATATGAACAGTAGCCGCCTGTTGAATAAGATGAACGCGGATGACTAATGAATGCTGCCCAGCTTTTCTCAGCAATTGTCCCCGAAGTCCGGCCAAGGGGCCACGTACCACTTGAACCATGGCGCCTTCGGTAAAGTAGCTATGAGACTGGATCGGCCGCTCACTCTCCGCCAATTGTTTTAAGGCTGCAATTTCCTCATCCGATATTGCCTCGGGCGTAGTAATTCCCACAATTCGGACGATGCCGGGGATTTGCAGAATTCTCAGCTTACTTATGGGTGAAAACCGAGCGAAACAATAACTAGGGAAAAGGGGGCTCTCTGTCCATACTCGCCGATCTGACCATTGACTCCTTAATCTGGTCAGCGGCAAAAAGGGCTCGATCCCTACGGCTGCCAGACGATCCCGGACCTGTTTCTCGTGCCGCGAACGCGTACTGAGCGCATACCAGTGCAGATCTGCGGCCACACCAGGCTGCTCGGGCATCTGAAGCACCGAACCGTTATTTGTGGTATCTAGCATAGCTTCGCCCTCTGAGTCCCATGAACTTGCACGCTCTTTTAAAGATTTTTTCGTTGGTTTACATCGGACAATGGTGCCGCGATGAAGTCGCTCTCGGAGCGATCATGACTGGTACATTTGTGCCGGCTGATCCGTGCATTAATGTCCAAAGAACCCGCACAAAAATAAGCAAGTATTTTTATCTCAAGGATTCGAGGAGAAAGCCCAGGAATACATACACGATCCTGCTTGAGACACGAGGTCAAAACCTCGTACATCAACGAGTGGACACTTTCGAACACTCACATCTTTCGTATAAGCAATAAGTCAATCTTTGGAAATCCAATACCAGTAACGCTTTATAGCGATTCCATCCTGACATTTACCGATTGCCGGAAGCTCTCCGGGTGTGAGATTATGCGCCCTCGAAGGTCCCAGGAATCACCTGTTTAACCTAGATTTCATTGCGTAATATTTTCATTAACTACGTAGATGCATGCGATCTAGGCCGACAGGCCCTGCGCAGTACGTGTTTTCAGGAGGAGTAATGAGCGGAACTGAAGAAGTAACAACGACGGTGGTAGCAATCGTCAGCAGCAATTATCTTCTACGCCTTGGTTTGCAGAAGATTGTCGAAGCTGAAAAATGGATCAGGCTGGTCGGTCAAACCGTTCATGGCGCGCATCTCGAGGAGATCCTAGCAATCGAGCGGCCGGACATTGTCATCATTGACACGGAAAATGGAGCCACCGCACCCGATCTTATTCAACAGTTCAAAGCAGCCACTCCCGGTGTGAAGACCATCCTGCTCAGCGGATTTGATGACGTGGAGTGTACACGACAAGCTTTTCAGTCCGGCGTCGATAGCATCGTCTTGAAAGTTCAACCCTCCGCGGTTCTCATTGCCACAATCGCCTATCTGGCACGATCGCCCCAAGAGGTCATCGTCACGTTAGGGGGGCAATCGGCTCGCCCGGTTCCTGCCATTCAAACAGATCTTACATCGTTAAGTTCGCCCCCCGCTCACACGAAACAGCCAGACGGCCTGACCGAACGGGAATGCGAGGTTGTTCGGTTAATTGGGGAAGGGCTTTCCAATAAAGACATCGCCAACCGCCTATGCATTTCCAGCATTACGGTCCGGCATCATCTCACCAACATTTTTGACAAGCTCGGCGTGTCCAACCGCCAGAAATTACTCATCCGGGCGCACCAGAACGGATTGACCAGACCGCCTGCGTTGGCGTGACCCAGCCGTTCGAATCTGAGCTCTGTTCCGAGAAGACGCGGGTGGTCGGCCATGGCTTCGAACGGCCGGTTCTGTGGTACCTGAACTCTTTTGCACACTGCCTAACTGTGCCGGCCCTCGCACCAAATCTCAACCGGCACAGAAACTTCGAGCCGGAAGTAAGGTGCTGCCATCAACTCCAGCCGCGCAAATCTCTACTGAAACTGGCGCACCGAAGCAGATTCCCTAACACCGCCGTTTCCAGAGGGTTGCACGGTAGCGATCAACCTGTTGCTTCAGAAACTGGCCGAAAATCGAAAGGAGGGTACAGCAGAAAACTGGTCAATGCAGAGTTTGATTTTTCGTTGGCTGGCTCCTGCTGAATGAGCGTACCGGACCATCATGGAATGATTTCATATTTCAGGACTTCGCCCTCACGACCACATCGTCCGCACAAACCATTTGCTAAACTGACAGGCCTCACAGGACTCCACGACCCGATAAGCTCCTTTAAATGCAGCTGATCAGATGCCGATGCTGCAACCAGTAGGCGTTTAAAACAAGACCGACAATAGTTCAGCGATGTCATCGTTCGTTCCATGCCCATCTCCCCAACACAGTGCCCCACAGGTCCGAGCCTTCTCATTTGTTCTGCGTACCACTGGACTACCTCAAAACACCTCACGTCCGTGTAATCGGAATACGACTCCTGCAGCTGTGCACTGCTCTAACAAAAAAGGACTGCAAGTTTATTGCCATTGCAAGCAGCAAATAAAAGGCCAGAATTATCACGAAAAACCGGTAGGCTCTCACGCTATCGAGCAGCTTCGCGCGTTACGCTTGTGCGAAATCGCTCGAACGTTTTGCGTTATACAGAATAGACTGGGGAATAGAATTCTTCTCTTTGGACTGCAAATCTGCATTGGCAGCAGAGAAATCGGGATGGTGGCTCAGATGGGACAAGTTCACCACCACACGCTCTTCCATACTCGTGACGTCCGCTCAGAAGTGAGCACGCAGCGAGACTCCCCTTTATCCGATAGCGCAAGTTCGCTTCAATGGGAGGCCGTCTCACCTCTCGTACCTACCCCGCGGTGTCAGAAGGGATACCACCACTACTTCAAGCCGAGCATGAACGATTGGCGTTTTTTACTGAAACCGGAATGAAAGGTGGCACGAGCGAAATGTGCCAACAGAACATGGTGCGAGGGAGAATTGAAAAGTTGGAGCGGGCGATGGGATTTGAACCCACGACAACTTGCTTGGGAAGCAAGGACTCTACCACTGAGCTACGCCCGCCCCTGACTCAAGAGATCCTGGATCCTACGCTGGCGCCGACGCTAAGTCAAGGAAGCTGGGAGACACTTGCTCAATCCTTGTACTCGGCCACGGCGAATTTTCGCCGACCGACACGCAAACGAAGCAGCTGGCCGACGGCTAATGGGACCGCGCCATTCGCATCGGTCATCTTCTGTTCGTTGATCTCTACCCCACCCTGCACGATCAACCGGCGAGCTTCGCTCTTGCTGGGGACCAATCCGGTCCTGGCGATCAAATCGACCAGCCCGATTGAAGGCGCGGTCGCATCTTTCACATCGGATGGCGTGAGAACAACATGCGCGTCCGGCTGTTCCGGAAATTCCCGCGCCTGAAATTTCTGCTGGAACGCACTCCTGGCTTCACGACCGGCGTCAGCGCCGTGATACCGGGCAACGATCTGCTCCGCCAAATTTTGTTTCGCATCCATGGGATGCGCCGCCTTCACACCTGCCAAATCCTCGGTCGTCAGCAATTCATAATAGCGGTGCATGAGCATATCGCTGATCGACATCAGTTTGCCGAACATGTCAGCCGGCTGATCTTCCAGCGCGATGTAGTTCCCAAAGCTTTTACTCATCTTGCGGACGCCATCCGTCCCCTCCAGCAACGGCATGGTGATGACTGCCTGCGCCTCCTGCCCGTAGTCTCGCTGCAGATCCCGTCCCATCAAGAGGTTGAACTTTTGATCCGTGCCGCCTAATTCAATGTCAGCCTTTAGCGCCACAGAATCGTACCCTTGGATCAAGGGATACATGAACTCATGGATACTGATCGGCGTGCCCTCCGTGTAGCGCTTGTGAAAATCTTCCCGCTCCAACATGCGGGCCACGGTGTAATGAGCACTGAGTTCGATCAACCCATCGGCGGTCATTGGGCTCATCCAGCGGCTGTTGAATTCCACTTGGGTCTTCGCCGGATCCAGGATTTTAAAGATTTGGCGCTCATAGGTCTTGGCGTTCTCGAGTACCTTTTCCTTCGACAGTGCGACACGGGTCTCGGATCGCCCGGTCGGATCGCCGATCATCCCGGTAAAGTCGCCAATGAGAAAGATCACCTGATGCCCGAGGTCTTGGAAATGCTTGAGCTTATGAATTAGCACCGTATGGCCGAGGTGAAGATCCGGCGCCGTGGGATCGAACCCCGCCTTGACGCGAAGGGGACGGTGTTCCTTTATCGAGCGAGCCAACTTTGATTCCAGCTCGCCCTGCTGAATAACCTCAACTATCCCTCGAAGTATAAGATCGAGCTGTTGGTCTACCGGTGTCACAAGGTTCCTTTGTGTCGCGCTAACGATTTGGTATTGGTGACGAGGACGTGCGGGCGCAAGCGGTCGAACTTCTTTCGGCCAATACCCTTCACCTGCCGCAAGTCATCAACGGAATGGAACGGTCCATTCTCATCGCGATGTTCAATCACTCGTTGCGCCAACTTCGGGCCAATGCCGGGCAGCGCTTCCAGATCTGACAGGGTGGCTTGGTTCAGATCGACCTGTCGAGCACTCATCTCCCGCGCAGGCGGCAAGACAGGTGCCGTCTTCTCCAATGCCGGTGCAGCTGCAGACGCTTCACTCGGCATCGCCACCGGTCGACGGGATACCGGAGCCGCCTGATGGACCTGCGCCAGCGCCGGCCTCGTCGTGGAGATCTCCACCGGTGGCGGAGATGACACCGTTGCCGCAGGACGTTTTGCGAGCAGTTGAGGTTGACCCGGCATCACCTTGGTCACGGGGGTAACTGAAGCAATCCACATCAGCGACCCGAGGGTCACGGCGAGCATCGCCACTTTAATCAGTAACGATTGCATCATGTCGTCGCCGGCTTCCTCGCGAGATGGATCGCATGGCCGTGCACATCTTCCATCGCTTCCATGAGGCCTTCCGCCAGGGTCGGATGCGCATGGATCATCTCGGCCGTACGCGAGACAGTCGCGCCAAGATGCATCGCGAGCGCCGCTTCATGAACCAGATCGGTAGCATGGGCGCCGAGAATGTGGACGCCAAGAATCCTGTCACTCTCCGTATCCACCACCACTTTCACCAACCCTTGAATATCTCCCGTCGCCTGAGCTTTCCCCACTCCGCCGTAACGGAAGCGTCCCACTTTCACGCCCTGCTGGGGATCTTTCCCGGCTCCGGCGCAACGGTCACGCGCCTGCTGTTCCGTCAGTCCCACGCGTCCGATTTCGGGTAACGTAAAGATCCCCGTCGGGATGACGTCATAATCAATCGCCCGCGCGTGCCCCATGAAATTCTCTACTGCCACTTTGCCTTGCTGCGAGGCCACATGTGCCAACATCGCTTTGCCGACGACATCACCGATCGCATAGACTCCGGGGATGTTCGTCTCCATGCGTTCATTGACGACAATCTCTCCACGCGTACCGACCTGCACCCCCGCTTTTTCCAGTCCGATGCCGCGCGAATTGAACCCTCTCCCCACCGACACCAGCACCTGCTCCACGTTCAGCGAGAGCCCGTCGCGAAGATGGGCCGTCACCACGCCAGGCTGCTTAACGATCTGATCCACAGTGACGCCGGTCCGAATGTCCACTCCCCGCTTCTTCAACTCCCGCTCCATCATCTGGCTGATCTCTTCATCCTCCAGCGGCAGGATGCGCGGGACCAGTTCGACCAACGTCACCTGGGTTCCCAACCCGCTATACAGAGAGGCAAACTCGCAGCCTTCCACACCCCCACCGACGATCAGGAGACTGGCCGGGATTCGCGCGAGGTCGAGGGCTTGCTTGCTGGTAATAATCTGGGTCCCGTCGATGGGAAAGAGCGGCAAGTTCGGCCAGGAGGAGCCGGTGGCGATGATGATGCCGTCGGCCACCACCTGCAAGATGGTCCCATCCGGTTTGGTCACGCGAATGGTGCGGACCTCCACCAACTCGCCCGTCCCCTCCACATGCTCGATGTTCCAGGTCTTAAACAGTGTGGCAATGCCCTTGACCAGGGTAGAGACGACTTTGTTTTTCCTCGCCACCATGACGGCGGGGTCATAGGCGACCGGGCCGTTGAGCAGAAGGCCGAAGTCCTTCGCCTTCTTGGCCTTGTCACCCAGTTCAACGACCGACAACAAGGCCTTGCTCGGAATGCAGCCCCAGTTGAGGCACACACCGCCGAGCGCCTGATTTTCGACCACGGTCACACGCGCGCCCAGTTGCGCGGCTCGAATCGCCGCCACATATCCCCCGGGACCTGCGCCAAGAATTACGAGATGCTTCGACATCAGAATGACTCAGTGAACCAGTGCCGAGTGAATCACAGGGACGACGACACGGCGTCGCCCATTCGATGGGAGCCGGCTGTCCTGCCTTAGTGCTTCTGCTTGCTCAAAAATTCTTGGTACTGAGCCGCCGTCATGAGCTTGTCCACTTCAGCCGGCGTCGTGAGATCAATGACGGCCATCCATCCTTTGCCGTAGGGATCGGCATTCACGGCCTCGGGATGGTCTTTGAGATCCGTGTTGATCTTCGCAATGGTGCCGCTGACCGGCGTATAAATGGTGGAGGTGGTCTTCGTCGATTCGACCTCACCGATCTGCTGACCGGCTGTCACCTTGGCGCCGACCTTCGGAAGATCGATAAACACGATATCTCCCAACGCATCTTGGGCAAAATGGCTGATCCCGACAGTCGCCTGTTGGCCTTCGGCCTTGACCCATTCGTGTTCCTGGTGGTAACGGAGATTAGACGGTATCATGAGACTCCTCTTGGTGGCAGCCTGCTTCGCGGCCTACGTGAATAAAACGCGCTCCAGACGGACGTGGCGCGATCGTAAAAGCTGAGAAATTCTTTGTCAAGGAAGCGCTGCCGGCGCGTCCGGCACAAAGACCAAATGGCGAATGTCCGGTGTCCGTAATTCATCCGCCTGCTGAGCCAGCCCCATAAACATGCCGCCACCGTGCTCGGTCGGTGTGCGCAGTAAGACCCATCCTTGCGGAAGGGTTTGCGGCTCGCCCTTCTCGGATTGAATCACATCACGACTCCAACCCTTAAATGACCCGCCGAAGTTCCGCACATCCGATGCCTCACGGGACGGTCCGCCCAGCAATAAATCAAACCCCCGGCGGCGGGCCTCGGCGGCGTCTTCGCCATAGTTCACCAATGCAGAGGTCGGATTGGACAGGGCCTCGGGATGAATCTCCAGCACCATACGCAACCGCGGCACGGCTTTCTGCAGATATTTCTTCAGGCGGGCCAGCACATCGATCTCCTGGCGTGCCTTCCACCCCACCCATCGCCACAGTGTTTTGTCGGAAGCCAGTGCCGTCGCATCCTGCCGCACGGTCATGCGCTCACGGAGCGCCTGGGCCACTTCAGAGGATGGCTGGCGCACCTGCGCTTCGAACTGGCGTAAGACGCCATCGCTCACCTCATAGGCGAAACTGTTCTCCGCCCGCGTGCGAAAGACCATGCCGTCGACCCCGCTTCGCACCAGATCGGCCAACAACTGCGCCAATTCCTGCTGAACCGGAGGAGCGAGAAGATCGAACTGTGTCCAGGAATGGACTTTGCGCCTGCTCGGATCATACAGCAGCATCCGAGATTCCTGGCGGTGATCGGAAAGCGGCGCGTGAAACAAATCGAGCACGGCAAAGACGGAAATGCCCAACTCATGCGCTTGCGGGACCATGACGCTGAACCAATCCGTCATGACGGGACCTTGGGAGGTCGAGAACAACGCGCCGGCAGGCAACTTCGGCAAGGGGCTGCTGGGAGGAGGACCGGTCGTCACAGGCGGCCTGGTGAACGATGACTCCAAACTCGCATCCATGAGAATCGCGCTGACGCCCTGGGCGCTCAGCTGCTTAACCCAGGACTCCACTTGAGCCATGGGGGGCAAATTGCTGAACGACACGTAGAGCGCAGTATGACCGGACCTGGCGCCGCCGGGCACGGTCGATTGGTTCCGCAAGACTTCGATACGATGCAGCGCCCGCTCAGCATACGCACTTTGCGTCGACACCGGGGCGCCTTCCGGTCCGGCCAATACCCGGTACTCCTTCAACGCGCCTGTCACTTCACCCATCTGTTCATACGACTGCCCCAATTCCCAATGGGCCTCATTTGCACGGCGGGATTTGGGATAGGTCGTCAGATAGCGTTCATAGAGATGGATCGCGGCGGAATACCGGCCATCAGAAAAAGCCGTCGAGGCGTGGTACCAGAGGCGCGTCTCGGCTTCGATTCCAGGATTTTCGATGGGCTGAGCCACCGGTACGGCGGGCGGCGCGGCGCACCCGGCGCCGAGTGCCATCAGCAGCATCGCCAACGGAAGGGATGCTCGACGGCCGGAACTGGGCCGTCGAGTCTGCATGACGTGAGAAAAGCCTGCGCTCAATGTGCGCCTACCCGACCAACTCCATTTCAGGGAAGAAATACCCAATTTCGAACTTCGCCGTGTCCGGCGCATCGGACCCGTGCACCGCGTTGAATTCGATGTTCGCCCCATGGGCCGCACGGATGGTTCCCTGTTCCGCCTTCGCAGGATCGGTGGCGCCCATGAGCTCGCGATTCTTTTTCACCGCGTTGTCGCCTTGCAGAACCAGCACCACGCAAGGCCCCGACGACATGAACGTGCACAGGCTGTCAAAGAAGGGGCGCGCCTTATGGACGGCGTAAAACCCTTGCGCCGTCGCTTTGGACAGGTGCATCAGACGCATGGCGACCGGCTTCAACCCCGCCTTTTCATATCGATGAATAATGTCGCCGATGGCATCCTTCTTCACGGCGTCCGGCTTGATGATGGCAAGGGTTCGTTCACTCATGGATCGTCAGCTCCTTCAGCTAAAAATATCGCACGCGCCTACTCTCGCGGCATTATAAAGAAGCGGCGGAAGTGCTGGCAAGATAAAGGGTGCTGAGATTCCTCCGCAGGCGAAGGGCGGGCTAGATTCCCACCCTTCCCCCATACAGAGTGTTAGGCAATGACGCCGGACTTGTCCGCAACCTGCTGCGTCCCAAAGGCGTCGGCGAGCTCTCCCGGTTGGAAAATGCCCCGTTCCGTGATGATGCCGGTGATCAACTCGGCCGGAGTCACGTCGAACGCCGGATTGTAGACGGTCACGCCGGCCGGAGCGACAGGATGGCTACCGTGGATGGACGTTACTTCAAGTGGGCTCCGCTCTTCGATGGGAATATCGGCGCCCGTCTTGGTCGCCAGATCGATCGTGCTGTAGGGCGCGGCAACATAAAACGGAATCCCATGCGCCCGAGCCAGCACGGCGACCGAGTAAGTGCCGATTTTGTTGGCCACATCGCCGTTGGCCGCGATCCGATCCGCGCCGACGACGCAGACCTGAATCTTCCCCTGACGCATGAGGCTCCCGGCCATATTGTCGGTAATCAGCGTGAGCGGAATCTGGTCCTGCATCAGTTCCCAGGCGGTCAACCGCGCGCCCTGCAGAACCGGTCTGGTTTCGTCGGCAATCACACGAATCTGCTTGCCCTGTTCCCACGCAGCCCGGATCACGCCAAGCGCGGTTCCGTATCCGGCCGTCGCTAACGCGCCGGCATTGCAGTGGGTCAAGATCGTCTGGCCGCTGTGGATCACGCTCGCACCATGCTGGCCCATGGCCTTGCAGAGCGCGATGTCTTCGTCGAGGATGGCTTGCGACTCCCGGATCAACTCACGCTTGATCTCCGCGATCGGCTGGTTGTTGAGCGACGCCAGCCTGTGCTTCATGCGCGCGATGGCCCAAAACAAATTCACCGCTGTCGGGCGCGAAGCTGCCAGGTGATCGCAGATCGCGTCGACCTGTTTTACGAACGCGGGATACTCGTCGACGGTGACATTCTGCGCGCCGAGGGCGACGCCCATCGCCGCAGTCACACCGATCGCCGGAGCGCCGCGCACCTTCAACTCTCGAATGGCCTGTGCGACAGCACGATAGTCGCGGCAATCCAAAAACTCGACCTGCGACGGAAGGCGGCTTTGATCCAAAAGTCGAACCGCTCCATCTTTCCATTCGACCGTAGGCACCATACCAGTGGGCTCCGATTGTCAGTTGGAGAAGAATGTGACGCCGTCACGCAACGTTCGCCATCCGCCACATCATGCCGATCAGTCTGGCGAGGGTCAAGGGGAGAACATCACGGTGAGGTCGGCCTGCGTCAGTGAAGCTCTTCTTGCAAAATGTGTGCAGCCTGCCGAACCGCTTCTTCCGTCAGCGAGGGATGAAGAGGCAGCGAAATGGCTGACGAGTCTGCCTCATCACTGGCGGGAAAATCCGGCAAGTCGAGATAGCGATGCAGAGGACGAAAAACCGGTCTACGGCATTGCACACCGCGATGAGCCAGCCGCGAGAGATAGTCCGTGAGTTCGTCGGCAGACTGTAACCCCTTCATCAGCCGCACCACGAAGCGGTAATAGACATGCGTCCGGCCGGCTGGCACTACGGGCGCGGTGAACACTTCCGCCGGCAATAGGTCACGATACAAGGCGGCTAAAGCCGACCGCTTGTCGAGAAACTCTCCCAATTGATTCAGTTGCGCGACGCCGATCGCCGCTTGCAGGTCCGTCAATTTGCAGTTGCCCGCGGACGTATTCAGGGAAGGCGCCTTATCATATTCCCGAAGCGCGCGGACCCGTTCGAGCAACACCTCATCGTTCGATAAGACCATGCCGCCTTCACCGGTACACAGCAACTTCGTGGCGTAGAAGGAACAGACCGTCAGCGTGCCGACAGTGCCGACTGCGCGTCCTTGTTCCATGGCGCCCAGCGTTTGCGCGCAATCTTCGATCAACGGCATGTCCAAGGCCTGCAGGCTGGTCAAATCAGCCGGCAATCCGAACATGTGCGGCACGATGACGGCTCGCGTCCGGCTCGTGCGGGCTTTCCGTACTTTCTGCGGATCGAGATTGTACGTGGTGGAGTTGATATCGACGAGTCTGGCTTGAGCGCCGACACGTTGCACCGCCAACCAGGGGGCCGAGCACACGTAACTGGGGAGAATGACGTTGTCGCCGTGCCCCACCCCGAGCGCGCGCAGGGCCAATTCCAAAGCGACCGTTCCGGAACTGACTGCCACAGCGCCCTGCAGCCCAATATAGGCTGCCATCCCCCGCTCGAATTGCGCGACCATCGGCCCGGCGGTGATCTGGCCCGATTGAAGCACCTCGATCACGGCTCGCAGTTCTTCCGGTCCTAGCGAAGGCTTGGAATGCGGGATGAACGTCATCGTGTCAGTGGTTGGCGTTGCTCAATCGTCATACGATCCACGACGGGCACTGGAGGAAAATTCTACGTGGAAGGCGGTCAGAACACAACAAATTCCTCAGGCAGGGTGTGAGCTGAGTGCAATCTGGGCACAATGACGCGGCGAGTGAAGATGCACAATAGCGATCGTCCTTCAACAAGCCACGGCCTTCGGTGCGAGAAGATTCTGATAGAGAGGCTCCAGCGGCCAAAGACAGCGGCTCCAATCGTACCAGACCTCCGCCATGTGACGTGCCGCCTGCGCGAAACGCTCTCGATCGGGCTGACTGGCGAGCAACGTGTGAATCGATTCAATCATATCGGCCGGCTGATCCGCGACGAGCAAATCACGCCCCGGTTGCACTTTCATCCCCTCCATCCCGAGCGACGTGGTGATAATCGGCAGACCAGCCGCCATCGCTTCCAACAATTTCGTGCGGGTGGCGGAGCCGGTGAGGTGTGGCGCGACATAGATCGTCGCCGCCCGCAGGTGGGCCTGCATATCGGGGACGGCTCCGGTAACCATGATTCCCTGCCCCGCCAGTCGAGCCACCCGCGGATCCGGGTTTCTCCCCACCAGCCGGAGTTCCGCCTTCGGGAACTCGCGACGAATCGCAGGAAACACTTCCGTGGCCAGAACCGTTGCGGCCTCCACATTCGGTTCGGCGCCCATGTCGCCCGTGAACAGCAACAGGGGCGACGTCATGGCATGATCGGCTTTCGGACGGATTGCCTGACAATCGACACCATTGGGAACGACCAAGACACGTTGCCCGGGGTGCGCCTTTTCGCACCGCACCCGATCTTCCTCGGAGACCACCGTCACACAAGAGGTCACGGGCCAGCACCACCGGTCATACAACCCCAGCTTGAGGCGGCGCACGAATGGCGTCGGTCGACCGGTCGTTCCGTCGCCGCTCCTGAAAACCCGCAGCGGGCTTGGCAGCCCGTACGACCAAATGTCCAACACCACCGGGATCGTCGTTTGCGCCGGTAACGCTGCACTCATTCCCAGCTTTTCGACATGGACCGCACCATACATGCCACTTGCCAACCGCTCACGCACGGTCAAAGCCAAGGCCCGATCTTTCGCATAAGGGCTGACCCGGCCGATTCGATCCAATAAGCCCGGTCCTTGAGGAGGCACAAACGTCGTCTCCCCACACATCCCCTGCAACAGGCGTTGTGCTTGCTCCCACCCATCACTCGCGGGGGCAATCAGGTCCACCTGAAACCGGCTCCCGAGGAACCGGAGCAGGTGCAACATCCGCAACGCACCTCCACCCTGTTGATCGGAGGGTGGTGCCGGGGCCAAAAACAACAGTCGATTCGCCATCATCGCATAGCCTTTTTCCCGCCCATCGTCGCGCGAGGCTCGGTCTTGCGTTCTCCTTCGAAGGGTCATCTATGATTGGCAATTGCACACAGAAATCTGCCGAATCAGATGTTGAATATGTGTGCATGTGCTATGCCTTGATGAAATTCCCACCTCACTGCGCAATATTGCCGACTTATGCCGGCATCCCTCGCACCTATCGGCAAATTTGACGGCCGCACTGGCGAAAAAAAGGGATACTCGGCAAATTCGGCATCGGTCAAGTGGGGATTTCTGCCCGGCGATGACGATACGAGGTCACGAGGCCTAGACAGAGACCGTGGCTAATTCCAATTCCACCGACGCCACAGCCGATGAAAATTGTCCTGCTCGATCGACCATTGAGGCATGGCGATCAAGACGGGTTGAAGCTGCCATTCGCTGGTGCCATGCATGGTCAGAGACTGTTGAGCCAGGTCAAGATCGGCCCAGACCGCGCCGTCCTGATCCGTTCTCCATAGCTGCGTCTCAAGGGACTGGTAGGCAGCGATGACCTCACCGGCGGGATGCCCATAGGGGTTGCGGCGTCCGGCAGAAACCACGGCTCTCTCCGGCTGAACGCTGTTCAGCCATCCACGATCCAGTGAACTCAGCGCTCCGTGATGTGGAACTTTGAGCAAATCGATATGGTGAAGATGGCCGGATTGTGCCAGACGCGCCAAGCCTTCCCGCTCGATATCTCCTGTGAACAACATCCGTCGGCCGCCACAGGTGAGCTCCGTCACGACGGACAAATTATTCAACGATGGCTGTTTCCCCGCAGACGAGGCGTCACGGCCCGGCGGCGGATTCAGCACAGCTATGGCGCAGTCCCCATCTTCCACCATCCGTCGCCCCTGCTCTGCAACGTTGGCCTGGAGATGCCGTCGGGCCAACGCCCGCTCGATCTTGCGCCAGAATTCCTCACTCCGCGTGACGCCGTTGGTCCAGAAGTTCTTGACCTGGAAATGCACCAAAATCCACGCCAGTCCGCCGGCATGATCCAGTTGAGGATGCGTTGCGATCACATGGTCGATAGTGCGAATACCGCGATTCCAAAGGAAGGGCGCGACGACGCTACGTCCCATGTCAAAACGCTCATATGTGGCGCCGCCATCGATGAGCACCACCTCTCTCTTAGGCAATTCAATCACGGCACTATCTCCCTGCCCCACGTCGAGAAATGTCACCCGCACCTGTCCCTCCCGACTGAATGGCCGCGGAGACCACAACCACCAGACGATGAGACAGGCCATCCCCAATGCCATCGCGCGTTTGACCAACGGGGATGCATGAGCCGGCCGATCAGTCAGCATCGCCCAGCCTAGCAGGTAGAACAGCAGCATCGTCGGAACGGTCGGCGCAGCCACATACCATTCCGCTCCGGGCAGACCTGCCAGCCACTGCGTCGAAGCAATGACTCCCTGCCCGAGTAGTTCAATGACTCCCGCACCGGGAAGCGTGCTGCTGTGCGAGACGATGACCCAGGCGGCAGACAGCACACTGATCGGCAATAGAATCAATCCAACGAACGGTATCATGAGCAAATTGGCGAAAAGCCCCATCCAGGACACTTGGTTGAAGTAGCAGGCCACCAATGGCACGGTGGCCAACGTTACCCAGGCCGTCAACCGCACGGACTCCTGTACCCAATAGAAGGCTCGTCCGGCGAGGCCTTTCGTTGGCGAGGGCAATTCGTCGATGGCTCGATTCCGTTGCAGTGCCAGCGCGAGCACCCACACGGACACATAGGAGAGTTGAAAAGAAATATCGTACAGGGCGGCAGGATGCACCAGCAGCGTCAAGCCGGCCGCTGCCGCCAAGGCGTGAAGAAGATATTGCGAGGTGCCAAGCCATATGGTCCAGAGACCGATGATAATCATGATGGCCGAACGAATCGTCGCCGTCTCCGCACCCGCCAACAAAGTGTATCCCAACACCGGGACGAGGGTGAGTACGGCTGCCAGCCTGCTCGGGATCAACCATCGCGAAAGTCCCAGGAGAACCATGGAAGGAAGGAGGAGGCAGGTTTTCCTGACCAGCGCGAAGGACAGCAGCGCAATGAGTCCGAGATGGGATCCGGAGATGGAAAGGATATGCACCGTCCCGGTCGTCATGAACCACTCGCGCACCTCCGGCGCAAGAAAGCCCTGCTCCCCGATGGTCAAGCTGAGGAACAGACCACGAGCAGGCTGTGGCAACGTGTCGGCTGCATTCCGCACCTGGCTGCGCCATGCATCGATATGGGACGAGATCGGATACGACAGCAGCCCCTCATCTGCACCCAGCACCTCAATGGCGCCGGCGCCCGACACTGATCCCACGGCATCCACACCCTGCGCATCCAGATACGCGGCGTAGTCAAATCCTCTCGGATTCAGGGTTCCCGAGGGCGCGTGCACACGGGTTCGCAGACGAATGCGCAGGCCGCGTCGAAGATCGTGATCCGGTTCGCGCCAAGTCAGACGAAGGATGAACGGCGTGGCAAGGTCTGGATCATCGCTGGCAGTCACCTGCACGAGCGCGGTCAACCGGCCGGGGGCATGACGAACCGATTCGACAATCGTTCCGACAAGAGTCGATGGAAGAGCGGCAGGACGGTCCGGCACCGGAGCATGCGACGTCGACCAAGCGTACAGACTCCAATACAGACAGCCGCCGAACAGACAGGCCAGCAGCAGGCTGCTGTGCCGCGCGGTGAGCCGTCCTCGCCGCTCTGCAAAGACTGCAGCCATGGTCGATGCGATGAGGAACATCGCAATGCTGAGAGGGAAATATTGGAGGTACGAGCCGAGGACGATTCCGAGGATGAAGATGATCGTCAGGAACGGCAGCATCCGACACCTCGGGCAAGGAGCCGGTACTACCCGATACGAGCGCGAACGATATCGGCAAGGTAATCGGCGACCTCACGAATGGTCGCATCCCGTTCCCCTTCGACCATGATCCGCAACAGCGCTTCGGTGCCGGAGTACCGCACCAACACACGGCCACTCCCATTCAAAGTGGCTTCCGCCGTCTTAATCGCCTGTTGAATATCTGGAATCTGGTTTAAGTCCGGCTTATGTTTCACTTTGACATTCAACAAAATCTGCGGGACGGCGGTCATGGCCTTCGCGAGTTCAGACAACGGTTTGCCCGTGCGTTTCATCAAGGAGAGGATCTGCAAGGCCGAAATCAAGCCGTCGCCGGTAGTGTTATGATCTAGGAAAATAAAGTGACCGGATTGCTCGCCGCCGAAGTTATACCCGTCCGCCAGCATTCGCTCCATCAGATACCGGTCACCCACCGGCGTTCGCATCAATTGAATACCGGCCTTTTTCATGGCCAGTTCCAATCCGAAATTGCTCATCACAGTTCCGACGACTGTCCGTGAGGCAAGCTGGCCCTGGTCGTGTAAGTCGAGTCCCAACGCGGCCATGACATGGTCCCCGTCCACGATCTGGCTCTGCTCACAGACGAAGATCGCGCGATCCGCGTCGCCGTCGAGCGCAATGCCGATGTGCGCGCCATGCCGACGCACGGCCTCCTGCAGTCGCTCCGGATGCACGGCACCGCAGTGATCATTGATGTTCATACCATCGGGAGCATTGGCGATGACTTCAATGTCGGCCCCCAACTCCCGTAGCACCGCAGGGGCCACTTTGTAAGCCGCGCCGTTGGCGCAATCCACCACTAATTTAATCCCTTGAAAATCGAGGTCCCGGGGGAGCGACCGTTTGACAAATTCGATATAGCGACCTTCCGCATCACCGATGCGATAGGCCTTTCCGATCGCATCCGCAGTCGGCCGCAGATGTTTGATCTCATCGGAAATGATCAACTGTTCAATGCGCGCCTCGACGTCATCGGGAAGTTTGAACCCTTCATTGGAGAAAAATTTAATCCCGTTGTCTTGATACGGATTATGCGAGGCAGAAATCACCACGCCCGCATCCGCGCGTAAACTTCGCGTGAGAAACGCAATGGCAGGGGTCGGCAAGGGTCCCACGAGCAGCACGTCGACGCCCATCGAACAGATGCCCGAGGTCAAGGCCGATTCCAGCATATACCCGGACAAACGCGTGTCTTTTCCGATGACGACCTGATGCCGACCCGCCCGGCGCATGAAAATATGAGCGGCCGCACGGCCGAGTTGCATGGCGATTTCGCTGGTCATGGGTTCAAGATTCGCGACCCCGCGAACGCCGTCTGTGCCGAACAATTTACGCATTGGATACCTCTACAGAAGAACGCGCGTGACGGGAAATGGCTGACACGACCGTGGCCGTCTCTTTCATCGCTCGCACGTCATGCACACGAATAATGTGGGCGCCTTTCAACACGGCCACCGCAACGGCCCCGGCATTCCCATATTCCCGTTCATGGACCGGTTGCCGGATGAGATTCCCGATAAACTGTTTCCGGGATACTCCGGCGAGCACCGGGTACCCTAATTTCGCGAACGCCTCGAACTCCGCGAGCATGTGAAGGTTATGCTCTTGGAGCTTACCAAAACCGAAGCCCGGGTCAAGGATGATTTGAGTTGGCCGGATACCGCGGGTGATCGCCTCCTGAGCTCGTTGCTGGAGGAATGCCGTGACCTCTTCCACCACATTTCCATACCGTGGCGACTGTTGCATGGTTTGCGGCGTCCCCTGCATGTGCATCAACACCACGGCGACGCCGGTCTCAGCCACCAACGCGGCCATCAACGGGTCGCTCTGCAATGCGCTGATATCGTTCACGATCACGGCGCCGGCTTGGATGGCCGAACGGGCCACGGCCGCTTTCGTGGTATCGACAGAAATAGGTAGGGACACGGCCTCTCGCACGGCTTCCACGACAGGGATCAATCGGCGCAACTCCTCGCTTTCGTCGATGGGTTGTGCCCCAGGCCGAGAGGATTCAGCGCCGATGTCGATGATATCGGCCCCTTGAGCCTGCATCTGTCTGGCATGATCCACCGCCCGTTCAACCGTGACATACGATCCCCCATCCGAAAACGAGTCTGGCGTGACATTGAGGACACCCATGACGAGCGGATTCGAGTGGATAACGATCCGGTAGGGTCCCGCCGTAATGACCGCAGGGCGGAATGACGATGGATGCTCTAGGGTCAAGGCAAGTCCTTAGGCGCAATCAGGAACGGCATACGATGGAATGATGTGAGCCGACGAGAGAAAGGATCGGGAGCGCAACACCCGACGAGGATAGCAGGCTTCCCCAACCCCTGGCCTGGAACTCACAAGAGGAACATGCTTCACAGGAGCACCTACCCGGGCGCTCCTGCAAAGCAGGGAGTATACGATTTAGGCAGGAACCGTCTGTGATGAGGATCCCTGAATAAGGATCTGATCGATCTCCAATGCGTCCAACACTTCTTTTTCGAGCAACGCTTCGGCCAGCGCTTTCAGGCTGGTCATATTATCGGTCAGGATTTGCTTCGCGCGTTCATAGTTTTCCGTGACGAGGCGCCGGACTTCATGGTCGATCTCTAGAGCAACCTGCTCGCTGAAATCACGCTTTGACCCAAGCTCTCGGCCGAGGAAAATTTCCTCTTCTTTCCGGCCAAAGGTCAGCGGACCCAGCTTTTCACTCATGCCCCATTCGCAGACCATCTTTCTGGCGAGGTCCGTCGCGCGCTCCAGATCATTACCCGCTCCGGTCGTCACATCATGCAACACCAACTCCTCTGCAACACGCCCGCCCATGAGAATAGCGAGATTGTTGTAGAGAAAATCCTTCGAATAATTGTGGCGATCGTCGGTCGGAAGCTGCATGGTCACGCCGAGCGCTCGGCCGCGAGGAATAATCGTGACCTTATGCACCGGATCTGTTCCGGGCAACAGCTTCGCCATGAGCGCATGGCCGGCTTCATGGTAGGCTGTCGTGCGTTTTTCTTCGTCGGTGAGCACCATGCTCTTCCGCTCCGCGCCCATCAACACTTTATCCTTCGCCATTTCGAAGTCGATCAGCTCGACCTCTTTTTTGTTCAGACGAGCCGCCCACAGCGCCGCTTCGTTGACCAGATTTTCGAGATCGGCCCCGGAGAATCCCGGCGTACCTCGAGCAATCTTCTCCAGCTCAACATCCGTCGCGAGAGGCACTTTCTTGGTATGGACCTTCAAAATTTCCGATCGGCCCCGCAAATCCGGTCTATTCACGACCACTTGGCGGTCGAAACGACCGGGGCGTAACAAGGCCGGATCCAGCACGTCGGGACGGTTCGTGGCGGCAATCAGAATGACACCTTCCGTCGTATCAAACCCATCCATTTCAACCAGCAATTGGTTCAAGGTTTGCTCACGTTCATCGTGACCTCCGCCAAGGCCTGCGCCACGCAAACGGCCGACCGCATCGATTTCATCGATGAAGATGATGCAGGGGGCGTGTTTCTTGCCCTGCTCGAACAGGTCCCGTACCCGAGACGCTCCGACCCCGACGAACATTTCAACGAAATCTGAACCGCTGATGCTGAAGAACGGCACTCCCGCCTCACCGGCAATCGCCTTGGCAAGGAGAGTCTTTCCAGTTCCAGGAGGGCCCACGATGAGGACACCCTTCGGAATGCGCCCGCCGAGTTTCTGGAACTTTCTCGGATCTTTGAGGAACTCAATAATCTCCAGGACTTCTTCCTTGGCTTCTTCAATGCCGGCCACATCCGAAAACGTCACCTTCTTGCGCTCTTCGGTCAGCATGCGAGCGCGGCTTTTCCCGAAGGACAAGGCCTTGTTGCCGCCAATCTGCATCTGGCGCATGAGAAAGAACCAGAGTCCGAGGAACAGAATGAAAGGGCCCCACGTCACCAAGAAGGTGATGTACCACGGGCTTTCGTCGGGTGGCCGCGCTTCAATCTGCACGTCTTTTTCGCGCAAATGCTTCACCAATTCCGGATATTCGGCGGTATACGTCCGAATTCGGCTTTGGTCTTTGAGAATGGCGCTGATGTGATTGGCCTTGATCGTGACCTTCATGACTTCGCCCTTATCGAGTTTGGCCATGAAATCGCTGAATATGACTTCATCTTCCGGCGCATGGGTCGGCACGCTAAACAAATTGAACAACAAAATCATGAACAGGCCGACCACGACCCAGAACAATAAATTCTTTACGCGTGAATTCATCCACCTCTCCTTTGAGGATATTAGGCAGACCGAA
>CP092081.1:337148-395595 GCA_022226935.1 Nitrospira sp.
GTCTTCGGCCCGTCCTTTCCCTTTCTTTCCTTCGTTCAAGACAATGTCACTACCCAAGAGGAGGACCCACATGGGTTCTAAAATTTATGTTGGCGGGTTGCCGTATTCGGCAACCGAACAGCAGTTGAGCGATTTGTTCGCGGTGCACGGGGCGGTTGAATCGGCCCGTATCATTACGGACAAATTTACCGGCCAATCGAGAGGGTTCGGATTCGTCGAAATGGCCTCTTCAGACGAGGCGCAGAAGGCGATTTCCGCTCTCAATGGGACGGACATGGGTGGCCGGACATTGACGGTCAATGAAGCGCGTCCGCAGGAGCCTCGTTCAGGCGGTCCTGGACGGAGCGGCGGAGGCGGGGGATTCAACGATCGTGGTGGCAAGCGCGATCGCTGGTAACGCCTGACTTTGTAACAGCTCGTGGGGCAGTCATCCTTGTGGTGGCTGCCCCATTTTTTTGCCCGAACGCCCGGAAGAAAATTCTTACCGACCGGTCCGTTGAGAAATGTGGTATCCCGTTCAAAATGTGCAAAGCTGAAGATGGCTGTATGGCGCGACTCGCGCCGGAGATGTGAGTGGCTCGTGCGTGGCAAGCAGGGAGAATGGGAGGAAAGCTAACGGTTAGTCGAGCAGCTTGAGCGTGAGATCGTCAAAATACGTGACCGCGTCGGCTTTGGTCCAGAGTCCGATCCGCCCGCTGGTATACGCCGTGTCACAGGCACGGAACAGGACGGTCTCATCGAAGATGGCTTTGATTTCGCAGCCGCGTTGCACGATACGCAGCTTATGCCAGCCGGTGGCCGGGAGCGGGCGATCGATCTGTTTCACAACCTGCTGCACCCCGTTCACGACGCGATAGACTCGTACCTTCTGCTCTACCAGACTCGCTCTCAAAAGATAGTAATTCCGGTCGTCCTTTGCCCGCCACAGCAGCCCGCCGCCGAAATCGGCTTTTCCGGCCACGGCGAGATAAGAGACCTCGACATCGATGTTGGTACTCTCGGTTCCCTCGAAAAGAAGCACTTTGTGCGTCTGATCCGTCCCTTTGGCCTGGAGTTGGGCGAGCACTTGGGACGCACTCTTTGCGCGGTCGGTGATGAGGATTTTCCATTCCCCGGCCGGTCGGCCGTCGAACAGCGTTCCGACGGTATATGAGCCTGGCAGCATTCCCGGAGAAGAACTATCGAACGTCCATTGCCGCTGGTGGTGCGGATCGCTCTCGGCGTCCTCCGCTCCGGGTACGTTGTCCGGCCATAGAGCGCCGCTGCAGATCATCGTCATGAGCGAGCCTGCAAGAATCCCGAGACGAACAGACGAGGCCATAGTGAGGTGCCGGCGCATCAGAGTCCCTGTTCAGTGAGCGAGTTGAGGACTGTACTCTAATTAGGGCGTTGTCGGCGAGAGGGTGTCGAAAAAATTATCCTGTCGGCGATGCAGGCTATACGTAGTCCTGGTGGTTCAGAGACCGCGGATCGCTTTCCTACGGCATTTCCAATTCGCGTAGTTTGGCCTCGGCCTGTTCCAACCATCGCCGATTGGCGGGCGTATCGAGTTCGAGGCGAAGGTATTGTCTGAGTTCCTGGGCGGCCTCCATGCGTTGCCCTAGGCCAGCGAGCGCGTGCCCAAGGTTGAAGCGAATTTTGGCATCGTTGGGTCGCAGGTGCAGTGCCGTACGGAATTCCGCGATGGCGGCCTCCGGTTGATGTTTCTCCATGAGTCCGAGCGCCAGATTGAAATGTGCGTTCACATCGTTCGGTTGCAGGCTCGCCGCCGTGCGATATTCTGCAATCGCCCCATCCAGATCACCCATGGCTTTGAGCGCCACTCCCAGGTTGTTGTGCGCATTCACATCCGTGGGATTGCGGCGTAACACGGTCCTGAATTCCGCGATGGCCCCGGCCGGATCTCCCATCTCCTTGAGCGCCACCCCCAGATCATTGTGCGTTTTGGGGTCATCCGGCTTCAGTCGCAAGGCTTCTTTGAATTCAACCATGGCCGCATCATGCCGACCGATATCGAGCAGTGTATTGGCCAGGTTCAGGTGCGCGGCAAAATAATTCGGTTGCAGCCGAAGGGCGTGTGTGAATTCGTCGATGGCTTGCCCCACATCCCCCTTGAAGACGAAGGCCACGCCGAGATCGTTGTGCCGCATCGCTTCCGCATCAGTATCGACCGGTTGCGTGATCTTATCGGTGGTGGAGAGAATCTGCTCCTCTTCCAGGACATTTGTGCCGGGCATGCCGGGTTTAGGCGCAGGATTTTCCTGCAAAGCGGAAGAGACCGGTGTGCCGAATGGGAAAGCAAGCCCCAGTGCCAAAATGATGGAAGCAGGATACATGTGGCGCGCCAAAATCTGGCCGCGGACACTGTCTCGCATGGGAGGCTCCTTCCCAGAAGTCGCAGGGGCAATGGCATGATAAGACAGGGCCGGTGTCTGGCCCGCCGCGTGATGGAAGTTACGAAATCGCACAACGTCAGATAGCCCGATCCGGCCGGAAAATTCAAGTTGAAAGTCCAGCGCGCAGCGGTTACAGGCTGATGGGCATGAGCGGGGGAGGCAAAAGCAATGCTCACCGTGCCATCGAGCTCGATGCCGGAGTGGAAAGGGTTCCAGAAGGCTGCCATCCGCCGCCGAGCGCTTTGTAGAGGCTCACCATGTCGGTCAGTCTCGCCCGCTCGGTTTGCGCGAGTTGTGTCTCCGCCGCCAGCATCGTCCGCTGAGCATCGAGGACATCGAGATAATTCACAAGGCCCTTTCGATAGCGGACTTCCGCCAGGCCGACGGCGGCCGTTGCGGCGACCGCCTGCTCGCGTTGGCGTGTCAGTTGCTCGGCGCGGGCCTGGATCGACACCAGGAGGTCCGCGACTTCTCGAAAGGCGAGCAGAATGGTCTGCTGGTACCCTTCCAACATTTGCTGGTAGCGGGATTCAGCCGCATCCAGCCGTGCGACATTGGTCCCACCGAGAAAAATGGGCAAGGTCACCGAGGGACCGATGCTGAAGTTGGCGCTGTTGCCGGTGAACCAATTGGCAAACTCGGCGCTTTGCAAGCCTCCTTGGCCCGTGATGGAGAAGGTGGGGAAAAAGTAGGCGCGTGCCTGGCCGATGCGGGCATTCGCGGCGATCAGGGTCGCCTCGGCCTGCAGGATGTCGGGTCGCCGTTCGAGCAACTGCGCGGGCAGGCCGACTGGAATGTCGGGCTGGACGACGACTTTTCTCAATGGCATCGGTGCGAGAGTCAGGCCGCCGGGTGCTGATCCAGTCAGCACTTCCAGCCGATGGAGTTCCACCGCACGCAAGCGAATCAAATCGGGAATTTGTCCTGCGCTTTCGGCGACGAGGACTTCCGTCCGTTTCACATCCAGGTCGGAGGCCAACCCCACTGACGCCCGTTTGCTGATGATCTCCAGTGAATCCCGGCGCAGGGCCAGGGCGCGTTGCGCGATTTCGATCTGCTCATCCAACTCACGAATGCGAAAATAGGCTTGGCCCACGTCGCCGATCAAGGTCAGGGCGATCGCCCGCGCATCCTGTTCGATCGCTTGTGCATCGGCAGAGGCGGCTTCCATTCCACGACGGATCCTCCCCCACACGTCGAGTTCCCATCGCAGGTCGGCGGCGCCGTTCCAAAGATCAAAACTGCTGCCCGGCCTGGCGAAGACCTGCGGGCCCGGCTGCTGGCCGGTCGCCAATCCGAGTCCCGCCAACGTGTTTTTCGAGACGGAGATGTTGGTGTAACTGCTCTGCACGTTCACTTGAGGGTAGAGTCCCGCTCCGGCCGTGGTCACTGATGCGCGGCCTTCAATCACACGAGAGACTGCCCGGCGCACATCGTGATTGTGTGCGAGTGCACGCTCGACGAATTGCGTGAGTTCCTCGTTTCGAAACGCTGTCCACCAATCGGCATCAGGTGTTTTCTCTGAGGCGCCTGTGACGAGAGGGCCGGAAGCGACATGCGTCCAGTCGGCGGGTGTCTCAACCGACGGGCGTGTATAGGTGTTGCCTTGAAGGCAGCCGGTTAATGACATGGTCAGCGTCATGAAGACTGCGGAAGCTATCTGAGATCCAAAAAATCGCCGATTCATTTCTGCGACACCTCACCGGCCCGTTCGCCGGGTCGTATTTGACTCGCCCCACCGGAGGGAGTCCGTTCGATGAACACATCAACCTGCTGTCCCGCGTACACGGGGAACGCCGGCCGCTCAAAGCGATAGATGATTTGAAGGACGCGGGTGTCTACCCGTTCGTTGTTGTCACCGGTCAGCGACTTTTTAGGGACGATGTACGGTTCGATGCGAACGAAGCTCAGCGGAATGGTTTGAGCCGTGTTGCCCTTCAAGTAGGCGACGGCCGGCCGCTGCGGGGCGACGAGCGGGGCGTTGACTTCATCCACTTCTGCGCGGACCTGCAATTGTTGCATGTCGCCCAACAGCATGAGTGGCTCGGTGGCGCCGGTCGTCAGCGCGAACTCCCCTGCTCGAATATTCACCTGGAGAATCGTGCCGGCGCGTGGCGCGCGGACGGTCAGCCGATCCAGCAGCAACTGCGTTTCATCCCGTTGCGCAATGACCTGTTTGAGTGCCGCCTCAAACCGACTCATGGCGCGTTTGGCCATTTCCGCGGCATACCAGGTGCGTTTGACATCGTCGTCGCTGACCGCCCGGCTGTCGCGCACGGATTTCAATCGTTTGAGTTGTGTGTCGAGATCGCCGATACGGTACTTCTGCTCTTCCATCTGCGCCTCTGCCGGCGGGATGGCTGCTTGCCTGGCCACCAACTGCGCGCGAAGATCGCGATCATCTAATTGCAACAGCGGATCGCCTTCGCGCACCGCATCCCCGACCGCGACAAAGACCTTGGTCACCAGTCCAGCAGCCGGGGGGCCGATACGCACATTCTCATTGGCTGCTTCGATGATGCCGCTTGCTGCAACGGTGGTCTCAAATGGAGAGCGGGGTGGTTCGACGACTGGTGTCGGCATGGGGGCGGTGTTGCCGGCGGTCAGGACGGACCAGGCGGCGAACCCGGTGCATACCAGTGCGAGCCAGACACTGAGGCGATTGAGAATGATCATGCCGTCGCCTCCGGGTGAATCGGATGGACGCCCACAATGCGGCCGTCAGTCAATTCCGCCATGCGATCACCAAAGTGGAAGACCCGGCTGTCATGAGTAACCACAATGACGCAACGGTTTGGCGCTCGGCCCACGTCGCGAATCAGTTCCATGATCTTCTGCCCGTTGGGCCCGTCGAGGGCGGCGGTTGGTTCATCGCAGACCAGGAGTTGGGGGTCATTGACCAAGGCGCGCGCGACGGCGACGCGTTGTTGTTGTCCTCCTGAAAGATTCCGGGGCAGAAATTCCGTACGATCGCCGAGTCCCACGCGTTCCAGCATGAGGCGCCCGCGCGAAATAGCCTCATGCCTCCGCAAGCCCTGAATCAAGAGCGGGATGGCGACGTTCTCCGCGGCTGTCAGTGCGGGCAGCAGGTTGAATTGTTGAAAGACAAATCCCATTTTCTGTCCTCGAAAACTGGTTCGCGTGCCGGCGGTCATGTTCGTGAGCGACGCCCCCAACACCTCGAGGTCGCCGGCGTCGATATCGAGAATTCCGGCAATGGCCGACAGCAAGGTGGTCTTGCCTCCGCCGGATTCGCCGACCAAGAGCAACAACTCGCCGAAATGCACATCGAGGTCGATCCCCTTGAGCACGGTGACGGTGGTTTCGCCGGTTCCAAACGACTTCACCAGGCCTCGCACCTGCACTGCCAGGGAAGGCGAGCCCTGTTTCGGCACTACGCTGTGTACTGGACCATCCATGGATTTCACCGAAAGACGATGGCCGGTTCCAGCCGCGCCAGTTTAGTAATGCTGATCAAGGCCGAGAGTGTGCAAATGCCCAACAGCGCCAGGAGTACCATTAGTAGTAGCTGCCAGGTTTCAACGAAGGGCAAACCGCCGCCTTTGGCTGAAAGAACCCCGAACCCCGTGGCAAGGCCGATGCCGATCCCGTAGCCGGTGAGTCCCACAGTGAAAGCTTGCAGCAGGATCATCCGCGCGAGTGTGGCGGTCGAGGCGCCCATGGCTTTGAGCGCGCCGAACTGTTTGAGGTTTTCGACCGTAAACAGATAGAATGTTTGTCCAGCGATCGCCATGCCGACGATAAAACCCAGAATGATCGTGGTGCCGAAGTTGATGCCGATCCCAGTATTTTTGAGGACCCAGCTGATGGTCTTCCAGCCGAATTCTTCGGCACTGAATGCTCCCAGTCCGGTCTGTTCATGGATGCGGGCGGTGACCTCGGCCGCAGGTATGCCGTCTTTCGCCTTGGCGAGCACGTACGACAGCGTGCGGCGCTCACGGGGGACGTAGCGAACGGCGCGTTCGTAGGTCGTATAGACCACGGGAATGTTCGTGAAGCTCTTCTGCGTTTTCGCAATCGCAACCACCCGAGCCAATTTATCATTCAACTCAAAAATCGTCCCGATACCGATGATCGAGGGCCCACCCATACGTTCGACGGCCCATTGATCCAGCACGACGGCATCAGGTTCCAAAATATCTTCAAAGCGTCCTTCCAGCACTTCGGCTGGGCGGCCGATGAGCGTGGGAGCATCCAATCCGGTCAACGTGATCTGATGGTAATCCCCGTTGGAGAGGCGAGCGCGTAACACGCCTTTGTACAGGGGCACGGCCCATTCTACCCCGGAGACGCTTCGCACCCGATCCACCGCGGTATCGGCGATGGGTTTCACTTCGTCGACCTGTCCGATCCCCGGGTCGGTGACCCAGATCGGCACATTGATATTGCTGATGCTCGATTGGGACCACATCATGAGGCCCCAGAAAATCGATCCCTGTTGCACGATCAACATGACCGCAAAGGTCAGCCCGCAGAGCAGCATGAGGTACTTCGCGCGATCGCCGAAGAGCATCCTGAGCGCCACGTAGTTCACTCGCCATTCTCGCCGGCGTTGTGGTCGGGCGCAAAGGCCATGACGAGAGGCGCCTGTGGAAGGCTGATTTGATCGTGTCGATGAAAGAACAACGTGCAGATTCTGGCAAGTGGACACCCCCCATGCAGGGCGACGGTCCAGAATCGCCGCACATGCCGGCCGTCGGGCTGCTGCACTTCATCCATGAGGCGTAAGGGACCGGGAAATGGTGTGGTGAAGGTAATTCCCATAGGGGCCAATCGCTCGGCAAGTCCGTCTGTCAGGAAGTCGAGAATATCTCCGCACCAGGAGAAGCGG
The DNA here is from genome assembly GCA_022226935.1 of Nitrospira sp. Classification (GTDB taxonomy): domain Bacteria; phylum Nitrospirota; class Nitrospiria; order Nitrospirales; family Nitrospiraceae; genus Nitrospira_A. The sequence continues at coordinate 344,397 of CP092081.1, forward strand.
CGGCCCTCTCTGCTCGCCTCGCCTGAAGGAAGCAACTGGCGCTGCCGTTCGTCGACATAGGCCTGAATCTCACGACCGACGACCTCTGGTGTCAGTTGTGAAGCAATGGGTGGCATGGAACCAACAGAAAGCAGGGGCAATGCCAGATTAAGACTGACCACGATTCGCGTTCATATCTCTCTGAAACAAATAATGAATATGGGATGTGTTGGAATGCGAGCGGGAGATAGTCTCTAATGGTATCTGCCGAGATATTGGCAGATCGAACGAGTGGTGCCCATATGTGGGCATCTATAGGATATGTCTCGGGGGGCGGCTGATGTCTAATTTTTTCATGCGATGTTGCAGGGTGGATCGTTTCATGCCCAATGTTTCAGCGGCTCCCTGCTTTCCCGCTAAAACCCAATTGGTGCGAACCAGCACATCAACGATGTGTGCCCGTTCGGCTTCCGCCAATGTGCGAGGCGAGGAGGGCCGCTCCTGGCTCAGGCCGAGTCCCTCCAGCTCATCGATCGTGAGGACAGATCCCTGACTGACGATCACCGCGCGTTCCATAAGATGTTCCAGTTCCCGAACATTCCCCGGCCAATCATAGGCGGACAGGGTCTTCAGTGCGGCACTGCTGATGCGCGTCACCGGCTTACGATGTCGAAGGCCGTATTTCTTGGCAAAGTGACGAGCGAGCAGGGGGATGTCGTCGCGGCGTTCCCGCAGCGCCGGCAGGCGAAGCGGGAAGACATTCAGGCGATAAAAAAGATCGGCCCGAAATGCGCCGCATTTGATGGCCTGTTCCAGATCGACATTCGTCGCGGCTAGCACACGCGCGTCCACACGGATGGTATGGCTTCCACCGACTCGATTGAACTCCTGTGCTTCGAGGACGCGCAAGAGTTTCATCTGGACATCGATGGGCAGTTCTCCGACTTCATCGAGAAAAATCGTTCCGCCATGGGCGAGTTCGAACCGGCCCAGTTTGCGGGCCGTCGCGCTGGTGAAAGCGCCCTTTTCGTGGCCGAAGAGTTCGGATTCGATGAGTGTCGGCGGCAGCGCTGCGCAGTTTACGGTGATCAGGGTTTTTTGCCGGCGGGGGGACAATCGATGAATGGCCTGAGCCACCAGTTCCTTGCCGGTGCCGGTTTCTCCCGTAATCAACACCGTGGAATCGGTGGGTGCGACCATTTCGATGGCTCGGAGCGATTTCTGAAGTGCGACGCTATCCCCCACGAGGCTTTTCAGATCCAGGGCGGCGCCCATTTCTTCACGCAGGTACACGTTTTCCTGCTCCAGTTGATCCTTGAGCCGTCGGATCTGGTCATAGGCGGAGAGATTGGTGATGGCATGGGACAGGTGGAAGCCGATTTGTTCCGTCAACGCGAGGTCGCGTTCGGAAAAGGCGTTTCGCCGGTTGCTGCCGATGGCCAGGAAACCATAGGGCGCTCCTTGGACGAGGAGCGGGCAGAGCATGGCGGAGTATACGCCGAGTGACTCGAAATAGCGGTGTTCGGCAAATCGTTCTTGGTTGTGGCCGGTGAGCAGAAGGGGTTTGCCGGTGGTGAGGATTTCGGCGGCGGCCATCTGCTCGAACGGAAATTGCCGCAAGACGTCTTGGTCGATATCGACCCCCTCGCAAGCCACGATGTCGAACCAACGATTGTGAGGTTCGCCGACAAACCGCACGAGGCCGGTGACGTCGTGGTGGATGACTTCGCGGAGGATCGGCTGAATCGAATGGATCAGGTTGTCGAGCGTGAGAGTGCCCAGCACCACCTGTTTGTTGATGGCCACCAGCGTGTCCCGTTCTTCAGCCGTGAGCACGGCGGTCAAAACCGGGGCGATGTGCCGGCTCAGCAGGTCGAGCCATGTCCGGTCCTCCTCGGAGAACGCTCCCGGTTTGCCGGGCGCGACTGCGGCGATGACTCCCAGTGTTTTGGCTGGTGTGCCAGTTGCCGATTCCAAGGGCATTCTGATCGGCGAGACCAGCACCGAGGTGCCATGGCAGATATGAGGTGCGATGGCTCGGGCTTCCGTCCAGGGTGACGTGCTGAGATCGTCCGTCAGGATCGCCTGTCCGGCAAGGACTGCTGCTTCCTTGATGGTGCCGGCAGCAGGTAATTGCGCGATGGGGTAGGCGGGTGAAGTCGGATCACGCAAGCTTTCCGAAACCGGCGAAAAGGCGGCGGCCGTCTCACTGTAGAGATAGAGGCCGATGACGTTGCAGGCTAGACGTTGACTGAGTTCCTGTTGGAGTCGTTCGTCGAATTGGTGGAGAGTGTTGGTTTGCAGCAGCGTGCTCAGAATGGGAAACCAGTCGCGTGTGTCAAGCATGGTGCCCATATGCGGGCACTCTACCATGTCTTGATTATCGATGGGAAGGCAGGCGAGGGCGGATGATGGGGATGCAAACTCAGTTTGGGATTGAAGATTCGCAATCAACCACGGGGATATGTCATCGCTGTGCGCTTCTGGATTTCAGGGCATCCAGGCGTGATTTGTCGAGTGTGACGTAGATAGACTTTTCCTGTGTCACGGTCACAGCGCCTGCTGCTTGCCCTTTGGCCTTTTTGACCCACTTGCGGCGAGTATAGATCACGTCACCTTTCCCACTTTTCTTCAGATCGCTGTAGAGGAGAGCCAGTGTGGCCGCGTCTCGTATGGTTTCGGGAGGGGGCTCGGTACCCTTGTCCAACCGCACTACGACATGCGAACCGGGCGTGCCGCGAGCATGCAGCCAGAGATCTTCGCTCTTCGCGAGCCCGAAGGTGAGGTCATCATTCTCGCGGGCGTTGCGACCGACCAGAATGGGATGGCCGTCCGATGAGACAAAACGACGGAATGGACCACGGGGTTCTCCGTCGCTGACGCGCTTCCGCCGTAGAGACGGAGTTCCTCGTGCCGCAGAGCGTCTTTCCGTACTCGGTGGCTGCCAGGTTCCCTGTTTAATGGTATCCAATTCTGCCTGGATCTGCTGAATTTCTGTTTCGATCGAAGCCAGACGTGGCGTGATTTCGCGTTGGGCCGACACGAATTTATGATACTTCGCAAAGTACGCGTCCATATTGGCCTGCGGTCCTTTGGTCGGATCGAGTGGAATCGTCAGTTCAGGCAATTGTTCATCGTAATAGTCGACCACTGAAACCGTGCTCTGCCCCTTCTTGAGCAGCCCTAGATTCGCCTTCAACAATTCGCCATACCGCGAGTAGAGTTCATAGCGTCCGGCCTGTTCGAGGTCTTGGCGGAGGGCGGCCATGCGGCGCATGAGCTTTTTGAGATGTTTCCGCAGTCCAGATTCCCGTTCGCGCGCCTGAGCCTGGTGCGACAACTCTGCCTCGCGGTCCCGATAGAACGCTTCGAATTTGGATGAAAGCGGAAAGGGATCCTGGTCCGTCTGCGGCTGCCTGCCCGGTTCTTGAACGACCGCCTCGCGAGATGACGATCGAAACGGTGCAGCCGCCGGTGCCTGGTAGGGTTGGCCGATGCGGTCTTTATGGTGACGGAGTGTGGCGATCACTACGCCCTCTCCGTCGAGGAAGAGGAGATCCGCATTGCGGCTGAAGAGTTCTGCGACGAGAGAGACGGGGCCGGCCCGGCTGGTGAGATCAAGACGAACGATTCGATCGCCGGACAGGTGTTGAAGAGTATCGATGTGGGCGCCTTGGATCCGAGCCCGAAGCAGTTGGCAGAAGGAGGGCGGGGTCGGAGGATTGGGCAGATGTTGATGAACGAAATGGATACGCGCCGTGTCATCGCGCATGGAACAGAGTAGCCGGCGAGTATGTCCGGGGACACGGATCTCCAGGATGAGGGTGTCGGGAAGCGGTTGAGAAATTTTCTGAATCCACCCATCGGCGAGAGCTGGTGCCAGTTCTTGGACAATGGAACCAATTTCTGTCGCAGTAAGCGCCATTTTTTGCCCGCGATGCCAATTTCGCCATTCCCGATGTGTCCGGCCACATGCTCTGAACCGTACCGGGGAGGGAACGTTGGCAGTTGTGTAGCCGATTCTACCCATTTTTGTCCCATGAGACCAATTCGGTCACAAAGAGCCCGGTTGGCACGAACCGATCACGTTTGACAGAAGGGACTCATCCGGCCAAATCATCATATACGTCCGAGAGCCCGTGGCATCTACATTGCTTCTCTCCATCGCACCAGGTTGTTGAGTTGTACGAATGGGCAACAGATCGTCCCGTCTCGACGGGGATCTCAGAGGCTGTTCGAAGGGAGGCGACTCATGACATGCACGCGATGTGAAGGACTCATGGTGATGGACGATTTGGTCGATCTCCAGGAAAGTTATCACCCCATGCGGTTGCGTGGTCACCGCTGCCTCAGCTGCGGCAATGTGGTGGATACCTTGATTCAACGACATCGGATGGTACAGAACTCCCATCTTCGTCCGGTCCCTGCCTCGGTCCCCGAGAAGCCGTTTCTGTTTGATTTGATCAGGCGCTCGGCGTAAATCGTTTCCCCGCGAAGCCTGCCTTGGTTTCGCGGGGATGTCCTCGACGGCCGATGTGCTGTCGGTGTATCCCACGGCATCTCCGTATCCTTTTCTTCACTGCTGATTTTCCCTCATCTACGGGCTTTCCCCATTGTGTCGTGCACTTCATTCCACAGGGTCCTGTGCGTGCTTGTCAGCGATCGAGCAGTCGCGTAGAGTGCGCGCGGCTATTTTCGATTCAGAAAGGCGATAAGCAATGACGGTTCTTGATGCACGGATGCTCGAGCGGTTGATGGAAGAATTCCGGCGATCGATGCAAGGATTGTTGAAGGACCTGTGCCGTGATTTCACACGAAACTATGCCGACGCCGTCTGCACGTTTGAGTTGCCGATCGACTGGTTTTTGTCTCTCGGACGGGCTCTCCCGCAAGCTGAGTATGGAAACTGGAAAGTCGTGGGATGGATCGAGTCACTGAATGACTTGCTGTATCTCGTCGATATCGTGACCCAAGTGCGGCAGGAACGGTCCCGGCGGGATATTGCTGAACAGTTGCGTGCGGAGTTTAGAGAGAAATTTTACGAACATGGCTATGCCGATGAGATCTTCCCTCGCGGCAAACCGGAACCGCGGCTGCTCCTGGGGCGTTTGACGGTGCTCTGCCATCGGTTGGCGCGGGAAATCACGCAAGAGTCCGTGTGTTTGGCCCCTCGGCTCGCCTGTGCATGGGTGGAGAAACAGCGGCGGGACGCCTGGCTGCTGCCCTGTGATCTAGCTGCGAATGTTGAACGGGTGGAATTGCCCTGGGGCTGCGCAGTAGGGACCACCGGTGTGTTCTATGAGGCGACCGGAGCGGTCCGTTCCGCACTGCAGCGCGCTCAGGGCCAAGGGGAGTTCCTGATCACGGCGTCAGGGATCGAGCTGTTGGTCGGTGATCGCACCTATCCCATGATGACGTGCGGCAGTCAGGAGCGGTGGCATTGGCGTCGATTCGACCCGTTGCCGCTTCGGAAGAGCCGATACGGATCACTCGTTCTTGGGCCGACACTTGTGTATGGAAAGGACAAGGCGCCGATCGGTGTGCGACCGACGAAGCCGGAAGTCGCAGTGCGCATGCGCCGGGCGTTATCGGTCATTGCCGCCGCCTGGCCGGAAGGGGATCGGTTGTTGGCGTTGCTGACCTCCCGCATCGTGCCGTTGAAAGCTGACGGTGTCGTCAGCTTCAGTTATCGGCACCGCCCGGGGTTATCGGCCATCAACTGTTTTGATCGGGATCAATTGGACCTGATCGATGACCTGATCCACGAAAACAGCCATCACCACCTCAATCTCCTACTGCGCAATGATGTGATGTATCAGCACGATCACAATCAGGAGATTTTTTATTCGCCTTGGCGGCGCACACTGCGACCCTTGCGCGGGATCCTGCATGCGACCTTCACCTTCACCATGGGTGCCATCCTGTTCGAGCGGCTTGTGATGTGGGGATCAGGCAAGACAGGGAAGTCGGGTTGGAAAAAGGCCGGTCTCAACCAACACGACCTCGCCCGTGCTCGGTACCGATGCCTTGAAGAAATCGAATCCGTCCGCTATTCGCTGAAGGATCTCGAATATGCAGGCCGCCAGCTGAAGTGGCTCACAGGGGGCGGCAAGCAACTGGTCAAACACTTGAGTGCTGCGCTCGCCCCTCTGGAGCGAAGGATGCAGGAGTATGAACAAGAGGTCAGTAAATCCGCCTTCGGTCCCGCACTGCGCCGGCATCGAACCGAACTGGCCCAGGCGCGAGAGACACTGAGCCTGATGTGATGTAATACCCTCACGGCTGAAAGGTGTGATGTGGCGGCAGAACGGGCCCCGGCTTCAACCGAAGCCGGGGCCCACGTATTTGGAGTGAGTTGATCGTGTCGTGCCGTCTTGTTGTCGGACCGTACCTCTCCCGTTGGTGGTTGTATTACGCCTGGGGCTGACTGCGGACCAAATACGAACCGATTTCCGGATCGCCGGTCTGCGGGCTCGCGGTCGGGCCCTCGCTTTCCGCATGCGAGCCCGTGATATTCAAGAGACTGAGAGACAGTCGAATGGTTCCGAGAATTCTCGTCGGCACGTCCGGCGGCGGGGCTGGAGGCTTCATGATGCCGCGGCTGGTAATCACGTTGGTCTCTGCATGAAACACTTTGCCGTCCATGAGGTTTTGGAGGGTCTGAATCCCTTGGTGATTCCGGGCATCATTGGGGGAAGGCGTGAGGGCTGGTTCCGTCAGGCCTTTTGTGATACCGGCATGCCCACATAACTCGCCGATCTGACGACCGTCGGCATACTGAAAGCCATGCGTCGTCGTGAATTGGCCGAATCCGCCCATAATTTCCTGATAGGATCGTCCGGCCGTCTGGGAAAGATTCAACCACTGTAAATTGGTGTCGGTATCCAAGGTGAGAAGTCGATCTTCACTGCCTGCAACGAGATCCTGTTGAATCAGTGCCATGAGAGCCCTCCATGCTTGGCGGTAGGGGACGGGGTTCAGCTAGATCATGTGATACTAGCACAAGGGCATCGGGCGAACGTCAGCCCCGTGCAGGTGAGCATACGGCGCGCTGTATTGAAATAGCGGCAGCACTACATCCATCGGGAAGGCTACATGGTCTGTATCTGAGAAGATACGGACGTATCCCCGGAGATACGAGGGAGGGTGAGTGGACGTTTGGGATCGTGCGTGAGAGCCTGCACCCGCTACGTCTCTTGTAGAGGCGGCTCAAAAAGGTCATCCAGCAAGGCCGCAAGGAGCCGCACGACTGAGAACGCGGTTGGGGGTCTTTTTCAGCCGCCGTTAGGGCTCGACGGTCACGTCGACATACGCCGGCACACTATCCGCGCCTTTTTTGTCCGTCACGCGAAGCTTGAAACGAAAGGTGCGAGTTTCGGAGACATACGGAGCGGTAAACGACGGCTCCGCCATATTCACGTCCAGCATCGCCACTTTGCTCCCGCGCACCTGGCTCCAGGCATAGAACAGCGCTTCCCCCTCCGGATCGCGACTCTGCAATCCGCTCAATCGCACCTTTGTGCCAGCTTTGACCGTCCTGGCGGTGCCGGCATTGGCAATGGGTGGTTCATTCGGCTCTGGATTGACCTCCACGCGTACGTCGAGTGTAGCCTGTTTGCCGCGATTGGTGACGGTGAGCGAGGTTTTGCCGATTCCGACAATCTGCAACAGTCCATCGGGCAGGACTTTCAGGATTTGATCGTTCCCGGATGTGTACACGGTGCCGGAACTGGGCGAGGACAGCGGGCGGCTGACGCCGTCGGCGAATTCGCCCACCACCGGGAGTTCGAAGATCTTGCCGAGTGAATCGACGTGGCCGTAGGCGGAAGATTGTCCCGTGCGGCCAAGTTGGAGCGGTTTCTCTGTTTCAAAATCGATCGAAAGAAGCTCGGCTTTGGGCTGAACCGTGACGAACACTTCATCGAAGACGGTTTTGCGTCCCAGGCGGCCTTGGGAAATATCAGCGATAGCCAGGAGCCGCATGCGACCGACGGCATCAGGCGGGACAGGTAATGCGCCACCATAAGGCGGCACCCGGTCCACCGTTGACGTCAGTGCTGGCAGTGCGACGACCGGCGCGCCGGTGATGCTGTCTTTCTGCCAATACTTGTCTGTCGACATGCTGCCTTGAGAGCCCTTGCCCGCGCGCTCGTCGCCTTGTTCCACCAACGATTCCGTCTGTTCGGGATACCAGTAGTACCGGACTTCGACGAGTCCCGCCTCACGGCCTGCTTCAACCTCCGCGTTGGTTGGCTGGCCTGAAGTCAGCGTGGCTCCGTTTGGGGGAGCGACGATCGTAAATGCCAACCCCGGATGGGGATGGGCGCCGAGCAGGAAGGCAATGGTCAGCAGGGGGGCGCCCACTCTCCACCGTGTATGATGTTTCGGGACTCGTGTGCGTCGCATGGTCACCTCGTTAGGTGATAAGGCACGTCAGTTAGGATCACGCGATCTTTAAACAACAGGGCCCCCTTCAGCATGAAGGCCCGTTGATTGTGCAGGATATTTTGCCACCACCGGGCGGGAAGAATTTCCGGAATCACCACGGTGACCCAACATTCCTGGTCCTTCTGCAACACTTGTTCGAGGTAATCCAGCAGGGAACTCAGGACGGATCGATAGGGAGACGGCAGCACCGTGAGAGGAACCCCGCAACCCCACTGGGCCCATTGGATTTCGACCCGGGCGGTTTCTTCTGGATCGACATCGACGAGCACGGCGCGAATATCCCCGGACCGGCTTCGCGCATAGTCCACTGCGCGGATGACGGCCCGATTCACGCCGCCGATCGGAAGGACCACGATATTGCGCCGCGGCAGCGGTGGACGGTGTCCCCGCGACAGCGCGACCTGCTCTGAAACGGCTTTATAGTGGGAGCGAATGGCCCGGAAAAACGTGATCAACATCGGGATGAGCACGATGACGATCCATGCGCCATGGGCAAACTTGGTGCTGGCGATAATCACGGTCGCAATGGCGGTCGTAACGGCACCGATGCCGTTGACCAGCAGTTTCTTTTCCCAGTGCGGTCCCTTCTTGACGAGCCAGCGTTTCACCATCCCGGCTTGTGAGATCGTAAAGGACAGGAACACGCCGACGGCGTACAGCGGAATGAGCGCGTGGGTGTCGCCCTTGAAGAGAATGATCAGCAGGCAGGAAAAGACGCCAAGAATGATCACGCCGTTGGAGAACACCAGTCGATCGCCCATCATGGACATTTGGTGCGGCATGTAGCTGTCGCGCGCCAGGATCGAGGCCAGCCGGGGGAACCCGTTGAAACTGCTGTTGGCGGCCAGGATCAAAATGGTCATGGTGGAGGCCTGTACGAGGAAGTACAGGAGGCCGGTTCCAAACGTGGCGCGCGCGATTTGTGAGACGACGGTCTCGTCGTTTTTCGGCACGATGCCGAAATAGTAGGCCATCGCGCTGATCCCGATGAACAACGTCCCGAGGATCACCGCCATGCCGATCATGGTGAACGCGGCGTTTTTAGGCTCAGGCTTCTTAAACGCGGAGACGCCGTTCGAAATGACTTCGACACCCGTCAACGCCGTACAGCCGGAAGAAAAGGCGCGCAGGAGGAGAAAGAGCGTCAAGGGTTCCGTCGGAGCCAGGCTCGGCAGTGGTTCGATCCTGGTCGCGTGGCCGAGCAGGATTTGAATCGCGCCCACGCCAAGCATGGCCATCAGGGTGCCGATAAACAAGTACGTGGGTATGGCAAAAAACTGACCGGATTCCCGTACGCCGCGCAGGTTGACGACGGTCACAAGGAGGATCGCGGCGACGCAGAGGGCCTCCCTGTGAGCGAGAAGATCGGGGAAGGCTGAAGTGAGCGCCGCGATCCCGGCCGCGACGCTCACTGCGACCGTCAGCACATAATCGATCATCAGTGCGGCTGCCGCAACCAGACCGGGCCATTCTCCAAGATTGGACTTGCCGACGATATACGCTCCGCCGCCTTCTGGATATTCAAAGATGATTTGGCGATAGGACATGGTCAGAATGACGAGCAGCCCGATGATCGACAGGCTGAGCGGGATGGAATAGCCGACCATGGCCGTCCCGGCCAGGGTGAGGACGAGCAGAATCTCCTCCGTGGCGTAGGCCACCGAAGATAAGGCGTCGGAGGAGAAGACGGCTAGGGCGAGTCGCTTAGAAAGGCGTTCGTGAGCGGCTTCCTTCGTCTTGAGTGGCAGGCCAACAAGCCAGCGTTTCAAGATCATGCGACATTATGCCTCAACTGGCGGAAAAGAGACAATGGAGCGAGGCGATTCCCGCTGTGTCATCGACCGATGCTCAACGGTTGCACTTCGATGTCTCATGATGCCTGCCTTACGCGGAGAACGAGTCGGAATCATCGAAGGCGTAAATGACATTTAGGCTCGCGACGAGGCAAGGGGGTTGACAGAGACGGGGGAGTTCAGTAATCTCCGGCCCTTGTTTCAGGGGAGTGCCCTGCGGGCGTGAAACCGTGGGATTACAACCAGAACGAGTCGCTCTTTTATCGAGGTTGTCATGTTCTAGTTCGTAAGCGCTCAAACATTTACATCAGTTCCATCCAAACTCTATCCAAGGAGGCCGGTCCATGGATTGTTATTGGTTCCCTCGCGTCACATCGCGCGCCCTCAGCGTTATTGCTGGCGGCGCGCTGATGTGCCTGCCGCTCACCGCGTCGGCTGAAAGTCAGCTGCACACGGATGGAGCAGTCCCTCAACACACAGCGATGTCCCATCAACTCCCGTCGTGGGCGGAAAAGTTGAAGGGGCAAACGATCGTCGAAGACACGATGGCTGGAAAGCCAGAGCGCTCTGCGATGGTCGAGCAGCAGCACCAGCGGGTCATGGAACATTTGACCAACGACCCGCAGGCGCAAGCGGTCAATACGGGTATGTTCAATACCCAGACCATGATGCATCAATATGGGGCAGGTGGTCAGGACCTTCTTCTGATGTCTGACCCGCGAGTGGAGCCAGTGGCAATGACGAATGGCGGGAAGTGCCCCGCCACTGCGCCGGTCCGGCAGTACAATGTGTCGGCGATCAACGTCGAAATCACGCTCAACCAGTGGCTCGATTTTTATCCCGGCTACATGTACACGCTGGATGAGAATCTCGACAAGGTACGGGCGGAGGAGACGAAGAATCGGGAAGCCCGCGACAAGGAAGGGTTTGATCCCGGTGCGGTGATTCCCGGCGTGCAGGCCCAGTGGATTCAGCCGCTGACGATTCGCGGCAACCAGGGCGACTGCGTCAAGATCAAGTTGACCAACAAGTTAGAAGGTGGCGAAGACGTCAGTCTTCACATCCACGGTTCCAGCATGGTGGTGAGCGCCACCGGTGCCGCAGCCGCTACCACCAATTCCGACAGCATCGTTCAAAAGGACAAGAGCGGCGAGTTCGAGTGGTACATCCATCCGAGCACGCAGGAAGGCGTCCGCCAGTTCCATACGTTCGCCAATGACCGCGAACTGACCGTGATGGGTCTCTTCGGGTCGTTCGTGGTCGAGCCGCGTGGATCCGAGTACCTGGAAGCCTTGGGTACCGGCGATGCGACTCCGACCGCGAGCGGTTGGCAGGTCATCATTCGGAACGGCACCGGCCCGGATTTCCGTGAATTCGTGCTGTACTACCACGAAGTCGGCGATGAGGCGTTCCGCCCCGTCAATAAGAAGGGCGACTTCCTTCCGCAGCGCGATCCGCTGACGGACGCCTATCGTCCGGGTGGCCGCGCGATCAATTATCGAAGCGAGCCCTTCGGCATCAATAATATGCACGTGCAGCACGAGTACTTCGGCTTCGAAGACGAGTCGATGGGGTACAGCTCGTACACCTTCGGCGATCCGTCTCCCACGATCCCGCGCTCCTACATGGGCGATCCGGCGAAGTTCCGCCTGGTTCATGGTGGATCGGAGGTCTTCCATAGCCACCATCCCCATGGCGGCACGATCCGGTGGCCGCGCAGCCCGCGCGCCATCGATGACATGAATCTGTGGACGACCGCCGGAAACGGACCGGTCAAGTATCCTGTGATCCGTGCCAAGACGGACCGTGTCGACGTCGAAGTCATCGGTCCGTCAGAAGCATTGGACCTCGAGACCGAGTGCGGTTCGGGTCTGTGCCAGCAGCTGGCCGGCGACTTCCTCTTCCATTGCCATGTGGCCCACCATTATGTGGCGGGTATGTGGGGATATTGGCGGGTCTACAACACGCTGCAACAGGGCGACATGCGCAATGACGTCATGCCTGATCTGCGTGAGTTGCCCGATCGAAAGGGGCGCATCAAGGGCCCGATCACGTCGGACAAGTTAGTCGGTCAGACGGTGGATTGGTTCGGCAAAGCCTTCAAGATCGTCGAGAAGGGCAAGAGTGACTGGAAGTCCAATCCGGCCGTCGTCACGATCAAGGACTGGGTCGAGATGCAGCTCCCGACGATGGGCAAGCCGGGACACAAGAATGACGAAAAGGGGCAGACCGTTTCCTACGATGCCACGGTATTGGATTGGGCCTGGGAAGGCACCCGTGCATTGAGCGAACCGGAAAGCGCCATTGACAATCCGAAGTATAAGTCGACCCACCCGGGCAAGCGGCATCCGATCACGTTCGAGCCGTTGACCGGTAAAGTGGCATGGCCTCACCTCACGCCGCATTTCGGGCGACGGGTCATGTTCTCGCCGAATCACGTGGGCGCGCCCTGGTTGGAGATGATCCGCCGTGACGCCAACGGTGAGGAGAGTGTCGACCAGGCATTGCCGGGTGAGAACGGCAACTGGAGCCTCTGCCCGGAGAATGCCGGACGGAAGCACTACAATGTCCACTTCATCAAGCTGCCGATCACCATCGCCAAGAAGACGGGGAAAGAGCCGCCGGTCGTCGATCCGAACGGCTTGATCTATGTCTTGCATGAAGAGGAAGCCGAGATCCGGAAGAACGATGATTTGAAGTATCCGCTGGTCGTGCGCGGCAACATCTACGATTGCGTGGATTGGACCTTGACCAGCGAATGGGATGACGACGACTACACGAACTTCCAGTCGTCGAAGATCAACACCCACTGGCACTTCTTGCAATTCGACAACCAGGCGTCAGACGGCGTAATCACCGGCTTCTCGTACGAACAGTCGGTGCGTCCGTTCACGATGCTGGAAAAGAAGAATGCGAAGGGGTTGCCGGTTCCGATGAACACGGTCGTGACCGCCGCCGCTAAAAAGGGCGCGAACACGATCACGGTGAAGAATGCGAAGCAATTCCATGTCGGGACCCTGCTCCTGGTCGGTGCCGACAATGTGAAGGGCAATGAAATCTCCCGTATCAAGGCCATCAATGGGAACACCATTACGTTGGCCAAAGGGCTGAAGAACGATCACCCGGCCAATGACATCGTCACGGTCGAGTTCGTGCGTCAGCGGTTCTGGGTCGATGCGGACGTGGGAACCGTGTTCTGGCACGACCATGCGTTCGGTGCGACCACCTGGCCGCACGGCGGCTTCGGCACTTTCATCGCCGAGCCGGTTGGGTCCACGTATCATGACCCGAAGACTGGAAAGCTGATCCGTAGCGGACCGATCGCGGACATTCACACGAATGAACCGGTTGGCCATGGCGTGAACAACAGCTTCCGCGAGTTGATGGTGCAAGTGCACGACACCGTGCCGCATACCGTCAACATCGTCACGGCGGGCAACCCTCCCGGGCAGCCGATCGAAGTGGCGCTCGAAGCGGGAAAAACCGTCTCCTTCATGATGCCCGAGAAGATCTACATGACGCCGATGCCGTTCTTGAATGGTGGTACGCACACCACCGGCAGCGGTCTGAATTTCCGGGCGGCGCCGGTGGCGCAGCGATTGGCGACCAATCCTGATGCGTCACAGATCTTCAGCAGCCAGGTGCACGGCGATCCTTATACGCCTACCTTGCGTGCCTATGTCGGTGACACGATGGTGTTCCGCCTGTTGCACACGCTCATGAACGAGTCGATGGTCTGGACCCTGTCCGGCCATACGTTCTGGACCGAGCGGTATGCCCAGGATGCGAACCGGAAGAATTCGATCCATATCGGTATCGCCGAACGGTATGACTTGGTGGTTCCTGAGGCGGGTGGATCACGGCATCAAGCCGGTGACTACATCCACTTCAACGGCCGGTCCTCGAAGTTTTCCGAGGGTGGCTGGGGCATTATCCGAGTCCTGGACAAAGAGCAGGCTGATTTGAAGAAGCTGCCCGCGGGCTTTTCCAACAAGGGGGAGATGCCGAAGCCGTTGCCGGTGTGTCCTGCCGATGCGCCTGTCAAGCAGTTCAACGTGGTGGCGATGGACTATGCCGGCATGAAGTTCAATGCCAAGGCACCGGAATCCATCGAAGTGGACTTTGAGCGACGGATCCTCATGACCAATGCTGAAGCGAAGATCTATGCATTGGAAGAGGACACCGCCAAGGTCGCCGCCGGCGCGCATCCGATGCCGCTGACGCTTCGTGTGAACAGCGGCGATTGCGTCAAGGTGCATTTGAAGAACAAGATGAAGGACAGCAAAGCCTCCTTCTCTGCAATCGGCCTGGCCTTCGATCCGAAGGATTCTATGGGCGCGAACGTGGGGAACAATCCGGGAGACCAGACGGTGGCCCCGGGAGGCGAGCGTGACTATACGTATTATGCGGATCCGTTCAACGGCGAGACCACGTCGTTGGTGTGGGATTGGGGCAATGTGATGACCAATCCGCGGAACGGGTTGTTCGGTGCCGTCGTGGTCGGTCCTAAAGGATCGAAGTATCGTGATCCCAAGACCGGCGCGGATCTGTCGAATAAGAATGCCTGGGCGGCCGATGTCATCATCGACCACTCGGTGCCGGGTAATGAAACGCGGGCGAATTATCGTGACGTGGCGTTGTTCTTCCAAGACGAAGACAACATCATCGGCACGAGCTTCATGCCCTATGTGCAGAACGTGGCGGGGTTGACCGGCGTCAATTACCGGTCGGAACCGTACAAGTTCCGCGAAGAGCAGGGGTGTTCGCTCGGCAAGGTGTTCCAACCTTGTAAGGCGGATAAGCCGGAAGATCCGGCCACCCCGCTTATCGAGGCGCATGCCGGTGACCCGGTGCGCATCCATGTGCTGGGTGTGAGCAACGAGCAGAACGGCATGTTCAGCGTGGAGAAGCACGAGTGGCCGATCGAGCCGTTCATGCGCGGCGCTGACTTGATCAGCGTGGTTGAATTCTCCGGCTCCGAGACGATCGATGCCTTCCTGCCCTCCGCGGGTGGAATGTATCGGATGCCCGGCGATTATGTGTATAGCAACCAGCGGTTGCCATACTCACAGTCCGGCCAGTGGGGCTATGTACGGGTGTTGCCGTCCGGCGATACCAGGTTGCTGCCCTTGACCGGCGCCGGTACTGGGTCGAAGAGTGCCGAAGTCGAGCAGCCTGCGGCACACGCGATGCCTGTCGCGTCGAAGTAAGCTGGCGACATCTCACGCGATGTGAGAAAGGGGGGAGCCTGAAAGGGCTCCCCCCTTTTGTTCTGAGACGGGGATTGTGTATGATCTGCTCAGTGCCTGAAAGCAGGTCGACTGAGGCGCTCTGACCAACCTATCATCGTTGGAGGATTCATACATGCGAACGGCAGGACTCGCTTTGTTTACTGCATTATGTGTTTTCTCTTCTCCATCGTGGGCTTATGAGGAAATCACCGTCATGGATGGTGGCAGTATCACCGGTACGGTGACGATGACGGGAGGCAAGCCGACCCCGAAAGGATATAACCTGATCACGTTTCCGGATCCTGTATATTGCGGGCGTATCTCAACCGGGACAGGCTGGAGAATTCTTGACGAGTTCTCAATGACTTCCGGAAGCGGGTTGAAAGATGTGGTGGTCCTTCTGACAGATGCTACGAAAGGGAAACCGTTTAAATTTGAACCGCTTACGATAGAAGCGCGGGACTGTCGGTTTCTCCCGTTTGTCACGGTTGTCAGAGACGGCTCCGAGGTGGTGGTCATGAACATGGACCCGGTCATGCATGACATTCAAGCGTATGAGACCTCCCAACTCGGGCCCCGCGTACTGTTCAATACGCCTCTGCCGATGAATCCTCATCACAAGCGGTTTGTCACCGCGGAAAGCCATGAACATTTGGCCGGAGAACCGGTGAAAGAAGCGATTCACATGACGAAGGGGCGGCGGATTTTCGTGATGCAGTGCGGATTTCACGCCTATATGGAAAGTTGGGGCCTGGCCGTCGACAATCCCTATTACGCTCTGACGACTGATGGCGGCACGTTTACGCTCCCCGATGTGCCTCCCGGCGAATACACCCTCATGGCCTGGCATCCGGCCTTAGGGACCATGCTGCAGAAAAAAGTCACGGTGACGGAAAAGAGAACGTCCACGGTCGATTTCGCATTCGAGGCTCCGAAAGGCCGGCGCAGCGTCCACGAGATCGAGCACAATCCCCATTATGGACCGGAATCCCTTGGCAAGGTCGTGGATATTCGACCGACGTTAGAAAGGCAGGTTCCGTAGCAGCGCGAGAATCACAGACAAGGAAGGTCATGATGCTGAATCGAGCTCAGAAGATTCATTCCTTCGCAGTGGCTGTGCTGTTGTGGGCGGGGTTGGTGGTATCGCCGGTGGGGGCCTATGAGGTGATCGACGTGCAGCACGGCGGCACCGTCGGTGGGACAGTGACGCTGTCCGGCGGCATTCCAGACCCCAAAGCCTTCAACCTCATCACGTTTCCGGACCCCACGTACTGTGGCCGGATTTCAAACGGAAGTGGATGGCGCTTGCTGCGCGATTTCATCGTCTCCCCGGAGGGGGGACTGAAGAACGCCATTGTCACGCTCGAAGGAGTGGACTCGGGGAAAGCCTTTGATATGTCCGTGCCCTTGATCGAAGCGCGCGATTGCATGTTTCAGCCGTGGGTGACGATCGTACGGAATGGGCATGCGGTGGAAGTCGTGAATATGGACCCGGTGATGCACGATATCCAGGGCTATGAAACGTCGCCGGAGGCGGGAGCGCGGGTCCTTTTCAATACGCCGTTGATTCTCAATCACCAGCATCAGCGGGGGAATATGCGCGCCGTGCACAATCACGCTCCGGGCAAGTCGCTCGTCGGGCCAGTGTATTTAAATAAGGGCCGGCGAACGTTTTACATGCAGTGTGGGTTTCACGCCTATATGGAAAGTTGGGCCATGGCCGTCAACAACCCCTATTACGCGGTGACGGACGACCAGGGAGCTTTCAAAATCGAAAACGTCCCGCCGGGCACGTATCAAATGGTGGTCTGGCATCCGCAGTCAGGGCCTGGAGTGACGCGGACGATCACGATCGCTCCGGATGGAACGACGACCGAAAAAGTGGCGCTCCCGGCTCCAAAAGGGACGCGTACGGCGTACCGCGTCATGGACAATCCGCGATTTGGTCTTGAGTCACTCGGGCATCCCGTGGAGATTCAGCCGTTGGTGGAGCATCAGCACTAATCGCGGATGGACCGGCTTCGCGCAATGGCTTTCGAGGGGGTGCCTCTCCATCAGCCTCTGTCTGCTGCCAAGCGTGCCTGTTTTGGGGGAGGATTCTTCTGGCGGGCCGCCGGTCGCACAGGCCGTCGAATTCTCAGCGTCGCTCGTGAAGCGGGTGGAGGGCCGTCGGTTCGAAGCCCAGGTGTTTGCCAAGAGTGATCGCATTCGGTTGGAGTACAAATATGCGGTCAAGACTGAACTAGGCTATTCCAGCATAGAAATTCTTCGATTGGATAAACGCGAATCGTGGTTTTTGCTGGCTCAGCGCCGGCAAATTCTCTCGGTTCCTCTCAAACCCGAAGAAATCCTGCCGATTCAGCCCACCCTGCCTGGAGAACAAACCCGGACTTTGATTGGCGATGCCACCACCATCGGGCGAGCGTCCAAGCTGTACGAAGTTCGGGTGGACTATAATGGTCGAAACGAGCGATTTTACGAATGGGTGGATGTAGAGACGGGCGTCGTCTTGAAATTGGTGAGCCAGGACCGGGACTGGGCCATCGAATATCTCCGGTTTCGGCTCTCTCCTCAACCGGACTATTATTTCGAAGAGCCCACGGGATATCAACGCTGGGTCCCCAAATCGAGGGCGCAAGAACGAGGATGAGTGTCCGTCGCACGATCAAGAAGGGGATGCATGGTATCGCAGACTAAGAGGCGCTGGATTCGGACCGTCAACGTGTGCGTGGCCGCAGCCATCGTGTGCGGACCGTTTGTCGGCCTCTGGCCGGATCCCGCCCATGCTGGTTCATTGAAGGATGCACAAGCCGCCTTCGACAAGAAGCAATACCAGGAAGCCCTGGACCTCATCGAGCAAGTCACGAAAGAAAAAGGCTCTCAGTCGGAAACTCGGCGGCTGAAAGTTCGGTCGCTGATTTTTCTCGGGAAGCCGAAAGACGCATTGGTCGAATACGAACGACATGAGCGGGAATTGAAACAAGAGGATCGGCCGCTCTTAAGAGACGTATCGCTCGGGTTCATTTATGCGCTCGTGAAGGACATGCGCGAACAAATGCGCGGCGCAGCGTATACGGCATTGAAGGATGTCGATTCACCGGAAACGATCCCTGCGTTGGAGGATGGATTGAGTGATGGATCCGGTCTGGTGCGTGCGCTGGCCGCCGAGGCTCTGGGAAAGCTCGACGCAGGACGGCGGTCGCCGCGATTACGCAATGCGTTGGAGGATCAGGCGGGGCTGGTGAAGGCCACGGTTCTCAAGGTATTGGGGAAAAGCGGGGACCGTTCCGTGGTTCCGCTCCTTGAAAAGGCCTTGAAAGACGAACAGCCGGCTGTGCGTCTCGCGGCCGCCGGAGCCCTGTATCATACCGGCCGGACTGCGATGTGGGAGACGATACAAAAGGCAGCGGCGGCACCGAATCCCGAAGAGCGCGCCACGGCGTTGAGGATGGTGGGGGATTTAAAAGATGCACGGGGGCTTTCGATTCTCCTAGAGGCGATGACCAATACCCAGCCTTCCGTGAGAGGAGCGGCGGCCTCGGCCTTGGGAGACTTGGGCAAGGTGCAAGGCATTCCCGCATTGGAAAAGGCGCTCGACGACAAGATTCCCGCAGTAAAAACCTCGGCAGCGATCAGTTTAGGGGAATTGGGAGTCAAAGAGTCACTGGTGGCACTGAGAAAGTCCCTCGCTGATCCAAACCCGGTCGTCAAAGCAGCCGTCGTCTCGGCATTGTTGCGAGCCGAGGAACCCTTCGAGTCCGTTGCCGGCGCATTGTATGAGTTGGCGCAAAACAACGATCCGGGAACGCGTTCCGCAGCGGGGAAAGCGGCGGGGCGAGCGCAGGGAGCCAGTGCGCCAGCTGCGGTCGAGTTTCTTGCCGGACTGCTGAAAGATTCTATTCCTCGGCCGCGTATCGCCGCGGCCCGCGCCCTGGGGCAAATCGGCGGGGCGGAAGTCTTGCCGATTTTGAAGGCCGCATTGCATGACGAAGATGATGCCGTCCGAGCGACGGTCGGCGGATCGATTGCGCGGATCATTGGCCACGCGAAAGCCTCGTCTAATCCTGCGAAATCATGAGGGGTCAGACCGGAGGGATTTCAAGTTGACAGTGCGAGTGGGATTCCAGTATAGAGAAATATTCAGAGGCCTAAACGCAGTCCATCTACGGTTGCGTCATGAGCGGAGAACGATCCAACAAGGGGCATTGGTCACCAGCCCTTGTGATTGAGTGGTGACGAAGTAGTTGGCCGGTTAATGTTCATTACAAGGAGGCAGTGACATGAAGAAGGGTGCGATGAAAGTAGTATTCGGCGTTGCGGCCGCAGCGTTTTTGGCTGCGCCCCTCACCTCGTTTGCCGGAGGTACGATCGCCGGAAAGGTGACCTATCCCGGGAAGGCAGAGCAGAAAGAGTTCTCCTTCGCGAAGTTCCCGAACCCGAAGTTTTGCCCCAAGAACCCGAACAAGGGCCTCATGGATGGCGATAAGCGCTTCCTCAAGACCATTGAAGTCGCTAAGGACGGTGGTTTGAAGGGTGCGGTTGTGGCCGTGGTCGATATCGAAGATCAGGCTTTCCAAGATGGTTTCAAGGGTACGGATGTCGTGGCGGAATTCTGCGAGTTTCTGCCGTTTAGCGGCGTCGTGGTGAACAATAAGAACTTCCGCGCGGAGAACAAGGATGCTGATCCTGATGATCCCAAGTCTGTCCTGGGTGTCTTGCACAACCCGCACAGCTTCACGGTGAAGGGCTCCACCTCGGCCACTGGTTTCAACATCGGTTTGGCCAAGAAGGGTGACAAGTTGGAGAAGCCGGTGACTTTCCGTGGCGGCGCCGAAAAAGCTGGGTACTATCGCTTGCAGTGCGACCAGCACGAGTTCATGCAGTCCTTCTTCTTGCCGGTGTGGAATCCGTACCACGCGGTGGTGAAGGATGACGGCTCGTTCGAGATCCCGGGCGTGCCTGCCGGCAAGCACAAGGTGGTTGTCTGGCATCCGTTCGTCGGCAAGGGCAAGCTGAATGAATTCGAGATCGAAGTGGCCGAGGGCGGCACAGCGAACTTGAAGGCTGAAATCAAGTAGTTGTTTTCTATCTTAGCGGGATAACCTGCTGAAGAAAGGGCAGTGGTTCGAATAGAACCACTGCCCTTTTTGTTTGTCGTGAGTCGTGCGACTCCGCAGTAAAGCAGAGATGGTCAGCGCGATTTCGGTGATCCTTCTTCTCTCAGTTTCTTGCGACGTAACCAGCATGATCATTGGATTTTCAGACTCGTTCTTGCCCGCTCCTCGCCTTGCGTTTCCCTTTCTGAACTCGGTAAGATGACCAACTTCAATTGCCACCATCACGAAGTGGGGGATCTGTGCCTCGCGAATTGTCTCTCGCCGAAGTCTTCCAGTTGGGCTATTACTGGGAGACAAAAATCCTGTTGACTGCCGTGAAGTTAGAGGTGTTTTCCCTGCTCGACGGTCAGGGTCGTTCCGCTGCAGACGTGGCTCGAAAACTCGGCGCTGATGCTCGCGCGCTGGAGTTGCTCCTCAACGCGTTGGTGGCTATCCGATTGTTGACGAAAACCGGAGCAGTGTATGCCAATACCTCGGTGGCCACGACCCATCTCGTGAAGCACGGACCGCAATATGTCGGCCATTTGCTCCTCCTCCACGATGCGGAATGGGGGAATTGGGGCAAGTTGGAAGAGGCTATCAAAACCGGTCGATCTCCGGTCACTCAGCATGTGTTTGAGACGGATCCGGCGCTTGGGGCCAATGTGCTGTCTGTCTTGCATCGGATCGGCCAGCAAAGTGGGCCGGATCTGGCGAAGCGACTCGCGCTGGGGCAGGCGAAGACCATGCTGGATCTCGGTGGCGGTGCGGGCACCAATGCGATCGCCTTTTGTCAGGTGTATCCGGGCCTCTCAGCGACGGTATTCGATCTCGCCACCACTCTCCCCCTGACCGAGCGGACGATCAAAGACGCAGGACTTGATCGGCGAATTGCCTTGAAGGCCGGTGACTTCAATCGCGATGCCCTCGGCGGCCCGTATGATGTCGTGCTGATGTCGGACATTCTCCATTACCAAGACCTTGCGACCAATGCCGCGTTGGTGAAGAAGATTCACAGCCATCTCACTCCCGGCGGACGCCTGATCATCAAGGATCGGTTCCTCGATGCGTCGGGCACGAGTCCGGCCTGGACGGCTGCCTTTGCCGTTCATATTCTCGTCAATACGGAACAAGGCGCCTGTTATCGCACTGCAGAGGCCATGCAATGGATGCATGACGGCGGCTATGTATCGGTTGAGGAGATTGAGCGGACGGCGGTGGTGCAAGGTGTCAAGCCGAGTGCCGGCCAGAGTTGACGATGTTTGAATTCCTTCGACAGCCGGGGTTCTTCGGAACTCACGCCACAATGGGGGCCGATCTCAGCCAGTTGATGGCGACGCTGTTTACCGGCCTCTTCATCGTCGGGTGGCTTCAGGCGAAGCAGCATCGCGGACATCCTCATCATTGGTTGATGCTGGGCGGCATGGTTACGATGGTCGGATTTTTTACCGCCTATTATCTGTTTCGGCAATTAGGAGTGTTGGCGTTTGAGGGGAAGGAAGGCTTCGGCGGGTCACAAGTCTTGTACGACTATGTCTTTATCCCGGTGCTCACCATCCATATCATTCTGGTCATTATCGGGCTGGTCATGGCCGTGTACATGATTGTGTTGGGATTTCGATCTCAACAGTTTATCGGCGGAAGCCGCGTACTGAGCCCATCGCTGCTGCAAACCTCCTGGAAGAAAGTCGGACTGATCTTCGCGGCTCTCCTGACGGTGGTGATCGTCCTCTTCGGGACGCGGGTGATGTCGGCCGGATTTTCCATGCGCAAGCTGGAGGTCTATCTCGGATTTCTCAGTCTGGTGGCCATTGTGTTTGCGGTGGAAATGGGCATTCAGCGGATCTGGCCTGATGGCGGTCAGCGTCACCGGGCGCTGGGCCGATTTACGATGATTGTCTACTGCATCCTGTTCCTGACGGGAACGTTTACGTACGCCATGTTGTATATTTTGTACCCGGGCAAAATCGGTTAGCGACCGGAAACGGCTGAAGGGCTGAGCGTCTTATGCTTGTGTGCGGATGCGGCGGGTGGATGCATACTGAGGGTATTGAGGAACGGCTGTCGCATGCCGGCGAAACGACATGGTTTGTCCGCACGGAATGTCGTCCCTGCCGATGGCTGGTCGGAATCGATCTGCCCGCGGGGCAAGTGGATGGACTCGTCGATCGCATGATGTGGTCGGATGACGCGAAGCATCGCCTGGATCGTATTCCGCCCTATGCCGCGCCGGCGCTCCGTGAATTGGTGGAAGGGTTTGCCAGATCCAGGCGGCACCGAGTCATCACATACGACTTGATCGATCAGGCTCTGACCGGCGATGTCGTGGCCTGGGATGCGGATGCCGAACAGCGTCTTGCCAATGTTCCGGCGCCCGTGCGTGCCATGGCGCGGATTGAACTCGAGCGGACGGCTGTGGACCGTGGTGAGCGTTCGGTGACCGTCGCATTGATGGAAGAGGTCAAGGCGCGATATTTCGGCATGGCGGCACAGCGAGCGTAGCGAAACGCGTTGAGGCGGTGTGCAGGAGGTCACCGGGTGTCCCTCCCGTGCCTGGCTCTCTTGATTCGGGTGGATGACACAATGTTGCATCGGTTGGCCCTACGAGTGCTTCCGAGTTTGACGCTGGCCGTTACAGAAGATTCGGTTCGCAAACGTAAGCGTCTCGTCATGTTTGTCCCCGGATTAGTGGCGTTTGCAGTCTATCGGGCGGCCAAGCATGGCTTTTCTCTAGCTGATCCACTCACATTGCTAGCGCTCTGCGGGCTGGTGTCGATGGCCACAGCGCTCTGCGCCTATCGAGTCGGGCGGGGGGTGCCATTTCTGCAACTTGTCGCAGCGGATCGATGGCAGCGTATCGGTTGGATTCTTGCCTGGATCGGGTTTGTTTATGGAATCCAGTTGTCACTGCTGGTCTTGGCCCTGTTGTGGCTCGTGGGGTACGACTATGCTAAGCACCCAGATGGGCCGGCCATGATGGCGCTTATTATTCCCAGCACAGCCGTCGCGCGCGACGCATTTGAAATTGGCCATGTCCGGTGGCTTGAGGCGAGTGGGCGACCCTTCATCACATTTCCCGATGGCGCGGCGTTACGGAATTTGCTGCAACGATTCGATCAAGCGCTCTTGACGTGGGTCACGGCAGGCATACTCGGTGGCGTGACCCTTTCTGCGCTGACGGCGACTGCCGTAAGCGGCGACTTTGCGGTGTTGGCGCAAGGAGGCATCGTCACTCTGGCGGCGGGGACGGTTGGTCTCTTGGCGTATTTTGCCGGTCAAGGAGACCGCGCCACCTTCACGTCCAGACTTTCCGCAACCAGCTGGGGGGAATTGATGAAATTTTGGTGGTGGCCTGGGTTGGCCTTCGCTGCGACTTATTATCTGGTGTTGATTGGAGGGTGCCTCTACGTCCTGAAGCAGCCGATGAATTCGATGGCCTTGTTTGCCGGGGTTGCCGGCCTCGTCGGCGGTGTCATGCCGTTGTATTGCTACTACTTGGGATACCGGCGAGAAATCGAAAGTCGTCAGCCCGGTGGCGTGCCGAGCGCCTTGCTGCGTTGTCCCTTCGTGATGGGCATTCTGGGCAAGTCTCGCGAAGCCATCGTCGGCTCAGCCTTGGGTGAATCTGCGGCTGTCTTCGAGAAGAGCAGCCAGAGAGTGTCGTCATGACTACACGTCGTTCGCTTTCGTTCGTGATCCTTCTCTTGCTTGGCGGGCTGCTGTCAGTGGCCAGTCTCATCGTGCTGAGTCCTGCGTCTCTCATGGCCGCGGACCCATCGAACGATGTGTATTTCCAGACGCCCGGCATTCCCAGCGGCCCTTCTGCGCCGACGGCCAATGATAACCACTATCCGCAGGTCGGCTCACTGGATAGCCGGTTATTGATGTGGTTTATCATTCAGCAGCACACCTACTTCGGCGGTTTCGTGTTGGCTCTGCCGGTGTTTTGCGTCCTCTTGGAGTTTTTGGGGTTAGTCGCCAGAAATCCGGCAATGGCCTTACGGTATGACGGTCTGGCTCAGGATCTGTTGAAGGTGGCCCTGCTGGCACTCTCCGTCACCGCTGCGGTCGGTAGCCTGATGCTGACGATGTTTATTACGCTCTACCCCAGCTTCATGCAGTACATGGGCGGCACCTTCAAAGGCATGATGCCGCTGTATGCCCTGGTTTTTGTCGGCACCACCTTCCTGACCATCGCGTACTACTACAGCTGGGAACGAATGGCCGCGCCCGGAGCGAAATGGGTTCATCTTTCGATCGGTCTGCTCGCGGTCGTGTGCGGGACGTCATTGCTCTTGCTGGCCAATTCCTGGTCTGCGTTCATGATGGCGCCCTCCGGTGTCGACGGGCAGGGACGATATCTCGGCAATCCCTGGCACTTACTTCGCTCCGCGCTCTGGAATCCGCTGAACCTTCATCGATTCCTGGCTGACATCATGTCGGGAGGCGCGGTCGTGCTGGCGTATGCCTGTTACCGGTTTTTCTCCGGCAAGAGCCAGGAGGAGCGAGCATATTACGATTGGGTCGGCTACGTGTTTCTATTTGTCACGGTCTGCGCGTTACTGCCGATGCCCTTCGCCGGCTATTGGTTGATGCGGTCCGTCTATGCATACAGTCAGAGCATGGGCGTCACCATGATGGGCGGGTTGTTGACCTGGCTCTTTGTGGTGCAGGCGCTGTTGATCGGCGCCCTGTTTCTTGGCGTGAATTATTATCTGTGGCAGAGCATGGGACGCATCCGGGGCGGGGAACGGTATCAGCCCTACTATCAATATCTCTTGCTGGCGTTGACGGGGTGCTTGTTTATCTGGCTGACTCCGCACACGCTGTTGATGACCGGCACGGAAGTCAAAGCCATGGGCGGCGCGCAGCACCCGGTGATTGGAAATTACGGAGTGATGTCTTCGAAAAACGGCGCGGTCAACGTGATGATCTGTATCACGGCGTTGAGTTACATCTATTATCGTCGCGCGAATCGAACGATGACGATTTCGTGGGCCAGGGCGGGGAATGTCAGTCTGGGGGCGCTGTTCGGCTTGGGGGTGGCGCACATCATCGGATTGTCGATTTATGGGTTTTATCTTCCGGCCAGTCTTCGGGTGGGATTGTCTGGTCCTCAAGCTGTCACAACGCTGCTGGTGGTCACGCTAGGCTTATTGCTCAACCGGCGCATGTTGCAAGGAGCGACCATCCACGGTCCAGTGCAGTGGGGGCAGATCTCAGTGCGTGGCATGGTAGGTCTATTCGGCTTGGCGGCGGCATTCACCTGGGTGATGGGACTCATGGGGTACATTCGTTCATCCGGCAGATTGGCCTGGCATGTCAATGAACTGATGCCGGACACGTCTCCCTGGGCCTTTACGCCCTCGTTGGGTTTTGCGGCGAAGATGGTGACGATCAATATGGTGCTGTTTTGGGGCGCGGTCTTCTTTTTGTTTTGGGTGTGTCAGCGAGGGCAGCAGCCGGTGATGCATGAGGATGTGAGCGCGGAGAAAGAGGCGGGGTTTTTGCCGTCTCCTTCGCATGAAGGTTAGACAAGGTTCATGAGGAGTGTCGTGATGGGTATGAGGACATTGGTGGGTGTCTTAGGGCTGCTGAGCGTCATCGAATTGTGCTCGATTCTTGGAGGAGTTACGCCTGTTCGTGCAGCGGAGACAGGTGTGATGGTGCTGGAAGATTTTCAGTCGGCAGACCAGGATGGGTTTCCTGTTGATTGGCAGCATGAAAACCAGCGCAGCCAGGCGAAGGGGCGGGATGCCTACAAGATTCAATCTGAAGAGAATAAAAAATTTCTCGCTGCCAAAGATGCAGGGCAGCGTATAAAAAAACGCAAAATCGACTGGGACCCGAAGGTCTATCCGGTCCTGACTTGGCGATGGCGCCTCCACAAGGCCCCGAGCAATTCGGAGCCGGTTGCAGCGTTGTATGCGTCATTGGATACCGACCTGATGTTTATTCCTGTCTTTACGAAATACATCTGGAGCGCAGGCAAGCCGGTGGGGACGTTCGTCGAAGGCGGCATGTTCAGCGGTTCGGAATTGGTAGTGCAGAGTGGAGTGGTGCCGGTAGGGGAGTGGGTCGAAGAGCGGGTCAATGTGTATGAAGACTTCAAGCGTATTCATAAACATGAGCCGGCGGAGAAGGCCTGGGGCATCTCCTTATTTGCCGGCCCAGGTGTCGAGATCGATTTCGGCGCCGTGACGGTGGGGCCGGCCAAGTAGGGTAGGGACACCGGACTGAGGACGCGAAGCATATGAGTCGACCTACGGCCAGTACATGGTTTGATGTCGTGTTTGGCGTTGTGGTCATGACTACCGTCGGCGCCCTCATTGGGTCGTTTCTTGGTGCCTCGTCCATTCCTGTGACCGCTGGGCTGGGGCTGGCTCTTGGGGCGGTGGTGGGGTATTGGGGTGGACGGAGATTCCTCGTCAGTATTTTAGTCGGCACCGTTCTGGGAGGCTTGCTTGCTTGGTTCATCGCCGGGATTGAAAAGGTTTCATTTGGAGCCGGAGCCGGTGCTGCGATGGGGGGCTTTCTCGGCGTGCAGATTTCAATGTTGCTGGACATTCGAGCGGCCAGAAAAGCCGCACAGGTGGAAGAGGGTGAGGGTACGGGCGCGGCTCACTCGGCAGTGACCAAATCATGAGGTGCGAGTAAGGCGATGGAAAATCGAGGTGTACTCATCGGGTCGATTATTTTTGTGTTCGGATCGTTCATCTTGATGATCGGTGGGTTGGTCTATGAATCCTATAAGGCCAAGCAAATGCGCCAGCTAGCCCTCTCCATCGCGACCGAAGCCAAGCCCGTCGCTGCCCCTCTGGCGCAGGACTTTTCTATGTATAAGGCATTTATCGGGGATGATGGGCGAGAGATGGTGCAAATTTCCGAGGGACCGTTTGTAATGGGCAGCCGTGATAATGACAGCGATCCGGATGAAAAGCCCGAACATCAGGTCTATTTGAAGACCTACTTTCTGGATAAGTACGAAGTGACACAAGATTCCTATGATCGGTTCCTTAAGATGACGAAACGCGTGAAGCGAAAGATCGAAGTCTTTGAAGACGATCCTGCCAAATTGCTGAAGCCCGAATATCCCGCCATAGCCGTGACGTGGGATGACGCGGAGGCCTATTGTAAATGGGCTGGAAAACGATTGCCTACCGAGGCGGAATGGGAAAAGGCTGCGCGCGGAGAAGGAAAGCGCCGTTATGCCTGGGGTGAGGAGTTTGTGTCCGGATACGCCAACATAGATGGAGCAGAAGACGGTTTTCGTTACTTGGCTCCTCCTGGATCATTCGAATCGGGGCGGAGCCCGTATGGCATCTACGACATGACGGGCAACGTCGGTGAATGGGTGGCGGATGCGTATGACGAGAATTTTTATCGCGCCTCCCCATATCGAGATCCGAAGGGGCCCGATCAGGGGGAGCAGCGAATTATCCGTGGTGGTTCGTGGAGGGAAACGAAGCGGAATGTCCGCGCATCCAAGCGGTTTCAGGCGAAACCGTGGCGGCATGATATCACGGTCGGCTTTCGTTGTGCCAAAGACGTGGATGCCGACACGGCAGCGAAGTAATCAGTCGGACCATGCTGGAAACGCGTTTCAAAGTGGTCTTTCTCCTTGCGGTGTTGTTCGCCGCCAGTTTGCCTATCATTGCCATTCTCCGCGGAACAATTTCTACTCCATTAGAGTCCGAGGTTCAGCACTCAGAGGAGGACTCCCAAGGCAGTGCCTCAGATTCCTCTGAGGCCGAGCAACCTTTGGAGGAGGAACTTGTCCTTATTCCTGCAGGACCGTTCATTCGCGGAACGAGTCAGGGCGGCTTCGATGAGCAGCCAGAACGGAAAATTTATCTCGATGAGTTCTTCATCGATCGGTATGAGGTCACGAATGCCCAGTATGCAGCTTTTGTGAAGGCGACTGGCCATCGTAAATCAGGCCCTCCGTCGCGATATGCCAAAAATACTGGGCGCATGAAGGGGGTGAATCAGCCGGCAGTCTATGTTTCCTGGGAAGATGCTAAAGCTTATTGTGAATGGCGAGGCCGGCGATTGCCGACTGAGGCTGAGTGGGAAAAAGCCATGCGGGGTACTGATGGTCGCTTATGGCCGTGGGGAAACGTAGAAATGCCGGGCGGTGGGAATTGGGCTCGCATAAATGATGGTTTTGAGGTGGCGGCCCCGGTTGGGCGAGTGCGAAGTGATGTCAGCCCTTATGGAGTGATGGATGGGGCCGGGAATGTGATGGAGTGGGTGGAGGATTGGTATCTTGAGGGTGCATATGCTGCGGCGGAGGACCGGAATCCCCAAAGTCCAGAATATGGAACCTATAAAGTGTTGAGGGGAGCGGGATACACGAGTTCAGGATCGGACCTGCGTATCACCGCTCGCAGCAAAATGATGGCGGACTTTCGGGATGAAACAATTGGGTTCCGGTGTGCGCAATCACGCACAAAAGGGTAGTCGGATATTTGCGGGAGAAGTTGAGAAAATCATAGAAAATCAAAGTAATAGAGGATCAGAAACACGGCCAAAATGATATTGACAACCATTCCGGCCAAAACTATAATGTCGAACACTTTTGAGTTTTTTGCCATAAAAATCCCTTTAAAAATCAGTTGGGTGAGGGATTTTGATTAACACAGCATAGTTGGTGTGTCAATTTAAAATACGTACTTAAACCGTTGGGGGAGTCACGATGGAAGCTGCTCAGGACGACGTCAAAATTAAGGTCGGCAAAATGATTTTCTACATCACCTGTGCAGTCAGCATTTGGTTTTTCTATTGGTTCGGAGGGATTCAGTGCCCTTGCTGATCCTCATCCCGGTCTTGGAAAACGTTTATCAAGTTGAAGGGGGTTTGAGATGGGCCAAACAATTGTGTACTTCGTTTTGTCGATAGTGATCTGCGTGTCGTTTTTTGCCGCGGTTGATCACTTTCTGATGGATGCGCAAGGCTTGGATTTTTGGTATCTCCTTCGTAAGTAGTTGCTAGGGGATATGGCTTTGATGGTATTGCTCACATACGCGTTGTATTAAGGAGGTAACCCATGGGCTCTGTAACCCGCACGAAGTTGATGTCGGTCATGGCGCTATGCGCGATGATCGGCCTCCTCCTCATGCCCATTCTGGTTGCGATCCCCGCTCTTGCAGACGGCAGCGCTCCAGCTGCCGACGCTAAAAAAGAGGGTGGTGAAGCAAAAGTTGAGAAGGGCAAGGATGTCTATTACAAGACGGAAGGTATTGTCTCTGGCCCACCGGCGCCAAAGACAACGGACAGCGAGAAAGATTATCCTCGCTACAACTTTGAAAGTCGGGTTCTTCTCTGGTTCGCCAATCAACAGCACCTGTACTACGGCAGTTTTGTCTTGGCCGTACCGATCTTCTGTATGGTCATCGAGTTTATGGGTGTCGTGACCAAGGATAAGGCGATGGCCAAGCGCTATGACCAGCTGGCCTATGACTTTATCAAGATCAGTCTCACGGCCTATTCGCTGACTGCCATCCTGGGTGGAATTCTGATCTTTACCTTCCTCACCCTCTATCCGGCGTTCTTCCAGTACCTCTCTGGTATCTTCAGGCCGGTCATGCACATCTATGCCTTGATGTTCGTGGCAGAAAGCGGCACTCTCTACATCTATTATTACGGTTGGGACAAGATGAAAGAGGGCTTCCTTAAGTGGATTCACCTCAGCATGTCAGTTGTCCTGAACGTGATCGGTACGATCTTGATGTTCCTGGCGAACTCCTGGATTGGTTTCATGATGTCGCCGGCTGGTGTTGATGAGCAAGGCCGGTATCTCGGGAATATCTGGCACGTGATCCATACTGCCCTGTGGAACCCTCTCAATCTGCACCGAATCCTCGGCAATATGGCCTTTGGCGGTGGTGTTGTGGCCGCCTACTCAGCCTACCGTTTTCTGTCCGCCAAGACGGACGAGGAGCGTGCGCACTATGACTGGATGGGCTATATCGCTATGGCCCTTGGGGTCGCCTTTCTGATTCCTCTCCCTTTTGCAGGTTACTGGCTGATGCGCGAAGTGTATGCCTATCGTCAACAGATGGGTATCACATTGATGGGAGGGTTGTTGGCTTGGTTGTTTATCATTCAGGCGACCATGATCGGGATCCTATTTCTTAGTACAAATTACTACCTCTGGCAGGCGCTTGGCCGCATGCGGGGCGCTGAAAAATATCAACGCTACATCAAGTATCTCGTGTTCCTGCTCACTTGTGGATTCTTGGTGTTTATCACCCCGCATACGATCGTTATGACTCCAGCTGAGTTGAAAGCCATGGGTGGTCAGCAGCACCCTGTGCTCGGAAACTACGGAGTTATGTCGGCCAAGAATGGCGGCATCAACGTGATTATCACGACCACGGTATTGAGCTTCGTCTGGTACATGCGAGGCAATAAAGTTTCGACCGTGTCTTGGTCGAAGTTTGGAAACATCTTTATGGGGTGTTTCTTCTTTTTCGCATACCTCAATATCATCCTGTTGGCTATCTACGGCTATTACATTCCCGCGAACGTTCGTGTGGGTTTGTCAGTCCCTCAGGTAGCCACTACTCTGTCATGTCTCTTCTTCATGTTTGCGCTTAATAGCGTCATGATGAAGGGTGCGAAGCAGATGGGCCCGATTGAATGGGGAAAAATTTCCGCGCGATCCCAGTACGCGCTTATCATGCTTGCTACCGCATTTACATGGATGATGGGTCTGATGGGGTACATCCGGTCCTCGGTCAGGCTCTTCTGGCACGTTAACGAAATTATGCGGGATAACTCGCCATGGGCCTACACCCACACGGTAGGTTTTGCGGCAAACATGATTTCTGCAAACGTACTGTTCTTCTGGATCAGCATCATGTTTGTGTTTTGGTTGGGTGCCCTAGCGGCTAAGAAAGCGCCGGTCGAAGCAAAAGCGGCAGTCCCCGGACGCGCTGCGGCGCCGGCAGTTGGTCACTAATCAAAATACGAACAATGAATCAATGAGGGATGGTCTCCGGTTGCTTGAGCGACCGGAGCCTTCCCCTCCTGCAGGAGGTTTGAGCTGTGATTGAACTCATTAAATCAGCCTTGTCGATGGGCTGGCCAGCATTGGGCCTGCTAATTGGCCTGATGTTCTATTTTAAGGCCTCCATTTCTGACCCGGTGGCTAATAAGCGAGCAGTCTTTAAGACGTTCATTGGATTTTGGGGTGCCATGCTTCTTTTCATGGCCATTGCCAATTACAAAATGAACTTCTTCGGTGAATCACGCCTGTTGCCGGTGTCTTTGGTATTGATCACCTCCATGACATTCATGATGGCCCTGTATTTTACGAATATCAGCGCACTGCTGAAAATCGGTGGCTTCATGTTTTTTATTGCTGCAGCACTCTCCGGTTACGGGAACTGGCTGCCCCAGGTAGAAGGTGGATTTCCCCCGATTGAAGAGAAAAAAGATTTCAGCAATATGCCTCAAACCGAACTTGCTGACGAAGGTGAGAAGATCATTTTCGGAGGTGTCGGTCAAAACAAGGTCCAGGGTGCTATTGGTAAGGGCCAGTGCCCGCTCTGTCATGCATTCCACAAAGGTATGTTGGGCGAGCGTGCTCCAAACTTGGACGGCATTCCTGAACGGGCTGAAACTCAGATCAATGATCCGCGTTACCACAAGGGAAATCCTGCAGCTCGCGATTCCAACCAGAAAGAAGCATTTGCTGGGTCTGGCACGGCAGAAAATGGCATCCAGTACATCGCCGAATCACATGCCTGCCCGAGCTGCTTCGTTGTCGCGGGTTTTGGTGTGAAGGGTACGAACGACAAAGAGAGCCCAATGCCTTCCATCCACAAGCCGCCAATCTCGTTGAGCATTCCTGAATTGGCTGCGGTGGACACATGGCTATATGTTCGCGAGGGGCGTGAAGCTCCTGGTTTTGATGAGATTGTCAAATCCTACGAGAAGTTCATCCCTGAATCAGACCGACCAAAGCCGCCGACAGAGGGTGATAAAGCTGGCGGGGGTGGCGGTGCATCTTTGATGGCTGATGGAACTGAACCAGTTGATCAAATTTTTGCCAAGGGGCAGTGCGTCGCCTGCCATACAATTCCTGGGATTGCAGGGGCGACCGGAACGATCGGTCCCAAATTGGTCGAAGGCACCAATGCCCCTCTCCGTATTAAGGATAAGGATTACAAGGGCAAGGCCAAGAGCGTCCCTGACTACATCATGGAATCAATCGTTGAGCCCAGCGCATATGTTGTCAAGGGGTTCCCTGATAACACAATGCCAAAGGTGTTTGGCCAAAAGCTGAGCGCTGGCGCACTCAAGAAGCTTGTAGATTACCTTTCGCAGGTTCAGGAAGGAAAAGAGCCTCCGAAGGCCTCCTAACATTAGGCGAATAGGTATCTGGTCGTTATTGCGGAAGAAAGGGAGATGAGGACATGAAAGCATTAATGTCAGTCGGGGCCCTAATCGGCGTCCTTGGACTGCTCATGTTGATCGGCATGATCTTCGGAGTAGTTCCATCGAACACCGTTAGGCTCGTTGAGGGCTACATGCCCATGCAGGTGCTGAGTGAGCTGGCGGTGTTCGTTGCCGGCTTCACCGGCCTGAGCTATCTGGCCAACTCCATGGGAATGGCCATTCCTCGGTTTTGGCAGGGTGTTTTGTTCTGGACATTTGTTCAGACGTATCTCAAGTTCCGTATTTACCCACCGATCCCTTTCAGCGTGCGAGCCATGTACGGCGTCGTGTCGTTTGTCGCCGTGTTTATGTGGGTCTCTGCCAATGAGGAGGATTGGAAAAAGTTCAGACAGCCAATTCTCAACGTGCTAGATGCCAACACTGGATTTCACAAGGCTCTGCGCACATTGTACCTGATCCTCTTGCCCATCTTGATCGGAGGGTTCTCATTCCTGACGATGAAGCCCAGTGTGGATGAGCCGATTGAGTTGCGTACGGTGCATCCGGCGCCCCCTGCCAGCACGAAAGTGCACGGCAAGACATACACCTTGCAAACCTCGCAGAACCCTTACCGTGTCAATCTCGAAGGTAAGTATGATCAGGCTTATAGCAATAAGCTGATTGTTGAACAGGGAATGGGACGCTTAATGGCTCCCAACGCCAACCCGTGGGATGAGAAGGCTGAAGGGTATCTGAAGTATGTTCGCGAGGGGGGAGAAATCTTCTTCCAGAATTGTCACTTCTGCCATGGTGATAATTTGAACGGCCGAGGACTTCATGCCTTCGCATTTAACCCGATCCCCGCGAATTTTACCGACCCGGGAACGATTGCCCAGTTACAAGAGACCTTCATTTTCTGGCGCGTCGCTAAGGGCGGAATTGGTCTCCCAAATGAAGGATTTCCTTGGGCATCAGTTATGCCACCGTGGGAACAGCATCTGACCACGGACGAAATTTGGAAGGTGATCCTGTTCGAATACTGGCATACGGGATACTATCCTCGGACATGGGACTAATTCTGAATCTTACAAACAACCTGGGAGAACAGGTGGTGAGGTTAACAATGAGCAAATTTCGTGTGAATGTAAAAGCATCCCCGATCATTGGGGCTGCTCTTGGTGCCCTTCTCATTTCCGCCAGTGCGGTTGGGATTGGCCACGCTGGAGATCTTCCTGAAGGATTCGCGAAGGGAGAATTAGCTCCGGCCCCGCCCGCAGACATGATTGAAGCGGGAAAGCGTGTGTACTTTACCAAGTGTGTGTGGTGTCATGGCGTGGATGGAGCCGGTGATGGCCCAGGTGCCGATCGGCTTTGGCCTCGCCCGAGAAACTTCAATCAGGGTACTTTCAAGATTCGTCATACGGCGAGTGGAGAATTGCCCCTGTTTAACTACAATGAGAAAACCCCAGACAGCGGCAAGAACGACTTGTTCGATACGGTTACTCACGGTCTGCCCGGTTCAGCGATGCCACCGTGGGAAGGTATCTTGACCGAAGAACAGCGGATTCAAGTGCTGTCGTTCGTGACTACGCAGCTAGTGAAAGACCGCAAGTTTACGGACAAGCAGTCTGAGACCCAAACTATTCTTCAACTCGGTACGATTAAGCCGGCAGAAGCTACAGAAGACAGCATCAAGAAGGGTGCCCAGTTGATCGTGGATAAGAAGTGCATTGAATGTCACGGTGTCGAAGGACGCGGTGATGGCAATGCCTTCAATCTGAAAGATGACTGGGGATTCTCTATTCAGCCGGCTAATTGGCACAAGTGCTGGAACTTCCGTGGAAGCCGTCAGGATCCGTACAATGTCCGGAATATTTTCCGTACGTTCTCCACTGGCGTCAACGGAACCCCGATGCCGTCATTTGCGGATAGCACGTCGATCGAAGATCGCTGGAACATTGCGAACTTCGTAAACTCATTGTGCGAACGCGATGAGGAGGGGAAGCCTCTTGGTATCGATCCTCTGACCGACAAGCCAAAAATCAACTTCGTCGTTCCTTCAGCTCCCGTTGAAGGAGAAATTTCGAGCGATCCTGAGAACGAAATGTGGAAGAAGCAGGGTCGTCGATATGTCGCCATGGGTGGTCAGATCACCCATAAACCGCGCAACTTTGTGAATCGTATCGACGACATCTGGGTCAAGTCGCTTTATAATGAGAAGAGCGTCGTGTACTTGATCCAGTGGGATGATCGAACGAAGAGTATTGCGGAAGGCAAGCTTCCATGGGCGCCGACCCAGGTGAACGTTGAAAACTTCGGCGTGAAGGAGCAGGCGCCAAAGACTGGCGAAGAAGGTTCTATCGCAGCGGCCCAGAATAACTATGCGGTTTATAACGATGCGATCGGGTTCCAGTTTCCGATCAAATGGCAGGAGATCCCAGCGCCATTCAAGCCCCGCTATTTGTGGGGAGATGCCAAGTTCAACGCTGATATCCTGAAGTGGGAAGCAGACGGCTCCTTGCGTTCATTCAAGGGAACTGGCTGGGATC
The DNA here is from genome assembly GCA_022226935.1 of Nitrospira sp. Lineage (GTDB taxonomy): Bacteria > Nitrospirota > Nitrospiria > Nitrospirales > Nitrospiraceae > Nitrospira_A. The sequence goes on from CP092081.1 coordinate 379,880, forward strand.
AGGATTTTGAGGAGCGTGATGACTTCGAAGAAAAAGTTAAGCTTCTAAAGTCAGAATGGAAGAACGGTCAGTGGACCGTCATGATCTCCCGCCCGCTCAAGGGTAGCAAGGATGATTATGATGATTACACTCGATTCGATATCGGTAAGTACATCCCGATGGTGTTCTTCGCCTGGGATGGACACAATGGTGATGCAGGTCGAAAGATGGCAGTGTCTGCTTTCTACTATACGATCCTGCAGCCCCCGATTCCGCAGGAAGTGTACATTTACCCGGCTGTTATCGCAGTTGGTGTAGTGTTCTTGGAGGGTTGGATGCTGACCCGCCGCGCCAATAAGAAAAAGGGCAAAGTCCTTTAAGCGATAGCAGCCAATGTATGTGTCATAATGCGAGGGGGTGAGGCGACTCACTCCCTCGTTTTTTTGTGTGTTGTGTGGCGTGATGTGAGGCAGCGGCTAGGTGATAGAAGATGTGTCAGGTGTTCTCATCGCCGGCGGTAGGAGTCGACGAATGGGGCATGACAAGCGTTTCATGAAGGTAGGCGGGGAAAGCGTGTTTGATCGAACACTCTCTCTCTTGCGCAGTACCTTTTCCGAGAACATCGTCGTTCTTGCGGAGCCTATAGAGATGCTTGACGTACAGGGATACCCTGTTGCCTATGACCTGATCCCCAATGCGGGCAGTTTAGGTGGGCTGTATACAGGTTTGATGACCGCATCGCGACCGAGAGTATTCGCGGTGGCGTGTGACATGCCGTTTTTGGATGCCGATGTCATTCGCTTTATGTTGTCCGATAATCAGACGGCCGACGTGATAGTGGCCTGCTTGTCAGGCAAGTTGCAGCCCATGCACGCAGTGTATTCGAAGTGCTGTGCTCCGTTTCTCCGAGCAATGGCCCAGAGGCAGGAACTCAAGATTCAGAAGCTGTTTCAACAAAAAGAACTGCGAATGGCAATATTGACAGAAAATGATCTCCGAGCATTTGGACCAGGGTTCCGCTCGTTCAAGAATATTAATACGCCGATCGACTTGGCCTTGGCTGAGGCCCCACCTTCCGTTGAGCCGTGACAGATCGAGCGAATAGTCGTGAGCGTAAAAGAGGGGTGTTGGCCATTCACCCGGGGGCCTTGGGTGATGTGCTACTTGCCCGGCCTGTCTTGCACGCGTTGCGCGATCGATTTCCTCAACATGAAATGGCACTGCTTTCAGCCAATGCCGTGGGTTCTCTTTTGTGCGATTGCGCAGAGGTTGATCGAATATTCCCTCTTGAAGGAATGTATCTGAGTCACTTGTTCGCGGGCTTCGAGAGCCTCTGTGATTCATTTAAGTCTTGGTTAAGTACGTGCGAGATAGTGGTAGGATGGCTGCGAGATGTGGACGGTACGTTAACCGCTACGTTGAGCGATGCAGGTGTCGGGAGTATCAACTTACAGTCCCCGTTCTCTTCTGATTTAGTTGCACCCCATCAATCGGATCGTTATTTCGAAGCCATTCGAATGCCGGGGAGCGGGCAGGACTTCACCTCATCGCTGATCTTGCCTGCCGAACTGGAGAGGCAAGGCCGAAAGGTTTTGCAGGCGTGTCATTGGAATGGCACGTCCCCATTGGTCCTGGTTCATCCGGGAAGCGGCAGCCTTCACAAGTGTATCGAGGCATGGCGCCTTGCGAAGGTCATCGAGTGGTTGATCGAGGCCGACCTGACACCCATGCTCCTCGAAGGGCCAGCTGATTGTCGGCCGGTTGCTCAGGTCCTCTCATCACTGGCTATGCCGGTGCCGGTCATTCGCGGACTGAGTGTGTCTGCCGTAGCTGGAGTCATGGCACAGGCGCAGCTCTATCTCGGCCACGACTCGGGCATGACACACCTCGCTGCCGCATTAGCCATTCCCACCGTAGCGTGTTTCGGTCCCACTCCCGCTTCTCGCTGGGCTCCGCGCGGGCCCATGGTGTCGGTCATATCCGGCATGCCATGCGTTTGTTCTGATTGGAGCAAAGTGGAGACTTGCCACGACAGGGTCTGTCTGCACATTCCTGTGGAAGACATGATCGCAGCCTGTCGTGCGCAATTCATGAAGCGGTCGTAGCTCTTCTCGTCATCTTGTCTCTCATATTCCTGGTGTGTTAGATTGCGAGATTGATTTTCGCTGTTTCCACGCAGACTTAGGGGAGTTTTTGTGGCTCAGGGGGTGGTGCAAGATAAGGTTGCCGATGCGTTGGCCGGGGCGCTTCGACTGGCACAACAATGCGAGATGCTCAAGATCGAGCAGATGCCGGTTATCAACCTTCAGGCGCCAAAGCGGCCTGAGTGGGGGCTGTGTCCTGCACGGTGGCTATGTCCTTGTCTGCGTCCGAACGGCGGCCTCCTTCGAGGATCAGCAGGCTGTTGTGTGTGGCGGCATCGCGAGGCATTGACTGTCCGCTTCGGAGTCAGGCCGACCTCAAATTGCTGGACGATCCCGATGAATTCACGATCATTCGAAAACTCTCGGTATTTCTTGTGGTGTTAGAGGCGAGCGCAGCAGAACTGGAGCCCCATTGGATGGCCTACTATCTCCGTGAGCTGGCGGGCCTGGTGCTTCCTTTCTACAACAAACACCGGATTTTGCCTCCGATAACCGACCTCGAAGTTACTCCGGCGGCTCCAACCGAGCCGCCGGTTTCCACCCCTCGGGTACCCGAGACGGTGCCGCCTGGCCTGGCAGGGGCCCGCTTGGTCCTCATGTGGTCGGTGCAGCAGGTGGTCCGTAACAGGTTGACAGTGCTGGGTGCCTCGGCCCCAGAGCAGATGTAGGACTGCCGATCGGATGGTATCGTTTCGTATTACCCATGAGGAAGCAGGAGGGCGGGCGCGGGTCGGGATTCTTACCACCGGCCGCAGCGAAGTGGCGACGCCCGCTTTCATGCCGGTCGGTTCGCTGGGCAATGTGCGTAGTGTCGATGGCGAAGAACTGCTGAAGATGGGGTACGGGCTCATCTTGAATAATGCCTATCATCTGTACCTGCGTCCCGGCCACAAAATTGTAGAGGAGTTAGGCGGCGTTCATGGCTTCACCGCTTGGCCGGGCGCCATTCTCACCGACAGCGGCGGTTTCCAAGTGTTCAGCTTGGCAAAGTTTTGCAAGGTGACGGATGAGGGCGTGGTCTTTCAATCTCATATCGACGGCTCCTCCCGATTCATCAGCCCCGAAACGTCGATCGAGATCCAGGAAGCACTAGGTGCGGACATCATCATGGCCTTCGACCATGTCGTCGCTCTGCCCTCGTCGCTCGACCAGGTTCGTGCCGCCGCCAAACGCACGTCTCTGTGGGCACGCCGCTGCGTTGAGGCTAAGCGTCGTACCGATCAATCGCTATTCGGAATCGTGCAGGGCGGGTTGGATCAGGGATTGCGGGTCGAGTCCGCCCGCGATCTGGTGTCGGTCGGGTTTGACGGGTATGCCGTCGGCGGCTTATCCGTTGGTGAAGATAAGGCCGACATGTATACCATGTTGGACGTGACGGTTCCCGAGCTGCCGTCGGCCAAGCCGCGCTATTTGATGGGCGTGGGCATGCCTGAGGATTTGGTGGAAGGCGTCGCGCGGGGGATCGATATGTTCGATTGCGTGGTCCCCTCGCGCCATGGCCGCACCGGTTGGCTGTTTACCTCCTTCGGACGTGTGGTCATCAAGCAGGCCCGGTATGCGCGAGACGAACAGCCCATCGATCCGGCCTGCCGCTGTCCGGTCTGTACCCGATACACGCGGGCCTATCTGCATCACTTGTTCGGCGTGAAGGAAATGCTGGGCGCTCGTCTCAATACGATTCACAATTTGTGGTTTTTTGCAAAGTTGATGGAAGAGATCCGGAGCGCCGTGCGGAACGGCACCTTTCAGGAGTTTCGCCGCGAGTTTCACCGGACCTATATCGTGGACCGGCCGGGCGGTGAGGGGCGGTCGGACGTTGACAATACGAACATGTCGTAAGAGCGACAAGCAGGGGGCTGTATGTGGGATTCGGTGGCCTGGGCGCAGGGAACGTCGGGAAATGCGGGAGCGGGGGGAGGCCTGTTGTCGCTGGTCCCATTTGTCCTGATCTTTGTCATTTTTTATTTCATGCTGATTCTTCCGCAACAAAAACGCCAGAAGCAGGCGAAGGCGATGCTGGAGACCCTGAAGAAGGGCGACAAGGTGGTGACGGCTTCAGGCATCTGGGGCACCATCACCAACCTGGGAAAAGAGACGGTGACGCTTCAAATTGCGGATACGACCAAAATCAAAATCCAAAAAGAGCATATTGCTCGGCTGCGCGGTGAGGAAGAAGACTGACGCACGCGACGGAGACGGGAAGGATTGGCGCACGTATGAAAAAAGTCGGCGGACGGTTGTTAGCCTTAGTGACGATGGTGGTCGCTTCGATCATCTTTTTCTTGCCCTCCTACCAACCCCTGTACAAGGAATTACCGCGATGGGTCCGCGAGGTGTTGCCGGATAAGGGCATTACGCTGGGATTGGACTTACAAGGCGGCATTCACCTGGTGTTGGAAGTGGAAGAGGACCGAGCGGTTGAGATCGCGGTGGAACGGACGGCGGTGGGCCTGCAAGACTTTCTCGTCGAAAAGAAAATTCCCGCTGAATCGGTCAAGCGCACGGGACCTTCGCAAATCACCATTGGATTTCAGAATGCCGAACTGAAGGCTCAGGTGCAGAAGCTCCTGGATGATTTCCCGACGTATGTGGAGGTCGAGGCCGCCGGCTCCGCCAACAAAGTGGTGTGGGAGTTGCGGGACGCCGAGATGAAGCGCATCAAGGATTCCGCCATCAACCAGGCGCTTGAAACGATTCGCAATCGCATCGATCAATTCGGTGTCGCAGAACCGTTGATTCAGCGGCAGGGGTTGAAGCAAGTCGTCGTGCAGCTGCCAGGTATCAAGGACGCCAAATTGGCGAAAGACCTCATCAAGCAAACCGCGCTGCTCGAATTCAAATTGTTGGACGATGACAATCAACTGAAGTTGGATTTGCCGGGCCGGATTCAAAAGGGGAAGGAACGTGAGGACGCGTTTCTCAAGCAGGTGGAGGGCAAGATCCCCGAAGGCGATCAAATTCTGTTTGAGCGGATCGTCGAAAAAGAGAGCGGACAGGAATGGCTGGCCCCCTATCTGGTCAAAAAACGGGTCATGCTGGCCGGCGATGTGCTGAGCGATGCCCGAGTTTCTATCGGTCAATTCAATGAACCGTATGTGTCGGTGACCTTCGATGCGAAAGGGGCGCGGGAGTTCGACCGGATCACAGGCGAAAACGTCAAGAAGCGCATGGCGATCGTGCTCGACAATACCATTTATTCGGCACCGGTCATTCAGGAAAGGATCAGCGGGGGAAGAGCTCAGATCACTGGGACGTTCTCGATGGAAGAGGCCAACAACCTGTCCATCGTACTTCGGGCGGGCGCGCTGCCGGCTCCGCTCAAGATCATTCAGGATCTGACCGTCGGTCCTTCGCTTGGACAGGACTCGATTGAGAAAGGCGTCAAAGCGACGCTCTTTGCCGGGCTGCTTGTGATCGTGTTTATGGCCGTCTATTACCGGTTATCCGGTGTGATCGCGAATTTTGCGTTGATGTTGAACCTCATCTGTTTGATCGGATCGCTGGCCGCGTTGAATGCGACGCTGACCTTGCCCGGTATCGCCGGTATTATTTTGACGATCGGGATGGGTGTCGATTCCAACGTCTTGATCTTCGAGCGTATCCGTGAAGAGTTGCGGCAAGGCAAGGCGGTTCGGGTGGCCATTGATGCTGGATACGATAAAGCCCTCTTGACTATCGTCGACTCGCACGTCACCACATTGATTACCGGGTTTGCGCTGTTTTTGTTCGGCACCGGGCCGATCAAAGGTTTTGCCGTGACGTTGTGCCTTGGAATCGCGATCAATCTGTTTACTGCGTTGGTCGGCACCAAGGTCATCTTCGACCTCTTTAATCAGCGCAAGAAAATTGAGCAGCTCAGCATTTAGGAAGGAGCCGGTATGTTCGAGATTTTGGGAAAGACGAATATCGATTTTATGGGGAAGCGCGCGATCTCGTTTGCGCTGTCCGGCATCCTGGCTTTCCTGGGTATTATCGCCGTGATCCAAATCGCGCGCGGGGCAGCCAACCTGGGAATCGATTTTGCGGGCGGGACGGCGGTTCAACTCAAATTCGATCAGTCGATCAGAATCGACGAAGCTCGCCGTGCATTGGAATCAAATGGCCTCGGATCGGCCGAGTTGCAGGAGTTCACGCAGGACAATAAATTGCTCATTCGCGTGAAAGCGTCGACGACCATTGAAGAAAAGGTTGCGGAACGAGTGATGGCGGTGTTCAGCAAGGAATTTCCCGGCAACAAGTTCGTGGTGGACTCCAGCATGGAGATCGGCCCGACGATTGGAAAGAAGCTCCAAGAAGATGCCATGATTGCCGTGTTGATCTCGTTTGTGGGGATCGTGCTCTACATCGCGGTTCGGTTTGAGCTGCGATTTGGCGTGGCGGCGGCGCTGGCGACGTTCCACGATGTCCTGGCGGTGTTGGGCGTGTTTTACATTTTTGATAGGGAAATCACCTTGCTGGTGGTCACGGCGCTTCTGACGCTGGCCGGGTATTCGTTGACGGATACGGTGGTGGTCTTCGATCGAATTCGCGAGAATCTTCGCACGCGCCGGCGCGAAGACGAGGAAACGATCATCAATCAGGCTATCAATCAGGTTCTGAGTCGCACCATCGTGACCAGCTTGACCGTGGTGATCGTGCTTATTCCGCTGGTGTTGGCCGGTGCCGAGGTTCTGCACGATTTCTCGCTGGCCTTGCTCGGGGGCGTCATGTTCGGTACCTATTCGTCCATTTTCGTGGCAAGCCCGTTGCTGCTGCTGTGGCCCGGCAGCCCGGGGAGCCTCCTGAAGCGTCGCTAGGCCTCGGCTCGTCAGAGCCGAACCTAGGGCCCCCTCTTGCTGCGCAGGGCCATTAGTCGGGGTATCCGCACACATGCTGTTCTGGAGCCGGTCACACAGCCTCCAGCGGAAAATCATCACAGCCATTGTGATGGTCGGTCTCCTGCCGTTGGGTCTTTCCCTTGTTTTGACCTACCTCGAAGAGCGCCGGGCTTTGCGGGAGACCATCGGGGCCAACTTCAAAGAAGTGGCCGTCGAGGCGGCCCGGCGGATCGAGATGCAGGTCACGCGCGGAATTAACGAAGCGCAGCAGCTTGCCGCCACACCGTTTCTCCGCACCTCGGTCACCGAATCCAACCGCACCTATCTGGACAAAGACGAAAAGACCGTCCAGTCGATGATCAAAGCCTGGCAGCAGCGGTGGCGGCAGCGGGACAAACAAAGCGAGTTTCCGCTGTTCATTAACCGCATCGTGACCAATTATTTGATCCGATGGCACGATATCCGGAAAGCGGACTATGTAGGTATTTTCGTGACCGACAACCGCGGCGCGCTCGTGGTCAGTTCCATCCCACAGGTCGAATACTACTACGGTAAGACAGCCTGGTGGCAGGCGTTCATGAAGCGAGGAATGGGGAAGGTCTTTGTTAGCGATATCTTCTTCGATCCGGCTTTCGGCACGCATGTGGTGAATGTGTCGGCGCCGATTGTCGATGACGAGCAACATACAACCATCGGCGCGGTGACGGTGCTTCTGCGCCGGGATACGCTGTTTCACTCTGTGTCTGAGGCCACGGTGGGCCAGACCGGCCACGCCATGTTGTTCAGTTCTGACGGCGCACCGATGATCTGTCCAATCCTGTCTCCCGAAGAACATGTGGTCAAACCCGAGTTGATTGCCGCGATCAATGCGAGTGCGGCCGGTTGGACGACTGCGGAGAACGATTCGCATGGCGGGAAGAATTCCATCGTCGGGTATGCACCCGTTCGCCTGGGGGCGGATCTCACGCCGGAAAGTCTGGGCGGTAAACGCTGGGTGGCCTTTGTGCGACAGGATCCCGCTGAATCCTATGCGCCGCTCTCGCGACTCGTGGGGCAGGTGACGGTGTATGGACTCGGCGTCTTTGCCGTGTTGGTACTCACCGGTCTGACGGTCGCTCGGCGCATCGCGCGCCCCATCGGCCTGTTGCATGAGGGCGTGCAGAAAATCGGGAGCGGCCGCTTGGATCAGCAGTTGGATCTCAAGACCGGTGACGAAATCGAACAGCTCGCCGACGCGTTCAACAAGATGGCGGCGAACCTGCGTGTGTCGTTCGAGCAGATCGAGCATCGTATGGAAGATGTTCGACGATTGGAGGCGCGGTATCGCGATCTCATCGAGCATTCGCCGGAGATGATCTATCAGCTGAATAAGGCCGGGCAGTTCGTGCATGTGAATAAAACCGGTTTGGACAAGCTTGGGTATACGCTGGAGGAGATGCTCCAGATGCATCTCTGGGATCTGGTTCCCAAAGGGCGCGAGGCCGAGGTGTTGGCCTATCTGGAGCGCCTCGTCTCGCAGGGGCGCAGTACCATTGAGACGGTATTTGTGGCGGCAGACGGGCGTCCGATCGACGTGGAAATCCATTCGACGGCGTTGTTCGAGATCGGGGGAGGACTCGTCCACTCCCGGGCCTTCGTCCGCGATGTGACGGAACGGCGACTGCTGGAAGAGCAAATTCACCGTTACACCACGCGACTCGAGCAGGCCGTCAATGAACGGACCCAACAGCTGGTGGCCTCGCAGGAGCGGTATAAAGCGCTCTTCGACCTGGTGGCCGATTCTGTGTTTATGGTGGGCGAAGACGGAGTCATCGTCGCCGTCAACAAGCGTGAAGAGCAGGCGCTTGGGTATTCCGAGCAACAGGTGGTGGGGAACAGCATTCTCGACGTGATCCTGCCCGTCCATCACGAGGACATGCGTTCGCTGTTGGCGAAGATCCACTCCGGCGAACGTCAGGTGCCGACGCAGGAAATCACCGTACGCGCGGCCGGCGGCAAGGAAACGCCGGTGGAGATGGATGTGATCTTGGTGCGTGGCAGCGATCATACGTGGGTAATGGTGCAGCTTCGCGACATTACGGATCGCAAGCGTCTTGAACGGCAGATGCACACCTATCAACAGGAATTAGAAGCAAAGGTCAGCGAGCGCACTCGCGAGATCGAAGAGACGAAGCAGTATCTGGAGAACCTGCTGGAGAATGCCAACGACGTCATTTATACCCTCGACAGTGAGCAGTGCTTCACCTATGTCAACAGCAAGGTGTTGGCCTGGGGCTATGCCAAGGAAGATTTGCTGGGGCGGCCCTATTTGGGGCTGTTGTCGAAACGTCATCGAGGGCGCCGGCTCAAATCGACGTTGGATATCGGTGTGAAGCAGGTCTATGAGGTCGAGGTACTCACAAAATCCGGCGAGCCTCGTTCTGTCATGGTCAGCGTGTCACCGCTGCATGGAGTCGACGGCGAGATTTTGGGCGTCCTGGGCATTGCTCGCGACATGACCGACACGAAGAAACTTGAGCAGCAAATCAGAAACTCTGAGAAGCTGGCATCAGTAGGTAAGTTGGCGGCAGGGGTGGCCCACGAGATCAACAACCCATTGGGTGGTATCCTGAACTGTCTCTACAATATGCGTAAAGGCACGTTGTCTCCCTCACGCCAAGAGGAATATCTCGCGTCGATGGAAGATGGATTGCGTCGCGTGCAACGGATCGTTCGGCAGCTCCTCGACTTCTCCCAGCAGCACAACCCGGAGCTGGCGCTGGCGGATGTCAATCAGGTCGTTAATCGCGTATTGCTGTTGACCGACCACCTGTTCGTCCCTCATCGGGTGAGGCTGGAGACGGACTTAGCCGCCGACATGCCGGAAATCATGATCGATCGCCATATGATGGAACAGGTGCTGATGAATCTTGTGTTGAATGCCATTCAGGCCATGCGAAACGGCGGCGTCCTGACCATCCGTACGACGGTGAAAGAGGCGCACTGTCTGGTGCGCGTTCAGGATTCCGGGTGCGGTATTTCTTCGTCCGTGCTGCCGCGCATTTTCGACCCGTTTTTCACCACCAAAAACGAAGGTGAAGGGACCGGGCTCGGATTGTCGGTGAGTTTAGGTATCGTCGAGCGGCACGGTGGACGGATTGTGGTGGAAAGTGAAGTCGGAAAAGGCACGACCTTTACGGTGTCTATTCCACTCTCGACCGAACGCTATGCCATTGGGAGGTTTTCGTGAAGGGGCTCAAGATCTTTATTGTCGATGATGAACCGCTGATGCGGCTCTCTATGCAGGATGCCTTGGAAGGGGTCGGGTGCGAGGTCATGGCGGCTGCGACCGGCACCGAAGGGTTGGCCGTCCTGGGCACGCGTCAGTTCGATATCGTGATTACCGACTTGCGCCTGCCCGGTGCCGACGGATTGACGATTCTGAAAGCCTGTAAAGAACGGAACCCGACCACCGAAGTCATCTTGATCACGGCCCATGGGTCGGTGGACACGGCGGTAGGGGCCATCAAACTCGGTGCGTACGATTACATTACCAAGCCGTTTCAGATGGACGAGTTGCTGCTGATCGTCGAGCGCGTCGGCAAAATTATCGGGTTGCGGCGGGAAAACCTCGAGTTGAAAGAAGTGCTGGAGGATCGCTTCAGTTTGGGCGGCATCCAGGGGCGCAACCATCAGATGCGAGCGCTGCTGGACAAGATCAAAGTGATCGCGGCTACTGATTCGCCGGTTTCGCTTGTCGGCGAGCGTGGAACGGGGAAGGAGCTGGTCGCGCATACCATCCATTTGAACAGCCCCAGGCGGGATCAGCCCTTGATCAAAATGTGTTGCGCGGACCTTCCCGATCATCTGCTGGAGGCGGAACTCTTCGGCCATGAAAAGGGGGCGTTACCCGGGGCCTCGCGGCAACGGCGAGGACGTTTCGAGCTGGCACACAAGGGGACGCTGCTGCTCGACGATGTGGATGCACTGTCCCCCGCCCTGCAAACCAAATTGTGGCGAACACTTCAGGAGCGGAAGTTTGATCGTGTCGGAGGGCGTGAATCGGTCGCGCTGGATGTTCGAATCCTTTGCGCGTCGCGGCAGGACTTGAAGGAGGCGGTAGCACAGGGACGGTTTCGTCAGGACCTGTGTGAGCATCTTGCTGCCGTTCAAGTAGTTGTGCCGCCCTTGCGTGAACGTCGGGAAGATGTGGTGGTCATTGCCGAGCATGTCCTTGAGATACGAGCAAAGAGCCTCAATAAATCCCTCAAAGGTTTTTCTCAGCCCAGCTGCGACTTGCTTCTACACTATTCTTTCCCAGGCAATGTCGGCGAGCTGGAGCAGATGGTGGAGCGGGCCGTGACCTTGGGGCGAAATGGGGAGCCTCTGCAGCCCTGGGACCTGTGCGGGTTCCAGACCTGTCCGTATCTCGGTGGGGCGCCGCAGTCGACCTGCGGGTTTTGCGCGGAGGGCCTATCGTCGAAGGCAGGAGAGCCGATGGAGCAGGTGGCTGCCACATTGGCCACGGCGCGAGAAGCCTTTGAGAAGGACTACATTGAAACGGTGTTGAAGCAGGTAGACGGTAGCCGCACAACTGCAGCCGCCGTACTGGGATTGTCCCGGAAGGCCCTGTGGGACAAGTGTAAGCGATACGGCATCTCCTCCGCCAAGGGGGAGGCGGAGGAGAGAGAGGAGTAAATTATTCTGCCGGTTCTTGACCGCCTTCCCACAACTTGACGGTGCGATCCCAGGACGCGCTGGCCAGTCGCAGTCCGTCAGGCGAAAGGGCCACTCCGCGCACGGGGCCGGTGTGAGTTTTGTCGGTCCGGAAGTTTCGGCCTGTGGCAATGTCCCAGAACCGGATCGTGTTGTCGTCCCCGGAGCTGATCAGGACTTTTCCGTCCGGTGACACGGTCAGGGAACGCACCCAGCCATTATGCCCGCGCAGGACGCGGAGTTCGTTCATCGTCGGCATTTCAAAAAAGCGGATGGTGTTGTCCCGGCTGCCGGTAATCAGCATCTTGGCGTCGGGCGTAAACGTCATCGCCCCGATCCAGAACTCCATCGGTTTTTGAAATCCGCCGTCGTCTTCGATGAAGAAGCCGCGCGTTTCCGTCGAATCTTCAGCCGTTTCCTCCCAATGCCCGTTATGGAGGATTTTTTCTTCTCCGCTCGGCAACACTTCCCAGATGCGAATTTTGCCGATGTCGGAGCCGCTCGCGAGATGCACGCCGTCCGGTGAAAAGGCCACACAGACCGACCAATGGTGGTCGTATTGGTCTTTGCCCAGAAGGGTCATGAGATCGGTGCCGGTCGTGACCTCCCAGATCTTGATGTCTTTATTGTGGCTGCCGCGGGCCAGCATGAGGCCATCGGGGGACAACGACAAACTGCACACATTGTGATCGTAGCGGGTGAACAAGAGCTTGGTCGGCTCCCCGGTTTTCGGATTCCACAGACGAATCGTCCGGTCCTCGCTCCCTGAGGCCAGCGTGCGGCCATCCGGCGTGAAGACCAGGGCTCGAATGTCGGCGGTGTGGCCACGCAATGAGCGCAAAAGACGTCCGGTTTCAATGTCCCAAATCCGAACGTACCGATCCACGCCGCCACTGACGATCGTCTGACCATCTGGTGCATAGGCGACGGTCCACACGCCATGCGAATGTCCCCGGAACGTTTTGAGTTCCCGGAAGCCTGTTTTCCAATACTCTAAATGGTCAATAGCCGGTGCCTGCGCACTTGCCCCTTGTGTGGGCGCTGGTGCAGCGGAAGAAATCGTCGGGGGCATGGTCGTTGAGTTGCTCATAAAAGTCTGTGCCTCGTCCCTGGTGTGACCGAGGGCCATCTAGCCCCGGCCAGCCCTCCGCAGTTTGCAAAAAATGCTGAGGGGTTTGTATAATCGGCGGTCGTTTTGAGGATCGTAAGAGAAGCACCGGGAGCAAGTCAAGCATAGCGCTCGCGCAGGGTTTCTCCCTTCACTGTAACGGAAAATGTGAGGTCTTATGACTACCGGAGTAGAAGTATCCAAGCCGTCGATGGAAATTCGATTTCAGCCGGCCTTACTGCAGGAAGTCATCGACTCGTTTATTGAAAAAACCGAGCGGGAAGGGGACCCGACCTATTATAAGGAATTTCACGAACTGGCCGATCCGATCTATGAGAAATTTACGCTGGATGATCGTGAAGCGGAGTTCAAGAAGCTGTACCAATACCTGTTCGGTATCTGGGGCTTTTCCGATATCATCCGTGACGCCTTCAACGAATTTCCCGACCTCAAGGCGCGAGTGGGCGTCGTCTTGGTCAAAGGTGTGCTGAAAGAGGATCAGGAAGGCGTCGACGTGCTTCGCAAATGGGGATCCGTCGAGCACGATCTGGCCAAGCAATTCGAGGAAAAGGGGCTGAAGGGAGTCGGTATTAAGCTGATTCCACGCCGCTTCTATGATCCCGCGCTGACTCGATATTGCCGTCACGAACTCATGCATATCAACGATATGTTGGATCCGGCGTTTGGGTACGATCCTGACACCAGGGTGGGACAGAACCCCGGCGAGGAAACGCTCATTCTGCATCGCTACCGCATCCTCTGGAATATCAGTGTCGATAGCCGGTTGATTGCTGCAGGCAAAGAGCCGATGCTTCAAAAAGAGGATCGGTTCAAGGAGTTCCGCTCCTGGTATCGCAAAATTCCACCGGCTCAATTGAAATCCGTGTTCGAAGGGTTGTGGCAGACAAGCTACTTTACCCATTCCGAGCTGGTAGAGATGGCGACTGACACCCTTCGCATTTTGGATCGCGCCGTCGATGTCGAAGGGGGAGAAATCCCCGAGACTCAAAATAAGGTCATGTTGATGCCGGGATTCCCCTGCCCCTTGTGTCGATTCCCGACGTATACCTGGGTCGAAGATATGGAGACGAAGTTGGAGCCATACATTTTGGACTTCATCCGTGAAAACCATCCTGGCTGGGATGTTGAGTATGGGGCCTGTGACCGTTGCGTAGAAGTCTATAAGTTACGTGCCGACGGGGTCATGTAGTCGGAGTGCAACGTGGCCGGTGATCCCAAATACGGGCGTCGTGATTTTCTGAAAGATTCCGTGGTCTCGGTGGCCAAGGCGGCGAGGGAATTTGCTATCCATAAGGATGCGCCCCGCGAACAGCCGGCGGCCCCCGTGCGGACAGACTGGCTGCGCCCTCCTGGCGCCGTCGACGAATCCGCCTTCCTCGAACGCTGCACGCGCTGCAGTGATTGCATTAAGGCCTGTCCGCCAGGAGCGATCGTCAGCGATCTCTCGAACGGAACTCCGGTCATTTTCGCCAATCAAGTCGCCTGCGAGCTCTGTGAGGATTTTCCCTGCATTGCCGCCTGTGCGACGGATGCGCTCTTGCCGGTGGCTGATGCTGTGGAGGTGCGGATGGGCATCGCGACGGTGTCCCACCGTGTCTGTACGGCGGGTCAGGGATGCCACGCCTGCGTATCAAAGTGCCCCGTTGAGGCACTGTCTATGGATTTTCATGCGCTCCGTCTTGACGTGGAGCAGGCACGCTGTGTTGGATGTGGTATGTGCGAGCAGATTTGTAAGACAGTCAACGATCGCATTGCAGTCAAAGTCATCCCGGCCAGAAATCTTTCTGCGGGCAGTCTTAACTACTGAATCCGTCGTGTGTTAAGAAGTGTCGAAGCATTCATTTACCATGTTATTTCATGAAACAACGGCACGGAAGCAATGGCAAAGGGGAGAGAGTTCATGCTTGACATCCCTCCCTCCTTTACCTATCATACGCCTCCTGTGCCGCAGGACTCAGATGTTGCGTAGTGTGCGCAAAAAATGCGCAACATGTTGAGGTGAGGAGCAAGATACGTATGACATCGAAACAAGTCGTGCAGCCCACCTCCCCGTCCTCCACCGCAATTGCTCCCCCCAAGGCAGTTCCGATCAAGGATTCGCCTGCTGTCGAGCGTGCGCTCAATCGCAGCAAGATATATTTGTTGTTCTCCTGGAGTCTGTTGTATCCGGAGGATGAAGAGTTTTTGGATTACCTGCAGTGTGGTGAGTTCGTCGAAGACGGACGCGCGGCCTTAGACGGGTTGCGGCTCGCGTTAGACGGCGTCGGTGGCGATCGTGCCGTTCAAAAGATCGCCCTGATGAAGAAACAATTCGACCAGATCGAGAAATTGGTGTCGGCGGAGTGCGTCAATTGGCAGATCGGCGATCTGCAGACCGAGCACCGTCGGGTGTTCACCAACGTGATTACGTTGGATTGCCCGCCCTACGAAACCCTGTTTGGAAACGATCACGTGTTCGCGCAATCCCACGTCATGGGTGACATTGCGGGATTCTATAAAGCGTTTGGCGTCGAGCTTTCGAAGGACGTGCATGAACGTTTGGATCATCTCAGTGTTGAGCTCGAATTCATGCATTTCCTGACCTATAAGGAATCGTACTCGCGTTGCCACGATGGAATCGATAAGACGGAAATCGTGGTCGATGCGCAAAAGAAGTTCGTGAAAAACCACATCGGCCGCTGGGTACCCCTGTTCTGCCGGATGTTGGCAAAGAAATCGGATACCGGGCTGTTCAAGCTGATTGCCGACTGCATGTCGGAATGGATGGATTTTGAGGTCGCCTTCCTTGGGGTAACCGTTCAGCCCTACTCCGAGGCGGACTACAGACCAGCTACCTTCAATGCTCCGGAAGGTCAAACCTACGAGTGCGGGGCGCAGGACAAGGGGAATGAGCTCAGTATGTTGCTGAGCGAAGTCGGCGCTGAGTCCTTCATGGACCAGAAGACAAAAGAG
>CP092081.1:395695-404439 GCA_022226935.1 Nitrospira sp.
GCCTGATCGTCGGCACGTCCGGTCTGGTCTATCCGGCGGCGGGATTCGGCGCCCTCGCCAAGCAGGCGGGCGCGTTTATCGTGGAGATCAATCTCGACTCGACACCGCACTCGAATCTGGCCGACGCGACCCTGCAAGGGCCGCGCGAGACCTCGTGCCATTGTTAATGGAGGCGTGACAGAAGCCGCAGGAGTTCGTTAAGCGTAGCGATCGTAGTTCCGCACGCTGCGCCCGGCGGCAGACCTCTCGCCAGCAATACCCCCGTCAGCCCGACTGCGACTGCCCCCTTTACATCATCACGTTCGCTATCGCCCACATGCAGCGCGTCTTCCGGGTCCACCGCATGTTTGTCCAGCGCCTGTTCGAATATGCGGGCGGACGGTTTGGCGGCATGGGCTAGGCTGGAAATCGTGATCGTATCGAAGAAGTCGGCGATCCCCAGCCCCCGCAGCACAGAAAACAGCCGCGAGTCGAAATTGGAAATGATCCCCAGCTCGTAGCCGTGATCTTTGAGCGTCTTCAACACATCCAGCGTTTCCGGAAACAGCCGCCAGGACTCCGCCTGCGCGAACCGTTCGAACACCTCCTCAAAAAATTCATCGAACCCCTCGAACATGCCCACGCGATAAAACACATTGTGGACGATATCGAACCACCACAATCGCTCCGACTGCTTGATCGCGGCGGGCTCCGTCGCGGCAAACACGGGCGGCGGCGCATCCCGAAATGAGCGGGCAAACGCCGCTTTGATTGCCGCTAACGAGTCCGGCGTTTTGCGAAAGCCGTAGCGCTCCGCATGCTGGAGATAAATCTCCGCCACGGATCCTTGAATGTGAAAGAGGGTATCGGCAGCGTCGAAAAACACGACTTGGATGCGGCTCTGACTCATCGTACGGATTCACTCCTCATTTTCGGCCCTCTGCGCCATCACCCGGCGAAATGGGCGGATTGTACCAGGATGCACAAAACCTCCGCCAGCGCTGCCACTGGCCACGCTCCCGTTGCAGCGTCATCACCCGTGGGATTCGGCGTTTTCTTTGACAGTTGTCAGACCCTTTGTTAGCTTCGCCTCAGTGGGTACAGCGAGGTAGTGCTAATGAGTTCCACGGTCTTTGTGATCGACAGCAGCCCCGCCGTGCATCGCATGGTGGAACAACTTTCAACTCCGGATGGCCATACCGTCCTGGGATTTCACGATGGGCCTTCGGCCCTCGAAGCCGCCCGATCGCAAAGCCCCGCCCTGATCATCGCCGACTATCATCTCGAGAACATCACCTTCTCAGGCTTTTGCAAGGAAATCGGACGGCAGGAGAATCTGGCCGAGACGCTGATCGTCTCGATGGTGGACGCCGCAGACCGTCTGGACGAAAACAAATTACGCTCGCTTGGTGTCCGCGCCTTCCTGAAGAAGCCGTTTCAACGTGAACAGCTCCTCGATACGATCACAACCATCCTGGCGAGCACAGCGGGACGCCCCGGCGCAAAACCGGCGAAGGCGCGCACATGGCCTCCGGTTTCCACCGGAACCGACGACGAGGAAGAGCAGGAGTCGCCGCAAGACACCGCCGCCGATGAGCCCCCTCGCCATGAGAGGGAGAAGGAACAGGCCACCATGTCCCCATCACCGACCCAGCCGGTCTCGGCCTCTGCTGTTGCTCCATCCTCGAGCCGCTCTCACGGGGAAGAGCTGATGAAGGGACTGGTTGATCACCTGTTGCACTCCACCACGGTTCACGCCGATAAAACCATCGCCAGTCTGCTCCCTCCAGCCACCGCAAAGGAGGTCGCGAGCCAATTGGGGAATGCGCTGGGGAAAACCCTGCAGGCAGAAGTGAGCAAACAGGTTGCGGAGGCGCTCGCCCCGGAACGGATGCAGACGGGTCTGCGCACCATCATTCAGGAAGAGTTGAAGCGTCAGACCGAGGCGCAACTTGCTGGCATGAATACGACGATCCGCCAGACCGTCACAGATCTGGCTCCCGCGCTCGTGGAACAAGCGGCCGACAAGCGGCTCGGTGAGCTTGCGGATAGCGGCGTCCAAAAACATCTGCCGCAAGCCTTACAGGCTCACTTGGACATGATCACCCAGTTGGTCAAAAAGGAAGTCGAGCATATGGCCGCGAACTGTGCGCGACAGGCGGCCGAGGACATTGTGCGCGAAATGGCGAAAGATCCGATCCTGCAGGCAGTGCAACGGATCGTTCCTGACGTGGCGGAAACTCAGATCCGGGCCGAGATCACACGATTGAGCTCACCCGACTAACGCCTCGCGGCGTTACCCTCGCTTCACTTTCTTGGCCGCTGCGCGGCGGGTCTTGGCCAGCGCCTTCACGCGGGCCACGTTCTTCCGGTGCTTCTTCCGAACTTTCCGATCCTTCTCACGTCCCCTCGGCATAGTCTCTCCTTCAACGGTAAATCGGCATGCTAGCTGGCGAGCTCACTCGACATCGACTGAACCGCCGGATGTATATCACAGGGCTTCACTCCGCTACAACCTTTTGCACCACCACTGATGCCGCGCCGTTATCTTGAGAGCACCAGCGGCACATGGTAAGATGCGCCCGCGCCGCAGCCGGCGCCCCTTATGTCCACCCCACAACTCGAGAAAACCTACAATCCCCACGACGTCGAAAACCGCTGGTACCAGCGCTGGATCGATGCCGGCCTGTTTCATGCTGACCCGGCCCATAGCGGGAAGCCCTACTCCATGGTGATCCCTCCGCCGAATGTCACGGGATCGCTGCATGTGGGCCATGCTCTGAACAACACATTGCAAGACATCCTGATTCGCTGGCGCCGCATGCAAGGTCGAAATGTGCTGTGGATGCCCGGCACGGACCATGCCGGCATTGCCACGCAAAATGTCGTGGAGCGGCAACTGCAGGCCGAGGGCACCTCGCGGGAAGTGCTCGGACGCGAAGAATTTCTGAAACGGGTTTGGAGTTGGAAGGAGAAGTCCGGCGGGACGATCATCGGCCAGCTCAAGAAGCTCGGAGCCTCCTGCGATTGGGAGCGGGAACGGTTCACCATGGATCCCGGTCTGTCCGAAGCAGTCCGCGAGGTCTTTGTTCGCCTGCATCAGGATGGACTCCTGTACCGTGGCGAGCGGTTGATCAACTGGTGCCCGCGCTGTCTGACCGCCCTGTCCGACATCGAAGTCGAACACGAAGAGGCCACAGGCAAACTGTACACGATCCGCTATCACTTGGTCGACGATCCGAAACAGTTTCTTCTGGTAGCGACCACGCGCCCCGAAACCCTGTTTGGCGACACGGCGGTGGCCGTTCATCCGGAGGACGAGCGGTTTGCACATCTAATTGGCAAACGAGTTCAGCTGCCGCTCACGAGCCGCACGATCCCGATTGTCGGCGATTCGATCCTCGTCGATCGAGAATTCGGGACAGGTGCGGTCAAGATCACACCGGCCCACGACTTTAATGACTTTGAAGCGGGAGAACGACACGCGCTGAAGCGGGTCAAGATTCTCGACCTCCATGCCCACCTTCGATTAGCCGGTTCCGCGGCTGATCCCGCGGTCGCGGAGGCGCTCGAGAATCTTCCTGTGGCGAAGGCTCGCCCCAAGGTCGAACAATTCCTCACCGACCAAGGATTCCTGGACAAATCCGAGCCTCACAAGCTGGCACTCGGCAAATGTTATCGCTGCAAGACAGTAGTCGAACCATTCTTGTCCGATCAGTGGTTCGTGAAGATCAAGCTGCTGGCCGAACCGGCAATCCAAGCCGTCGAAGACGGCCGCGTGAGAATCATTCCTGAAGCCTGGAAGAATAACTATCTGGGCTGGATGAGGGACATCAAAGACTGGTGCGTCTCGCGGCAGATTTGGTGGGGGCACCAGATTCCGGCCTGGTATTGCGAAACCTGTTCCGGCACACCGTTCCTGCGGCGCAGTTCGGATGGGGCCCCGCTCATACCGTCGGACGCCGTGGCGATCGTGACGAAGACCAAGCCGGATGCTTGTCCGCATGGCCATCGCGATGCGCTCGTGCAAGATCCCGATGTCCTGGACACCTGGTTTTCTTCCGCCCTCTGGCCCTTCTCGACCCTGGGGTGGCCCAAGCAGACGCCGGAGCTGAAGGCCTTCTATCCAACCTCTACCCTCGTGACTGGGCTCGACATTCTGTTCTTCTGGGTCGCCCGCATGATCATGATGGGTTTGAAGTTCATGGGCGAGGTGCCATTCCGGGATGTGTACATCCACGCGCTGGTTCGCGATGCCGAAGGCCAGAAGATGAGCAAGTCGAAAGGCAACGTGATCGATCCGCTGCATGTGATGGAGCAATACGGCACGGACGCGCTGCGCTTTACGCTGGCGGCCATGGCATCCCCCGGGCGCGACGTAAAACTGGCCGAAGAACGCATCGAGGGCTATCGCAACTTTACGAATAAGATCTGGAACGCCGCACGGTTCCTGCTCATGCACCTGGACGGCCAACGCACCGACGTCCCCCCAGCACAACGATCGTTTCCAGACCGCTGGATTCTGAGTCGCCTGAACGCCGCCATCAGCACTGTCACGCATGAGTTAGAGCAGTATCGGTTCGACCGTGCCTCCAGTGCCGTCTATCAATTCATCTGGCACGAGTACTGCGACAAGTACATCGAGATGGTGAAACCCGCGCTCAAGGATGCGAACGCCGAACAGGCGAAGACCACGCGGCAAACCTTGGCAGAGACATTCGAGACGATGATGCGGCTGCTGCATCCTTTCATGCCGTTCATTACGGAAGAAATCTGGCAGACGCTGCCGCATGAAGGCACCAGCATTGTCCGCAAGTCGTTCCCGACCACCAGAACGGATTGGGCGTCAGAAGAAGTCGAGCAGGAGTTCGCCCTGCTGGAAGAATGTCGCGCCTTGATGAACCAAGAGCGGGCGATCCTCGGATACCCTGCAGGAAAACGTCTCCACTTCAAGGTGTACGGCAAAACCAAAGCGATTGCTTCCATCCTTGAGAAACACAAGGCACTGATTGAATACATGGAGAACGTAGACAATCTCTGGATAGCCAAGACGTTCGATGTCAGCAACCCCGGGGGTCTTCTGATCTTGACGAGCGGCTCCATCCAAGTGCGGACCTCAATGGAGGATGCGGACCTTGGCAAGGCGGAAGAGAATGTTCAGAAACAAATCAAGTTGCTTCAAAAAGAAGTCGATCGCACACAGCAAAAACTCGGCAATCCCGATTTCGTGGCCAAGGCGCCACCTGACGTACTGACCGAACACCGCGAGCGTCTTCAACGCGAATCCCACATGATTCAACTTCTTCAGCAGGCGCTGGACCAGATCAAGCTGTATACTTTGGAACGAAAACGTATTGAGCGCTCCTAGCCCCCAGACCATTCTTAACGCCGTGCAACAGGCGCTCGCCGAAGATCTTTCCCATGGCGACGTCACGACCAGCACGTTATTTCCAATCGCCCTTCAGGCTACGGCGAGCATTATCGCCCATCAGCCGATGACCGTTGCCGGCGTGGCCGTCGCGCAGGAAGTGTTCCTAACAGTGGATCCTTCCGTACGCATTACCACAGCCGTCAAGGACGGCTGTGCCGTGAAACCGGACACCACAATACTGACTGTTCAAGGCGATGTGCGCTCGTTGCTGATGGCCGAACGCGTAGCGGTCAACTTCCTCCAGCAGCTCTCAGGCATTGCCACACTCACCGCGCAGTTTTGCGCCGCGGTTCGTGGCTACCCAACCAGGATCCTCGATACTCGCAAGACCACGCCGGGACTACGCGCCCTCGAAAAATGGGCAGTCGCCCTCGGGGGCGGCAAGAATCATCGGTTCTCGCTGGGCGACGGTGTGCTCATCAAGGACAACCACCTTGCCGTTTTGCGCTCAACCGGTCTTGATGTGGCCGGAGCCTGCCGCTTGGCGCGCGCCGGTGCACCACATGGCCTGCGTATCGAAGTGGAAGCCAAAACCTTGCAAGAAGTGAAAAAAGCCTTAGCGGGCAAGGCCGATATCATTCTGCTCGACAATATGTCGCCTGCAATGGTCCGACAGGCGGTTGCGCTCATCAAACAGCGCGCCTTGATCGAAGTGTCCGGTGGAATCACTCTGCAGACTGTCGCCGCCATGGCCCAGGCCGGTGCAGATTTCATTTCGGTCGGCGCCCTGACCCATTCCGCGCCGGCAGCCAACCTCAGCATGGATCTCTCAGCACAACGAGGACGCCGTGGGCGGTCCCGGTAGCGATTCCCCGAACTCCCCTCCGTTCGACCGTGATCGTTTCCATGCCTCTCTGCGCACCCACGCCTTCGGCAGAGCGTTACACTATTCGGCATCTACCGCTTCCACCAATGCCGATGCTCTCGCATATCTGCAACAACCGGCGACAACATCTTCTCCTCACGGATTGGTGATCCTGGCTGATTGCCAAACGGCCGGACGTGGACGACGAGGCCGAACCTGGCATTCACCACCGCAGGGCAATCTGTATTTCTCCCTCATCGTGGTCCCTCAACCAGGCGCCACCCGCATACTTCCCTGGCTGACTTGGGTTCCGCTGTTATCCGCCCTCGCGGCAGCCGATTGCCTCTCTCATCAGACAGGAATTCCGGTTTCCGTAAAGTGGCCGAATGATCTGCTGATCCACGACAAAAAGGTCGGCGGCATCCTCTGCGAGCAAACCACCACGGCGGATCGAACGATGGCCATCATCATCGGCATCGGCCTGAACATCAATGCGCCGCCCAGCACGTTTCCCGAGGATCTTCAACCAGGAGCCACCACCCTGGCCGCGGAAGCGGGCCAAACGTGTGATCGCGTGGCAATTCTGGCTGACCTGCTGCTTCGACTGGAACAACGGCTGGATCGGCTTTTTCACGATGGTCCTGCCGGGATGATCGAGGAATTCACCCAACGTTGCTCCACAATCGGCAAAATCATCCGAGTCACCCTCGAAGAACAGGGGATGGTCCAAGGAATCGCCGAATCCATCGGCCCTGATGGCTGCCTCCGCCTGCGGGTGGCATCGAACGAATCCCCGGCCCCTCCCTCGACGTTGTTGGAAGTCAGGAGCGCCGAGGTCGTCCATCTGCGGGGGTGAAATCCAGCGACAGCTTGGGGTAGAGTGAAGACACGATGCTGTTGGCAATCGACATCGGGAACACGAATGTGGTCTGTGGCCTCTTCGAAGGCTCAACCCTGCGCGGGCATTGGCGCATGGCGACCGAATCCAGACGTACCGACAACGAATATGGCATCCTGCTGCTGAATTTGCTCCAGAACGCGGGCTTTACCCCGGACCAGATCACCGGCTGCATCCTCTCCAGTGTCGTGCCTGCACTCACGGCTACCTTCGACTCCGTGGTGCAGGCATATTTTCATCGCACCGCCGTCATAGTCGGGCCCGATACTGATTCCGGCTTGACGCTCCGCTATGCAAACCCGAAGGAAATCGGCAGCGACCGCATCGTCAATGCCGCCGCAGCCTATGCGCGCTATCGCTCTGATCTCATCATCGTCGACTTTGGCACCGCCACGACGTTCTGCGCCGTGACCAAATCGGCGGAGTACCTCGGCGGCGTCATCGCACCGGGTCTCGGCATTTCAGCGGACGCCTTGTTTGCCCGCACCGCGAAATTGCCCAAAGTCGAAATCATCAAGCCCAAAACCGTCATCGGTAAGGATACGATCGGGGGCATTCAGAGTGGCCTTCTGTTCGGCTATGTAGGCCTGGTCGATGGCATTGTGCGACGCATGGAACGGGAACTTGGCCGCGCCTCCATCGTCGTCGCCACCGGCGGCCTGGCCACCGTCATTGCACAGGAAACTGAGACGATCCAGGAAGTGCTTCCCTTCCTCACCCTCGAAGGCTTGGAACTGCTGTACCACCGGAATCGCCTCGCCTAGGCGGCCATTCGACGGTCGCTGTCACAACATCCATCCCGCGAACGCTGAGAGACTTGAAAAACGACAATTTCTTTTCATTCCCCGTTGACTTCCATCCTCCGGTGGCTATCTCACTCATCAGAAAAGGTGCAATCCATGTCTGAAGACGAGAAGAACGTTCACAGTATCGACAACTTAGATGGTTCAGACGAACCCTCCTCCGCGACGATTGACGGTACGAGCGAATGGCAACAGGCGCTTGATGCGAAGGCCGAGGAGTGCAAAGCGGCTCACGAAAAGTATCTGCGACTGGCAGCCGAATTCGACAATTATAAGCGCCTGGCCCAACGCGACCAGCGCGAGCAAATCAAATTCGGCAACGAACAAATTCTCAAAGAGCTTCTTCCCGTCGTCGATAACTTAGAACGAGCCATCAAGTCCGCCAAAGGGGCTGGCTCTGTGGATGCACTCACGGAAGGCGTCGAGTTGACGCTCAAACAACTCGTGGGGGCGCTCACCAAATTCGGCGTCAAAGCGGTTGAGAGCGTCGGGCAGACCTTTGATCCGTCCACCCAGCAGGCGGTGGCGCAGGTCCCGTCGGACACGGTTCCGGAAAATCATGTGGTCGAAGAGTATCAAAAAGGATATCTCCTCCAGGATCGCATCCTCCGGGCCGCCATGGTCACCGTATCGACCGGGGCAGCGAATTAAGATGGTACGTACACACACAATACCGGTTTCGCGAGCACAGCTGACACGATCGTTCACGTATTGATATTTTTTGCGAAGGAGCCAACCCATGGGCAAAGTTATTGGAATCGACCTCGGCACGACGAACTCCTGCGTCGCCATCATGAGCGGTGGAGACCCGGTTGTCATCGCCAATGC
>CP092081.1:404539-630706 GCA_022226935.1 Nitrospira sp.
GGCCTTGCCGGAGGGGTCACACCCGTTCCCATACCGAACACGGAAGTTAAGCCCTCCAAGGCCGATGATACTGCTGCCGTGAGGCAGTGGGACAGTAGGACGCTGCCGGGTTACAAAAAAAGCCTGCTCGATTTCTCGAGCAGGCTTTTTTATTTTGTGCAGAGTATCATCCTGCCTGATCGGCGACACTGTGAACGTCCTCTTCCAGCCATAACGTGTGAAAGCTAGAGCTTAATCTGACAGTCAGCTAGAGTCTTCCTCTTCACGGAAGGAGCGAGGCCGATGCCGACGGAGCAGAAGATCATCAAGACAAAGTCGGCGTGTTGGAACTGGCGAAGCAGCTCAGCAATGTTTCCAAAGCCGGTCAGCTGATGGGGTAGAGCCGCGATAGTTTCTATCGGTTCAAAGAGCGCTATGACACTGGCGGCGAGGCGCCCTCCACGAGATTTCGCGGCAGAAGCCCCTCCTCAAGAATCGAGGTGCGTCTAGCGCGAATGTCCCGGCTACTGCGGCGCGCAGGACACTATCTACGTCGGCACCTTGAAGGGCGTGGGCAGGATTTTATCAACAGACCTTCATCGATACCTACAGCAAGGTTGGTTTTGCCAAGCGGGACGACCGAAAGACACCGGTGCCCGCCGCGGAATTCCTCAATGATCGGGTCTTGCCCTTCTTCGAGCAGCACGACATTCCGCTGACCCGCTGCTCACCGACCGCGGCACGGAATACTGCGGGGTCCGGGAACGCCATGAGTACGAACTGCACGTCGCGGTCGAGAACATCGATCACATGCGCACCAAGATCCGGCATCCCCAGACCAACGGGATCTGTGAGCGTTTCCACAAGACGATGTTGAACGAGTGTTGCCGCGTAGCGTTTCGGAAGAAGATCTAGCAAACGCTGGAGGAACTCCAAGGGGACTTGGATGGGTGCTCCAGGAGTACAACGCGTAGCGCCCCCAGCAGGGCCGCTGGTGCTAGGGCAAGACGCCCATACAGACGTGTATCGATAGCGTGCCGCTGGCCAAGGAGAAAATGTTAGCGGCCTAACCCGGTGAGGACTCACTGTCTGTCAGATGAAGTCTTGAACGATACCCATAACGCTATTTTTCGAGCCGAAATGATTCAGCGCGTCCTCCCTCCCATACCTTCCGATTGGGCGTCACTCCTCAAGGACATGACTGAGAGTGATACGTATCAAAGATTATTGGCCTTTTTAAAACTTGAAATCGAAGCCGGGGAAACGATTCTTCCTTCGCGTAAAGACACGTTTAAGGCCCTTGAGCTCACATCACATGGATCGGTGACAGTAGTGCTTCTTGGACAGGATCCCTATCACACGCCAGGAATGGCGCATGGCCTATGTTTTTCAGTGCCCCCGGAGATCCGCTCGCTACCCCCTTCGTTAAAAAATATCTACCGGGAATTACACAATGACTTGGGATGTCGGATTCCGAACAACGGATGTCTGATTCCCTGGGCAGAGCAAGGTATATTGCTCCTGAACACGGCGTTGACTGTTCGTGCGCATAGTCCCAATTCGCATAGAAAATGTGGGTGGCAGCATTTTACTGACCGAGTACTCGAACTGCTTAACTCCAAGTCTTCGCGAGTTGTGTTTGTCTTATGGGGCGGTGAGGCTCAAAAAAAGCGGTCCCTCATTACCAATCCTCTCCATGTCGTCATTGCCGCTGCGCATCCATCTCCTTTATCGGCAGGAAAATTCTTTGGCTCCCGCTGCTTTTCGAAGGTTAACCACTCCTTGCTTGACGCAGGACTACCACCAATAGATTGGCAAATTCCCGATGTATAACCATAGCTGCGATCTGGATTGTGTTGTTACGTGGGGACTGCATAAGCCCGTGGCGGACTGGCTTTTCTTGGACCCGTTCCATGTGTCTATCGTGCGTTGACGACACCTCCTTGTACCGGAAGGGTTGACAGAGTTGTGCTCAATGTCTCGATTACGATTGCATACCCCACCTTGGTCGTGGTCGTCTCGGTTATGGCCATAATGCCAGATCGGTTCAGCCGCTCAATAAACGGGAATTCGGCCAAAAGTAAGCCTGGACGGCATGGGCGTATCGGCCGATTTAAAAGTAGGGGCTGGCATAGCTAAGAGCTAATGCCTGGTTGATTTGTACCAGTATTTGAGCTGCCTGAGTAGTTGTCGATGACTGCCGCTATTGAAGTGCCATTCGCACTCTTTCAGAAACCAGTAGAGGTTGTCCGGCGGGATGCCATTGAACCGATACAAATGCCGCTTCGCTTGGTTCAAGAAATTCTCAATCCCATTATTGATGTGATGTCCGCGCTTGGTTACGAAGACCTTGCTGTGGTTAACGCGTCGGTGGTGAAACTCTGAGACATCGAGTACATCATAGGCCGTGAAACTATCCGTATAGACGATGCTGTCTAGGGGCAACCTGCTCGCGAATGATTGGCAGAAGCGTTCGCGATCTCGCATTTGGAATAATCGCGGTCAACACCGTTCCGCCCCGTTTCAACAAGCCAAAGACCGAGACCGTGCCCGCGACGGCCTGGCCGCGTTTGCCCTTGCGCACACCACTCGCTCTCATCCGCCTCCCCCTCGCCAGACACGTCATAGCTGGGGCAGCTTATGGGCAATCAACTGGCGTAGCCGGTGGTAAAACGTGCGTGCGGTGTTCCGGTTGACTCCAACAATCTCTGCTACGGCCCGCGCGGTCGCTCCCGCTACGAACGGATCGATCAGCCGCCCTTGCTGTTTTCCGCTCAACCGGCTCCGCTGCTGATAAATCCATTCGCTAAAGTTACCCCTCTCAGGTCGCTTTAGCTATGCCAGCCTCTAAAAGTATTGCCGTGTCATTCAGCCCATTCCAAGATGAGCTGATCTTCCCCCGATTATGACACCGCAGCTGAAGAAGACTTCTGTATCAGGTGGGTAGAGTCTGTTGTCGGTTATGATGGCAAGTTGCTCAAGTGTTCCCTGGTTAGAATGAGCGGCAAGCCTGCGAACGAATCCTCATGACGGCTTCCTGCTGAAACCTGTCTTTATATCGCTGAACAATTCGTTGTACTGCTCTGTCCTTTTCCTGGATACTATTGTGTGTCAGCTGGAGAACATAAGAGGCTTCGAGTTCCACGAATCCTACCGAATTTCGCCATCGACCGGCAGCGGTCCAGGATGTCAGCCCCTCCGGAAAATCCGGCGCGACCGTGTCGTCGAGAAAGGCCGCCCATTCCTCGGCTGTCACAACTCCGCCAGGCTTGGCGGTGCCGAAGTAGAGAGAGTCCAGGACCATCGGCTGCTCGTCTGGTGAGCAAGGCGGTGCGGGGGCGGATACGCAACCGGTAAAAGCCACCATCATGAACGAGTAGAGGAAATGGTCCTTTAATCGCTTGAATCGGGAGCCTGGCGGAATTTCTGGCGCAGCATCTTCGTTCGGCATTGCTATTTCTTGGGTTTGGCGCCTGGAGGCGGCTCTTTTGAACTGTCCGTGTCCTTGCTGCTGCCGGTTACTTGCTTGAAAGTCTTGCCGATGGCCGGTCCGATTTTCGGTATCTCTTCCTCAATGTTTTTTGCCGCGCTTTTCAGCCCGCGGCCGATTTCACCGATGGTTAACCCTTGGTTTCCTCCGGGCTTATTGTTGCCGGATGATTCCGACGCTGCCTCGACAGAAGATGCGAGGGGGTAAGAAGCAAGAAGGAGGAAGAGGAAAAGAATTGCTGCGCGCAAAGTCGGTCCCGCCTTTCCAGAATATCGTGTAAAAAGTAGTATAGGATATTCTCAGCATTCGGCCAACTCAGCTCCGCACATAATCGGGGCGCAACCTCCCGTGCGGGAACTCTTGGTCCTGTTGACCAAGAGGGGCACCGTGCGGTAAAGTGTGGTCTACTGCAGCATTGTATCGGTCCACCAATGCTGTACCTCCTCAACGTGGACCGCGCGATCGCATCGCGACCAGGTCCAGTTTGGAGCTGACTCCCTCCGGATTCACCCTCCCCTCGGTTCTCTGATCCCGTCTTAATGCGATCCACAACGAAAGGATAGCTGCGTGCAGACGACTGCGTGTACGAGTTTTGACTCCCTTGGTGTATCTCCTACTCTTCTTCGAAATTTAACCAAAGCCGGCTTTACCCAACCGACGGCCATTCAAGCTCAGGCTATTCCCTGTGCTTTAGCCGGTCGGGACGTCTTGGGTTGTGCGCAGACCGGGACGGGCAAGACCGCGGCATTTGTTATTCCCATACTGGAGCGGTTGACCGGCACGCCAAAAGGGCAGCCACGGGCGCTGATTTTGGCTCCCACACGTGAACTCGCGATTCAAATTCAGGCCACCATCGATACGTTAGGCCGAGATTTACAGTTGTTTGCCACCACCGTTGTCGGCGGTGCGGACATGCAAGCGCAGGTCAGAGGGTTACGACAACGTCCCGACATTATCGTCGCCACTCCCGGGCGCCTGCTCGATCATATGTGGAATGGAACGATCAGCTTGTTGGCGATGAACATTCTGGTGCTCGATGAAGCCGATCGGATGCTGGATATGGGGTTCGCTCAGCAAATCAATCAGATTTTGGATGCCATGCCTGAAGAGCGGCAGACGTTGCTGTTCTCCGCTACGATGCCCATGGATCTGGCGCGGTTGGCGCAAGCCAGCGTAAAGGATCCGGTGCGCGTCATGGTCACAAAATCGGCGACGACAGCCGACGGCGTCACTCAAGCCGTGCACCATACCACACATGATCGTAAGAACGGGCTGTTGATGTCCTTGCTTCAATCCGAGTCCGATACCGTGCTGGTGTTTGCCAGGACGAAACATCGTGCGGATCGATTGGGAAACCTGCTTGATTCGGCCGGGCACCGCGTCGCGGTGCTCCATGGAGGAAGGACTCTGCCGCAACGGCGAGCGGCGTTGGAAGGATTCCGGCGAGGGACGTATCGAGTGTTGGTAGCGACGGATATTGCCGCACGGGGCATCGATGTGGCAAATATTGCGCATGTCATCAATTACGACGTGCCGAATTGCCCGGAAGATTATGTGCATCGCGTCGGGCGTACGGCTCGGATGAGGACCACCGGCCGTGCGACAACGTTTGTGACGGCGGAAGACCAGGAGCAGCTGCGGGCCATTGAGCGCTTGCTTGGCCAAGCGGTACCTCGCGCAGAGGGGAGCCCTGCTTCGCTGGCGCCTTCGTCACGACCGGATGGTCATGCGCCCCGCAATGAACATGAGCGGCGCCGCCGCCGCGGCGGGTCTGCCCAGGGATGGCGTCAGACGGCCGATGGAGGATCTCGAGAGGCCAATGGGGAAATCAAGAACGGAAGCGATCTCGGGCCGGTCTCTTAATTTGGGCGAGTCTACGTTGCAAGGGAGGAATCAAGGTGAGTGATCAGAACCAGGATGCACCGCGAGCTGCGAGTCAGTGGGTCAGAATTCCGGATGGAACGATGGTGCAGCATCGTTTGGACGGGCAAAAGGGACATATTGACGGTTTGACGGAAATTGTCACCGGCCCAAGCCGGAATCCCGATGGACGGACGCAGTACCGGATTAACGTCGGGAAGGGAGATCGAGTGCTGATTGCGGAAGAGGATCTTCTGATTTTGACGGATGCCGAGGGAATGGTACGAATGGCAAAAGAGAAGGGGGAATATCGTTCCCTCGTCAGCAAGCAGTTGCGTGGGGTATTTGGAGAAGACCGCTTTATCGTCAAGGCATCTTAACGGCGATGCCGCATCGAGGTAGACCCAGGAACCGCTGCTCAATACAGGGGTTCCTGGGGACCCCACTGCAACCCTGCCAGATCGGGATCTTCTCCTCCAGATGCCGCGGGCCGATCTGGTTTCTCCGCCTTGCGTTGCACTCGGCGGGCTTCTTTCTCCCGTTGCTTCACCTGTCGGGCTTTTTCTCGATCGCGTTTCGCGATGGTCGTTTTGCCTGCTCGTGCGATGGTTCCCTCCTTCTATTCGGCTTCCCTGACGGAAAGCAAATAGGCCTGTCTGATTATGAACCGGCTGGTCGACGGGCGGTACGGGTTGTGCTGGTCCGTCCATGAGAACGCGCAGGGCGCGCCTGCGTTTGTTCGGAGCGGGCGCGGGTCTCTGCTCCAAATCCTGAACTGGCCAGTGCCGAGACCTCACGACGGATCTGATCCATTGGCGTCTCGTGCGATTCCACAGAAGGGTCAACCAGGCCGAGCTCTGTCCACCGT
This sequence comes from Nitrospira sp., assembly GCA_022226935.1. Classification (GTDB taxonomy): domain Bacteria; phylum Nitrospirota; class Nitrospiria; order Nitrospirales; family Nitrospiraceae; genus Nitrospira_A. Next base: position 410,737 of record CP092081.1, read on the forward strand.
ATTCTCAGCTTGGGAACGGTCCGCTTCTTCTTATGGTTGGGTTTGTTGCCACGCCAGACAGACGTTATTTTCATCGTACACTCCTTTCGAAACAACAGGATGGCGATGTCCAGGCCATCAAACTGGAGGCAGTGGGGCAGAAATACTCCGACCCCATGCTTTGCCCATTTCCTGGTCGGATCTGGGAAATGAGCCGTAGGAGGAGCGTAACAAAAGGAAGCGATCGCGCGGCAATGACGGAACGCGAAGCGTAGGATCTCGCTCGGTACTCGTACGGTTTAACAACGTATCATGCTTGTCATAGCTTGGTCAAATGAGCGGTTCGGTGTTCAACAATGCTCAGGTATCGAGGCGACACATTCTCCGTGGAGTCAGACGGGATGAATTTCGCCATATGAATAAGTTAGGACATCGGACTGGGTGCCGGCGATCTTGAGTCGGGGCGGCGAATACCGAGTTTCCGCAAGCGGCTTCGCAGCGTTTCCGGATTGAGTCCTAACAGATTGGCCGCCCCCTGATCGCCGTAGATTCGCCATTTGGTCCGTTCGAGCATCATGAGGATGTGATGTCGTTCGAGTTCCTGGAGGCTGTCGGTCTGGTTCATCGGAGCGGCATGACCGACCTGCAGGATCGGAAGCAACATTTCGTCCACGGTGACTTGGGATGAGCTGGAGAGAATCACGGCTCGCTCAATCACGTTTTGAAGCTCACGGACGTTCCCGGGCCAGTTGTAGGTAAGGAGGCGTGCCATCGACTGTGGCTCAAAGGTGAGATGCGGCCGCTTATGCTTGGCGCCGATCTGTGCGAGAAAATGTTGGGCGAGGAGTTGAATATCCTCACGGCGTTCCCGGAGGGGAGGGACGGCGATGGGAAAGATGTGGAGCCGGTAGTACAGGTCGGCGCGAAAGGTGCCCTGTTGAATCGCGGCGGACAGGTCGGCATTGGTCGCGGCGATCAGGCGCACATTCACGGAGACCGGCTGCGTTCCGCCGATGCGATCCACCATGCCGTCCTGGAGGACACGCAGCAATTTGGCCTGGGTCTCTAACGGCATTTCGCCGATTTCGTCCAAAAACAACGTGCCCATGTGAGCCAGTTCGAAACGTCCTGCTCTCCGAAGTTGCGCGCCGGTAAAGGCACCGCGTTCATGCCCAAATAATTCACTCTCGATTAGGCCGGAGGGCAGGGCTGCGCAATTGACACGAATAAACGGTTTTTGACTGCGCCTGCTCAAATCGTGCAGCGCTTGGGCCAACACTTCCTTGCCGGTTCCGGTTTCCCCCAGAAGGAGAACGGTCGTGTCTGTCGGAGCGACGGCTTTTACGAGCTCCACCACTTTGCTGAACGATGATGATGCGCCGACGAGCAGACGTTGATTCCGGCTGGCTTTCACTTCCTCTGCGAGATATTCGTTCTCGCGGCGCAAGCGCTCGCTCAGTTGTTTGATCTGCTGGTAGGCCAATACGTGATCGATGGCATAGGCGATTTGAGTGGCGACTTGCTGCAAGAACTTGCAGTCATCCTGATCGGGATGACCCGCTCGCACGCTGCCGATGTTCAATGTTCCGAGACAATGCTCTCGGACCAACAGCGGCAGGTTGATCATGCGTCCCAACCCTTCTTGGGCGTAAAAGCGGTCTTCCAGAAACACTTGTTCCTTCTGAAGGTTTCCACGAATGTGCAGGCGGCGGTTATCATGCACCCATCCCACCGCACTGCCTTGGCGAGGAATGACGCTGTCATGGGCCAGAGCCGGGGTGGCCATGTTGGTGATGACGGCATAAAACCGAAACGAATCGGTATTGGATTCGTACAAGGTAATGCCCGCGCGATCCCACGGAATGACCTTTTGGATTTGGTCCGCGATGACTCGCCAGAGACTGTCGATGTCTCGCTGCGAGTTCAGTGCATTGGTGACTTCGAGGAGTGTCTCAAAATTTAGGCTTGCGCGTTGCATGACGGATCAAAAATTTGTCCAGAGTTGTATGATGCCCCAGTCTTGATCTGCAGAGGTGCCGAGCTGGTGGCGAATATAAGGCCCCGAGAAAAAATGGCCGTAGATAACGGCCAACGACACTTTGCCGTCTGCGAACATATGGCTCCAGGCGACATCGAGTTCGTCGCCCACATGGGTGGTCGTGTTGTCGGACCGGGAAAAAATAAGCGGTCCCTGCGATCCACGGTACCAGTTGTCGCGCGCGCTTGCCAAGTACTTGCGCAAAGCCCAGATCTCGATGTGGTCCCGACCTGTCGGTCTGGCCTGTAGGTTCACCTGCGGCTGAACCGTATTGCGCCAGGCGCCGTTCAGCATGTACCCGACATGCAGAAAATTGGTCGGAAAGAAATTTTCGAACGTATTGGCATTGCCGCCGCAGCTGCGTGAGAGGTTTCCGGCTGGTGTGACGCAGTTGCTATCCCCGTCTCCGGAGGCATAGTCGAATCCGATGGCCAGCCGGGGTTTCCAGGGATGTGTGTACCAGGTATGGCCAAGCCACGTTCCCGAGGCCCAGGCATTGATCCTTAAGTTGCGTTGGTTATCGAAGTTAAATCCATCCGCGGTCCGGCCGAATTGGTAGGCTGCTTCATGGACGAAATCCCAGTTGCCGTCGCGCAGTTCGAGACGGAGACCGACCATGTGTCGCAGCTGAGAGGCTGATTTGGGGAGGTATTGTCCTGGGTTGGCCCGTTCCGGGAGGCGATTGGAGTAGAGAACGTAATAGGGTTCGACAACCATCCGCGGGAGGCTCCGGATTTGATTGTAGAACACGATCATGTCGACGTCGCTTCCCGCGTCGGTCGCATGCTGCGCTAAAGCCGGATTGCAGACGGACTGGGACGTCACGTCTTGGTTGCAGGTCAACAGATTCGGAGTCAGGCTTCCGCCCGGGTCTCCCTGCCCCAGGTCAGTCTCAGAATTGCGGAACCAGCCGAGTTTCACGTCGAAATCGGTTCGGGTGTAACTCAACATGATGCCGTCGTGGGAGTAGCCGGTATTCGCCCAATCAAAGTGCCCAAACAACCGTTGATTGCCGAACACGACGTATTGGCGGCCGAGCTTCGCACTGAGCCCCTCGACACCGGCGAGATTGCGAATGAGCGCGTAGCCCGCGCGGATCCCGAGGCGGCATTGGCCAGGCCGTTGGGTCGCGCATTGATGGTTGGAGGCGTCTCCACCTGGGCTTCCGCCGAGCGGGTTGCCGCTGCCTCCCCATGTCGCCGAATCCTGGACTTCAACATAGAAATTGAGGTTGGGTGAAGGATCATACCCGATGCCTACCCGCGCCCATTGCTGGACGAAGAAGTCGCTGGCCTTGGAACCATTGTGGGCGGTCGTGCCGGATCCGGAGAGGTTGAGGCTGTTGCACGATCCATTAATTGGAGGGCCGCCGCCAAAGCAGACCCCGTTGCGCCATTCCGGTCTCACGCGAAGGTCGGCGCGCATCCAGAAATTCCGGATGTCGAAGGCCGAAAGAGGAGACAGCATCGCAACAGGAGCGGTCTCTATCACGTCTCTTTCGGCCGGGGAAAAGATTCCTGGTGAGATCGGCCCATAGCCGATATGCCCGGCTTCTGCCAGCAGAGAAGTCGGCGCGAGGGCAGCCCACGATGGAATCGTGAGGGCAAGACACAGCAGGAGGATTCTCCGCATGGCGATGAGGCAGCGTATCGGCCGTCATGGAACATAGAATCCTCCATTGCACCAGACCTGGGGCGAGTGGGCCGGAACCGTTAGACAACAGACCCCCGGCCCGTGACAGATTCACTGTTCGATGAAACGATCGGCGACTAGAAACTCATGCCTGCCCGTTCTTCCATGTTGCGCATAAACTCCTCGTGTTCCTTCACCGTATCCGCTCCTTTTGCGCGGATGTGCCGATCGCGCGCGTGAAATTCATCGGGAGTCACCCGATAGCAAAAATCCCACAAAGCATCAGCGCTGTGCTCATCAATGCCGCCGACCCGTGCCTCGAGCATGACCATCAATGCATTGACGCCATCATACGTGCCACGGCGATTTCCGGACCGGTGCAATTCTCGGATCTTGCTGGTCTGTTCGACGTACGGTTGGAAACTTCCGGGAATGAGATTCTTTTCGGCCATCGTTTGATACGTCACCACCTGACCGAGTAACTCTTCAGCCCACGCGGATGATTTCTGATGGCTGTTCCATACGACCGGTTCGAGGCCATTGGACCAGGCCTGAGCGAGGTTGAGACCCAGCAGGGGCCAAGCTCCGAGCACAAATGCGGTCGAGTACAATGCGATGGTTTTTTTCATGATGTCCTCCCTCAAGTGTCCGGCCATTAGGCCGGAGTGATGTGCATGGATGAGATGCTGGTCTACGGTTCTTGTTTGCATACCTCAGCAACACCCATGCCTCAGGATTGTCTGATCTAACCTGTTGATTTTCTGTGAAAGCGCTAGAGAGAAGCGATCCGCGCGGATGCTTGCCGTGAATGGCAACGGTGGGCTGTGAAATGCAACGACCCTGCAGCGAGCGAGAGTGAATTGGATCGACGTCAACTGTGCGGAATCGCTGTGTACTGCTCTGACGAGGTCACGGGCGCGATGGGGAATGTTTGAAGAAGAGCACAGACAACGCAGGTAAGGTGCAGGTCACCGAATGGGTCCGTCCATGCAGCGGGATCGGTGTCGCTTCCACACCTCCGCCATTTCCCCAGCCATGTCCCCCATAGATGGCGGCATCGCTATTCAACAGTTCCTTCCAGTAGCCGCCACGTGGCGCCCCGATTCGATAATTGGGTCTGGGAACCGGGGTGAAGTTACATACCACGAGTAAGATCTCGTCGGTGGCACGCCCTTTTCTCATCAAGCTGATGACGCTTGATTCGGCGTCCTGACAATCGATCCATTCGATGCCGGAGGGATCGACATCTCCCTCATGGAGTGAAGACTCACGGCGGTAGGTATGATTGAGATCCGTAACCCATTGGTGCATGCCTCGATGGAGCGGGCGTTCCAGCGCGCTCCACTCCAACTGGCCATCGTGAGACCATTCAGTCGACTGGCCGAATTCCCCTCCCATGAACAAAAGTTTCTTGGCGGCTTGGGCATACATATGCCCAAACAGCAAGCGGAGGTTGGCGAATCTCTGCCATTCATCTCCCGGCATCTTCCCCAGTAACGACCCTTTCCCATACACCACCTCGTCGTGCGAGAGCGGAAGCACGAAGTTCTCGTGGAAGGCATAGAGCATACGGAAAGTCAGGTTGTGATGGTGATATTTGCGATCGATCGGGTCCTTTTGCATGTAGGTCAGGGTGTCATGCATCCAGCCCATGTCCCACTTGAGTCCGAATCCTAAGCCGCCGAGATACGTCGGCCGCGATACCAAAGGCCAGGCGGTGGATTCTTCGGCAATGGTTTGCACATCCGGAAAGTGCCGATACACCTCTTCGTTTAATCGCTTGAGGAACGTAATGGCCTCAAGGTTTTCTCGGCCTCCGTACTGATTGGGGATCCATTCGCCTTCTTTTCGCGAGTAATCCAAATACAGCATCGATGCCACGGCGTCCAATCGCAGGCCGTCGAAGTGATAGTTGTCGAGCCAGAAGAGCGCGCTGCTGATGAGAAAGCTGCGCACCTCATTGCGGCCGAAATTGAAGATGAAGGTGTTCCAATCCGGCTGGAATCCCTGCCGCGGATCGGCATGTTCATACAGATGTGTGCCGTCGAAGAATCCCAGCCCTTGTTCATCAGTCGGGAAATGGGAAGGGACCCAATCCAGCAAAACTCCGATGCCGTGATGGTGCAAGGTATCGATGAGGTACATCAGGTCTTGGGGCGTGCCGTAATTGCCGGTCGGCGCAAAATAACCGGTCGTCTGATATCCCCAGGAGCCGAAAAAAGGATGATCGGTCAGCGGCATAAATTCCACATGCGTGAATCCCGTCTTCTGCAGATACTCGGCGAGCGGGACTGCTAGCTCGCGATAACTGAGCGATCGATTCTGTTCGGCCGCGATGCGCTTCCATGAGCCGACATGCATTTCATAAATGGTCATCGGCGCAGTCAACGCATTCGCCTGCCCGCGTGTACGCAGCCACTCGTGGTCCGTCCACTCGTAGTGGAGGTCCCAGACAATGGAGGCCGATTTCGGCGGGATTTCATTAAAGAAGGAGAGGGGATCGCTTTTATCGACTCGATAATCGGCGTGGCGCGAGTGGACATGGTATTTGTATAACGCCCCCTTGGCGGACTCCGCGATGAACCCTTCCCAAATGCCTGAGTCTCCTCGCGGATGGAGGAGGTGGGCGCCGCGGTCCCAGTCATTGAACGAGCCGATGACGGATACCTGTTCCGCATTCGGCGCCCATACCGCGAAGTATGTGCCTTCCTGTCCCTGACGAACCATGGGATGCGCGCCGAGTTTGTCGTACAGTTGAAACTGTGTCCCCTCATTGAAGAGAAAGACATCATCATCAGTCAGTCTACTGATGGCCGCGTGACTCGAATGTTGCGCAGTGCTCTTTTGGCTCACTGATCCACCTCATCTCTCGCCTGTCTTCCCGAACGTGGGATAGGCCCTTCGCTGACGATCTCTCCGCTTTCCGTATCCTCAATGGCCTGAGAGGTCTCCAGCGATTGCAGGAGGCCTGCCAGGGGGAGCCCGACCCAATCCGGTCTGTTATTCAACTCATAGGTCAGTTCGTACAAGGCCTTATCGAGGATCTGCACGTCCAGCAAAAGGGTGAACTCTTCCTGAGACCGAGGCGAAAACGCCGCCTGCCCAGCGGTGGTCCGGTATCCTCTCAGAAATGCGGTGCGGGCGGTTTGATACCATTGCTCCACCCACGGAACTAAGTCGGGCATGGCCGCCTTGTTAAGATGTTGCGCGCGCACTGTGCGAAGTGTCACATGCGCGGCATAGTGACATGAGCGAATCATGCCGGCCAGATCAACCATCGGAAGAAACTTCGCTCTGCGTTCCGCCAAAGGCTTTGCCGGTTCTCCCTCAAAATCGATGATGATAAAGTCACTGCCTGTATAGAGAATCTGTCCCAGGTGGTAGTCGCCATGGCATCGAATGCGCAGAGTGCTCAAGGGGTGACGGGACAATCTTCCCAAGCGATCGAGAAGAGTGGGCTCCTGTTCCAGAACCGTTTCGGCTTGTTCCCGGTCAGTTTCAGACAGGGTCGGCAATCGGCGTCGCAGTAACGCCAAGGCCTTGGTGGCGGCCTGTTGCATGGCCTGAACGCGGGACTGTACGTACGACGCAGAACAGGTCTCAGGCGCAAAGGCAGCCATGTCGCTGGGTTGTCCGAGCGCCATATGGAGCTCACCCGTCCGCCGGCCCAAGAGGTGTGCCGAATCACGGTAGTCAAAAAGAAGATCGCTGGGAGGCGGTTCGTAATTCGGCCGTTCAGGCGCCTCCTGTCCTCCTCCTCCCTTGTGGTCGAGCGCGAGGATGCGGTCGACGTAGCGGGAAAGTTGCGTCAACGTATAATCCCAGGCATTCCCACGATTGGCGGCGAAGGTTTGTACCAGCGCCAGCGTCATCGGCTCGGCTCGCTCCTGTGTATATTCGAGCGCGCCGATGAGGGCAGGGGAATGAGCAAATCGGCGTGCCGTGAGGGTGCGGCCGATTTCCAGTTCGGGGTTCATCCCGGGCTCGATTCGGCGATAGAGCTTCATGATGGCGCAGTCGCCAAATTTCACCGAGGTGTTGCTCTGTTCGCCCTTCAACACGGAACTTGAAGCGGCAGAGGCGCACATTGTCGCCTCATCAAACAATTCCGTGGCCGATCCGACCAATGTGCCAGCCGATCCGCGGAACTGCTCGCGCCGGCCCATGCTGCTCAGCAGCGAGTAAGCACAGTCGTGATTCCACAACGCATCGTACAGAATTCCCGCGAGCTCTTTCCGGCGCTGAATGACCGTCAATGCTCCGATGACGGCTTGTGGATGGTCACGTTTGATGCGGTCTGCCTCCGTATCGAAAGCGGCCGTCATAGGAAGCGTGTACGTGTCGGCGCCGCCTTCATGGTAGGAGACTTCGATCAATCCCAGGACCATGGTGCCGTCCCGATGCTGATCCTGCAGAACATCCGCAAGCCTGGTCGAGCGAATCGTTTTTGCTTTGCCTCCAAACCATCGAGCAGCCGTAAGAAAAGCCGGCAGCAGCTGCTCGACCTCGGCACGCGGCGAGCCTTCAAAAGCGGCCTTCCAATTGTCCTGCACCCTGATCATCACGTCGGTACGCTTTCACAACGGTTAGAGGTAATAATCGAAATCCTCTTCGCGCCGAAGGTCTCGGCGCACTGCAAAAATTTGTACCGGCACTGAGTGTGGGTCGAGCTGGACATAATTGCGAGGCCCCTGCCACACATAATAGGCATGCGTGAGTAGATCATGGACTTGAAACGGGCGGTTCGCTTGAATCCCGAGGGTGGCCAGATCCAATTCCAGCCAGCCGGAATGGACATGGTGGGGGCTTAAGTTCACCACGATGAGAATCATATTCGAGCCGTCCGAGGACTGTTTGCTGTAGGCCAGCAGGTAATCGTTATCGATAGGATGAAACTGCAGACGGCCGTCACTCTGCAGGGCAGGATTCTCGCGGCGGATGCGGTTGATCAGGCCGATGAATTCTTTCAAGCTATCCGGCCGACTGATGTCCCATCGTCTGACTTCATATTTTTCAGAATCCAGGTATTCTTCACTGCCGGGTTTTTGCGGGCGATTTTCGTAGAGTTCAAAGGCCGGCCCATAAATACCGTAACTCGATCCCAACGTTGCGGCTAACGCCAGCCGGGCCATAAACACCGGACGGCCGCCGTGCTGTAAATGCTCCGTAAGAATGTCGGGGGTATTCGTCCACAGGTTGGGGCGAAAGTATTCCCGCACGGAGGATGCGGTGAGCTCGGTGAAATAGTCGGTGAGTTCGGGCTTGCTGTTGCGCCAGGCAAAGTAGGTATAAGACTGTGTGAATCCGACTTTGGCCAAGTGGTACATGACCTTCGGTCTGGTAAAGGCCTCGGCCAGGAAAATAGTCTCCGGGTATGAGGCCTTGACGTCGCCGATGAGCCACTTCCAAAAGAGAAAAGGTTTGGTGTGAGGATTATCCACGCGAAAAATCCGGATGCCGTGATCGATCCAGTACTGGACCACTTCGCGTAACTCTTTCCAAAGGCCTGGGTACGCGTCTGTCTCGAAATGTAATGGAAAGATATCCTGGTACTGTTTGGGCGGATTCTCGGCAAATTGAATGGTGCCGTCCGGGCGTGTCTTGAACCACTCCGGATGCTCTGTGACGTAGGGGTGGTCGGGCGAGCATTGAAAGGCCAGATCGAGCGCAATCTCGAGTCCCTTCGTGTGTGCCGCAGCGACGAGTTGCGTAAAATCGTCCAGGCTTCCCAATTCCGAATGAATCGCGGTGTGCCCGCCGGTACGAGATCCAATAGCCCAGGGACTGCCTACTGAAGCCGAGTCACCTCGCGGATTATTGTTTCGTCCTTTTCGGTGGGTTTCGCCGATAGGATGGATGGGGGGAAGATAGAGGACATCAAAGCCCATCTCCGCGATATAGGAGAGCCGTGACTCGCAATCCTTGAATGTGCCGTGAGGCTGTTCGTCGTCTGTCGTCGAACGGGGAAACATTTCGTACCAGGCACTGAACCGGGCTTGGGGACGATCCACCACGACGATGAGGTCTCGGTCGTAGCTGCTGCTCAGGCGGTGATCAACGCAGTCGGCCATGATCTCTTCCGTTTCCTCTTCGAGCAGCAGATGCAGTAGGGCTTGGGGGCTGGAATCACAACGGGACAGCATCGCCTGCAGGTCCTTCAAGCGCCGTCGCAATGCTTCAGACGCGCGACCGGCCGCCTGTTCGATCAATTGCTTCCCGATCAACATCTCCACCGTGACATCCTGATGCGCGCTCAACCGTTTACGCATGTCACGCTGCCATGTCGCGAAGTGATCTACCCATCCAACGATGCCATAGTGGTACTGGCCCAGTTCGGTCACGTTGAACGAGGCTTGCCATCGGTCATTCCCTAATGGACGTAAAGGCGTATTCAGCCAGTGGTCCTGACTCTCATGGCGGGAACGCAACACGCCGCGGATCATATCGTGTCCATCCGCAAAGAGGTCCGCTTCCACGATGATGGTATCTCCGACCACGCGTTTGACTGGATATCGCCCGCCGTCCAGTTCCGGTTCAACGTGTTCGATGGCGACTCGCAGACGGCCCTCGCCCAAGGCATGAGACGCGACCTGTTTCTCACGGCTCGCCTGCTTGGCCGGCACGTTTCGCGAGGCATCTTTGCGTGTGCTTCTTTTCATAAATGCGACAACTGATCGGTCTTGTGTTCGTGTTGACTGAAGCGTCGTTCAAGGATCTCCCGCATGAGATGTCGCGCGCCCAACCCTACGGCTAGGGCGAGAGCGAGCACCACGCCGCCGAACGTGATGGAGAACGCCGCGATGACAATTTCCTTCGCGATACCTAACTGGGTCAGCACCATCGCGCAGGTGAGCAACAATAGTCCCCATCGCACCAACCCTGCGACGACGCGCGCTTCCTCCACTTGGGCATTCACGGCGGCGATCAATGCAGCCTCGGCAAAGAAATTGGCGCAGAGCACCCCCACGAGGAGGACGAGGGATGCGGCCAGGACATTCGGTAAAAAGGCGACGATCTGACTGATCAAATTGGCCGTCGCCGGGAGGTTCATGGCATCGACGCCCATGAACGCAAACAACAAAAAGACGATCCAGAACAGCACGCCGCTGACCACCAGGGACACCGGACGGCGAACGCCGGCCTGCGAGAGCGGCTGAACAATGCCCAATCGCTCGCAGAAGGAGTCGAATCCGAAGGTTCGAAGGACCCGGAGGGTGAGCACTTTCACCGACCAGGCTGCCAACAGCCCCAAGCTCAGGAAGGTCAGCAAGGCGAGGAGCCGCGGCAACACGAGCACGATCTGCATCACCGTGTCACGAAAACCGGCGACCATCGTCTCTCTCCACAGGTCACTCATCGCGCCACCTCCATTGCTCCATGAGGTATGACTTCGACACTTCGAACTCGCGGCATAACTTCTCCACCGTGCGCTCCACGTTCGAAGAATCCCCATGCTGAGTTTCCAGAACAAAGGAGGCCGTCCGCCCCAAGTACAGAGGAGTGAGCGCTTTCAGCATGTGTTCCCGATGCAGTGTCTGGTTGTGAAATGCCAAAGCGAAATCGTAGACGGTTTGCACCCAGAGAGCAGGGGGAAACCGGAATTCCTCGGGGTCTTGTATGTCGAGCGCGATGATTTGCCCTACCGTGTCACGAGACAGAATCAACTCCCAGAGCGGAAGCAAATCGCGCAAGCCCTGCTTGAACCCGCTCACCATTCGCCCGGTATGCAAGGGCCCTGGATCCGGCGCCGACTCCGGCTCGCCATAGAGGGGCACCTCGCTGGATTCCTTGATCGTCTCCCACGAGGATTCATACTCTTCCATCGAATGGAAGATGCCCCCGACGGTTTGCGCGAGCACCACCGACAGATCAACGGCCCCGAGTTTGGTCTCCTGCTCTCTTGTGCCGAGACAGGTGTGGCACACCCGATAGCCTCCGGCGAGCGCGGCGGCGGTCAGCCGACTATCCACACTGTATTTGGCAGCAGTCCCTCTCCAGGTCCGGCGGGAAATCAAATCACCGGCGAATTTCCCGGACAAGCCGTACGCTCCCCCGCTCGGGTACCGCAACCGTTTGCCATACAGCGCACGGGTCAAGGGATACAGCAAGTTGGTTGCGAGTGTGCCCTCGTACCGGTGGCGACGATACAGCGGGACGACATAATCCTCGCCGTGTTCGTAAACCGGCCTGCCGAGATGATCGATCCAGGCTGGGCTGAGTGATCGCAGTTGTCCTTCCACAATGAGGCATATCTTGGGTCGCAGCCGCTGTGCCGTCAGGCAAAAGTTATGGATGCTTTCATCTCGCCCTGGGAAGCCCGGTTCCCTGGTGAGATGCGCATAAGTGCCGGCGGGATTGGACACAATGCGGACCGGAAGAACGCCTTCCGCAAGCCGAGAGATGATGCTGGATGTGTCGTCCTGTGAGCCGGCGTCGCAATTCACAAGCAGCGCGGATGCATCCGGGAAGAACTGCCGCAACCCTTCCACAATCGATTTCAGGACGGCCTCGATTGATCCGGCATTGTTGAGAGTCAACAAGCCGATCATGATATCGAGGGTATCAGTCGGCGACTCCCGATCGGCACCCGACGGGCTACGCTCCGAGCCGGGTGCCAGCATCTCTGTATCGCTGTTTCCGCCTTGCGGCATCGACATGACCGTCGTCATCTGTTGTCACTTTCACGTTGCCGGCAAGAGTTTGAGCAGAGTGAGATAATCCCCCAGCTGCCGGGTTATGAGGAAATTGCGCCGTACATGTTCCCGTGCCATAGCTCCCATCCTGTTCATGAGGCCGGGATTATTGAGCAAATGCCGAATGCGGAATGCCGCACCCTCGACGGAATGGACCACATAGCCGGTGACGCCATCGACGATCTGCGCGGCAATGCCTCCGGCCGTGCTCCCGACGACCGGCTTGCCTTTCCACATCGCTTCCGACACGGTCAAGCCAAACCCTTCCTTGACGGACTTTTGAAGCACGACGGTGGCACTCCGTTGTAACGCATTGATTTCCAGATCCGCTTCCGGGGGTAATTGAATGACATGGATGTCGGGATCGCGAGCCCCTGCCTCCTGGAGTTCCCTGAGCACCGCTTCGCCTTCGGGATCGTGCATCACCCCGGCCCCTGCCAAGACCAGTTGGCAATCATGGTGCCGTTTGACGAGTCGATAGGTGTGAATGGCGCCCAACGGATCTTTAAACCGGTCGAATCGGGCGACCTGTAACAGCACCGGCTTGACGCGCGGGATGCCGAGCCGATCGAGCACCTGCGCGATTTCAGACCGGCTCATGTCCCGGTTTTTCGGACTCAGCGGATCGATGGACGGATAAATCAGAAACTTTGGAATCGGCAACCGCTGGGCAAACCCGGACAACGAGAAAATGGCGGCGTCATACTTCAGGACGTAGCGACGAAGAAATGCCCAAGCGGGACGTTGGGGCTGGGCCAGGTCCAGATGGCAGCGCCACAGCCAACATCCGTTGGTACGATACTCCACGAGTCCTGCAGGCTGATGGTCATGCACCATCACCATGTCGGCTTCGAGTTTCAGCGCCTTGGCGTTCCGCTCCATAACATTGGCATAGGTCTGGTACATGTCGTCGGTCAGCTTGTCGTCGCGGCCCTGCAAGGCGTTCAGCATGCGCGTGATCACCACGAAATACTCTTGGGATCCGGCCAGCACTTCCCATCGGGCCTCGACGCCTAGCGACACCATCATCGGCACGAGACGCCGCAATACCTCCGACATCCCGCCTCCATATCTGACCGCGTTCAGGTGCAGGAAGCTCTTCCCCTGTACAAGGTCGCTCAAACGGTACAGAAAATCGACGGTCCCCTTCGGCGACACTTCACGGTATTCATCCAATGCCGAATGCACCTGATCGTCCTCCTTCCGCGGCACGAGCCATGAACGGATTCACGCTCCTCAAATCGCGCTCCATTCCATGCTGTAGGCCGTTGTCGCCGGCCTGACGGCGGGCAGATGCAACCAATAGGAACTATAGGGCCCCAGCGTCAGCACATAGGGTTGTTCGTGAATGGTGGGGAAGCGCGACTCTCCGAGCAGTTCTTCGGGCACCACGTCTTTATAGCGGCCGAGGTCCAGCTCGACGGCCTGGGAAGACCCCGCCAGGTTGTGCACGAGCAGCAACGTCTCCTGTTCATACACACGGATGTAGGCGAGAACTTTTTCATTCGCGGGGCTGAGGAACTGCAACGTCCCGCGCCCAAACACCTTGTGTTTCTTCCGGATCGCGATCATGCGGCGCATCCAGTTCAGCAGCGAATGCGTGGCTTGCTTTTGCGCATCGATGTTGACGGACTGGTATCCGTAGATCGCATCGGCCACGACAGGAAGAAACAGCTGGGATGGGTCGGCCTTGGAAAAGCCGGCGTTCCGGTCAGCGCTCCAATGCATCGGGGTGCGCACGCCGTTCCTGTCGCCAAGGTGGATATTGTCACCCATGCCGATTTCATCTCCGTAATAGATGATGGGACTGCCCGGAAGCGTGAAGACGATGCTGTTCAGAAGCTCGACCTTGCGACGATCGTTATCCAGGAGGGGAGCCAGTCTGCGGGCAATCCCGATATTCCGCCGCATCTGCGGATCGCGCGCATAGGCGTAGTACATATAATCGCGCTCTTCGCCGGTACACATTTCCAATGTCAGTTCATCATGGTTCCGCAGGAAAAGGCACCATTGGCAGGACGGAGGAATGTCGGGAGTATGCTTAAACATGTCGATAATCGGCTGACGATCTTCACTCCGCACGCCCATGAACAATCGCGGCATCAGTGGAAAATGGAAGGCCATGTGGAACTCGTCGCCGTCTCCGAAGTAGGGACGCACGTCGCTCGGCCATTGATTGGCCTCAGCCAAGAGCACCCGGCCTTTGTATCGCTGGTCGATGCTGCTTCGGATCTCTTTGAGGTACTGATGAGTTTCCGGCAAGTTTTCGCAAATCGTGTCTTCGCGTTCGAAAAGATACGGCACGGCATCACAGCGAAATCCGTCGAGCCCCTGGTCGAGCCAATATTCCATGACGTGAATCATGGCCCGGCGGACGTCGGGGTTGTCATAATTGAGATCCGGCTGGTGGCTGAAAAAACGATGCCAAAAGTAGGCCTGTGCCTCATGGTCCCAGGTCCAATTGGATTTTTCCGTATCGACAAAAATAATCCGCGCGCGAGGATATTTCTGATCCGTTTCGCTCCAGACGTAATAGTGGCGGGTGGGGGCCTCTGGAGAGGCCTTGGCCGCCTGAAACCAGGCATGTTGGTCGGAGGTATGATTGAGAATCAGGTCTACGATCACCCGCATGCCGCGGCGATGCGCTTCCTCCAATAAACGGCGAAAGTCGTCTGTCGTGCCGTACGATGCGGCGATGTTGCGAAAGTCCGCCACGTCGTATCCGTCGTCCCGCAAGGGCGAGGGGTAGAAGGGGAGCAGCCACAAGCAATCCACCCCAAGCCATTCCAGATAATCCAGCTTTTGAATCAAGCCGGCAAAATCTCCGACGCCGTCGTCGTTGCCGTCGTAGAAGGCGCGGACATGGAGTTCATAAAACACGGCGTCTTTGTACCAAAGTGGATCGTGATTCAACATGGATCAGCCCTTCGCCGACTCACCGGTCAGGAATTCATCGCATGCGCTGATGAGCTTGGAGCGGAGCCGCTCCAGGCTGCCTTGGTAAGGATTGATCGAGCGGATACGCTCAGCCAGATTCGTCAGGCCCAGACTGGTGCGCATCCACGCCGAAAAATCGTTTTCTGCGCGTCGCAGTCGAAAGTGCGCTTCGAACATGTGGTAATAGATGGTGCTCACATCGATGTCGGTCACAATGTCGCGAAAATCTTGCAGCGTGCGCGCCTCCAGACCGATGGGGACTTCGAGAATTCTGGAGCGTTTGAAATGGAAGGGCTGGCCGAATACGACCCGCGGAATGATCGGGCTGCGGGAAAGATGGTCGTCGATGATGGAGATCAGTTCTTCTCGCAAGTTTTCTAAGTCCGGATAGTCGAAAGGATCAAGAATCGCGAGGCGCTCTCCGAGGACGTGATCCCCGATTTGCGTGACGACCCATTGCGCAAAGTCGTTGGGGTACGTACCCTCGATCAGTCCGTGGCGCAGAAAATAGCTGTGAGTATGGAAATGGATGGAGTCCAACGGCAGGTCTTCGATGAGCTCCGCCAATTCCTTTTCATCATCGGCTTGGTGAGCGATACTTTCCTGGAGCTCGCTGCACCCGATGAATGCAAATGGGGCATCCGCTGTACGCGCCACAATCCTGACTCCTTCCGCCTTCAGCTGTAAGTCACACAGTCACACGCATCCCCTGTCCATGGGCCGGCATCGAGTCGGCTCGATGCGGCTATGCACGAGTTCACTATAAAACGTTCGCCGCAGGATCCTTACTAGTGAAACACCTAGATGGCCGGGGGGCGAGTCCCGCGACATAGTGGCTATATGGATGAATGAAGAGAGCGCGGCGAAGAGGGGAGTGACGACTCGATCATGGCCGTACGAGCACCATGCCTCGTTCCAATTGACGCGTTATTGAGGAAACGATGCGGCAAGGACGCCGTGGGGCGTCGGGTGGCGAAGTACACCACTGACGGCCAGGCTCTGTGCCATTTCGAATGTGAAGCCGGGCATAGGTTCCATTCCGATGAGACCTGCCGATACTATTTCGAATGTGATTGTCGACCGCGTTACGCGCATCCGAATCGATCCCATTCTCTCCCCGAGCATTAAACGCATCGCTCTCCCCCGGTGAGACTCTGATCAGGCCTCCCTTGACATGGGATCAACGCACAAGCATGACCGCTGATAGACCCGATTTCCTTCACAAAGTTCCCCGTGTCGTGTACCGTACAAGAACCGACTCCAACCCTGGCAGTTGGAAGAGGGATGAAATCCGACTCGTTGCATTGGCGTCCGACCTGGTCTAACCCGATCCATGCTCAATTCCTATCTGTTGTTTTGGAGTATCGGTATGCTGTTTTTTGCCGCCGAATGGCTGAAGCCGGCGCGGCCGATTGCCTACCGTGCCGTCTTCTGGCGTGACCTCTTCGCGCTGGGCGTGTACAACCTGTCGTTCCTATTGGTCGTGCAGGTGACCGATCGAATCCCGGTTCCCCAGTATCTTCCGGTTGCCCTTTACAATCTGCCCACAGCCGGAAAGCTCTTGTTGTTTTACATCGTCGAAGATTTCGGCCTCTATTGGGTTCACCGGCTCATGCATACGAGCCTGGTCTGGCCCGTTCACCGATGGCACCATTCGCCGACGTCCCTCTACTGGTTGGCAGGAATTCGGGCGACGATCCCGCACATTGCGCTCTTCAATCTGACCTATGTCGCGGCCCTTCCGCTCCTTCACGACGCCTCTGCCTGGGCGTTTCCGGTCATCATGATGGAACATATTGCGCGCAACAATTGGATGCACGTGAATGTCACCTGGAAGTCGTCCTGGTTGGAATGGGTGTTCGTCACTCCCCGGTATCATCATATTCACCATAGCAGCGACCCGGCGCATCAGATGAAAAACCTGGGCGCGCTGTTGACGATCTGGGATCGGGTCTTCGACACGTACTACAATCCCGACGATCTGACCGGTGAATTGAAGTTTGGGCTGAGCGAACGCGTGAACCCGGTGCGGCTCGTCATCGGCGTCTGACATCACCATGGTGCCGTGAAGGGACCTTCCGCAAGCGGCGGCCGGAATAGGTCAGAATCCGGAAAAGCCTGCTCCTGACGGTGGCGGAATCGGTGGGAAGTTATGGGGCGCCGTTGTCGCTGATGCTGACGAACTGTTTGCGGAACCCGACGACTTTTGCGAGATAGTCCCGGGTCTCTTGGTAGGGGAGGCCGCTGCGAAGCCGGTCATAGAGGGTGGAGGGTTGAAGGCCGTTAATCTGCTGCAAGGCGGTACGCTGGTCTTTGGCGAAGGTTTTAAACACGTTGCCGGCGCCTGTGTTATAGGCTGAGATGACGCAGTATTCACGGGAGACCAGGTCTGTGACGTCGTCCAATTGAGAATAGGTCAACACGTTGAGATAGGCCGTGCCCAATTCGATGTTATTGTCCGGGTCGAAAAGATAATCCCGCGACGGGGCCTTGTCTTCGCCTTTGGCTTTACGATACGCATCCCTGCCGCCGCTGGTGGGGACCAATTGCATCAACCCGTAGGCCGGAGCGGAGCTGACGGCAAATGGATTGAAATTGCTCTCCGTGCGGATAATCGCAAAGACGAGACTCGGACTGATCTGGTACCGCTCTGCAAATTGGGCGACCACGGGGCGATATTTCTCGGCCTGTTTGTGCGAGAAGTTGGTCACCATGGGAATGTTGACGAGATGGGCGGTCTTGGGGCCGTTCTCCTGATCGACGGTGCGGGTGGTGCTTTTGAGCAGGAGCGAATCCGCGAATTGTTCCGCCTCCGCCGGCGTACGAACCGGCTTGCCGGCTTGATTCAGCACCAAGCCCACAAGGTACGGTTCCTTGTCGTTTGTCAGGGTAATTTCTTTATCCGAAAACAGATCCACGCTGCGTGGATCGTTGGGCGTCAAGAGCGTGGTGACGACGGCATTCTTCAAGCTCGCGCGCGGGTCTTTCTCGTCGAGCGTCTCGATTAAAATATTTCCAGCGTCGAAGTCCACGATCGCCCGGCTGCGATAATTTTGGGTGTACTTCACGTATTTCTTCTGCTCGGGTAATTTGACTTCCTTGGTGCCCCATTTCTTGCCGACCTCTCCGGTCAATGCCGCCATCAAGGTTTGGAAGTCACGTTGAATCGCCCGCAAGTCTCGTAGCAGCGCCTGAGGGTCCCGCCCATAACTTTCGACGCGTTGCCGGGCGATCTCAGCCGGATCTTTGCCGCCGACGATGCCGAGAACCGTTCTTCCCGTCGTGCTGCCGACGGCTCGCTCCGCGGCGCCGAGCATCTTGTCGGTGGTTTCACAGCCGGAAAATAACGTGGGAGCGGCGAGACTGAGCAGCAACAGGGACATTCGGCGAGTGAGCATGGCGGGAGTATACAGAAGGTGTGGCCGGGAGGAAAAGAGAATTTCCGAAAACGTCATCCCTCTCTAGACGGAGAGGGTTTTCCTGCCGGCCGCCGTCGGCCGGAAGCCAGTAAATCCACGTGCTTGACGGCTTGTTTTGAGGGCCGGTACCATACCCCATCGACAGGATCCCTGGACGGAAAGGCGGAAGCATGGGGAACGGACTTGTGCGTGTGATGCGGAAGCGCTCGATGATCATTGTCGAGTGCTGCATACTCTGTCTTTTCATGATGCTGGCGCCTAGGCTTGGCCTGGCAGCCCAGACGCCCACCGAAGCCGTTCAGGTCACGATGAAGGATCTGCTCTACCTGCTGACCGAACTCAAGGAGACCAGCCGATCCGCTCAGCGCCAGTGGGAAATCGAACAGGTGGTGCGGCGCGCATTCAATTACGAAGAAATGGCGGAGCGCGCGTTAGGTGAGGGCGGCGAGAAGACCACCGTTGCCGATCGCAGGCAGTTCACCCGCCTTTTTGTGCAGGTCCTGCGAGATGATTTGGCCGATAAGCTCCGCGATTATTCTGTCCCGCAGGTGGACTATCTTTCCGAACAAGGCGACGGCGCAGGAACGCAGGTGCTGGTTGCCCCGGCGGGCCGGGAGGTGGATACCAGGATCGAATTTCATGTGGTGCAGCGGTCCGGACGCTGGCTCGTCAATGATGTCAGCATCGACGGCGCCAGTATTGTCGCGACGTATCATGCGCAATTCTCCCGCATCCTTCGCGAAGGTTCCTTCTTAGACCTGATGGAGTTCCTCAAGCAGAAAGCCGTCGTCGCCTAAATCTTCCGGCGACGCTCCTCAGATCTCCCTATGATCGTCCTGGTGCGCCCCTCGGCTGTTTCCGAGACCCAAGGGCTTGCTCCCGCATCCCTAACGGACGAATCCCTCCGCACGCTCGCTGATGTGTAAACAGATACTGTGATCGCCGTATCGGACGTAGGCTAGTGGCAGGCCCTGAGTTTCAGAAGGCCATGCTCATAGGCGCGGAGCAGCAGCTGCTGGCGGCTATTCACGTCGAACTTTCCAAAAATGCTGGTGAGGTGATGGCGTACCGTGACGCTGGAAATGCGCAGGCGTTCGGCAATGTCCTTGTTGGAGAGGGCTTGACCAATCAGTTGAATGATCTCCCGTTCACGGCCGGTTAAGGACACGTCAGGATATGTCGTCGAAGGGTATTGCGGAAGATCCGCGTCCATGGTCTCTTCCGCTCCCTCCAATCGGAGGCGGGCGCTGCTTTCATCCATGGTCGTGGCTGCCGGGAAGCAGCAGATGTGGTTGATCGTTGCCAGCAACACCACCGGCGGCTGAATGGTCAGGACAATACCGTCTATCCCGGACGAGACGGATCCGACACTGTAGGCGTTTTCCTCGATGCCGATGAGGAGAATGATGCGCGTCGTCGGGACAGATACCTTGACGGTTCGAACCAATTCTCTGATATCGATCTCGGGCTCCATCTCGATGACGAGCACATGAGGATGCGCTCGTACCACGAGGGCTTCGGCTTCCCGCGCACCGGCGGCTTCTCCTATAAGCCGCACATGGTGCTGTGAGGTAAGCGCGGCCTGGAGACCGATGCGTACCAGGGGGTTTGTGCTGACAATCCCCAGCGTGATCTGAGCATGGCTTGGGTGTGGATCGCTCATGAATGAATCCGTCGGAATGGATCTTAGAGCGATGACACGGCCGGGCGTTTCGTCCCTTGCCGCCGGCAATATTCGTAACAGCTTGAAAGGACAAGATCGCCCGAGAAGCGCACCGTGCCGCAGACCTGCCCCATGAGCAGTGCCCAATCTGCAACATGGGCGGCCAATTGGGTTGGAGCCATGCCCTGGGTGCGAAACAGGTTGATGGCGACCATGGAGAGGACCACCTTGAGATGAGATAAGGAGGGGCCATAGCTGAACACGTATTCATGCTGTCCCGTGAAGAGCAGTTGCACTCCATCGCGGGCTTTCATGCCGCGATGTCCGCAGCGAGAGCAACACAGACATTCGAGGCCGCTACAGGCGTCATACCCGGCACGCACATCCGCTTCCATCATATGGCCGCAATGAGTGGCAGGACACAGCATCATGATGTTCTCCCTCAGATAGTTTCGGTGCATTGCGCGGCTGCCGTCTCAGGCGCTATGAAGTGAGTGAGTCCCCGGGTGGCCGGCGCCTTCTTTGCCTTGAGGGCCGGATGCTGCCTGTACCATGCGTTCGGCTTCCAGCCAATCTTCACAGTCGTATCCGTCCTGTTGTCCTCGTTGCTGATACAGCGAGTAGGCTAGCTTTTGAATTCTTGTTCTGATGTCGTCGGCTGTGCTCGAGGTCTCGGCCTGGGGGGACGGCCGGATTCGATCCTTCCGTTTTGGTATCGATCTGCTGGTTGCGCCGCGGGATATGTTTCGTATGGGTTCGTCAGCTGCAGATGCCTGTGTATTACGTTCTGACATGATGCCTACTCCTTGCCGATCGGGACGGCTTCTGAGATGGTATTTGCGACTATGGCCTTACTGAAGTCGGACGCAAGGTAGGCCGAGCGTCGTCAGGAGCACCGCTTCCACAGGATGTTCCAGCGGTGGCCTGGTGGGTCCTGCGGAAAGGGTGTCGATGGATAGGGAGGCGCCGTTCAACGCCTGATGGAGCGGTTGTGTGAGGGCAAGAACGGGCGCTTGCGGGCAGAGCGCATTGATGGTGCGGAGTGCGTCAATGCCGGGAGTATCTCGATGGGAACCGCCGGACTCGTGACTGAGAAGAATGGCCTCCGGCTGAATTTCGCCAAGTTGCGCCAGTGTGGACTCCAGGTCTCGTACGAGCACCGCATGGTACCCTCTGGTTGCCAGATAATCGGCCACTTTAAGCCCGAATTGCATCTCGGAATCGACAATCATGACTCGTGATCTTCCCGTTTGCTTGGCATGGTGCGCCGTGGGACTCATCGACAGCCCTCCGTGTTCATCACCTGATCAATGGCAGCGATTCCCAAGGACTTGTTCGCCGCTGTGATCGGAACGACATGGCGCACGCCGTTCGATCCCGTGCTTGCAAGAGACACCAGGTACTGGAAGCGAGGCAGGGGGCGCAGAATGATCGCTCCTCGGCGTGACAGGATGTCCACCGCCATGAACACCTGATTCCAGGTGCAGGTCCGGAGTTGCTGTACCAAGCGTTCCAGCGTGCAGGCTCCGTGTCGGGTGAGCTCTCGGGCAATCAATCTCTCGATGTCGGGGAGCGTGGTCATGTGATCCTTCCTCTTCTGTGCGCTGCGTGGCGCCTCGTGAAGCGTTCGGTTTGACGGCTTCCGCTGGTCCGGCCTTCGAGGAAGCCTAACGGATTCAAGAGACGCGACAATGTTAGGTGTACCCCTTGGGAGAGCTGCGCACCATCGCCCTTCGCGCACAATTCGCGTCGCCGTTCGGGCAGGTGTGCTTGTCGCCGTTTATGCTACGAATTCGAGAGGAGGTGTGAACACAGACCGAGCGGAGTCAGGACACGAGGCGGTTGACAAGCCGATTCTCGAGGGCATAATGCGTCAATTCGGTATTGTTCTTGAACTGCATTTTTTCGAGAATACGCGCCCGATAGGTATTGATGGTGCTGATTCCCACGCAGAGGTCGTCCGCGATCTCTTTGAGGCTTTTTCCGACCGCGATCAAACACATGACCTGGTATTCACGGTCGGAGAGCAGCTCATGCAGAGGTCTGCCGGCCTCCTCATTGAGATTGGCGACAAGTAGTTCGGCCATGGAAGCGCTGACAAATTTTCCGCCTCCCAGGATCTTTCTGAGGGCTTGGACTAATTCGTTCGGGGCGCTGTCTTTGGTCAGGTAACCGGCGGCTCCCGCTTTGAGCATTCTCCGGGCCAGCTGATCTTCGGGGTAGGCGCTGAGCACCAGGACCGGAAGTTTCGGACAGACCTGCTTGAGGTCTTTCAGGGCATCGAGGCCGCTCTTTCCCGGCATGCCGACGTCGAGGACCACAATGTCCCAGGTGAATTTCCGGATCCGGTCGATCATTTCCTCCGCGTTCCGAGCTTCGCCGATGACGGCGCCCTGAAACTGCTCGTTGAGAATCTGCTTGACGCCTTGCCGAACGACCGCGTGATCATCCACCACCAAAATCTTTGTCACGATATGCTCCATCTGTTACGTTTCATCCAAGAGAGGACCGGTCCTTCTGGCACAAGTCTGCTTTCGGCTCACCCTTGGGACGGCTGCTCAAGAGGAATCCTGACTCGCACGGTGGTTCCCGATCCGGTATTCCCGGCGAACGTGATGTTGCCGCCGAGCAGTAAGGCGCGTTCGCGCATGCCGACCAAGCCCAAAGATTGCGCATCAGCCAACTCGGCGTCGGTGATGCCGCGCCCATTGTCGTGTACTTCAAGGACAAGCCCGCCGGCCTGCTCCTGGAGGGTGATCTGGACGACGGAAGCCTTGGCATGACGCACCACATTGGTCAAAACTTCCTGAAAAATTCTAAACATGGCGGTCGAGGCGGTCTGCGACAGGGGCGCGGACCGCAGATAGATGTCGAGACGGCATTGTATGCCGGTGCGTGATTGAAATTCCTGCGTTTGCCATTCAATCGCCGGGATCAAGCCGAGTTGGTCCAGGACGATGGGACGCAGATCCGTGGCAATTCTTCGCACGGATTGGATTGTGGCGTCGACGAGCCCGGAGCTCGATTCGAGGCGAGTGTGCACAGTCGGCGACACGTCGGGGAGCTGATCGCGCAACAAGGAAAGTTCAAGTTTCACACCGGTTAATGCCTGACCGAGTTCGTCGTGGATCTCGCGCGCGATGAGAATCCGTTCCTCTTCCCGCACCGATTCCAGACGGGCGGTCAGCTTTCTCAGCTGATCATGCGAGGCGGTCAATTGTTGCTCAGCGCGTTTGCGGTCGGTAATGTCAAGAAAGACCACCACGGCTCCTGTGACCAGATCCTGTTCAATGACCGGGAAAGAGGAATATTCCACCGGGAATGACGTCCCGTCCTTGCGCCAGTACACTTCATCATCGATCTTGCGGCCTTTCCCATCCACCAGCGTTTCATGGATATGGCAGCGCGGCCGGAGATAGGCGGCGCCGTCGCGCAAGAAATGATGAATACGTTCATGCATGTCTTGGCCGAGCAGTTCCTCGGGGGAATACCCTAACATGCGCGATGCCGCTGAATTGATAAATGTGCAACGGCCCTGTCGATCGAGGCCATAAATTCCCTCGCCGGTGGATTCCAGGAGGAGCAGCCGATCTTTGGCGAGCTTCTGCCTTTCTTCCTCCGCCCTCTTCCGATCGGTAATATCGGTAGCGATGCCGCACAGGGCATAGCACCGACCCTGCGCGTCGAGCAGGGGAAACTTCACGACGAGGCTCGTATGGGGACCGTCATCATGGATGGCCACCTCCTCGAATTCCATCGGTGTTCCGGCCTCCAGGACCCTGCAGTCATTGGCGCGAAATGCGGCGGCTTGCTCAGGCGGAAAGACGTCCAGGTCGGTCTTGCCGACGATCTCGCTTGGGGTCAGGCGGAAGATGGTCTCAAATTGTCGGTTGGTCTGAAGATAGCGCCCCTCAACATCTTTGATGAAAATCAGGGCCGGGCTATTCTCCATGATCCTTCTGAACCGTTCCTCGCTTTCGCGTAAGGCCGCCTCTGCCTGCCTGCGCTCGCTGATATCGCGAATAATGCCGGTAATGAACAGCTTGGACCTGGTCGTCCAGGCCGCAAGACTGAACTCCAATGGGAACTCCGTGCCGTCCCTCCTCAGGCCTACCAACTCAAACATGTCAGCCTGCATGGTCAATCGTCCGGCTGCGGCGACCCGTGCGACGCCTTGTAGGTGAGCCTCGCGGAATCGCTCAGGGATGATGCGGGTCACCGGCTGACCGAAGATTTCCCTGGCCGTATACCCGAAGATTTTTTCCGCGCCACTGTTCCAAAATGCCACGTTTCCACGAGTATCCATCAGAATGATCGCGTCGCCGGTTGATTGCACAATCGACCGCAGCCGTTCTTCACTCTCCTGCAGCGCTTCCTCCGCCCGCTTGCGCTCTGTGATGTCACGGGCCACCGCCTGAAAGCCGATCACGATGCCCTCTTCCAGAAGGACTTGTACGTTCTGACCGATCCAGACTTCGCTCCCGTCCTTGGCGAGGGCGAGAAATTCGTAATAGGTGCTGGGCTGTTGCCGGACGAATTGCCGCCCATAAAATCGTTCAGCCGCCGGCTGATGCTGGGGATGAATCAACTCGATGAACCGACGCCCCAACAGTTCCGGTTCCGTATACTTCATGATGCGCATCGCGACCGGGTTCACGAAGGTGAACCGGCCCGAGGCATCCGTTCTATAGATGATGTCGTTGGCTTTGGTGACCAGTAACCGGTAGCGTTCCTGGCTGTCTCGGAGCGCGTCGTCGATGCGTCTGGTTTCGCTGATGTCGCGAAACACCACCACCCCGCCTTTGATCAATCCCATCTCATCCCGCAAGGGCCGGGCTGATACATCTAACCACAGATCGTCGCGCTGGCTCCGGCGTTTGAGAAAGAGGGTCGCGCCGGTCACGGATTCTCCGCGGATGGCTCGCGCGAGCGGAATGTCCTGGGCCGGGCAGGGTGTCACCTTGTCAGGAAGAAAAATGGTGTACTCATCGGACCATTGGCCGGCTGTCTTTTTGGCCGGACCGCTTCCCAGGATGTGTTCGGCGGCAGGATTCCAGACCCGAAAGGTACCGGTTTCATCGGCCATCACCACCCCGTCCGCCATACTATTCAGGACCGACTGGAGAAACCGGGTCTGTTCGCGCAGTTCTTCCTCGAGCCGCTTGCGGCCGACGGCATACGTCAATGCGCGCGCGAGAAGGGGGGCCGACGCCTGCCCTTTGATGAGGTAGTCTTGCGCTCCAGCCTGAATGAGGTGCAGACCTAGCTCTTCATCCTCCAGTCCGGTCATCAGCACGATCGGAATCCCATGCGCCGCGGCATGCATCCTGATCAGGGTTTCAATGCCCTGACTGTCGGGCAGGGACAAATCCAGGAGAATCACATCGATCAGGGACTCGCTCAGACAACGGATTCCCGCGTCGAGACGGCCGACGTGCGCGAGAGTGAACTGCCCATCCCGCGTTTGGGCGAAGAGCTCACGCACCAGGCGAATGTCGCCCGGGTTATCTTCAATCAACAGGACGTGGATAGGCCGGCTATTCATACAACTCCAGGCTGATGAGGCGCCGGCAGCACGACGATGCCCAGCCAAAAGTCTTCGATCGACCGCACCACCCGGACGAACTGATCCAGGTTGACCGGCTTTGTGATGTAGCAGTTGGCATGGAGATTATAGCTTTTGAGCACATCCTGTTCGTCTTGAGAGGTAGTGAGCACAACCACCGGAATACGTTTCAAGCTGTCGTCTGCCTTGATATCGGCGAGGACCTCACGGCCGTCTTTTCTCGGCAGGTTCAGATCCAACACGATGAGGTGCGGCCGAGGCGCCGCGGTGTAGGCGCCTTGCCGCCGGAGGAAGGCCAATGCCTCGATCCCGTCCTTGACGACCGTCAGATGATTGATGACCTTGGCCTCCTTCAAGGCTTCGATGGTCAGACGAACATCTCCGGGATTGTCTTCCACCAGGAGGATTTCAATCGGCTTGACCAGTTCTGGGACGACCATCTCGATGGCTCCTTTGAATTGTGGAATGAATCATTCGGCGCCTGTTGTATCACCCTCTGAGGGGGGGAGGGAGGGCTTCTGCGACGGGTCGGGGATGCTGAACCAGAAGGTTGCCCCTTTCCCCGATTCGGATTCCACCCACATGCGACCTCCATGACGTTCGACAATCTTTTTACAGATCGCCAGACCAATGCCGGTTCCCGGGTATTCCGCCCGCGTATGGAGCCGTTGGAAAATGACAAAAATACGACCGGCAAATTGCGGGTCAATGCCGATTCCCTCATCGCGAACTGAAAAGAGCCACTCATCCTCTTTTCGCCGGGCGGATATGTGAATGCGCGGCGGCCCCTCCCCATGAAACTTGATGGCATTACTCAGAAGATTCTGAAACACTTGCGCCAACTGTTTGGCATCGCCTCTGACCGTCGGCAACCGGTCGTGCGTGACGACCGCCTGGCTATCCTTGATGGCGCTGAGGAGATTGTCCATCGCATAGGAGAGCACCGCGCCCATGGGCGTGGACTCAAACGGCTGGCTTCCCGTGCTGACCCGAGAATAGGCGAGCAGGTCTTGAATCAACTTTTGCATGCGAGTGGCGCCATCGACGGCATAGGCGATGAATTCATCCGCATCGGCATCCAATTTCCCTCGATAACGCCTCGCCAGGAGCTGGGTGTAACTGCTGACCATTCGCAGCGGTTCCTGTAAATCGTGCGACGCCACATAGGCGAACTGCTGGAGGTCGGCATTGGAGCGACCCAGCTCAGCCACGGATGTTTCCAGATCCTGTCGCGTTTTGATCAGTTCGGATCGCTCCCGTCCCAACTTCCACGACACCAGGATACCGAATCCCGTCAAGGGCAGGATGACGAGGACGCCGATGCCTCCCACCGTCCACAACAATCGATCGACAGGCGCATAGACTTGGTCATGGGTTTGTCGGAACAAGACGATCCAATCAAACCCGGGAAAGTCGCGATAGCCTCTCGTCGAGGCATACCCGGTGACAACCGAATACCCCCGACGATGATGAATTTCTTCGACGAATCCCGACTGCTGCCGGTCGGAGGCCGCCCGGGTGTGGGAGGGAATCTCCAAGACGGCTGTTCCGTTCGCGCTGTCGGCGGCGGCCTGTTTTTCGCTGATGATGGCTCCGTCCCGAGTGAGCAGCAACCAGTCATAGGTGTCTTGGCCGTACCGCAATCTCCCTTCCTGTTCGAAAATCGAACGGAGATTCTCAATCGGAACGAGGCTGGCCACCACCCCACGAAACTCTCCTCGCGGGCCGTACATGGGCGCCATGAATCCCACTGCCTTGTGCTGTTGTGACTCGGCGGAACGGGGGACCGGTTCCAAATGAATGGTTCCTGAGCGCTGAACGGCATCGAAGGCTGCACGATTGATCGGTGGTGCGCCTGGTGCAGGGCGCGAGTCGGTCGCCGCGAGGACCGTCCCGTCGGCATCGGTGATTCCCAGCCAGCTGTAATACCAATAGAGTTGGCTGTAATGCAGCAGCCGGGCCATCCTTTCTTCGGACGTGCCTTCCCGGATCACCCCGTCGTTGGCAAACAGCTGGATATCGCCGTACCGTTCGAACAGGACGCGATCGACGGTATCTGCGACGGCCGCGGCATTCATGGCGAGCTCGTTTCCTCGTTCGGCGACGAGCATGGCGCGCAGGAATGACAGGGCATACAGCCCCAAGGCGGTGGCGATAAAAAAGCAGAGCCCGAGCAGGAGCGGCAAGATGCGTTCCGTCCACCGGCTGCTGGTATTGAATGCTACGGTCTGCACGGTCGTTGTCGGAAGCGAATCATGTCAGGTGATCGGAGGGTAAAGCCTTAATAGTTTAACCTGTTCAGACAGGCAGATGCACGAGGCAGCAGGTGGCGTCCTGTTTACGCCTGCGCTCGATTGACTCCGCGGCGGCGGCCGGGTAGGTTCGTGCCACACGGTGCATAGATCGAACGGTATGTTCACCATTTCCACACATGTCTCGATTCCGGATGAGGAGATCGAGTTGACGGCTGTGCGGGCGCAAGGCGCGGGCGGGCAACATGTCAACAAGGTCTCGTCCGCGATTCACCTCCGGTTCGACATCCGCGCGTCCTCCCTTCCCCCCTTTTACAAAGAACGTCTGCTGGCGCTGCGTGATCATCGTATCTC
This sequence comes from Nitrospira sp., assembly GCA_022226935.1. GTDB lineage: Bacteria > Nitrospirota > Nitrospiria > Nitrospirales > Nitrospiraceae > Nitrospira_A. Next base: position 439,270 of record CP092081.1, read on the forward strand.
ACGGGAAGGGGTGATCATCATGAAAGCGCAGGACTCGCGGAGCCAGGAGCGGAACCGGGCATTGGCCTTGGAGCGTCTCTTGGAGTTGATTCAACAAGCGGCGATTCCGCGGATACCGCGTCGACCCACCAAACCGACGAAAGGGTCGAAGAAACGACGGCTGGAGGAGAAATCCAAACGAGGCCAGCTCAAAACCCTGCGAGGACGGCCTGATGAACAATGAGGCTGCCGGAGAAAACAGAAGGGGCGCTTCGGATGAAGCGCCCCTTCGGCGACGAGACGAATCTCGTCATGAATTAGAAGCGGTTGCGGCTGCCGCGGTTTTCGCCGCCGCCGAATCGTCCACCCCCGCCGCCACCGGAGCGAGGCTCTTGCGGCTTCGCTTCATTGACGGTGAGCTGCCGTCCATCCATGTCCGAGCCGTTCAGTGCCGTGATGGCTGCCTTGGCTTCTTCAGCCGTGGACATTTCCACGAAGCCGAAGCCGCGTGATTGCCCGGTGAACTTGTCCGTGATCACGCGCGCCGATTCAACGGTGCCGTGAGCGGAAAACAAGTTGCTCAGTTGCGATTCAGTAGCAGCATACGGCAGTCCGCCGACATACAATTTGTTACCCATAGGGGTCTCCTTTTGAAATGTGACATTGTCGGCGACACGAGAACAGGCATATGAGGGGAATGAGCGGGCCGAAGGCGCGGTGGTAGGGGCGACTTGGGTCTGACTTCCGATCAACTTCTCGGTAACAAACAATATCGGTGATGAGCCTTCAATAAACCGTGATTCTCATGCGGCCCGTCATAAGATCACGCTGCATCGTAACAGATGGAGGCGCCGATTACTACCAGTTTAAGGGCCGCAGAAAAAATAGTTTGAGGCGGGACAGAGGTCCTGAAACCCGAGCCAAGCACCATTTTAATTGCCGGGAGACGCGGTCCGGAGCGATGAGGCCAGCCCTAACTTCGACAAGGTATAAATCAGCCACTTCGACGGATCGAAATTGTACCAGAGCGGGCCGTTGCGATAGTCGCTCGGGTAGGTATGGTGGTAATTGTGATACCCCTCGCCGAAGGTCAGTAAGGAGACGAACCATGAATTGCGGCTCGAATCGGATGTGCCATAGGGTTGTTCGCCCCAAATGTGGCAGACCGAATTGATGCAGAAGGTGGAATTCAGGACCGCAAAGGTGCGGCCGACGCCGGCCAGCATAAACCCGCCGATTCCGCCCTGCCATCCGTTATGGAGGAAGCCAATGATAAAGGGGAGGGCAAGGCCCACGAGGACGATGGCGACATAATTGCGGTGTTGCCACATGGCCACCGGATCCTGCATCACGCGGGAGCCGAAGCGTTCATCAGTGCAGGGCACCGGATTGAGGAGCCACCCGCAATGGCTATACCAGAACCCCCGCTTGGCATTGTAGGGATCAGCCGGGTCATCACAATGCGCATGGTGGCGCAAATGATCGGCCGTCCATTTCGCTCCGGAGTTCTGCAGGGCCCAACCGCCGGCAATCAGCAGGCACGCTTTCACCCAATCGGGACATTCAAAACTGCGATGCGTCAACAGCCGATGGTATCCTACGGTAATGCCGAGGCCGGTAATGAGGTACAGGACGACAAACATCGTCCAATCCAGCCAGGAATACCCATAGAGCAGCCCATAACCCGGGACGCAAATCACGGAGCCTGCGACGATCGACCAGAACAGAAGGTACGTCCAGAACTTATGATGCACGCGGTGGACGATGTCCGCCGGAACCGGGGTCGGGGAAACTTGTTGCATGTCGCTACAATAGTCAAGCGGAAGGTTTTTCGCAAGGGGCTAGCCACTTCTGCCTACCGTGTGAACGAGGCGGTATAGGCCCAACCGTTCGCTGGCCGTCGTCAACCGTCTGCCGCTGACCGCGTTGAATCGAGTGGGGCTGAGCACATTCCACTTTTGGGCCATACCCCGCATATCGATGGTGGCATCAACAGAGAAGGAGGGCTGTATGTCTACGGCGTGCGAGTATTTACGAAAGGCGACATCGCTGGTGCTCTGGAGCGGTGTCGTGATCGGTCTGTCGGGGCTGTATGAACCGGCAACAGCGGGATCGGATCCGCCCGCTTCATCGGTCCAGGAACAGCCGGCGGCCTCTTCCGATTCAGCCGGCAGCACCGGGAAGGGGCCGGAAGGGCAAGGGCGGGGAGGTCGTCCAGGAAGGAAGGCCTGCGCCGACGATGTGAAGAAATTGTGCGCGGGGGTGAAAGCCGGAGAAGGACGGATCATGCAATGCCTAAGAGAGCATACGCAGGAGCTGTCCCCCGCTTGCGCCGACATGATGCAGCAACGAGGAAAGCATCGGCCGTAACCACGGTGCGGCCTCAGTGCCGGGCGGCGACAGGAGCCGCCCGGTCTCACTGGTTACCCCCTCCGTTCCATTGCGGTCGTGTGATTTCGATATTTTATTTTCGAAGCGCTGCGAGTGCGATACAGTGGCCCTAATACATACGGGAGGGTACGTATGAGTGGAACTGCAGGGCAAGAACAGTTTTCCGTCGATTTGCGTCAGCATCCGCGGTTGCGTGTGCCGGCGCCGTTCGCCTGTTCGTTCTCTCGATTGGGTCTGGCCAAATGGCTCGGTCGCGGAGGCGAGGGGATCGGTGTCGTCTTTGATGTGTCGATGCGCGGGGCGAAGGTGATGAGCGAAGCGGGAATCCAGCGCGGCGATCGAGTGTCGGTCAGTCTTTCCCTGCCCAATCAGATCTCGCCGATGACCGTCGAGAAAGCCACGGTGCGCTGGGAGCGCGAGCAGGTCTACGGCCTGGAGTTTGTCGATCTGTCACCGGTCGCTGAAATGCGCTTGCGAAAATTCATCACCCTGGCCACAAAGCCGGCAGCCTAACGAGCCGGTGCGATTCGTCGTTCCTCCGACCGGTCGACCGTGGCCGGAGAGATTCGTTGCGTCCAGCGCCGGGCCACTCTTCGGAAGACGGGTATGTGCCCGCCCCCTTTCTCCTATCCTTCGAGATTGCGCTCCTCGCTCCGTTTCCCTACAATGGCTGACCCGTTTGGCCATGTCCAACACACAGGTAAAACATAAGCGGCGCCGGCCACGTAGTGCCTATCATCCGATGTATTGGCCTACCTGGGTCGGCATTGCGCTCTTTCGACTGCTCTCCTGGCTTCCCTATCATGCTCAACTTGCGTTTGGGCGCCAGTGCGGGCGCATTTTGCACGGACTTCTTGCCAAGCGTCGCGACATCGTCCGTGTCAATCTGGCCCTCTGTTTCCCGGAGCAGCCGCCGGAGGAGCGTCACAGGGTCGCGCTGCGCTCGTTCGAGTCTATGGGGATGGGTGTGTTGGAAATCGCGATGGCCTGGTGGGCGAAAGATCCCCGCGCGCATTGCGAGTGCACGATCAAGGGATTGGAGCATATCCGCGAGGCGCTCCGTCAGGGGCGCGGAGTGCTGCTCTGCGGGGCGCATTTGCATGCGGCGGAATTGGCCGGCCGGTTCATGGCGCTGGAGCAGCCGGTGGCCATCGTGTATCGACCGCAGAATGATGTCGTGGCGGATATGGTCGCGAACCGGTGCCGGAGCCGATACTATTCGGAATTGATCCAGCATCGGGATATGCGGGGCATCCTGCGCGCATTGGCCAGGAACCAGGTGGTCTGGTACGCCCCCGACATCGATGCCGGATCGAAGCGCAGTGTGTTCGCTCCGTTTTTCGGCGTGCCGGCCTCGTCACTCACCGCGACGTCTCGTCTGGCCAAGGTCAGCGGCGCCGCGGTCGTTCCCTGCTTTTATTATCGCCGGGCGGATGGATCCGGATATGACATCGAAGTGGGGGAAGCGCTCGATCATTTCCCTTCCGGCGAAATGATGGACGATGCCACCCGCATCAACCGATTGATCGAAGGGGCTGTCCGTCGCGTGCCCGAACAATATTTCTGGCAGCATCGCCGGTTCAAAAGTCGTCCTCCCGGCGAGCCGCCGATTTATCGGCGATAGGCTGCTCTTCTCGGAACACCGGTCGGTCTCGGTCCATTCTCAGGCGCCGTTGCCCGCGAAATCATCAGAAGTATTCGGCGTCTCCCGCCCGCTGCGGTATACTGACGTTGGCTGATTTCAGAAGACGACCGCATCGTCCGCTGCGCCATGGATCAAGACAAGCAGGTTTCTCCCGTTCGCATTGAGCTCAGGCAGCACCCTCGCTGCATGGTGTCCCAGACCTGCCTGCTGTCATTTGCCCCCTTCGCACCCACCCTTAGTTTCAATGGCGATGCGGAAGGTGAAGGGCTTGTCCTCAATTTGTCGCCCGGCGGCTGCAAAATCGGCAGCGACGCCGGGGTGAAGGTAGGGGACGCCATGTCATTGATTATCCTTCTCCCGGGAGAGACCTCTCCCACGGCGGTCGATCTGGCGCTGGTACGGTGGGGGAAAGATCTGTCCTTCGGAGTGGAGTTCGTGTCGATGGGCACCGCCGAACAGGATCGATTACGCCAATATCTCGCCTCCGCCGCAGTCGCGGAGTAAGGTGATTCTGAAGTGGCTGTGGTGCGCGTGACGAAGAGGAGTGCAGGTGGAAGAAACGAAAACCTTACGTAAGTCCCGCCGCGTTGCGGCAGATTGTCGTCTCGAGTTTGTCGGTGAAGATGAGATCGAGGGAGAGGCCGAGGTGCTGGACCTCTCGTCGACCGGGTGCATGGCAAAATCCGAGCAGGTGATGCCGCCGGGCCTTCGCATGAAAGTCTCGGTGTTTTTGTCCGACGGACATGAGTGGCCGGTTCGCGTGGAGGAAGCCGTTGTCCGGTGGGCGCGGGGCGGAGAGTTCGGGGTCGAGTTCCTGGTGATGCGGCCTCCGCAACTCCAGCGCATCCAGCAGTTCGTGATCAAGCACCGGCCACCGGCATAAGTCGCGATCGAATCTTTTCGTTGTGTGGTCCTCGTCACTGTATCGCCCTCTGTTCTGCGGCGCTTGTGGTCCGGCGTCTGCCCCCCGACTCGTTGCTTTACGATGAATGGTCCCCTACAATTTCGCCGTCGCTCGCGGCTTCAGGCGCCCTGTATGCTGTCTGAACGGGAGGTAGTTCAAAACGGATGATCAATTGGGTCGGACGCAAGATCATCGCGGGGTACGCCTATCTGGCGGCGCTGGGGACGCTGTTTGCGCAAGCCGTATTTGACCTGATCGTTCCCCCCAAGCAGGGGCGTGGGGAAACCTTGCGGGTGTTGGTCAAGCAGATTCTGTTCACGGGAGTGGATGCCCTGCCGGTCACTACAATCATCGCCCTGTTGCTGGGCATCATCATCGTGACTCAGGCCGGCACGCAGCTTCCCAGGCTCGGGGCAGGAGGGCTGGTAGGCAGTATCATCGTCGTCACGGTGATCCGCGAACTCGGGCCCTTGGTCACGGCGTTTATTGTCGTCGGGCGTTCCGGGTCGGCCATTGCGACCGAGCTCGGGAACATGTCGGTGACGCGCGAAGTCGCCGCATTGCGGCTCATGGGCATTCCCATCAGCCGGTTTGTCATCATGCCCCGTATGGTCGGCATGGTGCTCTCGATGTTGTGCCTGACGCTCTATTTCGATGTGGTGGCGGTGTTCGGAGGCTACCTCGTGGCCGATGCGCAATTGACCATTCCGCTGGATGCGTTCGCGGAGAGTGTGATCAGGGCTCTGTCCACGACGGATGTCTTCATGACTGCGATCAAGGGCCTGGGGTTTGGATCGGCGGTCGCGGCGGTCTGTTGTTACCATGGCCTGGCCGTCCGATCCTCCTATACGGAGGTGCCGCAACACACGACTCGCGCGATGATCAATTCCTTCGTGCTCTGCCTGCTGATCGATGTCGTCGTGGCGGTGCCGTTGTATCTATGAGCGAGGCCGCCATCATCTTTGAGAAGGTCCGCGCGCCCATGCTCGGCGGGGATCTGTACTTGGAGATGGAGCTCAGGATTGCCGCGGGAGCATGTGTCGCCTGTGTCGGTCCGAGTCGTGCCGGGAAGAGTTTGATGGTCGAACTCGCCGCCGGACTGGTTGCTCCGCAAGCGGGACGGGTTCGTGTCTTGGGGCAGGATTGGAGCGAGGTTTCAGACGATGACCCCAGGTCCGCAAGGCTGCGAGTCGGCGTGGTGCTGCAACAGCCGGGGTTGTTGAGCAATATGACGCTGTTTAACAATGTGCTGCTGCCGCTCCGCTATCATCGCGGAGCCATGCCGGATCATCATCGCGAGCAAACGGTGATGGGACAGTTGGAGCGGTTAGGACTGGCCTCGCTGCGCGATCGGTTCCCTGCTGAGCTCAATCAGGGGGAGGCCCGGCGGGGAGCCATTGCGCGGGCCTTGATCCTGGAGCCTGATGTCCTCCTCCTCGATGATCCCGTGGCGGGCTTGGACGCCGACATGGTATTGGGACTCAAGGCGTATATCGACGAACGGCGGGCTCAGCGTTCGCTGACAGTCCTCGCGGCGTTGCGCGCCAGTTCGCCGTTCGTCGACGCCGCCGATCGGTTGATCGTTCTTTGCGAAGGGCATGTGGAGGCAGACGGAACCCGTGATGTGGTGCGTGACATGGTTCCGCCAGCGCTGAGGCGGTATGTGGATTAGCCGGTGCGGTCTTGCCGGATGGAGAGGTGATCGATGATGCACTATTCTCATCGTCTGTCCAGCGGGCGGCTGGCGCAGATCGTGGGCACGTTCGTGCTGATCCCCGCGCTGATTCTTGCCGCTGCGGGTTTTTGGATGTCGAGGGCGGAACATCTGTTCGAATCCAAGTATCAGCTCAAGGCCAGCCTGAGTAAATCTTACGGCCTCGAGCCGGGGGCGCCCGTCGTCGTCTCGGGGATTCGCATCGGGCGGGTCAAGCAGGTGGATCTCAACGATCGCGGCACGGTCGATTTGATCCTCCAGCTCTTGGTGCGGTATCAGGGCATGGTGAAAGATAATTCAGAATTGCACATCACCAAAAGCGGTGTCGTGGTCGGCCAGACACAGGTCGAGATCGGCATGGGCACCGCCAGCAGTCCGGTATTGAGCGAAGGGTCCACCATTCGTGCCGTCGAACCGAGGGACATCGGCGATCTGCTCAATGAGGTCGAGCCGGTGTTAATGGCCGTGAAGCAAACGCTGCTGCGCGTGGAAACCATTACCCAGGATATGCAGGGCGGTTTGAAGGCCGGCGGCAAGGCGCTCGAGCAGGTGGCGCTGGCCACGCAGGAGCTCCCGGCGGTCGTCGCCTCGGTGCAGCGCACGATAGCCTCCGTGGAGCAGACGGCCATGGCGCTGCCGGCCATGACCGGCTCGATCAAGCGGACGCTGAGCATGGTCGATCGGGTCACGGCTGATGTTCAGCAGACCACCGGCCGGCTGCCGGCCATTCTCGATAGCGCGCAATCCACGCTCACCAGCGTCAAGCGGCTCTCCGATTCGGTGAGCGAAGTCAGCCAAGAACTCGCTCCGGTCATTCACACGGCCGAGACCACGCTGACCGACATGTCGATTCTGGTGCGCGGAGCCAAGCAGACGTTTCCCTTCAGCCGGTTTGCGCAGAACGCCGGGCCGGCGCCGAAGGAGCAGCCGTCGCCCTCCCGGGAAGGGACCCAGAGTTTGAGAGGAGATCAGCTGCGTCGATGAGAGTGGCTAGACCGGGTTCAGTGGCGATATGCTGCGCCCTGGCATTGTGCCTGTTGTCGGGATGCGCGAGTCCGCCTCCGCCCGCTTCTCCGGCGCCACCACCCAGCCCCTTGGCCGACCAGGGTGAATCGTTACGGCGTCAGGGCGACCGTTCGCTGATGCGAGGCGATCTGCCGCGCGCCGGTGAAGAATATGAGGCGGCGCGGCGGATGGCGGAAAGCCTCGATGACACGAAGGGGCTCATCGGCGCACTCAACGATGTCGGGCGTGTCGCCCTCAGGCGGGGGGATGTTTCCCGAGCGGTCAGTTCGCATGAGCGAGCCGTCGTCTTAGCGCAACAACTGGGAGAGCCGGATCTTCTAATCGCCAGTCTGACTGCCTTGGCCACTGCGGAGCATCAAGCCGGGAGCATGCACCAGGCCGAACGGCGATATGCGGAGGCTCTGGAACTGGCTCAGCAGAGAGGTGATCGGTCAGCCGAAGCGACGCTTCGGAACAATCTTGGCTTAGTACGGCAGGCTCAGGGCGAGGTGGAGCAGGCCGGGCAGCTGTTCCGTCAGGCCATGGCCTTGAATCAAGCCATGGCGAACCAGGGAGCCGAAGCCAGCAATCATGTGAACCTCGGTATGTTGGCCGAAGCACGACATGATTATGACGCGGCCGAACGGGAATATGAGCGAGCCCTGGAGTTGGACAAAACGGCGGAACAGCGGATGGAGATAGCGGCGGATCTCTTGCGGCTGGGGAAGATTGCAGATCGGCGTGGGTTTCCCGATCGGGGGCTGATCTATTCGGAACGGGCTTACCACAGCTATCTGGCGCAAGACGCATTTGCCGAGGCTCGATCGGCGTTAAGCCAGGCTGTGGCCTGCGCGAAGAAACTGGAACGGGCCGGAGACATTGCTCGGTTGGAGAAGGAGTTGACCCGTCTGACCGCGGTGCAGCCCGCGCGGTAGCCGGTTCCCGTGATGTGCCGCTGGTCGCCTACTTGATCGCCACGGCTTTGACTTCTTTGTACGTCGTGTGTCCCTGCAGAACTTTCTGAATGCCGTCTTGGACCAGGGTCGTCATCCCGTCTTCCATCCCGGCCTTCAGCATCTCATCCGTCTTCGCTTTGTTCTGAATCAATTTCTTCATCTTGTCGGTACCCAGGAGCAACTCGTGCAGCGCCACGCGGCCTTTCAGGCCGGTGCGATTGCAGGCGTCGCAGCCTTTGCCGCGATAGAGACGGAAGTTGGCATCGAACGGCACGTTGAGGGCGTCCCAATATTCGGGGCCATACCCCAAACGCAGTTCCTCATATTCTTCCTTCGAAGGCTGATAGGCGTCCTTGCAGTCTTTGCAGATGCGCCGGGCCAACCGTTGGGCCAGCACGCCCAGCATGGCATCGGCGAAACTGAATGAGTCGCAGCCCATGTCCAGCAATCGCGTGATGGTTTCCACCGCGCTATTGGTGTGCAACGTGCTGAGCACCAAGTGACCGGTCAGCGAGGCTTCAATGCCGGTGTCTGCCGTTTCTTTATCCCGCATTTCGCCGACCATGATGACGTCCGGATCGGCCCGGAGGAACGCGCGCATGGCCGCGGCGAAGGTGAATCCGATCTTGGCGTGCACCTGGACCTGGCGCAGGCCGTACTGCGTGATTTCGACCGGATCTTCCGCCGTCCAGATTTTGATGTCCGGCGTGTTGATGTACCCGAGCACCGAGTGCAGGGTGGTCGTCTTTCCGGAGCCTGTGGGGCCCACGCAGAGAATGATGCCGTACGGCTTTTCCGCGATGCTTTTGATTTCGCGCAGATTACGCTCGGAAAACCCCATCTTGTCGACCGGCAGCGGTTCGCTGGCGGCCAGGATACGCATGACGACGTCTTCGTTATAGCCGGCGGTCGGGATGGTAGCGACGCGCAGCTCGATTTCCTTGTTCTCGCCGATTTTGAATTTGATCTTTCCGTCTTGCGGCTTGCGTCGCTCCGCGATGTCGAGGCTGGCCATGATCTTCAGGCGCGACACAATGGCGCGGCGATAACTGGGCGGAATTTTCATGTACTCGAAGCAGTCGCCGTCGACCCGGAATCGGACGAGGGTGTCGCGTTTTTCACCGTAGGGCTCGATGTGAATGTCGGACGTGCCTTGCCGGAACGCGTCGGCGATGATTTGGTTCGCCAGGCGTACGATGGCGTTGTCGTTTTCGTCGAGCCCCGCGGCGGAAGCTTCTTCTTGGGCTTCGAGCTGGGATTCGTTGACCAGTTCGCCGAGAATGTCGGACACATTCTCGTTCATCTTGTTGCTGACGTCGGGGGGGCCGGTCGTGCTTGCCAGGAAGAGCGAGATGTCGCGGCGAAGACTGACGGCAAAGCGAATATTGAGCCCGGGGAAGGTGCGCTTGATATCCTGAACCCGGTCGAGGTCGCCGGGATCGTCCGTCAGAATTTCAATGGCGGCGCGATCCCGCTTGAGCGGCATCCAATGGTTTTTCTTCAGGTAGTCGACATTGAGGTTCTTGAGCAACTCGATATCGACGATCGTGCGCTCGTTGTACTCGATATAGGGGCACTTGTGGAAGTTGGCGAGCGATTTGCCGATCTCGGCTTTTGGAATCTTATATTTCTCGATGAGCAGCGATTCGATATCCGTCGTCCCTTTTTTGGCCTCAGCGAGCGCCACATCGAGATCGTGTTGGGAAATCTTTCCGTTGGTCAGCAGGTAGTCGAATTTGGACGGCGGCTTCTTCGACGTCTTGCGAAGCGTGTAGAACGCGGTTCCCAATGATTTGGCGATCTCCGCGACGCATTCTTCGTCTTTGCGGGTGAACCGCCCGCCGCTTTTTTTGTTGAGGAGTTGAATCACCCCCATCAGATATTTATTTTCGGCGACGACGGGGTAGGTGAGGACCTGTTTGGTTTTGAAGCCTGTGTTTTTGTCGTACGTGGCATCATGCGTGAGCGCCGGGTGAATGGCGCTGAGTTCCACGATGCTGTATGCATCGCCGACATTGACCGGGCGCAGATATTTGGCGCAAAACCCCGCCAGGCTTTGTTCGGTGATCGGCGTGCGCACTTCCTGCACGGTGTCGAGGTGGGGAATCTTGGAGAAGATCTCTTTTTTTTCTGAATCCACCACAAACAGCGTGAGGTCTTCCGCGTCGAAACAGCCGAGAATTTCATGGCGCAGATCCAGGAGGATCTGATCGATGTCGGCGGCGGCAAGAATTTGTGCGCTGATCCGCTTGACCTGTTCGGCGTTCCCGGATTTGAGAGCGGCGTCGCCTACACTAGGCAGCGGAGCTTTGGGCTGCATCAACGTGTCTCCACGCGGGCTGAACGGAGATTTGTGCGCAGGGTCGAAACCGCAATGTCGGCTTGGAAATCTTTGCCGTGAACGAGTTTCAGACGGTGCTTCTTCCGTGTGAGTCAGTGTATCGCAACGCGTAGTCAAGGCAAGCAAAAGGTATTTTCTCAAACCCTTGCTGGGGCGCGGGAGCCTGCTCGGGGAGATCTGATGCCACCTTGGTGTTGGTCGCGAACGAGGGAGAGGACAGGAGTTTAGGCCGTGGCTTGGAGGAGTGCCGTGAGTGTCGGGAGCACCTGATCCGGAGAAATCTTCCTGGTTTCGCCGCTGTGGCGCAGCTTGAGCTCGACCTGCCCCTGCGCCAAGCCTTTTTCTCCGATCACCAGGTGAAAGGGGGCGCCGATCAAGTCGGCATCGTTGAATTTCACACCAGCTCGCTCGTCGCGATCGTCCCACAAGACTTCGATACCGGCTTGTTCCATCGTTCGATAGAGGGACTCGGCGAGTTGGAGAACCGGCTCAGACTGACTGAGCGGCAAGAGGGTGACATGAAAGGGCGCGATAGGAATCGGCCATTTGATGCCCTTCGCGTCGTGATTCTGTTCGACCGATGCGGCGGACACACGGCTCACGCCAATGCCATAACAACCCATGACAGCCAGCTGTTCCTGGCCCTGCGCATCCAGAAAGGTAGCCTTCATTGCCTGGCTATACTTCGTCCCCAGCATGAAGACATGGCCGACTTCGATGCCCTTCGCCGTCTTAAGAACGCCGTCCTTACGCGGGGAGGGATCGCCGGCTTGTGCATTGCGGAGGTCCGCGAATTGGGCGACGGTGAAATCGCGCGCCCAGTTGGCATCGATGAAATGGGTATCGGCCTGGTTGCCGCCGACGACAAAGTTCGCCATACCTTTTACGGCCCAATCGGCGAGGATTCGGATCTGTTTTAGCCCGACTGGTCCGGCAAAGCCCACAGGTGCGCCGGTCAGTTTGGGAATCAATTCTGGCGCGACGAGCTCGATATCAGTCGCGCCAAGAAGACGCTTGACCTTGATTTCGTTCACGTCATGATCGCCTCGGACGAGGATGGCGACGGTGTCCTTGCCGGTGGTGTAGAGCAGCGTTTTGACGAGTTGTGAGGGGGCAATGTTTAAGAACCTGGTGACTTCCTCAACCGTCCGTCGATTCGGAGTGGAGACGGCGGTGAGCGGACGAGGCGCCGGCAAGGCGGATTCCTCTGGTGGAAGGACCTCGGCGCGCTCGACATTCGCGGCGTAGGTGCCTCCCTCGGCGTACACAATCGTTTCTTCACCGGTTTCCGCCAGCACCATAAATTCATGCGAGGAGCTGCCGCCGATCAATCCGGTGTCTGCCTCTACGGGGCGGAAGGTCAATCCGCAGCGAGCGAAGATGCGGTTATAGGCGTCATACATTTTCTGATAGTTCAGCTTGGCTCCGGCTTCGTCTCGATCGAAACTGTACGCATCCTTCATGATGAACTCGCGGCCGCGCATCAACCCAAAACGCGGACGGATTTCGTCACGGAACTTCGTCTGGATCTGATAGAAGTTCAGGGGCATTTGTCGATAGGATCGGACTTCGCGGCGGAAGAGATCAGTAATCACTTCCTCATGGGTCGGGCCCAGGCAGAAATCACGCTCGTGCCGGTCTTTGAACCGGAGGAGCTCTTTGCCATAGAAATCCCACCGGCCGGTTTCACGCCACAGTTCAGCAGGAGAAGCGACCGGCATGAGGACTTCCTGCGCGCCGGCGCGGTTCATTTCTTCGCGGACGATGCGTTCGATTTTCCGGAGGACGCGCAAGCCAAGCGGAAGATAGGTGTAGATTCCGGCGGCGACTTTCCGGATCAGGCCGGCGCGCAGCATGAGGCGATGGCTGACCGTTTCAGCCTCGCCCGGATCCTCACGTAATGTGGGAATGAGAGTTTCGGAGACGCGCATGTGGGGCTACGGGGAAATCAACCGCTCGATGTCATTCCAAAATGCGAATATCATAATACCGACCAGCAGTACCAAGCCCACCTGTTGTGCCAGTTCTCGCTGCCGATCTTCAAGTGGTTTTCGTCGAATCGCTTCAATAAAAAAGAACAACAGATGGCCGCCGTCAAGAATTGGGATGGGTAGAAGATTGAGGACACCCAGGTTGATGCTCAGCATGGCCATGAGAAAGACGAGGCTGGAGGTGCCTTGTTCGGCCGCATCGCCGGCTGTTTTGGCGATCGTCAGCGGGCCACCGATATTCTTGCGGGAAATATCGCCGGTGATGATCTTATAAATTCCGACCACCGTGAGTTCGGTCCATCCCCAGGTTGCCTGCGCTCCCAGCAACGGGGCTTTCAACGGATCGTTGGTTTGCAGAATGGTTTGATTCTGCGCGGAGATGCCGATTTTTCCCACCTCGGCGGGCTTTCCGTCGACCGTGGCTTTTTCCCCCATCGGGGTCACCGCAATCGACTGTGCGGCTCCGTTTCGTTGAATGTCGAACTGCAGGGCATGATTCGGATTTTCCCGCACCAGCGCCGTCATCTGCGACCACGTGAAGATGTCATGCCCATCGATGCGGACGACACGGTCGCCGGCAGCCAAGCCCGCGGCTTGGGCTCGTGAACCGGGAATCACCGCCGTAATGACCGGCGCGCGTTCTTCAATCCCGAGTTGAAAAATGGTCGTGGCCTTGCCGTTGTCTTGGACCGTGGTCTTGTTGGGAGTGACGAGCACCGTTTTGATCTGCTGCCCGCGCGTCAGGTCCAACGTGAGTTGCTTCCCATTGCTCTGGGCGATGTATTTCAACAGTTCCGCGTTGGTCGAGATTTCCTTCTCGTTCACCCGAATAACTCTGTCACCGGGCTTCAATCCTGCCTGATCGGCGGGTGAACCCGGAAGCACGGCTTCAATTTCAGGAATGATGTCTTTGAAGCTTGGCACCGGCAGGGTGTAACCCAGACCGATATAGGCCGTATAGATGAGATAGGCGAGGATGAAGTTGAAAATCGGCCCCGCAGCCACAATCAGCGTCTTACCCCAGAGAGACTGATGAACGAACGCCCGCTTTTTGTCTTCCGGCGTCAGCGGTTCATGCTCGTCTTCTCCGAAGAGCTTGACGTAGCCACCGAGGGGCACGATCGACAGAAGGTATTCGGTTTCACCGATTTGCCGTCCGAAGATTTTCGGCCCGAACCCGAGGGAGAACTTCAGGACCTTGACCCCAACCCAGCGTGCGGCTAAGAAATGCCCTGCTTCATGGAAAGCGACGAGCACGCCCAGGACCACCAGGAACGGAAGGGCCCAGTGAGTCAGCATCGACACCACGTCAGGGGACCAGGCAAAGGTTGTTCCCACAACAACACTCCTTAGGTTCAGGGTATTACCGCGTCAAGGCATGCACGAGAGACTCGGCTTTTTCGCGAGCCCAGCGATCCGCTTCCAGCGCATCATCCAAACCATCGATGGGTCGCGGCTGGTGAGCTTCCATTGTACTCCGAATGATGTCCGGAATATCGAGAAAACGGATTCCGTTCTGCAGGAACGCTTCCACAGCCACTTCATTGGCGGCGTTCATCGTGGCCGGCATGGTGCCGCCGATCCGCAGGGCCTCGTAGCCCAGTTGCAAGCACGGAAAGCGATCATGATCCGGCTTGAAAAAGGTCAAGGTGCTCACTTCGGTCAAATCCAGCGATGGCAGGTCCAATGGCATCCGTTCAGGATACCGCATCGCGTAGGAAATAGGGGTACGCATATCGGGAAGGCCCAGCTGCGCGATCACCGAACGATCTTTGTATTCTACCAGAGAATGGATAATGCTCTCCCGATGCACCAAGACCTCGATCTGGGTTTCCGGAATATCAAAGAGCCAACGCGCCTCAATGACCTCCAATCCCTTATTCATCAGCGTCGCCGAATCGATGGTGATTTTCGAGCCCATTTTCCAATTCGGATGCTGCAAGGCTCGTTCAGGGCTGACGTCCTGTAACTGCTCGCGGGAAAATCCCCAGAGCGGTCCCCCGGAGGCTGTGAGGATGATGCGTTTGACGTCCTCGCGACGATGCCCCTCGAGAGACTGGAAGATGGCGCTGTGTTCACTATCGATAGGGAAAATGCGAACCTGATGTTTCTGAGCTTCCGCCTGCATCAAGGCCCCCGCCATGACCATCGGTTCTTTATTGGCCAGGGCGATTTGTTTGCCGGCTCTGATCGCGGCCAGCGTGGGCAGCAGCCCTGCGCCGCCCACGATAGCCGAAATCACCAATTCAGCCTCCGGGGCTTGCGCGACCTGGGCCACTCCCTCGTTGCCGGAGAGAATGTTTACCGGCAGGTCGGCGCACCGTTGTCGCAACTTCTCCGCGGCCGGCTCGTTGGCCAAGGCGGCAAAGGCCGGGCGAAACCGGCGGATTTGCGCTTCAAGTTTCTCGTCATTCGAGCCCGCGGTCAGGCCGATGACGCGAAACTCCTGAGGGAACCGCTCCACGATATCGAGGGTGTTCGTGCCGATTGAGCCCGTCGAACCCAGTATGACGATGTTCTTCATGGCATGCTCCAGAGCAGGCGACCAATCATCCGTTACACGGTCGTGACGATCGCGACATAGTAGTAGAAGGCCGGTCCAGTGAACAAGAGGCTATCCAGGCGATCCAGCATCCCGCCGTGGCCGGGGATCAGGGCGCCGGAATCTTTGACACCCGTGCTGCGTTTTATGGCCGACTCCGCCAGGTCGCCGATGAGGCCGGCGAGGGTGAGAATCACGCCGAGCACCAAACAATCGACGAGTGAGAGGCTGGGAAGGAACCAGGCCTTTGCCACGACCGCCCCCAGGCAGGCCAGGAGCATTCCTCCCGCCAATCCCTCATAGGTTTTTTTCGGGCTGACCACCGGCGCTAATGGGCGCCGTCCCAGGGACTTGCCTGCGATATAGGCGCCGGTATCGGCCGCCCAGGTCACCAGGACGACGAAGAAAATCAGTAAGGCCCCGTCAGGCATTGCTCGAATGAGCAGCAGGTAGCCGAGCAAGAGTCCGATATACAGGACACCCATCACCAGCACCATGCCATCCGTCAGCGAATCGCGCAGGGCTTTGCCTGATAGCAGGGGCATACACAGCGCCAACACGACAGTCCCGATCAACACGGTACGGTCTGCCACGACCGTCGGCCATTGGATGCTGGTCAACAGTAAGCCGGTGGCGGCGACTCCTCCCCAACTCCACCAGGGCCAAGGCGCTTGGGCCAAATGAAGCCGGTAAAATTCCGCGACCGCCAGCATCCCGGAGAGGGCGACCAACCCGAAGAAGGCGATCGGCCCGAGGTCGTGCACCAGGATATAGAAAATCGGCAGAAACACGACCGCGGCCATCACCCGGCGAACGGTTTCCGAGAAGGAGCGTGGTCGAGCCTTGTCCACCGTGGATGACATCTCCTCGCACTGGCATGCTCCCGGTTTCACCACGGGGGAGACTAAGAGGAGACGCTACTGAACACTCGGCCGAATCGGCGCTCGCGCCGCTGGTATTCAATCAACGCGACCAAGGTTTCGCGCCGACGGAAATCCGGCCAGAGAGTCGGGGTGAAGTAGAGTTCCGTATAGGCCAGTTGCCATAACAGAAAATTGCTGATGCGGGTTTCTCCGCTCGTGCGGATCAACAGATCCGGATCGGGGAGGTCTTGAGTGTACAGGGCCTGTTGCATGGCGCGCTCATCGATCTGGTCTAGAGACAGCCGCCCGTCGCGCACAGACCGCGCGAGCTCCTTCGCGGCATCGGTCAGTTCCGCGCGGCCTCCGTAACTGAGGGCGACGTTCAGGATCAATTTGTCCAGATGCGCCGTTTCCTGTTCGGTGGTACGGACCCAGCGCAGGGCCGATGGCGGCAGCGACGTGACCCGGCCGATGGTCTGGAAGCGCACACCCTTTTCGACCAGGCTGGAACGTTCGGTTGAAAGGTAGTGTTCCAGCAATCCCATCAAGGCCGTGATTTCCTGGGCCGGACGATTCCAATTTTCCTGAGAAAACGCATAGATGGTGAGCACCTTGATCCCGAGATCGAGCGATAGCGAGATCAATTCCCGGACGGACTTAATGCCTTCCTGGTGACCGGCAATACGGGGCAACCCGCGCAATTCAGCCCATCGACCGTTGCCGTCCATAATGACGGCCAAATGTTTCGGCAGCAGGTCTGGGTCGAGTTGCGAGAGCAGATCGGAGTCGGGGGCAGGCTCGATATCGCGGGACCGAGGATCGCTCATGGAACGGCGTGGGCACCTTTTCTTATAATGACGTGAATCCTCAGACAGGTAAGGCGAGTCTAGCGACGGGGTGGGGGAAAGTCAAACAATATTTCCCAAATTCGCTGTATTTGCGGGTGGTTCGAGAGTGTTTACATTGCGCCCCCAGAAAAGAGTACGTTATACTCACGCACCGCACGAGAGGAGTGATTCATGTCCAATAACGAGTCCGGCGCGCTGGCGCGTTTCGGAGTCACCGATCGAGATATCGAGCAAGCGTTGGGACGGGTGAAGGTCTCCGCCGTCGACTATGCCGACCTCTATTTCGAATACTGCCAGTCAGAATCGGTCTCCATGGAAGAGGGGATCGTCAAACGGGCAACGAAAAGTGTCGGGCAGGGTGTCGGTGTGCGGGCGACCGCCGGAGAGAAAACCGGATTTGCCTATTCCGATGAACTGACCCCCAAGGATTTGAACATCGCCGCCGATACGGCACGCTATATCGCCAATTCGGTTCAAGGTACGGCCCCGGTTCCCGTCACCCATCGGCCGGCTCTGGCGCGGAATCTGTACCCTCACGACCGCGCCACGATCGAAGTGGCGACCCGCGACCGGGTGACGCTGTTGAACGCCATCGATGCGGAAGCCAGGCGGTATGATCCTCGGATCAAGAACGTCATGGCGGCTTACAATACCGAATATAAAGTCATGTTGGTCGCGACTTCCGACGGGCTCATGGTCGGAGATATTCAACCGTTGTCCAGGCTACAGGTGACCTGTATCGCGGAAGAGAACGGCAACCGGCAGGTGGGAACGTTCGGCGGGGGCGGCCGGATCGGGTTGGACTATTTTCAGAACGATCAGCGGTATCTGCACTTTGCGCGGGAAGCGGCACGGGAAGCCATCCTGAATCTGAGCGCCGTCGATGCGCCGGCCGGGGTCATGCCGGTTGTGCTCGGCGGAGGCTGGCCGGGCATTTTGCTCCATGAAGCGATTGGCCATGGGCTGGAGGCGGATTTCAATCGCAAGAAAACCTCAGCATTCTCGAACTTACTGGGCAAGAAGGTGGCGTCCGAGGTCTGTACCATCGTCGATGACGGCACGCTTCCGCTCCGGCGCGGGTCGTTGAATGTGGATGATGAAGGAACACCGACCAGCCGCACGGTCCTGATCGAAAAAGGTATTCTGCGCGGGTATATCACCGACAAACTGAATGCCAGGCTCATGGGCATTCCGGTGACCGGCAATGGGCGCCGCGAAAGTTATCAAAGTGTGGTGTTGCCGCGAATGACCAACACCTTCATGCTGGCCGGTGAATCCGATCCGCAGGACATCATCAAGTCGGTGAAGAAGGGCCTGTACGCCGTGTCGTTCGGCGGCGGGCAAGTCGACATCACCAACGGCAAATTCGTCTTTTCCGCCAGCGAAGCCTACCTCATCGAGGACGGGAAAATTACCAGGCCTGTGAAGGGCGCCACGTTGATCGGCAGCGGCCCGGATATTTTGAAGCAGGTCTCCATGGTGGGGCATGATTTAAAGCTTGATGAAGGAATCGGCACCTGTGGCAAGGAAGGGCAGTCAGTCCCGGTCGGCGTCGGACTCCCCACCATACGCATCGACGAAATCACCGTCGGCGGGACGAAAGCATAACTATGACACGTATGATCGGCGAACAAGACTATACGACGGTCGCGCAGGATCTGCTCGCGCGAGCCTCGAAACAGGGCGCGACGGCGGCGGACGTCATGGTGGCGGACGGTGAAACCCTCTCGGTACAGGTCAGAATGGGGGCCGTCGATCGATTGACAAAAGCGCGTGAAAAGCGATTGGGATTGCGGGTGTTCTTTGGGCAGCGATCTGCCAGCGCCTCGACATCCGATTTTTCCCGTGATTCGCTGGAACGGTTTGTCCAAGAAACCTGCGCTTTGGCGCAAGCGGTGGTGGAGGACCCTGTATCTGGGCTTCCCGAGCCGGGACAATGCGCCACCGAATTTCCTGAGTTGCACATTCACGATGCGACGAAGTTGCAGACGGATGAGCAGATTGCCCTGGCGCTTCGCGCCGAACACGCGGCGTTTGCCGCGGATTCCCGCATTACCAACTCGGAAGGGGGCGAATGCGACTCCTCGTCCGGCCGAATCATTCTGGCCAACAGCCACGGGTTTCTCGGGCAATACGCCAACAGCAGCTTTTCCCTGTCGGTTTCGCCGATCGCGTCGGATGCGGCCGGCATGCAGCGGGATTATTGGTATGGCGTGAACCGATCGTTTGCCAAACTGGAAAGCCCGGAAGCCATCGGGCAGGAGGCTACCAGGCGAACTGTCCGGAAGTTAGGCGCGCGCAAAGCGGCGACTTGCCGGGTGCCGGTGGTCTTTGATCCCGAAGTGGCCGGCAGCTTGCTGAGCCATCTCTGCAGTGCGCTCTCGGGGTACGCTCTATACAAGGGGGCCTCCTTTCTCATCGGGCAACTCGGCCAACAAATCGCGCCGGACTTTGTGACCATTTATGACGATGGGCGGATGCCCGGTGGTCTAGGCACGCGCCCGTTTGACGGCGAAGGTTTGCCGACCAGGAAACAGGCTGTTGTGGAACGCGGCCGATTGACCAGTTATTTACTGGATATCTACTCCGGCAAAAAATTGGGATTGCCCTCGACGGGGAATGCGGCCCGCAGTATCGGGGAAAGTCCCTCCGCGGGGCCGACGAACTTTTACATGGTGCCGGGTACGACCAGGCCGGAAGACATTCTCTCAACGGTGAAACAAGGCTTATATGTGACGGATTTGATCGGCTTCGGCATCAATATGGTCACCGGAGATTATTCCCGCGGAGCGAGCGGGTTCTGGATCGAAAACGGCGAGCTAGCCTATCCGGTCGAGGAGATCACCATCGCGAGCAATTTGAAACAGATGTATTCAACCATTGAGACCATTGGGTCGGATCTGGTGTTCCGCGGACGCATCGCCAGCCCGACGGTGAAGATTGCCGAAATGATGGTCGCAGGGAACTAGCGACAAGGGGGGATGGGTGATGCAACGATTGATGGCCTCAATGCTTGGCGCCCTGCTGGCGATTCCTGCGATCAGCATGGCGGCAGAGTTTCACGTGACCAGTCCCACGATCAAGGATCAGAGCACGATTGGCAATGAGCACGTGTTCAACGGCTTTGGCTGTACGGGTCAGAATGTCTCACCCGCGCTGCAATGGGATCATGCTCCGAAGGACACCAAGAGTTTTGCCGTGACGGTGTACGATCCCGATGCTCCCACCGGAAGCGGCTGGTGGCATTGGCTGATCTTCAACATTCCGCCGGGTACCACCGGATTGCTGGCTGGTGCGGGAAACCAGGACAGCGCCGGCGCTCCGGCGGGCAGCATTCAAAGCATGACCGATTTTGGACAGCCGGGCTTCGGGGGCCCCTGCCCTCCGCCCGGAGACAAGCCGCATCGGTATATCTTTACGGTCTTTGCGTTGAAGGTAGACCAGTTGCCGCTCAAAAAGGAGGCGCCCGGAGCGATGGTCGGGTATTATCTCAATCAGAATGTCATCGGAACAGCATCCTTTACCGGGCTGTATGGGCGGTAAGCGGGCAATCATCAGAATACAGTAAGGAACACATCATGGCTCTTGATGCCGAACTCGGAAAAATCATGTTGCAGTTGATCACGTCGCGATACGAGGATCGACATTGGCGCAAAAAAATTGAGAAGACGCTCAGTTTGCCGCAGAGCGGAGTCGGAGACGAACGTCAGCAGCAGATGTTTTTGTATCTGAAGCTGAATCTGAAGGCGTACAAATCCAGGCGGGCGGACCCCGACGACTGGATTCTGGGCGGATATGCCACGAAGGAAGTCATCGATCGGGCGAAGTTTCAGCCGCACCTGGTGGGGCAGGGGATCACGGCGGACGATGTCGCATTTCTTGGCGTCGATCCGGGTCCTGAAATCGATGAAGCCTGGTGGGAAGACATGTTGGTGGCCTGGTTTGGCGCACCCGAAGAAGAGGAAGAAGGTGAGTCAGCGGAGGAGGCATCGCCCGCTGAAACGACTGCCGAAAGCCATCCTGCCCGTAGCTGAACGCACCGCGCCGTCCGGCTGCCTTGCCTGTTCGGCGAGGCGGCCTGGGCTTGGCTTCTCTGTTAGGACCCAAACAAATCCATTTGCTGTGCGGCTGAAGGCGGATGCTCGATATCGAGTGTGCGGGGAGCGCCGGAAACCTCTGCGTCTTTTGCCGCGGCTGCCTGACTGTGCCGGTCCAGAAACTCCTTGAGCTTCTGAAAATCTTCCCGCAAAGGCTGCAGCATGCTGCTCTGGTGCAGGGCCGCAGCGGGATGGAGCAGAGGAAAGAGCACAAAATCCTTCAGGTAAAAGGCCTGGCCTCGTACGCGCGTAATGCCCACCTTGCGTTCCAAAAGCGTTTGCGTGGCCCAATTTCCGAGCGAGCAGACCAACTTCGGTCGAATCAGGGCGATCTGTTTCAACAGAAACGGTTTGCAGGTGTCGACTTCCGGCGGCTCCGGGTCGCGATTATTGGGCGGGCGGCATTTAATGACGTTGGCAATATAGATATCCGCGCGGGATAATCCCACCGACTGCAGGAGTTCGTTGAGCAATTGGCCCGCTGCCCCGACGAACGGCTCTCCTTTCTGATCCTCGTGAAAGCCTGGAGCTTCACCCACAAACATGACAGAGGCCTGCGGATTGCCGACGCCAAACACGACCTGGCGCCGACCTAATTTGGCGAGCGGGCACCGTTGGCAATCGTGAAGCGAATCGGCGAGTTCCTGCAGGGCGATGTGCGGTGAAGACATGAAAATCACATCTCGGGTGGAGCGACAAATCTTAGTCGCGCCACCGGAGCTTGTCAACGCTGTGGGGAGCGAACGGTCGAGTCGTTACGAAAGCTGGGCAGCAATCGCCTCGGCGCCACGTTGGCCGCTGAGGATGGCAGACTCCAGGTTGGCCGGCCAGCCCGTGTCCGTCCAGGCGCCTGCGACGAGAAAATTGGCGAATGGGCTGGTGGGGATCGGTCGATACTGGCGCGCGCCCGGCTTGGTCGCCAGCATGGCGGAGGGGAGGCGCATCACGTCGAAGTCGAGAATGCGCGGTGGGGACGGCGTGGGAAATGCGGCTGCCATGTCTTCCATTGCGAGACGAACGAGTTCCTCTTTTGATTGAGGCAACAGACTCGGTTCGCCCACGGCCTGAGCCCAGACCACCGAGGTCTGCTCGTGTCGTTCCTCATCGGGATGCCGGATCATCCAGTGAAATGTTTTTCTTTCGAGAAGGATGAGCTGCGTCTGCCGAGCTGGCAGGTCGAGGTGCAGGCGAACGACCACGAGCGGGGATTCGCTGAGACGGCTGAGCTGCTGGAAATAGGCATAGTGAGTCACCACCCGCTCCGGGAGCAGCGGTGTCAGCCGTTGAGGCGGAAGCGCGGAAAGATACCAATCGGCGGTGAGCCTCGTGCGATCCGCCAATTCCACTTCCGTGACGCGGTTGTGCGAGAAGCGCACCTGAGTCGCTGTGGCATTCAATTTTACGCGAATGCCGAGCCGGTCGAGTTCTCTCGTCAGCGGCGTGAGCAGAAATGAATCCACTCCTTGGGGCGGGACGATCAGCTTCGTCGCGCGAGCTCCGGTCAAGAAACATCGGCGTAAGGTGCGCATAAAGAGGCCTGCGGAAATTTCCGGCAGCGCGTCACCCAATAACAGCCTGGCGAGGCTGTTCCAAACACCGTGTCTGGCAGTTTCCGACTGGCCGATGCTCGTGAGCCATTCGTCGGCCGCGCGCGAGTCGAGATCGTTCGGCAGGGGAGGATCCTGCTCCCACGTTCGCTCGAGAAACGAGAGCAAGTGCCAGCGGTCGCGCATGGAAAGGCCTTGAAACAGGGTGGTCCCGAGGAGCGTATTCAGCGGGGAAGGGAGGGGAAGGTGCAGGAATTGGATGCGGGCGCCGGTGGATTGCAGAAACTCCAGCGGAGTATGTCGGAGCGGTCGGGTCACGGCGTCCTGGCCCAGGGTCTTGATCAATGACCAGGTGGCTCCGTGCGCGTCCAGAAGAATGGGCGGCGGCGCATGCCACATCCGGCCTCCGAGATGGGCGCCTTGTTCGATCACGGTCACGGAGTGGTCCTTGGCGGCGAGGGATAGGGCCGCGGTGAGACCGGCGAGTCCGCCGCCCAGGATGAGCACCGATCGGCTCATGGGGCGGAAGAGGACAGTCGTGAACGCAGCCAGACTCCCGCTGCCACAGCCAGACGGTGGCTGGGGGCCAGGGTGACGCGATCGCCCAGCACGCGATAGCCGGACTGCTCGATGCGTTGCAAGATCCGGCTGTAGACACCGCGCATGATTTCCGCCACGGTCAACGCCCGGCGTTCTTCGCGTGGCAGTGACTCGAGCGCGCGCGCGGCTTTGGCATAAAATTCCTTCGCGCGGCCGACTTCGTAGATCATGAATTCGGTAAACTCTGGCTTATACCGGCGGTGCAGCAGATCTTCTTCGCGGTAGCCGAAGCGCGTGAAATCCTCCTGCGGCAGATAGACGCGACCGCATTCCGCGTCGTTGCCGAGGTCTCGGAGAATGTTGGTCAGTTGAAAAGCCATGCCGAGATTGACGGCATAATCCTGCGCGCGCGGCGACGTGGTGCCGAACACGTGGAGGCAGATCAAGCCCACGACCGATGCCACCCGATAGCAATAGAGCGAGAGCTGTTCGAAGGTGGCATATCGAGTGGTCGTCAGGTCCATCTCGACGCCCTTGATCAATTCGTCGAAATACGCCTGCGGAATGGACAGCTCGCGGACGTGCCGGGCAAGGCTAATGGTTACCGGCAAGGTCGGCGTCCCGTCATAGGCTGCGGCCAGTTCCCGGCGCCAACGCGCCAACTCATCTTGCGGATGGCTGCCGGGGGGCGGTTCATCGACGGCATTGTCTACCTCCTTGCAGAAGGCGTAGACCGTATACATGGCGTCGCGACGGGCTTTCGGCAGAAAGAGGAAGGAATAGTAAAAATTGCTCCCGCTCTTTTTGGTCAAGGTCGTGCAGTAGGTTTGCGCTTCAGTCGGTGTCATCATCGTGTCATCGGTGTCGGAATGCCATGCGGTGTGAGTGGTTCAATGGCCGGGGGAAGACGATCATGAAAACAAGCCGGATGAAAGACGGCGGCCAGCTGTTCTACCCCATCGATGAGCCTGGGGCCTGGACGGCTGAAGTACGAGAGCGCATCGACCAGATAGACCTGTCCCTGTCGGACCGCCGGAAGGTCTTTCCATTCCGGGCGGCTCGTGAGGGGAGCCAGTTCCATTTTGGTGCGGGCAACAGTAAATCCGCAGGGCATCAGCACAATCACGTCCGGTTCGGACTCGGCTAACATGTCCCACTCAATTCTGTGAGAGGCGGCACCGGCTTCGGCCAGGACATCGATGCCGCCCGCCGCCGCCACCATGTCGGGCACCCAGTGACCGGCGGTGTACAACGGCGAAAGCCATTCCAGGCAGGCTACTCGGGGTCGTGTCGATGCCGTCGATACCATTTTTCGCACGGCTTCCAGTCTGCCGCGCAGTTGTGCCGCGAATTGTGCTCCGGCTTCTTCTCGCTCCAGCGCGATCCCAAGCGTGGCAATGTCCTGGAGGATATCGTCGAGCCGCCGCGGGTTGAGGGTCACGAGGCGCGGAGGTGGGGCCAGCTTGCGCACGATCCCCGCAAGCTGCGACGGTGTGATCGCACAGACATCGCACAAGTCTTGAGTGACGAATAGCTCTGGCTTGGCAGCTAGGAGCCGTGGCTCGTCCAGCTCGTACAGGCCCTCGCCTGCCGAGAGCATGCTGCCCACCTGCGCATCGATCTGCGCGCTGGACAGTGACCGGCTTTCGATTCGGGCGCGCACCATCACGGGAATGCGGGGCAGGTTCGGAGGGAAATCACATTCGTGGCTGATGCCGACCAGTTGGTCGGCGAGCCCCAGCGCCGCAACGACTTCGGTGGCTCCGGGCACCAGCGAACAAATTCTCATACACGGCCTTGAGCGGGTCCCCAGAGGCGCGATCGGAGGTCCGCGAGCCTGGTGTCCGTCAGTGAATGCGTGATGGCGTCCGCCTCGCCGAGATCCTGCACCGTATGGGTGTTGGCGACTGCTAGGACTTTCATACCGGCCGCTCGCGCGGCTCTGATCCCCGGCAGGGAATCTTCAATGACTAGGCAGTCGTCCGGGGTCAATGCCGGTTGCGAGGGTTGCCGATTCAGCGCGGCCATGGCGTGGAGGAACGGCTCCGGCGCCGGTTTGCCCCGAGTCACGTCTTCGGCGCTGGTGATATGGAGAAAGGCTTTGCGGAGCCCGGCTTCTTCGAGAATCAATTCGATTTCGTTGCGCAGCGCGCCCGAGGCAATGGCGAGTGGATACCGGGCGGCGGCGTCATGCACCAACTCGCGCACGCCGGGGAAAATCACCAGGTGTTCTTTGATGGCAGACAGATAGGCCTGGGCCTTGCGGTCCATCAATTCGCCAAGGACGGTCGGCGAGGCTTGTCGCCGGTGCGTCTGAAGCGCGGCCAGAAAACAGCCGCGATCGTCGAAGCCAAGGTAATCGGTATAGTACTCGGTTTCTGTCAGCGAAATATCGATGCCGGCCAAAACCGCCCGAAGGGCGGCGAAATGCAGCGGCTCAGTGTCGGCGATCACTCCGTCGAAATCAAAAATGATGGCGCGTAATTCGCTCATGGTATTCGGGCGGATCCTTATGCGGAGATCGTTTGAGACCGGGTTGCCGATTATGCGGGCGCGGCATTATAGCAAGGGTGGCGTGGCAAAAAAAGACGACGGCCCGTTCCGGAGGGAACGGGCCGTCACTCGCGAAGCGAGGAGCAGAGCGATGCTTAGCGTTTCAGTCTGAGACTGCGTTCGGGAATCCAACCTTTTCGGCCGTCCTGGGTGCGCACGGCGTAGACCCAGCCGTTTTTCTGATATTCCCCGTCGAGAATCGTGAGCGCGGTGCTGGCCGGCACGGTGGTGCTGGTCTTGGTGCCGACTGCATCGGCAAACAGAGGCATGGGAGACTTGGGCCGGTTGGGATCGGCGATGACCATCACGCGCTGGCCTTCCGCATACAACGGACCGGGGATTCTCATCGGCGCCGGTTTCATCGCGGGAGCGGGGGCAGGGACCGCAGCGGCGGGTGTCGGTGCCGGTTTTGGAACAGGCGCTTCTGCGGGAGGAGGCGGCGCGTTATCGACCACCGGGGGCGGAGCGACCGACGGGGCAGGGGACGGCGCCGGTGCCTGCGCAGAAGGCGCAGCCGGTTTCGGAGCGGGTGCCGGCGGTCGCTGGGCCACCGGTTGGCTGGTCTCGATGACACCGTCCAGATACGGCTGGATCAATTGCATCGCCGCGTCGGGATCCATGGCCACATAACCGATGCCTCCTACCAGGAGGAGCAGCAGTATCCAGAGAAGCGGACCCTTCTTGGATCGCTTGGGCGCATTCATCGGCGGCGCCGGCGGCACGGCGTCATCCAAATCTTCTTCAGTGAATTCCAAATCAGGCTCGGGCTGGCTTGCCATCGGAGGACCTCCTCATTCGGAATCATGGCGAGGGTCTGTCTAATCGTAGGTACTTATCATCCGTTCCCTGGCCTGTCAATTTTGTTCAAGAAAACGGCGGCATGATTTCCTGGCTCGCGGTGCGCATCCTGAGCGGGACTCCGCGCGCGCCACGAGCCGGTCGCGCCGGCGAATCAACGACGGTTCCGATGGCGCATCTGTCAGGCCGCTGCGCACATGCGCAAGGGCTTGCAAGTTCGAACTGCCCCGTTGCAGAATCGCGCACCACCCCTGTGCGGAGACAGATGAGAGCCTATCGGGAAGAGCTGTGGTTCGAGACCAAGACCAGGCGCGCCTATTTGAATATCACGGCGCAGGTTGAGGCGGCCGTGCGGAAAAGCGGCGTGCGCGAAGGCCTGGCGCTCGTGAATGCCATGCATATCACGGCCAGCGTCTATATCAACGACGACGAGGCCGGGCTCCTCCAGGATTATGACACCTTTCTGGAACGGCTCGCGCCGCACGAGGCGACGTATCGTCATAATAACACGGGCGAGGACAACGGCGATGCGCACATCAAACGGCAGCTGATGGGGCGGGAGGTCGTGGTCGCGATCACGGATGGAAAACTGGACTTCGGTCCTTGGGAACAAATTTTTTACGGTGAGTTTGACGGGCGGCGGCGTAAGCGCGTCCTGGTGAAAGTCATCGGTGAATGACGACGCGATCGTCATCCGGACACGATGCTTCAGCCGGGGCGATACAGAACCGCATTCGCGCTTGCCACGTATGGGAAAGTTTGGCAACATGGACAACAGGATGAACGACTACCTCGCAACACGAACGCGCATCGACCTGGGAGGCCGGCCATGTTGAGTTGGTCACGACCGGACCCGCTGACGCGAGATCTGATCCATCTCATCAACGCCCGCCGCCACGATCACGGCGATACCGACGCGGCGATCGATACCCTGCAAGCCTTCATTGAACAGGGGCGCGAGCAGGATCTGCTGACCGTGCTGGCCGCGCTCGACGAAGAGATGGCCGAATGGATGTTCGACCTGGTTGCGGAGGCCTCTTGTGCCGTCATCATGGACGGACCCGATGAGGAAAAAAACGCGTATGCCTTGATGGCGGCGCTGGAGTTGCCGCTGCAGGTCAACCTGGGCCAGCCGCTTGGATTGAAGATCGACCCCGTCGCGACCGCCGATCTCCTGCATCGGCATCTCCACATTCCGGCGGGGGTGGTCGTGCGTGTCGAGCCGCGGTTGCTGACCGACGCGACCCTCGAAGGACTGACGCTGCAAACCCTCAACGAGCACCTCGCGAGTATCGCCGACTCCCAACGCACTCAGGCCATTGCCTCCCGGCTCTATCCCCCGGTTGAAAACACCGCGTTCCTCTTTTTCCAGCTGATCGGGATGCCTGATCCGGGATTGCCCGATTCGTTGGAAGAGCCGGAACGGCGCGCATTGCTCGAAGGCCTCGTGACGCAATGTTCCGAGCTGGCGCTGGCCCCGGACACCCTGGAGGTGCCGGTGTATGCGTCGTACGCGCTGTTCGATGCGCAGAATGCCGTGCGGCTGCATCGCCTGGCCGATGAAACCGCTGCCGTGTGGGGTTACCTCGATCCTATGGTGCGGGCCCGCACCATCGTCCACCTGCATACGCAGTGTGGGAACGGGGTGTATATGCCGGTCTGGACCGATCTCTTCGATCCTGAGTTGCCGGAGGAGCATGGCCCGGTGTGGACCTCGCCCGATGTGTGGGTCTTTACGGCCGACCTCCCGATCGAGTGGCCGGGAGAAATGCTGACGAATCGTCTGCTCGCCGAGGGCTGCACCCGCTTCGAGAACCATATCGTCGAAGCGCCCGAAAACTGACGGTCGCTGGAGCAAGCGGACTGTTAGTTATCTCCACGACGGGCAGACGGTGAGACGGCCGCTCCACCCATCCCTGCTCCGCTGACCGATCCGAGTTCGGATACTCTCATAGAGGAGTTTCTTGGCTGGCTCATCGCGAATCGGCGCTGTCGTGTTGGTGACCCTCCTCAGTTGTCTGGTTTTGGGCGGTGTGTGGGGACTCGTGATGTTGGTCCTTCCACAGACCGAGGCTCCGCCGGAGTCCGTGCCGCTGTCCATGCCCTCGCCTCCGGTGCCTGCTCCCGCCGCAACGCAGCTTCCAGGCCGCACTGTCATCGATGATGCTCCTCGTGTTGGAGTTGCAAAGTCGGAGCCTCCCCCTGTCCTGCCCCAGCCTTCCGCTCCGCCCGTCGCCGAGGACGCCCGCGCGCCTATCGGGCGAGAGGTCAAATGCGATTTGGAAATGGATGCGCTCTGTCCTGAAGAGGAGGGAGAGCGGCGAGCCTGTTTGCAGCGGAAGGCGGCTCAGATGTCTTTGCCTTGTCGGCCGATGCTGCGCGACAAGCTGGCGCGCATGAAGGAGAACTGGCAGCAACTCCGGGTGGCGTGCGAAGCGGATCGCCGTCAGTTTTGTCGCGAGGTGCCGTCAGCGGGCGGGGAGATGCTGCTCCAGTGCTTGGAATCGCATGCGCAGGACGTGTCCGATCAGTGCTTTCAATTCCTTCCCAAACGCGGTCGTCTGCTCAATTAGTCAGGCGGCATGGCTCCGTTCGTCACGCAACACAAAGCGCATCGTAATCCCCGCGACTTCCACCACGTCTCCATGCCGCAGGGCATGTTCTCTCTGAACCGGCCGGCCATTGATCAGAATACGTTTCCCGCTTTCCGTCTGGCTGACCACATACGCGTCTCCCCGACGGCTGATCATCGCGGCGGTTTTCGGCGCAAACCAGCCGGTGAGCGTGATGACGGCATCATCCTGCGCGCCGATCAGTGAGACCTGTCGCGTCAACGGATAGTGAGACTGACCGGTCTGGCCCGACAGAATTTCCACGATACCCACCTTGCGCGCGGGAGCTGGCGATTCGCGTGCGGCCGCGGATGGCACGACCATCGTCCTATCGGAGACGAGCGCTTCGCCGGTGATGGCCGGTTCCATTGCCGATCCTGGCTTATCGCGAAAGATCACCCGATGAGTTCCAAACCGGAGCGCATCGGCATCCTGCAACTGACGCCGGTCGATAGGGTGTTCGTTCACGAAGCTCCCGTTGGTGCTGCTCAGGTCCTCGAGAAACAGCACTTCCTGCACTTGGACGATGCGGGCATGGTGCGCAGAGACTGCCGGATCTTCCAGGCAGAGGTCGTTGTCCGGCTTTCGCCCGATCGTGAACGGAATGTGCGTAATTTCACATTCTCTCGTGCCGCCATGGGGCGCCCTCACGAGCAGGAGGGGGGGTGTCGCGCGATGCTGAGACATGGGCGCTCCTTCGGATAATCCCTATGCAGGGGGCGAAACCAATTGGGTATACATGCGCTTCCAGAGGCTTGTGTGCCGTTGCGTCACTACGGCCACGATGACGGTCGCGTTGTCGGTGCCGCCGGCGGCATTCGACAGGGCGATGAGACGGTCCGCCATAACCTGCGGATCGGTGGATTCCTGGCTGACACGCAGGATGACATCGTCGGACACGCCGGCGGTCAATCCATCGGAACAGAGCAGCAGGATGTCGCCGGGCAATACCGGCATCTCTCCCAACTCGACATCCACCAGGGGATGCACGCCCACGGCGCGGGTCAACACATGCCGATGCGGGGCGCGCGCCATGTCGGCCGCGGGCAGAAGTCCGGATTGCACCTGCTCTTGCACCAGCGAATGGTCGACCGTCAGCAGCCGCACCGCGCCATCGCGAATCACATATAGCCGGCTGTCGCCGACGTGAGCGATCGATAGAACGGCGCCGGTGAGCCGAACGGCGACGACCGTCGTCCCCATGCCGGCATATTCTGCGCGGCGCGCCGCTTCCTGATGCACGCGGTGATTCGCGAGCCGCACCGCGCTCGCCAGCCGATTGGCGGCCGGTGAAAACTCCGGACGAGAAAGCCCGATCAATGGGAGGGAAGGGTCCGCGTCCGATTCGGCCACGTGGTGAGGAATAATCTCCACCGCGCGGCTGCTGGCGATTTCGCCGGCCCGGTGGCCGCCCATCCCGTCGCAGACGATAAACAGCCCGGCGGCCGGATCGGCATGGTAACGATCTTCGTTGAGGCGGCGGACCAGCCCGACATCCGAGGCTGCTCCATGTGTGACGTGCCAGGCGTGCATAGGTGTGGTTATCTCGGCATCACCTGAAAGACGTCACGGAGGTCTTGCGCCATGTCGCCGGCGTACCGGTAGCGGTTCTGAATCTCTTTCTGCAGCGCCCGGTCCACGATGCTTTGGACGCGCGTCGGCAGGTCGCGGCGGTATTTCAACAGAGGAGCGTGCGGGGCCTTGGCGATGCGCATGACCAGCGCCGGCATGTTCTCGGCGTCGAAGGGCCGTTCTCCGGTCAAGAGTTCGAAGAGCACGATGCCCAGCGAAAAGACATCGGACCGGCCGTCCACATCCTTTCCGGTGGCCTGTTCGGGCGACATATACCGCGGCGTCCCGACGATCATGCTGGTGTGCGTTTTCGACGCGCTGGCCATCTTGGCGATGCCGAAATCCATCACTTTCACCAGGCGCTGCTTGAGGATCATGATGTTCGGCGGTTTCACGTCGCGGTGAATGACGCCCTGACTGTGAGCATAGTCCAGCGCCTCGGCGACGGTGGCGACAATCTGCAGCGCCTGCTTGGCCGGGACCAACGTCGATTTCTGGCAGTAACAGTTGAGGAGCATCCCCTCGAGGTATTCCATGGCGATGTAGGCCAAGCCGTCTTGCTCGCCGGCGTCGTAGACCGTGATGATATTCGGATGGGAGAGACGCCCGGTGGATTCCGCTTCGCGAAAGAACCGGTCTCGAAACTCTTTCAGGTCCTCTTCCTTGTCGATGTCGTCCAGCCGCATGGTTTTGATGGCGACAAACCGTTGGATCGTCGGATCCTTTCCCAGATAAACGACCCCCATGGCGCCGCGGCCCAGTTCTTTGAGCACCTGGTAGCGTCCCAACGTGGCGGGTGCGCCGCTGCCATTGCGTATGACGACGCCGGCCGTCGGGCGAGTCGGCAAGGAGGCGACGGCGTCGTCCGAAGGGCGCACCTCGCCGGTCTTGTCGTCCCGCGCCTGATCTTCTGCAACCGGCCGGCGGCGGGGGCGTCCGGCAAACATTCGAGTCAGCGCGTCGACATGCCGGACCCAGGCAAACGTCAGCCAGGTGGCCGAGCCGATGAGGCTGCCGGTGATCAACCAGCTGTAGAGCGGCTGTTTCGGCGGGCCGAGCACGGACATGCCATGCGCTTCATAGGCGTGGAACGCCGTGATGACGATCAGAAAAGATGCGGAGGGGAAGAGAATGGCGCGGAGGAAGGTTTGCCCCTTGCCGTTGTCCTTAAGGTCCCGTCTGGCGCGCGAGGCGGCGAACCAGATCATGAGCAGGCAGATGCCGTCTGCAATGAACCGTACAACTTGCGCGGCGTTCATGCCCACGGGCCGGATGTAGGTGTGCGTAAACAGCGGGAGGGTCGCGAGAAATGGCCCGACCAGAACCGCAAGGACGATAACGATGAAATACGGGCCGATCCAGCCCCAGGATGTGGTCATGTGTTGGCGTGGTGTGTCGTTGTAGCTCAGTGTAACGGAAGGTCTTCCCCTGTCAACGAAACGAGGGAATCACGCACGACCGGGACGGAGCCTGCGGCGGCGTCTGGCTGAGGAAAGAGAATACCTGTCTGGGAGAAATGGTCTCAGGACGAGGTGGCGGCTTTTCTGAGTGGATCGAGCAGCTTCTGGGAGACCTTGAGCTGGCCGCGGCCGATCCCGACCTCAATATCCGGCTTGGTAACACCGTGAAAATCGCTGCCGCCGGTCACGAGGAGGTCGCATTGTTTGGCCAGGTCCAGGTATTCGGTGGTTTGACTGGGCGTATGGGTGCTGTAGTGGACTTCGAGCCCTCCCAATCCGGCGGCTTTGAGGTCTCGAACGAGTACGCGTAACCCGTCGGCCGACGTTCTGACCCACGTCGGGTGGGCGAGCACCGGCACCCCGCCGGCCTCGCGAATCCATCGCACCGCCTCGGCCGGTTCGGGCAATTCACGGTCGACAAAGGCCGGGCGGCCGTTGGCGAGATACCGATCGAACGCTTCTTTCGCCGACATCACGATCTTTTTCTCCATCAGCAGACGGGCGATGTGGGGGCGCCCCACGGATTCCGTGCCCGCCAGGGCTCGCACTTCCTCATAGGTGATGGGAATGCCCAAGTCGTTGAGGCGCTGGACGATTTGTGGATTGCGCAGGTGGCGGCTGTCGCGCAGGGTCTTCAGACGTTGCGCTAACTGAAGATCGGTCCAATTGAAAAAATATCCGAGGATGTGCAGTTCGCTCTCCCCGAGCCGCGAACTGATTTCGACCCCGGGAACCACTTCGATGCCGAGTTCTTTTCCGATTGCGGTCGCTTCGGGAATGCCGTCGACAATGTCGTGATCGGTGATAGCAAGTGCCGTGAGGCCGGCCTGCTTGGCAAAGGCCATGACCTCGGCGATTGAGAAACTCCCGTCGGAGTGCGTGGTATGCAGATGAAGATCAATGCGACTCATGGTGATGTCTCTGGCCCCGTTTTCTGCGCGACCAGTCGCGCGGTGTAGCATGGCCCGCTGCCGTGGCCTCCGTCATGTTCGCCCTCATCGTAGTGCAGGACGCGTAGAGGCGATGTCAGACGGAGCAGTTCGTTTTGCGCCAGGCAAAACTCCCATCGCCGGGGATGCTGATGGCGGAAGTAATTGTCGATGGTAAAGGTTTCGTACAGGAGGATACCGTTCGGTTTCAAGGCGTCAAGCATGATCGGGAACAGGGGGCGATGCAGGTAAAAAAAGACGATGATGGCGTCGTAACAGCGCTGCCCCAGGCTCGGCGGGTGGTCCGCAGAAGCTTCCAGATCGAGGACGCGTGTCGTGAGGCCGGAGAGGCGTTGCGTGTCCGCAGCGGCTTCCACTGCGGCAAGAGCCTCGGTGTCTCGATCGATGGCCTCAACCTGTGAGCCGTGAGCCAGCAGGTGCAGGGTATTGCGCCCGCGACCGGCGGCGACATCCAGGATGTGTCCTTTCGGCAGGCGCGCGAGTTGTTGGACGAGAAACGGCGCGGGGCTCAGGGGCTGCTGTTTGGACTGATGCGCGGCGCGCGTGCGTTCAAACCGGATGCCGACTGACCCGGCGACCATGGCCAGCGGGGCATGGACTTTTCGAATCCAGATGCGGATGCGATCAGCCGGAAATTCCGCGAACAACGTGCCGACCAACTGCTCGGCCAGGGTTTCCAGCAACTGGCAGGTGAGGGTCGTGCTGAGGGCGACGATGCGTTCCGCCACCCGGGCGTAATCGATGGTCTCATGCAAACGATCCGACACCGCCGCGGATTCCACGGCCGCTTCCAGTTCGAGATCGACGACGATCAGCTGGGGTTTGCGGCGTTCTTCTTCCGTCACGCCGCAACGGCCGTAGAACTCCAACCGTTCGATGACGATCCGCTCTGCCATGGCGGCATTGTCGTAGATGGGCTTTCAGACTGTCAAGCAACGCGCGGGCAGGATTGGCGTGAAACGTCAAACGTGAAATGTGAAACGTGTCCCGATGGAAACGGGTGAAGGAAGCGCCTGTGGTCCGCCATTGATCCGCCGGACGAGAGACGAACGACGTTCCACGAACGACGCGCCGATCCGGCAAGATGAGCGTGCAACATGTAGCGCATTATGAACGCGCGAAGAGACGCTTTGCGAGCCAATTGGCGGGCGAGGCGAACCGGCGGGCAGCGGCGATGATCGTCGCGGGAGAACACTTCGCTGTGAGGTCTTGCAGGATTCGTCTCCCGCCCATGCGCAGCAGCTCGATCACGTCACCCACGGTCGGTTGAGGGGGCCGGTGCAGATACAGCTGCTTCAATTCGGCCTTGTAGGCTTTGCGTCGGCGTCGCGCGGCATGGATGGCCACGGCCGCGACCATGGTCAGCAGCAACGGATTCGAGGGAATGGAGAACAACCACCGCCACCATTCATAGAAGGCCAAGACCGTCAGGCAGAGGGGCAGCGACAACACATCAGCCCACGCCGATTGTACGGCGCGGATCTGTTCGTCGATCGATTGACCGGTCAATCGGCGGGGATGCATTGGCGGGGACGTGCGACGGTTTTTCGAGGTGAAGACTCGCGCGGGGAGAAACATCCAAGGTACCTCCAGTAGTGAATCACATTTCCTTCTGAAGGCATTGTAGGGCAGGTTGCGGAATCAGAATAGAAAAGACGGAATTTCTGCGGGTGCCGTCTCGGTAGTTTTACCCGGATGGATTCTGCGCGACTAACGGCTTGCGCGGAAGCGCAGGCGCTCCGTCAGGTACGGGGTGAGGTAATACCCGAAGGCGGATATCAGCACGCTCGCGGCTGCGCCGATCAGGCCGTACACAAACAGCCCGGCGAAGGGCAGCAGGAAGACGATGAGAATCATCACGACGGCGATGAGCTTATGGCTTTCGTAAAAGGCGGCGCGCCGCTCAGGGGTGAGCGATTCGGACAACGAGAGGGTGGGCGTATCGGTCATTCGGGAGCGGGCCTCTTCACCTGGGCGACGGGACCAACGAGGGCCGTCATATCGCGCGAAGCCGACGGCAGGCAGGCATGACAACAATCGACATACCTGCGCGCGCTTCAATTCAGTGCAGCCGATGCAACACACCTTCGGCGACAACGGAGCTCGGATCTCCACCGACAATCAAATCCTTGTCCCCGAAATGGGAGGCGGTCCGCGTCGTCACGCGCATGTTCATGCCTTCCGGCACCAACGTGTACTCGAG
This sequence comes from Nitrospira sp., assembly GCA_022226935.1. Lineage (GTDB taxonomy): Bacteria > Nitrospirota > Nitrospiria > Nitrospirales > Nitrospiraceae > Nitrospira_A. The sequence continues at coordinate 474,781 of CP092081.1, forward strand.
CAAGACGGCCTCTTGGCGTTGGTCCATATAGCCCTGACTGGCGCGTTCGAAGGACCCGATCATGCTGATCGACACGCGCCCAGGGCCTTGCTCGAAACGCTTCACGGCCATCCGTTGCACGCCGCCGCCGGGCGGTACGTATTCGATCGTTTGCCCGACGTGTGACAATTCCACCTGGCGCGTCACGCCCTTGTTGTTGGTATAGGAATAGAGGGGCAGGCCCTGCGGGCTGAAGTCGATTTGAACTTCAGCCCGGCTGCCGTCGGGGCTGCTCAACACGCCTTTCCACGCGCCGGCCAATTCCGCTGCCTCAGTGGAGCCGGATACGGCCAGGACGCCGATAATCGCGGCGATGTGCACGACGTGTTTCATGGTCATGAGCCTGACCTCCTGTGCGATGGATGGGCTCGCGCCGGCCGCTTCCCGTATACGCTATACGCTGAACGGTTGCTGCCGGAGAAAGCGCGCCGCCGCCCCGAGCGTAAACAGATTGGGCGACTGGCTGGCCGGAAGGCCCGCCTTCACCGCCGCATGGAATTTGGCATAGTTCCCGCGGTAGTTCCCATGGTTCCACGCCTTCAGCACCTGTTCGGTAAACGCGCCGTTGTGGTCGCCGTCCATGGAGGTCTGATTGTCCTGGCAGCCGGAGATGAGAATCACGGCCGCATTCAATCCCTTCGCGATCGCCGTCAGACGCGGGCTCACCGCCAGTTGGGCCAACGCGCTGTCCGGGTCCACCGCGGCCTTCCCGGCGGCTTTGGCGACATCGTGCTGTAATTTATTGTAGAACGCCTGGTGCTCGCGATAGGTGCGGATGGCGACGGCCGGGGGCATCATCTTCGAACGTCCTGTCACTTCTGTGCGATCAAGCGGCGGCGGCACGGCGCGGGTGACGGTGCCGCTATGGCAGCTGTCGGACAGGACGAGAATTCGCACGCCTGCCGCGAAGCGGCTCAATTCGAAATACAACTCATCGTCGATGAGCTGGCCGTCGTAGAGGCACCAGGTCTCGTCCTGCTTGTCGATTTCCTCTCCCGTCACGTCGGGCACCTGGCCGCCATGGCCGGAATAGGTCAGAAAAAACAGATCGCCCTTTTTGAGCTGCTTCGCGGCCTTTCGCATCGCAGCCAGCATTTTCGCGCGCGTGCCTTGCGTGGTCAGCAGCACAGTGGATTTCATGCCCTGGGATTTGGCGATCGCCGCCATATCCTTGGCGTCGAACTCGCAAGCGGCTAATTCGCCGCTCCAGCCGCCGTAGGCGGCGGGGCTCACGGCGTTCAGGCCGATGTGCAGGGAGAGTCCCTTTGATTTGCTGCCGGATGACGACGTGGTCTTAGCCATACGTACCTCCTTGGTCGGCGGGCCTCTATCTACGTGAAAATGACGAGTGAATGATGTCGGTACGGTAATCGTTACGAAGAAATCTGTCAACGGCGCGGGGCCACAAATGCTGGTATTTAAGCTGGTCGCAGGAAAGGAAAAGCCGCTTTTCTCTCGATCTCCGGTCGGTCCCCACTGGCCGAAGTTACCCACCTGATCCGCAGAAAAAAATAATGACAAATCGCTTCGGAGTGTGACCTCGGATGTCACACCGCAGTGGTAGGGTCTGGTCGCGAAGCATGAAGGGGAAGCTGACGGTCGAGTAAGACGGCCGTGACGCGTTGCTCGTGAAGCGCCGTTCTCGGAGAAAGAGCATTCGTGGTAGCGCGCTGTGACCTATGGCGCAACGGCGCAATCAAGCGGGTACTGAGGAGGCACGTTTCACGAGATGAGCCCTAGTTATCTTCCTAGTCAAAAGAGCCTATTTCTCTCAGGACGCACGTCGTCGTTTTTGCTACAGTGCGCACCAGTCGGAGGAGCAGATGGCGTGGAATGAAGAGGCGCAGATCAGATGCCGGTTCGCGTGTATCTGTCCACAACTCTGGAACCGGCTCGAGCCGACGGAAAAGGACGATGTGCGGCATTGCTCCCCATGCAATCGAGACGTGTACCTCGCGTCGTCGGAGGCAGACGTGCGGAGACACAGCGAGCAGGGGCACTGCATCGCGGTGCCGGTGGCGGGGGCGGATGGGGAAGCCGATCCTGAGGAACCGTGTTGGTTGGTGGGCAAGACCATGCCACCGTATGGCACCAAGTAAAAACGGTTCTGTATATCAAAACGCCTGGACCCTTGCGAACCACCGGTGACGTTTCTGAGAGGGACGGGAGCTCTGCGGGACAAACAGCGATCCTTTATCTGTATTCTCAGAAGCCGATTTCCTGGGCGTATGTGAGACGTTTTTTGAGGCAGTCGAGCACTGCGAAGTGGGGCGCATATGAGCGCAATGGATTTGGAAAAGACTGCGACAGATCAACATGAATCCACCCTGGCCGCCTGAGCAATCAGACAAACGTTATCTCGCGCATGTTCGCCAAAATGCTGATGGATCATTTCTGATCCATGATCTTGAAGACCACCTGCACGCGGTGGCTACTCTCGCGAGGGAGTATGCCTCAGACTTTGGTGCTTCGGATTGGGGACAGTTGGCAGGGCTATGGCACGATCTCGGGAAATATTCTTCAGCCTTCCAAGACTATATCGCTCGTGAAAGCGGGTTCGAGCCTGAGGCGCATATTGAGGGTGGGAAAGGCCGAGTGAATCACTCTTCGGCCGGGGCGCTTTATGCCCTTGAGAAGCTCGGCGCGAAAGGAAGGCTCCTGGCATATCTTATCGCTGGTCATCATGCTGGCTTGCCGGATTGGTATGCTGACGAGCAGGCCGGTTCATCTCTATCCAAACGACTAGAAGATGCGCAGCACTTGCAGGCTCTCTCTGGTGCGAGCATTCCCACCGCCATACTTCAGCCTGGGATTACTCCTGCTGGCAAACCAGCAGGTGGAGAAACAGGCCTCGCGCTCTGGCTGAGGATGCTTTTTTCCTGTCTGGTTGATGGTGACTTTCTCGACACGGAGCGATTCATGGATGGGGGGAAAGCGCAGTCTCGTGGAGAGTTCTCATCTCTAAAAACGCTTGTCGATCAGCTTAATAAACACATGACTACGCTAACTGCCGCCGCTATGCCGACGAGTGTGAACCGCGTGAGGGCTGAAGTTCTTCGTCAGTGTCGCGAGCGCGCATTGGACTCGCCCGGCATCTTCTCGCTTACCGTTCCAACCGGTGGCGGAAAGACATTGTCCTGTTTGACCTTTGCCCTGATTCACGCAGTTCACCACAAGAAACGACGAATCATATATGTCATTCCATACACCAGCATCATCGAGCAAACGGCTGGAATTTTTAAAGATATCTTTGGGCAGAATGTTGTTGAACATCACAGCAATCTGGATCCGGAGAAGGAAACTGCCAAAAGCCGCTTGGCGTCAGAAAACTGGGATGCGCCGATAATCGTGACGACTAATGTGCAGTTTTTTGAGTCGCTATTCTCGGCGAGGCCCTCCGGCTGTCGCAAGCTTCATAACATCGTAAACAGCGTCGTGGTCTTAGATGAGGCACAGCTTCTCAATCCGGAATTCCTGCAACCAATCCTGGACACCATCAATCTCCTAATGCAGCACTATGGTGTCACCTTTCTTCTCTCCACGGCGACGCAGCCCGCCCTGAACTCACGTGAAGGATTTGGGTGGACTTTCCGAGGCCTGAATAGTGTCAGCGAAATTATGACCGATCCCGATGCGCTGTACCGTGACCTAGAACGAGTGACGGTCGAGATGCCGAAGGACTTTCATGCGCGGCGGGGATGGGAAGAAATTGCTGCTGAGTTAACAACTCATGATTCGGTCCTGGCCATCGTGAATACCCGATCCGATTGTCGCGAATTGCACCGACTCATGCCGGATGGCACCATTCATCTGTCGGCTACGATGTGCGGAGAACATCGATCAGTAGTCATTAAGGACATACGAGAACGATTAAAGAAAAACGTTCCAATGCGTGTCATCAGCACACAGCTCGTCGAGGCTGGGGTGGATATCGATTTCCCTGTTGTTTACCGCGCTTTATCCGGGTTGGATTCAATTGCTCAGGCCGCCGGGCGCTGTAATCGCGAGGGCCGAATGAAGCGCGGCAAAGTCGTCGTGTTCATGCCACCGAAACAGTCGCCCCCCGGCACACTTCGAAAGGCGGAGCAAACTACGATTAGCCTTATGAGCGACAGCGAAGTGGACCCCATGAGAAGAGGATTGTTCAGCAGGTATTTCGAGCATTTCTATGGAATGACTGACTCGCTGGATAAGTATGACATCAGCGATTTACTGACCAGAGATGCACGAGAGCTGAAAATCCAATTTCGCACCGCCGCCGAGAGGTTCAAGCTCATCGATGATGTCGAGACGCAAGCGATCCTTGTCTGGTATGGCGAAAGCCAAGCCCTAATTGGAAAGCTCAAGAAGGATGGACCGGAGCGATGGCTAATACGCAAATTGCAACGATATAGCGTCAATATGCCTCGCCGTGTGGTGGATAAGCTGGTGGAAACCGGAGAAGTTCAAGAGGTTTGGCCTGGGATCTTCGCGCAGGCAGTCAGCACCTTATATGACAACGAAGTTGGTGTGACCGTGGGTGGCGCATTGGCTGCCGAACAACTGATTGGATGAGGGACTCTATGAGCAAAACCTATTGTCTTGAAGTGTCGGGTGACTTTGCCTGCTTTACGCGTCCAGAAATGAAGGTCGAGCGTGTTTCTTACGATGTCATGACGCCATCGGCGGCGCGGGCAGTATTTGAGGCGATCATCTGGAAGCCAGCCATCCGTTGGCGAGTGACCAGGATCGAAGTGCTGAAACCGATCAAGTGGATCAGTGTCCGACGAAATGAAGTAGGGGCTTTGGCTTCAACGCGGAATGTTCAAACTGCGATGAGTACTGGCTCCGGCGACTTAGGGATCTATGTTGAAGACGAGCGCCAACAACGCGCAGGACTATTTCTGCGAGACGTGGTCTATCGCATTCATGCGCACTTTGAATTCCGCGACCCAAGCTTTCATAAACCGCATTTTCCGCATCTCTCCAAGGTTCCAATTAGTAGTGGCGAGGACAATCTGTGTGCGTTACCCGACAACAACGCGGTGAAGTTCATGAGCATGTTTGAGAGACGTGCCTCACGCGGACAGTGCGTTAATCAGCCTTATCTCGGTTGCCGCGAGTTTGCCTGCGCATTCAGGTTAGTAGCCGACGTACAGACTGAGCCTGCACCTATCGAAGAAACGCGGAATCTTGGCTGGATGCTGTACGACTTGGATTACAGCGATCCCGCCAATCCCAAACCGCGCTTCTTCCAGGCCCGTTTGGTCAATGGTACCGTCACGGTCCCTGCATGGGAGAGCAAGGAGGTACGGGGATGATCCTTCAGGCACTGTACGACTACTATCAGCGTAAACCGGACCTGCCGCGAGAGGGGTTCGAGTCTAAGGAAGTTCCATTCGTGATTGAAGTGAGCAAGATTGGCTCGGTCGTTCAGATCGAAGATACTCGCAGTCTCGATGGAAAAAAGAAGCGAGCAAAGAATTACCTCCTTCCGCAAGCAGCGAAAAAGTCTGTCAATGTAGCTGCCAATATGCTGTGGGGCAATGCCGAGTATGTTCTCGGGTTACCGGATGAGAAGAAGCTGGCTGACAGAAAAGGAAAAGGCAAGGAAGGAGATTATGGGGACCGCTTGAAAGACATGCATACGGCATTCGTTGATGCGATCAAGGCGTTGCCAAAAGGAGTTCAAGCCGATGAAGGTGTGCGGGCTGTCTTAAAGTTCATCGATCAGACCAAGCCGGCTGATCTGGAGAGGTTCGGCGAGATATGGAAGGAAATAAGAAGCACTAATCCAAACATGACGTTTCGTCTGCAAGGCGATCTCGAGCTTGTGTGTCAGCGCCCATCGGTTATTAACGCCTTGAACGAGGCAACGAGCGAGAAAGGTGGTGATGGCATCTGCCTCCTTACAGGTCAAAAGGTGAAGATAGAACGTCTACATCCTCTTATTAAAGGTGTATGGGGAGCTCAAACTTCCGGAGCCAATGTTGTGTCGTTCAATCTGCCCTCCTTTACTTCGTGGGGCAAGGAGCAAGGCGACAATGCGCCGGTTGGTGAAAAGGCAGCCTTTGCCTACACGACAGCGCTCAATTATCTGTTGGCAAGAGATAGTAGACAACGCATTCAAATAGGCGACGCCTCGACCGTATTTTGGGCAGATAAGGCGAGTTCATTGGAAGATCAGTTTGCTGATCTTTTCGGCGAGCCTCCCAAAGATGATCCAGATCGCAATGCGCGAGCCATTAAATCGCTGTATGAAGCTCCTAAGCATGGTATAGCGCCGATCGATGACGTGCAAACACGTTTCTTCGTGCTTGGGTTAAGCCCAAATGCCGCACGCATTGCTATTCGGTTCTGGCATGTAGGAACCGTGGCAGAGTTAGCAAGGAACATTCAACAGCACTTCGATGATTTAGAGATAATTCATCCGGAGTTCGAAATGCCATATCTGTCAGTGTTTCGGCTCCTGCTTGCCTCTGCCGTACAAGGTAAGAGTGAAAACATTCCGCCGAATCTTGGAGGTGACGTGATGCGGGCTATCCTTGCTGGCAATCCTTATCCGACAATATTGCTGCAGGGAGTTGTTCGTCGCATCCGCGCAGAACAATCAAAGCGAGATGAGCGTACGGGGAAACTCATGCAAAACGTGACTCATGCTCGTGCTGCCCTGATCAAAGCTTGCCTTAACAGACAAGGACGCTCGCTCAAGATTGCTCAAAAGGAGGTTGCCGTGTCACTCGATTTTACTAACTGCAATTCGGGATATCGCTTGGGTCGCCTCTTCGCGGTCCTCGAAAAAACTCAAGAAGAAGCGAATCCTGGAATCAATAGCACCATTCGAGAACGTTTCTATGGATCGGCATCTGCCACGCCTCTGACAGCATTTCCTATTCTCATGAAATTAAAGAACCATCACATCGCAAAGCTTGAAAATCCTGGACGGAAAATAAACCTGGAACGCCTAATCGGCGAAATTATGGAGGGAGTGAACGACTTCCCAGCTCATTTGAGCCTCGCGGATCAAGGCCGCTTTGCTGTTGGGTATTACCATCAGCGGCAAGCCTTCTTTTCGAAAACCACAGAAATCAAACAGGGAGAGTAACCATGGCTATTCAGAATCGCTACGACTTCATGCTGTTGTTTGATGTGAAAGATGGTAACCCTAATGGTGACCCTGACGCCGGCAACTTGCCTCGGGTGGACGCAGAAACTAGTCGAGGGTTGGTAACAGATGTTTGTCTGAAGCGAAAAATTCGGAACTACGTTGCCATGACTAAAGATCAGTCGGAGTCAGCAGAGAATCTAAAATCTGGAACCCAACGCTTCGAAGTTTACGTTAAGGAAAAGGCAATTCTTAATAATCAACACAAACGAGCTTATGTTGCGATCGGTCGCAAGGATGTGATCGAGGGGGAAGAGAAGAAACGCAAAGGCGGCGAGGCAGTGGGTGAAGCACAAGCCTGGATGTGCGCCAACTTTTTTGATGTGCGCACTTTTGGAGCAGTTATGTCAACAGGAATTAACTGCGGTCAGGTGCGCGGCCCTGTGCAACTCACTTTTGCACGTTCCATAGACCCCATTGTGGCTTCTGAACATTCGATCACACGGATGGCGGTGGCTACTGAGGCCGAGGCGGAAAAACAACAGGGCGACAACCGAACTATGGGACGAAAATTCACCGTTCCCTATGGGCTTTACATGGCACATGGGTTTGTCTCCTCCTTCCTGGCCAACCAGACTAAATTTTCCGATACGGACCTTGATCTTCTCTGGGAAGCATTGAGCAATATGTTTGAACATGACCGTTCCGCTGCCCGGGGTGAAATGACAACGCGAGGACTTTACATTTTTAAACATGATTCGGAGCTGGGCAACGCCCCTGCGCACAAACTATTTGAGCTTATCCAGATCCGTCGAACGAACGGCAGCGATGGCCCGCCCAGAAATTTTAACGACTATGCAGTTACAGCACCGACTGTGGGGCCAATGAGCGACTTTCCGGGGGTAACCTTTATCAGTAAGGTTGGATAGTGGCCACGTCGGACCAAGACGATCCCATCATGATCTCCGCTCTGGAACATTACAGCTACTGCCCGCGTCAGTGTGCCTTGATTCATATCGAGCAGACGTTCGACGAGAATCTCTATACGCTACGCGGACAGGCAGTGCATAAGCGTGTGGACGAGCCGGAATCTGAAATGGTTGATGGCGTGCGGCTGGAACGGGCGATGCCATTGTGGTCAAAACGACTTGGTCTGGTGGGAAAGGCAGACGTGGTGGAGTTTCATGGCGATGTCCCATACCCCGTCGAGTACAAGCACGGTCCTCGTCGTGAAAAGGAACACGATGATCTACAACTGTGTGCCCAGGCAATCTGCCTTGAGGAGATGACGGGTCAGCCGGTTCCACGTGGGGCCATCTACCATCACAGTTCCCGGCGGCGAAGAGAAGTTGTTCTGACATCGACCTTGCGTGATCGAGTCGCCGAAGTCGTGGCGCAAATCCGCGCCATGATAGCGGCTAAAACGATTCCACCGCCCGTGAATGATGCACGGTGTAAGCATTGCTCGCTGAGCGAAGCTTGCATGCCCTCGGTGATCAGCGAGCAGCAGCGTGCAGCGGCGCTGATTCGCAATCTGTTCGTCGTAAAGGACTCGCCATCTTAAATGCATCAGTTGCTCAATACACTCTATTTGACGACGGAAGGCGCATATCTCCGTCTCGATCACGATACCCTCCGGGTTGAAGTCGAACGGGAAACGAAGCTGCAGGTGCCGATCCACCACTTGGGCGGCATCGTCTGTTTCGGCGATGTGCTGGTCAGTCCGGCCGCGATGGCGCGATGCGCTCAGGACGGCCGGTTTGTCGTGTTTCTCGACCGGAACGGCCGCTTTCAGGCGCGCGTGGAAGGTCCGGTCTCCGGCAATGTGTTGCTGCGCTGCGCTCAACATGCTGCCATGCGCGACCAAGCGACCACGCTGTCCATCTCCCGCCATGTGGTGGGCGGAAAAATTCAGAACAGCCGGCAGATTGTCTTGCGGGCTGCCCGAGAAACCGATCAGCCGGACGACGGCAACGCTTTACGTCAGACCGCCGAGGCTCTCGCCAACGTGCTGGGTCGTGTGCCGCTTTCCGAAGATCTTGACCACCTGCGTGGGCTTGAAGGGGAAGCGGCGCGACACTACTTTTCAACGTTCGATCGCATGGTTCGAGAAGATCGTCCCACCTTCACCATGAATGGCCGGAACCGGCGCCCGCCGACCGACCCCGTGAATGCGCTTCTCTCGTTTCTGTATGCCTTGATGATGAACGACTGTGTGGCGGCGCTGGAAGGAGTCGGCCTCGATCCGCAAATGGGATTTCTGCATGCGCTGCGTCCTGGTCGAGCCGCATTAGCATTAGATCTGATGGAAGAATTGCGGAGTGCTTTTGCCGATCGACTGGCCCTCACCTTGATCAATCGACGCCAAGTGGTTGCCGCTCAGTTTCATGCTCGTCCGGGCGGAGCGGTGCATCTGGAGGATGCCGCTAGAAAAGAGGTGATCGTCGCCTATCAAAAGCGGAAGCAAGAGGAGATCACCCACCCGGTCCTCGATCAAAAGATGCCATTGGGATTAGTTCCCCACGTGCAGGCCCGCTTACTGGCCCGCGTGCTGCGCGGAGATCTGGCCGCCTATCCACCATTTCTCTATCGATAGGAAGAGGGATGAACGTCCTGGTTGCATATGATGTGGCGACAGAATCGGTTGGAGGACGCCGCCGCCTGCGCAAGGTGGCGCAGGCCTGCCAGAATTTCGGACAACGAGTGCAAAAATCGGTCTTCGAGTGCGCGGTGAGCGAGATGCAATTTGAAGAACTCGTGCGGTGTCTTCTCGAAATTATCGACGAGAAGGAAGACAGCTTGCGAGTGTATCGGTTGATAGAACCCAAAGAAAAATATGTGCAGATCTTCGGGGTGGATACCTCCGTGGATTTTGACGAGCCATTGATTTTGTAAACGCGAACCTCAAGCGGTGCGGATTCTCCGGAGGGTTCGCGCAGCGCGGAAGATCATGAGATGAAAGGAGAATTCTGCAAGTGGCAACAAACCATCGTTGCCGGCATCGTATGAGTCCGATAAGTTCGCGCGAACAAGACGCCAACTTCATTGGAAATCGAAGGTTTTTGGTAACGCCATAGCGCCCGTCATTACCGACGGGCGAGGATTGAAACATGGCGCCTCCGGCTGATCGTCGGCAGTCCGCCGCATAGCGCCCGTCATTACCGACGGGCGAGGATTGAAACTATTCTCATGCGAGATTGATAACACCAGCGGCATATAGCGCCCGTCATTACCGACGGGCGAGGATTGAAACATGCGACGGTACAAAGTCTTGGACTGGGGCCAAATAGCGCCCGTCATTACCGACGGGCGAGGATTGAAACAACAGAAGGCTATGCAAGCGGAGATGCAGCAGAAATAGCGCCCGTCATTACCGACGGGCGAGGATTGAAACATATCGGAATAGCTGCCCGCGAGAACGCCGTTGACAATAGCGCCCGTCATTACCGACGGGCGAGGATTGAAACGACTAACACGCTGGCTCTGCATGGCTATAAGCCAATAGCGCCCGTCATTACCGACGGGCGAGGATTGAAACCTGATAGCTTGGTAGCCAGGCATAAAGATTTCGTGATAGCGCCCGTCATTACCGACGGGCGAGGATTGAAACGGAAGGAATTGGATTCGAGATCTGCTCGCCGGCAATAGCGCCCGTCATTACCGACGGGCGAGGATTGAAACTCACCCTGCTATCCATTCTCCCTGCGCACGCGCAATAGCGCCCGTCATTACCGACGGGCGAGGATTGAAACTGATCGATGGAGCGACCAATAGTCGCGTCAGCTCATAGCGCCCGTCATTACCGACGGGCGAGGATTGAAACGGTGGAGGCGCGGTGACGCGCAAACTCCGACTCATAGCGCCCGTCATTACCGACGGGCGAGGATTGAAACCGGATCAGGACGCTCGATCGCTCACGTTCCGGCAATAGCGCCCGTCATTACCGACGGGCGAGGATTGAAACACGTCGAGCGCGATCTCGGCTTTGAGTACAACCATAGCGCCCGTCATTACCGACGGGCGAGGATTGAAACATCTTCTGCATGCCCACTTCGCCAATCTCATGGAATAGCGCCCGTCATTACCGACGGGCGAGGGGGTGCCGACGCCTTCCTCGATGCCGTGGATCAGGCCGCGTAGAGACCACTGCCCATGCGTCTTCGTATTTCTGTTGTGTTTCTCGCGCGAGTAGGACGCGGGGCAGTTGCTGATCGCCATGCTGTTTCGGATGAATGTCTGGCGGACATGCTTACCGTTTTGGCTTGGGGGCGTAGCGCCTGTATGACAGCCCGCATCCCTCACGGCTCCGCCTCTTCAATACCCTCGATCGAGTCCTTGAGCGCCGCCACGAACGCTTCCGGGGCAGCGAGCGCCTGCTCGGTCAGTTGGAATTCCGAGACCAGCACGCCATCTTTATCCACCACGATCAGACGATATCCCTGTTTCACGGCGATGCCTTTCTTTACGATGTTCACTTCGGGGCTGGATGCCTTGACTGTGTGCCATGGTGTCAGGATACTGTACAGGACGCAAGCCGCCCTGCGCTCGGCGCAATGAAATGAGATAGAGGGGCCTCAGACGTGGCCGGCCATTTCTGGTACGATGGTGGCAGGTGTCGAGTGCCTTGATCGTCAAAAGAAAGGAATTCAACTTGAATACAACCAAACTCATGGCTGCATGTCTGGTGATCGCCCTCGTCGGTGTGCCGACCCTGTCTTTCGCGAAGGCGCGAGGGGGATCCGGAGGTGGATTCTCCAGTGGATCACGAAGCGGTGGTTCTTCCGGAAGCATGGGCAGTCGCGGATCACGAACCTATCAAGACAATGGCGCGAAGCCGATCGAGCAATCCACGACGGCCAGGCCTTCCACCACCCCGCCGCCTTCGATGGCCGGCAGTCCTTCGACTGCATCCAGGCCTGCTCCGGCCGCGCAGCCGTCATGGTTTCAACGGAATCCGCTCTTGGCCGGCATTGCCGGCGGTCTCGCCGGAACCTGGTTGGGGCACATGATTTTTGGCGCGACCGACACGAGTGCCCGCACGACTGAGGGTGGTGAGGGTGAACAGGCCGCGGGCGGGTCAGGCTCAAGCGGCATGTTGCTGCTATTGATGGTTATGGGCGGTGGTGCCCTCTGGTGGTATATGCGATCGCGACGGACGCCGGCGCCGAATTTTTCGGGACTTTCGCGAACCAGTGTCGCGAGTGGCTCCGCGAATGGCTCGCTGCTGGCCGAATCGTCGCGCGCGGGATTCGGGGCGTCGGCTGTTGAAGACGAGATCACCCCAGCGGACAAGGCGGCATTTCAACAAGCTCTCATCGATATTCAAACTGCCTGGAGTCATCAGGATCTCGCAGGGTTGCGCCGCCTGGTGACGCCGGAGATGCTGGATTATTTCAGCACCGGTCTGGCCGAGCAGGCCAGTGCGGGTGTCGCCAATCATGTGGAAGATGTGGTCTTGGGACGGGCGGAAGTCCGCGAGTCGTGGAGTGACGGCGCGACGCAGTATGCCACAGTCAGTCTCTGCTGGAGCGCCAAGGACTACACGATTTCTCTCGCGAAGCAGCCGGGCGAGCAGGGGTATATCGTGGAGGGCAACGCTGAATTGCCGGTCGAAACGACGGAAGTGTGGACCTTCATGCGGTTCGGAGCCGGGAAGTGGCTCCTATCCGCCATTCAGCAGATGGCGTAACGGGATGGTGAAAAAGTCCGCCGGCTTTGTTCTCGCGTCGCTCCGAGGCGGACGTTAGAGGACGCAAACGAATTGATCGGGTCACACGATTGGGGGCAGTCACAGGGGTGGCTGCCCCCATTGTGTAGGGCTAGCGTTTTTTTGATGCTCGCCGTGAAGGTGTGACGGGACTGTCCTCAATCGACAGACAGCCTTGCGCGTGTGAAATCGCCTCCAGCAACGCGTGCCGTTCTTTGTCGGTCTCCTGCACAGGCGGCATACTGTGCACGAACTGCTCCGCCGCCTGCACCAAGCGTTGCAGTCTGCCGGTGATACCGTCCGGCGCTGCCTGCAGCTCGGAGGAACCCTTGCGAGCCAGTGCCCGCTTTCTTCTCGGTCCGATATAAATTTGCGGGGCTACGGGATTGTCTTTTTCTAATTCCGGTCGTCTCAAGGTCGACATGCGTCCTCCAACAGCCTCAGCGATAGTCTGGGGTGAGGGGCCACTCTACTCGATCTTCGACGGCATTTGCACCGGACTGTTGAGCCCGGCTGATGGGTGACGTTCCGATGAATGGGAAGGGAGCGGTGACTCCTCGCCTCTGGCTTGACTCCCATTTTCACCGGCTCCTATAATTCGGCGGTTTCATACGGCAACCAGCTGATTTGGCATCACCCATGGCCGAGTTTACGCATTTCAACGAATCAGGGCGGGCACGGATGGTCGATGTGGGGGCAAAGGCCTCGACCGAGCGACTCGCTACCGCCCAGGCCATCGTGTTCCTCCAACCGGAAACCCTTGAAAAAATTCAGCAAGGAAAGATCGCGAAGGGCGATGTGTTGTCTGTCGCCCAGGTGGCGGGCGTCATGGGGGCGAAGAAGACGCCGGATCTGATTCCCATGTGCCATCCCATTTTGTTGACGAGCGTCGATATTGCCTTTCAAGAAATCGATCGGCCGGACCGTGAGGGGCGCTGCTCGATTCTGATTACTGCCACGGCCAAGACCACGGGCCCGACAGGCGTCGAAATGGAAGCCATGACGGCGGCTTCGGTGGCTGCCCTGACCATTTATGATATGTGCAAAGCGGTGGATCGAGGCATGAGCTTCGGCGACATCTGCCTGTTGACGAAATCGGGCGGGAAATCCGGCACCTATCAACGTCCGGTCCCTGTGTAAGGGCGGCCCGTTGGTTGAGGCAGATGGAGCGTGAGATGGTAACGGTGCGACTCTTCGGCATGACGAAAATGTTGGCGGGAAATCAAGGCGCCCTCTCTCTGGCCCTGCCGGATGGCCGGCGGGTGAAGGACCTCGTGGCGGTAATCGAGGCCGCCTACCCGAAGATCGGCGAATTGCTGCAGAAGAAAAAAGTGCTCGTGTCGGTCAATCAGGATATCGCGCATGAGGATCTCGAAGTGCGTGACGGAGATGAAATTGCTTTGTTGCCACCGTTTGCCGGTGGAAATTCATAGGAGCGAGCGATGAGTCTTGAACAGGTCACGAAAGCCGACCAGCCCGTTACCGGCGACGAGGCGATGCTGGTTCGGGTGCAGCGGGAAGATTTCTCGATCGACGAAGAACTCCGTCGGGTCCGCGCGCGTTCCAAACGCATCGGCGGCATTGCGATCTTTCTAGGGACTGCCCGGGACCGTTCGAAGGGCAAAGATGTCGACGGCATCACCTTCGAACACTACGAGGGCATGGCGCAGAAAAAATTGCGGGAGATTCGTGAACGCGCGCTGAAGGATTTTGGGATCATCGAACTGTTGATCCTGCATCGGTATGGCGAGATCGGTATCGGCGACAACATTGTGTTGATTATTGCCGGCGCGGAACATCGAGCCGAGGCCTTTCAGGCCTGTAAGTGGGCCATCGACGAATTGAAGCAAATCACCCCGATTTGGAAGCTCGAGCACACTCCGGAAGGTGAGGTGTGGGTCGAGGAACACCCTTAGCCCATCTCAACGGCAGTACGGGGAGAGGCCCGCGTCCTCGACATATTATGAACCACAGCACGCTCGATACACCCGTTCCTACGATCTACGACCGGTTGGGACGTCCGCTCCGCAGCCTGCGCCTGTCTGTGACCGATCGCTGCAATCTCCGGTGCAAGTATTGTATGCCCGAGGATGATTACGCCTGGTTGCCGCGTGATACCATTCTGACCTTCGAGGAGATGGCGGAGCTCACCGCCGTCTTTACCGAGTTAGGGGTGGACAAGGTTCGTCTGACGGGCGGCGAGCCATTGTTGCGGCGGGATCTGCCGCGCTTTGTCCGGCAGCTGTCGGAAAATCGCCGGATCACTGAGATCGCCCTCACCAGCAACGGCGTGCTCATGGCCGATCAGGCTGCCGATCTCTCATTCGCCGGACTGAATCGCGTGACCATCAGTCTCGATACCCTCCGCGCGGACCGATTCCGCACGCTGACCAAACGGGATCTCCATCACCAGGTGTTCGACGGCATCAAGGCGGTGGTGCAAGCCGGCTTTCCGTCACTGAAGTTCGACACCGTCGTCATCAAGGGCTACAACGACGACGAACTCATCGACCTGATCGAATATGGCAAAACGGTCGGCGGCGAAGTGCGGTTCATTGAATATATGGATGTCGGCGGCGCCACGGATTGGTCCATGAAGCAAGTCTTGTCGAAGGCGGAGATGCTCGAACTGCTTGGCCGCCACTATGGCGACGTCAAGCCGGTCATTGAGAACAGCGTCGCGCCGGCGGAGCGTTTTGTGCTACCGGATGGCACCACCTTCGGCATCATTCCCTCGACGACCACGCCCTTTTGCCGTTCCTGTGATCGCAGCCGGTTGACGGCCGACGGGATGTGGTATCTCTGCCTCTATGCGAAAGACGGACTGGATCTCCGCGCACCCCTCCGGCAAGGCCGAACCCGCGACGAATTGAAAGCGTTGATTATCGCAGCCTGGGAAGGACGGGCCGATCGTGGCGCCGAGGAGCGCAAGGCGCTGGAGGTGTTAGGGTTGCGTGAACAACGGCTCATTGAAATTAATCGGCTCCGCGAAGATCCCCACCTGGAAATGCATGCGCGTGGGGGATGACCGCCGGTGTGTGCTGCTCCCGCTGCCGGATCGGCCGATGTCCCTCTCCTGGAGCAGTCAATGTTTGATCCTCATACGCTGACTATCCTGAGTCTGGGGTTCGTGCTGGGGCTTCGTCATGCCCTGGACGCGGATCACCTGGCCGCGCTGTCCACTGTGCTGGCCGAACGTCCCACCGTACAGGCGTCCACAGCCATCGGATTTTTCTGGGGGCTTGGCCACACGCTGATGCTGCTGTGCGTCGGGACCCTCTTGCTCGCCTTGAATCTCACCATTCCCGAATCCATGGCGAACCTGTTCGAGTTTGCGGTGGGGGTGATGCTGGTGGCGCTTGGTCTCTCATTGGCTCGCCGGATGTACCGTGAACAGTGGCATGTGCACACGCATGAGCATGGGGGGCAGGCGCACGTCCACTTGCACAGCCACCGCGTACAGACGGATCACACGCATGGGCATTGGTATCAGGGATCGTTGCGGCCTTTGCTGATCGGGATGGCGCATGGATTGGCCGGATCTGCGGCGTTGATGTTGGTGGTGTTGTCCACGGTCACGGGCATTGGGCAGGGGATCGGCTATATCGTCGTGTTCGGGATCGGGTCCATTCTCGGAATGGTGGGAGTCGGGGCGGCGCTCAGCCTTCCGGTCGTGTATTCCGTGACAGTCGGACCGCGCACCTATTGGATGGTACAGGGACTCGCCTGTTTCGCCAGCATCGGCTTGGGTGTGCTGATGATGGTGCGAATCGGACTAGGCGGTAGCTCGTCCTAACCACGGGGTCCGTGAACAGTCCTGCCGTCCTCACGCAGACATGCCCCCTCTCTCATGACGAGCCATGGCGAAAGAACGGCCTGTGCAAATCTGTGTGCGCCTTTTTCAGAGGTATGGTATTCTGCCGCCCAGTGCGGAGGACTCGTCCACAATATCGTGAAGGCATGCCGATACGCCGGGGCACGTCCGGAAAGCCACGGCCATGAATGTGCGTGTGTTGGGTTGCCATGGCTCAGGGCAGCTCGTATCCGGCGAGAACGGTCCGGTTCAGTGCGGGACCTGCGGCTTTCTGGTCAACGATCAGCTGCTGGTGGATGCCGGAACGGTCGGATCCAGGCTGTACCTGGAAGAGCAACGGCGTATCCGGGTGGTCCTCCTGACCCACGCGCATTTTGATCATATTCGTGAATTGCCGACGTTGGCCGATAACCTGGTCGGCGAGATCCAGGACCCGATCGTCATCGCGGCTATTCCAGAAGTTCTGGATGAGTTGCACAGGCATATTTTTAACGGCACGGTCTATCCGGATTTTTTTCGGTTGCCCGATCCAGCCAAGCCTCTGTTCGTGTCCCGCGCGCTTCCCCCAGGACAGGAGACCCGGTTGTGCGGGCTGGGGGTGACGCCGATTCCGGTCAACCATGTGGTGCCGACAGTGGGGTTTCTTCTCCGCGAGGAGACCAGCACGGTTCTTTTTAGCGGCGACACCTATCATACGGACGCGCTGTGGCAGGCGGCCGGAGAGGTGGACGGATTGCAGGCGGCCTTTATCGAAAGTTCGTTTCCCGATGAGATGGCCGAATTGGCGCGAGTGGCGAAACATCTCACGCCGGCGTTGCTGGCCGAGGAGTTTGCCAAGATCGCGAGACCGGAGTTGCCGGTCTATGCCTACCATTTGAAGCCGCGGTTTCGAGCGCAGATCCGGCAGGAACTCGGACGACTCGGCATTCGTCATTTGACCGCGTTGGAAGAGGGCCAAACTCTTGTACTATAGGTGAGCACAGATGGCTTGGTTTAAAAAAGGAAAAACCGAGGAAGCGGAGCCCCCCAAACGCTCGAAAACCGCGGAGGGGATGTGGCTGAAGTGCAATCATTGCCGGGAGATCGTCTATCGCAAGGAGGTCGACCGCAACAACAAGGTCTGTCCGAAGTGCGATTATCACTTTCCCATCTCGGTCATCGAACGCATCAATCTGCTGGTCGATCTCGGCACGTTCAAAGAGTGGGATCCCGAGCTCGAGCCGCAAGACCCGCTCCAGTTCCAAGATACCCGCACCTATAAAGAGCGGATCAAGGCGCAGCAGGAAAAAACGGGACGGAAAGACGCGATGGTCATCGGCCAGGGCGTCATCAATGGGCGGAAGGTGGCACTTTGCGTCTTTGATTTCGGGTTTATGGGCGGCAGTATGGGGTCTGTGGTGGGGGAAAAAATCTGCCGCGCAGTCGATCGCGCCTTGGAATCGCGCATCCCCTTGATCCTCGTGACGGCTTCCGGCGGCGCTCGTATGCAGGAGGGCATCCTGTCGCTGATGCAAATGGCGAAAACGTCCGCAGCGGTCGCAAAATTGGGCGAGGCCAAACTGCCGTTCATCTCGATATTGGCCGATCCGACTTTCGGCGGCGTGACGGCCAGTATCGCCATGCTCGGAGACGTCATTATTGCCGAGCCGAAGGCGTTGATCGGATTTGCCGGCCCCCGGGTCATCGAGCAAACGATTAAACAGCAATTGCCGGATCAGTTTCAGCGGGCGGAGTTTCTGCTCGACCACGGCATGATCGATATGATCGTCGAACGGAAGCAGTTGAAAGAAGCCGTCAGCACATTGGTCGGTCATTTCTAGCAGGATGTGGAACAGGTTCGCCGCCGGCGCTGTCGCTCCGGGCGGTGGCTTGACGTACCAACCACGTACGTCTGTCTCTCTGCTTGCTATGGCCTTGCCGACGATCGTCGTGCGCATCCTGCTGGAAGCTCCGATGTCTACATACTAGGTGAGTCTCTCGTGACCACGATAACGTATCCCTCCACCGTGCAATTTTTGTATGGCTTGCAACAGCACGGGATCAAGTTGGGGCTCGAGACGATTCGTGCCCTGCTCGGACGGGTAGGCGACCCGCATCGTCGATACCCCGTGTTGCACATCGGCGGCACGAACGGGAAGGGCTCGACTGCGGCGATGGCTGCCTCGATCCTGCAAGCTTCCGGACATCGGGTGGGGCTCTATACCTCGCCGCACCTGATCGACTTTCGCGAGCGTATTCGCGTCAACGGCGAGATGATTTCCGAGTCGCGCGTGGTCCACGGAGTCGACGTGTTGCGCGCGGCCTCCGCGCCCGATCTGGCCCCGACATTTTTTGAGTTCACGACGGCGCTCGCCTTCCACTATTTTGCGGAATGTCGGGTGGATGTCGTCGTGCTCGAGGTCGGTTTGGGAGGTCGGTTCGACGCTACGAATGTCGTGGAGCCGCTGGCAACCGCCATCACGACGATCGGCCTCGATCATGAAGCCTATCTGGGCTCGACGATCGAGGCTATTGCGATGGAAAAGGCGGGCATCATCAAGCCGGGTGTGCCGGTGGTGCTGGGCCGCATCGACGAGCCGGCTTGCCGAGTGATCGAAGCTCGCGCCTCGACGGCGGGCGCGGCGATCTTTCGTCTTGATCGGGACTTCCGTTGTGACGGCTCCTCCCCGGTTGACTGCCGATACACCGGCCTCGCGCTACGGGCTGAGCATCTGAGTTGTTCCCTGCAGGGACGATTTCAACTCGACAATCTGGCCTGCTCCCTGGCGCTGATCGAGCTGGCTCAGGAGCGGGGCATCACGGTGACTGAGACGGCGGTACGCGCAGGGCTGCAGCACGTGGCATGGGAAGGACGGTTGGAGATTGTCGGTCAGGAGCCGACGGTGATGCTGGACGGGGCGCATAATCCTGCGGCTGCGGCGGTCCTCGCTGAGTATGTGGCCGAGTGGCGACGTGTCAGGCCTGCCGCGCGTGTCAGCCTGATCGTGGGGATGATGCGCGACAAGCATCCGCGCGAATTTCTGGCGCCGCTGCTGCCGCTGGTCGATTCGCTGATCCTGACCCAGGCGGATCTGCCGCGCGCCGCGACCGGGCCCGAACTCCGTCTGTTGCTTGAAGACGCCGCACCATTCGCGCAGGTCGCGCCGACCCCCTCGGATGCGTTGGCCATGGCCAAGCAGGCAGCCGCTGCGTCCGATCTGATTTGTGTCACGGGTTCCTTGATGCTGGTCGGCGAGATCAAGGCCCTTCTTCGAGGGGACTCCCTCTCACCTGTTCGTGGTTGAGATGGGGCCAGACCGTCATCCGGGTTCAATTTGGCGGCGGCTGCTCAACGGTTTCCCGTTCCTCCTGTGCCTTTCCATTCTGCTCGGTGGGCTTCCGTTCTTCACGTCCTTGGCGCGGGGACAATCGATCGTGACTACGGCGTCCGCGACAAACCAGCCCCTCACGGTGACTGCTGAGCGCATCGATCACCTTCAAGACCAGGAGGTCTACGAGGCGGATGGGTCTGTCGTGGTGACACAAGGCAGCTTGCGGTTGACTGCCGACCACGTGACGATCAACGCCTTGCCGGGCACGCTGACGGCGACTGGGCACGTGCATTTCTGGGATTCGAGCTCGGATCTCAAATCGGAACGGTTGGAATTGAATGTCAACACCGAAGGGGGCGTCGTCGCCAACGGTTCGATGTTTATCCGGCCGAGCAATTCGTTTTTTACCGGCCGGAGTATTCGAAGACTCTCCGAAGATCACTATCGGATCAAGGAAGGCACCTTTACCAATTGCGATGCGAAGGAAGGCGAAGTCCCGGCCTGGCGGTTTACCTTCGACGATCTCGATGTGAACGCGGGAGAGAGCATCGGCATGAAGCGGGCGTGGCTATGCGTGCGCGATACCCCGCTCATTCCTGTGCCGACCCTGACGTATCCGTTGAGCCAGCGGCATAGCGGGTTTCTCATTCCTACGCCCGGCTACGATAACCGGTTCGGGCTGCACTATCAGCAGGGCTATTTCTGGGCCATCAATCCCAGCCAGGACCTGACCATCGCGCCGTCGTATTACAACAACCTGGGCTACGGCAGCGATTTCACCTATCGCTATTATCTCGATCGGCGGTCGAGCGGGCAGTGGTTCGCCAGTTTCCTGCAGCAGACCAAGCTGCCGAATGTGTCGGGCGTGGAGCAAGTCAGCTCGGATGAGCGGCGTCTGCGCGGGTTGATCAGCGGGCAGCATGTGCAGCAGGTGACGGATACGCTCTTGGTGCGCGGGCAAGCTTCATTCGTGTCAGACCGGCAGTATCTCCAGCAATTGAGCAACTCAGGCGCGCAGCGGGCTTCGCCCAGCGGTGAGTCGGCGTTGCTGGCCACGCAGCGGCTGCCTTACGGAAGCGCCTATTTTCTCGGGCAATATCTCCAACCATTGAATTCCGGCGGTCCCGACACGTTTCAACGCCTTCCCGAGGTGGGGTATGTCCTGCCGAACACCTCGCCGTTCGGCATGCCGCTGCTGTTGAATCTCGATACGAACTTCGTGAACTTCTATCGCGAGCAGGGGTTTGCGGTGAATCGCATGGATTTTATGCCGGGGATAACCACCGATGTGATGGATATCGGGCATGTGATCGGCGTGACGCCGCACTTCAAATACAAGCAACTGTATTATACGCGCGGGATTCAAGAGGCCAGCCCGCTGCACCGCGAAACGTTTTGGGCCGCGCTGGATGCCTCCTCCAAATTGAGCCGCCGGTATACCGGCGGGGAGGGCGGAAGCTTCCTCCATACGATCGAACCGAGCGTGATGTATGAATACGTGCCGGGCAGCGATCAGAGCCAGATCGCGCAGATCGACCAAGTCGACGACCTCCCGAAGAAAAATTTGCTGACCTACGCGCTGCGCACGAAGTTCTTGGAGCAACAACTCAACGGGCAGAGTTTCAATTGGTTGGATCTGACCGTGGCGCAGAGTTATCACGTGGGCGCGGTGCAGACGCGCGCGCGGGAATTTACCCCCGGGGTGTTGCCGTTCCTGGGGTCCTTGACACAGCCCTTGCAACCGGCGACGGTGGACGTGCACGGGCGGAAAATGTCGGATATCTGGATGCGCGCGGTGATCGGCAATACGGCGCCGGAATTCTTTCGTCCTCCCGGTATCAACGAAGCGCTCGGGCGAAACGTGACGAGCGGACAAATGCTGCCGCCGACCAATTCCTATCTGTCGGTAGACGCCTTTTTGGACCCGTATCGAGGCACGTTCAGCCAGTGGAATACAGACCTTCGGGTTCAGCAATCCAATTACTGGTACATTGAGGTCGGGCAGCGGTTCAGTCATGACGGCAATCGGGTTCGGCGCGGTGATATTTGGAATCCGATTTCCTTCAACGAGGTCTATGCGCCCACCAAGGAAATTCAGTTCGCCACGGCCGGCGGCGGATTCCGGACGCCCTGGGGGTGGACCATCGGCGCGAAGGGGTATTACGATGTCAAAGGCGGACGCAGTCCGGAATTCGATGTGGTGGCGCTCTATCAAAATCCGTGCAAGTGTTGGTCGCTCGGATTGTACTACCTGCAGTTCCCGGATCGGCAGAGTTACTCCTTCATGTTCAGCATGACCGGAATCGGCTGGACGGAAAACTTCGGTACGATCGTGGCGAGGACCATCCTGGGTCCGTTGCTGGTAGGAGATCGTGGGTTGCCGTGGGCCGCTCCGGGCGGTCCTTATGGGCGCGTACAAAATGCGCTCCCTGTGCAAGCCATGCCGCTGAGTCGTTATTAGGTGAAATTCCTGGTGCGAGTTTCACCGGCGTCCTCTCAGGAGATGCGTCCGGCATGATCGGAACAGGAACCCTCATCGTGAGCCGGCGCATTGTTCTCGCGACAGGTCTGCTGTTGTTGGCGATCGCCGGACAGGAGTTCTATCCGCCCGGTCTCTCCGCCGCAGAACACAGGTCCCATCTGGACCGGGCGGCCGTGTTTTTGCGGGCGGGAGATTACCGCCAGGCGCTGGAGGCCTGCCAGGCGGAAGTGAAGGATGCGCCCTCCGCTCGGAGCTATGTCTACCTGACCTATGCGTACCATGCTCTCGACGGCTATCTGCAACACTTGGCGAGCACCGACCAATGGGTTCGAGTCGAGCAGCTCTATGTGAATTTGTCTACGGGACGCGTCGAGGATCTGCTGGATCCGCCCGATGTCCTGGCACGGATTGCGAAAGAGGTGATTCAGCAAGCGGTGCAACGACAGGCGGATGTGACCGCCGCGCTGGCCGCGCGCTTGGATGAGCCCCTGGTCAAACAGCTGTGGCAGGAGCAAACGGCATGGCGACAGGCACGGCCGGATGATTGGTGGTCGGGTGCGCCTCCTCAATGGCAATGGGGGCGGCCGTGATTTGACTCTCCGCAAAACCATGTTATAGGATGACGAACAGTGCCTGAAGCCGCTTCAGGACGTGGACTGGACAGCCGTACGCGGGTAGAGAAGGAGGGGATTGTGGCAGGCGATGCGTTGAAAGCGACTGATGCAACGTGGGATGAGGATGTCATGAAGGCATCCGAATTGGTCATGGTAGATTTTTGGGCGGTGTGGTGTGGCCCCTGTCAGATGGTCGCCCCGATCGTCGATGAACTGGCGACGGAATATGCAGGCAAAGTGAAGGTCCGTAAACTCAATACCGATGAAAACCCGGAAATCGCCGGCCGTTATCAAGTGATGAGTATTCCGACCATTTTGTTTTTCAAGAACGGTCAAGCCGTCGAACGGCTGGTCGGCGCGCGTCCCAAACGGCAGTTCAAAGAAATCATCGATACGCTCCTTGCTCAACCTTCCGGCGCCGCCTAGCGCCGGACTCTCAGCGGCATGCTGACCGAGCTGCGCATCTCGAATTTTGGTGTGATCGAGCAGCTGGGCGTCACCTTTGGCGCCGGATTCATCGTGTTTACCGGTGAAACCGGCGCCGGAAAATCTCTCCTCATCGATGCCGTGACGCTCCTGGTCGGAGGTCGTGCTTCCGCTGAACACATCCGCGCTCAGGCCGAAGAGGCGGCGCTCGAAGCGGCATTTCAGCTGCCACCGGACCATCCTCTCCTTGCGGTCTTGCACAATAAGGGCTTTGCGCGCGCCGGTGAGACGGACATTCTCATTCGGCGCGTTATCTCGCGCGCGGGCCGCAACCGAACCTATCTCAACGGCAATCTCTGCCCGGTCCATCTTCTGGAAGAATTGGGCGGTGCCCTGGTCGATGTGCATGGACAGCACGAACAGCAATCCCTGTTGTCGCCTTCCGCTCAAATGGACGCGTTGGACGCGTTCGGTGACCTGCACGCTCTCCGGCAGGCATATCGGATGGCCTATCGAGATTGGCAGGACCGGGTGGCCGAACTGGAATCTCTGACCGCACAGCTTGCGCAGCGTCGGGAGCGGGAGGATCTCCTGCGGTTCCAATTCCAGGAAATGACAGATGCGGGGCTTGAGGCGGGCGAAGATATGCGACTCGAACAGGAACGTCCACGGTTGGTGCACAGTCAGCAACTGGGCGAGCTGTCGGACCAACTCCATGAGATGCTCTACGCAGGCGACCAAGGAATATTGAGCCTGTTGGCCGGAGCCCGGAAGCTGTTATCCAAAATGGAGTCGATCGACGCCACGACGATCGAATGGGCCAGGACGGTGGAGGAGGCGGTCGTTCCATTGAGGGACTTGGCTGAACAAGTCCGCCGGTATCGTGATCACGTGGAGGCCAATCCTGGCCGATTGCTGGAGATCGAGCAGCGGCTGGACCGGTTGCATCGGCTCGCCAAAAAATATGGCGGTTCGCTGGATGCCGCGCTGGCCTTGCAGGAGTCCCTGCGCACGCAGCTGGCTCAATTGGACCATGCGGAGACCCACCTGCAGGAGCTGACCCGCGCGGTCGAGCAGGGGGCGCTCAGCCTGCGCGACGTTGCGGAGCGTCTGTCCCGCAAACGGCTTGAAGCCGCCAAGAAATTCACGGTTCAGGTGACGAAAGAATTGGGCGCGCTCCGGATGGAGCGGACTCGTTTCGGCGTGGACGTCTCGCGTCTGTCCGGTGATGCGCCCTTTGGTCAGATGGGGCAGGATACGGTAGAGTTCATGTTTTCAGCGAATCCTGGAGAACCGCTCAAGCCGCTGGCGAAGGTGGCCTCGGGAGGAGAATTGTCGCGAGTCATGCTGGCATTAAAAACGATTCTGGCTGAGAGCGATCGAGTGCCGGTCCTGATTTTTGATGAAGTCGATGCCGGTGTCGGGGGAGCGGTCGCCGAGGTGATGGGGGCGCGGCTCAGGAACCTCAGTCGGCACCATCAGGTCTTGTGCGTCACCCATCTTCCTCAAGTAGGATCTCAGGCGCATGCGCATTATCTCGTGGACAAGCAGGTTCGGCACAATCGAACGGTGACGCAGGTCCGCTTGCTGAGCCTGGACGAACGTGAAGAAGAAGTGGCGCGGATGTTGGCCGGTGTGACGGTGACCAAGACAGCGCGCGCGGCGGCGGCTGAAATGATTGCGAGCGCGAAGGATCGGCAATAACGGCAGATCAGTTGGGCGGCGAGGTTTTGGCAATCGCCAGCGCCGGCAGAGAAGACTTACATTCCCGCACCACTTGCGCAAAGAGCTCCGTCAACTTGGGATCGAAGCGCGTATCGGCCTGCAGCAGAATCTGTCGAATGGCTTCATCGATGGATGTCGGCTGGTGTCCCGGCATATCCACCGTCAAGTTGTCGAATGCTTGCGCGATGGCGACGATCCGTGCCAGAAGCGGGATGCCTTCGCCTTCCAGGCCGTGTGGGTTGCCCACACCGTCGAAGCGTTCCTGGTGATAGGCCACGATTTGCCCGACCTCTGCCTGGAAACCAAGCGGTAACAGCATCCGAGCGCCTGCTTCGAAACATTCTCTCGCATGGGTATTGGTCTTCAGGCTCTCATCGTCATCCGCTGAATATTTGTAGTTGGAGAGGCCGACCTTGCCGATATCATGCAGGAATGCTCCCAGCGCCAAAGCCTTTTGATCGGGCAGCGGAAGAGTCAGCTGGTTGGCGAGAAGCGAGGCATAGAAGCTCACCCGGCTGCAATGATTGAGGAGTTGGCGGTCCTTGGCTTCGAGCAAGTCGGATAATAATGGAATGAGCGCTGTGACGTCTGCCGCGCTTCCCCTTGCGTCAGTGGAGGAATTGCCGATCGCGAAGTACTTCGATTGCAGCTCCTTCCACGCTTGCGCCGCTTCCTGTTCGGTCCCCCACAAGGCGGTCGATGTTTTCAAAAACGATCGCAAGTAATCCAGCCGCTGTTTCTTTTCCAGGGTCTGATTGATCAGCGTGATCAGTTCCGTCACATTGAACGGCTTGAGCAGATAGCCGGCCGCGCCGTGCCGGATGCCTTCCATGGCCGATTTCAGACTGCCATAGCCTGTAATGATGATGACTTCAATGTCAGCGTAATCCTGCTTGATGTCCTGCAAGAGGTCGATACCCTGACGGTCGGGCAATTTCTGATCCAGCGTGATGAGATCGATGTGCTGGTCTTTCAGAACCCGAAGCGCGGATTTGGCGTTATCGGCGGAGTGAATGGTGAAGAAGGGGCGAAGAATGACTTTCAGCGCGTCCCGCGGGCCTGTTTCGTCGTCGACGACCAAGACCGACGGTTTGATGCTGATCTGCTCAGCTGATGCCTGAGTTCCCATCCAGAGCGCTCCCGGTGCATTGCGAACTTCGGGAAAGACACATCGCAAAACCTGTACCGCTTACGTATATCTAAAACGGTCAATATATAGCAGGTCTCTTTATTTCAGGCCACAAGATATTTGATGCGCGAAAGCTAGCGCTGAGAAAGTATGAGACAGTTGCAGAGATTTTTGTGCCACTTGTGTCATTCCTGAGGCAGTGGCGCATCGGCATTGACCCCGTTACTGTCTGGCCTGCTGATCCCCAGGGTGTCCATGCGATACTTTAGCATGCGACGGCTGATGCCTAACATGGTGGCCGCATGAGTTTGTACGTATGTCGTCCGCTTGAGCGCGTCCAAGATAATTTCGCGCTCGAATTCCATCACGGCTTTTTCCAACGATAGACGTCCGGCGAGGGTGTCATCGCGAAGGGACGATGAGCGGGTATCAGTCCGGAGGATATTCGGTAAATGCTCCGGAGTGATCACCGTGGAGCCTTTCGACCAGATGAAGGCTTGTTCGATGATATTCTCCATCTCGCGCACGTTGCCGGGCCAGGGATAATGTGAAATCAATTCGAGCGCGTCTTTCGTGAATTCCTGAGGCGGCCGTTTCTCCTCCTCAATGCGTTTCGAAAGAAAATGCTTGGCGAGAAGCGCAATGTCCTCGCCGCGTTCGCGCAAGGGCGGGAGGTAGAGCGCAATCACGTTGATACGGTAATACAAGTCCTCGCGGAACTGGTTTTTTCTGACCATCTCATCGAGGTTTTTGTTGGTCGCCGCGACGATCCGAACATCGACCTTGATGGATTGGACCCCGCCGACCCGCGTGAATTCCCGTTCTTGCAACACCCGTAAGAGTTTCGCCTGTGTGGCCGGGCTCAGATCGCCGATTTCATCGAGAAACAGCGTGCCCGTATGCGCCAACTCGAACTGCCCGACGCGGCGTGCGGTGGCATCGGTGAACGAACCTTTTTCATGGCCGAACAATTCGCTTTCGATGAGGGTTTCGGGCAAGGCCGCGCAATTGAGAGCCACGAACGGGCGTTCTCGCCGGGCGCTGTTGTAGTGAATCGCTTTGGCGACCAGTTCTTTTCCGGTCCCGCTTTCACCGGTGACCAGCACGGTGGTGCGGCTATCTGCTACTTGTTCGATTTTGGCGTAGATTTCCTGCATGGCGGGGCTTTTGCCGATGAGGTTGTGGAAGGCATAACGCTGCACCACCTGCGCGCGCAACTGGCGGACCTCTTGCTCAAGTTCCTGCTTGCCCAGTGTTCGTTCGATGACAATTTGAAGCTCTTCGACGTCGAACGGTTTGGACAGATAGTCGGCGGCCCCGAGCTTCATGGCATCGACGGCTGTTTTCACGGCTTTGGTGCCCGTCAGCATAATCACGGGTACGGCTCGATTCTCGGTTCGCATCGTCTGAAGCACGGACAGACCGTCCGTTCCCGGCAGGATGACGTCCAGGAGGACCAGATCGGGAGTATCGTGCTTAAAACTCCTGAGGCCCTCGGCCGCGTCCGCCGCTTCGAAAATTTCATACGTCGGTTCCAAAACCGTTTTCAGCGAGGCTCGGACACGCGGCTCATCATCGACAAGAAGTACTCGTTTTTTCATATTACTCCCGTGCTGCTGACACTGTGGGGCCTGTCTCGGGAACCGGAAGATTCACGGAGAACGTGGAGCCCGCTCCGACGCGACTGTCAACCGTGAGGGTGCCCCCGTGCTCTCGGACAATCTGATGCGCGGTGGTGAGTCCGAGCCCGGCTCCTTCACTGGCACTGTTGGAATGTTTGGTGCTGAAAAAGGGATCGAAAATGTGCTCGAGGTGATCGGGCGCGATGCCGCATCCTTCATCGTCGACCTGCAATTGCACCCATGGTGGGCGGCCCGCTTCCGACATACGGCGTGTATGGACCCGAATGATGCCGTTGCCGTTAGGCATCGCATCCAGAGCATTCAGCAGCAAATTCAGCAACACTTGTTTGATTTGTTGGCGATCAAGCGAGAGCAGAGGGAGTTGAGGTGACAGGTGCGTCTCTACTTGAATCCCTCGATGCGCGGCGGTCGATGAGATGAAGCCGATACAGGAGGCGACGAGTTCGTTCACGTCTACCTCGGTGGGGCGAGGGGTCATATAACTGGCATAGTCGAGAATTTCATGCAGCAGGCGTTCGATGCGATGAATGTCCTCTATGGCCAGTTTACTAAATTCTTTGATGAAGACCGGATCCTGCTGTCGCTGGGGGGCCAACTGGACAAACGTTTTGATGGATGTGAGCGGATTGCGAATTTCATGGGCAAACCCGCCTGCCATGATTTCCAAGGAGCGGAGCCGGTCCGTTCGTCTCATCAGCGTGGATGAGCGGCGGAGGTCGTCTTGCGTGAGGTGATGATCGAGGCTATTGCCTGCGATGCGTGCGATTGTGTCAACGGTGGCGATGATTTCTTCGTCGATGTGCCTATCCGTGCTGAGTGGACCCAGGACGCAGAGTCCGAGGAGCCGCCCTTTGTTTCGTAGCCCGAGACACAGGGTTGCACGAACCGCCGTCATGGCTAACCCAACCGGAGAAGACGGTGCCTGGCTGGCATGAAACACATATGATTTGGCGGACAGCCCTGTAACGAGCGGGTGATCGCCGGTCAAAGTCGACGGTAATGAAGAGGGATGGCTGTGGCCATGGGATGCAAGGAGACGGTACTGTCCGTCTGCCGACTCTCGAATCCATAGTGCCGCTTCGGGCAACCGAGCGTGTTGCGAGAGAGTCGTCACAATCGGATGTCCGAGACAGGACACGTCTCGTGCGGATCCCAAGGTCTCAGCAAAGTCACCGATCTGTCTGATGGTTCCCATGGATGGTGAAAGAACGGGCATGCGTCGGCTGTTCGGGTGGAGCGTCATAGTCCCGTGGGGGGAATATCAATCCGGACACCTGGTTTCCCGCAGTGTCGCCTCACTCACTGCATGTTTTGTGCTAGTGAGTGAAGTATATATGCGCCCTATTGTTTCAGCCAGAGGAATCCGGTTTTTCAGCGGCGGCGAGCAGAATCTGCCCGGCGAGAGTACGGACGAGTCTTGGCGCGAGAGGTGTGAAGCGGGAGAGCTGGGTGGTCAGGCTCTCTTCTTCAAACGTGTGTAATTGTCCCGTACGTAATGCCACACAGCACTGTGCCATGCGGTGCAAGGCCAAGCGCGGCGCTCCTGAAAATGCGTCGATGCCGAGTTCGTGTAAGGCCGGTCTGTAGAGGCGAGCCAGTTCTGCGGTGGGGGTGAAGGCTTTCACGATAAGTTTTCCGCCCGGACGAAGAATGCGGAAGAGTTCTCGCAACGTGTGCATCGGTGAACGCGCAAAACTGAGCGAGAAATTCGCCGCCACACGATCGAATGAGCGATCCGCAAAGGGCAACGCTTCTGTTGAACGGCCGAGCGCCCATTGCTGAGTGACGGGAGTCGGTGCAGAAATACGTCCCGAAAACAACTTGTCGAGGTGTTGCAAGGCTTCCTGTGTCGAGGTCCGCGCCGCATGCAGGGCGGTGGAAGAGAAGTCGAAGCCCACATACCGGAGTGGCTGATTATGGCGCCAGGTTTGAGCGCGCAGGCGGTACGCAAGATTGAGCAGGAGCAACCGGGCGAAGGAATGCATGCCGCATCCGAGGTCCAGGAGCGCCACATTTCCATCGAGGGGTTGCAAGAGTTGATAGAGCTGATCGATCGAGTGCCAATGTGCCGGCAGCTCATCCAAGGCGCGGGTGAGATCAGTATGCGCCGTCCAGAGCCGTTCGTTGCTCGCGGTGCCGATGGCCTGTTTGTGGCGGAGTTGATCGCGTTCGAACCGGGCGCGAGTGGACGTCGCGAGTAAGAGCGACGGACGCCTGATGGCTCCAGGTTCGTGAAGAGTCTGTCCCGCTTGGCAGAGGTGTGACAATTGTTGCCAACTTGCGCGCAGCGTCAACGGTGGAATAGGGCCGGCTGTCAGAGTGGATGATGGTAACATCACTTTCCTGCCTTTGGCGCCAAGCCGAGAGAGCACTTCATTCAAAAGAGTCTGAGGAGGGGCGGGAATCGAGCAATCAGGGCCTTCTTGTTCGCCGGTTAGGACGACCACCTCCGTTCCACAGTGGGTCAGTTCCTCCTGCAGGACGGTGCCCTCCGTATACTGCGCGGCAACCGCGTCGGCCAGAAAATGGTCAATGTCGAGCGGGATGCCGAGCAAATTCCCCAGTCCCAGGCGCGTGCCGCTGAGGTGTTCCTGTAACAGATCCCGGTGATGGAGGGTTCTCAGGCAGTGTCCGAGGTCGAGGGCCGGATTAAGAAGAAGGAGGCGGCGAATCCATCTGTGCCAATCCCGTCTTCGCAGTGCGATTCGACCGAGGAGATCCGATGCCAAAAGAGTGAGAGGCCTTTCCGGCCAATGTTCATGGACAAAGGTCAGGACCGTATCGAGGTCGTCTTCCAGGGAAGTGAACGTAGTCTGCGAAGGGTCGCCGTCGCTGAGTCCGACATGGCGGCTGTGATCGTATCGCAGTACATGAAACCCGCGGCCGGCCAGCGTATAAGCCAAGGCCACGTAGGCGTGCTGCGTCGTGCCGTATCCCGGGCAAAGGAGCACCAGCGGATCATAGTCTCCGCCGCCTCGCGTGGGGAAGTCATGCCGCAACGCAATCGTATATCCTTCACGATTTCGCAGGGTGTGTGCCGCGGTGAGAATGGGAGCATCAGACTGCGGTTCGGCCAGTTCTTGATCTGCGCGGAACCCAGGTTCCATGATGCCACGCAGTCTCTGCTCTTGCGCGGGAGATAAATTGTCAAAGCGTATACCGATCTGATGCCGTGGTTCTCCTGTTGCGGTGAGACGTATTGTCGGCATCGTCTCTTCCCTATATCTCCAGAGGATCTGTGCCGTGAATGGTGGATCGGCCTCTTGTGATTGCGGGGCGCCGGGCACAACTGCGTTCGATTCCATGAGACTCAGATGGATGACCTGGGAATCTCCGGGTAAGGCGCTGTCCGTGGGCAGTTCGATGCAAGCCCCGTTCAGATTCAGATTGACGATCCTGCCGAGCGGATGCGGTGAGGCCGCTTGGGATTCGGCTACGTGAACGGGACAGGACACCCTCAGTCGAACGGCTTCGCGCCGGTCTTCCGGCATGGACGGGGATGGAAGGAGATCACGGTCGTGGCTCCCTGTCCCCAGGGGGAGAGGGAGAATCAACCCTTCGAAGGTGATCTGTGGCGCCCCATCCTGCAGGCCCTCAAGCAACGACCGGAGTACATTGCGCTCATGCTCGACGGCGAGGGAGAAAGAAATTACGAAATCCTTGAGGGACGGGAGAGGCGATTCCGCGGTTGCGGATTGCCGCTCATGCACCACTCCTTGAAGTTCCAGGAAACTGACCGGTGTCTTGATGACGACATAGGCGGGCTGCAGATGGATGGAAGCCTCTATCCCCTGGATAGTCAGGAGCGCTCCCTCGGTACTCATATTGCGTAACAGCCCGCGAAGGGTGGTGCCCCCGATCGACAATTGAACGGGCAAGGAAAGGGGTTTGCGTTCTGAGCGGCGACGTTCAGAGCGTTGTTGCGGGATGTATCCAGATGGATTGCGACTATCGAACGGGGTCGGTGAGGCTGGTGGTCCCGGTGAGTCACTCAGGGAGAAGTCCTCCGAAGCAGGGATGCGGACCGTGATGGTTACACCGCTTTCGGGTGTGTGTTCGATCTCGATGGCGCCTCGATGTGCCTGAACAATTCGGTGTGCTTGAAATAAACTCTCCGCGGAACGATCGTGGCCGGATTGGCTATCCGGCGGCAGACGCAGAGCGCCGGCACTTCCCCGGATCGTACAGCTGGCATACGTACGAAATGGCCGAGGGTGGGGTGCCACGTCTTGCGGGAGAGACCCTGGGGTTTCCACGGCCAGTGCGGCGGTTTGCAAGATCAGCCGGGGGGGCATGTTGTGGGATGTGGATTGGCAGGCATAGGTGAGCAAGAGGCGGGCAAGGTTTTCCAGGGCCGAACGCGACCCAAGAATGAGGGGAAGGTTGTCTGCAAAGTGTGTGGTGAGCAGAAACCGTGAGTCCTCGGTCTCGCCTGGCACCGTCCGGACAACCGTCTGAAGAATCTCATTCAGATCAAGAGGCACGAATTCGGTGGGGTGGGCATGGATCGCTTCGGCCAGTTGGTGCCCGAGCTGACTCGCTTGTGAAGCCTGGGCGACCATCGTTTCAACATGTTGCTCGATCCGGCTGTGTTGAAGAGATGTCAGCAACCGTTGTGAGTCTTGAAGTAAGGATGAGAGTGGCTGCTGCAATTGGCGGGAGACCCGTGCTGCCTCCCGCGAGAGGGTGAGCTGACGGTCGGTCTCTTGGAGTCGCGACTCCAGTTCAGCCAGGCGGTTCTGTTGAGCCTTTTGTTGAGACAGATCGCGCAGCAATCCGACCGTCCCCAGGTATTTATTGGTAGAGTCGAAGAGCCCTTTCGCGGTGACTTCCACGATGATGGGTACGTGTGGCGCCTCTGGAAGGGGTTTTCGGTACAGCGTGAGTTCTACTCGGCGCGTTGAACGACTGCCGGCCCGCCGCTCATTCAATCGGAAACGTGCGGTTGGTTCCTGTTGAGGAGGGAGCAAGAGGGAGTAGTGCCGGCCGGCGAGTTCCTCCGCACTGTATCCGAGCATCGCCGTGACTGTCGGACTCACATACACGAAACGCCCGTCCGCATCGAGTTCGTACAATAGATCGCTCAACGTTTCGATCACGCGCAGGTGGCGTTGAAACGTATGGTCCAGCTTCATTTGCAGGTCGCGCTTTTCCAGGGCTTCCTGTACCGAAAAGAGAAGCTCGGTGATAAAGCCGGGAGAGCGTTTGAAGAGCAAAAAATCAGCTCCGTGCTGGAGCGCTTGAACGGCGGTGCGCGAGTCGCTTTCGTTGGTCTGAAGCAGGATCGCGGCATAGGGAGCATTGCGACGAAGGCGCGCGAGCAGATCCAGGCCCTGCTCCGGACTTAGATCTTGATCAATGAGAATGATCTGCCAGTCGCCCTGGCGGCTGAATGCAAGGGCATCCTCTGACGAATAACCGGCTTCGATGCGACAGCCGACGAAGAAGCTCCGCAAACTGGTCGTGACCAATTTGATTTCGTCGGGATTCTCATTGATGAGGAGGATGTGGAGCGAAGGTTCGGGCAAGGACATGGAAGATCTCATGGTCTTCATGCAGGGGCGCGTTCAGCGTGCCCGGAGGCTGCCTGTGCTCCGGGGAATGCACCACCGTACAGTGATGAACATGTTCTCCCTCTCAGGCGGACAAATCTGTCCTTCCCCAGCTGATTGGACTGCATGATTGGTTCAATATCATACACCTTCTTGAGAATCCCAGTCCGCCGCCAGAGGGGGCGGTTCCACTTCGGTAGGGGAAGGACGATGTGTATCTGAACAACGGATGAAGTCTAAGGGAAGCCGGAATGAGGGAAGTGTTCGGAATGGAACTGAGCCTGGTACGTCTCGTGTGCCGGTCCCGATGGCCGATCGGGCCGGCCCCCCACGGTGACCGCACTGTGGGGGGCGCCCAAAGGTTCCGGCTAGTGCGCGGAGGCGGTGGTCGACGACTGTTGGCAGGCGCCAGGCGTCATATAGAGCAGATAGTTGCCCATGCCATGTTGAATGTTGGGGTTTTGCAGCAGATGGTGGTGAACCATCACCATTTCGTAGTCATCCTGCTTCGTCACGGAGAAGCCTTTGTTATCGCGATAGACCTGATGGGGTCGGAAGTCCCTGAATGTGCCGTCGGCATCGACTTCGGGGACGGTGCGGAGGAGCGTCTCTTTTGACGTCTTATTCTCAAGCGCCACCATGAGAAGCTCGTCATGTCCGTGAGGATAGGCGAACTTAACGCAGCCATCCATATTGAACTTCAAAGGCGCGGAAAGGACCGAAACGCCCGGCTTGATCTCGATGCCTTCGTCCGTCTGGTCCGGGCCCCGTTGTGCGAACTTGCTGTAGCACACAATATTCACGCCCACCTGGTAGACGTCCATCTCCTGCACCTTCGCCCCTTTTGGGGCGACATACATGGTGAAGCGGGCCATCACGTCTTTCGTCGGCGGGGCTTTGTGATAAAAAGCCACGACGGACATGAGGTTTTGGCCTTTGCCCAATTTCACTCCGTATCCGTCCGGGAAACGGGCTTCCGTCATTTCCAGTCCGGCCCCCGCGAAGAACAACGGCTCTCCATCGCACGAGACGCTGGGTTTGTCATTGTTCAACATGAGGATGTGATGGAGATAATTTTTCGGAAGGGGTTTGCCATCTTTGGTAAAGACTTCGGATTTGTACCCGATCATGTAGGTGTCGTCCGGTAGTTGGAACACCTTTTTCGGCATGCTGGAAGCGAGATCGCCATCATGGCCGGTCGGCAAATCGACGGGGCCGAACGTGAGCGTGACGGTCTGGTCTTCGATGGTCAGTTTCGTCTCGCCCAAACTCGGCATGGTTGGAATAGCGTGATGATCATGTCCGCCGTCGGCATACACCAAATTCGTGACGCCCAATAACATGACTACTACCAGAAGCGCACGATTCATAGGCCCCTCCTCGTTGTAACAGACCGGCCGTCCATGAGTGTGTGTGAAGCTCTGAATAGGGAGTGACCGCCCATCCGTTAAGGAGCCGTCGGAGGCGGGGTGAGTCGTTTCCACAGGTAGCTGCCGCCATGTTGCCGGGGCGGGATGTTGTCTCTCGTGCCGACACGCACATACCACCAGATGCCTTTGGCTTCAGTGCCATCCTCCGAGAGAATGACTTCAAAGGCGCCTTCGCGATCGTTTCCCGTTTGCTTCCACGTGCCCTGCCACCGTCGATCGTTGAAGCTGGTGGTGGAAAACTGTCCGCCTTGCCACGTGTAGGGACCGGTGCCCTGGGCGTTCAGCGTGGCGACGTATTTCTTATTGTCTTCGATTTCCGTCACTTCCCATTCGCCGCTTAAGTCGGTGCCGTTCGGGACAGCCGGCTGCGTATCCGAGGCGCGATGAAGCAATGCTGCGCCGTTGGCCGCCGTCTGTTCCGTTCCGCTGTCATGATGACGTGTCGACTCATGCCAGGCCACGAGAATCCATCGGCCGTTCCGTTTCTCCAGAACGCCGGTTTCACGCAGGCGGAGCACCATGCGTTGAGCCAGATCTGCGGGATTGCTGTAGCGGATGTAGTCTAATTCCATGGCGAACCAGGCCACGTCCTTGTTGTTCCACATGCGCAGATTGGTGATAGGAATTTCCAGTTTGACGACCGAATCAAACTCGCTGCGCATATCGGCCGCCAGATCCGACCATCCGATGTATTTGCGTCCGTCAATCGTATAGCCGATGGCGTCCACGTCGTGTGACATATATTTGGACATGGTAGCCAGATCCCGTTCGGCATTGGCCTGAACGAGCCTGCGCAAGGTGGATTCCGGGTCGTGCGGCTCTTCGGCTCGCGCTGCCGGAATGTACAGCAATCCTACGAGTGGACCAAGCAGGAGCCAGGTTCGGACTCGCAGACTGAACGGACGGGAGTGATGCGATTCCATGTTCATAGAAGAGACTTCTGGAGGCCTCCGAGGCCTCACTGAGCGGATGTATTATTTTGAGGCTACCTGGTGCCTTGAGGCAGTGTCAATGGATATTTCCCTGATCGGGGAGGCCCGTCATGGCGCAGGCCACGACGGTGATGTTATCGATGCCACCGTTATCGAGTGCCGCTTGGATCAGGGCTTGGGTCACGAGGGGGGGATTGTCTCTGTGCGAATGTGCGATTTCCTCTATGCGTTCGTCCGGCAGCATTTTGGTGAGCCCGTCGGAACAGAGCAACACCACATCGCCGATGAAGACGTCGACAGGAACGAGATCGCTCTGCAGGACCGATTCGAGCCCTATGGCCCGGGTCAGGACGTGGCGGTCCGGATGCCGGGCGGCCTGCTCAGCAGTGAGGCGGCCCTCGCGCACATAGTCGTCAACGAGGGTGTGGTCCCGAGTCAATTGCGTGATGCGTCCCTCTCTGACCAGATACGCCCGGCTGTCGCCGACATTGAGCACCAGGAGTCGGGGGGCGGGCAGAGCCATCAGGTGCGCCATCACCAGCGTCGTTCCCATGCCGTAGAAGGACGGGTGACGATCCGCATAGGCGCGGACGGCCGCATGAGCCTGCTCGGCCATGGTCGTGAGAAGAAAGGACGGCTGCTCGCTGTGGTCCCCGCCGAGGTTCTCGGAACTGCGAAGGAGGCTGGGTGAAAAGTCGGCGAGAGTGTCCATGACGATTCGGCTGGCCACGTCTCCTCCGGAATGTCCTCCCATGCCGTCGGCAACAGCCCACAGACGGCGCCGGTTGTCGACGAAAAATGCGTCCTGATTGGTCGAGCGGACCAGTCCACGATCTGTCTGGCCGTATCCCGTCCACTCCCACCTGTCGCGAGGTGTTGTCACGTTATCCGACCGAACCGAGAGATTGCGGCCCGTATCGCAAGACGAGACGCTCGTAGAGGCAGGCTGCGAGGGGCTCCAAGTTTTGAGTGTCGGCCGCATTATAACGAATCAGCTGATCCAGGGCGACGTCATGGCCTGCGCCGTACTGTTGCCACAGTCGAACAGCTTCCAGCCCATCCAGCTGGAGCAGATCCGAGTCCCGCGCGATGTCTAACTCACGTTCGATGGACTTCAACCCGCCTTGCAAGCCGACGCGCCGGGCGGCAAAACAAAGATCGAAATGAGGGATCGAGACACGCAATCCGCGAAAGCAGGTTTGCAGATAAGGTATATCGAAGACCGTTCCAAAAAATGTGATGAGCAGGTCGGCTTGATCGAGTTCCTCTTGAATGGCTTCCTGGGTGAGATTCTGGCCATGGATCAAGGTGCGCATGCGCCCCTGACGATGGAGTCCGACGATGGTCACTTGTCCCTCGCGAGCCGAAAGGCCTGTGGTTTCAATATCGAGGTAGAGCGCGCGTGCACCGAAGGTCTGAAACAATCGCCAGTGGTCGCGGGTATGGAGGCAGTCTGCGAAATAACGGGGGTTGTGGAGGTCGAGATGGTTTTGCGCGAGGGCCAGCTCGGCGTCGTAGGCGGCTTTACGTGCCGGCGCGATACCGGTCAATTGAGATTCTCGCCGGAAGGTCGCCCAATCGGCGATGCCGCCTTCCCACAGCCGCCGCTCAGTCGACGGCCCGATACCTTTTAAATGGACAAATGTGGATGTCAGCATAGAGGTGGCCGGGAATCGTCCGGCCGGGATTGTAACCTTGATTTCAAGGGATAAACAAGTTAGAGTCCGCGACTGGTGCGGAGTTTCGTCACTATGATGCGACGCAGAGTAACACGGCGCGGATGAGGGATCATGACCACGAACGGGACGATGAAACGAATTCGAATCAAGGTCGGCGGCGTCCAACTGGAGGCCGAGCTGAAGGGGACCAGAACCGCCGAGGAACTCTATCGAGCCTTGCCGGCCGAGGGGCCGTTGAATGTGTGGGGCGAAGAGTTTTATTTTAAAATTCCCGGTGTCAAAGATCATCGCGAAACGGCGACGACGCAGGTCAAAATCGGCGACGTGGCATTTTGGGGAGCCGGCCAGGTCCTGGCGATTTTCTTTGGACGCACGCCGATGAGCATGGGCGCTGACCCTGTGCCTGCCGACCGGGTGAACGTCGTAGGACGGGTTCTGGGTGATGCGGAGACATTACGGCAAGCCATGAACGCCAGTACGATCCGGGTGGAACGCATCGAGCCGGCGCAACCGGTCGGGTAGGTTTCGGCGGCTGATTCGAGCAGGGAGCGATGGCCAATGAGATTGGCGAAAGAGCGAGTTCATCATATGGCGGATTCGGTGATCGCTCGATTGCACGAGTTGAGCTTTCTCGAGATGACCGGAGATCGAAAGGCGCTCCGCGAATCGTTGGAACACACGATGACGGAGGAGCTCATGGTAGAAGATCGCCTCAATGCCGAAGTGCGCCGGATGATGCAGCCCTATGAACGCCAGATCGAGCAAGGGCAGGTCGACTATCAAAAGATGTTCACGATGATCAAACAGAAGCTGGTGCGTGAGCGCGGGATCATCTTATGAATGGCGGTGCCACTCGGGACGGGAGCCGTAGCCGTGATCAGTGACGACAAAGCCAGCCACCTTGCCCACCTGATACTGGGCACGTTAAAGAAGAGCGCTCAGTGCAGGCTGACCGAAGACGATGGCAAGGTCCTGCGAGAGATCAAACGCGTGGTCGCTGCTGAACTCGCCCTGGACGCGGAGATTGATAAAAAGGTGCGGGCGAAACTGGCCTCCTACACGAAACAGATTGTGGAAGGCAGTCCGGAATGGGACGTGATGTATCGAAAAACGTCAGAAGAAGAACAGAAAAAACGCGCCAAGGCTTAATCACGCTGGCGAACGATATGAGGTGGCGATGAGAGTTAGTCTGTGGATGGCCCTGGCACTGGTAGTGCTATCGATTTCGGCCTGCGCCCATGAGAAGCCCAAACCGCTGGTGCCCCTTGAACTGGCCTACGGAGCCAAGGCCGATGCGAACGCGCTGAACAACCAAGGCAGACAGGCATTTCTGGCCGGCCAAATGGCTGAAGCCAAAGATCTTTTTGGACAGGCGATCAAAGCCGCACCGGATTCCGGGCAGGCGCATTACAATTACGGGTTAGCATTGAACGCCTTGGGGCAAACCGATCAGGCCCGCCAGGAATTCATCGAGGCGGCGAATCTGGCGCCCGGCGATAAAGTCATCTGGGACTCTCCGGCATTGCGTCCCTTTGGAAATCCGGAAGCGCCCAAGGGGCCGGCGAGAGAGCATCCCTACGGAACGAGCAGGCCCACGATCGGTAGCGGACCGCGGTAACGGCGACGGACGATGGTTGAGAAGGAGAAGTACGCAACATGACAACAGGAGTAGCAGTCGGGGCAAAGGCGCCGGAGTTTTCCCTCCCGGATCAAGACGGCAATGTCGTGACGCTAAAAAGCTTAAAGGGCAAGCAGGTGGTGCTCTATTTTTATCCCAAAGACGATACCTCCGGTTGCACGAAAGAGGCCTGCGATTTCCGCGATTCCTTGGCGGCGATCAAGAAGGCCGGGGCGGTGGTGATCGGGGTCAGTAAGGATGGGAAAGCCTCACACCAGAAGTTTATCGCCAAGTACGGGTTGCCGTTTGCGCTGTTGAGCGATGAAGATGTGGCGGTGAGCACGGCGTATGACGTGTACAAAGAAAAAAGCATGTACGGCCGCAAATACATGGGTATTGAGCGGAGCACGTTCGTGATCGATGCAACGGGTCGAATCAAGGCATCCTTCAGGAAGGTCAAGGTGCCCGGTCATGTCGACGAGGTCTTGGCGGCACTGAAGGCCTAGCCTCTGTTCAGATCGCGACGGTTGCGTCGTTGACTCCTCTGTAGCTCCTATGGATCCGCTGGAAAAACCATCCCATGCGCTCCGCGCCGCTGCCTTGTCTCTCCTGCCAGGGCTCGGTCATCTCTATATTGGGGAAAAGCGCGGCGGGCCGTTGCTCGCCGCCGGAGTGCTGCTGATCATCATGTGGATGAGCTGGTTTTCGTTTGCCCTCGTGCCGTTGCTCGGCCTCGTGTTGTTCTGCATGGGGGATACCTATCTCACGGTCATCCGCGATCGCGGATTGTTCTCCTAATCACGCATGTGGTGTTCACCCGAGAAGGCCAACCGTCCCATGGCAGAAGGTGTTCGTTTGGGGTTGCGCACATTCGGTGTGGCTCTCTTGGCAGCTGTCGCGCTGGCGACGCCTGCCGAAGCAGCCGGCAAGATCCCCGGTACGCTGATCGTGCGCGATGCCCTGACGTTGCCGAATCATGCGGTTCGCATAGAAGCTCAGGTGGCGGTGAAGGCTACAGGGGCGCCGCTGAGCGCGGTGGCGCTGCATCTGCACATCGACGGGAAGGAAGTCGCCACGGGAAAAACCAATGAGGGCGGACAGGTCTCCTTCGACTATCTGGCGAAGATGCGCGGCACCAATGTGATCAGCGTGTCGGTCGATCCAGAGGCTCCCATTGCGGCGGAGAAAGCTGACGCAACTTTGTGTGTGTGGGAGCGCCGTCGTCCGATTGTGGTGGTCGAAATAGACGCGCTCATCCAGCCGCCTCTCGCCTCGGCCGATCCGGCAACGTCCCCTGTGACAGGGACAGCGGATGACACAAGGCCGATGCCGGTTCCAGAGGCCGCCGAGGAATTGTCCCGGCTGACCCAGTACTATTACAACGTGGTCTATGTGTCGAGTCACGAACAGGGGCCGATGGGGAATGCTTCCGGTGAACAGGTGCGTCGCTGGCTGGGGGCGCATCAGTTTCCTGCCGGGTTCGTAGCGCCGCCGACGCCAGGAGGACTGAACGCAACACTCGACGCGTTGAAGAACGACGGATGGACGACGATGAAATCCGGCATCGGCCGCACGAAAGCGTTTGCGGACATGCTGCTGCAGCATCGCATGGAAGTCGTGGTGGTGCCGGAATTGCCCAAGGGCGAATTGCCCCGCAAAGCCAAGAGCGCGAAGGATTGGAAAGAGGTGCGAAAAAAGATGTGAGCAGGATGGAGCGTCTCTTTCTTGCTCGCGCAACGCGCGGCCTGAAGACCCTCGTCGAACGTGCGCAGTTGAACGGGATGCTCATCCTGCTCGCCATGAAGGAACAGGTAAGGAGGGAAGGTGCCGGTTCGAGGGGCGCACCTCATGGCTATCCGGGCAACACCTTGCGTGAGCAAAGGAAAAACGGAAAGCGCCACGGAATATGCGGATAAGCGCGTTACATGGCGAAGATGGATGGCCGGCAGGTCATTCACTCCGCGGGCGAATCATGGTATGTTCAGCGCCCAATCAGATGTCATCTCATTGAAGGAGCACAAGCCGGTATGTTGCTAGAAGGTAAAAAGGGGCTGATCATCGGTGTGGCCAATAAGCATAGTATTGCCTGGGCCATCGCGCAGGCTGCCGCGCGGGAAGGCGCGCAGATGCTGTTCAGTTATCAGAACGAACGGTTGCGCGAAAACGTCGAAGAATTAGTCCAGACCTTGCCGGGCGCTTCGGCCTGCGTGTGTGATGTCGGCGATGACAGTCAGATCGCCGCGATGATGAAAGAGGCCTCGGAGAAATTGGGGCGATTGGATTTTGTCGTCCACTCACTCGCCTTTGCCCCGCGCGAAGAATTGACCGGAGAATTTGTGAATACCACCCGCCAGGGATTTGCGACGGCCCTCGATGTGAGCGCCTATTCCCTCGTCGCCGTGACCCGGGCGGCGATGCCATTGATGACGGAAGGCGGTTCAGTCGTCACGCTGACCTACCTCGGCAGCGAGCGGGTCGTCCCGCACTATAACGTGATGGGGGTGGCAAAGGCCGCGCTTGAAGCAACCGTGCGGTACCTGGCGCACGATCTCGGACCGAAGAACATCCGTGTGAATGCCGTCTCCGCCGGACCGATCAAAACGCTGGCGGCGCGCGGTGTATCCGGAATCAGCAAAATGGTCGACCACCATCGCGCATTCGCGCCGCTTCGTCGGGCGACTGAGCAGGGCGAAGTCGGCGACACGGCGCTGTTCCTCGTCAGTCCGTTAGGCCGCGGCATCACCGGAGAGGTGATCTACGTCGATGGGGGATATCATATTCTCGGCTCCCTGGCTTCCGTCGACTAGGAAGTCGACAGTCCTGTCCGCCCGATCCCTGCTGCGCGTTGTCTCGGTCTCATTCGAACTGCGGTGGCGATGGAATCGGGCGGTGCGTTCTCCGCTCATTCTTTTCCTCTGCCTGTTCACCCTCGACATGGCGGGTCTGCCACTGCCTGTCCTTTCTGCCCAACTTACGGCTCGAGAGGAAGACGGATTGATCGGGACCGTTCAGTCCGTTGAAACAATCGACAGCCTCGTTGCGCAAACCGACTATTATGATCCGCAGGGGCGTATTCTCGAACGGATTCAGGGTGGGAAGGATACATCGCAAGGCTTATGGCCGCTGCGATTTACCTATGTCTACGACAAGGACGGAAGACGTCTCGCCGAAATGATCCGTGATGCACGAGGCGAACTGGTGAAAGAAACCCGCGCGGTTTATGATGCACAGGGCAATCGCTCCGCCGAGTTGTCGGCATGGGGCGATGGGACCTTCGAAAATGTGTCCCTGTATGACTACGATGAACTCCAACGGCTCAGGCGTGGCCTCCATTACAATGCGGTGCAGGTCGTGAATCGGAACCTGTATTCCTATGATGGAGCCGGGCGTCTGCTACAGGAGCGATTCGAACGGAATTATCGATACGACGCGTCAGGACATCAGATGGTCACGACGGATCGATTCGACGTGGGGCATGATGTGGCGCTCATCTACGATGAACGTGGACAGGTCCAGCAAAAAACCGTGTCGGATCTGCGAGGGCGGCGGCAAGGCCATTCGGAGTTTCGCTACGATGAGCGGGGCAGTCAGATCGAAGAACGCGGCTATGATGCAGCCGGACGGCTCACCGACCGCAAGACATACCGATATGAATACGATACGGTAGGGAACTGGATTACAGAGACGTTTCAGTGGTGGGAACTACGCGACAGTGAACCTCGAATCAAGCAAGCGCACATCCGCGAGCGCCGGATTACGTACCACTAACACCCCTTGCTTCGACTCTGGATGTGTCAGTTTTCATCATGCATGCTGTGAGAGCCGTTGCTTTCTGCAGGTAAATTTCTGATGTGCTGCGTGCGATGACTGTGGAGGAGGATGGTGCGTTCTTCCAACGTGCTGCACTGTATCGTGACTGTCCTGTTGCTGTGCGGTGCCGGCCAAGCGGAAAGTCAGGCCGGGGATTCTCCACAGTCACTGCACACTCGAGGACCTCTGCGGCAGTCGCCTGACAATCCGCGGTATTTTGTCGATGCCGACAATCGAATGGTCTACCTGACCGGTTCCCACACATGGGAAAACTTTCAGGATGTCACGCAGCCATTTGACTATCCGGCCTATCTCGATCGCCTCGCGGCGCTGAATCAGAATGTCATTCGCTTGTGGGCCATCGAATCCATGCGGTCAGATGGCGGATGGCTCATGCATCCCCCAAGCCATGAAAATAAGGTCGCCCCATTGCCCTATCTGCGGACCGGCCCCGGCGTCGCGCTGGACGGCGGGCCACGATTGGATCTGTCCCGCTTCGACCCGGCGTACTTCGAACGGCTTCGAGCGAGAGTGAAGCAAGCGGGACAACGCGGCATCTATGTCTCTGTGATGTTCTTCCAAGGGTTCAGCGTGGTGACGCCGGGAGCATGGAAGGCGCATCCGCTGAACGGCAGGAACAATGTGAATGGCATCGACGGCGACGCCAATGGCGACGGGCTCGGTTTGGAGGTGCATCGATCGCCCGGACCTCAGGTACTGGAGATCCAAGAGGCGTATGTGCGGCAGGTGCTGGAGACGCTGCACGACCTGGACAACGTCTTGTATGAGGTGGTGAACGAGGCCACTCCGGAATCGGTGGCCTGGCAATATCACCTCATTCGCTTCATCAAACAGTATGAACGCGAGCGAGGCTTCGCGGTGCATCCTGTCGGCATGACCTTCTTTCAACTCGGAGAATTCGGCGGTGGCGACAATGCCGCCCTGTTCGACAGCCCGGCCGATTGGGTCTCTCCCGGCGGCTACACCAAGTATGCGCGAAATCCTCCGGCGGCCGACGGCCGCAAGGTCATGATCCTCGATACCGATCACATTCACGGGATCGGCGGTGACCACGAGTTTGTCTGGGAAAGCTTCATGCGAGGGTATAACCCCATCTACATGGACCCCTTGGGCGCGGTCCACGAGTTGACCATCGG
Source organism: Nitrospira sp. (assembly GCA_022226935.1). Classification (GTDB taxonomy): domain Bacteria; phylum Nitrospirota; class Nitrospiria; order Nitrospirales; family Nitrospiraceae; genus Nitrospira_A. The sequence continues at coordinate 518,933 of CP092081.1, forward strand.
GGAGCCGGTTCTCAATGAACCTCAGCATGAGCGCGCGCGGATCGCAATGGGCGAGACACGCCGTTGGGCTGATCGACTCGATCTAACGCGTACGACGCCACAAGGCGACTTGGCCTCAACGGGCTACTGCCTGGCCGATCCTGGACGCGAATATCTCGTGTATGTGCCCGCGTCCGCGCCGCAGTCGAATGGGGTGAGGACTGCGCGGCCTGTGACCATCAATCTCACCGGCGCGGCCGGTCTATTCGTTGGAGAGTGGGTTGACCTGGAACAACCTCAGGCGATTCCTCGCTCCGAGTGGATTTACGGTGGCGGAGAGCGGTTGTTGACGGTGCCATTTCGCGGTGCAGGGTTGCTGTTTCTGTATCGACAGAAAGCCTAGTACTCTTAGCAGGGGCATGTGGTGAGATGCGTCTTGCCCGCGGGGTCCCTTACGGCGTCAGCGGACCGGTGATGGGGCTGCCGGGTTTGGCCTCGCTTGATGGCCCGGCGCCTTCTTGCGGCAGGATGCGGAAGTGAGTGACGGCAAACGAAACGGCTTGCCCGACCGTAAAATTGCAGCGGCGAAATTCTTCCTTGTTCATGCGTGAACGGAGAATCAGTCCGTCCGCGGTTTCGATTTCCAACCGGTACGCGACACCAAGAAAATAAATGTGGCGGAGTTTGGCCTGTTGACGATAGCGGGTCGCATCTTCGGCCACCTTGACGTAGTAGGGGCGGAAGCCCACCTGGAGCTTCTGGCCGTCCGAAAAGCCGGGAGCGGGGAATTCCAGTGAGCCCACCTGCACCTGATTGCGCCGCACAAGGCCTTCCACGATGTTCATCGAGCCGATGAAACGCGCCACGAATTCCGTGGCCGGTTCTTCATAGACGTCGGCGGGCGAGCCCGCCTGCTCCAGCTTACCTTTGGAAAAGACGATGATGCGCCCGGAGACTTCCATCGCTTCTTCCTGATCGTGAGTCACGAACAAACTGGTCACGTTCAAATCCGTATGGAGGCGGATGAGCCACTCGCGCAATTCCTGCCGGACCTTCGCATCCACCGCGCCGAATGGTTCATCCATTAATAGAACCGAGGGGCGAGGCGCCAGAGCACGCGCGATGGCGACACGCTGCCGCTGGCCACCGGAGAGCTGGTGCGGGTAGCGGCTGCCCAGTCCGTCCAGGCTCATCAAGGAGAGGAGCTCCAGCACACGCTGTTCAATATCTTGCCGTTTCCACTTCTTGATCTTGAGGCCAAAAGCAATATTGTCGAAGACCGTCAGGTGTTTGAAGAGGGCGTAATGTTGGAACACGAAGCCGATGTTGCGTTCTTGCACCGTGAGGTCGTTGACGCGCTTTCCATCGATAAAGATGTCGCCGGAGGTCGGGACTTCCAGGCCTGCAATCAAGCGCAATACCGTGGTTTTGCCGCTGCCGCTCGGCCCGAGTAAACCAAGCAGTTCGCCTTCGTTCACCACGAACGAGACATTGCCGACCGCCGTTCCGGAACCGAATTTCTTGGTGAGCCCGCGTACTTCAATTTTCACCGGTCTACTGCGCTCCCGCTTCCGCGACGGTCGTTTCCGCTCTGGCCTTGGCGATCTCCAGCACCGTGAGGATGGCGAAGGAGACGGCGAGGAGAGTCAAGGCTACGGCATTGGCCGCTACGTAATTAAAATCGACATAACTTTGATAGATGTGCAAGGTGGCAGTTTGCGTCAGCAAGAGGATATTGCCTGACACCACCAGGACGGCCCCGAATTCGCCGATCGCCCGCGCGACGGTGAGGGTGGCGCCATAGACCATCCCCCAGCGTAAGGCAGGGAGGGTCACCTTGAGAAAGACCTGCCACTCGTTGGCGCCTAGTGTTCGGGCCGCCTCTTCTTCTTCAGTTCCCAGTGTCTGCAGCAGCGGCGTGAGTTCTCGCACCATGAAGGGAAAGGTGACAAACAGGGTCGCGAGAATCATGGCGGGCAGCGCGAAGAGTATCTTGATATGTGCCTGGCCGAAGAACGCGCCGAGCATGGTGTCCGGTCCGAAGAGCAGGATCAGCATGAAGCCGGCGATGACGGGCGATACGGCAAAGGGCAAGTCGATCACCCCGCTGACCAGGCTGCGGCCCCAGAACCGTTGACGGGCCAACACCAGCGCCGTGAGCGTGCCGAAGATCAGGTTGAGCACGAGGACGATCAGCGTGATTTCCGCGGTAAGCGTAAAGCCGTGCACCGCTTCCGGCCGTGTGATCTCCGTCCAGAACGTCGTCAAACCCTCACTGAAACTCTGGCTTGCCATGTAGAGAATCGGGCCCACCAGCAGAACTAGGAAATAGAGCCAGACGATCCCGATCAATAGCCAACGCATGCCCGCACTCCCCTGACATTCACCACGATCTCAAACCCGGCCGATCTTTCAATGTGCAGCCGTCGGCACTACGGAATCAGGCCCAGGCTGTTCATGCCGGCTCGACCAGCGAAACAGTTTAGGTAACCGTTCGCCGGGACGCCTGGTCAACCGTTCCAACAGCAGCAGCACCACAAACGAAATGAGCAGAATCAACACCGAGACGGAGGTCGCTGCCTGGGGGTTGTAGCTCTCGATTTCTCCGTAGACATACACCGACGCCACCTGCGTCTTCATTGGGATATTGCCCGCCACGATGACGATGGAGCCGAATTCGCCGAGTGCGCGCACGAAGGTGAGGAACACGCCGGTCAGCAGTCCGGGCAGGACCGACGGGACGGTCACCTTCCAGAAGGTACTCCAGGGGCTCGCTCCGAGGGTGAATGCCGCTTCTTCCTGATCGCGTTCGAGTCCCATCAACACCGGCTGGAGTGAGCGAATCGTAAAGGGCATCGTGACAAACAGCATGGCCAGAATGATGCCAGGCTGGTTATACAGCACCGTCAGGCCACCCTGTTGAAGCCAGGTGCCAAGCACGCTGGTCGGGCCATAGATGGCGGCAATCATCAATCCGGCGACGAGTGTCGGAATGGCGAATGGCAGATCGACTAACGCATTCAAGAGCCAGCGGCCGGGAAATTCATACCGCACCAGCACGAGCGCCGAAAGGGTGCCGAAGACCGCATTGATGGCGGTGGCAATCGCGGAAGTCTCAATGGTCAACCACAGTGCGGCTGCTGCTTGGGGGGCCGATAAATCCTGAATGAAGCGGTCCCATCCCGACGCGATGGATTGCTGCGTCAGGGTGGCCAGTGGAAGAAAAATGAGGAGCAGGACATACCCCACAGCCGCGGACCGCAGTGCCACACTCAAGAGCATGTGTGAGGTCATGTGCTCGTTCCGTGTCTTTGTTGACGGTCATTTATGTTCGGCATGCAATCATTTTCACCTTGGTGGCGATCATTGATAACCAGTTCATTCACAGGAGGCTCAACACGTCGGTCCAGCGCTGGCTGGCGTGTTCAGCATTCTGCGATTATTTTTTTGAGACATCTTCGACAATCTTCGTCCACACACCCTGTGCGCCAAAGAGTTTGTTGCTCACTGATTCCCATCCTCCAAGGTCTGCAATGGTGAACAGCCGGGCCGGTTGCGGCAGGGCGGCACCCGATGCAGGAGCCGCTGTGCCACGGTCCAACGGTCGGAACCCCAATTCGATAAATGCGGCCTGCGCCTCCGGGCCATGGAGAAATGCCACGAACGCCTCGGCCAGATCCTTGGCCTTGTGCCGATCGGCATAGGTGTCGACCACCGCTGCTGGGTTTTCGATCCAGACCGTTTCAGCCGGCACAATGAGTTCGTAGGGACGTCCGCTCTTCACGCGCGGCAACAATTCGTTTTCATAGGTCACGATGACATCGCCGACGCCGCGTTCGAAGGTCGTCACCGATTCCCGGCCGCTTTTATCCATGACCTTCACGTTGCGTTGGATGCGTGTGAGCAAGTCGACTGCTTGCGTCGCCGCCGCCTCCGGAGCCACCGGTTTGCCTGCCCGTTGCTCGGCGAGTTTCAGTCCTGCGCCATAAATCGCGATCACATCCCACATGGCCCCGCCGGACGTCTTGGGATTGGGATACAAGACTTCAACGCCGGGCCGTGCCGCGTCTTCCCAGCCCTTCACGCCTTTGGGATTGCCCTTCCGCACGCCGAGTGCCACGACCGAGGCGGAAATCATGCCTCCGTGCGGAGCCTTTCGCCAGTCATGGGTGATCAGGCCAGCTTTGGTGATTTGATCGACATCACCTTCCAGCGAGAGGACGGCGACATCCGCATCGAATCCACCGATGATGGCGCGGGCCTGGGCACCGGAAGCGCCGTAGGAGCTGCGCACGCGGACCTCTTGTCCGGTTTTCTGTTTCCAATACCGTTGGAACGCGGGAATGATGTGTCGTTCATAGGCTTCCTTCGGCACGCTATAGGCCGCCAGAATCAAATCACGGGCTTCGGCTGCGTGGACGGGTGCGGCCGGGAACGTGAACAGACTCCAGGATACGGTGACGGTGAGTATCAGTGTCGTTATGGTATGGCCGGTGGTACGCATCAGGATCCTTCCGCCAGTTGAGTATGGGCAAATCGACTTAACGTGTAATGGTCGAGAATGTTGGCAATGGCATCGCGCACTTCTCCCATAGCCTGCTGTAATGGGCAGGACGGTTTGGCGGCGTAGGGACAGTCGGCGCATTTTTGATAGGCAGTTTTGCTGACGCAACTGATCGGCGCCAGTGGTCCGTCCAGAATGCGGATGACCTGCCCGAGCGTAATCTCTTCTGGCGATTTGATCAGCGAGTACCCGCCACGAATGCCGCGCCGGCTTGCCAGCAAGCCGGCGCGTTTGAGCGCGAGCAAAATCTGTTCGAGAAACTCCACGGGAATGTTCTGGCGCTCGGCAATCTCATGCCGCTGGAGTACGCGGCCTCCATACGTCTCGCAGAGCTCGAGCAGTGCCCGGAGCCCGTATTCACTCTTTTTGGAGAACTTCATGGTCGAGGCAGTTGTCTAGTGAGTTGCTCAAGATTTAGCAGAATAAACCTTGCCGATGTCCTGATTCAAGCGCCTTATGGCGGAGTCTCTACGCTTTCTCAAGAGTCTAGATGGCTGCGAATGAATAACAGAAATTCGCCTTGGCGGAAGACGACCTAGAGCGAGCCTGGAATACATTGGCGAATCTTCCGGGACTCTCGGTCGAAGCTCGGTTCACACTAATCAATCAGTTGAACCAAAATCTTCCCGAGGTGGAGCGCGCGGAGTTGGCGTGGAGTCAGCGTGGAGTCAGCGTGGAGTCAGGTCATTGATAATCACGCGGACGTGTCACCGAGGATGGAACGGCTTGCTCTATTAGATTCACTGCCTGAATTAAACCGTGTCGCGAAGTGTGAAGAACGAAATCCTGGTTGAGTTGATCAGGATGAAATTAAGATGCCCACGCTTATCCGATTCGCCGGCCCAGTATCGCTCTAATGCATGTTCCAGCAATAGATCCATGGCCAGTGCTCTGCTACAGGCCCATGCTGGTCCGGTCTCAAGACAAACGGTTGACCGCTCATGACCGCGCAGTCTCCTACAACATGGAGATCATGTGCCTCATTACCGAACGTCGTGGTTCAGGCGCTCATTCCTCAGAAAATCGCCCCGTGGCCTTTACTCGCGAATGGTTCTTCAACATCAAGGTCGCCAACTGGGCTGAAGGAGTACGGAAAGAAGACGACTACAGAATAGCCACTCCGATGATCAAGGGCGACAGCGATTGCGTCTCGTTTTTCCGTTTTTTGCGGAGGACGACTTTTACGTCGTACAGGGTCGCGCATGCCTTTATCTGTCCCGTATTGGCGAGCTGCTGGTGCGCGTTTAGCAGTATGTCGATCAACGACTGCGAAGACGGCTGTTCTCTTTCTTCCCCCGCACCATTGGGCCCTCCTGATTCAAGCGCCTTGTGGCAATGCCACTGAATCGAACTGCGCGGCCCTTGCAGCAACATCGACAGTGCAACCCATTGAAAACGGAGGTTCAGTTTCTTGACACCCCGTAACCGTTCTTGCTAGCTTCAGCGTGATTTTTCTCCGTCACCACGAGCAGCCTGCGGCTAGATCTGGACATCCGGTGAATTTCCAAGACCTCATTTTGACTCTGCATCGCTTCTGGGCCGATCGCGGGTGCGTCGTTCATCAACCCTACGATTTGGAAATGGGCGCGGGCACGTTCCATCCCGCCACGTTTCTTCGTTCCCTGGGACCGGAACCCTGGGCCGCTGCCTATCCGCAAGCCTGCCGCCGTCCGACCGATGGCCGCTACGGCGAAAACCCCAACCGTATGCAGCATTACTACCAGTATCAGGTGGTCTTGAAACCCGCTCCGGACAATATTCAGGGTCTCTATCTGGAGAGCCTCAAGCAACTGGGCATCGATCCCAAGAAGCACGATATCCGGTTTGTGCAGGACGACTGGGAATCGCCGACGCTGGGTGCCTGGGGATTGGGATGGGAAGTGCGTCTCGACGGGATGGAGATTACCCAGTTTACGTATTTTCAAGAAATCGGCGGCATTCCGCTCAACCCGATCACCGGCGAAATCACGTATGGGACTGAGCGCATCGCCATGTATCTGCAGCAGGTCGATAATGTGTATGACCTCCAGTGGACCGATGGCGTGACCTACGGCGACGTGCACCACCGCAGCGAAGTGGAGTTTTCACGCTACAACTTCGAGGAGGGCGAGGTGCCCATGTTGATGGCTACCTTCCAAGCCTTCGAAGGGGAATGCCAGCGTCTGCTGGACAAGAAGTTGACGCTGCCGGCCTACGATTACTGCATCAAGACCTCGCACATGTTTAATCTGCTGGATGCGCGCGGGGCGATCAGCGTCACCGAGCGGACGTCCTACATCGCCAGGGTGCGGGCGTTGGCGCGGCGCTGCGCGGAATCGTATGTGGCTGACCGGGAGGCCATGGGCCATCCGTTGATCAAGCAATCGGCTCGGACAGGTAAGGGAGCCACCAACCACTCACCGGTCACCACCAAGTAGCCTGCGGACCTTACTCCACGATGCCATCTAAACAAACCAAGACCACGACTGTTTCACGCGCGAAGACGCCGGCATCGGCCTCACGCGCCAAGACTCCCGCCACGACCGAATTGCTGCTCGAAATCGGGACGGAGGAGTTGCCCTATCAGTTTGTCGCTCCAGCGTTACGCGCCCTGCAGCAAGGGGCGGAGACGTTGCTGAAAGATTCGCGGCTCACCTATGGCAGCGTCCGGACGATGGGTACACCGCGGCGGCTCGTATTGCTCGTCGAAGGGCTGGCGCGACAGCAGGCCTCTGCCGTGAAAGAAGCCATGGGGCCCTCAAAGGCCGTGGCCTTCGATCAGTCGGGGCAGCCGACGAGAGCGGCCATTGGATTTGCCGCCGGCCAGGGCGTGCCCGTCGAGGCGCTGGAAGTGCGGCAGACGCCCAAAGGCGAGTATCTGTTTGCGGTGAAGCAGGAGAAGGGGCAGGCGGTGGTTGCGGTCCTGACGCAGGCCTTGCCGCAGTTGTTGGCCAAGTTGTCGTTCCCCAAGGCCATGCAGTGGAACCAGACTGGGGTGCGCTTTGCCCGGCCGGTGCGTTGGTTGGTCGCGCTCTGCGGCGGCAAGGTTCTGCCGATTCAGTTCGCGACGATCAAAGCCGGCCATTTCAGCCAGGGGCATCGGGTGCTGGGTGCCAAGGTGTCCAGTCCGAAGGGTTTTGCCGTCAAATCCATTGCACACTATTTGAAAGAGACCGAACGTCACAGCGTCATGGTCGATCAGGATCGCCGGCGGGCCATGATCCTTGATCAACTGGCCGCATTGGCCAAATCCGCCCGCGGGCATTTGCATCAGGATGATGAGCTCCTGGAGCAGGCTGTCTATATGGTGGAATGTCCCCTGACGATTCTCGGTTCCTTCAAGCCGCATTATCTCGCGCTCCCGAAAGAAATTCTGATGACCTCCATGAAAGAGCACCAGGGATATTTTTCCCTCGTGGACTCCAAGGGCGCGTTGTTGCCGAATTTCCTCGCAGTCACGAATATGAAGTTGGCGAACATGCAGTTGATCCGTGAGGGCAACGAGCGGGTCCTGGCTGCGCGCTTGGCCGACGCGAAGTTTTTCTTCGACGAAGATCGCAAGACGTCGTTGGCGGATCGTGTGGCGAAACAGCTCGCGGTCACGTTTCACCAGAAGCTCGGCAGCCTCCATCAGAAGACCCAGCGCGTGGTGGCGGTGGCGGCGCATCTTGCCGGGCAGCTTGGTGACGACCAATTGGTTCACGACTGCCGGCGCGCGGCGGAACTCAGCAAGGCTGATTTGTTGACGGGGATCGTCGGCGAGTTTCCGACCCTGCAGGGCATGATGGGCGGGGAGTATGCGAAACACGACGGGGAGTCGGCGACGGTCAGCGCGGCAATTCGAGAACAATATCTACCGCGGGCAATGGAAGGCGAGTTGCCGGAGTCGCTGGCAGGGAAGGTGCTCTCTCTCGCCGACCGCTTGGACAGCATTGCCGGATTCTTCCTGGTCGGCCTGGTTCCGAGCGGCTCCGAAGATCCCTTCGCCCTCAGGCGCCATGCCACGGCGATTGTGCGTATTCTCATCGAGAGCCGGTTGCGGCTCAATCTCGCGCAAGCTGTGCGGGTGGCCCAAGAAGGGTTGGCTCAACAAAATGTGTCGGCTGCGCCTCAGCCGGCCAAAGGCGGCGCGCCGGACGTCATCGGGTTTGTGTTTGAGCGAGTCCGCTTTTACGGCAAGAGTGCCCACCAATTGCGGGACGATGTGATGGAGGCCGTCCTGAAATCGGCCGATCGTCAGTCCCTCGATCTCGCCGACCTCTTCGACAAGATGCAATCGCTGCAGCAGATTACCTCGAGAGCGGAGTTCGATCCGTTGATCGTCGGATTCAAACGCGCGCACCGGCTGACGGAAAAGGAGCAGTGGGATCGCAAGCCGGTGGAATCCGGGTTGTTCCGCGAGGCTGCCGAGTCTGCTTTGCATGAGACTGTGCACACGAGTCATGCGGCCTATGCGACGGCCATGCGCAGCGGAGGATACGGGCAGGCCTTGGACGTGCTGGTTCGGATGAAGAGTCCGATCGACGACTTTTTCAATGCGGTGATGGTCAATGCCGACGATCCGGCGGTGCGCGGCAACCGGCTGTCGCTCTTGAAAGCGGTCGATGATTTGTTCATGTCATTCGCTGATTTCTCCCAGATTATGGTACAAGGGACATAGCGGATGGTGAACGTGTGGACGCAACTTCAGAGAGCCTCCCTGAGTCACCCGAGGCAAGTGCCGCGGCTCAAGTAAGAGCGACCAAGGTCCGGCGGTTTGCGTCCGGCATCAGCGTCGTCATGATGGTGGTGTGCAACGCGGTCTTCCTGTTCGGCATCTGGGTGACCGGCCTCAATTTTGAGCGGCTGGTGCGGACTCCGGATATCTATGATTCCAGACAAGACATTTGCTTGCGACTGGCCTACCAACATGTTCCGGGCTCGGAAAATCCCGTGCAGTTCTGTTCGGAGTGGCTCAACCTCGCCGATCCAACCGGAAAAACCCATACGTTTCAGAAAGACGCACAACTCAAGCAGGGCGCAGACGGAACGTTCTATTTTGACTACGGACCGTTCGTGGACTACCGGCTGTTTGCGGTCGGCGCATTCGTCGTGGGGATCATCGTGTGTGGCATTCGCGTGACCAGGCACGTCGTCAACCGCTATCGTATGCGACTGGAAGCCGCCGCCCGCCATTCGGTTCTGACTCATTGACCTCATAGCAGAAGGAGAGCGTCGCGTGGCCAAGAAATACGTCTATTACTTTGGAGATGGAAAAGCCGAAGGCACCGGCAACATGAAGGAACTGCTCGGCGGCAAAGGCGCCGGTCTGGCCGAGATGACCAATCTCAAAGTGTCCGTGCCTCCCGGGTTTACGATCTCCACCGAGGCCTGCGTCGAATATTACAAGCGCGGCAAAGCCTATCCTCCCGGCATGATGGAGGAGGCGCTGGTGGCGCTCAAGAAGATCGAGCGGTCGATGAAGGCCGGGTTCGGCGATCCCGACAGCCCCTTGCTGGTCTCCGTCCGTTCCGGCGCGCGCGCCTCCATGCCCGGCATGATGGATACCGTGCTGAACGTGGGATTGACCACCAAAACCGTGCACGGCTTGGCGCTCAAGACCAAGAACGAACGGTTTGCGCAGGACAGTTACCGCCGCTTCATCGGCATGTTCGGCAGCATCGTCATGGGCATCAATCGCGAGCATTTCGAGGACATTCTCAAACATAAAAAGCGCGATCTCGGGGTCACGCAGGATACGCATCTCGATGCGAAGGCGCTCAAGGAACTCGTCGTCAGTTTCAAGGAACTCGTCAAAGAGGAAACCAAACGCGATTTTCCGGATGACCCGCTCGAACAATTGCGTATGGCGATCAATGCGGTGTTCTCTTCCTGGTACGGCGCCCGGGCCGTGACCTATCGGCGCCTCTACAACATTCCCGAAACCTGGGGCACGGCGGTGAACGTGGTCGCCATGGTGTTCGGCAACATGGGCGAGACCAGCGGCACCGGCGTGGCCTTCACGCGCGATCCGGCCACCGGGCAACGGCAATTCTTCGGCGAATGTTTGACGAACGCGCAGGGAGAGGATGTCGTCGCCGGCATTCGGACTCCGCTGCCGGTCAACCAGCTCGAAAAGTTCATGCCGCAGGCCTATAAAGATTTGGAGACGACTTATAAGAAACTGGAGCGGCACTATCGCGACATGCTCGACTTGGAGTTCACCATCCAGGAGGGCAAGTTGTACATGTTGCAGACTCGCGTCGGGAAGCGGACCGGTGTGGCCGCGGTGCGGATCGCGGTCGACATGGTGAAGGAAGGGCTCATTTCCAAGAAAGAAGCCTTGCAGCGGATCGGCCCGGACCAGCTGGCACAGTATCTCTATCCGATTTTCGATGCGAAGGAAGAATCGCACTGCACGCCGCTCGGCAAGGGATTGCCAGCCGGTCCCGGCGCCGCCGCCGGAAAAATCGCGTTGACGGCCGACCGGGCGGTGGAGATGCAAGGCGCCGGCAACCGCGTCGTGCTGGTCCGGCAGGAAACCAGCCCTGATGACATCCATGGCATGAATGCCGCGCTGGGCTTTCTGACTGCCCGCGGCGGCATGACGTCCCATGCGGCCGTTGTCGCCCGGCAGATGGGCAAAGTCTGTGTGGCCGGTTGTGAAGCCATCGAGGTGGTGGACAATCAAACGGTACGGATCGGGACGCAAACCTTCCGTGAGGGCGACTACCTGTCCGTCAACGGGTCGACCGGTAATGTGTACGGCGGCGATATTCCCGTCGTGGAGTCCGAAGTCATTCAGGTCTTGCAGGGGAAAATGGAAGCCTCGGCCTCGGAGAAATATCAGTTGTTCGAATCCGTGTTGAAGTGGGCCGACGGGGTGCGCAAGCTCAAGGTCCGGGCGAATGCCGATGTGCCCGATCAAGCCCGTATTGCGCGGAGCTTCGGCGCCGAAGGTATCGGCCTCTGCCGCACGGAACATATGTTCTTCGCCGAGGATCGCATTCACATCATGCAGAAGATGATTCTCGCCCGGAAGCGCGAAGAGCGGGAGATGTATCTGGATCAGCTGCTGCCCTTGCAGAAGCAGGACTTCCTGGGCCTGTACCGTGAGATGAAAGGGTTCCCCGTCACGATCCGCTTGCTCGATCCGCCCCTGCACGAGTTTCTGCCGAAGCGCGAGGACCTCATGGTCGAAATCGCCCAGCTCGAACTCACCAGCGGGTCGCAGACGGTGCTCGAAGAGAAGAAGCGGCTCTTGACCCGGGTTGAAGAACTGCATGAATTCAATCCCATGCTCGGTCTGCGCGGGTGCCGCCTCGGCATTACGATGCCGGAAATCACCAAGATGCAGGCGCGCGCCATCATCGAAGCGGCTTGTGAACTGGCCAAGGAAGGCACCAAGATCGTGCCGGAGATCATGATTCCGTTGGTCGGCATGGTCTCGGAAATGAAAGCGCAGAAAGATCTTGTCCGAGAAGTGGCGGCGGAGACGATGAAGCGGTACGGCGTCAAGTTGTCGTACCTGGTCGGCACCATGATCGAGTTGCCGCGCGCGGCCGTGACGGCCGACGGCATCGCGGGAGAAGCCGAGTTTTTCTCGTTCGGCACCAACGATCTGACTCAGACGACGTTCGGCTTTTCTCGCGACGACGCGGCGAAGTTCATCGATTTCTACAAAACCGCCAATATTCTGGAAAGCGATCCGTTTGCGGTGTTGGACCGCGAAGGTGTCGGCTCGCTCATGCGGACGGCCATCACCGGTGGACGCAAGACCCGTCCGACCATCAAGTTGGGAATTTGCGGTGAACATGGAGGCGATCCCAGTTCCGTGGAGTTCTGCCACCAATTGGGATTAGATTACGTGAGCTGCTCTCCCTATCGAGTCGGGATTGCGCGATTGGCTGCAGCGCAAGCGGCCTTGGCGGAGGCCGAGAAGGAAAAGCCCAAGCCGAAGCCGGTGAAGAGCAAACCGAAGGCTGCAAAGCCGAGGACCGTCAAGTCTGCGAAGAAAGCCGCGAAACCGGCCCAGGCAAAGAAGCGACCGGCTGCGAAACGCGTGATGCGCCGCTCCAAGCGTACGGCTCGGTGAACTCATCGTCCCGCGATCGTGAAGTGATGGCTCTGGCTCTTCGCCTCGCCGCGAAGGGCCGGGGTCAGACCAGTCCCAATCCCATGGTCGGCGCGGTGGTCATGAACCGCGGAGAGATCGTCGGACAGGGCTCTCACCGTAAAGTCGGCGGCCCTCACGCCGAAGTGATCGCCTTAAGTCAGGCCGGTTCACGCGCCAAAGGTGGTACTCTCTACGTCACCCTCGAACCCTGCAGTCATCTCAAAAAACGTACGCCTCCTTGTGTCCCGCTGGTCATCACGTCCGGTGTGCGCCGGGTTGTCGTGGCCATGGTGGACCCCAACCCTCAGGTGAGGGGCAGAGGCGTAGCCCAACTCAAACGGGCAGGCATTCAGGTCGACGTCGGGTGCCTCGAAGCAGAGGCGCAACAACTCAATGAGACCTATGTCCACTGGGTGCAGACCGGCAGGCCCTTTACCATTCTGAAAGCCGGCATGACGTTGGATGGACAGATCGCGACCGCCGACGGCGAATCCCAATGGATCACCGATGACGCGGCGCGCATGCAGGCCCATCGGCTGCGCGCCGACGTCGATGCCGTGCTGGTCGGCATCGGCACGGTGCTGCGCGATGATCCGCAACTCACCGCCAGAACAGGTGGTGATCCCGTTCGCCTCGACCCGCGGCAACCGCTCCGGGTGGTGGTCGATAGCCGACTACGTATTCCACTGCGGGCAGCCGTGCTACAACGGCAGGAGGAAGCCCATACTGTGGTTGCCACAACGCGTGCAGCCTCAGTAAAAAAAATCGAGCGCATGCAAGGTCGCGGCATCGATGTCTTGGTGTTGCCCAATGCCAGCGGGCACGTCAATCTGACGGCGTTATGGACGAGGCTTGGACAGCTCGGCGTCACGAGCCTGTTAGTCGAAGGCGGAAGTGATCTCAATGCGGCTGTGCTTCGAGCAGGATTGCCGCAGCGGTTGATGTGTTTTGTCGCCCCGCTGCTGCTGGGGGGGCAGGATGCGAAGGGGTTGTTGGGCGGTCGGTCGCCGCGCCGCCTGCGCGAGGCCGTGCCACTCAAGAATCTCCGCATGGAGCCGGTCGGGCGTGATATGCTGATCCAGGCTGATTTCCCGACTCGATAGGAGCATCGTGCGATCATCTCTCCGCCCTACCCATTGGGTTCATCTACGCCGCTCCGGTCTACTCCTTCTGCCTCTCGTCTGCATGTGGATGGCGCTGCTGTCGGTCTCTTTACCCTCTGCGGCCGAAGATGCATCCTCGACGGATCTTGCTGCGCAGATCTGGCAATACCTCACAACTCAGGATAGCGAGCAGGCTAACTCGACGCTGACGTCAATCGTGCAGCGCCCTGATGCGACGCTTCAGGCCGTGCAAGAGATCCTGCGCAAGGGCCAGCCCCATGGCCTTCAGCCTGTCGGGGTGTTGGCGGATGAACAGGTCGTGGTTCGTGACCGACCGTATCGTGTGAGTCTGTCCATTCCTCAGAGTTACGAGCCGACCAAAGACTATGCGCTGGTGGTATGTCTCCATGGCGCGGGTTTCACCGGTGAAGCCTACTTGGACCGGTGGAAGTCGCGCTTAGGGGAACAATATATCCTGGCCTGTCCAACCTATCCCGCGGGTGCCTGGTTTACCAGGCGGGCCGAAGATCTCGTGCTCGCGACAGTGCAGCTCGTACGGGAACGGTATCGTATCGATCCCAACCGGATTTTTCTCAGTGGGATGTCCAATGGCGGAATCGGCGCTTGGCTGATCGGCATGCATCACGCGCCCCTGTTTGCGGGGCTTGCGCCGATGGCCAGCGGCATCGACGATGTCTTATTCCCGTTTCTGGAAAATCTTCGCACGACGCCGGTCTACATCATTCATGGCTCGCAAGACCAAGTCATGCCCGTGGAACTAAGTCGAAAACTGGCCGGGGAGCTGAAGAGCCTGGATTATCCCTTCGTCTATCGCGAGCATGACCGTACCCATGCCATGGCCGGTGGCCATTTCTTCCCGCGTGAAGAGTTGCCCGATCTGGTGATGTGGTTCGATCACCAGCACCGGACGCCCGTCCCGAAGACTGTGACTGTGGTGCGTGATGCGAGCCATTTCTTGCCGTTCGGGTGGGTGCGGATCGATGCGACCGACCAGATCGCCTCGTTTTCTGAAGATCTGATCGACAAGCGCGATGACAGCATCCGCCAGCGGACATACGCCAGGCTGACCGCGCAGGTGACCGGTCCGAATCGGATCAATGTCCGGACCGACCGGGTGCGGCAGTATACGTTGTATCTGAACGGCGACCTCGTCGATCTGTCCAAACCGGTTGTCATCACCACGGACGGGCAGCCGTCATTCGAAGGCCTTCTCCAATCACACGTCGATACGTTGTTACGGCAGGCTCGCCTCAGGCACGATCCAGCGCAGCTCTTTCCCGCTCAAGTGACTCTGACCGTGCCTCAGCGGGCTTCATGACCGGGTGCGGGCAGATCGTGCGACGAATCGGCCCGATGGCCGCTGTGCTCACCGCCGCCTTGGCCCTTTCTGATTCTTCCGGTCAGGCTGAATCCGATCGCTGCTCCCTGCCGTCGCAGCATGTGGGCATGGTCTTCCCTCTCGATCACGTAGACGCGGCTTGGACCTGCCGGCTTGAACCGATCATTGCGCATTACACCACGGCCAATAAGGTCGGACCGATCCGCACCCCGCTGCCGGAATCTGTCTATCTGTACCTGTTGGAGCATCCGGTCATGGCCGCGGCCCTGGTCAATCGCCTCGATCTCGGGTTGTACAAAGCCGAGTTGCGCGGTCCCGAGAAATTTTGGGCGACGGACGGTGAAGGCACAGAAGGTATCGTACATCCGCTGTATCAGGATCGGAGCACGCGGATTTACTACATCGAAGGAACGCATGATGGACGGTTTTTGCCCCGCGTCAGCGGCAAGGCCTTGGTGTTGTTCAAATTGCAGCCGGTGAAAGACGGGCAGGGGCTCGATTCGATGGACAATACGATGGTGGCCTACCTGCGGCTCGATAACCGCTTGTATTCCGGATTGCTCTCGATGCTGCGCCCGCTCATCGGCAATGTAGTCACTCGTCAGGTCGTGAAGGCGTTTGAGGCTGCCCGTCGTTTGGCCGGCGTCATGCGCAACCATCCGGATCACGTGCTCTTTGAGGCGACGGACCCGCCCGGCCTACCGGACGAGCAGGTTGCCTTTCTGAAAGCCGCCCTCGCGGAGTTGCATAATCCTGGGCAGAAATCGGGCTCCGCTCTTCCATGAGATCGTGATGACCACTTCCCGTAGCTTCTTCTACCTCTGTACCCTCGGCGTGTTTTGTTTCATCAGTTATAACCTCGTCCGCATGCCGGTCTTATCTCTCTTCGCGGAATCGCTTGGCGCCGGGCCGGAGCGGATCGGGCTGATTGTCTCGGTGTCGACGATTACCGGGGTGCTGCTGAAACTGCCGTCTGGCGCCCTGTCCGACATCTATGGGCGGAAGATGCTGCTCCGTATCGGAGTGGTGGCCTTCGGGCTGCCGCCGTTCATCTATCCATTCATTTCAGACCTCAATGCGCTGACGGCGTTGCGATTTGTCCACGGCCTGGCGACGGCCATCTTCGCGCCGAGCGCTTTGGCCACCGTGGCGGATCTGTACAAAGAGCGGCGGGGGGCGGCGATGGGTACCTATACGGCCTGCACCCAGTCCGGTTCCCTGCTGGGCCCGTTTCTCGGAGGCTGGTTGGCCCATGCGGTAGGGTTTCCAACGGCATTTGTGACGGCCGGAGTCTTCGGCTGCATCGCCATCCTCATCTTCTTCAGCCTCCACTTGGACGAGCCGCCACCGCGCGTACGCGAGAAGGGGCTGGCTCCGGTGATTACGGAGATGGGAAAAGGGTTTCTCGCAGTCGCCCGGAACCGGAAAGTGTTGATCACCAGTTCCACCGATGCGGCCAAGATGATCGCCAATGGCGCGCTCATGGCGTTTCTGCCGCTCTATGGCCTGTCGGTCGGCCTGAACGCCGGTGAAGTGGGTCTGATGTTCAGCGTGCAGGCGGTGACGTCCTTTTTGTCCAAGCCGGTGATGGGGCGAATCTCGGATCGCGTGGGACGGCAGCCGCTGATCGTGCTCGGTTTGGTTATTTGTGCGGCGACATTCATCAGCATCCCCCACGTCGGATCATTTGCGGTGCTGCTGGCGCTGTCTTCCGGCTTCGGGTTCGGAGAAGCCGTGGTGTCGTCATCCTCTGCCGCGCTGGTGGCCGATAGTTCGGAGTTCAAACGGCTAGGGGCGGGAATGGGGATGCAAGGAACGGTAATGGATATCGGGCATGCCAGCGGCCCGCTCCTGGCCGGGTTTTTGATCGCCCACGCCAGCTACCAGGGGGCCTTCGCCGTGATCGCCGGCATCCAAATTCTTGCTGCCGTCGCGTTCTGGACTACGATGAGAACTCTCTCGCGGTAGTGTATAATGCCGCCGTTTTCGTGCGAGGGCAGCCACTTTTTCAAAGGAAGCGGAGCAGGATGGACACGGATTTTATCGACACGCTGCAGCGCGGGATTACCATCGTGGGCGGGATTGGATTGCTCGGGTTTTGTCTCTATCTCTTGAAGACGCACAAGGGGGCGTAAGCCATGTTCAGCGGCATCGTGGAAGAGATGGGCGCGGTGTCCATCCTGAACAAAGGGTTGGCCGGCACCAGGCTCACCATTATGGCCTCGACGATCATGACCGACTTGGCGATCGGCGCCAGCGTGAGTGTGAACGGTGCCTGTCTGACAGCCGTCACCAGGACCGATCACGATTTCTCTGTGGATGTTTCGCCGGAAACCCTTGCCGTCACCACCCTCGGCCATCTCACCACCGGCTCACCCGTCAATTTGGAACGAGCCATGAAATTGAACGAACGGATCGGGGGACACATGGTGTCCGGTCATGTCGACGGGATCGGCGCCCTTCGCAGCCGGCATCAGGATGGCAATGCGCTGGTGTTGGAAATTGAAGCGCCCAAAGACATTCTGCGCCTTTGCGTCCAGAAGGGCTCGATTACGGTGGACGGCATCAGTTTGACCATCAACGAGGTGACCGAGCGCTCATTCCTTGTGGCGATCATTCCCCATACGGCGACGGTCACGACGCTCGGCCTGAAACAGGTAGGCGACAAGGTCAACCTCGAGTCTGATCTGATTGGTAAGTACGTCGAACGGCTTCTGCAGGAACGAGGGCTTCTCCCGCCAAAACCTACGCCGGTCATCGATGTGGAGTATCTCAAAAAACGAGGGCTGATCTGACCCTGCCGGCTCAGTCTCTGCGTAAGCCAGTCCGATTTCAACGGCGAAGCGAGGTCTTGCCGGAAAGGCGGTCGGGCTCCACTATGCGTGGGTCAGTTTTTCGACAAGGAAGATGAGGAGTATGCAAGTGGAGACGATTCCTGTCTTGCTGGCTGCAAAAATTCGTTCGGCGCTGGATAACGAGACGATTCCGGTTCATGTCGTTCCGTCGGCGGATCGGCGGTTTGGCGACTATCAAACCACCGTGGCGATGCAAGTGGCCAAACAACGGGGCGTCAATCCTCGGACGTTGGCTCAGGAGATCACGTCCCGAATCGATATGGCGCCGATGGGACCCCCGCCGGAGATTGCCGGGGCCGGCTTCATCAATTTTCGGCTCGACCCTCACTGGCTGGCCGCCAGAACCGCCGCCTTGGCGGCGGATGCACGATTGGGTTGTCCGCCGATTCTCCGCCGGACGCTCGTGGTGGATTTTTCTTCCCCGAACGTCGCCAAGTCCATGCATGTCGGGCACATTCGTTCGACGATTCTGGGCGATTGCATTTGCCGAATCGGCCGCTTCCTGGGGCATCGCGTCATCGCGGACAACCATATCGGCGATTGGGGCACCCAGTTCGGGATCTTGCTGGTCGGTTGGAACACGTTGCTGAACCGAGAGGCCTTGGCGAAGGAGCCGATCGCCGAGTTGGAGCGTCTGTATAAAACCGTGAGCGCGCAATGTGATCCCGACAAACCCGGTTACGACCCTGGGCTGCGCGCGCAGGCCAAGCAGGAACTCGTGAAATTGCAGGCCGGTGACTCGAAAAACCTGGCGAGTTGGCGCGAGATGATCCGCCTGTCGCAGATCCAATTCGACGAGGTGTATGCCCGCTTGGGAGTCCGGTTCGATCACATGTATGGAGAATCGTTTTATAATCCTGCGCTGAAAGGCGTGGTCGAAGATCTGTTGCAAAAAGGGGTGGCCCGAGAGAGCGAGGGGGCGGTCTGTGTCTTCAGCGACCATACGGTCCCTGAAAAAGACGATCCTTTTTTGATTCAGCGCGACGGGCAATGGGTCGACGTGCCGGCCATTGTCCAGAAAGCCGACGGGGCCGCCAATTACATGACGACGGATCTGGCGACGTTGGATTATCGCCTGCGCGAGTTTTCGCCAGACGACATCGTATATGTGACGGACGGACGGCAACAGCAGCACTTCCGTCAACTGTTCGCCGTTTTTCGCCGCTGGCGTCCGGAGGCCGCCGCGCGAGTCACCTTGAGCCATGTCTGGTTCGGCAGCATTCTAGGAGAGGACAACAAGCCCTTCAAAACCCGCAGCGGAGACACGGTCAAATTGGCCGATCTGCTGGACGAAGCGGTCGAACGGGCCGAGCGCCTCATCGCCGAGCGAAATCCCGAACTGGACCCCGCCGAACGCGCGGCCACCGCCCGCATCATCGGCCTCGGCGCCGTGAAATATGCCGATTTGTCGCCCAACCGGCAGGGCGACTACGTGTTCAACTGGGACAAGATGCTGAGTTTCCAGGGCAACACCGCGCCCTACCTACAATACAGTTATGTGCGGATCCAAAGTATCTTCCGGAAATCCGCGGAGGGTGGGCGACCGGTAGCGGCGCCGGCCGCCGATAGCCCGTTGACGTTGACCGAGGAGGCGGAGATTCTATTGGCCAAACGGTTGAATCAATTCGGCGAAATCTTGCCTCAGGTGATCGTCGACTACAAGCCCAATATCTTGGCGACCTACCTGTTCGATCTGGCCGGCTGCTTCCACAATTTTTTCGAATCTTGCCCCGTGCTCAAATCCGAAGAGCCGATACGGTCGTCGCGCCTTGCGCTCTGCCACGTCACAGGGCGCATGTTGCGTGAGGGACTGGCGATGTTGGGAATCGAAGTCCCGGAGCGGATGTAAGCTGCCGGATCGTCTGTCCGATCTGATGCTCCGGCGTCTTACTTCACCAGAAAGGCCTTTGAATCCTCACCGGAAGCGGTGGTGACGGTCATCATGGCCATGCCTTTGCGTCTGTTTTTGGGTACGGTTGCGGTGATTTGAGTATCGCTGACGAAGGTGAATGCCGCGGGATAGCCGGGGCCGAACGACAATGATCGCAGGCAGGCGGCCGGACCGAACCCCTTGCCCGAGATCGTCACCGTCTCGCCAGGTTTGCCTTCGTCCGGCCGCACCGATTGTACTACCGGCGCTTCGCCGAAACAGGCCTGCGCCTGGGCTGCGGTTTCTGCCGACGTGTACTTGGGAGCCTGGCCTTTGGCGGCAGCCGACGACTTCGCCTTCTGACTTCCGCTCTTCGCGGTCGCCTTTTTTTCAGGAGTCTTTTTTGTTGCCGGTGCGGCCTGTTCAGCCGGCTTCTTGGTGTCCTCGGCGGCCACGGCGGGGATAACCCCTCCCAGCAGCACAAATCCCATCACCGTCGACCACACAATACTCTGCTTCTCGCTTTGCCTCCGCATGACCGGCCTCCAATAAAAATGATGCATTGACTGAAGACGCATCGTTTCAATCTTCAATCGTCGAAATATCGCCCACGTCCTGTCCCAACTCCTTCGCTTTGAGGACTCGCCGCATGATTTTTCCGGAACGTGTTTTTGGCAACGATGACACAATATCAATTTCCTGCGGCACGGCGATTTTCCCCAGTTCCTTCAGCACGTGGTCTTTGAGTGACTGCACCAGCTCCTTCGAGTCCTGGTAGCCCTGCTTCAGAATGACAAAGGCTTTGATTGCTTCTCCGGCGGTCCGGTGTGGCTTGCCGATCACGGCGGCTTCGGCCACCGCCTCGTGACTCACCAAGGCGCTTTCGACTTCCGCCGTCCCGATGCGGTTACCCGCCACTTTGATCACATCGTCGGCGCGGCCCATGAACCACATGTAGCCGTCCTGGTCTTTGCGGCAGACGTCGCCCGCCGTATAACAATTGGGAATGGTGTTCCAGTAGACCTTGTATCGATCCGGGTCCTTATAAATGGTGCGCATCATTGAGGGCCAGGGTTTCTTGATCACGGCAAAGCCGCCGGCATTACTCGGCAGACTGTTTCCTTCCTTATCCACCACGTCGGCTTCAATGCCGAGAAACGGCCTCGTGGCCGAACCGGGCTTGAGCGGGACTGACGGGAGTGGCGTGACCAGGATCGCGCCGGTTTCCGTTTGCCACCAAGTGTCCATGATGGGTTTGTCGCTGCCGGTCACGCGGTAGAACCATTCCCAGGCTTCGGGATTGATGGGTTCGCCGACGCTGCCGAGGATGCGCAATGTGGACAGGTCATATTTCTTAGGCCAGTCTTCGCCATACTTCATCAACAGCCGGACGGCCGTGGGGGTGGTGTAGAAGATGGAAACGCCATATCGTGAGATGAGATCCCACCAGCGGCCGGGGTTGGGGTAATCGGGTTTGCCCTCGGCCATGAGGATCGTCGCGCCGTTCAACAGCGGGCCATACACGATGTAACTGTGCCCAGTCACCCAGCCCGGGTCGGCCACGCAGAAATAGACGTCGTCCTCTTTGAGGTCGAACACATATTTTGTGGTGATGTAGGTGCCGACCATATAGCCGCCATGGACGTGGACGACACCTTTCGGTTTGCCCGTAGTCCCTGACGTGTAGAGGATGTAGAGCGGCGTTTCGGCATCAAGCGGCTCTGCGGCACAGACAGCGCTCTGCTCCTTGAGCCAATCGGCCCAATCGATTTCTTTCGGCGCAGTGAGCGCAACGCTGAGAGCGTCTCGGCGCACCACGATGACTTTTTCCACGGAGGGGCAGGATTGCACGGCCGCATCGACTACAGGTTTGAGGGGAATTGTTTTTCCGCGGTCGTAGCCGACGTCAGCGGTGATGACTAGCCGCGCTTCCGCATCCTGAATGCGGCTTGCAAGGGCCGGCGCACTAAACCCGGAATACACGACGCTATGAATGATGCCGAGGCGGGCGCAGGCTAGCATGGCCACGACCTGCTCGGGAATCTTCGGCAGATAAATCGTGACGCGATCGCCCTTGTTCAAGCCAAGCGCCTTGAGGGCGTTGGCGCAACGGTTGACCTGACGCAGCAGCTCCCCATAGGTGAAGATGCGTTCTTCACCGTTCTCGCCCACCCAGATGATGGCCACTTTATTGCGGCGCCAGCTGTTCGCATGGCGATCGAGACAATTGTAGGCAATATTACAGGTCGCGCCGACGAACCATTTTGCCCAGGGGTAGTTCCACTCGAGGACCCGGCTCCATGGCGAGAACCAATCCAGCTCCTTGGCCACCCCGCCCCAAAACGCTTCCGGATCGGCGATCGAAGCTTTGTATGCCTGATCATAATCCTGAATATGAGCGGCCGCCTTGGTTTTGGCGGTCGGCTGAATGACACGTCCTTCTTTCAATAGCGTATCGATTTTCTCGCTCATGAGTAGCCATACCTCCACAAAGCGCGGCCCTGTCCGGTGCGCGGTTCAATCTCTACGGCATTATGCGGATGGGGCGGAGGAACTGCAACCCTTGCACTGCTGTGAGCCGTCGCTCGCGAGCAGCGAATGGCCGCAGGGGGCAAGCGCTGGCGCCGAGTGCCTTTCTTGACAGTCGGGACGGAGCGAGGGTAGGCTGAGTCGGTTGCCTTTCACTGGATCATCCTGCTGATGCGTTCGCCGAGCTCTCTCAGTTTCCCCCGGATGATCGCCTGCCTCGCCGCCTTGTGCGTCGCCGGAATGTCCACTGATCACGCCGTTGCCCAGGTCGGGAAGCCGGAGGGGCTGTACTACAAATCATGGGCCGTCGTTGTCGGCGTCGAGAATTATCTCGTCGCGCCGAAGGTCCCGGGAGCGCTCGAAAGCTCGCACGCGGTGGCTGAGGCGTTGCGAGGGCTCGGGTTCGATGAGGTCATTGAAATCCAGGACAAGGAGGCGGCCTCTAAACGTCTGCTTCACATCCTCAATGACTACCTGCCGCGGAAAGTGGGTCGGCAGGACCGCATCGTCTTCTTTTTCGCCGGCCATGCCGGGGTGATGCAGGATTCTCAATCCAAGGATTCGGGCTTTGTGGTGCCGTGGGACGCGCAGCTGAGCAATCCCGCCAAAGCCATTACCCTGGATCAGCTCAAGGAGTTCAGCCGGCGGTCGGCCTCCAAACATATCCTGATGGTGTTCGATGCCAACCTGCGTGGCTGGGACGTGACGGCGCCGCAGCCCCTCTCGCTGGAAGGGCGGTTGTCGCCGGAAGATGACACCGAGAAGCGATCGGTGCAAGTACTCACGGCAGCCGAAAAGGAAGAATCAGTTAGTCGTGCGGCGGGGCAGAGCGCGTTCGTGACGGCGTTGGTAGCCGGGCTGAAGGGTGCGGCAGACCTGAATAAAAACGGTTGGATCATGGCCAGTGAACTCGCGGCCCAGGTGAAGCAGGACGTGGAGCGTGAGACCAAGGGCGCGCAACATCCGCAGTTCCTTCAACTCGAGGGGGACGGCGACGTCATTCTCGTCGAAGGGCGGAAGGACATGTTTTCGGTCGGCAAGGAACCGAGCACCGAAGCAGACCGGATAAAGGAAGCCCGGGTTCAATATGAACAGGCATTCGCGTTATTGCAGCAGCAGAAGTCGGCCGAAGAAGCGCTGGAGCGGCTTAATCGCGCCATCACTTACGATCCGTCTTTCGGTGACGCGTATGTGTTGAAGAGTTATATCCGCCTGGAGGTGTTGCCCAACCTCGAGGAATCATTGGCGGCGGCGCAGGCCGCGGTGCAGCATGCGCCCCAGAATCCGGACTCCCACTACTCATTGGCGCTGGCCCTCGAAAAGAAAGGCCAGCACCAAGAGG
Organism: Nitrospira sp.; assembly: GCA_022226935.1. Classification (GTDB taxonomy): domain Bacteria; phylum Nitrospirota; class Nitrospiria; order Nitrospirales; family Nitrospiraceae; genus Nitrospira_A. The sequence continues at coordinate 542,609 of CP092081.1, forward strand.
CGGAGCGGGCGATGCTGCAGGCATTGGCCGTGAATCCGACCTATACCGATGTCTATTTTTCGCTGGGCACCCTGTACGCCGACCACTTGAATGAGCCGCTGAAGTCGATCGACGCCTTTCGCCGATATTTGGAATTAGGCGGCCAGAGCGAGCGCGCCACCCGCGCCGTTCAGGGTGATCGTGCTCCCGGTGAGAGACCCGCTCCCTAGCAGCACCACCTGGAACATCGTCAGACTCTATTGAGTGTTTTGCGCCGTGAGAGAACGTGCTGCGACGTAGTGGCTCTCATTCTACGGCTAGTCCTTACCGCCACCCTTCAGATATCCCAGTCCGATCTTCAACGCTCGGCGCGTGATCTCGGGCCAACGCACTTGGGGATATTCCGCCAGCACGGCGGCCGCCTTCGGATCCTGAATATCGAGTTGAACGACCCGAATGATGCCGTCTTCAATCTGAACGTCAGCCATTGGTTTCATCTCCTTCGCGCATGCTACGTAAAAATGTTTCCCTTGCGGGTGCGGACGTCAACCGCCAGACCGGTTCCGCGTTGACAGCCTTGGGGGTGCATGTTAGCATAAAAACTCGTTTTTTCGCGCCATTGTGTCTCGTCACCCAGTGAACCACACACGTCGATCTTCCATCATCTTGCCGCATACAACCGAGCCATCGGATCTCACAGGTGCCACACCAAGGAGGAATCGTATGAGCAGAGTAGAGGGGGCTTTCTCGAAGTTCACCGGAAGCGCGTTGATGCTGGTACTCCTCATCGGGCTGACGGCCTGCGGTGGTCCCCCGAACTGGGTCAAAAAAGGATCCGGCGCCTTCAATGAAAAAAGCGACAAATCCTTCTATGGTGTCGGCTCGGTGGTGGGCGTGCGGAACGAACCGTTAGCCTGGGATACGGCGGAGAATCGCAGCCGCGCGGAAATCGCCAAGACCTTTGAAACGTACACCGCGTATTTGATGCGCGATTATGCGGCCTCCACGACGGCCGGTGATTTTTCTCGCAACAGTGAAGAGCAGAACATCGAGCGGGCCGTGAAAACGTTCTCCGCGGTGACGCTGAACGGCGTCAAGCCCATGGACCGGTATAAGGATGAGAAGTCCGGCACCTATTACGTCCTCACCAAGCTCAGCCTTGAAGACATGAAGAATAATCTGGAGCAAGCCAAAGAACTCAATAGCCAGGTCCGTGACTTCGTGCGCAAGAATGCCGACCGGTTGTTCGATCGTCTGGAGAAAGAAGAAGACAAGCGGGCGACCAAATAATCGAGGCGTGATCCGGGTTTGTGGCCGGGAGGAGTGAGCATGATCGAACGGGGGGAGCGTTCAGTGTTGCGAGCATGTGTCGTGGGGCTGCTGGTGGGCTGTGCCGCTGCGGTCAGCGGGTGCGGCCACGAGACCAAGGTGACGCGGGTCGATACGGGGACGGTCACTGACCTCAGCGGGCGTTGGAACGATACGGACTCCCAAATGGTGGCCGAGGCGATGGTGAAGGAAGCCCTCGCGAATCCCTGGCTCGGCAACTTCACGAAGGGCAAGAATCGCCAGCCCGTGGTGATCGTCGGAACGGTGCTCAATAAGAGCCATGAGCATATCAACGTGCAGACGTTCGTGAACGATCTGGAGCGAGAGTTGACCAATTCGCAGAAAGTCACGTTCGTCGCCGCCAAGGGTGAACGAGATGAGGTGCGGGAGGAACGCCGCGAACAGGCTGTGCATGCCCGAGAAGATACGCAAAAAGCGCCGGGCAAGGAAATCGGCGCGGATTATATGATGCGTGGCAGCATTGCCACCATTCTTGACGAGCAGGACGGGGCCAAAGCGGTCTTCTATCAGATCGATCTGGAAATGGTCGACCTGGAAAACAATGTGAAGTCCTGGTTCGGCCAGAAAAAGATCAAGAAAGTCATCGAAAAGAAACGCACGATTTTTTAGCCAGACGTATTCAGTTGAGACCCCACCTCCCATCGACCACGGCCTCCCCTCGGGGAGGCCGTTTCATTTCTTGGCCTTCAGTTTCGCTGATCTGTTGGGGCCTGATGTGGGTGTTGTCCGGCTGCGGGTTGTCCTCCAACCACTATCTCCTCATCGATCAAAGCCTGGCGGCACACGATGCTCGACGGGCGGATGCCATCATGGCGCAGGCGGAGTCCGAATATGGACCGCGCAATCGTCTGCTCTACAGTATGGACCGGGGAATGACGCTGCACCTCGCCGGCGAGTACATGCAGAGCAATGTGCAGCTTGAATCGGCGGCGCAGGAAGTCGAACGCCTCTACACGAGGACGATCAGGACGGAGACCGCGGCCTTCCTGACCAACGACAATGTATTGCCCTATGAAGGCGATCCCTACGAACATGTGATGATCAACATCATCAAAGCGCTGAATTACGCCGCGATGGGGCAACTGATGGAAGCCGTTGTCGAGGCTCGGCAGATCGATCATCGGCTGAACGTCTTGTCCGATACCGCCAAGGAAAAGGACGGCTACCGCGAAGATGCCTTTGCCCGTTATCTGACGGGCGTGTTGTACGAGGCGACCGGCGATCTGAATAACGCCTTCATCGCCTATCGGAAGGCCTATGACATTTACGACGCGACGAAGATGTGGGCGCGGACGCCCATGCCGCCGATGCTCCGCGCGGATTTACTGAGGACGACCGATGCGCTGCATATGACGACCGAGTTCGAGGAATACAAGCGCCTGTTTCCTGACACGCATTGGATGCCTCGCGCCGACCAGCAGAATCTCGCCCAGGTTGTCGTGATCGGCTATAATGGCCGCGCGCCGCGCAAGGAAGACGCGTTTCTCGACATTCCTATCAGTCTGAGCGCGCTGCAACTGGTCCTGCTGAATCGCGGCGTCATCCATGCGTCCAATCGCCAGGAGCGTCGGGTGGCGGACAGTGTGTTGTACGGCTTGAATGGACGACTCGTGCGGGTCGCTTTGCCTAAACTGATTCTGCAGAAAACGCAGGTGGTGCATGAGACGGTCACCTTGGTTCCTCGCGGAGGAGAGCCGATTTCTGCGACATCCGAGCTAGTCTACAATGGCACCGCGCTGGCTGAGCGGTCTCTCTCTGATCGCCTCCCTGGAATCACCACCAAGGCCCTCGCCAGAGCGGCCGTGAAATTTGCCGCGGCCGAAGCTGCCACACGCGGATCGCAGCATGCGGTGAATAAAGGCGACGCGCCGTGGGTGGGGTTGCTCGTGGGACTCCTCGCGCATGGGCTGGCCGTGGCGTCGGAATCCGCCGACACCAGAAGTTGGCGTACCTTGCCGGATGAGATTCAAATCTCCCGCCTGTGGGTGCCGCCCGGCGAATATGAAAGCCGGATTCAAGCCATGGTTCGAGGCAATGGAATGCCGCAGGTCGACGCGCCGCGTCCTCTCGTTCTGCGGGCCGGACAAACGCTCTTCGTGATCGAACGAGTGATGTTATGAAGGCAGTCAGAGCCATGGCCTTGGGTCGAGGTACGCGAATCAGCCTAGTAGCTCTGGTCCTGCTGCTGTGCGCCGGGTGCGGGTGGGGCGGCGGGTCATCCCGTCCGACCTGGATCGATGGCGGCAGCACCCAATTTCCTTCCACGCAGTACCTCGTGGGCGTCGGCCAGGCCGATTCGCGCCCGCAGGCGACTGAACAGGCCTATGCGGCGGTGTCACGTATTTTTAAAGCTGAAATTACCGCGCAGGCCAAGGACTGGGAATCATACCTGGTCGTTGAATCCCGCGGGCAGACGAACACGCAACGCAAGCTGATCCTGGACAATGTCACGCGGGTGACGACGGATAAGGTGCTGGAAAATGTCCAGATCCTCGATACCTGGTTTGACCAAAAGGCGCGACAGTACTATGCTCTGGCAGGCATGAACCGGGCGCAAGCCGAATCGGCGATGCTGGAACGTCTGGCCGACCTCGATCGGTCGATTCAGACGGAGGTCACGGAAGCGCACCAGGCCCAGGACAAGCTGGCACACGTGCGGAATCTGAAGCGAGCCGCCAAGAATCTGGTCCTCCGCGAAGCCTACAACACCGACCTGCGTACGATCCGGTCGAACGGGCAGGGGCATCCCGCCGCCTATCGCGTGGCCGAATTGACCGCTGAATTGGAACAGTATCTCGCGGCGAATTTGGGCGTGGCCGTGGACGTCTCGGGTGAGCAGGCGGAGCCGCTCGAGCGGGCGCTCATCGAAGGTCTTGCACAGGAAGGGTTCTCCGTTGTCGGCCATGGCCCCGGATCGGCGTCGGCGGAATTGCTGATCACTGGAACCGTGCGGATGTGGCCGATCGAAGTGCCTGATCCGCAGTTTCGCTATGTGCGGTGGTGTACGGATGCGGTGATCGAAGAAATGTCGACTCACCGTGTGATCGGTGCGGTATCGAAAGGCGGAAAAGAAGGGCATGTGACGGAACGCGAGGCTGCCGCCAAGGCCGTTCGTGTCATGCAGCAGGAGTTTTCATCAGACCTGGCCCATGCGGTGGCCGCGCATATCTACGGAGAGAGGGAGTTATCGGTGTCATCCTCTGCGCCGTCTGGTTGTCCGAAAGAGGCGGGTCAACCGCCGCTCAGTCGTTAACGGCTGCGAATTCACCCTAGGAGAGAGGAGAGGGAATGGGAAAGATAGGGACCCGGAAGGCGGGAGAGGCCGGCGGCGGACGCCGGATGTCCAGCCAGGCGATGAAAAAACATCTGCGTGAACGGCTCACTGCCGATACGCAGCAGGTGCTGAAGAGCGACATCGTGAGCATCTTCCGCAAACAAGGCTACTATGAAGAATTGCCGCTGGATGAGCTGCAGGATCGCCTCTCCAAGCTCCAGTCGCCGTTGGCCGACAGTCTCTTGAAGGGGAGGGTCTAGGATGCCCTATTACTATTTTGATTCCACGGCGCTGGTCAAACGCTACAGCATGGAGCGAGGGACGCGTATCGTCAACAAACTCATGGTGAAGCGTGGGAAGGTCGCGATTCTGCCCATGTGGAGTGTGACGGATTTTTATTCGGCCTTGTCTGTTCGCTCACAGCAGGGAGAAATCACCCGCGACGATTGTTATTCGGTCTTGTACAAGTTCGAGATGGAAGCCTCGCAAGGGCTCTTTCAGTTTATCTCACCGACAATGGAGACCTATCTGGCCGCGAAGGAGTTAATTTTGGACTATCCGGCCCTGCGCTCGCCGCAGCTCCTGCATCTCGCCTTGGCCCTGGAGTTGAAGCCGCTCAGGTTGACAGTCGTCAGCGCAGACAAACAGCTGCTGGCCGCCTGCCGTCCTGCCGGGTTGCATATCATTAATCCCGAAGACGACTAGTGGATGCAGGATGCGGAAACAGCCCGCCGGCGGCGTTCTCGCATCGCTCAGAGGCTCAACGTACCGCACATGGGAAAAGAGCTTGTCTTGGCAAGCTCGGGGCGGGCGGGTAAGAACACTGTGGCCTCGCCTCCTCGTATTGCTGCGGCCTTGCCGGACGAGCTGTTTGCGCATCCTGCGGACATACAGTCGGTCGACGTGTCTGGTGAGTGAAAACTGGAATCCGCCGCCGGTGAAAAATGACTGACCCGCAGGGTACTCGGGAGGTCGAGCCGCTGAGCGACGCGAGGACGAAGCTGGCGGCCTTTTTCAACGTCCAGCTAGCTGGGGCAGCGAAACTCGCTGTGCATCGACGACAGCACAATGGCCCAATCCTCTGTCGTTTGGCGGATGACGGGCAGTCGAGGGGAGGCCGTATTCGATTTGTCTGCTGGCTCCGATGCCGCGAAGGTATCCTGGGCGTGCTGCAGTTCAAGCTGGGCCAGCTGGAGGCTGCCGCACACGCCGGCTGAGGCGGGAAGTTCCCCACCGGCTCGCCGGAAAAGCGCCAGCCCGCGATAGCCATGTTCCTGTGATCGATACAGGTGTTCGGTGGCTTTGAACGCCTGCCGCAACGCCGGTTCCGTCTGACGTTTCCGGAGTTGGGCCGCCATCAATGCCGCGCGGCCCATATTCATGGCCGCGCCTTCCGCATCATCATTCCCCATCGCCTCTTCTGCCTTGGCCCTGAGCCGGTCGAGCTCCGCCTCATCGCCGACCACCTGAGCCTGTCCCATTCCGGTAGCGGCCATCAGCATGGATAATGCGAGAACCGATGCGCCGGCCAAACGTCCGCACTGGCCGATGCACAGGCTATTACTCACTGTACGTGTTCCCAGGTATCGATTTGCTTGATGCTCCAATTGACGGCTTCCTTCAATTTGACGAGATTCGGGTCGGCATCGTTTTCATGGACATGGTACAGCGATTTCTGAAGCGCAAAGAGCGGCTCATAGGCCCGCATATCCGGCAATTTCCCGAGCGCCCAGGCGACCTCGGTTTTCACGGCCACGTCCTCGGTGTTGAGCGTTTCGAGTAGAGGATCGACGATGGTGAAGTCCCCATGCAAGGCGCCGACGATTCCCAGCGCCTTTGCCGCGGGGGCTCGTAAATCCGGAGCGCCGTTTTTCATCGTTTTGATGAGGACGGGAATCGTATCTTTCTGGCCGATATTGCCGAGGGCCAGCGCGGAGGCTTTCGCGATGCTCCGATCCGGGCCATTGAGTCCGTCCAGCAAGCGTGGAATGGCTTTCACCGAGAAGAGGTCGCCGAACAAGGCCACGAGTTTGACCTTGCGGGCCACCGGCGTTTTGGGGTCATCGTAAAGCCGGAACAGGCGTGCTTCTTGTCCCCATTCAGCCGTGATGAGGGCGGGAAAATCGTACTCTTCGAGGCGGGCCTGTAACTTGGCCATGGCAAAGGTCGTGGGATCGCCGGCCTTTGCAAGCGTCGCCGCAGCCTGGACATCATCGAAGTCTGTACGGACCTCCTTGCGCCAAGCCATTTTTTTGCCGTTGAGCAGATAGCCGAGCTGGCAGGCCGGTCCTTTCCAAATACGAGATGGCGCATCAGGAAGATCGGCGTCGCTCCCCATCGTGGTCGTGCCTTCCCAGGTCTTTTTCTGCTCGCACTTGATCTTCAACTCGACATCATGCGGCTGCGCCGGGTCCGTCACCGGAGTATAGCCGAATTCCTTCATGCGATTGACCACGACCTCGACGAGGGGGCTGGCATCAACCACGCCCTTGTCCGACAGGGCCAGGACCGTGATCAACACCCGGTCGATGCGTTCCATCTGGCTCTTTTGCTCGGCGGTCAGGGCCTCCCGGCGGGCCCAGCTTGGATCGCCGAACAGCAGGAGAACTCCCAGGATGACAAGCGAAAGGATGCATCTCATGTCGGCTCCGTTCTGCTCAAAATGACGATGATGGCATACTGACCATCACTCTATAGCAACCCCTTCCAGCGGTTGCAAGTTGCGCCGGCTTGAACGGCCTCCGTATAATCGCGCCATGTTGACCGGACGGCAGATCGGCTTTGTCGGCGGCGGTAATATGGCTGAGGCGTTGATGGCCGGCCTGCTGCGGAATGGCCTGACTACGCCGGATCGTCTCGCCGTCAGCGACCCGCTCGCCTCGCGACGCGAATTTTTGAGCCGCACATTCGGCGTGGCCGTGACGGCCGACAATCAGGCGGCGGTTCGAGGGGCGGACATCGTGGTGCTTTGCGTCGAACCGCAGGTGCTCGATGAGGTGCTGAGAGAACTCGCACCTGCACTTGCGTCGCATCCGCTCATCATCTCAGTGGCTGCCGGTTATCCCTTGTCTCGCATGCGGCATCATTTGCTTACCGCGACCAGGCTGATCCGTGCCATGCCGAATACGCCATCTACGATCGGCGAGGGTGTGACGGCGATGAGTCTTGCACTCGACATGTCGTCCGAGGATCGAGAGACCGCTCGGCAGTTGTTTGAATCGGTTGGCATAGCCGTCGTAGTGGAGGAACGACTGTTGGACGCCGTGACCGGCTTGAGTGGAAGCGGTCCGGCCTACGTGTTCGCCATGATCGAGGCGCTGGCCGACGGCGGGGTCTTGGCTGGTCTGCCGCGATCCACCGCGCAACTGTTGGCGGCGCACACGGTGGCCGGCGCGGCCGGCATGGTGTTGGAACAAGGCGAGCATCCGGCCGTATTGAAGGACCGCGTAGCCTCGCCTGGCGGGACCACCATTTCCGGATTGAATCAATTGGAACGAGGCAAGCTGCGGGCCACCTTAATGTCGGCCGTCGAAGCTGCCACGCAACGATCACAGGAATTGGGAAAGACCGAGCACCATCATCTCTAACAAGGAGCGTGTCTCGTGCAATATTGGGTGAAAGTCGTGTTTGCTGATAATCAGGAGCTGCTCGTGAAGGATGCCATTCGTCATACCATCAGCGAAGACATGGAAGTGCTGGAAGTGGACTCGGCCAAGGAAGTCATCATTGTCCCGATGAAACAAATTAAGTACATCGCCTGCGATGCGACGGTATTCGCGCAGAAGGGGAAGAGGTAAGATTCGTCCTTTTCCCTGGCCGTGCTGGATGTGCGTGTATCATCATCGACAGCTTGGACGGATCGCTCAATGTAATGTCCGTGACCGGTATTTAACCAACTAGCTTCAGGAGATGGCTTCGCACCTCAAGTAGGAAGGTCTCGTCACTATTCTCAGCTTGGGCCAACATGGTCTCATGGGTCAGGTTAAGCCTCCCTTGAACCTGAGTGAACTCGCTGCGAGTTCCGCCCACAGTACGCTTGTGACTCCTCGTATCCCAAGAAGTCTATCTCCCCGGTTCGAACCGCTACAACGTTTACAACCTTGGTCCGGTGAGGTCCGTTCGACGGATGTGTTCCCTGCCGGATTTTGATAGTCGCACGAGCTCCGTCTGTCACACTAGGTCGCCTTGGGTTCATTGATGCCTTGACCAGGGACATCCCCAGTCTCTGCCCCTCTGATTTCCTTGTACTTGTACGGTGTGGCCCATTTCTCTTAGAAAGGAGACTCCATGCCCAACATACTCCTGGTCATTCTCATCTTGTTGCTGGTGGGTGCGCTGCCCACGTGGCCTTACAGTAGCGGGTGGGGCTATTACCCTTCAGGTGGACTGGGGCTTCTCCTGTTGATCGTTCTCATCCTTGCGTTAAGCGGAAGACGAGGTGCCTTGAGAAGTTAGATGAGGGGGCGCGTGGTTTCTGTCGCCTATGGGAACAGGAGGAGTGCCAGGTGATGTTCTTCAGGTGACTACCAGCACCGTTGGAATCCATGGCCGGGCTCCTCCTCATTCGCGGAGCCCGCTGCGCAGTGGTACGATCACGTTGGAGGAGGACTGCATCAATTATGATAGAAGTGCTTGAAGGGCGTCCCACGCCACGGGGTGCCACGTGGGACGGACAGGGGACCAATTTCAGTCTGTTTTCCGCCCACGCGACGAAAGTGGAGTTGTGCCTCTTCGACTCGACGGGAGAAAAAGAAATCGATCGCGTGTCGCTGCCTGAATACACGGATCAGATCTGGCATGGGTATCTGCCTGGAATTCATCCGGGGACACCCTATGGTTATCGTGTCCATGGTCCCTATGAACCTGAAGCGGGGCATCGCTTTAATCCCAACAAGCTGCTGCTCGATCCCTATGCCTATGCTCATATGGGGGAGCTGCAGTGGAACCCGGCATTGTTCGGTTATCAGATGGAGTCCGGTGATGATCTGACGTTTGATGAACGTGACAGTGCGCCATTTATGCCAAAGTGCACGGTGGTCGACCAAAACTTCGATTGGTCGGGACCTCGGGATCGGAAAGCCATCCCGTGGGACGATACCGTCATCTACGAAATGCACGTGCGGGGTTTCACGAAGCTTCACCCGGCGGTGCCGCCCGCGCTCCAAGGGACCTATGAAGGGCTGGCGACCAAAGATGTGCTGGCGTACCTGCAATCGTTGGGAGTCACCTCCATCGAGCTGCTCCCGATCCATACCTTCGTCAATGACAGTCATCTATTGGAAAAAGGGCTGACCAATTATTGGGGCTATAACAGCATTGGATTTTTTGCGCCGGATCCGCGGTATGCGGCCAATCGGCCTGAGAGCGTTCGAGAATGCAAAGAAATGATTGCCCGCTTCCACGATGCGGGCTTCGAAGTGATTCTAGATGTAGTCTACAACCACACTGCGGAAGGCAATGAACTTGGTCCGACACTATCCTTCAAGGGCATCGACAATGCCAGCTATTATCGTCTCCAGCCCGAGCAGCAACGTTATTACATCAACGATACGGGGACCGGGAACACCCTGAATCTGAGCCATCCGCGGGTCATTCAGTTAGTGACCGATAGTTTGCGGTATGCCGTCCAACAGATGCACGTGGACGGGTTCCGCTTCGACCTTGGAACAGTGCTCGCCCGTGAGCCGAATGGGTTCGACAATCGAAGCGGATTCTTGAAGGTGTGCAGTCAGGACCCCTTGCTCGCCACAGTGAAGCTGATTGCCGAGCCCTGGGATTGTGGCCCGGGTGGGTATCAAGTTGGAGGATTTCCTCCGGGATGGGCCGAGTGGAACGATAAGTTTCGGGATGATGTGCGCGATTTTTGGCGCGGCGAACTGGCTGCCACAACTCTCGCGGATCGACTGTGCGCGTCTGCATCGGTCTTTCATCATCAAGGCAGGCGGCCCTGGTCTTGCGTCAACTTCGTCACGGCACACGACGGCTTTACGCTGCATGATGTGGTGGCGTTTAATGAAAAGCACAACGAGGCGAATGGGGAGGACAACCAGGACGGCTCCTCCAACAATCGCTCGTGGAATTGCGGCGCGGAAGGGCCGACGGAAGATACCGCGATCAACGCGTTGCGTGACCGCCAGATGCGCAATCTGATGGGGACCTTGCTGCTCTCGCAAGGGACACCGATGCTGTTGGCAGGCGATGAATTTGCACGCACTCAACGGGGCAACAACAACGCGTATTGTCAGGACAATGAGATCAGTTGGGTGGATTGGACGCTGCTCGACACACGATCATCCCTCTTTCAATTCGTTAAACAGCTGATCGCGTTCCGTCACCACTATCCCATATTACGACGCAATCTGTTTTTGACAGGACTGCTTGCCGAGGATTCCGGTGTTCGGGATGTGACGTGGATCAATGCTAATGGCGGGCCGATGGAAGAACATCATTGGACCGATACGACGATCCATTGTTTTGGCATGCTCCTGGATGGGCGGGCGCCGACAACCGGGCGTCGACAGCCAGGGAAGGACGTCACGGTGCTCGTCCTCATCAATGGGCACCATGAGCCTGTTCAGTTTACCCTGCCTCCATGTGTCGGTGCCTCCGAATGGACTCTGTTGCTTGATACCAATCTGCCGGAACGCCCTCAGGACCAAACCTTTAAGGTGGGCGCGCAGTACCTGCTCACAGATCGTTCACTGGTGTTATTGGTGTTGGGGGCTAAGCGGGCGGCTGACATCATTCCCACCTAGTCGCCGATCAGAAGGCTGATTCGATCGGTAGTTCTTCTGTGGACCAACTGTTCTATGAAGTTCTGAACTTCCTTACACCCGGTCTCCGACTGGATCCCAGTCGTGGTCTCGCTCGACGGCGCCGATCAGCCGTTCGAATACATCAGGGATGGCGCCGGTGACCCGGCTCCAGTTGGAGATCATCGGCACGCCGAGGGGGTCTTCCAGAAACGCCTCGGTGGCGATCTTCATGCCTTTGAGGAAGACCTCGACGGCCATCCGTTCGGCATGCCGGTCGAACTGTAAGCTGTTGATGGCGGCATCGTTCTGGTAGCGCGTGATGGCTTCCTGCGCCGACTGTAAGTAGGTCGCGCGCAAGGTTTTGAGCACACCCTCCGACAACACCACCCCTTCGCTGGCGAGGTTCCGGAACAGCGATTTGGTGATGTCCACACACATTTTCTGCAGTCCCTGTTCGGCATTGTCCGCCGACAATCCCTGGTGCTTGTGCTCATAGGCATCGGCGATATCGGCCTGGCAAATCCGCCGGAGCGCGCAATTACGATAGATTTCCGACAATACGCCGACTTCCAATCCCCAATCGCCGGGCACTCGGTTGATCCAGGCCAAGTCGCGCACCATGGCGAACTCGCCCGCCAGCGGGTAACGGAAACTGTCCAGGAAGGTGAGCAGCGGGTGAGCGCCGGCCACCTGCTGCAGGCTGCGAATCAGCGGGGTGAAATACAGGCGCGTGACGCGGCCGTGCAGACGATTGGTGACCCGGCTGTAGTAGCCCTTGCAGAATTCGTAACCGAGATTGGTGTTGACGATCGGATAGCAGAGTCTCGCGAGGTATTCGCGGTTGTAGCTCAGAATGTCGCAGTCGTGCAGCGCAATGACGTTGCTTTCTCCGCGGGCCAGGACATACCCGAAGGCCATCCAACATCCCCGGCCTTTGCCCTGCAATCCGGTGTCGAGTTCGGCTTGCGCCAGCAATTTCAGGATGTCCTGAATACCGGCGCCGTCGTTCCAGACGATCCGCACTCGTTGCGGCAGCACGGAAAAAAATTGTTTGGCCAGCCGGAATTCCAGCGCCGAGGCGCGATCCAGCGAGATGACGATCTCGTTGACGTACCGGATGTCTTTCAGCACCTGGACGATATGTTTCAGCGCAGGATTTTCCAGCTCGGAATAAAGCGAGGGGAGGACAAGAGCGATCGGGTTGGAGGCCGCGTGCCGCTCCAACTCCTTTTCCAGTTGCTCAAGGTTGGAGTCGCCGAGGCGGTGCAACACGGTCACGAGACCATTCTGATGAAAGTCCGACATGATCCCTCCAGTGCAGGGTGGCGCGAGGGTGGCTGTTTTCGTTAATGCCCGGTGCGGTAGGGGCCGCATCCATCACTGGAGGCTGACACCAACCGTCCGAGCGGGTGAATGTGCTGAGAGGAGATCGCTGTTATTGCGCCGGAGGCATGGCCTTGCTCGTCACGACCGACTTCACGATCTTGGCTCGTTTCACAGACTCCAGAAATCGGTCCGGAGGCTCAGGATTGGGCAGATTCACTTCGACGGAATACCAGCCCGACTTCATCGGCCCTTTCTTGATGCCGTTGAGTTCCTGCACCAGATCCTCAATGCTTTTTTCCGTGGTGCCGTCCTGGAAGGCAACCCAGAACATGAAGGCCTGACGATCTGCCTCGCGAAGATTATCCGACACCGCGACCGCGGTCGGGGCAGGGGTCTCCTTCGGCGGCTCGTTCTTTGCCACGACTGCGGGTTTGGACGATGCATTGGCTTTGGCGACTTCGAGCGAGGTCAGGGCCAGACGTGCATGCAATTCTCGATTGCGGCTTTCCAGCAACGCAACCTGTTTGACCAGGGTTTCATTGACCGACTTCACCGCCTGGAGATCCTGCCGAACGAGTTCGCGGTCGGCTTCGACCGCACTCGCGGCCACGCGCATGCCGGTTTGCACTTCCTGCGCGACATCGGTTTTCACGGTCTTGAGATCTTCCTGTACGGCGACAACTTGGGCATTGAGGCGTTGTTGCGTATGGGCGACGGTATCGATGAGGGTATTCAATTGCGCAATGCGATCCTGCTCGGTGCGTGAGACCGCCGTGGCTGCCGCTTGCGATTCGACCAGCTGCGCCAGCTGCCGGTGGACCTGATCGATCTGGTCTTGGGTCGATTGCCGGGCGGCCAATTCTTCTTCCAGCTGATGCGCACGATCTTCTGAGCCTATCCAAACCGGAATCCGTTCAGCCAACAGCGCGACGACTCCGACGGCCAGCACGACTTGCGCGAAGGCTGTCGTCATGGACCACACCGGGCTGGCCTGCGTTGAAGCGACGGCAGCGCCGGCCGGCAAACCGATGGCTGTTGCCAGCTGAGACCACCACCCGGGGGCGACCTCGTACTGCACCCGCAGCGAACCGCCGTCGAAATGGTTTTGCACATGGAGGGTGAGGCTGCCTTTGCCGACCGGCACACGCACGCTCTTCTGGCCGGCTTCGGGCGCCACACAGCCGCCGATCAGCGCGCCCGACTCGCTCCGCAGTTCGAGGTGTTGAATGCTGCGCTCGCGGGCCGTATAGGCGAAGGAGGGATCGGTCTGCGCACAATTCAACGTGCCGATGCGCTCGTGATTGACCAAGACCTGGAGAAACCCAGGGCGTTCTTCCGCCGCGCGGCGCGGCTGGTCATCCAGCGCGTCAAGCAGATGTGCGCGATAGTCGTTGAGCTCTGGTGTTTCCATGGTGCCGTCCTCCCCGATCGCCTCCAAAGAGCGCCAAGACGCCTCCCTTTTTCAGCGGATGTATATGGAGATTGACTTGCGGCTTCAACCCGTTGCTGACCTCGGCGTGCCGGCGATCTGCGACTTCCAGAAAACAATCGCGGCAAAACGCCAGATGCCAAACGCGGTAGTCGTGGCCGTAGTCATCGTGAAAAAGTTGCCCCCACTTTTGTTCCGACAAGCAGGGATAATGTTCCGGTTCGCTTTTTCGATAATGCGACTGCAAGACGGGCATCAGCCGATCCACTTCGTTATTGAGGTGGTCGGGCCTGGTGCGCAATTCCTGCTCCAGGATTTCAATTTCCGAGCCGCTCAGCCCGGTTTCGTTCATCGTGCGTTGCCATCCCGATTGGCGCCACCGCTCGAAGTTCTTATAGACGCGCTGGCTTTCCGCCTGTCCAAAACCCAGGAGCTTCACCACATGCGCCTGACTGAACCCGTAAAAGTGGTAAAACAGCGCGATCAGCGCATCGCGGCTGACGACGGCGCGGGAAGCTAGCCCATCGAGAAAGCGCCCCACCGGGGTCAGCAACTCCTTGTGGTAGCACAAGGGATCCGGCTGGCTGAAGGATTTCGCGATCAGGCTGTCTAACAGAAAAAACGGCCTGCAGGGCACTTCGGTGCGGCCGAAGACGACAAAACGCTCCACCAATTCATACCCCCAGCGAAGCGCCAGTTTTTCGTGAGTGATATCGTCGCCCCATTGATTCGTTTCTCGGAGGAAGCGCTTGGTCTGACTGGTGGCACGATCCAACAGTTCCGGCAGCGACTTCGTGACCAGCTCATCGAACTCCCGCTCGGTAGTCACGACATTGTTGAGTCGCGCAGAAACAGGTTGACCGTCGCGCATCGTCCTTCCGTCCGGCATCTTAGGAGACATAGTGGCGAATTCCCCAGCAAATGACAATTCGACAAGTCCGCTCCTAGGAGACCACATTTGTCCATGAAGGGTCAATGGGGCAGGAGGGCTATCCCCGCATTGTATCAGGGTGAAACAGGTCTGGAGGTAGGTGGAAATCGGTGGCGTTCTCCAAGCGGGGACGCGGCGACTTCGATAGGTGACCCATCCCTACGGACGGTCGGTGGAGAGGCGCTTGGCCAGCCGTCTGGCGAGACGCATCATGGCCGGAGAACGGTCGGACGGATCGAGTAAGACGTTGATGACATAGGGCTGGCTGGGATCGGCCAATGCCTTGGCCAATGTTTCGACGAATTCACCGTGAGTGGCGACGCGCGAGCCCTGACCCCCGCCGATGAGGTCGCAGATCCGTTCGTACCGCCATTCGTGAATGTCGTTAAACGGCCCTTCCAGGATCTCGCGTTCAGTGGAATAGCCGTGATTATTCAGGACGATCACCACCGGCGCCTGCCGGTATCGCACGGCGGTGGAGAGTTCCGACCCGGTCATCTGAAACGCCCCGTCTCCCACCAGGACGATGGGCCGTAAGGACGGGTCGGCAAACGAGGCCCCCACGGCCGCCGGAACGGCGAAGCCCATCGACGTATAGTAGGCCGGTGACAAAAACTCGAAACGCCGGTGGACGTGCAGATCGACCGAGGCAAAGAGCGATTCGCCGACATCGGCGATGACCAGCGTTTTCTCCTGCAGCACCGTATCGAGATGGCGGAAGACGCCGTGCAGGCTGACCGACGCTTCGGCCGGAGGCATCGGCTCTTCGGGAACGCGCGGCGCAGGCAGCTGCGGCTTGGGAAAGGAGGGCAGCGGCGCATTGGCGAGTGCTTTGACGAAATCCTCGAAGCGGATGGAATCGTATCGATGGTGCTTGATGGCGACCCGATCCGCAGTGGCGTGGATGGTATGGCCGTCGGAAAACAGGGCGCTGCGGGCGTCCAGATCCTCCACGTCCGACAGGATCGACCCGAGGATGAGCAAGCAATCCGTTTGGTTCACGAATTCCTTCACCTCGTCACGGGCGACTAATCCGCTGTAAACACCGACGTAGAGCGGATGGTCTTCACGGATGATGGATTTCCCGAGGAGCGTGGAGGCGATCGGCACGTTCAACCGTTCGACGAGTTTCGTCAACTCGTCGTGGAGCCCGAAGCGACCCACTTCAGCGCCGGCTAAGATCACCGGGCGTTTGGCCGACTCCAACATGGCGCGCACCTCGGCTACAGCTTCACTCAAGGCGGCCTTGTCGGTCGGTTCATCTAAGGTGCTCGTTTTATGCGAGGTGTATGCCAGCGGCACATGCACCATGTCGCGAGGGATCTCGAGATAGATGGGGCGCCGATAGCGCAGCAAGGCGGCGAACGCGCGATCCATTTCACGCTCCGCCGTCAGCGGATCTTCCAGGCTGACCGCCGCCACCGTCATTTTTTCAAAGACCTCGCGCTGGGTCGAGAACTCGCGGACCATGTGGTGGAGATAAGGGTTGCGGGCGCGCTCCGACAGTCCGGGCGATCCGGTCAGTAACACGACGGGTGATCGTTCCGCGTAGGCGCAGGCAATGGCATTGACTGTGTTGAGTCCCCCGACACAATAGGTGACGCAGAGGGCCCCGATGCCGTTGATCCGCGCATAGGCGTCGGCGGCGAAACCGGCGCAGTCTTCCCGCGTGGTGGCCACGTGTTGAATCGGCGAGGACTCCATCAATTTATAGAGGCCCAGCACATAGTCGCCGGGAATGCCGAACATATGGCGCACGCCGAGGCGATGAAGCCGATCCAAAACTGCCGTGCCGATCGTGTGTGTCGTCATAAAGTGTGGCCGCTCCGTTAGCAGGTGACGGGTCGCTGCCCGTTCTTCTCGCAGCAAACCATAGGTGCCGGGGAAGGTCAAGCGCGCAAACAATCGCGGCGCCCGGTTGCTTCACGGCGTGATTTCAGGCACCCTCGTGAGCCATTTGCACCGCATCGCCAACATGCCATTGATCACCTGCACCCTGGATAGATCACCACCATGACACAACTCCTGACCGGTTCCACCGCGAGAGTCCGCCTGACCGCCGAGCGAGCAGGGCCT
Organism: Nitrospira sp.; assembly: GCA_022226935.1. GTDB lineage: Bacteria > Nitrospirota > Nitrospiria > Nitrospirales > Nitrospiraceae > Nitrospira_A. The sequence continues at coordinate 559,729 of CP092081.1, forward strand.
CGTTACTACGGCCATCTCTGGGTGTTCGACAACAATGTGGCCGAGGTCCTCGGCACTCCGGCGGCGGGAGATCTCGTCGATGTGTACACGCATCAGAAGCGGTTTTTCGGACGCGGCCTGTTCAATCCCCATTCCAAAATCCGCATTCGCCTCCTGACCTTTCACGAGGAGCCGATCGACGAGGCGTTTTTTGCCGGACGACTTCGTGCTGCCGCGGCGCTTCGGCGTACTGTCACCCCTCATGCGGATGCCTGTCGTCTGGTCCATGGCGAGAGTGACCTGTTGCCGGGACTGGTGGTGGATCGGTTCGCCGATGTGGCGGTCATGCAGGCCCTCGGCTATGGCATGGATCAGCGGAAGGAGCTCTTAGGTGACCTGCTGGTGCAGGAAGCGGGAGTGAAGACCGTCTACCTGCGCAACGATGCGAAAAGCCGGACGCTGGAGGGGCTGCCGTTATCGAAAGGATTTCTACGCGGCGAAGGTCTGACGACGGTGCAGATCCACGAGGGCAAGGCCAGGTTTACGGTGGACATTGCGGAAGGCCAAAAAACCGGATGGTTCTGCGATCAACGGGAGAACCGGCTGGCGGCGGCGATCTATGCCAAAGAGAAACGCGTCTTGGAAGCGTTTTGTCATACGGGCGCTTTTGGTGTGCAGGCGGCCTTGGCGGGGGCGCAATCGGTCGAAGGCCTGGATGTCAGCGCCGCGGCGGTGGCCTTGGCGGAGGAGCATGCGCAGCAGAACCACGTCGCGTCCATCTGCCGCTATCGCCAGGCCGATGCGTTCGATGAACTGCGGGTGCTTGAACGGAACCAGGAACGGTATGATCTGGTAATACTCGATCCGCCGGCCTTTGCCCGGAGCAAGAAGGCCTTGCCACATGCGCTGGCCGGATATAAAGACGTCAATCTGCGGGGCCTGCGCCTTCTTCAGCCGGGAGGCGTGCTGGTGAGTTGTTCCTGCTCGCAGCCGGTGAGCGATGACGATTTCTGGATGATGCTCAAGTCGGCGGCGCGGGATGCCGGTCGCCAGATCCGTTTGCTTGAACAGCGCGGGCAGGGACCGGATCATCCTGTGCTCGCTGGTATGCCGGAAACGCGCTATCTGAAATGTTTCATCGTGCAGGTCTTCTGAGGCGATGATGCGCGAGCCTGATGAGCCGGCAGAGCCTATAGATGCGCCGCTGGTGCCAGCCTCCGTGTCGCTGCCGGAGATCACGCCCAAGGCCGTTGTGCTCTCGATCCTGCTGGCCGCCGTCTTGGCGGGCGCCAATGCCTACCTGGGACTCTTTGCGGGAATGACCGTTTCCGCTTCGATTCCCGCCGCCGTCGTGTCGATGGCGGTGCTGCGCCTGTTTCGCCGGTCCAATATTCTGGAAAACAATATCGTGCAAACTGCCGCCTCCTCGGGTGAAGCGTTGGCGGCGGGAGTGATTTTCACGATTCCAGGATTGGTCCTGATCGGCTATTGGACGAGCTTCGACTATTGGCAAACCTTCACCGTGTCCTTGGTCGGCGGCGTGCTGGGGGTATTGTTCACGATACCTTTGCGCCGCGCCTTGATCATTCATGGGCGCCTGCGTTTTCCTGAGGGAGTCGCTACAGCTGAAGTGCTGAAGATCGGCGCGTCATCGGGTGGCAATGCCGGTCGCCGGGTTCGGCTGTTATTAGGCGCGTCGGCCTTGGGCGGTGGGTTGAAGTTTGCCGAGAGCGGGTTGAAACTTTGGAGCGAATCGCTGGAGGGAGCGCTTGAGTTTGGCCGTATGACTTTCTACGGGGGACTCAATCTTTCGCCGGCGCTCGTCGCGGTCGGGTATATCATCGGTCTCAACACGGCGCTGGTGGTTTTTCTGGGTGGGGCGATCGGGTGGCTGGTGCTCCTGCCGTTGTACCAGGCGATTGTGGGGGCGCCGGCCGGCGCGACTGGTGTGGCGGCAGCCAAGATTGTCTGGAGCGGGCAGATTCGCTACATCGGCATCGGCGCCATGCTGGTGGGCGGAGTCTGGACGCTGATTCAGGTGCGAGGGCCGATCCTGCATAGCCTCCGGCAGTTGGTAGCGCTTTATGCTGCCCGTCGTGAGGAAGGGGCCGGGTCGAAGCTATTGCGTACTGAGCGTGATGCGGATGTGGTCTGGCTGATCGTTCTGATGGTGGCTTCGCTGATTCCCATGCTGATCCTGTACCGCCATTTGCTGGATCACAACATAGTAGCTGGCGCAGGATTAACCCTGCTGATGGTGGTGACGGCGTTTCTCTTCTCCGCCGTAGCCGGGTACATGGCTGGGCTAGTCGGGAGTTCGAGTAACCCGGTGTCGGGTGTGACGATCGCCACGATCATGCTGGCGGCGCTGCTTCTACTAGGTATCCTGGGGCGGGAACATCCGGCCGGTCCGGCGGCTGCCCTGCTGGTAGGGGCCGTCGTCTGCTGTGCCGCAGCCATGGGCGGCGACAATCTGCAAGACTTGAAAACCGGACACTTGGTCGGCGCGACGCCTTGGAAGCAGCAGGTGATGCAGATCATCGGGGTGGCGACCGGTGCGGTGGTGATCGTGCCGGTGCTGTTGTTGCTGCAGGCGAAATACGGAATCGGGGTGGCGACCGCCACACATCCCCATCCGTTGAGTGCTCCCCAGGCGACTCTGATGGCCAATCTTGCCAAGGGAGTGTTTGGCGGGTCATTGCCCTGGCATTTGGTCGGCATCGGGATGGCGCTCGGTGTGGTGATTATCGGAGTGGACCAGCGGCAGGTACGACATCAGGCTCAGCTCCGTTTCCCCGTATTGGCCGTGGCGCTTGGTATGTACTTGCCGCTGAAATTGTCGGCCGCGATTTTGTTCGGCGGTTTGCTGGCCGAGTATGTACGGAGGAGTAGACCGGCTTCTGAGACCTCGACAGACGATCAGGGGCTCCTTTGTGCTGCCGGACTTGTGACGGGTGAAGCCATGGTCGGTATCCTGTTGGCGCTTCCGATTGCATTAAGCTCTTTTTGGCCGTCGTTGGTGGGAGATCCGTTCCAGTTGTTCGCCGATCCGCCGTTAGGCGGGTGGCCCGGGCTTGTCGCGCTGTCGCTGGTCGGTCTGTTCTTGGTGCGGGCCGCTCAAATCAAAGGACGTGCCGAGAATGTTCACGCGACCCATAGCGGAACATGATGTGATGGGGAGCGGGAGCTAATCGCTGGGTGGTTCAAAGTGTCCTGGCGGACGGGATTGCCAAGGGACTGTGGCCTGTTTCGATTGTTTTACCAGGCTTCGCAGGCTGACTTCAGCGGCCCGGAGAAGTTTCGGGTCCCCGCTTTGCATGAGTGCAGTGAGAAGCACGAACAGCGTTCGATCATGCCCGGCTGCCAGGAGCAGCCTTTCAAGCACAGGGTCTGCTCCGGTGAGTGTAGAGAGAGGAGCCGGGTTCTCATCGTCGTCTTTGCAGAGGAGGTCGAGTTCCGTCGGATGAATGAACAGCCAGGGGAGGGGAATTTTCAGCGCATCGGCCAAGGCTTCCAGCGTCGAGGCATGGGGATCAAGCTGTTCAGACTCCAACGACTCTAAAAGATCTGGTGCAATTCCGGCTCGTTGCGCAAAGGCCTGCTCCGAACATTTCTGAGATACTCGCCAAGCGCGAACCAGGGTTCCGATGTGTGGCATGGCGCCGATCATACTGCATCCCTTTTCGACACTGCAATGTCACTTTTCCTGACGTGGTTCGATACTTGTCTGCAACATCAATACGTTACGCTCCATTCTCCTAGGTAGAACAAAGGCATACAAATCGGGTAGAATGAGGTGTCTTATTGAATCCCCAGCGAGGAGGATCAGCCGATGTTAGGAACCGACATTCGCGGCATTATGGCCGAAGAGGAAGAAGTCCAGCGGCGGCAAGAGGCCTTGCAGTCGCTGATGTCGATGCGCGAGAGGCTGTTGCGTGAATCCTTGGAAGCGCGGATCAAGCGGGCACGTGGAACGGGAGACTGGACCAACCTGTCGCCTGCCGAATGTGCCAGTATTTACAAAGAGGAACGCGTGCACCTCCGGGCTCAACTGGAACGATTGAAGGCCGAGCGGGATCGCACGCGCGGCAAACTGTCGGCTCTCAAGCGGGCGAAGGTGCGCGCGCAACGTATCCGTGCCGCGGAAGCCGCTTCCGGTAAAAAACGCAAATAGCTAGATAGCGGGGAGGCGGTGCCATTCGGCACCCCTCCTCGCAGTGCCGTTGACCTTCAGGTACCTGTTGACCTTCTCATCTCGCACCGTCTCTCGCAACTTTCTCTCCCATATCAGGGATGTCGCTAAGACGAAGCGTACGCGCGACCGGGAACGGGTCTTTGTGCTCGAAGGCACAAAACCGATCCTGGAATTGGTGCGGTCGGCCCCTCGCCAGATCGTGTGTCTCGTCGTGGCGCCCACGTTTCTCGACCGCCAGTCGCCGGAAGTCGTGCAAGAGATTGTCGACAGCGGTTGCACCGTCCATACGTGCCCTGAGCATCAGTTGGCTCAATTGTCCGACGTCGAAACCTCGAGCGGCGCCCTCGCCATCGTGCATCAACCAACCTGGGATCAGGCCGCCATTCTCGCGCGGCCCAGAGTCTTCGGTCTGTACGGAGACATGCTGCAAGACCCGGCCAATATCGGGACGATTATTCGGACCGCGGCGGGCCTTGATGTGAGTGCCCTATGGATGGCGCCCCATTCAGTCGATGTGTTCAATCCGAAAGTCGTGCGGGCCACGGCTGGCACGCTGTTTCAACTCCCGATATTTTCTCACACCACTCTTGAGAACCTGCTGGCTTTGGGTTGCACGATTCTGGCCGCCGATGTCGGACCTGGCGACGGCAGTGTTCCCATTCGATCGATTCAGTCCATCCCCGCTCGCACCATCGTGGCGATCGGCAGTGAAAGTCGGGGCCTGTCGGACGCGGTCCTTGACGCCGCCACGGTGCGCTTGACAATTCCATTGAAATCAGGGGTCGAATCCCTCAATGCCGCGACCGCTGCTGCCATTGCCCTGTTTCATCTGTCAGGATTGCCGGTCGAGCACAACGTCGCTCATTAGGCGCGCTCCGCTTCCAAGACTTCTCGGCCCCCTCGTCCCTGTCGCCGTTGATGGTGATGAAATCCTCCAGCATGGCTTTCAAGGCATATCGTTCCTGCTCGATTTCCGTCTGGGGCCGCATGCCCAACCGATAAAAGACCGGAATCGGAGGGCGCCATCCTTCCTTTTTCTCTTCTGTTTCCTTTACGATGCCAGTACACAGTTCTGGAATCTGGGGCGAAACTGAATGAAGGCGAAGACCACGTTTCATTGTCAGGCCTGCGGCCATCAGGCGCCGCGCTGGCTTGGACGCTGCCCGGACTGCGGCGGCTGGAACACGCTTAAAGAAGAGCGTCTGCCGGCCGCTCCGAAAGGTCGCCAGGGTATGCCAGCCACGGCGATGGCGGTGGCCACTGCCATCTCTGACATTGAAATCGTGGGCGAACCGCGGCAGAGCACGGGAATGGGCGAATTCGATCGCGTCCTGGGCGGCGGCGTGGTGCCCGGTTCTGTCATGTTGATCGGGGGTGATCCCGGTATTGGGAAAACAACCTTGTTGTTGCAAGCTTTGCCGCTGCTGGCGGAAGCGGGCGAACAGGTCTTGTATGTCTCCGGCGAGGAGTCTCCCCGGCAGATCAAGATGCGGGGTGAACGGCTTGGCATCGGCGGCAAGCATCTGCTCATTCTCGGAGAGACATCCCTCGAACAAATTCTCAAAGCCATTCAAGAGATCAAGCCGGCGGCGGTTGTCGTGGATTCGATTCAGACGGTCTATACCGAGCAATTGACATCGGCGCCGGGCAGTATCAGCCAGGTGCAGGAAGTGGCCGGCCAGCTGATGTGGTTTGCGAAGCGCAATAATGTGCCCGTGTTCATCATCGGACATGTCACGAAGGAAGGCGCGATTGCGGGCCCACGCTTGCTGGAACATATCGTCGATACGGTGCTGTACTTCGAAGGCGACAAGAGCCACAGTTTCCGGATCTTGCGGGCGGTGAAAAACCGGTTCGGGTCGACGAATGAAATCGGGGTGTTCGAAATGAAGGACGGCGGGCTCGAGGAAGTCAGCAACCCGTCCGAACTCTTTCTCGCCGAACGGCCGCAGCACAGTACCGGCTCCGTGGTGGTGTCCAGTCTCGAGGGAACGCGCCCGATTCTCGTGGAGCTTCAGGCGCTGGTCTCGGGAACGAATTATCCGATGCCCAAGCGGATGGCGAACGGGGTGGAGCCGAATCGCTTGTCATTGCTGCTGGCCGTGATGGAAAAACGTTTGGGTATGCACCTCTCGGGGCAGGACGTCTACGTCAATGTGGTCGGCGGAATCCATATCGATGAACCGGCTATCGATTTAGGCATTGTCGCCGCCGTGACGTCGAGTTTGCGCGAGAGTCCGATTGATTTCACAACGTTGGTAATGGGCGAAGTCGGCTTGGGGGGCGAAGTCCGGGCGATCAGCCAGGCCGAGTTGCGAATTCGCGAGGCGGCGAAGATGGGCTTCAAGCGCTGCCTCTTGCCTGAGCGTAATGTGGCGAAACTCGATCCGGTCGATGGGATTGAATTGATCGGCATTCGTGAGGTTGGAGACGCGCTGGATGTGGTGCTGGCGTGAAAATCATGGATCATAAAAACGCACACGCGAACCAAACGCGTCAATTACTGAATGTCCTCCTGCTCTGCGTCTTCACGCTCTCCGGCTGCACCCTGTTTGGCACGAAGGATACCACCCCACTGAAAGAGGCGACGGCGGAACAATTGACCGCCCTCCTACAGGAGCAGGCGGGAGAAGTGCGTACCATCAAAGGCCTCTTCAGCGCCAAGATTACGGGCGGCATCCTTCCGATCGGCCAACGCGTTCAGGGTACGGTGTTTTATCAACGCCCGAATGCCATCCGATTGCGCGGGTTTTCGGCGGTGGGAAGTGAAATATTCGAGTTTGTGCAACTGGAAGACCAATTCAAACTGAGGCTGCCGACAATGGGGCGTGAAGTGACCGGTCGATCTTCTGAAGCCGATCAGCTGGGGCAGCTCACCCGTCCATTTCAGTTGAGTGTCTGGGCCATGAGCGGCGTGACGGGAACGCAGGCTGTCGGGTCACAGGAACAGGTTCGATTGTCGGAGGATGGCGCTCGGTACCGGTTGGATGTGCTGACGGCGCCAGGGCCATCCGGCGCGGCTCCGTACGTGAGCCGGCGGATCTGGTTTGACCGCCGGAATTTGCTGGTGGTGCAGGAAGAACGGCTGACACCCGCCGGCGAAATTGAAGCGACGATGCAGTTCGACGATTATCGGGCGGTCGGTCCGTTACCGCCGGCGACTCTGGCTTCTAATGGACAGTCGCCTGAGCCCGCCACCCGCATCATGCGTCCTTTTACCATTCGCATGACCGATGGGCAGGGATCCGGAAGCCTGCAGGTGACGTTTCATGAATTGGTTCCGAATGAGCCGATCAAGCCGGGTGAACTGGGGCGTGTATGAAGACGCCGTCGGATCGAAACCTCCTGGCAATCGACACCGCGACGGCCTGGCAGAGCGTGGCCTTGCTGCGAGGCGAGAAGGTGCTGGCTCTGGTCGAGCAGGATGCCGAGGGCTCGCACGCGCGTTCGTTACTGGGCGCCATTGATCGTGTGTTGCGCGAGGGGAACATCACGCTGAAGGAACTTCAGGGCTTGGCGGTGTCGATCGGACCCGGTTCTTTTACCGGTCTCCGGGTCGGGCTCGCGACCATGTTGGGGTTCCGCGCAGTGCTGGGGCTTCCGATTGCACCGGTCCCCACGTTGGAAGCCATGGCCTGGAACCTGCGTGACGCGAACGGGCTTTTGGTGCCCGTCCTGAAAAGCCGGCACAACGAAGTGTATTGGGCTGCCTATGAGTGGCTGCCGGAATCGGCCTTACGCACCCTCATCGCGGAGCAGGTTGGACCGCCGAGTTCGGTGGCTCGAGTCTCACAACTGGCCAAAGCCTGCACAGTGTTTGGTGATGGATGGCAGGCCTATGGGAATGATATCAGGGACGCCATCGAGGCCGTCGGCGGGCACGTACGGGAAGCCAACCAGGAGGCGCATCGTCCTTCGGCAGTCAGTGTGGGACTGACCGGCCGACAGCGTCTGGACGGAGGACAAATTGCGGAACAGGAATTGGTTCCTCGCTATGTTCAACGTACGGAAGCGGAAGTAAAATTCGATGACCAACAAGGTCTCTCAGCGCTTGAGCGACGGCGCCAGCGAGTGGCCACGAAGCTGACGCAGCGTCGAGGGCGAGCGATTCCTAAAGGCAGCGATATTCGACGCAGGACGTAGTAAGCAGCAGGAGCGTGTTCTCTGAGATGACATCCACTTCCGTCGTGGTTGAACCCGCGACACCAGCCGTTCTTGATGAGGTGCTTGCCATTGAACAGGCTTGCTTCTCAGCCCCCTGGACGCGCAAAATGTTGGCAGCCGAACTCTCCGGCAACCAGTTTGCGAACTTTTTGATCGCAAAGTGTCCTGACCCCCTGTCTGGATCCTTTGCGGTGGTTGGGTATTTTTGTTTTTGGGTCGTGTTTGAGGAAGTCCGGTTGATGAACCTGGCGGTGTTGGGACCGTTTCGGCGGCAAGGCGTGGCGACGAAGTTGGTGTGCACGGCCCTGCAAACGGGCCTGGAACGTGGTGCATCCAGGGCCATGCTGGAAGTGCGGGAATCGAATCTCGAGGCCCAGACGCTCTATCGCCGGCTCGGCTTTCGTCAAACCGCCAAACGATCACGGTATTATAATCATCCCGAGGAAGATGCGGTGCTGATGGAAATGGCGCCGCTGCAGGTGAGTGAGTTGGGTAGGCAGCCTGGAGCGTGAGCTCGGGGAGCCGGGTAACGCGATAGTCATCCACGAACGTGTGTAGTCAACCAGGAGGTGCGACATGCAGACGGAGACGGCGATCACTGAGCGGTTACGGCAATCCAACACAGAATTCCGCGCGCTGGAAGAATCTCACCATCGCCTCGACGAGAAGCTGGCCGATTTACAACGACGGCATGTGCTGACGCCGGCGGAAGAAGTGCTGAAGAAACAGCTGCAGAAAGAAAAACTGGCCACAAAGGATAAGATTGCCGAACTCATTCGATCCTCGCGGTAACGAGGGTCGGTAGGGGGTTCCGCGCCGGTCTCTTCTCGCGGACGGATAGGAGCGGGGAGACGGAGCGCCAGGCATCGGTTCGGACCGGACATGCTCGCACCACTGGCCGCCCACATACAGTCGCTCAAAAAGCGGCTGCTGATCATCGCGGTCACCTTGGGGGTCGCGTTCGCGTCGGCGTTTGCCTATTCGACGGAGATGGTCGCCTGGCTCAATCGTCCATTCCCCAATCAGCTGGTGTTTTACGGACCGACCGAAGCCCTGTTCGCCTCTATCAAGGTGTCGTTTCTGGCGGGCATCATTCTCAGCCTGCCGATCGTGTTTTACCAATTCTGGAAGTTCATCGAACCAGCGCTGCTCCCGAAGGAGCAGCGCTGGGCGATTCCGATTTTCCTGCTGGCCGCGCTCCTGTTCGCGCTCGGCCTGGTCTTTTGCAATCTTGTCATCCTGCCGCTGGTCATCGACTTTTTCGTCAGCTTCGGGATGGACCGCGACATTACGCCCGCGCTCGGCGTCGGCACATATATCGATTTCAACGTCAAATTCCTGCTGATCTTCGGATGTGCGTTTGAACTGCCCCTGGTGCTGACCATGTTGTCCCGCGTGGGCGTGGTCTCGGCAGCGGTGTTGGCCCACTATCGCAAACATGCGATCATGGCGGCCTTGATCATTTCAGCTATCGTCACGCCGGATGCCACGTTGTTCACCATGTTGCTGATGGCGGTCCCCCTCATGGTACTCTATGAGATCGGGATCATCGGCGCGAAGATCTTCGGGCGGTCCTCGGGACCGGCGCCCGACATGAATTTGCCCCTCGACCCTGATATACCCATCGGTACCGCCGGTCATCGCGTTCGATGACCCGGCGTTCACAATTTTGAAGGGTGATCATCGTATGCTGCGTCACATGTTGGTGTTGACGGCGCTGACGGTCGGCAGTCTCCAGGGGATTGTGCATGCCGAAGCCGTGCCGGTCGCAAACGAGGGCGGGCCGCTGAAACTGGAGCAAAGCCATCCCGGACAGGATCCTTCGGCGGCTGCCGATATCGGCAACACGAGTATTCAGGCGTTGGCATCAGGGGCCGGCGGTGTGATCTATGCCGGATCATTCGGCATGGGTATTTTTCGAAGCAGCGACCGGGGCGGCACCTGGATGTCGGCCAACGAGGGACTCACCGATCCTTTCGTGCTCTGTCTCACCACCGGCAAAGATGGCGCCATCTATGCCGGCACATTTCGCGGCGGGGTGTTTCGCTCCCGCGATGCCGGCAAAACCTGGCAGCCGATCAACAAGGGACTGAAACGTCTGGAAATCAAAGCCCTGATGATGGATGCCAAGGGACTGTATGCAGGGACCGGCGACGGCGTATATGTGTTACCGGCGGCGCAGGATCAATGGAAAGTCGTGACCACCGGCCTGGATGAAATTCTCGTCCACGCGCTGGCCAGGACGGATGACGGCACGCTGTACGCCGGCACCTCCGGCAAGGGCGTGCATAGTTATAAAGAACGCACGCCCGGATGGACGCGCCTGCGACAGGGCCTCAAAGATCATGAGGGCTTGGTGGAGAATTTTATCCGCGTGCTGGCGGTCGATAAGGAGCAAGGCGTATATGCAGGCACGTTCGACGGCGGGGTCTTCCGCAGCGGCGACGGGGGCAAAACGTGGTTGCCGATCAGCCGCGCCTTACCGAACGACTCCATCCGCGGTTTGATCAGCAATGAGCGCGGCGTGTATGTTGCGACGGGACGGGGGATTTTCAAGACCATCGATAAGGGACGGCAATGGATGCCGTTGAACAAAGGCCTGAGCAATCTATCGGTACAAGTGTTGATCGAGGGTGAGAAGGGCGGGTTCTATGCCGGAACCAGTTCCGGGGTGTTTCGCAGCGACGACGACGGCCTGACCTGGACAGCAGTCAGCCAGGGATTGGAAGGGGAGAGCGTCGCGCCCTTCAAGTTTAACTGAGTAGGAAAGGATACGAGATGACCGCACAAACCGCGACGATTACTGTGACATCCAAGAACGAGCCTTGGGGCGAGATCGTGCTGCGTTTTTTCCCCGATGTGGCGCCGAATCATGTGAAGAATTTCACGGACCTGGCGAAGAAAGGGTTTTACAACGGCACCACCTTTCATCGGGTGATTCCCGGGTTCATGATTCAGGGCGGCGATCCCAACAGCAAGAACCCGGATCGTGCGTCGCATGGGATGGGTGGACCCGGCCACAACGTGAAGGCGGAGTTCAACAGCAAGCCGCATAAGCGGGGGACTTTGTCCATGGCGCGCGCCAATGATCCGGACAGCGCCGGTTCGCAATTCTTCATCTGCGTGAACGACGCCAATTTCCTGGATTGGCAATATACGGTATTCGGGGAAGTGCAAAGTGGGCTCGACGTGGTCGACAAAGTGGTCGGGGCTAAGCGCGACGGACGGGATAACCCGCTGGAGCGTGTGGAAATGACCGTGACGATCACGGAGTGAGGGGTGGAAGGCGTGAAACGTAAGACGTGAGACAAAAACGTCAAACGCAAGACATTCAAGGTGAAGAGGGAACATCTAAAAAGAAAAGGGCGGTTCAGCCGACGTTTCGCGTCTCACGTTTCACGGATCATGGCGCTTGCCGCAGCGGTGTTCGCCGCTGCTGGCTGCGCCATTCCCCAGGTCCCGTCGCGGACCGTCTACGAAGATCCCGTCAATTTCGTCCGGTTGGAGTTGGATGCCAATGTGTTGCCGGAGTGGCCGCCGGGGCATTTCACGCATCCGGCCCGGTTTTCTCAGGAGCAGGTCAGGCGGGTGTTGATGGGGCTCACGGTTCAAGAGCACCGGACGATGGTCCAGCGCTGGATCGGTGATGACTCTCGACGGTTGCCCATGTTCCGCGATGCGGAGATCATGATCCTCGTGCCCCAGCTCGTCGAGGCATTGCGGTTGGCGCGGGAAAATGAACGGGTGACCTACTACCTCAGCCAACCGCAGACGTCGGTGAAGCGGACGATTACGTCGGGAGGCCTGTATATCCGGGGCACCGAACTGCATTTCATTTTGGGGAATTGGCAGACGCTGTACGGCATTCCGGCCTACGGAATGATTTACGATCGACGGTACCCGATGAACCCCATTATCTCCAAAGGGTTCGATCTCTTCTTCGACCTTGACCAGGCCCTGGTGCATCAAACGACGAGCATCTGGGACGGGCTGCTCGCCAATACCAAAGACGAATTGGTCATCGATCTCGCGATTGTTTTTCCCGGCCAGAGCATCTGATCGTTCCGTCGTTCATGACAAAGTGTCTCGCGAATCTAGGGAATCACGGTGCCGTGACTCCTCGCGCTTATCCAGCAGGACTTGCGCTTCTGCGAATGCGATGCATCATGCGGCGTGCGTCCACGCTCCACGGGTCTTTAGTACGCCGCTGCGGGCGGTCCTTCCACCTGGTTCGTGGCCTCAGGCGGGCGGGAAGACGTCGAGGCGCGGCTCATCAGAAGGATGCGGCCTGTGTCGTCGCCTTGCGAGGTATAGGCCAGCGTGACTTCTGCGATCTTATAGTCATATTGTGTATCTGCCAATCGCGTTTGGGCCGCTGTGAGCGCCACCTCCGATTGTGTCACTTCTACGACCGTGCCCAACCCGAGCTTGTAGCGCTGTTTTGAGAGCTGTAAGGCTTCCTGCGCGGTCTTCACCTGTTCTTCCGCCAGGGTGATCTGTTGCGCGAAGGTGAGGGTGTCGAGGTAGGCATTGGTCACCTGCTGCGTCAACGCCTGCTCGATATTGCTGGTTGCAGCGGAGGCGGCCTGTCGATTGGCATTCGCTTCCACCACCTGGTTCTCGATCAGGAAGCCGGTGAACAGCGGCATGGAGACCATGGCGCCGGCCATCCACCATCCCCCGGTCTGCTGGTTCTGCCGTGGATCAAACGGATCGAACGTGCCGCCGCTGGCGATCGCCGACACCGTCGGCAGATATTGGCGTTTGGTTGCCGTGAGTCGCGCATCGGCGGAGGCCGTCTGCTCCTTCGCCCGTTTCACTTCCGGATGCGAGAGGCTTTCGGTGATCAGGGTCTCCAGCGTTTTCTGCGGACGAACGGCGACGGAGATGTCTTCGAGGACATAGTCGTCCGCTCCGGCGATGCCCATGGTGCGGTTCAAGTCGGCAAAACTGGCCTTGAGATCGTTGCGGCTCCGCACCAGCAGGGATTGGGCATTGACCAACTCGACGCGGGCAAGGTCAAAGTCGAGCTTGGATTTGAGTTGCTGGCGATAGAGCGTTTCAATCTGGCCGGCGATGATTCCCCGCTCGCGAACCGTCTCTTCGGCAATCTGCACCAGCCGATTCCGCTTCAAACTATTCAAATATGCGCGCTGGACATACAGCAGCACCAGGGCGCGTCTCGCGTTCACATCCTGTCCTTGAGCGCGTTCGGCAAGCTTATTCGACTCGACCAGATTGCTGGTATAGCCGAAATCGTAGAGACGTTGGTTGGCGATCACACCGCCCGTAAAGGTCGTTTGATTTTCGCGCAGCAATCCGCCGCCGATCAGGAAACGCGGATTACTGATGCCGGCGCCGGCCACGGTGTTGGCGTTCGCATAGACCTGGGGGTAGTACAGGGAGCGTGCCTGTTCCGTGCGGGCTTCCGAGGCCTTCAAATTTGCCTGGCCTTCGATCAGCATCGGATGGTTCTTCACGGCAATGTCCACGGCTTGCTGCACGCCGAGAAAACTGCCGCGGGACAACGCCACCGGTTGGTCCGCATCGGCAGCATGGGTGGCGGGGGCTGCCGCGGCCGCTAGCGCCAGGGCGGCCAGCATGAGGGATGTCCTGCGTGGCATTAGATGTGTCATGGGCGATCTCCCTGCGCCTGTGCCGTTCCGTTCGGTTTGGGCGCGGCGGTCGGCGGCGGAGGAGTGCCGCCCGGCGCGCGCCGTTCAAATTTCTGTTGGGACAATTTGGCGTCCGGCAGGTTGAAGGGGGAGACGGCGACCGGCATCCCTTCGAGCAGACGACGTTTGCCCACCGCCACCACTTCTTCGTCGCCTCGCAACCCGGAGGTGATCTCGATCCACCGGCCGTCGCTGATGCCGGTCTGTACCGCCACTGGTTTGGCCTTGCCGTCTTCGACGATGAAGAGAGATTTTCCCTTGGGCGTGCTGGTCACGGCCTGCGGAGGAACCACGAGGGCCTGCGGAATGTCACGCAAGCCGAGTGTGACCTCCGCGAAGGTGCCGGGACGGAGCGCATGGTCCTGATTGGGTAAATCGATTTCGACCAGCAGACTGCGCGTGGCCGGATCGAGCGCCATGGTGGAGCGGGTCACGAAGCCGGTAAACGAGCGAGACGGCAGTTCGGTGACCTTGACGGTCGCCTGGGTCTTTCCCGGCACGATCCAGGGGCTGTCGTCTTGCGGCACGTTGGCATAGATGCGCACCGTGTTCAGATCCATGATCGTAAAGAGGGGAATCGCGCTGGTCGCTGAGGAGGTGGCGATTTGAATCAAGGCACCGGGGTCCGCGAATCGCGCGGTCACGATGCCATCATAGGGCGCGCGAACTTTGGTGTAATCGCGCATGACGACGCGTTGTTCCATCAGGTGCCTGGCTCCCTGATACGCGGCCTCCGCCACGTCTACGTCCTGTTTGGCGATGACGTCCGGCGATTCCTTCCATACTTTGGCCAGCCGCTCGTAGGTCAACTTTTTGATTTTGAAATCCGACACCGCTTGCTGGTACTGCTCTTCGACTTCCGGCGCATCGATGATCGCGACGATATCATTCCTCTTCACCGCATCGCCCTTGTCCGGTCCGATCCATTTGAGATAGCCGGACACTTTGGCATACAGCGTGGTCTGATAGAGGGGAGACACATTCGCGGGCAGCTTGACCGTATACACCAGGTCGCGCCGACTTGGCGTCGTCACCTGCACATCCACCGGGGCACTGTCGGGCACCGCCACGGTTTCGTCGGGCGGCTGTGGCGGAGTGGGAGCTGCGGGGGAGGCAGGGGGAATCGGATGGCCGACGTCATGGATCTCTCGCCAATAGAGAAGTCCGCCGGTGACGAGCGTCAGCACGATGGCGATGGCGATCCAGCGGATGTTCCGGCGCGTGGCCCTGACGGGGCGAGGAGTCGTTGACGGTTCGTCCATTAAATGTCCTCCGAAGTCGCGGGAGCGGTGGTGGAGACCGGCGCACGTTCTCGACGAATCAACACGAGGCTGTGCATCACGGGCACGACCAGCAGCGTCATGATCGTGCTGACAGCCAAGCCGCCGACTACCGCGCGGGCCAAGGGCACCATCGTCTCGTTGCCTTCGCCGAATCCAAGCGCCAGTGGCAACAGGCCGAGGATCGTGGCAAGCGCCGTCATGAGAATCGGCCGAATGCGCCGCCGGCCGGCTTCCAACACGGCATGCGCCGCGGTCGACCCGTTGCGCACCATGCGGTTGGCGAAATCGACGAGCAGAATGCTGTTCGATACCACGATACCCATCATCATGAGTGTGCCGATCATGGATTCCACGTTGACCGACGTGTTGGTCAAGTGCAGGGTCAACACGGTGCCGATCCAGCCGAGCGGCACAGCCACTAGAATGATCAGCGGATCGATAAAGGAACGAAACAGCGCGACCATGACCAGATAAATCAATACCACGGCTAAGGGGAGGGCCAGGGCAAAGTTCTGAATCGCGCCGCGCATGTTGGCCACTTCGCCGCGCAGCTGCACGGACACGTCCTTCGGCAGCGGGATGCCCGCCAGCACCTGCTCGATGTCTTTTGCGACATGGCCGAGGTCGTTGCCGACAGGCGTGACGAGCACATTGATCAAACGCGAGAGGTCATAGTGGTCCACCGAATCGGGGCCGGTCTTGAATTTGAGCTGAGCCACATCGCGAAGCATGACGGGCGGTCCTCGCCGGTCGTCGCTCGATGCGTAATAGCCGCTGGTGATTTCCATCTGCCGTCCGGCGAACGGGGTGTTCTGCAACGCGAGCGTGGACCCCTGCATGCCGCCTCCGGTGAGGGTTGAGGTGGGCAGGAGGGGGGTGCGCGCGCCGATGATGGGAATGTTCAGCAGATCTTCCGTCGTGGTCAGCGATTGTTCCGGATACTGGGCCAGCAGGAAATACCCGTTGGCGGTTTTCGGGTCGAGCCAGTAGTTGGGCGAGAGAGCCAGATTCGAACTGATGCCCGTGATGACGTCCACGACGACGCGGTTCTGGTTGATGCCGTAATAGGCGGCTTTGGTCCGATCCACATCGATATGCAATTCGGGGTAACTCTTGCCTTGCTTGATCCGCACATCGACGGTGTTGGGCACTTGGGCGACCTGCTGCTGAATCTGCTCCGCCACCGGCCGGATCACGTCGAGGCTCGGACCCTTCACTTGAATGTCGATCGGAGCTTTCAACCCGAAATTCAACACGTCGCTGATGATACCGCCGGTCTGGAAGGCGATCTCCACGCCGGGCAGCGACGTCTTGAGTCTGCTGCGGAGCTGCGCGATATAGTCCTCGGTGCGGCCTTCGTGTCCCGTGATGAGATTGACGAGCACGAACGCGGTGTGGTTGCCGGTATTCGGCGCGAAGCGCGCGGCATCGCCGAAATAGAGCCCGGTGTTGGAGATCACTTCTTCCAGATCCGCTTTGGGGATCGTCTCATGCACCAACTGTTCGATCTGCCCGACGATGGCCGTGGTCTTTTCGATCCGTGACCCTTCCGGCGCCGTGACGAGCATCGTGAAGTTGCCTGCGTCGACTTTGGGGAAGAACTCAGTGTGCAAGCGAGGAATCAATAAGGCGCCGGTGGCGATCAATGCCAGCGTCGCCATCCCGATCACCAGCGGCTTGAAGCGGAGGCCGCCCTTCAGCAGCGGTTCATAGACCGCAAGCACATAGCGGAACCATCCCTCGTCGGCCGAGGCCTTATGTTCGGCAGACTTGCCATGTCCGGTCTGGTAGAGCCAGGCCAGCACCACCGGCGTGACCGACATGGACACGACATAATCGGCCAGCATGGCAAAGGCGACCGTCATCGCCAGGGGCACGAAGAGGTACTTGATGATGCCGGTAAAAAACATGATGGGCAAATACACGATCAGGATGCAGATGGTGGCGACGAGAATCGGGAGTGTCAGCTCCATCGCGCTGTCTTCTGCCGCCGAGCGCCCGTCTTTGCCCATTTCCAGGTGCCGATGCAGGTTTTCCTGCACGACGATGTTGTTGTCGAGCAGGGTGCCGATGACGAGGGCCAACCCGCCCAGCGTCATGATGTTCACGCTTTGGCCGGTGAGATAGAGGGAGACCAGTGCGACCGTGAGCGAGAGCGGAATAGCCAGCCCGACTACCAAGGCCGCCTTCACGCTGGCGAGGAAAATGAAAATCATCAATCCGGCCAGGCCGGCGCCCAGTAATCCTTCCTTCTGTAGGTTGGCAATGGACTGCCGGATATACAGCGATTGATCGTAGAGAAACTTCACGGCAGTATCGGTGGGAATTTCCGTAAGCTTGGAGAGTTTCGCGCGGATACCGTCGGTGACTTCCAGCGTATTCGCGCCTTCCTGCCTGGTGATGGGAATATAGGTTGCTTCGCGGCCGTTCACGCGCACGATCGACGTTTGCACGGCGGCGCTGTCGGCGGCCGTGCCGATATCGCGGATCAGCACCGGTGTGCCGTTGACTACCTTAATCGGGAGTTCGTTGATCTTGTCCACCACATCGATGAGGCTGTTGGAGTAGACGAAATAGTCGAGGTCGCCGAGTTTCACGTTGCCCGCGGGAATTATTGCATTCTGCGCGTTGAGGGCATTGACGACATCAGAAGGCGAAATGCCGCGCGCGAGCAACCGCTGCTGATCGAGGAACACGGTGATCTGCCGGACTTTCCCGCCCAAAGGAGGGCCGAATGAGATACCTGGAATGCTGGCAATCTGCCCGCGCACGGTGAAGTAGGCCAGGTCGCGAATTTCTTTGGCGCCGAGCGAATCGCTGGAAACAGACAGGTACCCGACCGGCAGACTCGAAACACCGAATTTGAAGACGGACGGTGGATACACGCCGGGCGGAAGTGTGCGGATGACGCTATAGGCCAGGCTGGTGAGCTCCGATTGTGCTGCGTCGATGCCATAGTCTGGTTGAAAGAAGACTTTGATGTAGCTCATCCCGGCGAGCGATTGGGATTCAATATGCTCGACGTAGCTGGCTTCCACGAATCGCTGTTCGAGCCGAAAACTGATCGCGCCTTCCATTTCGCTGGGACTCAAACCGCGATAAAACGTCGTGACGAGGATCGAGGGCAGCTTGATCTCGGGGAAAATGTCCACGCGCATTTTCTGGTACGACACGCCGCCCAAAATCAGGGCGATCATGCACAACGCGAAGACGGCGTACGGATTTTTCAGCGCGGCACGGGTCAGCATGGGGCGGCCATACGTTGGGTGCAGTTATGTTCCAACCAGAACTTCCAGATGTGCAGGGAGAGAGTGACGAGATCATCAAACTGTCCCGGCTTGACGACATACCCATTGGCTCCTGCGTCGTAGCACGCACGAACGTCCATGGCATCGTCTGAGCTGGTCAGGATGACGACCGGAATGTGCGCCACGCGCGCCTCCTCCTTGATCTGCTTCAACACCGCCACGCCTCGTTCGCCTCGTAATTTGAGGTCGAGCAGAATTAAGGCCGGCTCGTCGGTGTGCCCATGTGCATTTAGATATGCCATGGCCGCTTGGCCCCCTTCCACAATATCGAGGCGGCCCGTATAGCCGGAGTGGGTGAGGGCCTGGCGAAACAATTCGCATTCGCCGGGGCTGTCGTCGATGAGCAGGATTGAGGCCGACATGTCGTACCTGGTTCAGGAAAACTACGCGATGATAAAGCAGGGGTTGTGCCGAATCGCTCCGCGCGATAGGCAAAGATAAACATACCCATAGAAACAGTGCGTTAGATCGGACAACTCATTCGATGAACGAAGAGCGACGGGGGAGGCCGAGGGGAAACCCTGGAGAAACTCCTCAGTGCCGCTGGAGTTTCTCCAGAGTCGTGCGCCGCCACTTCAGGCGGCTTTTGTCATCGTCTTTTTCCCCTCCGCCATTTGGGCCGTAAGTTTGGCTGAGGCAGCGGTGTCATCGCCTTTCAGCCCGATTGAGGTTTCAGCGCCGGTTTTGTCCCCCGCCTGCACCTTGGTGACGACCGTTGCCGCAACCTTGTGGAAGGCCTTGCGCAGTTCAAGGATCTCTTTGTAGCGAGAATCGGTGGAGACTGGAGTGCCGGCCAGGCTGTAAAGCCACGTGCCAAATTCGCATCGGTTATCCACACCGACCTCGGTCGGGATCAGCGCCAACGTGCCGTCGATATCCTGTCGCAGCTTCACCTTCCACGCTCCATACGTGCCGATCGCCTTGTCGATCTGTTCGATGATGTTGGACATGAGACCTTCTCAACAGAAGACAGGGTTCCTCTCACTATGTCAGAGGGCAAAGAGTGAATCTTGAGACGAAATATCCGCCCTGCCCTTCGGTGCGTTTGAGTGATTGCCGATTGGACAAATCTGAGACACCGGCCGGGTATTTGTCGATCGGCCTCCAGGGCCTTTCCTAGGCTGATAGTCAAGTCGGAATGGCTAGCATAGTTCCAGACGATGAGAGGGGCTCTCACCATTCCATCCCGCCTTCATGAACTTCAGGAGGATTCGCCATCATGTCGGAAGATCATTCGGCCTCGGACTCAAGTCGCGGCTGGCATCTTATCAGCACCAGAGATTTTGGTCTGTTGTGGTGGGGGCAAACGACATCTCAGATCGGTGAGGGGCTCAACAAGGTTGCATTGTTGTGGTTTGTCTACGAGTTGACCGGGTCGGCCATGAAGATGACCATGGTCGGTCTCCTGCAGACCATTCCGCCGCTGGTCTTAGGTCCGCTTGTCGGCGTCTATCTGGATCGGATGCCCAAGAAGCCTGTCATGGTGTGGGTCGATCTTCTTCGCGCGTTGCTCACCTTACTCATCCCCACGTTATACGCGCTGGACAGGCTGTCGATTACAGGACTCTACGGCCTTATTTTCCTCACGTCGGTTGTCTCCACCGTCTTCGGTCCTGCTCTCGTGTCTGCGGTGCCGTTATTGGTGCGGCCCACCGAACTCATGTCGGCGAATGCACTCATTCAAGGCACCAATAATATCGGGATGCTGCTCGGCCCGGCGATCAGCGGCATGATGATCGCTCTCATCAACGCGGAAAACGTGCTGTTCGTCAATTCCGCCACGTTTCTGATCTCAGCCCTGTGCCTCATGCCGATTCATTTCGCTCCATCGCCTGTCAGGGCCACCGAGCATTCGGCGTCCGTGTGGCAGGAACTCAAGATGGGATTTCGATTCATCTTCGGCCAGCAATCGATGGTCCTCACGCTGGTGATCATTTCGTCGCTCTACAACCTCGGGGTGAGCGCCTTCGTGTTTATTTTGCCCGTCTATGCCAAGGAGTTTCTCCAGGTTGGCCCGGTGCAATTGGGCTGGTTGTGGTCGGCCTTGGGTGTCGGGATGTTAGCGGCCTCCACGTGGTTGGCGTGGAAAAAACAGAGTGATATACAAGGGCGACTACGCATCGTCGTGAGTGGCATGACAATCGGCGGGCTGGCGGTGTGCAGTTTGAGTCTGCTCGAAACGCCCCTGATCGCGGCGGGGATCGTCATCATCGTGGGAGGCAGCACGGCGGTCCTGAATCCGATCATCTGGGCGCTCCTGCAGGAAGTGACGCCGGAACATTTGATCGGTCGCGTGGTGACCACCTTCAGCGTAGGCTCCATGGCTTCGGCGATGGCGGGGATGACGGGCTTCGGGTGGGTCGCTGAGGCGATCGGGCCGGCTGCGAGTCTGATAGGCCTCGGTTTGGTCCTGTTGCTCACAGCGGCCGTCGCGGTGCCTTGCGCTCGCAGAGCCTGTCCCATCCCTGCCGCGCAGGGGTGAGCGTGATCGTCGCGAATCTAAGGACAATGCGTGGGACAATTCATTGCGCCATCTCTTTCCGCTGATTCCTCTTCCAAGGCAAACGTTTATACTGTCGATATGGTTCACGCCCGCCGGTGGCTGCTGACACGCGATTTCAGTCTCATGTGGTGGAGCCAGGTGTTGTCCCAGGTTGCTGAAGGTATCAGCAAGCTGGCGCTGCTCTGGTTCGTCTATGCGGTAACCGGATCGCCGCTCAAGACGACCGCCATCGGGCTTCTGCAGACGCTGCCGCCGATCCTCTTCGGCCCATTCATCGGCGTCATCGTCGATCGGTTTCCCAAAAAAGCCATTCTGATCGCGAGCGATGCGGCCAGAGGACTATTGATTGGCCTGATTCCCTGCCTGGTGTCGATCGAACATTTCACGGTCGAATCTCTCTACATCCTCACATTCCTGTTTGGCATAGCCACTGCCGTGTTTGTGCCGACCCTGTCATCCGCTGTTCCCTTCATGGTGGCCCGTCCGCAGTTCACGGCGGCGAATGCGCTGCTGCAAAGCACGACGAGTCTGGGCATCATCATCGGGCCGGCTGTCAGCGGAATCGGTATCGCGTTCTCGGGATCGCAGGATGTGCTCTGCCTGAATGCGCTGACCTATTTCGCGTCAGCCGCCTGCCTATTGCCGATCCGGCTGCGAGTGGTGGAGCAGGCGTCCGATGACAGCGCGGGCTGGAGACCGTTCTTCCGCCATCTCCTCGAAGGCCTACGGTATGCCTTTCTGACGCATCGCACGTTGCTGATCCTGATCGTCCTCGCCTCCGTCTACACGTTCGGCAGCGGCGCATTCACGACACTGTTTCCTGTGTTTGGGCGGCAACTGCTCGGTCTCGGCCCGGTCGAGGTCGGCTATCTCTGGTCCTGGTTGGGAGTGGGATTACTTCTCTCATCGATTGGTCTGATCCGGCTGAGCGCCTGGAACCTTCGTAAGCGGCTCTTGGCGATTGCGGTGTCCTGCGCGCTCGCTGGTCTGGCCGTGACCGGCCTGACGTGGACCGATAGCATCGGCCTAGCGTCGGCCTATGTGGTCTGCATTGGCATTGGCCTGGGCACATGGACGCCGATCGCCTGGGGCATCATTCAAGAAGTGGCTCCGCCCGGAATGGTCGGTCGGGTGATGGCCGTGTACACGGCCATGGCCACCGCCACCTCCATGCTAGGCATGAGCGCTTTCGGCTGGGTGGCGGAATCGTTCGGCTCCAGCGCCAGCGTCATGGGAATCGGCGGAGTGATGGGTGTGCTGGCCTGGGGCAGCGCCTGGTTCGGCGGAAAAGTGGGAAGGGGATAGGTGAAGAAGCTGTCGCATAATAACCCAGCCGCTGCGTCTTGGCACTCCGACAATGTTTTGTCGAAGAGAGGGAGACTAGTATGACCGGTGCATCAAACCATCAGACATCTCCGCCGTAGCGACTCAACGTAGTTCCAGCTTACCCCGCCCATCGTACCTGCGCTCGTCCGAAAGCACATCAATAAGTAACCCCACGAAATGTGGGTGAAAAATGATGGTATTTCAATGGCTGGTAGGGCCGTTCGGACGTATTGCGCATACGTAGTCTATGGGATTACAACGTGCCTCCAATCAAAACGCTCCGACATCCAATCGCACGGATGAGTTCAGAGCAGGAGGCAGATGTTCAAGCACCCCCCAGTGATCTCACTTTTGATGGTGCTTGTCACCGTGAGCAGCGCCGGTTGCAACTCTCTTCCTCAGAACATTGCCCTGGGCGCCGCGATCACCACGGCGGTCGGAGCTGTAATTCCCGGACATGACATCGAGCAAGTGTATTACTTGGGGTCGTTCGATCCGCACGAGCAAGTGCCGCCCGCTCTCTACCGCGTACGTGTTCGCGGGCAGGCCAGCATCATTAGCTGGATGCGGTTCGGCTCAGGGTGGGTGCCGGCAGAACTGATCGATTCTCTGGGAAGCTCAGTAGAAATCAACAAGGCGGACGGAAAGATCCAGTTCACACATGAGGACAGCAAGAGTCTGGCGAAGCTGGCAATTGGCCGCCGCTTAATGCAATTCGGGCCGGAAGGATTTCGCGAAGTGCCTAAAGAGCATCGCTTGGTCATCGTCATGGGGTCCGACCCGGAAAACTTTTTTGCCGCCATGGACGAAGCTCTGGACGCCGTGAGTCAAGGCAAAGCTGATCAAGACAACCGTGCACTGAACGGCCTGCTGTTTGAAGCTCTGACTATTGTGAAGGCGGAAAAGCAGGTCATCGAGGCTCAGTTGGAGTCGGCGAGGGAGCAGTTCCCCGAGACCGAGAGGAGTGGCCTATGAAGTCCTCGATCACCATCGAGACCAAAACCTGGGCGGCAACTGTACTCCTGGGCGCTCTCCTCAGCGGTTGTGCTGTTCTGACCGTCGATGTGGATGTCTACAAAGGCGCCTTGGTCAATGAAGAGCATGTGCAGTTGCACCAGTTAGTGGCGCTCACGACGGCGGCCCAGCCGATGTTAGTGCATCTTCGAGACAACCTTGAGTGGCCTAATACGGAGGGCAAACCTCCGAAAGGTGCTACCACGTATCCCGGCAACTATGAGGGGCAATGCGAAGGGAAGATATGGAATGGAAGTTGGTATGAGACGGGACATGTCAAGACACCGGAGGATTGGGTATCGGAAGCATCGAAGCCTTGGTGGAACGCATTTTGGGAGACATTGAAAGAAGGCCTCATAAACCCTCTGTGCCGACCACATTTCAAGAATCCTTATGCGCGCGCAGTGAACAACGTTTTGCGTCTTTACGACGACCTTGCCGATTCTGATCTAAGCCCCCATGCACGGAAACTGAGGCAAGCGGTAGAACAATTGCGGGCAGCCACGTCTGATCCTAAAAAGGATCAGGCCATCTATGTTGACCTTGCGTCGGGGTTCAAACCGGATACGGTTCTCACGCAAGAGGGGCTGATGAATCTGAAACAAGGCTACCGTGAACTATTGGTGTCCTCCTCCGGGAGCGAACCCAGCAGAAAGGTCGGCCCGTTGATGGACGCCCTCAAAGAGCTGAGGAACAAACAGGAACCCGTTAAAGCCCGCAACAAATTGGAAGACGAGCTAGTGTCCGTCTGGAAAAACAGGGATACTTATCAGGAGAAAGACAAAATCTACGATCGGCGTCTACCGTTCAGAGCTGTGTGGAAGTTTCTTGGCGGAGGAGTGGCCGATACGTTTCTTGCCGAAGTGACTCGGGAATTATGCCCGCCAGGTCGTAACGGCGACAGGACCTGCGACGCGCTCTTGAAACGCACGCAACAGCTTGCCGATGAGTACTGGAAGTCGAGAAAGGCCGTCCGAGACATTTGGCTGGAGAGCCTAGGTTTGTTGATCGATGGCGATCGATTACAGCGCGCCAATTCAAAAGTGTATGACGATCTGAAGAACAAAGTGATCAGGCTGGTTGTTGAGGTGACTAATGTCCGGCATATCGCATCGGCATTGGATCGGCTCGATCGTGATGGACAGTGTTCGCTCCTGAGGAATCCACTGAGTCTCGGCTTATTTTGCGAGGTTGGCAAGGATAGTCAGCCGATCTGGAGCGAAAATAATGTGAATAATCAGGTTGGCTATTTTGAGGAAGTCTTGCGGCGCAATCTTTCCAGCGCACCGGCAGATACGGCCCATTTCCTTCTATACCTCGACGGCCTAGAAAGCACTGCTGCCCCGAAAACCGGCATCGCGAATGTATTGGTTGAAGCTGTCAACAAAGTGAGCCCCCAACGCCTGGTGAGACTAGGGCTTAATCGAAGCTTTATTGAGGATCGTAAGTTGGAAGGGTCGCCGGAGCTCTTCGAATTTGTAGACGATGTAAGTCGAAAGGTAGCCCAGGGCTTTGAGCGAGGCCGGCTGCCGGATGGATTGCACACGCTCACAGAAGCGTTCTTGAAATCACACAATGGCAATACAGGCACGAGCGATTCGCATGAAGAAAAAATTCTCCTCGATGCCTTGGTGGAATTCGCGCAAAAACTACTGTTCCTAGCGAACCATGAAGGCCTATCTTCCCCGCCAGGAACGTCTGGCCTCATTCTGGGAGGCGCCGAGAAAATCAATCGCGGATTATTCGGCGACTCGCTCACAGACGCGGGGTTGTACGGCCTCTTTGGGTCAGGATTAGCTGAAAGTCGAAAACAACAATATGTCCGAGTCTTGCAGGCAGTCGGCAATTCCATTTTATTTTCGGCCAATGAGCTGCGGGAGCGGGAGCGGTATAAGGAGCAGAGTAAAGATAAGGTTCGAGCGGAAATTGCCGCCGTGCAGGCGGTGTATTCGCCGGACCCGCAGAAGATCCTTGACGATCTTATCCGCGGGCTTCGAAGGGAACAGGTCATCGCTCAGAATCAGCTAGCTGAGGCCACGGCTCGGAAAGCGGTGATCGACGGACAAATGACCGATTTGCACTCCCTTAAGCAAAAATATTCCACTGAACAGGCGAAGGCCGAACTCGATCGGCAGAATTATCTGATGAAGCAAGGTCCGCTGAAAGCCGCTCATGATCTGTTGACGCAGAAGATGATCGAGAAGATCAAGGCTCAGTGGACGGCGAGGGGAAAAGACACGGTCGCCGATCCTGCCAAATTTTTGACCGGTCCGGACGGGATAGAACAGGAGCTGACCACCATCCGGCAGGCGCTGGATGGTATTCCCACCCCTGAAGAGGCTCGCAATCTTGATGAAGGCGTCAAGTATGTGAAGTCTTCCGAAGCCAAGGCGGCATTTGAAGCTTATTGCACGATCAACCGACAGACGTCGCTCAAACGATCCGAGTTGTTAGATGCGTTTGCTGCGCATATGCGTGAATTGGAAGCCGCACGGGCGGCGCGCGTGACGCAGTACGAGAAAGGCATAAAGGAGAAAGAGCAGGCGGTCCGCGAAGTACAGGACAAGATTACCCAGATGGACGCGGAATCTAGGCGGCTGGCGTCCGTCATCGCATCGCTTCCGAACACCCACGTTCAGTTAAACACGGCAGCGACGGTTATCGAAGCTTTACAGGCTGAGGTCCTGAAAGAAGTTGCGCAGCATGATCGCTTCGTTTCGCCCGACGCGTTATATCTTTTGCTCGCCACTAATATGAAGCGCAAAGAAGATGCTGAGGCTGATGCGAGCAAGAAGCAACCATATCAAGTCGCTCTAGTTGTCTTGTCGCGTCGTACGCCGCCGCCCGGCCTCCCTCCGCTGAATCCCACAGACTACAAAAGTCCTCTCACCGTCATGGACGATGTGATTGCATTGCTGCGCCATCGGCAGATGATGGCGGTGGACCGATTTGGAAGAGGCTCTGACGAAGACAAGAAAGCGACTGAAGCCTTGGAAAATGCCTATCAGCATCGAGCCGGGATGGTCTATATCCGACCGTCGTCGGCATATCTCCGGACGAGTTTTCCTTCTACTTCATTGCAGGACGATCCCAACTTAGCTTGGGACAACATGCTGCTCAAGCAGGGCATCAGGAACCTGCCCTTCTCCTCGCAGTTGCGGGATATTCTGGACCCCTCGGTGGAACGAGATCGTATCCTGACCGCCGAGCTGGATAAGCAATATTGGCAAAACATCAATCGTGTGCGCGTTTCGGGAGCCGGCCGTACCAACCAGGCTCTCGTCAAAGACGACGTGGGCAATTGGTATGTGAAGCAGTACTACGGCGACACGGAAAAAATCGTCAAGTCGGCTAAGCACTTGGCTCTGTACAGTTTGGGAACCAAGCTGCCCATCGATCTTTCTCGGGAGTTGCAGAAGGCCTCCGCAACGAAGGAGGAGTCCAAGAAGACTGAGGCAGAGAAAGAAGCTGAGCTGCCGCCCCTCCAGCAGGTGTTTGGGAAGCACAAGGCGGCGTACCAGGCGCACATCGCTGAGACGGCAACGCGGCTTGTTACATTGCATGGGAGGGACAATGAAAAGACCCTGCATGCAAAAATCGCTACTGCGTGGAAGGGTGACGGCGAGCCCTCGACGGATGCAGATCTCATGAAGGCGCTCTCAGTGGCGTTGGAAGAAGAAGTCGCACGGTGGGATGCAACCCTCGATCCGTTGAAGGAGGCTTCAGATCAGGATCGGGGCCTTGCCATTACCAAAGATCTTCGAGCGCTGGCCAAACTGGAAAAACAGTTGTCGGCGCGGATACAAAAGATCGAGAAACCGGAGGCGCTGAAGACCAAAGCCGCCAAGGAAGTCCACAGAGTTGTGGGACATGAACTGATCGATCTGCTGAAAAGCCACAAGCAGGCGTTGGACCGCTATGAGCAGGCCGTTCTATTTATCGCCGATGCTGCCAATCCGAAAGGCCCAAAGCAGGAGCAGGGGAAGTGAAACCAGTCGTAAAGCGCAGAGGAGAGGCGAACAGCCAGAACAAATTATGGGTATTGATTCAGGAACTTTAGGCACGGCAGCGCTTGCCATCGGGGCGCTCGGCACGGCTTCGTACGGTGTTGTCGATGGACTCAAGTTGGTCTCATGGATTGATCTGGCCGGGTTCGAGCGCATCTTTGCGGTGGGAGGCAAGGAGGGGGGACGGCGATTCTTTCCGACGCACAGGGCCACCCTCGATCCATTCCTGCCTGCATTGAGAATTGCCTATGGGAGTGACGTCATGGAGTTACTCCGCGCTCAATATCGAGCAAGCCGTGCAAGTGGCGACCTACTTCGAACATTGCGGCAGGGGGTGCGGATCGGATTTGGGATGATGGCGGTGGAAGACATCACGTCGGTGGCGGTTAAGCTGGGAATCAAGCAGCAGGTTGCTGCACTCGCGGCGGAAGCGATCGACCGTGCCCGTCGGCAGCGGGCGGACGCTTCCCCAAGTGAACAGTCCAGATCTCTGGATGAGCCAGGGTCTCTTTCAGAACCGGCTATGACTGATGAACAGCGGTCCGCGATGGCTCGTCTGGAGACTATGATCGATGCCCGCATCGATGCCGCCCTGGCTTTGGCCGACAGACAATATGTGACCCAGACAAAGTTGCTGGCCATGTTGGTTTCGCTGGCCATCTCATTTCTGGTTGGCTGGTTCATTGGAATGGAGGGTGATTGTGTCCCCGCGGATACTTTGGCCACGTGCGCGGCCAAAGTGCCGGCCAAATGGACCTGGTGTCTCATCGTTGGCCTTGCCGCCGTGCCTCTTGCCCCGGTCGCGAAGGATCTTTCTACTGCCCTCCAGGAAGCCGCGAAGGCGTTGAAAGCGCGATGAACGCGTTTGTCCTCAGCTTGCGCGACCAAAGATTTGGCGGGGCTGTCACTTCAGGCGTGCTCTACAAGGCTCTGCCGTATTGGGATGTGTGGTGGAATGATCGCTTGCCTGATTTTGAACTGCTGACTCGTGGACAACGTCTTACGGTGCTTCTGCACGGCTATAACAACGGCCTTGAGGAGGGGCGTGAGAAGCTGGTGCGGTTCATCGACTTCTTGGAACAGAAGGGTTCAATGGATCTGATGCTGGCGGTCCTTTGGCCTGGGGACTCCTGGGCTGGCGCGGTCAGCTATCCCTCGGAAAGTCGCGATGCCGACGACAGTGCCGATAACCTGCTGACTTGGCTTGTGCTCCATGTGCATGAGAGTGCCCGTGTGGCGTTTGTCGGCCACAGCCTCGGGTGCCGCGTCGTCATGCGCGCGGCCCAACGCATGGCGCGAGACGTTTCGGTTAAGAAGCCGATCTTGGATCGCATCTGTTTGATGGCGGCGGCAATTGATAGCGATTCGTTGGGCAGGAACGAGCCAACCTCTTATCGCGACGCCGCAACGCAGGCCGACCGGATTGCGGTTCTGTCTTCACAGGAAGATAGGGTTTTGCAGGTGGCTTATCGGCTGGGTGACTCGGTCCAATCCTGGTGGCCGTTTTCAGGAGAGCGTTCCGTGCGGGCGCTGGGCCGGTATGGTCCAGAAGGGTGTTCTCCCGAGGTATTAGCTAAGATCGAATCACACATGGCAAGTCCTGGTCGAGGGATCGGCCACAGTGACTATTTGCCGAAATATCCTCTATCTGTGCCACCACAGAATCAGACGACGGCGGACAGCGAGCAGTTCGTGTTCGAGTTCTTGAGTCGCCTCCAGAATCCAAACTGGCCGGCGGAAAGACCCTGAAGATAAGGGTGCTGTGGTTGTTTCCTATAGACCGTTTCCAGAAGAAAATTCTCGCAGTTAGTCTAGCCGTGTCGCTGGCATCTTGTGCGACGGTGGAGTCATTGGTCTGCCTGCCTCACGGCGAGGATGTCCCGTTCGATATCCAGATGAACAAGCTGGAAGCATGCATTAAAAGCGACAAGAAAGACATGAACGACAACGATGATTTTGAAGCGGGTTCGGTTAAGCATCCTGTTTATTGTTTCCCAGGCGACCGAAGTAAGCCGCCTGTGCTGTTGCTGCATGAGTTGCCTGGCTTATCCGGGAAGACGTTGGCTTATGCGAAGGAACTGTCAGAGGACTTCACGGTGTATGTGCCGCTCTTGTTCGGAGAGCCGAACATGCACTCGGCTCTCTGGGGCTCTACCGCATTTTGGTTGAATGGGGAGTGGTGGGGACTGGAAAGCGGATCGAGTGACATCCTAGGATGGCTTCGTGCAGTCGTATCAGAGATTGAGCGGGTGCATCCGCAGCACCACATCGGCGTAATCGGCAACTGTTTGACGGGCTCGCTGCCCTTGGCGCTGCTCAGTAATCCAAAAACCCCCTCCGCCCCCCCTAGAATCCATGCCGTCGTCTTGGCCCAACCTACGTTGCCCCTGACGATATTCGACAACAGGGAGAAGGTCAGAAGTTCCCTGGGCATTTCACAGGACGAGGTTAAGGCGGCAGAACAGAGCTCCGCAAGGATCTTCTACCTGCGGTTTGAACAAGATTGCATCTCAAAACCCGAAAAACGGTGGAAGGTTTGGGATATCTTTACGAAACACAGCACCGTTCCTGATCGTGTGATCCCACGTCAAATTCCGAAAGACCAACACCCGGTCGACGAGGCACATAGCACCTTGATTGGGGAATGGAGCGAGACAGAGTCGGGCCGCGCTTCACGAAATGCACGCCAGGACGTCCGACGATTTCTTCTGGACCCGACGACATTCAAGATAGCGGGCGAACAATAGCCGTGACGGAGTGAATCGTGATGCACGAGCATTCAATGCAGGATTCGTCCGTAGAGCCGACTCCGCAATGGTATAGGCGAAAGGGTTGGCGATTTGGAAGTATGTATCTCCATGTGACCGCTTCAATCGTTCACGTGGCAATCTGTGTGGCTCCCTTAGGGGCCGCTCTTTTCCAGGTGGAAGAGCTATTGAAGTGGTCGAAAGGTCATCCCTGGGTTGTTCTCTGGTGGATTTCAATTGTCGCGCTGGGATACCCGGCCTGGGCGTGGTTCGAAACTCTCGTCTTTGAAAAGTGGGTAAGAAATCTGCCGGTGGCTCAGCGGAAGATCGAGCGAGCCCATTACCGGCTTCACGCCGGCATGGCTAAAAACTTCTGGCAGGCAGTCATGCACATGTATGCCATCGCGAGTCTCATCGGAATTGCGCTGAAGTAGTTAGTTATGTATGGGCCGGTGAATGAATAGCTGCACTCGGGCGTCCATCACATAGGAAGAGGCTTCTGATATGTCCGACGATAACGGTTCATCTCGTCCTCGCCACTACATCGTCGTCGTGCATGGCATCGGCGAGCAGCGGCACAATGAAACCACGGTGGAGGTGGTCAACCGGTTTGCCACTGCACGTGCGAAGGAAAAGCCTGGTTCTCCTTATGCGGCGCTGTTGCCTGGAAGTCTGTCGTCGCTTTCGATTCGCCGGAAGGGTGGAGGGCAAGGTTGGTCCGAGTTCGAAGGGATTCCTATCAATCCCGACAATGAGTCGAAACCCTTTGACGGCACTCGCGCGACCACCACATTAGGGAAGAACTTTCGTTTTGTTGATATGCGATGGGCGGACATCCTGCAGTCTCACCATGGGGTGTATGGGTCAAGTACCAAGCAATGGACCGCCTCTCTCCTCGCCCGTCTTCAGCCGCCGTTCACCAAAGCCGAGGTATCGG
The DNA here is from genome assembly GCA_022226935.1 of Nitrospira sp. Classification (GTDB taxonomy): domain Bacteria; phylum Nitrospirota; class Nitrospiria; order Nitrospirales; family Nitrospiraceae; genus Nitrospira_A. The sequence continues at coordinate 590,867 of CP092081.1, forward strand.
AGCCATGGGTCATGCCCCTGTTGAAGGAAATGAAGGAAACTCTGTTGCCCGTCCAAGACTTGCTGAAGTGGCATGTCCCTGCGATCGAAAAAACTGTTTTCCGCGATGTCATTGGCGACATCCACTTATATGGTGACTATACACGCACGCGCGGACAAGCGGTGCGCCGTTTCCATGCGCAGTTGGATCAGATTCATCTGCGCGACTACATTGAATGGTGTCGCTTTGAGCGAACGTGCAGGGATGAACCCTATGTGCCGCCCGTGTATACCATCGTTGCCCACAGCCTGGGATCGGTGTTGAGCTTCGATGCCCTTGTGTACGCGTTTGCGAAAGACAGCATTCGAGAAGGGAGCGATCGGCATGAGAGTGGATCGCTTCCCTTTCCCGGCTATACAGAGCAAGAAGAGTCCGAACACGAATCCTGGTTGGGCTTGCTTTCAGACCTCAGTAAACCGCCTCGTGATACGACTCTCCCTCACCCGCATGAGAACTGGGCGACCTTGAGCGCTTGTTATGCTCAGTTTCGTAAAAGGCACGGCATACGGTCCCCGACAACGGATGCGCCCAGGGCCGGCGACCTGCCTCTCTTGCTCTGGCGGGATCACGTCAAACATTTCATCACGCTCGGCTCGCCTATCGACAAGTTTTGTGTTTTGTGGCACCACAATTATCGGCATATGGGGCCAATGTATTATTCGGCCAAGGATGCGTGGTGCAAGGGGTGGCTGGATGATTCGATCACACATCGTATCACCCACTACAATGTGTGTGACGAGCAGGACCCCGTCGGCCATCATCTTGATGTGGCACGTAACTGTTCTGCATACAACAAGGTGTTTCGGACCGACATTCGGGCGACTTATCGCGATGTCGTGTTCCGGCGTTATGCTGTGCCTGGCCTTGCGCATGTTCAATACTGGAAAGATCAAGACCTCTTCGATCGATTGATTCGCGAGGTGATAGACGAGCAGCCAGCGCCCCAAGCCGATGGCACGAGATCCAAAACCCAATCCCACTTAGGCCAATTAGTTGAGAAGCAGTTCTTCGACGTTTCCGGGGTCTATGACATGGCATTGGTCTGGGCCTATGCCAGGATTCCCCTCATCGCATCGGTCACGACGGGTTTGCTGCTGAGTTATGGCTGGATCGGATGGCATTATTGGGGTTTTTCCCCCTCCTGTGCCTTGGCGCTGCTTGGGGCAATCCTGCTCTGGATTTGTCCCAAACCTATTGAGGCGTATCGCAAGGAAGTGAAGACAGAACATGTCGCGAGAGAACACAAGTTGACGAAGCGATTGCTACCGTGGAAGCTCCATCGAGGAATCCTTGCCAATGTGGTGGCAGGAGCAGTGGAATGGCGCCGTATCCTCCTATCACTTAATGACCATCCGAACTCAGCCACCCAAAAAGCTGTGGCAGAAAAGAATGAGATCCGATTGTCATTAGAGACGGCCGGCAACTTTAATCGGGTGTTTCGTCTAAGAATTATCGGTGGCGCTGCAGTATTTCTCCTCGCCTCGGGTGTGGTTTGGTGCTGCCACGAGTATCTTAGTGCGGCGGCTGACTATGCGGCAAGGCCGCCGGCGTGGTATGTCGCGATCTTGACTCTGATGACAGTTTCCGCTGTGTACCTTATTACTATGGCATATGTCAGATATATTTTTGCGTGTATGAAAAAGGCCGTTCATACTGCCTCTCATTCTGAGCAGGACGAATGTCGTGTTCCAGAGAGCACGTCCGTTCTTCATCAATCCACTTCAACGATGGAAGTCGCCAAGCGGTAAGAGAGTGACAACTCGGACATATCAGGGCCTTCCCGAAGCCTCCAGGGCTTTTCCTAGTCCATTTGTTTCCATGGCATCGATATTCTTGTGTGTAATGAGTTTTTCGCGAAGCCTTCTTTGCGAACGAACCCATCAACAGGAGGGTCGATTATGTCCAAATTGCTCGTACAGGCTGTCGTCGTCTTGGCTCTTGTCGGATCGAGTGGTCAGTTTGCCGGGGCCGATCAAGGCTCCAGCGCAAGCCACCATCAGCACCTGCAGGGCGTCGTGATCGACAAAGGGGGAACACTGGCGGTGAAAGTTCCCAACGGCAGTACCTATCAACTCAACGAAAACCGCTCAGAGCGCCATGGGCATGCAGTCCCAAAAGTGGGAGACGAAGTGACGGTTGTGATTGACGAGAACAATATGGTGTTGGAAGTGCATCCAAAGGGAACAGAAGGAAAACATCGATTCGTCACGGGAGAAGTAGTGTCGATCGGCGTCATGCAACATGAGATCACGTTGAAGACCGCTAAGGGCGAGCAAAAGTTTCCACTGGAAAAGCAGGATCTTTCGTCTTCCATCAAGGATGGAGCTCATGTGAGGGCTGAATTGAACGAGGCCGGTAGCGTCATCGATGTGCATCCCGAGAAGTCCGGGGCCGGTCACTAATGCAAGAGCGGTGTGTTCGCCGGAATCTCGATTGCGACACCACGACGAGCGGTATGTTCTCTCAAGGTCGTGATCCGTCTTACGGGCAGTCACTCCATCCGCTTAGTAGCTCGGGTAGAGTGACTGCCAGTTCATCCCATGAGCTTGGTAGAATTGCTTCATGTCTTCGACGGTCTGCATGTGTTGAGTCGTGCCGTCCGGTAGATACGCGGTGACCGGCGGTTTCGGTCCGGCATTGGGCCCTGCGACCGTCGGATCATTGCGGACCGGCCAGTTGTCTTGCGGACCATGCTGGACCATATGTTCCAGGAACGAGTCGTTCATCCTCTGCTGCAATCCCTCCGACCACGCATCGTGCCCATTCACGTCGTACACGCCATGAAGGTCGGTGTCACTGTACAGACGATTTCCATTTGGGTCGACAATGAGCTGTGACTCGCCTCGAATCGTATAGCCCTTGGCCAGCAGCGCCCTCCGATCGGCGGCCGATAATCCTTGCGCCGAAGCCAATCCGGCAAACTGGTTGTCTTTGGCCGACTTGGTGGAGTCGTACGGGATGGTTTTGGCCTTGAGGTCCTGGGGCTTTGGGAGGTGCCTCGGGCGCCCCACCCACCGCATGGCCCAGGGGTTCGAATCCCGGACGACGATGATCTTCTTTTCGTCCACGGCTAACTGACGAAGTTGCTTATGGTCCTCGAGTGGCATGCCGCGCTTCAGGGGATCAGGCGCCGGGGGGAAATGAGTCTTGGGTGTGAAGTCGCCGGCCTCACTTGAGGCGGGTTGCTTCTGGGGCGGCGAGGCTTCCGCGCTGTGATCCTGACTGGGTTGAGACGGGTGGTTGTCGGAAGGCGCATGTTTTTCTGCGACGGCCTTCTTCCGGTGATTCACCGCCTCGCGAAGGTCTTTTCCATCGCAGATCAGTTTGCCCAGCCATTTTCCGGTTTCATAGGGATCGGCTGCGGGATCATAGGCGTTAATGTCTTCATAGATCGCATAGATCGATCCCGCCTTCCCGATAATCTCCACGGCCTTCCTGAGCCGTTCCAACCGCTTGATGACCGCCAGTGGAGCGGTGGCAAGATCGCTCGGGAGATTCTCCGCAAAACAATCCCCCATTCCTTTGGAGATGCCGTCGGCAAACATAAATGGTGGGTCGGGTGTGCCGAATTTGTAACGGCCTGAATCAGGGGATGGAGGGGAGCCTGGTTGTGGCTGGGGCGGCAATGCGGGTGGAAGCGGGACCGGCACAGGAGCTGGTTTATCTGGATCAGGGTATTGAAGAGGAGGGAACGTTTCCGGTGGAGGAGGCGCAGGCTTACGCGGTGCGGGAACTCGTTTCGTATCATCATCCGGCTGTTGGGCCGGCAAGGGTTCATTGTGTTCGACACGCCCCTGGAGCATCGGCCGGCGATTCGACTGGTTCACGCAATCGGTGAAGGCGCGCAGCTTCTCTCCCCGCATTTGAATTTTGTGATTGGCCTGCCGGACCAGTTCGGTGGCATTGCCGACCCCTGGTTGTCTCGCTTGCTCATAGAGCGCCAGCGCCTCGTCCTGATCGACCTTCGCCTGATCGAGGATCGTGAGGCAGTGCTGTCCTTTCTCTTTGAAATCAGCCGTGTGATTGTCGAACCAGCGGTGCGCGCCGCCGACGGCGAAGCGGTCGTACTCGCCTGAGGAACTGAAGACGTCGGATGCCGGTTGGGCCTGTGACGGGGACGGGATCGCGACGCCCAACGTCAGAAGCGCCGCCGCGCAGAAGGACGATAAGGAAGATAGGGTGAGAGCGGTCATCGGCTACGGTTGCCGCTTTGTGACGTATTTCGTGCTGTCCATTTCGGTAATCTCCATCGCTCCTTCCCCGGTAAATTCATACCACATGGTTTCGATCTGTCCCGAGGTTTCGACATACAGCATCATTTGACCGCGTGACGGATCGGGCCGTCCCCGCACCGGATCACGGCCGATCTTCACATCCATCTTGCCTTCCGATGTCGAACCGTCGGTCGAAGCCAATCTGTAACGGGCGTCGTTCGCGATGGTGAGGGTCTTTTTCGGAAGAAACTGATTGTTCGGCGTCATCTCCCACCGGCCCACGACTTCCGGCACGACGCGGGCCCTGGGAGCCATCTGTCGGACAGCCATGCGGGAACGTTCCTGATCCTGCTGGAGTTGTCGCTCCACATCGGGCTGCTTTTCCTCACTCATGCCGGCATAGGGATCACGCGGCCGCCGTGATTGGAGGCGCCCCATGGCCATGTTGAGTTCGTTGAGTTGCCCCCGTAAGTCGTCGGGCAGAGTACGGCCCGCTTCGTACAAGACCTGCTGCGCCCCTTTGAGGTCGCCCTTGGCCATCAGTTCCTTGGCTAAGTAGAATTGCGCCTCCGCGGCCGGCGCACCGGCAAGCCCTGCGAAGTTGCTGTCGCCTCTTCCGTTGCCGATCTGTGGCATGCCGGCCATGCGCAACGGGCCATATCGAGCCGCGGCTCTGAAGTGTTCAATCGACTCGTCATGGTTTCCCATCGCCGCCAGCAGCTTGCCCGCTCGCACGTGCGCATCGGCGACAAGAGTGGAGGCATTCTTCGGCGCCATGACCAGGGCGCCTTTTTCCGGCTGTTGATCGGGCCACATCGCCGTGAACATCTGGCGGGATTCGAAGCCGGGTTTCATGCGCGTTTCATATCCCAGCACCGCCTGATAGTGAGTCAGAGCGTCCGTCTGCTGCCCGGCCTGTTCGGCCAGCCTGGCGAGATGGAAGCGGGCTTGAATGGCCAGACCGAATTCCAGTGCGTCACGTCCCAACGGCGTTCCGGCATCTCCATTCAGTTCGTCCGATTGCAGGCGAGCCTCTTCCAAGGCCAAGGCCGTGCGGTAGTTGGCGGCCGCCTCATCGCGTTGGTCGTCTCCTTCGCGAATCACGCCGAGGTAGGCAGGAATGCGGGCATCCTCCGGATCGATCGGATAGGCGCGCGCAAGATAGCTCTTGGCACCCTGCCAGGCCGTTTTTTCCGCGCGCTTCCAGGCCTGCCTCAGCAATGGGGCGACGGTAGTCTGGACCAGATTGGCCGCGATCAGCCGCTGTTCTTCCGCCTTGTCCGGCTGTCCCGTTTGTGCATAGTGCTGTACCAGACGATCTTGAGCCTCCAATGACTTCGGGTCGAGTTTGACCGCCTGTTCAAGAAAGCCCTGTGCCTCGGCGGTCTTTCTATCCCACAAGGCAAGATCGGCCAGAATGAGATATCCATCAACCGTACCTTTCGTCACTTTCGCGGCCGTTTCAAGCGCCGCTTTCGCGCGGCGCCGCAAGTCGGCTGCCAGAGCATCTAGTTGCGCGGCCCGGTTGAGATCAGCCTGAGAGGGCGGGTAACAGGTCGTCGTGGTGACACGGTAGACGCCATCGCTTCTGGTTTCGTCATGGGATGAGCTCGAGCAACGTTCCTGCCGGAGGCCGGCCGCTTCGTTCGACAACTGATTTGCCCGCAAAGCCCTGAACTTCGCGTAGAGCCGCAAGGCGTCCGGATCGTTTCGGGCCACATTCAAGGCTTGGTCGGCCAATTTCTCGGCTTGGTTGTATTGCTTCAACGCCGTGAGAGCCAGCGCCTTCTGCATCATGGCGCCGACGTGTTTGGCATTCAGGCCCAGCGCCTGGTCGGCAATTAGAATCGCCCGCTGCAATTCCTTCTCGCGCGATTCTTGAAAACGGTAGGGCTGGAGTTCACGGCGCGGTTCGACTGTTTCGCCGCGATTGTCTGCCTCTTCGACCATGTAGGTGGCAAGGGCGACAAGTGTGTCAGGACTTTTTGGATGCTCCTGCACCGAATCGTGCAAGACCCGCAGGTGATCCTGATAAATCTCGTCATAACGCAACCGCTGATGCCCCATCGCGCGGTGCAGTTTCGACGCCACCGCGACCAGGTGCTCCATCGGTTTGTCGCCACGCGCGGCTTCCTGGAGTTCCGTGAGGAATGACTCTGCCGATCCTTTCACTTTCGTGCTGCTCAATTCATTTTCCACGCCCGAGCGGGCGGATCTGGTTGAGAGCCACCCAGCCTTTTTATAGACGGACAGATCTGCCTCCATTCGCTGTGCATCACCCAGGCGGGCGGCAGCCGTGGCGCGCCCCAGGTAGGCGTCTGGGAAATCCGGTTTCAGCGTCAAGGCGATCGTGAATTCTTTTCTGGCGCTGGCCGGCCGCCCGGCATCCAGCCAGGCTGTGCCTGCCTGATAGTGCGCGTCGGGGTCGCCGGGATTTGAGACGAGTGCACGCTCCACATGAACCATCGACCCGACGGTCGCTTTGCCTCCGGACGCTTGTTTGGCCCGTGACACGTTGAGCGAGGCCAGCTCGGGACGCCGGTAGTTTTTCTCAGCAAACAACTGGCCGGCTTTCAGTATCGCCTGCCGAATCTGAGGGCTCTTCGTTCCGGTGGGATTTCCTGATCCGCCGAAATCTCTCGGAAGGCGATGTTTCTGATACTCCATCGCGAGCCGGTAGACGATGAAGGAACCGTAGTCGCTCGTGTAATCATCATGACCTTGAGCGACGTGCCCCGGAATACTCACGACGGCAGGACGGCCGGAAGGGACGCCTCTTGGCCCGCCTCCGAGCGCATGGTCCGGGACGACGATGAGGCCGCTCATTGCTTCCGTGGCATACAACCAGAGTTGAGCCTCGCGGCCTTTGAGCCCGAGTCGCTGGGCCCGGTTGAGATCCTTCTGCGCGCGAGGGAAGTCTTCGGCCAGCGTCTGGGCTACCCCGCGCGCCAGCACAATGTCCGGATCATCGCCTGCCTGGTCCAAGGCGCGAGAGAAGGCCGACACCGCATCGGGCCAACGGCCTTCGTTGAGGGCATCCAGGCCTTCGAGATAAGGGGGCAGGGATTTGGAGGGAAGGGCAGCGACGGGGACGGGGGCACCGAGCAGGCAGAGAACGGTCAGGAGGATGGTGAACCGGATGCATAGGATCGGGGCCATCATGCACCTCCTTCGAGAGGCGGTATGACTAGTGCTGGCGATGGGTCAAGCAGAGCGGCCCACAGCTTACAAGCGAGGTCTCCAGCCAATCAAGAGGTGTCCGGAAAAGGCCTCCGGCGCCGAAACCGCATGTCGAAACGCGGGCACCATCTAGCCAACGCTCATCGTGCCCGGTTGTTACGACGGGGAGGCCGATCTCTGTTTCTCTTCAAATGTGCCGGTTCCACACCCTAAGCCTCCATACACCATCCCGAAAAATCCGCAGTACGCTCCGGCCTTAAAGGCCCAGTCCCGGCTCGTGGCTTGCTCGATGTAACCCTCGTAGATGAGAACGGAGACATCTTGCGTGCCGACGGGGATCATCGCGGGCAGGGGGATGATGACGAGATACAGCACCATCCCGGCCCATCGTAAGCCGCCGGTTTTATAGATCCATTCTTCTTTTCCATCCTCGCGTGATTCGATACGGTCGGGCTCTCCCCATTGCCTTCGCAGTTCCAGGGCCGTTTTGCGATCGGCTTCCGTGCCCGCTTGGCGCAGATCGATGGCGCCTCGGGTCTCGTCGATCTTCGGGCGGTCGCTGGATTCGGTGCGCGTGCCGAGGGTCCAGGCGCCGAGCCCGATGCAGCCTTGAAGCATCACGGCCGTTACAATCCAAACCATATGGCGTAAAAACTTGTGCATAGTGTCCCTTCTGTGGCGTGATGCGGACGAACCCTACCCCGGTCCTCTTTCAAATACAAGGAGGAGGCAGAGGAGCCGGAGATGGCCGACGCCGAGCGGAACTCATCTGCCGAGCCCCTTCCAAGGTAGGATACCGTCTGACCGGCGAGCCTCGGTAGGATCCGGCCACAAGGAGGTTGTGATGGCGCCTCGTCGATATGTTCGAACCTACTACCGGTTTCCGCTCACCTATCCGGTCATTTTTGGCGGAGCGCCCTTTGTCGGTGAAGGCGTCCTGACCAATCTTTCATTAAAAGGCTGTTCGGTGACCTGTAATCGCGAGGTGCTCTGCGGGAGCCAGGTGCGAGTGAGTATGTTCCTCCACCATCAACCGCCCGCCTTGCCGGTTGAACTCGGGACCATCAAATGGGTGCGGGGGAATCAATTCGGCGTGGAGTTCGTGCGTGTGCCTCTTGAAGCTCAGCAACGCCTGAATCGCACATTACGGATGGAATTGATCGAGTGGCTGGAGAATCGTCACCGCAGCAGTGCCTCGCCGGCCTCGCCTATTCAGGAACAGTAGCTACTCACGGTCTTCTCCTTCCTCCTCGGCGCGCGTTTCTCTGTCGTTGTCGCTATCCACAAACCGGTTATCCAATCACCTCGGGAAGCGTCTCCTCTTGCCGGCTGTGAGAGGGGGACGGCCATGCCGGGCACTTCGGATAGCGAGAGAAGAGGTTCAGGATAGGGAGTGGTGTCTCTCGAGGCATTCCTGTACACTACGCCCCTTAGTCGAACATACGGCGCATGCCGCGCACGATCACTCAGATCGCCACAGACCCATAGAGCCGATTCATCGCTCGCCGATGGAGCCCATGGCTTCCGACCCGCCTCCTTCAGCTTCTGCGCCGCAGGATCAGATCCCGCAGGGTTCGCGTTCCTGGTGGTTGCGTCTGGCCGAATGGAATCCTTCGTTGCTCACCGTGGCCGCGCTGGCCTTGGCGACGGGTTTGCGCATGGCGCTGACCCCGCTGTGGGGATCAGGCTACACCTTCATCACGTATTATCCCGCCATCATGTTCATCGCGGTGGCCAATGGCTGGCGCCATGGTATTGTGGCGACGCTGGTGTCCACAGCCCTGTCTATCGGCCTCTTTCTTGACTTGGAGTCTTCGCCGAATGAGCAACACACGGCCGTGGCCTTGTTCATTACGGCCAACGTCATCATCGTGTCACTGTCCGAAGCCGTGACCAGGGCTCGTCTTCGCGCGCAAGCGGAAACATCTCTGGCAAGAGCCCAAGAGCAGCGATTGCGTCAGGAGATCAAGGCGCGAATCAAGGCGGAGGAGACGCTTCGTGCCAGCGAGCGTCAAATGCAATTCGTGACGAATCATGCTCCGGTCCTCATTGCTCAATGCGGAACCGACGGCCGGTATCGATTCGTCAATCAGCAATATGCCGAGCTCGTTGGACGCGCACCTGACGATCTTATCGGCCGCCATCCTCGTGATGTGTTGGGCACGGAAGCGTATGGATACGCCGCGCCCTTCATGCACGAGGCGCTCGCAGGGCGGCAGGTGAAGTTCGACCAGCAATTGCTAGGCGCTGCGTCCACGGGGCGTCTCCTGCAGGTGACCTATGCGCCGGAATGGGACGAACGCGGGATCGTGACGGGATTCATTGCGGCCATCGTCGATATTACCGATCGCAAACAGGCCGAGCAGGCGCGGGCCACCCTCGCAGCCATCGTCGAATCGTCGGAAGATGCGATCGTCAGTAAAGACCTCAACGGGATCATCACCAGTTGGAACCGCGGGGCCGAGCGATTGTACGGCTATACTCGGCAAGAAGCCGTCGGCCAATCCGTCCTGTTGGTTATCCCGGAGGAACGGCTTGAAGAAGAAGGGCCGATTCTGGCGCAGATCACGCGCGGAGAACAGGTGCGGCAATATGAAACGGTCCGGCGGCGGAAAGACGGCAGGCTGATTGATATTGCCTTGACCGTATCGGCCATCCGCAACGATGAGGGCCGCATCGTTGGTGTGTCCAAAGTCGCCCATGACATTACCGAACGCAAGCGAGCCGAGGCGGCGTTGCGGGAAAGCGAGGAGCGACTGCGTCTCTTCATCGAACACGCGCCGGCGGCGATCGCGATGTTCGACCGGCAGATGCGGTATGTGGCGGTGAGCCGGCGATGGTTGGCCGACTACGGCCTCGAAGAGAATGTGCTGGGGCGCAGTCATTATGATGTGTTCCCCGACATTCCGGACCGGTGGCGATCGGCGCATCAGCAGGGCTTGGCCGGGAGGGTGATGCGTGTCGAGGAAGATCGGTTCGAGCGTTCCGACGGGACCGTCTACTGGCTCCGGTGGGAGATTCGCCCCTGGCGGGATAAGTCGGGCGGCATCGGCGGGATCATTATTTTTGCCGAAGATATCACGAGCGGCAAAACGGCAGAGAACGCGTTGCGCGAAAGCGAGGCGCAGCATCGCGCCACGTTCGACAACGCGGCGGTCGGTATCGCCCATGTTGGGCTCGATGGACGCTGGCTGCGCTGCAATGACGCGATGTGCGCGCTGACGGGATACTCCCGCGAAGAATTGCAGAGTAAGACGTTTGCCGAAATTACCCATCCGGATGACATCGAAGGGGATTGGGCTGCCGTTCGCCGGCTACTAGCCGGCGAAATCGAGACGTTTTCCCTCGAGAAGCGTTATATCGGGAAGGATGGGGCGCCCATCTGGGGTCATCTGACCGTCTCGCTTCTGCGGGATACGCAGGGCGCCCCGCAACATTTCATTTCCATCGTCCAGAACATTCACAGTCGGAAAGAAGCGCAAGCGCAATTGCGGCAACTCGCTGATGATCTGGAACAACGTGTCGAGGCGCGGACCAGAGAATTGGCGGATACACAGGACAAGCTGCGCGCGCTGACGACGGAATTGAATCTGACCGAACATCGTATCCGGAAACAGCTCGCGACCGACCTGCACGATTATCTGGCGCAGCTTCTGGTCCTGAGCCGGATTAAGTTAGGGCAGGCCAAACTGGAAGAGGTGACGCCGGCGGCGATGCAAGCGATGACGGAAGTCCAAGAGGTGATGGACCGGGCCCTGGCGTATACCAGGACGCTGGTGGCACAGCTCAGCCCGCCGATCTTGAATGAGTTCGGGCTGCTCATGGCGCTGAGATGGCTGGCTGACCAAATGCAGCGGGAACTCACCGTGAAGCTGGATCTGGAGAACGAAGTGCTCTTCCTTTCCGAGGAGCAGTCCATCTTGCTGTTCCAATCGGTCCGCGAACTCCTGATGAATATCGTGAAACACGCGGGGACGACTGAGGCAAAGATTTCCGTGACACAAGCCGACGGGGTTGTGCGCATTTGCGTATCGGATCGGGGCGTCGGATGGGAGGTGGGTGCCGCTGAAACCAAGCTGGAGCCAGGGTTTGGTCTCTTCAGCATTCGCGAGCGCATGAAGGCTCTCGGGGGAGCGTTCGAGATGCAATCGATTCCCGGCGAGGGCACAACGGCCATCTTGCAGTTGCCGGTTGTTCACCCAGGCGCTACGGCGGCGGTAGATGCGAGTGGCATTGACGCGACGCGTCGCGCCGTCGTGTCCGAACCGGCGGCACTGGGGTTGCCGGAGCTCCAGGCAACTACCCCGCTACTTCCCCCGCCTAAGATCCGAGTCTTGCTGGTAGACGATCACCGAATGTTGCGCCAAGGTCTTCGGACCATCGTGAACGGACATCCTAGACTGGAGGTCGTCGGTGAAGCCCGCGATGGCCTGGAAGCCATCGAACTGACTCGCGCCCTCAACCCGGCCGTCGTTGTGATGGATGTCAACATGCCCCGATGCGACGGCGTGGTGGCGACCAAACGCATCACGGAAGAATTTCCTGACATGAAAATCGTGGCGCTCTCCATGCACAACTCGCCCGATATCGTGGCGCGCATGAAGCAGGCGGGAGCGATCGGGTATCTCACGAAAGAAAGCGCCGGCGGGCAGCTGTGCCGGGCGATTGTCGAGGCGGCCCTCAGCGGGCCGTTAGCTTCGAGAGGAGAAGGCGAGGATGTGAGCTGCGGCGCCTCATGAGGGAACGCGCGCCAACGGTTCTGCCGTCACATCACTGCGCCGTCTGATTCTGCGGCAGTTGCTGGGCGATGACATCAAAAACTTTTTCGGGTACCAGCTCTTTGGGAAGAAAGGCATGCGCTCCGACGGCACGCAGCGCGACCTCGACTTCCCTGCTGGTATGGCAAGACATGCCAATGACGACCGTATCCGGCAAGAGCGCGCGTATCCGTCGCGTCGCCTCGACCCCGTCCATTCGCGCCATGCCCACGTCCATGAGGACGACTGTCGGGCGAAGCGTTTGGGCCAGTTGCGACGCGGCGATGCCGTCGGCTGCTTCGCCGGTCACGCAAAATCCCGGCCGTTTGTTCAAGATCGTTCGTAAGGTGTCTCTCAGCTGCAGATTATCATCGACGACGAGGATCTCGACCATGGATCACCTCCTTCGAGTGAAGCAGAAGGCTGTCGGTCTTAGGCTAGCACAGATTCGATCATTCGCGAATGATATTGAAGAACCCGCTTGCTCGTCCTTGACGCACTTTCCGGCTCCGTGTAGGGTCGCAGCATGAACGCCCGCGGGGCAGCCGGAAGAACGTGAGCATGGTGAGTTGAAGGGGCTAGAGGACATCGGATCATTTCAGCCCGATAGGAGCAGGGAAACATGGCAATACGTGAACAGCGACCGGTCGTGGGTATTCTTGTCGGTGGAGGGCCGGCACCCGGCATCAACAGTGTGATCGGGGCCGCGACGATTCGAAGTATTCTCGGCGGATGCGACGTGCTCGGCATTCAGGACGGCTTCAAATGGATCATGGCGGGGAACACCGGCAAGGTCAGGCGCTTGTCGATCGAAGATATCAGCCGTATCCACTTCAGCGGCGGCTCCTGTCTCGGAACGGCGCGCGCCAATCCCACACAGAAACCCGAGCATCTCGATGCCTGTCTGGCAAGTCTGCACCAGCTGGGTGTGACCAGGCTGATCACGATCGGCGGGGACGATACGGCATTTTCCGCGTTGAAGTTGGAGCAGCGGGCAGGCGGCCGACTGCAGGTGGTGCATGTGCCCAAGACCATCGACAACGATCTCGACCTGCCGCATGGCATTCCCACCTTCGGATTCCAGACGGCCCGTCATATCGGGGTGGAATTGGTCAAAAGTCTGATGGTGGATGCGGAAACCACCTCGCGTTGGTATTTCGTAGTGACCATGGGCCGCAAAGCCGGGCACCTGGCGCTTGGGATCGGCAAGGCCGCCGGGGCTACCCTGACCATCATCCCGGAAGAATTTCGCCAGAAACCCATTCGCCTGCAGGCGCTGGTCGATATTCTGGTGGCCGCGTTCATCAAGCGGCTCGCTGCAGGCCGCTCGGATGGGGTTGCGGTGCTGGCCGAGGGCCTGGTCGAAATTCTCGACCAGCAGGATTTGAATGGACTGGAGGATGTGGAACGCGACCAGCACGGACATGTGCGGCTGGCTGAGATCAATTTCGGTTTCGTGCTCAAACGAGCGGTAGAGAAGGAACTGCGGACGTTCGGGATCAAGACCACCATCGTCGATAAAAACATCGGGTATGAACTGCGTTGCGCGGATCCGATATCGTTCGATATGGAATATACGCGTGATCTGGGCTACTGCGCCGCGCAATTTCTTTTGGAAGGCGGCAATGCGGCTATGGTGTCGATTCAAAACGGGAGGTTCATTCCCATTCCGTTTGGCGACATTCTCGATCCGGCCACCGGCCGTACGCGTGTGCGTATGGTGGACGTCGAGTCGGAGTCCTATGCCATTGCGCGCCGGTACATGATCCGCCTCTCCTCGGAGGATCTGAACCAACCGGATGACGTGGTTCGATTGGCGACGGCAGCCGGACTCGCCTCGGATGATTTCCGTAAACGATTCGAGTACCTGACCGGAAAAGATCTGTAAGGAGTTGGTAGAGTATGACGCGTGTACCCACCCCTGACACGGAAACGGCGATCACCTTTGAGAGCCAGCGTGCGGTGCTGTCACCGTGGGGGGCCTCTTTGCGGCGGTACTTTGTCGTAGACGGTTCCGGAAGCGAAACGGATATCGTGTGGGGCTATTCAGGCGGCGCGCAGAAGAAGGGCGGGCAGGGTGATGTGCTGATTCCGTTTCCAGGTCGTGTGGCGGACGGACGGTACACGTTTGACGGTCAGGCACTGCAGCTGGAACGGAATGATAAGGAAGGCCCGAATGCCATCCATGGATTTGTGCGAAGCCTTCCCTGGGCAACGTCTCACGCCGCCTCTCACGCCGTGACCTATGAAATCAGTCTGGATGCCGCCGACTATGCGTCGCGCGGCTACCCATTTTCTCTCGCGGTGCATGTCACCTACAGCCTGGACGGTCAGGGATTGTCCTGCGCGTTTGCCGTGCGGAATGTGGGCGGGACGGCGGCTCCGGTCGGCGTGGGATTCCATCCCTATTTCACGGTCGGCAGCGGGCTGGTCGATGAGGCCGAGGCGAAAATTCCTGCCGCTGCGTATCTCGAGTTTAATGAGCAGTTGGCGCCGACCGGCAGGGTGATTGCAGCAACAGGAACGGAGTGGGATTATCGCGAGTGTCAGCGCATCGGCCCACGGCGGTTCAATCACTGCTATGTTGGATTGGAGCGCGATGCGGCAGGGATGGCCACGGCATCACTGCGCCATCAGAACAGTGGACGCACGATCGATGTGGTGATGGATCGTGCCTTCTCTGCGCTCGTGGTCTATACGGGGGATGCCATCGCGGGTACCCCTCGCCGCGCTTTGGCCATCGAACCGATGACCTGCGCGACCGATGCCTTCAATCATCCCGATTGGGGGCTGAAGCGGTTGCTTCCCGGCGAGACCTTCACCGGTTCTTACACCGTCAGGGCACGTTTCCGTTAATCCAGGCCAGCCGGTGACATCTGTGCTCTTCTTCTCGTGTCCGCCACTCGTTCCAATGCCACTGTGTTGTATTATGAAGGCCTCGTCGGTTCGATGATGCGGAAGCGCACCTCATCAACCTGGGTATAGGCCGATGTTTCTTCCCCCGCAAACAGCCCGCACCGGTAGAGGCCGGCTGTCCATCCTGAGGTCGGACGAGGCAGGACAAAATAGCCGGACTGATCGTTCGTGGACATGACGAGTCGGTCTTGCGCGACGGCTGTGTGTGCCCCGGCCAACTCGGCGGTTTCTTTAAAACAGCGTGCGGCCAGGGGCACCTCATCATAGGAGGCGGTGACCAGGCTGAAGACCAGGTAGATATCCTGCTGACTGCCGGGAAAGCTGATGCCCGGATCCAATGGAATGAAGTCGTGCGCTCCGGTCGGCGAATCGTCGCGCATCACTTTTTTGGCCGGAATGACGAAGCGGAACCAGGCGAAGTCGGCGTCCCGGCCGACAAGAGAGGCCGCAGCATCCAGGGTGTTTTGCGGTTTCAAGGCTTCGATGGCCTTCGCCGCAAGTTCCGTCTCCGGGGGAATAGCCGGCGCTGCCGCTTTGGCCTGGGCGGCGTTGGCTGCCGCTTCTTCTTCGACTTGCTGTGCAAACTCCGGCACGTGCGGACGCACCTTGTCCAACCACTCCATGAGGGCGGCCTTATTCAACACCCGGGTTCCGGACGGGAGCTGGACTTCCTTCGTAGATTTTTCAAACTCCACGGTCGCATCGTACAGCGTCTTGAACTGCATATAGGCGTCTTCCCAGCGTTCAAGTTCCACCATGCATTGGCCCATCCGAAACGCCGTCGTCGTATGTTCCTCATCCGTCGGGTCGAATTCAGATCCTGTTTGAGACACGGCGAGGGCGTCTTTGCAGCGGCCCAGCCCCATGAGGATAAGGCTGAGATGCCGCCCCGCCAGCGGATCCATCGGGTTGAGACGCAACAGTTCTCGATAGACTGGTTCGGCCTCCCGAAACCGTCCCGCCTCGAACAGCCGATACCCCTCCGCGCGTATCATCGACCAGTCGCGCAGTTGTGTCGGACTGACATCCGGCGTCATGACCGGGGCGAAGCGGCGACCCCGTTCCGTCGAACCGAAGAACACCGTGAGCAGATTTTTGGCTGACAGATGAAGCGGCGAACCGGGCGAGACTCGATCCAGGACGAACTGCACATCACGTTCTGCGCCTTCGTAATCGAGAATATCAAACCGTGCCCGGGCCTGGGCCAATCGCCAGTTGAGCATGTCCGGCCCGAGCGCGACGGCTTTCTTGTAGGCCTCGAAGGATTCCTCCAGTCGGTCGAGTTTCCGGAGTTCGCGGGCCAGACGCAAATGGATCAATGGATTCTGCGGATCGATCGTGGCAATGCGTTGAAGCTCGGCGACCGCTTCTTCGACCTGCCCCGATCTCACCAGCACACTCCACTTGGCCCATCGCACATCGAGCGAAGCGGGGATACTCGCCAGCACGGTGTCGTACGATTCAAGGGCGGCTGCGGTCTGGCGCGAGGTAGCCAACATGTCCCCGCGAAGTTGATGCAGCGCGAGAGCTCGAGGATGGTCTTGGATGCCCTGCTCGACGATCCCGAGCGCGAGATCGATGGTGCCCTGTTCCCAGGCGGCCTTGGCATGTTGTGCGATCTGGCCTTCCGATCGGAGGGGGATGTCAGTGGCTGACGCGCCGGAACCGGCTCCTGCGATCAGCGCGAGAATGAGTGTGACCACTAGGACACGCAACTGACCCTGGGAGCGAACCGGTCGGGCGCCACGAACCGCGACGAGGAATCTCTGTGTGATCATGTTGAATGTCTCTCGTGTGATGGCAGAATCGTTTCATATCGTTCGTCCATTAGAGGCACGGCGGGTCGGAAGGATTCGCCGCCGCCTGAGGATCGAGACGCAGGCATTCATCTTACTGTATGAACGCCCATCCCTGCGAGAGCATCATGGGACAAACGCTCTTCACTCGATGGCGATGGGGTTGCGGGCGCCGACAAATCCGGCGTGATCAGAACGGAATGGAGTGGAACGCGTTCATCGCACGTTGACGAAACGGCCTTGGGCCGTGGCTCGCAGCTGATTGATCTCTTCGCTCCGCGTCACCGAAAGCGGCACGGTATGGGCGAGTTCTTGGATGAGAAGATCGGTCGTCAACGGCTGTTTGTGATACAGCGCACGATACAGGCCAGCGACCACGGCCTGCTCGATTTCCGATCCACTGAATCCGTTGCTGGCGTCGACGAGCTTCGGAAGATCGAAGTGTGAGCGGTCTTGTTTGCGAAGACTCAGATGGATCGACCAGATGGCGGTACGTTCCTCCTTGTCCGGCAGGTCCACGAAAAAGATCTCGTCAAAGCGACCTTTGCGCAGCAACTCTGGCGGCAGAGCAGACAGCGTATTGGCTGTCGCCACGACGAAGACGTCGTGCTGCTTTTCTTGCAGCCAAGTGAGGAAGGCCCCGAAGAGTCGGCGGCTCAAGCCCCCATCCGTATCTCCGCTGCCGCCTCCCGCGGACATCGCCTTTTCTATTTCATCGATCCAGAGCACGATCGGGGACAGCGACTCGGCCATCTCGATGGCCTTGCGAAAGTTCTTTTCGGATTCGCCGATGAATTTGTCGAATAACCGGCCCGCATCCAGCTTGAGCAGCGGCAGTTGCCATTCGCGCGCAATGGCTTTGGCGGCGAGCGATTTGCCGCATCCCGGCACACCCACCAGCATGATGCCGCGCGGCGGGGTCAGGTTGAGCGCCTTGGCTTCGGCCGTGAAACCCACCTTCGCCCGCTGCAGCCAGGATTTCAGATTCGCGAAGCCACCCAGTTCAAACCGGTTGTCTTCCAACGGATAATATTCCAGAAGGCCGCCGTCTCGTATCGCCTGGACTTTGCGCGTGAGAATGGTCTGCACATCATCGGCGGAAAGCACCCCGTCTTCGACGACGCATTGGGTGATGACCTGCCGTGCCTGATGCAAGGTCAGCCCTTGTAGGGCGCGGAGGATAGCGTCACAGTCTTGGTCGGACGGGCCTGTGATTGCCGGTTTGGGCTCGATCATGGAGTTGAGCAGGCTCTGCACGACGGTGGTGGATGTCGGGCGGCGAGGTGATGTTCTCGTCCTCAAGGATTGCAGGACGCTCTGAAGCATCGTCTGTAGTTCCTCTCGGTCGGGCAGCTGCAGGTCGAGCCGCACCGCAATCTGGTCGAGGTCGAGCGGTAGGATGATGGGATGCCCCGTCATGAGACAGGTCGCGCGTGATCGGCCGAAGTGATGACTGACCTCGCGCAGTTGGCGCGCGACCGCGGCATCCTGCAAGTGCGGCGCAAGATCCTTCAGCCAGAAAATACCCTCGACCGTCAATCCATTGAGATGTTGAAGCACCGCCAGGGGCGTGGCGGTCAGCTTGCTGAGGCCTTGCCGTTCTTCGGGCCTGGTGAGGCCCCTCGTCATCGACCATTCGAACAGCGGCATCCGTTCCTGCGCGGCCACGGATTGCAGCAGGGTCATCACCCGGTCTTCTTCGACGGTCTCGATCACAATGAGCGGGTGACAGGAGCGAATCAGGGTGCGGAGATCGTGCACGGTCGTTGAGAGGGCCATAGCAGTGCCCATGCTAGCACGAGGCCCACTCCTCACCAAGCAAAGCGGCAATTGCGAATTAAAAGGGTAAGGTTCTCAGGCGGAATGGCTTAGTCATCTGTCAGGCATCATTTTCCGTCAGGCATCGGCCTAGTCCTTGTTGCTCGGCGAGATGGTACGCGTAGTGGATGGCTGCCAGATTCGCGATCCGGTCCTCGGCGTCTTCGCGGCTTTCTGCATGGACAATCTGTATCGCAAATCGCGCCGTGATGGAATCGAGAAAGTCTATCAAGCCATTGCGATGATATTGCCCGAGTCGTCCTGCGCCGCGATGGGAATGGAGGGCGCCTTCGATCACAAGAAAACGATGGGGAATGGCGCAGAGCCGCTCGAGTTCGCGGAGGAAGCGCGGGCGATTGTCGGAAGGATTTGAAACAATGGTATTGAATTCTTCCGCGCGCCGCCGCTCGACACGGAAAATATCCGGCGCTTCCGCGATGGCGTAGTCGCCGGCCGGCAGGGCCTGTGTCCGTGTTCCGGCGATCCGAATGAGACCTTTGAATTCATAGGGCTGGGTTTCGTGCACATCAACCAGCAGATGGATGGCGGGGACCATGATTTTCGGATGACCGAACCGGGTGACGTTCAACATGGTTTGTGGGCCGCGCAACTCCTGGCGCGGGCGTGCGGCCGGTTGTGGCTGAGCCGCCGGAGAAGGCCGCGGTGGAGGGGGTGGGGCAGAGGGATGGTGTCTTCCCCTATCGTAGCGGGCGCGGGCAGCCGGGTCACTGAGTGTTTGATAAGCCTGATTGATCAGTTGGGTGCGAACCTCGGCTTTCCGGTGCAGTGCGGGCGAATGCACGAAGCGATCGGGATGCCAGACCTGCATCTGTTCATGCCAGGCGCGTCTGATGTCCGCTTCCGTCGCGTCAGAAGACAGTTCGAGGATGACGTAATAGTCGGTGGTGCGGTGGTGTGGCATCGATTTCCTGGATGTGATCGAAGTGTAGCGGAGTGCGACGGGTCACGGCTAGTAGCTGTTGATACAGGCCACCAGCGGCGTTCTCGCGGCGCGCAGAAGCTCTACGTACCATGTCGGGTACGCTCGCTTTTGCGCTGGCTGCGGCTTTGCTGGACAGCCTGCGCACGGTGCCGGGCGTCGCGTGGCGATCTGCCATTGTGCGAGCCCTCGAGGCGGTGTATCGTAGACAGGAAGAGGCTCGTGGTCTCATCTCATCCCAGCGGAGGCGATGCGCATGATCTTGGTGACGGGAGGCGCCGGCTATATCGGTTCGCATACTTGTGTGGAACTGCTCAATGCCGGCTCGGCAGTGACCGTGTTCGACAACTTTTCCAATAGCCATCCTGAAGCCCTGGCGCGTGTGCAACGCATCACGGGAAAATCCCTTCGTCTGATTCGTGGCGACATTCGGGATCGGGCGGCGCTGGCCGCGGCGCTGCGGGAGAGCGGCGCCACGGCGGTGATCCACTTTGCGGGGTTGAAAGCCGTGGGGGAGTCGGTCGAGAAGCCGCTTTCTTACTACGATAATAATGTGGTGGGGTCTCTGCGTCTCCTGGAAGCGATGGGGGAATGTGGCGTCAGCATACTGGTCTTCAGTTCCTCCGCGACCGTCTATGGAGACCCGCAACGCCTGCCCTTGACCGAGGACCACCCCCTCTCCGCAACCAATCCCTATGGGCGAACGAAACTGATGGTCGAGGAGATGTTGCGCGATCTGCAGCGGAGCAATCACTCCTGGCGGATCGGCATCCTGCGGTATTTCAATCCGGTCGGGGCGCATGCCAGCGGCCTGATCGGAGAGGATCCTCAGGGCATGCCGAACAATCTCCTTCCCTTTGTGGCGCAGGTGGCCGTCGGCCGGCGTGAACATCTGAATGTGTGGGGTAACGATTATTCCACTCTGGACGGCACCGGCGTGCGCGATTACATTCATGTGGTGGATTTGGCGCTCGGGCATCTCAAAGCGTTGGAGGCGTTGGCTGGATTGGACCGCCCGAAGGAATGTATGACGGTCAATCTCGGCACCGGGAACGGGTACAGCGTGCTGGAGATCGTTCGGGCTTTTGAAAAAGCCAGTGGGAAGGCGGTTCCCTACAAGGTTGCGCAGCGGCGTCCCGGCGATGTCGCCTCTTGTTATGCCGATCCGGGGTATGCCCTCAAAGCGTTGGGGTGGCGGGCCGCCAGAGGACTGGACGATATGTGTGCCGATGCCTGGCGCTGGCAAGAAAACAATCCCAACGGGTATGCGGGCTGAGGCTGATCGCGGATGATGAACCGGCTCACAACATCTCGGATGCAGGCTGGCCTGGTTATCCGCGCGTGCCGGCCTGTCGTCTGGACGTTTTGCGCAGGCGCGCTTCTGTGCGCGCTCCTATTTGTACCGGACACGCGGGCGAATCACCGGGATCACCAACCCCATGCAGACACCGAGGGGCCTACTGTTCTCGGCAAGGGTCGAGAAATCCCCGGTGCGCCCTTTCACGTCTTTCTGGGCACAGGCACAGCAGCCGGTGACAGTGGACTGAATGCCGCGGATCTCGATGCGGCTGTGCAAACGGTGATCGACACCTTCACCCTCATGCTGCAGCATCGCACCGACTATCCGCGTTTCGACGAGAGCCTCGCGAAACAGGCGCTCAAGCAGGTCGTGATCGAACCGGTTGTAGTCAATGATGAGGGGAAAGCCTTTCCGTTTTTGGTCGCCCGCACGAAAGAACCGGGTCGTGTCACGCTTCTCATCAGCGCCTCTTCCTTGAAAGACAAGGGGTACCTGAATCATCCGGACACCCTGCTGCCTGTGCTGGTCAGAGAGTTTCAGTGGGTGGTGAGCAAGGCCGATACGGCACCGAAGGCGAAGGCGGTTGCCGTGGAACGAAATCTACAGAAGGCTCCCATCCTTATGGACGACGAGATTGCGGGCCTGCCTGCGGAGGAACGTGCGCGATCGCTGCAGCACCTCTTCGACACCTATCTGCGAACAGTAGATGATCAGAGGAGCCTCGATGGGCAACCATGGTATGAAGCCGGCAAGCCTACGCCGATACCGCCGACTCACGCGGATTTGAGCACGAAGCTGTACGACATCCGCATCCGCGAAGCGCTGCAGAAAATCGTGCGAGAACCGTATTTCCGTGAGCAGACACCGAAGGCCGTTCGCAGTCTCCTGAATGGAACGGTTTGGAATGTCGCCTATGTGAAAATCGATCAACGGGATTGGGCCACCCGCACGAGGGTCCTGTCTGAGGAAAAGACTGTGGTGGTGGGGGTAAGAGGGCAGCGCATTCAACCGGCGGCGGTTCTGGTCAACGTGCATCGCCTCGCCGCCGTGGATGATCCTTTTTATCGGGATACGCAGGGCCTGCCGATGGGGGCATTGTCAGCGGATCAACTGGCGCGGGTCATCGCCTTGGAGATCCATCACAATATCCAGGAAAAATCCCTGAGCGGTCACACGGCCCAGGATGCTCTTACGGCGCCCCGGTAAGGGGGCAGTGCGCACTTACGGGACAAGGGTTCTCGCCTCGTTCTTTCGTTCGTATCGTACAGGCTCCACGAAAAACAGCGGCTCGGCGGCGTTCGGCTGGTGAGCCGTCATCCGGGGCGATGGTCCCGGATGTAAGCGCACGGTGGTCATCAGCTGCTGAAAGAGCGCTGCATCGGCATCGGTGTATTGAACTTTCGACACATGGATGTTGGCATAGACATTCGCTTGGGCCATGCAGGCGTATAGGCTTTTTTGATCGAGACGAACGCCCTGGAAGCGGGGGATCGTATATTCGAGTGTTGGCACATCGCGCGTGGTCGAGAGGGAGACGTCTGTTCCACGGCTGACTGCCGGGCCCTTCTTCAGTTGCCGCAGGTAGCTGATGCATCCGCCGGTCGAAGCCTGTCCGGCCACCTGCTCTAAGACGATGGCGACGTTGATGCCCGTCGCTGGGTGTGAGGCCATGAGGTAGCGGCGCCCGTTCGATTTGAGTTGGTCCCGTTCGATCGTGAATCCGGCGAGGTCGATGGAGAGTCCCACGTGACTGTTCGGCTGGGACACGGTTGTCCGAGCACTGCCTTCGAGGGCCATCGCCGGCAGCTCTCCGGTCAAGAACGGCGACAAAATCACGCTCGTCAGCGCGAGCAGGGTCGACCGGACGGTGCCGGTTCGTGATGCATCCATGGGTGCTCCTCTCTTCACACGTGCCTGTTCGTGATGTCAGTGTATGGTGAACCGGAACGGATCCCAAGCGATTTGCTCATTTCGGCTGTCTCACAGCGCCATGAGATGAGAGGAAACTTCTCCACCTTCCCTCGTTTTGCCGGTCAAAAACGGCCATTCTTGTAGTTGGATTCCATTGCATTGTCCTACGTTGATCTACGCGCCAGCAAAATCAGTGCGTTATCTGCTTTTCTCGGTCGTGATTTCTTGACGTGATCCATGGCCCGGTGTATTTTGCCCGCCTGATTTTTATTCTACGTATTCCTGCGTTGCCGTTGAAGAAAAGACATGCAGGTCTTGGAATAGGAGAGGAGGTTGTGGGGCCAACGCCGGCCGCCGTGTAGCAGGGCTGACAGAACCGTTGTGGGGGGAGAGAAGAACATGGGCCGTGTGAGGATGCTGTTGTGTGTGATGGTGGCCATGTGCGGTTCGTGGGGAGTCGGTGCGTCGGCAGAGCCGTCGTCGGCGTCCGCGAAAGAACCCATGCGAATCATGCATTTTGTCCTGGCGGGGACTGTGCCGTTGGAGCGCGCGCGCGGGTTTGTGAATGAGGCTCAGGCTGCCGGGTTTACGGCGATTCAGGTGCTGCTGGCGGACGGCGTGCAATTCCAACATGCGCCATGGACACCGGTGAAGACCGCCTGGACGAAATCGGAGTTCATGTCCTGGGTCGCCTATGCGCGCGCCCATGGCTTAGAAATTATTCCAGAGATCAAGCTGCTCACCCATCAGGAAAAATTCTTTCAGCGGCACTATCCGACCTTGATGTTCAATGCCGTCTCCTATGATCCCCGCAAGGACGCGACCTACGCAGTGGTGCTCCCGTTCCTGGAGGAACTCATCCAAGCACTGCATCCGCGCGCCATGCATATCGGGCATGATGAAGCCTTGGGATGGACCGTCGGGCAAGTATCGAAATGGCTCAAGCTGGGCGAAGTCATGATTCCGGCGGATCTCTTTCTGCGGGATGTGCTTCGGCTTCATGAGTACCTGAGCCGGAAAGGGGTCGAGACCTGGATGTGGGCCGACATGCTCTTGAACCCGGCGGAATTTCCCGGGGCTCCCACGAAATATCTCCATGGCATCGCGGCCGGCTATGGAAAACCGCTTCGTGATCAGCTTCCGCGAGACATTGTGATGTGTGACTGGCACTACGACGAGCAAGGGGATTTTCCCGCCATGGCCGCTATGCAGGACGAAGGGATGCGCGTGATCGGCGCCGCTTGGAAGCGGGAGTCCACGACGCGCAATCTCAGCCGGTATGTCTTGTCTCACCACGCCTATGGCTTGATGGCGACGACCTGGTTTCACGTGCAGCGAAATGATACCGATCTGGTCAACTGGATTATCCAGACGTCCGGAGCGCTGTTCCGCAATCCCGATGTGGCGGTGCCGCCCATGCCGGCGCCGGTGGGTACGCCGCAAGAGAAGTAGGTGACCGATTCCGGCATCCTCCGTAAACGTCCGCCCTCATCTCCGTAGACGCCATTGAACGTTCATGCTTGACGGTGCGGCCCGACTATTTCCTTGGAGGCCAAGGGGGAGTGGACCGCGCCGGCCTTGAACACGTAGAATGCGCCTCCGCGGTTCGTTTCTCCTCTTCAGCCGTAGAGCGCGGGAACGGCGGACCGGATCACCAGGGTATGACCAGGAAGGGACCGTCATGAGTGTGAAATGTGGAATCGTCGGACTGCCGAATGTGGGCAAGTCCACTCTCTTTAATGCCCTGACCAAATCGGGGATTGCGGCGGAGAATTATCCGTTCTGCACGATCGAACCGAATATCGGCATTGTCGAAGTGCCGGATGCCCGCATGCAGGCATTGGCCGATATCGTCAAACCGCAGCGGATGCAATATGCCACGACCGAATTTGTGGACATCGCCGGGCTGGTGGCGGGAGCCTCAAAGGGAGAAGGGTTGGGGAACCAGTTCCTCGCCAACATTCGTGAAACCGATGGGATCGTGAACGTGGTGCGCTGTTTCGAAGACGACAACGTCGTGCATGTGGCCGGCAAGGTCGATCCGATTTCGGATATTGCCACCATCGTGACGGAGCTTGCGTTGGCCGACCTCACGACCGTCGAAAAAGCGCAGGAACGGAATGTGAAACTCATTCGCTCGGGTGATAAAGATGCCGCGAAGCTGGGTGACCTGCTCGTACAGGTGGCGGCTTGTCTGAACGAGGGCAAGCCGGCTCGGACGATGAAGCTCGATCCGGCGCAGCGCGCATTGCTAAAACCGCTGTGCCTGCTGACGATGAAGCCGGTGATGTATGTGGCCAATGTGTCGGAGAAGGGCTTCACCGACAATCCGTTGCTGACGCGTGTGGAAGACTACGCCGCCCGAGAAGGGGCGCCGGTCGTGGCCATTTGCGCGGCGCTGGAATCTGAGATCGCCGTGCTGTCGGACGAGGAAAAACAGGAATTCCTGGCCGATATCGGGATGAAAGAGCCGGGGCTGAATCGCCTCATCCGCGCGGCCTATCAACTGCTCGGCCTTCAAACGTATTTTACGGCCGGCGTCAAAGAAGTTCGCGCCTGGACCATTCATATCGGCGACACCGCGCCGCAGGCCGCCGGGGTCATTCACGGTGACTTTGAAAAGGGGTTCATCCGGGCGGAAGTGATCGGGTATGATGACTACATCGCCTGCAAGGGGGAAGCGGGTGCAAAAGAAAAGGGCAAGATGCGGTTGGAAGGGAAGGAGTATGTCGTGCGGGACGGCGACGTGATGCATTTCCGTTTCAACGTCTAGTCCGGTGCGAAGGCTAGGTTATGAGGCAAAGAGTGTTTGCCTGATTGGAGATCGATGATGAACGAACAAGACACGCAGCGCGCCGTGGGAATTCTCAATCGGATCATGGAGCTTGAACTCGCCGGCGTCGTGCGGTACACGCATTATGCGCTCATGATTTACGGGTATAACCGGATTCCGATCGTGTCGTGGCTGAAGGGCAATGCGGATGAGAGTTTGGCACATGCGCACAAAGCCGGCGAACTGGTTACGCTACTGGGCGGGCATCCGTCGCTGAAAATCGGAACCCTGCTCGAAACGGAAAAACACGATATCGGGGATATTTTGCGAGAAAGCCTGGAGCATGAAAAAGCCGCCGTCGCCTCTTACTACGAACTGCTGAAGCTGGCTGAAGGCAAGTCCGTCCTGTTGGAAGAGTATGCCCGGGAAATGATCGTGGGTGAAGAACTCCATCTCGATGAAGTGAATAAGATGCTGCGCAAATCGGGCGATGTGCAGGCCTTTCGTTCCTGACCGTTGAACGGCTGAAGGGAAAGGTCTCGCCGATGGTTGCAAGGGGCCTTTTCCTTCCGCTCATCCTGCGTCCGCCGTCTCATCAGCTTCTTGCCCATCATGTTTGATGTCATTCTGTACCAACCGGAAATTCCTCCCAACACCGGCAACATCATCAGGCTGTGCGCCAATACCGGCGTGAGGCTGCATCTCGTCAAGCCGCTGGGATTTACACTGGAAGACAAACAGCTGCTGCGGGCGGGGCTCGACTACCACGAATTCGCCACGATCACGATCCATGAGACCTGGGAGACCTGTCTCGAACGCTTCGCTGGCCGGAGACTGTTCGCCGTCTCGACCAAAGGCAAGCAACGGTACGATCTGGTTCGTTACGCGGAGGGTGATGTGTTTGTATTCGGGCCGGAAAGTCGCGGACTGCCGGCGGACATTCTTGGAAGCGTCTCCGATCAACAACGCATCCGCGTGCCGATGGTGCCGGGCAGCCGCAGCCTCAACCTCTCCAATTCGGTGGCGGTGGTGCTCTATGAGGCCTGGCGACAGGCGGAGTTCGGACAGTGCCAGTGATGTTTCTCGAATGTGCTTCTTGCCGACCGTCAGGCGGATGGATCGTTTCAGGACAAAGTTCGCCCCAGAGTCAAATCTCCAGAACCAATCCGATCTCAACGACCTGTTCCGACGGCAAATGGAAGTAGGAACTGGCACGCTGGGTATTGCGCGACAGCACCACGAAGAGTTTTTCCCGCCAGATGGCCATGCCCGGCTTTGGAGTCGCTAAAAATGTAATCCTGCTCAGGAAGAAGGTCGTGTCCTGTATCGGCAGCACGTGACCATGCCCGGCAAGCTGCGTGAGCACGCGCGGGATGTCCGGCGTCTCCATGAAGCCGCAACGGGCGATCACTTGAAAGAGATTTTGCTGGATAGTGGTGATCTCCAAGGGCGCGCCGGCCGGAACAAACGGCACATGCTCCGTGCGGACCGTGAGGATATAGACCTGTTCGTGGAGAGATTTGTTGTGGCGGACGTTTTGTAGCAAAGCCGGCGGCGTGATGTCCGGGTGTTGGGAGAGGAACACGGCGCGTCCCGCTGTCCGGCACTCCACCGTCGTCAACACGTCGTGGACGAATTGACGCAACGGAGGAAATTGCAGACGCAGGTGCTCGGCGACGATGGCGCGCCCGCGCGCCCAGGTGCTCATCACGGTAAAAACTGCCGCGCCGAGGAGCAACGGAAACCATCCGCCATGAGGGATCTTCTGGGCGTTCGCGAGAAAAAACGCGAGGTCGATGAACAGGAACAGACCCACCGCTATGACCGCCGGTGGGGCGCTCCACCGCAAGTGGTAACGGGTCACGCGGTACATGAGCAGCGTCGTGATGATCATGGAGCCGGAGACGGCGATGCCATAGGCCGCGGCCAAGTTGGTGGACGACCCGAACGAGAGGATCAGCCCAACGGTGCCGACGAACATCAGCCAGTTCAGGAGGGCGAAATAGATTTGCCCATGTTGTTCCGCGGAGGTGTGCGTAATGCGGAGCGGCGGGAGATAGCCGAGTTGCACGGCTTGCAAGGTCAGTGAGAAAGCGCCGGACAACATGGCCTGCGACGCGATGATCGTCGCCATGGTCGCCAGCGCAATCAGCGGATAGAGCATCCACTCCGGAGCCAGATGATAAAAGGGGTTGGCGAGCGCCGCCGGATTCCGCATCAAGAGCGCGCCCTGGCCGAAATACTGAAGCAGCAGCGCCGGCAGGGCGACGGCGAACCACCCCAGTTGTATCGGACGACGTCTGAAATGCCCCATATCCGCGTACAGGGCCTCGGCTCCCGTGAGAACCAGAAAGACACTGCCCAAGACGAGAAAGCCGATGCCGGCATGGTGAACGAGAAATCCAGCGGCATAGAACGGATTGGCGGCAAGCAGCACCGCAGGCGTTTGGATCAGACTGTGCAAACCGAGTAAGGCCAAGGCGGCGAACCACACCAGCATGATGGGGCCGAAGATGCTTCCTAAGGCTCCGGATCCGCGGCGTTGGATGGTGAAGAGCAGGGCCACAAGACCGACGGTAATGGGAAGGACAGAGGGAGTGAACACATCCGTCGCCAGTGTCAGCCCTTCCACTGCGCTGAGCACCGAAATCGCCGGCGTGATGATGCCATCGCTGTAGAGAAAGGCGACGCCGACCAACCCCAGGGAAACGACCAGGCTCAGCCCCTTGCGCAGGTTGACCGGATGAGAGCGTTGACTGAGCGCCATGAGCGCCAGCATGCCCCCTTCCCCGTCGTTATCGGCCTTCATCACGAAGAGCAGATACTTCACCGTGACGACGAGCACGAGCGACCACACGATCAAGGAGAGGATGCTCAGGACGTTTTCCGGCGTGACCGCGAGTCCATGCGATTCATGAAAACACTCGCGCAAGGCATACAGCGGGCTCGTGCCGATGTCTCCGTAGACCACTCCCATGGCGGCCACGGTGAGGGATGCGGACGCGGGCGCATTGTGCGGATGTTTCTGCATGCAGGAGCCGACCGGTGCCGAGATTCGTCATTGAGATGGCTGCCCGGTGGCGGTGCGACTATACCATGTCTCAAAGATGAATGCCGGTGCGCCCCTCGCGTACACGGAATCACTGAGGTCTCCGGCGCCGGGCAATAGGTACGTTCCGACCTGGAAGTTCCTCGAATCTTCTGCTAAATTCCGACCGTTCATCGCAAGGGCATCGCCATCGTGCCGCCCGAAGTCGTTCACCTCATCTGACAAGAAAGTCCTTGAGACCGGTTGGCTGTAATCCGGCCACGCCTCGCTTTCGGAAAGCCTGTGAGACGCCCATGACTGCTTCTACGCCGACTCTTTCAGCCCAAGCCCAGCAACGTATCGTCGATCTGCTCGCCAAAGAACTCGGCGTCACCTCACCGCAAGTGTCGGCCGCCGTGACCCTGCTGGACGGAGGCGCGACGGTGCCCTTCATTGCGCGGTATCGCAAAGAGGCCACCAATAATCTGGATGACACGCATCTCCGCACACTGGAAGAACGGCTTCTGTATCTGCGCGAATTGGAAGAGCGGCGGCAAACGATCCTGGCGTCGATCGAAGAGCAGGACAAACTGACCGATGAGCTGCGTCGCGCCATCGAACAGGCCGCGACCAAACAGGCGGTGGAAGACATCTATCTGCCGTTCAAGCCTAAACGCCGGACCAAGGCGCAGATTGCGCGCGAAGCAGGGTTGGAGCCGCTGGCGGACGCGCTGTTGGCCGATCCGACACTCGATCCCGAACAAGAGGCCGTCACGTATGTGAAAGTGGTGGCTGCGGCCGAAGGTGTCGAGGCGATCAACGTGCCGGATGCGAAGGCGGCATTGGAAGGCGCTCGTGATATTCTCGTCGAACGATTCGCCGAAACCGCCGACCTGCTCGCCCTCCTGCGCACGAAATTATGGAATGAAGGCATTGTCACGTCGACGGTCCTGCCGGGCAAAGAGACGGCCGAAGAAGAGAAGTTCCGCGATTACTACGCCTATTCTGAAACCATTCGCACAATCCCTTCTCATCGAGCCTTGGCCATGTTCCGCGGGCGGACGCTGGGCGTGCTGAAACTGGATCTTGGTCTGGGTGAAACGCTCGATGCCCAGGTGCCGCATCCCTGCGCCACGCTCATTGCGTCTCATTTTGGCATTGAGAACCGCGGCCGGCGCGCCGACAAATGGCTCAACGATGTCTGTTACTGGGCCTGGCGGGTGAAGGTGCATCTGCATCTCAGTACCGAGTTGCTGCTTCAGGTGCGCGAGGCGGCGGAAGCGGAGGCGATCAAGATCTTCGGCCGCAATCTCCACGAGCTCCTGCTTGCCGCGCCGGCCGGTCCCAAAGCGGTGCTCGGGCTCGACCCCGGTATCCGCACCGGCTGCAAAGTCGCGGTGGTGGATGCCACGGGAAAACTGCTCGACACCACGACGATCTATCCACACCAGCCTCGCAACGACTGGCAGGGGGCGCTGGCAATTCTCGTCGACTTGGTGATCCGGCATGGGGTGGAATTGATGTCGATCGGCAACGGCACCGCCAGTCGTGAGACGGACAAGCTGGCCGTTGAAGTGATCAAGGTGGTGGCGGAGCGGAAACCGGCGCAGAAGGTCGCCAAAATCGTGGTGAGCGAAGCGGGGGCCTCCGTCTACTCGGCCTCGGCCTTTGCGGCCGCGGAGTTTCCGACGTTGGATGTCAGTTTGCGCGGCGCCGTGTCGATCGCCCGCCGATTGCAGGATCCGCTGGCCGAGCTGGTGAAGATCGATCCCAAATCCATCGGAGTGGGGCAGTACCAGCACGACGTCAATCAGCGGGCACTGGCGCGATCCCTCGACGCGACCGTCGAAGATTGCGTCAATGCCGTGGGAGTGGACGTGAATACTGCCTCTGCGCCGCTGCTGGCGCGAGTGTCCGGCTTGAATCGAGTGCTGGCTCAGAATATCGTCGAGTATCGAGATGCGCACGGCCCGTTTCCCAATCGCATGATGATTCGGAAGGTTCCGCGCCTGGGGGAGAAGACCTTCGAGCAGGCGGCAGGATTTTTGCGAATCAATAACGGCGACAATCCATTGGATCGTTCCGCCGTCCATCCCGAGGCCTATCCGGTGGTCGAGCGCATGCTGGCGCGTTTGAACAAGGGAATCGCCGAGGTGATGGGCAAGCCCACCGTGTTGAACGATCTCTCGCCGGCCGATTTTACCAACGAGACATTCGGCTTACCTACGGTCCGGGACATTCTGTCGGAGTTGGAAAAGCCCGGCCGTGACCCGCGCCCGGAGTTTAAGACGGCGAACTTTCGCGACGGAGTGGAGTCGTTGGCCGACTTGCAGCCCGGGATGGTGCTCGAGGGCGTGGTGACCAATGTTGCGGCGTTCGGCGCCTTCGTCGATATCGGCGTGCACCAGGATGGTCTCGTGCATGTGTCGGCATTGGCAAACAAGTTTGTGAAGGATCCGCATGAAATCGTGAAACCGGGCCAGATCGTGAAAGTGAAGGTGGTGTCCGTCGATGTGCCGCGGCAGCGCATTTCGTTGACCATGCGGATGGATGATGGGGCGGCGGCTGCCGGACAACCAGACCTTCGCGCAGGCGCGGCGCGCGAGGGGCGGGATCGGCGTCCGGCGGATGCATCGCGACCTGCGTCCCGTGATCCTCAGCCCACCAGTGCTTTTGCATTGGCGATGGCGCGCGCCCAGCAGAAAAAATGAGTCTGTGTCTTCGAGGCAGCTATCCGCGATCGGGAAGCAGGGCTAGGGCGTAATCTTGAAGAAGTTCCCGCCTTTGAGTCGTTCATCATCGGTGCCCCACACGATGTGTTTGTCACGTTTCGCCAGAAGAGGCACATGTTTGGAACAGTGGATGTACGCCTCTTCCACGCCGACGAGAATCCACGCCTTGGGCTGCCGGCCGCCTTTGTTGCGAGCCGCTTCTTTCATGCCTGGAGTGATGTTGGGAAGAGCCTCGACGTCCTGCGGATCCATGACACGCGCGGTTCCGTTCACATGAAGCCCGATGGTCGTCTGATAGTAATCGAGAAAGATCAGACCGATGTGAGGGTTCTCGAGGATGTTCCCCACGCTGGCCAACACGCCATTGCCTCTGTATTCCGGATAGGCCAGCGTCTGGTCGTCCAACACCTGCACAAAACCCGGCGCGCCGGCGCGGAAGGAGCAGTCGCATTTTCCCCGCGCGTCCGCGGTGGCGAGACACATCATCTCCATACGAGCGATGAATTCCCGCATCGGTTGGTTGAGAGACGCCAGGACTTGATGTTCATAAAACGCCGCCGCGCGATCGGATGTCCCGAATCGAGCCTGTGCCTGCTGTTCACCCGATGATCCAGGCCCTGTCATAGTCGCTGCTCCTCTGACCCCAGTTTCGACGAATCAGGCCGCCGATACTATCAGGCAGCTCGTGCGTGCTGTCGATGCGAATACCCACGCTGTCCGACCACCAGACGCTCAGTGGCTGGATTCGTATTTCTTCAGCTTGGCCAACAGGGTTTTGTAGTCGATCTGGAGCGTCTGGGCCGCCTTGGTCTTGTTCCCACCGCAGGCTTGAAGGACGCGCTCAATGTGCGCTCGTTCGATGGCCTCGAGTGGAAGCTGCGTTTGCTCTTCCACGAGAGTGGTCGGGGATGATCGTGGAAGGACCTGCACGATTTCTTCGCGGGTGATAGGGCCGGTGCTCGGGCTCATGAGGACGAGGCGTTCAATGACATTGCGCAACTCACGGACATTGCCCGGCCAGCGGTACGCACTCAGATGCGCCAGGCCTTCCGAGGTCGGTGTTCTGGCCGCCGTTCCGGGGAGGCGGAGGTTTTGCAGAATATGAGTCACCAAGCCCGGGATGTCGTCCGGTCGTTGCCGCAGCGGCGGCACGCGCAGCGTGACGGTATTGATGCGATAGAGCAGGTCATCGCGAAACCGGCCCTGGAACACCAGTTCCTGAAGGTCGCGGTTCGTGGCGCAGATGATACGGACATCGGCCCGAAGTGTGCGTGTACTGCCGACGGGGCGGTATTCGTTCCGGTCGAGAAAGC
Source organism: Nitrospira sp. (assembly GCA_022226935.1). GTDB lineage: Bacteria > Nitrospirota > Nitrospiria > Nitrospirales > Nitrospiraceae > Nitrospira_A. Next base: position 623,584 of record CP092081.1, read on the forward strand.
GCAGCAGGCTCACCTGCATAGGGCCCGGCATTTCTCCCACTTCATCCAGAAACAACGACCCGCCTTCGGCAGCGGCGATGAGACCGGGTTTGGCCGTCGTGGCCCCGGTGAACGCGCCTTTTTCGTAGCCGAACAATTCACTTTCTAACAACTCCCGGCTCACGGCTCCGCAATTGACGGCGATACAGGGGCCAGCCGCACGGCGGCTCTGCGCGTGCAGCAGGCGCGCGACGACTTCTTTTCCCGAACCGGTTTCGCCCTGGATGAGGACCGGTGCTTGCGAGGGCGCGACCTGCGCGATCTGGGTCTCCAGCGTCTGCCAGGCCAGGCTGATTCCCTGGACCACGGCCTCTTGTCGATACCCGCCATGCCGCGCGGCCAGATTCTCACGGCGGAGTTCGCGCACGGTGCGCAGTTTGGCCAGGGCTGCCTTGACGGCCGTTCCGTCGAACGGCGTGTCTTTGATCAGGAAATCCCAGGCCCCGTCCTTGATGGCTGCCACGGCGTCCTTGACGTCACCGTGACCGGTCAAGACGATGACATCCACATCCGGTTGATGGTCTTTGACCCAGCGCAGCACGGCGCGCCCGTCGACGCCGGGCATGCGCAGATCGGTGATGACACAGTCGAAGTCGCCCGTGCGAAGCGCATCGAGCCCCTCCTGTCCGCCACGCGCGGTCCGTGTATCGCATCCTTCCTCGCGGAGCGCCTGCTCGACGACCAGGCGGACAAACTCTTCGTCATCGATGATGAGGGTGCGGATACGTTCGTTGCTCATGATGTCAGGCCGGCGGCAGGGCGGAAGAGTGGGATGAGGTCGATGCACGATCGACGACGATCTCGGCTCGTTCGGGAAAGGCCAGCGAAAACTTGCTGCCTGCGCCCGGTGCGGATTCGGCCCAGACTCGCCCATCATGTTTATCCATCACGAGCTTCACGATCGCCAGCCCTACTCCGGTGCCTTCATAGTCCTGCGGATTGTGCAGCCGTTCGAAGAGCCCGAAAATCTTGTCGGTCTGCGCGGGATCAAAGCCGATGCCGTTGTCCTGAATCCACAGAATGCGCTCGTGATCGGTCCTGGTGCCGCCGATGGTGATGGTTGGCGCAGCCGTACGGCGTGAAAACTTTGCCGCGTTGTCGAGCAGGTTGGCAATCGCCTGACGAATGCTCACTGGCTCGCCGTACAGGTCGGCGAACGGCAAGGCGACGTGGATCTTCGGCTTCGGCCCTTGCAGTCCGGTGAAGCGGTCGGTAATCAAGGTCGTGATCATCTCCAGCACATTGAAGCGTTGCCGTGGCAGGTCTTGTTGCTCCAATCGCGAATACTTGAGCAGCGCGTCGATCATATGGGTGAGGCGCAGCGACGACCGGCGGATGACCTCGATGTGGTGGCGGGTCTCGGCATCACCGCCTTCGAGGAATCGTTTTTCGAGCAACGACGAAAATCCTTCAATTTCACGCAGCGGACCTTTGAGGTCGTGCGCCACGGAATAGGTAAAGGCCTCCAGCTCTTTGGTTTTTCTGGCGATGGCGGCGGTTTGTTCCCGCAGGCTCGTGACCATCGAGGACAGTGAGGCCGCCAAGGTACCGACTTCGTCGCGAGCCGGCCAGGCTTCGAACTGTGCTGTGAGGTCGTGATGGGCGACACGGTCCGCGGTGATCGAAAGGCGCTGGAGTGGTTTTGCAATCTGCCGGTTGACCGAGACATAGATTACGGCGATGACCAGCCCGAGGACAGCGACCAGCCCCAGCGCGATCATGCGGGCCTGCTGCAGCAGGAGGTCCCCCTCGATCTTCATTTCCACGTCGATGTCCGTGTGGGCTTCAACCAGGCGATCCAGATCTTCCATCAGCTGCGTCAACAATCCGTCTGCTCTCAGAAAGAGCGCATGATCACCTGCGACCACGGCCTGAGCAAGGGATGCGGGCGGATTCCAGAAGGTCGTCAGTTCACGCAAGGCCTGTTCGATGCCGGAGACGGCGCGATCCTCTCGGTCGGCAAGATCGACACGATGATGGTCGGTCAGCATGCCGAAAAGAATCGGGTGGGTCCTGGCGGCATGAGTCGTTCGATACACGTCCAACAATCGGCGGATACGCTCTTCTTGAGCCGTGAGGCGGGCAACGACTTGATCGAGGTCGGCTTCCTTGCCGAGTTGTTCCAGCGACAGCAAGGCCATATCCAATTCATAGACGGAGCGCTGCATCGTGGCGGCGGTCACGATGGCCGGCACGGTGATCCGTTTGTGGCGGTCAACATAGCTATTGATGCGGCTGAGATAGACCAGGAGTGCCGTGAGGCTCAACGCCAGAAGGCTGAGGATGACTCCGAAGGAGAGGAAAAATTTCTGTCCGATCGAACGGTCATGGAGCCAGCGCATGCAGGCCTCGTGGTGAACAAGCACCGTACCATACCGGACCCGCTCCTGTCAGTCGAGACGTACAGACATTGAGCCCTCACGATCTACGACAACGTTCTCGTACCGATGTCGTCCGACCGGCGCGTGCGGCTCGATCGTATTGAGTGCTGCTCCACCAACAATCTTCCAGCAGAGGCTGCTGCGTCACCCACAGATTTCACTCATTCGGCGTCGAAATGGCCCGCCATTCGAACGGCATGGCTCCTGCAGAGCTCAGGACCATCGTCGCGCGGAGTCTCCACAACCGGGAACGCCGAGAGGTGCTCTCCCACTGATCGCAAGGAGGTCGTATGTCCATTCAAGCCATCAACTCACGCAATCAATTCAAGGGCACCATCAAGGAGATCGTGCCTGGTCCTGTGGTGTCCGAGGTGGATGTGGAAACCCCGGCCGGGATCGTGACGTCTGTGATTACGAGCCGCTCCATCTCGGATCTCAAGTTGAGGATTGGCACGGAAGTGCTGGCCTTGGTCAAATCGACGGAAGTCTCGCTCGCAAAGGTATAGGACCAGGGGAGTGCGGGGCCGGAGAAGCACGGCATCTGGTTTCTCCGGCCCGTCTCGCTCGTGAGTCGTGAGCCTTAGGTAGCTCCTGTTCGCCCAATGATCGACGCACGATCCACCTCCACGCCGTCATGAGGTTGATATGAACAGCCAAATCCTCGCAGCCATCGACCGCTCGTTACATCATGCGTCGATCGATCAATGGATCGTCGAAACGCTTTGTCGGCATGGGGCGCTGACGCTGGACTATCTCAACAGTCTCTTCCCGAAATGTGAAGAAGCACGATTGCTGTTTGCCGTGGATCGTTTGAGTCGTGCCGGACGGATTGTCATCTCACCGCCGCAATACGGCGATTATCTGATCTCCGCACAATCGAGGGAGGATGGATCGGTGCTCGAAACCGATGTCAACTCGGTCGAGGCAACACGGGAACCGGCGCTTGCTCGTGGCGTATGACCGCACGCTACGGATGAAGAAGTGATGATCGCTGTGGAGGCATGGGCCGCTATGAATACTACCGCGGAAGGTGAAGAGAAAACGCAGGCCCCACACGTTCAGGCGTGGAATTCTGCCGACCTTCCGGATGGAACTGGCCGAGTGGAGTGTTCCATCTCAGGGGAAGTGCTCTGCGTGGATCGCGACGCAGCGAGGTGGCTGCAACTGTGCGGTCACGCGAGCCCGGATGACCAAGGGAATAGTCGCGTGCGGCAAGGGCTGCCCGGCGCACTTGTGGATCTCTTCGATGACCTCGTGCGCATCATCAGGTCGAGGACTGATGCGGAAGATTGGCGAAGTATCCAGATCATCAGTCTGGTGTCCTGGTCTTCGCGCCGTCTTCTCCTGCAAGGTTTCGGTATTCCGAGCAGGCGGGGCGTATCCGCGGCGCGAATCATGATGACACTTGAGGAGGCCCGTTTTGGCCGGGAGCCGAAGACGGCTGCTGTCTGAAATTCTCAAACGATTTTTATGGGGAGGATGAGTATGAAGCGCATCGGCGAGCCGGCATTCACGTTTCGTCTTCCCGCCATTGTCGACGGCGGGTTGGACTCGATTGATCCGTCGCACTTGCATGGTCGATGGGTGGCGCTGAGTTTCGTTCCACACCTGGGGCGATTTGAAATCGATCTGTTCGACCGCCAGGGGCAGCTGATGGAAGACCTCGGCGCCTCGCTCCTTGTCGTCTCGCTGGAGACGCAGGTGCTGCAGCGAGAGGAATGCGTCCGCATCGGCTCCGTGCATTTTACGGTGCTGGGTGATCCGCTCGGGCGACTCCGACGACTGTATGGCGGAGTGACCACCCAGTCGTGGGGGCGGGCGCAAACATTTCTCATCGACCCCGAAGGCCGGTTGCGGTTTCCCCTGGTACATAGCCTCAGCGAGCGGGGAATGGGTGTGCTGACGGAATTGTTGCAAGCCCATCAGGATCAGGAGGTTGCCGCCCTCTTGTAACGAAGGTTGACTAGGATGGCGAGGAGGAACTCATGACCGTGTTCATCATTGGTGTGGTGACGATTGTGGCATTACTGTGGTTACTCGCGGCGAGTCTGGCGAATGAATCCGATGCGGAAAAACGCCAGGTGCGCCAATTCTATTTCGTCGGCGAAGAGGGGCCGCAGCAGGTGAGCTATACGGAAACCAAGCGGGCGGCGTAGGGCAGGGAGGAGCTGCGAGATGTGGCGACCTGTTCGTTTTCAAAAGATACGACGAAAGGACGATGAACGATGCAGTGCGATGAGCCTCTGGTCTTGAGGAGGGGCGATCATGAACGAGACGGTGAGGAGGTCGATCTTGCAGCCCTGCGACGTTGTCTGACCTTGTTAGCTGAGCTCAACGCACAGCACTACGGTGCGAATTTGTGCCGGTACCGTGTGTGTCTGTGACGCGCAAAGTCCCTCAGAGTCCCTCCACATCTGGTAGGCCCATTTCTCGATGAATATGCATCAGTGTCCGCGTTGCGATCAGGAACGTCTCGTGCAGACCGGGGGCTACTGGTCTGTGCCGCCTGCGACTACGCCATCACCCACGCCGCTCTTCTCTTCGACCGGGGAGAGTCATTCGTGGGCAACCGGCCACATGTGGATGGTCCTGGATTGTAGGTCGCCTCCAAACTAGTATGGGCAGGTTCCGGTTCCTGGCTGGAGGCCGAGCCCAGGCTGAGTAGCCACGTGCGAAACGGTGACTGTTGTTGGGGCGGCATCGCTCAAGCACACGCTGCGGGAAAGACGAGGTGTGTGGGCGTGGCGATTGTGGCTGTATCAGCAGGTGCTGTTGATCGCGTGCGTGAAGATCAGCAGCGTGTGACAGAGAGGACTCTGCCGACCATTGATTTCAGAAACAGAAGGGAGAGGCAAGAAGAGACAGCGTGGCGCTCACGACGAATTGCGTTCAATGGCCGGTGGTCAACGAGTGCCGGCCTCGCCCTGCCACAGCATGTCATACCCCAGCTCCTTGGTGTCGGAGCAGAGGGCGGCGACTTTGGCGAAGCTGTTTTGGAAGAGGTGATTGGCGTGCGACCGTTCGTGCTCTTCAAACGATCGCCAGTAGGTCACGATCACGTAATGTTCGTCGGCTGTCTTTGATGCAGTGAGTGATCCCTCGTCCGACACGAAGCCGGAAAATTTAAACACCTGCCCGGCAATGAAGCCACCCTTATCGCCGCCATATGTATCCTTCACGACGCTGCAGAGTTCCCCGAAGGCCAACTCGACATCGTCGAAAGTGACTCCTGGCTTCAGCGTGACCGTGTTGAACAGCATTTTTGAACCGAACGGGACGGTAATGGGTCCGAACATGGGAGCCTCCGGCAAGCGAATAGGCCAGGTAACATGGTGGTAGTGACGCGCCTTTTGGACGCGTAGCCTTAAATTCTCGGTTGGTAGATTGCCTCGATCAGGTGTTTGGGTTCGACGGTCGTGTTACGCATTTGCGCCTGGAGTACGTTGCTGCCGGGTGGCACGCTGTGGGTCAACCAGACATTCCCGCCGATGATCGATCCCTTGCCGATGGTAATGCGGCCGAGGATGGTGGCGCCCGCATAAATCACGACGTCGTCTTCGACGATGGGATGGCGCGGGGCGCCTTTGATCAACATTCCGTTGTCTCCCTCCTGGAAGCGTTTCGCGCCGAGGGTGACGGCTTGGTAGAGCCGGACTCGTTCGCCGATGATCGTGGTTTCGCCGATCACGACGCCGGTGCCGTGATCGATGAAGAAACGCTCGCTGATCCGGGCGCCCGGATGGATGTCGATCCCGGTCTCGGAATGGGCCAGTTCGGCGATCATCCGCGCCGTCAGCGGTGCGCTGTCGCCGTAGAGCAGGTGGGCCAGGCGATAGTGCAGGATCGCCCAGACACCGGGATAGCAGACCAGGACCTCGTCACTGGTCCGCGCGGCCGGGTCGCCCTGGAAGGCGGCCTCGATATCGGTATCGAGGAGGGCCCGAACCTCGGGAACGGCGGCGCCGAAACGACGGACGATGGCCGCAGCCTCATCGCGATGGGCCTGGGTCTGGGCCGCCAGGCCCGAGACGAAATGCAACTCGCGGGCCAATTGCTCGACCAGCAGGTTCAGCGCCTGGTCGAGGGTGTGACCGACATAGTGATCGATGCCTTCGGCGGCGAAATCGGTGGTGCCGAGCCGGTTCGGGAACATCGCCGCCGCCAGCCCGCCGATGATCTTGCGCAAGGCATCGCGCGACGGCAGCTTCGGCGGCTTGTCGTCGCGGTTGCGCTTGTGAAGCGAGGCGTCGCGGATCTCGCGCAGCTGCCGGACGATGGCATCAACACCCAGGGGGGCGTTGGCAGGAATCGATTCAGACATGGTCGTCGGTTTCGTGAATCGCGGAGGGGTGAGTCGGTGTGGGCGGACCGCCTGTGGGCAGCCACGCCACCACCGGTTCGATGGTGACGCATCCCCGTGCCCGGCAGGTGATGCTCCCCGCGGGCAGCAGGGCCGTTCGAATATAACCACGGCCGACCGGTCGATGAACGAACCGGCCGTCATGTCCTTGCTCCCCGTCGTCATGAGAAGGGCCGGCCGCAGCCAGGCCGCGTCGGCAGACGATTCCTGCACAAGGCTCGAACCGACCGTTGTTTGGCCGCCGCTCCGGCATTGCCTACACTGGCGGCCCGATCCACGACCCCCGAGACACCGAAAGCCCATGTCCGACTACCGCTTCGAGACCCTGCTGGTTCACGGCGGC
>CP092081.1:630806-647075 GCA_022226935.1 Nitrospira sp.
ACCCTTCTTTTTGTGGCGCACGGTAGTCCTGTTCCTTTCTTACTCTGAACGCACGCCCGCGTCGCCTGACGGCAAGGCGTCGACTTTCATTCCAAGGCTCAGTCCCATTTCGGTCAGGATTTCCTTGATTTCATTGAGCGACTTCTTCCCGAAATTCTTCGTCTTCAACATTTCCGCTTCAGTCTTTTGGACCAGATCCGCAATGGTCTTGATATTGGCGTTCTTGAGGCAATTGGCCGCCCGAACGGACAATTCCAATTCATTGACGCTTCGGTAGAGATTCTTATTCACTTCATCGGACAGATCTTCGCTACCAGCGGATGGCTTCGCATCTGAACGCTCCTCAGGATTGATGAAGATATCCAGATGTTCCCGAAGAATCCCTGCGGCATTGGACAACGCATCTCGCGGAGAAATCGTGCCGTCCGTCCAAATTTCCAGCGTGAGTTTGTCATAATCCGTCATTCGACCGACGCGAGCATTCTCAACGTGGAAATTGACCCGCTTGATGGGAGAGAAAATCGAGTCGATGGCAATCACACCGATCGGCAAGCCTTCTTCCTTATTACGCTCAGCCGGGACAAACCCCCGACCATGCTTGATGGTCATTTCCATATCAAGCGCAGCATCCTTGTCCAACGTCGCGATGTGCAAGTCCGGCGTGAGAATCGTCACGTCGCCGTCGTGCGTAATATCAGAACCCTTGGCTTCTCCGGGCCCCTTCTTCTTGAGACGGATGGTCTTCGGCTTGTCGCCCTGCAGCGCCAACCGGAGACTCTTCACATTCAAAATGATCGAGGTGACGTCTTCGGTCACACCGGGAATCGTGGAGAACTCATGTAACACGCCTTCGATCTTGACGGTGGTCACCGCAGCCCCTGTCAAGGAGGACAGCAATACACGGCGCAAGGAATTTCCTACCGTGGTGCCGAATCCTCGCTCAAATGCCTCGGTCGTAAATCTTCCGAATGTCGGGGAAAGAGTGTCCTTATCGACTTCCACCCGCATGGGGATCTGAAAGTCTTTCATCGCTTTAATCATGACTCCCCCTTCATTAACTCGTGTGTGCCCATATATCGTTCAACCATGATGAGGTCCAGCCAGGGGCCCCAACCATGCATGTTTAGCGTGAATACAGTTCGACGACCATCTGCTCATTTACAGGCAACACAATATGCTCCTTGGTCGGCAAGGATCGAATCGTCCCCTTGTAGGCCGCCCGATCCAACTCGAGCCATTCAGGAATGCCCCGACCGTCCACAGCCGCCAGCGCTCCTTGAATCGGAAGCAATTCACGGCTTTTTTGCCGGACCTCGATGGAATCACCAGCTTTGACGAGAGCACCGGGCGCCTTCACTTTTCGGCCATTGATCATCAAGTGACCATGATTGACCAACTGCCTGGCCTCTTTTCGTGAGGCACCGAAGCCGAGCCGATACACCACATTGTCCAAGCGGCATTCCAGGAGGCGCAGCAAGGTATCGCCCGTCACGCCGGCTTGGCGCTCCGCTCGCTCGAAAATGCCGCGGAATTGACATTCCTGGAGGCCATAAATCCTCTTGAGTTTTTGCTTTTCACGCAACTGCAAGCTGTAGTCCGACGTCCGTTGACGGGCCTGACCGTGCTGTCCAGGAGGATAACTCCGGCGCTCGATCGCGCACTTCTCGGTCATGCAACGAGACCCCTTCAAAAAGAGCTTCTCGCCCTCTCTCCGGCACAAGCGGCAGACAGGTCCACTATATTTTGCCACGCTACTACCCCTCCTCTACCTCAACAACTTAAGTACAACCGAATCAGATATTTTGTTACTGCAAAGATGCCCGGGGATCTCTCCTACACCCGCCGACGTTTCGGCGGCCGGCATCCGTTGTGAGGAATCGGCGTCACGTCGCGGATCAAATTGATACGCAATCCGGCACTTTGCAATGAGCGAATGGCAGACTCTCGTCCGGCACCCGGCCCGTTGACATAGACATCAACCTGGCGCATGCCGTTCTCCATGGCTTTTCTGGCTGCGGCTTCGCCCGCTCGTTGCGCGGCAAACGGGGTACTTTTGCGTGACCCCTTAAAACCCTGGTTGCCTGAACTGGCCCACACGACGGTATTGCCGCTCATATCCGTAATGGTCACGATCGTATTATTGAACGAGGCCTGAACGTGAGCCACTCCGCTCTGGACAATCTTCCGTTCCTTCTTCTTGCCCTTCTTCACACTCATAGAATCTCCCTCAGCGCATGGCGCCTGATCGGTCTAATCTCTTATGCTCTGGAACCAGCGGGCTTCTGCGGTTTGCTGCCCACACCCGAGCGTCTTCCTTTACGGGTGCGCGCATTAGTCTTGGTCCGCTGTCCGCGAACAGGCAACCCTTTGCGATGCCGAAGCCCACGAAATGTGCCGGTATCCACCAAACGCTTGATATTCATTGACACTTCTTTGCGCAAGTCACCTTCCACGCGGTAATCCCGTTCGATCACCTCGCGAATCTTGACGATTTTGTCTTCGCTGACATCTTTCACGCGAATGGCCCCATCGACCCCAGCTTTTTTGAGAATCGCCTGCGCCGCGACGCGACCGATCCCAAATACATAGGTCAACCCAATTTCAATGCGTTTGTCTTTTGGCAAATCTACGCCAGCAATACGTGCCATAATTACCCCCTCGCTCCTTTTCTTACTCGCCTGATGAGCTGGCTCAGCAACGCTTCAGGAATCCCCTGCCCCTGGTGTGCAGACGATTCCGTCACGACCTTCACGCATGCCGTGCCAAGGCAACTCATCTTCGGTCACCCCTGCCGTTGTTTATGACGGGGATTGGCGCATAATACGCGAACGACCCCACGCCGGCGGACCACTTTGCATTTCGCACAAATCGGCTTAACTGACGACTTGACCTTCATAGCAATTCCATTTCTCCACTACTTGAAGCGATAGGTAATCCGTCCCCTTGTCAAATCATAGGGTGACAATTGAATCGTCACCTTGTCGCCGGGAAGGATCCGAATGAAATGCATCCGCATTTTTCCGGAAATATGAGCCAAAATTCGGTGCCCGTTTTCCAACTCTACGCGAAACATCGCATTAGGGAGAGTCTCAGCCACCGTGCCGGTCACCTCTATGACATCTTCTTTTGGCACGTATCGGTACGCCTCCCCCTTCTCTTAGTGTGACAATTGTGAAAGAATCTTGGCCGGACCATTCGGCTGGATGGCGATAGTGTGCTCAAAATGAGCAGACCACCGGCCATCCTGAGTCACCGCCGTCCACCGATCTTCCAAAATGCGAACGGCGCTGCCCCCCATATTCACCATGGGTTCGATGGCCAATACCATACCGACTTGGAGCCGCGGGCCTTGTCCAGGCTTGCCATAATTTGGCACCTGCGGTTCCTCGTGAAGCTGCCTTCCTATACCATGACCGACAAATTCCGTCACGACGGCAAAACCAGCCTGCTCGACATGGGTCTGTATAGCATGAGAGACGTCTGAAAGGCGATTCCCGACTACGGCCTTCGCAATTCCTCGATACATCGCTTCCTCGGTCACCTGTATCAGACGTAACGCTTCTGCACTTGCCGCTCCAACCGGCACGGTCACGGCGGAATCTCCATAGAAGCCGGAGACAATTGCGCCCAAATCAAGCCCAATAATGTCACCTTCTTTGAGCTTTCGTTTCGACGGAATTCCGTGAACAACCTGTTCATTAATAGATGCGCAGAGCGTTTTGGGATAATTCCGATATCCTTTGAAGGCGGGGATCGCGCCACGACCACGAATGGCCTCTTCAGCGATCCGATCCAAATCCTCGGTGGTAATGCCAGGTTCGACTTTCCCTTTCAACAGCGCTAAGACTTCTGCCACCACTCGTGAAGCCTGCGCCATTAACGTTACCTCATCCGGCGTTTTGAAGACGATCATTGAGCGCCGAGCCCGAGTAGTAACGCAGAAAGCCTACCGTAGACAGCGGTCATGTCGCCGGAGCCCTCCAGATCGCTCAGGAGATTCTTCGACTGGTAGTAGGCGATGAGCGGAGCTGTTTGCTCATCATACACCTTCAAGCGAGCCTCAATAGTTTCAGGCTTGTCGTCGCTTCTCTGGACCAACGACGCACTACATCGATCACACTGACCTTCGACTTTCGGCGGAGCAAACGCTATGTGAAAGACGCTCTGACACTTTGGGCAACTCCGTCGTCCACTGAGACGTGTGACCACATCATGCCGTGAGACCAGAAAGTTGATGACCCGATCGAGCTTCAGTCCTCGACCGGTTAAGATAGCCTGTAATTCTTCAGCCTGGGGAACCGTTCGTGGAAAACCATCCAGCACGAAGCCCTTCTGAGATGAAGGCGCGGCCAACTTTTCTCGTACCATGCCGATGACAACACTATCCGGCACTAACTTTCCCGCATCCATGCTCCTCTTGGCTTCCATACCGAGTGCGGTTTGATTGCGGACGGCTTCCCGCAACAGATCCCCTGTAGAAATCTTGGGCCACCCAAACTGAGCGGTGATCCGATCAGCCTGAGTGCCCTTGCCAACGCCTGGAGCGCCGAGAAAAACGAGTCGCATGAGATGGTCCTAGGACGTTCTGCCTCGAAGTTTTCCCTTTTGAAGGAATCCATCGTAATTGCGATTTAGGAGATGAGATTCAATCTGTTGCGCAGTATCCAATCCAACCCCGATCACGATCAACAGTGAGGTGCCGCCGAAATAAAACGGCATATTCAATTTGTAGATCAGGAATTCCGGAATGACGCACACGATTGCCAAGTAAATGGCGCCGGCAAACGTGATCTTCGTGAGAACCGAATAAATATAGTCTGATGTACGTTGTCCTGGTCGAATGCCAGGCACAAAGCCGCCATATTTCTTGAGATTGTCGGCCATATCGACAGGATTCATGACCACTGCCGTATAGAAAAAACAAAAGAACACGATCAAGCCAACATACATGAGCGTATAAAGAAGTGAGCCAGGGGCGAGTTGCGACCCGATCGCCTTGATCCATGGTGTTTCAAAAAATCCGGCAATAGTTGCCGGAAAGGCAATGATGGACGAGGCAAAAATCGGGGGAATGACCCCAGCCGTGTTAATCTTCAACGGGATATGTGTGCTTTGACCGCCATAGACCCTTCTTCCAATCACACGCTTCGCATATTGAACAGGAACCTTTCTACGCCCGCTCTCGAGGAAGACGATTGCGGCGACCACGCCGAACATGACGACCGCGAGGACGATCAGAAGCGGGAAGCTTAATTGACCGACCTTGTAGAGATCGAATGTCTGAGCAACGGCTGCAGGAAGGCGTGCAACAATGCCCGCGAAAATAATCAAGGAAATACCGTTGCCAATGCCGCGTTCGGTTATCTGCTCGCCGAGCCACATGAGAAAACCGGTGCCCGCGCAGAGCGTAATCACCGTCATGAAGCGGAATCCCCATCCTGGACTTAGCACGAACGCACCCTGGTTCATCTGTTCAAGGCCAACGGCAATCCCGAACCCTTGGATCAAGGCAATGACAATGGTTCCGAAACGCGTGTATTGGATGATCTTTTTTCGTCCGCGTTCCCCTTCTTTAGCCAGTTTCGAGAGGTGCGGGATAACGACGGTGAGTAACTGAAGGATAATCGACGCGCTGATGTAGGGCATGATGCCCAACGCAAAAATGGTCAGGCGCGAAAGAGACCCGCCGGAGAAAATGTCCAAGAATCCCAGAAGCGCACCACCTTGCTTCTGCAGAAATTCGGATAAAGCTTCACCGTTGATACCTGGCGTGGGGATATGTGCGCCGACACGATAGACGATCAGCATACCCAGCGTGAACAACACGCGGGTCCGCAGTTCAGGTATCTTGAAGATGTTTTGGAAGCTGGTCAGCAGACGCTCAAACACAGGGAATGACCTCGGCCCTCCCCCCGGCTGCCTGAATCTTTGCCTCGGCTGATTTGCTGAACTTGTGAGCCTGAACCACGAGAGGTTTCGTCAACTCTCCCTGGGCAAGGATCTTAATCAGCTCTCCTTTGCGTCGAACAAGGCCTTCATTCATCAAGAGTTGGGGCGTAATGGCTTCTGTCGTTTCCAGACCAGCCAGGCTTTTTAAATTAATGATCGTATACTCGGTTCGAAATTGATTCGTAAAGCCGTACTTCGGAACGCGGCGAATCAACGGCATCTGGCCGCCCTCAAATCCGGGGCGTTTTCCGCCGCCCGAGCGAGCCTTCAGCCCCTTATGACCTTTAGTCGCCGTCTTCCCATGACCAGAACCAGGGCCACGGCCGATTCGTTTTGGTTTGTGCTTCGCTCCTTGAGAAGGAGCCAGATCATGCAACTTCATTGGGGACTCACTTCCAGTAAATAGCCTACCTTGGCGATCATGCCCTTCACTTGATCGCTGGCAGGACGCAGCACAGTGGCATTAAGCTTGCGCAGTCCTAATCCCCTCAGAACTAAACGGTGTTTATACGGCGTTCCAATGGGGCTACGCTTCAGGGTAATTCGAAGACTTGCTTGAGCAGTCGTTGCTTTCTTTTCAGTCGCCATGATGTCCCTACGCTTCACTACCAACAGCTCGCCGTAGTCGCATGATTTCTTGCGGATCGCAGAGCTGCTGAAGTCCATTAAGAGTGGCCCTGACGGCATTAAACGGATTACCACGCCCGAGAGTCTTGGCGATGATGTTGTGCGCACCGGCCAACTCGACAACCGCTCGAACCGCACCGCCCGCAATGATGCCGGTACCGTCGGCGGCGGGCTTTAGAAGCACGTGCTCAGCGCCGAAAAGACCATGCACTTCGTGAGGAATGGTCCCGCCTTTGATGGGAACGCGAACGAGGTGCTTTTTGGCCTGCTCGACGGCTTTCGAAATGGCCACCGGGACTTCGGCAGCTTTTCCTTTGCCGACACCCACATAGCCCTGCCCGTCGCCAACTACTACCAACGCGCAAAAGTTGAATCGTTTTCCACCCTTGACGACTTTGGCGACGCGGTTGATGAACACTACCTTGTCTTTTAGACTCAATTCTTCGGGATTGACTCGCACAACGTCATTCTCCTTTAGGTCGTCTCATTTCTCTTGCGACAAGCGGAGGCATCCCGCCTGACCCATTCCTAAAACTGTAATCCACCTTCGCGGGATGCATCGGCCAAGGCCTTCACCCGTCCATGATATTGGCGTCCCCCACGGTCAAACACGACCATTGAGACTTTGGCCGCCTTCGCTCGTTCCGCAATAAGTTTGCCCACGGCTTTTGCGCCTTCGATGCTGCCCGTTGATTTCACGGCCTTCCGCAAGGACTCATCCAAAGTGGACGCAGCAGCCACAGTATGCCCACGAAGATCATCGATGATTTGGGCATAAATGTGAGAGCGACTGCGGAAGACGTTCAATCGCGGTCGATCACTGGTCCCGACTACAGACTTTCTTACCCGTTGTTTGCGCCGCGCTAATTTCCGATTTTTTTCTTGGGTATTCATCAAATGCCTCTACTTGCCGGTTTTGCCCGCCTTCTTCCTCAGCACTTCGCCGGCGTATCGAATTCCTTTTTGCTTGTAGACATCAGGAGGTTTAATGGAACGAATGTTGGCTGCTACTTGACCGACCAATCGCTTGTCGATACCTTTGATCGAGATAAGTGTTTGTTTGTCGACCTTCACATCAATGCCCTGTGGCACCGTATAGGTAACGGGATTGATGTAGCCGACATTGAAACTCATCTCGCGTCCCTGCAATTGAGCTTTGTAGCCCACGCCCGTTATTTCTAACGACTTCTCATATCCCTTGGTGACGCCCTGGATAATGTTGCTCAATTCCGCGCGCACCAAACCATGCATGGCACGAATATCACGCGCATCACCAGAACGATTGACGACAAGCTGCCCATCGGCGACTGCGACGCTCAATCCATCGGTCAGCTTCCAATCAAGTTTACCCATTGGCCCCTTGACTGATACGAGACGACCAGCGACCTTCACATCCACGCCGCTTGGAACTGAAATTGGTTTCCGCCCAATCCTCGACATACGAACCCCGTTACGTTACAGCAATCTCGGTTATACTGCGTCTGAGCCGACTCTTCTTACCAGACAGAACAAAGCACTTCACCGCCCAATCCCGCACGCCTGGAGTCACTGTCGGTCATAAGACCTTTAGAGGTTGAAATGACAGCCACGCCAATTCCGTTTCTCACTTTTGGCACATCATCTCTCCCGACATACACACGACGCCCAGGCTTGCTGATTCGACGCATCCCCGTGATCATTGGGCGCGCTTCTTCGACATAGCGAAGCTGGACAGAGAAGATAGGGTGGCCATCTTCCTGCGTTTCCCCATAACCGATGATGAATCCTTCTTTGCCAAGGATATTCAGAATCTGCCGTTTTACTTTGGAAACGGGAACTTTCACGACATCCTGGCGGCGGCGAGCCGCGTTCCCCAGTCGAACCAACAAATCAGCAATAGGATCAGTAATCATGCATTCCTCTTTTATGCCTGCAGATGCCAGCTTCTTCCTGGGCGACTACCAGCTTGACTTACGCACACCGGGAATCTCTCCCTTGAGGCTCAGAGATCTAAAGCAGATACGGCACATACGGAATCGGCGTAAAAACCCTCTCACGCGACCACATAACCCGCAGCGGTGATAATCGCGACATGCGAACTTGGACTTCACTGCCGCCTTATTTTTGAGCGCTAATCTTGACACAAAATCCCCCTTTACTCCGGCGTGGCCCAGCCTAGGCCATGCCGACCCATCTCAAAGCTAATTATTTAGGCTCGGAATGGCATGCCAAGATGTTTGAGCAGGGCCTTGCCTTCATCATTCGTACGCGCAGTGGTGACGATGGTGATATCCATGCCATGAATCGATGCGACACTGTCGTATTCAATTTCAGGAAAAATCAATTGTTCTTTGAGCCCAAGCGTATAATTGCCGCGTCCGTCAAACGCCTTAGGGGAGATACCGCGAAAATCTCGAATACGAGGGAGCGCGAGGGAAATCAAGCGATCCAAAAACTCCCACATCCTTCGACTGCGCAAGGTAACCTTGGCACCGATGGGCATCCCCTGCCTTAACTTGAAGCCGGCGATAGCTTTTTTGGCCCTGGTTGTCACCGGCTTCTGCCCTGTGATAATGCCCAGTTCGTTCGCCGCGCTTTCCAGCAATTTCACATTTTGAATTGCCTCTCCCATACCGACATTCAGGACAATTCTTTCAAGACGCGGCACTTGCATCAAATTGCCGTAGCCGAATTCTTTCATTAACGCCGGGACGACCTGATCACGATAGGTGTCTCGCAGTCTCGGTGCAAATTGATGCTCAGTACCAGTCTCCTGCGAAAATTCAGGCGCTGCCGTTTCTTTCTTAGCTGAGGTGCGAGGGGTTGCCCCCTTGCCGCCCTTACCCTTCTCTACTTTTGCCATGAACGTCTTTCCTGTTCCGACTATTCAACAGTTTCTTTTGATTTTTTACTCAGTCTGGTCCGTCGCCCATCTTCCTGGCGCTTGACCCCTAACCGAGTCGGCTTCTTCGTCACTGGGCACAAGAACATGACATTGGAGATGGCAAGAGGAGCTTCACGCTCAAGAATGCCACCCTGCCGAAGTTTCTGATTCGGCTTGGTGTGGCGCTTGATCATATTGAGTTTCTCTACCAAGACCTTTCCCGTTACGGTGTCGACAGACAACACCTTGCCTGACTTGCCACGCTCACGCCCAGTCATCACCACAACGGTGTCGCCCTTGCGAATTTTCGTTTTGATTCGTGCCATCCCTACCAGAACCTTTCTTCCTTCGACTACAAGACTTCCGGCGCAAGCGAAATAATCTTCATGAACTTCTTCCAGCGA
The DNA here is from genome assembly GCA_022226935.1 of Nitrospira sp. Taxonomy (GTDB): domain Bacteria; phylum Nitrospirota; class Nitrospiria; order Nitrospirales; family Nitrospiraceae; genus Nitrospira_A. The sequence continues at coordinate 640,650 of CP092081.1, forward strand.
AGTTCACGAGCGACTGGGCCGAAAATTCGAGTCCCAACTGGCTCCCCCTGAGCATTGATCAGGACGCAGGCGTTACGGTCAAATTTGATATAGGATCCATCGTCACGCCGCACTTCCTTGGTCGTACGCACAATGACCGCCCGACTCACGTCACCTTTTTTAACGCCAGCCTGAGGAATTGCCTCCTTGACGGCGACCACGACAATGTCCCCAAGTGATCCGTACCGACGCCGGGTGCCACCGAGAACGTGAAAACACATGACCTGCTTCGCGCCGGAATTGTCGGCCACATCCATGTATGTGTAATTCTGAATCATACCCCGCCCTACTCACCGCCAAAAGGATCTGGTCCTTCAGCTCTTCAGGTGTGTTCCGTAGTTATTTTTCAGGTTGCCCTTTGACCATGACGCGGACCACGCGCCAATGCTTGTCCTTGCTGATTGGACGTGTTTCGCTCAGCTGAACTCGATCCCCGACTTTACACACATTGCCCTCGTCGTGCGCCTTGAGTTTGGTAATCCGGCGAAGGACCTTTTTGTAGATTGGGTGGATGACTGATCGTTCAACCGCCACGACAACCGTTTTATTCATCTTGTTGCTGACGACGTTGCCGTACCACTCACGTCGATGTTGTTGGCCTTCCTTCATACGCCCCTTCTCTCTTACTTTCCGACCGACTGGTCGGCCTGAGTCTGCAGCAATTCCAATTGACGCCTAACCGTTTTCAGGCGGGCGATATCGCGCTTTGTACTTCTAACCTGCATTGGGTTTTCAAGGCGACCAATGCCGAGTTGGAACCGGAAATTAAACAGTTCCTGGCGCAACTGCTTTTCCTTTTCGGCCAACTCTTCTAGCGAGAGCCCGCTGAGATCCTTCACATCCATCACATCACCACTCAACACGCGCTACAGGTTACTGAAACTCGCCGCGGACCACGAACTTCGTGGCAATGGGCAACTTATAGGACGCAAGCTTCAACGCCTGCTTGGCGACATCGGGAGCAACACCGCCCATCTCATACATGATCCGTCCAGGCTTCACTACAGCCACCCAATACTCTGGATTGCCCTTACCTTTACCCATGCGAGTTTCGGCGGGCTTCTTCGTAATGGGCTTGTCCGGGAAAATTCGTGTCCATACCTGTCCACCGCGTTTCACAAAACGGGTAATGGCAATTCGGGCTGCTTCGATTTGCCGACTGGTGATCCAGCCAGGTTCGAGGGCTTTCAAACCAAACTCCCCGAGCGTAATAGCTCCCCCTCGATAGGCCTTCCCACGCATACGGCCCTTCTGCATTTTTCTGAACTTAACTTTCTTTGGCGCTAACACAGACCCACCTTTTCCTTATCGAAGTTCTTAGCCAAGTCGTCCGAGCGTAGCATCAGGCTTTAACTGAAGCGCTGGCAACAACTCACCCTTATAAATCCAGGTCTTGACCCCGATCTGCCCCATGGTCGTATGAGCTTCCGCGAAACCATAATCGACTTCAGCGCGCAAAGTATGCAGGGGGACACGCCCTTCGCGATACCATTCTGTTCGAGCGATTTCCGCCCCGCCCAAACGTCCTGCCACCATGATCTTGATTCCCTGGGCGCCGAGACGAAGAGCCGACTGCACACTCCGTTTCATCGCTCGCCGAAATGCGACACGTTTCTCCAACTGGGTGGCGACATTTTCACTCACCAATTGAGCGTCCAATTCAGGCTTTTTTATCTCTTTGACGGTGATGTACGCCTGTCCGGAATATTCCTTCTCAAGAGCGGCCTTTAACTTATCGACTTCAGCGCCTTTTCGGCCGATGATAATTCCGGGGCGAGCCGTGTGAATGATTACACGGGTTTGATCCCCAGATCGCTCAATTTCCACCTTGGCCACTCCAGCGTGGTACAGCTTGGCTTTCACCATCTTCCGAATCTTGATGTCTTGGTGAAGCAGTCGCGCATAGTCTTTATCGGCATACCAGCGCGAACTCCAAGTATAGTTGTAGCCGATGCGATAGCCAATTGGATGTGTCTTCTGACCCATGAAGAATAACCCTCAGTCTAATTGTAAAAGCGTTAGCTGCTATGAGCGGCGTTCGGAGCAGCAACTGCGATCGTAATATGGCTAGTCCGCTTCTGAATGGAATTAGCTCGTCCCATCGATCGTGCTCGAAAACGCTTATAAATAGGCCCGCAGTTCACCACGGCCTGCGACACCCACATCTCGTCACTGTCGCCCAATTCCTTCTGCTCGGCATTGGCCACCGCAGATCGAAGAAGTTTCTCGATGACACGCGCCGCGTGCTTCGGAGTATGCCGGAGCATGGCCAAAGCCATGGGCACCTGCTGGCCGCGAATCATATCGATCACCACTCTCGCCTTCCTAGGCGTCACTCTCACAAAACGTAAATTTGCTTTTGCCTCTGCCATAGCTGACCCCACTCCACCGTGCTGGCCCATCACTAAACCAGCAATTACTTAAGCGCCACTGCCTTTTCAGTCTTTGCTTGTCCGTGCCCTTTGAAAAAGCGCGTCGGAGCAAATTCTCCCAGCTTATGGCCGACCATGTTTTCGGTCACAAATACGGGAATAAATTTCTTCCCGTTATGAACTGCAAACGTGTGCCCGATCATGTCAGGAATAACCGTTGATCGGCGCGACCAGGTCTTGATTAACTTCCGGTCTTTCGTCTGATTCATCTGCTCAACCTTTTTAAGCAGATGATCATCAACGAACGGACCCTTCGTAATTGAACGAGGCATTATCCGCTCCTACTTTTTCCTACGCGCGATGATAAACTTATCCGTCGACTTATTTTTCCGCGTCTTGTAGCCCTTGGCCGGAGTACCCCATGGAGACACTGGATGCGGGTTACCTTGACCCGATTTTCCCTCACCGCCGCCATGCGGGTGATCGACAGGATTCATCACCACACCGCGAACATGGGGACGCTTTCCCTTCCATCGCGTACGCCCCGCCTTACCGACCACGACGTTTTCATGATCCACGTTCCCGACCTGACCAACCGTGGCCATACAAGTCGAGAGCACCTTCCGCATCTCTCCAGACTTGAGACGAATTTGAACATACGCCCCATCCCGACCCATGACTTGGGCAGAGCCGCCGGCGCTGCGGATTAATTGACCACCTTTGCCTGGCTTCAACTCGATATTGTGAATGGTGGTACCAAGCGGCATGCTGATGAGCGGGAGAGCATTTCCCGGCCGCACTTCCGCGCCTTCTCCAGACTGCACCATATCACCCACCGCCAGACCCACAGGAGCCAAGATATACCGCTTCTCACCATCAAGGTAATGCAGCAGAGCAATTCTTGAGGAGCGGTTTGGATCGTACTCAATGGCGGCCACCTTTGCAGGAACAGTGGCCTTGTCCCGTCGAAAATCAATCTGGCGATAGAGGCGCTTGTGGCCCCCTCCACGAAATCGGATAGTCAGACGCCCGTCGTTATTCCGACCACCAGTCCGAAGATGAAACCCCGTCAAAGACTTTTCAGGCTTCTTCTTGGTAAGTTTTTCACCCTGGATCGCGGTCATTCCGCGACGTCCCGGGGTAGTTGGCTTATAAACTTTTAATGCCATAGCTGGGTCTCACTCTATCGAGAGGCTCGCGCTTACACCGTTTCGTACAGCTCGAGTTTCTCGCCTTCTTTCAACGTGACGAATGCTTTCTTCCAATCAGATCGCTTTCCAACAAATCGCCCCAAGCGCTTAATCTTGCCGCGAATATTCACGACATTGACCCGTGACACCTTGACCTTCAAGAGCGATTCGACGGCCTGCTTAATCTGAATCTTATTGGCGTCCGGATGAACAAGAAAACCGACGGTATTACCTTGCTCACGCAAGGCCGTAATTTTCTCGGTCAGCAGAGGCTGAATCAATACTTGATGCAGATCGCCTTTCATGACCACACCTCTTTTACTCGACCCAACTCAGCCTGCGGAATGACGAGGGAGTGGCAACGAAGCACGTCATAGACGTTCAATTCTTCCGGGCGCAGCACAGTCACGTTCGAAAGATTCTTGCCAGCCTGCACCACATGAGAGTTCGGATCCGCCACAACGAGCAACGCAGTTCCTGAAATCCCCAGCTGAAGCAGCACATTAGCCAATAATTTCGTCTTGGCCTCTGCAATCGACAGCTCAGACACTACAACCACGTTACCCTCAGACACTTTGGCCGACAGCGCACTTTGAAGCGCTGCGCGATACTTTTTCCTCGGCATGCCAAACGCGTAACTTCTCGGCTTCGGACCAAAAACCGTGCCGCCATGCCGCCAGACAGGAGACCGCAACGAGCCGGCGCGGGCACGCCCCGTATGCTTTTGCTTCCACGGCTTCTTTCCTGATCCGCTCACCTCACCGCGGCGCAAAGTCGAGGCGGTGCCTTGACGATCACAGGCCCGCTGCATCACAACGGCTTCATGCACAAGCGAACCATGCGGCTTGCAACCGAATACTTCGTCCGGCAGATCGACGCTACCAACCTTCTTCTTTTTCGAATCAACCACATCTACGATCGGCATAGCTCAACTCTTTTTTGACTTCCGCACAACCAGCAGCCCATTCGCACCACCAGGCACTGCTCCGCGGACGAACAACAGGTTTTCATCTGGACGGGCGTCAATCACCTTCAAACGCTGAACCGTGACACGCTCATCCCCCATATGGCCAGGTAAAGCCTTATTTTTCCAGACACGAGATGGATATGAACTGGCACCGATCGAACCCGGAGCACGATGGAACATGGAACCATGCGTTTCTGGTCCACCGGCATAGTTGTGACGCCTCACGACACCCTGAAAGCCCTTACCCTTTGAAACACCAACAACGTCAACCCAATCGCCCTTCTTGAACATATCGACCTTCACGGTCGCTCCCACAGTAACTTCCCCGACTTTGGGGAATTCGCGTAGCCAACGACTGGGAGGAGCTTGATGCTTCTTCAAATGCCCAAGCTCGCCACTCGAAAGGCTTCGCTCTTTCACTTCACCGAATGACAGCTGAACGGCTTCATAGCCGTCACGCTCCTTGGTCTTAATGGCAACCACTCTGCAAGGGCCAGCCTCAATGACCGTCACCGGCTCAAGAACACTGTCATCATAAATTTGGGTCATCCCCAATTTCTTACCCAACAATCCGTTTGTCATGGCCATCCTGTCAGCTCAAATGAGATCGAACTTCAACCCTCAGAGCTTAATCTCCACGTCTACACCAGCCGCCAAATTGAGCTTCATCAATGAGTCCATGGTCTCCGGCGTAGGCTCCATGATATCCAACAGACGCTTGTGCGTACGAATCTCAAATTGCTCGCGGGACTTCTTATCCACATGAGTCGAACGCTGCACGGTGAATTTCTCAATTCGAGTCGGCAATGGGATAGGCCCGACAACCCGCGCGCCGCTACGCCTGACCGTCTCCACAATCTCCACCACCGATTGATCAAGCACGCGATAATCAAAACCACGCAACCTGATACGAATTCTTTGATCGACTTTCACGCTCAACTCCTCACATGCCGGCCAACAGACCAGGACATCCTAAGCTAGAATTTCCGTAACGACGCCCGAGCCGACAGTCTTGCCGCCTTCGCGGACGGCGAACCGCAACCCCTGATCCATCGCAATCGGGCTGATTAATTCGCCCGTCACCGTCACGTTATCACCCGGCATCACCATCTCCACCCCGGCCGCCAACGTCACGATCCCCGTCACGTCCGTCGTCCGGAAGTAGAACTGCGGGCGGTAGCCGTTGAAGAACGGGGTATGGCGGCCCCCCTCTTCCTTCGTCAACACATAGATCTCCGCCTTGAACTTCGTATGCGGCGTAATGCTCTTCGGCTTGGCCAACACCATGCCCCGCTCCACGTCTTCCTTCTTCGTGCCGCGCAGCAAGACGCCGATGTTGTCACCCGCCTGCCCTTCATCCAAGACCTTCCGGAACATTTCCACGCCCGTCACGATCGTTGTCTGCGTCGGCCGCAAGCCCACGATTTCGATTTCATCGCCGACTTTCACGATGCCCTTTTCGCAGCGGCCCGTGACCACCGTCCCGCGCCCGCTGATCGTGAAGACGTCTTCGATCGGCATCAGGAACGGCTTGTCAATGGCGCGCGTCGGGGTCGGGATGTAGGTATCGACCGCTTCCAACAGTTTCAAGATCGACGGCACCCCTAACGGGCCCTGATCGCCTTCGACGGCCTTCAACGCCGAGCCTTGCACGATCGGAATCTTGTCGCCCGGGAAGTCGTACTTCGTCAGCAACTCCCGCACTTCGAGCTCCACGAGCTCGAGCAATTCCTTGTCATCCACCTTGTCCGCCTTGTTGAGGAACACGACGATGTAAGGGACGCCGACTTGGCGCGCCAACAAGATGTGCTCCCGGGTCTGCGGCATGGGGCCATCCGCCGCACTGACGACCAGAATC
>CP092081.1:647175-730633 GCA_022226935.1 Nitrospira sp.
CTCACGGAAGACGATCTCCGGCGGATCAATACGCCGCGAGGGCTCATCCAATTGATCAAGAGCAAGAATGTCGATCTGGAAGAGGTGCGCAAGACGCTGCTGTATGAGCAGGAATTGCGGCAGTTGCAGGTGGAACTGGTCCGCCTGCAGCGTTGGGTGCAGTCAGATGGCCAGCGGATTGCGATTCTCGTCGAAGGACGGGATGCCGCCGGGAAAGGCGGGACGATCCGCCGCTTCACCGAACACTTGAACCCCCGAGCCATGCGCGTCGTCGCCTTGCCCAAGCCGACCGACGATGAGCGGGGGCAGTGGTACTTTCAACGGTATATCCGGCAACTCCCCAATAAAGGCGAAATCGTGTTCTTCGATCGGAGTTGGTATAACCGCGCGGTGGTCGAGCCGGTGATGGGGTTCTGCAGTAAGAAGGAACATCAGCGTTTCTTGCAGCAGGTCACGGAATTCGAGCACATGTTGTACGAAGACGGGGTGACCATCATCAAGTTCTGGTTCTCCATCTCCAAGGAAGAGCAGGCGAAGCGATTCGATGCACGCCGGCAAAATCCGCTCAAGCAATGGAAGTTGAGTCCTGTCGACGAGAAGGCGCAAGAGTTGTGGGATTCCTATACGCGGTTCAAAGAAGAAATGTTCAGCAAGACCCACACGACCTTCAGCCCCTGGATTATCGTGAAGGCGAACGACAAACAGGCCGCGCGGCTGGAAAGTTTGCGGTATGTCTTGAACCTGCTTCCATACAAGGGCAAGGATGAGGCTCAAATCCGGCTGACACCCGATCCCAATGTGATCACGCGGTTCCATCGGAAAATGGCGGAATTGGATTTTTGATCGAGTGGCTGAAACGCGAGGTATGCCGTGAGTCGCAATCTGATCATCCTCGTCGGTCTGCTGGCGACTATGCCGGTGATGTCGTCTGAATCAGTCCTGTCTTCCGATCCCATGGCGATGGGACATGATGCGATGCAGCCGCGCGTACCGGCAGAAAAGATGGCCGAGGCTCGGCAATTGACCAATCCTCTGCCGGACTCGGACGACACGATAGCACGGGGAAAGGCGCTCTATTCCGGCAAGGGGACCTGCATCAATTGTCACGGTTCGGAAGGGGACGGGAACGGACCGGTTGCGGCGCAGCTGAATCCTCATCCTCGTAACTTCCAGCATCACGGATTCTGGCGCCATCGTACGGAAGGAGAAATCTTCTGGGTGATCAAGCATGGATCGCCGGGCACCAGCATGATCGGTTTTGCCGACCAATTGACTGACGAAGACATATGGGCCGTGATTCAATATGAGCGGACCTTCGCGAAGGGACATGGCCACGGTCGAGACATGGGGCCGCCCGAAGGCATGGGACACAGGGGGATGCGAGACGAGATGGGTGGCATGGGCCATCGAGGCATGGGAAGCGGGGGCGGACGCTGTGAAGGGGAACGGTGTGATCGGTAATGGTGCAGTGTCTTGCGGCAAGCAGGTTGTGCTGTGACGGAATCGATTCATTTGGTATGCCCGCATTGCCGGAGTGTCAATCGTGTGCCGGCGGTTCGTCTGGCGCAGCAGCCTCGTTGCGGCCAATGCCATGCCTCTTTGTTTACGGGTCATCCGATCGCCTTGACGGCGGCGGACTTTGATCTGCACGCGCAGCGGGCGGAGATTCCTCTGCTGGTCGATTTCTGGGCCTCCTGGTGCGGGCCCTGCAGGATGATGGCGCCGGCCTATGAGCAGGCCGCGCAGATGCTGGAGCCTCACGTTCGCCTGGCCAAGGTGAACACGGAAGAAGAACAGACGCTGGCCGCGAGGTTCGGCATTTCCAGTATCCCGACATTGGTGCTACTGCGCGGAGGGCGTGAACTGGCCCGTCAGCCAGGGGCAATGGGTGTGCAGGATATTGTGCGGTGGGTTCGCAGCAAGATCTGAGCAATCGGTAATTCTGTCCTGTTCAAGTCGATGCATTCCGCAGCTGGCGCGTTTTGCGCCAGTGTTGGTTCTCGCCGGGTTCTGTAATTCCCCAATTGCCTCGCTGTGTAGGCGCGGCAGCTTGCAGCATCCTTAGAAATCCTTGTCAAAATTGTGACTTCGCAGCTCGTTCACCAGAAAGGCCTGGCACGTCCTCTGCTTTCTAGCAGCGTAGATTGTCTCTCAGGCGGGGCATGGTCCCACACACTTTATATCGGGAAAGAGAGGTCATCATGGCGGATCACGAGCACAATTGTTCCGGGTTGGGGGTCTCGATCGCGTTCTTGAGTGGAGCCATGCTCGGCGTGCTGGCGGCCATCCTCTATGCGCCCAATTCCGGCGAGGAAACCCGCCGCGCGATCAAGGGATACGCGCGACGGACGGAAGAAGATATGTTGGAAAAGGCCAAGGAAATTCGCACGGACATTTCGCGCACGATGGAAGAGGCCAAGCGGTATCTCAAAGAAACGGAAGCCACGATTGCCGCGGCATTGGCGGCCGGAAAGGAAGCCTTCAAGAAAGAGCGGGCGGATCGAGCTTGAGATGGTTGCTGTACGATTTCACGGGCGTGGGGGGCAGGGGGCGAAGACCGCTAGTCGGATTCTCGGAACCGCGGCCTTTCTGAGCGGGTATGTCGCACAGGATTCCCCAATCTATGGTGCGGAACGGAGAGGCGCACCGGTGGCGGCGTTTACACGTTTTAGCCGAGAACCGATTCGGGAGCGGGGGGCCATCACCTATCCCGATGTCATCGTGGTGGCTGATGCCTCCTTGCTGGACGATGCCACGGCACGTGTGGTGGACGGCATGGACGATCAGACGGTGTTGTTCGTGAATTCGTCGCTGAGTACGGACGCATTGCGTGCCCACCTGTCCTTGCCCGAGCAGATGACTGTGAGAGATGTGACCGGGATTGCGCTGCAACAGCTAGGGCAGCGCGAGGCGATCAGTGCGTTACTCGGTGCCGTCGCGGCGCGGTTGGTAGGCCTGGAATGGGAATCTGTCCGATTGGCTATCACCCGGGAACTTCAAGACCTTGCCGTGACCGCGCCGGTGATCGAGAAGAATCTTACGGTGGCGAAGCAGTGCTACGACTCAAGTGGACCAGCCAGTCTGCACAAGGGCAGAAGCCAGGCCATCAGTGTCGCAGCGTTGCACCGTCCGATCTACGAGCCTCCGACGAAAGGCACGGCGAGGATCAGCGCCGCGGGGAATTCAGTGTTGCGCGAAACCGGTGGATGGCGGACGTTTCGGCCGGTGTTGTTCGCAGACAAGTGTAACGGCTGCTGGCTCTGTTTCGCCTATTGTCCGGACGGCGTGATTGCCATGAATCAGGAGGATCGCCCCGTCGTGGACTATGCCCATTGCAAAGGATGCCAGATCTGCGTGCATGAATGTCCGACTCACGCATTGGTCGCGGAGCGGGAAGCAGAAGGCGGGGTGGCATGGACAGCCAAATGATGACCGGCAATCTGGCCGCTGCTTGGGGGGCCCGCTTGGCCGACGTGGATTACATCCCGGCGTTTCCCATTACCCCGCAGACAGAAATTGTGGAAGCGTTGGCCAAGTGGTGCGAGCGTGGTGAGGTGGCCGCAACATTCGTGAGTATGGATTCTGAGCATTCGATGATGACGGCCGCCGGCGCGGCGGAAGTCACCGGTGCGCGCGTCTTTACGGCCACCTCCAGCCAAGGGTTGCTCCATGCATTCGAGGTGCTCTATTCCATCTCGGGGTGGCGCGCACCGCTCGTGTTGGTCAATGTCTCGCGAGCCTTGGCCGCGCCGATTACCCTGGAGTCCGATCACAATGATGTGTTGGCTGCGCGGGATGCCGGGTTTCTGCAGATTCATGCGGAGACCTGCCAAGAGGTGTTGGATTCGATTCTGATGGCCTATCGGATCGCTGAAGACGAGCGCGTGATGTTGCCGGTGATCGTGAATCTTGACGGGTTTACCCTCTCGTTCACTCGCGAGCCGGTCAGTCTTCCCGATCCTGATATGGTGCGACGGTTTCTCCCGCCCTTTCGCCCCTCGCACCTTGGCTTCGCAGCCTCGTCGCCCCATGCGTTGGGGGTGGCAGTGATTGGTGGGACCTCCTACGCGTACTTCCGGCATCAAATGCATCTGGCGGCCCAGAATGCGCTCGAGGTACATCGGGAGGCGGCGGACTCGTTCCACGCACTGTTCGGCCGGCGTTATGATCTTGTCGAAGGGTATCGGTTGGAGGATGCAGACGATGTGCTGGTGATGACGAACGCGGGCGCAAGCAAGGGCAAGGCCGCGGTTGATGCAGCAAGGGCGCAAGGCAAGCGAGGCGGCCTGCTCCGGTTACGGGTGATTCGTCCCTGGCCGGCTGAGGCCATCCGAGAGGCCTTGCGTGATCGGCGGGCTGTGGCCGTGCTGGATCAGAACTTGGCGCCGGGGCAGGGAGGGATTCTCTACCAGGAAGTCGCCGCATGTTTATACCATGAGGCAAGAAGGCCACGGGCGTTGTGCTCGTTCATTGGCGGGCTGGGAGGTCAGAATCTTTCAGAGGGCGAGTTCCAGGCTATCTTTGAGCAGACGGCGGAAGCCGGCGTCGCCGGAAGGGGCCTCGGCCCGGTGCTACTCTACAGTGCCGAGGAGCATCGAGAAATGACGCATTTGCAGATGGTGGCGACGGGAAATGCGTGACACGTGAGATGTGAAAAGTAAAACGGGGAAGAGAGATGCCGACGGGTAAGACCGGAGGCGAATAAGGGGAGAGGCTTCGCGAGAGACGTCATGTGGCAACGTGAGACATTCAAGAAGATCAAACAGATTCCACGGGAAGAGCATGTCATGCCGGGCACGGCGTTATGCGCCGGCTGCGGAGGGCTCGAAGCGTTGCGGCTCGCGGCGAAAGTGCTGGGAGATCATGTCGTGTATGTGAATGCCGCCGGATGTTTTACCATGTTGGCGGCCTACCCCTACAGCTCGTTCAAAGGATCGTGGTTGTACACGACCATGGGTTCGGCGCCGGCCGGCGCGCAGGGGATTCGTGATGCCTTGGATGTGCTCATCGCCAAGAGGAGGCTGCCGAAGAGTGAGGATCTGAAGGTCATCGTGCTGGGAGGCGACGGCTCCACGTACGACATGGCGCTCTCGGCGACCTCCGGGGCCATGAATCGCCAACTCGATTTTTATTACATCTGCTATGACAACGAAGCCTACGGCAACACGGGCATGCAGTTGTCCCCCGCCACTCCCTACGCCGCGCGGACGGCGACGTCACCTTGCAGTCTGCAACATCCCGCTGCGACGATGCAGGAGAAGAAAGACATCTTCGAGATCTGGCGCGCGCACCGGCCGCCCTACATCGCGACAGTGGCTCCACGGTATCCGTTGGACCTGGAGGAAAAGTTTGCGCGTGCCGCCACTTTCACCGGGCCCAAAATGTTTCTTGCCCTCGCTGCCTGTCCGACCGGTTGGCTCTATGATCCCGGAGCCACGCCGGAGGTCGCGAAATTGGCGGTGGAGACCGGCCTGTGGCCGCTGAAGGAGGCGGTCAACGGCGTCGTGACTCATACCTATATTCCGAAGCGCAAACCGGTTGAGGCCTATCTGAGGCTGCAGGGACGCTTTCGGCATCTGTTCGAACCGACTGTGCAAACGGATGCCATCAGGCACATCCAAGAACGGGTCGATGCCTATTGGCAACAGGCGGCACAGGAGCAGGCATGAGTCGAGGGCAGATATATTCGGGAGCCGGACTGTTCTTTCTATGTGTCGCGGTACTCCTCGTGACCGGGTGTGCCGAGCAGAAGCCCATGCCGCCGGCTGACGAAGTGAGGCCGGTGCATTTGCCTGATGTACGTACGCCCATCCCTCTGGGGCCTGACGCGCGGCAGGAGCATCGCGCGGTGATGCTGCAGCATTTGGAAACGATTCAAGCGATCGTTGCTGCCTTAGCCGACGAAGATTACCGTCTCGCGCAGGGACTGACAGAGTCACATCTGGGGTTCTTCATGCATCGCTACGCCATGGCCCGGCAGGAACCGGCTGATTTTCCGCCGGCCTATCACGATCTCGCGATGGCGCATCATGCCGCCGCCGAGAAACTGGCCGACGTGATGCCGACGAAGGATCTGAAGCAGATTCTGCCTGAGTTCAACAATCTGCTGAAAGCCTGTGTGGCCTGTCACTTGGAATATAGGCTTCGTCATTCATAACGAAGGAGAACGGCATGTCCGATGCGAAAATCAGTGTCACGTTTGAACAGGATCATGATCGGCTGGATGGGCTCTTCACCACCTTCCAGCAACAGAAACGGAAGGATGTGGCCAAGGCGAAAGAAGCATTCGTCGAGTTCAAGTTCGGGCTGCAGCGGCACATCGTGTGGGAGGAGGACGTGTTGTTTCCCAAGTGGGAAGAAAACTCCGGCATGGCGGAGGGAGGACCGACACAGGTCATGCGGACCGAACATCGGATCATCGCCGATTGCCTGGAAGCCATTCACCGGAAAGTGCAGGCGAACAATCCCGACAGCGATATGGAGGAACAGCGGTTGATCGATGTGCTGAAGTCGCACAACATGAAGGAAGAGCGAATTCTCTATCCCTCGATCGATCAAGTGATCAGCGATCAGGAGCGGGCGGATTTGTACCAGGCCATGAAGGACATTCCTGAAGAACGATATCGATCCTGTTGCGGGAGCGGGCTCGCATGAACCGCGGGGGCGTTGTTGCGCTCTCTTGTCTGTCGGCCGTTCTTGCCCTTGTGGGAGTACTGCAGGGGGCAGAGGCTCTGGCTGATCGTGGCATCTCATCATCTGCGCGACTGTGGCCGCCCGTAATCATGGTCGCCGATAATGCCGGGACGATGCCCAATCCGCATAGTGATCTGATCTTCCGCGCGACCGGTGCCACCAAGTGCCTGGATTGTCATCGGGCTGGAAAAGAAGGAGTCATCAGCCCGCAAGTACAGGACAACCAACTGGTGCAGGACCTCAAGGCCAAAGCCAAGGGTATTCATGGACCCGGTCGGTTCGCGGACTGTTTGCGTTGCCATGCCGGAGGCAGCAAGGGGGTTGAAAAGTACCGACAGTAATCAGTGGGTCATGAAGAACGGATGACGCAGATGACGGGTGTGCGGTCGCGCCTCATGGCGGTCGTGGCGGTGTCGATCGCTGGTGTGATGAGCGCGCTGGCGTTCGAAGCGCTGCTCAGTCTCGAGAAGGTCACGCCATTCGGTCACACAGGGTATGGGCATGGCGTCGGCTGGGCAGGCCTGGCCAGCACCCTGCTGGTATTCGTCTATCCCATCCGAAAACGGGTCACCCCCTCACACCGATGGCCGCGTGGATGGTTTCGAGTGCATATGGTGGCAGGGGTGCTGGGACCGCTGCTGATTTTCATTCACTCCGGCGCCCACTATCATGCGGTCGTGCCGATTCTCGCCATGGGTTCCATGGTGATCGTGGTCGTCAGCGGAATCGTGGGGCAATTGGTGCACGCCTTCAGCCTGCGCGCGCTCAATGAGCATCGGCATGAGCTCCAGCATCGAGGATTGTCGGAACGTGAAGTCGACGCGCAGTTGCACGGGATGGCTTCCCAGGAAGAAGCCTTTCGTCTCTGGCAGGCGATTCATGCGCCGATGACGCTGATGTTTTTGGCGTTCACCGCCTTGCATGTGGTGGGAGCCTTGTTCTTTGCCGGAATGTCGTGAGCCATGCGCTATCATCCGCTGCCAACAACTGCAGTGCCGGTGGTGGCGCTTGCGACGCTGGTGTTAGTGATGTGGATCGGGTGGGGCACCGCGCGGAGCCCCGCCGCCTTCTGGGCTCCGGGCGACCTCAGCCGGTATCATGTGGATCAAGGCGGGTGCCTGCAGTGCCATGAACCGTTTCAAGGGCCCAGTTCCGCGCGCTGCACAGGCTGCCATACCGAAGGCTCTTTCGAAACTCGTGCGACGTCGGCCGTGGCGGCCTGGCACCGCCCGCTCGCCGTTCAACATAAGGCCTGCACCGGTTGCCATACGGAACATCGTGGCATGCTGGCGCAAATTACTGAGCAGACCCGCAGCAATCCCCACGGAACATTCGTCTTTCGCGCGACCGGGACGAACTCCTGCACGGCTTGCCACGAGTTCGGCACGAGAGTCGCCATCACGCCGACGCTGAGACAGGAGCCGATCGTCCGGCGGTTATACGAAAAAGGGCGAGGATCCCATCAGGCCGGCCGCATTGCCGAGTGTGTGCTCTGTCATAGTGAAGGGTGAGTGAATCGAGCGGCCAGTACGAATGGGTCGTAGAATAATCTTCTCTCCAGCCACTCTCAGTTCTTTCCGGCTACTCTGATCCGTGCATCGACGATTCGATAGCCTTGTCCCGGCGGCAAGGCGAAAATCGGGTTCAGATCGAGCTCCACGATCTCCGGCACCTCTTCGACCAGCCGCGAGAGCCTCAGCAGCAGGTCCTGGATAGCATCGACGTCGCCCGGCGCATGGCCGCGATACCCTTGCAGCAGACGATAGCCCTTGATACTGCGTATCAGGTCGGCAGCGTCCAGCTCCGTCAACGGCGTGATCCGGAAGCGCACGTCCCCCAGAATTTCGACGTGAATCCCGCCCAGCCCGAACCCAATCAAAGGGCCGAAGGAAGGATCTTGCACCATCCCGGCCATCACTTCGACGCCGTTCGTGACCATCGACTGAACCAGCACCCCTTCCATGGACTCGAGCGTGTGATCCTGCGCGAGCCGCGCGGCGATCTCGTCGTACGCGCGACGAACCTCGGCTTTACTGGAGAGGTTGAGATGCACGCCGCCGACCTCGGTCTTATGGACCAGCGTATGCGAGGCCAGTTTGACGGCGACCGGAAATCCGATCTGCGCGGCGAGCGTGGCGGCTTCTTCCGAGGTGGTGGCCAGGCCGCCGGGCGGCAGAGAAATTCCCATGCCGCTGAGTACCGCGCGTGTTTCGGTGACCGTGAGCCAGCCGTTTCCGCGCGTGGCGAGCATGTTGTGACAAACGGCTTTGACGGACGGCAGGTCGAGATCATCGAAGTCCGGCACCATGCCGAGAGGACGATCGCGCCACTGGACGTAGCCGGCAACTTTCCCCAGGACGCGCGCGGGGAGTTCGGGAAGGTTATGGGTGGGAATGGTTTCGTGCGGCAGCGAAAATCTGCGGTCACGATCTGTTTCCACCATCCATCCGATAGAGACCGGTTTCTTGACCAGCTGCTGCGCCCGTGCGATCTCGATTCCTCGCGCGATGCCTTCAGCGATGGGATCCACGTCGGTCGCCGTCACCGCGATGTATAAAATGATCAGGGCATCGATATCTTCGGAGGTCAATAGTGCAACGATCGCTTGTTCATATTGCTCGGGGGTGGCGGAGGCGATCAAATCCACCGGATTGTGCAGCGAGGCGGAGGCGGGAAGAAACGGCGAGAGTCGAGTAATCGTGGCCTGTGACAATTCCGGCACCTCGAGGCCGGCCGCCTCGCAGGCATCCGCGCAGAGGATGGCCGGTCCTCCGGCGTTCGTCAGGATCCCGACGCGCCGTCCCTTTGGCAAGGGTTGCTCGGAAAGACCGGTAGCTAAGGCAAACATTTCCTCCAACGTGTCGGCGCGCAAGATGCCGGTTTGTTGAAAGAGGGCTTCTACCGCGACATCGTTGGCTGCTAGCGCGGCGGTGTGGGACCCGGCGGCGCGTTTGCCTGATGAAGTTCGCCCCGCTTTGAGCACGACGATCGGCTTGTTCCGGCTCACCCGCCGGGCGATCTGGGCAAATCGCCTGGGATTACCGAACGATTCGACGTACAGCAGGATCACGTTGGTGGCGGTGTCCTGTTCCCAGTACTGCAGCAGATCATTGACGGACACATCAGCCTTATTGCCGACGCTGACGAAGGTGGAAAGCCCCAGGTGTAATCGTTCGGAGGCGGCGACGAGCGCGAGCCCCAAGGCGCCGCTTTGCGACGACATGGCGATCGAGCCGGCGGACGGAAAGGTAGACGCAAACGTGGCGTTCAATCGTACGGCGGGATCCGTGTTCAGGATGCCGAAACAGTTGGGACCCACCATGCGCATCCCGTGTAGCCGGACTTTCTCCAGCAGCTGGTCCTGCAACCGCCGCCCTTCCGCTCCGACTTCGGCAAATCCGGCCGTGATGACGACGAGCGCGCGAACGCCGATGGCGGCGCATTCGTCCACCACAGACAACACGGCTTCTTTGGGAACGGCAATGACGGCGAGGTCGACCGGTACCGGCAGGTGTCGTACACTTGGAAACGCCTCGACTCCGGCGATGTTGGACGCATGGGGATTGACCGCATAACAGCGGCCTTCAAAACGATTGTGATGGAGGGCGTCGAGTAACCGGTACCCGATACTCCTGGGCGCGCGGGAGGCGCCGATCACCGCGACGGCGCGCGGATGAAATAGAGGACGAAGAGAGGCGATGGTTGCGACTCGCTCACGCCATTCGGATTGCCGCACGCTCTGGTCGGTCGGGGTCAGTGACAACTCGACTTCCATGTCGCCGCCTTCGAGATGTTCTTCCATGGTGAAGCCGGAAGTCGCGAACACTTCGCGCATGGCCAGATTGTCGGCATGGGTGATGGCCCAAAGTTTGGTGAAGCCTTGCCGGATGGCCAGCAGCGCCAGCCGTTCGAGAAGAATGGTGCCGAGACCATGCCCGTGGAGCGCATCATCCACAGCCATTGCCACTTCCGCCTCCTGCGGAGCCCGCGCATGGTAGGAGCCTGATGCGATGATGCGTAGGGTATCGTCATGCCGACGCAGGACGATCACGGTCAGGCTGCGTTCCGGATGCGAAGAATCGCAGAGCGCGCGAATGACCTCGGCAGGCGGCGCGGATTCCGAGAAGAACCGATGCCGGGTCGCGGCCGGTGTCAGGCGGGAGAAAAAGCGCTGCAGTTCCTCGGCATCGCCGGGTTGAGCAAGGCGCAGGAGGGCCGTCGTGCCATCGCTGAGGATGGTGTGGGCCGAATCGGGACCCTCGTCCCGCAAGGGCGGCATCTGGCGGGGGCGAATACGTTGCATGGGCTACCAGCGCGTCGAGGCACGGTCACACACATCAGGAGTCCGGAGCCGATCATGACTGTGTGACCTCGCAGTTGCAAGTCGCCGCTCCACGATTCCGGCGCCCTCGCCTGTGCGGGATGTGCCCTCCGCATCGTCCGTCGAGGAGGCAGTCGGGCTAACTCACGAAATCCGGCGTCGCGACCGATCGGATATAGGACAAGACGTCCAGCATTTGCTGGTCGGTCAGTTTTCCGCGGTAGCCGTGCATGGGACTGAAGAGCGCGCCGTTTGCGATGGTGATCAACAATTCCCAATCGGTCTTGGCGCGCGAGTTCACCGATTGAAAATTCGCCGGGCGGACGATGAGATATTGGCCGTCCGGCCCGTTGCCGTCCAATTTTTCACCATGGCATCGGAGGCAGTTTTTTTCGTAGATGGCTTGCCCGTCGCGGGGATTGCCGCGATTGGTTTGCCCGGCAGCCCAGGAACTTCCGAGGATCACGAGGCAGAGGGCACAAAGAATGCTGAACGTTTTCATGCGCTGACTCCTTTATGGTTCAACGTTTCGCCGCCGGGCAGCCGTCAGGTTATCGTACCAATAACACCGGACAAGGAACTTGATGCAAGAGCGCGTGGGAAATGCTGCCCAGCAGGAAACGCTCAAGTCTCTTCCGCCCGTGAGACCCGATGATCAACAGGTCTGCCGAACGGGCGCGCTCTGTCAGGATATCGGTCGGGTCGCCCACCGCCACGTGGGTGCCGACCGAATAGCGATGATTCATGACCGAGGCCGCCAGGTTCTTCACCAGGTCTTCAGCTGATCGCACGGCAATACCGGTCCAATCTTGGAGGGGAAACAGACTGAACGGATCGGTGGACGGGATTGGCCGCACGACGCTCACGATCGTGAGATCGACAGGATTTTTGAAAGGATGCGCGAGCAACCAGGCTTTGATGCGTTCGGCGTCCTCATGGCCTTCGATGGCGACCGTGACCCGTTTGACCGGTCCCTCCCGTTCTTTCACGATCAAGGTCGTACAATCCGCGTGCAGCGCGACACGGTGCGACACGCTGCCCAGGACGAATTCGCCGACACGGCCTCTTCCGCGCGCCCCGATCACGATCAGCTCCGCCCGCATGTCTCGCGCCTTGTCCAGGATCAGTGATGCGGGTTTGGCGAATTCGCAGACATGCGTGATCGACAAGCCCTGGGAAGGCAGGAGCGTGGAGGTATGATCCAATAATTGTTGGCCGGCTCGTTCCATGGCCTTGCGGAACTCGTCGTAGCCCTGCATGTTGCTCACTTCCGCGACGATCGGATATTGAAACATGCCCAGATCGATCCCGTGTACGAGGACGACTTCCTGCAGGTCATACAGATACGAGACTTCTCGAACGGCGGCGAACGCCTGTTCCGACCAATCCAGTGCGATCAGGATGCGCATAGGGCTCCTTTCAAAACAGCGGATGCGGCGACGTGCCAAAAGGCATGAACCGCGGTGTATCACCGACGTTGCCGCGAATGCGCCATTGTCCGTCTTCCCGCGTCATGTAGTGCACTTCTTCATACCAGCTGTCGATCGGCACGCGTAGGCCGCCGGTTTTGGACAGGCCCGTCAGGCTGCCGGTGCAGGTGACCTCAATGACGGTCTTGGAGCCTGAGCCGATTTTGCTCATGCGGGAGAAGTGATGAACGTCCGCGAGATCCTGAAATTCGTCCAGCAAATTTACCCAGATCTTTCGCATGTCGCTTTTTTTCAATCCGTGATAGTCATACTGCTCCGAATAGAGCCCCATCACGCCTTCGAGGTTACCTGCGCGGATCGCCTCGTCGGCTGCTCGAAAGATGTTCATGACCGACTCCGTCGTCGCCTGATCGAGATCCGCCGCCGCGTTGGGCAGGAGTCGGACTTCGGCCTTGGCGATCGGCAGCATGGCGACCATCATCAGGATTCCACCCGTCAGAAACCCGCTCCATTGACTCCATCTCCGACACCGTTCGCCCATGGATACCTCGTTTCGCTCGGGCCCGCTCACTGTCTTCACTCTGTTCCCTTTGGAAGGCCTAGCCGGTCCACGTGATCCGGATAAAATCCTCGTCCTGGTCGTACTGAATGTTCAATTGGCCATGGTGCGAATGTTTCAACGCTTCGCCGATGCGCCGGGGGAGGTGGGCATCCGTGGTGAGGACGACGAGATCCTCGGCCCGGTCCTCGATCGTCATAATACGAGCCAGGGGATAAGTCTTCTTTTCCTGTGCTTCGGTATTACGGATGATCCCCATCACCTGATCGCGATGCTGCGCCTTGTATGGCCCTTTCAAGGTGACGAAGCCCTTGGGGTTCTTATCCTGGATGCGGAGGCAGGCCGGACAAGTGATCTGTTCGGCGTTTGCCGGCTTGGTGCCCCATGTCCAGCGACCTTTCTGGTACAAGGCTCCGCAGGTCTTACAGACGGTAGGCTCCTTCAGCTTGCCTGGCATCTTGTATGAATCGTGTGCATGCTCTTCGACGAAACGGTCGCGGCGCGCGCTGTGGCCGCCTTCTGGTTGGTTGGTCATCACAGACAGTCCCTTCCTTGCTGGTGTGCCGCTGTGGGCGCCCCTTGCTGAATTATGAGTTCGAGATGAAGGCTTCCTCTGCCAGATTGAGATACTGCAGCACCTCCCGGTCTTCGATCTGCTCGAAATCCCGGTAGAAATTTCCGACGGCATAAAAGGGTTCCGGAACGCGAAGCACCACCAATTGATCGACTAAGCCGCGGGCCTCTTGGATCGTGCTGCGCGGGCCGACCGGGATCGCGCCGATGATGCGGCATGGATGGGTTTGGCGCACGGTCGCGACGGAGGCAAAGAAGGTCGCACCGGTTGCCAAGCCGTCGTCCACAATCATGACCGTCCGATCTTTCAGGTTTGGGAAAGGTCGTCCTTGGCGATACAACGCCACCCGCCTGGACACTTCCTTTTGCTGCGCTTGTACGGCGATCGCCAAGTCACGCTCTGAAAGGGAAAGGCCGGACAGGGCTTCTTGATTCCAGTAGACCGCGCCTGTTTCACTGACCGCGCCAAGCGCATACTCAGGGTTCCCCGGCGCGCCGATTTTCCGGGTGATGAGCACGTCGAGCGGAAGATGCAAGGCCAGGCTCAATTGATAGGCCACCGCCACACCCCCGCGCGGAAGCGCGAGGAGGATTCCGTCCGGATCGTTCCGATACGCGACAAGCTCCTGCGCCAACAGTTCACCGGCTTCTTCGCGGTTCCTAAACATCACGCTCCATTTCACAACACGCGCTCATCGGCGCGCCAAGCCGTGGGCCGACCTACCACAATCCGCTCGTGACTCCGACGCCGATCAAAAAAAGCGCCGCGACGATGACGAGGACCATCAGCCACCAGTGGTGATGGGTTTCTTCCGGGTGCCAGTGCATTTCCCAGGGAATGTCCAGATAACGGGGATGCTTGAACATGGGCGCTCCTTTCTTTTAGGAGACCTTCACCTCGATCGATTTCGGTTTGACCTGCGCCGATTTCGGCAGATGCACGTTGAGGATGCCGTCTTTGTATTCTGCGGCAACCTTACTGCCGTCGGCATCTTCCGGGAGGGTGAAGCTCCGCATGAAACTCCCATACGCGCGCTCCATGCGATGATATTTTTTGTCCTGTTCTTCTTTTTCGTATTTACGCTCGCCGGAGATGGCCAGCACATTATCTTGCACCGTCAGTTTCACGTCTTCTTTCTTGATGTCCGGCAACTCCGCCTTGATCAGGTATTCCTTCTCGTCTTCGGTAATGTCGACCAGCGGCGACCACTCCGCGACGGAAATGGATTCCTTTTGGCCGCCAGCTTTAGCCGGCGCTCCACCCCAAATAGCTGAGAGGCGTTTTTGGACTTCTTCCAACTCTCTCCAGGGATTCAACTGTGTCCGAAATGGTTCCCAGCGAGTGAGTCCGCTCATGGCCGTCTCTCCTTTGTCTCTTTCGGTGCGGTCTTGTTTCAGCCTCATCCGTCTGCGCTCCTGTCTCGGAGTATTGCAGACTCGATGCCAGAAACTACCGTGGAACGTCCGGCTGCCACACGCCGTGGTGGTCATCGCAGGCGAGAAAGCGCAATGCATCGTCTTGCCAGTGGGGCGATACGGGACAGCGGCGGGGAGGGGCAATGGTGCCAATTACCTCATTGATTTCCGGCTGGCCGTGCTTAGATAAGAAATGAAGGGAGGTGGAGCCAGGATAAGGTCGACATTCCCGCTTCCGTGCAACGAAGAGTTGGTTCGGGGGTTGCGCCTGTGCCGGTTTCGGGATCAGTTCCGAAGGGACGCGCTTCCATCTCGGTGCCAGTATGAGGCACGGCTCCCAGTGGGAGCTCGATGAACGGGAGGCGCGGGACATCCGGTGTGAGCGGTGGCCGGGGTGTCCGGATGGGTCTCGCTCGGTCGGCAGGCCTGATCTCCACACGGAAGCGGGTTCTTTTTATTGTGCGCCGCCCTGTCTCGGTTCCCTGCCAGGACGCGGCCCACAACGAGAGGCCTATGAACGAAGAAAGGCTTTGCGCAGTTTGAGCAAAAACGCATCGGCCAAGTCCGGGCGAGCCTGTTGTGTGCAGGCACGAAGACGGCGTGCCGCTTCTTCCCTCCAATATTCCCCAAGATCAATGACTTCGCCCGGCCTGTGCTGTCCCGCCTTGATCCGACGCACGACTTCACCGACCGGGGTTTCCGAAATCCTGATGCTGAAGCTTCCGCGTTCCAGTAATTCACAGAGATTAAATAGGACTCGCACATAGGCTGCGGCATATTTCTCCGGTCGGCCGTCTTTTTTCTCCAGCATCTTCTTCCGTTGGTTGTCACAGTAATTTAGGAAAGCATCAGAGGCCGTCTGCGCCGACCAGAGGCGAGGGAAGAGTTGCCGCAGCTCCGCGCCCCACTCATCCATCGTGACAACCGGAGCGACCAGGGTTTCCAGCACCAACGGATGGCCCTGTAACGCGAGTTGGAGAAAGTGCCCGATTTCCCAGGCGGTCTCGTCGTCCTCCTCCTTCATCATCCGCGTGCCTTGATATTTGAAGCCGATACGGAGCAATTCGGCGGTAGGCAGCACGAAGACGCTGCGGAAATCCTTGTCGCTGTCCGGTCCGGCCAGGCCGTGGGCATGCGAGCCGACGACGACTTTCAGAATGCAGGTGTCGGTTGGAGAGGAGGAATGGGGTGTCATGGTTGTGAGGTGGAAACTTGAACGAGGCCGCCGTCCACGTCAAGTAGGGAAGAGTGTGATTCAGGGATTTCGAGGAGGAATCGCTGTTCCGACTTGTGTCGGGTGAATCCTTTGTGTCCATCCGTCCTCATATGTGCAGTGATCAACCTATCACGTTCAACAGGAAGGCGAGACCATACATGGCGACTCACACGACCCCTATTGCCAAGGACCGATGTCTACGTTGCGGCGGATTCATGGTGCCGGAGGAGATTCGCGAGGTCAACCAGATGGGATGGCGATGTGTGATGTGCGGCGAGCACATCGACTCCCTCATCCTTGAACATCGGCGAAAGATGAGCACTCCGGAAGGTGCGAAGCAGCTTTCGGAGAAACGCGAAAAAGCCAAATTGAACTAAGAGGTCAAGACGATGACCTCCGTGGACGACGTTGGCTGGAAAGCGTGATGCGCGCGGCACGACGGATCTTGAGGTCGGTAGATATGGCAGGGCAAGTCCGGCGAAGCTGGTTGCAAAATCTGCCCTGCAACGTGAGATGCTCTGCGAAGGAGAGGCGCCGTTGAGCGGTGGATAGCTGATAGATAGTGGAAGATAAACCGGCTGACATGTGCTGTGATGGCCGGAACGTGGAGAAGAAACACATAAGCAGAGCGGAGGTTGCTTCAGAGAGGGTTATTCGACTCTTGAGATCTTGGAGGGAATTTAGGCTTCCCGCTTCGCCCCTGCGGGCCTGCTCACCACCCCTGCGCTTGACCTCGATGCGTCTCTGTTCCTCTCACCCAACCCTCCGCTCACTTACCAGATAAGGTCGGTCCGGCAGCGGTCAAGTGCTTGTCCTGCGAGGAGCCCTACCATAAGAGGAGAACCTGCGCTGTAGCGTAAAGGGACAGCAGCTGTGAGCCAAGCGGGCGACCATTTCCTATTCCGATCCGTTCAATCTGCAAACTCCTTGTTTCCTCTGCCGTTCTTCATCTCTCAACAGCATCGCTTCTCCCCTCGTCGAACTTGGCCTTGGCATAACCTATGCTGCGTTCAGCGGATACATGGCCGCTGTGTATCCGTTCTCGACGCGAGGAGGAGATCGTGCAAATCATCCAAGACATAAAATGGATCATCGCATCGTGCATAGTGCTGACCAGCCTCATCATCCCCGGTGTTGACCCTGTGATGGGCGCGGAGGAGCACGATTGGCTCAATGCGATGATGCAGGCGGTGTTGGCTGAGCAGGCGAAGAAGGAGGAGACCGGAGATCGGTTTACGCCCTATGTCGCGCAATTGGCGACGGTGCGCGCCCATTTGCTCAACGGCGAGAGCGAAGCCGTGTATCGGACGATGAATCGGTTCATGGAGATGCTCCAAGCGCGGGAGGAGGACATTTCAGCAGAGGCGGCGGACCGGCTCTTCGACTATTGTTATCTCGTGACGCCGGCGCGCTATCACGATGTGTCCCGGCATCTCCACCGAGTGAGCTGAGATACGATGGCAGCACGGCCGCCGTGGAGCGCGTAGAAGCGAAAAAGATCTCTGGTTATCTCGCGACTACCGGCGATGTCGAGAGCCTCTGTCAGACCTCAGGATGAGTTTCGCGGTGGCCTGGCCGTAGTGCTGGTAGGCACCCCACGTCGATCCGAGATCGAGAATCTCACCACGCGCCTTGGCCAGCGCGCTGCCGAGGTCAGCCCCCTCGAGTGCTTCTGAATAGAACACCTTGGCAAAGGTGAGTGCAGCCGCGTGATCCACGGGCCACCCGGTGCCGATATAGTTCTGCACACCTCGTTCGAAAAACGCCTGGGCCAATCCTGCGAGACTGCGGTTCGATTCTTCGAGACCAAACGGTTTACCGGATCGAACGACGCCGGAGAAGCATGCGTTAGCAAAGATCAGGCGCGGAACGCGCCGCGCGCGGAAGATATCTTTGGCGGAAAGTACGTGCGCTTTACCGAAGATCCAACCACTGTGGTCGGGATTCTTTTCATCAAAGTCGCCGTGTCCCGAGTAATGAATCAGATCGAATTCTTCACTCAGGATCAGCGCCAGCAGTTCAACGGGATCACATTCATTCGCTCCAATGCGTTGCTCAATGATGAGATCCAGCCTCTCCTGTTCCTTGATGGTTTGCAGAATCTGTACGACGGTGCGCCCCTCCTCTCGCGCTCCAGGCAATTGCAATTCGGCCTCAGGGGCCGGATCGGCGATCACGAGGACGCGCAGACGATCGGCAGTTTGGGGCGCGATCAGGCCCGGCGGACCCGACAAGGTGGTGCGGAATTGTCGTGTCAGTTGCCGCCCCGGCCCGTAGAAGATCGATTTTCCATGTTGTTCGAACGCTGCCATTTCCCAGGGGAAAGCGGCGGTTGAACGATCGACCATCAGCGTGAGCGGGCTGACCTCCAGCATGTCTTGAAAGTCTTCGGGCATGAGATAGCTGTGAAGGAGTTTGCCGTATTTCTTCTGGTCCTCCTGGCCCCGAGAGCTCATCAAAAAATCGGCCGCACCCTCTGCATAGGCGGACTGAATGGCAATCTCACGAACCGGTATTACCGCCTGTTCTCTGATGGCCGAAAATCGGAAGATGTCGCCGTCCCGTTCGATCGTGATCCGGCTGCCCTTCATGGTATCCCCATTCGGAGACCGCGACACGTCTTTGCGCCGCGCGCGCTTCGGCGACGTCCGTTCCGTGATGCGTAACTTCAATCCATCGTTCTGATTTGCTGCAATCTGCTGTAACAGATGCCTGATAGTCGTGAACCGTTTCTCGTCATACTCCACGATGCGTAGGGTAGTGAGGCGCTCCTGCCGGCCGAGCCGCTTGAGCGCGGCACTTACCCCTTCCAGCATTCCCTCGATGGCCTGTTCCAAGGAAAGATTGCCCTCTCCTGAGCCAATGACGACGGTCGCGAATTCACGCCAGCCGAGTGCGGTGATGCCATAGGTCACATTGGCGAACAGGAGGTCGAGATCTTCACGGTTGAATCGCCCGTATTCGCCCATGCCTGCAAGGATCACGGTGTCGGCTGCAAGCGCCTTCTGCGTGTTGGGAATGAGAAAGACTTCGCCCACGCCTCCACCGATCAGGCCCCGCTTGACCGCCTTGGAAATCCAGAACTCGAGTGCATGGTCAAGTGCCCCGACCGCCCGCACCGGCGGCACGCCTCGATAATGGCCTACCACCACCGCCGGCGACTTCACATCACGAATGTCGCCCCGCACGATCTCAATGTTCAGCATGATGGTTTCTCGTGCCGGTGTGTGTGCTCCCGGTCCGTCGCCGGTCATTGCTGGTATCGCAGCGGGCGCTGTGCGGGTGACAGGAGGCGCTTGGGCCATGATGGCCTGCCTGAGCAATGCTTCGGCCTGACGGCGTTCGGCTGCATTGCTTCGGTTGGCTTGTGATGCTTCGGCGATCCGGCGAATCTGCTCGGCCTCTTGACGATCTTGAACAGCCCGAACGCGGGGGGATGTCAGCGCGCGAACCGCGCGCGGTGCAACCGGTTCCATCGGCAGAGCCCCGGTTTTGCCGGTTCGCAAGATTTCGTCGATGGCTTCAAGAACCTGATCATGCTTCTGCAGATCGCCATGGATTTCCTCGACGTAATAGGTCGGCACCCCTGGCAATAGCCCGAGGGCATGGGGGACGCGACCATCGCCTCTTAAGCTCGTGTCGAATTCGAACATGCCCGGGAGCTCAATGCGAAGACCCGTCAGCGTCTCTTGATTGCAGCCCGCAATATAGGTCATGCGCTCAGGATCGATGGTGGGCGCCGCGGCAAGATCTTCATGGAATTTCCTTGCCCGCGCGAGGTGCGCGGCCACGATGGGATAGCGTCCCCACTTGCCGCTCTCGTAGAGGCCTTGTTCGGAAGAAGCAAGCTTGGCGGGGGAGGGTAGCAATTGATAACTGCCCACGAATCCATTCAGGATATCCAGGACCTCGTCCAAGTCGTGGGTCAAATCCGCTGCGGCCAGCCTTCTGACAAGTTTGTCTCCGGCGACCATCGCGTTGGCGATGGCGTAGGAACCGTAATTCGGCGTGCCGAGCATAATGAGCCGGCCGCCCTGAATTTTCTTGGGCTCCAGCATGGCTTTCCACACTTTGGGATATAGCCGGATGAAATTCCTCGACACCAGGCCGCCCATGGAATGGGCAACCAGGTGCACCGGCTGGTCCTTGAATTTTGTTTCAATGAGGGCGTTGAGATTGTCGGCCGCCTGGTCGAGGTCCTTCCGCCAGTCGTAGGCAAAGGGTTCAACATTCCAGTAGGCCTTGAGCCAGAGAATCGTTTCAGCAGAACTGTCCTTGTCGAGCCCGCTTGGTTGGACCCGCAGCCCGGAGTTCGCTTCCTGAGTCCCATCCTTGTCGAGCCGAAGTTTCGCGATCCCTCCGCGGATGAGTTTGAGAAAACTGACCCAGATGACATCGTCATCACCGTCCTCGGTCACGGATAACTCGGAACCCATAATCCCCGGAAGGAAGATAATATTCCCTCGCAAGGGGCCCCGTTCTTGTCGAGCTACGCGAACACGCTCGGCCAGTCTCTGCAGTCTTTCGTACTTTTCCTGGCCAAAATGGTCTCGTAGGGCCTGATCCGACGCGGTTGGTGATGTTCTCCCTCGTGTGGAGGGTGTCAGCTGCGCTTCAAACTCGTCCCAATCCATTTCGCGGACCCAACGGTCAGCGTCAACTGGCTTCATCACCTGTCGTTTTTTACGCATCCCTCACTCCTAATCTCACCGCGAATCCGTTTCAACTTCCCCGCTAGAGCATGCTCGAAGCAGGCTCATTTCCTGTCACTCGCCTGGAGGGTTTCCTTCAAAAAAGTGTCACTATCGAGTCCCATGCCTCAACGACTTTCAAGGCGATGCCAGCGTATTCTGGGGCAGAAGGCGAAATTTGTACTAGCGGCATGGCGGCAACCAGGGCTTCCCGGCAATGATCCAGTTTTTATAGACCGTGGAAAAATGCCCGAGCGCGCCTAACTTCTTCTTGAACTGTAAGAGCGAAAACACATCGTCATTCAAGGCGCCGGTTGAAATCGGCGCGTCCTTAAAATAGGTGAAGATGACCGGCTTATTCGTTGCCTTGAACTGCCCGAAGGCGGTTTCAAACTCTTCTTCGGTGTACTTTCCGACCTTGGTAAAGAACAGCATCACGAAAATATCGCAGCCTCGAATCGCCTGGTTGTATTCATCCTGCAGCCGGGTTTGGGACACCGCGTCGAGAAAATCTTCCCAGATGACCAGTTCCAGAAATGCCCCCTTCTCGATCCAGTCCTTATTTTTCCGGTTGAGAAAGATTTCAAACTGTCGCCGATCGGCTTCTAATTCCGCGGAGGAAGCCAGAAATAGTTTTGTCTTCTGGGTCATGATCGTCATCCCGTAAGTGGCGGCGAATTTTCTCCTTGTGCGGCGATTTCGTCAAGTGTTGAGTGATGAGAGCTTACGTAATACAACCATTCTGTAAAGTGGCTGGTAGGGGGCAGCGAAGCGCGCCGTGGTGCTCAAGCCGTAGTGATTTCTGCTTGAAGGGTTCGCAACGGTCCATGTGAAGGTCCGTCGCGCTAGCCGCGGCACGGTTGTGATCTAAGCTGAGGCCGGGCAGCCAATATAGCCTATCCTGAGCACTTTGGGTGGAGAGGGTTTAGAGTGGGTAGCGGTCTGATGTTATTTGCCTCATTGCATGCTTGGGGCGAAGGGTATGCAGAGGGAATGCAAGTGTCCGCTGAGGAGGCTAAGTGGGTTAGTACGGACTTTTGCCGGGAGTCGATGCGCTCTGTCTGAGCGCGGCGAGGTAAGCAAGGAGGTCCGTGATGTCCTGATCAGTCAGCGTCGAGTCCGGGAACATGCCGCTTCCCGGATGGCCCTCCCGGATCGCGCGAAAGCGAGCCTTGTTGTCTTTTAGGGTCTGTACCGCGCGATTGCGAAGGTCCGGCGCCATAGCCGACTGCTTTGCGATCGCAGCCACGGTATCAGGTTTCAGAGAGGGCTTCTTGTCGATCACGCCATCCACGCCGTGGCAGTAATGACAAATCCCCTTGCCGTTAAAGAGCGCCTGGCCTCGTATGGCATCACCCTTCAGGGCTGTGCCTGCGTCTGTCGCCTCTGCCTCAGTGTGGGATACGGCGGAGAGCAGGACCATCAGCATCAATCCGTAGAACAGCAGGCGTGGGTGCATGGCGTCTGTCCTTTAGATGAAAGGCTCCAGGGCAGTATGCCGCGGCAATATCAGGAACGCAATGCCATTGATCGCCCTACATTCTCTCCTCTCCGGACTTCTAATGCTGCCAGTACCTCTCCTCCGTCGACTGCCTTGGTATAATGGGGCACCACTCCGTAGCCCATGTTGCCGGATGCGGGTCATGTTGTGTCGGCAACGCAGGATGAACACCGAGTCGCGATGAGGAGGGAAGACATGAAGGCGCCAAAACGTATCTCCAAGACCGGCGAGATAAAAAAGACCACGTCCTCTAATCCGTTGGCCCGCAAGGCCCTGGCGGCGAAACAGCGACAGAAGAAAGACGATGTGACTGCCGCAATGGAGTTCGCCCAGCGGAAAGGCGCAGCAGAGAGCTCCCCGAGGATTTCCGCCGCATTGACGCGAACCGTCGAGGCGGCGAAGCGTCGGCATAAGAAGGCGGTGATCACGGCGGCCATGGAAGAATCGCAGCGAGGGGCCGATATTCGGCGCGCGCCGCAATCGGAGGCGTTGGAGCGAACGGTGGCAGCCAACGAGCGTCGGCGCGCAAAGGCGGCTATCACCGCGGCTATGAAAGAGTCTCAACGCCGGTCGGATTCCTGAAGATTGAAGAGGGTCGCAGGAGTCATGCCGTATTGATGAGGCAGCGGTAATCTCACCCCCTCATTGCCACACAAGTGGTGAGGCACGTTGCGAACGGAGCACAAGGCAAAAGGAAAGGTCCGGCATCGTCCCCTGACCCCTCGCCAGCGAGAAGTGTTGCAATTATCGCGGAAGGACGGGGGACGAAAGAGGTCGTCTTGTTGCTCCCCATCGCGGTCAAGACCGTCGAATTCTACAAGTTCCCGATTATGGACCAGCTGAACCTCCACTCCACCGTCGCGCTCGCAAAACCTGCCATCATCGCAGGACTTGTTCGCCCGTAGTCTGTGAGAGCCGCCACTTCACCCGCGTGCTGGCCTCAAGTGCACTTCTCAGTTTTCACGATCCCGCGTTCAGGGTGGGGGGCTATATCTTTTCCTCCACGGAGCAAGTGGTGACAACGCATGATGCCTGATCATTTGTGAGCCGATGTTCGGCTGGTCCGGCTCGATCCTTTGCATGGACGGCCAACGTTTGTTGTCAATGGTCTCACCCGATCCACCGTCGAACAGGTCGTTCAGGCTGTACGGCACATTCGCACATGAATGGAGCGTTCGGTGGCCGCGTATTTCGGCGAGTGGTGCTATAGGTAGTGGCGAATACTATTCGGCCCCCAATTATTGTGTCAGCATATGTCTGGCTCGCATCTGCAGAAAATTCGTCGTGTGAAGTCTTGAAAAATCTGTTAGGGTTGGGGCGCATTTGCCTTGATGGGTACATCGTCCGCCGCGATCCGGGGAGGTCTCTATGCGTAGTCCTCAACTTGATCCGACCATGACACGGACACTCACCTGCCTCCACATGCGACTCATTGATCGCATCCGTTGTGAGGACGAGGACGAACCTCCTCGCTACCGATGCCTGGAGTGCGGGGCGGTCATTGAAGACCCGGAACCTCAGGCCCGGCCTTCCACATAAAACAGCGTCTGCGTTTGCCGCCAGTAACCTCCTCTGCTGCGGAATCCCGGTTCGTGCCGATTCGATTGCCTGCTCGCGCCGCATGATTTTTGCGCGCGCTTCAGCGATTGCGGCCTTCTCCTTTTTTGCGAGAGCATTCGAGAATGTGTGTGTCGAGAGGTTTCCTCTGGGCCGAGGCGGTAAGCGGTGTGATGCGCGGAAGGTAGTTCGTTGCAACCTATCGGAGGAGGGCGGCTGAGACGTCGCGAGCCGAGCCGTGGGCGGTTGCAGGACGGGAGATCATCCAGTAGAGTAAATCAATCCTTTCGTCAGTCTGATCGGGGGCGTTCCCTTCTCTACCATGTTACAAGGAGTCCTGCAGGTGAGTCGCAACAAATTGATCTCAATCGGCCTGCTCCTCTGGTATCTGGTGGTATCGATCTGGATGGCGCAGGCGCCGGTCGATCCTCAATTCTGGTTGTTGGCAAGCATTCTTCCGGCCCTTTTCGTCGTCCTGCTGGTGGCGACGCACCGGATTCTCCCCCTGTCGCATACCTCGTATGCGCTCATCACGGCCTTCCTCACTTTGCATACGATCGGCGTGCATTATACGTATGCCGAGGTGCCGGTCGGGTTGTGGATGGACAAGGTATTGCATCTCGGGCGCAACCATTTTGATCGCATCGTGCATTTCAGTTTCGGCTTCCTGCTCGCCTATCCGATGGAGGAACTGTTTCGGTTGAGCGCGAGCATCCGGGGATGGGTGGTGTATTACCTGCCCGTCATGACCGTCCTTGGGTTGAGTGGGCTATGGGAAATCATTGAATCGTGGGTGGCTCGCGCCGTGCATCCGGAACTGGGCGTAACGTATTTAGGGTCGCAGGGAGATATCTGGGATGCGCAGAAAGATATGGCCGCGGCACTCTATGGCGCGCTGCTTTCGATGACACTCTTGCTGGTGGTGCGCGCGTTACGAGGGGCGGAGACAGCGCTGGAGTCTGAGGCGGCGTTCTCAGAGTAGCCTGCAAAAACATGCTTGTGAACACCATGCAGCAACGGGGGCCTGCGCAGGCGGGCCATCGCCGGATCGCGACGGGACTGTTGCTCGGCTATGGCGTCATCTGGATCTGGCTGGCCATCAACCCGGTCAATCGCCATGATTGGTTTTTGGAAAATCTCCTCGCCGTCGGACTCGTTGCAGTCCTTGCCCTGACCTATCGGCGGTTCGCGTTTTCTGTCGCCTCCTACTCGCTCATTGCCGCGTTCATGGTGCTGCACGCCATCGGCGCCCATTACACCTATTCGGAAGTGCCGTTCGGATTTTGGCTCAAGGAGGTGCTGGCGTTGAGCCGGAACCCTTTCGACCGGCTCGTCCATTTTGCCTATGGCTTGCTCCTGGTCTATCCCTTGCGGGAATTGTTGGTGCGCCTGGCGGGATTGCCGGGGCGCTGGTCCTATGTGATGCCGGTGAGCAGCATTCTTGCGCAGAGCGCGTTCTTTGAAGTGATTGAAGCGATCGTGGCCATGATCGTCAGTCCGGAATTGGGGAGCATGTATCTGGGAACTCAAGGCGACGAATGGGATGCCCAAAAGGACATGGCGGCGGCTTTTGGCGGCGCCGTTATCACCATGTTCATGACTGCCGCACTGTTCAGCCCTCACCACGCGCAGGAACCGCCGTCCCCGCACCGCTCTGCGCCGAGCGTAGCCCATTAGGTTGGCTGCGCGTGAGGCGTCATGCCGCTCGGGCGCCTCTCTCATGGAGCCGACATTACGGCCAGTAGATTGCCCGGGCTTTCACATAGGCAAACACGACATCACGCCGTGCGACCATGCCGACCAGCTTGTGCTTGTTCACAACCGGCACGCGGATCAGGTGCCGCTCCTGCAGCAGGTGAATCAGATTCATAATCGGCGTGTCTTCGGTAGTGGTGATGACGTCCTTGGTCATCATGTCCGACACCAACACATCCCGGAGATCCCTTCCCTGCTCAACGGCTTTCAGCAAATCAAATTCGGTGACGAGCCCGCGCAACGTCCCATCCCCGTCGACCACCGGTACACTGCCGAAACTCTGTTCACTCAAGAGCTCTGCGACGGCCATAGCGCTCGAGGTCGGACGCATCGTAACGACGGCATCCTCCATGATTTGCCTCACGACCAATGTGGTGGGGTCACACCCGCGAGCGAAATATTCTGTTGCCCTCATAGGATCCTCCTTCTGCGGTGTTGGAGTACGGTGATAGGACACCAGGATTAGGCACACCTTGCTGAAATAGGAAGGGAGCAAATGCGATGCCGCTGCTCATTCTTTTTCTCCATCCAAAAAAATCAAGGTAGAAGCCCTGTTCCGTGTGATCGATGTCCCCGCTGTGGACATTCGCGCCAGCTCCAGATCCTCACATTGCGGAAAATATCCGCAGTGCGACTTCGCCCTCGTTCGGTGATGGAACAATCCTGCTCGATTTGCTGCTCTTTGCCATGCATGGGCTCTGGCATGCCTGTTGCGGGTATCGTGATGAATCGGTGAAGAATTTGGAGCGACAGTTTGCAGAACAACGATCAAGCTGGGCAGGATCCGAAGATGAATGAGGAGGAAGGAGAATGTCAGTCACAACCAGTAGCGCCGTAGTGCTTGTGACGGGACTGCTCTTTTCAATGGCCGCTTGCGCGCCGCCGACACCCAAGATACAGCAGCGCCCGGCCGCAGCCCCCCAGAGCATTGAGCAAAGACCTCAGGACCCCGTTCGCGAGGTGGATCGATCGTTTCGCCCGATGGTACGAGACGGGAGCATGACGCCGGCTCACCATGGGTAAGCGCATTACCATTATCCAAGGACATCCTGACGGGCAGGCTCGCCATTTTTGCCATGCATTGGCCGACGAATATGCGAAGGGATGCGAAGACGGCGGCCACACAGTCCGGCGTATCGAAGTTGCGACGTTGGACATTCCTTTCCTGCGGACGAAAGAGCAGTTTGAGAGAGGGCCACTCCCGGATTCCATCAGCACGGCGCTAGAGGCGATTCGCTGGGCCGAGCACCTCGTGATTTTCTACCCGCTGTGGCTGGGATCGATGCCGGCGCTGCTCAAAGCCTTCTTTGAACAGCTGTTCCGCCCTGGTGTGGCATTCGAGTATCACACTGAAGGGACAAAAGCCAAAAAGTTGTTCGCGGGGAAGTCGGCGCGTGTGGTCGTGACGATGGGCATGCCGGCATGGGTGTATCGGTGGTGGTACTGCGCCCATAGCCTCAAGAGCTTGCGACGGAACATTCTCCAATTCTGCGGGATCCGACCAACAAAGACCACGCTCATTGGCAATATCGAAAATATGAATGAGCACCAGCGCGCCGGCCGGTTGGATGAGATGCGAGGACTGGGGGAGATCGGTCAATAAACGCGGTGACCTGGGGTTCGCTCTGCCTCATGATTGAAGCGTTGATTCGTGAGCATCTCTGAAAAGCCGGCGGAAGAGTTTTGCGAGACTGCGCCAAGGTTGGATCGGTGAACATCGCCGTAAGCGAACGCGCGACCTGAGGCGAATCCCCGGCGCGGCCGCGCGGTATGAGTGGCCACGCATGATTCGAGGCATGGCCTCTGTTGACAGAGCAATACGAGACGCGTAGCCTCTCCGTTTTTCATTTCCATGAAAGGACTGCGTATGGCCGGTCGCCCATTGGTTCCTGATCGACTCTTGCAAATCGGTTTCGGGTTTTGGGGTTCCAAGACCCTCTTGACGGCGGTGGAGTTGGGCCTGTTCACGGAGGTGGCCAAGCGTCCGCTCGATGGAAAAGCGTTGGCCGCCCGGCTGAAGCTCCATCCGCGAAGCGCGCGGGACTTCTTCGATACCTTGGTGGCGCTCGGCTTGCTGAAGCGGACCGGGACACGCTATGCCAACACACCGGAAACCGCCCTGTTTCTCGATCGCGCCAAACCGTCCTATGTCGGCGGCATGCTGGAGATGTGTAATGCCCGCCTGTATGGATTCTGGGGATCCCTCACGGAAGCGCTCCGTACCGGTCGGCCGCAGAATGAGGTGAAAACGGGCGGCGATTTCTTCGGCACGCTCTACGCGGATCCGCAGCGGCTGGAAGGATTTCTCAAAGCGATGACCGGACTCAGCCAGGGGACGGCCCGATCCATGGCGGCGAAATTTCCCTGGAAGCGGTATCATTCGTTTGCCGACATCGGCTGTGCCCAAGGCGGCGTGGCGGTCGAAATCGCGCTGGCGCACCGGCATCTCAACGGCCAAGGCATGGATCTTCCCGTCGTGCGGCCGGTCTTCGAGGCCTATGTCAAAAGTAAGAAACTGCACAAGCGTGTGACGTTTCACGAGGGAGACTTTTTCAAGGAACCCTTGCCGAAGGTGGATGTGCTCATCATGGGGCACATCTTGCACGACTGGGATCTGAAAGAAAAAATGATGCTGTTGCGCAAGGCGTATGCGGCGCTGCCTTCCGGCGGCGCAGTGATCGTTCATGAGGCCTTGATCGATGATGCCCGGAAAACCAATGCCTTCGGCTTGTTGATGAGCCTCAATATGCTCATCGAGACCAAGGGCGGATTCGATTTCACCGGCGCGGATTGCCGGCAATGGATGAAGAAAGCCGGCTTCATACGCACGAAAGTCGAACCGCTGGCCGGGCCGGATTCCATGGTCATCGGCTTCAAATAGATTCGGCTTTTCATTGAAGGGGCGCCCTGTGAAGAGGTCTCTCTCATTTTGGAGGAGCGCAACTCACGGGGGCTCGAATAGGCTGCGCAGCATACTTGACATGTCGGAGGAGAGTTGATTACCCTCCCCCGCGTGCGCACATAATTGAGGCCAACGAGCGATCAGCTCTAGAGCCCGAATCTCCAGACGGAGGTTCGGGCTTTTTTATTCTTCACCGCCCTGGGTCATTCGGCCCTCGGTATGTCGATGAGGTCTTTCATGTCTCCACGACGACATCGCGGTTACCGCCTTCTGCTTTTCTGCTGTCTGGCATGGGTTCTCACGGCAACTCACGGGCATGCGGAATATGAAGTTATCGACGTCTCCGATGGCGGCACGGTGAAAGGCCAGGCGGTCTGGAAGGGAAGCATTCCGAAACTTCCCCCGCTCAAAGTGTTTGCCGACCTGGATGCCTGCGGCACCCACATGCCGTCCCCGGCCTTGCGAATCGATCCGGCCACGAACGGCCTTCAGGAAGTGCTCGTGTATCTCGAGCGGGTAGAGCGAGGTAAAGCCGTCGCGGCTGCGTATCCGTTGCGTATGGGAAAAAGCGCGACGCATCCTGGAGGAAAGGTCTGTCAGTTCGAGCAGCAGATGATTCCCTTCGTCCGCACGGCGGAAGTCGCGATGATCAATTTCGAACCGATTCTGCACAATCCGCATCTGTTCAACGATAAACAAAGCCTCTTCAATATTGCGATGCCGACGGCGAATCGCGAAATTACGGCCACGCTGAACCGGGCACGCGGGGTCGGATTGCGGCTGCAGTGCGATGTGCATGTGCATATGAATGCGTGGGCGGCAGCGCTCGACCATCCCTATTTTGCCGTCACCGATGCGCAGGGGCGATTCGAAATTGCCGGCATCCCACCTGGTTCCTACACCCTGGTTGCCTGGCATCCCGGATTCAACATCGTCAAGTTCAGTGCCTCTCGTCCCGTGTATGACGAACCCCATGTCATCCGGCAGCCGCTAGAAATGTCTCCGAAAGCCCAGGTCGAATCTCGATTCGAGTTTCCCGTCCGGCCGGTGGATGTCGACTGGAAAATAGCCGGCGGCGGCGACGAACTTCCGCCTGAATAACCAAGGAATGAAACCGGTGTGAATGGGAGGCTGACCCGATGAAGAACTCAACATTGCGTGCCAGGGCGGTGATTGCGGCTCTCCTCGTTCTGATGGCGCTGATCAGTTACGAATTGAGCGGGCTGGTGCAGAAGGCCGAGGCCATTCCGGCATTTGCCCGCAAGTATGATTTTAAGTGTAACGTGTGCCACGTGCCTGGTTTCCCGAAACTCAACGACTTCGGCAATCTCTTCAGGGATCGCGGCTATCAATTGGGATCGGAAGCGGATTCGCCGGCCTATGAGGGGATTGGGATGGGCTTTTGGCCGGTCTCGATTCGGGCGACGGTCGGATATCAGGCGGCGCAGCTGAGGACGGAAGGCAGCGGGGTGACGACCGGAGGGTTTGGCTTCACCGGCCTGGACCTCTTGAGTTTCGGCACGCTCCACCGCGATATCGCCTTCGGCGTGGTGTATACGCCGGGGCTCGGCAGCGCGGGCTTCGGCACCGGCGCCTCGGATGGGGATCTCGAAAGCGCGTTCGTGCGCCTCATGCGTTTGGAACGATATTTCGGCGTCAAGTCCGATCCCGGTAATTACTTGTTGAACTTGCGCGTGGGAAAGTTCGAGCTCGATCTTCCGTTCAGCGAGAAGCGCAGCCCCACCTTGAATACGCCGTTCGTCATGTACCATTACACGCCGGGTGTGCCGTACACCGCGACCATCGGAGGCACCTCGACCAGTTCCTATCTGA
The DNA here is from genome assembly GCA_022226935.1 of Nitrospira sp. Classification (GTDB taxonomy): domain Bacteria; phylum Nitrospirota; class Nitrospiria; order Nitrospirales; family Nitrospiraceae; genus Nitrospira_A. The sequence goes on from CP092081.1 coordinate 677,623, forward strand.
ACCCCAATTCGTTCCTGTTAGGAGATAACCAGCCCGGCGGGGAACTCTCGGGCATCATGAAAACGCCGTCCACGGAAGGGTATCTGCGTTATTCGTTGACCGCGCTGGCCACCAACTCGTTCTCCGGGCCGCTGGGCGGGTGCCCCCCCGATACCCCCTGCGGGACAGGCGGGCGAAATGTGAATTTCTATGGTCACATCACGCAATCGTTCGGCGGCTACGGCATTGTGACCGGAAACCGGGTGGGAATCTTCGGAGCGTACGGCCAAGCCCCCACGATGGTCAATGCCACCTGTCCGACCTGTCAGGGAGTGGCGGGCAGCGGGAAGCCGTTTACGAGAATCGGCATCGATGTGAGCCTGACGTTCAACGGAGAATGGAATATTTTCGGCGCGATCATGCATGGGCACGACAGCGCGCAATTGTTCGCCTCGCAAGGCATTCCAACTCCGCAGAACGCCTCCTGGAACGGCGCGTTTGTCGAATTGGACTATGCGCCGGCCCTGTTCTTCGACATGCCGGACTGGTTTTTTGCCTACCGGTATGATGTGATTCGAAACGATCGGCATGGTGACGGCAATACGGATGTCTTCAAAGGCAACTACAATGACGTCGATTCCCACACCGTGCTGGCCCGGTATTTCATTCATCACTCCACGCGAACCGATTTGGCATTGCACGCGGAATACAATAGTTATCGCACGCAAGCCGTCGGCCCGAACGGCGGTGATTTGAGGGGCCAAACCATGCTGGTGGGATTGGATTTTGCGTATTGATGTTATGGTCAGGAGGAAGGTCGTGGACCGGTGAACAATCCTTTCCTTCGATGCGCACATGTCGCGGTCCTATGGCTGTCTTGTCTCGTTTTCTCCGGCTGTTCGGGCATGACCCCGGGCACTGAGAGGCCCTGCTTCTCCTGCGACGATCAGCGGCTCGTCAGGATTGTTCCGCTCATGCAAGGAGTCGATGAAAAGCGCCCCCTCCATCATCCCTTGGTGCTGCAGTGGCAGGAATGGGACTCCCTGCTGCGAAGGGTGAAGGTGCGGAGCGTGCGTCGACCTTTACTCGGTGCAGCCTACCAGGGAGACACAGAACCGGCGTTTACCGAGGAAGAGATCCGGTACCTGGGAGAATCGTTGCCGCGGGCGTTTCAGCAGGTGAACGAGCAGGAGCAGGTCGCGTTCGCCCTGGCCAGGCCGTCGCAGGCGGGATTGGATCAGGTGACCTCCGGGGTCTGGTTTGCCGGGGAGGATCGAATCCATCTTCGTCTGGCGAACTGCCGGATCGCCGTGACCATGCCGTCGATCAGGAAACAGATTTGGAAGGATCCCTTGTTTGCGCAGGCCGGAGCGTTTTACGAATTCGTGCCAGGGGACGGCCAGTCGTTGACGCCATCGAGCCGGGACGGAGGCAATCCGTTTCGTTCTGACCCGGAGGAATTGGTGATCGAGTACAAGCTTGCGGCCGGTGCGAGGCCGGATCCAGTTTCTTCTGAGCCCGCTGCTCAACCGGTTCCTCCACGCTCGCTGGAGGAACAACTCAGCCTGCTTAAACGTCTTCGCGAGCAAGGGCTGATTACGGAGGAAGACTATCGCACGAAGAAACAGCAGCTGCTCGACCGGCTGTAAGCGTGAGGATTGCCGAAGAGAGTTCTGACTTGTCCTTCACCCTTCGGGTAAAATGCGGCAAAGAGCCATTATCCGGACGAAAGGAATGTCATGAGCAGGTCCTCCGCATCCCCTTCTACGCGCTGGCCCCTTCCTGCAGAGGATGACTGGTCGACGCCTTTTGCGGAACTGCTCTTGGCGCAACTCGATCTGCGTCCCGGGCTCACTATCCTGGATATCGCCTGCGGCCATGGCATTCCGGCCTTCTATCTCGCGGAGCAGGTTGGCCCGACCGGCTCCGTTCTCGGTATCGACATGAGTCGCGGGCAGGTGGCGAATGCCAGGGCGATACAGCGGGGTGAGTTGCCCTGGCTCCGATTCGAATGTCTCGACATGCGGGCCTTGCCTGCGTCCCTCCCGGCCTTCCAGCGCATTACCGGCAATCTGTCCGTCATGTTCCTTCGACCGAACCGGTTTGAGGCGATGAAGGGATTGATTGACCATCTCGAGCCCGGCGGCCAAATCGTGCTGACCTTTCCCTCGCTCGGCACCTTCGATTCCATCTGGCAACGGATCGATCGAGAAATGCGCCGGCACGGGCTGATCATTGAGCGCGAACGGCTCGCCGCGCATGTGGCGGAACGGCCATCCGCGGCGGAGGCGCGGGGTTGGCTCGAACGGCTGAACGTGGAGCGGATCGACGCGATCGAGCAGCCGCTTGAGGTGGCGAGCGGCGCCGGCCAGCGGTTTCTCCAACATCCGCTGTTACGTGGCGGATTTCTCGACGATGCCTATGAATGTTTCGATGACGCAGGGCTGGCCGATACAGTCATGACGAGCGTGGCGGCGGATCTCGAGAGCATGATGCCGTTGACGGCCCGGCGTTGTGCACTCAGCGGCTGGAAGCCTGGTCAGGTATGATCGCGGGGGGGCATCGAGGTTTCGCGAACGGAGGATGATGTGAACGGTTTGAGGACTCGACTACTGGCAGGCTTTGCAGGGCTTGTGCTCGTCACGGGATGCAGTACCTTGCCGTCCCGATATGTTGAGAAGGCCGAGCCGGGAGTCACATTGACCTCCCTTGCCGCCGCGCCGGAGACGTATCACGGCAAGACGGTCATTCTAGGTGGAGTGGTGGTGGATCAGCAGCAGCAGGGACAGCGGCTGTGGTTGCATCTGAAAAACCGGCCGCTCGATAAAGACTACCGGCCTCATCGTCCGACCATCAACGAAGGTCCGGAAGCTGGGTATTACTGGGTGGTCGTCCCCGATGCCTCCCTCTTGCCTCCCAAATGGAAACAGTGGGCGCGGGTGACGGTGGTGGGGCGCGTGATGGATCAGAAGGAGACCAGGCCGTCGACAGTGCCGACGAATGAGCCGGTGTTGAGCCTCGTGTTCATGCGCGGCTGGGCCATGGGAAATGTGCAGGGAAAAGGCGCCTGGGAGGAATCGGTGGATGCCAATTATCTCCTCTCCGTTCCCGAAGGTCTCCATGGGGAATAGACGGGCAGGGAACGGCCTGATGCCCTCTCATTGCCGAGACTCTTCCGCGTACCGGCTATGCAGCTTGACCGGTGCCGCCCGCTTTTTGCGCATGCGAATATTCAGCATCTCGACCGTCACGGAAAAGGCCATGGAGAAATAAATGTAGCCCTTGGGCACATGCACGTCGAACCCTTCCACCATCAAGGTCACCCCGACCAGAATCAAAAACGAGAGCGCCAAGATTTTGATCGTCGGATGCGTCTCGACAAAATCCCCGATAGCCTTGGCTGCCACTAACATCACGACCACGGCGAGAATGATCGCCGCCGCCATGATCGAGACATGTTCCACCAGGCCCACCGCCGTGATGACTGAATCCAGCGAGAAGACGATATCCAGCAGCGCAATCTGGACCAACACCATGCCCAGGCTGGCGGCCGCGGTGGGCGAGTGGCCTTCTTCCACACCCTCCAAACTGTTGTGAATTTCATGGGTGGCCTTCGCCATCAAAAAAAGCCCGCCGCCGATCAAAATCACATCACGGCCTGAGACCCCGTGTCCGAACACCGTCACCCACGGTTTGGTCAATCCCATGACAAAAGAGATCGAAAACAGCAGCCCGAGCCGGGCCATCATGGCCAGGCCCAGCCCGACACGGCGGGCAACGGCGCGTTGGGATTCAGGGAGCCGGCTGACCAGGACCGATAGGAAGATGATGTTGTCGATCCCCAGCACAATTTCAAGCGCGGTGAGGGTTCCGAGCGCGATCCAAATTTCCGGATTGGCAAGCCATTCCAACATCAGCGACTCCATTCATCTCAGGGAACGAGTGACTCGATCGGTTTTGCGCGAAGGTGTGGGAACAACACGTATGAACGAAGTCTACCGTTCGGAACTGGTAGGCGCAATCAAAACGTGAGTCCAAACGAAACCCGGCCGCGAGGAGGCGACGCCGCTGGCGGCCGGGTCGATCAGCTTCGTCGGAGAAAATCCGGCCGGTCCCGGATCGCGACCATCTTCACCAGGTCTCTGATGGAGAGGACCCCGACGATTTTCTCATGTTCGGTCACGGCCAGGTGGCGAATGCGTTTGGCCGCCATCCGTTCACTGGCATCACGGATCGTGCGGTTGATGTCGATGTCGAGCAAGGGCGAGTTCATCAGGGCGCCCACTCGCATCGCCTCCGGATCGAGCTGATAGGCGAGCAACTTCCGCACGAGGTCGCCTTCGGTGATGATTCCCACGAGTTCGTCGGCTTCGATCACGAACAGCGCCCCGATGTGTTTGTCGGCCATCCGTTGCGCGGCGGCCCTGGCGGTTTCCTCGCTGCCGATGGTTTCAATCGCCTTTTGCATGAGGACGCTCAGTGGGCGATAGACGTTGGTCAATGCCTGCACCGGCCCGCCGTCGGCATCGACGAAATGCCGCACCAGATCGCGGACGGAGACGACGCCGAGCACGTCCGTCCCTTCCGTCACGACAAGATGCCGAACGTTCTTACCCTGCATGAGGTGACTGGCATCGACCATTGGACGATCCGGCGCAATCGTGATGAGCGGGCTGCTCATGATGTCGCCCATACTGGTTCGAGACGGAACCAGGCCTGGTGCCAGGACCTTGGACACGAGATCGGTTTCGGTCACGATGCCCGCAATCCGGCAATCGTTGTGGGGGCGATCGAACGATTCGATCAACACCGAGCCGATGCTGCGTGTCCGCATTCTCGTGGCGACGGTCACCACGGACGTATCCTGCGGAACCACTTCCAACTGCCGATGCATGTAATCACTGACGTGCGAACCATGTGGGGTCGTCATACGAGCTCCCTTTCTTCGATAGTCGTTGTGTGGCGGCACTGTGGAACCGGTGCCGATGGTCTTTCAATAAGCTGGAATCGTTTATGGCGAAATCCCTTCATCACCCAGTCTGCCGGGTCCGCATGCGTGTGCTGAGAGTTTTTTTGAATCCATCGGCCAGCAGAAGTCCGATGGCTCCTAATGCCAGCGGGCCGAAGATCCATGGGGGAAGAGAGGCCGTGCCGAGCACCAGATGCCCGAGAGGACTGTAGGTCATGGTGAGCAGGATAGTCAGTTCGACAACGACTCCCAACAGAAGCAATGGATTGCTGCCCCAGCCGAGCCTGAACGCGGAGAGGCGATCGGATCGGCAGGCGAAGACGTTCGCCACTTGCGCCGAGACGATCCCGGCAAACGTCACGGTCGTCGCTTCCTTGTATAGCGGCGAGTTCCAGTCCAACTGCTCACCCCACGCCCAACCCTGGCTGTGGAGATAGAGGAAAAATCCGCCCATGGCGATGCCGGCTTCGATCAGGCCCAGAAACGCATAGGCCCTCACGAGCACGTCCCGGCTAAGCAGCCGTTCCGTTCTTGGCCGGGGCGGTTCATCCATCACCCCGCGGTGAGGCCGTTCCGCCGCCAGAGCCAAGGCCGGAACCATGTCCGTTCCCAGATCGACGGCGAGGATTTGCGGGACGGTCAAGGCTAGCGGAATCGACGACAGCCCATATGCCAGATAGGGCACGACCTCCGGGACGTTGCTGGCCAAGACGTAGGTCATGAATTTGCGGATATTGAGAAACACGGCCCGGCCCTCTTCGATGGCGCTGACGATGGTGGAAAAATTGTCGTCCAGCAAGATCATCGACGCCGTCTCCTTCGCCACGTCCGTTCCGGCCGCGCCCATGGCGATCCCGATGTCCGCCATTTTCAGCGCCGGCGCATCGTTCACGCCGTCACCGGTCACCGCCACCACCTCGCGCATCTCCTTGAGGATCGAGACAATGCGCATTTTATGCCGGGGGGCCATGCGGGCGAAGACGGGGTCCGGTTCGCCCGGAGCCGTCGGGGTGAGAAGGCGGCGGAGTTGCTCATCGCTGAAGGTGTCCACCTGTGACCCTTCAATCACCGGCACGAAGCGCCCCGGCTGTGTCACCGGAGACTCCGGCGCCAGGCCGATTTTACTCGCGATGGCTAGGGCGGTCATCGGATGATCGCCGGTAATCATCACGACGCGAATTCCGGCCTTCCGGCATTTCTGGATGGCCTCAGGCACCTCCCGGTGCGGCGGGTCCATCATGGCGACGAGTCCGAGAAACGTCAGCCCCTGTTCGAGGCTGTCGGCCTCCAGCTCATCCACTCCGCGTTCCACTTCACGCATGGCCAACGCCAGCACCCGATACGCTTGCCGGGCGAAGGTCTGACTCTGCGCCAAAATCTTCTTTCGCCCGTCGAGAGTGAGTTCCGTGGCAGCCGGGGATCCCTGCTGCAGGGTGCAGCGAGGAAGGACCGATTCCGGCGCGCCTTTGGTGAACGCGAGTAAGCGGCCTTCGCTCCAGTGCAGCGTCGTCATCCGCTTGCGATCGGCATCGAAGGGCCATTCACTCATGCGCCGCAGCGGGGGCCGATGGAGCAATCCATGGTTCGCAGCAAACTCCAACAGCGCCGTTTCCGTCGGATCTCCCGTGGCCTGGCTGCGGCCGTCCGGGCGGCGCGTACGTTTGGCATTGTTGCAATGAATCATGGCGTCGAACAGCGGCCGCCACCGCTCGGCCTCGGCGGCGCTGATGAGCCGATTTCGCGCGAACAAGCAGCTTTCCCGTGATTCGACGATGAGATCGTCGACATAGAGTTTGTCGAGGCGCATGCGATTTTCCGTCAACGTACCGGTCTTATCGGTGCAGATGACGGTGGTGCAGCCGAGTGTTTCGACCGAGGCGAGGTGTTTGATGAGTGCTTTGCGCGCCGCCATCCGCTGGCTGCCCATGGCCAGGGCCAAGGTGACGGTCGGCAGGAGTCCTTCAGGGACGTTGGCGACGATGATGCCGATGCCGAACATCGCACTGCTCAAAAACCCCAAGCCCATGCTGACGCCGATGGCAAAAAACACCAGCCCCATGGCGACGGACAAGCCGGCCACGACGTGGGTCACTTTCACGATTTCCTGCTGGAGCGGGCTCAGCCCGGATTGGACGGAGGTCGTCAAATGTGCAATCTTGCCGAACTCCGTGCTAAGGCCGGTCGCGAAGACCACGGCCTGGCCATGCCCTGAAAGGATGGTCGTTCCGGCAAACGCCAAATTCGCAATATCGAGCGGGTGGCCGTCGGTGATGGGCTCAGCCGTCCGCCGTTGTGGTTTCGATTCGCCGGTGAGGGACGAATTGTCCACGCGCATCCCGCTGACCTCGGTGAGCCGGGCGTCGGCGGCGACCTGCTCACCTTCTTCCAGCACGAGCACATCACCGGGGACGAGTTCACTGCGGGCGATCTGTTGCTGTTGGCCGTCGCGAATCACCCAAGCTTTGGCGGGCAACATGCCGCGTAACGCCTGAACGGCCCGCTCCGCTCGATATTCCTGGAAGAACGCGAAGATGGCATTGATGAGAATGACGCCGAGAATGGCCCATCCCAAGGTGGCCATGCCCTCACCGGCATGGAAGGCGTCGGCGAGAAAGGCGAGGCCTGCGGCCACCCACAAGAGCAGCGCGAGGAAATGCGTGAATTGACGCGCAAACCGGCCGATGAGCGGCGCCCGGCGCAAAGCCTCCAGACTATTCGGCCCGTGCTTCAGGGTACGTCGGCGCACGTCGTCCGCAGAAAGGCCCTGCGGCGAGGTGGCCAGCGCACGAAACACTTGGCTCGGCGCCAGGCGGCAGATTTCTAGCGCCGTCAGTTCAGGCACGCCACCCTCGCACGATGAGGACCGAGCAAGGCGCGTACTTCAGGAGAGTTTCCGATACGCTTCCCAACTGCAGCCGTTCTGACCCCGTCAGCCCTCGTGAGCCTGCGACGAGTAGGTCGATGGAGCGTGAGGTCGCTTGCCGGAGGAGCGCATCGGTCACGTGATCAAACTGCACCTCCGGCGTAACCGCATACCCTTCTGCCAGGAATCGGGCGCGCAACTTCTCCACCAGCTGTTCGGCCGCTTGCCGCTTGGGCGCGGAAATTTGCTCCACCTGGTCGCGCGACAGGTATTTACTCGCCAGTTCGGTGACGGCGGGCTCGACAACGGAAAGGACCGTAACCCGGGCGGAATCCGGGAGGAATTGTTTGCACAGGAAGCTGCCGGCGGCTTGGGAATGCTTCGAGGTATCGGCTGCAAAGAGCACGTGGGAGAGGCTGGTGAGTGGCCGTTTCACGACGAGCACCGGGCAGGGGGCCAATGCGCTGACTTTGCGCGAGACGCTGCCCAGCAGGTAATGTTCTGCATCGCTGAGACCGCGCGAACCCACCACGAGTAAGTCAGCCTTCTTCTGCTTGGCCACCTTGGCGATCGTGTCCGCCACGCGGCCATGGGCAAGCAACGTGTCGATGGTGGTACGAGGTTTCGTGCTGGCCTGCTTCAATGCGGTCTTCGCCAAGCCTTCAAAGCGGCGCAGCACCTGATCGCCGGCTTTCGTCATGGCGGCAATGGCCTGCTTTGAGACAGCCGCTTGTTTGCGGGCAGAGGACTTGAGCGAGGCGCTGTCGACGACATGCAGCAAAGTCACGGTATCAGGCGGTCGTCCGGCGATCGCTTCCAGCATTTGCACGCTCCATTCGGCGAATTCCGATCCATCTACCGCAATTAACATGTTCATTGCTGCCGCTCCTCCATAACCTGACTCCATTCCGGAATATAGTCTGCATTGGATATGCCTGAACGAGGCCAAACTCTAGCAAGCCATTCCACAGGCTGTCGAACGGTGAGCGGCCATGCCTCAGCCGGCGGATCACGGCGCTGCGGCGTTTTGCAGCAGTGCCGGGTGTTCGTTTGTGGTAATTGGCCTCAGTTCAATGGGTTGCGGTGTGCTGACCCTATGGTCTGATGCCGTTTCGTAGGCGGGTTTTGTTCTGACAGAGCGCGCCATACTCAGGCATCACCATTGCGTGGCATGCAGAGAGGAGGAGCCCACATGGTGAAGACCCATCTGATGGGAGTGGTCGGCGGATGCATGCTCATGAGCCTCGCGCTGACGGTGGAGGCGAATGCCAGTGGCTCGACGGTAGTCGCCCATGTGCTTTCCGACGAAGAGGCAGTCGAACTGGACATTCCGACGGACATCGGTCTGCAGAAGGAACGCCTTCCCCTGTATCGAAGCGGGACGGTTCGTTACTTCAGCGCCGGGATCGGCCAGGTCGAGCGCGAGGCCGCCTATCCTCTGTTTTCGTTGAAGCTGATCTTCACGGCGGGCGGAAAGCCGTTTGTGACCGGGGTAGGATTGACGCTTCGGAATGCCAAGGAAGAGACGGTTCTGACCATTCCCCGGGATCACGTCACGGGGCCATGGCTGTTTATCGACCTGCCTGACGGGACGTACGAGGTGGCAGCCACGCTGGGGAGCGCGACGCAAAAAGTGAAAGACATCAAGGTGCGCCGAGGTCGCATTGCCACGCAGCATGTCCGGTGGGCCGAGGACCGGAGCCCTGCATTATCTGTGCAGGCCGAGTAGCAGCCAGAGTGGTGTCAATCACGACGAGGAGGAAGTATGGTGATGAAACGCAAGGCCCCGGCGAAACGATCCGCCAGCGCAGGCCGCCAACCGGTGCGGTTCGAGGACCTGACGGTGAAGGACATCGTGAATCAGCGTGTCCAGTCGGCTCGTCCTGACCTCACAGGCGACAAGGTGGCGTCGTTACTGCTGAAGGCGGGGGGCGCGGTGCCGGTCCTGGACAAAGCGAAACAGTTGTTGGGCGTGGTGAGCGAGCATGATTTATTGGTAACGCTCGACGAGGGGCAGGCGTGGGGCGATCGAACGGTACGCGATCTGATGAGCGCGAATCCCTATTCCGTGCGGCCTGAAACCAGTTTGCCGACACTGGTGCATGTGTTGACGGAAAGCGACCTCCTCTCGGTACCGGTGGTGAATGAACACAATCGGTTGCTGGGCATGGTTACTCGACGGGATGTGGTACGAGCGGCATTGCGCCCAACCACGAAACGGCGATCCTCAGCGGGGTGATTGGGATCCGGTTTTCGATCGCCAAGGAGCAGGTATGCGCCGAATTGATCTGCTGACTCAGGCTTGTGATCCCGCCACACTGACGGTCGGTCAGCTCATGCAGGATGCCCTATTTACCTGCACCCCTCGCACGGATGCGCTCACCATCGGCCGCCTGATGACGAAGCAGAATTTCGGCGGATTGCCCGTGATCGGGGAAAACGGCGATCTGATCGGTCTCGTGACGGAATATGATCTGTTGCAAGCGATGATTGAAAGTCGGGATTTGCGCAAGGTCTTGGCATCGGACATCATGACCACGCATCCGCTGACGGCTCGTGAGGACATGCGATTGGAAGAAGTGGCCAATCTGTTTCAAGATCGCTATGTGACGCGCCTGCCGGTGGTACGAGGAACGCGGCTCGTTGGTATTGTCGCAAGACGAGACCTGTTGCATGGCTACATGAAGGCGTCGGAGTATTGGTCCTAATTCTGTGCTGGAGTGGGTGGTATCTGATTTCCTCTCGGGGCCGGTTGATTCTTTTGGCAGGGGGTCTTGGCATCGCCTGTTGGTTTGGAGCGGGAGTTGTGACGGGGTGGGCCGGCGAAGACCGGTCACCCTGCGCGATCCATTATCCGAGCGATCAACGGATAGCCTGGCAATGTCGACGTCTTCAACGAGGAGAAAGTCTGGAAAGGCTCTTTGGCCCGCGATGGATTGATGTGGCGCGGTTCAACCGAATTGATCGCCGGCACGCAGTGCCTGGCCGGGAGATCAAAATCCCCCTTCACATTGACGAGGTGGCGGAATTTACTCCCTTCCGGAGCACATACCCGGCTGCAGTTCGAGATGAGAAACTGATCCTCATCGATTTGACGGAGCAGTTTCTTGGCGCGTACGAACAGGGGCAGTTGAGATTCTCCTTTCCCATCGCATCCGGGGGGCCGGAGAATGCCACGCCTGTCGGAGAATTTCGAGTCAGTGCCGCCCACCGCACCCATCGCTCCTGCCTCTATACCATCGAACATACGGAATCGCCGTACCCCATGCACTATGCGCTACGATTTCACATCAATAAAGAAGGGGTCAGCTACTGGATTCATGGTCGCGATTTGCCGGGGTTTCCGGCGTCACATGGCTGTATCGGACTCTCTGATGAGCAGATGCAGGTGGCCTATTACGGAACCCCGACGTTGCCTATCCTGGAAGATGCGAAAACGTTATACGACTGGGTGTTAGAAGGCATGAGCGACGTGGAACGCCTGCAGAATCTTGCGGACGGGCCACGGGTGATTATTCAAGGCGTGGCACCCGTATCTCACCGGTAATACAATTCCCTGCCCTCGCCCGCAGGGGCCGCTTGCCATACCATGCAAATTCTTCCTCGTTCCTCTCTGGAAGTCCCATACGATTTTAGGTAGGCTGCGCAAGGTTGCCAGGGTTTTTCCTAGTGGGAGATGGACAGGGGCCGCGCGTACAGTGATCCGCCTCCGTTTCTCATTCCAGGTGAAGTCTCGCCATAGTTGTGTGCAATTTTGACGTGAGAGGAGGATGGAAGGGCATGGAGAAGCGAACCAAGCTGGCGGAAATAGTCAAGAATCAACATGACGTCATTCTCAACGACTGGGTGGAGTTCCAACTGAATGCCACCACCTTGCGGCGAGATTTGATGAAGGAAAGTGAGTTGCGCGAACAGTCGCGCGAATTCTTGGGCCTCTTTACGCAAGCGGTGCAGAGCGGGTCAGACATCGGTGAGACCATCTGGAAACCGGTCAAGGATTTTCTGGGACAGATCACGCGGTCTCGTGTTCTGCTGGGCTTCACTCCTTCGGAGACGGCCACATTTATTTTCTCTCTGAAACAACCCCTCTTCGATGTGATCCGCGCGGCGGTTAAGGATCCGAAAGATCTCGTCGCAGATCTGTGGACCACGACGACCCTTCTCGACAAGCTCGGGTTATACGTGATGGAGTTGCATCAGCAAAATCGTGAAGAGGTCATTCATCGCCAGCAGGAGGAACTGCTGGAGTTGTCGACGCCCGTCGTTCAATTGTTCGAGAACATCCTCGCCTTGCCGCTGATCGGTACCCTGGACAGCGCGCGGACCCAGGTCGTCATGGAAAATTTGCTGCAACGGATCGTGGAAACCGGGGCTATGATTTCCATCATCGACATTACCGGCGTCCCGACCGTCGATACCTTGGTGGCGCAACATCTGCTGAAAACCGTCGCGGCCGCCAGGCTCATGGGCGCGGATTGCATCATCAGCGGTATTCGCCCGCAAATCGCACAAACGATCGTTCACCTTGGCGTTGACCTCAGTGAGGTGACCACCAAGGCGACGCTGGCGGATGCCTTTATGATCGCCTTGCAGCGTACGGGTGCGACGGTGACGAAGTCTGCAGCGACCAAGACGAAAGGATGACCATGGAGAGGATCCCGATTTTAAAGATGGGGCGTTTCCTCCTGGTCACCGTCCAAGTGGACATGCATGATCGCCTCGCCATGACCTTACAAGATGATTTGACCGGTCGCATCGTCAAAGACCGCGCACACGGCGTCCTCATCGACATTTCCTCGCTCGAGATCGTGGATTCGTTCATCGGCCGCATGATCGGGAACATCGCGAGCATGGCGCGGGTCTTGGACGCCGAGACGGTGGTCGTCGGCATGCGTCCGGCCGTGGCCATTACGTTGGTCGAATTAGGACTGTCGCTTCCCGGTGTGCGCACGGCGCTCAATGTCGATCGGGGAGTGGAACTGCTCAAAGGGTGCATTGAAGAGAGAGCTCAAGGGAATGGCCACGTTGCGGGATGAGATCTATCCCATCCGTTCTTCGGATGACATCGTGAAGGTCCGTCAAATCACCAGGGAATGGGCGCTGATGCAGACCTTCTCCCTCGTCGATCAGACGAAGATCGTCACGGCCGCCAGTGAATTGGCTCGCAATACGCTGGAGCATGGCCATGGTGGAGAAGTGCGGATTCAAGCCCTACAGGAAGGCTCCCGCCGAGGCCTCCGACTGACGTTTGTCGATCAAGGGCCGGGGATTCCGGACCTTGCAAAGGCGTTGCAGGACGGATTTACCACCGGCAACGGAATGGGATTGGGTCTCAGCGGGTCGAAACGCCTCGTGAATGACTTCGATATTCACTCTGAGACCGGCAAGGGAACGACGGTCATGATTGCGCGTTGGAAGTAAGGCGATGCTTAGAGAAGATGCCGCAGGCGATCAGGTTCAGATTCCGGTCGGCGAATCGACCCGAGTGGCCGAGGCGCGCCGCAAGGCCGTTGAATTGGCAGGACGGATCGGCTTGGATGAAACGAAGACCGGCGCCTGCGCGGTGATTGCTTCGGAGATGGGCACGAACCTCGTCAAACATGCGACGGATGGTGAAATGTTTCTGAGGCACGTGACACAGGGGGCGATGCGGGGGATTGAACTCGTGGCGATCGATCGAGGGCCCGGGATAGCGAATGTGAATCACGCATTGAAGGATGGAATGTCCACGGCGGGAAGCAGCGGCAACGGCCTTGGAGCCATGGTGCGGATGGCGGCCGAATTCGACATTCATTCGTTGCCGGGACGGGGAACCAGTCTCGTGGCCCGCATCTGGAATGGGGCGGTGCCGGCCCGCCTTGCGTCAGGCATGAAGACCGGCGTGATTCAGACAGCCAAGCCTGGGGAAACTGTTTCCGGGGATGCTTGGCATTCGGAATGCACGGGAAACCGCACGCTCTGTGCGGTGGTGGACGGGTTGGGCCACGGAGCACTGGCGGCACAGGCGGCGCAGGTGGCGGTGGAGACCTTGCGCACCCATGCGGGCGCTCCGCTCACCGAGCAGGTGGATCTTGCGCATCGCGCGCTTCGCCCGACGAGGGGCGTCGCTCTGGGAATCGCAGAAATTCTTCACGATCAAGAGCTCGTCAAGTTTGTCGGCATTGGAAATATCATGGCGTCCATATGGCAGGCCGGAAGCACCAGAAGCATGGTGTCTCAGAATGGCATTCTCGGCCACCAAATCAGGCGCGTGATGGAGTTTCACTATCCATGGTCCGAATCCGCGATATTGGTGATGTGCTCAGACGGAATCAACACCCATTGGGATCTGAATCCTTATACCGGGCTGACGGCCCGGGATCCCAGCCTCATTGCCGCCACGCTCTATCGCGACTTTTCCCGTGGGCGGGACGATGCGACGGTGGTCATTCTCAAGAGGTCCAAGGTTGAGGGGTATCTGGAGGACTCCCATCTGACCCGAAGGGGATGACATGATCTGTCCGGTGTCGAAAGGGCGCGCGTCATGAGTTATGCGATCATCAATGTCGCCTTGAAATATGAGGACGATGTCGTGGCTGCGCGTCAGCGGGCCAGGCAAATTGCCGGTTTGATCGGCTTTGACGCGCAAGACCAGACACGCATTGCGACGGCGGTGTCGGAAATTGCCCGTAACGCCTTTCGGTATGCCAGGAACGGTACGGTGGAGTTCCTGATCGAGGGACAGACCGCTCCGCAGGTCTTGTTGATTCGTGTGACGGACAGCGGCCCCGGCATCGCCGATTTGAAGCGAATTTTGGAGGGACGGTATCAGTCTGACACGGGGATGGGTGTGGGCCTCATCGGCGCCAAGCGTTTGATGGACCAATGCGAAATTGACACCGCCGCGGGGAAGGGTACCCGGGTGCTGTTGAAAAAAGTCTTTCCGTCGAGGACCAGACCATTGGGCGGCAAAGAACTCTCGGGTCTGGTGGATCAATTGATCCAAACGCCCGCGCAGAATGCGCAAGAGGAGTTACGGCAGCAAAACCATGAACTCTTGCGGGCGCTCGAGGAATTGCGTCTCCGCCAGAACGAACTGGTGCGCATGAATCAGGAGCTGGAGGATACCAATCGAGGCGTCGTGGCGCTCTACGCCGAGTTGGATGAAAAAGCCGACCATCTTCGGCGAGCGGACAGTATGAAGACGCGGTTTTTGTCCAATATGAGTCACGAGTTCCGCACGCCCTTGAGTTCGATCCTCGCGCTGTCCGGATTGCTGCTGGACCGATCCGATGGAGAGCTGACGGCGGAGCAGGATAAACAGGTCCGATTTGTCCGCAAGGCCGCTGAAAGCCTGTTGGAACTGGTCAATGACCTCTTGGATCTCGCAAAAATTGAAGCTGGCAAAGTCGATGTGCGGCCGGTCGAGTTTGAAGTCAAGACGATGTTCAGTGCTCTCAGGGGGATGCTGAAGCCCTTGTTGTCCGGCTCGTCGGTGAATCTTTTCTTCGAAGAGGCGGAGGATCTTCCGACGTTGTACACCGATGAGGGAAAAGTTTCGCAGATCCTCCGGAACTTTATTTCGAATGCCCTCAAGTTCACAGAGCGGGGAGAGATCCGCGTCACGGCGTCCGTCGATGCGGAGCGCCGCAACATCGCCATTGCCGTGGCCGACACCGGCATCGGCATCGGCATTCACCCGGCGGATCAATCCCGGATTTTCGAAGAATTCACGCAGCTGGATAGTCCGATTCAGCGGAAGGTGAAAGGCACAGGGTTGGGGCTGCCGCTCTGTAAAAAACTGGCTGTGCTGCTCGGCGGGCAGGTCACGGTCGAGAGTCAGGTCGGCGTCGGCTCCGTGTTCGCCTTGGCCATCCCGCTCTATCACGAGAAGGCGTTGGATAACATGCTGAAGCCGGGCGACGAAGCCGAGTGCGAGTTGGACCCTGCTCGCCTTCCCGTGCTCATCGTCGAGGACCATCCGGAGACGCGGTTGATCTATGACAAGTTTCTGCGGAACAGCCGGTATCAAGCGCTGCTCAGCGGTGGATTGCGTGAGGCCCGCCGGCTCCTGCATCAAATCCGGCCGTCGGCGATCGTGCTGGACCTCCTGTTATGCGGCGAGGACAGTTGGCAGTGGCTGGCGCATTTGAAATCGGATGAGAGCACCCGCGACATTCCCATCCTCATCGTCACGACGGTAGAAGATCGGGGCAAGGCGTTCATGCTGGGCGCCGATGCCTATCAAGTCAAACCGATTGAGGCGTCGGTGTTGATTGCCGAATTGGATCGCCTGACCAAGCGGCCGGCTCACGTGCACCCCCCTGCGCCTGACCGTCCGCGTATCATGATCATCGACGACGAGGAGTCCTTTCGGTATATCCTCAGGAAGTGCCTGGCGAATATCGACTGCGACGTGACGGAATCCGGCGATGGGATGGAAGGTATTCGGATGTGCCGGGAACTTCAGCCCGACCTGATCTTCCTCGATCTCAATATGCCGGGACGATCGGGGTGGCAGTTTCTCCAGGATTTGACGGCCACTGAAAAATTGGCGGGAACGCCGGTCGTCATTGTGACTTCTCAATCCCTGTCGGACGACGCGAGAACGCTTCTGGAGCAATCCACGCGGGGCATTGTGATGAAAAATGAGCTCTCGGAAGAGACCATCAATCACGTCGTCGGTGAGCTCATTCCTGACGCTTTCGAGCGCCATCATGGGCGATAATCGTTGCCACCCACGAACCGTGAGCGCCACCTTCCAACATATCATTCTGAATGTCGATGATGACGAGGGCGCCCGGTACGCCAAGACCAAGATTTTTGAGCGAGCGGGCTATCGAGTGGTTGAAGCGGCCAACGGTGCGGAGACGTTACGGCTCGTGCAGGAGCAACAACCACACCTGGTTCTGCTCGATATCGGGCTGCCGGATATCAGTGGCCTCGAAATCTGTCGCTTGATCAAGAAGAACCCCTCGACCGAGCATGTGATGGTGTTGCAGGTCTCCGCCTCTTGCGTGCGACCGCAGGAACGCGCGATGGGACTGGATGGCGGCGCGGACGTCTATCTGAGTGAACCCGTCGAGGCCGACGAGTTGATCGGCGCGGCTAAGGCTCTCTTACGGCTGTATGATCGAGAGCAAGAGAGCCGGGTTCTGCTCAAGGAACTCACGGAACGGGAACGGTTCATCAAGAGTATGGTCGACGCGGCGCCTTCCACGGTCTATCTCTACGACCTGCGTGAACAACGCAATCTGTACACCAATGCCCGGTCCGGCGCCACCCTGGGGTATGCGTCGGATGAATTGCAATTTGTCGGTCGAGACACCTTGCAGTCATGGGTCCATCCGGACGACAGGCCGTCGGTGATGGCTCAGCTGGCGCAATTGCCGGAGCAAGCGGATGGCCAGGTGCTGGAATTTGAGTGCCGGGTTCAGCATCGATCGAAAGAATGGCGCTGGTTCCTCTGCCGCAACGTCGTGTTTTCCAGAGATGAGAACGGGCAGCCGCGGCAAATTCTGGGGACGGCCCTCGACATTACCGACCGCAAACAGCAAGACGCCATTCTGCGCCGCGGGAAAGAGCAACAGGCGCTGTTGCTTGAGATCAGCCGCTTGATCCTGGAAATGCCCGTCGATCGCGCGGCGTGGACCAAGGCCATTTACGAGAAAGTCGCGCCCCATCTTGATGTGGATCTTTGCCTGAACTTTCTGGTGGAGCAGAAAACGAAAGGCCTGCAGCTCCTTGTCGGATTGGGTGTGCCTGACGCGCTGGCGTGGAAAGCTGAGCGGCTCGACCCGGGACAGGCGTTTTGCGGATATGTTCTCGAATGGGGAACATCCGTCGTGGCTGATGCCGAGTTGATCGCAGTGGACCCACGCGGCCAATTTGTCCGGGAGATGGGCGCGCGCGCCTATGCCTGTCATCCCTTGAAAGCGAGCAACGGAGAGATCCTGGGAACGCTGTCGTTCGGGACGAGTCGAAAGGATCGATTTACCGAAGAGGAAATCGGATTTTTACAGACCCTCTGTCATCTCGTGGCATTGGCATGGGAGCGCCACAGTGTGTCGTCCGCGCTGGGTGAAAGCGAAATGCGGCTCAAGGCGATTGTCGACAGTGCTCTGGACGGCATCATCACGATCGATGATCAGGGAACCATCCATAGTGTCAATCCGGCTGTAGCGCGATTGTTCGGGTATCCCTCCGGCATTCTGCTCGGACGTAATATCAGGCTGCTGATGCCGAGTCCCTATTGCCCCGAAGGAGCATGTGATCCGGGCATTGATCACGAGCTCCATGACTCGCGGGTGAGCGGACTCAGCCGAGAAATGCTGGGCGTTCGGATGGATCGGTCCGGTTTTCCGGTGGAGCTGGCGATCAGTGAAAACCATCTCGACCATGCCGTCACGTATACGCTGTTGCTACGCGACATCACGGAGAGAAAAAAGGCTCAAGAGCAAACGCGGCAGTGGACGATCGAACTCGAGCAGCGTGTGTCTGAGCGGACCGAAGAGTTGCTGCTGTCCCGTACGCGCTTGCGGGCGTTGGCGTCAGACCTGACGTTGACCGAGCAACGAGAACGTCAGCGTCTCGCGACCGAGTTGCACGACTATCTGGCGCAACTGCTGGTGTTTGGTCGTATGAAGCTCAGTCAGGCCAAACGAGGGAACCTGGGGCCGGCGACTACCCTGGTGAAGGAATTAGACGACATGCTGGACGAGGCGTTGACCTATACCAGATCGTTGGTGGCGCAACTGAGTCCTCCCGTTCTGCGCGAGTTTGGATTGGTGGTCGCCATCAAATGGTTGGCGGAGCAGATGCGACGACACGACATGACGGTCACGGTGCAATGCGAGGCGGATCTTACGTCGGTACGCGAGGACCAGGCGGTGTTGATCTTCCAGTCGGCCCGCGAACTGCTGATCAACGTGTCGAAGCATGCGAGGACGTCTCAAGCATCGATCGCGGTGTGGATCGAGAAGGGTATGCTCCATCTGTGTGTCGGCGACGAGGGTGTCGGCTTCGATCAGGCGAGCACGACGAATATTGCCGCGCCCATGTTCGGCCACTTCAGTATCCGAGAACGAATGGAAGCGTTGGGTGGGCGCATGGTCGTCGAGTCGTCCCCCGGCTGTGGGACGAAGATTACTCTGGTCGTGCCCTATGCCGGGGGGGCAACCCCGTCAGAGGTTCAATCCCGGTGTGACAACGAACGGGCCTCTTTGCAAAAAAAGGCTGAATCTCCGTCTGTCTCCGCCGTGCTCGATACGCGGGCGGCATCACCCGAGCCGGCGTCTGCCCATTCTTCCAGAATCCGAGTGCTGTTGGTGGACGACCATACCATGCTTCGCCAAGGGGTTCGAACAGTCCTGGAAGGCTACCCTGATATTGAGGTGGTGGGTGAGGCCAACAATGGAGAACAGGCGCTGCTGCTCGCGCAGTCTCTTCAACCGACGATCGTCATCATGGATATTAATATGCCGGGTATGGACGGAATTGAAGCGACCAGGCGATTGAAACTGGAGCGGCCCGAGACCTTGGTGATAGGGCTGTCGGTGCACAATGATTGGCAGATAGAAGGGGCGATGCGAGAAGCGGGGGCGATCTCTTTTCTGGCTAAGGACGCCGCTATCGAACAGCTGCATGAAACGATTCAGGTCGCCATTCGCTCCACTGCTCGAACGGCGTGAAGGCCGGATGTGATCTGAGCGCACGCGCAACAGCCGTTGCTACTCTGTGCAGTCGAATGGTCGGCGGTGAACGCCAAAAGAAGGGCCGGAAGAAACGATAATTCCGATGACGGCGATAAACGAAAACAGTGCGCCTGCGTAAAACGTGAACGCCGCGCCCAGCCGGTCCCACAAGAATCCCGCCAGCACGCTGGCGAAGAGCATGGCCAGTCCGCAGGCCAGGTTGAAACACCCGTAGGCGGTTCCTCGCAGATCAGGCGGCGCCGCATCAGCCACCATCGCGGCAAGCAAGCCCTGCGTCATCCCCAGGTGAATGCCCCACAGCGCCACTCCTCCCAACACGACGCCCCAGTGGTCGGTCGTCGCCAGAACCACATCGGCTGCAATCAGTACCAGCAGGCCGAATGTGAGCATGGTCTTGTGGTTGGTTCTGTCCGAGAGTTTGCCGAAGGGATAGGCAGAGGACGCATATACGAGATTCATCGCGACCATCACCAGGGGAATGAAGGCGAGGGGAATGCCCCCCTGCTGGGCGCGCAACACCAGAAATGCTTCGCTGAAGCGCGCCAGGGTGACTACGGCGCCGATTCCCACGACCCACCAGAAGGCCGGCCTGAGCCGACTCAAATTTTCACGACTGATCGGATTGGCTCGACGGGAGGATGGTGCTGAAGCTGGCTCTTGTAGGCCGAACAGCAGTAGCGCGACGGCCATCGTGCCCGGTATGACGGCCACCCAGAAGACCGCGCGAAAATCGTCGGCCCACAGCAGCATCAGCCCGGTTGCGAGCAACGGCCCGAGAAATGCGCCCACGGTATCGAGAGCTTGCCGGAGGCCGAACGCCGCGCCCCGCAACTGCGGCGGAGCGATATCCGCGACCAGGGCGTCGCGAGGCGCGCCGCGTATACCCTTTCCCACTCGATCCACCAGGCGGGCGGTCAGCAGGACGCCGAGATTGGGCGCCAGCGCGAACAGCGGTTTGGTGAGCGCGCCCAGGGTATATCCGAATACCGCCAGCTCCTTGCGCTTGCCGAGATAATCGCTCAATGTGCCTGAAAAAATTTTGACGACGAGGGCCAGCGATTCCGCCAACCCTTCCACGAGTCCCACCGCAATCGTCCCCGCGCCGAGCGTCGTGACCATGAACAGCGGCAGCAGGCTGTGGATCATTTCCGAGGAAATGTCCATCAGCAGGCTGACAAAACCGAGAATCCAGATGCCTGAAGGCAATCTGCGAAGCGAAGCGTCGGGAGATATGCGCATAACAATCGGCGCCGTGACTCGGCGATTGAACCGGTAGAGCTGTTCGGCGGAACAGATTATAGGAACTGCCGGGCATGACTGTCATGTGGGATTCCGCAGAGTCGGGTAGAGCGTCAGCAGATCGTCGCCTTGCCTCCAATCGTATCGCGTCACGTCGACGAGATGGCCTTCCTCTTCACGATCGATCCACAATTCCCATTGACCGTCTTGATGGGGATCGTACCAGTAAAAGAGAGGGTGCAACGCCACATCCGGTTCCTGTGAGGCAGGATCGTCGTAAGAGATGCCAAGAATGTGGCGAGCCGTGCGATAGTCCACATGGCCGTTCCCTCGCAGTGAATAGTCGCGAAACAGCAACCCGACTACTGCATCAAAGGTTTGTTCAATGAGCAATTCATCTCCCGGTTCATGTGGCAAGAGAGGTTCAGCGTGAGAGGAGATCGGCCATATGAGGCAGAGAGACAAGACGGCCGGCAAGCAATAGGTCCATTTCATTTCATGTTCATGGCATCCTCCCTTCGCCTTCTGGATGTGGGCCTAGCTCATCTTTGCGCTCCTTCTCTCTCCGGTACCCTGGAGATCTGCCTAGTTCAGGGCGTTCAACTCCCTAAGTAAGAAAAATGGAGACGGGGCCTGGCATAGGGGGCATACCATTGATGTGCAACGTCATTCGTTGAGGGACACCCTTGTGGGGGGTCCGTTGCCAGGCGGATCGGTACACGCGTGCTCAGCGGAGGTGAACAGGCGGGAGCAACGTGGAGCAGGAGTTAGACGCAAGGGTGATCGGAGAACAAAACGATGGGTAGTTGCCTCTGAGACACATGCAGGACCAAGCCGCCAAACAATCGAGGCAGGAATGTGAGGTCTTGTCTTTGTTGCACGGCGACGGCGGCTCGAATTGTTGCGGCCCAGACCTGCTGCTCGTCATCCGTTGCTAAGGCCCTATTTTTGAGATGTAGGAGGCGGCCCTGATGCCAGGCTTCGAGCGTGCGCTGTTCGCTTTCGCTGCGTTGAGCGTCGTCGGGCTTGCCGGCGCCCAATATCAGGCGGCCGGTTCGGAGTGCGGTCCCGACCTCGTCGCGCAGGGTTGCACAATCGATCCGCACGGCGCGGATACGATGTAGCGAGTAGAACGCCTCCTCGTCTGCCACATATTGCCGAAAGTCGTTCAGGTCGGACAGGGGATAGGTGTGAATATTCAGGATTCGGCAGATAGGCGGCGGGCACCAGACGAGAAAGAGTGTGACGGCCAGCGCCGCCACCCCGGCCAGCATGAATATCGTCTTGCGGTGACGATTCACGTTGATCTCCCGAGCCCATCATCGGCGAGCGAAACGGTGCTGTCCTGAATTACACCCCCACGTCATTTCTCTGCGTCCATCCATCTGTGCCTCGTCCTCACCAGGTTGGCGCGTGTCTGAGTGGGTCTCATTCGAGCGCCAAGATGCGGCTCCATCGTCCTTCATCATTTCCGCCGGTGGCGTGCCGACGGGCAGGCGTTCGGTCGTTGAAGTTCCGCAGGGATTTGAGTGGTCTCATCGAGACACGCCTGATCCAGTTGCGCTTGGACCAGGCCCAACGCGCCACTCAAGTTCGCCCCGCGGAAGTTGGCCTGCTGAAGGTCGGCATTATTGAGTTGGGCTCCGGTCAAATCGGCGGCGCTCAAGTTGGTTCCTCGCAGATTGGCTTCCTGCAGATTGGTTTGGACCATGATCGTGCGACTCATGTCGGCCTCGCTCAAGTCGGCCGATACGAGATTGGCCAGTTCAAGATTCGCCTCGGCGAGCCGGGCTTGCTGCAGATGGGCCTTCGGCGCATAGATTTCGGTCAGATCCGCTTTCTGCAGATCGGTTCGCGACAGCTGCGCGCCGATAAGGACCGCATGATGCAACCGGGCCCCGTGCAGGTTTGCGGCGGTCAAGTTGGCCTTATACAACACCGCCATGATCATGGTCGCGGAATCCAGGCGAGCCTTGGCCAGATTGGCGCCCTCCAGGTTCGCATGTTCGAGATTGGCTCGCTGCAGGTTGGCGCCGGTCAGGCGCGCGTATCGAAAATCCGCGCCTCGGAGGCTGGCCTCGTGAAGATCCGCTTGAATCAGCGACGCGTCATCCAGATACGCGCTTTCCATATCGGCTTCGACCAGTGATGCGCCGTCGAGTGTGGCGCTGTCCAGGAGGGCGCCTTGCAGATTGGCCCGGCGCAGATTGGCCTGCCGGAGATTGGTTCGGCGCAGGTCGGTTCCGGCCAGGTCGGCATCGGTCAACGTGGCCTTCGACAGGTTCGCGCCATAGAAATATCCGTCGAGCAGGCTGGCTCCGCTCAGGTCCGCGAGTTGTAAATCCGCATCCTCAAAATGCGCTCGCTCCAACAGCGCTTCACGAAAGAATGCGCCTTGGAGGTTGGCCCCGTAAAAGGCCGCCTCGTCTGCGGAGACTCGATTCAGGCGGGACTTGACCAATAGGCCTTTGCGCAGATCGGCTCCTTCAAGATTGGCATCATCGAGAATGGCTTGAGACAGATCTGCGCCTTTGAGGTGCGCTTGGACCAGGCTGGCGTTCCTCAGATTTGCGCCCTTCAAGAGCGCGCCTTCAAGATTGACACGCTCAAGGGTGGTCCCCGTCAGCCGCAGTTGCCGGAGATCCGTACGACAGAGGTTTGCCCGGCGGCCATCGGCAGACTCGCGGTCCTCGAGCCAGCGGGCATGGGCCAGTAGCACTTTGTCCACGATTTTAGGCGCGGGGCGTGTGCGTTGGTACTGGCTCTCGCAGGTGCCGGCCATGGAAGGTTTGTGCGCGGTTTTCGTCGCGGCATGTGCACCGACTGGAATGGAAAGCAGCGCGGTGACCACCCAACCGGCAACGATTGTGGTGGACAAGGGATGCTGGTTCATCAAAGGGCCTCCTTCAGCCTATACGTACTGTAGTGGGCAGTTCTGAAACTCTTGTAGCGCGATTCATGGGTGCAGATCACTGGTACTACGGAGTCCTCCGCATTTCGATGCCGTCAGGCACGAGGGACCAACCCAGCATAACGCCTCCTGGCCGTGGGGCAAAGCCAACTCCGCTTGCAGGTCAATGTCGCCGGGGAACGGCTACGGCGCCTGGCCGTCTCGCTGCACCCTATCGCCCTTGCTGGACGAGCAGGCGGATATAGGCGAGGGCGTCCTGCCGCTCAGTTTCGGTCAATTGTCCTTGCCACGCATGCATCGGGCTGAAGACAATGCCGTGCTCGATCGTCCGAAGCAGTTCTTCGTCGGATTTCAGGAAGGATTTAAATCGGTGGAAATTAGCCGGTGGCACCGTCAATCCGGCAGCATCGGGGCCGTCCCCGCGGCCGCCGGCGCCGTGGCACGCGAGACAATGCCGTTCATATACCGCCTTGCCTTTGGTGGCATCCGGAGGGAATTCCTGGGCGCGCGCGCCGTCGACCACCGCCGCCAGCGTCAGGCCCACTGTGGCGACTAGAACGGCGTGACGGATGCCGATGGATGTGAACGTCCACATGGATTGCTGCGTCTCCTTTAACTCTTCTTGGTCGTATGCGCGATGAACGAGGAAAAATGCTGCTGCAGCTTGGTGCTGCCGCAGGCCGGACATTGTACCTCACCTTTTTCGTGTTGTTTCAACGTGACGACGATCAGCGATTCCTTCCCGCAATCCAGACAGGTGTAATCATACATAGGCATGGGCACCTCGCTTGGACCGTGACACGTGCTGCTGCTAATCCTTGACCCTGTTGTCCTCTTCCGCCTCCCCCCACGTCGCGACAATCTGAGCCATTTCTTCCAGGCGGGCGGCGGTTCGGCCGTAAATACTTTCCGGCGGAAAGGTTCCTTCCGCTCCGCGTTCGCCTGCAGGAACTCCGATGAGCAACTCCAGCGCCTGGTCTACGGTATCAACGCCGTACACGGTAAATCGCCCTTCTTCCACCGCCGTGACGACCTCCCGATTCAGCGCCAGGTGTTTGATATTGCGCGCGGGAATGATGACCCCTTGTTTGCCTGTGAGGCCGCGCCGCTTGCAGGATTCGAAAAAGCCTTCGATTTTTTCGTTCACGCCACCGATGGGCTGAATCTCTCCCAGCTGATTCACCGAACCCGTGACCGCGAGCGATTGCCGGACAGGCAGGTCGGCCAGACTCGAGAGCACGGCTGCCAGCTCGGCGACGGCCGCGCTGTCGCCTTCGACTTCCGAATAGGTTTGTTCGAAGGTCAAGGTGGCGCTCAAGGCAAATGGCTGCATACCGGCGAATTTTCCTGCCAGAAATCCCGCCAGCGTCATGACGCCCTTGCTGTGAATTTCACCCGCCAGATCGACCTCCCGCTGAATATCGATCACGCCCTTCGTGCCGACATAGGTGCGAGCGGTGATTCTCGTCGGTCGGCCGAAGCAATAGTCGCCCAGCTCATAAACGGACAATCCATTGACTTGTCCGATGACGTCACCTTGGAGATCCACCATCAATGTGCCTTCGGCGATTTCTCCCTGGAGCCATTGCTCGGGCAGATCGGCGCGGCGCCGTTGATGCGCCAGGGCTGACTCGACGTCCGCGCGTGTCACCAATGCGTGCCCGCTCTTCTTGGCCCAATAGCCGGCTTCGCGAATCAAGTCGCTCACCAGGCTGAACCGCAGCGACAGCCGGTCGTGCCGGTCGGCGAATCGAAAGCCCTGGCGGATTACTTCGGCCACCGCATCCGCGCCGAAGTGCGGCAACCCTTCTTCCCGGCACAAGCGGGATACGAATCGCGCATATTGCCGTTCCTGGCGCTCATCATGCGGGACTTCCACATCGAAGTCCGCCTTCACTTTGAAGAGTTTGGAGAAATCCTCCTCATAGGCCTGCAGCAGATGGTAGATGCCGGTGGTGCCGACCAGGATAACCTTCACCGAGACGGGAATCGGCTCCGGGCGGAGGCCGGCCGTGGCGAACCCATAAAATTCCGACGGATCCTCAATGGTGACGGCTCCGGTCTTAATCACGCGCTTCAAGGCCTCCCAGGAGAAGGGCTGGCGCAGCAGATCCAACGCCTGCAGGATGAGATACCCGCCGTTGGCCTGCAGCATGGCCCCGGGCCGGATTTCGGTGAAGTCGGTATACATCACGCCGAGATGCGCGCGCCGCTCGATTTTGCCGATGAGATTGCTGTAGGTCGGATGTGATTCGTCTATGACGGGTGCACCGGCGGCGGCATCCCGGGCGACGATCAGGTTCACGGCGAATCGTGTCATGTCGGGCCGGCGGGACTGCTCCAGGCCTGGAATCGCCAGCACCGGTCCGGCGTGAGGCAGGAAGTCTCTGTACTGATGGACGATGTCGTCATGGACCCGTTGTAGATAGGCGAGGACGGGCTGCGAGGATTGATAGGCTTGCAGGAGCGCGTCGTAGGCGCTTTTCATGACGTTCGCGACGATGTGGTGGTCCAGCTGATGCAACGCCTGTTCGGCATCCCGTTCGAGGCCGTGCATCCGGACGTGAAACTCGCGGATGTCGCTTTCCAGCGATTGCCGCCGCCCGGTCAGTGCTTCCTGGACCGGTTCAGCGAGCTCCTCCATTTCCTTCTTAGTCATCGGGCGATCGTCTTTGATGGGAACCAGCGCGAATCCCCCCGCGGTTTCCTCAAACACGAATCCGCGCTGGTGGCACAGGATGGTGAGATCATGAAAGAGACTCTTCTTCTTCCCTTCCGTCTCTTCGATGATTTTCGCCTTGGCATCGAGATACTTTTTCCCTTCGAAGGCCGCGGGAATGTCACGGCGGAGCCCCTCGATCAAGGTGCTCATATCGCGTTTGAAGGACGCGCCCTGCCCCGCCGGAAACGAAAGGCAGGCCGGTCGCGATGCATCCTGGAAATTATGGACAAAACACCAGTCCGGCGGGGACGGAGCGGTCTGGGCCAACCGTTGGACCATCTGTCGGACCAACGTGCCCTTGCCGGTTCCTACCGGGCCCGAGACGAAGATGTTGAAGCCGGGACTCTTCATCTGCAGGCCAAATTCCAAGGCCTCGACCGCCCGCTCCTGCCCGATCGTCTCCTCAAGCGGCTCCACCTGGCTCGTATCGCCGAATCCCAAGCGGGCGGGATCGACCGTCGGAGCCAGGAGAGAAGCCGGGAGTCTATGGTTGTCCAGCATCGTGTGAGTCCTACAGTTTGAGGAGATGCGGTGGCTGGACGATGGTGGCACGCAGGCCCTTTTCGCCGGGCTCGCTTTCGAACATGACTTCGACTCCGTCTTCCATATCCGTGAAGGCCATGCCCTTGAGGGCATTCTTGTGGAAATACACTTCGCCACCGCCGTCCATCAAAATGAACCCGTACCCAAGGTCCGGGAAGACCTTGCTGACGACGCCGCGAAGCTGCGGCAGCGGTTCCACGCGAATCACCTTATCGGCGCGTTTTTCTCGAAATTTTCGTAATTCGATTGCCACGGCATCGAAAGCGGAGCGGATGGCTTCTTCGAAGGTCTTGTCCTCCTTGCGGGAGGTGATCGTTTGCCGGCTCGGAACCGTGACGAGCACGAGCGCCTCCGCGACGTTGTCCAATTTCTTATGATGACGATTTTTGGTGAGCGTGACGCGGCCATGCACAATGTCGTCATGGCCACGCTGCAGAGCAGCCATCCGTTCTTCGATCTCCGTCTTCCAACGCGGGGTCATTTCGATGTTGCGGCTTTCCACTTCCAGATTCATGCGTCCTCCTCTCGTCTCAGATGGAACAGGTTCTACTGCTCTCTCAGCAAGGCACATGCCTTTGCCCATCAGGGTTTACGGCAGTCGACGCGAGGATGAATCGGCTCAAAGTGGGGCATTTTCATGGCAAGAGCCACTGCGCCGGGCGGAGGTCCGCACACCACTGGCGCATAATTCCTCACTTGCCTGAATCAGGCTGAAGCCCAATGCACCAGTCTCCGCTCGATGTGACGGGCTTGGGGCCCCTTTTGCGGGAACACGTTTTGCGTATGAACCGGCTATGCCGGTGTTGAAGAAATCCGCCCTGGACGCCTATGTCAAGACACGGTTCGGTTCGACGGCCGAATTGACGGCCTATGGTCCCATCGGGAAAGAAACACAGGGTGCACGATACAAACAGTATGGGTATGGTGCGCCGATCCGATTAACCTTCCGCACAGACGGCGACAAGACCCGCCAGGTGGTGCTGGGTACGATGAGTCCCGGTCCGTTCGGCCACGAGCATCCGGCTGATCGAGCCCAGGCGATGTTGATGGACTATGACTGTTACAGCCGGCTTCCCCGGCATATCACCGCCCTGGACGTGGGCGCGTTCACCGCACGTGGCGAGTTGATGTCGGTCGCGGCGGCCAAAGAATTCTTCTTGCTGACCGAATGGTCGGAAGGGGATACCTATCACAAGGATCTCGAACGGCTGGCGAAGGCGCCCAAGCCGACTGCGTTGGATCGGAAGCGGACACAGGCGCTGGCTGACTATTTGGCGACCATTCACCGCGTGAAGCGCAGGGATCCGCAACTGTATCGACGCCGCCTGCGTGAATTACTTGGTCATGGCGAATGTATTATGGGACTCACCGACAGTTATCCTCGCCGCTTTGGTTTCATCACGGAAGATGTGCTGCAACGTATCGAAGTCGCCTGTAATGCCTGGCGCTGGCGGTTGCGCAGCCAGCATGCGCGCCTTTCACAAGTGCATGGAGATTTTCATCCCTGGAACGTGTTGTTCCGTCGCGGGGCGGACTTTTCCGTGCTGGACCGGTCGCGTGGGGAGTGGGGTGAGCCGGCGGACGATGTGACGTCGATGTCGATCAATTATCTGTTTTTCTCGCTCTGCCGGCATGGCACGTTGAAAGGGCCGTTGGAGGTCTTGTTCCGTTCGTTCTGGGATCGCTATCTGAGCAAGAGTCGCGATCAGGACGTACTGGAGGCGACGGGGCCGTTTTTTGCCTTTCGGGGCCTGGTGTTGGCCAGTCCGCTCTGGTATCCGAAGTTGACCCTCACGCTGCGGCGGAAAATATTCCGGTTCATTGAAAATGTGCTGGCCGTCCCGCGTTTCGATCCGGCCGATGTGAATCGGTATTGCGACTGAGTGGTAATGAAGGTAGCGGTAGCGCCTCGTGCAATGAGGCGGCTCTCACATGGTGCACAAGACGATGGCGCCCTTTGCGCTTTGGCTCACCGGTCTCCCGGCCTCCGGGAAAAGTTCTATCGTGGCCCGGCTGCTACCCAAACTGGCTTCGCTGGAGATGACCGCCGAGGTGCTGGAGTCGGATGCCGTCCGCCGCATTCTGACGCCTGAGGCCAGCTATTCGAAGGAGGAGCGCGATCTGTTCTACCGGGCCTTGGGCTTCATGGGGGCGCGATTGCTGGCGCATGGGGTGAACGTGATCATCGACGCGACCGCGAGCCGACGGGCCTATCGAGAATTTGCCCGCACGCTGATGCCTGATCTGCTGGAGGTCTCGGTCGAATGCCCGTTGCAGGTCTGCATGGAGCGGGATAAGAAGGGAACGTACCGGCGCGGCCTGCAAGGCGAATCTTCCACTGTGCCCGGATTACAGGAACCCTATGAAGCCCCGCTCTCGCCGGATTTGACCATCAATACCACAGAGCTGTTGCCCGACGCCGCAGCGGATCAGATTGTCAGGTTGATCCGTTCACGTCGCCAAAGTTGAATCAGACTGTGCCGAGTAGGATTGCCTGAATCGTCCACATGCAGCGGTGCTCGCTCTGTTGGACGGCCCTTGCTCGATGCCATCGCTTTCTATAGGATGACGCCGTCAGCGTGATCCTATCCCGGAGGGCATCCATGCCCGCCTCGCTCAAACACATCCATCCCGATACTCCGATGGGGGCTACGCTGGTGGCCGGCGGCGCGACGTTCCGCTGTTGGGCTCCGCATGCCAAGGCCGTGTATGTCGTGGGTGATTTCAATCATCGCGTCCGTAACGACGCGGCCCTCCTCACGCGAGATCAGCAGGGCCATTGGCGCGGTTTCTTTCCCGGAGTGACGGATCGTCAACGGTACATGTTCTACGTGGTCGGCGAGGGGAGCGAGGGGCTCAAGCGCGACCCCTATGCCCGCGAACTGGAATCGCCGTTTCCCGCCGAATGCTTGATTCGAGGTACCGACTTTCCCTGGCATGAGAGCGGCTATGTCACCCCGCCATTTCACGAGTTCGTCATCTATCAGCTCCACGTCGGCACCTTTTTCACGCCCAACCTGCCGCACAAAGGCGGCACGTTTCTCGATGTCGCGCGCAAGCTGCCGTATCTCGCCGACCTTGGCGTGACCGCGTTGCAGCTCATGCCCATTCAGGAATTTCAGACCAGCTTCAGTTTGGGCTACAACGGGACTGACTATTTTTCCCCCGAAATGGACTTCGCGGTGGCGGATGCGGAGCTGCCGGCCTATGTGGCGGAGGTGAACAAGCTGCTGGACGCGAAGGAGGTGCGCCGGTATCAAGCGGCTGACTTACGCGGGGAAATGAATCAGCTCAAGGCGCTGGTCGACCTGGCCCATCTTCACGGTCTGGCGGTGCTGCTCGACGTGGTGTACAACCATGCGGGTGGGGAGTTCGGCGATCAAAGTCTCTATTTTTTTGACCGGCAGGATCCCGCAGGTGGGCAGTGGAATTCTCTCTACTTTACGGATAGGGGCCATGCGGGCGGGCTGGTCTTCGATTTTTCCAAACCGGAGGTGCGCGATTTTCTGATTCAGAATGCCAAATGTTTTCTCAGCGAGTACCGGGTCGATGGATTCCGGTATGACCAAGTGAGTGTGATCGATCACGACGGTGCGCCGGACGGGTGGCGGTTCTGCCAGGACCTTACTTCCACCGTGCATGCGCAACGGCCGGCGACGTTACACCATGCCGAGTATTGGGACGTCAATCCCTTCATTGTCGCGCCCCCGCCGGTCGGCGCCGGGTTCGATACGACCTTGACCGACGGTCTGCGTATCGCCATTCGCGACGTCATCAGCAACGCCAGCGCTCCGGACGAACGCCCGCTCAATATGACAGGGCTGGCGCAGAGTCTTTGGCCAGAGGGCTTCTCTGAGCCATGGCGCTTCGTGCAGGGCCCAGAAAACCACGATATCGTCTATCACGGTCGCGAACCGCGTATTGCGCGGCTGGGCGATCCCGATCATCCGCGGTCCTGGTTTGCCCGCAGTCGGTCACGGGTCGCAACCGGTCTCAGTCTGATCGCGCCGGGAATTCCGATGCTGTTCATGGGACAGGAATTCTTGGAGGATAAGCAATGGTCGGACGACTTTGTGTCCCACCGCGATCTACTGCTGTATTGGGCGGGCCTCGATCAGAGCGACAGGCAGATGCTCGATCACCTGCGATTCACGCGAGAACTGTTGGCCGTACGCAATCGGTTGCCGGCGTTGCGCGGCCGAGGGTTTCGCACGACCCATGTGCATGATCAAAACCGGGTGCTGGCCTTCCATCGTTGGGTTGAGGGGGAAGGCCACGATGTGATGGTCATTCTGCATCTGGCCAACTTCACCCGCGTTGGGTACCAGGTCGGCTTGCCCGGCGAGGGAGCCTGGCGGGAGGTGTTCAATAGTGATGTGTATGAAAATTGGGTCAATGCCGGCGTGGCGGGCAACCGCGGCCGTGTCGTCGCGAACGCGCAACCGCTCCATGGATTTGAATACTCCGCTGGTCTCGTCCTGCCCGCAAACAGCATCCTGATGTTTGCCCGCTAGCCATCCGATGTTCCTGCTCAGAGAGCCTCGTGTATTCCACCGACTGTGATCTCTGCAAGTCATGCTTCTCGCCAGGCCGTATGACTTCTGCGTAGAAGAGACGACCTCACGTTGCGGCCGATATTCCACCCGGAATTGGCACCATCGGCGACAGACTGCTCTACCGGTCGGCGATAGAGTGACGAGGTCCGGTGAGGAAGTCATGTGTGGTCGTGCAACGGCACGGGAGAGGAGGTCATGATGAAGCGGCAAATCCTGGCGACTCTCATGTTGGTGTGGGGAATCGGAACAGTCAGTCTGGTTCAGGGATTCCAAACCGCAGTGGTCTTTCCCGTCAGTTCGGTCGAGCATGTGGATTCACGGAATCAAGTGCTTACATTCAAGACGCAGGACGGGCAAGTGCGCATGTTCCGAGTCGCCCAATCCGTGGGGATGAAGCGGGAATCGTTTGCGAAGGGTGATCTCGTGCGCATCGAAGTGGACCTCGACGATCAAATCGTCAACATCGCGAAGATCGATCGCGGGGCGTTACGCTCCAAGTGATGACACTCGTCTCGGACCGTACCGGTGCCGCCGACAACGTTGACATGCAGCAGGTTAGGTAGTGGTCCACCAGGAAGCAACTGGCGGATGAGGTCTTGCCCGTAACGGCCGTGCATGAATCCATTGGTCCATAAAACGAAGTCCTGCCCGGCGGCAGTAGCTTGCGGCGATGGCCGCCTCCTCGGTCCCCTGGTTCACCATGAAGAAGATGCCTTGTGACGTAAGGTTACGCGCGATCCTGTGAAGCAGGCGCGCAGGGGAAAACACCGTCAAGGGAAGTCGCCATGCAAGCACAGGCGACGGCGTCACAAAAGGAAACCAAGCAGTGATCACGTCAGTCCTGCGCTCCACCTCGCAATAATTTTCCACCAGAAATGACGTCCGCGGAAGCTCCGCGATATACCCATGAGCGGCATCGTAGCGGCTGTACCCGCTAGGGTAGAGCCGGAATCCCTCCACATCCACACCAGTCAACGTCCTCGGACGAAAGAAGACGTGCAGAGTTCGCGCATACCAAAAGTTGGCGCAGCCCACATCCGTCACAGCGATCCCGTGAAAAGCCGGCCGGTTCGTGCATACCCACGCCTGGTCCAGCAGGTCGAGATAGGTATAGTTGGCCAGCGCGGTATGGCCGCCGTAGTGAGACTCGAAGCGCACATCATAGCGCGCCTGCAACTCGTCGATCCGCGCGACCTGCCAGTGTGCCAACCCCGAGAGGCAGCCGATCGGCGTTTCATGATAGGGCCGTCTGGACCAGCGGAGACCTTCCGACAGGCGAAACCAGAGCCCATGATAGAGCGACCGGCCGCGCTGAATGAGGGAATAACGGTGGACCGGGGTAGCAGGGTCGGAAAGAGTCGCATTGTTTTCAATTGCGGATTCAGATGCTTTCGCATGTAATTCCATCCACGAAGTTTCCCCCAGCAGCCCGACTCTGCCAATGAAAAATTGAAAGGGCCTCAGAGATGGGTTGTTGAGCGCGAGCTCAATCCGTCAATTCTCTCGGCGAGATTCGGCGTATCTCGCCGCAACGGCCTCAGTCTCCGTGTCGCCATAAATCACGCTCTGATATGATGTATTGCGACTCCAAGCCGCGACATCATCATGAACCGGGCTAGTTGCTGGTTTCGGATCACTTGTCTGGTCTTGGAAAATCTGTCTCCGGAGTCAGTGCCTTCACCATCTTCCGGTGCGGAATCCCGGCATCCATGAATGGCTCGCCGGTTATGTGAAAGCCCAGGCGTTCATAGAACCCGATCGCGTGGGCTTGGGCCGAGAGGGTTATTCGCTTGAGCCCTTGCCTGACCGCGAGATCGAGTAATGCTTCAAGCAACGCGCGGCCCGCGCCGCGACCGCGCCAGGCCTTGAGCACAGCCATTCTGCCGATCGTGCCGTTCGCTTGCATGCGCGCGGTGCCGACGGCGTCACCCTGTTCATTCCAGGCCAGCACATGGGCGCATTGGCGATCGAGTCCATCCCACTCCAATTCCTCGGGTACCGCCTGCTCACGGATAAAGACGGTTTCCCGGATAGGGCGGATCAATGGTTCCGCATGGGCCCAGTCCACCAGTTCTACACGGATGAATTCGTCACCCTTCATCTCTGTTCGCTCTCCTGGGAAATTTCTAGTGCCGATGTGACTGCAAGCGCCGTGACAATCAACTAGACCATTCAGCGTCTCGCCGCAACCGATGCCTGTTCGCTGGTCGGATCAATTTCACTTCTGTTTTGGAGGATCGGCGATCACATGCTACGGTGATGCCATGTGGAGAATCGATCTCAGGACACCACGCGTTGTTCATGGTTGCGGCGGCATGAAGGAGGCTGACGAGTGAAGACTCAACGGCGAATTGCTCGAGTCGTGGCGTTGCGGAAGATGCGGACAGGGATGTGGGGGGCCTGGTGCCAGGCTGGCGTGAAGGACGCCCGCCCGCCCTTGTTCAGTTGGGAATTCCTGCGGTCCATGTGGACCCTGCTGTGCAACGTGACCCGGAGCCGGGCCAGTCGAGGGACTAGAGGCCTCTTCGCCTGGCAAGAACGCATTGGCTGCACCGCTCCACGCTCTTCAGGAGTGTATGGGCGCATGAACTGATACGTCTCACCCGTCTTTCTGGTATTGTCTCCTCTCTACTCCTCTCGTTCCATCGGCAGCCTGTCTGCCGCGCCCTCCTTTAGAATCACCCGGCAACACCAATGAAGTGATGCTGTCTTATGGCGTTCCTATTCGCCCCTCTCTCTTCACCGCAGCCGGAAAGATGCTATTGACCCGCCGCCCGGTTGAGGCGAAGATGCGGCAGCGCGGCGCAAGGTTTGCTAGAGACTACTGATAAATTTGGCAACAGACTGAACAATGAGGGGCAACCTATGAAGGTGTTGATTGCGACGGATGGATCGAAGTACGGCAAGTGGGCGACCGAGTGGGTGGCAAGGATGCCCTTTGCCGAGAAGCCGGATGTGACCCTCCTGCATGTGACGGATGTGGAGGCATTGCGCGCCCCCTTCATGTTTCAGCCGGTAGTCATCGGCAACGAGCCGTTCATTCAGGAAGAAATCAAGCGTATCGAAGCGCGCGGAAAGACCACCATGACCGAAGCGAAGGCGCAGATGTCGGCCCTGAAACTGAAGGGCAAGCTGCTGTCGGAGCGCGGGCCTGCTGGTCCGACCATTCTGGACCGGGCGCCTCAGCGGGACGGCGTGGTCGTGATCGGGAGTCGCGGTCTGGACGCACTCGACCGGTTGATGCTTGGCAGTATCTCGACACAGGTCACTCTGCATGCTCCCTGCTCGGTGCTGGTCGTCAAGGAGGAGCCGCGTCCGGTGAGTCGCATTCTATTCGCAGCCGACGGCTCGAAAGCCTCGGAGAAGGCCTTGCGGTTTCTCTTGACCAAGCTTCAACCGGAGGCCCGGGAAGGATTTGAGCCGATCGATGTGGTGGTGATGCATGCAATGCCGTTCCTGAAGTATCCGGAGCTCAAAGAGGCCGGCGCGCGCCTGGTAGAGCAATGTGCCAACAAATTGATCAAGGCCGGGTACGTCGTCGATGAAGTCGTGCAACTCGGCAAACCGGCCGAGGAGATCTTGAAAGTGGCGTCCAAGAAAAAGGTGGATGTGATTGTGACCGGCGCCAAGGGGATGGGCGCGGTCGCCCGGTTTCTGCTTGGGAGCGTGTCTACCAAGGTCGTGCAGCACAGCACCTGTTCGGTTCTTGTCGTCCGGTAAGGTCGGACCCTCCAGCAGTGTATCTCTGAAGGCGCAGAAGGCCGCTGTGGCATTTCACCCCGGGCCCTCCTCCGGAAGCGTAGCAAAACGCTGCGATGGATGTAGCATTCCTTGTGAAATCTCGCCTCGCCCGCGGCACGGTCCCTGCTGTTCTCACACACAGCAGGGACGTGCAGCGCAGACCATCAACGCATGACCTATCGAACGGCGGCCCTACCACGTGAGTTCAGGAGGCAGCTTCGGCAGCTTGGCGCATCGCTTGGCTTTGCGGGACGTGCCTTGCTGCTGGTGTCGGTACTGATCGACGGGTGCGACCGGGATCCGGTGGCTCCGCCGCCGGCCGCCAAGCCCGCGAGCAGAGCGGCCGATGGAATCGTACAGCTCACTGCCGCAGAAATCGGAAGGGCCGGTATTCAGGTCCTGACGGTGAAGAAAGAACCGTTTGTCCTGCATCGCGAATTTCCAGCGACGGTGCATGCCAACGAAAACGAATTGGCGGAAGTCACGACTCTGATCCGGGGGCGAGTGGTCGACGTGCTGGTCGATGCGGGCAAGGACGTCAAAAAGGGCGAACGGCTGGCCTTGCTCGACAGTACGGATTTGGGCATGGCGGAGGGTATCTATCTCAAAGCGACGGCGAGACAGCATGAAGCGCAACTCGCGCATGAACGGGCGGCCAATCTGCATGAGCACCGCGCCATCAGTCTGGCCGAACTGCAACGCCGGGAAGCAGAAATGAAAACGGCACAGGCCGAGGCGCGGGAGGCGAGTCACCGGCTGACCCTCCTTGGTGTGCCGGCTCAGGAGATTCAACGTCTCGAACGGGAGCAGACGATCCGTTCCGACATGGCGATCAGGGCGCCCTTTGCGGGGCGCGTGATCATGCGGAATATTACGCGCGGAGAAGTGGTGGAGACCTCGCGGAACTGTTTCACCATTGCCGACCTGTCCGATG
The DNA here is from genome assembly GCA_022226935.1 of Nitrospira sp. GTDB lineage: Bacteria > Nitrospirota > Nitrospiria > Nitrospirales > Nitrospiraceae > Nitrospira_A. The sequence continues at coordinate 713,773 of CP092081.1, forward strand.
TTTGGGTGATCGGCAATGTTCCGGAGAAAGACGTCCGCTTTATTCATCCGAACCAGACGGTGCACGTCCTGGTCACGGCCTACCCTCATAGTCTGTTTCCCGGCCGCATGACCTACATCAGCGATGTGCTCGATTCGGCGACCAGAACGATGCGCATCCGTGTCACTGTTCCGAATCCGGATCGTGCCTTGAAGCCGGAAATGTTTGCCATGGTCCGTGTCGATGCCGCGCCCCAACCGGCGGTGCTGGCTGTGCCGTTGTCCGCGGTACAACAAGACGGCGGGGGCAAAGTCGTGTTTGTGCGACAAGGGGAGAATCGATTCGAGCCGCGCCGGGTCCAGTTGGGCGATGAACAAGATGGGCAGGTCATTGTCCTGGAGGGGGTGCGGGAAGGGGAAGACGTGGTCGTCAAGGGTGCCTTTGCGATCAAGTCCGAACTCGATAGCCACAAAATCGAGCTCACGCAATGATTGCCGCGCTGCTCGAATTTTCCCTGCGCCAACGCATCCTCATCCTCGGCCTGGCCTGCATGTGCGCGGCGGCCGGTTTCTTCGCCTTCCAGTCGATTCCCATCGACGCCTATCCCGATGTGACCAACGTGCAAGTGCAGGTATTGACCGAAGCGCCTGGACTCTCCCCGGTTGAAGTGGAACGATTCATTACGTATCCGATCGAGCTGCAAATGAACGGACTGCCGGGACTGACGGAAATTCGCTCCATTTCCAAATTCGCCCTCTCTCAACTGACGGTGGTGTTCGAGGACGATGTGGATGTGTATTTTGCCCGCCAGCTTGTATTGGAGCGGATCATGGCGGTGCGGGAGCGGTTGCCGGCAAGCATGGAGCCGGTGCTGGCGCCGGTAACGACCGGGCTCGGAGAAATCTACCAGTATTATCTCGATAGCGCGACCAAGCCGGAGCCTGACGCTGCGCTGGTGGAAGAAGAGCTGACGAATCAACGGACCGTGCAGGACTGGGTGCTGCGCCCCCTGTTGAAAGGCGTACCGGGCGTCATCGATGTGAATGGTCTGGGCGGGTTCGTCAAACAGTATCAAGTCCTGGTGGATCCGGACAAGTTACGGAAATACAGCCTTACGCTGCACGACATCTTTGATGCCGTGGAACGCAACAATGCGAATGCCGGCGGCAATGTGCTGGAACGGCATGCTGAGCGCGCCATCGTACGCGGGCTGGGACTCATCAAAAGCCTGGCCGATATCGAGCGGATCGTGATCAAGGAAGCCAGCGGCGTACCGGTGTATGTGCGCGATGTAGCGGACGTCCGTATCGGCCATGCGGTGCGCCATGGAGCTGCCGTGCTGAACGGGGAACGGGAGGTGGTGACCGGCACGGTGTTGATGCTCCGAGGCGGCAATGCAAGGGAGGTGGTTCAGGCGGTAAAGCAACGGGCGGATGCCATCCAGCGTGAGGGAATCTTACCCGGCGGATTGACCCTCGTGCCGTTCTATGACCGCATTGAACTCGTGACGGCGGCGATCCATACCGTGCGCGATGCGTTGATCGAGGGCGTCGTGCTGGTCACGCTGGTCTTTTTTTTGTTCCTCGGCCATGTGCGAAGCGCGATCGTCGTGACGGTCTCGCTGCTGGTCACGCCGTTGATCACGTTCGTGGTGATGCAGCGACTGGGACTGTCTGCGAATCTCATGACGTTGGGCGGGCTGGCGATCGGCATCGGAGAAATCGCCGACGGCTCGCTGGTCGTGGTGGAAAACATCTATCGCCACCTGTCCGAGAATCGGCGGCAGCAACGATCCCGGTTGGAGGTCGTGCTGCGGGCGACGAACGAAGTTGGACGGCCGATCCTGTTCGGGATCCTCATCATCAGCGTCGTCTTTTTACCCTTGATGACCTTGCACGGCATGGAAGGAAAAATGTTCGCGCCCCTGGCCTATACGCTGGTCATTTCCTTGTTGGTCTCGGTGGTCGTGACGTTGACCCTCTCCCCGGTCTTGGCCTCGCTGATCTTGCATGGCGATCATCCGGAAGAGACTCGGCTGACCGGGTGGATGAAGACGCGGTATCAGCCGGTGCTGCGGTGGACGCTCGACCATCACGCAGCTGTGCTGCTGAGTTCGACGGTGATCGTGCTGGCCGGTCTGAGTCTGTTGCCGTCCGTCGGGCGGGAATTCATTCCGATTCTGGAGGAGGGCGCGCTCACGCCGCAGATCGTGCGCCTGCCGAGTGTCGCGCTGGACGAATCGATCGCGATAGAAAAACAGACTCAACAAGTCATGCTGGAATTTCCGGAGGTGCGCATGTCGGTGAGTAAGATCGGGCGGCCGGACATCGCCGTGGGTCCGGAGGAGCCGAACGAAAGCGACCCGATCGTGACGCTCCGCCCGCGCGAGACCTGGACCACCGCGCGAACGCAGTCCCAACTCGTCGATGCGATCAGGACGCGTCTGGCGGAAGTCCCCGGCATTTCCGTGTTGATGAGCCAACCGATTCAGGAGCGGGTCGATGAGCTGATTTCAGGGATCAGAACCGAATGCGCCATCAAGCTGTTCGGCGACGACCTCGATCTGCTGTATCAGCACGCCGAAGGCATCGCCGATCTCATGCGGGCGATCGAAGGAGTCAAGGACGTGAAGGTCGAGCAGGTTGCCGGGCAGCCGTATCTCACGATCGATATCGACCGGGAAAAAATCGCTCGCTATGGAATCAATGTCTCGGATGTGCAGGACATCATTACTACGGCGGTTGGGGGAAAACCCGCGACGCAGGTATATGAAGGGGAACGGCGATTTCAACTGATTCTCCGGTTCCCGGAGCCTTCTCGCAACAGCATCGGCGCGATCGGAAATATCCGAGTTCGATCGGCATCGGGCGCCCCGATTCCCTTGAGCGAACTGGCTGCGATCGAGATGCGGGAAGGGCCGGCGCGAATCAGCCGCGAACAGGCGAAGCGGCGGATCTATATCGGGTTCAACGTCGTGGGACGTGATATCGGCGGTGTCGTGGATGAAGGGCGGAAGCGGTTGGCTGAGCAGATCCGATTGCCGCAAGGATATACCGTGGCCTGGGGCGGCGCATTTGAGAATATGGAACGGGCGAACGCGCGATTGCTGCTGGTGGTGCCGATCACGCTCGGCCTGGTGTTCTTTCTGCTCTTTTGGGCGTTCCATTCGTTGCGGTATGCCGGGTTGATCATTCTGAACCTGCCCTTCGCGTTAGTCGGAGGCGTGGTCTCCCTATGGCTGAGCGACCAGTATTTGAGTGTGCCGGCGTCGATCGGCTTCATCGAACTGTTCGGGTTGGCGGTCGGCAACGGTATTGTGCTCGTCTCATATATCAACCAATTGCGGAATGAGGGGCAGCAGACCGAGGCGGCGATTATCACGGGCTGCGTCCTTCGGCTTCGTCCGGTCGTGATGACGATGATGACGACTCTCCTGGGCCTCCTTCCTCTGGTGTTGGCGCAGGGCATCGGCGCGGAAGTGCAGCGGCCTTTGGCGACGGTGGTGATCGGCGGTCTCTTTACGTCGACGGCGTTGACCCTGCTCGTGCTGCCGGCCTTATACCGGACGTTTGCCGAACAGGACGTGACGAAGGAACATGCCCCAGAGTGGGTGTAACCCGATCCTAGCCTGGAACCATGCTGCAGGAGACATCATTTTGGGCCTTGTCCGAGGATGACGTGCTGCGGCAACTGTCTGCCACGCCAACGGGATTGACCCAGGCGGAGGCCGAAGCGCGACAGGCCGCCTCTGCATCCGTCAGGCTGAAGCCCCAGCGGAATAGCCGGCCGCTGCGGCTGCTCTTGGCGCAGTTTCGAAGTCCCATCGTTCTCATCCTGCTCTTTGCCGCCGGCGTGTCGTTTTTTCTCGCAGAACGCAGCGATGCGCTGATCATCCTGATCATCATTCTGGCCGGCGCATTGTTAAGTTTCTGGCAGGAGCACAGCGCCGCGCGGGCCGTCGCCGGGTTGCTCGCCCTCGTGCAAATCACGGCTCGCGCATGGCGGGATGGCGAGCTGCGCGACATTCCGGCGGATCACATCGTGCCAGGCGACGTCATTGAATTGTCAGCCGGGTCGAGCCTTCCTGGAGACGCCTTGGTGCTGGAGGCGAAAGATCTGTTCGTCGATGAGGCCACCTTGACGGGAGAAACGTATCCGGTCGAGAAATCGGCGGGGACACTGGCGGCTGACGCGCCGTTGGCGAAGCGTACCAACAGTCTCTTTCTCGGTACCCATGTCGTCAGCGGGCAGGCCCGGGTTGTGGTCGTGGCGGTGGGGAAAGAGACGGAATTCGGTCGCATCGCCCACCGCATGGCGCTGAAGGCACCTGAAACGGAATTCGAGCGGGGCGTGCGGCGATTCGGCTATCTGCTGCTCGAAGTGACGCTGCTTCTCGTGCTCGCGATTTTTGCCGTCAACGTCTATCTTGAACGACCGGTCCTCGAATCCTTTCTCTTTTCCATGGCTTTGGCGGTCGGCCTCACGCCGCAGTTGCTGCCGGCCATCATCAGCGTGAACCTCTCGCACGGCGCGAAACGCATGGCCCAGCAGAACGTCGTGGTCAAACGCCTGGCGTCGATCGAAAATTTTGGGAGCATGAACGTCCTGTGCTCCGACAAGACCGGGACCTTGACCGAAGGCTCCATGCGACTGTATGCGGCGCTGGATCTCGACGGTCAGCCGAGCGAGCGCGTGTTGTTCCATGCGCACATGAACGCGATGTTCGAAACCGGGTTTCCGAACCCGCTGGATGAGGCCCTGCGGCAGCATCGTTCCTTCGATCTCTCCGGCTATCGTAAGGTGGAAGAAGAGCCTTACGATTTTGTTCGCAAACGGCTGTCCGTTCTGGTGGCCACACCGCAGACTCATCTGCTGATTACCAAAGGCGCGGTTGAAAGTATGTTGACGGTGTGTCTGCATGCAGAACACAAAGACGGGGCCCTGCTGCCGATGGATCAGGTTCGCGAATCGGTCAGAAAGCAGGTACGGGAGCTCAGCAGCCAGGGCTACCGTACGATCGGATTGGCCTACCGGGATTTGGAGGCCATCGACCGGGTCTCCAAGGAGCATGAAGCGGGGATGACCTTCCTGGGCTTGCTGGTGTTTATGGATCCTCCCAAGGCCGGTATTGTCGACACGATTGCGTTTCTCCGGAAGCTGGGGGTGTCGTTAAAAATGGTGACTGGAGACCAAGGGCTGGTGGCGGCCCATGTGGGGCGACAGGTCGGCCTGGCCAATCCGCTGGTGCTGACCGGGAGTGATCTGCGCGGCATGACCGACGATGCGCTTCGGGCCAGGGCCAATGAGGTGGACATTTTTGCGGAAATTGAGCCGAATCAAAAGGAACGCATCATTCGTGCGTTGCGTGGCTCCGGGAACGTCGTCGGTTACCTCGGCGACGGCATCAACGATGCGCCTGCCCTTCACGCCGCGGACGTCGGCCTCTCGGTGGATGGCGCCGTCGATGTGGCCAAGGACGCCGCCGATCTTGTGCTGTTGGAACATGATTTGAGCGTATTGGTGGAAGGCGTGCGGGAGGGACGCCGCACCTTTGCCAACACCCTCAAGTATGTGTTCATGGCGACGAGCGCGAATTTCGGCAATATGTTCAGCATGGCCGGCGCCTCGCTGTTCTTACCCTTTCTGCCGTTGCTGCCGAAACAAATTCTGCTGACGAATGTGCTGACGGACATTCCCGAAATGACGATCGCCACCGACCATGTGGATCCTGAACTGATCGATCGGCCTCGCCGCTGGGATATTCCCTTCATCCGGCGGTTCATGCTGACCTTCGGATTGGTGAGCTCGTTCTTCGATTACTTCACGTTTGGCGTCTTGTTGTTCCTGCTGCATGCCACGACCGGCCAATTCCGTACCGGCTGGTTCGTCGAGTCGGTGCTGTCCGCGTCACTGATTGTCCTGGTCATTCGCACGCGCCGCCCTTGCGTGACGAGCCGCCCGTCTGCATCCTTGTTGTGCTCGACCTTGCTGATCGCACTGGTCACGATCCTGTTGCCGGTGACGTCGATCGGCTCGTTTTTGGGATTTGAACCGTTGCCGCCCGTCTTTTGGGCCGCGCTGCTCGGCATTCTTCTCGCGTATGTCGCGGCGGCCGAATGGGCCAAGACGTTCTTTTACCGGCACGCGAACAACGGCCGCTGAGAAGGTCCTTCACGCACTTCCGCAATTCCTACGTCCGCCGCGGCTATACAATCGATCATCTCCTTGACTGTACGCGGTGATGTAGTACAACCAAAGAAGCTGGTTCATTCGGCTATTCTCCCACGCTCCATCTGCATGAGGACGCCCATGCCTGGTTTTTCGCACGCGCCCAATGGTCTCTCGTATGATCCTCAGGTGTTGTTGAATTCACAGCCGGTCATCGTGACGGTGATCGATCCTGCCGACCATTCCGTGCAGTTCCAAAACCAGACCAGCTTAGGCGCGTTCGGCGACATGACCGGTTCCCGCTGTTATGAAAAAATTGTGGGAAAGCAGACGCCGTGTGAATTCTGCCGCATGCCTGAGGCGTTAAGTCGAGACGGAGTGGTATCTGAGCAGGTGGAAATGCCCAACGGCCGCCATTTGCTGGTGCATTGGGCGAAGGCCCCGACAGAAGACGGCCGTGTCCATGTCATTGAGACGATCATCGATCTGACGAAGCGCAAACAGGACGAGCAGAGCCTGCGGCAGTCGCAGAAGATGGAAGCACTGGGGCGATTGGCCGCGGGCATTGCGCATGACTTCAACAATCTGCTCATGGTCGTCATCGGCCATGCGCACCGGGTCGCGCAGCAGCTGGGATCCCATCCGCTGCATCACGAAGTGGAAATGATCGGCCAGGCCGGCACGCGGGCCGCGGCGTTGACGAAAAAATTGTTGACGTTCAGCCGACGCCAGGTTCTTGAGCAGCGTGACGTGCCGCTCAACACCCTGATTCGCGACATGGAAGATATCTTGCGCCGGCTGATCGGAGAGCAGATCCAGACGGTCATTGTGCTCCATCCGCAGGCCGGCCATGTTCTAGGAGACCCTGTCCAGATCGAACAGGTCTTGCTGAATCTTGCTCTCAACGCTCGCGATGCGATGGCCGAAGGAGGCATTCTCACGATCGAGACCGGCAATACCGATCTGGACGAGACGTATGTGCGAACGCATCCGGGCGCGGTTCCCGGCCACTACGTCACCCTGGTCGTCGAGGATACCGGATGCGGGATCGATGCCGAGACCCTCGCCCATATTTTTGAACCCTTTTTCACCACGAAGGAGTTCGAAAAGGGGACCGGATTGGGGCTGGCTACTGTTTATGGCATCGTGAAGGAGAGCCGCGGGTATATCGACGTTACGAGCCAACCTGGACGGGGCTCGCGCTTTACGGTGATGTTGCCACGCGTGCAGTCGCAAACATCTGATGCTGAACAGCCGGCCGCCTCACGACCGCTTCCGGCGACGTGTGCCACCATTCTCCTGGTAGAAGACGATGAGGGCATCCGACGACTGGTGTCGGCCGTGCTGCGTGATCAGGGGTATGAAGTATTAGCGGCGGCCGATGGCGTCGAGGCTCTGCAAATGTTGCAACTACGCAAAGGCGGCTGCGACCTCCTCATCACCGACGTGATCCTGCCGCGGATGAAGGCCTCCGTTTTGGCCCAGGGAGCCAGGACGATGTTTCCCAAGATCAAGGTGCTCTATATTTCCGGCTATGCCGGGGACATGTTGGTGTCTCATGGCGTGGATGCGCAAGCGGCCTACCTGCAAAAACCGTTTATGCCTCAGGCCATTATCGACAAAGTGGCCGAATTGATCCCGCCCGTTTCTCCGCAGTAAAAATCTTCACGCGCAACCGTTCTTAATGATCAGCGTCGCTCGCCGCGTTCGAGCGGACTGCTTCGAGAGTGATGCCTTATCTGCTGACGGTGCGCAGGACCGATGGCCGTATGCCGCCGGGCAACGGAGCGCGCCGCCCGCTCCATGGTGAGATGTAGCAGGTTGTGTGTTGGGGCAGGCACCCAATGATCGGGCGGGGAGAGAACCTATTTCCAGGAAACGCCGGGAAGGGAGATGACCCGCTCCGTCTCGGTTGTCGACTGCGCGTCCAGGAGAAGGTCGTACACGAGTTTGACGCGGCTTCGCGTTTCTGAGGAAAGTGCCAGGAATTCCACCCCAAACGCATCTTTACTCGTCCAGGTGACGACGGCGGGCTTGATTTCGATGGGTTCGATGCGATCGGGGAGGGAAATTTGCAGCGTCAATCGCATCCCGCAGTGAACCTTGGCGGCCGTCTGTTGAATCTTGCATCCGCCGGGCGAGAAATCCTTCACCACACCTTGGCTGCTTCCACGGGGACCTTGCACATCGATCGGTCGATTCATCTCGACACGCGCGTTCTTACGTTTTGACATCCCTGGGTCCTTCCATGATCGGCGGGTCGTACGTGATTCGCACCGTCCCTTAGATGGCTGGTTGCATGAGCGATTCCGTTAACGTCCGAAATGCGGGATCCAGCATGAACCGGCCAAACGATATATCTTGCCGGGGGTCCGGTATGGATTCACGCTCGTTGCTCCGGCGGAAGTGCAGGAACGCGTCGTGAAGTGATTGCATGGCCCTGTCACGCTCGTTCATGCCGGCGTAGGTGCGGGCGAGATCGTAGTGAAAAAACGGATTCGCCGGCTCTTGCGAGAGCCCATAGTCGATCGTTGTTTTGGCGCGCGCAAGATCGCCGGTCCTGCGATAGGCGACACCCAGGTTATGGACGAGAAGACGCCAGAGGGCCTTGTCCAGAGTGGGGTTTGCCCGTTCGAGGGCGATGGCCTGTTCATAGTGTGGGATCGCTTGCGTGAAGTGTCCTTGCAGATACGGCGCGCTCCCTGCGCGAAAGTAATCCAAGCTGCCGGCCTGTGCCGCGGCGACGATGGAGAGGCTTTCCAGTACCTTCCGCAGTTGTGAGCCGTCTGCAGTGGCGGAGCCGCTTTGTGAGAGATGAATGTCGGCATAGACGTTCTCCTTGCTGGTACAGGCAAAGAGGTGAAGTTGATCTGTCCCTTGGCCGCCGGTCTCATGCAGAAGATACTCGAAGACGGGTAGCTGATGGATCTCAGTTCGTGTCGGCCCTGAAGTAGATGGCGCGGCAGCGGTGCGTGCGATACGGTTCAGATGAGCGAGGCAGCCCTGCTCCGTGGCCTGTCCGGAGACCGCCTCCAGCGTGACGGAGAGCTGCATGGCTGCTGCGTCATTGGCGGCGAGCACATAGCGCCGACTGTCCGGTTTGATGCCATCCGCTTGGACACGGTAGCCGGTCATGTCGAGACTCACTGCCCAGGCTTTGTCGATGAGTGCGATGCGCCTCTGGTGCGGGATCTCCTCAGCGAAACCCGTGCCGGCTGCTATCAGCGCGTAGGCCAGTACACTTGCGAGCAGTCCTTTCATCGACGATGGCATTCCCGCTTCTTGTTGTCTGTCTCTGTCAGCTGACAGTGGCGTCGTCACTGTAGTCTAACGTTCACCTCTCGCCGGCCAAAGCAAAAGTACAAAACCCGCGTCTTTGATCGAGACTCGAGGGTGACGCGCCAGAAAGACGGGTTGCTCCTGTGGCGTCGTGCCACAGGAGCAAGAGAGGACTGTCGCCTTTGACGGCACCCGGTAGGCCTCGACCAGGGATCCTTCGGGGAATGTGTCGCACACACCATCAACGGTCTTCGGTATCGGCGTTGCATAGTCCTCGATAAGGATGTATCCCTATCCTGTGAGCTGGCAGCCGATGCTGTGAAGAGAGGAATGACGATGCGCGAACGAAACGTACAGGCGACCAGGCGATGGCGACGCGCTGGTAGGTCGTGGCGGCCGATCCTAGGGATCTTTGCGGCGGCTATGATGGCGCAAGGGGCGTCGAGTCAAGCGGCGGTGCATGTGCTTCCCGACATGACGGTGACGCGCGAAAGTGGGACCATCACCGGCGCCAAGGCGGTTCGTGCCGATCCCACGATGCAGGAGGTGTTGGCGGCATTCGATCGTGCAGAACGTGCCTTGGAAGAGCAGGATCTCTCGGCGCTGATGCAGTTTTATGCGCCGGGCTATAACTATCATGGCCTGCATGTGGCGGATGTCGAACGCATCTGGGGTGAGGTATTCGAGCACTATCGGACATTGTCCTCGACGCATCTCTTTGCCGAGATGAAGATTCTGCGCGCCGAGGAGGGGCTGCGCGTCGAGCTGACCTGCACCGGTGGTTTATACGGTGCCGACGTGCAATCAGGCGTGCGCGTCACGCTGGATAGCTGGTTTCAGGAGGTGCATTATCTCGTTCGGGATAAGCAGGGGTGGCGGTTTCTGGGCAATCGAGGTGATGCGCCGCGCTCGGCGCCCTTCTCCTCATCCCCCCACCATCCGCTCTTCTGATCGAGACCGGCCGGGCGGTCAGGCTGCGGCCGCGGAAGCGGCAGTGGCCGCGGTGCTGAGCAGCTTTTTGACGCTGGCATGGGCCAGGACGACGTCCGGGGTCCGTTGCAGAGCTTCGTAGTAGCTGCGTTCGAACCCGTCGCCTTCTTCGGATGGGCGCAGCATGTGGCGAGCTTCCACCAGCAAGTCCTGCGCGGTTTCGATAGTCGTGTCTTCGTGGTCTTCCAGGACGACATCGATGCGAACGACGAGATGCGACAAGGGGTGAAGCCAGGCGAACCAGGGATCGTTCATGACGAGCTGCAGCAGCTGACCGGCCGAAGAGATGCGTCCATAGATGCGTTCATACGTGAGCTGTTCGGAGACGATCAGGGATTTGTGCAGGCCGAGCAAGCCGTGACGAAGGTCCTTCAGGCTGGCACGAAGGTTATCCGGGAGCGGATTCGAAGACGACCAGGAGGAACGTGTCATAGATCACCCATCCTACGCAATCCACAGCTTCAAGCGACGGCCGTTCCTACCACAGGAATGATGCCCCCCTTCAGGGCCAACTCTCCGTCCTTCGTGGATACTGTATCGGCTGGTTTGCGCCGGGATTGAGTCCTCGGGATGGGGGAATCGACGAAAATTCCCCACGCCGCCGCGTGGGGGGCAGGAACGACTGTTTTTTCCGCAAGTTGAAGTGCTTAGGATTGGTGTGTGGGAAGGGGGCTCTTCTTAAGGAGTCATCCCCGCAGGGAAGCTGAACGAGATCGGAAGGCATGGTCGACGCGCGACAGCATAGTCAGATCCGGTGGTACGCAGAGTCCCTCGAAGGCATCGGCCGGGAGTTCGGTGTCGACCCGACGCAAGGGTTGGACGAAGATGAAGCCGCGCGCCGGCTTTCTACCTATGGTCGCAATGAATTGCCTGAAGCTGCGCCGCCTTCGCCCTGGCGTATCCTGGGTGCGCAATTCAGCAGTCTGATCATCTGGGTGCTGATCGGCGCCGCCGTCGTTTCGGGCCTACTCGGCGAATGGGTCGATGCCGGCGCCATCTTGGCTATTGTGCTGCTGAACGGGCTGCTGGGATTTGTGCAGGAATACCGCGCGGAACGGTCCTTGGCGGCGCTCAAGACATTGGCCGTGACCTATGCGCGAGTGGTTCGAGACGGGGTGCGACGCACCCTGTCATCAACGGAGCTGGTGCCCGGCGACGTTATCGATGTGGAGGCGGGGGACCATGTACCGGCGGATGCGCGACTCATCCAGGCCGCTGCCTTCCGCACGCAGGAAGCGGCTCTGACAGGGGAGTCCACGCCCGTCGAAAAAACCAGCATGACGTTGCTCGACAACGATGTGCCCCTGGCCGATCAGCGGAACATGCTGTTCATGGGAACAACCATTACCGGGGGGAAGGGACGCGCCCTCATCGTCGCCACCGGCAGCGGAACGGAGTTGGGGCGCATTGCCACGCTGATGACCACCGTGGCTGTGGAGCCGACACCCCTTCAGCGGCGATTGGAGCAGTTCGGCCATGTGTTGCTGTGGCTGTCGCTGGGGATCGTGGTCGTGGTGTTCGGACTTGGCTTGTGGCGAGGGGAGCCGTTGTTCGAGATGTTTTTGACGGCCGTGAGTCTGGCCGTGGCGGCCATTCCGGAAGGGCTGCCGGCCATTGTGACGACGACGCTGGCCCTGGGGGTGATGCGCATGGTGAGCCGCCATGCGCTGATCCGTCGCCTGCCGGCTGTTGAAACCTTGGGCGCTGCGACGGTCATCTGTACGGACAAGACCGGCACCTTGACCAAGAACGAAATGACGGTCACCCGGCTGGCCGTCGATGACCTGGTGTGTGATGTGACCGGAGACGGATATGCGCCGGCGGGCGAGATTATCGGCGGGGATGGTCGCACGGGAGGGGTGCGAGCCCTGTTGTGGAGCGCGGTGTTGTGCAACGGCTCGTCGCTTCGGGCGGTGGAGGGAGGGTGGACAGTGGTCGGTGATCCCACGGAAGGGGCCTTGTTGGTTGCGGGCGGTAAGGCCGGATGGCGGAAGGAAGATCTCGAACCTGCGCACCCTCTTGTGGAAGAAATTCCGTTCGATTCGGAACGCAAGATGATGACGATGATCCGCCGTTCGGAAGGGCGTGCCGTCGCCTATGTGAAGGGCGCGCCGGATATCTTATTGGGACGGTGTGACTCGTATATGACGAAGGCGGGGGAGATCGCGCTGCTCTCTGATTCGAGGCGCCGCTCGATTTTATCGATCAATCAGCAGTTCGCCCAGCAGGCCCTCCGGGTCGTCGCGTTGGCGCGGCGGGTGCTCGATCCGGAGCCGGGGACGTTCGAGTCGGAGGCGATTGAGCGGGAATTGGTGTTCCTTGGTCTGGCCGCGATGAAAGACCCCTTACGTTCCGAAGCCAAGCAGGCGGTCGAGCGTTGCCGTTCCGCAGGCATCACGACGGTGATGATTACCGGAGATCACAAGGAGACGGCATTGGCGATCGGCCGCGAGGCAGGTTTCGCGAGCGGCTCGACGCAGGCCCTGTCCGGGTTGGAGCTGAACGGGTTGACGGATGCGGAATTGTCGGCGCGCGTGCGTGACGTGTCTGTTTATGCGCGGGTGTCGGCTGAGCACAAGCTTCGCATCGTCAAGGCCTGGCGCGCGCAAGGCGCGGTGGTGGCGATGACAGGCGACGGCGTGAATGATGCTCCGGCGGTGCGGGAAGCGGATATCGGGATCGCCATGGGCATGACCGGGACGGATGTAACGAAGGACGCGTCGGACATGGTCATCACCGACGACAACTTTGCGTCCATCGCCGCAGCGGTCGAAGAAGGCCGGAGCATTTACGAGAACATCCGCAAGTCCGTGCACTATCTGCTGTCGTGCAATTTGAGCGAAGTGCTGGTGATGTTGGGAAGCACCTTGCTGGGTTGGCCCCTGCCGCTGCTTCCCATTCACATTCTATGGATCAATCTGGTGACCGACGGATTTCCGGCGCTGGCCCTCGCCGTCGACCCAAAAGATCCCGATGTGATGAAGCGCCCGCCTCGCGACCCGCAGGCGCCGCTCCTGGATCGCCGACGATTTGTGACGGTCTGCGCTCAAGGCGCGGTGATGGCTGCGGCGACGCTGGCGGTGTTCGGCGTCGCCCTATCAATCATGAACGACGAGGTGGCGTTCGCGCGCACCATGACCTTTACGACGTTGGTGCTGGTGCAATTCCTCCACGCGTTTACCTGCCGTCACGACCGGTTCTCGCTGTTTCAGATCGGCGTCGCCACCAATCGGATGCTGGTAGCCGCCGTGCTCATTTCAGCTCTTCTGCAGGCGGGGATTGTATTGAGTCCCTGGGGACAGGAGATTTTTCGAGTCGTGCCCCTACAATCCAAGGAATGGTGGCTGATCGCGGGATTCGGGATTCTGCCGTTCGTGGCGATGGAACTGTGGAAGGCCTGGAGCCGCGTGCGAAACGGGTCCGCGAGCAGGTCTACGGGGTGAGTTTTGGAGCCGCCCACATCGTCGTGAGGGGAGACGCCTGCCGGCTGAGTCCTACCGGTTGTGCGCCATACATATCCGTGACCGTTCGCAGCACGCCGTAGTGATTGGTCTGTTCGCTATAGCGTCCTGCTCGCACCATCGGTCCGACGAGAATCGTGGGGATATGGTTGTTTGATTTTCCGTTGTCCTCGTCCCACGTAATGATCAACAGGCTATTGTGGGTCTGCGCCCAATCCACGTACCGCTCGAGGTGGGCCTGTAGCCATCGGTCTCCGCGTTGGATGCGGTCGGGATCACTGCCGTCGTGCATATCGTTTTGTTGATTGGGCACGATGATGCTGACGGTCGGCAGCGTATTGAAATCTGTCGGAAAGTCGGTCAGCGGGCGATTCTGCGCAGCCGGGACGGTGTTGGCAGAGGAGGATTGCCAATTCACCCACGGATTATGTTTGCGCGCATAGGCGCCTGCGATGCAGTCGACGGCGCCCACTGCGGGCAGATCTTCGGAATATCCGATAAACGACTGTCCGGCCTGCGCCAGAGTACTGGAGAGGTTCGGAGCCGTCAACAGCGTGGGGCACGTATTCCCATTGACGCCTTCGACGGTGCCGGCGAACAGCGCGATATAATTCGGCTGGCTCGGATGGGTCACGGCGTAGGAATTCGTCAGCAGCGCGCCCTTACGCGCCAGCGCGTTCAAGTAGGGGGCGACCGGCGAGTCGATGATCTGGTCGAAGGCATGATTTTCTTCAATCACGATCACCACATGGTCGGGTTTGGGCAACGGGGATTGAGCTGAACCGAGGGCGGCCCAGGAGAGGACGAGTGCGGCGAAGGCAAGCGTTAGGACCGGCCTGGTCATCAGAGTCTCGTGATCGATTACACCGGAAGTTCGCTGAGTCGCAGCGTGTAGAGGTAATGATACAGCCCCTGTTGCTCCAGCAGCGTGGCATGGGTGCCGGATTCTACGATCTTGCCTTTGTTCAGCACCAGAATCCGGTCGGCGCGTTGAATCGTACTGAGCCGATGGGCGACGACGAACGTCGTGCGGTTGACCATGAGACGTTCCAGCGCTTCCTGGACCAGCCGCTCCGATTCGGTATCCAATGCCGAAGTGGCTTCATCAAGTAACAGAATCCGGGGGTTCTTGAGAATCGCTCGTGCAATGGCGACGCGTTGTCGTTGGCCGCCGGAAAGATTGATGCCTTTTTCTCCCACAATGGTCTGATAGCCGTCCGGAAATCCCGCGATAAACTCGTGGGCATGCGCCGCCTTGCTCGCGGCAAGAATCTCCTCTTCCGTGGCGTCTTCGCGCCCATAGCGAATGTTATCGCGGATTGGGCCGCCGAATAAAATCGTATCCTGAGGCACCAGCGCGATCTGCCGATAGAGGCTGTCGAGCCGGACGTCCTTGACGTCATGACCATCCACCGTGAGCCGTCCCGACGTCGGATCATAGAACCGGTGCAAGAGATTCATGATCGTGGTTTTGCCTGAGCCGGTCGGTCCCACGATCGCGATGAGTTCGCCGGGCTGGGCTTCGAACGACACGTCCGAGAGCACGGGCTGCCTGGCGTCATAGGCAAAACTCAGGTGTTCCGCGCGCACGTGCCCGCGCACCGGCGGCAGGTCGATGGCACCGGGAGCGTCGGCAATTTCCGCATGCGTGTCGAGAATTTCGAAGACCCGTTGCATGGCCCCTTGCGCTTCTTTGATTTGCGCAAAGACGCGGGCCGCCGAGCCGAAGGGTCCGATCAGAATGCCGGCAAAGAGCACAAAAGCGAACAGGTCGCCGGGCGACACGGTCCCGTCGATGACCTGGCGTCCTCCATACCACAGCACCATGGCGGCGGCGGCGAAGGTGACGAACGTGATCGTCGGCACGAACCACGCCATGATGGTAGCGCGGCGCAAAGACAGTTCCATCGCGGTCTGCACTTGCGTTACGAATCGCTGTTCCTCCCGTTTGGTCTGCACGAAGGATTTCACGACCCGGATACCGGCGATGACTTCCTCCACGAGGGTGCTGACGGAAGCCGTTTGATCTTGAATGGTCGTCGAGAGCGCGCGTAAGCGTCGGCCGAACAGTTTGGCCACCACGACCAATAGGGGGAGCAGGACCAGGATGAGGAGGCAGAGTTGCCAGTTCATCGCAAATAGGAAGCCTGCGCCGCCGATGAAGGTGACAAGTTGCTTGGCTGCGTCGATGGGGGTGTCGGTCACGACGTTCTGGATCACGGTCACGTCGTTCATCAGCCGCGACATCAACTCGCCGGTTCGGCGCTTGGAGAAGAAATTGACGGACAGGGTTTGCAAATGGGCGAAGAGGTGGGTTCGAAAGTCGGCCATGACCCGTTGCGACACCCAGGCCGTCAGGTAACTGTGCCCCATGGAGCAGAGCCCTTGCAGCAAGACGAGACCGAGGAGCAGCAGGATCATCTGCGCCATTCGGTCGGCATCGTGCTGCACGGTGATGACATCCCAGAGGGTGCCGCCCAGGCGGAGCAGGGCCAGATTCACGGCGGCGACCGCCATGACCATGATCGCGGCAGCGATCATCCGGGGAACATAAGGCTTGAGGAAGGGATAGAATCGCTTGAACGAGAACATCGGTGTTACGACAATGGTTTCAGGGAGGCAGGCGCGTAGTGCATCGCCGGTGGTAGCGGCGATACGAAGACGACATGACCTTCGTGATGAGGTGAGAGCGTTAGAGCTGCGCGATCGACTCGATCAGGTTCTTGTTGATCGCCACGAAGTCCGACCGATCCTTGTCGTTGATCAACACGTCAGTCAGGCTGATAAACAGCCGCTGCTCTTCATTGATCGCATCGGACACACGATTACGCATGGGCGGGATGAGGAAATCCCCGACGTAGATACAGTTCACCGTTCGAACGCGGATGCGAACTTTTTTTCCTTCGGGCACGGATCCCTCCGTCCATTATGTCGTGATGGGCTCAGCTCTTGCGACGCAAGAATTTCTGACGCCGGCGCAACTT
>CP092081.1:730733-1247659 GCA_022226935.1 Nitrospira sp.
GGTGGTGTCGGTGGCCGACCTGACCGCCGGAAACTTGGTCTTCACGCCGGCGGCCAATGCCAACGGCACGGGCTACGCCCGCCTCACGTTCTCCGTGCGGGATAGCTTCAACACCTACGACACGACCCCCAACACCCTCACCGTCAATGTCACGGCCGTCAATGACGCGCCGGTGCTGGTCGTGAATTCTGGAAGCACGGTCGCAGAAGGCGGGACCGATATCATCGGCAGCAGCGAGTTAGCCGTGGCCGATGTCGACCATCCCGCCGCGCAGCTGACCTATTCCATCGGTACCGGTCCTGCGCATGGCCGACTTGAACTGACGACGGCCCCCGGTATGCCTGCGACATCGTTCACCCAGGCAGACATCGCAGCGAATCGTCTCCAATATGTGCACGACGGGTCCGAAAGTACCGGCGACAGTTTTACTTTTACCGTGAGGGATGCAGCGGGAGCTTCGTTGGGGGCCACCACCGTCACCCTGACCATTACGCCGGTCAACGACGCGCCGACGATCACCAGCAACGGCGGCGGTGCCACCGCCGCGATCAACGTGGCGGAACACGTCAGCGCAGTCACGATCGTAAGCGGCATCGATGCCGATCTGCCCGCCCAATCGCTCTCTTACAGTGTGAGCGGCGGTGTGGATCAGGCGCTGTTTACGATCGATGCCGCAACCGGCGCGCTGAGTTTTACCGTGCCGCCGGATTTCAGCGTGCCGACCGATTCGAATGGGGACAACGTCTATGTCGTCCAGATCCGCGTGACGGACACGCAAGGTGCGAGTGTCACGCAGACGCTCCACATCACGGTGACGGACGTCGCCGAGAGCAGGATGCCTGCATGGCTTCCATCCTCTCTCGTCCCCACCACGCCGCCGGCGGTCTCCGCCCCCACCCCGGTCGCCGGGCCTATCGCCCCCGTTGTGATAGGTCCTGTGGTCGAGCTGGTTGCGCCCGGCTTGCGGTTTGCGCCCGGCGAGTCGAGCGTTCGATCGATAGATGCGGTGCCTGAAGAGGCGGCATTCAGCCCGGAAGTGCCGCGCCCGATTGCAGCCTCGATTCACGGGAAGGATGATGACGGGAGACCGAGCGATCAATCTGCGCCGGTGCCGCCGATCACACTGTCCGTAGAAGACACTCGTATGGACGGGCAGAAAGAACGGCTCTCACCCGACGTGTTGAGCGAGCTGCTGTTCGCCAAATTGGATGCGCTGATCGAGGAATTGGACGCAGCCGCAGCGGCCCATGCCGCCGAGCCGGTGTATATGACTAGAATCGCCGCCGCGGCTGGTGTGGCGCTGTCCGCCGGGTTCGTCGCGTGGGCTCTGCGGAGTACCGCGCTGGTCGCGAATCTGTTTGCGACAGTCCCGGCCTGGAAGATTCTGGATCCCCTGCCGGTCCTGGTCACACACCGTCGCGAGGCAAAGGCGCGCAAGCGGGCACAAGACGATGCGGCACGAGAGGAGCAGGCCGAGCACCGGGGAGTAGAGCTCTTGGACTCCCAAGGAGGAAAGGGGTGCCGCTCGACGGAAGCCTGATACGCCGCGATGGGACGCCCTTACCACTCATCCTCTTGAGCATCGGATCGGTCAGTGTGACCGTCAGCATCCTGCTGGCGGGAGATGCCATCATGGGGTTGAGTTCCAACGAGCATCAGCCGCGGCTTCGACAACGGAAAGCCCTCAGTGAAACGAAGATGCAATTCAAACTTGCCGGCTTCAATGCGCCGCGGCGCCGCCTGGGCTAATGGGCGAGGGCCGACGATCATCGCGCTGACAGCCCATGCCACCCAGGGAGATAAAGAAACCTGTCTTGCAGCCGGAATGAATGATTACCTCTCAAAGCCGGTGCGGATGGAAGACCCATTGCCATGCTGCTGTTCTGGTCAGGAAAAATCCGGGATCGGGCCGCCTAACAGGCTGCGGAAATCTCGATGATTGCGGCAAACGTCCGGCCAGAGTCCCGGCTTTAGAAACGACGGGTTGGAACCGATACAGGTAACCGGGGGCTTTGCACTCGTCGCACGCGCATCGCGTCGCAAGGAGGATCGTCTATCATGGCATCGGCGCAAGAACTCGTTGTATCCTGCTCTAACGTCTTCACCCTCCCTGAGATCTACTATCGCGTTCGCGATGTGGTGGACAACCCGGACTCGACGATGGATGATTTGGCCAAGGTCCTCAAGATGGATCCCGCCATTTCCGCGCGCGTGTTGAAGATCGTGAATAGCCCGCTATACGGAGTGCCCAAACAGGTGGACACGGTGACGCGCGCGGTGAATCTTCTCGGCATGCAAGCCATCCGTGACCTGGTGACCGCGACCACCATTGGTCGCAGCTTCAGCGGCATGACCGTGCAGATTATGGATCTCTCCGCCTATTGGCGGAAAAGCGTGCTCTGCGCGTTGATGGCCGGCAAGATCGCCAAAGCCTGCGGAATCGACGACAGTGAACGGTTTTTCATCGAGGGGCTGTTGCGGGATCTCGGCCATCTGGTGCTCTATCAAACGATTCCGGAACGCGCGCAGTCAGCGTTGATCGAAGCGGGGAATCTGGGGGAGCCGTTGGCTGAAGTCGAACAAGCCAACTTTGGCTGCGATTTTACGGAAGTGGGCGCGGAGCTGATTCATTCCTGGGGGATGCCGCCGCAGATTGAGCAGGCCATCCGGCATCAGTTGTGTCCGGACGATGCGGGCGATTACGCCCTCCACGCCTCGATCGTCCATCTTGCGGGGGTGGTGGCAGACCATAATGAATTGCATCCGGCCGTTGCTCCGCGAGAGTTGCCGTTTCATGCGTCCGCGTTGCAGTCCACCCGTTTCAATGTCAGCGAGCGGCCGGCTCTGCTCAATGAGGCGCTGGATCAATTGCAGGATACGGTGAAACTGTTCAGCCCTGTCGCAATGGCCGCGTAGCCGGCGATATTCCACGCACCCAATTCCTCCGCTTCCTCCGCCCCTGCGTCAATCAAACCATCATGTTCGTTCTCGCTCGACAATCCATGGGGCTACATGCGTCTCGCGTGTCGATGCAGTACGTTCGCGCATCCGTCGCTTGACCGGCGCCAGGAAGACGCGTACACAAGCAGCCTAGACGGGGACGGAGGACCCGTGCAGATCGGTGATCGGCCTGTTCGCGTTGGGAAGGAGAACCCCTATGCCGGCGACTCCGCACATTGAAAAGCATTTCACGGCCACAGCGACGGTGCGCGATATCGTCATCGGCATGGCCGATGGGTTGACCGTGCCGTTTGCCCTGGCGGCCGGGTTGTCGGGGGCGCTGTCTTCTTCCGCTCTGGTGGTTACGGCGGGTGTGGCGGAAATTGCCGCCGGCTCGATCGCGATGGGGCTGGGCGGGTATCTCGCAGCCAAGACCGACCGTGAGCATTACGTTGCGGAACGGATGCGGGAATTGCGGGAGACCGAGCATATTCCCGAAAAGGAGGCCGAGGAGGTGGCCGAGATTTTTCGGAGCTACGGGTTGCGCGATGAACACATCGCTCCGTTGATCGACTCGCTTCAAGCGAATCCCAGCCGGTGGGTCGATTTCATGATGCGGTTTGAACTGGGATTGGAAGAGCCTGATCCGTCGCGGGCGCGGTTGAGCGCTTGGACCATCGCGCTCTCCTATGTGATCGGCGGACTGATTCCCTTGCTGCCCTACATGGTGTTCCATGAGGTTGCGACCGCGTTGTGGTGGTCGGTGGCGGTGACTCCCGTGGCCTTGTTCGTCTTCGGCTACGTGAAAAGCGGATTGACCGGCGTGCCGCCCTGGCGAGGCGGGATCCAAACGGTACTGGTCGGCGGCCTCGCTGCAGCGGCGGCCTTCGGGATCGCCCGGCTGCTGGGCTGAGCAGGCGGTGCGTTTACTTTCGTTCCTCCGCCTCGTTAGACTGCCGCATGACTCTCGACCATCCGTCTTCCGGCGAGCCTGCCGAGCCCGCTTCGGCTGACCCCATCGACCGGGTGATCGCCTATCACATTCGAACGAAACATCATTTTAATCGGTACGCGCGCTCGCTGGGGTTTCTGGATTGGGCGAACCAACCCAATCCGTTTCGGCGGTTCGAGGGGGCGCACCTGATCCGTTTGCCGTTGCTGAGCCCGGATGACGATCCGCAGTCGCCGTCTTACGATGCTATCTATCGGCCAGGCGCAGTGGCTCCGCAGCCATTGACCATCCGGACCATCTCACGGTTGTTTGAACTGGCGCTGGGGCTTTCGGCCTGGAAGCGAGCAGGGGAGTCGGAATGGGCCCTCCGCAACAATCCGTCGTCCGGCAATCTGCACCCGACGGAAGGGTATGTGCTTGTCCCGCCGGTCGATGGTTTGGATCTCCCGCCCGGCCTCTATCACTACGCCGCCAAGGAACATGGCTTGGAGTTACGCGCCGATTTTCCACCTGCGCAGATCACTCGGTTGCTCGCACCGTTTCCTGACGGCGCATTTCTGTTCGGCCTCAGTTCCGTCCATTGGCGGGAAGCTTGGAAGTATGGAGAACGGGCCTTTCGCTATTGCAACCACGATGTGGGTCACGCCCTTGGCGCGGCGAGGATTGCGGCCGCCACGCTCGGATGGACGATGCTGTTGCTGGACGGGGTGGAACAAAATCAGGTGGCACGGCTGTTGGGGACCCATCGCCGGGAGGATTTCGGCGAGGCCGAGCCGGAGCATCCCGACTGTCTGGCGGTGGTTTGGGCTGCTGAAGGTGTGAAGCGTGAATCGTCGTTCGTGAAGCGCACAGAGCCAACCGCAATACCCTTGTCTCTCGACCTCGAGCTGGTGCAGGAACTGGCGAATGGTCCATGGCATGGCCAAGCCAATCACTTGAGCCGCGAGCATGGCGTGCACTGGGACGCCATCGACGAGGTCGCAGAGGCCTCCTGGAAGACATCTGTGGAACATCGTACCATTCAGCTTACTCAGAGCCCGGTCCTGTCCAAGCCGCTTCACGCTTCACGAACGACGATCGAGGCAACGGCGATCATCAGACAACGCCGGAGCGCCGTGTCGTTCGACGGACGCACGTCGATTTCCAGCGCCACGTTTTTTCATCTCTTGCATCGGCTGATGCCTCAGGCCCACCAACCGCAACTGCACCGGCCCATGCCGTGGGATCTCTTGCCCTGGGATCCGGCGATTCATCTGCTGTTGTTCGTGCACCGCGTGGAGGGCCTGGAGCCTGGCCTCTACGTGTTAGTGCGGGATGCGAAGAGGCTGCCGCTCCTGCAGCAGGCGATGAATGCTGAATTAGAGTGGACTCCGGCGCCTGGTTGTCCGAACGATCTGCCCTTATATTGGCTGCTGCAAGGCAGTGCGCAGCGCTTGGCCGCTCAGGTCAGTTGCCATCAGGGCATTGCGGGGGACAGCGCGTTTTCACTCGGCATGTTGGCCGAGTTCGAGGGGCGCTTGCGGGAGGGGGGGCCTTGGTGGTATCCACGCCTCTTTTGGGAAACAGGGCTGGTCGGGCAGGTGTTGTATTTGGAGGCTGAAGCAGCCGGGGTGCGAGGGACGGGCATCGGCTGTTTTTTCGATGATCCGGTGCACGAGATCGTCGGGATCAAGGACCTGAGGCTGCAATCGCTCTATCACTTTACGATCGGTGGACCGGTAGACGACGGGCGGCTGTTGACCTTGCCAGCCTATTACCATCTTGCGGCGGAGTGAATGATCGCGCAGGATCTTTTCTACACGAGAGACGAACGACGAGATACGAGGCACGAGCTCATATGTTCAAGATCAAGAAGAAGATCGAGAAGCCAAAGCCGCCGATTCTGTACAACGTGATCGAGGATTACTCGGAATTCGATGCGCCGGGCAATGTGACGGCTTGCGCCATGACCTTGCCGGAAGATCTGGCGGCGCATGCGAAGATTCTGGCGGAAAGTTACGATGTGCCGTTGGATCAAATGATGCAGCTCCTGACGAATGGAGGCGTATATGTTTATCCGCAAGTGGCAGGCTTGCTCACACGGGGGCTCTTTGCCTGTCGGGTGGATGCAACGGGTGGTTCCCCCAAGCAGACCTGGGTGCTGGATCTCATGCAGTTCGCCGAAGCGGAGCAATGGGCCAGGGCACGCGCCGTCTCATTGGCCGATGCCGCCGCAGAGATCTTTTACCGGACGCTGCCGGAAGAATTGAAAACCAAACTCGCGCAGAAAAATCTCGGTCTCGATTACCGCACACTGGATCGCGCCGTGGCCAAAGGTGGCGACATCAAATTCATCGATTTTCGGAAAGACTGGTCTCCCCATTTCAAACGGTTGTGCATCATGCCCGATGGGCGTCTGGTGGAAACCGGCGGGCTGGAGGAGTTTGCCCAGCTGCATCAGATCACGGTGCCGCAGGCGAAAAAGCTGGTTGAAGAAGGGGGAACGATGGATGTCGCCGGCGGTGAAGTTCTGGCCTGCCAGATCGTGAACGGCCAGCCGGCCGTGGCCCGGTTCAGCGCGAAGAACTACGCCAAGGCCAAAGAGTTGGTGGCTGCCAAAGGTCTGCACATCATGGATGCGCTCAGTGAGGTGGCCTACAACGATTCCGTGATGATGCGAGCCTTGCAGCGCAAGGACTTGGGCGGCCGGATCTGAGCCATAGCTTTCCATCGCCGGGTCGGTGTGCAGTTCCCTTTACACATTCAGCGCACCGGAGGTCTGTGTCATGAGGCAGATGGCTTGTCTCTGTGTCCTGAGTCTCGTGCTTTTTGGCTGCGCTGCACCCAAACCCATTCTCTATCCGAATGCCCACTATCAACAGGTCGGCGCCGATGCGGCTCAGGCCGATATCCAGGATTGCATGGCTCTGGCGAAAGAGGCCGGGGCTTCGTCCAGCGACGGGAAGACGGCTCAGGTGGCCACCGGCACGGTGGGCGGCGGGGCTATCGGTTCTGCTGCGGGAGCTGTGGGAGGGGCTATTCTGGGACACCCGGGACGCGGCGCGATGGTCGGCGCAGCCAGCGGCGCCACCGCGGGCTTTTTGCGAGGCTTGTTCAAACGGTCCTCACCCAGTGCGGCGTTTACGAATTATGTCGATCGGTGTTTACGAGACCGGGGTTATGACCCGACAGGCTGGCAATAATCTTATGCAGCCGGTTCTACCACTGCTGGCGCGCTTTTTCTGACATACACTTCTCCCGCTTTCATCCCGAGGTACGCGCCCAGGACATTGTCCAGCAGGTCGAGGAGAGACGTGCTGCGGTTATGACAATAGACCTGGTAGTACTCGATGCTGAAGGAGAGCGCAAAGGCCATCAGCAACAAATGACGAGGAGCGGGCGATTGTCCATCCAGCCCGCGAAGCGCATAGAGCAAGCCGAAGGGTACGAAGAGCAGAATGTTGGCGACCGCATCGACTCCAAGATCCAGGAGGATTGCCGGGGAGCTCAATTGGTCCGGCGTCGGCACCCAGCGAATATATTGCCAATGCGCATGACCGACGAAGTTATGAAGTGGCAGGATGCCTACGAGCAGAATAAAGATGCCCCAGGCATACCAGAGAGCTTTTGCGCGGGACGGGGTTACCAACACGAGCGCCTGATTGTGGGGGTCTGCTGCACGACCGATTCTGGCAGAATCGGCGAGAGGGTTTCTAGTACTTTTTCCTGTTGAGTGAGTTGATGCGATTGAGAGCGGTGCTTATTTCTGCGCCAGCTCCGCCTCCACGGCGTTCAGCATTTCCTTCAAGTCGAAGGGCTTTTCGAACGTCCGGTGCGCGCCGAAGAGCCGGGCGATATCAAGGAAATTCCGATCCCCTTGAGCGCCGGTCATGGCGATGATTTTGGTGTCCATATATTCGCGGGTGAGCTGCAGCGTAGCTTCCAATCCATCCACTTCCGGCATCAACAAGTCCATGATGAGCAGATCGGCTTTATGCTTCTGATAGAGATCCAACGCTTCACGCCCATCCTTGGCTTCGACCACCTTATGTCCTGATCGTTCCAGGACCTCGCGCAGGAGGCCGCGGATGGACGGTTCGTCGTCGATCACCATGATGGTCGCCATAACTACTCCTCGGGAAGATGGGCCGGTTATGAATTCGTTTGAGCGACTGCGCAGGCCCCTGGCTTGCGTGCAGACACTTCGCCTCGTAGAGGAAAGCTTACCGCCGGGATGAAAGTCTGTCCAGAAAAGAGTCGGAAGCGGCGCCGTATCGCCTGAGGGTGATTACCGATTTATCGTGATGTCATATGAGGTTATACCTGAATGGCGCTCTCGTCTGCTCGCGCGGCCGTCGGATGCCGTCGGGTCCCAGCCTGCCTGCGGGACCAGCTGCGAATACAGCGCGGGGATAACCAGCAGGGTCAGGGCTGTCGACGTCAGCAGACCCCCGATCACCACGGTGGCCAGTGGGCGTTGGACTTCCGCCCCCATACTGGTAGCCAGAGCCATGGGAAGAAAGCCCAGGCTTGCAACCAGGGCTGTCATCAACACAGGCCGCAAGCGATCCATCGCTCCCTGCAGGACGGCTTCCTCAGTGGAAACTCCTTCCGCCTCCAGCTGGCGAATATGGCTCACTAGGACGACCGCATTGAGGACGGCAATGCCGAACAGGGCGATAAATCCGATAATGGCCGAAATGCTGAGCGGCAACCCCCGGAGCCACAAGGCGAGGATTCCGCCTGACAGGGCAAGTGGCACATTGAGGAAAATGAGGAGGGCAGGGCGTAGCGTGCCGAAGATGACGGATAACATGCCCAGAATCAGCATCAGGGTAACCGGCACGACCATGGCCAGACGTTTGCCCGCCTCCTGGAGATGTTCGTATTGCCCACCCCAGATGAGCTCATACCCTGGCGGGAGTGTGACCGCCTGCGATACGGCGCGTTGAGCCTCGGCCACGAAACCGCCGAGGTCACGTCCACGAATATTCGTCTCGACTACGATTCGCCGCTGTACATGCTCGCGGCTCACCTGTGCCGGACCAGAATCGACGAGGATGCTGGTGACCCGCGAGAGCGGGACCAGTTCTCCGTGCATGGTCGGTATGAGCAGACTGCCTAAGGAACCAGGATCACGCGAGACCCGATCCGCCAGCCGCACGACCAATTCGAACCGGCGGGAACCCTGGACGACCGTCCCCACGACCGTCCCGACTCGCGCCGATTCAACAAGGGTGAGTACTTCTTCAGCCGTGAGCCCGTAACGGGCGATTTCTGCACGATCGACAATGACGCGCAGTAAGGGGAGGCCGGCGACCTGCTCCACTTTGACATCAGCCGCGCCCTGTACCTGTTGAAGCGCCCGCGCCGCCCGTTCAGCCTGCTGCTTCAGGACGTCGAGATCCGGCCCGAAGATTTTGACCGCCAGGTCTGAGCGCACGCCGGCAATCAATTCATTGAAGCGCATTTCAATCGGTTGGGTAAACCCGAGCCCGACCCCCGGTACCTGTTCGGTGATCTGCCGTTTCATCGCTTCGATCAATTCGTTGCGGCTGTGTGCCGTGACCCACTCGCGCTGGGGCTTCAGGATCACGAAGACATCGGACATTTCGACGCCCATGACATCCGTGGCGACTTCCGGGCTGCCGGTTCGGGTGACGACCCGCGTGACTTCGGGAAAACGCCTGAGGACGCGTTCGATATCCAGTGCCGTGGTGACCGATTCACTCAATGAGATGCTCGGGAGTCGCCACACCTGCACCACCAGATCCCCTTCCTCTAAGCGTGGAACAAATTCGATCCCCAGCCGGGTTCCCGCCAGAAGGCTGACGGTAAACAGACCCAGCGCGATCGACAGGGGCCAGATTGGACGGGCCACAGCCCACTGCAGACAGGGTGCATAGACTCGTCTCAAGCCGCGAATGACGACCGTGGTTTCCCCGCCCGGTCTCGCCCGCACAAACCAGAAGGACAGCAACGGCGTGACTGTCAAGGCGAGCAAGAGGGAGCCGGTCAAGGCCATGATGACCGTCACCGCCATTGGGCGGAACATTTTGCCTTCGATGCCGGTGAGCGCCAGGATCGGGACGTACACCAGGATAATGATCGTCACGGCCAGCGTCATGGGACGCAAGACTTCCTGGCCGGCGGCCAGCACTTCCTTCAACCGGGCTTCTTTGTTTGGCGGTGGCTTGTCGCCCAACCGCCGGAGGATGTTGTCGATCATCACGACCGAGCCGTCGACCAGCAGTCCGAAGTCGATCGCACCGAGGCTCATGAGATTGCCGGAGAGCCCAGCCTGCATCATGCCGATGAAGGCGATCAGCATGGCGAGGGGAATGGCAGAAGCCACGATGAGCCCGGCCCGCAGGTCCCCAAGAAACAGAAAGAGGACGGCAACGACCAGCAGCCCGCCTTCCAGCAGGTTGTTGCGGACGGTCTGCATGACCTTGGACACGAAGATCGTACGATCGTAGTAGGGGTCGATGGTGACGCCGGCGGGGAGGGTGGCCTGAATATCCTGCACTCGTGCCTTCACGCGAGTGACGACCTCCTGCGCATTTTCTCCGGCCAGCATTTGCACCATGCCGATGACGGTCTCGCCTTCGCCCATCGCCGTGGCGGCTCCGATTCTGAGCGCCGATCCTTCCTTCACCTCGGCCAGGTCGGCGATATAGATGGGCACGCCGCCTGGTCCATGGGCCACGACGATTTGGGCCAGATCGCTGGTCTGGGTGGCGAGCGCTTCGCCTCGGATCAACAATTGTTCGCGCTGGTGTTCGATATACCCGCCGCCGGCAATGGCGTTGTTGCGCTGCAAGGCGTCGAACACCTGCTTCATCGACAATTTGAACGACAATAATTTCGACGGATCGACGATGACGTGGAACTGCTGCGGTTCGCCGCCCCAGATATTGACCTCCACCACGCCGGGCACGGCGCGCAACTTCATGCCGATGTCCCATTGGAGGAACGTTCTCAGGGCCATCGGGCTGTAGCCGTCGCCTTTTACCGTGAATTGATAGACCTCACCCAGTCCGGTCGTGAGGGGGCCCATCATCGGGCGGCCGTATTCCGCAGGGATGCGTTCCATCGCTTGGGCCAACCGCTCCGCGACGAACTGCCTGGCTCGATGGATGTCCGTGCGATCCTCGAAGATGGCGGTGACGGCAGAGAGGCCATACCGTGAAGTGGACCGCAGCTCGCGCAGAGCCGGCAACCCGTTCAAGGAGGCTTCAATGGGAAACGTCACGAATTGTTCCACCTCGACGGGGCCCAGCGCCGGGGCGCGCGTGAGAATTTGCACCTGCACCGGCGTCAGGTCGGGAACGGCATCGATCGTGAGGTGCGCGAACGACCAGAGGCCGGAGGCCATCACCACGGCGATCGCCGCGAGAGTAAAAAAACGATAGCGGAGCGAAAACGTCAGCAGATGGTTCATGCGCGCCTCATTCGCCCGATCCGATGTGTTCCTTCAGCAGCACATTTTTCAGATCGAATACGCCGTCGGTGACGATTCGGTCGCCATCCTTCACGCCGCGCCGGATCTCCACCCAGCCCCCGCCTTCGCGGCCAGCTTCGATCGGCACGAACGTATAGCCGTCTGCGGTTTCGAGAAACAGTCCGCGTGTTTTGTCGATGGTGGTGAGGGCGGTGATGGGAACGGTGACCACTGGTGGCCCCGACCAGCCGAGTGCCACCTCGACGTACTCGCGTGGTTTCAACTGTCCTTGGAGATTGGCGACCTCGAACCGCACGCGAATGGTGCGAGTGGCCTCGTCCGCCACCGGCGCGAGATAGGTGAGCGGCGCCACGATGGCATCGCCGCCCTTTGGCGTGATGGTGCCCGAGTCCCCCTCTTTGAAGTGTCTGGCCTGTTCAATGGGCAAATTGGCGAAGACCCATACGCGGCTGGTATCGACGAGTTCAAACAATTCGTCGCCCGGACCGACTCCCTGCCCGCGCACCGCATTCTGGATGACGACGGTGCCCGCGATCGGCGCGGTCAAGGTGTAGAGGTGGCTCTTCTCGTGCGGGCCCTGCTTCAGGTCGTCCGTCGAAATCCCCATATTGGCCAGGCGTTCGCGGATGTGTTGGAACCGCGCCTGCGTTTCGAGATAGAGACCCTTGTCTTCGATCAGTTTGCGCTCCGTGACGATGTCGTCCGCGCGCAGTTTTTCCGTCCGGTGAAAGCTGTTCTCCGCCACATCGGCTTGCGCTTTGCCCACGAGATATTCTTCGATCAACTGATCGAGCTGCAGGCTGCCGATGGCGACCAGCGCTTGGCCTTTTTTGACGCGATCCCCCAACTGCACGTGGATGCGCTCCACCTGCCCGCCGATGCGGGACGTGATCTTCGCGACCTGTTTCAGGTCGAGGGCCACCTCACCGGGAGCGGTGATCAGTTCGGGCACCGCGCGAAGGGCGGCAGGCTGGATACGGAGGCGAGCCTGGACTGCCGGCGGCGGGTGAATCGCTTTATTGCTCCCGGTAGTTGCCGGAGCATTGCTGGTCGCGGCAGGTTTTGGTGGCTGCGCTCCTTGATCGCTGCAACCAGACAGGAGCCAGAGCAGCGCGGGCACCATGCCGATCGTCGTCAGTCGTCTCGTCATCGCTGCACTCCAATGGTCCGTTCACTCTGGTCGGCGTTCATAATGAAGTTCCCAGCGCGCGCTCGAGCCGGGCCAATGCGATGGAGAGATCCGCTCGCACCTGGGCGTATTCGAGCTGAGTCTGGCGATACACCCGTTGCGCATCCAGGACGTCCAGAAGACTGGCTGCGCCGTGCCGGAAACTCGTTCGTGCCACGCTGAGGGTCTGTTCCGCCTGTTTCAACAAACCCGTTTCGAAGACCAGCAGTTGCTCCTGCGCCGTCCGCACTTCCTGGGCATGTTGGGTGATGGCCTGCTCTAATTCCTGTTGCGCTCGCAGGCGTTCGGCGTCGGCGCGGTGTTTGGCGCCCAATGCGGATTGAATTTCGCCTTGACGCCGGTACCACAGCGGAAGCGGCACGGCCAGACCGGCCGTAAGGGATTCGTCGCCCGCCTCGCGATGGTAACTTCCGATCACACTGACGTTCGGGACGCGGGCTTCCCGCTCAAAGCGCAGCGTATGGTCGGCTTGCTCCGCCAGTTTGTTCACGCGTCGAACGGCGGGGTGTCGTTCCAACGCCTGAGCGGCCAATCCCTCTGCGTTGAGATTTTGTTTCGGCTTGTCAAAATCGCCTTGAACGGAAAACTCCTTCCCGAGCGTACCGGCGGTGAGGGTATTCAGCCGTGCCTTGGCCACCAGCAAGGCATTGTTGGCCCGCGCCACTTCCTTTTTCGCCTTCTGCACCTCCACACCGGCTTTCAGACTGTCGAAGGATGTGGCTTCACCGGCCGTTACGCGTGCCTGCACCGTTCGCAAGACCTCTTCCACATTCGTGACATTTTGAGCGGACAGCTCGACATCGCGTTGGCCGAACAGGAGGTGATAGAACGCAATTTTGACATCCGCGAGCAATGAAAGGCGGGCGTCCTCCAAGGCGGCGTTCGCACCGGCCAGGCCGGCATCCGCCGCTTCCTGGCGGGCCTGGCGTTTGCTCGTCCATTCCAGAGGTTGTTCCACGGTCAACGTCCGCTCGGTGACGTGGGTTCCGGTACTGGGGTCACGAATCGAGCCGCGTCCGGCAATTCCGGTGATGGAAGGATTCGGATAGGCGCCGGCGGCAATCTGTTGCCCCTGACTTTGTTTCACCAGTCCTTCGGCTCCGGCCAGGACGGGATTGTGTTGCGCCGCGAGCGTCAGAATGTCGGTCAAAGAATAGGCGTGAGGGCGGTTCTCTCCAGCCCAGGACAGCGCGCCCAAGAGGCTGAAGAGGCAAGCCATCAGCAGGGAAAGGACCCTATGAGGGATCATCGGAAGCCTCCTCTGTTCTGCACCGATCGTCAGACGGGACCCAGAGCAGGCCTCGCTGAAGACGTGCGTGCGATCAGAATGTCTGCTGTGAAAAGGGGTGATATTTAGCTGAAGAACGGGGAGGGCGGAGCACGTGCCGGCACATCCCGGGTGAAGAGCATGGTGCCGGTGGACGACAACGGCTCATCGTGCGGACCGTCATGCGAATCAGCGACGGGCAGAAGAGAATAGGCGACAAACAGGAGATGCGTGAGCAGCGGTTTGACCAGCTTGCGGTCGGTGGCGTCGTTCAGCAGGAAGAGGCTGAGTTCGGGATCGGTACTCCAGGCATGTGTTCCTTCAGTCGAAACCGCCGGCCCTTCACCGGCGTGAGGCCGTACAGGGGCGGTCTCTCGTGGTTCGCCGAACTCGCCTTCAAGGTCGCCTGAGAAGACCGTATGCACGGCCGCGGCATGGACATGACCGGCCTCGCCATGATGCGGATCCGTTTCCGGGTGGATGTGGAACAGGGGCAAGGCGAGCAACCAAAGCACCACCCATCCGCGCAGGATGCGGTCAGGCCTGGCTGTACGGTGGTGACGGGTCTGCATGACGCACGTGCCTCTGCGCGAACGCTATCATAGGCCGGGAAACACATCAAGCAACAGTGCGGAATCGATGCCGCTCGGGATCACCTTCCATGCGGGGTTTCGCAACCCCTTCACACCCTATGACTGGGCGGGGCGGCCCGTTGATCATGGGAGGGCGCGTCCCGCTGCTTCATTTCTGCTGTGCGTGATTGCTTCCGTTGTTGGGATTGCGCGTTTCATGAATGGAGTGCATCCATGCACGTCCGTGCATGGATGCACATGGCTTTCTGAATTACAACTCTTGCTGAGACGACCGGTGACAGGCCGATTCCGTGATTTCTTGCATTTCACCGCTTTTCAGAGGTATGTCCTCCCTGGGCCTTGTTCTTGCTGTTGACCCCGCGCAAAGTAGGCAGTGTTGGAGACCTTCGTGTCATGGAAGCCGTTGTTCCCCTATTGACGATCTTTTCGCCCCTGCTGGGCACGCTTTTCATCGCTCTCTT
This sequence comes from Nitrospira sp., assembly GCA_022226935.1. Classification (GTDB taxonomy): domain Bacteria; phylum Nitrospirota; class Nitrospiria; order Nitrospirales; family Nitrospiraceae; genus Nitrospira_A. The sequence goes on from CP092081.1 coordinate 745,580, forward strand.
CTGGCGCGAAATGGGTGAACGCATCTCGCGCATCGGGATCGGGGCGCTCTGGTGTGCGTCGCTCACCTCGGTGGCCACGTTTGTGCTCGTGTTCTATGGTGATCCGATCCGGATGACGATTTTGGGCGGATCTAACGGACCGTTGGCCTATACGATTCTGGTCGATCGATTGGCGGCGGTCATGATGGTCCTCATCAGTTCCGTCAGCCTGATCATTCATGTGTACTCCGGGCGCTACATGGTCGGCGATGCGGGATATGTCCGATATTTTGCGTTCCTGGGCGCCCTGACCTCCGTGCTGCTCAGTCTGGTCACCAGCGGCAATCTTCTGTGGATGTTCGTGTGCTGGCATTTGGTGACCTGGCTGTTGTCCTCGCTACTGGTCTGTAACCCGGCGAGTCGCGCCGCCAGAGAAGCGGGCCAAAAGACCTTCTGGACGCAGGGGTTTGGCGATGCGGCGTTTGCGGTGGCACTGATGCTGCTCTACGGGGCCTATGGCACATTGGACCTGACGGAACTCTTCGCGCGGCTGCAGGGCTCTTCCGAATCACTGGCTGACTCAAGCGCGTTGCGGATCGGCCTGGACGTGCCCTTGGCGGCGACCCTCCTGTTGATCCTGTCGGTCATGACCAAGTCGGCCCAATTTCCTTTTCATGTCTGGCTGGTCGGCACGATCGAGGCGCCGACGCCGGTGTCAGCCTTGATGCATGCGGGAATCGTCAATGCCGGCGGTTTTCTCGTGAATCGGCTGGCGCCGCTGTTCAGTTTTGCTCCGACGACGCTGCACCTCTTGTTTGTCATCGGCGGCGTGACGGCCTTGATCGGCGCCAGCGCGATGTTGACGCAGACCAGCGTGAAGCGCCGCCTCGTCTACTCCACGATGGGACAGATGGGCTACATGGTCATGGAGTGCGGACTGGGCGCCTTTGCTTTGGCCGTGTTTCATCTTTGCGCCCACGGCCTGTTCAAGGCTACCTTGTTTCTCAATTCCGGGTCCGTCATCCATAAGGCCAGAACGGAATACAAATTGCCGCCGGCGGCGAAGGTGGATGAGACTCATAGCTTTTCTCCCATGACGTGGACAACCGGTTTGGTGGCGACATTGGTGCTGCCGCTGGTGATCCTGCTCGTCGTGCATGGGGTCGTCAGTATTCCGCTGCAGGATGCCCAGGGCGCGGTGATCTTTCTCTTCTTCGGGTGGGTCACGACGTCGCAGGCGATGTTTACGCTGTATCGGTTGCACACCGGCGCCTCATGGACCGTCTCGCTCACGATGCTCGGGGCGCTCGCGGTCATCGGCCTCACGTATTTGTGGGCGGGCGAGGCGTTCACGCATTTCCTGTATCCCGGACATGAGACGGCGGAGTCCTTCATGCGCGCGGCGGAATGGAATCGCTCGTTCTTCGATCTGGTGGTGGGCTGCGCCGTGATCCTGATCATCGCGGCCTGGGGCCTGATCTACGGCAAGGCCAAAGGGGTCAAGCTGCTCATGCCGCCCTGGATCGAGACGCTGCGCGCGCGGGCCTATGTGACCTTTCTCAACGGGCTCTATGTCGAAGACCTGATGCGCATGCTCGGGCGAACGGCATTTCGGCGCTAGTCAGGCGGCGCCGGCGACCACAACGGAGTCATTGGATGGCACTCGAACAACGCGCCTTCACAGATGCCCAGCGGATGGAGCTGCGGTCCCATGTGGAGCTGGCAGGAGAGGCGATCGCGGCCTACTGGCCCATGCGCACGTTTATCCACCACAATCCGCTGCATGGATTGGAGCATCTGCCTTTCGATCAAGCGGTCAAGCGCGGGGAACAACTGCTGGGCGGAAAAGGGTATCTCGCCGGCGCTCTCTATCGCCGCTACTTTTCGCAAGGTCGCATCGGCCAGGAGGATGTCACGCAGGTGCTGGCTCCGCTCGCGAGCGACCGGCGTGTCTCGTTTGCGGGACGGGAGTTGTCCCATTTGGAATTGCTCCGGCATGCCATGGTGCATGGGTTGGACGATGTCGCGGCGGAACAACCTGCTCCTCCATCGGCGCCAGACGAGCTGCTGGAGCGCCTCACCACATGGCTGACTTCGTCTGTCGCGCAGGCTCGGACTGCCGTGCCCGAACCGCTCGTTCCGTGGGAAGCCGTGGACCTGTTGTCCCATGAAACTCTTTCGACCTGGTGCGACCGCACGTTGGGCACGTTCGTCGCGGCGGACATCGACGAACAGATGATCAAGTGGTGCGGGGTGTTCCTGGATGAAGGCGAGGCTTCCTGGGTCATGCCGGATCGAGAGCACACGTTTTATCGCGCGTGGAAGCGATTGGCTCGCTATGATGCCGGCTTGCGGCTGCTCGGGATTCAGGATGCACCCACCAAGATCAATGCCCTAGGCGAGCGGCCGGAAGAAGCGGTCTTGCAGTGCCTTACCGATCTGGGCATTCCAAAATCCGCCTGGGAGTCCTACTTCGCCTTGCACCTGGCCGCGCTTCCCGGCTGGACCGGGTATATCAAGTGGCGCGCCGAAGAACAGAATCATCCCTGGCAGGCGCGGTATCCGATCGATCTCGTGAAATATCTCGCGGTGCGGTTGTTCTACGAACGCGAATTGGTAGCCTTGCGTTGCCGCGAGCTGCTGGAGATCGCGGGACAGTATGATGCGATTCGCGGGTACATCGATCAGGCGCCGTATGCCCATTGGCTGAGACGTCAGTTGGTGGCAGGCCGATTGGCTCCATCCGTCGAGGGGGAGATGCGGACATGGAGCCGTCTTCACCAGACGGCCCAGCCAGCTACATGGAACGAAACCGGAAAGCAGGTCTATGAGCAGACCGCAGCATGGCGTGCCGCACAGATCATGCGACGCGATGCCAAACGGTTGCTCGCGCTCGCGACGGCGATGGGCGTCGATCCCGAACTCATCAATCAGACCTCATCCGCCGACGTGCTCACGATTTTGACGTGGCTGGATGGATTTCCCCCCGCGCAGCACAGCCATCGCTGGTTGGAAGCCCTGGAAGGTCGCCATCGCCGTGACGTGGTCGGGCAATTGACCGGGGTGGCGAAACAGTTGCGCGATGATGATGAGAAGGCGGTTTCGAGTGGAGCTTCGAGACCGCTGGCGCAGATGGTCTTTTGCATCGATGTTCGATCGGAAATTTTTCGGCGGCACCTCGAACAACTCGGAGGATACGAGACCCTGGGCGTGGCAGGGTTTTTTGGCATTCCGGTCAAGTACCAGGCGTTTGGCGAGGAGCATCCGGTCACCCATGCCCCGGTATTGCTGAAACCCAAGAACCATATCCGCGAGATTCCGCGCAGCTATCATGGGGCGGCGGCGAGCCGGCATCGATTGTTTGCGCGTCTCAGCCATGCCGGCCATACTCTTCTGCACGATCTCAAAGAAAACGTCATCACGCCGTACGTCATGGTCGAAGCCCTGGGCTGGTTCTTCAGCGTCCCGTTTTTCGGCAAGACGCTTGTTCCTCTCTGGTACCAACGCATGAGTGTCTGGCTGAAGGGCCTGTGGCTGCCGCCCTTGGCGACGACGCTCACCATCGACAAGCTGACCAGGGATGAGGCGGAAGAGATGGTGGCTGTAGAGCAGCGCGCGGCTATCCGAGCCGCGCTGCGGCGGGAATTTCCTGCGCTCGGTTCCGATATCACCCCGACCTTGATTGAGGCCATCCGCCTCGGCGCGATGGACAGTCAGAGCGAGCAGAAGACGCGCGAAGTGGCAAAAAGCCTCGGTCTGACGCCTGCCGAAGCGGATGCCTTGTACGAACGATTCCGGCGCACGTTGAATCTCACTCCCCGCGGTATGTCGTCCCGTCTCCAGCGCATTACCGTGCATGGGTTTTCGGTCTCCGAACAGGCCTATGCCGTGGAGGCGGCGCTCCGTCTCATGGGATTCACCTCTGGATTTGCGCGCCTGGTCGTGATGTGTTCCCACGGAAGCACGTCCGACAACAATCCCTATGAGTCCGCGCTCGATTGCGGCGCCTGTGGAGGGAACAGCGGCTTGCCGAATGCGCGGGCCTTTGCTGCGATGGCGAACAACCAGGCCGTGCGCAAAGTGTTGGAGGGGCGTGGCATCAAGATTCCGATCGATTCGCATTTTGTGGCCGCGGCGCATGATACGACTCGGAACGATGTCAGGATCGTCGACTTGGAAGATGTGCCGGCGACGCACCGCAAAGACCTGCTGCGGTTGCTGGATGATCTGCAAGAGGCGGGGGCGCAGTCGGCGCAGGAACGGGGCCTGGCATTGGAGGGACCGGCGGGGGCATCGAAACGGAAAGATCCGCTCACCAGGGCCAGCCGCCGAAGCGTGGATTGGGCGCAAGTCCGTCCGGAGTGGGGCCTGTCGAAAAACAATCTCCTGATCGTCGGCCGGCGTGAGCTGACGCGGCCGTTGAACCTGGATGGCCGGTCCTTTTTGCATTCCTATGATTATCGGCAGGACGAGTCCGGGAAATTGCTGGAAACGATCATGACGGCGCCGCTCATCGTGGCCCAGTGGATCAACATGGAGCACTATTTCTCCACCGTGGACAATGAGGTGTATGGAAGCGGGAGCAAGGTGTATCACAACATCGTCGGGCGGGTAGGCGTCATGAGCGGGGCCACCGGCGACCTTCGATTGGGGCTCCCGGCGCAAACCGTGCTGGATGGGCCGGTGCCCTATCACGAACCCACGCGATTATTGGCTGTGATTGAATCTCCCCGCGCGCGAGTCGAGGCGGTGATCGCGCGGCATCCCGGCCTCGAGCGGCTTTTCGAGAATGAATGGGTCTCGCTGGTGGTTTGTGAACCGGAGGAAGCGAAGTTTTATCACTACGACATCATGCAGGGCTGGCAGCCGGTGTCCGACACACCGGAGCCACACTCTTTTCTGTCCGCCGACCTCGTGGGAACATCAGAGCGGTCCCGGTTTCAGAAAGATGGTGAGGCGGTCGGCACGGCGCAAGAGACATGGGCACAGACGACATCATTTGAACAGGAGAGGAAGACTCAATAGGAGGAAGGGAGCGGAGTATGCTGACGCTGCATCCGATGAAAGAGATTCGCATTGTGGTCGAAGGGGAGCATTTGAAAATCGTCACCAGTCTGTTGGACCGGGTGGGAGCGACCGGCTACACGATCATCAACAATGTGTCGGGCAAGGGCCACCATGGATTCCATGAGGGACACCTGTTGTTCGACGACACCAGCAGCCAGGTGATCGTATTTACGGTCGTGCCCGAGGAGCGCATCGAGCCGATCCTGGCCGGGCTGGGTCCGGTGTTCCACAAACATTCCGGCGCCATGTTCGTGAGCGACGTCGCGGTCACCCGGCGGGATCATTTCGTGGTCCCCTAAAGCGTGGATCGTGAAACGTAAAACGTGAAGCGTTAGACGTGAAATGTGAAACGCCATAGGTTGTCCGAGGGTCTGCCCTCTCGTCTTCCTCTCGACGGGCTCGGTCCTGCTCGCTATACTGGCGGCGCGCAGAGGCACGCGCCGCATTCACCATGTGAGACTCCAGACGAGCAGGACATTGATGCCCTCTTCCCATCGCACCCGTTCCAAGGTCTCCCGGCCGGTTCGCTTTGAACCAGCAGCCGCAGAGGTCCTCGCCTGGTTGAGCGACTGCATTCACAGCGGTCTCTGTTTCGTGTGCAAAGGCCTCCTCATTTTCGAAAACTCTCAATTCGCAGAATTGGTGGAGGGTGCGCCGCCACAGGAAGGTGCGGAGCCCGCGCTGCGAAAACGCCTGCTGGACGATGCCATTGTCTGGAACCAGCGCGATCTCGGCTCGCGGAAAAGCATGGAATACCGGCTGGTGGGACACGACGGTCGCCCCCTTTATTATGCCTGCCGGTTCAACGTCGTGCCCTATCGCGGGGAGCGCGGCGTCCTGATGGTGCTGGAGGATGTGACGGAACGTGTCTTCCTCGCGCAAGACGCGTCGCAGGTAGCGCGATTTCAATCGGTGCTCGCGCGCATCGGCACGCTGGGCGTCAGCGGAGTATCGGCCCAAGAGCTGATGAACGAGGCCGTAAAGGAAACGGCGGCGGCCCTGGAAGTCGAGCTGTGCAAAATCCTCGTGCCTCGGGAGCCGGACGGCCATCTCTACATCATGGCGGGAAGCGGGTTGCGGGATGAACTCATCGGGAAATTGACGATCGAGGGTGGCACTCATTCGCAGGCCGGGTACGCGATTCGGGAGCGGGTTCCGGTGGTGGTCGAAGATCTCCGGCAGGAAACGCGGTTTTCCGCTTCGAAGTTGCTGACGGAGCATGGCGCGGTGGCCGGGATGTGTGTGCCGATGCTGGTCGAGGATCGGGTCTATGGGGTGATGACCGCCCACTCGAAGCGCGTCCGCCGGTTCACGCAGAAGGAGCAGGAATTTCTCTGCACGATGGCGAATACCATCGGGGCGGTGCTGGAGCGCCGCCGGCACGAAGAAACGCAGATGGATTTCTATCATCGCCTGTTTCTATCGGCGCAGGACGGGGTGATGATGACGGACACGAGCGGCAGAATCGTGGACTGGAATCCGGCCCTGGAACGCATGACGGGATGGACACGCGAAGAGGTTCTTGGCCAGCGCCCGGCGATTTTGAAATCCGGCAAACATTCGCCGGAATTTTATGAGCGGCTCTGGGACTCGATTCGCGCCGGCCATCCGTTTGTGGAGCGGTTCGTCAACCGGCGGAAGGACGGATCGGAGTTTCTGGTCTGGGAAAGTGTCAGCCCCGTGAAGGCCTCCGACGGCACGACGCAATACTTCATGGCGATTCTGACCGATCTCAGCGAGCGCGAGCAGATGTTGGAGGCCCTCCGCCATACCGAACAGGTCAAACTGGTCGGGCAACTCGCGGGAGGGATTTTACATGAGGTGCGGAATCCACTGATTGGGCTCGGGAGTTTGGCCACCCATCTGGCCGAGCAAACCTCTCTGCCTCAAGAAGCCCGCGACCGCTGCCGGTTGATTGCCCGGGAAGCATCGCGGATCGATGAGCTTCTGGAGTCCCACCTGGGCCAGTTGCGACCCAGGCCCTTCGACATCGCGCCCTGCGCCCTCGCCTCGGTATTGGATGATACGTTCACGCTGCTCCGGCCCAACCTCGTCAAGAATCAGATTCTGATCAGGACCGCCATCGCGCCGGACCTGCCGCCGGTCGATGCTTCCAGAGCCCATATCCTTCAAGTCTGCCTCAATATTGTGATGAACGCCATCGATGCGATGCCGGGAGGCGGCACTGTATATGCCACTCTCGCGCCGGAGCTCCGGCGCGTTCCCGGTGTGTTGATGCGGTTTGCCGACGGAGGGAAGGGTATTGCGGCGGAGGATTTGAAGCGGATCTACGAACCCTTTTTCACGAACGGAAAAGCCAAAGGGGTGGGGCTCGGACTGACCATCACGAGGGACATCGTCGAGCGCCATCATGGGCAGCTCGTCATTCAAAGCCCGCCGGGCCGGGGGGCGGTGGTGGATGTGTGGCTGCCGGTCCGGCACGAGGGCTCATGAAAAATCGGAACATTCTGAATACGAAACACCCGGTGGATGGCGTTCACGTCGAAGGCGGGATGTGCTAATGGCCTGGCATCTGTTGTTACTGGAAGATGAGGCGTCGGTGCGTGAAGCCTTTGCGCTGCGCCTGCGCGATCAGGGCTATGTCGTGCAAACAGCCGGATCTGGCGAGGAAGCCCTGGGTCTCCTCCGATCATTCGAGCCGGACGTGCTGGTCGCGGATCTGGTGATGCCGAATCTTTCGGGGTTGGATGTGCTGGCCCGGGTGAAACAGATGTCGCCGGGACTGCCGGTCATTGTGTTGACGGCGCGGGGGACGGTGAAAGATGCGGTGGAGGCGATGCGGCTGGGCGCGTTCGATTTCGTCGCCAAAAGCATCGACATGGACGATCTGCTGCATACGCTGCGCCGAGCGACCGAGTTTTTGACCCTCCAGCGTCAGGTGCAGTTGCATAGCGGGCAGGATGCCGCCCGCTATGCCCTCGACCGGGTGATCGCTCGAAGTCCCGTCACGAAAAACTTCCTCGCCCACTTGCAGGAACTGATCAAAAACGACCGGGTGACAGTCCTGCTGCAGGGTGAGACGGGGACCGGCAAGCAGTACATGGGACGGGTGATCCATTACAACAGCGCCCGCGCCGGAAAACTCTGCGTGGAGGTGGACTGCCCCTCGATCCCGCGAGACCTTTTCGAGAGCGAGCTCTTCGGACATGAGAAGGGCGCCTTTACCGGCGCGACCGGCAGGAGGTGCGGTCTCCTCGAATTGGCCGAGGGGGGCACGATCTTTTTTGACGAAATCGGCGACTTGCCGCTTCCTTTGCAGGCGAAGCTCCTCCGGGTGTTGGAGGAACGCACGATCCGCAGAGTCGGCGGGGCCGTGAACATTCCCATCGATGTGCGGGTGATGGCGGCAACCAATCGGAATCTCAAGGAGGCGGTGGCCAAGGGGGAGTTCCGGGAGGATTTGTATTTCCGGCTGAATGTCGTCACCCTGGTCGTCCCGCCGCTCCGCGAGAGGCGGGAGGATATCATTCCCCTTGCAGAACAATTCCTGACCCGGTCTGCGTTGGCCCTCACCAAACCGGTACGGACGTTAGGCGCGAGCGCGCAAACCCTGCTCCGTGAGTATCAGCTTCCCGGCAATGTGCGGGAACTGAGCAATTTGATCGAACGCGCCGTCTTGTTCTGTGGCGGGACGACTCTCGAAGCCTCCAACTTTCCCGGAGACGTGCAACAGGCAGCTCCCACCTCGGTCCCGACCTTTCCCTTGGCACCTCCTTCTGGTGTCCAAACAGCTGACCCGTCGCAGGTCCACATCAGTTTTCAGGTCGGTGCCCAAACGCTCGCCGATCTGGAGGACCGGATCATCGAAGAAGTTTTGGCACGTTCCGGCGGGAACAAAACCATGGCCGCCAAGCATCTCGGTGTCACCCGCTGGATGTTGGACCGCCGCCGAAAATCTCGCGCCTGATCCAGCCCCGACCCGGTTGTTTCCGAGTGCCGGTGCACAACCCACGCTGCGTTGGTGCGCGCGTACACGTCTTCTTTCATCGGCACTGTCCATCATCCGATGATGAGTTCGGGCGCGCCCAAGCTCTATCTTGATAACGTGCCGGTTTTCATGTGAATCCGCCGGAGGGCCTGCCGCGATCCTCCACGGATGATTCCTGGACCGGCCTTTGCAACCTCCATGTAGAAATCGAGTCCGTGCAGTCCTGCACCCTCAGAACGACACAACGGAGGCGTGATGAATTGCCTGCGATGCAATAGTCCCATGTACCGCGAAGCCTATGATCATGTTTTAGAGACCCAGGGCCAGGCGTTCCAGGCCTTGCACTGCATGATGTGCGGCGACATTGTCGATCCCGTCATTTTGAAAAACCGGCGCGAACGAGCGGAGCCTCGCGGGGATCGGGCCAGGCTTGCGGTGGTGACCTCGCTGTCATGATGGAGTGGTCTACGCCTCGATTGACACCTCAACCCGTGATGCCGCGCGTTGGCTCCAACATACACAGAGGGGCATGTCTCGCTCCGCCATCTCAGGTCATGGGCAGAGGATAGGGAGCTAGCCTATGGGGCAGGCCAGGAGCACCGCCGATCTCGAATACGCCGTCATGCTGGCGATTCTGAATTTCCATACGGAATTCATGAAGTCGAACTACTCGCATGTCCAAGTTCAGCTTTCCGACGATGTGATCAACGCCACGATCACGAGAAACAGCGCCGTTCCGGCCGAGGCTCGGTTGGCTCAGTCCGAGGAAGGACGGGCCCTGCTGAGGCAGGTGCACGAGGCGATGTTTACGTCTTGCCAGGATGTGCTCATGGAGCGAATCGAACGCGTGGTCGAGCGCAGGGTTCGAACGATGGTCACCAGCCTGGATCCGGTTTCCGGACGAAGCAGTATCACGATTCGATTATAAGGCCACCGATAAGCGATCTGCCGAGCAGACAGCGAGGACTTCCCGGCTTACGCCGCCGGTCTCAAAATCACTTTGGTCCATCCACGCTGGCGTGAATCGAATTGCTGGTACGCCTCCGGCGCGTCGTCTAACGACAGTTGGTGCGATACGAGGAACGACGGCTTGGCCTTTCCCTCGTGAATCAAGCGACACAGATAGCGGTTGTATTTTTTGACGTTGGCTTGGCCCGATCCCATCCGCAATCCCTTCGAGAAGAACAGCCCGAGGTCGAAGGCAATCCGCCCGTTCCTTTCCAATCGATCCGCTGCGTGAGGATCTTCCGGGACGAAGACGCCGATCACACCGATCCCTCCCGTCGGCCGAACCGATCTCACGAGGTTGTTCATGGTGAGATTCGGTTGCTCATGGCCTTCCGGATCATGCGCCTGGTAGCCGACGCATTCACATCCTCTGTCGGCGCCCTGGCCATCGGTCAATTCAAGAATCTGTTCGACCGGTGACGCTTTCGAGTCGTCGATGGGAATGGCGCCGATGGCCTCAGCTAAGCCGAGCCGGTCGGGAAGGCGGTCGACCACCATGACTCTGGCCGCTCCTTTGATGTAAGCAGAATAGGCGGCCATCAGTCCGACCGGTCCGGCGCCGTACACAACGACCGTTTCGCCCGGCTGCACACCGGCCAGTTCGGTGGATTCATACCCCGTCGGAAAAATATCCGCGAGCATCACATAGTCTGCCTCCCGTTCCGATGCATCTTCAGGCAGAACCAGACAGTTAACATCCCCATAGGGCACGCGCAGATATTCGGCTTGCCCGCCCTGAAACGGGCCCATTCCCGCATAGCCATACGCTGCCCCCGCGACTCCCGGGTTCAAGGTGAGGCAAAAGCCGGTATAGCCTCGCTCGCAATTGTTGCAGAAGCCGCAGCTGATGTTGAAGGGCAGACACACCATATCTCCGATCTTCACACGCCTCACGGCCGGCCCCACTTCGACCACGCGCCCAAGGTTTTCATGTCCCAACACCTTTCCCTGCTCGACATTCGTACGGCCTTCGTACATATGCAGGTCTGATCCGCAGATGTTCGTGGTGGTGATTTTCACCAGCACATCAGTGGATTCCTGAATTCTGGCATCCGGCACCTGCATGATCCGCACATCGCGCGGGCCCTGGTAGACGAGCGCTTTCATCTGTCCTCCTCCATTTTTTTCTCGGCCCGAACGTCGCGGCCATGCCGGGAAGGAGCATCCGCTCGATCCTCCTTCCTCGCGCAAAGGTTACCGGCCCGGTCAGCGTGTGGTGCCGTCCATCGCGTTGCTATTTCCGTGGCCTGATTGTCCTTGATTCAAGGGCTGAGTATCGCAGCCGGCACCAAGACAGTTTTCCGGTCTGTTGCCGGTGGCCGGTAACAATTCAGTTGCTCCTGTCGTGCGCGTCACATCAACCGGCATGCCGTCATTGATCGCCACGCGGTTGGCCCAGAGAACAGGGTAGTTGCCCACCTGAACCACCGGTCCCTGCGCCACCATTCGATCGCCGGCGGCGGCTCGTAAGGGCGTCCGGTCCTGATTATCCGGGCCCAGGTCCACAAGCGCCATCAGCCCGTCCGGGGTTTGCACGGCGGCCGCTCGATGGAGTTCCCCGCTCCGGTTCATGCGAATGTCGCGGAATTGTTGAATGCGACCTTCTATGGTCCTCTCCCCGCCGGTGGTGCCGATCGGGCGGTTGAGTGTGACGCGTTTGGCCTCCGTCTTGACCTGCTGCGCCATGAAGACGGAATAAGGCCCCACGTCCTCCCATGAGCCGGCCACGACGACCGGATCACCGTTCGTCAGCGCCAAATCCATAGTGCGTCGTGAGGAACCAAGGTCGGCGGTAACTTGCCGGCGATCCGGAGTGGTGAGAAGCACCACCATGTTTTGATCACCGGTCGTACGGTTGCGCACTTGTTTGGCCGCCGTGATCGTACCCTTGATGACATTGCCGCCGTAGAGGTCCGGTCCTGTTTCCGGCATGCCATACAGCGGATCCCGCTGCGCATAAAACCAGGGATCGCCGGCATACGGCGTTGCAGCGGCGCTCTGATCCGTTCGGTAGGGCCGATGATGCCGGAAGGAGGGATGGGCGGCGTCCGCCAGGGTGGCGGTGTTGTCGCGGGATGTCGGGATAACAGAACTGGAATCAGCACGGGAAAATCCCGGACTGTCATAAAAATCGTAGTACCAGTCATCGACTGTATGGCGATCGTCATAGAAGCCACCGGTGATGTCCGTATTGTGAATACGACCATCGTTCTGCGTCTGTGATCCCGCGTCTCTGAGATCCCGCGGTTGATCTGCGTAGACCCCCGTGGCGCTCATGAACCCAACTCCCAGCATTGCAGCAAACAGCCGAATGTGCCTGTTCCGTTTCGGCATGGTGTACCTCCTTATACAAAATGGATGCGAGTGTTTATTGCTGACCCGACCGGCTTATTGAGTCGTCTCGCCGGAGTTCCCTTTCCCGTCAGACCTGAACATTAAGGTCGTGCCCGGAGTGCCCTCTCGCGAGTCTGAGGACTTTGGTGACTGGGCATTAGTCGTGTCCCCTCCGGTGCTCTCTCCCGACGACCGTCGTTTCTGTGTGACTCGGCCATCTTTGGACGCCTTCCCCACCGGCTTGCCCGCTGCCTTGTCTTCCACCTTCGGAGCCTTGTCCGGGGTGGTCTCTTGAGCGGCTTCACCGAGAGTTCCTGAAGCCAACATGGTTCCCGTCACCATCATCGCGATCGTGACGCCCCGCCATATGTTCATGTTTCCCCCTTTCACTCCGGCAGACCAGAAGTCGCGCGCTGATGTATCGGACCGCGCATTCATGACTGCTCATTGACGGTGGTATGCGACTCCATCGCTTGCTTGAAGCGCTCGAGATCGCGGGCGATTTTTCGGCCTGGCTCCTGTCCGAAAAGATCCGCGATTGCGGCGCCGATGGCGCCGGCCGGCGGTTCATATTGCAACGTGATGGTCACCCGGGTGCGGCGGTCGTCGTTCAGCGGCGTAAACCGTACGGACCCAGCATGTTCGACCGTCGCGCCGTTGAGAGTTTTCCAGCCGATGCGTTCATTCTCGATCTCAGTGATGATTTCCGCGTCCCATTCCACGGTGGGAGCGCCGGGCAGTGTATCGATCACCCAATGCGATCTGCGATCATCAAGCGGTTCGACACTGCGGACCTGACTCATGATGGTGGGAAGATTGTCGAGATGCCTCCAGAAGGCATAGAGGTCTTTCGCAGAACGTTGAATCGTAATGGAGCGCTCGATCTTGATCGCCCGGTCGGTATGCACTTTGGATCGGCCTATCGAAGACGTATCCGCCTGATCGCGCGTGTTCATCCCGAGCATGTCGTATCCCGCACAGTGCCCCGTGAAGGAGCGTTGCACGAGCGCCATGCCAAGGAGGGCTTTGAGAGCGCCTAAACCGGAAAAGGGAGATCTCAGGCTGTGCAGCAGCAATCCGCCTCCGATGAGGCCCGAGATGAGACGTTCTTTGTCTCCTACGTTGCGGTAAGTTTCTTCGTGATATCCATGCGGCCCTCCCTCCGTCCTGAAACCGCTGCTCATATTCGGTTCGGTCCTGTCTCGCCCCCCCGGCGGCGTTGTTCTGATTCCTCCGCGCATGTGTGCCATCTGACCCTCCAGATCATTCGTGGTAAGACACCAACAAATCGGATGCCGGTTCAGTTTTGCGCGAAACAGCGGTGCAAATGCGGGACCACACCGTGATCGCCTACCGCCGTTCTCAGACCGTTGATCGGTGCTTTCTGAGAGCGAGGTTTGAAACATCTTCGCGCATGGTGCATGGCGCGTATTGTCAAAGGATACGGACCGATTGTCTGAACGGGGACAACTTGTCTCTCCAGGAGACCGTGGCGAATAAGGTGTTCATCGCCCGCGCGGTGGGGAGCGTTTCCTTACTGGTGTTCGCGGGGAAGAAATGGGGGCTTTTGCGCTGCTATTCGCGAGGTCCTGTCTGCTCGCGGCGAATCGGCCTGCTTCTTCCCACAAGGCGATGCCTCCCAGCAACCCGTTCAGATTCGACACGACCGTTACGTTTCCGGGCACTCGCCCCATATCCACTTGCGCGGCATTGCCGCCGCCGATGTAGAGACGGTCGTAGTGGAACATTTTTTCGAGTTTGGCGATGACCTTGAGCAGGCGATTGTTCCACAACTTTTTGCCGAGGCGCTCGAGCTCGGAGCCGCGCAAGCGGTTCTTTCCGACCTCTAGATTCGGGACGAGGCGGCCATCGATGAACAGGGACGACCCGACGCCGGTGCCCAACGTCAGGACCAGCTCAACACCCTTTCCGGAAATCGCGCCGTACCCTTGCACGTCGGCATCGTTGGCGGCCCGAATGGGTTTTTTGCGCAGAATTTTGCCGAGCGCGGCGATGAGGTTGAAATGTTTCCATGTCGGATCGAGGTTCACTGCGTCGAGAATCACGCCGTTTCGAATCGTGCCGGGAAAGCCGACGCTCACGCGATGGAAGCGGCCGGATAGTTTGGCCAGATGATGAATGATCTTGAGCACGCTCGGCGGCGTTTTTCGCTTCGGCGTCGGCAGCCGCACACGTTCTCCAATCGGTTCGCCCACTTCGTTGACGATCATGGCCTTGATCCCTGTGCCGCCGATATCGACCACCAGCGTTTTGATGGGTTCATGACGCGGCATCGGCGCGGCCGCCGACTCATGTGGAGGGGTGGATTTGCGCGCGGACTCCGGATGATTTCGAGCGCGTGATGACTTCTGTGTGGCCATAGTGCCGGATAGGCAATCTCCGTGTGAGGACGAGCGGGCGACTTAGACTTTTCTGTGGGCATCATGCCCGAATCACATCGACGGCGAAGCTGGTGGTTTCCCTAGAACAAGCCCTGATTCGAAGGCCTCATCCGTTGATCACCGTTCCGCCGTTTGGATGGAGAACCTGCCCGGTCATGTATGAAGAGTCCCGGGAAGCCAGAAACAGATAACAAGGCGCCACTTCCTCCGGTTGCCCCGCTCGTTTCAGCGGGACGGAGTCGCCGAACGTTTCCACTTTGTCTGTGGGAAAGGTAGAGGGAATGAGCGGGGTCCAAATCGGACCGGGCGCCACCGCGTTGACCCGGATGCCCTTGGGGGCCAGGGACTGAGAGAGGGAGCGGGTGAAGGAAACGATGGCGCCCTTCGTGGATGAATAATCCAACAGATCGGCACTGCCTTTGTAAGCGGTCACGGACGCCGTGTTGATGATCGCCCCTCCGTCGGGCAAGTGCGGGAGCGCGGCCTGGGTCATGTAGAAGAACGAAAAAATATTCGTTCGAAATGTGCGTTCCAGCTGCTCGGGAGTGATGCCGGTAATGTCTGCTTGCGGATGTTGTTCTGCCGCGTTGTTCACCAAAATATCCAGATGACCGAATTCACTCAGGCAGCGGCGCACACTGTCGGCGCAGAACGCCGCGGTGCCGACATCCCCTGCCAGGACCATACAGCGGCGTCCTTCCTTCATCACCAGATCGGCGGTTTCTTGGGCATCTTGGTGTTCATTGAGATAGAGAACCACTACGTCTGCGCCTTCTCGCGCATAACTGATCGCGATTGCCCGTCCGATTCCACTGTCTCCGCCGGTGATGACGGCCACCTTCCCCAACAGTTTGCCTGTGCCACGGTGCTGCGGGGCATCCGATTTCGGACGCGGCTGCATGCGGGATTCGAGGCCGGGCTGAGATTGATGGTGGGCCGGCTGTTGGTGAATGCCCATTGGGTTTGTGCTCCTTTCAGGTCCGTCCGGCTTTGGGGGATCGGTGATGTCCCACTCCGTCATGGCACCTTGCGAAAGTTATGGCGATTGCCGGTCGGTGGTGGCTCCGAGGGAAGCCAAGAGATGTTCAATCTGTGCCGGATCGCCGTCGGTCTTGACGGTAATCAAAATCTGTCCTTGATGGACCGCATCCGCATACTGCCGGGCGGCAGTTTCAGGCACGTTGATACTGATCAGCGCGCCGACCAGTCCTCCGGCGACGGCGCCGAGCCCGCTCGCCGCCACGATGGACGCGCCGGTTGCGCCCAGCAGA
This sequence comes from Nitrospira sp., assembly GCA_022226935.1. GTDB lineage: Bacteria > Nitrospirota > Nitrospiria > Nitrospirales > Nitrospiraceae > Nitrospira_A. The sequence goes on from CP092081.1 coordinate 761,590, forward strand.
CCGATGAGTGAGCCGCCGGCCAGCAATGGAGCCAGACCGGGGACGGCGACTACCCCGGTCGTGGTCAACAGCCCCGCCAGTCCACCGATAATGCCCCCGCCGACCATGCCGGTCGTGGCGTCCTGTGCCGTGGGCGAGGGATTTTCGTCGTCGGATAACCGTTCTTCGGCTTGCCGCATGGCGAGCCCGATTTGCTCATCGGAGATACCCCGAGCCCGCAAGGCCTCCAGTGCATCCCGCACCGCGCCCATATTGGGCAACAGTCCGATCACGATATGGTCTGCCGCACCCGTCGTCCGATGCAGCGCGGTCGTTTTGGTCATGAGAGCGTCCTCCTTGCCTGGCTCGAGCGAATCACCTGCTCGGGGAAGGCTGGGCCAGCCGATTGGATTGAATGCGACTCTTACCGATCTCCCTCCATCGGCGCATAGTGGCGCGGCAATTCAAAAAATACGTCTGAGACGGGGCCCAACTTGACATGGCGATACTCCACCATCCAGTCGCCGTCTTTCTTGGCGAGTTTCAGCGGGAAATTTATGTCGGTCGCAATCCACTGGTAATAACTTTCTCTGCCGCCTCCGGGGGAGACCGTAAGGACCTCATAGAGAACGGTCGGATGCCCGTCCAAAATTTGAACGCCGATTATCTCCCGCGAAGTTTCATGATCGAGCGTCGTCGCGAGGTGGAGGGCATAGTCGCGATGATACGAGACGGTCTTGTAATGATGGGTGACCGGCAACAGGTGCCACACCTGATTCCGGTCGGCCCTGACGATCGTGACGCTCACGGGACCTCGCTCGTTATGTTCCAGTCGCCACATGCCGTCATGATAAAAAATTCGTGCATGGTGAAATCCGCGATCGGTGTGTGTCACCCGATCGGCCGTGAAGTCCAGAGCCCCCGAGGAGCAGGGGACCGTGACAGATGTCAGCATCACCAATGCGCAACATGCCAGCCATTGCTTCATCACTTTCTTCATCATCGCTCCCTTCGTCACAAGGGGAGTTCTTGCCTTCTGTTCCATGGATATCACAGCCGTGCGCCAGACAGGTCCAAGGAGAACCCCCGGTTTCTTTCGCGTAGGATGCTAGGAGACTCTCCGGACAGGTTCGCTTTACCTCGGTGGGGCCGGGGGAATGGGCTTCGGCGCGGGAGCGGGAATGGGCGCGGGCGGGAGCGGTTTTGGCGCAGGGCCGGGGATGGGGGCCGGCGGAATCGGCTCCGGTGTTTGAAACGGTTGAGCGAAGGCGGAAAAAGACACCATCAGCACGCACAGCATAGAGCTACAGCGTAGGACGCAGGGAAAGAAGCGGTCCCATCGGGTTGTTTCTTCACGTATTTCCGCATGTCTTCGGGAGGGTGAAAAAGGTGACCGAGGAGATCGCTCTCCCGCGATGCTGGAGTCATGATGCATAAAAACCCTCCGCACTCACGACCAGGGTTTCCTCCAGGTGTCGAGCGATTGTCCGCGAGGGTAGGCTATGACTCTCACGCTCAACGGACCACTAGCCCGCTATGGATGACGACAACCATGACACATGCCCGAATTCTTATCGTAGATCGCAACGTAAGGGCGGCTACCGATTTACGAGACATCTTATCCGTCGACGGGTATGAGGTCTCGGACGTTCGAGACCCGAAGGATGCCGGAGGATACCTCGAACGGTTGCCCGTAGATCTGATTCTCACTGATCTTCCCCCCGACACTGATGAGCTGACATGTCTGCGACAGTTGCGCGGGCTTTGCCCCACCACTCCGATCGTGCTGATGACGGCTCATGGTTCGCTGAGGACCGCGGTGGAAGGCCTCAAAGCCGGCGCATTCGACTATGTGAGCAAGCCGTTTACGGCCGACGAAGTCCGTTCCATTGCGAGACGCGCGGTCGAACAGACCCACGTGCGGTCGGGACAGGTGGCATCGTGCGAGGCCGATTCGGACGATACCTCTCCCTTCGCGAGCCTTGTGGGCAGCAGCCCCAGCATGGTTCAAGTCTACAAAGCGATCGCCCGTGTGGCCCAGACCGACAGCTCCGTCTTGTTGCAGGGGGAAAGCGGCACCGGAAAGGAACTCATTGCCCGGGCGATCCACGCCAGCGGACCTCGAAGCTCCGGGCCGTTCGTGACCGTCGATGGCGGCGCATTGGCCGACAGTCTGTTGGAATCCGAATTGTTCGGGCATGAACGAGGGTCCTTTACCGGAGCGGTATCGTCTCGAAAGGGCCTGCTGGAGCAAGCTCATTCCGGTACCTGTTTCCTCGACGAGGTCGCGGACCTGTCTCCTGCGTTGCAGGGCAAGTTGTTGCGCGTCATCCAGGAAAAGGAGATCCGCCGTGTCGGGAGCACCGCCACGACGGCATTGGATGTTAGAATCATTGCGGCCTCCAAACTCCCGCTTGAGCCTCTGGTGCGAGCCGGAACCTTTCGAGAAGATCTCTACTACCGCATGAATGTCGTCACCATCGACATTCCTCCCTTGCGCGAGCGCCTCGACGACCTTCCTTTCTTGGTCCAACGATTTTTGCGCCTCTACGGATCGATGAAGATGCCGCCCGTCACAGCCTTGTCGGCCGAAGCGTTGGCCCTGCTCCAGCGCTATTGGTGGCCCGGCAACGTCCGGGAACTCGAGCATGCCATCGAGCGGGCCGTCACGTTGAGTCCCTATTCCGTCATTTGCCCTGAAGACCTCCCTCCGGCCATCAAAGACGCCGTGCCTGAGGGGTTGGCGCGAGCACAAGGATGGGTCACGCTGGAAGATCTCGAACGAAAGCACATCCTCCAGGTGCTGGATTCCCATGCGCGAGATTTGGGCCGGTCGGCCACGATCCTCGGCATTCACCGCAAGACGCTGTTGCGTAAACTGCGCCATTATGGGCTCGCAGCCGGGTATGGCATCGCCTGACGGGCCCTGATTCCGCGCCTAACGGCTCTACGCGTTAGTGCCCTTTCGGCGGAATCGCGACATCGATGACTTTATTGTCGCTATCAACCAGAAGAATCACCATATCGCCCGAGCGGAGCGCGGCGATTTTGGATTGCAGGATTTCTCTGACTTCGTAGGGCTTATCGCCGCCGTTGGTCGTGCGGATCGTAATCTGATTCGAGCGGAGCGGTGACGTCACGGTGCCTTCGACCTGGCGGTGGGGAGCTTTTATCGGTGACATCGCTTGAGCATGCGTGCCCGGGCTTCCCGCCGCCTGGCGGCGGGACAGGCTGACATCGGAAATCTGGTTCGTTTCGTCGATCAGGAATACCGCGGTGGCTCCCCGCGGAATAGCCGCCACCTTGCTCCGCGCCTGGGAACGAATCGTAAACGATTGTTCCTTGCCTCCGGATTTGATGACCGCCGTTTCCTGACCCACAGGAAGATTTTGCGTGAGTTCGCCGCGGATGATCGTATGGGCGCTCGATTCTCCGTCCAACGGATGATAGTCCACCAGGAGATTTTGTTCGTTGAGGACGACGATCAGATCATCCCCTTCCGACAACTGCGGGAATCCCTTTTGCTGGGCCTGCTTGAGCGGTAAAAAACGCGGCTGTACCTCGCCGATGTCGACTTTGATCTGGTCCGAGGTGACGGCGAGCACCGTGGCCAACAGGGTGCGGTTCCCTTTCAGCAAGGTTTCCGCATCATCACGGAGGCGGGACGTATGGCCGGCCTTGGTTTCTTCGGCGCCATAGGCGGTCGTCATGGTAGCTGGAACTCCGATGAACATCGTGGAGATGCCTACAAGAGTCGCCAAACGCATACCCTTGTGCGCCAGAAGCTGAATCCTGTGTGCGGTCATGTTGACTCCTTCATGTGTCGTGCGCTGCATTTCGACCGATACTGCTGGTGCTAAGCAAGAGACGCGCCGATCATGTGCTTGAGAGCAGCGCGGCGGAAAAGATTGTGAGATGCGTGATTTCGAGCGTCCTCCGGGATGCACATCGGTCAAACAGTCGCATGGCGGAAGGGACAATCTGTCCCCGAAAGGACAGGCCATCCACCGAGCGACGCGCAGTCACGGTAATGGAGACGCATTGAACATGCTCCTGTTCTCTACTTACAGCAAACATGAGGAGGAGAGGCACTACTCTTGCTGAGGTGATCGTATGATACAGATGAAGTCCGAGCCGCCGGTGAAGGAACCCGGTCCCCAGAAACCCCCACGAAAAGACCCGCCGGACGATCCTCTTCCACAAGAAGATCCACCGATCGACAAACCGCCGGTGAAAGACCCGGATGAGGGGAATTCACCGATCAAGCTGGAGGTGACGCAATGACAACCCTACTGGTTGCGGCCGTACTGATAGGCATGATTCTGACAGGACTGTACGCTTTCGGAACATTCAGCACGCCTTACACGGAAGCGTTTCGTTTCGGATTGTATCTCCTGCTCGTGTTGGCGCTGGTAGCAGTGGTCGTAGCCATGGGCCGGCAGCCGTTTGAAGGATATGATCCGACCCCGAATGGACCCTGAAGGGCTGCGAGCAAGCACAGGGATGCAGGATACGAAATATGGCAGGGCGCCGATGACTGCTCACCGGCGCCCCGAATGAAGAACAGGCAGCGTGCTCTACCGTAATAATCCGATGCCATTGACCCGTCGCCGTGCGCCTCCTCGCCGCCACTCTTCCGCATCCTCTCCCTCGCGGCTACGGTTTTGCGCGATAAGCTGATCCACGATTTCCCCGCAGGCGAAACAGCGCCATGCCGCCACGTCCTGATTCATCAGGCCTCCGCCCCAATCCTGGAGCGCCACCGGAAACATCAAATTGCTGCATCGATCACAGTTCATCGTATGCCCCCTTCCGATGAAGGTCAGTAGTGTCGACTTCATCCTAGGAATCAAATTCGCGGCGGAGCACTAGGAGATTCCCTGGTTTCATCCGGCAATAGGGAAGAACGGCTTCGGTCCAGGGATCTACCTAGTGGGAGAAGCGTCGCAATCCTGCGCAGATTGTTTCAGAGCAAGGTGGCAAGCGCGGCACATATAGCCTGAGGCGAGGTAGCATTGTGAAAACAATCATGAAGGGGCGGCGCGGGAGTATTTCTCACATGATTTGGCTGGGAGTGGTTCTGGCCTTCTCCGGATCCAATGTCTATGCCGATCGGGAGGGGAGCGAGGCGCGGCCTGCGGTCGATCCGGCCATTGAGAAGACCAAGGAAAAAGGATTTGAAGGCGTCGATTTCTCCTATGATCTCTTTGGCGGCCCTTCCGGTCAATCGGCTTCTCGGCTGGCCCAGCAAGCGATGGCGAAGGATCGAGAAGAGAAACCCCACGTAATGGCCCAACAGGCCAAACTCTTACACGACCGTTACCGGTTGGAATGTAAAACTCACTCCGGCGCACGCATGACGAAGGGGAAACCGCAACCGCTCGGCCCTACCGTCCGACTCAAAGGCGGTCTTACCTGGGACACACTCTCTCAGATGGACCCCGAGGATATCAGAAAACAGAAGGCCTTTCCCGCCGGGTTCATGCGGTTGCCGCATGTGAAACACGAGGTTGGGGGCATGGTGTTTCCCGAGGAACAGATTCATCAGTTCCCTAGACTTGAGCGATTCGACGTGGATTTCGATCTGCCTGCCTGTTTCTTGCCGGAGTTTCCACCGCCGATTTTCCTGACCACTCATCCCGAATTGGGCGATGTATCGCAAGGCGAAGTCTTGAGCCTGGACAATTTCGATCGCTTGTTTCGAGGCCTCATCACACCCGTGCAATTGGATGGTCTCAGAATGCTGGTCACGCAATTTCCCCAGGAAGAATTCAACCTGACCACAGACCGCAAATCACCCAAGCCGAGCGCCGGCGTGGCCTGCCTGGATTGTCATGTGAATTTTCATACGACGGGCCAATTTCATTTGAACCCCGATACGCGTCCGCAGCGTGATCGGTTGCGTCTCGATACGGTAAGCTTGCGAGGAATGTTCAATCAACAGATTCACGGGTCCAAACGCAGTTTACGCTCCGTGGAAGACTTCACGGAATTCGAACAACGGACGGCCTATTTCAATGGCGATCACATTCGCGCCGCCAAGAAAGGCATCAATATCATTGATCGCTTGCAGGTGGCGCACATGGCCCAGATCCAAAACATGATCGATTTTCCTCCGGCGCCGAAGCTGGATCCCATGACCGGCCGTTTGGATCGATCCCGTGCCGACCGGCAAGAAATCGCCGGGGAAGAGCTTTTCTTTGGGAAAGCCCGCTGTGCGGTCTGTCACCAACCCCCGGCTTACACTGATCACATGATGCACGATCTTTTTCTGGAGCGATTCGGCGCCGAGGCGGATGGTCCGATCAAAACGTTTGCCTTGCGAGGCATCAAGGATTCGCCGCCGTATTTTCACGACGGGAGACTGCTGACGCTGGAAGATACCGTGGAGTTCTTCAATGTCGTGGCGGGACTGAAACTGAACGGCGATGAAAAGGCTGCCCTGGTGGCATTTTTACGAGCGTTGTAGGCGAGTGAGACGCGCGAGGCGAAGGCGCGCGGGCAGAGTGGTTCGAGAAAGGACATCATGATGGCTATTGGACGAGTGATTTCGCCGGCGACGGTGCAAGCCTATCACCAGGGGGGCCATACGAACTCTTGTGCTGGAAGAATTTCGTGGCACATGGCTTGTCCTCATGTTCTACCCGGCAGCCGGGAGAACCGACGCTGACTCCGGAGCTTGATTTAGTGGGGAAGTTGTAGCGGCGGCTCGCGCCGTCGACCCAAGATCAGTCTATTCGAAGAGGGCATGCCTCGACAGCCTTCCTCGCGCGAAGAATTCCCTGGCTGCGGACTTTTCTTTTCTGGAGACTCGTGGGTGCCTGCGAGACGTGGCGCTAGGGATTTGTCCAGTACGCGAACGGCGACATGCGATGTACAGTAACGCAGTCGGCGCCCGCCGCCATGATCATCGATCATCCTGCCTACCGAGGAGCGATATGGAAAAACATGGACGGATCAATCAACCCCGCGTTCTCGCCATGATTCTGGCAGGGGGAAAAGGGACGCGCCTCATGCCGTTGACCGACGCGCGCAGCAAACCGGCCGTTCCATTCGGCGGAACCTATCGCATCATTGATTTCGTCCTGAGCAACTTTTACAACTCCGGGATCCAGGGTATGCACGTGATGGTGCAGTATCGATCGCAGTCTCTGATCGAGCACCTGCGGAAGGCGTGGCGAATCGGCGATGGAGACCGGCAATTCGTCACGGTCGTTCCTCCTCAAATGAACTCCGGGGCGGGATGGTACGAAGGCACCGCCGACGCGGTCTTTCAGAACCTCAACCTGATCCGAGAGTTTGCTCCCGAGATCGTCGCCGTATTCGGCGCGGACCATATTTACCGGATGGATATTCGGCAGATGCTGCAGTTTCATCTCGATCGTGAAGCCGATGTGTCGGTTGCGACGCTTCCGGTGCCGGTGAGTGCGGCGCAGGGGTTCGGGATCGTGGAGATCGACCGCACGAGTCGGGTCGTGGGCTTCGACGAAAAGCCACCAGTCCCCAAATCCATGCCGGGTGACCCGGCGCATGCCCTTTCCTCGATGGGGAATTATCTTTTCAACGCCGATGTGTTGATACAGGCCTTGGAGGAGGACGCTCACAACGGCGGATCGCATGATTTCGGCCGGGACATTCTGCCGCGCCGGCTCAAGAGCGACCGGGTGATGGCATACAACTTTCTCGATAATGACGTCCCCGGTGTGGCGTATCATGAAGAAGCCGGGTATTGGCGAGATGTCGGCACCATTCAGGCTTATTGGCAAGCCAACATGGACCTGCTGGGAGATACGCCGCTTTGCGATCTGCGGAACCAGGAATGGCCGATCAGGACGGAACCATCTTATGGTCCGCCGGCCAGTGTCGTGAATTGTTACGTCGATCATGCCTTGCTCGGCGAAGGCACATGCGCAGTCGAAGCCGATATCAGACGCTCGATCATCGGCCGTCATGTGCGAATCGAAACCGGCGCCTATGTCGAAGACTCCATTATCTTCGATCATACCCACATCGGGGCAGGGGCAAAGCTGCAGCGCGTGATCGTCGACCGTCACAATACCATTCCCGCGCATGTCGATCTCGGACCTCGCGGAGAAGAGATCCAGGCGCCATCGGATTGGGCCGAGCCGGGGGTTCTGGTCATCCCCAAACCGCAGGCGGCGACAGAGGAGCGGAAGCGACGACTGCCGTCGTATTGAACGGCGGCACGCGCTGTGACACTTATGCCGCGTATTCCCGTCGCGACCTACCGTCTTCAGCTCAACCACACGTGCACGTTTCGTGACGCCAGCCGCATCGTGCCCTATCTCCACGCCCTCGGTATCACCGACTGTTATGTATCGTCCATCCTGAAAGCTGTGCCGGGCAGCATGCACGGGTACGATCTCGTCGACCCCGAATGCCTCAATCCCGAATTGGGAACGGAAGAAGATTTTTCCGCCTTCGCGGCGGCGCTCAAACAGTACGACATGGGACTCCTGCTGGATGTGGTCCCCAATCACATGGGAATCCGATCCTCGGAGAATCGCTGGTGGTGGGACGTGCTTGAGCACGGTCCCGGCTCTCGCTATGCGACGGCCTTCGACATCGACTGGTCGCCGTTGAAACGCGAGCTTGAAGACAAGGTGCTGCTGCCCATTCTCGGCGAGCAGTACGGCGCGGTGCTGGAGAATCAGGAGATTCGGTTGGTCTACGAGGATGGCGGATTCATCGTGACCTATTTTCAACACCGATTTCCCGTCGCGCCGCAATCCTGGGAGGGGATATTGTCCTTCCGCCTGGATGAGTTGATGGCGCGCGTGGGAGAGCAGGACGAACAGGTTCAAGAATGGCTCAGCATTCTGACGGCATTGAGAAACCTGCCGCCTAGGAATGAACGGGATCCGGCGCGAATCGCCGAGCGGTACCGAGAAGAGCGCATGATCAGGCGCCGCCTGTCTTCTTTACTACAGGCGAGTGAGACGCTCAACGCGCATCTGTCGGCCAGCGTGGAGACATACAACGGGATCAAGGGAGATTCCGCCAGCTTCGACCGGTTGGACGCGCTGCTCGACGAGCAGAATTATCGTCTGGCGTCCTGGCGAGTGGCGTCGGAAGAAATCAATTACCGGCGGTTCTTCGATATCAATGAATTGGCCGCCATACGCACGGAAGAGACACGCGTTTTCCATGAGTCTCATCAGCTCGTGTTCCGTCTGTTAAAGAGCGGTGTCGCGACGGGCCTTCGAATCGACCATGTGGACGGACTCTATGACCCGGAACATTACTTGGTCCAACTGCAGGAGTGGGCGGCCCGTGAGCTCCAGCCGACCGCATCGGGGGAGCCGGCCTCGTTGTTCGTCGTGGTCGAAAAGATCCTCGGCAAAGGCGAATCGCTTCCGGCGACCTGGCCGGTCTCAGGCACGACCGGGTACGATTTTTTGAATCTCGTCAACGGACTCTTCGTCCAGTCGTCCAAAGAACGGTCCATGGATACCTTGTATCAGCGCTTCGTCGGCCAGCGGATCGTGTACGAGGATTTGGTCTACCTCACCAAAAAGTTGATCATGCGGGCCTCGATGTCCAGCGAGCTGAATGTGCTGGGACATCAATTAAACCTCCTTTCGGAAAAAGACCGGCAATATCGGGATTTCACCCTGAATAGTTTGACCCATGCCATCACCGAACTGATCGCTTGCTTCCCCGTCTATCGTTCTTATATCACGGCGGACCAGAAAGACGTGCTGGATCGGGATCGGACCTACATCATGATGGCCGTGACCAGGGCCAAACGCCGCAATCCCACCTTGAACAGCCAGGTCTTCGATTTCGTCAGAGACCTTCTCCTGAAGCGCTTGGACGCTCGTATTAAATTGACACGAGCGGATCAGGTGCGATTTGTGACCAAATTTCAACAGACCACCAGTCCTGTGACGGCGAAAGGGATCGAGGACACGGCATTCTATATTTACAACCGCCTGGTTTCACTCAATGAAGTCGGCGGTGAACCGGCTCAATACGGCCTCTCCGTCGAAGCATTTCACAAGGCTCTCCGGGAACGGCGCGCGCACTGGCCCCATGCACTTCTGGCCACGTCCACTCACGACACCAAACGGGGCGAGGATGTTCGCGCGAGGATCAATGTGCTCTCGGAGGTCCCAGAACGCTGGAGGGCTGCCCTGGCCGTGTGGGCGAAACACAACAGGCGTTTCCGGGTCACCGTAGATGAGGACGTGGCGCCTGATCGGAATGAGGAGTACCTGTTGTACCAAACGCTGCTGGGAGCCTGGCCGTCGACTCCGATGGATCAGACTCAATACGAGGCGTTCACAGAGCGTATTGAACAATACATGATCAAAGCGATCCGCGAAGCAAAGGTGCACACCGGGTGGATCAATCCTCGGGCAGAGTATGAGGAGGCGGTGAAGAAATTTGTGCGCGCCATTCTGGATCGATCGAGCTCCAATCCGTTTCTCGACGCGTTTCTCCCGTTTCACCTGTTCGTGGCTCGATGCGGCATGAACAACTCATTGGCGCAGTTGCTGGTGAAGATGACCGCCCCGGGCATTCCGGATTGTTATCAAGGCACAGAGTTATGGGAATTCAATCTCGTCGATCCCGACAATCGAAGGCCGGTCGATTTCGATCGCCGTGCCGCGATCCTGCAAGAATGTCAGACATGTGTCGGAGAGGGCGAGGTCAACCGAACGGCGTTGGTGCGCCGTCTGATGGAATCCTGGGAAGACGGCCGTATCAAATTGTATCTGCTTCACACAGGCCTCCGTCACCGGCGTGAGCATGCGGCGCTCTATCTCGACGGGGATTATGTGCCGCTCGAATGCGACGGCGTCCGCAAGTCGCATATCTGCGCTTTCGCCCGCTTGCATCAAGAACAGGCCATCGTCACCATCGTTCCTCGTCTCAGTGCGGACCTGATCCACGCCGATTCGGCGGAGGCCCCCGACACCTGGCAGGACACTCGCCTGACGGTCCCGTCCTGGAAGGCTGGCTCACACTACCGCAACCTCCTCACCGGACAACGTCTGGAAACCGTCACGGAAGACGGGCGACAGATTCTCTCAATCGGTCAGGTCCTACGTGATTGCCCTGTGGCCCTGCTGGAACGCAGTTCCTGATCGAAAAGGAAACCCATTCGAGGAGAGGCCCTTCCTGCGCGCTGTTCCTGTTCCCTCCAAATTTCTAGGGTACTTCCTAGCTGTTCCGGTCACGTGCGGTGGGTAACACTACAAGAAAGAGGAATGACTTCGACGAACATTTCGGAAGGATCTCGCGTCGGAAGGATCTCGCGCGCAGCGATTCCTAACACTGGAGGAGGAAAAGATGGCCACACATATCGGGCGTCAGTTATTGACGGCTTCAACGATTGAAGGCACCGCGGTTCAAAACGCGGCGGGAGAAGATCTGGGCGAGATTCACTCGCTCATGATTGATCTCGAAAAAGGACGGATCGCGTACGCCGTGCTGTCCTTCGGGGGATTTTTAGGGTTGGGCGATAAGCTGTTCGCTCTTCCGTGGGGGGCGCTGACGATCTCGCCGGGAGGAGATTTTTTCATTCTCAACGTACCACGGGAACGGTTGGAACAAGCGGAGGGCTTCGATAAAGATCGATGGCCGGATATGGCGGATTCCGCCTGGGCCGAACGGCTGCATACGTATTATGGGTACAAGCCGTATTGGTAACTTATGCATAACACGAGCTGCGTCTTCACCCACGGCATTTCATAAAAAGGAGAATCCTATGAATCGACGAATGGCACTGTATACGGGAACGATCGCGTTGGCACTGATGGCCGGGACGCCGGCCTTCAGTCAGGTCTCAACCGGATCCGGCGCGCCGCCGCCGGACTCCACCATGGGAAAAGGGGCCGGCACCAGCACCCCGACGGAATCCCCCTCATTCGATAAGAAAACCGATCTGACGGGCGGGAAACAGGGGGTGCCCGAAGAATATGCCGATACGCCCGTTCGACAGGGCAAGCTCGTTGAAATGAAGGACAGTAAGTATCTGAACGCCTCCGTGTACGGCACTAATGGAGAAGAGATCGGAAAAATTCAGCAGGTCATGAAAGACGAAAAGACCGGAGACATCGAATATGTTGTCTTCGTCTCTAATGAATCCAAACGGCCCCAGCCTATCAGATGGAGCCAATTTAAAACCAAGGGCGACAAGCTCCAATTGACCCTTAAAAAAGAGGAAATCCAAAATGCTTTGCCGATGAGCAGCAGCAAGGACAAGTCGCCCGATCTGCAGGAATATAAAGATAAGATGGGACAGGTCCGCGAAGCCCCGTCCGTTCCGGGAAGCGCAGGCGTGCCGGGACAGAAAGGTCCTGATGCGACAGGATCAATGGGTGAAGAGTCCGTCGGCGGCGGAGGGCCCAGTGGAACCAGCGGTTTGCCTTCCGGGAAAGCTCCAGGATTCGAGGGTGGACATCCCAGTAGTAAGCGATAAATAGAATAGCATGAACGGCCGGGAAGGGCAGGCACTCTGGTGAGTGCCTGCCCTTTGCGTCTGTGAAACATGTTTAGGCGGGACTGGAGGGCGTAAGATGGGAAGCGACGTCTGAAGAGGTCAAGGGAGCCTTCGTAGAAACAACACCTGATAACTGCCCGTAAATCGTCACATAGTCTTGCACCATTCGTTCCGCGGAAAATCGCATGTCAAAAGCCTGTCGACATCGCGTTCGTTCGAGCAGCGGCACATGTCTGATCGAGTGGATCATTTCGTCCAGTGTGTCGCATAAGAAACCTGTGACCCCATGATCCACAATCTCGGGGATGGCGCCGCACCGTGAGCCGATGACAGGCGTGCCGCAGGCCAACGCCTCGATGAGCGCCAAGCCGAACGGCTCCGGCCAGGCATAGGGGGCGAGCAGCGCATAGGCCTCGCCCAGCAGATCATCTTTTTCAATGTCTGTGACTTCTCCTACGAATTCGACCAGCGGATGATCCAACAGCGGCTCGATGATCGATTTGTAGTACTCGACATGTTGCGCGTCTATTTTGGCGCCGATTCGTATCGGCATCTCGACGCGCTTCGCAATCTCAATGGCCCGGTCCAGTCCCTTTTCGGGCGCGACGCGGCCGAGGAACACGAGATACTGGCCCTGGTTGTACTGCGGCGTGTAGAGCGACTTCGGCACACCGGGATGAATCGTGGCCTGCCAGTTGGCCCAAGAAAGCGGTTCACGTTGCGCCTCCGAGACGGACACCAGCGGGAGGTCGGCAAATTTCCTAAATACCGGGATGAGTTCCGGCTGGTCCAGACGGGCATGCAGGGTGGTGAGCGTCGGCGTGCGGCATCGTCTGGCCAGAGGGAAGGGAATGAATTCAAGATGTGAATGAATGAGGTCAAACTCGCCCGCTGAACCGAATACTTTTTCGATCATGGCGGTCAAGGGCGCCTCATAATTCGCAATGACTTTTGAGGGGCGGAGCGCTTCGCCGCACATCGGCATGAGGCGGGCTTTCGTCGTGGAATCTCCGCTGGCAAAGAGGGTCACCTCATGGCCTTGGCGGACCAGCTCCTCCGTGATGAAAGAGACAACGCGTTCCGTCCCGCCGTAGAGCACCGGCGGAACACTTTCCCATAAGGGAGCGACCTGAGCGATCTTCATACCTGGGCTCCTTTTTCCCGGCACATTGAATGTGTGTGAACGGTGGATGTGACGTGAACGGCAGGTGGCTGGCGTGTGCTTTCAATCAAAAAGATGACGGTGATGATGAGCCGCTCCTGCGAGATGATCATAGCGAGAGTTCTTCATCATCTAGAACTAGGCGGCTCCCTAGTAGATCTGTGCCTCTCGCGCGGAAGATGATTCAACCGGTGAGGCGATGGTTTTTCTTCCTGTCATCCTATCCTGAGACGGAGAACTCAAGTGAATCAGCATAGTCGAGATCCTGTCGTGATTGTCGGCGGGGGGTTCGGGGGATTGGCGGCGGCTCGAGCCCTGCATCGGATGAAAGGGGAGGTCATTCTCATTGATCGAATGAATCATCACCTCTTCCAGCCGTTGCTCTATCAGGTTGCGACAGCAGCGCTATCGCCGGCTGACATTGCCTGGCCCCTTCGAACGCTGCTTCGTTCCCAAGGTAATGTCCGGATCATGCTGGACGACGTGCTGGCGATCGATCGCGCGGCCCATCGCATCGAGCTCCGGAACGGGGAGCCGGTCTCATACAGCAGTGTGGTTCTCGCGCCCGGCGCCCGCCACTCGTATTTCGGCCACAATAATTGGGAGGAGGACGCGCCCGGATTAAAGACCCTGCCCGATGCCTTGGAGATTCGCGAGCGTATGCTTATGGCTTTCGAGAAGGCGGAACGATTGAAGGGCACGCCGGAGGCCCGTGACGAACTCACGTTCGTTATTGTGGGAGGCGGCCCCACCGGCGTGGAATTGGCAGGGGCGCTGGCAGAGATCGGGCGCAAGGCAATGGTCCCGGATTTTCCGGTCTTGCACCAAGCGGCTTGTCGGATTCTCCTCATTGAAGGAGGGCCGCGCATTCTTGAAGCCTTTCCCCCAACCTTGTCGAGCCGGGCGCAAGCCTCGCTCGAAAGCCTCGGGGTGACCGTGCTGGTGAATTGCCGAGTTCAAGAAGTCACGCCGAAGGGCGTTCTGGCCGGTGCAGAGTTCATCCGCAGCGCTCATGTAATTTGGGCTGCGGGCAATGTGGCGTCGCCCATGCTCGCTTCGCTCGGCGTTCCCTTGGACTCCTCGGGGAGGGTGGTGGTCGGGCCGGATCTCAGTCTCAACGGCGATCCTTGGGTGTTCGTGATCGGCGATGCGGCGCATTGTCTTTCGGCTGAGCATAAGCCGTTGCCGGGGTTGGCGGCGGTTGCCATGCAGGAAGGCCGCTACGTGGCTGAGATCATTGCCGGTTGTGTTCCCGAGGACCACCGCAGGCCATTTCGGTATCGGGATCGTGGGATGCTGGCGACCATCGGCCGCGCCAAGGCGGTTGCGCAATTCGGCCCTCTCTCACTTTCCGGGGTTGTCGCCTGGCTGGCTTGGTGTTTCGTCCACATTTTTTTTCTCATTGGGTTTCGAAATCGAGTGCGGGTGATGTTCGAATGGATATGGTACTACGTGACCTTCAAACCCGGCGCCCGCCTGATTTACTGGAAGGAACGCCGGATTAAGCCCTAATAACGCTCGTTCTCGCGTGAGGAACCGCATTACCGCAGAGGCACGGGGGGCTTGTCAGGCGTCGACGGCGGATTGGGGTGCGCAGGCCCCCCCGGTCGTTCCGGATCGATCGCCATCTTGGGATCGACGACCGGCGGCGGCACGATGGATTTCGGATTGGGAACCGTATCGGGAGCCTTTTGGATGCCCGGATCGATTCGCGACGGCGGGGCCGGGGGCGCGGGCTGTTGCGTCGGTGGCGCCGGAGATTGTCCGGACTCGGCCGATTGGGGAGCGGCCTCGGCGGCCAACAGAATGGCCGGTGTTGCCGCAGCCAGCAGAGTCCTCATCAACAGTGTGGGAATTCCTTGAAAGGCCATGTGGTCCACCTCCGCGCTCCGCACGCCTGCGAGATCGTCGTCTCTCGCATGTCTGTCTTCAGTGTAGAGGCTTTTCCAGCACATCCGTACTAGGCGTCCCCCTAGCGAACCTCTTCCTGGTGATGTCGCCAGTCTATTTTTTCAGCGCATCAGTAGTCGACCTCACTTTGGTGAGGGCCCGCTCGACTGTGCCGATGGCACGACCGAGGACCTTGCCGACGGCTCGGCCGACGCTTTTGGCCTTTCGGCTGGATTCGGAAGACCGAGTCTTGCTCGTCTTGGACGTTTTCTTTTTTGCCCTGGTGGTCTTTCCTGCCGTGGTTGATTTTGCAGGTTGCCGTTTCTTTTTTCTCTCGATGACATGCGCGGTGGGCTCGATTTCCCTCTGTGAGACGCGCTTTCTAGGGGAAGGGGTCTTTTTTCGGGGCTGCGTTTTTTTCGCTAACACCTTTCGCATGCTGTCCTCCTTGGATGATTTGGGGTTGTTTAGGCGAATGCCCACCTGTACAGTCTAAAACGAATCACCACGCACTCTACTACTGAAATGCGATGTGGCCATGAATGCTGCTGCAAAAATTGAAGACTATGCGCTGATCGGAGATACCCACACGGCAGCGTTGATTTCCCGCCAGGGGTCTCTCGACTGGCTCTGCCTCCCGCGCTTTGATTCACCGGCCTGCTTCGCTGCGCTGCTCGGCACGCCTGAGCATGGACGATGGCTCATCGCGTCTGAGGAGAATAACACAACTATTCGCCGGCGGTACCGGGGTGACACCCTGGTGCTGGAAACGCATTTCATCACGCCGACCGGCACAGCGATGCTGCTCGACTTTATGCCGCCGCGTGATCGCGACATCAATGTGGTACGTATCGTCGTGGGTGTCAAGGGAACCGTGCGGATGAAGATGGACATGACCTTGCGATTCGATTACGGATCGATCGTGCCGTGGGTCAGCCATCGGCGCCGTTTCCTGAAAGCGGTGGCCGGCCCCGATGCCGTCTATCTGGAAACTGAGATCGAATTGAAGGGGGTAGGATTTTCGACGGTCGCCGACTTCACGGTCACCGAGGGGCAGGAAATTCCCTTTACTCTCACGTGGCGGGCCTCCCATGACACGCCGCCCAGACCATTGATTACGGAACGAGCCTTGTCCGAGACCGAGCTCTGGTGGAAAAAGTGGTCGCAGCGATGCACGTACCAAGGCTCCTGGCGGGATGAGGTCATTCGTTCGCTGATTACATTGAAAGCGCTGACCTATGCGCCGACGGGCGGCATTGTCGCGGCCCCAACCACATCGCTGCCGGAATTGCTCGGGGGGGTACGTAATTGGGATTACCGGTACTGCTGGATTCGCGATGCGACGTTCACGTTGTATGCCTTGATGAAGGCCGGATACCACAGCGAAGCCAAGGCCTGGCGAGAGTGGCTGTTGCGCGCGGTGGCGGGAAAACCTTCCGATCTGCAAATCATGTACGGGATCGGCGGAGAACGACGGCTGACGGAGCTGGAGTTGAACTGGTTGCCGGGTTACGAGCAGTCGATCCCTGTTCGGATCGGCAATGCGGCTTCCCAACAATTTCAGTTGGATGTTTATGGAGAAATGATGGACACCCTGCACCAGGCCAGGGAATTGGGGCTGGCAGCCAATGAAGATTCCTGGCGCGTGCAGCATGCCATCATGGAATTTCTTGAATCGGCCTGGGACCGCCCCGACGAAGGCATTTGGGAAGTCCGCGGGCCGCGCCGCCATTTCACCCATTCCAAAGTGATGGCGTGGGTCGCAGTCGATCGAGCGGTGAAGGCCATTGAGCGATGTCACGTAGACGGACCGCTGGAGCGATGGCGCGCTCTGCGTACGGCCATCCACGAGCAAGTCTGCCGCGAGGGGTACGATTCGAATCGGGAGACGTTCGTGCAATATTATGGCGGCACGTCGCTGGACGGCAGTTTGTTGATGATTCCACTCGTGGGGTTTCTGCCGCCGTTCGATCCTCGCGTGCAAGGTACGCTGCATGCCATTGAACGGGAGCTGACGGTGGATGGGTTGGTCAGGCGCTATCAGCCCTCCGGACATGTGGACGGACTGCCTGGTGATGAGGGCATGTTCCTGCCCTGTTCATTCTGGTTGGTGGACAATTTGCTGCTCTCCGGGCGCGTGGAAGAAGCCCGCCGTCTGTACGACCGCTTGATCGGCCTGAGCAATGACGTCGGGTTGCTTTCGGAGGAATATGATCTGAAAAACCAACGATTGGTCGGCAATTTTCCGCAAGCGTTTTCTCACGTGTCTCTCATCGACTCGGCGTATGGGTTTTCTCGCATGGAAAGCCCCGCGGAGCACCGGCAGCGGAGTTGAACCGTCAGGTTATCCAACGGGCAGGGGAACGATGCGCCTATTGAACAGCAAAGGGACGGCGGTGCTTGGGTTGATGATTGGTTGCTTCGTATCGGAGCAGGCCCTTCCGCTCATTGTTTGGGCGGGCGAACCGGTCCTTCCCGCCGGATCCACCCAGCCTGGTCAGATTCATGGAGCTCTTGCCGCAGAGGGAACCGTGGACCGATTTATTCTGGATCCGCGAGGGGAGGTGGAAGGATTGCTCCTTGCCGATGGAACCCATCTGTATGTTACCTCCCGCGCGGCGGATCAGCTCGTCAGCGCATTTACTCCGGGAAACGCCGTGCAGGTATACGGCCGGCTCTTCGCCGCTGAACGGCTGGTTCAAGCGGATGCCGTGACCAATGTGACGACGGGAACGACATTTCATGTGCCCTTACGGCTGGACCTTCCCATGCAGGAGCAGGAGCACACCTTGTCGATGACGGAAATGAGCGCGGCGGGAACGATTCGCGCATTCTTCTACCATCCCCTGAAAAAAAATATTCAAGGGATGTTGCTGTCGGATGAGACGCAAGTTCGCTTTCCTCCCGACGCCAGTCCAACACTACGCCGCTCCTTCCATCTCGGTGATCATGTGACGATCAAGGGGAATGGCACGACCAATCGATTCGGCCGGGCGGTCGAGGCCTTGGCTATCGGTAGGAATTCGAGCGCCCTCATTCCGTTGGACGCCTCGTTGCAACGCCTGCCCTGACAGGCCGCTAGGGCTCAGAGACCCGCGCCTGTTTGACTCGCGGCGACACCTGTTCGATTCTCCAAGTCGGTCCGCCTGCGTAGAGGCTGCCTTCGAAACGCACAAAGGCCGGAGCATCTTTCTTGATCAACCAGAAGTGGTAATCGGGTGGGGTTCGTCCGAGAAGCCGGGCCAAAGCCGACATGAACCATCCCAAGCGGGGTTTCAGGCTGTAATGGACCGCCGTGGCCTTGGTCTCTTTCCTGGTGGTGTTGCGGGTGTCTTCCTCATCGACTCGAGCCAGTTCGACTTCGTAGAGCTTCGGTTCCGGATTGAACACCAGCATGTGAACGATAGCGCCGGTTTGCCCGCGAAGATTCTTGAGCACGGTAATGGTCATGCCGTTGTACACATCCGCCGGAAGGTCTATGCGCCCGGTGATCAATTTTTCATCCGGCGTCTTGTCGCGCCGGCGGACTTGATATTGTCCCGTCTCTCCGTTGAGCGAAACGACGAGGGGTTCGGGAAAGGCCGGCCCTCGCTGGGTCAATTGATAACTCAGCAGGGCCAGATGTTTTTTTTGGGAAAACGTCACGGTTTCGTCATAGAGCGAGCCGTCGGCGAAGCGAAAAGTGAGCCGGCTGGCCAGGCGGTCGGCACCGGTCGTCACTTGGCTCAGTTCTCCATCGGCGAGTTTTTTGCCGTCCAAGGTCTTGAGAGTGACAAATCCTTCGCTGACGCCTTCGGGGTAGACTACCTCGATCGGTTTCGCGAACAGCGTGGTCGACGTGAGGAGGCAGAACCCGGTGACGGCGAGACAGAATCGCCAGCGAGGTATGCGCGCAGACGCCAAGCGGCAACGATGTGATCGAGATCCGCCATCACGTTCCATTGTCGTGAACGTACCCTTGGTGAAGACTGGGAAACACTGGGAATGTTCCTGGTTCGAGACGCCTGCAGGACAGGCGATGTGCCTCCAATTGTTCCCATGTCTTGCGCGGCATGGAAGAGCGAAATACTCGGCTATCCATGCCCGTCTCCTAGGGGTTTCACTAGGGGCCATGTGTGTCATGGCTGACATATAAAATGAACTCGGTCGTCAAGGAATCTCATCGACAATGTCAGGAGCCATAGATTCGATGGGTCGTACTCTGGACGAATGGTTTCTCCGTGTAAGTTGCAGCATGATATGTATGTTCTCCGTCTGGGCAGTGGGAGACGCCATCGTCGGCGTGGGGCAGAACGCTGTGCTGGCCGAGGAGCCCACGCCGATTGCCGGTGAGCCGTTTCGCACGACTCTATTTGGAGAAGAAATTTATGTGCCGCCTCGGGACCGGCGCAGTGTCACCGCCATTAGCTTCGGGATTCAGGCCATTCCAAACGGACCCACGCAACAGGAAGCGCTCCCGTTCGGCGCGTTATATGTGTGGCGGAATTGGGATGACGACAACCGGCGGCTCCGCGGGACCTTCTCGGGGGTGGTTAACGACGTGGACTATACGATTGGATTGCGCGATTACCCGAACTGGTCGCTCTTGTTCACCTGGGATAATTTCATCCTGCCCTTCGGCCGTTCGGAATATGTGCAGGGACAACGTCAGCGAGGCACGGAGCTGGAGTGGAGCTATGCGTTTGCCGGAGCCGGGCTGGGGTATCGTCTTCCGGTCCATCCCTTTCGTCAGGACAGCGCGGTCAATATTTCGCTCACCTACGAAGCAGGGTATCGCTGGTTCAAGGGCACCGGCCACACATCCGCGGACTACGGCGTCCCGAAGGACACCTATGAAGGGCGTATTCATTTCCGCATTCGCGCCGATGCCCTCAAACGCAATCTGATGGAACTGCCGCATGAAGGATTCACCATGGGCGGCGATCTGGTGCACGGCCATCGAGCGAAGTGGGACCAGTGGGGAGGCGCCCCGTTCAATACCCCGGATTTCAAAAAGGAACAGACGTACATCCAAGCCAGCGCCTACGCGTTGCTGGCCACGGGGTTGCCGTTCATCGAAAGCGACAAGCACCGCCTGTTGAGCAGTATCCATGCGGGAATCGGGAAGGATCTGGATCGATTTTCGGCCTTCCGGCTTCCGGGCCGACCGACCGGTTATGAGTGGGAAGCCATTTCGCTGCCGATGATCCATGGCGTGGCCTTCAACGAATTATTTCCGACCCGCTATGCCGTGGCCAACTTGCAATATCGCTATGAGGCCTTATTTTTTCTGTACCCGTATGTTGAGGCGACCTGGGGACTCGTCGAGCGGCCGGTGTTTACCTCGAACACGGCAGTCAAAAATATCACCGACTCCATGCCGGCCTTGGGAGGCGGATTGGTGACCGGCGCCCCATGGAAATCGCAGCTGGAACTCAATTACACCTATAACTTCGGCATCTATCGTGACCCAGGCGGCGCGCCGCCCACCAAGGGGGGGCATGGCATCATTTTTTTCTGGTCGAAGGAATTGTGACCGACAGGCCACTCGTATTCATGCGAAGAGAGTGGTAGGATTTCACAGCAGTTCCTACTCGGCTTTTCCACTAGCCCGGAGCATATCCATGAAACCACGAGTTCTCATCGCCGACGACCATACACTCGTTGCTGAAGGTGTAGAAAAACTGCTGGAGCACGATTTCCAATTGTGCGGCAGAGCCGCAGACGGGCGCGCGCTTGTCCGGGCCGTTGAAAAAGACAAGCCGGATATCGCCATCGTGGATATCGCCCTTCCACTGTTGAATGGTCTCGATGCCTGCCGGCAAATCAAGAAATCGGTTCCGGAGGTGAAGCTGCTCGTCCTCACGATGCATAGCGAGCAGTATTTCGTCACGGAGGCCTTCCGTGCCGGGGTATCCGGATATGTGTTGAAGCAATCCGTGGCAGAGGAATTAGTGTTTGCGATCAAGGAAGTGTTGAAAGGGCGTCTGTACGTGTCACCGAGCGTGGCGGAAAATCTCGTGGCGCAGGCGCTTCATCCGGTGGCGCCCGCTCCGGCCGGTTCGCCCCCCTCGAACGACTTGCTCAGCGGCCGGCAGAGGGAAGTGCTGCAGTTGATCGCCGAAGGCCAATCCACGAAGGAAATCGCTTCGACGTTGAACGTGTCGATCAAGACGGTGGAATTTCACAAAACCCGCATCATGAAACAACTCGGGATCCACAGCACCGCCGAATTGACCAAACATGCCATTGCCATCGGGCTTATTGCCATGCCGCAGCAGCCCACCGTACCAGGCTCTCAGCCGTAATCTGTCAGGGGTGTTGATCGCTCAGTTTCGTGAGGCCTTGCGATAAGGCGAAGCGCGTCAGTTCCGCGGTGGTGCGGATGCCGAGACGGCGCGTGATATTGCCTTTGTGAAATTCCACGGCTTTCGTGGAGACGTGCATGGTCGTGGCGATCTCCTTCGTGGACATCCCCTTGGTCAGCAGCTGTAGCACCTCCTGCTGGCGAGGCGTCAACTTAGACGAAAATCCTTCCGGTTTCACCCAGGGTGTTTCGATGGCATCCTGAACTTCCAGGGAGAGCTGCGGGGAAATGTACCGCTGGTTTTTGAGGGCGGCATTGAGCGCAGACAGCAATTCCGTGGAGGCCGATTGTTTCAACACATAGGCTGAAGCGCCCATCTGAAAGGCCTGCGAAATATAAAACGGCTCGCTCATCATCGTGACAAAGATGAGCTTGGCGTGAGGCACGGCGGCACGCAGCTGTTTCGTGACATCCAATCCGCTCATGGTCGGCATGGAAATGTCGAGCAGGATGATATCCGGATTCAGCGCCGGGGCGATGTTCAGGAGTTCCTGCCCGTTCGACGCCGTACCGGCCACGTCGAAATCCGGTTCCAGCAATTGTCGGTAAGCCTCCAACACTAGACTATGGTCATCGGCGATGACAATGCGCGCTCTGGCCACGGTGCTCCTTCCTCTCGTGATGGATCTCGTTTGAACGCGATCGGCGTCTTCATACCTCTTCACCATAACAGGCTTGTCCGCTCTTTGCACCAGCTCTCTTGCCGATCAAGCGCATGGCTCATTCTCTTCATAATGCCCCAATCAGCGTAATCCCGCGCCTAGGAAAGCCCCCTGCATAAGGAAATTGACGCCAGGGCATCGCCTAGTTGGGAAAGTCATCCTGATGACATAAGGTGGGTGATGGATCGGGTGAGCCTCTTGAAAACGATGTGAGCACCCATGAAAGGACATGAAAGGAATGGACCATGGCCGTCACGCAACCGTACCAAGCGAAAACATTCGACCTGTTTGGTTTGTCGGGAATCTCCGATGAAACGTTAAGGGTGCATTTCGGGCTGTATGAGGGGTATGTGAAAGCCGCGAATGAACTCCGTGCTCAATTGTCCGAGTTTATCAAACAAGGACATGTCGATCACGAGCAAATGCCGGCTTATTCGGAACTGACGCGCAGGTTGGGATTCGAATTCAACGGGATGGTGTTGCACGAATATTATTTCGGCAACCTGCGGCGCGGGGGAGGAGAACAGGCACCTGACAGCTCTGCTTTTCATCGGGCCGTGGAGCGCACGTTCGGCAGCTATGAGCGGTGGAAAGCGGACTTCTGCAGTGTGGGCCTGATGCGCGGAGTGGGGTGGGCCATTTGCAATGTCGATCCGGCCAGGGGGCTTGTGTCCAACCATTGGGTGTCCTTGCACGAGCATGGAAACGTGGCGGGATTTTTGCCTATCTTGGTCATGGACGTATGGGAACATGCCTTTCTCTTGGACTATCAACCCAGTGAACGCAAACAGTATATCGAAGCGTTTTTCAGCAATATCGGGTGGGGCGTGGTCGAAGAGCGGCTCCAAGCCGGGCTCTCCTCTGTGGCGGTTCCACGCTGAAGAAAGGCCCTCTATGAATGTCCGAGCTCAAAACCCGATCGCGCAGCCTCAGCCCGATCCCACTCCGTTGCCCGAGCCCAATCCAAATCCGGATCCGGGTCCCAGTCCGTTTCCACCGGACCCTTTTCCTCCTCCCATCCCCCCGCAACCGATCGAGCCGCCTGTTCCGCAGCTTGCCCGAGGGGCACAGCCGTATGAAAGACAAGGCCAGGCCAGGTTTTCGAGCAAGCGGGGAGACTAGAGGAATTGCCAGTGGTGGCTCGAACGAATTCATGAGACATATTCTGATGTCGTTGGCGAAAGGCGGTCGCGGCAGACGATCGTCGGCATGCGACGACATGGAGGCGGCGCATGGAAGCTTCAGAGAAGGCGGCAAGCATTCGGCAGTGGATCAACCCAGAAGAGCGAGTGACCGTAGATTTCGAAGATGAGCAGGACCTGAATGCCGAAGTGATCGAGTGTGATGGGCAAACCGTGACCTTGCTGCTGGAAACGGCATTTCCGCATTACAAGCAGCATCTCACGCTTCCGCTCAGCATGATCTCGATCGGCGAGGATAAAAGCCATTACACGCGGGACCCTGACAAGCCTATTCACTATGGACGCCTTCGGATCACCGTCCACGAGGCTCGCCCTCAGGCGGTCTGAAAGGAACAATAGGTCGTCCCTATGGATATTGTATCCAGCAAATCGAAAGCACCGCGTACGATTGCCGAGGTGGGATTGATGCGGCCGCACAGAAATCTGTATTTGGAATCCAGAATCGATGAAGATTTAGGCGTGTTGCCCGGAGAGGTTCGCAAGGTGAAGCACGTCATGTCTTCAGCCTTGACGGTCGTGTCTCCGGACACTAGCCTCGAGGATGCGATTTCGTTGATGGCCGCTATGAATGTGCCGGTCGTCATCGTGTATGAAGGCATGCGCTTGATGGGCGTCGTGACGGATCGAGACATCGCGTTGCACCGAAGCTCCCGCACAGCGTCTACCATGCCAACCGTCAGGAACATCATGCGCGACCATGCTCCTTACTGCCACGAAGACGACCTGCTCACCGATGCCCAGACACTCATGCGTCTGTCCGAGGTGGATTGGATGCCGGTGCTCGATGGTAGAGGGCGCCTGGCTGGTGTGTTATCCATCTATGTTCCTCTTTCCTGAGCACCCGTCGCGCACAGCCGGGGCAATCCCGTAGGGTCCCCAGGGTTCTGCCTAGTACGTCCCTTGAGCTCTCTCTTCTACTGTGAGCACTGACGACAAGGATCGGTAGGAGGAGACGCCATGATCCCGCTTTCCCGCATACGAGACCGGTTCGGCAATTACAACTATATGGGAGTGCTGCTCTCGATCGCCGCCTGCGCCATTGTGGTCGGGACTCACGCACGAACCGCGACGCAGCGGACAGACGAAAGTGTGACGACGGAATTGGGCTTGGAATCGGCCTGGCCTCATGTGCGCGTAGATTTCGTGCCTTCACGTTGAAAGGAGTCGACATGAAAACAGAGAAGCCTCAAGCGTCCATCATCAAGGATGTGCAGACCATTAGGGAACGTGCTCGCCAACACATCGAAGAGGGAGCGTTGACGGCGGATTACAAGGCCGACCGCGACACGGTCGTGAAATTGTTGAACGAAGCCTTAGCGACGGAAATCGTATGCGTTCTACGGTACAGGCGCCATTATTTTATGGCGCAGGGGATGAATGCGGACAGCGTCAAAGCCGAATTTTTGGCGCATGCAGGAGAAGAACAGGCCCATGCCGATGAACTGGCTGAGCGGATCGTCCAGCTGGGCGGAGAACCGAACCTCTCCCCGGACGGGCTATCGGCTCGCAGTCATTCCCAATATGTGGAGGGCGAAGACTTGGAAGAGATGATCAAGGAAGATCTCATTGCGGAGCGAATTGCGATCGAAAGTTACCGCGATATGATCGCCTTCGTCGGCAGCGATGATCCCACGACCAGGCGCCTCCTGGAAAATATTCTCATGAAGGAAGAGGAACATGCCGAGGACCTGGTCAGCCTTCTGAAGTGATGTCCTGACGCCCGATGGCGGCTCGATTGACAGTCCGATCGAGAGGGACGAGATGAAGTATGGCCGGGCCGACCCTCTCCGCTGGGAGCCACGTGGGATGGAGAAGGGCTGAATGTCGCCCTGTTTTTTGAAAATGCCACGTCGGCGGAACTCTGCCCCTTTGATGGACCGGATGCTACGAGAGAATCGTCAGCGGATTCGGCTCGAGGAACGGACCACTCAAATTGGCCTGTGTATCTGCCGGAGGGGTGCCCCGGCCTCCATCGCCGGAAACCGTCTCGACGGACCGTGCGAGCTCTGCCGCCGGTCACCGGTGCCGCCTATCGAGCGGCACCGGCACATTGTGGCGTCACGGGGAAGCCCGTACTGGGCGGTGCGCGTTCAAGGTCCTCGATGTATCGCGCCGTCCGTGAGCTGCGTGCAATACAGAAAGGGAGGAGATCCCCGGCGCGTGCCATTACGACCGCAAGTCGACCTGCCCCGATCGTCAACACATCCTATCGATGCCTCGAATCATAAGGCGTTTCCATCTCTCTCAACCCGGTAATACCTCCCCCTTCTGTGAGGCGGATTCGCCGTACTCCTGGAAAAACAGTTCTGATTCTGCGAGCAGTACTACGTATATCCGATCTGCTCAGGGCTCAGCTTCTCTAAAAACTAGGGCTTTGTCCAGTCATCCGTTTCCTTCTTCGGAGATATAACTACTATGGACAACAGTCGGGAGGAGCACATGAAACACCAGAAAGATTATGGCGTGCGGACGAAGATCGTCGTGACAGTCGGGGGGAGCGCCGAAGAAAACACCGTGGTGCTGTACCGGGGTGGAAAAAACGGACTTGCCTTTCGATCGCCGTCTCATCGGGTGTTGAAAGACGCCGCCCGACAACGGAGTCGCGGAGAAGCCGCCTCCTCAGGGGCGCAGGCTTCCGCGGCAATGACATCTCAACATGGAGGAGCGCGATGAACACGGATCAATTCAAAGGAAAGTGGGTGCAGTTCAAAGGGGAAGTCAAAAAGCAGTGGGGCAAATTTACTGATGACGATCTGAAGCAGATCGAAGGAGATTACGATAAATTCGTCGGGCGCATTCAGGAACGGTATGGCGACAAGAAAGAAGAAGTCATGCGCTGGGCGGATGATTGGTATACCCGCCAGGGACAAGCGCAACCGGGGGCTCAGCGTCGAGAGGCCCAGCCTCCGCGTTGAAGATCCGCGCCAAGGATCAACAGAGCACTTTACTCTGACACCGTAGGAGCTCGACACATGAAGAAAATCATCGCCGTCGCATTGTTGTCCGGAGTCATCGCCAGTCCCGCCTGGGCACTGTTCGAAACCAATAAACAATTGGCCGCCACAGCGACGGTCACCCTGGAGGACGCCGTGAAGCATGCGCTGAAGGCCGTGCCGGGAAAAGCCGTCGAAGCCGAGATCGGCAAAGAAGACGGGCGCACCGTCTATGAAGTCGAAATCATCGACTCCAACAACAAGACCCAGAAAGTCTACGTCGATGCGCAGAGCGGTCAGACAAAAATCGATCGCTGATGGATTCGGGCGCGCCGGCGCCTCAATAGCCGGCGCGCCCGGTCATCTATTCGAAGGAGAACCGCGATGACATTCAGGCATGGGAGGCTGTTCTTCATCATGCTCACGGGGATGGCGATCATGACAGGTGTCGGGCAAGCGGGCGAAGAGGTGTTCCTGCGGGAGGGGCACGAAATGCCGATTCTAGCCGTCAACCAGGACCAGTTAGAAGGAAAGTGGAAACAATTCAAAGGCGAATTGAAACAGCAGTGGGCGGCATTCACCGACGACGATTTGATGCTCATCGAAGGCCGGATCGATACGTTGGAAGGCAAGATCCAGGAGCGGTATGGAGACCGCCGTGAAGAAGTGAAACGCTGGGTTGATGAATGGTTTGAACGCCATGGGGAAAATGCCAATCAATCCTAACCCGGACGAAAGCCGTGCCGGTGTGCCACTTTTACAGAGGAGACAGACAATGAAACGAAGGGTCCTGTGGGGAGCGTTATTCCTAAGCGTATCTTCTCTTATGATCGGCGGCATGGGCGCACCGTCGTCGGTGCTGGCGGCGGAGGACAAGGGGCTTTTCGAGCAGATGGACATCGGGCTGTTATCGATCGGTGGCCGCGCCACCTACATCGATCCTAAGGACGGTTCAAGCCGGTGGTTCGGGGGCGGGCAGGTGCGTCTGCATCCTTGGCGCTACCTGGCATTTGAAGGATCCGCAGATTATCGCCGTAACGACATCGGTGATACGCGTGTTCATACCTACCCCGTTCAAGTGTCGGCCCTGATTTATCCGCTGGGCACCACCAGGCTGGCGCCATTTTTATTGGGCGGCGGCGGCTGGTATTACACGACCGTCAAGGGGCCCGGCGGTTTCGATGACACGCAAAACCGGTTCGGCGCTCATGCCGGCGGCGGTCTCCAATTCTTCTTCAACAAGCATGTGTCCATCGACAGCACGTACCGGTACATCTGGTTGGAAAAAATCGAGTCCCGGGACCAAAACATCGTCGACAAAAAGTTTCAGGACAATGGCCACATGGTCACGGTCGGTATCAACTTCCATTTCTAGGCTGGAAACGGACGGGCTGTGAGGTGGAACGGATTGCGGCGCAGAGGCCCCGTAGCAGGCAGGAGCAGGACCGGATCGCTGATTCTGATGCTTCTCCTCCTGTGGTTCAGTGGCGGATCGGCAGGCGCGGCCGCTGCCGCGTCCGATGAATATATTGCCGGATATGCGGCGGGGCTGCTGGAACATGAGTTCCATCTTTCCGAAGCGGTGGTTCAGGTCGAACAGGGGCGGGTGACCGTATTTGCCGCGCGCTTGGCGGCTGAAGACCCGGCGAAGATCGTCGCGGCCCTACAGGCGATCCGGGGCGTCGTTCATGCCGAGGTCCGCACAGCCCCCCGTCCCCAGGCCGCTCCGGGGCCGGGAGTCGTGGAAGCCGTCACCCCTCGATCGGAGTCGAAATTTCTTCCGCGCGGATTGTTGGTCGACCCGTTGCATGCGGATTTGCGATGGCCGCATTTCGGGGCCTCCTACCATTCCCTCTCATCAGGGGGACGGGAGTTTGCCAGCGCATTCGGCGAGTCGTTTGCCGTCTACCGGGATGCCGCTCCCTTTCAAGGCGAATGGGAGCTGGGAATTCAGGCCGGCGTATTCGGCGTATTCGATACGGAAAAGCGCTCCATTGATTTGATCAATGCCGACTACACGTTCGGCATCGTGGCCAGTTACCGAGCCGATAAATTGTCAGGATTCGTGCGAATCCGGCATCAGAGTTCGCACTTGGGAGATGAATTTTTGCTGAACAATCCCCAGGTCGTCCGCATCAATCTGAGTTATGAAGAGATCGATCTGAAGCTGTCCTATGACCTGACGACCTGGTTGCGGCTGTACGGCGGAGCGGGAATGATCGTGAGAAAAGAACCCAGTACCGTAGGGCGGGAAACGACCCAGGGCGGGGTCGAGCTGAAGAGCCCCTGGTTGTTTCTGGGAGGAAAGATCCGGCCGGTGGCCTATGCGGACTTTCAGACCCATGCGAGAACCAATTGGTCGGTGGGGCAATCCATCATGGCCGGGCTGCAATTTGAAAATGCCCGGATCGGCGATAGAAAACTGCAGGTGCTGGGGGAATATTACTCAGGTCCCCGTCCTGACGGCCAATTGTTCACACAGCGGGTGGAATGGATCGGTATGGGTATTCACCTCTGGTTTTAGGTCCGCCCAAGGCGGGATTTCGCAGGAGAGGCGGAGCCGTCCGCCGGAAAGGACGAGGAATGTCGGAAGCCACGATACCCAAAAAATCATGCGCACACCCTTCATGCGCCTGTGAGGCTGAAAAAGGGCGTGAGTTTTGTTCCGATGCCTGTCGAAATGCGAAAGCGCCGACGGGGAGTTGTTCCTGCGGCCACAAAGGGTGTGGGACGCAGCATGCGTACCATTCGGCCGGGGCCGCTGATAGATGAGCGTTGTCTTCACCTATAGATGAGGTGTCATCATGCTGAGCTGGGCTGTCACATTCTTAGTCATCGGGCTGATCGCAGGCGTCCTCGGAGTGACCGGGGTGGCGGGAACCGCCACGCACATTGCGTATGTGCTCTTTGTGATCTTTTTGATTCTGGCGGTGATCGGGATGGTGATGGGCCGACGCCCGCCCGTGGTGTGAAATCGGCGAATCCTGTCACTGTCTGGTTCGCACGGTGCTGACAATGGCTTCGTAGAGCTGGCCGGCGGCGCGTTCTTTGGTGACAAAGACCGCGGCCCCGGCCTTGAGCATGGCTTCTTCAATATGCCGTTCGTTTTGGACTGAGAGCCCGATCACCACGACATCGGGATGTTGGGCGAGGATATGGCGCGTGGCTTCAATGCCGTCGATCTTCGGCATGTTGATGTCCATCACGATTACATCCGGTTTCAAGGCGGCGGCGATACGTATGGCCGCACCCCCGTCCCCGGCTTCCCCCACCACCTCGAGATCCGTATAACTCTCCAGCACGCTCCGCAATCCTTGACGCACCATGGCATGGTCGTCGACCAACAGGATCCGTAAACGTTGCGAAGGCGTATGGAGCACATCCGGGACATGGTCGGGGAGTGGCAGGTTCGACTCGGCGGCCGAATCCGGAGAGGAAACAAGCGGTACGCTGAGGGTAATGGCGGTTCCCGACCCTTCGGAGGATTTCAGGTTGAGTGTTCCGCCGATCGCTTCGATGCGCTCTTGCACGTTAAAAAGCCCGAACCGTCCGGGATGATGCCGATCGGTATCGAGGAGAATGGCCGGATTGAAGCCGCACCCGTGATCAGCCACCGTGACGACCACGTGATTGGCGGGACTCTGGATCAGCGTGATGGCCGCCTCGCCGGTGCCGGCATGTTTCGCCACATTAAACAGGAGTTCCCGGACACTCTGGTACAGAATGACGGCGCGTTCTTCGGCGAGAGGCAGCTGATCGATCTCGCAACGGATCGCGACGGAGAGTCCGTGCGATTGCATTTGCCCGGCCAGCCATTTCAGGGCGGCGGGCAAACCGAATTGATACAGAATCTGCGGGCTCAATTCGGCCACGAGCGACCGCGTATAGTTGAGCGATTGCGTGAGCATGTCGTCGGCCTCGCTCAGCAGTCGCTCCGTTTTCGGATTCCGGACCTGCGGTCGGGCCTGGCTGAGTTTCATCCGGCCGACGACCAGCAACTGTGCGAGGTAGTCATGCAACTCTGTGGCGAGCCGACGACGCTCCTGCTCTTCCGTAGCGCTAAGATCCAATACCAGGGCGCGGAGACGCGCTTGTGAATGCACGAGTGCCTGGGTGCGCTCGTCCACACGCTTCTCCAGTTCCGCCGTCCATCGTTGCAGCTGTTCCTCCGCCAACTTCCGGTCGGTAATGTCGAGAGCCGCGCCGAGGTACCCGCTAAACACTCCGCTGGCGCTCAGCAAGGGGACGCCGCGGTCCAGGATCCATCCGTAGGTTCCGTCCTGCCGGCGCAATCGGTACTCCAATTCGAACGGCTCCTGCCGAGAGAAGTGGTGGTTGTAGACCCTGATGAAGTCGGCCCGGTCGTCGGGATGGATGCTGTCGGTGCGGCCGGTCCCCAGTTCGTCATCGAGAATTCGCCCCGTATACGCCAACCAGGAGCGGTTGAGCCAGGAACAGAGCCGATCCGTGCCAGCCTTCCAGACCAGCACCGGAGTAGCGTCCGCCAACATGCGAAAATACGCTTCGCTTTCGCGTAAACCGGCGTCGGCCCGCTGGCGTTCTGTAATGTCCCTGACAATGGCATGCCAGCGCCGGTCCGGTTGCAGTTTCGCGCTGATCTCGACGGAAATGGTTCCCCCGTCTTTGCGGCGTAATTTCCATTCTCCGGAATGGCGATGTCCCTGGATCAGCTCGGCCTTGATCGCTCTCAAGCGGGGGTAGTCGTGCGGATCCAACAGGTCGGGGACGCGCAGGCCGAACAGCTCCTCGCGGGAATAGCCCAACATCTGGCATGCGCGACTGTTCACATCAAGGTATTGGCCGTTCATGTCCGCGGTGACGATCCCGTCCGACGCCTGCTCAAAGAGATGCCGGAACCGTTCTTCGCTTTCTCTCAGCGCGCACTCCATCCGTTTGCGCTCCGTGATATTCGTGATGAGCGCATAAAATCCCGCCACCATGCCTTCGGGGCTGCGGTCCGGTACGTAGGTCGATAACAGCGTCTGTTCGCCTCGCTCATCCAGGAATGTGGTCTCGAAGGAAATACGTTCTCCATTCAGCACTCGCCGGATGAACGGCTGAACGGTCTGATAGTCATTTTTGAGGAGGTCTTTCACCGAGAGCCCCACGATCCGGTCGCGTGATAATCCGAATTGTTGTTCATATCCCGCATTGACGAACCGGTAACGCTCGTCGACATCGACAGAGGCAATGAGACCAGGCAGCGCATCGGTAATGACGCGCAGCTGCTGTTCACTCTGCTGGAGGGCGGTGACGGATTGTTTGCGTTCCGTGATATCGAACATCACGCCGGTGATTTGCCGGGGCTGGCCGGTGGAATCAGGCAGAACCTGTCCGGTGATCGCGATCCAAGCTTCCCCGGGAGGCGTCTGGCGAAGGATCCGGCATTCGAGATCATAGGCGCTCCGGTTTTGAATAGCCCGGTTGATGGTCTTGAGCACCTGCGCCCGATCCTCGGGATGAACCAGGTCCTGGAACGCGTCGAAGGTACTCCCGAAGGTCATCGCGGGCAGACCGAAAATGCTCTCCAGTTCGGGAGAAAAGACCAATGTGTGACGGTCAAGGTCTTGATGGAACGTGCCCATGCGACCGGCTTTCAGCGCGAGCCGGTGGCGGGCTTCGCGTTGCTGCAGGATTTGCAGGATATGTTTCTTTTGTCCGTCGCTGCGGTTGAGATTACCGGCCAAGTACCAGAGAAAAGCCAGGATGATCAACATCACGGCGGACACGGCCAACGCGACTCCGAAATTGAAATCGTACCGGCCTGACCGTTGCGCTGCGATCCGGATCCATCCGGCGAGAATCGGCAAGGCAATCGCGAAGGGCAGGACGCGTCGCAACATCACGGCGCCGAGATCGTCGCTCGTCAAAGTGGCCATAAACCCGCGGTTTGGGCGGGCGCTGAGAATGCCGAGACCGAGCGTGAGGAGCAGCGCGGCGCTAAAGATAGAGATGGTGTTCGACGTCCCGACTTTGTAGAGCGTTTGCACGCCATACAGGTAGCCGACGAGCGCAATGGCGCCGACGGTTCCTCCCAGCAGCGCCAGATAGTGGCTGGCATCCTCGCGGCCGTTGTGTTGCGAGTCGAGCTGGAGCAAGGCCAAAGCCAACATGAGGACGGCGAAGGCTGTCGCGGGAGCCATTCGGCCGGGATGAGTATCCACCTCCGAATCCGGAATGGAGGCGAGCCAGAGATCGACACCCAGGTCGAGGGCCAGCAGATATTCGACCATCGTGAGAATGGCCAGAATGCAGGCAAAACCTGCGAAGCCGTGCGCAATACGCCGCTTCGTTCGCGTGAGGACCTGCTCATCGGCCTGCAGCAGCAAGGAGACGCCGCAGCAAAACACCGCGGCCATGGTCGAGGGTTTGACCGTTCCCGCTGAGGGCCACAGGTTGTAGAGCAACGTAGGGCTGTAGGCCCAGCAAAGAAAGGCGACGACCGGAAAACCGATGGCGAATCCGGCGGCCGAGGGAACCAGACGTTGCAGCGTCAGCAGCACCGAAGTCATGCGGTAATAACAAGCCTCCGAGTCGTACCGCTTTGTCACAAGCGACGACTGACCCTCTGTGCGGCCGTGACTCGAGGTAGAACAGCGGTGAGCGGTTTCGGTGATTCGTGGGCGATCATGCTCTTCAATCAAGCCCACTCGAGCCTAGGCCAGGGGGCACCTTGCCGCCACTGGGGGATCCCCTAGTTTCTCGCCGGTCGTACGCCTCTCAGGCTTGGACAGGAAAAGCGCGAAGAATAATTTCATAGAGTTGGTCTGCGGCGGACTCTTTCGGCAGAAACGCGATGGCCCCGGCGCCGGTCATAGCGTGATGAACTTGGGGATCATTGCGGACGGAAATGCCGATGATGGCGAGGGAGGGATGTTCCTGGGTGAGCATGCGCGTGGCCTCGATCCCGTCGATAATCGGTAGATTCACATCCATAATGACGACGTCCGGACGCAGCGCCCGCGCCATGATGACGGCGTCCTGCCCGTCGGCGCCTTCCCCCACCACCGTCAAATTGTCGTGGGCGTCCAGTATGCTGCGAAGCCCCTGCCTCACCATCGCATGGTCGTCGATGAGCAGAATGTTGATGTTGCGCGATGAAGCTTCCGTGGAGGGGGCGGTTGTATGGACGGTATCTGCGGGCGGGAATTGAGGCTGGACGGAGCCGGATGCCAAAGGGAGCCGCAGGATCGCCACCGTGCCGCTTCCCGGAACGGACGACACCTCGCACTCGCCTCCAAGAAGTTCCATCCGTTCTCTAATGCTCAACAGACCGAATTTACAGCGCGTGTTGTGAGTGACGCTCAATTCTGTCACATCGAAGCCGACGCCTTCATCCTCCACACAGATCCACAAGTCTCGGCGATCGTCATCCACGTTAATGGTGATGGCGGCGTGATCGACTTTGGCATGTTTGATGATGTTAAAGAGCAGTTCGCGGACTGATTGAAACAACAGCACGGCTTGATCGTCCGGCAGGGTGAATGATGGAGCCATCGTTTTGACGGCCACTTCAAGGCCGTGCTGCTTCATCTGTTCTCCCAGCCATACCAGCGATTGCGACAGTCCGAATTGATACAGGATATGCGGGCTGAGCTCGGCGACGAGGGAACGGGTATAGGTCAGCGCCTGATCGAGCATCTCATCGATCTTCGACAGGGCCGTCG
This sequence comes from Nitrospira sp., assembly GCA_022226935.1. Lineage (GTDB taxonomy): Bacteria > Nitrospirota > Nitrospiria > Nitrospirales > Nitrospiraceae > Nitrospira_A. The sequence goes on from CP092081.1 coordinate 795,924, forward strand.
ATGCCGTGGCATCGTGAACGGTCGGGATGACTTGCGCCAGTCTGATCCGGCTGGCCACGACAAGTTGCGCTAAGTAGTCGTGCAGTTCGGTGGCGAGATGCCGACGTTCCCGTTGCTCGGTCAGGGTAAGGTCGGAGGCCAATGCCCGCAGGCGTTCCTGCGAGAGGAGGAGTTCTCCGGTCCGTTCGACGATGCGGCGCTCGAGTTCAGCGGCGGAGTTCTGCATGTCCCGTTCAGCCCGTTTTTGCTCGCTCAGATCCACGAGGATGTCCACCGCGCCGACCGGAGCGCCGGACGCGTCGCGAAGCGGCGTGGGGTGAGAGGCGACCGGAAGGCGGGTGCCGTCCGGTCGTTCGATGATGGTCTCCAACCCGCTGACGGGGCGATTGAGGGCAAAGGACTGCGCCAAAGGGCATTCTTCCGGCGGCATGAGTCGACCGTCCGTCCAATATTGGCGCCAGGAACCGGACCAGCGGGCGGCACCGAGAGGGGGCCGGCGGCCCCAGAGATCGACCGCCGCCTGGTTATAGCGCGTAATGCGGCCGTCGGCGTCGGTGGTATACACCGCGGCAGGAAGCGCCTCAACCAGATTGGCCAGGTTACGTTCACTCTGTTTGAGGTCTGATATCGCCCGCGCGATTTTCGACGCCCCGACGATCCGGCCGTCTCGATCCTTGATCGGCGATACGGAGAGGGAGATTTCAACCAAGGTGCCGTCTTTGCGTTTGCGCACAGTTTCGTAATGGTCGATTCGTTCGCCCCGGCGGAGCCGTTCCAGGATGCGCGGTTCTTCGTTCTGGCGATCTTGGGGGATCAAGCGCAACACCGGTTGACCGATCATTTCACCGGCCGTATAGCCGAACAGATGTTGAGCGCCCCGGTTCCAACTGGTGATGATGCCATTCAGATCCTTGGAGATGATGGCATCGTCAGAACATTCCACAATGGCGGCCAGGTGAGCCAGCATAAAGTCCAAGGGAAAGTCCGGCTGAGGGAGAGAAGGAGATGTTTCTTCCGGGCTGGGCATATACATGTTCCTGATTCCAGGTACGGGAGCGCTCCATCACGTTACTTTTTCAAGGCCACTCTAAAACCGTCAGCCTCTGTGTCACAACTAGGCAAAATGCTAGCGTAGATCCGCTCTGATCCAAGGGAGGTCCCTAGTAACCCCTCTTCAAAAACAGGGTATGGTACCAAGGCGGCAACCGATATGTTCAATCCGTGGAGCGACAGCGACCATGATAAATGAAATGAATCTCCCCATCCAAGAACCGACGAAAGCCCATGCCGTGCGGGGAATCTCGCCCAGCCAGTCCGGTTCGGCTCGCGGGTCGGGTGCAAATCTCCTCCGCTCTCAACCAGTCATCGACGTGTCCGAAGGCGATGGAAACTTTAACGTCTATGCAGACTTTCGGCCGGTTCTCGAAAGTTCAGCCGCGCAGGTCGCCGTCAGATTTGTGCAACAGGGCATTATCCTCACCGGCGGAACGGTAGAACGATACCTTCCTATTCCAACTGATGCCCTCATTCAGCACGCGCGCGTGACAGTGACCGAAGGAATAGTCAGGATTTCCATCCCGACGGCCGACTCGGGACATCGCTGGCGGTCCATCGTGATGTGGTAAGGCAAACACCCCAGAAGGCCCTGGGCACATCTTTGCTGCCGGATGCGGGCGTCGGCTGTTACGTCTCCCAGGAGGCGGCCGGTATTCATCTCTAGGGCGCGGCCCTGTCGACGGCTCCGTAAGACTCCTCCATAGCCAGCAGCTCCCTCTGCGTACTCTCTCCGCATTCTGCTCTCTGCAACATGCTTCAATGTAACCGGTGACCGCGATGGGGGTCACGCCTGTCACGCGGTCGCTGCCGGTCAGATTGTTACTGGTCGGCGGGCAATGCGGAGCCCGGCGTTCTTGCCGTTCAGCGCAGCGCCTGGCGGATCGCGAGGTACAATTCGTCCACCGCCGCTTCTTTGGAAATCAGCGTGGCGGCCCCGGCGCGGAGCATCGCCTCGCGGGTTTCACCGCTGTTCTGTACCGACAGGCCGATGACGGCGACGTCCGGATGCCGAGATTTAATCTCGAGGGTCGCATCGATTCCGTTGATGCAGGGCATATTGATGTCCATCACCACCACGGAAGGCCGCAGCTGCGCAACCGATTCCACCGCCTCCTTGCCGTTCGACGCCTCCCCGATCACCGCCACATCGTCGTATTCGTCCAGCATGCTCCGGAGCCCTTGGCGCACCATGGCATGATCGTCGACCAGCAGGATGCCGATGAGATCGGAGGGCTCCGGAAACAGGGGAGGTGCCGACAGGTCTTTCTTCCTGGAATTGGACGCAGGGAGAGCCGCCACCGGCGCAGGCTGCTGTTCTCCCCCGCCGGTTTGCGCCGATCGATAGGGTGTTCTGATTCTGGCCTTGGTGCCCTGGCCCGGCGCGGATTCAATGAGGAGTTCCCCCCCCATTGCCGCCATCCGTTCGGTAATACTGAAGAGACCGAAGCGCGCGGTGCCGGTTCCCTGATGGTCCGATGGCGCCGAGACGAAGCCGCAGCCGTCATCCGAGACGATGATTTCCAAACAGTCATGCTCCGTACATGTGACTTCAACGGTGGCCCGTGTCGCGTTGGCGTGCTTGAGCACGTTGAACAGCAATTCGCGCACGGATTGAAACAGCAAGACGGCTTGATCCTCAGGAAGGGACAACACGGGCATCTGCTGCTGCATCGCGACAGGCAGCCCGTGCCGTTGCATCTGCTCGGCCAACCAGGTCAGCGACTCCAAAAGACCAAATTCCTTGAGCGTGGGGGGGGTCAACTCCGCGACCAGGCATCGAGTGTAATCGAGGGATTGCGTCAGGGCCTGATCCGCGTCTTGTAGCAGTTCTGCCGTGCGATCCCCGGATGCGCCGGGAATGGCCTGCCGCAATTTCATGCGCACGACCACCAGCAGTTGCGCCAGGTAGTCATGCAGTTCAGTCGCCAGCCGTTTGCGTTCCTTCTGCTCTGTCAGATTGAGCTCCGTCGCCAATGCACGGAGTTGTGTCTGCGATCGGCGTAATTCGTCGGTCTTCTGATTGACCGCGCGCTCCAAGTCGACACTCCAACGCTGGAGACGTTCTTCTGCTTCCTTGCTCTCCGTGAGGTCGAAACTCGCGCCGATGTACCCTAATAGCTGTTCAGATGGGGAAAGGGTAGGCATGCCGATCGTGCGTATCCAGCGGTAGACCCCATCTCCCCGACGACAACGAAATGAAGTTTCGAATCGGAGGCGCTCGGCGACGGCACGACGGTAGGTGTCGGCGGCCTGCGCCTGGTCGTCGGGATGGACATGGTTGAGCCACGAGAGCCTGCTCGCTTCTTCGACGGTGGCTACTCCGAAAAAGTTCAGGCAGGCCTGATTGACGAACTCCAAACCGTCGACACCGTTCATCCAGATGATGACCGGCGCGCTGTCAGCCAGCAGTCGAAAACGAGATTCACTGTCGCGCAGGCGCTGGTCGGCTTCGTCTCGTTCGCGCAACAGCCGGGCTTTTTCCTCGGCGAGTGTGAGGAAGCGATCCCGTTGGCGGGCCAGTTCTTCCCGCTGTCTGAAGAGATCGAGAAAGATGGCGGCCTTGCTGCGCAGGACATGCGGCTCGATCGGCTTGTAGAGAAAATCGACCGCGCCTGCCTGGTAGCCACGAAACCGGTGCAAGTTGTCCTGTGATTCCCCCGTGAGGAAAATGATCGGCACGTGCTGCGTGCGCCGCGAGCCGCGCATCAGCTCGGCCAGTTCAAATCCATCCATGATCGGCATGTGCACATCGATGATGGCCAGGGCGACATCGTGATCCAGCAGCATCTCCAAAGCCTCCCGGCCTGAACCTGCCTGCAACACTTCCACCCCGTCTTGAGACAACAGCGTCCTGAGCGCCACGAGGTTGGCTTCGTGATCATCGACGAGCAGGAGCTTAGGTTGTTTGGCCGGCATCATGATGCTTTCAGTTCCCGTGAGGCCAACAGCTGGTTCATGTCGGACAGGCTCATGGCCCTCGCTTCGGGGCAGGCAGCCAGGGTGGCCTCCGGCATCAAGCCCGCCGCTGCCGATTCGGGCAGTTGCACCAAGACGATGCCGCCGGCCTTGACGACCGAGCGGGACCCTTGCGCACCGTCATGATTGGCCCCGCTGAGAACAAGTGCCAGCAGCGTTTTCCCATAGACATCGGCCGCGGATTCGAACAGCACGTCAATGGAAGGCCGCGCGAAGCTCACCGGCTCCTCATTCGACAAGGACAAGGATCGGTCCTTTTCAACCAAGACATGATAATCCGGTGGGGCGAAATACACGGTCCCGGGGCAGATCAATTCCTTGTCCTCTGCCTCCTTGATCGTCACCCGGCATTTCGCCTGCAGGAGGGCGGGGATACTGTTGGGCTGATCCGGCGGCACGTGCACCGTGACGAGAATCGGTAAGGGATAGTCCGGCGCCAGCGGCGGAAGCAATTGGGTGAGAGAGGCAATCGCTCCGGCCGATGCGCCGATGACGATGGCTTCAATATCGAGCAACGAGAGATCCTGCTGCATGACGCTCATAGGTCGCTCCGCTTCTGATAGATCCGTTCCACTGGTAGAAATTCGTGGAAGGCCTTGGCGTGGGCATTGAAGCGGAGACTCTCCCTGGCGCCGATCCCCAGGAATCCTTTCCTCACCAGTGCATCCTTGAATAGGCCCACGGCGCGGTCCTGCAGCGGCCGATCGAAATAGATCAGGACGTTACGGCAGCAGACCAGATGCACTTCGGCAAAGACGGAATCCGAGGCGAGGCTGTGGTCGGAAAAGACCGTCCGCCGACGGAGTGTTTTGTCAAAGCAGGCCGCCCCATACGCCGCATTGTAATATTCGGACAACGAGCCGGTTCCGCCGGACAACCGATGGTTTTTCGTGAACAGGGCGATGCGTTCCAGGTCGTAGACTCCCGCTTCCGCCTTGGCGAGCGCCGTGCCGTTGATGTCAGTGGCGTAAAACATGGTTTTGTCTTCGAGGCCTTCTTCCCGAAAAAGAATCGCAAGGGAATAAAGTTCTTCCCCGGAACTGCATCCCGCCACCCAGACTTTTAAGGACGGATAGGTCTTGAGGTGCGGAACGACCTGCTCCCGGATGGCGCGAAAATACCCCGGGTCACGAAACATGTCGCTGACCTGCACCGTCAGATAACTCAACAATTGCGGGAGCATCGCGTCATTGTGCAGCAATTGGCCTTGGAGCGCGGAGAGGGACGGAAACCCCATACGCTCGCAGGCGAGGAGGAGGCGGCGTTTGAGCGAGGCTTTGGAGTATCCACGAAAGTCATAGTGATACCGGGAATACATCGCCTCAAGAAACAACCAGAGCTCAATATCCTCGGTGTTGAGGGTCGTATCCGGGGTCATCGCGGCATCCATACACGCACCAATGACAGCAACTGGTCCACGTCGAGCGGTTTGGCCATATAGTCATTCGCACCGGCGGCGAGCGCCTGCTCTTGGTCGTTTTTCATGGCCTTCGCGGTGAGAGCGATGATGGGTAGTTTTCGCCATTCCGGTTGTTCCCGGATGGCACGCATGGCGGTGAGCCCATCCATCTCTGGCATCATGATATCCATCAACACCAGATCGATACGCCGCTTTTCCCGCTCCTTCGATTGTTCCAGCAGCGTCAGGCATTCTCGCCCGTTTCGGGCGATTTCGATTTTGGCTCCATGAGGTTCCAGTACGGCGCTCAACGCAAAAATATTCCGGACGTCGTCTTCGACAATGAGCACGCGCCGGTCTTCCAAGACGGCATTCCGTTTGCGCGCTTTCTCCAGCATGCGCTGTTGTTCCGGGGGCAGCGCGGTCACGACCTGATGCAGGAACAATGTAACCTCGTCGACCAGCCGTTCCGGCGATTTTGCCCCCTTGATGATGATGGAGTGCGAATATTTGCGGAGCCGGTGCTCCTCCTCAGTGGACAAGTCCCGGCCTGTATATACAATGACCGGTGGAAAGGCGAACTGCTCCTCGCGGCTCAAGGTTTCGAGAAGGGAAAATCCGGAGGCGTCCGGCAACGTAATATCGAGCACCATGCAGTCGAACGTCCGTTCGCTGAGGCAGGCCAGACATTCGGCGACGCTTTCCGCGCCGACGGTTTCCACTTCGTCCGACCCGAGTAACAGCCGAAGGCTTTCACGTTGTGTCTTATCGTCTTCCACGATCAGCACGCGTCGCGGTTTGTCCGTCAGGCGGGACTCGAATTGCCGGAACGCCTCGACCAGTTGCTCGCGTTGGACGGGCTTGAGCAGATAGCCGACGGCGCCCAGTGAGAGCGCCGCTTGTTCATAGTCATGCCCGGATACCACATGGACGGGGATGTGCCGTGTCCGGACATCGCTCTTCAAGCGATCGATGACCGAAAGGCCGGAGTGATCCGGCAATCCGATATCGAGAACGACCGCGCTCGGCAGATAACGCGAGGCCAGGGTGAAGGCATCGGCAGCCGTGTTGCTCAACAACACTTGGAAATTGAGTTCGTGGGCCAGGTCGGAGAGGACGCGCGCGAAGGATTCATCGTCCTCCACGATCAGAATGACCCGGCGATGGGGGACGAGCGTCTCCCGATCGTCGTCGGTTCGTAAGGTCGCCGCGGCGGTGTGATGATGGTGAGGTGACGCCAGAGGAATCGTGTCTGCTACAGTCGGAGACAGGGCTTTGACGCCGAGGACAGGCGGAGGCGCTGGCGTCAGGGTTTGAGGCAGGATGAGCGTGAAGGTACTGCCTTCTCCGGGAGTGCTCGTGAGGTGGAGTTCTCCTCCGAGTAACCGGACAAATTCACGGGAGATTGATAACCCGAGGCCGGTGCCCCCGTATTTCCGGCTCGTCGTACCATCGCCCTGGCAGAAGGGTTCGAAAATCAGGTCCTGCTGTGCGGCAGGAATCCCGACTCCTGTGTCCTGCACGGCAAAGGTCAGTCGGCCGTCGGGGAGCATCGAAATGTCGAGCGACACGTGGCCGGACTCCGTAAATTTGATCGCGTTGGATAAGAGATTTTTCAGCACCTGTTCGAGCCGTTGCCAGTCGGATTGAATGGATGGCGGCGTGCCGGGTGCGCGGGTGGTGCGGAGCTGAAGATGTTTTTGAGCCGCCAGCGGTTGGAAGAGCGCGTGGAGACTGTCGAGCAAACGTTGCAGCGACACGTCCCCGGGCGTGATGTCGATGCGGCCCGCTTCGACTTTGGCCAGGTCCAAGACGTCGTCGATCAAGGTCAACAGGTCATGGCCGGCCGATTCGATTGTCGAGGCTGATTTGACTTGATCCGCAGTCAGATTGCCCTGAGGGTTATCGGCCAGCAGTTTGGCGAGGATCAATGTGGAGTTAAGCGGCGTGCGCATTTCATGGGACATGTTGGCAAGGAACTCAGACTTGTACTGGCTGATCCGTTCCAATTGCTGCTTTTGCGCTTCTGAGATGAGAGCCGCTTCGCTGAGTTCCTCTTTCTGTGATTCGAGAATCTGCGCCTGTTCTTCTAATTGGGAATTCGTCTGCTCCAACTCTGCCTGTTGCTGCTCGAGCCTCCCGTGCGATTCCTTCAGTGCCCGGCTCTGCTCTTCCAATTCCTCATTGGCGACCCGCAGTTCTTCGCTTTGCACCTGAAGCTCTTCGGCTTGTCGTTGGGTTTCCTCGAGCAATTCCTGCAATCGGCTGCGGTAATGGGCGGATCGGATGGCCACGGCAATGGATTCGGCGATCCGATCGACCAATTCTCTGTCCGACTGATGCACCGGATGAAAAAAGGCCAATTCGACGACTGTATTGGTCAGGCCATCAATACCAAAGGGCGCGATTAACAGATGGCGCGGAGCGCTTCGCCCCAGGGCCGATCCGACGGTAAAATACCCTTCCGGCAGGTCTTGTATGACGAGCGGGCGTTTGGTGTGGAGTGCCTGCCCAAGGAGCCCGTCACCGGCCTGGAACGTGTCAGGCAGTGACGTGCCATCCGGGACTCCATGGGTCGCCACGCGATGGAATCTGGAACCGTCGGCCACGAAGATCGCGCCCCCCTGAGCGTCCATGTACTCGACGAGCTCGTGCAACACATGTTCAGCGAGGGTGTTGAGGCTCTGTTCGCCGAGCATGCGCTCGCTCAGTCTGGTCTGGCCCACGCGTATCCATTCTTCTTTCCGCAGCGCCAGTTTGCTGGTGATGAACTGGTATCCAAAGGTCGCCAGCGCGCCGGCCGTGGCTATCCCCATGGTTCGATTAATAAGGGACAGGGAAGGATCGATGCCGGAGGGACTGATGACGAGACCCACGAGCGTGAAGAGGGACACGGTTGCGCCGACTCCCACGGGCACCATGGGAGACCAGGTGAGGTACGACAGCACCAGTGGCACGAGATACAGAACCCAGACCGTGATGCCCAGCGGGGTATAAAAATCCGCCACGAGCACCGTGGCCATGGAGAGGGCGATGGATCCGGAGATGATGGGATTTGGCTTCTGTTGGAATCGAATCATGAGCGACTTAGCAGCTCCCTCCTGGCTGTCTGGATCGTCTGATAGAGATCTTCGACCGCTGCCTCCTTATTCAGAAACGCGACGGCACCGGCCTCCCTCATTTCATGGCCGACATGGGCGATGGTCTGGACCGACAGGCCGATCACGATAGTATCGGGGAGGGCATCCTTGATTCGCCTGGTCGCCTCGATCCCGTCCATCACCGGCATATTCACGTCCATGAGGACGACGTCGGGTTGCCATTGCCTGGCCAGGGTCAGCGCTTCGCTGCCGTTCGCCGCTTCCGCCACGACCTGAATGTCTCCATACCCGGCAAGAAGTCCGCAAAGGCCTTGACGCACCATGGCATGGTCGTCGGCGATCAGCACCCGTATCTGGCCGGAACTTTCCAGTGGATGGCCATTGATGGGCGCGTGATCGTCGGAAGCCCGCTCCTGTGACGGGATTGCATGCTGAATATGAGGAGTGCGGGAAGCGGACGGAAGCCTATCCTGGTCCGACGGAGGCGTGAGCGGCGCGATTAAGGTCGCTTCCGTTCCCTTCCCCGGCTGTGAATGCACCTCTAACCGGCCGCCGAGGGCAAGCATGCGCTCGCGAATGCTGAACAAACCGAATCCCGGGACTCGCCCGCCTTTGCGAAGCGCGATATGATCTGATTCAGCAAAGCCAGTACCGCGATCCGCTACGGTGATCTGGAGGCATCCTTCCTCGACGCGGACCGTAATCGAGGCCTCTTTCACGGAGGCGTGTTTGACCACGTTCATGAGCAGTTCGCGCACCGACTGAAAGAGCAGCATGGCCTGGTCTTCGGGAAGCGGAAGTCGTTCCGGTCCCAACTGCAGGGAGACTCGAAGATCCCGTTGCAACATCTGCTCGGCCAACCAGCCCAAGGCCATCGGCAGGCCGAATTCCTTCAGGATCGGGGGACTCAATTGTGCAACGAGGGTGCGGGTGTAGGTCAAGGCCTGGTTCGTCACGTCCTGTAATTCGTTCAGTGTTTTCGCGAGGGGAGGGGACAAAGGGTGTTGCATGGCCTGAGCCAGGCGGATGCGGCTGAGTGCCAGCAGCTGGGCCAGATAGTCGTGCAGTTCCGTCGCCAGATGTTGCCGCTCGCGCTGTCCGGCGAGGTTGAGCTCGGTGGCCAGCGCACGCAGGTGTTCACGTGACTGGGTCAGTTCGATGGTGCGTTCGGCCACACGCCGCTCCAGTTCAGCGGCCGACCGTTGGAGATCTTCCTCGACGCGTTTCCGTTCCGTGATGTCGTAGTTGATGCCCACCATGCGTACGACCTGCCCCTGTTCGTCGGCGACGGTCGCGCCATGGCCGGCTAACCACCGGATGGCACCATCGGCAGTGAGGATGCGGAACTCGGACGAGAATACTCCGCTGTGTTGCGCGAGGCGGGCTGCCTCCTGAACGCGCGCCGCATCATCAGGATGGAGGGCGCTGTAAAAATCGCCGGCCTGACGGATGGGACGATCGACGGATCGGCCGAACAGTTCATATTGTCGAGCATCCCAGGTGGTTTCGCCGGTTAATAAATTGAAGTCCCAGGCGCCCATCCTGCCGGCGGCCATGGCGAGTCGAAGGCGTTCCTCGCTCGAGCGAAGGAGATCGTCGGCCTTCGCTCGTTCGATGCCGAGCGCCAGCGTTCTGGCCAGGGTTTGCGTCCATCCCACATCCTCATCGCTCATCCGATGCGGACGGTTGAAATAGAGCATGAACTTGCCGAGTAATTCCCCTCCGTAGGTGAGGGGAACGAAGGCCAAGGCCTCCACGCCTTCCCGTCTGATCGTGGCCTGCAATTGCGGGTCGAGATCGGCTGTCGCGAGATCCGGTATGAAAAGCGGAGGGGGGTTCCGCTGGTCAGCTGACCAGGGTGAGTGGCCCTCAACGGCCTTCCGGTACTCCTCTGACAATCCTCGCCACGCCTTGAATCGCATGACCCCGTCCTGGTCGAAGAGCAGCACCGAAGCGCGATCCGCCGAGACGGCTCGAATCATGGCCTCTAATGCTGTGTCGTAGAGGCTCGCCACCGGTTCGGCTCGATTGACGGCGTCGGCCAGCTCGTACAGCATTTGCTGGCGGTCGCTGAGCGCGAGCAGCCGGGTTTCCTGTTGTTTGTGTTCCGTGATATCGAGGCCGACGGCCACGATATGGCTCAGGTCATGTCCCTCTCGCACGCCACCGACACTCACGCTCATCCAGATAGCAGTGCCGTCTTTGCGGCGATACCGCTTTTCGATGACGAAATCCGGGCCGCCATTCACAAGTTGCTGAAAGCGTTCCAGGCAAAGAGGCAAATCATCAGGATGAGTGATTTGTTGCATATCAAGCCCGAGCAGTTCCGCCTGATCGTACCCGAGGATGTCGCAGAAGCGCTGGTTGACGAAGACGAAGCGCCCGGTGAGATCCGTCTGCGCGACCGAAGCGGTGGCCTGGCTGACGATGGCGCGGTAGCGCGCCTCGCTGGCAGCCATCAATTCTTCCGCCCGCATCTGGTCCGTAGTGTCTTTCGCGATCCCGATGATCTGTTTGGCCCGGCCCTCCGGACTGCGGTCGAAGACCGAGGCGCGCATCAGGATCCACCGATACGACCCATCGGCATGCCGGAGACGGTGTTTGTGTTCCAACACTTCGGCCGCAGTTGCCGAGTCAAATCGGGCCAGCCATTGCTCCACAGACGGCACATCGTCGGGGTGAACCAGCGTGACAATGGGATTGTCCTGCATGGCCATCAGCTGTTCGACGTCGTATCCGAGCACAGATTTCAGACTCTGATTGATGTACACGGTGCGAGCTTGTAGGAGATCGTAGACGAACAGCAGATCTGGGGTGGAAGCGGCAATCCGTTCCAGGAACAGTTTGCTGCGAGTGATGTCCTCCTCGGCCTGGCGGCGAATGCGTGAGAGATCTAGATGAGTCGTCACGCGAGCCATCAATTCTTGTGCGCTGAATGGTTTAACCAGATAGTCGTCCGCGCCTTGTTCGAGCCCTTCGACACGGGACTCCTCGCCCGCCCTGGCGGAGAGCAGGATCACGGGAAGAGTACGAACGGCGGGATCGGCCCGCAACGCCTTGAGGAGGCCGACTCCGTCGAGCTGCGGCATCATGATGTCAGTCAACAGGAGGTCTGGCGGGTACCGGCGAATCTCGTTCAAGGCTGCCAGCCCATCACTTACCGTGACAACGTCGTACCGACTGCTCAATAAGCGCTCGATGTATTGACGCATGTCGGCATTATCGTCGGCGACCACTACTCGCGGACGAGTGACAGCGCTTGCGGCCTCGCTGTTCGGAGGATGCGACTGGTCCGGTTGCGTATCGGGCAGCCAATGAAGGGCTTCCTCAATATAGAATGCGGCGGTCTCTGAGGAGGTGGAAGGCGCGTCACCCGCGCCGATCTGCTCGGCAGGCAAATGGGCGGTTCCCCAGGGAATTCTCACCGTAAAGGTGCTGCCTTCATCCAGACGGCTTTCCACCTGGACGGTACCTCCATGCAAGCGGACCACTTCCTGTACCAGTGCCAACCCGATGCCGCTGCCTTCATGGGTCCGGCTGCGCCGATTCTGGACGCGAAAGAATCGCTCGAAGAGGCGGGGAAGCGCCTCGGCCGGGATGCCGACCCCCGTGTCGCTGACGATCAATTCGGCGCCCGCCGCGTCGTGTCGCATCGCGATTGTGATATGCCCTTGGAAGGTGTGCTTGAAGGCATTGCTGAGCAAATTCAGGACGATTTTTTCCCACATGCTCCGATCGACATAGACGGCCTCCGGCAGCGGGGGGCAATCGACGACGAACGTGACCCCTGCTTTTTCAATGGCTGACCGGAAGCCGCTCGCCAGATCTGCGCTATAAGCGGCGAGGTTGGTCGGTTGATAACAGGCATCGGCTCGTCCTGCCTCGATGCGCGAAAAATCCAATAAGGTGTTCACCAATTTCAGGAGACGCAGGCTATTGCGATGGGCGACTTCCAATGCCGGGCTCTGTGGACGGTGGCGCAGTTCTTCTTCCAGTGGCCCGAGCATAAGGGTGAGCGGGGTGCGGAGTTCATGGCTGACGTTGCTGAAGAAGGCGGTTTTCGCCCGATCCAATTCCGCCAACGCTTCGGCTCGGCGTTGTTCAGATTGATAAGCTCTGGCATTGTTGATGGCGACGGCGATATGTGAGCTCACCATCCGGAAGAAATGGTGATAGTTCTCGTCCAGCGGCCGACGGGGACTGATGCCTGCGACCAGGACGACACCGCCGTCCTGGGCAGCCGTGCCGATAGGGAGCAGGAGGCACTGCCTCGTCCGTTCAGGCCACGCGCCGCCGGGCAATAGGCCAAATTCATCGGATAACTCGTCCAACAGCAACGGCCCACCGTTACGAATGGCGGCTCCAAGGGGCCACACTCCAGGGCCCGCTTCGCCGGTAAGGTCCAGCTGTTCTCTTCTTGCGGGGCTCGAGTTCTCCAGCCCTATGGCGCCGGCTAACCGTGCCTGTCGATGATCTCGATCGATCTGGTAGAGCAGCGCGAAGGACACATCCGCCGGGTCGGTGGCGAGGGCCTGCAGGATCTTGCCGCACGCGTCAGTTTCGTTTTGTGCTGATCCCGACAGCGATGCCAGCTCACGCAGCAGGCTCGTTCGCCGATCGTTCAACACCCGGTAGGTGGTTTCCTGAACGATATTGAGAATGCCTTCAACGGCTCCGCTCTGTCCGCGGATCGGGTTGAGGCTGTAGTCGAAATAACATTCCTCCGTATAGCCGAACCGTTGCATCGGCAGCAGCTCATCGCTCCGCCAATTGGCGTTTCCGGTGGTATGCACACTGTGAAAATAATGCTGAATGGTCGGCCACAACTCAGGCCAGACCTCGCGAGCAGGGTGACCTAGCGCCCATGGATGTTTGCCGCCGACGACCGGGCGCCAGGCATCATTGTAGAGAAGCCAGCCATCGACGCCCCAATAGATCGCCATGGGAGTCTGGGCAGTAAGACAGACACCAAGGATGGATACGAGGGAGGCGGGCCACTGTTCGATAGGGCCTAGAGGCGTTCGGTTCCAGTCGAATGCCCGAATGCGACCACCCATCTCGCTGCCGGTCAGCCAGCTGAACATATCGGTCGCCTTCATTCCCCCGTCCAAGGTTGTCTGTTGGTTGATGAGGGCCGGCCGATCATACGGGGGGAAGAGATTGCCTCTCTCCCTTGTGCATACTCCTTTGAACGAAAGGCACTGTGATTCGGTACAGTAACCGAGTGCGCATCAGTCCCCAGAGCCTGCACCTGGGGTTATTTCTGTAGCATGGATGAGACGGTTGCCCCCACTAGTGAAACCCCTAGTCCAGAGGATCTCGTCGAGCAGAGCTATTGGGCAGGTGAGGGAGAAGGAAGCTCGGGTGCGGCCGTTTCCAAAACCGCCACGGCTTGCTGACCGGAATCTAGCTTGATCGTGACTCGTTGGCCGACGGATAGATGAACAAAGAGTTCAGGTTTTGGGATATGGAAAAAGACTTCCCGGCCGAGGTCAGTGCTCAATCGCCCTTCTTGTTTTGCCAGATCCAGCTGCAGGAGTTTGCCTGACACGGCCTCCTGCTGATGCGAAGCCGCATCCGCGGTCAGGAACGGGGATGCCCTCTCGCTCGCGGACCAAGCCGCGGGCTGTAGTTTGGGCGTCGTCGGAGGAGTGGGGACGGGATCGCTGGGTTTGGGCGGCACCGTCGGGCCGGGGCCGGGATTGGGGACAGGGGCCGGCACTTCCTGGTGAAGCGGAGTCCATCCGGATAGGAGTACGACTGTCAACAGTCCGCTTCCGATCATGGTATGGAACATCAGCCTGCCCTCCCTTTTTATCCGACTTCATCCGATGCGGACCGGTTAGGCCGTTCCACCGGTCGAGCTCGGCACCGATTCCAGGACCATCTTGTGGCAGAGTTCGGCGCATCGACGGCATTCTTTGGCGCAGTCTCCGCACATGGCATGATGCGGCGCATGTTGCTCGCAGACGCCGGCGCAAAGCTCACACATTTCCACGCAGAATGCGCAGAGCCGAACGGCGAAGGCCGAAGTTCGTCCCATCCACTGCGCCGCAAGGATGCAAATGTCCGAGCAATCGCGGCAGAGCCTGATGCACCGGGTCATCAGCTCCTGCGCCTCTTCGTCCTGGGACATCTCCATGCCGATCATGTCGTCACCGCAGGTGTTACAAATGCGCGCGCAATCCAGGCAGGCCTCAATACAGTCGAGCCGATGCTGATCCACTGATTGAACCGACGTGGACATTTTCATGGTGGTCCCCTCCTGTAAATACCATGCCCTTAACTTACCCGTAGCGCGACTGTTTCAGTACTAGGGAAACCTCTCGAACTATTGCAGGAAGGAGCGGCCGGTAGCTAGGGGTCTGACTAGCTGGGTATCATGAGGAAAATTGGGTAGGGTGTGCAGCAACGAATGGAACAGTCGAAGGATATGGCGAACGACACGAGCCAGGCTGCGGCGGAAAGAAATGACGCGTCTCTCTTGGAGGAGCCGGAAGACCCTACGCGAATACTCGTGCCGGGACAGACCTGCTGGCGCATAGAGACGGCGGAGCGGACGGCGTTCCTCGTAGACGGAGAGGCGTACTTTAAGGCATTTCGCGATGCGGCATTGCGCGCGACGCATTCCATCATGATCGTCGGCTGGGATATCGATACCCAGGTCGAGTTGGTGCGCGACGAACGTGCATCGTCGGATATGCCCGCCAAACTCGGCGAGTTTCTGGTCGCGCTTCTCCGTCGCAGGCGCAAGCTACGGGTGTATGTTCTGAATTGGGATTATGCCGTGATTTATGCGCTGGAGCGGCAATGGATGCCGACGGCCGAACCGGGGTGGCGCCGGCACCGGCGTCTTTCGTACCAGATGGACGACCATCATCCGGTCGGCGCGTCTCACCATCAAAAATTGGTGGTGGTCGATGATGCAATCGGTTTTGTCGGCGGGCTGGATTTGAGCAAGTCTCGCTGGGATACCAGGGAGCATCTCTCGCGGAATTCGCGCCGGATAGATGCGGACGGTGCGTCCTATGCCCCGTTTCATGACGTGCAAATGATGGTGACCGGCGATGCCGCCTCGGCGTTGGGGGATCTGGCGCGCAGCCGGTGGTTACGGGCCACCGGACGACGACTCCCTGCGCCGGCCAGGCGTTCCGTCGAAGAGGTGTGGCCGCCGGAGTTGCATGCCGATCTCATGGAGTGCCGGATAGGAATCCTACGCACTCAGCCCCGATATGAGGAACTGGAGGAGAGGCGCGAGATCGAACAGGCCTATCTGACTGCCATCAAACGTGCGCGCCGATCGATCTACATCGAATCGCAATATTTTACGGCCCAGGCCATGAGCCGGGCGCTCGCGCAGCGGCTGTCCGAGCATGACGGTCCCGATGTCGTTTTGGTTCTCCGCCGGCATTGCGATGGCTGGCTGGAGCGCCGGACGATGGACACGTTGCGGGCTCGACTTCTGCAGGAAGTGGAGCTGGCCGACCACTATGGCCGGTTGCGCGTGTATGCGCCGGTCGTCCCGGGAGAGGAGGGCGCAGTACCGGTCGCAGTCCATAGCAAACTCCTGATTGTCGATGACGAATTTGTCTGCGTCGGCTCGGCCAATATGTCGAACCGTTCCATGGGATTCGACACGGAATGCAATCTGGCGATCGAAGCCGGCGGCCAAACGCGGTTGCAAGCTGCCATCGCGTCGCTTCGTAACGGATTGCTGGCCGAACATCTCGGTGTCGTCCCCGAGACGGTCGCAGCGCAGATCCACACATGCGGTTCCCTCGCCGGAGCCATTGATTCGCTGCGCGGGGGCGAGCGAACGCTGGCCGATGGCTGTTTTGATGCGCTCTCCCTTTCAGATGCCATGATTCCAGAACACGCGCTGGTCGATCCGGAACGCCCCATGGCTGCGGATCATCTGCTGGCCGGCATGGGATTCCGGCGCGAGCGGGTCCAGATCGCGCGTCGGGCCCTGTGGGGGCTCTCGCTCTTGGCAGGAATGGCGATGCTTGCGGCTGCCTGGCGATGGACGGCTCTGGGGCAACTGCTGGACCTCGAAGCGCTGGTGAATCATGCGCAGGCGTTGGGGCGCAGTCCGCTGGGGCTGCTGGCTGTCATGGGAGGGTATGTGGTGGGCGGCGTGCTCGCAATCCCCGTCACCGCGCTGCTCGTTGTGACGATCCTCGCCTTTGGCCCCTGGCTTGGTGGCTTGTCCGCGCTGGCAGGGTCACTGCTGAGTGCCATCACGCTGTTTGGATTCGGACGGGCCATGGGCGCCTATCGAATCAGGCGATTTGTCGGGTCTCGCGTCGAACTCCTGAGCCGGCGTCTGGCTGAACGAGGGTTTTGGGCGGTGCTTCTGGTGAGGGTGCTCCCGATTGCGCCCTTCTCCGTGATCAATCTGGTTGCGGGCGCATCCCCCCTGTCATTGCGAAATTTTGTGCTGGGTACATTTGTTGGGATGCTGCCCGGGATTACCCTCATGACAACGTTCGTGGGCGGTCTTGAGGACGCCGTCCGGGAACCGAGTTGGCAGGCCTTCATGATGGTGGGCATGGTTATCGCCGCTGTATGGAGTGCCGTCTGGTACATCTCGGGGCAGTTACAGGCCGGACAGCCGGCTCCGCTCGCGCCTGAATCTTCGATCTCCGCGACATGAGTAGTCCGGAAAGGATGCCAGCCGATGCGCCTGCAGGTGGCTTCATACAATATTCATCGTGGATTCGGGCGGGACGGACGCTACGATCCTGGACGTATCCTGCGGGTGCTGCAGGAGGTGAACGCGGACATTGTCGCGCTTCAGGAAGTGGATTTTCCCGGGCGGGATTGCGATCAGCTGTTGATGTGGCTCGCCGCCCAATTAGGAATGACGGCGGTCGGGGGGCCGGTGCGAAGATCCGAAGCAGGGACCTACGGCAATGCGTTGTTGACGCGGTATCCCGTGAAAAACGTCAGGCGATGGGATCTTTCAGTGGGACGCCATGAACCACGAGGCGCTCTGGCTGCAGATATGCTGTGCCAGGGCGCGATGATTCACGTGGTGACGACGCACTTGGGACTGTGGCCGAAGGAGCGCCCTCTGCAAACGAGTCGGCTGCTGGAACGGTTACAGATTACCGCGGAGGAGTTGACGATCCTCATGGGGGACTTGAACGAATGGCAACTGTGGGGAAAATCGCTTCGTGTGCTCAGGAGGGCGTTCGGTTCGCCTGTTTCTCCGCCGACGTTTCCCACTGTGTGGCCGATTTTGGCGTTGGACCGGATTTGGGTTTCTCCCCCGCAGGCACTACGCGGCGTCCAGGCTCATCACTCGGGCCAGAGCCTCATTGCCTCCGATCACCTCCCCGTGAAGGCGCAGGTATGCTTTCGGTCGGCGATCCACACGCATTCTGTGACGGCGTGAGGTCAGGAGCCAGCGCCCACTGCAACTGGTTGCGGTCGTTCGATGGTGTAGCGGCCTTGTCCAAGGTGGCTCAAGCGCAGTTGCCCCATCCGGCTGAGACGGTCGACCTCTGAAAACACCTGATTCCAGGTCAGGGTCGGGCAGGCTTCTACCAGCATGTCCAGATCGCACTGTTGCATATGATCGAAGGCATCAAGAATGGTCGGCGTCACATTGTTGGCGGTCTCAGTCTCGTGGTGTTCCTCGGGAATGTCCGGGCGAGCAGTTCTTCCCAGCTTCGTAAATTGTACCGCGCACGCGGGGCAGTAGGTGTGGGTGAGGCGGTAGCCCCCGATCGTCAGATGATGCGTATCGAGATACGCCTTTAGAGGGCCCCATTCCGGTTCCGTCCCGGGTGAAAGAGCTTCGCCTCGAACATTTTCACATACGCAGCAGATAGGGATACACTTCTTCATCGCTGTTTTCATAACCACCTCTCTTCTCGTCGGAATGAAGTGCAGAGGGCCGACTAGATTGGAACTCTAGAAAATATTCTACGCCCGGACTACTAGGTGCTCCCCTAGTTCTCTCTCTCGTTGGTGGCGTGTAAGGGGAAATGCGATCGTCTCTCAACGCTCATGTCGCACTTTACCTTCAAGTCCGGGCAAGACGGCATCGAAGAACGCGTTTTGGAAGAGCGTCAGCACCAGCTCCCACGTGCTGGCCTGAGGGTTTTCCACTGTTCCGGACAGGTCGCTTTTGGTCGCCACCTCTTCTCGGGGAGTATTTTTCAGGATGTCAGCTAACGCATTGATAGTTTTCTCATAAATCTGATTGAGAATCCCCTTGCCCTGATCCTGCTGCGGATCGTAGGCAGTCACATCCTTAAACAGAGGCTTTAAGTATCCTTTCACCGTCCCATTCTTGACGCTCACCTCGCTGAAGAGCGAAAAGAAGCCTCCTGCGGCATCGATGCCCCTATAGGCGCGCAACAATTGATTCAGAGATGTTACCTGCGTTTTCACGATCCTCACGGAAAAGTCAAAGTCCGGCGACTCGACTTCCGGCCGGAAGGCTCCGGTGATTTTGGTGGCGCCTGTCCCCATCAACATGCCGTCGAGTCGCACCCGCGCCGTGCCTTCTGAGAGCTGGTTGCTCCAGTTTTCGAGCTCCAGCTCCATGCCGCTGATAAACAGGCGATAGGCAGGATTCGTCGCTTGGTTCACGAATCCAAATTCACTCCGTTCGACCTTTCCTTGGTCGATCCGGAGCAGGAGCGCGGGATGGTTGGCAGCCTTGGTTGCGGCCCGGCTCACTTGTTGCGCAGTGGCTTGTTCCTTTTGTGTCGTTCGGGCCGCATGCACGAAGTCTGCTTTCACATCATGGAGATTCAGTGAAGCGAGCCGCACTTCTTGGGCCGCAGGAGCAAATTCCACATGCCCCGTTGTCGTCAACGAACCTTGGGTGAGGTGGATTTGGCGTTGAGCGGTGAGCGGCAGCAAGTCCGCCAAGTTGATGTCCTGGAGGCTGATGTCGGCATCGACGCCCATCGAGGGTTCGGCCAAAAAATCCGCATGACCATCGATCTTGATGCGGCCTCCGCCGAATACGACGGCTTCGACCTGCACCCGTGACGGGTATTGCAAGGGCTTTGACCGTACATTACGGATATTCTCCGCAAGGACGTGAATGTTGGTCAGCCGTATGGGATTCGAGGCGGCGTTCTCCAGATAGGTCACATCGCCGTCTTTGATACTGAGTTCATTAATTTGCAACGGATAGATGGCGAACAGAGCCTCCTGCCAACTCTTCGTTTGGGCCGGAGCGTCCCTTGCTTCCCGAGCGGCTTGTGGGCGAGTGAAGTGAATGACAGGGCGGTCGATGATGTGATCGCTGACCAGCCGACCGGACAACAGCGCCTCCCAATGAATGCTGGCATGCCATTCCGCGAGGTGGGCCAGCGGTGGCTCCGGATGCGCATCTTGCAGGACGGTGACGTTCTCAAGATCCAGAGAAAGACCAATGGGATGAAAATCGAGCGCGCCGATACGAAAGGTGTACCCGGCGATATGGCTGTTCAATTGACGTTCAGCATAGGCGCGCAATGGTTCATCGATGAACCACAACGCGATTCCACCCAGGATAATGACGGCCGCACAGACGGTAGCCACCCAGCCCCATACTCCGCGGTGTGGCTTTTTGAATGACGAAGCGGCATGAACATGTTGTCTGGAAGAGGTGGTCTGTCGATCATCGATCCGAATGCTCATGACCCCATGTGCCTCGTTTGAGCAATCTCCATGAAGCGCCCGCCGTTCCCCCGCCGTGTCAGGACAACGACACCATCTGTGGGGTCGAATGATAAAACCGGCCGGTCGCTCCGGCTACTGGGTATGCCCCTGGTTGCGGGTGGTCTGTAGTTTCCGGCCCTGCCTCCTCGGCGGCGCCAGGGTATTTCCGAGTTATGCGCGCGAGACAGGCGGTGGCAATCTGACTGCGGGCGCAATCACACGCATCTTCCTAACCTGCCGTGAAGGATGACTGCCTCACCACATGAGATCGGGAGCGACGGAGATGGCACACCATTGGAAAACCTTGCTGCAACCGCGCGCCTTCTGGAAGCTGTTTCAAGAAGCCTTCAATGCCTGGAGTCACGACAAGATTCCCCGCCACGGAGCCGCGTTGGCCTACTACACCGTACTTTCGCTGGTGCCTTTGCTGATCGTGATGATCACCCTCATCGGATTGATCTTCGGGCGGGAAGCGGCGCAGAAACACATCCTGGACCAAACTACGAGCCTGATGGGGCCTCAGAGCGGCGATGCCATCAAGCAAATGATCGAACATGCCACTCAGCCCACCACGGGAACGATCGCCATGCTGGCCGGCGTGGCCACCCTGCTATTGGGCGCGTCCGGGGTCTTCGCGCAATTACAGGACTCGCTGAATACGATCTGGAGAGTGGAACCGAAAGAAGGTCGCGGTTTATGGGGACTCATCCGCGATCGTTTTATCTCGATCAGCGCGGTACTGGGTACGGGTTTCCTGCTTCTCGTGTCCCTGATTCTGAGCGCGGCCTTGGCGGCCTTCGGCAAGTGGTACGGCGGGTGGCTTCCGGCGCCTGAGATTGTGCTCCAACTCTTGGAACTCGTGATTTCGTTGCTCGTGATTGCCGGTCTCTTTGCGTTGATGTTCAAGGTGCTTCCCGATGCCCGCATCGCGTGGAACGATGTATGGGTGGGAGCCCTGTTGACGGCGTTGCTGTTTACGATCGGGAAATTCGCCATTGGGCTGTACCTGGGAAAGACCGATGTGGGCTCTGCCTATGGATC
This sequence comes from Nitrospira sp., assembly GCA_022226935.1. GTDB lineage: Bacteria > Nitrospirota > Nitrospiria > Nitrospirales > Nitrospiraceae > Nitrospira_A. Next base: position 817,167 of record CP092081.1, read on the forward strand.
GGCAGGATCACTCGTCATCATGCTGGTGTGGATCTATTACTCCGCGCAGATCGTACTGTTCGGCGCAGAGTTCACCCAAGTGTACGCCAATGAAATGGGGAGCCGGATCGTCCCGACGGCTAATGCCGTTCCAGCGGATCAGGCAAGGGCAGGAAGTAAGCAGTCGGCTTCGACACAGCCGCGACTGCAACCAACAACGGGTCATTCAGGACTCGCTGCCGCATCTCAGCATCAGCAGGCGGAGCGCCTCCCCTGGTGGGGCACGGTCCTGCTGTTGTGGGTGGCAGTAACCCGCTTTCCACGGCGTTCGGAATGACCGGCGCGAGAGCGTAATACCGGAATAGTCAGACGGCGGAAGCGATTGAGAACAGAAGAGCATCGAATAACGAGATGAAGAGAGGAACAACACGTATGGCTGGAAAGCAGGATATGAAAACGACGCAAGGACAAGGTGGAGAAACACATCAACAGGCAGGAGGACCCAAAGAGCCGACGTTGACGACCGACCAAGGCATTCCTATTTCAGACAATCAAAACAGCCTCAAGAGCGGCGCGCGGGGCCCGACGCTGCTTGAGGATTTCGTTTTGCGCGAGAAAATCTTTCATTTCGATCATGAGCGGATACCGGAGCGCATCGTACATGCGCGCGGGTCGGCCGCGCATGGGTTCTTTGAAGTGTACGAATCGCTCTCATCGTTGACCAGAGCCGATCTGTTTCAACGCAAAGGCGAACGGACGCCTGTCTTCGTGCGGTTTTCAACCGTCGTCGGCGGGGCCGGCTCGGTGGATACTCCCCGCGATGTGCGCGGCTTTGCCGTCAAGTTCTACACCAAGGCGGGTAACTGGGACTTGGTCGGCAACAATATTCCGGTCTTTTTCATTCAAGATGCCATGAAGTTTCCCGACCTCGTTCATGCGGTGAAGATGGAAGCAGACAGCGGATTCCCGCAGGCGGCCAGCGCGCACGATACTTTTTGGGATTGGGCGTCGCTCATGCCGGAAAGCACGCATATGCTGATCTGGGCCATGTCCGACCGGACTTTGCCGCGATCGTTCCGCATGATGGAGGGATTCGGCGTCCACACCTTCAAACTGGTCAATGAAAAGGGCAAGGAAACGTTCGTGAAGTTTCACTGGAAGCCGAAACTCGGCCTGCAATCGACGATCTGGGAAGAAACGCTGAAATTGCAGGCGGCCGATAACGATTACCACCGGCGCGACTTGCGGGAAGCCATCGATGCGGGGAATTTTCCTGAATGGGAATTGGGCATCCAGGCCTTCGATCAGGCGTTTGCGGATAAACAGCCGTATGACGTCCTCGATGCGACCAAGCTGATTCCGGAAGAGCAGATTCCCGTTCGACGTATCGGGCGTCTGGTGCTGGACCGGAACCCCGACAATCACTTCGCGGAAAATGAGCAGGTCGCTTTCTGTCCGGCCAACATCGTACTCGGCATCGATTTTTCGAATGATCCATTGCTGCAAGGCCGGCTGTTTTCGTACCTCGATACGCAAAAATCCCGTTTAGGCACGGCGAACTTCCATCAACTGCCGATCAATGCGCCGAAGTGCCCGATGGCTAACTTTCAACGAGACGGGCAGATGCAGATGGGGGTGCCGAAGGGGCGGGCCAACTATGAGCCGAACAGCCTTGCTTCACAAGGAGAGGAAGGCGGGCCAAGGGAGAGCCCTGAGGGATTTGTCACCGCGCCGGGCCGGAGTCACCGTGATGAACAGGGCGATAAACTGCGTGTTCGTCCAGAACTCTTTGCGGATCACTACAGCCAGGCTCGCATGTTCTGGAAATCGCTCACAGCCAACGAGCAGGCCCATGTGGCATCAGCGTTTGTCTTCGAGCTGGCGAAGGTCAATCTGGACGAGGTGCAGACGCGTATGATCGGCAGGCTGCGGAATGTCGATGAGGGGTTGGCCAAGCGGATCGCCGATGGCCTCGGCATTGCGCTCCCCGCGAAAATTCGGGCGGCGAAGGAGCCGATCGAGATGAAGCCGAGCCCTGCGCTGTCGATTCAGAAAAACATGTTGGCGACGCTGAAAGGACGCAAGGTTGGTGTGCTGTTTGCGGAAGGATCGAACGGCGGAGACATCGATCGGGTCATCAAACAGGTAGCGAAAGCCGGCGGTACCGCCTTTCTCATTGCGCCCAAGCTTCACGGGACGAAGCTGGAGAACGGCAAAGAATTAAAAGCCGACGGGCAGTTGGCTGCATCACCGTCCCAATTATTCGATGCCGTGGCCATTATTCTCTCAGCCAAAGGAACTCAGATGTTGCTGAAAGAGGGGGCGGCGATTCAGTTCGTTATGGATGCGTTCGGGCACTTGAAGGCGATCGGCCACTCTGATGCGGCGCAGCCCCTGTTGGACAAGGCAGGAGTGGTACCGGATGAAGGCGTGATCGATTTGCGGGGGGCATTCGTGGAGGCAGCCGCCAAGCGATTTTTCGCTCGCGAACCGTCCGTGCGGAACCTAGCGTAACGGGCGCCTTCAGCGGTAGAAGCGATACCACCGCAGGCAGGGGGAAGAATGCCCGGGCTGGTGTGCGATGCTCTATCGGCAGGCATCGCACACCAAGAACCAGTGTTTCATTTACTGAACCGTGATGGAACCTTGCGTGTCAGCCATGGTCGTCCGCGTATCGCTCGACGGCCTGACCGAATACCTCACGGTGCCCACCCGGCTGAAACACAGGCCTGCGGTGTCATTACTTGCCAGGGTGGTGGAATTATCGACGCCCATCCCCAGCGCCTTGGAGAATCCGTTCCGGCAAGACACATTGTGTTCCAAGGGTCCGTCGATTGTGACGGTCACGGAGTCCTGTCGCTGATTGATCCAGCGAACCTCGTCCCCCGCATGTACCGTCAAGGCATCGGGAGTGATCGTATCTTTGATCACGATATTCTTCACCATGCCTGTCTTCGTTCCCGCATCCATTTCTGATCGCGTTTTGGTCGCGGTCGGCGAACTTGAGCAGGCCGCCAACGACATGAAGGTGAAAGCCAGTAGTGCGTGCATCAGTGTCTTCATGGGGTGTGCCCTCCTTGGTAAGATGAAATGTGAACGTGACGCCAGGGCGACGTTCAACGAATGGTGCGCAATCTTTCCTCCGACGAAGATCATTGCCCCTCATGCTCACAGTACTGACCACCATGACGTCTCCGTACTCGGGAAAGCCCCAGTATGCGTAGAACGATCGGCTGGTTTATTGATGGAAATGACACGATCGCTCATGCGTAGATTTCACATGATGAAGACTGCTCTGAGGCCGGACTCCCAGCGGGTCGTAGGCCTCCTGCTGTTGACGCTCGTCATACTGCTGAGCGGCTGTGCCCTTTCCTTCGGCTATCGTCATGCTGACTGGCTGATCACCAGGCAACTGGATCACTACCTGGATTTGACGTCGAGTCAACGGCGGCTCGTCAACGCCCGCCTGCAACCCTTGCTTCTGCGGCATCGGATAGAAGCGTTGCCGCAGTACGAACAGTTTCTCAAAGATCTCCAGGCGCGCGTCAGCCGGGGATTGACGCCTGAGGACGTCGAATGGACCTTCTCCTCCTACGATCGGTTTCGGGCGGATCTTTTTGAACGGGCGATTCCGGAAGGAGGGCAGTTGGCCACGCTCTTGAAAGACAAACAAATCACGTATCTCGAGCGAGTGTTCCAAAAGGAGGAAGATCACGCGGACCACCTGGCGCAAGGCCCCGCTTCCGCTCGCCTCGATGAACGAACCAGAAAAGGGATGACGATGGCTGAGGAGTGGCTGGGACCTCTCAGCCGAGAACAATCCGCTCGGCTTCGCGGCATGATTTTGGTCTTGCCTGATAGTCAGCCCGCGTGGTGGCAGTATCGGCGGCAGCGCCATGAAGAGGTGCTGGCCTTGCTCCGCACCCCCTCGTCGGCCGACCACATCGCGGGCACGTTACGCCAACTCTTCATCCATGCTGATCAGACGGCCCCGACCGGCTATCTCAAGATGATGACGGAGATGCGCGCGGCTCTGACTCGCCTGGTGCTGGAGGTCGATCGCATGCTGACACCGATTCAACGACGCCACGTGCTCCTCTCGATCCAGAAGGTGATCGACGAGCTGCACGCATTCACGCGCACCTCTTGATCAGAAGTGGACCACTCCGAACAGCCACAGCAACAGAATCAAACTCACCGGTACGCCAAGCAGCCATAAGATAATCGGCATGGCCTTTCTCCTCCGCCTACACGAGCCTGTGGAAAAAATCGGAAGGGAAAGGCACCGAATTGGATTCGATACCCCTCGCCTTCCGATAGAGCGGACATTCCCGGACGGATGGAAATGTGCGCTGCTAGCCTCACGATGCAGTGGAACGGCGTGGGGCGCTACTAGGAGAAGCCCTTGAGCGACCTTTTCTGCGTTGAGGCGAAAAAGGAGGCCTCATGCGGCTTCGTCTGGGGACTTACGCCGGCTCAATGCCGCCGGCAGGGACCGTGTATTGTTCTTCAATGGCCGCGCGGATCAGCCTCCGGCTTTCATCAGCCGGAAGATCCGATCGGCTTTCAATCTCCCGGACTTCTTTTGAGAGCGCTTCGTCTTTGATCATCTCGCTGATCCACGTGGAGTAATCATGCGCCCTGAGGTGATATTGCCACGTGTGTTCATCGACGCCTTCGCCGAGTTGCATAAAGAGCAACAGATTTTGCGCCCGCAAATTCAATTGCCCCGCCGGACCTCTGAAATAGAAGCTGCGGTCAGGAGGCAGTTCGCCTTCCGCATATTTTCGCCTATGTCGCCGGCGCTCGCTGATGCTGGGGGCGAGCTCCAGGACCTCGGGAGCGCCCGTCGAGGTAATGTCCCACATGAGGGTCTGACCACGTTCAAGGTCAGCGGAGGGCAGGGGAGGAGCTCCCCGGTTCAGCGCGCGGCAAAAGCTTTCGATGGTCTGCCCCGGTGATTGGCCCAACGCAAACACCAGATCCACGGTCTTCAGAATCGACGGGTCGATCTGATCGGGGTGAACGGTCACATACAGCACGCCCGTGGAATCCTGCGCGAGACCCGGTGCGGTGGGATTGCCGTCGCGCGGCAGAAGATGGTGCGATTCATCGATCAGGATCCAATGCGGGCGACCGCTTGCGGCGCGCAGTTCCAAAATCTTGTGGAGAAGACCCAGGAAAAACGCCGGGCGATCATGTAACGGGAGACCGACCAGGTTCACGACGACATGTGTCTGCGGATTCGCTAACGCCGTGAGGATTTCGGTGAGGCTGGGACCGTTCTGGGCGGTGCCCAGGATGACCGCTTGTGGGACGTTGTCATAATCCCCTTCGGGGTCAATGACGCAGAGTTGATATCCTTGCTCGCCGAGCCGCTCCAAGAGTCCGGTGGCAAGCGTCGATTTTCCGCTTCCGGACGTGCCGGCCACGAGAAGGTTCCGCCGACCGAAGGGGAGGATGACTTCGTCTCCGTTGCGTCGCCGTCCCAGCAGCAGACCGTGCCTGGACACCGTCAGTTCCGACGCCGCCAGATCGTCCGAAAGTAAATCATCGATGATTTCGATGACTCCGCGTCCGTGGTCTCCGGCGGTGGTACGATCCGCGGTTTCCTTCAGCATCGGGACGGCATTGTCTACGGCCACGCCGTATTCCGATAATGCCAGCATGGCATGGTCGTTTTCTCCATCGCCGATGGCCACGGTGTTGTGAGGAGAGAGCTCCAAGCGGGCCAGCGCAGCCGTCAGTCCGGTGGCTTTATTGATGCCGTGCGGGAGCACCATGACGGCGCCCTTGTTGAAAATGATGCGAAGCTCCAATCCGAGGTCGCGAATGATGTCGAGGATCACAGTTTCATACGGAACCCGTGTGGCGACAATGATATGTCCGAGGCTGAGATGCTGTACTCCGCGGCGGTTCACCTCCTCCAGAAATGCCGGCCGGGGAGCGGCGGCCAGAAGCGTGATCTCTTTCGTCGCCGGGCGGTACAGCACACCGCCGTTTTCTGCCACGACCAATTCGCACAATGAGATCTGGGGAAAAATGTTCAATAACTCGGGCAGGATCCGACCTGTGACGAGAATGAGTTTTCGGCCGGATGCCACCAGCCGCTCGATCGCGGCGACGGTGTCGGGATATACCGATCCGTCCGATGCCAAGGTCCCGTCGTAATCTGCTGCCAAAGCAAGGTAACGCATCTTTACGTCCTTCCCGAATGATTCCAGTGACACATTGCGATGTATACAAGCTTCCATCAGCCAGTGGAGCTAGGAAGGAGCCTAGGGAGATTCCGAGTCGGCGGGCACATGCTTTCATGCCAGAAAAAAGATGAGTGATTATCCAATGAGTTATAAGGGTAGGATAGGCCTGATCGGCGGATGGTGCGCCCTTTTCCTGATCTCCGGATCGATCGGTGGATGCACCACGGTGCTTGCTCCCACTCATCAGGGAGCAGCGAACGAATCCAGCCAACGCTGCGCGCCTGCCATGGCCAAGCGGGCCAAAACAGCGCTCGCTGCGGGGAGCCAGGCCTCCGTGACACCCAGCATCGCGACTCTGTCGAGATTCAGTGCCGATGCCTTAGAAGTGGCGGAGGTAGCAGGCGTTGTCCCGTTGCTCAATCACGTTGCCGAGACATCTCGGCAGGATCCTCTGGCATCAATGAGGTTTCGCCAGCGACTGACGGAACTGCTTCTGCTGACCCTCTTCGAGATCACGTCGACAACGGCGGAGCTCACCTGCGAGCGTGATCGTGCCGATCAAGTGGCGGACCGCATCGATGAGATCGATGGCGCGCGCGTGAAGCGCTTGACGATCGCATCCATTCTCTTTGGGGGAATTGCCGGTATCGTCTCGGGAGGTATCGGTCTGGCCGCCGGCGCAAGCGTCGGGGGGGAAGCGGCGGATGTGGCCGGAGGCGTCCTGGCTTCCTGGTTCGGAGTCTCCGCCTTGTTCACCCATTCGGATGTGGATTTCCGCCATGATCGCAACGTGCTCCAGGAAATCTGGGATGACCCTCCGGAACCGCGTCTCTTTTCTCCCACTATCTGGCGGTATTTGCATCGAGCGCATGACGGGAAAAAGGTCCCGCGCGAGCAGGTGCTCGATTCCTGGCACCAGGCGGGCAGACTGGGGGAGAACGGGTCACCCGACGAGCAGGAACGGCGCCGCTTGTTTTTCGGCACAGGCGGCCGGTACGGGGCGGCGGAATTACACGCGCGCGCGTCTATGCTGGAGACGTTGGAAGCCTCCATCCGGCTACTCTATGAACAATTGGAAGTGCTGATGCGCGAAATTGCCGAGGAGACAGCCGACATCTCTTGAGCCCCCATCATAGGAACCTGATAGGAGCCTGCCCATGTTTTCCAAACAGACCAAGACTCGGGACTCGGGGTTGTTCTCCCGTTTTGCGAATGAGGCTTCGCGAGCGGTGGGCAGCGGCGCCGCTTTTGGGGCCGCGATCGGAGTGGTGATGGTGTGGAGCCTGTCAGGACCGTTGTTCGAGTATAGCGATACCTGGCAGCTGGTCATCAACACAGGGACTACCATCGTCACCTTCCTGATGGTCTTTCTGATTCAGAATACGCAGAATCGGGATAGCGCTGCCACGCAGTTGAAACTCGATGAACTGATTCGCTCCACCCGCGGTGCTCATAATGCCCTGCTGGATCTGGAGAAACTCAGTGCGAAAGATCTCGAGGACATTCGAATGTTATATCAGAAGCTGGCAGACCGGGCCCGGCGTGAAAAGAAAGGCGGATGGGAAGATACGGATACGCCGGAGCTCAACAAGGTGTAAGGCCGGTCAAGGAGCCATCCTCTCCTTCCGCTTGACGGGCGCGAGATCACTGATGGCAGGTCCGTTCAACACCTTCCCGAAGCGATCGAAGCGCGAGCCATGACAAGGGCAATCCCAGGTGTGTTCGGAATGGTTCCAGGACACAATACAGTTGAGGTGAGGACAGACGGCCGAACAGGTGTGCAGCGCTCCGTCGGCGTCGCGATAGGCCGCGATTTTTGTGAGGCCGTCTCTTAGGACCGCGCCCTGATCGTTGGCGATATCTTCTTCCCGTTCGACGTCCCCCTTCGTCACCCAATCGGTATATTGCGCCACCACATTCAGTGACTCGCGCACAAATTCTCCCATCGCCTTCACCGGTTGGCGGGAAGGATTATAGAGAGACGCCCAAGCGGAGTCTCGGCCCATGATGAGATCCGTGAGGAGCAGGGCGGCAATGGTTCCGTGGGTCATACCCATTCCGCAGTCACCAGTCGCAATGTAGATATTGTCGGCGTCGCCCGGATTCCTGCCGATGAACGCCAAGCCATCGACCGTTTCCATCACTTGCCCCGACCATCGATAGGTGACCGCCCCCATGGCGGGGAAATGTTCGCGGGCCCAGGCTTCCAGACGGCCATAGCGGATCTCGGCATCGTCGGCCTGCCCGGCCTTGTGGTCTTCGCCGCCGACGATGAGGAGACATTCTGCACGCCCGCCAGGCAACGAATGGCGCTGGGTCCGCACATAATGATAGGGATCCTGCGTATCCCACCACAAGGCTTGCTCGATGGCGTCGGCAGGTATCGGCGCTCCGATGACATAGGTGATATAGGCCGCCTGTTTGGTATGAATGGTCACCATGTTATTGATGGGCGTATTGGTGGCGACGACGACGGCATCCGCCGTGACGACGCAGCCTTGACTCGTTTCCACCCGCGCTTGTTTGCCGCTTTCCACCTTGGTGACATGCGCGCCGGTGAAAGCGCGACATCCGCCCTTCCGGAGGGCCCGTACGAGGCCGGCCATATATTTGAGCGGGTGAAATTGAGCCTGATGCGGAAATCGCAGGCAGGGGCTGTTCAGGGATAGGGGGCCGGGAAGTTGGGCGACATGTTCGACTTCGGTCAGACCTGCCCGCAAGACGGCCATCCATTCGTCTTTGATGCGCTGGGCGTCGTCCGGAGAAGCCGCGCACAGATATCCGTCTACGCGCATAAAGTCACAGGCGATGTCGGCTTCCTGAGCCGTCTGTTCGATCCAATCGATGGCTGCCGTATGGCTTTGCGCAGCCAGGCGGGCGCCTGATCGACCGTGTAACCGTTCGATCTCCACATACCCGGAGTCGATCGCGTTCGAGAGGTGCGCGGTGGTTCGTTCGGTCATCCCGCTGCCCGGTTGACTGTCATCCAACAGGATTACGGATCGGCCTTCCTTCATCAAGCAATAGGCCGTCGTCACGCCGGCAATCCCGGCGCCGACCACGCAGACATCGGCATGGGCGCCCGTGGATAGGGGCGGTAGGTGAGGGATGTCTTCGGACATCCAGAGAGAAACAGTGCGTCCAGGTTCATCATGCATGGGGGACTCCTTGCGATGGCGCGCAGAAGGCAGGCAGCGGCCTCATGAATATGGGCCCAGCCTATCGGGAAGCCCTGGAGATAACAGCTAGGGAGGGGCCTAGTTGTCGAGTCGTACGAGTGAAGGGATGATTCGACCTTGATGGTTTGTCCATACGATTGTCATTTCTGCGCCGATCCAAGCTGCCGCGTGGATGGGTGCCGACTTGTAGAGGCCACGATGTTGCTCATCTGCGACGAATGCGGAGAACCGGCACTGTGCCTCAACTGTGCGCGACTATGCGTCGCTTGTGTTCAGGCATCGCCGCCGCATCCTTCCCCTAGATCATAGGTGCCTCATGCCACGTTCCCTTTGGAAAGGATCGATCAGTTTTGGCCTGGTCAATATTCCGGTGGTGCTGTACTCCGCCGAAAACCGGAACAGTTTCGACTTAACCCTGTTAGACCGGCGAGATATGAAGCCGGTCGGGTTCAAACGCTACAACAAGGAGAGCGGCAAAGAAGTCACCTGGGATCAGATCGTCAAAGGATATGAGTACGACAAGAATCGGTATGTCGTGCTGACCGATGAGGATTTCAAGCGCGCCAATGTCGAAGCGACGCAAACCATCGACATCGTCAATTTCGTGCGGGCCGAAGAGATCGCCCCGACGTCGTTTGAGACGCCGTATTATCTCGCGCCGGATAAGCATGGTCAAAAAGGTTATGCGCTCTTGCGGGAGACGTTGAAAAAGACCGGGAAGGCGGCCATTGCCACCGTCGTGATTCGCACCAGGCAATACATTGCGGCCTTGATTCCTTGGAGCGAGATGATCGTGCTGAATACGCTGCGGTATGCCAACGAAATCCGTTCCAGCAAGGAGCTCGATTTGCCCGTCAAGCATGAGAAGTCGGCGCATGTGACACCACGCGAAGTGGACATGGCCATGAAACTCGTGGAGGAAATGTCCGAACCCTGGAAACCCGAACGCTACAAAGATACCTATCATGAAGATTTGATGCGGCTGATCGAAAAACGCATCAAGGCCGGTAAAACGGAAGTGGTCACTTCACCAGATAAAGACGAAGGAGGCGAGAAGCCTGGTCGCGCGAAGGTGGTGGATTTGATGGCTCTTCTCAAGCGCAGTGTTCAACAGTCCGGTCATTCCAAACACCCTGCTCGTGAGAAGGAGCGCTCGCCTCGGCGCAAGAGCGCATGACCTCAGTCAGATTGACCATAGACAGCGGAGGGGTTGAGATGATTGGTTGCAGCAAAGCGGAGTCGGAAGCGGAGACGGAGGGTGTGAAGAATACAACCAGGGGGGAGCAGGGGCTGACACTGGGAGCGCAGGTGACGGACGAGGGCGTGCGATTTCGTTGCTGGGCGCCGCGGGCCGTTCGTGTCGAGGTTGTTCTCGACCCTCACAACGCCATTCACGCGTTGTCCAAACAGACCGAAGGTTATTGGACAGGACTCATACCGGAGATCTCTGCGGGCATGCGGTATCGCTATCGGCTTGACGGAGGGCAGGCCTATCCGGACCCCTGTTCGCGTTTCCAGCCGGAGGGACCCCACGGCCCGTCACTCATCGTCGATCCCGGCGCCTACACATGGCACGATGACCGGTGGCCCGGTGTCACCATGCATGGGCAGGTGATTTACGAACTGCACATCGGCACCTTCACCCCGGAGGGCACATTCGAAGCCGCCATCGGCCGGCTCGACGATCTGAAAGAGCTCGGCGTTACCGTCATCGAAGTCATGCCCGTGGCCGAATTTCCGGGCCGCTGGAACTGGGGCTATGACGGCGTCGGACTCTATGCGCCGGCCCATGTGTACGGCGACGCGAACAGCCTCAAACGCTTCGTGGATGAAGCGCACGGGCGAGGACTCGCGGTCATTCTGGATGTGGTCTACAACCACCTGGGGCCCGACGGGAATTACTTGCCGACATTCAGCGATGAATACTTCACCGACCGGTATCCGAATGAATGGGGGCAGGCGATCAATTTCGACGGACCCGGCTCCCGGCCGGTGCGAGAGTTTTTTATTCAGAACGCCTGTTACTGGATCGCCGAATATCACGTCGATGGACTGCGGTTGGATGCCGTGCATGCCTTTCATGACGCCAGCCCGGTTCATGTCGTGGCGGAATTGTCTCAAGCCGCCAGACGAGCGGCCGGAACTCGCTCCATCATCCTGATCGCCGAATGTGAAGCCCAGTGGGTTCAGACCATTCAGCCGGTGGCGCAAGGGGGCTGGGGGCTCGACGGAGTATGGAGCGAAGACTTTCACCATACGGTGCGCGTGGCCGCGACCGGACGCAGCGAAGGCTACTATAGCGATTATCGAGGTGCGCCGCAGGAGTTTATTTCCTGCGTGAAACGCGGGTTTCTCTATCAAGGTCAGCGATACGAGTGGCAGGGAAAACCGCGAGGCACGGTGGTTTCGGAGGAGCCGGCCGAAGGGTTCGTGTTTTTTCTCCAAAACCATGATCAGATCGCCAATCAACTGTGGGGCGATCGCCTACACCAGAAAGTCAGTCCGTCCCTGTATCGGACGTTGACGGCCCTTGTGTTATTAGCCCCGGAGACCCCGCTGTTGTTTATGGGGCAGGAATTCGGCGCATCTGCGCCGTTTCTTTTTTTTACTGATTTTCCGCCCGGTCAATTGGCCCAAGACATTCAGCGGGGTCGAAAACAATTCTTGGCGCAATTTCCCAGTTACGCCTCGAGCGCTGCGCAGGATGCGATAGGTGATCCTTGCGCGCCGTCCACGTTCGAGCGGTCGAAGCTGGATTGGGCGGAGCGGGGTCGCCATGCCGGGACCCTCGCGTTGCATCGCGATCTGCTGCGCCTTCGACGGGAAGACGAGACGATCGCCCAACAGCGGCGGGACCTAATAGATGGAGCCGTCATCGGCCCCTCGGCGTTTGTCCTCCGCTATGCCGGCCGGCCTGGCGAGGATCGGTTGCTGCTCGTCAATCTCGGCCCGGACCTCGATTTTCGTCCCTGTCCGGAGCCGCTGCTCGCGCCGCCGATCGGGCGTGCCTGGGCGCTTCGCTGGTCCAGTGATGCGCCAAGTTACGGAGGACCGGGAGTCATCGAGCCATTGAGCGAAACCGGCTGGAAAATTCCTGGTGGTGCGGCCTTCTTCTATGCCTCCGTACGCGACACGCCACAAGAAACTGCCACGAACCCTGCGATGGCGAGCCCGCATGAAAAGGAATCGTCATGAAGACGATGGCCGATGCAATGGTGCTGACGGTCCCGCCTGATCGTCTCCGCGATCACAACGCCTTTCTCGCCAGAGAATGGCTGGTGACGAACGGTCTCGGCGGGTATGCCTCGCAAAGCCTGTTGTGCGCCCCGACGAGGAGATATCACGGTCTATTCGTGCCTGATTTACCGGCTCCCTGGGGGCGCACGGTCATGATGCCTCGATTTGACGACGAAGTGCTGGTTGATGGCGAGGCGGTGTTGTTGAGTGGTGTGGAGTTTGCTGATGGCCGTCTGGAAAGCAACCTGCTCTCTGTATTCGACGGCTTCAGCCGGGAGCGGCACACGCCCATCTGGAGTATCCGGCTCAAGGGCCGCCGTCTGGAAAAGCGCGTGATCATGCCCTATGGCCACAACTCGGTCTACGTGGAATACCGTCTCCTCGAGGGTGATCCCGTGGGCCTGCGGCTCCGCCCGTTCGTGACCTTCCGGATGCTGGATGCGAGATTACAAGATGCCAAACGACCTCCTTATCCGCTCACGGTCCTGAACGGCCGGTACGACATGCATCTGTGCGATGGGGCGCCGTCGTTGAAATTATGCCTGCGGCCCCAGGGGGGGCAGTTTGTGGCGGATTACGAATTGAGTACCGGCATCTCCTATCGTGTGGATCGGGATCGAGGATCGGAACATATCGAGAGTCTTGCCAGTCCGGGCTACTTTCTTGCGGAGCTCACGCAGGACCGGTCCGTGGCGTTCGTGGCCAGTACCGAACCATGGGAACTGCTCGAATTTGAGCCGGAAGCGATTTGTGAGGCCGAGGCCAAACGCGTGGAGAAGTTGCTGTTTCAACGGGAACGCGAGCAAGACGAGGACATCGAAGCCTGGCTGACCCTGGCCGCCGATCAATTTGTCGTCACGCCGGGCTCTCGATTGGAGGAACAGGCGTTGGCGCGAGCCTCCGGGAATGAAGCACGGACCATCATCGCGGGCTACCACTGGTTCACGGACTGGGGCCGTGACACGATGATCAGTTTGGAGGGGCTCACGCTTTGCACGGGCCGCCATCAGGAAGCGCGCTCGATCCTCAGGACCTTCGCCAACTATGTGAAGGACGGATTGATCCCGAACCTCTTTCCGGAGGGAGAGCGGATGGGCCTCTACCACACCGCAGATGCCACGCTCTGGTATTTCCACGCGATCAACCGGTATTACCGCGTGACGAACGACCACGACACGCTGCTGACGTTGCTGCCGGTTCTTCGCTCCGTGCTGGACCACCATATTCAGGGTACACACTTCGGAATTGGCGTGGATGCAAAAGATGGACTCTTGCGCGCGTCGGCGGAGGGCTATCAACTGACCTGGATGGACGCCTTGGTGGATGGCTGGGTCGTGACACCCCGCCGGGGAAAACCCGTCGAGATCCAGGCGCTCTGGTACAACGCGCTCCGCTGTATGGAGGAGTGGGAGGTGGTAGCCGCTCAGACGTCGTCGCGGTGGAGCGATTTGGCGGATCAGGTGCAACGATCATTCAACGAAGGGTTCTGGTTTGCTGCCGAGGGCTATCTTTACGACGTCATCGATGGCGAACGGGGTGACGATACGGCGTTTCGGCCGAATCAACTGTTATCCATCGCTCTCCCGCACCCGGTGCTCCGTGAAGACCAGTGGCGAAGAGTGGTGGACTTGACGACAGAGCGACTCTTGACGCCGGTGGGATTGCGAAGCCTGTCCCGCGACCATCCCGACTATAAACCGATGTACTTTGGCGATCTTCGTGCGAGAGACGCGGCCTATCATCAAGGCACCGTATGGGCTTGGCTGATCGGACCCTTCATCGATGCTTGGCTCAAGGTCTACAAGGACAAGGCCAAGGGACGGAGCATGTTGGATGGGTTCCGTTCCCACCTGCTGGATGATGGCATCGGGACGGTCAGTGAAATTTTCGATGCAGAACCTCCCTATCATCCGCGGGGCTGCATTGCGCAGGCGTGGAGCGTCGCCGAAGTGTTGCGAGCCTATCGAAACACGCGAGCCGAGAAGGAGAGGGCGTGACGGATTGTGGGTGTGGCGCGTATCGGCACGTCGGGATGGCATTATGCCCATTGGCGCGGGCCCTATTATCCACCCAGTGTCCCGCCGCGAGCGATGCTGGACTATTACGCCCGCGATCTGGATACCGTCGAGATCAATAATAGTTTCTATCGACTGCCCTCATCGGGGACATTCGAGGACTGGAAAGAGACGCCGCCGCCGGGTTTTTGTTTCGCCGTCAAGGCCAGCCGCTATCTCACCCATCAAAAAAAACTGCTCGACCCTGCGCCGGCGTTGAAACGATTATTGAACGCCGCCGAGCATCTCGGGTCGAAGCTCGGTCCGATCCTGTTTCAATTGCCGCCTCATTGGCGGTTCAATCCTGACCGGTTGAGCCGCTTTCTGCGGGCGCTGCCTCCTGCGCACCGGTATAGTGTCGAATGCCGGAATGCCACCTGGCACAATGGTGAGGTCAACCGGCTTTTGGAGAAGCACAATGTGGCCTTTTGTCTCTTCGAGCTGGGTGGATGCAGCACTCCCATCGAGGTGACGGCGGATTTTGTCTACGTGCGGCTCCACGGTCCCGGCAACAAATACCAGGGCGATTATCCAATCGCGACGCTCAAAGCCTGGTGCCGCCGTATCCGGCAATGGACGGGGTGCGACAAGGATGTCTACCTGTATTTCGATAACGATCAGGCCGGCTATGCGGTCAAAAACGCGAAGGCCCTGCGCGCGATGGTTGACGGTTCTTGATCGAAGCACCGAGGATTGAGCGATTGTAGAAGTGAGGTATCGGCTGCTAGGGCGAAACAGGGCGACGGGCGGCTGCCTCGGGCGTGGCCGCGTTGTTCTTCACCCCTTCATAGGTGCTGCGTTCATCCTCCAATCGCACCTGTCCATATATCAAGTAGCCGTTGTATGCGCGTGCGGTTTCTCGGGCCCACCCCATGGTCAACATCATAAGCATCGCGCACAGAGATAACGTGATCAGGAGCCCGGGGCTCGATCGCTCCTTCTCGGTGCCGCTCTGGCCCTGCCACCAAGGGAAGCGGTCGGCAAAGGACCGGAAAAAAAAGAGCCAGTTCATGAGGCCGAAGACCACGAGAAACGCCAGGGCGAAATATTTGTTCGGTTGCATTTTCCCCAAGGGGTTGATCAGGCGGTCGGTCAGGACCTGCATGCCGGGAATGTGTTGTAGTTGGTACGGCTGGGAAAGAATCAGTCCGGCTACTGCAAGGACAAGCAGCGAGATGGGCAATGCGCGCCTGGCCGTTCCTCCCTCGTCATTCGTTGACATGGCGCGTACGCTCCGCCAGATGTACAAGGATCCAAACAGAACGAGGGCCGAATAGAGAACGGCGACGAGATCAAAAAGCCAGGAACGGGCACCGAGCATCAGTGTGTAAAACGCCTGCGGCTCGATGTGGCGTACTCTGAGCAGATATTGATAGCCGATGGCCGGCATGATCAGCAGGGCACCGAAGCCGATCAGGAAACAGACGCCTCCTGCCCAGCGGTAAAACACTCGATCGACTTCGCGTGAGGATCGTAGAAATCCGACCGCGTAGAGCCCTGCCAGGCTGAATCCGGTCCAGGTCAGATTGCCCACGATTCGATGCGTATCCAGATAGAGCATGGTTGGATTGAAGAGTTTAGCCCAGGTGTCGTCCGGTGGCCGTGGGGTCAGCATGTAGGAGGCGACCATGTCGATCATCAGCATGGCGATGAGGGATGAGGCGGCGGCTGACCAACCGAAGGCAAGGTGCCAGCGTTTTCGGGACGGGTGCTGATTCGCCCAATCCCAGGAGTAATACCAGGTGTACGCGAAGATGGCTTCCGCCAGAAAGAATGACGCTTCGAGGAGTAGAGGCCAGAACATAATATGGAACAAGTGACTCCAGAACTGGGGCCAGAAGATGTTCAGGAGGAAAACAAACGTCACGCCGAGGAAAGAGATTCCGGCTGTCGTCAGTATCAACGTGAATGCAATCAGGCGGGAGAGCCGTTCGAAGCGTGGGTTCTGTGTCACATGTCCGATGGTTTCGGTGGCTGCGCCGATCACCGAAGACCCAACAATGAAGGTCGCACAGAGCGCATGGGACAAGGCCGCGACCGCTATGGCTACCCGTCCATAGAGCATGGGAAGTTGGAGGGCATCCATCTCCATCAGCGAAGCGCTCCTTCCATTCGTGCTTGATGCCGTAATTCGTCCTGAAGTGAAATTATGCCGCGGACAGTGTCTGGTCGACGCGATGATTCTCGGATCACACCCATGGTGAGATACAGTAGAACGGATAAGAGAGCCAGGCCAAGGGCCACTGAGCGTACCGTTGACGGAAAGAGCGCCGCCCCTGTAGGTGTCTTCGCAAGGGAGTCTGCCAGACGCCATACCGTCAGGCCGATGAGGAGGTACACACAGACCCGCCGGAGTTCCGGATAAGCGGCACAGAGCACCAGTAGTGCTGCGAGAGCCGGAAACCCGATGTCCAACCAGCGTTGTCTGTTGCCCGTCAGCGTCCGCACGTGTTTCGTCAACAGATCATTGCCAAGGAAGACAAGAGCGAGGAAGAGTACTTGGGCGTAGAGCCATGGCGCGTACGGGCCGGTCATGAGGGACTCGTGAGCGTCCGGTGCCGCGCGGTGGATCGTGAGCGCGTACAGTAGACCGGTGAAGGGCTGTAACAGAAACGCGCCCAATCCGATCGTCCAGCCTCTGTAGAGCAGATGTTGGTAATAGGGTTCGAGTCCAGGATCGCCGGGTTTCGAAGCTCGCCAGGCGCCGTAAGCAGCGAGGGTATATCCTGCGATCATGAAATTCCCGACCATCCGGTGGATGACCAGCGGCAACCAGGTGGGATTGTGGAGTCGTTCCCACATTCCGGCTTCCTGCACCGGCGTGAGCATGAAAGCTCCCATGCCGTCCAGCATGAAAACCCAGGGCAAGATGAAGAAGGCGGCCAGGGCTCCTAGAGCTATGTGGAGCGTGATACTACATGCTCTCAAGCGCTCCCAGAAATGGTAGTAGGGGTACAGAACCAATAGCATGAGCATGAAGGAGGCGACGCCGAATAGAATCGGGATGCGAAAATGATTCCACATCCACATCGTGGTGACGGGGAAGAGCCCGATCATCAGTTCCACCATGATGACGGCGAGCACGGTGCTGACGCTGAACACCACCACGGTGAATCTGGTGAGTACAAGCGCCAGGTCTCGATCAAAGGGATTCTTCCGCCCTTTCCATTCGAAAAGAGGAGCCATCAACATGAATGCCACAGAAAGCGCGGCCAGCACGATATGCAGGAGGCTGAACAATCCCACCGCGGCGCTGTTGCCCAGGAGTGGAATCTGAATGGCAGGAAGCGCCGTTCCATAATCAATCATTGGGCTGCCGTTCCTCCTGAGCCCACGGTGGCGATAGATTCCATGGCCTGGACGAATGAGGCGAGCATCATGCGTTCGCTCGCGGACAGTTCACCACGAAAGGAAGGCATCATGTCCTTCCCGTTTGAGATGATTCGGTAGAGTTCTGTTTTCGATAGGGCTCGGACTTTGGGTGCCCGCAGATTAGCCGGCAGTTCGTTCAAGTATGGAGCGACGAGGCCCGTTCCTTCTCCACTCTCACCGTGGCAGGGCAGGCAATTGATGCGATACAGCTTGGCGGCGCGGTCTACATCCAGCCCCACGGTGAGCGCTTCGCGGGACAGAATGGCACGACTATCGCGAGGGATGCTTCCCGGCGGGGAATGGAGCCGAGGCGCTTCCTGGCTTCGATAGGACGGCTGCTCTTGCATGTCCGGAGAACAGCCCGACAGGTTGATCCAGAGTAGAAGCCATGCGGCCATCACATGAGCCTGCTGAATCCCTTGTCGAATAGGCGGAAGTTGAGTCACGATTCGAACGTCCTCCGCGCCGGCCGTTTCGAGCAACGTCTTGATGTGCTCTTCCTGGTTTCCCTCGACGAGACTCACCGAGAGTGCAATCTTTCCCTCATCGATCCTGGCCTCGCGATCAACGGAGTCACGCCGTGCCCGTCTGATCCTGACGATCATCGTGATAAATGTGACGACGATCGCCAGCAACATCATCGTTTCATACGAAATGATGCCGACGATCGGAGCGGCCACAATCGGTTTGCCTCCGGTCATCAAGGGATACAGGGCAGCGGTGCCCGCGGCAAAAAAAACTCCCACGGCGATGCCCACAAGACCGGCGGCAATCGTGATGACATAGGGCCACAACGGTTGGCTGCTATCCCCCGGTGTGATAGCCGTCGTCAACGGTACCGGCGTCAGGACTGTGATCTGCTCCGCGGAGATGCCTGCCTCCTTGAGCGACAGGCGCACAACGTCGAGATCGGCATCAGGCGGAAATAGTGCGACCAGTCCTTCGGGGGGCTGATTCCTGCTCATGCAACCGTCCTTCCTTTTCTTCCCAGATGGAAATGATCGGCACGAACTTGATGGCCAGCGCGTAGAGGAGCACCGCCAGGGAAAGGGAACCGGCCATGATGGTCAGCTCCACCCACGAGGGAAAATAGTCGCTCCAATTGTAGGTCAGCCGGGGATGGGCCAGGGGAGGGGTCAGAATCAGCATGCGCTCAATGTACATGCCGACATTGATACAAAGGCCGACCATCAGCATGCCGGCCGGCCAGGCGCGGAAGGCGGGTAGCGTTAACGTGATCAGCGGCAGAACATAGATCAACGTGATCATAGTCCATTGCGGCACGGCATAGGGTCCGCTCATGACCGCATGCATGACCGATAGATGATCTGGTATCGCTCCGTACCAGACCGTCAGTTGATCTGCAAAATAGAGGTAGGCCAGCGTCAGCGTCATCACGAGCATGAGTTTGCCGAGTTTGTCGAAATGTTCCAGGCGAATGTAGGTGTCGAGCCGGTAGATTCGCCGCACGAGGTACAAACCGATCACAACCATGCCCAGTCCTGAATGGACCGCGCCGACCACGAAATAGGGCGCGATGATCGACGTGTGCCAGCCCGGAACCAGCGACATGCCGAAGTCCCATCCGACAATGGAGTGCACCGAAATCATGACCATCACAATCAGCGGCGTGATGATCCGGATCGCGGTATTCAGTGCCGCCCATTCCCGCTGGGAACCTCGCCAGCCGAGGCTAAGCAAGGAGTACAGCGGCTTGCGCCATCCGCCGATGCGATCGCGAACCAATGCAAAATCAGGAATCAACGGGAGGTACAGATAAATCGTGCTCGCGGTGGCATAGGTAAATACGGCGGTGGCATCCCACATGAGCGGAGAACGGAAGTCCGGCCAGATTTCACGCTGATTGGGATAGGGAATGAGGTAATACCAACGCCAGGACCGTCCCAAGTGATAAAACACGAACAGTGTCGCAATCACCACGGAAATGATCGTCATCAATTCGGCGACCCTGGTGATCGGCCGCCGCCATTCCGCCTTGGTCAGCCGGAGCACCCCGGAAATAAAGGTTCCGGAATGGCTGACGCCTATCCAATAGACGAAGGACGCAATGTAGGCACTCCAAAAGATGGGAGGATGCAGATTTGTTTGCCCGATGCCGGTTTCGATTTGATAGACCCAGGCTCCTGCGCCTGCGGAGACTACGGCTGCCAGGAGTGTCAACAGGAGCACGTACCCTCGGCCTCCCGGTGCCAGGGGCGCCAACAGGTCCCGATTGATGGCCGGCATCTCCTCCCAGCCGGCTGGTTTGTTGTTCATTCATCCAACCGTTTCAAATAGGTAATGGCCGGATGCGTCCCGAGCGATTCCAGCAGATGGAAGCCCCGTCCGCTTTTGGCCATGATGGCGACCCGGCTGTTGGGATCATTGCCGTCGCCGAATACCAATGCTGTGGTCGGGCATGACTGCACGCAAGCGGGAGTGATGTCGCCATCGCGCACCGGTCGGCCTTCGCGTTCCGCCTGCTCCTTCCCCTGTCTGATCCGCTGCACGCAGAACGTGCACTTTTCCATGATGCCGTTTTGCCGGACCGTCACGTCGGGATTGAGTTGCTGTTCCAACGGAGGATCCCATTGGGGATCGAACCAGTTGAATTGCCGCGCGGTGTAGGGACAGTTATTGCCGCAGTAGCGCACCCCGATGCACCGGTTATAGACCTGGGCGTTTAAGCCCTCGGGGGTGTGATACGACGCGTAGACTGGACAGACCGGTTCACAAGGCGCATCGGCGCAGTGCTGGCAGAGCACGGGCATGAACCTCGCTTTGACGTCGGGATACTCGCCTTCCCAATACCGTTCGATGCGGATCCAATTGATGGCGCGGCCCTCTGCCGCTTCCCGGGGGCCGGAAAGACGGATATTATTTTCAGCATGGCAGGCAACGACGCAGGCCTCGCAGCCGGTGCATCGATCCAGGTCAATCACCATTTGCCAGCGGTGGGGGCGGGGTTCGCCTGGCGGCCCCTGCTTGTCTTCCATGCCTCAGTCCTTTCGTCGAACCATCACCGGTTCATGAGGTCACCGTCCACGTCATGTGCGAGCGTTCGATGAGCGAGGCCGCTCTATCGAGATCAGGTCAGAACCTCCGCCCGCGGTCGTGCCCGGCTTTTCGAGCAGGATCAAATGTCCCGGAACGTGCAGTGGTTCTGCCCGGACCATCGTTGCGCCAATAGCCAAGGCGCCGGACTTCTTGTCGAACAGCGGGGCGAGAATCGTCATGGGATTGGCCCCACGCCGAGCGGCATATCGCCCATAGTCCGTATGACCCTGGCCGATGGGCATGGCAATGACATCAGGCCGCAGGCCGGGATAGTGCACGGCAGGCGCATCGACAGAGCCATGGCGTGAATGAATGCGGACGAGCTCACCCTGCTGAATGCCCATGGCCTGAGCCGTGGCCGGATTGATTTCAATCCAACTTCCCCACACGGCGCTGGTCATGGTGTCGGGCAGTTCCTGCAGCCAAGGCAGATTGGCGCCGCGTCCCTGCCCCAGACTTGGCGCGGGATAGGGATAGAAGTACAACGGAAAGTCCACCGCCTCTCCATCAAACTGCGGTGGCTGATAGTTCGCAGCAGAAGACGACAGATGCAACCGCTGTTCGGTGACCGTCGATTCCCACAGCCCTCCCTGCTGCAGGAGATCTTCCCAGACTGATTGAAACGGCTCATGGGCGCGGGACGAGTGTGATGTGTGAAACCGTTGCCAGCGGTCCTTGATGAGCTGCGGGAACGAGTCGGGGCCGGAATGGCTGCCGTCCAATCGACGCGTCAGGTCAATCATCGTGTCGCCCAAGCCCCTCGTGTCGAACAACGGCACGACGACCGGCTGCACCAGGCTCGCCGCGCGGTGCGGGGAGGCCTCACCTATGACATGGTCGCCCCAGGTTTCCAGCCGGTGGTGGTCGGGCAGGATCAGGTCTGCGGTGACGGTGGACTCGTCGAGGCTGCCGCTGAAACTCGCAATGTAGGAGGCGTGGTCAAACAGACGTTGAATCGGCACAGTGGGAGGCGCGCTGAACAGAGGATTACAGTCATAGAGCAATAACAGGGGACGCTGGTCTGTCTCTTCGAGGGCCTGCGCCAGTTCCTTGATGCGGCGTTCGGAGAGCCAAGGGACCTTCGGATGAGTGGCGAGTCCGGCGGATTGATACCGCCGGATGCCTCCAGGCCGGTTGATGTTTCCCACTATGGAATTGAGGCCAAGAATTGCCAGGTGGCTTTCGAACGCATTCGTGTGGGCACAGGCAGTTCCGCCGCCGATTGCCAGGGGACAGTCCGCCTCTGCGAACGATTTCGCAAGGCCTTTGATGTCCGCTTGGGAAATGTCCGTGTGTTTGGCGACGTCGTCGAGAGAAACACCACCATACAATGATTCGTAGGCCGGGAGTCGGCCTGCCGGGAGACTGGAGCGGTGATCCGATAAGAGGAGATGACCGATACCGAGTGCGAGAAGCCCTTCCATGCCGGGCCGAATCGGCAGCCATCGATCGGCGCTGGCGGCCGTCAACGAGAGCCGCGGTTCGATGTGGACGAAATGCCCGCGCCGATTCTTGCGTCCCTGTCGCATCCGGCCGAAGGCGATGCCGAATGAGACCGGCGACAGCCACTGTTCGAGGAACGGGGCGCCGAATGACAACACATAATCCGCCTCAGCCATGTCATAGGCGGGAAGATCTCGAATGCCGAACGCCTGTCTCACAGCCGCCCGCAGAGGCAGTTCAGGCGACGGATCGTAGAAGTACAGAGAGCCCTTCACCGACTCGATGAAATGCGAGACCACGTCCGCCAGGGTTCCGGAGAGCGGCCGGCTGATCATGATCACGGGGCCCTTCGTGTGGCGTATCCGGTCGGCCAGCTCCGGAAGGCCCTCATCCCATGACACCGGCGTAAATCGATGTTCAGCCTGCGCGCCGGTTCGGCGCAGGGGGCCCTGGAGGCGATCAGGGTTGTAGAGACGTTGAAGCGCTGCTTGTCCCTGTGCACAGAGCTTCCCCTGATTGACCGGATGCAACGGATTCCCTTCGATTTTTTTTGCGCGGCCTTCCATCACCTTCACGATGATCCCGCACCCCGCATCGCATTCTCCGCAGGTCGAGGCGTACCAATCCGCCACGCCTGGTACGATTTCGTCGTCCGGGAGTATGTACGGAACTAAGCGGCGAATCTCTTTGTCGCATCCGGGAAGAAGCGTGCCCGCTGCCGTCAGTCCCAGCGCGTGTAGAAATGTTCGCCGTTTGACATCCATTCAAGTTCCGCCTTCCACTCGGTGCTTCAGGCAGCCGATCATTTGTGGCAGGTCAGGCAATCGCGCGAGGCCCCCCGTTGCTGGTGACACGACAGGCACCAGCCCATTTCAAACGTCGCCGCGCGTGGCGTACTGCTCATACGCGTCACTTCGCCATGACAGGTTTTGCATTGGAGTCCATGGGCGAGATGACGTTCATGAGTGAAGTAGACGAAGTCCGGCAGGCGTTGCAGACGCACCCATGCGATAGGTTCCTTTCGCGTCCAATGGTCAAGCAACGTCTGCATGCTGCCCGCTTGAGTGGTATCCATGTTCTGGTGACATCCCATACACAGACGGAGACTCGGAATACCGGCAGTCGGAGAGACGTGCGCCGCGCGGTGGCAATACCGGCAGTCCAGGGCGAGCTCACCGGCATGGAAGGCGTGGTTGAACGGGATCGGCTGTTGGTCCTGGGCGGCGGAGTCTGCGCTGCCTTTCGAATACAGCAGCCCAATAAGCAGCGCGCTGACGGTGGCCAGCGAGATCAGACCAAAACTTTGCCACAATGCGCGTGTCATCGGACGGCAGCGAGCGTTTCCTGGCGCGTACCACGCAGTATCATCTATTCAGAGCATGACAAGGTTCTACTAGGCATTCCTCCTGAGCTCATGTCGAAAAACGACCGACTCCTGTCTGCTAGGGAACCCTCTAGCTCAAAGCCTTTAGCGCTAAAGCTAGAGTGGATAACAGAGCTGAACACTCACAATATCGCCAAGCAGCACTGCCATGGAGATGCCTCCACCGATCGGAGAGACAGACCCGCGTATGTTGGAGCGATTGGGCATGGACGTTCACATGCTGGATGCCGGGTGCTGCGGCATGGCCGGTTCCTTTGGTTTCAAGCAGGAACATTACGATGTGTCCATGCAGGTGGGAGAACTGGCCCACTTGCCCGCCATACGGAACACCGCGCAGGAGACAATCGTGATGTTCGGATGGGTTAGTTGCAGGCAACAGATCGAGCAAGCGACAGCTCGCAGAGGCATGCATCTCGCGGAGGTGATCAGGAAAACGATGGGATGAATCGAGCCCACCGGGCGATCCTTCAGAGAATTGTCAACATAGGCTATACGCCGGACGCGCCGCTGAGAGGAACACGATGAGTCTTCGCCAGTACTGGAAAAAGCGAAACTTCCGCAACACTCCCGAACCGCGAGGAAAGGAAGCCCCGGCGGGCGCCCGTCTTCGTTTTGTGATTCAAAAACATGCCGCGAGCCGCCTCCACTATGATTTTCGTCTGGAGTTGGACGGCACGTTGAAAAGTTGGGCCGTTCCAAAAGGCCCCAGCCTCGACCCGGCGCAGAAGCGGCTGGCTGTCCATGTCGAAGACCATCCGCTCGACTATGCGTCCTTCGAAGGCATCATTCCGGCTAAGCAATACGGCGCCGGCACGGTGTTGCTCTGGGATCAAGGCTATTGGGAACCGCTCGGTGATGCGCAAGCGGACTATCGCCGTGGGCGGCTCAAATTCACGCTCCACGGGGAAAAGTTGCATGGGATCTGGAACCTGGTGCGCATGGGAGGCCGCCAGGAGGCGGGTAAAGAAAACTGGTTGCTGATCAAGGAGAACGATGCCGAAAGCCGACGTGGGACGCAGAGCCGGGTGACTGAGCGGTTGACGACCAGTGTCGCCAGCGGCAGGAGCATCGAGCAAATCGCATCGGGAGATCATGCGGTCTGGCAGTCGAACCGATCTTCGGCCACATCCACATCAAAACGTTCCGCAGCACGGATTGCGACGAGAGCTCCTGCGGCCGGCGCGCGCAAAGCTCCGCAGAAGGACTGGATCGTTCCGCAATTGGCGACCTTGGTGACGGCTTCTCCGGAAGGAGAAGATTGGGTGCATGAACTGAAATACGACGGATACCGGATATTGTGCCGTCTCAAAGACGGCGAGGCGACGCTCCTCACGAGAAATGGCCATGACTGGACGGCAAAGCTGCCTCACATCGCCGCAGCGATAACGGACCTGTCTGCTCAAGCTGCCTGGCTGGACGGTGAGGTCGTGGCCTTGTCGCCGGACGGCCGCATCAGCTTCCAGGCATTGCAGAATGCGTTTGATGCGCGATCGGACAGTAATCTGATCTATTACGTCTTCGATCTTCTCTATCTGAACGGGTACGATCTGCGAGAAGTTCCGCTCCGGGAGCGCAAGCATCTGCTGTCCGCTCTGCTCAAAGATCGACCGTCGTGGTCCTTGATTCAATACAGCGATCATATTTCCGGCAAGGGGGACGTCGCCTTCGCCGAGGCCTGCCGGAGCGGCATGGAAGGATTGATCGCCAAACAAGCCGATGCGCCCTATCGCTCGGGTAGAAACCGCAATTGGGTCAAGGTGAAGTGCGGGCATCGGCAGGAGTTCGTGATCGGAGGATTTACCGACCCTTCCGGCTCGCGGAGCGCGTTCGGCGCTCTGCTCCTCGGCGTCTATGATGCGCAGGGCCGCCTTCAATTTGCCGGACGCACGGGCACGGGATTTACGGACAGTTCGCTCAAGGAACTGCATGCCCGCTTGAGGAAGATCGAGCAGAAGCAGCCTGTCTTCGTGAACCCACCGGTCGGCAGCGAGGCTCGCGGAGTGCATTGGGTCAAACCGACATTGGTCGCCGAAGTGGCCTTTGCCGAATGGACGAACGAGGGCCAGTTGCGGCACGCGTCGTTCCAAGGCTTGCGCGAAGACAAGGATGCCCGCTCGATCATTCATGAACGGCCAGATTCGAGTCCTTCTTCCAAAAAATCCGGCAGGCTTGTCCGGCATGTTCGCTCGCGCCGCAAATCACCAAGCGAGGACGAGTCATCTGCCCGTGCCGGAACGTCTGAGAGCGCGCCGGTCGTCAGTGGTGTCACCCTCAGCCATCCGGACCGGATATTGTTTCCGGACCAGGGCATCACCAAACTGGCGCTGGCGCAGTATTACGAGTCCGTCAGTGAGTGGATTTTGCCGCATCTAGAGGATAGGCCGTTGACGCTGGTTCGCTGTCCCGAGGGGTATAGGAAGGCGTGCTTTTATCAGAAGCATGCCGGTGATCATATTCCTGAGACCGTCGGGCGGATCGAGATCCCAGAAGATG
The DNA here is from genome assembly GCA_022226935.1 of Nitrospira sp. Lineage (GTDB taxonomy): Bacteria > Nitrospirota > Nitrospiria > Nitrospirales > Nitrospiraceae > Nitrospira_A. Next base: position 843,565 of record CP092081.1, read on the forward strand.
AAGGCTCGTCCTGGTACATGGTGGCCGATTCGCTTCCGGCGCTGATCGGGTTGGTGCAGATGGGGGTCTTGGAGCTGCATACGTGGGGAGCGAAGCGAGACCAACTCGAGCGGCCGGACCGAATGATTCTGGACCTCGACCCTGATCCGGCAGTCGGATGGCCCTTGGTGATTGAAGGGGCTCAATTGTTGCGCACGCTGCTCGAGGAGTTGGATCTGGCCTCGTTCGTCAAAACGACCGGAGGGAAAGGTCTCCACGTAGTGGTGCCGTTACAACGCGCGCATACGTGGGATGAGGTGAAGACCTTCTCTAAAGCCGTGGCTGATCATCTCGTGCGCGCGATCCCGGAACGATTTCTTGCCACCATGTCCAAGCAAAAACGCAAGGGCAAGATTTTTGTCGACTACTTGCGCAACACTCGTGGGGCCACGGCGGTGGCCGCCTATTCGACGCGCGCGAGACCTCGCGCGCCCGTCTCGGTCCCGCTCGCGTGGGATGAATTGTCGGCCGATCTGCGTTCCGACCATTTCACGGTCGACAATGTTGTAGAGAGACTGGCGCAATTGCGACAAGATCCCTGGAAACCTTACTTCGCCACCAAACAACGCATCACCAAAAATATGTTGCGACGGGTGGAGTCATAGCGCTGAATTATCGCCAGGGTGCTTTGCCAGGGGACCTGGGGGGAGTGCTAGTAGAGTGAATCGTAGGGGACTGTTATCAGTGATCATGACAATCGGTGGAAGCATCCGCCGAACCACATCAGGATCACGGCGAAAGGAGATCCCGTTATGAACGCCACCACGACGAGAGCCCTTCCCCTGACCGGGAAAACCAGACAGACTTCTGCTCCTGTTCAACACGAGACGTGCCATTGCCTCCGTTGCGGCGGATTCCTGGTCGATGAACGGTGTATGGATATCGGGGAAAGTCTGGGAGGATATTGGTTCATGGCTATGCGCTGCGTCCAGTGCGGGGACATCATCGATGAAGTCATTCTACGGAATCGGTATGCCCACGTGGCGACGGCGACACAGAGCGAGATCGTGCGGGCGGCGTAACCGGCGTATGCTGCGTCAAGAGAGCGCCGGGAATGTGGGGCAGTTTGGGGTCGACGTTCCCGCCCGCGCGGCTGCCCTTCACACGGGAAATGCCATGGTGCTGAAGAGGGCGTTTTCGGCTTGTCGTGAATCCAGCCTGGTATGTTGCACGACGATGCGCACAGTAGAGTCGATGAGGCTGGCATAGTCCGTATCCCGAGGTATGGGGGCGGGATCCGTCAGATCATTGAAGCGGACATGTTTTGTTCGACGGGCGGGCACCTGAATGACATAGGGGCCGACCGGTTCGCGGTCCGTATAGAAGATCGTGATGTGCACCGTTGCATCCTGATCCGAAGAGTTGAGGATGCACACCGTCTCGTGACTCGTCATGTGAGGTTCCGGCCCGTGGCTTTGGGACGGTATATACCCTTCCGCAATCACCCACCTTCGGCGGCCGATCGGCTCCATAAGTTGTCCTTTTTTGAGGTAGACAGAATGACGCAGTGTTTCCTTACACCACTTCCCGTATTTTGCTCTCCACTACCGTTTTAAGGATGCCCCAACGATCCTCCTGGCCTCGGGCTAAGGCCTTCGCGAACTGCCACGCTTGCGCTGTGGTAATTTTCCCCGGCAGCGGCGGTTCCAACGGATCGATCACGGCTTGGACTACGGCCGGCCCAGGAACCGAAAAGGCGTCTCGAAGCACGTCACGAACCTGGCGGGGATCATCCACCGTGAATCCTGTTGCCCCGCAGGCCTTGGCAAAGAGGGCAAAATCGATCGGGTGAAGCTCCACGCCATATTGCGGATTCCCTTCGAAAGCCAGCTGCTCCCACTTGATCATACCGAGCAGGTTGTTTTTCAGGACGATGATCTTGACCGGCAACGCATACTTAACCAGTGTGGCCAGTTCCCCCATCAACATCGTATATCCTCCGTCTCCCGCGAGACAGACGACCTGGCGCCCAGGATAGGCGATCCCGGCTCCCAAACTGTAGGGGAGGCCGTTTCCCATCGACGCGAGGGTGCCGGATGCCGAAAATTCCATAGTCCCTTTGATCGTGAGGTGCCGAGCTGCCCAGGTGGTGACGGTGCCGGTATCGCAACAGATGATGGCATCGTCGGTCAGAAACTCATTGAGGGCGCGCACGACGACCTGAGGTTTGAGCGGCGCATCCATCCTGGTGCCGCGCTCTTCCATGAGGTCGTTCCATTGCTGCATGCTGGTTTGCGCGGCTTTGAGGAAGCCGCGATCCGATTTCTTTTCCAAGAGGGGCAACAATGCGCGAAGAACATCCCAGCAATGTCCGACGAGCCCGACCTCGATCGGGTAACGCAGGCCGATGCGAGCTGCATCCAAATCGATCTGGACGGCCCGCGCCTGGCCCGGTTTTGGATAAAATTCCAAATACGGAAAACTCGTGCCGGCGATGATGAGGGTATCGCAGGTTTCAAGGACCTCCTGCGACGGTGCCGTGCCGAGGAGTCCGATGCCGCCGGTGGTCAACGGGTGGTCGTCAGGCACCACGGCCTTGCCGAGAAGCGGCTTGACGATCGGTGCGCCGAGCAATTCAGCCAACTGAATCACCTCGGCTCTCGCGCCTAAACAACCACGGCCTGCGAGGATGGCGATTTTCGAGCCCGCATTGATGAGCGCTGCCGCTTTCTCGAGCAGGGATTGGGAAGGGAGGGGCAAGGGGTCGCTGTACAGGTCGCCGCTATGGCCTGGAATGTTGGCCTTGGATCCTTGGCCGTCGACGCTCCAATCCTGAATATCTTTGGGAATGGTGATATGGGCCACCGTTCGCCGTGCGATCGCCGTTTTGATCGCTTCGTCCACCACATTGCCGACGTGAGCCGGGCTCATGACCCTCTGGCTGTAGGCGGCGACATCCGCGCAGAGCCGCTCCAGGTCGACATCCTGTTGATAGTGGGTGCCGATCAAATCGTGGTACGTATGTCCCGTGATGGCGAGCACCGGCTGGCCGTCGCATTTCGCATCGTACAACCCATTCAGCAGATGAATGCCGCCGGGCCCAGAGGTCGCGAGACAGACGCCCAATCGCCTGGTGAACTTGGCGTACCCGCAGGCGGCAAAGGCGGCCGATTCTTCGTGCCGGACTAAGACCACTCTGATTTTGTCCTGGCGGGTGCGCAAGGCTTCATAGATGCCGTTGATGCCATCGCCGGGGAGACTGAAGATAGTATCGACTCCCCATTGAATCAGCCGCTCGACTAACAGATCTCCCACCGTGGTTGTCATCGTCGTTCCTTTCACGGATCAAAAAGAAGGCGGCCACGCCGCGGCGTTTCGTTCTAAGCGCGGCAGCACCAATTCCTGCAGCAGGATTTTGATACAGGCGGCAACGGGAATAGCCAATAAGAGGCCGTAAAAGCCGCCCAGCGCTCCGCCGATGAACACTACGATCAGGACCGTGACCGCGTTCATTTCCATGGATTGGCTTTGCACCCACGGCGTCAGGAGCCAACTTTCGATGAATTGCACGACAAGATACGCGACGGACGGCCAGACCACGACGGTCATCAAGTCGAAGGCTCCGGCGCCGGAGGTAAATCCATCGAGGTATTTCAACAGAATCGCCAACGGCCAGCCGATCAATGAGGCATAGGGAATGATCGTGAGAATGCCGGTGATCAGGCCGAGGATGAACCAATAGCGGATGCCGGTCAGCGCCCAACCGACTGAGTAGAGGACGGCGGAGGCGAGGGCAATCGTCAAACGTCCCCGGAAAAATCCGCTGACGGCTTGATCCATCCTGCGCACGATATGGCGCGCCCTAGGACGGTAGCCCGCCGGGATATATCGTTTGAGGTGCGCGAGGGCGTTATCAAAGTGCCAGGCGAAAAAAAAGAAATAAATCGGAATCAACACCAGCGCCAGGGTGACGTCGGCCGTAGTCCCGATCACGGCGCCGAGGACTCCGAATGCCTGGCCGGTGCCGGAAAAAATCGGTTTCAGAATGGAGAGGGGATCGTCACGGAGATTGGTGGCGATCGTCGTAAGCGGTTCCGAAAAATCGCCTAGTGTCACGTGGTACTGCTTGGCAATACTCTGCAGATAACCGGGCACCCGCTCGGCGAAGGACTGCACCTGCTCGGCCAACAAGGGGCCCAGCCATGTCACAAGCCCGCCCAGCATGAGGGCCGACAGAAGCAGGACAATGGAAATCGTCACGGGCCGTGGGATATGCCAGGCGGCTTCCGCGCGACGGACCAGAGGGTTGACCAGGTAGGCCAGGAGCACCGCAATGAGCACGGGCGTAAACACGCCGCGCAGGTAGTAGCCGAACCAGAGCAGAAACAGGATTCCGCCCACCCAGAGCAGGTCGCGTATCGGTGTGATCTCCCACAAATGACGATTGGCCGCCGGGGTGGCCGATTCATCCGTAGCGCGCAACCCTGTCTCCTCCGGTAAGGTCTCGATATATCCTGGCTTCATGGGGCGATTGTTCCCTTCTCTCATTCCGGACGAGGAGCGAGCTCCGGAGGCTGGTGATCCGATTGAGCGGAGAACGATCTCAACGCGAGGGCCGCCCGCTCAATCTGTGCATTGATTTCACCGCCGAGCAGAATCACCACCCCCGTCAAATAGAGCCACAACATGAGGACGATCACTCCGGCAATAGACCCGTAAGCCGCATTGTAGTTGCCGAAGTGATCCACATACGCCTTAAAGCCCAAGGACAGCCCCATCCACAGCAGAACCGCAACGACGGACCCGGGCGTCACCCAGCGCCAGTCGTGTTCGACATCGGGACAGACGGCGTAAACAATCGCAAGGGCCAACAACATCAGACTGATCGCGACGGGCCACTGCAGAACATTCCAGGCCAGTAGGAAGAGCCATCCCAATCCTACGATGTCGGCAATCCATTCGCCGATCCGTTCGCCGTAGAGCACCAGCGTAATGGAGACGATGATGAAGGCCGCGAGCCCGATCGTCAGCAACGCGGCGATGAGACGGACTTTCCAAAAGGGACGGCTTTCCTGCGCGCCGTAGACCACATTGAGCGATTCCATGATGGCTGTGACTCCGCTGGACGAAGCCCAGAGCGCGCCGAGGAGACCCAGCGAAAGGATGTCGCTCCCGGAGCCTTTCACCACACTATCCAGATATTTTTGCAACAACGATAAGGCATCCGCCGGTAATACCGTCCGCAGATACGTCATCAATTCCGGCAGCACCTGTTCGAGCGGAAAAAGGCCGAGCAAGGCGGTCAGGAACAGCAGCGCAGGAAAGAGCGCCAGGAGAAAGTAATAGGCCAATTGGGCGGCGCGGCCGAGTATTTCATCCTTCTGGCTGTCGGTCCACAGACGCTGCCCGAGTTCTTTCCACCCCAAACCGCCGAGCTTCCAAGGATTCCACCGAGGAGATGCGCTGGTCAGCGACGCCGACACGCCGGGCCTCTGAATCACCGGAAGCGTGACGCCGTACCGGCGGAGGGCCGAGCGCCGCTGCCTGTTGAAGATTCCGAGTAGGAGGCATTCTCGTAGGTCTCCCGGGGGCGCCTCTCCTGAGAGGGCAACGTCACGCCGAAAGATCGCGCGATTTCAGGAATCAATTTATTCACGAATTCGACCATGAGGGAACGGCCCGCTTGCATCAAGGCTGCCTTGGCTTGCTCCGTATCGGTTCCCAATTCGCGGCTCATTGTTTCCCAGATACTCGGATGGCTCTGTTGTTCCGTCCTGCGGGCCCTCTGCGAAGGATCGGGGTAATAGTCGTAAATGCCGTCGGCTCGACGAGACGTTGTTTTGCCCTCGGTCTCGGATTCCGGCATGACCCGTGATGCATGAGCCCCCGGCGGAAAGTAGGGATAGATGCCGCGTTGTGCCCGCGTGCGGGCTTCCAAGAGGCCGATCGCGTATCCCGCGCAAATGGCGCCTCCCAGCATGAGCCACGGATAGGCATCGACCTTATGGACCGGGTCCAAGGCGGCTTTGGTTTTGTCTACCAGTTGTGTCACGCTCTGGGATCCTTCATCGAGCAAGCGTGAAAATTTCATCGTGGCTCCCTCCGCCGTGTCTTTGATGCGTTGTTCCAACAGTTCGAGCTTTTCGGCGATATCCAATCGCGTCTCCACAATATCTTTTATGTCTTGGTCGATAGCAGCTGTTCTTTGATCCATTTGGCATCTTCCTTTACAGAGTAAAAGGTGCGAAACGGCCAGAGCCGAAGGGTGGCGCCGATGGTGATCAGACGAGCGAAGAAGGCAGCCCCCGCGGCGGCCGCGAGGAGTCCGACGATTCCATAACAGGCCCAGAGCGGGAGACCGCTATAGAAATGCAACAAATGAATCAACGTCATCAGCAGAAACAACGCAGCCAAGAAGGCCAGCATGATGGCGATGCCGGCGTGCATGGCGCTTTTGACGACCTTCCCCAACTCATGCTGCATTTCATGCCGGGCCAGCTGGATTTCTTGGGCAAACAGTCGCCGGAGGTCCTCGACTAACCCTGTGACCAACGAGGCGATCGAAATGGGATGAGGATTGTCCATATATCTTCGTCTTCCGGTTAATCAGTTCTGGCGCGGGATAGCAGATATCCGCATCCCAGGCCGAGCAGCAATGCCTGGAGCGGGTAACGTCGAATGAGAATCTCGAGATCCTCGACGACCCCGCCGATGCCCTGTTCTTGTAAGTAGACCGAAGTTTCTTTGACCTTGCGTGCAACGGCGTCGGCTGCCTCGCCGGCAGTGCTGTCTTGGGAAAGATGCTCACGCACGCGCTCAGCCGCCGATTCCACCGCGTCACCGGCACGTTTGGCCATGTGTTCTACGGAAGAGGCGGTATCATGGATGGCATCCTTAATCGACGATCCGGCCTGTTTTGCCTGGTCTTCCATCTCCTTCATGTCCTGTTCCATCAGCCCTCCTCATGTCTCATCTAAAGGGTGCAGGTTCCATCAGGGTACCTGCCCCAGACTAACGGCGTGACCCTGCCCTTTGAACTGGGCAGAGCCCTAGTCCGGCAAAGGGAACGGTCCCTGCCGCAGGCGGTTGATCAGAGGGTAGGCGATTCAGTATGTACGCCCTCAGGCTTTGACACCGGCGGGCGGTGCATCCGGAGTGCGAGGTCGGGGCGGACGCGTTTAGTAGGTAACCGAAGGGCGATCGACTGTCCGCGCTGGGCGGACCGGCGGAGCGCTTCGATGATCTGAACATCGAGGAGGCCTTCGGTTCCGTTCGGTTCCGGCTGACGATCGTTTCGGACACAGTGGGAAAAATAGATGAGCTGTGGTGCGAATTGATCGCCCGGTTTAAACGTCCGCATGCTCGTCCGCCCCCCGATCGTGATAGACGCCTTCAATCCACCCACATACTCATAAGCCGGTTCTACGCGCACTTTTCCCTTGGTGCCGACGACTTCGTACATCGCTGCGTCCGTCGCGCCGAAACTACACGTGAAGGTCGCCAAACGATCCCGGGAAAATCGCATGATCGCTCCGGCCGCCTCTGCGACGGATTGAAACCGGCGATCCGGCCCGTGACCCGTGAGGGCGGTGACTTCTATCGGCTCATCCCGGAACAGGTAGCGGACTGCGTTGATGCAATAGACCCCGATATCGTACAAGGGGCCGCCGCCGAGTTGGTCCCGCAACCGGATATCGCCGGCTCGGACCTGTTGGGTGAAAACCGAGTGGAACAACCGCGGTTCTCCCAACCGTCCCGACTGAACGAGATCGATCGTGTAGAGGTTGCAGGCTTCAAAATGCAGACGATAGGCAATCATGAGCTTCACTCGATGCTGCTCGGCGGCGCGCAGCATCCGGCGGCATTCGGAAGCGGTCACGGCCATCGGTTTTTCGCAGAGAACATGGATTCCGGCTTTCGCGGCCCGTACGGCATAGTCGCAATGCAGACTGTTGGGAAGGGCGATATAGACGGCATCGATCTCGCCGCTTCGCAGGCATGCGTCGAAGTCTTTATAGGCATAGTTGCGCGAGACGGCGTAGCGTTTGGCGAGGAGACGGCGTTTTACCGGATCGTCCGAGACAAGCGCCGTCAGCTTCGCGGCAGAGGCCGCATGAGAAAAAGCGGGCAGCACGGCCATTTGCGAAATATGGCCCAGTCCCACGACCGCAAAACGTAACGGTGACCGGCTCACGTAGGGCGACTCCGTGGTGAATGATGGAGGATGGCGCCGGCACCCGTTCTGGTTGTCGCTTCGGCGTCCAAGTCAACCTCCGGGCGATGCGGTCATCGTGTCGAAAAGGGGAATCAAATCACGCTCTTCTCCGTGGAAATGAACGCGGACGGTCTGCATCATATCTTCAAAAAACTGATCCATCGATTCATCATCGTCTGTTTCGGCCTGGCGTAACTCCTGGATCATGGCCTTCACTTCTTCATGATCCAGCAGCACTCGCCGAATGACCGCAGTGCCTTGCTCCTGGAAGCGATGGTCCTCGCTGAACAGTCTTTCTTCCCATTCAAAATGATCGGCCAGTCGCTGGAGAATGTCATCGACGATCGGTTGCCGGGAATCCGCTTCAGTCCCGAGGTATACCTGGAACAAAGCCAGGATGTGTCGGTGGTCATTCTTCATGATTTTGATGATGTCGGCGGTCTCTTGCGGCGTAGGTCTCCGTTCCATAGATCCGCCTCCGCGTGACATAGCGCCCGCCGGCTTCTACCGGACGTCCTGTCGGAGCAGAGCGCGGGGACTCTGTTCCTCAAGGGTGACCTGACCCGTGGCGTTGGCGGTCCCTTCCAGCACGATCGTGGCCGTGATGCCCTGCGGAGAAGATCGCACATGATCAGGCTGCTGGCGCGTAATGAGAATGTCCATCGTGGTACTGCCTGATCGATGAGTTCCGGTCACCGTTTGTTTCAACCGGTCGACTTGTGAGGAGATGTCCACGATCATGGCCTGCCGCAATTTGCTGTTCAATTCCCGATCGACGAGCTGCCAGTATCCGATGCGGATGGAGTCGATGGCGGCTTTGGATTCATTGGCCATTTGGAGATCCGGAACGGAGATGCTGCGTCCGCCCTCTTCCAAACGAGGCGTGCCCCAATAATAAATCGTTCCCTTGAGATCGCCGGTCATGTCGATCGCCACCAACGCGCGGCCATTGGCGTCCGCGGCCGAGACTCGTTCGATGACCGCCGTGTCGGCGGCGGTGCCTAGAAACAGTGATTGATGAAAGAGTTTGCTTTGCAATTGGTGCGAAATTTGTTGGTATGACTGCGGGATCCGCGCCACCAACGTATAGGGCTTTCCTTCGGACGGCACGGACCCCGAATTGACCAACGCGACAGTCGGGGTGGCTTCCGTACACGTCGTTTCATAGGTAATGAACGGCATCTCTTTGGCCGTCCCGGAAATCACCGTCTCCTGGGTGGTCCCTTTCTGCCCACCGAGGATCATTTCTCGCGGATTGCCGTACATGCAGGCCCGAGTATTGAGGGAGGCAATTGGCATCGACAGGGGGCCGCCCAAATCATCCCAGATTCGTTGGAGGGGAATCGCGAATTCCTTGGGATGCACGGCTTCCGCCATGGCCGTTTTGATCTCCTGCAAGGCGAACAGCACGGGAAGCTGTTCGGAAACCGGGACGTTGAACATATTGCAGCGCGCATCGCTCTCCGGTTTGGTGGCTACGGCCGTCTGTGTCGGTTCGAATCCGAACGACAGTGCGTCGCCGTTCTGAACCATCGTTAATTTGCCTGTGGCGTCGAGCGAGGCATACATCGGATCGAGCCGGCAGGCCCGGGAACTACCGCGCGATTCAATATCACCCTTATATTCGGCGTGGATGGCCACAAGTCCGTCCTGAATGTGGACATCCGGTTCGCCGTTCCTCACGAATGTCCACCGGAACTCCTGTCCCAGCGGATGTCCCGCCTCCGTGATTCGTTCGGGAACGGCTTTCCGGATTGCTGTTTGAATCGGGGTCAGGTCCGTTTTGATTTGAACGGGAACCTGGGAAACAGGCGTCCGAGAATCCTCTTTGATCTGCGCGGGGAATGTAGGTACGGCGCTGGTGAGAGGAGGCGGGATCGGCTTGGATGACGATGTCGGAATGGAATGACTGCACGCTCCCAGCCATAGGGCTGAGAAGAGTACAGGCAGCAGCTGAAAAGCATGGCGCGTCATGATAAGCCTCCTAGACCTAGACCGGACGATGGATGCTGTTATCGCCACCGCCTCCCCGAGAGTGAACCCGTGCGTTCTTACGGAGCTTGAATTTGTAAATTATTATTCACTGTGCGCACCCCCGCCACTCCGCGAGCCAGTTCGACGACGCGCATTTTTTGTTCCGCGGATTTGACGACCCCGTTCAGGGTTACCACCCCGCGCTCCGTGTCGACATCGATGCGCGAAAAGTTCGACAGCCTGTCTTGGGATAGTTTGGCCTGCACCGCTGTGGTGATTGACGCATCGTCGATGGTTTGTCCGGCTGTTTTGCCTGTGGTGGACTGACAACCCACCAGACTCATCATGGCGAGCGCGAACATGAAATGTGTCAGCTGTTTGATCATGATACTGTCCTTTCAGCCTAAGTGGACGGCACACCTACTGACCGCGCATGGACATACTTACCCGCGCCGTGATGTCGCTTCTTCCGCCGTATTCTGGGCAGTCTGCATCGTGTCATCCACGAATTCGCGGGCTGCGCGACCGGCCTTTCGCAAAGTTTGTTTGCCGCCCTCTACGTACTCCTGGCCTCGTTCCACCGCGGAGTCCCAGGCTGCGCGTCCCTGTTCCGTCGCCTCGTCCAGTTCGTCCTTTGCTCTGGATGCGTAATCGCGCAGGGTCGATCGAAGCTCATTGCCTGATTGTGGCGCGAGGAGCAGCGCTATCCCTGCGCCGATCAATGCGCCCGCCATGAATGCCGACCAGTTGGAAGAATCGTCCGTATGCATGTGTGACCTCCTTCGACAGTAACTCGTCCTGGTTATGGTGACCTGTATGTGTCCGCGACTTCGATCAGATTGCCTGCGCGTGAGTTCAGACTAGCAGGATGTGGCGATCCTCAAACTAGGCATGGCCCTAGTTCAGGCCACGAGCCCTGACGGAGGCCCGTCTCCATCCGCTGAAGAAGCGGGAACGCAACAGGCTACGCTGTCTGCGCCGGCATGTGATGTGGAAAGAGATTGATGATGGGCGGTGCCGACTTGCCTTGACAAATGCCGCGATGAAGGATCTCCTAAAAAAACCTCTACCGCTCGTACATTCAGAATTTCTCGTGTATGCACTCAACTGATGCCATGAAGAGTCTGAGGCTGCTTCGTTGGACGCTCATGGGGCATGTTCGTGGCCCTTGCGATCGTTCTGTTGAGTGGGGGGCATACCGCTCGATTTACGGACTCCCAAGGCCGGATCATTCCGCACAGCATCGCGGCGATGGAAAGAGTGCCCATTGGCGATCTGCACCAGAGCGTATGGTTTCGCGGTATCTCTGGCTCCAATCCGGTATTGATCCTCTTGCATGGAGGTCCTGGCGCGAACGAGGCGCCGCTCTTCGGCTACGTTTAACGCCGTTCTTGAACGACATTCTGTGGTCGTCTATTGGGAGCAACGCGGCACCGGACGGTCATTATAGGTAGCTCAGTATCCGGAGAAGGTGGCGTCCTCTGTTGGGGCGGCGCAAATCGCCAACATGTCTTCTTGGCGCCGACTGTCGTAGGACTTGCGCTTTCTGAAGTCCAGAAAAATGGGAACGCCAAAGCGCTCAACGAATGACGCAAAATCGGACCGCCTCCCTATGCGTCAGGTGATGATTTGCTCGCAGTTGAAACGTGGACGCAGCGGTTTGGAGGTGTGAACCATTGCGGACCTCTCAACTGGATGATTGATCTGGACAGCGCTCGGCACCGATGAGGCGAATCTCATTGACCTCATGAAGCTCGGACAAGACAGCTGCTTTTCATTCGCGCACCTTGAAGGTGAGATTGCACCGCTCGATTTGACGGAACACTACCGATCGTTCGCCGCCCCCGTTGTGTTCCTGCTTGGGCGGTACGACCGGCACATCCCTTCTGAGTTGGCAGAGCAATACTTCAGCACGATCCACGGCCGTGCAAGCGGCTCGTATGGTTTGAACGGTCCGGGCATAACCCGCCATTCGAGGAGGCCGCAAAAGTTTAATGCGGTCATGATCGATGAAGTGGTGTCTCTAGTCACAGACGGATGCGCTCAGTGAGGCGACCGGAACGTACGGGACTGAGTAAGGGGACCTATCCCGGGAGGAAGAGACAAATCAATGAGGCGAAGGAAGGAAGAGGTGAGGCAGTGGTGCGCCCGACAGGACTTGAACCTGTAACCTTCTGATCCGTAGTCAGATGCTCTATCCATTGAGCTACGGGCGCTTCTTACACTTTTGAGCCCGCTCGAAGATATGTTTCTTCGGAGCGGGCTCAAAGGTACAGCGCCGTTATACAGGCTTGAGGGAAGACCGGTCAAGCCTGTCGAGCAGAGATATTGCTAAAACAGGCTCTTGCTCAATTCTCCAGACGGCGAGCTTTCGTTGCCGCTTTTGTCATAGGCTGTCACAACGAAGAAATAAGTAGAGCCCAAGGGGAGCGTCAGCCTGGTCGACGTCACATTTCCTACGTCGAAGGTCTGCGTACGGGCACCGGAGCGTGTGCCGACATAGACCCGATAGCCTTGCAGGTCCGCTTCCGTGTTGGCATTCCACATCACCGTGACCGTGCCGGTTGAGGTCCCGGACGGAGGCGGCGGCGGAGAGGTGGCGCTTCCCGTGGGGGACGGCGGTGGCGGCGTGGTGCTGCCGCTGGCAAGGACGGAAAGCGAGACGGGGATGCGCAGAGTTTGTGATCCATTGGGGCCGCTCTCCACGATATAGACGACACCGGTATAGCTGCCGACATTCATCGTCGAGGTGTTGACCGACACGGTGATCGGGTCAATCTCCGTCGTGATGGTCTGCGTGCTGCCGTAGGGTGGATTCAACGTCGTCCATGCCTGGTTGGCACTGATGCTGTACGTGCTTTGCTGCGTGCTGGATTTTTGCAAATTGAATATGCCTGTCGCCGTGTTGCCTTTCGCTACGGTCAGCGAAAGGGCAGGCGGAAAGGCCTGGAGCAAGGGCGTCAACGAGCCGGTCGGCGCCGGGGGGGGGGCGTCGCCGCAGGCGGAGGAGGAGGGGTTGTCGAGGGTGGAGGCGGTGTCGTTGACGGCGGAGGCGGCGTCGTTGAGGGCGGCGGGGGTGGCGTGGCGCTCCCACTGGCAAGGACCGAGAGCGACACGGGGATCCGTAAGGTCTGCGACCCATTGGGGCCGCTCTCCACGATATAGACGACACCGGTATAGCTGCCGACATTCAAGGTCGAGGTGTTGACCGACACGGTGATGGGATCGATTTCAGTGGTAATGGTCTGCGTACTGCCGTAAGGCGGATTCAAGGTCGTCCATGCCTGGTTGGCACTGATGTAATAGCTGCTCGGTTGAGTACTGGACTTTTGCAGATTGAACACGCCGGTTGCCGTGTTGCCCTTCGCGGCGGTCAGCGAAAGGGCGGCCGGGAAAGCTTTGAGCATGGGCGACAACGATCCGGTGGGCGGCGGCGGAGGGGGTGTCGCTGCGGGCGGCGGCGGAGGCGTGGTTGACGGCGGCGGGGGAGGTGTCGTTGAAGGGGGAGGCGGCGGCGTGGTTGATGGCGGGGGCGGCGTCGTTCCGGCTGCCGTCACGGTGGTGGTGACGGGAATGCGCAAGAGGGTCGATATGCCAGGGCCCGATTCGCCAATGTAGACCACTCCGGAATAGGTGCCCACTCCGAGTCCCATCGCCGAGGTATTCACCGTGACGGTCAGGGAGTCTGTTTCAGTGGTAATGGTCTGCGTGCTCCCATAGGCCGGGTTCAGCCAGATCCATCCTTGGTTGGTGCTAATGAGGTAGCTATGTTGCTCCGTGCTTGATTTCTTAAGGCTGACCGTTCCCGAGACGGTGCCTCCCTGCGCCACGGTGAATGAGAGGGCGCTGGGTGTGCTGACGATATTTTGCGCCAGCGCCTCAGCTCCTCCCACAATCAGATCGCACAGCCACAACATCAGCATCAAGACCACAAGATGTCCCGCCGCAGGTCGCCGCATAATGCGTGGTGGATGCTGAATCGGTGTGAAATGCTGTGCCGTCATGGTCAGTACTCCCTTAGGTGATCTTCCTGAAATGAAAAATGGAAACAATCGTCGGTGAGCAACAGGCGTGCCACAACAGATTGCTTCGGCGTTCTTCTTAATTGATTGTCGGGAATCGCTCAGCGGAGTTCGGTGAGAATCCCGTCAGGATATCTTTCAGCGCCGACCCTAACGGATCAAACGCGAATAGGCAAGCAAAAATTTCACTCGTCTCACGTATCTTGCGTGGACACAGCTCCCGTACAAATGCTCTAGGAAATTTTTTCCGCCTGTAGGGTCGTGGCACTTCGTCGTACAAAATCGGAACGTCGGTCTTGCGATGACGAATCCCTTTCGGTCCGCACACGGAAGTATTGGGAGAGGCGGATATAGATCCCACTAGGGCCGAGAAAGTTGTTGACCATGCACGACAGGTAGGGTATCAGTGGGCGCGCTGTTCCGGCCGGGATACGTAGTCTCGCGGTCATGCGAACAGATCTTCGGCCCGAATAGTAAGGGAGACCTTCACCTATGATCCCGTTGCGATGTCTGCTTGGTGCGGTGTGCGCATGCCTCCTGTTGCAAGACGTTGTTCCCGCCCTCGCGGAGGTCGGTCCTGCTCCGTCTTCTTCGATTGCCCGCATCGACATCGGGGTCACCGAGTGGTTCAGCCAGGGTGACACCGTTTGGAGCCATAATGCTTCTGGGTTGAATCCCGACCTTGGCAATCCTAGTTCCAAACTGAAATACAAAGATACCGGTACCAACGTCACGGAGATCACCGGCCGGGTGCAACTGAAGAATAAAATCTTCCTGCGCGGGGCTTTCGGATATGGCTCTATCGGCGGAGGGCGTCTCACGGACGACGACTTTTTAAGCGCGCAGGGGGCCGCGGCTCAAGGCGCGACCGTGAGCGGCGAACACCGGTTCTCACGGACCTATAGCGATATCGGCGGAGACAATCTCTGGTACCTCAATGGTGATGTGGGCGTGACGGCGCATACGTTCCAAAATAACAAGGGGAGCCTGGGGGTGTTTGCGGGGGTGCAGTACTGGCGGGAGCGGCATGTGGCCACGGGGATCACGCAAGCGGAATGCACGACGCCTTCGGCTCCGACTCCAGCGTTTCAGTGTGCTCCGGTCGGCACGGTCGGATTTCGCAACCAGGCCGTGATTACGAACACGGCCACGTGGTTTTCAGGGCGCATGGGGGGAGAGGTTGAGTATAAATTCGACTCGCGCCTCAGCGTCGAGGCCAAGGTGGCCCTGCTCGTGTCCTACCTGAACAATGAGGACGTGCATCACTTCAGAACCGATCTGGCTCAGGATCCGAGTTTCAGGATGACGGGACTTGGCGTGGGTACCAATTCGGACTTCAATGTGCGCATCAAAATTTGGGAACGGCTGTATTTGACAGGCGGCTATCGTGTCTGGTGGAACCGGGTCATTGCCGGCGATCAGTGGAAATTCTATGGCTCGGACGGATCCCAGAATACGGCCCCTCTGACCCAGTTTCAAACGCTCAGGCATGGTCCCACGGTCGGCCTGACCTATTCGTTCTAACCGCAGTTGCCCGCGGGCAGTCCCTTGAAATGACGCCATTCCGATTCCGTGCGCGTCGTTCGTACGAATGAAAACAGGCACGTGAGAATGCTCTCTCGTTCACGAGATACGCTTCACGCGTGATGATACTCGGCGGCAGCAATCACCGTGAGCGGGAGGGGCCGGTCTCTTCTTCATATTCCATGAAGAGTCGTTTGGCTTCCGGGTGCAGGAGATGGGGCTGGCCGTAGGGGATGCCGGCGGTGCGAAACAGCGGCGTCAACTTTTCGTTCGGGTGCAGGTAGCCGGCTCGCAGCGGAACCGATCGCTTGGTGTGACGGATGAGCGAGCAAGGAGTCGGGCGTATCGCGGTCAGCCAATCCGCAATGTCCTGCGGATTGCCGATGGAGGCGGACAGGAGGAGGAGACGAGCCTGCGAGGGACAGAAAATCAACGTTTCTTCCCATACGACGCCGCGCTCCGGATCAGCCAGGTACTGTGATTCATCCATAATCACCAGACCCAATGTGTCCAGACGCACATCGATCTCCCCTCCGGCTGCGTCGTACAGCAGATTCCGCAAGATTTCCGTGGTCATGATCAAGAGGGGCGCTTGGCTATGCTCCCGGCGGTCGCCGGTCAGAATGCCGACCTGACCGGGGCCGAACACGCGCGAGAACTCCGTGAATTTCGTGTTGGAGAGCGCCTTGAGCGGGGAGGTATAGATGACCGTGCGATTTTCCTGAATCGCCCGCTTCGTTGCCTCGATTGCGACATAGGTTTTGCCGCTCCCGGTCGGCACGCTGACCACCACATCGGTCTCCGCGAGTTTCGCCAGCGCATCGACCTGCCAGGCATCCGGGATGAACGGTTGCGGCGGCGGTACCCCGATCCCTGACAACCATTCGTGGAGGGAGACGGGCGGCTCATGGTGGCTGTGGTCGTCAGTTTTGTGCGGGCGCGATGCGGCGGTGGGGGCTGGGCGAGGGCGCGCCTGGGCGGATCGTGTCTTTTCGATATGCGCCGGTTGCGGCCGGTGAGCCCGTTCCTCAATCAGAGTCTGCAGGTCGGACTCCAGGCCCGGTCTATTCTCAGCCGAAGCCTGGAGTAGCAGATCGACCAGCTTGCGTTTGCCGGAGCGGAAATGCCGGCTGATCCGCCCCCTCGCCAATCGATGCAGCAGAGAGACCGGTTGTTGCATCAACAGCTGTTCGAGTTCGTGAGTGTTCACGGCAGTTCCTCCAAGACGCCCCGGCGCATCGCGGCGATGGCGTGATCGGCGGATTCCGCCAGGGACGGATGGGTGGCTTTTAACGTCTTCAACTGAGACAGAAATTCGATGGTGCGCGCAAACAGCCGGAACATGTCGCCTTCAGCCATGGTCGTCAACCGGGCCAATCCGATCCACGTGAGCGTCTGATCGGACACCCAGCGTTCAGTCAGTGCCGCAACGTCGGCCCGCAGCATCGGCGGCGCCTCGTGGGGCGTCAAACTCTCGGCCAACTTCCGCACTTGAAAGAGTAGCGTGACGAGCCCGGCGCTTCCACGCGGAAACGAGCCGGGACGATCGTCGTCATGGGCAATGCTGGCCATGACGGCGGCCAATAGCGGCGGATCGATGGCGCCAAAGGCTTCAGCCCGAATCAGTTCGGTAATCAGCAGCGAGTGATCGATACGAATCAGCCGCGCCCACTCGCCGTCGGCGGTGAGTTGCGCGTTCGCGTTGAGGTACCCGAATCGTTCCAAAACGTCGATGCGCTCTTGGAACCGGTGCCACAAACTCGTCTGGAGGGCTTGAATCGATTTGATATGGCGCTGAATTTCCTGGCGCACCCGTGAGGCGCGGGGAAAATCGCGCTGGCAAGCCTGGCGCGAGGGGCAGGTCGGACAGGCGAAGTCGCCCAAGGTTTGAATGATGGAACTGTCGATCGGGGCTTCTTCGTGCTGATGCGTCAGAATCGGAAGAATCGGCAGCCGCGGCGGGAGGTCCGTCAGATGATGCGTCAGTTGTTCCAGCGTCTGCGGCGTGCACCAGGGGTAAACCGAGGTTTCCTCGCAGTCGAAGGTACGGTCGAAGACCTGCGTCACGATGGAGGCCGGGCATTCGTTCAGCGAGCCGCCTTCCCGGAGGAGGGTGACCATCGGCGCATGTTGGCCTTTGCTGCGGTACTGGCGCAGGATGATCCCGCGTCCGCGGGTGACACCCACCACGCGTCCGGGCGTCAGGAAGTGCAGGCGCGCGGCGACATCGGGCGATTCCTGGCGGGCGAAGGGGCTGCGGGGTTTCTTGCGTTTGCGGGCCTGTTCGAAGACTTGCCACTGCGTAATCCAATCGGAACAGACGCGAGGTCCGAACGGCTCCATTTCGGCGCGCAGGCTGTCGAGTTTGGTTTCGAGCACCGCCGTGCGCTGGTTCAGTTGGAATTGCGCGAAGCTTTTGGCCAGGATCGATTGAATCTGTTCGCGCGGATGCGCCTTGAGCAGGTTCAAGACCATCGGGTAACTGATCACGAACTGGCTGTGAATCGCCTCCGGCTGCCCTGTGAGTCCCTTGGTCAGGACCGTAAGATCAATATAGGGCGACGGGGTGATGACGGCGAACCCGACGAGGTCTTTGCCGCGGCGACCGGCGCGGCCGGCCAATTGTTGAATCTCGCTCGCGGTGAGATCGGTAAAATCGCGCGCTTTACGGATGCTGGACTGCGTGACCACCACCGTACGAGCAGGAAAGTCCACGCCGGCTGCGAGCGTGGTCGTGGCAAAGACGGCATCCAGCGACCCCGTGCGCATCAATTCTTCTACCGCGATTTTCCAGGACGGTAAATGTCCGGCATGGTGCGCGGCCACACCGATGCGCTGGACCGTCTCGATCAACGGGTGTTCGGCAATGCTGGGAAACTGCTCGGTCACCTGCGCCAGCACGCGGGCAATCTGTTCTTGTTGGGCTTTCGGCAGGGTGACCTGACTGCGCTCGAAGGATTGCATCGCTTCGTCGCAGGCCCGTCTCGAGGTGAGAAAAATGATCGCAGGGGTGAGGTTTCGTTGGCGGAGGGTCGCGACGAGATCAACCGGATGGATCGACGGCGGCATGCAATTTCATTCCCTTTGAGATGACCACCACCCCGGAATCGGTGACTTTAAAGCGTTGACGATCCGCAGCCGGGTCGAACCCGATCACGGTTTTGGGCGGAATCACGACATCCTTGTCGATGATGGCGCGACGGATGCGGGCATGTTCGCCGATGACGACGTTTTCCATCACGACCGACTCGCGCACGTCGGCATGATCATGGACGCGTACGTGCGGCGACAGCACCGAGTTCTGCACGCGGCCGCCTGAAATGATGCAGCCCCCGCAGACGATCGAATCCAGGGCGACGCCCATCCGCCCGCCTTGAAAGTCCTGCGCGAAGACGAATTTGGCGGGTGGAAACTGTCCCTGATAGGTGCGGATGGGCCAATGCTGATCGTAGAGGTTGAACTGCGGATCGACCGACACCAGATCCATATTGGCTTCCCAGTAGGCATCCAGCGTGCCGATGTCCCGCCAATAGTTCACGGCTTTCTTGTTCTCGTCTTGAAATTTGAACGCGTAGACGCGGCATTCCTTGATCATGCGTGGAATAATGTTCTTGCCGAAATCGTGTTTGGTGCCTTCCTTGGCATCGCGGATCAGTTGCTCGCGTACCACATCCGTGCGGAAGAGATAGATGCCCATGGAGACGAAGGCCTGGGTCGGATCGCCGGGGATGTGCATCGGCTTGTCGGGCTTTTCGTCGAAGCTCAAAATGCGCCGGTCTTCATCCACCGCGATCACGCCGAACCGGTTGGCATCCGCAATCGGGGTTTCGATCGCGCCGACAATGGCATCAGCCTGTTTCTCGATCAGAAGGTTGTACATGTCGGCATAGTTCATTTTGTAGATGTGATCGCCGGCTAGCACGAGGAGAAACTCAGGATGATCGTTATCCATCAGGAAGAGGTTCTGGTACACCGCATCGGCGGTCCCGCGATACCACTCTTCGCTGATCCGCTGCTGCGGCGGGACCGATACGATGTATTCGCCGAGTTCGGGATTGAGAATGTTCCATCCTGTCCGGATATGGCGGTCGAGAGAATGCGATTTGTATTGGATGAGCACGGCGATCTGGCGGAGCCCGGAGTTCAGGCAGTTGCTCAGCGTAAAATCGATGATGCGATATTTTCCGCCGAATGGGACCGCGGGTTTTGCGCGCTGGTCGGTGAGGGGATGGAGGCGTTCGCCTTTCCCGCCTGCCAGCACCATCGTGAAGATCTTAGCCATAGACGTGCCGATTGTAGCAGGACGAAGGATGAATAGAAAGGACGCAGAATGATTGACTTCAACTCCGACTCGGATGATACTACGATTCAACGTGCGTTCCCGACAGCGGGTCGGGCCGAAGAGAAGGAGCGGACATGAAGAAGCAGAATGCCCGTCCGGCGGTCATGAAACCAGCGATCGAGCCAGCCAATCCCATGATGGAAATGGTCTGGCGGCTGGAGCGATTGGAGCGACAAGTGCAGCGATTGTCCGAGCTCGTGCGCAATCACGCCGAAGATAACGATCGGCTCGTACGGATCGTGGCGGAAGACCGGGATGTGATCCGCCGCGAGCTGTTACGCAAACATGAACACCGGGTGCGCGTGCGGAAGCATTTGCGCGACGTCAGTTCCAAAGTCGATTTGGAGCATTGATCCGAGACCGTCGACGCGGCGGTCTGACCCAGCCCTCGATGGCCACCTTTTCCACTTCTCCTGTCATCGCCTCCGATCAATCGCTTTCGTCGGCATCCCCGACGATCGACATTCGCGCCATCGTGCGGAACCATGGCTCGGTGGCGGCGGTGGATCACGTCAGTTTTCAGGTCCGGCGTGGCGAATTTTTTTCCATTCTCGGGCCGAGCGGCGCCGGAAAAACCTCAGTCTTGCGTATCGTGGCCGGTTTTGAAGATCCGGATGCCGGAGACGTGCTGATCGACGGCCGATCGATGCTCGACGTCCCGCCGAATCGCCGTCCCGTCAACCTGGTGTTTCAGTCTTACGCACTCTTTCCCCATCTGACCGTGTTTGAGAATGTCGCCTTCGGCCTCAAAATGCGGCGGGTTCCTACTGCGCTCATCGATGAGCAGGTCAGGCAAACCTTGACGATGGTCAAGCTGGTCGGCAAGGAAGGCCGGAAGCCCGCGCAATTGTCTGGCGGCGAGCAGCAGCGTGTGGCCTTGGCCCGGGCGTTGGTCAATAAGCCTGCTGTGGTTCTGCTCGATGAACCGCTCGCAGCCCTCGATCAACAACTGCGGCAAGCCATGCAGGTGGAATTGAAGTCGATTCAGGAACAGGCAGGACTGACCTGCGTGTGCGTCACGCACCATCAGGAGGAGGCGATGATGATGTCCGATCGCATCGCCGTCATGCACCAGGGACGCATGTGGCAGGTGGGAACCCCCCGCGAGGTGTACGAGAACCCGCGCACGCTCTTCGTCTCGCGATTTCTCGGGGTATCGAATGAACTCCCGGGGCGAGTGGGCGAAGCGATGGAAGACGCGCATCTCTTGCAACCCGCGGATGATCGGGTGCCGGCATTTCCGGTGCGCATGGGGTCCGGGGCGTCACCCGGTCGTTCAGTCACCTGGTCGATTCGGCCGGAACGACTCCGGATGTCACGGGAACGACCAGTTAACTCAGACTCGATGCTGACTGGGGTGATCGAGAAGGTGCTCTTTGCCGGCAGCGAGACGAAGTATCTCATTCGAGTGGGCCACGAGACGCTGTGGGAAGCCAGGACGACCGGTGCTGTCCAGTTGCCTTACGCTCCGGGGGATCCGGTCTTTCTGCATTGGGCCTTGGGTGACGGGCGAGTGTTTTTTGAGTGACCATGCCGTCTGACGATGTCTCCCACACATCCGTCGCGCAAGACTCCTGCCGATCTTGCTGGCTCGCCGCTCCCGGTCTGCTGTGGTTAGCCCTGTTCTTTCTCGTTCCACTGGGGTTGGTGTTTACTATCAGTTTTGCCTCGCGTGGAACCTATGGCGGCATCGTCTGGGAGTTTACGTGGGCGAACTATGTTGATCTGCTGCATCCGCTCTACGGGAAAATCCTCGCTCAGTCCTTGTGGTACGCGACTCTGACGACGGCGATTTGTTTCCTGCTGGGATTTCCGTTGGCCTACGTGATTGCGCGCAGTCCGGCACGCTGGCAGCCGGTGTTGCTGCTCCTGGTCATGCTGCCGTTCTGGACCAACTTTCTGGTGCGGACCTATGCGTGGATGATCCTGTTGCGGCATGACGGTTTGACCAACAATGTCCTGCTCGCCCTCGGACTCATCACGGAGCCGCTGGAATTGTTGTATACCCCCACAGCGGTGGTGATCGGATTGGTGTACGGGTACCTCCCATTCATGGTGTTGCCATTGTACGTCGCGGTGGAACGCCTGGATCCTGTGCTAGTCGAAGCGGCCTGGGATCTCTATGCGTCCCGCTGGGCGGTTTTGACGCGCGTGGTGATGCCGCTCACGATGCCGGGGATCGTGGGCGGCTGTATCTTGGTATTCATTCCGTCGATCGGCTCGTTCATCACGCCGGATCTCTTGGGCGGCGCGCGCAGCATGATGATTGGGAACTTGATTCAGCATGAATATCTGGTGGTGCGCGACTGGCCGCTCGGCTCGGCCGTCTCCTTTGTCCTGATGGCGATCGTGATGGCGGCGGTGGTCTTGTATTACCGCCAAGCCAGCCGGGGAGACGGGCCATTGGAGGGGCGGTGAAGCCGCGATCGATGGGCGTGAATGCCGTCAGTCTCCTGGCGATGCTCTTTCTTTATGGACCCATTATCGTGCTGGTGCTGTACTCCTTTAACGCGGCTCATCTCTCAATGACCTGGCGAGGGGCGACCCTGAAATGGTATGCGGCGCTTTGGCATGACGAGGCCTTGCTCGCTGCGACCGCGAACAGCTTACTCATCGCCCTGGTGTCGACTATTGGCGCCACCAGTCTCGGAGGGCTGCTGGCGCTTGGGATGGAGCAGATGCCGCGTCGTCGGCAACAGATCCTTGAAGGAGGTCTGGTCCTCCCGTTGGTCATTCCCGAAGTGATGATGGGCGTGGCGCTGATGCTGTTGTTTGTGACGGTCCACATGCCGCTCGGCCTCACGACGGTCATCCTCGGGCACATTGTGTTCAATATCCCGCTCGTGACGATCATGATCCGCACGCGACTGCGGAAACTCGACCCGATGTTGCGCGAAGCGGCGGCCGATCTCGGCGCCGACGCCTGGCAGGTGTTCCGGTACGTGACCCTGCCCTTACTGCGGCCGGCGATCTGGGGAGCAGTTCTCGTCGCCTTCACGGTCTCGCTCGATGATTTTTTGGTGACCTTCTTCACCGCAGGTCCCGGCGCAACCACCTTGCCGTTGAAAGTCTATTCGATGATCAAATCCGGCGTGACGCCTGAAATCAACGCGCTGTCCGCGTTGCTGCTGGGGGTTTCGATGATGGGTGTCGCCGGGTCACTGTATCTGCAACGTCGCGAGGTCTGAGTGCGGTCAGCGATTCGCAAGATGAGCCTGTGGTGTCTCGGTTTGGTCTGGCTCGCCGGATGGCTCACGGCTTGCGGGCAATGGTCCGGCGAGGACCGGGCCGAGTCGAGGCCCGTGTTGCACTACTTCACCTGGTCCGACTATGTGGGGCCGGAGATTATCCAAGAATTCGAGCGGCGCGAGCAGGTGAAGGTGGTGATCGATACCTTCAGCAGCAACGAGGAACTGCTGGCGAAACTGCAGAGCGGCGCCACCGGATACGACGTGGCGGTCCCTTCGGATTTCATGGTGGCAATCATGATCCAGCAGGGCCTGCTCAGCGAACTGGATCAGGCAGCCTTGTCCAACACCGCGCAGCTGGAGCCGCATTTGCAAACCTTGCCGTTCGATCCCGAGCGCCGCTATTCCGTTCCCTATCTCTGGGGCACCGTGGGGATCGGGTACGATTCCGCCGCCATTCCGACGCCCCCGGACAGTTGGTCGATCCTCTGGGATACGCGGTACAAGGGCCGCATCAGCATGTTGAACGACCAGCGCGAGGTGTTCGGGGCAGTCTTGCGGTCGATGGGGCAATCGATGAACAGCGCGGACCCGCAGGTGATTGAGTCGGCGAAAGAGCAGTTGTTGCGACAAAAGCCGCTGGTGAAGACCTATACGAGCGATCACTACGATCAGTTGCTCGCCTCCGGGGAGGTCCTCCTGGCGCATGGATGGGGAGGGCCGGTGGCTCGGGCCATGGCCGATCGGCCGTCTATTCGGTATGTCGTGCCGAAGGAAGGCGCCACCATTTGGGCCGATTGTCTCGTGGTGCTCCGAACTGCGCCGCAGAGGCAACTCGCGATGCGATTCATCAACTATTTGATGGAGCCGGCGGTGGCGGCCCGCACGTCGGAGCGACTGCGCTTTGCCTCTGCCTCTCGGCTGGCCCGAGAACTGGTGGATGCCGCGACGCGAGACAATCCAGCCGTTTATCCACCCCTCGATCAATTGGCACGGTTGGAGTGGATGCGCGATGTGGGCAAGGGAATCCGGCTGTACGATCGGGCGTGGACCGAGCTGAAGATGCAATGAATCGGGCAATGGTCAATGTTTGAAATGCCGGGAAGAATCAGTATAATGCGTGCCCTGTCCTCGGTTGATCGATATTCCCGCGCCATGTGTGACGACATGCCCCATTACAGAAGCGGTTTCCCTGGTTGTGTCCGCGTGCGGAATCAATCGCGCCGGATGTGGTGCCTGATGGGGTTGCTGGGTCTCATCCTATTCGGAAGCGGATGGGCGCAGGCAGCCGAATCAACCCCGGGGGCCGCCTTGATCCCGGCCGGTTCATTTGCTCCTCCGGTCGTCCGGCTGAATCTGTCCGAAGCAATGGCTCTTTTTCTCAGACAGAATTTGGACCTGCTCATTGCCAAGTACGGCATCGAATCCAGCAAAGGACAACAGATTACGGCGCGCCTCTTTCCGAATCCGGTGGCGCAGATCGGCACCGTGGCCTCATTTACGCAAGGTAATACGTTGGCGAACAGCGGCGCCCTCACGATGCAGGTGCAGCAACTCTTTGAATTGGCCGGCAAACGCGGGTATCGCATCGAAAGCGCCGGCTTCGGCGTGCAGTCGGCGGAAGCGGACTTTGAAGATGCCATCCGGCAGCTCGGGTTTACCATCAAGGACGCCTACTACCGCGTGCTGGTCGCGCAGCGCAGACTGGCATTGGCAGAGGAAAACCGGGATCGCTTCGCGCGCATCCTCGACGTCAATACGATTCGCTTTAAGAAGGGGTACATTGCCGAGGTCGATCTGATCCGTATCCGGCTTCAGGTCGTCGACTTCCAATCCCAGGTCATCGAATCGATTCAGGAAGGCGAATCGGCGCGAGCCGACCTGCGCCAGCTGCTTCGTCTCTCCCCGGCCTCCAAGCTGGAACTGACCACGGAGATGGACTACCGTCGGGTCGATCCGGACATGGGCAAACTGCGCTCGGTGGCCTTGGATGTGCGTCCCGATATCAAAAGCAGGCGGGCGCTCGTGGCGCAGCGTGAAGCGGATTTGAAACTGGCCAAGGCATTCCGGGTCCCGGATGTGACCATCGGCGCCGGGTATTCCATACAAGGACCGCGCGGACCTGACAACCCCCAGATGGGCATTCTGAATCTTGGTGTGCCGTTGCCGCTCTTCAATCGCAATCAAGGTGGGATCGTTCAGGCCGAAGTCGGCGTGCAGTCGGCTCAGGCGGAATTGGATCGCACGGTCAATCAGGTGGAGAACCAGGTGGATGTGGCCTATCACAACCTCCTGCAGAGCCGACGGTTGGTCGAGGCGTATCTGGCGGGCGTCTTGGAAGATGCCCGTTCGACCTTTACCATCGTGGAGCGCGCGTATGAACGCGGAGGCGCCACGATTCTGGATCTCCTCGACGCTGCGCGCACGTCCCGTACGATCCAACAGAATTTCATCGAAGCGCTGTTTTCCTATCAGCGGAATCTGTTTCAACTGGAAAGTTCTGTGGGGCAGGAGATTACGTCATGACTTCCGGCGCAATCCCGGCCATCGCCTTGGCCGTTGTGCTGTTTTTCTCCGCGTGCAGTCAAAAACAAGACTCCACGCCTTCCCCTCCTTCCGCCTCTTCTGAACCAGTCGCTGCCCCTGCCGCTCAGCCGTCCGCCGGCCAAATTGAAACGGCAGTCGTGGACTTCAAACCGGTCCAGCCGGAATTGGTGCTCGTTGGCAAGATAGCCTATGGCGAAGACCGCTATTCGAAGATTTCCTCCCCCTTGCAGGGACGGGTGGTGGAAGTGCGCGCCAAATTGGGTGACCGGGTGGAGGCAGGGGCGACACTGTTGGTTATCGATAGTTCCGATATTACCGCGGCCTATTCGGAGTTCGTGAAAGAGGCATCCGAGCTGGAATACTCGACGCGGGCTCAGGAACTGGCCAAGGAGCTCTACGCCACGAAGGCGTTGGCGCTGAAAGACCTGAAGCAGGCCGAAAACGATTTGATCAAGGCGCGGGCCGAATTCAGGCGGGCCAAGGAGCGGTTGTTGTCCTTGCGCATTCCCGCGTCCGAGCTGGAAAAGCCGCTCGCGCAACAGCGGATCACCTCACGCTTTGAGATGAAGAGCCCCTTGACGGGAACGGTGGTGGAGCGGGCCGTGACGCCGGGGCAGTCCGTCGGAGGTGATGTCGGGCAGGTGCTCTTCACGGTCGCCGATCTGGACCGCCTGCAGGTCGTGGCGGATGTCTACGAACGGGATCTGGCCCTGGTGAAGGTCAGTCAGGTGGGCCGCATCAATGTGGAGGCCTATCCGGGGACCGATTTTGCATCCGTAGTCGCGTCCATCGGCGACGTGGTCGATCCCAACACTCGCACCATCAAGGTGCGCGCCTGGGTCGACAACCGGGATCAGCGGCTCAAGCCGGAGATGTTCGCGCGGCTCAGATTGGATATCGGAGATGCCACGCCGTTTCTGACTATTCCCAAGGAAGCGGTGGTTGAGATCGACGGGAAACATTTCGTCTATGTCGTGGAAGGAACGGATCATTACCTGAAGCATGAAGTGACCGTGTCGAATGTGTCCAGCGGGCAAGTCCGCATTCTGGAAGGTTTGACATCGGGCCAGCGCATCGTGACCAAAGGGGCAGTCCTGGTGAAAGGGCAGGAGGTGAAAGGATGATCAGGCCGATGATCATGCGCCGCCGTCGGCAAAGGCGTCTCGAAGCAGCATGATGGTTCGAATCGTCGAGCTGTCCCTGGTGCAGCGGTTTTTGATCTGTGCGCTCGGATTCACGCTCCTCTTCGGCGGGTTGTACGCCTTTCAACAACTCGACATCGTGGCCTATCCCGATCCCTCGCCGCCCATGGTGGAGGTGATTACCCAGTTTCCCGGTTGGTCCGCGGAAGAAATCGAGCGGCAAATCACGATTCCCATCGAAGTCGCGCTCAACGGGATGCCCGGCCTCACCGATATCCGCTCGCTGTCGATTTTCGGATTGAGCGATATCAAAATCTATTTCGATTTCAACACCCAGTACTTCTTCGATCGCCAGGAAGTCGTCAACCGCCTCTCGACTCTCAGTCTCCCGCAAAATGTCCAACCGGCTTTGTCGCCCTGGTGGGCGATCGCCGAAATCTACCGGTATCAATTGCAGGGAGACGGGAAAGCGAGCCTGACCGATTTGAAAACGATCCAGGATTGGCAATTGCGGCGGGAGTTCCGGCGTGTGCCCGGTATCATTGATGTGACGGCGTTCGGCGGCACGACGCAGGAATATCACGTCGATATCGACCCGGGGAAACTCATCAGCTACCAGGTCAGTCTCGCTCAGGTCATGGAAGCCTTGACCAACAGCAATGCCAATGTCGGCGGCAATTATCTGACCGTGGGCGCGCAAAATTACAATATCCGCGGCCTCGGACTGATCAACGGTCTGGCGGATATCGAGAACGTGATGGTCGCCGAAAAAGAAGGCACCCCGATTTTCGTCAAGACGCTGGGGACTGTGTCCGTCGGCCACCGCGTGCGCCTGGGCAAGGTCGGCATCGACGACAATGACGACGTGGTCGAAGGCGTCATTTTGCTCCAGCGCGGGTATAAGGCGCTGTCCGTATTGGAGCGCGTGCGGGAGAAAGTCGAGGAGTTGAATAAGTGGAAGCTGCCGGAAGGCGTCAAGATCAAGACGTTCTACGATCGGACGGCCCTGATCCATACGACGGTCGAGACCGTGACGGACATCCTGATCAGCGGCATGGTGCTCGTGTTTGTCATCCTCTTCGTGTTTCTCGGGCATTTACGCGCCTCCCTCATTGTGGCGCTGACCATTCCGATGTCCCTGCTGTTCACCTTTACGATGATGGTGATGATCGGGCAGTCCGCGAACCTGATTTCCCTGGGCGCTATCGATTTCGGCATCATCGTCGATGCGACGTTGGTCATGGTGGAAAGCATTTTCTTTCATCTGGGGCATGATCGGCGGCTGGGTCTGACCGTGCCGCAGCAGATCGTGCGCGCCGCCCGCCAGGTGGGGCAGCCGATCTTCTTTTCCACCGCCATCATCGTGGTGGCGTTCATTCCGCTGTTCACGATGACCGGTGTGCCGGGAAAAATCTTTGCGCCGATGTCGATCACCTACGGATTCGCCCTGTTCGGCGCGTTGCTGATGGCGTTTACGCTGGCCCCTGTGCTGTGCTCACTGCTTCTGACCGGTGTGGTCACGGAGCAAGACACCCGGTTCGTCAGCACGATTCGCCGGATGTATCTCGCGGTCTTGCGGTGGGCCCTGGCCCACAATATGAAAGTCATCGGCGCCGCCTTGCTCCTGCTGGTGGCGGCATTCGGAGCCCTGCAGTTCATCGGCGGGGAATTTATGCCGGCCTTGGAGGAAGGCAACCTGTGGGTGCGCGCCACGATGCCGGTGGATATTTCATTCGACGAAGCGGCCCGGTTGACCGGGGAGATCCGCCAGATGTTCAGGAAATCGCCGGAAGTCGTCACGATCGTGTCTCAACTGGGCAGACCCGACGACGGCACCGATCCCACCAGTTTTTTCAACGCGGAATTTCTCGCCAATCTCAAGCCGCATAAGGACTGGCGGCCGGGGCTCACCAAAGATCAACTGGTGGAGGAAATCGAAGAACGTCTCAAAGTCATCCCCGGCATCATCTTCAACTTTTCGCAGGTCATCCAAGACAATGTGGAAGAGGCGATGTCGGGCGTGAAGGGGGAAAATTCCATCAAGCTGTTCGGCACCGACTTGAAAACGATGGAAGCGAAGGCGGAAGAAATCGAGTCGGTCATGAAACGTGTGCACGGGGTCAAGGACCTGGGCATTTTTCGCCTGGTAGGTCAACCGAATCTCTTGATCCAAGTCGATCGTGAAGCCAGTGCGCGCTATGGGCTGCGCGTCTCCGATGTCAACGCGGTCGTGCAGGCGGCGGTGGGTGGGCAAGCGGTCACGCAGGTGTTCGAAGGCGAGCGATTGTTCGATCTGGTCGTCCGGTTTCTCCCGGAGTTTCGGCGGGATGCGGAGACCATCGGCAATATTCTGGTCAATACGCCGAACGGCGCGCGGATTCCCTTGAAACAGGTGGCGACGATCAAAACTCAGACCGGGGCCTTCATCATCTATCGAGAGAATAATGAGCGGTATATTCCGATCAAGTTCAGCGTGCGCGAGCGCGATCTGGAAAGCACGGTGAAAGAGGCGCAAACGAAAATGGCTCAGGCCGTGTCGCTCCCGGAACGGTACCGGATCGAATGGGCAGGCCAGTACGATCAACTCACCGCGGAGCAACAGCGCCTGACGATGATTGTGCCGGTGAGCCTGGTGATTATTCTGTTCCTTCTCTATACGACGTTCAATTCCCTGACCAATGCCTTGCTCGTCCTGGTCACCGTCCCCTTTGCGCTGATCGGGGGAATATTCTCGCTTGTCTTCACGGGGACGCACTTCAGCATTTCTGCCGCCGTGGGAGTGATTTCGACGCTGGGAGTAGCGATTCTCGGGGGAGTCCTGTTAATCTCCCGTATTGAGGATTTTCGGCGCAGCGGCTTGGAGTTGCGTGAGGCCATCCTGAAGGGCGCGGATGTTCAGATGCGTCCCATTCTGATGGCCACGTTGGCGGCGGCCATTGGGTTGCTGCCCGCCGCATTGGCGACAGGAATCGGCTCGCAGGCACAGCAACCCCTGGCGCGGGTCGTGGTCGGAGGAATGTTGACCGCGGCAGCGCTCATTCTCGTGGTGTTGCCGGTGTTGTATGAAGTGGTTCATCGGCGCACGCCGCCGCAAAGACCGTCGGAAGCCGGACAGGAGCCGCCGGCCCCTTATTAATGACAACGTGTGTGAGAGGGATGTGATCATGATCGGAGCGGGGCAGCAGAGAATACGTCAAACGGTGGTGTTGGGTCTCGTTCTCCTGAACCTCATGGGAATGCGGCCTGAGTCGGGCTGGTCTGCCGCCATGGTCTGGCCGGTGCAAATGCCGTATGAGGCACCGCCCAAGTCGGAACCGGTTCCCGATGTCTCGGTGGCGCCCAATACCAAGGCGTTGACGCCGGAGGAACTTCAGCGGGCGGAGTCCCTCTTGCCGCTCCTGGAAGGAAAGCAGGAGTTCTGGGCCATGGGCGAATTTGTCCATTTGGGCGAGCCCGCATTACCGGTGCTGACCAAGGCGCTCACGATGCCCGGCCCCCGCATCCGGTACAATGCCATCGAGACGATGTCGATGATCAAAGCTCCGGCCGCGACGCCGGCCTTATTGGACGCGGCGAAATTGGCCACCGAAATTCCGCGTATCCGGGAGCATGCGTTACGGGTAGCCGTGCGACTCGACCCTCAGCAGGCGCCCCCCGCCATCGAAGCGATGGCCAAAGATCCGAACTCGGTGATTCGAAAAGCGGCCGCGTTCGAAGCCCGGTATGTGCGGAAAAAAGAGGTGATCCAGCCGCTGATCGATCTGCTGGGAGACGAGGAAAAGTTTGTCGCCATGTCCGCCGTCCAATCGTTATGGACCTTGACCCGGCACGAGACAGAGTTCCACGATTGGGATGCCTCCAATAGGCAGGATCGCCAGAACTGGGCGCAGGAGTGGATCGAATGGTGGAATCAATCGAAGGAAACATTTGAAATTCCTGAGCCCAAAAGCCGCAAGCAGGCCGGTTGACATCGGAATGCACCAGGCGGTTGCACAGCCTCAAAAGGCCGTGGTAGGTACATAACCAGACAACAGGGGCGCGGCCGAAGGAGTCGCGCAGAGGCAGAGATAAGGGTGGAACATGGCCATATTGGCAATCAGTAAACTGGGGAATCCGATTCTTCGGCAGCAAGCGCAGTCGGTGTCTCCGAGCGAGATAAAAAAAGCGGCCTTTCAGCAGCTCATTGATGACATGTTCGAAACCATGTATGACGAACCGGGCATCGGCCTGGCCGCCCCGCAGGTGGGACGGTCGCAGCAACTCGTCGTGATGGATTGTCCAGGCGAAGGGGGTTTTCCGAAGACCGTGCTCATCAATCCGACGATTCGTTTCTACGGGCCAGAGCAGGCGGAGGGGTGGGAAGGTTGCCTCAGTGTGGACGGGTTACGGGGCAGAGTGACACGGCCGTCGACCGTGCGTGTGACCGGACTGGACCGTGACGGCAAACCGTTCGATTTTGAAGCCAGCGGGCTGTACGCCGTGTGTATCCAGCATGAGCTGGACCATCTCATCGGCAAGTTATTCATCGACCGCATGACCGACTTCTCCACCCTGACCCAGATGGATGAATTTCAAAAGTATTGGCAGAAGGAACCGGCCAGTGTCATCTGATCCGTCCCGGATCGCCGAGTCGTTGTGAACTCGCTCCTGCGCGTTCTGTCTTATCTCAAGCCGTTCCGGATGCTGGCGGTGGTGACCTTCGTCTGCGCGGGGCTCGCCACGGCGCTGGAATTGGTTCCGCCCTATCTCGTCAAAATCGTCATCGATGATGTGATCCAAGCCAAGCGGCCCGAGATGCTCATCTGGGTATTGGGCGCCCTGTTGGGGTCTTATGTTCTGCGGAACCTGATGAGTTCGATGCGGGTGCGATTCAACAATTTGCTGGAGCAGAAGGCCGTGCATACGCTGCGCATGCAGGTCTTCGGCGCGTTGCAACGTTTATCGCTGAGTTATTTTGAAAATCGATCGACCGGCGAGATCATGACGCGGGTGACCAGCGATACCGAACATGTCGAACGCATCTTTGTCGATGGGCTCGAAGGGTTGCTGACCGCCTCCCTCACGTTGATCGGCATCACGGTCATGATGTTTGTGCTGAACTGGAAATTGGCGCTGCTGTCACTGCTGCCTATTCCGATCCTGATCGTCTGTGCCGCCTGGTTCACGAAGCGCGTGCACAAGTACTATGCGGAGATCCGCAAAAGCGTGGCCGACCTCAATGCGTACCTGCAGGATGCTCTGTCGGGCATCAAGGAAACCATCGGCTTCAATCAGCATGACTATGAGCGGAAGCGCTTTGAAACCTTGAGCCAGACCTACAGCCAGAACAGTTTGCGGGCCATGTTTCTGTGGTCCTGGTATTGGCCGGGCATGGTATTTGTGGGCAGTACCGGCACAGTCCTCATTCTCTGGTATGGAGCGGAAGAAGTGATGGCTGGGAATTTAACGGTCGGCCAGTTGGTCATGTTCCTCTCGTATCTCGGGCTGTTTTATACGCCGATCAACGAAATCCATTCGCTGAACCATATGCTGCAACATGCTCTGGCGGCCAGCGAACGCGTGTTCGAAATCCTCGATACGAAAGCGGAGGTCGAAGATCGGCCGGGCGCGGTCCGGCCTGTCGACCGATTGAAGGGGGCGGTGGAATATCGGCAAGTGGTCTTCGGTTACCGGGCAGAAGGTACGGTCTTATCCGATGTGAATCTGACCGTACGGCCTGGTGAGCGGATTGCACTGGTGGGACCGAGCGGTGCTGGAAAAACGTCCTTGCTGAAGCTGCTGATGCGGTTTTACGATGTCCGTAGCGGCGCGGTGTTAGTGGATGGCTATGATGTCCGGGACCTGCCGGTGGCGTTTTTGAGGGGGCAGATCGGCCTGGTGCAGCAGGAGCCCTTTCTCTTTAACGGAACGGTGCGGCAGAATATTGTCTACAGCGACCTGTCGGCCAGCCACGAACGCGTCGAAGCGGCAGCCCGCGCGGCGCGCGCGCACGACTTTATCATCCGGCTGCCGGATGGGTATGATAGTTGGATCGGTGAGCGGGGCGTCAAATTGTCGGTCGGACAGAAGCAGCGTGTCTCCATCGCCCGTGTGCTGTTGAAGGATCCGCCGATCGTGATCTTCGATGAGGCGACTTCCAATATCGACACGGAGACCGAGGTCAAAATCCGTGAAGCCCTGAACGATCTGACGAAGGGACGTACGACCTTCATCATCGCGCATCGCCTCGCGACGCTACACGATGTGGACCGCATCATCGTCGTAGAACATGGGACCATTGTCGAAGAAGGCAATCACGACGCCCTCATGAAACGCGGCGGGGTCTATGCGGGGCTCTATGAAGCGCAGTTCAAGATTTAGGAGGATGCTGAAAATGTCCGCCAGCGGCGTTCTCGCATCGCAAAATCGCTCAACGTACCGCAAGGGTATGCCTCGCTCTTTTGCATCGCTGCGGCCTTGCCGGACAGCCATTTTGAGCATCCTTGGGATTAGAAAACGAGAATATCTGGAGTCAATATTCATTGGTCGACGAATGTTTACGCATTACGATGGTTGAGATGTTCATGATGATCCAAGGGGGCAAGAGAAATGGTGCTGATATACGAAAATGATCCGCTCGACAATGAGGACGCTCGAGGGCGGTTTTATCACGTGTGCCGGGGGCGGATCGATCGGACGGAAATTATCTTGCCTCAAGGGCAATCGATATACGAGTGTGCGGTATGCGGGATTGATCTGGAGCCGGAAGATTTCTGGGTCGCCAGGCAAAAAGGATCGGTGTAGCGCGGTTGCGCGCATCGGATGACGATACAGAGGGAGTTCGTTATGGCTGGAAGTATAGGCCGGAAGACGGTATCGGTCTCACGGGGGCTGATGATGCTGTGCGAGACCTGCTTCGATCAGGTGTATGCCGAGAAGCTGCCGGACGCGCGGAATTTTATCGCCGACCACGAGGCGTTGTTCGACACGATTTGTATGGGCTGCACCGACATCAATCGCCCGCTGATCGACGATATGCTGGGTAGTTCAGAGTAGCTACCTCGGTGCTTCACGAAGCGCCCATCACACATCCTCGAACATATCGCTGCGCCTCGGAGGGATAGCCTCTAGCTTGGCCGTATCATCGCTGCGCAAAAGCTACTTGCACGTCTTTCCGTCGAAGTGCAGGCAGGTCGATTCGCCGGATTTCACCTTCCAGGTTTTCAGGAGCGGGGGCTGGCCTTCGCGCGTTTCCACGACGATATCCACGAGTCCAGACTGCGGCAGTTTTTCGATGTGAGCCTTGGCTTCTTCCGGAACCTCCACCCAAAAGACCGCGCCCAGCGTCGAGATGAGTATGCGGCTGTTTTCCACATCCACATTGATGATGGGGCTGTAGTAGCTCTTTTCGGCCGCAGAGGCACGGAGAGGATTGATGATGCCGGTTAGGCAGAGGATGAATGCGACGATTAAAAGAATGGATCGCATCGAATGCTCCCTTCGATGACAAAGACAAAGCTGGATTATGGCACCGTTGCCGGTCGATTGGTAGAGGAATTGCGGTGGAATGGTTCGAGCAGTGGAATGATTAACTGATGTGGATGTCGGCGGGCCGGACTTGGCCGCCGGTGATCCAGTAGGTGCGAATATCGGCTGCGGGGGCATGCATGAGTGAAACCAGCAGATAGGCCGGAACAGGCAAGTTGATCCGTTGCCAGATTTCCTCGTAGTCCGTCGCGATTTTGATATCGGTGTGAGACGGCCGCGCCGGATCCTTCGGATGAGAATGATAGACGACTTGCAGGTCCAGACCGTTCTTGCGAATGTCTTTCTTCGCCGCGGAAAAGTCGCCCATATCCATCACAAAGGCGATTTCCGCCCGTTCTTCAGGTGAGAGACGTTCCAGATGGGCGACCTTGTCGTCATCGAACGTAGAGAGTTTTTCCGCCCCTTCCACCGCCACGATGTTCGTGATGCGGTAGAGGTGCGTGACGGTCTTGTTCTTTCCGGCCAACAGGCCGCAACATTCGAACGGCGCCAATTCGCGCGCATGGGCGACGATTTGATCCAGGATGTGCTGCGGGATCGACAGATCAGGCATGTCAGATGGTGCAGGCCACGCTGTAATCTCCGCCGAGATCCTTGATTGTCGGGGTGGCGCTGCACAGAGGGCAACGCGGATCTTTCGGGCGGGAGACCTTGCGGAATTTCATTTCCAATGCATCGTAGATCACCAGTTTATCTGCGATCGTTTCGCCGATGCCGAGAATTTCCTTGATGGCTTCCGATGCCTGGAGAATGCCCATGGTGCCGGCCAGCACGCCCAACACTCCCGCTTCCTGGCAGTTCGGAACAAGGCCAGCAGGAGGTGGCTCGGGGTAGAGGCAGCGGTAGCAGGGGAATCCGGCATGCGGCTTGATGCTCGTGAGCTGGCCTTCGAATCGGAACATGCTGGCCGAGATCAGCGTCTTCTTGGCGAAGAAGCAGGCATCGTTGACCAGAAAACGCGTGGTGAAATTATCGGATCCGTCCAGCACGATGTCGTAGTCAGATACCAGCCCGAGAATATTTTCGGTATCGACGTTCAGTTGATAGGTCTTGATCGTAATGTCGGGATTGATGGCCGACAGCATCCGTCGTCCTGATTCCACCTTGGGTACGCCGACGGTCGCAGTGGTATGCAGAATCTGCCGCTGGAGGTTGGACAAGTCCACGACATCGCCATCGACCAGACCGATCGTGCCGATGCCAGCTGCCGCCAAGTAGAGGGCCGCGGGCGATCCAAGGCCGCCGGCGCCGATCAACAGCACCTTGGCTTTTGCCAGTTTGACCTGCCCCTTGCCGCCCACTTCGTTGAGGATGATGTGCCGGCTGTAGCGCTGAATTTGCTGGTCGGTAAATTCCATTCGACTGGTCTCTCGTCGTTCGTCAGAGGAGAACCGGTTGAAGGCTTCCTCTGAGGCACGCGTCACAACGAACGCGTCACGCCTGGTTATTCCACCACATTCAATTCAATCGGGTCGACGACGCAACCTTTGGTCCGAATGCCGTCGATGGCCCGTTCGATCTCTTCCGTTTCGCCGGTGAGTTCGAGGTCCATCCATCCTGTGGTCTCGCGCACATCGGCGCGGCGCACATTGGTGACCACTCTGAATTCATGGCCGATCTGGTAGATGATCGGTTCTTTGATCTTATTTTCAGGAAACCGAATGTGAAATCGTAGGCTGGTCATGGTTATCCTCCGGCGATCGCGGGAACGATCGATACTTCATCGCCATCTTTCAGCGAGGTCTCTTTCCCGTTCAGAAAGCGGATGTCTTCCTCATTGACGTAGATGTTGACGAAGCGCCGCAAGTCGCCCTTTTCATCGCAGAGCCGGTTTTTCAGGCCCGGATAGGTGGCGTCGAGCGATCCGATCATGTCCACAATGTTGGCTGCCGCGGATTCAACCTCACCCTGGCCCTTCGTGAGCGGACGCAAGGGCGTTGGAATACGAACCTTAATCATGATTCACCACCACTGTTCTTTCCCATTTTGAATGTTTTTTGGAAGTTCACCAGGCTCGGCTGGATCCGGAACGGACGCCCCACGGCATCCACGACCGCTTCCTGGGTCTTGAGTCCATTACCCGTAATGTACGCGACCGTGACGTCGTTCTTCTTGATCAAACCCTGCTTGACGAGTTTGCACAACACGCCGATCGTCACACCGCCCGCCGTCTCGGCAAAAATACCTTCGGTCTGCGCCAGCAGCTTGATGCCTTCTACGACTTCTTCGTCCGTCACCGCGTCCATCGCGCCTTTGCTTTCGGCGGTAGCTTTCAAGGCATAGTAGCCGTCCGCCGGGTTGCCGATGGCGAGGGATTTGGCAATAGTCTTCGGCTTCACCGGCTTGAAGAAGTCCCGGCCGGCTTTGAAGGCCGTGGCGATCGGGGAGCACCCTTCGGCCTGCGCGCCGTTGATCTTAGTGCGCACCTCATCGACTAGTCCCAGGGCTTTCATTTCGTGCAGGCCCTTCCAGATCTTGGTCAGCAGGGAGCCCGAGGCCATAGGAATCACGGCTTGGTCTGGCGTGCGCCAGCCGAGTTGCTCGACCGTTTCGAAGGCCAACGTTTTCGACCCTTCGGCATAGTAGGGACGAATGTTGATGTTCACGAACGCCCAGCCGTGTTCACCGGCGATCTCGCTGCAGAGCCGGTTCACATCGTCGTAGTTGCCTTCGACTTCGACCACGTTCGGCTTATAGATCAGGTTGCCGAGGACCTTGGCTGCTTCCAGATCGGCAGGGATGAAGACATAACACTTCATGCCCGCCGCGGCGGCATGGGCTGCGACGGAGTTGGCCAGATTGCCGGTGGAGGCGCAGGCCACCGTTTCGAAGCCGAGTTCACGCGCGCGCGTGAGGGCAACCGACACGACCCGATCTTTGAACGACAAGGTCGGATGATTGACCGTATCGTTCTTGATATAGAGCTCGTCGATACCCAGATGTGCGCCAAGATTTTTTGCCCGCACCAAGGGTGTCAGTCCCGCATGGGGTCCGATGATCGAGGTGCTTTCGACCGGTAACAGGTCGATGTAGCGCCACATGCTGTTCGGACCTTGCTCGATTTTCTTGCGCGAGATGGTGCTCTTGATCTCGTCGTAGTTGTATTTCACTTCCAGCGGGCCGAAGCACATCTCACAGACATGGATGGCTTTGGGTGGATATTCCTTCCCACATTCCCGGCACACGAGCGCTTTCATTTTCGACATGGAGACACCTTCGCTACAAGTTACGTTGACCCGGAAGCGCACATGTCGGCCCACCGACGTCGCCGTCTTCAATCAGCTCCGTAATCGTGGGCCGCTCCCCGCACAGGGGACAATCGGGGTTCCGCTTGATGCGGATTTCTCTAAACTGGGTGCGGCGCGCATCAAAATCCAACAGCCGATCGGTCAGCGGGCGGCCGATGCCCAGGATCAGCTTGAGTGCTTCAGTGGCTTGAATGGTACCGATAATCCCGGCCAACACGCCGATGACGCCTGCTTCCTGGCAGGAGGCAACCAGTCCTTCGGGCGGCGGCTTTTTGAAGACGCACCGATAACAGGCCGACTTTTTTGGAATGATGGTGGTCACGCGCCCGTCGAACCGGAGAATGCCGCCGTGCACCAGTGGCTTGCCGGCAAAATAACAGGCATCGTTGATCAGGAACTTCGTCGGAAAATTATCGACGCCGTCGATCACCACGTCGTAGCCGCTCATGATCTTGAGAGCGTTGCCTGCCGTGAGCCGCTCTTCGTACATCACCACATTCACGTCGGGATTCAGTGCCTGAATCTTCTCTTTGCCGGAGACGACTTTGGGGCGCCCCACGTCCGGTGTTTGGTGAATGACCTGACGTTGAAGATTGCTGAGATCTACCACATCGCTGTCGATCAGGCCGATCGTGCCGATGCCGGCGGCAGCCAGATAGAGGGCTGCCGGCGAACCAAGACCACCAGCGCCGACGATGAGGACCTTCCCCTGGATAATCTTCTTTTGACCCTTGCCGCCGACTTCGGGCAGGAGGATGTGGCGGCTGTAGCGGTTGATTTGTGTTTCTGTAAATTCCATCTTGTATGGGATGCTGAAAATGGCCTTCGGCTGCGTTCTCGGCTCGACGAAATCCTCAACGTACCCAGAGGGTACGCCTCCGGTTTCATCTCACCTGCGGCCTTGCCGAGAGACCATTTTGAGCATCCCCCTCAATCATTTAATCCAGGAATCAAATATTGAAGTACTTTTCGATGCTGATATACCGCTCGCCGGTGTCGCAGAGAATCGTCACGACGTTCTTGCCGGGGCCTAATTCCTCGGCGACCTTCTGGGCGGCGAAGACGTTGGCGCCGGCAGAAATACCGACCAGCAGCCCTTCTTTCTTCGCGAGCAATTTAGCCGTTTGATAGGCTTCATCGTCGGTCACGGTAATCACGCGGTCGAGCAGGGTACGGTTCAACACTTTGGGCACGAACCCCGCGCCGATGCCTTGAATCTTATGCGGTCCCGGATCTCCACCGGACAGCACGGGTGAGCCCGCCGGTTCCACCGCCACGATTTTCGCCGCCGGATTTCGCTCCCTGATCACTTCTCCGCAGCCGGTAATGGTTCCGCCGGTTCCGACGGCCGCCACGAACGCATCGACCCGACCATCCAGCGCCTCCACAATTTCCGGACCGGTGGTTTTGCGGTGCATGGCCGGATTCGCCGGATTGGAGAATTGGTCGGGCATGTAGTACGACGGATTCTGCGCGACGATGCTCTCCGCTTCTTTTATCGACCCTTTCATCCCTTCCCAGGCCGCCGTAAGAACCAGCTGCGCGCCATAGGACGACAATAGGCTCGCGCGTTCCATGCTCATACTTTCGGGCATGACCAGAATCAGTTTATACCCTCGCACCGCCGCCACTAGTGCCAGACCGATGCCGGTATTGCCGCTCGTCGGTTCGACAATGGTCCCGCCCGGTTTCAGTTTGCCCTGCCGCTCCGCCTCGTTGATCATGTTGAGGCAAATGCGATCCTTGATGCTTCCGCCTGGGTTGAACGATTCGACTTTTGCGTAGATCGTCGCCGACCCTGGCTTGGTCAACCGATTGAGCCGCACCAAAGGAGTGCCGCCGATCAACTCGGTGATATCTGCGTGGGCCTTCGCGGTCACCGGCCACCACCCATGTAAAAGAGAAATTCCACATGATCGCCGTCTTTCAGCTGCGTGGTCTCAAGGTGGGTCCGTTCCAGCATGGTGTCATTGACTTCAACCGCGACCATTTGCGGCTCGATGCTTTTGGCTTTCAACAGGTCCAGAACCGTGCCGCCTGCGATCTCTTCCGCCTTGCCATTGATCGTCACCTGCATATCTGCTCCTGAGAAGGTAAGAGTCCGACAGGATGCTGAAAATGTCCGTCAGCGGCGTTTTCGCATCTCTCAGGTTCTCAACGTACCGCAAGGGTACGCCTCGTCCCTTCGTTCGCTGCGGCCTTGCTGGACGGCCATTTTGAGCATCCTGTCAAAGGCGATTCCTGTTGCGCCTACGTGTAGGTGCTCAGTGTTTCGATGCGCTCACTGTGATTTGCAGCAAACTGCTAAAGAATTTCAAGAAGTTAGCAAACGCGTTCTTGTGTTGTCAAGGCAACGGACCCCCACCAGGTGCGATGAGGACGTTGCTGCGAGGTCGTGTGTAAGCGACGGCCGCTTTCTTGACTTTCACCATGCCTAGCTTACAGTATGCGCCGGTCTGGAGGGTAGGGTATGTGGAAGAAAAATTTCTTATTCCGCGCGCATGAGGCGGCTCCGCTGAAAGAGTCGGAGAACGAGCTGTTCCATGACGACGCTGAACCGGCCCTGGATAGCGCCGGCCTGCAAATGGAAAAGTTTCTCTCCGTGTGGGTCCAAGGGGAAGGCGAAGACGAAAAGCCCACGATGTATACGAACATGTATGTGCGTACGGCTACGCTGGATTTCAAAACCCGCGCGGGCTTTCTCCAACCCCTGCAAGGACGCACGCATCAGATCAAGCAGATGTT
Organism: Nitrospira sp.; assembly: GCA_022226935.1. Lineage (GTDB taxonomy): Bacteria > Nitrospirota > Nitrospiria > Nitrospirales > Nitrospiraceae > Nitrospira_A. The sequence goes on from CP092081.1 coordinate 884,018, forward strand.
GACGCCGGAGCAAAAGGGATTTTTACGCGAGTGGTTGTCCACGACCTCACCTCAAGCCTGGGAAGACTCCGACGATCATTTTCGAACCCTCTTTGATCTCGAGTGATCCGTTTTAGCAGGATGCTGAAAACCTCCGCCAGCGGCGTCTCGATCGCTTGGCGATCCGTGAATCGTGAAGCGTATCTCGCGAACATGCCGTGGCCCTGTCCTGGAACGAGAGACGAACGACGCTTCACGAACGACGAAGTGGAGGAACGTGTTGAGCCTCCTGCGGAAATCCATCTGTGTTTTATGTGTCAATTCATCGACGTTCACGTGCGTTCATCGAATTTCTTCTTCCAGCTAGATTACGCATGAGTCCTCCGACCTGTCTTCTCTTCATTGCCATAGTGGTGGTCGGGTCTGTGTTGTTGCCGCAGGTACCTGTTTGTGCCTCCGCCACGATCGATGTCTACTATGCTCCGGAAGACCACCCCATCGACCGCGTGGTGGGGCTGTATACCCGGGCGACCAGATACATCTATGTGTCGGTGTATGGTTTGACGGCGCCGTCGGTGGTGAAGGCGTTGGTGGAGGCCAAACATCGCGGCGTCGATGTGCGAGTGATTACCGATCGCGAGCGTCTGAACGATCCGAAGCAGCATAGCGCCGTGAAGACGTTGCGACTCGCGGGGGTACCCGTCAGGATCAACCGGCATGAGGCCTTGATGCATCTCAAGCAGGTGGTGATCGACGATAGAATCAACACCTCTGGATCGGCGAACCACACGACCAGCGGCAACCGGTACAATGATGAGCGCCTCGATGTCATCACCGATCCGCGGCTGACGGTCAGGGCTCGCGAGAAATTTTTGGCGATGTGGAATGACCACGAACGATTCGTCGTCTGGATGGAGTAAGGCTTAGGGATGGGACAGGCCCGGATAGAGACGGATGTGGCGATTGTCGGCGCGGGGGGCGGCGGCGCTGTGCTGGCCTTGATGCTCGCGCAGCAAGGAGTGCGTTCTCTAGTGTTGGAACGGGCTGCCGGTCCGCCGCAAGGTCTGCGGGGGGAAATTCTGCAGCCGAACGGCCAGCGGGTGCTTGATCGTCTGGGGTTGCTCGACAAGTTGCCGGCGCATGCCGTGCGATCGGTGCATCGATTCAATTTCTGTCGATCGGGCGGCGAACGGCTTTGCACGGTCGACTACAGTGACCTTCCCGCTCCGTACAATCGCGCTGTGGTGACGCTGCCCAATGTCGCCCACCATGCCATCCTCGATGCGTTGGAGAAGCAGAATCCCGGCGGACTCTGGTACGATGCCACCTTTACCGGACTTCGCTTCGACGGCAGCCGTGTCGTCGGCTTGCAGGCTACCCGTCATGGTGAGCCGGTCGAGGTGTCTTCGCGTCTGGTGGTCGGCGCGGACGGCGCGTTCTCCAAGGTTCGCGAGTCGCTCGGCATCACGGCGGACTTCTATCGCTATCCGGAGAGTTATCTGATCGCCATTCTCAAGGCTCCGCCGGGGTTTGATGAAGCGCGGTATCTGGTGGGCACGGGTGAGATTCTCGGATTATTTCCCGCCGCCGGCCAACAGGTCTATGCGTTTTATATGATTAAAGCCGGATCGTATGACACCGTGAAGGCTCAAGGACTTGAGACGTTGCGACGGGCTTGGGTCCGAATCGATTCCGGCATGGAATCCATCGTCTCAGGTTTGGTCGATTGGAATCAGACTGGCTACATGCCGACCGGGCGCGTTCGCACCGATCGGTGGGTGGCGGATGGCGCCTTGCTTATCGGGGATGCGGCCCATGCCATGAACCCGCATGCGTCTCAGGGGCGGATGCAGGCGATGGTGGACGCGGTTGTCGTAGCAGACCTCATTCCCGGTTGGTTGAAGACAAACGATTTTTCTGCTGAAGCCTTGCGCGTATTCGAGGTGGCGCGGCGACCACAGGTGATGATGTTGCAGCGGTTGGCCGACGAGCAATGCCGATTCTGGAATACGGGCAATCCGCTGCTGGCGTTTTTGCGGGACCGTGTGTTCCGGACGCTCGACCGCAATGCCAGACTGCGCTATCGTGTGCTCACGACGACTGCGGGACTACGAAGCCAACCGCCCTTTTCATTATTGGATCGGGTCATGGCTGCTGGATTCTTGCCCGATCCGCGCGCAGATCTAACAGGATGCTGAAAATGTCCGCCAGCTGCGTTCTCGCCTCGTTCAGACCCTCAACGTACCCCGAGGGTACGCCTCGGCCCTTTACTGGGCTGCGGCCTTGCTGGACGAACATTTTGAGCATCCTGCGGGGAAGTTTTCGATGTGCTCCACGTGGGGGCTATTGATTGTCTATGTGCCACGAGAGCTTTCCGCAGCCTCGTAAGATCGGCAGAAAGAGAGTGAGCAGGATGAATTCCGTACCAAGACAGCAGAGGTGTTTGTGACTCAACCGACTGCGCTTGATATCCCCTCCGAGGTTCAGCAACTCCTGCAGCGATACGTCAAGGAAACGACGACTTTATTTGGTCAGCAGTTAGAAGGCATTCTCCTATATGGGAGCGCGGTGGGCGGGGAGTTTTTGCCGGGTCGTTCAAATCTCAATCTTCTGCTGGTGCTCTCCGGCTATGACCGGGAAGGGATGAAGCGATACGCCAAGGCTCACAAGCGCTGGAGCCGTGAGCAATTCGTCGTGCCGCTTCTGATCACTGAGGCTGAATTGACCAGACCTGGCACCGTGTTTCCGCTCGAATACCTCGAAATTCAGGAACAACATCGCGTGCTCTGGGGACGAGATCCGTTCATCGGCCTGCATATCGACCGCACACATCTAGCCTATCAGGTGCAGCAGGGGATTCAGGGCAATCTGGTCCGGCTGCGGCAGCGGTTTGTCGAGGGCGGCGGGACGGAGGAAGCGACGACCATGTTATTGCCGCTGTCGTTGACGGCCTTATTGCCCTGTTTACGTGGTTTGCAGCGCTTGGCCGGACAGCCGGCGTTATTTCAGTCGGACGCGTTGCTGACGGCTGTTCGCAGCATGACGGGGCTCGATTTGGCAGGAGTCGGTGATGTCTTGGAATTGAAGCGTGGAATCATTTCACCCGGCCCCGTGGAGGTCCCGCGCTTATATGAGCGGTATGCCGGAAATCTTGAAGCATTGATCGCGTTGATCAGGCCGGACGGCACGGTGGCGCCACGATGAAGAAGCGACCCATCGTCATAATCGGCCTCGTCGCAGGGCTCTGGATGGCGTGTTCACTGATGACGGCACAGTCGGCCCATGCGCGGGAACCGATTCCGAACTATGATCCTCAAGGGTATGTCAGCGACCATGCCGGCGTCATCGAAGCGGACTGGCGTGCCAGGATTCGATCCGTCTGCCAAGACCTTGAACGAAAGACCGGCGTGGAGATGGTCGTTGTGACCGTGCCGACGCTGAAGCCCTATCCCTCGGCGAACGATTATGCGATGGGCCTCTATCAAAAATGGGGCATCGGCTCCGCCCAGGATGAACATGGGGTGCTGATTCTGTTGGCTGTGCAGGAACGCCAGGCGGCCGTGACCATGGGGCGGCGCATGATCCCGGTGATGGGTGGGGAGGTGGTCGGCAAGGTCGGACATGAGTATCTCGACCCCGCGATTAAGAATGGGCATTTCGACGAAGGGCTCTACCGCACGGTGGTCGCCTTGGCGTCTGTGTCGCAGGAAATCCGTGTGAGCTCCACGAAGAAAACGCACTTTCGCGGACTAGGTTTCTGGATCACCGTCACCACGGCCAGCGGAGCCTTGTGGTTTCTCTGGTGGCTCAGCCGGCCTGATCTCCGGCATCCCTATGCGCGACTGCGACGCGGGCAATATTGGGGCAGCGGGCAGGGCGGGTTCGGCGGGAATTTCGGCGGTATGGGCGGTGGGATGAGCGGGGAGGGGTGGAAGTAGGGGAGAGGAGCCGGTTGGTCGTCCTCCTGCTCGCAGAACGCGCACTCTAAGAAGATGCTCGTCCGACGCGCGCAGCTGAGGACTGACCAGCCCGCCCCTCTTTTGTGAAGTGAAGAGGAGAGTGGGGCGCAGTTCACAATCAGAGTACAAGGGAAACAACGCCAACGGCAGAAATGGTTCCATTGTTTAGCCGTATTTCATCCAGCTCTACTTTAGCCAAAAATACTGATGCATGACATCCCGCCTAGCCTTGTTTTTTGGTACTGTCCGATTTAAGATTCGCCTCCCCGAGAGGCCTTCATGCCACTTTGCGGGTTCCCTGCCACAAGTTTTCTTCTTTCACACGCTCTGATATTCACGAAGACTATTCGTTCGCGTCGTCTACTCACAAGAACTCCCATAAGGTGAGGTGAATTGCCATGCCCAGTGGAAGAGTGATCGGTTTTTGTCGCCGCATAGTCAAATTGGTTCTTGTTTGCGCAGTTTTTTTGTTTTCCGGATGCTTGGAAAGTGATGAGCCGATTACGATTCAGCCTGCCGACGTGGTGCAAATACCAGGGCTTGCCGGGGTGTGGCAGGAGAATTCCAAGGAGCAGCAGTTCCAGCAATTGGTTCTGCGCAAGGACCGACACTATGAGTACAACGGGATCAAAGTCAGAGAGAGGAATTCCGAAGGAGCCACGCTTTACGATCTTGTATTTCTTCCCCTCCTGACCGGGGAGCCCGGTGTCGAGGGTTTCCTTGGAATCGCGTGGCATCTCGACAAGAAACAAACGGGTGAACTCAGATACACATACATCGAGCTCCGTCGGATGAAAGGTCAGGTCTCCTGGCGATTTCCTGACTTGGTAGCTGATGAACATCTGAAAGAAGCCGCTACTGTGGCGGCAGGAAAACAGGGGATTTCTATTCTCAAAGCTGAATATACTGCGACGCTCAAAGGCTCGTTGACCTCCTCCTCGCTGAAAGCTCTCTTCAGCGATCCAATATTTCGCAAAGCTCTGAAGGGAGACTATCAAACTCTGGAGCCTATTTCCGATGCGGATAAGCAGGTGCTTATAGCCGCAGGGGTAGATCTTAGGAGTGGGGCGACGGCTGAGCCGACCGTTGCCGCTGCCATACCTTCTGACCTTGTTGCTGAGCTTCAGAAAAAGATCTCCTTGAATGGTCCTTTTGATCAGTCGCTCTTCGATCGGACGGCCGAGATCTTGCGGGCAAGCCATCAACAATCCCCGGCCATGCAGGAATTGCTGGCCAACACACGGGACTTCGTCGAGGGAAAGGTGAGGGCCTCGATGTTTGCCGCCTATTTGAAAGAAATGCTGCCATCCCTCACGGCGGATACCACGCGAGCTCGCGAAAACCTAAAATTGCTTCAGGATAAATCGGCAGGCGGTGATCTATGGGCAAAGTTTTTCTTGGCACGCGCGCATTTCCATGCGGCAAACGAATCCAGGCAGGCTCAACAGGCCGAGCGGTTTGAAGGGTTGACGTTTCCTGTGAATACTCGACTTTATTGGGATGCTTACCAGCAGCTACTTCGCGACCCCACTTTTAATGGTAGCCTCGCAGAGAGTCAGCGACTCGCTGAGGAAGGACTGCAAAGGAGTTTCTTCCCGTTGGTCAACGTTAAAGGAGTGTTGAAACTGCAGGGAGTCGGGACGGTAAGAGACGAAGTCGAGGGCATCCGGCTGATACGCCAGGCCGCCGAAGGCGGCTTTGCCTTAGCCATGAGCGGTCTTGCTTTTGCCTATACCAATGGACAGGGCGTGCCAAAAGATCCATCCGCAGCCAACATATGGTGGCGAAAAGCGGCAGAGCTGGGTCACGTAGGCTCGATGTATGAGCTGGCAGTGTCCTATGCGCAGGGGCGTGGCGTGCAAAAAAATATGGAAGAATCAGTTGGCTGGTTGCAAAAGGCGGCTGAATTGGGAAATCCAAATGCGATGACCAGTCTGGGCGACTTGTACGCGAGAGGACAGGGCGTGGCCAAGGATGAGACGGTAGCCATTCAGTGGTATCGCAAGGCGGCGGAATTGGGAGATGTGGACGCCATGTCGAACCTTGGCAAGAGGTATTGGGCAGGAGAAGGGGTGGTCAAGGATGAAACGATGGCCGTGCAGTGGTTCCGCCGCGGAGCGGAATTGGGCGATGCCAATGCTATGAATAAGCTCGGTGCGGCCTATGGTACCGGGCGGGGTGTCCAGAAGGACGAGATGGAGGCGGTGCAATGGTATCGCAAAGCAGCCGAGGCCGGCAATGTGACTGCGATGGTGAATCTCGGCAATCGACATCGCTTGGGCCACGGCCTACCCAAGGATGATGTGCGAGCCGTGCAGTGGTATCGGAAGGCTGCGGAAGTGGGTGATCAGAGAGGGATGCTCCAACTCGGATGGAGCTATGAGAAGGGGCAAGGGGTGCCCAAAGACGACGCGCAGGCCGTCGAATGGTATCGCAAGGCTGCAGAAGCAGGGAATCACGCGGCGATGTTCAATCTCGGTAACATGTATATCACTGGACGAGGCATTCCCAAGGATGAGGTTGCAGCGGTTCATTGGTATCGCAAGGCAGCCGAGCTGGGGGATGCCGATGCCATGTTGAACCTCGGCAATATGTATAGTTCTGGGAAAGGTATTACCAAGAATGAGGCGGTTGCAGTTGAGTGGTATCGCAAAGCGGCAGAGACGGGAAATTCAACCGCCATGTTCAACCTCGGAGTGGCGCACAGCCAGGGGCAAGGAGTAACCAAGGACGAGGTGCAAGCCGTGCAGTGGTATCAAAAAGCAGCCGAGGCAGGCAACGTTGACGCCATGATGGTTCTTGGTTTCCGGTATGAGAAAGGGCAAGGAGTAGAAAAGAACGTGGCGCAGGCCGTGCAGTGGTATCGGAAAGCTGCGGAGAACGGTGATGCGCTTGCCATGGCCTCCCTTGGTTTGGCGTATGCAGAAGGTCACGGCGTGGAAAAAGATGAGGGAATGGCGGCACAATGGTTTCGAAAAGCGGCAGAGGCGGGCGATGTTACTGCGATGATGAGTCTCGGGCTCAGATATGACCTGGGCACAGGGGTGACAAAAGATGAGGCGCAGGCGGCCCAGTGGTATCACAAGGCGGCGGAGGCAGGCAATTCAGACGCTATGAGATACCTCGGTCTGGCGTATGACAATGGACAAGGAGTGGCAAAGAATCAACCGGTGGCTGTGCAGTGGTATCGCAAAGCGGCGGAGGCGGGCGATGTAAAAGCGATGTTTAATCAGGGCGTGGCGTATGACGAGGGGCTGGGGGTGGCGAAGGACTCGATCGTGGCGGTGCAGTGGTATCGTAAGGCAGCGGAGGCGGGCGATGTAAAAGCGATGTTTAATCTTGGGGTGGCGTATCGCCAGGGCGAAGGGGTGGTGAAAGATGATGTGCAAGCGACGCAGTGGTACCGCAAGGCGGCGGAGGCGGGGGATGTAGAAGCGATGTTTAATCTGGGGGTGGCGTATCGCAAGGGGCTTGGGGTGCAAAAGGATCGAGACCTTGCAATTCAGTGGTTTCGCAAGGCGGCGGATCTTGGAGATGAAGACGCTCGACGAATACTGAAAGGCCTGTAAGGGGTTGTGCCAGCATGTCCATTCTTTGGCGAATAGGCTTCATCAGCATCTGGATCGTAGGTTTAGCATCCTGCAGCGGTGGTCCGTCGGACCGGTTTTCTCGCCCACCCCTGTCGTTCAAGCAAGAACAGGAAATGGATGCTGTCGCTCGACACACTAAAGAAATCGAATCCGATCGAACAGGAGAGCCGTATGCGGCCTTCTATGAGCGCGGAAAATCCCAACGGAGCTTAGGCCGATACAAAGAGGCCATCGCAGATCTGAAAGAGGCGATCCGACTGAATCCTGAATTCGCCGACGCCTACGCGGAACTGTTCAACTGCTATGAGAGTACCCGGCAATTGTTCGATGCACGAGTTGCCCTCGGCTGGTCCAAATATTATCGACAACAATATGATCAGGCCATAATGACCTTTGGCATGGCGATTCAGATGAATTCACGCGTGGCCGAACCTTGGTGGGGACGCGCCCGGTCGACAATTCGAAAGAGTCGGAATCCTAAGGACGCACTCGACGACTTGAACAAGGCGATTGAACTCGATGGTCGATTGACCGCTGCCTATCTTGAACGAGGGAAAATTCACCGCACCTCCGGTCGTTTAGAGCTTGCGCTGGCCGATTTTGAGACGTTCATGAGGGCGACGCCGGATCATGTGGGTGGACTGTTTCAGCGGGGAGCCGTGCAGGCTGCGCTTGGGCACAGAGCAGAGGCATTGACCGATCTCGATCGTGTACTGGCGTCGCAGCCTCTGCACGAGGACGCGCTGATTCGACGTGCCTCTGTACACTTTGAAAACGGCAATCATGAAGCGGCATGGCGGGATGCTGACACGGTGCGCCGAATGGGTGCCGGCAATCCCGAAGGCCTTATCCTTCTCGGCAGACTGTCTTATCTGAAAGAGAACTTCATTGAAGCTGTTTCATTTTATGATCGGGCTGTACGCACGTCGCCCGGGTTCTCTCAAGCGGCCATCAAAGTCTATGACGGAATCGTCGAGCGGGCGCCGCGCCTCGGTGCGGCATACCATGCGCGGGGCGTGGCCTATTACCAAGACAAGCGTCTGGAGTCGGCCATTAAGGACTTGTCGCTCGCCCTTGAATTGATGGGGGACCAACCTCAAGCCTTCTACGACCGAGGGGTGGCGTATCTGCGAAGCGGGAGATTCCAAGAAGCTGCCGCTGACTTCGAACGGGCGCTGAAGCATCGTGAACAGTTCGACACTACGATCCTGTCCGATCCTGGACAGTTTGTATCAGGCTCTGGCCATGATCGTCTTCTGGGTCATCAGTTTGGCGCGGCTCATCCCTCTGTCTTCATAAATCTTTCCTGGACATATTATTTTCTGGGCCGATATGGACAAGCGAGAGCTGCAATCGGGCGTGGTCTTCAGCAATATGATGACGCCGATGCCAATTATCTCGCTGGACTGATTACCGCGCGACTTGGCGATATGGCCAATGCGGTGCATTTGGTGGAACGTGCAGCGCGGATTGAACCTCACAATTCGCTGTACGCGGAAACATTAACGAAGCTCACAAAAGAACGAGATCGTGCTGCGATTGAGAGTTGGTTGGGAGAGATGGTCACATTAGGGGCGATAGGGCTCATCGGTGCTGGGTACAACGATTACCTGTGTGACCTGGATGAGGATTGTAGCTGGAGGCGTAGTAAGGAGAGAGAAAGAAAGCAAGGCAGATAAGAGGAGGATGAGTTGGAACCTGCCTTCGGGACAGTGAGTCTTCGCCCAGTCCTCACGGTTATTGTCTGGCTTGTCTGCGCCCTGTTTGCATCCGGCTGCGTGTCGACGTCGAGGACCTTGACCGGTGCCAATCTGGTCGTGAAGACGCCGATGGTCTCATGGGCAGAGGAGCAGATTTTAAAAACTCGAGGGGTGTTCTTGTACCGATTGATTCCCAGCAATGAAGTGAACCCTCGGATACATCGAGCGGCATTTCTTCAACAACGAAGCAGGCTTATTGCTGTAGCGGTCGAAAGCGCACCCGTTGCCTGGGGCAAATACGATAGTGGTAAAGTTCACTTTGCTCTTTCCTCGGAATTTGAGCCAAGTACCCATTGTTTTGCCGTCGTCTCGGCGAGCGGATATTTGGTAGCCACTGCGGCATTCGGCTCGGACGATAAGCGCTATTTTATCGGCTTATACCCCTATAGCAAAACGCTTGCTTCTCGTAACAGTGAGTATGCGAAGATCCGTAACCTCGAATGTGCGGGAACCTTTGAAGATTTTGAGAGTAAACATACGCAGCTGTACGCGATCGGTACGCCTTAGACATTGGGAAGCAGGCCTTCTTACCCCTGCAGTTGCGCCATCATCGCCGCTGGGTTCCAGTAGCCCCACATGGTGTGGATTTTTCCTTCCTGGTTGATCTCGAATACATCGATGCCTTCCACGAGCACGTCGCGACCGGTTTTCCCTCGCCCGCGGCCGGTGAATTTCACCGCCACGCGATTGTCACAGACGAAAACATGATCCGCCGTCAGCTCGATCGTTTGGAACAGGTCGAGCACGCCGCGGATGAATTGGCCCAGCGCCGCATGCCCCTGTAGCGGTGTCGGTGCTCCTGGTTCGTAGCTTATGGCCTCCTTCTCAAAACAGCTGACCCAGGACTCCGCATCCTTCTTCCCGATGGCCGAAAAGTATTGCCGAACGGCTGCCTGAGTCGTCTCATCTGCCATGTCAGTCCTCCTGTGATTTCATGAATCGGTGTCTGCCACATCGGCCGACTCTTCGACCGCTGTCCATACTACGAAGCGATTCGATCTTCGGATTGATCGCGAGGGTGGGGTGGTCGGGGGCGTTCGTTGAGGTGCTGGCCGAGTGAGTGGCTTCTTCTGCATTGGGAGGAGAAGGGTGTGCCGTGATGGACGGCCTGGCTCTACTCCATGATCCAGAGTGCGACGCCGGTGAGCTCTCGTGAGAGACGATCAGTAGCGTTGCTGCTGAAGAGGTGCGCGGCATCCGGTTGGCCGCGCTTCGTGAGTACAAGGGTGCCGTAACCGCCGGCTCGTACTTCATCGAGAATGGTGTCGACGAGATCGCCCGCGTATCCCAATTTGAGAGTCACCCGCTCGGTGGGAAACCCTGTCTCGTTGAGTCGATCGAGAGCCCTCTCGAGAATGGGATACTCTAGGGTCTCCTCCGTCTGCATCCATTCTTGTTGGTCTTTTCGAAGTTGCTCGCCGAGCTGACGCTCCATGTCGGGATTTTCCGAGCCTCCATGTTCCATCAACTCCCGAGGCATGGGGTTCAACACATGAAACAGGGTGATGGTCACTGCGGGCGTCTCGCGGAGCAGTGCTCCCACGTAATGAAGGGCACGAGTGGTGGCGTTCGAATCGTCGACGGCAATGAGGAGGTTCTTGGGAGAGAGGCTGCGGTTCGAAGTGGAGCCCGGTGCGAAGACGGATTGATCGCGCGAACCAGGTGTGGTCATGATGGCACCCTCCTGCTAAAGCCTATGCCTCTCGCGCAAACAAATCAATCGCGAGAGGCGCCGGGCTGGAGAGCGTCGCGGTTTCTGTCGGGATCAATCGCCGGTATCCCATGAAGCCGATCACTCGGCTTCATGGGGCGGCAATGGCGGTTGAAATCAGGACTTCTTCTTGGCTCTGCGTGTTTTGACAACCTTGGTCGACTTTCCACGAGAGACGACACCAACGGGCAGGACGCGATTGCGTATCAGGTAGGAGGCGATTTCAGGAGCCCGGTTGCCGGCTGGTCCCGCCGGGTTGCTATCCGCATAGGAGCTCGGCGGATTATGCTTGAACAGCCAGAGCTGTACCACGCTCATGGGCGTCATCGGCGTAGGGACGCCCGTTCCGCGAAACTTCATCATGCCCTGCGATTGAACCAGAACCGATCCGCTGGCGACTGATGGGTACAGCGCGGCGCCGCCCATCAATTCAATGAGCGTTTCCATTGCGACGTGATTGCTCTGAGGAAAGGGCACGGTTTGCGTGAGGCCGAATTTCGTAATGCCGGCATGTTGATGCAGCAGGCCGATTTCCTGTCCGGTCGCATAGCGAAATCCGTAGGTAGTGGTGTAGCCGCCGGCGCCGCCCAAGACGTCCAGGTAGGACAGATTGGCGGTTGCGTTCAGACTGAGCCATTCGAGATTCGTGTCCGTGTCGAGCGTGATCAAATGATCGCCGGTGCCGGGAACAAGATTCTGTTGAACGAGAGCCATCTAGGTACCTCCTGCCGGTGGTTGGAAAACGGAGCATTGCCATTGTGCAATCATCAAATCGGTATGCCATTCACGTGCCAGGTCGGATTCGTGTGACGCCACGTGAGAGGATCCCTTGAACTCTGATGATAGTATGAAGTAGCCGTATCGCACTGACCTCCCGGTAGACTGTATGGCGAAGGCACGGGTATCGAACCGGAACGTATCAGGAGGGATACAGTGGGGATCTATTCGGATACGGTCCGGAGTCGGCACGAAAGACAGGAACCGGTACGCAGGCGTAATCAATCCATGCATACTGGTCGATCGTATCGGCGGGACTATCCTCTGCGTGGAACGGGCCTGCCTTCCTCCAAGTCTTGAAGGTCAGACCAGGCCGTGATGTCGGTGCGAGAGGGATCCACCGCATCGCGGTACTTTGCGAATTTCGCCGCACTTTCTGGCGAACTCGGGCCGCGCTCAAGCAACTTTCTATTCCATTCCTCGAGTTCAGCTGTGGCATGAGGGGTGGCGGTGCGTCGTAACCATTCCGTCACCCCTTCATCGGTCACATTGGCCTTCACGGCAGCCGTGAATTGCTCGGCCGTGATGCCGGCATAGTCCAGGAGCCGTTCATCCATCGGGCAAGGATAGATGTACTCCCCTTCAGTGCCGGCCAACACCGCGCGGCACTTGTCGATCATTCGTGCCAGGTGGACATAGCCGCCCAGCCTCGTTTTCATGCTGCGCGGAAGGGCCGTGCGTAAATCCATCACGCCAACAATTTGTGGTTGGTGAATGTCAAGGTTCGAACGAGGACCGCGCCGTGTTCAGACGAGATGATGCGCCGTGCCGCTGGAAGATCAGACGCACCGACACGTACATGCGTATCCGTGAAACTCTCGACATTGCGCAGTGTGCCGTCCTTCGGCGCAAAATAATACACGGTGTACTTCGTCGTCAGTTGTTTCTGCTCCTGCGTCGTGCTGCTCTCTTCCACATTGATCGTGAAGGCCACGTGCGGCATCTTCCGGTTGATTTGAGTGATCCGGTTATCCTTGATGCGATAGAAGGACTGCATGCCGTCGCCATGAATGTCGAGCCGGCGGCCCAGCGGATGCTCCTCGCCGGCTTCCATCGTGAGGCGGTGTTTTCCATCTGATTCCTCGAACTTGCGGGGAGCGCGGTGCACGGCGATCATGCTGATCTGCTCCTGCGCCCATTTCTGAATCGCTTCATCGGGGAGGTGGACGGACACCTCTCGCGGCCCCTTGACCGTGACGGTTCCGGACACAACCTGCCCATTGGTGTTGACGCTGAGGTCGGCCGAAAACCCTCGAAAATCCGGTTGCCAGCGGGCCGTGCTGTCAAAGGCGCGCTGGAGAAGGGCACGTGCCTGGGGATCATCGGCAACGGTCGGTTGTGTATCAGCAGCGGCAGCATGTTCCATCGGAGACTCCTTTGTGTCGTAGTGGGATAAAAAATAATTATAGAGATCTTGATCGTTCATCTACAACCGTGAAGGCCGTGATCTACCGAAGAATCCCGTTTTGCTGGTTGTCAAAATTTCTCTCATGTGGCCAAGGTTTGTGTAGTACTGGCTAGGCCGAATCTGTTACACTACGGGGCATTTCATCCGGCAATTTGGCGAATGTGTGACTTGAGTTTCGGGCATTCCTTGAAAGGAGCGCTATGGAGCGGCGAGCGGCGTCTCATACTGAAGAAGAAGAAATGAACCAGCGGCGACGGCTGTTGGGGTTGGCGCGCAAGGGCGATCCCAAAGCCATCAGCAAGTTGTTCGAATTGTACCAAGTGCGTGTGTTGAACGGCGATATGCTAAGTAAGCTCAATAAATCCTACTACAAGGCAGCGGCTGCGCAGGAGCAAAAGGCCGCCCATACTCCGGCTAAGTCCGCGAAGAGTTCGCAAGCGACCCACGGCAGCGCCAAAGGGAGTGCCAAGAAGAGTGCAGCGCCGGCTGCTCCGGCGACCAAAGCGAAATCTACGAAAGCCGCCGCCCCGAAAAAACGAGCGAAATAACCTGCGTCTGCGTCGAGATGGTCGGCGCAGACCGCCGGCCCACCTCTCGATTCCTGTTACTGAACACCCACCCGTAATCCTCCGGCCGCAAGTTTGGTTCCGATTTCTTCCGCCAACTTTCTGGCTCCTGAGTAGACCGTGGCCTGGCCTTCATGGTCGATGCGCCATGCCAATTCGAAGGCCCGGGAGGAATTCATCCCTGGGATACATTTACAAAAGAGAGCGATCACCTGCTGATAGGTGTGGCATTCGCAATTGAACACGATCACGCGGGCTTCCAGATCGTCGCCCGTGCCCACGTCGGTCGTGTCGAGGGCCTCGGGGGTCATGACAGGGGTAAGGGTGCTCATGTGATCGTCTCGTTCGCGGCCGAGTGTATCAGGTGACACGGGGTTGAGTGCAACAGGTTGTCAGTTTGTCCCGCCCCTCGCTGCAGCAGACCTCGAACAAGCATCCCACTCTGTCTCCCTGACGTCGTCATAGGGACGGGTGCCCCTGTGATGGGGCGACATACTCGTTGGGCAGGTCGATGCCTTTTCGCGCTATGGTGTGGCTCAGTAGTCGATAGTGCGTCCTGGAATCCGTGACCGGGACCAACCCATGCGCGCGGGCCAGGCGGAAGGTGTAGACCTGAGCCGCGGCAGTTTTCAGGAGGGCAAGGCCATATTCAAATTGGTAAGCGTCCTCCAGGGTCGAGGACGAACGGGCCCATTGTTGCACCAGCGCGACGGTACAGGATTCCGCAGCGCGTTGCGGTTCGAGAAGGCGAAGCAAGGCGGCTGGGCCCGGCACGAGAGTGGATCCAATTCGCATGGCATGGGTCAGATCAAACAGGCCCCGCTGAAACCGTCGATCCTCCTGCAATCCGGCATGGAACAGCTGTCTCCACTGGGGATCGGCAAAATCACGATCAATCTCGGCTATGGCGGCGCCATCCAGTGGGCCGCTGACCGGATAGCCTTGTACGAGGCGACCGCTCTTGACGAGGTCCGGGTGCGTATCTCCCATTCGATCCTGGTAGGCCGTCGTCCCCATGAATGGCGTGAGACGAAGCGCCATATAGTCACGAAAGTGAATGGATCCATAGTGCGCCAGCAGGTACTCCAGCGTGTCTGGAGCGCAGAGGTGAAACGGATAGAATAGGGCATAACGAACGGGCAAGGAAATCATCGATACGTCGTCTTCAGTGAGGGGATGGCGACTCGGAGAGGGTTCCTGCGAAAACGCAGATCGCGGCGATGAATCGTATAGAGACAGATTACCAGCTATCCATGTCGATGACTTCGGTCGCGTCCCACAAATTCTTCAACTCAGCTTCTGCGATCGCCTTTTCTCGATCCGCTTCCGTGTCTTCTCCGAATCGTTTGGGCTGAGCTGTTTCTGGATCGGCGGCGGATGCAGTAGATTCGACCGGCTGGCGCCGGCGGCGTTTGCTGGGATCCATATTGACGGGCATGGGAAGAAGCCTCCTTTTTCATCTTCAGTCTCCCCTCTGTCGGGGACGGAAGTCAATGGGAGCAGCGAGACTCGCTATGCATTGAGGCTCGTCATCAGCGAAACCGCCACCGTATCGGCATACCGTCTGCCTCTTGTGGTGAGGCGAACCAGGTCCCCCTGACGTTCGAGCAAGTCGTCCGCCAGTAATTTGTCTACTTCCCTCGAGAGCTCAGGAAATAGCAGGGCTCCTGTCTGTTTTAACGAAATGCCATCAACGAGGCGCAGCCCAAAGATCAGCCGTTCGCAACTGTCATCCGCCTGCGTGAGCTGATCGGATTCCGCTACCGGGAGGCGGGCGTTCCTGAGGGCTGCCTTGTAGGCTGTCAGATCGCTCACATTGCCGAATCGCCGACCTCCGATATAGGACTGCGCGCTGGGACCGACGCCAAGGTAATGCCCGCCGGTCCAGTGAAGACGGTTGTGTCGGCTGGCAAATCCAGGTCGGCAATAGTTAGAAATTTCGTAGCGCGCATAGCCGGCCCCATTGAGGATGTCTTCGGCCAAGTCTTCCATCCGGTTTTGGCGGTCCTCGTCAGGAGCGGGGACGAGGCCGCGCTGAATAGCTGACTTGAGATGAGTGCCTTCCTCGATGGTTAAGGCATAACAAGACAGGTGTTCTGGAGCCAGTTCAATGGTCCGCCGTAACGAGGTGGCCCAACTCTCCAGCGTTTGGCCCGGGAGCCCGTACATGAGATCCAAATTGATGTTGGTGAAACCGGCTTCGCGTGCGACCGCTATGATGTGGATTGTGCTGGCGGGAGTTCCTGGTCGTCCGACGCGATCCAACTCCGTTTGGTCCATCGATTCGGCCCCAAAGCTCAGGCGAGTACATCCAGCCTGCCTGAGTTGCGCCAGGCTGTCCCGTGAGACCGATCCCGGGTGGGCTTCAATGGTGACCTCGGCGTCCGGAGCCAGTCCGAACGTCTGCTTGCTCGTTGCCAGGATTGTCGTCAGTTGCTCGGAGGTAAGCGTAGTCGGCGTCCCGCCGCCGAAATAGATGGAATCGAGGGGGGCCGGTCCCAATACACCGCTCTCGCCATATAAACGCAATTCCGTCAACAGCGCAGTGACAAACTCGTCTGCGGCGCGCGCGTGATGAATCTCCAGGTAGAACGCGCAGAAATGGCAACGCTGATGACAGAAGGGAATGTGGATGTAGAGACCCTGAGCGGTAGCCAGAGACATAGCTGGTCTGCGTGCCTATGGAGTTGGTGAAAAATCGCGGATCATGGCCACTTCAATTTCTTCGGTCGGCGATTTCCCCCGATTTCGGACATGCGATTTCCAGGCTGGGTATTCCCGTAGCGTGTCGAATAGGTTCTTGATCAGGACCGGCTTGATCTGCAGTTCCCACTCACGCAGCCAGGCTTGCTCGTCGTGCGGGCCGTCGTAGTCGTCGGGGAATTGCGCTTCCAGGCTGATGCGAAAGACGAATGATTTATCTTCTGACCACATGTGTGGACTCCTGTCGGGTGATGATTGCGAAAGTGAATGGGCCTTACTTATAATATTTTAAAATTCTAGGAGTACAGCCCATGCCCATCTTCGAATACGTCTGCCAGGAATGCAACCACCGCTTCGAGCTCATTGTGCAGGGACAGACCGTGCCGGCCTGTCCTTCCTGCAAAGGGACGGCCTTGAATAAACAATTTTCTGCGTTCGGGGTGGGCGCAACCGGCGGGTGGCCGGTGGTCTCCAATTCCGGCGGCGGATGCGGCTCCTGTGGAGATCCGCGGGGTCCCGGTGCCTGCTCCATGAATTAGCACGACGCCACGTCATTCGAGTCATTCATGATGAACGATCAAGAAGAACAATTGCGTCGCGCGATCGGCACGCTGCTCCAGTCAGACCCGTTGATCAAATTGCTGCAGGAAGTCCGGCTGGGTCGGATGAAAGCGACGGATGCCGGATTACGGGCGGTCGTTGAATCCTGGATCGGGACCTACGCGCAGGTGTTGAAGTCCCAATCTTTCAATGCCGAGCTGCTGGCTCGACTCGACCCTGTGCCCCGGCTTCAAGTGCTGGTGGATGCCGGTGTGTTGTCGTGGGAACATCCTGCCACATGCGAGCTCAGGGACGTATTTCGTAGTCTGCCGGTTCCTGCTGCCTGATTTGAGGAGTGCTTTCCACGTGCGGACCCTCCTTGCCATGGCCTTGCTGGTGCTGGCCTGGTCGATGCCCGCTACAGGTCTGGCTGAAATACCTTCTCCGCTGCCTCCGTTGCATAAGACCCTGTCTGCGGCGCTGGCAACCCTTCCTCCTGAGAACCATCTTCTTCTCGATCGTGAACCGATCGAACAGTTTCTTGTCGCGCTGGACGGGTCGCCTCCGGATTGGGCTCAGGTCTACGGTCACGGGCATTATGATCCCGGTCACGACGAACGACTGTTTGCTTTGAACCGTGAGCGTGATGCCCAACGCGAAGGCAAGGAACCCTTGCAATGGTTGGTGACCGTGGTTTGGCTTGGCGAACTGTCACGGTTTGACGAAGAAGAGGGAGGATTCCGCGTTGCGCTGGGGCCAAAGTTCACCAGGACGTCGTGGGGCGAGGTGCGTTTCAAACATGAAGATCTTCCGGCGACACTGATCGCCTCGGCGGGTGAGGCGACCGCCGATCTCAAGGTCAGGATGCAGCGGGGCGAGCGGATCGACATTGACGTGGTGCTGTGCGGGCGGCTGGTTCCAGACGAATCTCTCGTTTACGACTTCTCCCACGACGTCGAAGGGCTCGGTCTCATCATGCCGGTCGTGCGTATCGAAGCCGTGGCGTTTGTTTTGGCGGACGGCTCGCATTGATGCCGGGAGAATTGTCCGATACTGAAAAGGCCTGAAAGGCTAGGGCATCCGTTTCAGGTGGGGATAGGCTTGATGCATGCAGGATTCACAGACGGCCTCCTTGACTGTGAAGCGCGCCAGCCGGCGTAAGTAGTCCTCGATCCGCTGCCAGTAGGATCCGTCAGTTTTCACGCGCTTACACTTGGCGCAAATGTGCACGGTGCCATGAAGCGTGGTCATTTGCTCGAAGGCATGGTCGAGTTCCTTCGTCCGTTCAAGCAGTTCCTGTTCCCGTAATTTCCGCGCGTCAATTTCCTGTTTCAGGCTCAGCGCCGTGGCGGCTCGCGCCAGCAACTCGACTGGAATCACAGGCTTGCGAATATAGTCCGTGGCGCCGGCCGTATAGGCGGCCTGGATATCTTTCTCCGCTGTGTGAGCGGTAATAATGATGATGGGCAAGCCCTGAAGCTGTTCCTCCATCCTGATTTTCTCGCAGGCCTCCAATCCAGAGATCCCGGGCATTTCGAGGTCCATGAGGACCAGATCGATCCCGTTTCCGGGCTTTCCACGCTTGCCGATCCCTAAGAGGGTGAGTCCTTCTTGTGCCGTCGCGACCGGAAGGAGCGGGCCGAATCCGGCACGGTGAAGGATCCCGTGGAGGAGGTCTCGTTCCTCCTGAAAGTCGTCGATGATGAGAATGCTCATGGCCGCAGTCTTTCTCTACCGCGTCTCGTGAATTCGTTTAAACGGCCTGACTCGCTTGAGCAAGCCGCGCAGCCAGCTGATCGATCGTCCGGCGCATCGCGGCCAGATCTTGATCTCTCGCCGCCTGTTCCAATTGTGCTCCTGCCAGACCGATGTCGGGAAGTCCATACGATCCCGCCAGGCCTTTGATGCGGTGTCCCATGATACGGATGAACTCGAAGTCTCCTCGCTCGATGGCGTCTTGCATTCTGCCCAGATCCTGTCGGCGATTGTCGAGGAAGAGGGGACGGCGTCGCGCGATTTCTTCGTCGATGAGGGCTGCGATGCCCGCGGGCGAATTGTTTTGTGTCGGGGCGCGTTCCTGTGAGGAGATTCCGCCAAACTTCTGCAACGCCTCGAGAAGCTGTGCTTTAGCAATGGGCTTGGCTAGGCACTCTGTGCACCCTGCCGCTTGGCCCTGCTCCTTTGCTTCGATGAATGCATCCGCGGTCAAGGCCAGAATAGGTACCGGCGCATGTTGATGAGATGATTCCCAGGCACGCATCAAGCGCGCGGCGGTAAACCCATCCATCACTGGCATCTGCTGATCGAGAAGCACGAGGTCAAACTGCCGGGTCTGAAACATCGCGACTGCTTCTTCTCCGTTTCCTACGACGTCGACCTGACAGGGGAGTCCTTGTAGGTACAATCGGATCAGGGCTTGAGATTCACGCGAGTCATCGGCCAGCAAGACTCGAAATATCGGTCTAGATCCGGTATCTGGGGCGAGAGAAAGTTGCGATACCATAGCGGAAGCTCGACGGATCAATCTGATGCGGGATAACGTGACAGTACTTAGAAGTAGTATAGCCGTTGAAGCCGAGACGACCTAGAATCTCTTGAAAATCCGGCAGGTGGAAGAAGTTGGGTTCTGGGGCTCAGGCAAGCAGAACGGGCTTGGACTAATAGCTATCCCTGGCGCACCGAAATCCAGTCCCGGAAGGGCGGCTGTCCATCGTCCCCCAATCGCGATCGGACGTGCGCAGGCTGATCGCCGGTTTGAGCCAGGATCCGCCGCGCATAGATTTAATCGCGCCTCGCTCAGGGCCTTGGGGATTCGTGAGCGACGCGGAGCGGTAATGGTTGGGGTTATACCAGTCCTGCACCCATTCGGCAGCATTGCCAGCCATATCTAGCGCCCCATAAGGACTGGCTCCGGCGGGAAAGCTGCCGACCGGCAGCGTGAGGATTTCACCCTTCAGGCCCTTTGCTTTGGACACTTCTGCGCCTAGGCCTTTGATCCAAAACGCGTCCCATTCCGTGCTATCCGCAAACTCTACGGTTTTCCCAGCCCAGTAGCTTGCACTGTTTGCCTTGTCGACGCTCCATCCGTTGCCCCATGGGTAGGTCCGTCCGTCGGTCCCCCTGGCGGCCTTTTCCCATTCGGCTTCCGTCGGCAACCGTTTGCTCGCCCAGCGGCAGAATGCGACGGCATCCAGCCAGCTCACGTTCACGACCGGATGCTGTTCGATGCCGGGAAGTGGCCGGTTCTGTTCCCAGAGGGTCAAGCGATCGGCAGCATTGGCGGGTGCCTGATAGTGCGTGGCCTCGACGAATTGCAGATAGGCGGCGTTGGTGACTTCGTACCGATCGATCCAGAATGCGCCGAGATAGACCAGACGCATGGGCTGCTCATCCGGGAGGCCGCCCTTGTCTGCGGAGGCTCCCATGGTGAATTCACCGGCTGGAACCAGCACCATGTCGTGAGGTGACATGGATGCCCAGGCAGCCTGAGACACACTCAGGATGACGAGGACGCACAACGGCAACAACCAAAGGATGGCCTCTCGCCTTTTCATGGCTTGGCCAATTTGCAGGCTTTGGCAATGCCGTCGCGGTAGGCCATCCACAGGGTCAGACCTTGTTTGACGCAGGCCAGCACAGCGTTCTGCTGGCTTCTGCTTTCGGCATAGTTGACGACCATCGTGTACGCGTCCTGCCGATGCCCCGCCTCCACCTTCTGGTGCGCGCGTATGAGATCCATATGCTGTCGCTCGATCTTGTGATGCCGGATGAGCGGATGGGCGTCGATGTAGGCCTCGATCTCTGCCTCGGTTTTTGGCTTGGACGGTTCCTGAATTTCCTGACGGTCTTTGATGCTGCCCTCCACAAAAATCGCGAGCGCGGCGGCGCCGACCACCCAGTCGCGGCTGGCCGTCACCTTTTCCAACCACCGTCGGTAGCGGAGGCTGGCGGGAAGGAGCGTGGCTCGTAAAAAGACCCGGCTGTCGAATCCCAGTCCGCGCATCATTTCATTGAAGAGCTCGGGATGAGACCGCCCGAAGGACAGGCCACCGGTATCTTCTTCGTAAATATTTTCGGCCAACATCCGCCGGACGTCCGGAGGCGGGTTTTGCCCATGCACTCGAGCCAGCAGGACAGGAAAGTCCCGCACGTAGACCAGGTATTCCTGCTGGTAGTGGAGCTTCAGCTGAGCCTTGGTGATGCCGGGTCCCATGATGATCGGCCAGGCCCAATGGTGCTTACGATCCATGATGGACAACAGCCGCTCGAGAAATTGCGTACGGGTCAATCTCTTCTGTGCCATGCCTTGCCTTCCTTCGTTCCTACTGGCTACAATCAGCCACCGGTCAGATGAAGCCTATCACCATTCAGGATTCCGACGAGATTCTCAACTTCCTTGCCGAGGTGGCCCTGCATGGAAAGGGGTTTACCACGGACTGCTTGCTGGACTATGTGCTGGAAGAAGGGTTTACGGAGCCGATTTACCTCAACGCGTCCGGCGAAGACCCGGACGCCTTTTACAAGAATCAGCCGCAGGCTTGGGCCATTTACCAAGTTCGTGAATGGAAACGCGTTCTGACCGTATCCGGCGGGCCAGGAAAGGAACGGCGCGTCCAGATCACCGAGACCCCGTAAGTTGTCCGTTGTCCCCCTTCGGCAACGGCACCAACGCCGATCTCTGCGCAGTCATTGCTCCATATCCAAGGCCAGCTTCTGCTTCCGGACCTTGTGCCCTTCCGTGAGTGTATTGGCCATCCGAAGGAATTGCAACGAATCACGTGCTGTTCGCAGCCGGAGACGCCGGGTCCTGGATATCCCGGCTCGGTACATGTGTAACGGTGCCTGGCGAGAGGCGATTGTGACATTACGGAATCATCCTAAGAATCTTCAGCCTCTGGTGAGCCTCTGCGAACCGGCAGATGTGGGTGAACTGGCGCTGATTCGGAGCCTGCTCGACGGCAATGGCATTCCCTACGCCGTTCAGCATGAACACATCGGCGCACTCTATCCCGGAGTTGCGCTCCTGGGAAGCCGCGTCATGGTTGCAGAATGTGACAGGCAACGGGCGGAAATTCTGTTGAGCCGCTTGGCCCTGCAGGTTCGTGAGGCAACCAGCGAAGCTGAGTGAGACGGGGAGAGGAGGGGGTCCGGCCGGAGGCATCGATATCCGGCGACTACGGGTGGCCCTTCGGTTTGACCGGTTCCGGGGTGGTCGGCAACGGCAGGCGCACGTCGGATCCTGAAAAATGGCCGCCGATCAGCTTGCCTTCTTCAAAGTAGAGATACCGGTGTTTCACGACCGCCGGGCTTTCCCAATCTTCAAAGATCCATTCTTCGCGCCGGAGCCCATCGCTGGTATGGGTCACATTCATCGTGTTCGGCGACCCCCACGAATCCAAGACCTGCTTGCGATCCATGCCCACCATCACCCGGTGGCTTTCGATATGTTTGGAGAAATCGGGGTCCAACCAGCCAGGCACGAAGCGAAACGCGATCAGGGCGACTACGAACAGCACGAGAAACGAATTGATGATGATCCTGACCGGCCGTTGACGGATAAACGGTGTTGGCTCCGCGGTCGGGGGCAAAGAAGAAACGGGGTCTGCCGAAGTCGTCTGATCGGTCACAAAGATCCTTCCGTCAACGAATGTGCGAATGCAAGTGCTCGCTGCATGCTAAACAATAGGTTTTCGGTCCGTCAAGGGAGGGGGAGTTTGGACCTGCTATGCTTAACGGAGTATGGTAGGAGGGCGGAGGATGGGACGCAGAGGCTGGAGACGGAACGAGGCCTGGGTATGGGCGAGCGCGCTGGGGTTCTGTTGCCTGGGTTATGCCGGAATTGGGGCCGAGGCAGGCTCTCTCTATGTCTATACGGATGCCCAGGGCCAAGCCGTCTTGACCGACAATCTCGATCAGGTACCGGCTGCCTATCGGGGCCGGGTGCGAACCATGACCGGCACAGACTCTCCGGCTCCCGCGCTTGTGCCGGCACCGGCCGTCACCGAGGGCAAAAAGCTTCCTTCTTCGGGGCTGATCAGCGATTTCCTTAGCGCCGTTGCGGCGAAAGTCGGTTCGCGGACAATCAAGGGGTTGACGGCCTATCAGACCGCCGTCGTGATTGTGGCCGGGGTGTCTTCCTTGGTTCTCCTGACACTGATGTTTTTGAGCGGTAATCCCGCCATCAGGATTCTCTGCAAGTTTCTTCTGGTATTGGTGGGTGTCGCGGCTCTCTACCAGGTCATCGCGATCGATGCTCCCTCTCTGGAGGCGCTTGCGGGACCTCCTCAACAGAGCACTGGTCAGCCGGTAGACAATATGTTGGGGCGGATGCGGAGCCAGACCGAGCAGAGTTATCGCGCGCAAGACGAACGCACGGCTCGCCAGTTGGAGCCAGCCGAACAACCCACTCCCTGACATGTCCTACTCGGCATAAGTCGGCACCGGAATCTTTTTCACAGCGGGCGCGGGTGGTGGCTGCTGGGAGAAGGCCTTGGAGTAGGGATTCAGGACCGGTTCGTGGGTGTTGCGCTGGCGCAGTTTGACCAGCGGCAGGCTTTGGGTACTGATTTCCAGGCGGTCGATCGGCGCTTTCGGAGTCAACGGATCCGGCAGACCCTGTAAGGCGAACATCTGGAAGGCGAGTGACCAGTCGAGTGCATCCTTTCCTTTCTCCCGCACAATGAACCGCGCATCAGCCGACGGGCCTCCTGAAAAAAACAGCAACATGATGTTGGAGCGGAACACCGGCGCAGAGGGGTCCTCCGGTGGTTTAAATTCCGGAACGAGTTGAGGGATCCTGCTCAAGGCCACAGGCGGAGAGAACTCGATATCGACGAGACGGACAAACAGCGGCCGCTGCTCGTTATGATCGTTAGGGTCGAAGGTAAAACTGAAGGAATATCGGACATCGATGCCGTCACGCTTGAAGGTGTAGACATCTTCGCCGTTTTCAGGAGACACGACTTTCTTGAAGTATTGCTCCCAGTCGCTGATGGGGTAATAGGTGAAGACGCGCAAAGCGGATTTGCGGTCCCGGACGGCTTGGGGCAGGCCGAGTTTGTCGTGGAGTTCGGTTTGAGTCAGTCCGAGATAGCCATCCTCAAAATAGGGTCCGGCCCATAGCGAAGGGCATTCCGGTCCGAGGAGGCTGATAAAGAGGAGACAGCAAATAATGAGGCGGGTAACTGTCTGATGCGCCATACAATCGACTCAGGCTCGGCCCAGACACTGTCTGGCATCGTATCGGCCGGGATAGTCATTGTCAAGGCGGAGAGCCCGTCATGGCTTGCTGAAAAAAGTCCGTTCCCGATATGATGCCCGCTCAACTGCAGTCATCGCCGTCGTCGCCGCATATCTGAAACCCGGTGACAGAAAGACATAGGTAGTCATGCCGGTACACGACATTCAAGACCTGCTCCGTGAACGTATCCTGATCCTCGATGGTGCCATGGGGACTATGATCCAGCGCCATAAATTGGACGAAGCCGCGTTTCGCGGGGAGCGGTTCAAGGAGTGGAAAAAAGACCTCAAGGGACACAACGACCTGCTGAACGTCACCCAACCGAGTGTCATTGAGGCAATCCACCGGCAGTATCTCGAAGCCGGGGCGGACATTGTCGAAACCAATACATTCAACTCTCAATCCGTGTCACTGGCCGACTACGGGATGGAGGATCTTGGCTATGAGCTGTCCAAAGCCGGAGCGGAATGTGCCAAGGGGGCGGTCGCTCAAGTCGTGGCGGCGCAGCCTGCGCGGCGCTGTTTCGTGGCGGGCGCGATCGGGCCGACCACGAAGACCTCGTCGGTTTCGACAGACTCCAATGATGCCGCAGCACGCGGGACCACCTATCCGGAATTAGTGCAGGCCTATGGCGAGCAGGTACGCGGTCTGCTGGACGGCGGCGTCGACCTGCTGCTTGTCGAAACGATTTTTGACACGCTGAACGCCAAGGCGGCGTTTTTTGCGATTCAGCAACTGTTCGCGGAAGGCGCCCGGCAGGTGCCGATCATGGCGTCGGTGACATTCATCCAGGCCGGGAGCAATCGCGGCTTCTCGGGGCAGACGGTCGAAGGGTTCTGGAATTCCATTTCGCATGTGCCGCTGCTGAGTGTCGGCATGAATTGCGCACTGGGGCCGAAGGAAATGCGGCCCTTGATCGAAGAACTGTCGCAGCTCGCGCCGATTTTTGTCAGCAGCCATCCGAATGCCGGCTTGCCCAATCCTTTGTTGCCCACGGGCTTTCCTGAAACTCCGGAGTCGCTGGCCCCTCAGTTGCGTGAATGGGCGCAGAACGGGTGGCTCAATATTGTAGGCGGCTGTTGCGGCACCACGCCCGACCACATTCACAATATTGCAGAGGCAGTGCGCGGGGTGTCACCCCGTCGGCCAGCCAAGGTGGAGCCCTTTTTGCGCCTCAGCGGCCTCGAAGCGCTGACCGTGCGGCCGGAATCGAACTTTGTGAACGTCGGCGAGCGGACCAACATTACGGGGTCACCGGCCTTTTCCAAACTGATTCTGGCCGGCGACTACGACAAGGCCCTGACCGTGGCGCGACAACAAGTCGAGGGCGGGGCGCAAATCATCGATATCAACATGGACGAAGGCCTGTTGGATTCCAAGGCGGCGATGCAGAAGTTCTTGCGTCTCCTGGCGGCCGAGTCTGACGTCGCGCGTGTGCCGATCATGGTGGATAGCTCCAAGTGGGAGGTCATCGAAGAGGGGCTCCGCAACATTCAAGGCAAAGGCATCGTCAATTCCATCAGCTTGAAAGAAGGCGAGACCAAGTTTCTGGAGCAAGCGCGGCTCATCCGGCGATATGGCGCGGCCATCGTCGTCATGGCATTCGACGAGCGTGGACAAGCCGACTCGGTCGCGCGGCGCATCGAGATCTGCGAGCGCTCCTATCGTCTGTTGACGGAGCAGGTTGGTATGCCGCCGCAGGACATTATTTTCGATCCGAATATTCTTACGGTTGCGACTGGACTGGAAGAACACAACAATTATGCCGTCGATTTCATCGACGCGACACGCTGGATCAAGACTCATCTCCCGCTGGCCAAGGTCAGCGGCGGCGTTAGCAATATCTCCTTTTCATTCCGCGGCAACAATGTAGTCCGAGAGGCGATGCATGCCGCGTTTCTCTACCATGCGATTCAAGCTGGCCTGGATATGGGCATCGTCAATGCCGGGCAGCTGGCCGTGTATGAAGAAATTCCTAAGGATTTGCTCGCGCTGGTGGAGGACGTGCTGTTGAATCGCCGCCCCGATGCGACCGAACGGTTGGTGACGTTTGCGGACACGGTCAAGCAAAAGGGCAAAGCGGTAGTGAAAGACGATGAGTGGCGTCAGCGGCCGGTGGAAGAGCGCCTAGCCCATGCCCTGGTGAAAGGGCTGACGGACTATATCGATCAGGATGTGGAGGAGGCTCGGCAGAAATCCGCGCGGCCGCTCGACGTGATTGAAGGGCCATTGATGGCCGGCATGAACATCGTCGGCGATCTCTTTGGGTCGGGAAAAATGTTTCTACCGCAAGTGGTGAAAAGCGCCCGGGTCATGAAGAAGGCTGTGGCCTACCTCATGCCGTTCATGGAGGCGGAAAAACAGCGATTGGGCACCTCGCGCGCCAATGGCAAGGTGTTGCTTGCGACCGTCAAAGGCGACGTGCACGATATCGGCAAGAACATTGTCGGGGTGGTGTTGGGCTGCAACAACTACGAGGTGATCGATCTTGGCGTGATGGTGTCCTGCGAAAAGATCCTGGCGACGGCTCGGGAACAACAGGTGGACATGGTGGGCCTGAGTGGATTGATCACGCCATCATTGGATGAAATGGTGCATGTGGCCAAGGAGATGACGCGGCAGGGGTTCACGGTGCCGTTACTTATCGGCGGCGCGACGACGAGCAAAGCCCATACAGCCGTGAAAATTGCGCCGTCCTACAGCAATACGACGGTGCATGTGCTGGACGCCTCGCGCGCCGTCGGGGTGGTGGGAAGCCTGATCAACAAGCAGCAGGAGCAGGAATTTTCCGCATCCATTCGCGAGGATTACGATCGTATCCGCCAGGCGCATCAAGATCGAGGGAGCAAATCACTCCGCACCTTGGAGTCTGCGCGGGCACATCGGATGCCGACCGAGTGGGCTTCCGCCGATATTCCCACGCCGTCATTCACCGGAGTGCGTCAGATCGATCGTATGCCGTTGCGCGAATTGGTGCCCTTCATCGATTGGACACCGTTCTTTCACACGTGGGAATTGCGCGGCCGGTATCCCGACATTTTGGAAGACGCCACTGTCGGCCCGAAGGCCAAGGAACTGCTGGCCGATGCGCAGGCGTTGCTGGAGGAGATCATCCACGGCGAATTACTGACGGCGCGTGGCGTCTATGGATTTTTCCCGGCTAATAGCGTCGGCGATGATATTGAGTTGTATCGGAATGGCGATCGCCGGGATGTCCTCACCACCTTCCATACGCTCCGGCAACAGACGGAGAAACCGGCCGATCAGTGCAACCTGGCGCTGGCGGACTATGTTGCGCCGAAGGCGTCCGGACGCGGCGATTATGTGGGAGCCTTTGTGGTGACGGCAGGCATCGGCGTGGAAGCGCTCTGTGCGAAGTATGAGAAGGACCACGACGACTACAACTCCATCATGGTGAAGGCGCTGGCAGATCGACTGGCCGAAGCATTCGCCGAATGGCTGCACAAGCAGGTTCGCCTGGAATGGGGATATGGGAAAGCCGAGGCACTCACCAACGACGATATGATCCGCGAGCGGTACCGCGGCATTCGTCCGGCGCCGGGATACCCCGCTTGTCCCGATCACACGGAGAAGCGACTCCTGTTCGATCTGCTGCAGGCGGAATCGCAATCGGGTGTAACGTTGACGGAGTCCTATGCCATGTTACCGGCGGCAGCCGTCAGCGGCCTCTACTTTGCGCATCCGGCAGCGAAGTATTTTGCGGTGGGGAAAATCAACCGCGATCAAGTGGAAGATTATGCGGCGCGCAAGAAGCTTTCCGTAGGCGAAGTCGAGCGGTGGTTGGCGCCGAATCTGAACTACGACGCGTAGTAGCGATCAATTTTTGACGGCTTCGAGTGGTGCGGGCAAGATCGGGGAGGCGGGGACGCCGGTGGAGAGGTTGGCAAGCGCGGCTTTGATTGAATGATACCGTTTTTCCGCCCAGGTATTGAACTCGTCTGAATTTTCAAACACCAGCTCCCAGGCTTTGGCGGCATCCAACAGCAAGAGTTGATGCGGCTGATTGGCACCCGGGAAATACACCACCAGTACGGCCGAATTCCCGGTGAGACTGATGTCCGTGAACACGTGGATCATGGCTGCCGCCGGCAGCGGCAGATCGCGTGTGGCCGCCGCCACGAGCGGCTGGTACAGCCGTTGGAGCAAGTGCGTCGTATCCTCGTACGGGCAGGTCGTGCGCAGGAGCCTCGGGTTGGGTTTGTCTCCGAACAGGTTATCGGTCAGGTAGGTGGCGGCTTCCCACGTCGGCATCATGCCGGACGAGGCCAGATTCTCGCACAGATAGGCGATCCAGTTTCGTGATGGGCGGGTCATACGGCCTCCCCCTGGTCATGAGTGATGGCACGATGCCGGGAGGAGGACAGCCAGGTCGGGTCCGCAAATTGATCGAAGATGCGTTTGATGTCGGCCATGGAATCGAAAAAGATATCGAGGAGGTCGGGATCGAAATGTTTGCCCCGTTCCTTCAGCATGAGCTCCTTCGCATGGTCGAAATCATACGCCGGCTTGTACACCCGCTGAGTCGTGAGGGCGTCGAAATTATCTGCGATCGCGACGATCCTGCCCTCCAGCGGAATCTCCTCACCCTTGATCCCGCGCGGATAGCCCGTGCCGTCGTACCGTTCATGATGCGTCCACGCGATGAGCGCGGCGACTTTCAGCAGGTCTGAGTCGGAGCCGGCCAGAATTCGATAGCCGATTTCCGTATGCTGCGTAATGACTTTGAATTCTTCGGGGGTGAATTTGCCGGGCTTGAGTAGCACATGGTCCGGGGTGCCGATTTTGCCGATATCGTGCATGGGGCTGGCGGTGCGAATGAGATCGCAGCGATCGGGCGATACTCCGTACCGGCGCGCCAGCAGCTCGCAGTAATGGCTCATCCGTTGGATATGTTGCGCGGTCGAGCTGTCGCGATATTCAGCGGCGATGGCGAGGCGTTGAATGGTTTCCTCGCGCGAGAGCCGTAGTTCTTTCTCGCTCCGTTCCAGCCATTCCAGCGCCTGTTGCAGGGCAATCGTCCTGGTTCGGACGACTTCTTCGAGATTTTCCCGATGCATGGCGTTTTCGATTTCCAGCTTGCGCCGCCGCAACGCATTGGCCACGTTGATCAAGACTTCGTTGGTCTCGAAGGGCTTAATGATGTAGCCGAAGGCGCCCATGTCCAGGGCGGCGTTGGCCAAGACGGGGCTGTCGAGTCCGGTGATCATGATGACGGCCGTGTTGGGATATTGGGTCAAAATATGGCGAATGAGGTCCATCCCCGATTCGCCGGGCATGTTCACGTCGCACAACACCATGGCGTAGGACCCGGTCTCCATCCGTTGACGGGCTTCGCGAGCTTCGCCGGCGAGGGTCACCCGGTAGCCATGCGGCTCGAGCAAGTAGCCCAATAGGCGGCGAATGGGTTCTTCGTCGTCCACAATCAGGATATGGCGGTTTTCGAGAATGGATTGTTGCGTGGTCACTTCACTGACGCTGGGGATGCTCATACGGCTCGCTCGCGGGTTAAGTTCAAAGTAATGCGGAATCAGGAATAGAATCAGTATCGGTTTTTAGGAACGAAGTCTGAAGTGCTGGTGCTGCGTTCTGAATGTGCACCTTTTGTGCCAATACCGCCTCCTTGCCTCGCTCTGCGTAAGGCTGATAATTGCCCAACAATGTGCAAGCTAATCCGGCTACGGACAGAATCCTACAGACGACTGCGGTCGTCGATACGGGCTTGGCCGTCAAGTCTGACGCCGGTCAGATGGCTGACGCCTGGAATGTGTCGTTTTCGGACATCGAGTCAGCCATTGGCTGAATTATACAGAGGCACTTGCTGAACGCCAGTTGAAACGCAGTTTGAGAACACCAGTTCCGCTCGATCGGCCGGATTTGCTCTTTGACGAGGCGTTCACTATAATCCGCTGCTTTGAATTACCGTGCAGGAAGGAGCGCGACTGAATGACGATCGGGGCCGGGTTGGGGCGAATTGATGGGCGGCGACGGGATCAAATCCGCCCCGTCAAAGTGACGCGCAATTTTACGAAACATGCCGAAGGATCCGTCCTGATCGAAATGGGCGACACGAAGGTGATTTGCACCGCGTCTGTCGAAGAAAAAGTGCCGCCTTTTCTCAAAGGCAAGGGAACCGGATGGGTCACGGCCGAATATGCCATGTTGCCGCGGGCGACACATGATCGTTCGCCGCGTGAATCAGTCAAGGGCAAACAGGGCGGCCGCACGCTGGAGATTCAACGCCTGGTGGGGAGGGCTCTCCGAGCCGTCATCGATACCGGACGTTTGGGTGAACGGACCATCTGGATCGATTGCGATGTCATTCAAGCCGACGGCGGGACCCGCACCGCTTCCATCACCGGATCGTTCATTGCTCTGGCGGATGCCATCACCGTCTTGAAAAAGAAAGACCTGCTCAAGGTCAATCCGTTGACCGACTACCTGGCGGCCATCAGCATCGGGAAAGTGGGCGGGCAAGTGATGGTGGACTTGGCCTACGAGGAAGACTCACATGCCGAGGTCGATTTGAATCTTGTGATGACCGGCGCCGGGCAATACGTCGAAGTGCAGGGGACGGCCGAACGGACTCCCTTCAACAAAAAAGATATGGATGAATTTCTCGATCTGGGATGGAGCGCCATCCGCGAGCTGGTAGATTTGCAGAAGTCGCTGATCGGCTCGTTGAGCTAACCATGCAGATTGTGCTGGCCACGAGGAATCAGCATAAAAAGCAGGAGCTTGTCGCGCTGCTGGGCGGATTGGATATCACGATTCGGACCCTCGATGATTTTCCTGAGGCACCGGAAGTGGTGGAAGACGGTGAGACCTGCGAAGCCAATGCGATGAAGAAGGCCGTGGAGATCACCCGCTTTACGGGATTACCGGCAGTCGCGGACGATACGGGGCTGGAGGTCGACGCGCTTGATGGACGACCGGGAGCGTTTGCCGCACGATATGCCGGGGAGCATGCGACCTACGAAGACAATTGCCGGAAGTTATTGCATGAGCTCAGGGGAATCCCTCCTGCGCAACGGGGGGCTCGTTTTGTGACCGTTGCAGCCATCGCGTTTCCCGGCGGCAAGACCCTGTCGGCCAAGGGCGTGTTAGAAGGGGGCATTGCCGAGTCGATCGCGGGGTCCAACGGGTTCGGGTATGATCCGGTCTTTATTCTGCCGGAGTATGGTCAGACCTTGGGACAATTGCCGCCGGAGGTCAAAAATCGAATCAGCCATCGGGCCCGCGCCTTTGCGCAAGCGAAGACGTTGCTGCAACAAGCGATGGCGAAGCACTCAGTCGGGGCGTAGCGCAGCTCGGTAGCGCGCCTGGTTTGGGACCAGGATGTCGGAGGTTCAAATCCTCTCGCCCCGACCAAATTTCTTCTCTCTCACCGGATCCTGGCCGGTTCTTCCGCCTTCCAACTTCATCAGTCTGACGTTGCCACCTGATGGGCTTCCGTATGACTGCCTTCGGCTTTAGCCAAAAGTGACTGGCTGATGCCGCCGCTGAAGCGTCATGCGGATGCCGTTCTTCGGCCGCAAGGTCACCATCACTTCAGGCTCGACGGATTCCTGCGCCAGTTGCGGATCGTAGCGTTGGCCGATCAGTGCCAAAAGCAGAGGGCCTTCCACTGCCGCAAAGTGCGTGCCCACGCAGGCGCGCGGTCCTACCCCGAAGGGAAGGTAGGCGCAGCGGGCAGGGGGCCGTGTCCCATCCAACCAGCGCTCCGGCAGAAACCGTTCCGGGTCGGCCCAAAATGCCGGATGCCGGTGCAGGTTGTACAGGCCGACGAGCACGATGGCGTTGGCCGGGAGGGAGAATCCGCCGAGCGTCGTCTCTGTCAGAGTCTTCCTTTGGATGGCCGGGACCGGCGGGTAGAGGCGGAGCGATTCATCGAAGATCGCACGCGTGTACGGCAGGTGTTGCAGATCGTCCGCAGTGGGGGTCCGACCGTGAAGAACCCGGTCTACCTCCGTGTGGAACCGTGTCCTCACCTCGGGATGGGTGGCGAGCAAATACCATGTCCAGGCGAGCGCATTGGCGGTGGTTTCATGTCCGGCCGCAAAGATCGTCAGCGCTTCATCCCGGAGTTCCTGATCGCTCAATCCTATGCCGGTCTCCTCATCCCGAGCTTGGAGTAGCAGGTTGAGAAGGTCGTCGTGCTGCGCCCCGCTCTGCCGCCGGGCCGCGACTAATTCGTAGATCAGCGTATCCATGAATCGCAGGGCGCGACCAAATTCACGGTTGCGGGCGGTCGGGATCCAGGCCGGCAGGTGCACCGGGTTATGAAATGAGTCGAACGCATATTTCAGACTCACGCGCAGCGAATGGCTGATCTGGTCCATGTGCTGCGCGACACTGGTGTGAAACATCGTTTGGGAGATGACTTCCAGCGTCAATTGCATCATTTCGGCGGCGATATCTATCGACCGCTCACCATGAGCTTTCCAACCGGCGAGCCGTTGCTCTCCTACCTGCGCCATTCGATTCGCCATCGCTGTCATGCGAGAGCGGTGAAACACAGGCTGGATGATGCGTCGGTGCCGCTTCCATACCTCGCCGGAGCTGGTTACCAACCCGTTACCCAATACCAGCGCGAGCCCGGTGGGACGACGTTGCTCGTACACTTTTCCAAAACGTTCGGATTGCGACAGCAGCACCTCTTCGGCCAACGCGGGATGGCTGAACAGATGGACGGTCTTGGGGCCCAGCCGAAAGCGCAGCGCATCGCCATACCGGCACCACCATTCCGACATCGTGCGCAGCGGCCGATGCTTGAAGGCGCGGAGATGGCCGAGCCAGGGCAGGCCTCCGGGCACATCAATCAGCGTGAGCGACGCGTGCGATTCGACATCCTGCATGAGTGAGAGAAGGCGCCGGCTATGGCAGGTGCGGAGGAAGGAATTCCGCGCCTAGTTTTCCTTCGCGATGGGTAAGGGTTCGTTG
This sequence comes from Nitrospira sp., assembly GCA_022226935.1. Taxonomy (GTDB): domain Bacteria; phylum Nitrospirota; class Nitrospiria; order Nitrospirales; family Nitrospiraceae; genus Nitrospira_A. Next base: position 917,212 of record CP092081.1, read on the forward strand.
CAGCAACACACCTCTAATCAACCGGGGCATAGTACAAACTTCGTGTTGGGAATGGTAGGGCCGATGGGACCTGGACGACGGAGAACTGGTCTTGGCTCAAGGTCGCTTCATGATGATTCGTCGAACTATCACTCGTAACTCAAGAAACCCTGGTTGATGTCGGATATGGTGCGACCGCTTCGACGAAAGACGCCGACGCCTTCGCGGTCACCTGGGAGATTCGTGTTTCCTTCGATGGTGACTAGGCGATCGTCGCGAAAGTCTTCCACGAGACCCATATGACCACGACCTCCTCCGGTGTTGATCACAAAAACAAGCCCTGGTTTCAAAAGCGAGAGATCGTCCAGGATTTGCCCGGCCAGCAAACGGGTGATGCCGGCCTGTCCGGCTTTCTTCCAATGATCCAACACGCCTGCCGTGCGAATGGCGGGATTGGCGGTTCCCAGCTGAATTGCCGCTTGGCTGAAGGACCAGTAGATGAAGGCGGCACACCAGGCGTAACTTCCGGTCGAAGGATCGATACCCACTGCGTTCAGATACTCATCCACTTTGAGACCGCGGTTTGAACCGGGCGGGTCTTCCATTACGCCGACCTGTGACGAGGCAACGCTGAGGGTGGCTTTCATCAAAGCTGAAATGGGGTTGTGTACGATCCAGGGGACCCTGTGCGCTCCGAAAAGCGCGGCCCAGGTGAGTGGCCCGACCACGCCGTCGATTTTGAGCGATTGCCCCTGCCCATCGACTGAGCGTGCTTGGAGGAGCCGCACGGCTTCCCCTGTCGCGCGGTCGAAGACGCCGCTTGTGGCGATCGGCCCACATCCGACCTGATTCAATCGCTGCTGGAGGACTCGAATGGTCGACGGGGCTTTGACCCCCACCTTGAGGGCGTAGCCGGGATAATCAAGAACAGGGTCCTTCGCCCGGGCTCGTCGAGTGGGCGAAACGGCACGTGCGCGTGGCGACATGGTGGTCTCCTGGATGAAGGTCGAACGAGGGTTTGATCATTTCCACCAGTGGGAAGGCGTGGCGATCATCTCCTGAGGGTAGGCATTATACGGCAGTCGAGGCGATTTGGCGCAGGGAGATCGAGTCCTTGGGTTCAAAGGTGACGGACATCAACCGTCATACGGCTAGGGCGGGTATCGTTCCAGAAAGACGAGGGGGAAAGAAGCGTTGTATTCACAGGGATGGGATCGGCCCACCGGATGAGACCCGGATAATGTGCCTGGTGGCTGCGCTTATTGTTTGCGCAAATACTGCCGCACTCGTTCTACAATCGCGCGATCGTGGTCGACCATTTGCAAATCCTGCGTTTCGTCGGGGAGAAACCAGCCCATTGCCTGTCCTTCTCCTAATTCCAGTGGCTGCTCCTCGTACCGTTCAACGAAGACATACTTTGTATTCTCGTCCTCGCCCTCTCTAAAGACTTGTGTCATGAGAAAGTGCGGGTCCTGCACGTGATATGACAATTCCTCGATCACCTCGCGCTTGAGTGCGTCAGAGGGCCGTTCTCCTGGTTCTATTCCGCCTCCAAAGAATGCCCAGTGATTCGGCAATCGAGGGGCGTCGGGGGTGCGATGCTGGAGAAGGAGCCGGCCAGAGGCAGTATAGAGAATGAAGAGAGCCACGTTGCGCACAGCCATCCTGCACCATAGCCTATACGCTCCGATCAGGTGAAGCACATCTTGTCTTCACGCTGATGGTAACTCGCTCAATCAACGTGTGGGTCGCGCCGCCGCTGGCATCCCCACTGTTGGAGAACCTGACCGTCCCTGCCGCTAGGATCTAGGCGCTTTGCCAGCTCCCGCTCGAGAGGAATGGAGGTATAAGCATTGTGAGACCATCATTGGCGAGAGGCACGATCATGAGCACCACGACGGCAGTTGAACAAAGAGGACAGATCTGTGCGCATTATGCGTGTGGATGTCGGGTGACGGACGAGACCTATTGCAGTCCCGAGTGCGAATCGGTGGCGAGCGGGCAGACAGGTTCCGCTATCTGCCCCTGCAATCATCCACGCTGCAACACACCACATTAGCAGCTTAACGGCGCATCCGTGCTCCGAGACGCTGTTCCTCCAATGTATCAGGTGTATCACGATGCCTTTCGTATGCGTTCGCGGCCTGCTGGATTTGCGACTGCGCCGGGCGCGGCTCATACGCTGTCACGAAACTTCGCGCTTCCGTCAGGGGATATGCCCAGCGGCGCTCAGCGAGGTTTCTCGGTAGGGTAAACAAATAGTCGGCGGACATCGACACCGGAAGGCGCACGACAGGTTGTTGCACTGAAATATCGCAACACCAGTTTTTAGAAGCAGGTATTCCTTAGGGAGATGGATGTCGACCGCTTGTATCGACTGGTGAGTAAATCGAACAAGGGAGAAACACCATGAACACATATCAATCCCATCTCATAACAGGACTCTTCACGATTTCGATCGGGGCTGCAGGCATGACATTACCGGTAGCGGTCTTGGCAGTTGAAGGCGAAAGCCAGCTCTTGGGTCAGCTGACGAAGATTGACGGTGATCGCTACACCGTGCAAGGAGAGCAGGGGAAAAACGTGACGTTACGCGTGACCAAGGATACGAATATCATTTGTGCCCGCGGCAAGGGCTCCCACATGTCGACCGGTCAAGAGAGCGTCAAGGAACAGCAGGAAATTCCACCTACGCCGTTTATGGACAAACAGGCTAAGCAGGGCAAGGGTGGGTCGGTTGTCATGCCCTCTGTGGGGCAGGGTGAGCCGGGCGCCCTTTCTAAAGATCCGAGCAAGATGAAAGACGTGGTGGGCTCTACCGATCAGAAAGCGAATGAGGACGTGGCCAGAGGGTCAGGTTTTGCAATCGGCAACAAAGAAGATTGCGGGTTCAAAGTGGGAGACCGTGTCAAAATCGAGGCCTCCGATACCGACACCGCGACTACCATTCAGCAAGTGAGCAAAGCCGTTCACTAGAACCGAGCTCAATAACGAAATGAGGGAAATGCCTCGTAAGCCAGCTCTGAGGTAGTTCGACGATCATGATCCCGCCCCTCATCAGCGGCGTAGCGCATCACTCGTTGAGAAGGGCCCCACGCCGCGGGCCCTGCCTCCAAGTCAGAGTCAGTATCAAGCCTGCGCAAGGAAACTTCGAACAGCTTCGGCTGCATTCATTACGTGATTTCCCCGTCAAGGACCGTGAGCGCACCTGTCAAGAAGACCGCATACAACAGCCATCCGAAGAGGACCCGCTCCATGAATGAACCTGTTTCAACAATTGAGGGACTCTTCCTGAGTATGCGCGTGACTCAGGCGCTGGGCTCGTTACCTAGGTTCAACGCCCTCGACCCGTATGAGACAATACGTTTGTGGCGGTCTGAGGATTGTCGTATAACGTGCTCTGGGGCAGCACATGAGACCAATGAATGCGGGCCTGATTGCTCAAAGTGTTGTGCGAGGCTACCCGTCAGAGAGACCTCTCATTAACACGGCTGCAGCAGACCATTCGTCCAGGAAGTTCCATAACCTGAAGCACGTTGTCATCTTGAAGGGACGAGGAAAAACGTGATACCTGATACTCAAGAATCGATAGGGTATGGCCTGGCAATTCCTTGTGAGTTCCACGTAGTAACCTATGTGAGCAAGTCTAGTAGACGGGAAGACGCCTTGACTGTCACCGCATTCCACGGTATGGTGAAAACACGGTGAAGGAGTTCACCGAGAAACGCCGCTAGGGACCAGACCCTCGTGGCTGATGACTCCTACGGCATAACAAGCGGTGGGAGTTTTTTTTGAAATCTGGAGAGCGTCACTGCCGGAGTGCACGAAGAGTGAAACCGCACGGCGCGCACTGTGCGAATCCGTTGGTGCACAACGGATCGTAGTGGTTATGCAGCGCTTTGCAAGTGTTCCAGGAAGGTCTGATTTTTGCTCCTTAAATGAAGCGGCTGTTTTTAACGAAATTGAATGCGTGACCAATACTGAGGGAACCATGGTCCTGCAAGGGTAGGAAAACAATTCAGCTTGTCAGGGTGATGGAGTTCACCTGAATGTGCCGGCCAGTGCCGGCTGATGACTCCTATCAGCGTTAATGCTGGTAGGAGTCTTTTTTTTTCGCCAGATAAGGTGGAGGAAAGCCTTGAGTGCCCTCAAGGTCGGCATCTTCGCTCCTCCTGTGGGATGTCCCTCCACCCCTTATCACGGATTTCAGCGTCGTTGAGTCGAGTAAGCGAGGAAACGTACCTAGGATGAAGACTCAGCTTGAAACTCGATTAACCGGGTGGCGATTTATCGTTTTCAATGTGACGCTTGGAGTTGGGCACATGCTCGTGCTGTTCAATGCCGGCGCCTACACAGCTCTGTCGCCCCATACGGCCGGCGATCTGGGAGGCGTCACTCCCAGCTATGCGTCCTGGGCGACAACGGATTTCATGATCGGTTTGGCGCTCGGGTTTCCGATTTCCCGATGGCTGAGCCGTTGTTATGGCGACTATCGCGTGTATGTTGGCGCGTTCACGGCTTTTGCGGGCGCTTCATTCCTTTGCGCAATGAGCGGCAGCCTCTGGTTCTTTTTGCCAGGACGGTTTTTGCTGGGATTGGCGGGAGGGCTCACCCTTCCCGTCGGACAGTCCCTGCTAGTAGATGAATATCCGGACGATCGAAAGGCGGTGGGCTTGGGGCTGTGGGGCGTGTTCGCTCTGCTGCCGTTCACCATCGGACTCGCGTTGGGTGGATGGCTCGCGGATGAATTAGGGTGGCGGTCCCTGTTTCTACTCAATACGGTCGCCGGTCTAGCCATCGCCGCGCTGATAGGAGAACTACTCTCTGGTCGTCGTATGACGACGCAGTTTGTTTCCTTTGACGTGATCGGATATCTGCTCCTGGCGATCATGCTGCTTGGCATTCAAACCATCTTGAATCAAGGCAATGACTTCGATTGGTTCGAGTCGCCGTTTTTGGCGGCCGTATTAGCCGTGGTCATCTGCGCCGTTCCTGCTTTCATTATTTGGGAGTTGGGGACATCGGAGCCCGCTGTCGATGTGCGTCTCTTCCGCTCGCGCAATTTCGCGATCGGCACGACGCTTCTCTGCATGGGTTTTTTCTGCCTGCAAGGCTTGCTGTCCATGTTCGTCGTGCAGCTCCAGCTCCTGTTGGACTACTCGTCATCGCTCGCCGGCCAGGAGTTTCTTCCGTTGATGATCTTCGGTATGCCGATGCTGTTGCTGACGCACGTGTACTCGATCTCTCATCGGATCGACGCACGCATCGTCGCCAGCCTTGTCTGTTTGGGTTTCGCCGGAACGTTCTATTGGTTAGGTCTGTTCGACGAACCGCATTCTTTCGATCAATTGTTCTGGCCCATGTTGATGGAAGGCGTGTTCCTCGGCGCGTTCTTTATTCCGCTGAATATGCTGACGCTCCATGGTCTTTCCGGTTCGAACGTTCTTCGAGCCGCAGATATGGCTACCCTGTTTCGTATCGCCGCCGGCGGATTCGGCATCAGCGGCCAAGGCATCGTTGTGTTCCGCCGCACGCCCTTCCATCAACTTCATCTGGCCGATCACTTCGGAGGCCGTGTATTCGCCTCCTATGATCCCTCTCAGCTGACGGCTGCGACATTTATGCAGAGGGAGTTTCATGCTGACACACTCCCAGCAAGAATGGTCGGGTTGATCAAACAACAGTCGGCCATTCTGTCCATGGACGATGCGTTTCTGTTGTCGGGATATCTCTTTCTTGCGTTGGCAGCGCTAGTGTGGTGCGCCGTTCCAACTCGCACTGGCGGCGCCATGAGCCGCAATGATTGGCGCGGTCGACAAGCTGAAGAATTGATGGAGAAAGTATGAGGGTGTTTTCTTCTTTGCGTGCAGCGTTGACTCTGGCCGGCTGTCTGCTGCTGCCGCACGGCTGCGCGTGGATTCCCTCGCAAGAGCACCATGCCGAGTATCAGCCACCTCCAGAAATGGTGGAGACACTCGCTGAGGTCAAGGATCGCCTTGAGCATTGGCCGGACGAACGATGGTGGGAACAATTCGGTAGCGCTGAACTGAACAGGCTCATGGCGCAAGCGCTGAATGAGAATCCCGATCTGAAGGTTGCCACCGCACGGTTGAATGAAGCGCAAAGCCTGGTCCGTGTCGATGGGGCAAGGCTGCTGCCTTTCCTGGATGCGGATGCTTCCCTCACTCATGAACGGGTGTCACAGCGCGGCGTCTTCAATGCATTAAGCGGCGGGCGTGTCTCTGGGGCACACGTTCTATTAGGAATCATCAATCCTTTGAGCTTCCGCTATGAGTTCGATTTCTGGGGGAAAAATAGATCTGTAATGTACGCGGCGCTGGGAGAGGCCGCGGCGCAAGAAGCGGAGCGGGCTGACATACGCCTTCGGCTCACTACGGCGCTGGCGCGATCGTACTTTCGGGCGCTCGCTCTCCAGCACCAATGGGGTCTTGCGAGGCAGATGGTCGCCATACGCCAAGAAGTCCATCGACTCACGGAGATCCGCTTCCGATTCGGTCTGGATACGGAGCTTGCGGTGCAGCAAGCGGCCATAGACTTTGAAACAGCGAAAAAGCGGGAGGCGGGAGTTCGCGATCAGTACGATGTGCAGCGCTATCTGCTTGCACGCCTAAGCGGAAGAGGTCCGGACGCCATTCCGCGATTGGTGGGGCGCGCGACCGGCATCCCGCAGGGAGTTCCGCTTCCCGACCATTTAGCCATTGGGCTCTTAGCCCATCGGCCCGATCTCGCGGCTAGCCTGTATCGCGCCCATGCCGCATCCGAGAGGATCAATGTGGCCAAGGCGCAGTTTCTTCCCAGCATCGATCTGACCGGTTTTGTCGGGTTCAACGCTGTGGTGCCGACGAAAGGCGCAGATCAGTTGGTCAATCTGTTGTTCTCCGGACAAAGTTTTGCCTATGGCATCGCGCCAGGCTTGCGCTTGCCCTGGTTTGAGGGCGGCCGTTTGAGAGGTGAGCTAGGCGCAAGACGAGCCGAGTATGATGCGGCCGTCGAACTCTACAATCAGACGCTTTTGGACGCCGCTCGGGAAGTGGCCGCCAGCCTGAGCGCTTGGCACTCTGCCCGAGACATTCTTGCCGCGCACCAACGGCTGCTCACATCGGCTGATCATGATTACCGGCTCACAAAGGTACGCCTCGCCGGAGGATTGGACGATGATCGCGATGTGCTGCGGCACCGCCATCCCGTTCTCGAACAGGAGTATGCCCTGAGAGTTCTCGAGAGCGATCAGTTGGTGGCCATGGTCGATCTCATCGAAGCGCTGGGAGGGGGCTATCACAATCAGGACGTAGAGCATAAGCCGGAGCACCATGACAACTGACATCACCAACGAGCGTTCGTCTGAAGCCTTGCAGATACGCCGTAACCGCCGCCTTGTCCTCTTACTCGTCGGGATTCTCCTGGCAGTTATCGGATACGGTCTCTACTGGTGGCAGGTCGAGCGGTTGCGCGTGGAGACGCATAATGCCTTCGTCGCAGGAAACTTGGTGCCTGTCACGTCTCAAGTGTCCGGCATTATCACGAATGTGCTTGCAGAGGAAACGCAGTTCGTCAACAAAGGCGACCTCGTCATGACACTCGATGCCAATGAGGCCGCCGCCACGCTCGGCCAAGCGCGTGGGAACCTTGGCGAGACGGTGAGACGGATCGCCGCCCTCTATGTTCACAGACGTCAATTTGTGGAGAAATTGGCCGCTCGGCACGCTCGATTGGATGTCATTCGTCATGACATGGCGCGGTATCGCTATGTCTCTCCTCATGGGGCTGTCCCGAAACAGGTAGTCCAAAACGCCGAGGATCAGATGCGGGCGTTGGAGGCGGAGGTCCGTGAAACACAGGCGGAATTGGAAGCACTCGATGTCCAGATCGGAAGAACAACCGTCACGGAGCACCCTGCCGTGCAGCTGGCCAAATATCAATTCGTTGAAGCCCAGTTGCGTTACGGTCGGCAGCAGATTCATTCGCCGGTCGCGGGCTATGTCGCCAAACGGAAGGGACAGGTGGGTGACCGCGTTGCCCCCGGGATGACGCTGATGACCATCGTGCCGCTGGACCATCTGTGGGTGGAGGCAAACCTGCGCGAGACTGAACTGGCTCGTGTCCGACCTGGTCAACCGGCGCTGGTTTCCGTCGACATGTATGGCAAACGATCTCGCTATCACGGCACGGTAGAAGGATTGGTGCCAGGCTCAGGCAGCGTGTTTGCGACGCTGCCCCCAGATAATGCCACTGGAAACTTTATCCACATCGTACAGCGAGTGCCGGTCCGGATCGCGTTACTCAAGGACGAACTGATGGAGAACCCCATCCGCCCGGGACTGTCGACGGTCACGCAAATTGACGTCAGCGAACCAGGGCAATCGGTTTGGACATCCCACACCACTACGTCGACGCCGGAATACCACACCGATGTATTTGAAGAGGAACTGCAACAGGCCGATGCCGTTGCTCGTGAGACTGTCAACGACAATTTGCCATTGGAGTCGGCTGAACCAAACAACCTGCAGCCATTTGTTCAACTTGATCGCGATCATGGTGCGGATCGACGAGAGGGGAGAGCAGAAGGATCAGGAACGATTGCTCCTCGCGATCGAAGTCCTGAGGCGAGGCGAGAACCGTACGAGTTTACGCCACAATCCATGTACCATCCAGAAGTCCCGATCTTGGACTGCCGGCTTCCCCGCTTTCACCATCGACTGCCGGACCGGGCTCGGGTCTTCTAGGAACTGAAGCCGGGCCTATTCCGCCGCCTGCAGCTTCGGGAAACATGGATAGATGGCGAGATAGATCGAGACGCTGAGCATCACCCCATAGGAAGAAGCAAGGCTATCCATCTTGCAGAAAGGAAGCGCTCAACATGATGAAGCAAATCACCAAATTCATCGGGTTGTCGGGGCAATGTTCACGGTGTCGGCCTCGTCCTTTTCTGAGGGGATTGATTGGGACAAGCATTCTGGCGTGCTTGTCGATCGGAATGGGGTGCGCTACACAGACGCCGCCGCCCGCGGAGTATCCGGCCATGAATGCGGAGCATGCGCGGGACCTTGCCTTCCGGTATCGGGGAGAAGCGTTAGCCTTGAGCAAATTAGCGGACGGTCTTGAACTCGAAGCGAACAGTGTTTCGGCGCACGCTCAACGCTCCGGATCGACTACAGTGGCCGACTCCCGTATCCATGACCTTCGTAAGCAGGCAGAAGCAGCATTTGAGCAGGCTCGCCGATACAGAGATCAGGTTCCGCATAACCAGATGTATTAGGACGTTCCCACGGTCATTGGTGCCGACCGCAATGAATGTGGCCCGCGTTATTTCGATTGGAGGAACGGTGTCATGTCGAGGTGGACCGAGAAAGCCGTCGCTCTCCACTTGTCCAAGATGCGGTGGATACACGAGCCTATCTCTGATGGCAATCGATGGCTGTCAGTCTTGCGGTGGGTAAATTGCGGCTCTCATCGCGCTCCTTAATTTTTCAACCGGCGAAACCCATCGGCTCAGGTCAGGAAGCGGATGCTCTCTGACGACGCTGGATCTCGGTCCGGCCGCGTTTACCATTATGTTCCAGCCTCACTCTTCATCAAGCAAGGGTGGGGCGTAACGAAGACGGCGGCACGGGACTCTCGCAGCGGGCAGGTCAGAGGGGCGGAGACCGTGCGGAGGAGCTCTGAGAAGGCCTGTCCCGCTGCTCCCCGGCCAGGGGCGCACCTCTCTGACGGAGCTATTTGAGCCATACCGGAGGAAACGCGGGTGCTCAACTTGTTCAAATTTGTTCTGAACTTCAGTCAGAGAGAATCATGCGCGAGCTTTTGACAATGGATGAGGCATCGGAGTATCTAGGCATATCCAAATTGACTCTCTATGGCTAGGTTTCTGCTAGAAGCGGGGGGATCGTGAAAGTTTGCCGCCTGGGAAGTTTAAGCAGGAACATAACCCTTTGCTCGCTAGACACAGACGAAGACTGCTTGGGCAGGTTCCTGTGACTCCTGATGTGAAAGTGATCTTACGGCGACTTGCGCGGACAGGCATCCTTGCCACAAGGCACGTCTTCACGTATAAAGACCGACCACTTCAGCGAGTTAGCCGATCAGTCACGACCGTGCTCGTGGAGGCCGGTATCACAAATTTCCGGTTCCACGATTTCCGCCATTGTGCCTCGACCAACCTCAGAAGGGCGGGGGCGGATACGGCAACGGCCATGAAAATCGTCGGCCATAAATCTGAGAAAATGTGGAAACGGTACAATGCCATTGAGGAGCGAGACTTGACTCAAGCGGCTCAAAAGGTTCACAGATACTTTCAAGAGAACAGGCCGGGAACACTAGGCGAAAAATTGGTTAACTATTCATCCCCTAAGTGATGGAAAAAACAATGCGCGCCCGTAGCTCAGTCGGATAGAGCATCAGCCTTCTAAGCTGAGGGTCGCTGGTTCGATTCCAGCCGGGCGCACCACCTTCTCACGTGTTCCTGCCATGATGTTCCTCTCCCGCTATCGAATCCTGCTCTCCGTGCTTGGTGGCTTGGTGGCGCTTTATGCGCTGTTGGGTTTTGTCGTCGTCCCCTACGCCGTGAAGACCTACGGCATCCCTGCCTTAGCTGAACGGTTAGGGCATCCCGTCGTGCTTGAAGATGTCAGGCTCAATCCGTTTACCTTTTCCGTGGGGCTCACCGGATTTGAGATCCAAGAGCCGGACCGCACGCCCATGCTCGGGTTTCAGGAACTGTTTATAAATTTTGAAGCGACTTCGCTGGTCCGTTCTTCATATCTGTTCGACGAGATCCGCCTGACACTCCCGTTCGGACTCGTGCATCTGCAGGCAGACGGGAAGCTCAATCTTCTTGGCCTGGTCCCGCGCCCCTCCGAAGAGGGGGACCGGCCTGCGCCGCCTGCGAAACCACCAGGCCAGGGGGCGATGCCGTCTGTAGAGATTCGGCTGCTGAGCATTCATCGTGGCGTGATCGAGTATCGGGATGATTCCAAGAAAAGGCCGGTGACGATCGATGTGGTGCCTATTGAAATTTCGGTACGGAACTTCAGCAGCCGGCCAGGAGGCGAAAACGCCTATGCATTCACAGCGGAATTCGGGGAAGGCGAAGTGCTGGCTTGGGAAGGCACCTTGTATCTCGATCCCTTGGAATCGGACGGGCATCTCTCTCTGTCGCATGGCAGCCTGAATACATTCTGGCCTAGCCTTCGTGACCGGTTCCGATTCGATATCTTGAGTGGGATATTATTGGCTGATGCTAAGTATCACTTCGATACGCACCTCGCGCCGGTCAATCTGCACATTACCGAGGGCAAGGTGCAGTTGGCGGATTTCAGGCTGTCTGAAGCGGGAAATCGTGAGCCGGTGCTGACGGTGCCTTCTTTGGGGATCGATGGCATCAGCCTGGACCTGTCGAAGCGAGAGCTGGGAATCGGCACTGTGGCCTTGCCTGGCGCGGAGATTCGTACGTGGCTTGGACAGGATAGGGTGATCAACTTTCAGTCGCTCTTTGCGCCGGTTGCCAGCGCGGCAGAAGCCTCGCCACAGCCGGAAGCTCCTCCTTCGGAAACAGGACAACCCTGGAAGGTGGCCGTTCAGGCGGTTGAGATTTCAAAAACGCAGGTGGCCTTTGAAGATCGAAGTCTCGCGACGCCGGTTGAACTGACGCTCGACGATCTGCATCTGACGGCGAATGACTTGCAGGTGCCGTTCAAGGGGGCGATACCAGTGACGGCCGGTTTTCGGCTCAATCAGCAAGGCACATTGGAAAGTAAGGGGACGCTTCGCTTGGATTCCCTCCAAACTGCGCTGGCGCTCAAGCTGGATCATATCGAACTACGGCCGTTCCAACCCTATGTCGATCCGTTCGTTCAGCTTCAGATTCTGAACGGTGAACTTACGTTGGACGGAGAGCTCATCTATCGGAGCCGCCACGAATCGGAGCCCATGGTGCAGTATAGAGGCCAGGCAGGGCTCAACAATCTTCACCTCGCCGATCGGGTCTCGAACAAGGAGTTTCTTGGCTGGACAGCTCTCAACCTGAGCAAGATGGCCCTGGACGTGGCTCCGACAACGGTGAAGATCGGCGAGATTGCGTTGCGAGACCCGGCGATACGTCTGGTCACCGACAAAGACGGAACGACCAATCTGTCGCGCGTGCTGCGTCCGCCCGATGCCGCGCCGGTTCCCATATCGAAGCCGGTCGAGCCGGATGTGCCCAAGAAGCCTACGGCCGCCACGCCGGTGGAAATCGCAGCCGTCCGGTTGAGGAACCTGTCGGCGACGTTTATCGATGAATCGATCGTTCCAACCGTGACTACCGGGATCACGGATCTGACCGGTACGATCAAGGGCCTGTCCTCACGGCAGATGGCCAAGGCTGAAGTGGCTTTGACCGGGAAAGTCGATGAGGTCGCGCCCCTGAAAATCCAGGGGCAGATCAATCCGCTGAGCGAAGAGGCCTTCACGCATCTGACGTTTGTGTTCCAGGGAGTGGACTTGTCGCCGGTGTCGCCCTATGCGGGGAAGTACGTCGGTTATCCCATCACCAAGGGAAAACTGTCGCTGGATCTCATGTATCAGATCTCTAAGAAGCAATTGGTCGGAGAAAATAAGCTGCTGGTCGATCAGCTGACGTTCGGAGACAAGACCGACAGCCCGGATGCGACGACGCTGCCGGTCCGTCTCGCTGTCGGCCTGTTGAAAGACCGGCGGGGCCGGATCGATATCGATATGCCGGTACGAGGGGATTTGAACGAACCGGATTTTCGGTACGGCCGGGTCGTCCTGAACGCCCTGGTGAACTTGCTCACGAAAGTCGCCACCTCTCCGTTTTCGGCCTTGGGAGGATTGGTCGGCGGCGGGGGAGAGGACTTAGAGTTTGTGGAGTTTCAAGCGGGAAGCGAGAGCCTAGACGGAGCGGAACAACGGAAGCTGGAGTCGATTGCCAAGGCCTTACAGGAACGGCCGGCGCTCCGAGTGGATGTGACGGGAGCGGCCGATCCGGCGCGGGATCGACAGGCCCTCGCGCTGCAGAAGATTGCGGCCGAAGTCCAACGGCGGTTTACCCAGGGAGGCACGAAAAACCTGCAAGCCGCGCCCTCTCCCTCGCGGGAGTTCGAATTGCTCAGTGACCTCTATGCGGAAAAATTGGGCAAGCAGCCGATGAAACGGGAAGATCTACCCGGAGGAAAATCCGTTGAGCGGGTGTTGACGGCCGACGAACTCCGGCAGCAATTGTTTCCGGCCATGACGGTAGAGGATTCTGAACTGCGCGCGCTGGCGCAAGCGCGCGCGAAAGTCATCCGCGAATATCTGATCGAGCAGGGCCACTTGCCGGACGAACGGGTCTTTCTCGTCGAGGTCGAACTCGCGGCATCGGACAAGCCGCAGATGCGGGTCCATTTGAGTTTGACGGGAAGCTGATCGATCTGGTGGAGGCTAGGGCTTGGACTGATACCGCATCCGCGTGCCGTGCAGGAGCGACAGTTCGATCTCACTGGCGGTTAATTCGACCGGGAAGTAGGCGCCGGAAATTTTTGCGGCATTGATGCTTGCCCCTTCCAGCTTGGCCTTGCGGAAGTCGATGCCTCGAAGGTCTGCCTGCCGAAAATAACATTCGCTGAAATCCAACCCATCGACTTCCAATCCGCGCAAATCCAGCCCGCGCAGATCGCAGCGCGTGAGGTCGACCGGTTCGCCCGCCGCCCGCTTGACATTAAATTCCTTGATGCACCCCTCGCGAAGTAACCGGTACATGGGATCGTTGGCGATCCTGAGTCCAGTCGCGGGTGGTCTCATGTTGTCCATGCGAGCTCCTTTGGCACCTGTGTCCTTATCGGATGCGGGAGCGGAAACTTGAGGGCAGGTCTTGCAATTCATGTCGATCGATAGTTGTCAGTGCCCCTTCCTGCTTGCGCCTCGCTGCTCAGACACGGTAGTCTTACGCCATTGTCGGCTCTCAGGTGCCAGGTGTTTCACCACGTTCGATCGGATATTCAAGGAGGGAATCATGGGATTACGCTTGGGCGACGATGCCCCGAATTTTACAGCGGAAACGACCGACGGGACGATCAATTTCCATGAGTGGTTGGGGAATGGGTGGGGGATTTTGTTTTCACACCCGAAGGACTATACCCCGGTGTGCACGACGGAATTGGGTTACATGGCCAGAATCAAAGGCGAATTCGACAAGCGCGGGGTGAAAATCCTGGCCATCAGTGTCGACCCGCTCGATTCGCATCGCGGATGGATGAAAGACATCAATGAGACGCAAAACTGCACGGTGAGTTATCCCATCATTGCAGATCCCGAGAAGAAGGTCGCCAACTTGTACGATATGATTCACCCGAACTCGCTGGACAGCATGACGGTGCGGTCGGTGTTCGTCATCGGCCCTGACAAGAAGATCAAGCTGATGCTCACCTATCCGGCGTCATGCGGGAGAAATTTCGATGAATTGCTGCGGGTGGTGGATTCCCTGCAATTGACCGCAAAATATAAAGTGGCGACGCCCGTAAATTGGAAGGACGGGCAGGATTGCATCATCACCCCGGCGGTGAACGATGCTGAAGCCAAGACCTTGTTCCCGAAGGGGTTCAAATCCGTGAAGCCGTATCTGCGTCTGACACCGCAACCCAACAAGTAGCGGCGGCAGTCACTGCCAGCGAGAGCGGGAGAGCAAGAGGAGTCGGCCGACAGGCTGACTCCTCTTGTCGTCTTGGCGCCTGGGTTCTGCCGATGCGGCGGCTGAAGGCATAAAACACAGCGGGGGAGCCGGCATGATGGCCGACTCCCCCGTGATATGTGAGAGGCGCGAAGGTGTGGAAACTATTCAGGCAGCAGTGAATTTCGCCGCGCCCACACTAATGCGGCCAACCCGCTGGCAAGTAACAGCACGGCAGCCGGGGCCGGCACAGCTAGCGGCTCGCCATAGATAAAATCGTCCATTGCAACAAAGTCGAAGCCGTCTACACTCGAGAGGGCGGCATTCCCGGCAGTGATTCGGACCCGGTTGATGATGGCCTGCTCAAGTGACACGCCCAGAAACGACAGGCTCGTGGCACCGGGTGTATTGAGGACGGTTTGTTTGGAGAGCAGGTCGCACATGCGAGCCGGTCAGATTCAGACCAACAGCAGCCCCGCTTGCCGAATGTTGTGCCAAGCAGCGGTTTTGGCAAATCGATCGAATCCGCGTGTGCCGGTGCGGGGAAAGCGCTCCCGCGCCTCGGCGAACCGGGGATAGTCGCCGCCGGTCCTGTGCGATGAGGGAGCGGCATTCTGGAGTAGATTGAGGAGCCATTCGACCTGATCTGAGGAGACGCTGACGGAGAAGTCCTCCATGCGGGTCGGCAGGATGATCTTCGTGCGTAGGGTGCTCTCTGCCGCCACGACCGGACGTCCCCCGATCCAGACGCACCGCCGCTCGGCGGTCAGAGGTTCGGCGACGGCGTCGGCCAGCGCCCGTGTCAGCCAGGCTTTTGCCACGCGAGGCGGTTGCACGGCGTGTGGAAACCACTGTTGGACCGGCACGGTAAGTCCGGCTTGTTCGATGTAGTTGAGAATGGCCGTGCGGAGACCTTCGCCGAGCCAGAGCGGGCAGGTCGCGTTGGGATCGGCATGGCGGAGATCGTTTTGGGCAAACCCACCGAAGGCTGGACCAAGGATGGTGATCCCTTCCGCGGCGGGATTGAGTCCCACGGGGCTGTGAGCGGTGACGGTGAAGCGATGCCAGAAGGCGGACTGCAATAAATTGTTCGCAAACAGTTGTCTTACACGCTCAAGCGAATCCACCGTGTCGGCGATGGTCTCACCCGGTAGTCCGTACATGAGGTAGGCATGGACCAGAATGCCGGCATGGCGGAATGCCGCAGCGACTCTGGCCGTTTGGTCCACGGTGATCCCCTTTTTCATCTGCCTGAGTAAACGATCCGATGCCGCTTCGAGTCCGGCCGTGAGGGCAATGCAGCCGGATGCCGCCATGAGCCTGGCCAGATCCGGTGAAAACGCTTCCTCGAAGCGGATATTGCCCCACCAGGAAATGGTTTGATCCGTTTCCAGCAAGCGAAGCGCCAGCGCTTTCAAGGCGGCCGGCGGCGCGGCTTCGTCGACGAAATGGAATCCGCGCTGCCCGGTCTCGCGGATAAGAGCGTCGATCTGCCTGATCAAGACGTCGGTGGGCGTCGTCTCATATCGCGCAATGTAGCTCAGCCCGACATCGCAGAAGGTGCATTGTTTCCAATAACAGCCGTGCGCGACGGTCAGTTTGTTCCAATGGCCTTCCGACCAAAGCCGGTGCATCGGATTGAGGCTGTCGAGGATCGAGAGGTAACGGCCCAGTGGCAACCCTTTGTAAGTCGGCGTGCCGAGCTCATGCATCGGCAGGTCCGGCTTGGTATTGCCGTTTCGAAAGAGCACCTCTCCTCCGGCCAGCACAAACGTGCGGCAAAGAGTAGCGTATGAGCGTCCCCCCGCCAGGAAGTCGAGCAGGCAAAGAAAGGGGCGTTCGCCGTCATCGAGGGTGACATAGTCCACGTACCGGAACAGGCGCGGGTCTTTGAGACGCCGAAGTTCTGTGTTGACATAGCCGCCTCCGAGCACGACGGCAGTCTCGGGCCGCCGCGCCTTGATCGCCTGAGCAATGCGCAACGCGCCGAAGAGATTGCCGGGAAAGGGCACGGTGAGACCCACGACATCGGGCGAGCGGCGGTCGAGGAGGGGCGCGAGTCCTTCCAGGAGGAGTTCGTCCGTGAAACTGAGGGGTTGGGCCAAAGCCTTTTCAATTTCGTCGAAGGAGGAGGTCGTTTGCATGATCTGCTCAGCATAACGATTCAGGAGCAAGTGGGGCGCAATGGTTTCGTGGAGAAGGTCCGTCAGATCTTCGAGATACAGCGTCGCGCGGTGACGGGCGCAGTCGGTCGGGGACGTGGGAAAGGGGACGGAGCCCGGTCGCCCGTCGGCGGCGAAGCGGGGGCCTTAAAGAAGAAATCCCGGACGGGCGAGATGCGGAGCCATCATCGGATCCTTCCCCTGAAGGAAGGCGATAACCGGTTCGATGGTCGCCAGGTAGCTGTCTTCGAGCGCCAGGAATTGCTGCACCTCTCCGCGCCAGGTTCTGCGGCTTGCCTTGATGCGGCAGAACGCCTCCTCAAGTCCGGTCCGCGAGAACAGACGCAGGATCATGTCGAGACCGAGATCGGCCTGCTCTGCTTCATAGCCGCGGGATCGCAGGAAGCCGGTGAGATAGGCCGTCGCGGGATACGGCGTGTTTAATTGCGTGAGCGGGGGAATGATGAGGAGCACACGGGGCAGAGCCATGCTTGGGAGATACCATACTGCACCGCGCCGCTGCCAGTGATCAGACGAGGCAGTCCGCGGTGCGTTAGGCCGTGCGCACGGTGGATTGGATGAAATAACCGGTCCAGCGTTTCAACCGGAAGAAGTCCACGATCGGGCGGGGCAGTTCCTCACGAGGTACGGCACGCAGGATGGTGAGCGTCGGGTTTTCCAGAAGATCGATGGTGTGGGGTTCTTGGCCCGGACCGTGATGATAGATCAGCACCAGAGGCTTCATGCGATTCTTGAAGTTGATGTTCAGGACGAGGCCGAATGAACCGTCAGACAAGGACACGACGGTTCCCGGAGGATACACGCCCAATGTGTGGATCAAGGCCACCACGACTTCGGTCGAAAATAGCTGCTTTTCATGTTTGTACATGGTCGCCAGCGCCTCGGCCGGTGACAGCGCTTCTTCGGCGTAGAGGCTGTTGACCAGCGTGTCGTAGTGATCGACGGCGCTGACGATTCGCGTGGGAAATGAAATCTGGTCCCCTTTCAGCTTCTCGGGATATCCGGAACCATCCAGTCGTTCGTGGTGGCTTCGAATGACGTCCAGCACCTCTTCAGGAATGCCGGGAAATCCTCGCAGCATCTCCACGCCGAGATAAGGATGGAGCTGGTACTTCACATGTTCCGTTTCGGACCGTCGCGCGCGAGTCTCTAAAATATGGCGAGGGATCCGCCGCTCTCCGATGTCGAGCAAGAGGCCCGCTAGGCCAATCATCTGTAACGCGTCCTGATCGATGTCAAATTGCTGGGCGACCATCATGGAGAGGGTCGCGACGTTCAGAGAATGGAGCACGCTTGCGTCTCCGATATCTTCGGGGTCGAAGGCGCTGGCCACGGTGCCGGCGGCCTGGGTATTGGTCAAGAGCGTGCTGATGCCGCCGATCATCGTTTCTGCGGAACGCATGCCTTCCTCAGATCCGCTGGTGAGCGCGTCCATCATCTGCGTACTGGTCCCGAGCATCTGGCGGTAGGTTTCCGAGGCCAATTCTACTGCCTGATGATAGTCGCCATGGGTAGGAATTTCCTGCTCCGCAAAGGATGGGTCCACATCAGTAGCGGCCCCTTCCTGAGCAGCTCCCGTTTCCGGTTCCGCAACGTCGGTCGATGTCGGAGCGGTTTCGGCTGGGGTTCCCTCTGCATCCGGGTCCGGATCTGATTCTCGTGGATAAACCAGGACGGTGCTGAGACCAAGTCCCTTGATCGTGGCGATCTGGCTTGCAGAACTGAGTTTGAACGAGCGTCGCGGGAAGGGATGTCTGAACCAGCCGCAATTCAGATCAACGTACATTCCCACACGAAGGCGCTCCGGGCTGAGCACGAGCATGTCAGACTTGTCGAGCTTCTTGGAATCGTCGGAGGTTTTGGCTATGGCCATGATTGCTCAGAGACAGACAAAGGCTCAGTGTCGAATACGTATCTCAGGTTCTGGCCTGTATCGGTGGACGGCATAGGAAACTTGACGAATCGATAGGATATCCCTGTATCGCTGCCTGATTTTTTTGCGGGAGAGATGAAGATTGTCTTGAAATGTCGAGAAAGACGAGAGCTTTGAAATAGTGTGAAATAATATAAATATTATGTACTTATGGACAATACATTGAGTTCATGTGGAGGTGTGGATCAGGGGGCGATCTGTGTTTCGAGAAGCTGAATAAATTCCTGGCAGGCGGTTCGAATTCGAGTCGGATCGCGACGGAGGTCGCTGCCAAGGACAAAGACCACATCCGTTCCATACAGTGCGATCATTTCATGGATTCGTGATGCGTCCATCCTCCCGGCGGCGGTGGGGAACATTGGGAGACAGGAGCCGAGGTGGCCTTGGCAGGAGAGCGCAATGTGGCGACAATCTTCCTGCGAGATCGGGAAATCCAATCCGTAGGTGGGATAAATCGAGACATCGGCGCCGGCCAATCGGGGAAAAAGACCGAAGAGCACTGCCGGCGCGATGCCGCCAGCCAGGTTGACGTAATGGCTGCCTTGAAAGTCCGGATGCGCGATTAACGGGAGTGATGGGAATGGGAGGCGAGCCATTGAGCTGAGGGTGTCAAAGCCGATCAGTCCGGGACATAGAAGCAGCGCGCCTGCACCGGTATTCTGCGCGAGGGAAGCCCGGTCGAGGAGCGTGGGCCAGGGGCCGGACACGTGAGGGGCGTAGAGACAGCGTTTGCCGGTTTGTCGGGACGCCTTGGCAATGGCCTCGGCGCAGCGGGTCACACGCTCCGCGAATGGACAAAAGGGATGATCACCGAGACTTTGATCATCCTTAATGAGATCCGCTCCGCCGAGTGCAAATGCGTACGCCAGTTCAGCGAGCGCCTGTGGAGACACGCCGAGTGGTTTCAGCACGGCGCAGACTAAGGGCCGCGCCCGGGCTTCAAGCAGCGCGCGAAGTCCCGGCGATCCGAAACGGGGGCCGGCCATCCTGGCGATAACCTCATCCGGGAGTGCGAGGTTTGCGAGCCGGACCCCGGATTTCAACCCCGCCATGCCGAAGCTCATGTGCAGGAGAGTGCCCATGGTTCCATCGAGCAGTTCAACCGGAAATGTCAGGACCGCGCGATGGACTCCGTCGCCCAACTTGTCAACACCAACGACTTGGCCGAGCAGCTGATCACGGATCACGCCTGACGGAATCACATGGTCCGCGGCCTCCACGGTCTGGTCGATACAGAGGACGGCGGCCCGGCGGCGCGCTTCATCTTTTGATCCGTGGATGTGATATTCCACGGAAAAGCGTTGGCCGGAAAAATGAAGGTGGTGATCAGACGGCATACCGGCTCCTTGCCCGTTGCACTACCGTGACGTGGGAGGGTACCGTATTCGCGGCCCGCAGGGAAGCGTCGGCACCCAGTCACTCCGGGTACGAGGAATCATGGCTCCAAAATCACAACATCTTCATCGGATCAGGTTGTCGGCTCTGACCGTCTATGTGGCGATGCAGGTGTCGAGCGTCTGCTGTTCTTGCGCCGCCGAGGCGGGACCACGAATGCTTGACCTGACCTATCCATTTGATGACCAGACGCAAGTCTGGCCCAACAATCCTTCGTTTCATCGCGACTCCACCCAACGGGGCGGCACGGCCACCGAAGCCTGGTATGCCACCGGACAGGTGGCACTGTCGGAGCATGCAGGCACACACATGGACGCCCCGATCCATTTTGCGCAGGGCCAAGCGGGGATCGACGGCATTCCGGTTGAGCAGTTGATGGGACCTGCGGTGGTCATTGATGTGCGCGCCGCGGCGGCCGATGACCGCGACTATCGTCTGTCCATTAGCGACATCCATCGGTGGGAGGCCAACCACGGCGCCATCCCGCCGGGCGCCATCGTCATGATGCTCACCGGCTGGGGCGCCTATTGGAACGATCGCGAGCGATATTTCGGCAGCGCAACGCCGGAGAACCCGACCACGCTGCATTTTCCCGGGTTCTCGAAGGAAGTTGCGGAGCTTCTCGTAAGCGAGCGGCGCATTTCCGGAATCGGCATTGATACGCCCAGTATCGATTACGGGCCGTCTCAGGATTTTGTCGTGCATCGGATCGTCAATGCCGCGGGCCTCTACGGGCTGGAGAATGTGGCCGGTCTTGCGGAGGTTCCCGCGTCGGGCGCCACGCTGCTGGCACTGCCGATGAAAATCGCGGGAGGCACAGGCGCGCCGGTTCGCATCATTGCTCTCCTTCCGTCGCGGGACGGCAGATGACGAATGATCGGAAGCCCTGTCGCTTGTACAGCGACTTCAACTGCCCGTTCTGTTATGCGATGCATGAACGGCTGCATGCGCTTGGTGTCATGGCGCAGATCTCCTGGTGTGGGGTGCAGCACGCTCCGCATTTGCCTCAGCCCATGGCAAGCTGGGCCGGGCATTTACAGGCGGAATTGAAGCAAGAGGTGGAGATGGTCCGTCGGCTCGCGCCTGAGCTATCGATCTCACTGCCGGCGGGAAAGCCGAATACCAGATTGGCCATCACTGCGTCGGCCAGAGCTCTGCGCATGGATTCTGCGCGCGCCGGCGCGTTCATCCGTTCGTTGTACCGGTTGTTCTGGATGCACGGCTCGGATCTCTCCGATGAACGCCTGTTGCGGCTGGAAGCGGAACGCCATGGGTTTGGAGGAACAGAGCTGCTCGGTTCGGCCGCGCCCCCGGTAGGTCCGGTGCTCCGCGAATGGAGAGATCGGTGGGAAGAGACGGACCATCAAGGCGTGCCGCTGCTGCAACGGGCGGATCAACAGGTACTGGTCGGTCTCGTTCCCTCGGCCGCGCTCACGCACTTTCTCGCCGGCCTCTAACGGGCTGATCCATACGTAGAAAGACTTGCCCACGCGAAAGCCTCTCGCCCTATGCCGCTCGTGGCGGCCTTCCGTCCCGCGAAAACTTGCGATTCAGTTTGTCCTACAGGCCTCTCGTGATATGAGTGGCCCATAGCGGGTCTTCTGGCCCTGTCGCGCGTTATCCACTCACAGGAGTCAAGCATGAAATCAGCGTGGTCCTTTCTGGCCTTCGTTCTGTTCACCGTGATGTTGGTGCCGGCCTACTCCGATCCGTCGCTGGCAGCGGATTCTGCCTCAAGCGCCGCGAAGTCTCCGGCGGCATCGGGTGAGGTGGAACAAGCAGCCGCAAAGACAGAAGTCTACATCGGCTTCTATATGCAGGGAAGCCGCCCCTTGAATCGCGCGTTCCGTTTCCAGGAAGACCCGTTCACGAATACGGATGTTCAAGGCGGCTTGGGCGGTGGATTGAAAGTCGGGTTCTTCCCGGCCTTCGCCGGACGCTATATAGGGCTGGAAGCCGAAGTGTCTGGGCTCGACGGGAAAGTAAATGCGCCATCGGCGACCAGCGGCGGCGTGACGAGATCGGCGAATTTTCGTCTGCAATCGATCAATGCCATGGCGAATCTGCTGTTACGGTACCCGGGCGAGACGATTCAACCCTATGTCGGAATCGGGGCAGGGTTATCAGGAGGATTTGCCCGGGACTTGAATCTCCAGCACAGCACGATCGGCGTGGTGCGTGAAAACGCGGCCGACGGGGCATTCGCCTATCAGTTGATAGGCGGAGTCCGGGCCAATGTCACCGACCGTATCTTTCTGTTTACGGAGTACAAATATCTTGTGGCGAACTATCAATGGGAGAGCGAATTCGCCGACGGTTCCCATGGCCCCTCCTTTACGCTGAACTATCGCGCGCATATCCTCGCGGGCGGTCTTGGTGTCACCTTTTAACCGGCTGCCGCACCTTGCCGCCACCGGCTGTTCGTGTCGCGCGTGAGAGCCGGCCGGCGGTTCCTCCATGCTTGCAGGTCGCTATCACAGAGGCATAAGATGAGGCATCGCATCCAGGTACATCCCGTAGCATGGAGGAAACGCGGTGTTCTGGGACCAGCGGCATTCGACGCAGAAACCAGACCGGCGCTGTTCGTTTTGCGGCAAACCTCAAGATGCCGGTCGGACGCTCGTCACTAATTCGGAGCCGTTCGCTTGCAGCTCTTGCCGGAACCCGGCAGCAGTCTCCATCTGCGAAGAATGTATTCAGCGCTGCTCCCTGTCCCTCGCCAAAAACAAACCGCATAGTCCTCAGGCCTCAACCTTCCCCCTTCCCCTGGTCATCCCCAAGCCTACGGATATTAAAGCCCAGCTCGATGAATATGTGATCGGGCAGGATCGTGCGAAGAAGGTCCTCTCCGTCGCCGTGCACAATCATTACAAACGGATTGTGAATCGGGAACGGCTCAAACACGTCGATCTCGAAAAGGGCAACATCCTCATGATCGGCTCGACCGGCACGGGCAAGACGCTGCTGTCCCAGACGCTGGCCCGTATCCTCCATGTGCCCTTTACCATTGCCGACGCGACGGCGCTGACCGAGGCGGGGTATGTGGGGGAGGACGTCGAGAATGTCGTCCTCAAGCTGCTTCAAAATTGCGATTACGACGTCGCCCGCGCCGAAACCGGCATCATCTATATCGATGAGATCGACAAGATCAGCCGCAAGTCCGAGAATCCCTCGCTGACGAGGGATGTGTCAGGCGAAGGCGTGCAGCAGGCGCTCTTGAAGTTGGTCGAAGGGACGGTGTGCAATGTGCCGCCCAAGGGCGGACGCAAACATCCGGAACAGGATTACATTCGCGTAGATACGACGAACATTTTATTTATTGCCGGCGGAGCGTTCGTCGGGTTGGATGCCATGATCGCTCAACGCACCATGCCCAAACGGTTGGGGTTCGGCGCGATCACTCCTCACGGCGAGCTCGACGGCCACAGCGAAGTGCTGCGGTGCGTGCAATCCGAAGACCTGCTGAAATTCGGGCTCATTCCAGAGTTTGTCGGCCGATTCCCGGTCCTGACGACCCTGGCAGACCTCGACGTGCCGGCGCTCATTCGTGTTCTGAGCGAACCGAGGAACGCGCTGGTGAAACAATATCAGGCCTTGTTTGAGATCGAAGGCATCGACCTCCAGTTTACCGATGCCGCCATCAAAGCCGTGGCTCGCCGGGCCGCGGTGATGAAAACCGGCGCGCGAGCGCTTCGCACGATTCTCGAAGAGGTGATGCTG
This sequence comes from Nitrospira sp., assembly GCA_022226935.1. Lineage (GTDB taxonomy): Bacteria > Nitrospirota > Nitrospiria > Nitrospirales > Nitrospiraceae > Nitrospira_A. Next base: position 941,087 of record CP092081.1, read on the forward strand.
GATCTGATGTACGACGTGCCGGCATTGAGCGGCGTCAAGTCTGTCGTGATCACCGAAGAGGTCATTGCGGGCATCGGACAGCCTAAGATTCTGGCCTGACCATCACCACATCCAACAATCGATGGTTGATTGTCCGTCAATCCGCCGGCAAACCAGTCCCCCAGCGCCGCTCCCCCCACTAGGCGCGGCGCACTACGTATCTACTGCACCGACAGAATTCGGGCTCAGGCTGCGTGCCTCACGCGCGCTTCGCCTGAGACCGTTTCGAACGAGTGACCGCTGCCAGGCGCCGAGGTGATTCGTCGTTTCTCAGACTCGCTCTCGCCCGCCATGGACCAGGCAATCAACCATACCAGCGCGATCATTGTTCCGGCACCGATGATCTCGACCTCCATGTGGCACCTCCGTTGATGAACAACAGATTGTTGGTCGGGACGCCAATGGAGCCATCTGTACGACGCACCATCTCTGGCGTCACTCATCCATGAGGCTATCAGACTCGCGGCGGCCTCACGCTGCTCGACGCGAGCCGGGCGACGCGGAGCCGACCGTCTGATTCGGCTCACCGAGCCCATCTGCTGGCGCGTCGGACGAGCCGCCCTGTACGCCATACAGAATGTCTATGCAGACGAATAGAATTCCTACCATCGCCAAGAGACCGGTCACGATTCCCCAATAGACTCCTGACATAGGCCACGCTCCCGCGCGGGTATTGCGCGAGTCCTCTGTGCACGCGCCGCCGCACCGGAAGGCAATGTCTGCTCAGATGAAGGGTACGCGAGCGCGTAAGGATGCGTTGAGTGGAAGCTTGCAACTCGTCGGTTTGAAAAGGAGAGAGAGGTGTGGAGAGAAGGGTACACCTGCCATGTTCATCCGGTTGGATCTGCGTCCTCAGGAAGAACATAGCTCCGACCTCCAAAATGAGGCGGATTGTGAACCAGACACGTATTCTATGCCCCGCTTATACCTTGGTCAAGTGCAAGCGCGGTGACAATGAGCGAGTAGAAGGCAGGATCTTCAGATCACGTCGCCATTGGGGCCAAGGGGACGTTGGGCATTTTTTGAGGACTTGAATCGGAGAGAGAACTCCTGTTGATCGGCCTCAGGTGAAAGACGAAACGAACCTTCCGCGCTCAGGTGTTCTTGCGATCGGGATTTGCCGTGGGGAAAGAGTTTGAGACGAAATTCTCCCGACCTTTGGAGCGACGCACCTTTGTCGGGCAGGTTGCCCTCCACTTCGACGTATTCCCGTAAAGTGGAGAGAGCTTGACTGTAGAGATCGAGAAATATCTCCTTTGGGATGATCTGGTCGAACAATTCGCTTGCCTGGGAGCCCTGGGTATCTGCAGCGGCTGCAATATGGACCTGTGTCGTCACGAGGATTGAGGCGACCAAGAAGATTCTCGTGATGAGTCGTATCCACATGATCTTAGTCTATCGGAGGCGAGAAAAACTGGTCAAGTCACGCTGATGAGACGTCAATTTTTCGAGGGACAGGCGTTTCGAACGTGATCGACTAACAGCGCGACAGCAATTTTTCATTCCGATTCCACTGCGACACCGTGCCGCTCGTATCGGTGAGCTCCATTTTATCCTGGGACAAGATTCGAATGGAGAGCGGCGGCGTTTTGCTTTGCGGGATGATCAGTCGGAACCGATCCTGTTCCTGCTCGATGCGGCCGGTCTGCGACGTCGCTTTGAAGAATTCAGAGACGTTGGCCGCGGTAATCGTCCAGACAAATTCTTCCTGCCGATCGATAAACTTGGAGGACCCTTCCCATGTGCCCACCAGGGATGGTTCAACCGCCGGAAGCCGTTTGACGGCGACCTTCCGGGGAATCGCCGTGAACGACTGCCAGAGGAGCGGATCGAATTTAGTCGGTCCCTGATTCTTCGCGAGCTTGTCCCAAGTCACGCTTAAAATACCGGTCGTGGAGAACCGGTCGCTGCCGGCGACTTGATAGGTGCCATGCAGAATCTCCTGATAGGATTCGGCTTCCCAGCGCCCCCGGTTCGCGATGATCGTGCCCGGCATCACCACGGCGGTCGTCATCGACCAGGTGCCGCGTTCGTTCAGCGAGAGATGGCCTTTGCCGTACATCATGCCGACGGGCATGCAGCCGTACCAGTCACCGGCCCATTGCGAAGGAGTGCCCGTGATGCCAGGTTCAGCCGCGGTCGCCGGGGTCGTCCGAATCGGAGCGCCAAGCCTGGTGGCGGCGACCTTTGCCAGGTTCGTGACTGCCGCTTGTGGATTGGCTTGTTTCGGCGACGTGAGCGACAGTGTCACCAGGGCATCTGACTTCAAAAAGGTCAGCTGAATACCACCGATGGGAGAACGGAGCGTGAACGCGCCGTCCCCGACGCCAGGTACCGGCTGGTGGCCGGATTTGGAGCGTTGATCCTGAAACAGAGTTTTCCGATCTCCCTCCGGTCCGGCGTTCAATTCCACCATGACCGTCTCTTGCGGGTTGCGCTTCGCCTGATAGAGACATTGCCGATCATTCTGGCGCAGGCCCGGAGTGACCGGCGTACCGATGGCGAATTCCACCTCGGCCTCGGTCACAATGAGGCAGGCATTCAGATTGTTCGAAATGACGTCGCTTGATTGGGAACACCCGAGCAATGTGACGCCCATCAGAAGGGCGGCTAACGCAGGGCGTCGTGAAGGGAGAGAAGCCATGGACTTCACAGTCTAGGAGTGTTCAGCGATAAATTGCAAGCTGCGACGAGACGTTGGAGAGACGATCACGATCAGCGGCGACAGCGGAGATCGTCGCAGTACTCCAGAGGCATGGCCGGATCGCGTTCAGGCGGGAACGAATTTTAATGAGACGCCGTTGATACAGTAGCGCAATCCCGTCGGTTTGGGCCCGTCTTCAAAGATATGTCCCTGATGGCCGCCGCAGCGCGCGCAGTGCACCTCGACCCGCGTCATAAAGAACTTGGTATCGGTGCGTGTTTCGACGACTTTCGGATCGATGGGTTGCCAGAAACTGGGCCAACCGGTGCCGCTATCGAACTTATGCTCCGACGAATAGGCGGGGAGGTCACAACCGGCGCAGTGATAGATGCCGGCTTGGTGATTGTCATGCAGGGGACTGGTAAACGCCCGTTCGGTATCTTCGTGCCGCAACACTCGATAGGCGGCGGACGGCAGCAGCTTCTTCCATTCCTCGTCGGATTTGGACACCTTCACGATCGGTCCGATCTCGATGTTCGATGGCATGGATCCTCTCCTTTGCCGGTTCATGGGAGATGTGCATCAATCAGGTGACGTTTTTCATCCTGACATAGGTCTTTACGGAAGGGCAAGGCGATCGGATGGGCGAGCTGGCCGTCACATTGTGCAGGAATATGCCGAGAGAGGGATGGATTGATGAGCGGGCCCCGGCTACTCAGCCGGGGCCCGGCAGATTACGATGCAGTGGACGTCGCCATGGGTTCGTGTTTCTCCGCCGCCGAGGCTGCATCCTGGTTGAAGGCCGCCGGCAGGACCTCTTCGATCCGTTCGACGGGAATGACCGTCAGTTCCTCGCGCACTTCCTGCGGCACCTCTTTCAGGTCCTTCTCATTGGCCTTCGGCAGAATGATGCGCTTGATGCCGGCGCGATGGGCGGCCAGCACCTTCTCCTTGATCCCGCCGACCGGCAGCACCAGACCGGTCAGGCTGATCTCGCCCGTCATGGCCGTATCGCTTCGTACCGGTTTGCCGACATAGGCCGAGGCCAATGCGGTCGCCATCGTAATACCGGCCGAGGGGCCGTCTTTGGGAATGGCGCCGGAGGGCACGTGGATATGCACGCCGTTTCGTTTGAAGCGCGAGATGTCCAATCCCATGCTTTCCGCATGCGACCACAGATAGCTGCGCGCTGCGCGTGCCGACTCCTGCATGACATCGCCCAATTGTCCGGTGAGCGTCAACTCATGACTGCCGGGCAGCAGAGTCGTTTCGATATAGAGCACGTCGCCACCCGTCGGCGTCCAGGCCATGCCGGTGGCGACACCAGCCGGCAGATTCTTGCGCGCCTCTTCCGGCTGGAATCGTTCCTGCCCGAGCCATTCGTCCAGGAGCGATTGCGTGATCTCGACCGGCGCGGCCGGGGAATCGGCAGGCCGATCGGCAAAGGTCACTGCGACTTTCCGCGTAATGCGGCCCAACATCTGTTCCAGTTGCCGCACACCGGATTCCCTGGTGTACCGGCCGATGATATGGTCGAGCACGCTGTCGGGCAAATTCACCTCTTCAGCCTTCAGCCCGGCTTCTGTCAGCCGTCTTGGCCAGAGATACCGCAGGGCGATTTCCCGTTTCTCCCGTTCGCTATACCCGTTCACCCGGATGATTTCCATGCGATCGAGCAACGGCTGCGACAACGTCTCCAGCGTATTGGCCGTCGTGATAAAAAACACCTTCGACAGGTCGAACGGCAAATCGAGATAATGGTCCCGGAACGTATGGTTCTGCGCGGGATCCAGAATCTCCAATAATGCCGCCGCGGGATCGCCGCGGAAGTCGCGTCCCAGCTTATCGACCTCGTCCAGCATGATGACGGGGTTGTTCACGCCGGCTCGCCGCACGGCCTGAATAATGCGCCCGGGCAGAGCGCCGACGTAGGTGCGGCGGTGGCCGCGTAATTCGCCCTCGTCATGCAGCCCGCCGAGGCTGAACCGTTCGAATGTCCGCCCCATGGACTTGGCGATGGATTGTCCCAAACTGGTTTTTCCCACCCCGGGAGGCCCGACGAGGCAGAGAATCGGCGCCTTGGCGGAAGGGTTCAATTTCAGGACAGCCAGGTGTTCGACAATCCGTTCCTTCACTTCCTTAATGCCGTAGTGATCCTCGTTCAAGACCTTTCGCACGTGCGCGAGATCCAGGCCTTCTTCCGACGATGTGTTCCACGGCAATTCGAGCACCAGCTCGAGATAGCTTCGGATGACTTGGTGCTCCGGCGAGGCGCTGGGCGTTTTCGCCAGCCGCGTCAACTCACGATCGGTTTCTTTTCTCACATGTTCAGGAAGATCGGCCTCCTGCACTTTCTTTCTCAGGGCGGCAACCTCGTCCTCTTCGCCGTTGCTCTCGCCCAACTCCTGCTGAATCGTCTTCAACTGCTCGCGCAGCAGGTATTCTCGCTGGGTTTTGCCGAGCTTTTCCCTGGCTTCGCTGGTGATCTTATCCCGCAACTGGAGAATCTGGACCTCTCGCGACAGCGCGGCGTACAAGCCTCGCAACAGATCGGCACGAGTGGAGGCTTCGAGCAGTTGCTGTTCGCCGTCGAGCGTCAGATTGAGCAATGAAGCGATGCGGTAGGCCAGCACCACGGGGTCTTCTTCGGTTCCCAGTGCCACCACCGCTTCGTGCACGCCCGGAGTCTGGATCAGTTTGGGCAGTTCGGTGATGATGTCGAGGATCGCTCGATGCAACGCCTCGACTTCCGTGCTCCGTTCGCTGGGAGCCGGCAACTGCTTCACTCGCGCCTGCAGATAGGGATCAACCTGGTCCAGCTTCAGCAGCACGAACCGCTCCAGTCCCTGAATCAGAATATTATAATGCCCTTCAGGGGTGCGGGCCGTCTGCTTGATGACGGCTTTGGTCCCGATCGTATACAAGTCTTCGAGCGTCGGCTGATCGGTCTGAGCATCCCGTTGCGCCACGACCAGCAGGGTTTTGTCTTCGGTTTTGAGCGCTGCTTCGACGGCCGCGATGGAACGGTCGCGTCCCACCGTCAATGGCATCATCGTGCCGGGGAACAGCACCGTTCGCTTCAACGGGAGTATCGGCAGGTTTGTGAGTATGGGGCCGGTCGAATCGGTCATATCGTCCTCCAGGGTTCTGAAGTGGTCATCACAAGGAAGATGAATCGGCTACAAGGAATGATGTTCGTTCCCGTTGATCACCGTTCTTTGAGATAGCCATGGGGGCGGGGGAGTCAAGCGGGGGCAAAACTACCGGTTAACGGTCGACGAAGAGACTGCCGGCATTTTCAATATAGATTTTTCGATTCAGCCGCTCCGGTCGCGCATCACCGTTCGGAAGCGGAACGGATGTATAGTCGTCGCGGCCTTCGAGATCGAAAAATGCGCCGATGCTCGTATCTGCTCCCTGTCCTAATCCCCGGCTGACGAAATACTGGTCGGCGCCGCCTTCTTCAACGAACAGGCCCCAGCCGCCCAGATCTGCCATCCCGAGTCCGGTCGAGGCGGGCAGGTCATACAAATCGCTATCCGGGCCGCCGTCTACGGCCAGCGCGACGCTGCCATCCCAGGCTGTGCCGCCGTTATAGAAGGGCCCCTTGGATCCGTACCGGTCTTTGCCCTGATAGTCGAGGCTCAGGCCCACGCCGAAATGTGCGGCCGTTCCCAGGCCGTACCGCGCCGCCTGATGTTCGTCATCGCCGGAAAGATCGAGTTTCACGCCAAGGCCGAAAAAATACCCGTGCCCTTGTGAAAAGTTTGCGCTGCGATAGCGATCGCGGCCCGCCAGATCGATGAGCAGGCCCCATCCTCCGGCCAAACTCTGCGCCCGCTGCGCCGGTTGCTTGCTATAGATGCGAAGCCCTGCTCCGGTGCCGAGCCCGAAACAATCATATTGAAAGGCCGGATCTTGCGGACGGGCATGCGGCGCGTCCGTTTCATTGTAGGCGCTCGGGTATTTTCCGCCGCATTCGTACGAATCATTGCCGGAGACATCGATGAGAGCGCCGACACCCAACGGCCCGCCGAATCCGAGCGCGTATCCGAAACTCGTATAACGATCGTCGCCGGCGCGATCCACCAGCAGACCCAATCCGCCGAAGGCTGCGCCTTGGGTAAACCGGCTTCCTTCGTACACATCCTGTCCTTCTCCATCATACAGGATCCCCAACCCTGCGAAACCGACGCCACCGGTACCCGGCGCCAACCGGTAAGTGTCGTCTCCGCTGTGGTCGATGACGATTCCGATGCCGGCGCGTCCCGTGGCTAAGCCGAGCGCAGCGGGCTGATAGAGATCGTTGCCGCTCAGGTCGATCACGACACTGTTGCCCAGGTCGCTGTTCGGGCTCGCGCCAATGAGCCCTCGATAGGTGTCGTTGCCGCCCAAATCGATGATGAGCGCCGCTCCCTTGTCGAGGTCATAGGTATTCGGGCCGTGGCCGCCGATCACGAGTAAGCCGTAGGAGGTCTGTTGAACCAGGAGGAGATCACCCGTCATGCCGGGAACCGTCTGGGTGATCGGATTTCGGTGGTGAAGTGCGATGTCCAATTGCTGCAAAAATTTCCGGTTGCCCAGCCGTGCCAATCGCTGGGCGGCGGCGATGAGCGACGCATAATCCACCTGCTGCATCAGCAACGTCGCATAGCGGGCGGCGGCTTCGGCCTCGGCAAGCCTGGCCGGCGGGGTGATTTGCGGAACGAACTGTTCCGCCAACGGGCGCGCCTGGCTGAACAGAAAATCCCGATCCTGTGGAGACAGGTGCCGGAGCGCCTGTTCGCGGTCTTGATAGGCATCTTCAAGAGCTTCCATCATAAAGCCGAGAATGTCCTCCGGCGCCAGGGTGATGGGAAAATTCAGGGGCTTGAACGGTGCGCCGGTACGATCTATGCCTCCTTCGAGAATTTCGATGAGGGCAGGCAGTTCTTCAATTCCTGCTTCGGCAGCGGTGGCCGCGACAAGACTGGTCTGTTCGATCGAGGTGAGGCCTGCCCAGGGATCAGCCAGCGCGCGCAACACCAGATCGCGTTTGAACTTCGCCACTTTGTTTGTCTGATCCGCCAGGCCCTTGCGAACTTCCGGGAGCATGACGTTCAGATTGTCTTGCAGTTCAGCTTCGATGAGCGGCGCAAGCCGGGACACCATCGCCTGTTGGTGGCGATCCACTTGCTGATCTGCCGGTGGTGTGACTGCGAACAGTTTGGAGAGCTGTGCGCAGCCGGTCAGGAGCATCGAGAGGCTCAGAAGCAGGAGCAATGGGAGGTGCCGGGGGAACAGGCGCTGCGAATCGGTGGTGGCGGCCGGGCGTCGATTATTCAAGGGCTGGACTGTCCTGAGGTGGAAGGATTCCCGCGTCGCGCAGGCAGTCATCGGCCCAGGCGCGAATGTCATGTGCTTCCAGATAGGCGCGCATGCGTCGCATCCTTTCCCGGCGCTCTCCAAACGGCATCTCCAATGCTTGGCGGATGGAGTCGGCCACACCTTCCGGGTCGTACGGATTGATCACCAGGGCATCGGTCATTTCTTCTGCCGCCCCGGCCAAATGGCTCACCAACAGCACGCCCTTTTCTTCGACCTGGCTGGCGACATACTCCTTCGCTACCAGGTTCATGCCATCGTAGACCGAACTCACTAACGCCAGGTCAGCCATGCGGTAATAGGCCGCCAGGGTATCCATTCCAATGCGCCCCTCACGAAATTCGATCGGTCGCCAGCGTGAAGCCTGCGCACTGCCGGGGTGAGAGATCGTGCCATAGCGCATATTGATCTCATTGACGGTTTCCCGGATCAATTCGCGATAGCTGCGATAGGCTTCCATATCGCCGCGTGTCGGCACGGCAATCTGGATAAACGTGAAATGGCCGCGATACTGCGGGTATTGCTGGAAGAAGGCCTCGATGGCCCACAACCGCTTCAGGAGGCCTTTCGTGTAATCGAGCCGGTCGACGCCGAGTCCGATACGTACCGTCGGTTGAAAGATGTGTAGATTGCGCAGGACGTCCATGGCCCGCGTGACTTGCGGCGATTGTGCCCGCTCGGCCCACGAGTGATAGTTGATGCTGATGGGGCGAACCGCCAATCTGGTGCGGCGGCCTTTATATTCGATGTGATGCTCGTCGGACAGGACATCCGTGCCGAGGAATTCTTTGGCGCATTCAAGAAAACAGTGGAGAAAACTTTGCGTCTGAAACATGACCAGGTCGGCTGCCAGCAGAGATTCCAGGAGTTCCCGGCGTTCGGGCAGAATGCGAAAGGCATCCGGGCCGGGCCAGGGAGTATGCCAGAAGATCGCGACCGGCTGGTTGGGGAGCGACGCTTTGATAAGGCCTGGAAGGAGGGCGAGATGAAAATCGTGCACCCAGACGAATCCCGGTTTGTCAGCGAGTTCACCGAGGACCACATCCGCAAAGCGCGCATTCATGGCCTGATAGGCATGCCAGAAGGCTTTCCGGTAGGCAACCCGGTCCAGGGTCAGGTGGCACAGTGGCCAGAGGACCTGGTTCGCGTATCCTTGATACCCGCCCTTCACTTCTCCATTCTCCAGCCAAACGCGGCGCAGGCGGTAGGTGGGAGCGTCGGGAGGGACTTCGACGACCATATCCTCATCCACCACATCCCGATCGGCCTTGCCGCTCCCCCAGGCGATCCACGTGCCGCCCAATCGCCGCATCATCGGGTCGAGGGCAGAAATGAGCCCTCCCGACGTGCGTTCCCAAATCAAGTGATCCTTGACCAGCCGGTGTTCGTACGGCTCGCGGTTCGAGACCACGATCAGCCGTGAGAGCGACAGGTCGTGCTCCTGCTCCGGAGCTTCAAGGGGCGCGTGAGATGCGCTCATAGAGTTCCGCATTTTAGCTTAGACAGACAGGGCGACGCTTCGAATGACATAGATTGAAAATAGGAGGCTTACGCTCCTCTGTCAAGCATCTCTTCAGCCGCCGGGGAAACGAGTCAGTGGTGGCCGGGGCCCTGGGAGGATGGTGCCGGCGGTTTTGGTTTCCTGAGACTCCCGGTCACCATGCGGAATTCGAACAGGCGGCATTCGATGGCTCCGTTGAACAACGGCACTCGTCGTGAGGGCGCGAGACGCAGCAAGCCGGGCAGCTTCATGTCAGCAGTAAAAATCTGGACGGTCCACCCGCAGAAGTGCTTTTTCAAATGGTCGCCGAAGTGAGGATAAAATGTTTGTAATGCCTCGCTCTCTCCCATGCGGTGGCCATACGGCGGATTAGTGACGAGCAGGCCGCCCTCCGCCGGCGCGGGCAGATGCAGGACATCTCCCTGTTGCAGCGTCACGGCTTCCGTGAGCCCGGCAAGCGCGAGATTGGCTTTGATCGAGGTGATAGCCTGCGCACTCTGGTCGGCGGCGTGAATCAACCCAGGCTTGGCAGGGATCTCCGCGGCCTGAAGTTCCGTACGCAGGTTGTTCAATATCGGGGCGTCACAAGAGAGCAGTTTTTCGAATGCAAAGCGGCGGCCGATGCCGGGGGCGATGCGCCGCGCCATCAAGGCGGCCTCCACGACAAACGTTCCGCTGCCGCACATAGGGTCGTAGAGCAGAATATCCGGCGTCCATTTGGACAGACGCAGGATGCCCGCCGCGAGATTTTCCCTGATGGGCGCTTCGCCGGCGGATTTACGCCACCCGCGCTTGAATAGCGGATCACCGGAGGTATCCAGGTAAAAGGTGCATTGCGTTCCGTCTAAGTAGACGGCGATCAGGATGTCCGGCGCATGGGTGTCGACGGAGGGGCGTTTGCCCCTGGCATACTGGAATCGATCGCAGACCGCATCCTTGACCCGCAGCGTCACAAAATCCAGGCTCTTCAGCGGGCAACGGTGCGCGCTGATTTTCACCTTGATGCGTTGCTGCGGGGTAAACCAATCCTGCCAGCGGATAGCGTAGGCCGCATCATACACATCGTGTTCATCGCGATAGGCCCCTTCCGCAATGCGCAGCAGAATGCGGCTGGCGATGCGGCTTTGGAGATTCACCCGGTAACAGAGCGCGAGCGTGCCTCGAAAGGCCACTCCGCCGGCTGTGGCCTTGACGGCGGTGGCGCCCAGGTCGGTCAGTTCTTCTGCGAGGATGGTTTCGAGGCCGCGCGGGCAGGGTGCAAAGAATGCCTGAATTGTGCTATCCATTTCTGTCTTTCTCTCGTCGTGGTCGGGAGCCGCAATGAAATTCTGCAGCGAGTGTGGGGCCGGGCTGTCGAAAAAAATTCCTCCCGGCGACAACCTGCCGCGGTTCGTCTGCGAAACCTGTCAGGTCGTCCATTACATCAATCCGAAAATCGTCGCCGGTTGTATTCCCGAGTGGGAAGACAAAATCCTGCTTTGCCGCCGGGCGATCGAACCTCGCATCGGCCACTGGACCTTTCCCGCCGGCTTTATGGAAATCGGCGAAAGCACGGAACAAGCCGCCGTTCGGGAAACGTTCGAGGAAGCGCATGCGGAGGTGGAAATCACGTCCCTCTATGCCGTGCTGAGCCTGCCGCGTATTAGTCAGGTGCATATGATCTTTCGCGGGACGATGCGCACGCCGGAATTCAAACCCGGTATAGAAAGCCTGGATGTGCGATTGTTCACGCTGGACGCCATTCCCTGGGACGATCTGGCCTTTCCCGTCATCCAGGACGCTCTGGAACGATATGTCGCGGACGTGGCCCGGGGTAGCTTCACTATGCATTTCGGCAGCGTGTTTCCTCGGATGAAATCGTAAGCGGCCGTGAAGCGTGAAATGTTAGACGTGAAACGTAAAAGGTAAGGCGTAGCTGGACGTGAGCCTGCGCTGATTCCGGAATTCAACCCTCATCTCTACCTTTCACGTCTCACGGTTCACCTTTCACGCCCCCTCAGCTGCGGCTGGGCATGATGAGCCCCAACTCACTTGCAGGCGGATGCGCGAACAGAAAGCCCTTGTTCGCCTGAAAGTCCACCGTCATCCCGCTCGTCCGGTGTGCGCTCGACCGGTCCAACGCAATCGTCAGGCCTTCAATCTGTTCGACTACATCCTCTTCGCGAACTGCCGCTTCCAGCGTAATCGAGAGAGAGAGCCGCTGTTCATTCACATCGCGCACGGCAATCCGCACCACCGGATCTTCAGGATGTTCCAGTAGCAACGCCCGCAGGCGGTCGACAGCCTTTTGCGTGAGGGTGAGCATCGTCAGGCTCCGGAAGTCCGGCCTACTGACCTGTGCTGAATATAGTGAATATCCACCATCTGCTCCGATCGGTCGATCGAGTAGAAGATGCGCCAGTCGCCCACGGCATATTTATGGATGCCGGGCAAATCAGCCGCCACTGGTTCATGCCGCAAATTCTCTACGTTGGAAGCCAGCCACTTTGTTTTGTCGAACAATCGCTGGGCCATGGCGGGATCGGCAGCGCGCAGGTCGGTGATCACGTCGGGGCGAAACGCGAGGCGAAACCAGGGCATGTTACCACCGCAGACCGAGCTTGTCGGCCACCTCGTCACCGGAGAGACGCTCTGTTGAGGAGAGGGACTGCTTCAGGCGTTCGCGGACGGACTCACCGAGCGGCGCGCCGAGATCAGGATCGCCGATCAATGTTCGCAGCCGGTCATCGACGAGACCTTCTACAAGGTTCTTGAGTTCCGCCAAGCTTAAGTTGGAGAGGGTCATGGTCGGTTCAGTCATAATAAATCGAGCATACGGGGCCGGTTGCCGCAAATGCAAGAATAGCGTTCGGGTGTCGGCTCCTGCGTTTCCCTCACGCCCCGCACGTCGATCCGCTGGTTGCCTCGCAGGAACAATCCAAACAGCCGTGCACGGAGCAGGTGCCGCAGACCTTTTCGATTTGGCGACGCAGCGCCGCTCTGGCTCGATGGACCCGGACGGCCGCATTCTCGGCGGTGATGCCTGACTGTTGAGCCAGATCTTTCAATGTGCCTTCTTGCAGATCCACGATCTGCAGCGCTTCGCGATATTCCGGTTTGAGCGTTTCGAGCAAACCCGAAACGCACTGGCAGATCTCCTGCCGCAATTCTGCTTCCGGCTCCTGGATATCCGGAAATTCCCTCGTCCAAGCTTCCAACACCCGTTCGGCGGCCGATCGCTGCCGGTAGTGATCGATCACGGCGTTCCGGAGCACGCGATAGAACCAGGCCACGACCTTTTCGTCGTCCACGCCGGCTCCGCGCTCCAAGCCACGCGCAAACGCGGTTTGAAGGATGTCCTCCGCCACGGCCCTCGACTCCACCCGCCGCTCCAGGAACGCCAGAAACTGCTTATGTCCCTTCACCAGCTGTGCGATGGCCTCCGGCGAGAGCGCTGTCGATGGTGTGGATTCCTGCGTCATGGGAGGCAGCTTACCAAAGTCTGTATCGAACTGTAAGGTTTTCGGGGGCACGCCGTCAGCCCTTGTGACAACGCAATCACGCGTTGGCATAGCAAAGGAGACCACCATGGCCGACATGAAGACATCCATCTCGCAGAAAATCGCCAAGACCGGCTGTTGCGGAACATGCGACTGTTCCTCTTGTACGTGCGGATGCCAGGCCAATGCCTGTCGTTGTGAGCAAATCAATTGCCAATGCGGGTGCCGCAAGCGAACCGCCGGCCGGTAGGCCGGCTCTATCCCGGCCCTCCGGATTCCGGTGGGCCGGGACCGGGATCGTCACTGACAAATCTGTATGCGTCGGCATTGTGAGGGGTTCGCGCTTGCCCTATCATGCTTTCAAGCAATCGACAGCGGGATGAGCTGGTGAAATCGGCGAATGGGTCAAAGGGTACGGCGGGCGGGCTTGTAGACGTGACTCCCATGCGGTACATAGTTTCTGACCCCGCGCAACGGAACGGGTCCTATGCGAGATTTAGAATTAAAAGTCCCTCCGCTGGCTCTGGTATTTCTGGCAGGCGGATGCATGTGGCTGATCACCTGGGCGGCTCCGGCCTTTGGATGTGCCTTTCCCGCTCGTGTCGCCACTGCCGTGGGGGCGGTGATCATCGGCGTCGCCATTGCGGGGATGGGTATCATGTCATTCAGAATGGCCAAGACCACCGTCAATCCGATGAAGCCGGAATCATCATCCGCGCTGGTCGTCACCGGCATCTATCGGTTGACGCGCAATCCGATGTATCTGGGTTTCTTGTGGATCTTGTTCGGCTGGGGCATATTTCTTTCGAACGCGCCGGCTCTCCTGATTCTTCCCGGTTTCATCTTCTATATGAATCGGTTCCAGATCGAACCGGAGGAACGGGCGCTCGCCCGTCTGTTCGGCCCGGCATTCGTGGAGTACCGAATTCAAGTTCGAAGATGGATCTAACGGCTCATGCGCTTTATCCACGCAGCTGATCTCCATATCGACAGTCCCCTGCGCGGGCTCGATCGCTACGACGGCGCGCCGGTCGAGCGATTGCGGACGGCGACACGCAGCGCGTTCGAGCGGCTGATCGACAAGGCGATCAGTGAACGCGTGGATTTTCTGCTTTTGGCCGGGGATATCTACGACTGTGACTGGCAGGATTTTCACACCGGGTTGTTTTTTCGAGGACAGATGGTCCGGTTGGAGCGAGAGGGGATTCGGGTCTTCATCGTGCAAGGAAACCATGATGCGCAGGGTGTCATCTCCAAACAGCTCGTCCTGCCGCCGAATGTCACGGTATTTTCGAGCCGCAGCGCCCAGACGATCCGTCTCGACGCGCTTTCGGTAGCGATTCATGGCCGCAGTTTTCCCGAACGGGCGGTCGATGAGGACCTTGTCCCGTCCTATCCTGAGCCTGTGCCGGGCTTCTTCAACATCGGCCTCTTGCATACGAGCCTGACAGGCCGCGCCGAGCATGACACCTACGCGCCTACAGATCTGGCAACGCTGAACAGCAAGGGGTACGACTACTGGGCCCTGGGGCATGTGCATGCGCGCGAAGTGATTGCCGAGCGCCCGCGCATCATCTTTCCCGGAAATCTGCAGGGCCGCCATGCGAAGGAAACGGGGCCGAAGGGTTGCGAACTCGTGAGGGTAGAGGCCGGCCGAATCGAAAGTGAATTCGTGGCGCTCGACGTCGTCCGCTGGAATCAACTGACGGTGCCGCTGGAGGGTATACACCGGTTGGAAGCCTTGGGAGAGGCCTTCCGCCATGCGTTGGATCCGCTGCTTACTGGCGCGATGGATCGCTTGCACGCGGTGCGGGTAACCTTGGTGGGATCGACGGAACTTCATCGGTTGGAAGCGAGCCAGCCCGGCACCTTGGCGGCGGCGATGTATGGGGCGGCTCAGGACATTGGTGAGGCCGAAGTCTGGATTGAACAGGTGCGGCTCGATCTTTCCACTCCGCTGGATCGCGTCCGAACCGCGCAACGCCAGGATGCGGTGGGTGAACTCGTCCGTCTCGTCGATGCAATTGTCGGCGACGAGTCGGAATTGCTGCGATGGGCGCAGGCCGAACTCGGTGATCTCCTTGGCTCTCTTCCGCAGGAAGTGGCAGCCGGCGACGCGCCGAAGCTCGACGACCCGGTCGAATTGACACAGCTCATGATGAACGCGGAAGCCACGGTGTTGGCGCGTTTGACTGAGCCCGGAGCAGAGGCATGAAACTGCTCAAGCTGTTGCTCCGGGCATATGGTCCGTTCACCGGAAAAGTCCTGGATTTTTCGACGGGCCCTGCCAACCTTCACCTGATTTATGGTCCCAACGAAGCAGGCAAGTCGTCGGCCTTGCGCGCCATGATGGATCTGCGATTCGGCATTCCCGTCCGGAGCCCGGACGATTTTCTCCACGCCGCCGGTGATCTCCGGATCGGCGGGATCTTTGCCACGGCTAATGGCGAGCCGATCGGCTTTGTGCGCCGTAAAGGCAAGGGGGCGACGCTGGCACGGCTCAATGTCCTGACGGAGCACCCAGATCAATCGCTCGTCATCGAACCGGGGCACGAACGCGGACTGACCGGGGGGCTGGAACGGGCCGAGTTCGAGGCCATGTTCGGACTCACTCCTGGCCGTTTGCGTGAAGGCGGAAAAGTGCTCCTGCGCGGCGAGGGGGATCTGGGATCGGCCCTGTTCGAAGCGAGCGCGGGGACCGGCGGCATCGCGGCCTTGCTCGCGGCACTGGAGAATGACGCGAAGAAGCTCTATAGCCCCCATGGACGGGCGCAGAATGCCGTGATCAATGAGGCGCGCCGGCGGCTCGATGAACAGCGGCAGGCCTGGCGCGAGGCGCAAACCAAGCCGGCGGAGTGGCAAAGTTTGAATCGCGCGCATGAAGCCGCGGCCGCGGCGCTGGCGGACGTGGGCGTGACTCTCGAACGGTTGCGCCGGCGCGAGAACGAATTGACTGAACTGCGTACGGTCGAACCGCTGCTGCATACGCATGACGCGGCGGCGGTACAGTTGGCGTCGTGTGCCGGAATTCCGGACTTGCCGGAGCAGGCGCGAGAAGAACGGCTGGCGGCGTTGCAGGAACTCAACCATGCGGAACGGAGCTTGAGAGAAGCGGAAGTCGAGACGGAGCGATGCGCGCATGCGCTGGGTGCCTTGGTGCTCGAACCCTTGGTGCTGGAGCATGCCGGTGCAATCGAACGATTGGTCTCTGGTGTAACGGCAGCGGCTCGTCATCGGATCGAAGTCCAACAACAAGGGGCGGTGATTGCCGCTCTCGAAGCGAACCTTGGGCTAGCCGTGGCGCGGTTGGCGCCGGGGCATGAGTTGCGCGACGTGTTGCAAGCCCTGCCGTCTTCCGCTGATCGCCTGGTTTTGGACGACCATCTGATGCAGGTGAGCCGATTACATGATCGGCTCGATCATTTCGAGCAACGGGCCAGGGCGTTGGATCAGGCCCTGGCAGCGGATCACATGGAGTCTCCGCTCCTGTCCGATCACGCCTCCCGGCAGCAGCTCGTGACGGCCATCCGCGGAGCGCAATCGCTGGGTGATGTGGTCCGGCGGCGGAAGGAATTGGATGATCAACGGCGAGAAATGGAACTCGTCCTCGAACAGGCTCTGTCCGATGTCGGGCTTGCCTCCGACCAGGCGTTGCGCCGCGCTCAACCATTGCTGGATGCGCAAATTGCGCATACGAGGCGGGAATTGACCGATCTCGATGAGCAGATCCGCAAGTTGCGCGATGAACAGGAATTGTTGGGCCGCGACCTGGACGGGCAGCGGCTGCGACTCAGGCAGTTGGCCGCCGAAGGCGAAGTTGTGACAGCCGAGACGCTGCGTCAGGCGCGGGCCAAGCGTGATGAACGCTGGTCGGCAATCCGTCAGGTCTACATCGACCAGACTCAGCGTCCCGATCAGTTGTCCTTGGGGTTTGATACCGGACGGGCCATCCCGGACATGTTCGAAGCGGCGTTGAGCGAGGCCGACCGGCAGGCGGATCTCTTGCGCGCCGATGCGAAACGCGCGGCCGGCCTGGAGGAATGCGCGGGACGTATCGAACAGATGGAGGCGCGGCGCTCGGATATCGAACGACAGATGGCACGGCTCTCGGCAAGTCGCGGAACGACGCTTGCCGCATGGGCGCAGCGGCTGAAAGACGCCGGTCTGCCTGATCTGGCTCCCGAAGCGTTGCGGGAATGGCAGGGGCGGCGAGCCGAGGCGCTCCAAATAGCGGAGCGTGTGGCTGGATTGCGAGCGGCAAGTGAGCAGTTGAAAGAAGAGACAAAAGAAGCGGCGGTTGGAATCAGGGCAGCCCTGCTGAAGCTGGGGCAATCGGTGGGCGAGCCGAATTCGGCTGATGTGGCGGTGTTGCCGTCGTTGATCGAACAGGCGGTGGCCTATGACACCAAGGCTGTCGAAGCTGAAGCCGCCTACAATGCGAAGGAACAAGCAGGCAAGGTGCAACGGATGGAGCGCCAGGAACTCGACCGTTCGATGGCTGAGATAGAAGCCGATGTACGGCGCCGCCAGTCCGCATTGCAGGAGTGGCATGCACGGTTGTTCCTCGCGTCCGACACGCTTCCGGCGGCGATCAAAGTTCGTCTGGATGAACTGGATGATATGGCACGCCAAGCGGCGGCCTTAGGCGAAGCAACACAACGCAAGACCCAGGTGCAGGCCATCCTCGATGATCTTACCGCGCAATCCAAAGAGGTGGCGGCATTGCTGGGCGCACCGGCGCCTCAGATCGTGGAGGACTTTGCGGACCGTTTACGCGGCAGAATCGCGGCGGCACGGGTTGCCGAGCAGGAGCGGACCACCCTTCTGCGCGAGCAACGGAAGGCCGAGGAGAAGCGGCGGCGTGCGGCATCGGACCAGGCAGCTCAGCAGGCCATATTGGCAAGACTCTGTACCACTGCCGGGGTGGCGAATCTCGATGAGCTTCCACGGTATGAGGAGTCGGCCTTGCGCAAGCGGGAGGCAGCCGCAACCCTGACTCAGGTGCGGCAACAGATCGCGGCCGCCTCGTCTCATTCCGTGGAGGAGCTGCGCCGGCGCCTGTCCGGACGCGATGCGGTAACGATCGAGACCGAGCGAGAACAGTGCCGATCGGAGATCACGATCCGTGAAGAGGAACAGGCAACTGCGCGTCGAGCCGAAGAGCAGGCGCGGTTGGCCCTGAATGCCATCGACTCATCGGACCTCGCTGCCCGATCTCGCGAGGCCATGGAATCCGCCGCTGCCCGGTATCGCTCGGCCATCAGGCCTTGGGCCAGGCTGAGGCTGGCCCAAGGCCTGCTGCAGGAAGCCCTGAATCGCTTTCGGGAACGGGCGCAGGCACCCATGATTACCAAAGCCTCCGCCTATTTCGCGTTGATGACGGACGGGGACTATGAACGGTTGATCAGTGACGATACCGGAGGGCAGCCGCGATTGTGCGCATTGCGCCCCGGCGGCGCGCCGGTCTCGGTTGAAGAAATGAGCGAGGGCACGGCGGACCAATTGTATCTGGCATTGCGCTTGGCGGCGCTGGACGTTCGGCGAGCCGCCCATCCGCAGATGCCGCTCGTGCTGGACGACGCGCTGATGACCTCCGACGACCGGCGTGTCGCTCACATCCTGCGGGCCTTGGTTCGCTTCGCCGAGGAGGGGCAGGTGCTCATCTTCACCCACCATCGCCATCTTCTGGATGTCGCACGGGCGGCTCTCGGCGAGCAGGCCTTCGTCGCGCATCACCTCTGAGAGCTGCGCCTCTCTGCAACCGGATGTGGTAGGGGGATTCTCCTAGTACGCGCTCCGGCCCTTCTGCAGTAGTCTCAGTAGGCGGGAACGGAAAGATGGAAGGCATGAGCCCGGTAAATCGACGCGTCTCCAATGACACCAAGGATATTCGCATCGTGGGGTGCGACGTACATCTGACCTTCCGGCAGGTCGGTGGTGATCAATGGTCCGTCGAGGCCACCTTCCGTTGCGGTGTCAGAGATAAGCGACGGGAACAATCCGTTGATTCCGGTCCATGCGCCACACGTGAAGAGGCGGAGCAACTGGTGCTTGGACGAGTCGGGGACATGCTCGGGCACAATGTGGACAGTCATACCTCCCGCGTAACGAATCCGACCGAAAAAAACCCTCGATAGTTCTCTCCTCCCCTGCTGGTGCGGCGCTGCTTTCTCCTGCCTGAGTTCACCTGTATTCTATGCGGCGAGTAGTGGGTAATTCATGCATGGTTTTCAACATCGCATGTAACAGGAGGGGCGATATGAACCGCTTAGATGGAAAAATTGCAGTCGTGACAGGCAGCAGCAGCGGAATCGGCAAAGCCATTGCCCTGCGGTTTGCGCAGGAAGGGGCGACGGTGGTCGTCGCGGCGCGGCGGTTTTATAAATGCGAAGAGACGGTCGCGCAGATCGAAGCCGCCGGCGGCCGGGCGTGGGCACTGCAGACGGACATTGCCGATGAATCGCAGGTGGAGCAGCTCGTGGCGGACACGATCCGCCGGTATCAGCGTGTGGATATCCTCGTGAACAATGCCGGCATCTTCGGTGGCCGACGGCTTGCGGAGACGAGCACCGACGCGTTCGATGAGGTGATGCGAACCAATGTCCGGGGAACCTTCTTCTGCTGCCGCGCCGCCTTCAATCAGATGAAGAAACAGGGCGGCGGGACGATCATCAACATGTCGAGCGTGGCGGGGGTGCAGGCCTGGAGCGGAACGGGAACATACAGCGCCTCCAAACATGCCATCATGGCGCTGACGAAGTCGCTGGCGGACGAAGGGCGAGGCTATCGGATCAAGGTGAGTGCCCTCTGTCCAGGCGGGGTAGCGGACGAACTAGTGGACGCCACTCCGGAAGCCAGAGCCGCCAGCGAAAAAATCGACCCGTTCGACATTGCGGAGGCCGCTCTGTACCTCGCCTGCCTGGGCTCCCAAGCCGTGGTGCATCAACTCGTGGTGGATCGCCTTGGCGCCGACTGGTAGAGAAGCGTTACACCACCTTCGCGATCGAGTGCACGTGCTTGTGCGTGTGAAACAGGAGCGGCGGGCCGAGGGGGAGGATGGATCTCCCCGTGAAGGCCTGCGTCAGGCTGCCGACCGCATGATAGAAGGCCATCAGCCCGACGATGAGATGGCCCCATCCCGGCAGCAACTCGCTGATGAAGTCCAGGCGGGCGAAGGTGGTGGCCAGGAACGTCAAGGTGATCACCACATGCAGGGCACTGAGCGTCAGGTTACGGTAGGCCGTCAGAAAGATCATCACGCCGGAAAAGACCGCGTAAACCAGATTGATCGGCGCGTAGAGCACCGCATCGAACTGAAAGGTGGAACTGGCGCTCACCAGTTTGACGGTGCAGAGGGTGATCCAGAGGAAGCCGTACATCGTCAAGGCGGTTCCGCCGAGTTGCTCGTTGTAACGAATATCGGTAATGCCGGCCAGCAGTTGCACGATCCCGCCGAAAATCAGGGCGATCACCAGGGCTCCCACCATGTTCTTGTGCTGAATCCACCCGAGCTGAGCGACTCCCAGGGTCAATGCCCCTACGGCCAGACCGAACAAGCCGATCGCCAGCACGTCGATCCGGCGGCTCTGATTATCTTCATTCATACATCATTCCTCGCTGGTAGTGGGTACGACTACAAAGAACCTAGGGTTATCTCTAGGTCGAACCCTAAGATGCTGGAGCAGGAAGAAAAAGGCAAGGGTAAATTGCGGCCATCCGCTGAAGCGGATTTGGCTTAGTCCGATCCGGGAGTCGGCGGTTGTTTTCGGGGCGACGCGGAGGCGAGAAAGGTTTGCAGCCGTGCGGATTGCAGGGGCTGGACGGACAAGAAATGCACGCCGCAATTCGTGCCGCGACTCCATCGCACGGCGGCAAGGTCCACCAGGATCGGCATCTCATCCGGCGAGATTTGAAGACGAAGCGAGAGGTAGGTATTGACCGGTAAATGTCTGTCGGATTCGATCCGGCAGCCTTCCAGGGAGAGATCTAACAGGCGTCCTTCGCCAGTCGTCGTGGAATCCGCAGAGAGAGACACGCGGTAATGAACTGTCATGGACATGTAATGCCGTGCATCCTCGGGTGTCGTGAGTAATGGCGTTACCCTGGTGCACCGTCGAACTCCAGGTGAAGCCTGAAACGAATCCACAGATCCTCTCGCCGTGTCAGAGCCCGTCCTGCATCTCCGATGCGAGACGGCAAACATCTGTACACAGGAAGTGTTCCGGCAGATTGACATACCATGCCGCCCATTGCGGGTGCGATCAGGATAATGTCTCGGGTCATTTGGCGGTGGGAAAATCCCTAGGGTCCGGAATAGGCCCTGGCCTTCCATATGAGGCATTATCGCGCCCGAGTCCGCCTCAAGTTGCGGTTCGAGGTATTCCGAGCCCGGTCGATCATGCCTGTAAAGGGGCGTGGACGGCCCGATTCCGCCTGCTTGACTAGGCTGTTCCGGAGGAAGAAGCTGAAGAAGACATTTGGAGGTGATTGTCATGCCGGGGTGATCCTTTCTTGCGAGCATCGGCTCTCTTCATCTCCGGAGGTCCATGCTGCGCCCTTGTGGCAGATTGCCCGAGGGCGCTGTCTTTTTATCCGCTCCAAAGGAGGTGTCGTATGAAAACCTCGTTATCCATATTTGTGTTCGCGGTCATCGGCATGTTCGGCGCGGCTGCGGCATTCGCCAATCCCGCTCTGTTACCGCAGCACCCGGGATATCCGATGGGCAAGGCGACTGATCCGGTCAATGGTCAGGTGCTCGCCAACGATCCGGGCCGTGCCAACGGCGGCGGGGAATCCGCGCTCAGCGGCTCCGCGGCATTCGATGATCGGCACGTCTCACAGAAACTCTCGATCAATGATCAAAACCAGCGCCTGCTGGAAAAACCCGGAGCCGGGATTTTGCCGAAAGTGCAGGGGCCCAATATCGTGATCGATCCGCCGGTGAAGGAGGGGACGAAAGTGCAGGCCTCGCCGCAGTAATGCCAACGGCCATGTCACTCGGCATAAGCCGCCGCGGGGCGGGGGGTATTCCAACTGGAAGACCCTGTCCCGCGGCCTTCTCCACTGCCTTCCAGGCCGGTTTGATTTTCAATCCTCCGCCTTTTAGAATGCCGCCACGCCTCACGGACCGTTATGCCTACAAAGCCTCGCGCTCAGAAATCTCCCCGGCGGAAGAAACAAGCATCGGTATCCACCATCCCGCTTGCGCGCGGGCAGAAGCAGCGATTTCAGAACCGGTTGTTGAAATGGTACAAGGAATATGGCCGCGATCTGCCCTGGCGAAAAACCTCGGATCCCTACCATATCCTGGTTTCGGAGGTGATGCTCCAGCAGACGCAGGTGGATCGGGTCATTCCGAAATACCACGAATTTTTGGAGCGGTATCCGTCGTTCGCGGAACTGGCCGACGCACCGGTGGCGGAGGTCAAACAGACCTGGTACCCGCTGGGGTACAACATCCGCCCCGAGCGGTTACACAGTATCGCTCGGGAGACGGTAGCCCGGTATGGCGGACAATTGCCGAGTGACGCGGAGGAATTGTTATCGTTCAAAGGCATCGGCCGCTACACGGCCGGGGCGATTCGCTCGTTTGCGTTCAACGAGGACGCGCCGATTCTCGACACGAACGTGATCCGGGTGTTGCATCGGGTGTTCATCGCCGAGGGGGACCCAAAGGGGCAGAAATCAATGCTTTGGGAACTCTCGGAGGCATTGATCCCGCGCGGCAAGGGGTACGATTTTAATCAAGCGATCATGGACTTCGGGGCTACGATCTGCACGGCGCGCAATCCTTATTGTCTCCTCTGCCCGATGAAACCGCTGTGCAAAACCTATCCGTTCGGAGAGAAATAATCATCGACGAACGGTCGTTGCGCCACGGATCGCAGAGCGCGAAGGGTTCATGGTGCAACGACTCGATGCCCGGAAGGTCGCGATGCAGGTGATCGAAGTAGCGGCAGGTATCATTGCTCACGAAGGACGCTACCTGATCGCACGCCGTAAAGCCGGCTCGCACTTGGGCGGATTGTGGGAGTTTCCGGGAGGAAAACGGGAAACCGGCGAAACGTTGGAGGAATGTCTGCATCGGGAGTTGTGGGAGGAGTTGAATGTTCGAATCAGCGCCCCGACTCCGTTTCAGGTCGTACGGCATGAATATCCCGAGAAGGTGGTGGAACTGCATTTTTTTTGCTGCCGCATCGCGACGGGTGTTGCGATCGCGGTGGACTGTGCGGAGCTTCGATGGGTCTATGCTCATGAAATGGCCTCCTTCGAGTTTCCGCCGGCCGACCAGTCTATCATCGAGGCGCTGCAGCAGGGGACGGTGTAGAAGCGTATGAAAGTGGTGCTGGATATCGAAACGGTGCAGGCTCCCAGAGAAGAATGGGCGCGCATCGCAGGACGGCAGCTTACGTCGGGCGAGGTCACCTTCGCTGAAAGCGGCGGTGATCTCTTTGCCGTCGGGGAAGCGGAGGCTCAGCAGCGGCTTGATGATGAACTGTATGAAAAGTCGTCCTTCGACGGCACGTTCAGCAAAATCGTCTGCATCGGTCTGCTGGAGTTCACGGATACCCTTGAACCCCGGGGCGCTATTTCCTGGTATGGAGCGAATGAACAGGCGCTTCTGCGCGCATTCTGGAGCCATCTTGCCCAATCGCGTCCGTCGCTGTTCATCACCCACAACGGGCTGAATTTCGATCTGCCCTTCATCAAAAAACGATCGATCATCCACCAAGTGAAGCCCACTATGGAGATCAATCTGGCCAAGTTTCGCGCGGAGCCGGTCTACGACACCATGGCCATTTGGAGCAACTGGGACAACCGCGGTTGGGTCAAGCTGGATGTGCTCGCTCGAGCCTTGAACGTGGAAAGCAAATCGGGGAGCGGATCGCAGGTGGCGCAAATGTGGGCGGACGGGCAGGGAAAAGAAATTGCGCTCTATTGCCTGCAGGATACCTATGTCACCTATGGGTGTTACTGCCGGATGAATTTCCGGCCGCCGATATCGAGAGAGATTGTGCTGCTGAAGCCGGAGCTGGTCGATGTGGGCTGAATGCGGTCCGCGAGGTCAGTGGGCCGTCAGTTCAGCCTTGTTGCGGGTTTCGCGTTTGGGTTGCGTCTGCTGAGTGCTTTTTACCGCCCGGAGTTCCTTATCTTTCGTTTCCAACTGCATCCGCATCGATTCTAAGTCTCTTCGCAGCGCGCTGATCTTTGCGTCCTTCCGTGCCATGGCGTCCTTCGCGTCCTGCAATTCTTGAAGCGTCTCGTTCAAGTGTTCGTCTTCCACTGCAGGGAGGGTTGCCGCCACTTTCTCCATGGCCGGTGTGGGCATGGAGGATTGATGCTTGACCGGTTGCTCCGGTGTCACGGCGGCTACGGTTGGCAAGCTCAGGGCGTGACCCTGCCGGGGAGCGGGGGGTGTGGTGGACGCCGTCATGGGGGCCGGTTCCGGCTTTTTGGCAAACTGGCGATAGTCGATCGACAGGGACTTCATGTGCTGCCGGCCTTGGATCACGGCGGGCAATGCCTGCTCGATCAGCCCGGCGGAGGTCGGCGTGATGTTCGGCACACGAGCCGGCCGCCCGCTTCCAAGCCATGTCGGCTCGGTTTTGGCCAGCGAGCCGTTGTGCTCGGAGAGCGTGAGATACAACCGGTCGTTCTTCACGTAAAGGGTGCCCGCGGTGGGTTCAGAGCCTGACCCTGCCGATGAGGAGAGCCGGAAAGCGACCACGTATTCGGGTTGCGCTTGGGACAACGCTTGGGCTAGCAGGGGAGCAAGATAACGCACGTCCTCATCGCTGAACACTGTCATCGGCTTGCTGCCATCCACGGGCAGATTCGACATATCGGTCTGCGCCTCCGCGATCACGACGGCCCGCAGCAGGCTGTCGAGCGTGGCGGCATCTATGGAGCTGGGATGGGAGGCTTCAAATTCCCAATCGGCGACTTCTTCGAGCCGGACGGAGCCTTGCGGCTGCGTGGCGGCTTGCTGCTGAACAGAGGCGGCGGTGGAAGAGCAACCGGCGGCCAGGGCTCCCACCAGGGTCAATCCGAGGAGTCCGGAGTTCAGGGTTTGCGTCAAGCAGGAGCGGGAGCCGTGAATCAGCATGGCGGTCTTCCTTCTCGGCTGGTCGAGGCGGCAACGGACACAGGCGGTGCGGCTTCAGGGAGAACAGGCGACACGACGGATCGGGATTACCAGATCCCCAGGCCCATCATCACCATTCCAAGCGCCATCCACCCGAAGACGCCGACGGCGATGATGGTTTCCAGGCTGATCCCCTTAGGGGCTTCTTCTACGTGGGTCTGGCTGATGTCTTTCTTCATGATGCGGCGTCCTCTGGCTCGGTCGGGTGTGTTGAATTTGGGTCTTTGTGGTTGCCAGAATGGACCAAGCAAAGGCTATGCCCTGTTTCCAAAGACTTCGGAAGTACGATTCCTCGCTTCCGTTCAATCACGGTGTCTGATGGACGTCGACCGGCGACGTGACGGCATGCGCTCCATGCGGCAGTCTAAGTTATTGATGTTTCAAGGCAGTGAAAACGCTTCATTGAGAGGCACGGGGTGATGCGCGTGGGAGATGGATTGGGAATATGGGAACCCAATGTTGTGCGAGCGTCCCTCGTCTTTGTCAGTCTGACGAGGGCGGGCGTCTAAAATTTGGCAAGGATTGTTCAGAACTGGGCAATAATATCCTACCCTTTCTACACAAGACGGTCGATCTCCACTGCGTGGGGAGGTCGTCTGGCGCGGTAAGCAGCGATGGGCCATTCGACTGTGAACGACTGAGAAATGAATCACGAGAGAGTGGCGCCGGGTTCGCGCCGTCCCATGAGGACGGCGGCGCTTCCATCGAGGATCGTGACCGGTTGAACGCTCCCAAGCGAGGCCGGAGCATCGCTCTTGTTCCAAATGACGTAAATACCGGTATCGGTACGGCCCATCCATTGATCCGCTGAACGTTTCGAGTCGCCTTCCACCATGACCGGGAGGGTTTGGCCGATCAATGCCCGATTGATGCGCGCAGTCACCGGGCGTTGCAGGTCCACCAAGCGGCTGACTCGTTCACCTTTGACGGCCTCCGGCACATCATCCGGAAACTTTCTTGCCGCAATCGTATTTTTCCGTTCCGAATATTTGAAGACATAGGCGGAGTGGTATTGCACTTCCTCGACGACTCGAAAGGTATCGAGGAACTCATCTTCGGTCTCCGAACAGAACCCGCAGATGATGTCGGTCGTGAGGGCGATTCCGGGATGCCGGCGGCGGATCGTTGCGGCCAGGTCGAGATATTCCTTCCGGCTGTACGTCCGATTCATCAGTTCCAAAATGCGGTCATTGCCGGATTGCAACGGTAGATGAATGTGTTTGCAGATGTTCGGGTGACCGGCCACGGCATCCAGGAGCGCGGGAGGAAAATCTTTGGGATGGGGGGATGTAAACCGGATTCGCTGGACACCCGGCACTTCCGCCACCGCGAGAATCAGGCGGGCGAAATCCCAATCGTCATAGCGGTAGGAGTTCACATTTTGACCAAGCAATGTGATTTGCGTATGGCCGGCCTCCACCGAGGCTTCCACTTCACGCAAGATCCCCTCGGGATCCCGCGATCGTTCCCGCCCTCGGGTGTAGGGCACGACGCAGAAACTACAGAAATTGTCGCAGCCCCGCATGATGGCGATCCAGGCATTGCAGCCGCCGTCGCGCTCGGGAAGGATGTCATCGTAGGTTTCGTATTCGGACAGATCGACGGCCAGCCCGCGGCGCGTTAATCCCTGCTCTTCAGCGTTCAATGCGTTGGTCAGGAGGTCCGGCAACTGCCGGTATCCATCTGGTCCAACCAACACATCCACAAGCGGCTGTTTCTCCGTCAATTCTTCTTTGAGGTTTTGCGCCATGCAGCCCAGCACGCCCACGACCAGCGGGCGTTGCTCCTTCACGGCTTTCAGCTCCGCGAGATGCCCGTAGACCTTGTTGTGGGCGTTTTCACGAATGGCGCAGGTGTTCATGAGCATCACATCGGCGCGTTCGCGATCCTCGGTAAACTCGAATCCCGCTTTGCGGAGCAAGGTCCGGACGAGCTCCGAGTCGTACTCGTTCATCTGGCAGCCGAAGGTTTCGATATGGACGGTATGGGGCTTGTTGGGTGATGTCATAACAGTGTTCTATATGCCGGCTCGACGGACGGAGAGACCAGATGACCATAGGCCAAGCCATCCATGATGCCGGTAATGGTGACAGGGTGGATAGCGCCGGCGGCGACCGTATGGGCCGGGACAGCCACTCGAGTGAAGTTCGCCGTGGTGCCGGTGCGAAAGCCGTCGCGCTCCCCCTGTTCGAACAACACGGAGACGGTGCGGCCGATCTGCCGCTGATAAAACGCCAGCGCCTTGGTGCGAGATAGCTCCGCGAGAGTCTTGCTTCGCTGCCGGATGACGGCGGCAGAGAGTTGTGGTTCCAGGCGTGCCGCCGGCGTGCCGGGACGGGATGAATAACTGAATACATGGAAATAGGAGAAGGGCAGCCGTGCGGCCACGCGCATGGTGTTCGCAAATGCCTGCTCATCTTCACCGGGGAAGCCCACCATCAGGTCAGTCCCTAAGCCGAGATCGGGCATGAGGGACAAAGCCTGCCCGACCAGTTCTTCGTATTCGCGCACGTCATAGCGCCGGTTCATCGCCTGTAAAATCCCGTCGTCGCCGCTCTGGAGGGGAAGATGCAAATAGTGGCAGAGCTTCGTCGAGGCGGCCATGTGTTGCAGCAGCCGGGTGGGCACCGTGGTCGGTTCTATAGAGGAAATCCTCATCCGGACGACCTCCGGAATGGCTTCAAGTTCTTGCAGAAGATCGACCAGTTCCATCCCTTGATAGGAATACTGACCGATGTTCACACCGGTCAGCACCAGTTCGCGATAGCCGTGGGTGGCAAGTTCGCGCGCTTCGCGCAAGACATCGCAGGTGACCCGGCTGCGCTCGCGCCCGCGGGCAAACGGAATCAAACAAAAGCTGCACATGAAGTCGCAGCCGTCCTGGATCTTCAGGAGCGCCCTGGTGCTGTCGGAATAGGCGGTGCCCGGCAGGACGAAGTCTTCTCGATCGATCGTCCGGCTGTGACGGAGCTCCGGTTCCGGTTGCTTGCGCAGCTGCTCCGGGGCCGGAAGGTAGTCCGGCAAATTCATCTTGAACTGTGTGCCGACGATCAGATCAATGCCGGGAACGGTCTGCAATTGCGCGGCGCCTGTCTGAGCATAACAGCCGGTCACGGCGACGAAGGCGTGGGGCGAGTGGCGCAACGTCTTACGGACGGCGTAGCGGCAATCTTTTTCGGCGTTCTCCGTCACCGAGCAGGTATTGAGGACGAGCAGATCGGTTTCCTCGCCATATTCCACCAACCGGTACCCCCGGCGTGTCAGGCTATCGCCTAACATGGCGGTCTCTGATTGGCTGAGGCGGCAGCCCAATGTATAGAGTGATGCGCGCGGCATGGTGGAGGACATCGTGCGCGATTATAAGAGGAGGCGCATGAGATCAGCAAGGTGACAGTGGCGCGAAAAAGTCTGGCGAGCGCTTGAACGGTCTGGATACGGGTGGTAGCATGAGCCACACGTTGTGTAGGCTGTGGTGTCAGTCGGATTTCTGAACTATGACGAACCTCCGCATAGCCGCGAGTGTGATCTTTTTTCTCTCTCTGGTGCTTCCGACTGCTCCCGGTTGGTCCATGGATCCCCTCCCGATCGAGCCGGATCTGAATAGCCGTCTCGATGAACTCTACGATCACGAGTCGAGAATGTTCATCATGCTCTATTCGTTGCATGGTGACGGCAAGGTGGACTATGTGACGGGACGGCTGGTGCAGGAGTATACGAGAAGCAATTACGGCAACCCAGTCTACTATACCGATCAATATCCTCTCTTCTACTGGTGGAACCACACGATGTTCAACGATCCGGATCAGGACGGCGTGAACGGGAACGAGCAGGTCTACCAGGAAAACATCGAGTTCGACATCGCCCGGTATAAGCCTTGTCTGTTCAACGGCCAACCCTGCTAGCCCAGGCTGCCCAGCAAGGCCGCCAGCGGCGTTCTCGCTTACACGCCTCCTTGCGACGTACCTAGAGGGTATGCCTCAGTCGGCGTGCTCCCTGCGGCCTTGCTGGGAGACCTTGCTGAGCAGCCTGGCCTGTACACCGGTTTCTCTTCACATCACCTGTTCTTCCGTACGATACCGTCAACCAGTTCCTCTCCAAACCCTCCCGGGTCGTCACATCACCAATTATGCCTCCTTACTGACCCCTTAAGTGACCTGGTTCGTGATTTGATGTTCCAGGAATATCCGGTGTCTTTTCTCCTCGCTCACTCAAACACCAGCACCTGACAAGGCGCTCGGTGGAGCACGGCGTGGGACACGCTTCCCAGGACGAACCGGGTGACGCCTTGCCTGGCGCGTGAGCCGACCATGATCAGATCGACCCCCAATTTTTCCGCTTCATGCAGAATCATGGTGAGCGGAGAACCCAGCACGCTTGCACTGCGGGTTGTGTAGCCCTGCGTGCGAAGGGTGGCCGCAACATCATCCACGAATTCCCGGGCGTGACGAAGCGCTTGCGCCTCTAACTTTTCGGCAGCGGAATCGTCTACCGGCCAGGGCGGACGGGTGGGAGGGAGTACGGCCAAGAGATTCACGTTCACCGGCTCTTGAAAGGGGTGTTTCGCGAGAAATCGCAGCGCCGCCTCAGCATCGGACGGCCCCTGGAGAGGAAGGAGGATATGCTTCAACTGCCGCAATGAGCCATGGAGCACGAATTTGGCGCAAGGGGCCATACTCAATACGCGATGAGAGGCACTGCCGAGCAGCCGTTCCTTCACCGGGCCTAGGCCTCTGGCCCCCATGACGATCAGATCCGCATGGCAGGATTGAGCCGCAGCCACGATCTGCTCCGCCGGTGACCCCACGTGCAGCAGTTTGGTGACCGGCCCGCTGTGAAGAGGAAGGAGTGATTGAATTCGCGTCAACAACTCCTCGCCGTCTTCTTTCATGCTGCGTTCCAACTGTGCGTACAGTTCCTGTGCCACTTCCGGCACCATCATGGGGTATGCCGGACGCGGGGCATCAACGACGTGGAGAAGCGTGAGCCGATCCGCACGGCGCAGATACTTCAGCGCCCGCACGGCTTCATAGGAATGGTCGGACCCATCGACTGCGAGAAGCGTGTTCATTGCAGGAACTCCTTTGCTTGGCGTGAGGCCGGAGGGAGATAACGGCTAAACCAACTGAGGGCCTCGTGGGCAACCTGATCGAGTGTGCCCGGTTCTTCGAAGAGATGCGTGGCGCCCGGGATAATCATCAGTCGTTTGTGACAGGTCAGCTGCCCGAGCGCCTCTTCGTTCATCCCGATCACCGGGCCGTCTTCGCCGCCCACGAGCAGCAATGTCGGCGCCGTGACGCGGCTCAGATACGGACCAGCGAGATCGGGACGACCGCCACGCGAGACGACCGCACCAACCGCATCAGGCTCCCGAGCCGCCGCTTGGAGGGCAGCCCCGGCTCCCGTGCTGGCGCCAAAATATCCGGTGCGAAGGTCTCGCGTCGGGGTATGGGTCTGCAGCCAACTCTGAGCAAGCAGCAAGCGATCAGCCAAGAGGTCGATGTCGAAGATCTTCCTCCGGTCGTCGGCTTCATCGGGCGACAGTAGATCTAACAGCAAGGTAGCGAATCCGCCTGCCTCCAGGATGCGGGCGACGAACTGATTACGCGGGCTGAAGCGGCCGCTGCCGCTGCCATGGGCGAAAACAATGGCGCCCTTCGGCTGTTCAGGAAGTCCGAGGATGCCGTCGAGTGCGATGCCATCCCCGGTGATCGTGATCTGAGAAATGTTCTCCATCCTCATACGTGCCGAAAGACGTCCGTTAGGTAAGGTTTAATGGCACTCCACCGGACAGAAGAAAATCAGGTACACTGCGATGCCCGTTCCTAACAGCAAGGCCCCGATCAACCACCAGGATGTGCGCGACATGATGCATTCCTTTCGAAGACTGCATCGAGCAAGAGGAATGCCATCACACCTACGCAGGGAAGCCATGGGATCTTGAGTGATGGGGTCTGCACCACGTGCGACAGAAGCGAGAAAACACTAGGCTAGAATGGTCTTTCGCAAAGGAACCGCCGCTTGTAATCTGTGGCGTTCCGCTACAGGCTGGTGATGAAGCTGTAGCAGGACACCCCCGGGTAGCAACCCGCATGAAGGAGCTGCGTAAGACGGGGCATGATTTGTGAGCAATCTTCGTGATTTCGCAGTGGTTACTGGTTCCTGCCGATGGCATCGGGATTGCTGATGTCATGGCCAGAAGAGGAGAGTGGAAGTCTGGTGGCTGACCGGTTATTCACGAAAATTCTTGTCCCCGTGGATTTCTCGCCCTGTTCCGAAGAAGCGTTCCGGATCGCCCTGTCATTCGCGCGGTCATATCAGGCGGAGGTGCTCCTGCTGCACGTCGTCGATACCAAGAGTCTGGATGCCCTGAACCGGCTTGGGTTGGCGCCTGCGTCGGATGCCGCGAAGCAGAAAAAACAGCTGCATCACGTTGCCCGCTTGAATGCGCGTCAATTACTAGCGTGGGATGAGGCGAAGGGTGTGACGATCAAACGGATCCTCGCCGACGGGTGTCCCTTCGAGGAAATTGCAAGGACCGCCCGGGTGGAAGGGGTTGATTTGGTGGTGATGGGCAGTTATGGAGGAGCGGTGGGTGGGGTCGAAAAGATTTTCTTCGGCACGACGGCGGAGAAAGTGGTACGAACCGCCGGTTGTCCGGTGTTGACGGTTCCGTTGCCCGTGAAACGGGCGAAAGCGCGAACAGGGAAAAGTTCATCATAAGGAGGCATGGTTATGGGTCTGAAGCAGAGGTCGGCGGTGCTCAGCGGAGGGCGGGTCTGGTTGGCAGTCTGTTTTGTCCTGGCGTTGTGTTCGCAGGGGGGAGCTCAGGCAGAACAGCGGATCGAGGTGGCGATCAAGGATTTTGCTTTCGTCACGAAACAGATGCCGCTACGGCTGGGTGTGGCCACGGTGATCACCATCACCAATGAGGATCAGGAACGCCACGATTTCGGATCGACCATGTTCGAAGGCCTTCCGACACGGGTCGAATCCGGCGGTATTGTGTCCTATGGCCGGGGCATCGGCGGGCTGTTTTTGGATGGGAAAAAGTCCGCGGTCATTCGATTCGTCATGGAACGGCCGGGACGGCATGAATTCCGTTGTTCGATTCATCAGAACATGAAGGGAGAATTGCTCCTCTTGAACGTGGAGGCGGCATAAGCCATGGCGCCGCTGATCAAGCAGATCCTGTTCGCCACCGATTTCTCGGCCTGCGCCGATCGAGCCATGGGGTATGCCCTGAGCCTTGCCGGGGCCTGGAAGGCCGACCTCTGTGTGGTGACCGTGCTGGAACTCTATCCGGGCATGGATCCGGACTACACGGTCAATAAGATGTACTTGGACCACTTGCGCGCGGAGGCGAATCGCCAACTGGTTGCCGTTCAGGAGCGGGCGAAGGCGGCCGGTCAACCGATCACGACGCGCATCGAAGTGGGCATCCCCAGCCAGGCGCTTCAGATCGTCGCCCAGACGATCGGCGCGGATCTCCTGGTGGTCGGCACGCATGGCCGAACGGGGCTCGATCATGTCTTGGTCGGTAGCACTGCGGAGCGGGTCGTGCGGGTCTCTCCTTGTCCCGTCCTGGCGGTCAAGGCGGACAAGGGCGGATCCGGTGCGGCGGCGACCACCATCAAGCGGATCGTGGTACCGGTCGATCTCTCGACCTGTTCGCTGGATGCTTTGGAGTATGCCGTGCAGTTTGCCAAACCGCTCGGGGCCGCGATCACCGTTCTCCATGCGATGGAACCGGTTGCGTACGGCTTGGATTTCAGTTTGAGCCACGCCAAAGAGTGGAAGGAGCAACGGGATTATTTGGAGAAGCGGTTGAGCGTGTTATCCGCCTGCGTGACCGCCCACGGAATTCAGGCCGATCATGTGCTGAAGCCGGGGCTACCGGCCGATTCGATCGTCTCCTATGTCGCCCAGCAGGGGTTCGATCTCATGATCATGGGGACGCATGGACGCAGAGGCATTTCCCATGTCCTGCTTGGCAGTATTGCCGGCGCGATGCTCCGTCATGCGCCTTGCCCGGTCCTGACGGTGCGCCACATCAACTTGGGCGCGGACCATGAGCGGGTCGTCCCGCTGGGAGACCGCTGATAGGTCGCCTCTCGGGAGGGGGTCTTCATGCTTCCTGGAGGAGAGTGATGAAACTTGCGAATGAACGGCGCACCGGCCGATCGGTGCCGGTCAACAAAGATCTTGGCAATCTGTTGACGAGGCTGGACCGGTTGTCGGTTTCGCCGGGATTTGCCCAGCAGCGCCGGATCGCCTTCGAACGAGCCTTGCAGGTGTATGTCGAACTGGGAAGTCAGTCGCCCTTGTCGCCCCTGCGGGAGGAAGTCGAACTGGCGGATCTCCTCCTTTATGCCGACTTTTATCCGGAAGACGGGCAGCTCACCCTCATTGAACAACTACGGGACGTCATCACGGAACATATCCCGGAAGAGGAACGGGCCTGGCTCGATCCGCTGAAACATTCGTACCTGGATCTGGTTGAGGTTCTCTCACCACAGGCAGGGGCGGCGAGACGAAGCTTGCGCTCGATCGGCGACGGCCGCCTGTACGAGATACCGGCAGAGAGTCTGAATCAGGGGGCCGAGAGCGGGTCCATGTTGTTCACCCGTTTGGTGCGGGAACCGGGTGATCCTGAAAGCACGTTGGCGGTGCCGGCCGGCCCGATGTTGGTGCTCTCAGCTCAGGATGCCCGGGCGCTCTATGAAACGACCGGTGAAGAACGGCGTGAGATGGAAGTGGTCGGAGGGTCATTCGAACTCGGGGATTGGCCGGAATTTGCCAAGCGCTTCGGGCATCTCCTGCTGAAGAATTTTGCGCGCATGCGGTTGGCCGCTTTGTTGGAAGCAGTGAGCGACATTCGCTATCGGACCGAAGCGGGAGAGCCGTATTTCTATGTCATGGCCGTGTATGAGCATCACGAGTTCACCTTTATCGCCGGCGGAATGAGCGAACTGGAAGGGTGGACGGAGGACGTGTCTGCTCAACTAAAGGAAACCGCTGGTCAAAGAAAACTTCGTCGCTTCGCGCATCGAACGAAGGCGGAAAAGCGGGCGGAGGACATCACCGCACGGGTTACGGTGACCGCGACGGAACTCTTCCTCGAGTGTGCCTCGCAGGAACGATTGGACACGATCAAACATAGTCTGGCGGCGACCTTTGGCTATTCGCTGCACTTTCGTGGCGAAATCGTCCAGCCGCCGGCACGACAGGTGACGAAGGACGAGTTATCCGGTAATGAACCGCTGACGGTGGTGGTGACTGGCGAGGAGGATCGAGCGTTGCTGAGGACCTTTCTTGAAACGGTCTATCTGGAGTGGGCGGATCGGGAGTCTCCGGCGCTGGGTGGCGACACGCCACGGCACGTGGCCAAGACTCCGGCGGGGCGTGATCGGGTGGCCGGTCTCATCGATGACATGGAACGCTGTGATTTCGGTCTCCTCCGCAGCGGCGTTGCAGCGTTCGATTACAACGTTTTGCGGGCGCATGTCGGCCTCTGCTGATCACACGTGAAGCGTGAAGGGTGACCGTCAAAGGGAAGCCGAGAGACCAAGCCGAGGAACGAACGTGTCTAATCATGAACAGGTCGAGAAGATTCTCCGGCAGGTACGGAGTGAGCCGCCGAATATGCTTAAGACCCTTCTGGCCCTTCAGGAGCAGATCGGGTATGTGCCGGTGGACGCCATTCCCGACATCGCGCACAGCCTGCGCACAACCACCACACAGATCGCCGGTGTGCTTTCCTACTATCCAGACCTGCGGGTAACTGCTGCAGGCCGCCATGTCATTCGCGTCTGCATGGGGGAATCCTGTTATGCGAACGGGTGCGGCCGGCTGTTGCGAGTACTACAAGACTCTCTCCGCACCGACGTGGGCGAAACGACATCGGGAGGAAAGTTTACGCTGGACACCATGTCCTGCGCCGGCAACTGCGCCGTCTCTCCCACGGTACTGATTGATCAAGATCTGTACGGTCGTGTGTTGCCATCGCAAGTCGAGACGATGCTGGAACGTTATCGGTAACATGAGCAGCGCAACGCGACTCTACCTTTCCAACGACACGTCCGCCCGAGCAGCAGGTGCTGGTTTGCTGGCCGATGCCTGGGCTGAACGTCCGGAGGTGCAACTCATCCGCCTCTCCTCGAGAGGGGCGTTTTTTCTCGAGCCGATGGTGGAGCGCGACAGTCCAGAGGGTCGGGTTGCCTGGTTCAATGTTCAACCGGATGATCTCTCATCCATACTTGCCGGGGTTGGCGGAACACCGGTTCGATCCATTCCCTTTCTCGCCAATCAAACCCGCTTCACGTTTGCCAACTTCGGCGAAACAGAACCCTTGGCTCTGGATGAATACCAGGCGCGGGGTGGTCTGAAAGGGCTGGAGGAAGCCTTCCGTCTCACGCCGGATGGGATCATCGAGGAGCTGCGCGTCTCACAGTTGCGAGGACGAGGCGGCGCGGCCTTTCCAGTCTGGAATAAATGGAAGGTGGCGCAACAGACCAAGGCCTCAGAGAAATATGTGGTCGCCAATGCCGATGAAGGGGATGCCGGAACGTACTGCGATCGTATGATTCTGGAAGGTGATCCGTTTCGGTTGCTGGAAGGCATGTTGATTTGTGCCCGGGCGATTGGCGCAAGCCGCGGCTACGTCTATTGCCGGCAGGAATATCCGGCGGCCGCCGCCATGTTGCGCGCGGCGATCCGAAAGGCCGATGAGGCGGAATTATTGGACATAGACGGCGAACCATTTCCTATCGAGGTGGTGGAAGGCGCCGGGTCCTATGTCTGCGGCGAGGAGACGGCGCTCTTGGAATCACTGGAAGGCAAGCGGGGCGTCGTGCGGGCCAGGCCTCCCTATCCGGCGCAGGCCGGATTGTATGGCCAGCCGACCATCGTGAGCAATGTCCTCACCTTTGCCACGATTTCACAGATTCTGTCGCGAGGCGGCACCTGGCACGCGTCCCTCGGCACCGAACAGTCTCGAGGCACCATCGCCCTGCAGTTAGGCGGGCGGGTGAAACATCCTGGATTGGTAGAGGTGCCGTTCGGGCTAAGCCTGCGTCAGGTGTTGGACCAGTTTGGCGGTGGGATGGCACCGGGCTCGCGATTCAAGGCGGTGCAAGTGGGTGGACCGCTCGGCAGTCTCTTTCCCTCAACGGGATTGGATCTCCCGATTTGTTATGACGCCTTTGCCAAGGCCGGCGCAGTCCTCGGGCACGGCGGGATCGTGGTCTACGATCATGAGACCGATATGGTGGATCTGGCGCGCCACTTCATGGCCTTTACCGCCGACGAATCCTGCGGGAAGTGCACGCCCTGTCGCATCGGTTCGGTGCGTGGGCGCGAAATTCTCGAACGCATTCAAGCCGGCGGCGGCACCGTGGACGACCTTGCCCTGTTGGGCGATCTCGGCGAAACCATGAAGCTCGCAAGTCTCTGCGCCCTCGGCGGCCGCGCACCCTATCCGGTCCTCACCGCCATCGAGCATTTTCCGGCTGAATTTCGCAGCAAGCTCAGAGCGTGAAGCGTAAAAAAGAATACGAGCGACGAAGGTTCTTGCGTGAAACTGGAAATTAACGGACAAGCGGTTGTGGCGTCGCCGGGTGATTCGATTTATCGTGCGGCGAAGCAGGCAGGGATCAACATCCCCGGGCTCTGTACCTCAAACCATTTGAACCCGTTCGGCTCCTGTCGTCTCTGTTTGTGTGAAATTGAAGGCCAGAGTGGGACACCGGCTTCCTGCACGACGCCGGTGCGCGAAGGCATGGTCGTGCATACAGAGAGCGAACGGCTCACTCGTTTGAGGAAACACCTCATCGAGCTCTATCTCTCCGAGCAACCGCTAGGAGATCGAGTGCCGGAGCCCTTGCAGGCGTTGGCCAGATCGTTGGCATTGACGCATGTGCGGTATCCTCAGCCTGCCGGCAGGGCGCCTGTCGTCGATCGATCTAATCCGTTTTTTGTCTTCGACAATGCTCTGTGCATCTCCTGCGCCCGCTGTGTGCGCGCCTGTGACGAGATTCAGGGCACGCATGCCCTCACGATGGTGTATCGCGGCTTCGCGAGCCGGCCCGCGGCAGGGGCCGCGGCATTGAGCGGAGACACGGCAGCCTTTGCCTCATCGAATTGCGTCTCCTGCGGGGCTTGCGTGAAGGAATGCCCGACCGGGGCCTTGATTGAGAAAACCGTGATTGAAGAGGGCGAGCCGGTACAAGCCGTTCGCACCACCTGCGCCTACTGTGGCGTCGGTTGTAGTTTCGAGGCCGGCGTGCGGGAGGGGCGGGTGGTCCGGATGGTACCGGCCGATGACGGGCCTTCCAATCACGGCCATGCCTGTATGAAGGGACGATTCGGTTGGACCTACAATTATGCGCCGGACCGGCTGCGCACGCCTCTCCTGAGGCAGGGCGACAAGTGGATGGAAATCTCCTGGCCTGCGGCGCTCGATCGCATTGCCCAGGAGTGGAGTCGCATCAAAGAGGCTCATGGGCCTGATGCGCTGGCAACGATTTCCTCAAGCCGCGGCACGAACGAAGAGAATTACCTGTTCGGCAAATTCATGCGCTGCGCGATCGGCAGCAACCATATCGACAATTGCGCGCGGGTGTGCCACAGCGCGACCGTCACCGGCATGATGGAGACACTCGGCGCCTCGGCGGCGACCAATTCCATCCATGATTTGGATGTGGCAAAGCTGATCCTCGTGGTTGGCGCCAATCCCACGGAATCCCATCCGGTGCTGGGCGCGCGTATCAAACAAGCCGTGCGGCGCGGGATGCCGTTGATCGTGATCGATCCACGGCGCACGGAACTGGCCAGGCTGGCCGATCTTCATCTCCAGCTGCATCCGGGTACCAATGTGGCCCTGTTGAATGGCATGGGGCATGTCATCGCGAAGGAACATTTGACCGATACGGCCTTCGTGCATGACCGGACCGATGGGTTTGAGGAATGGCTGAAGGTGGTGGAAG
Organism: Nitrospira sp.; assembly: GCA_022226935.1. GTDB lineage: Bacteria > Nitrospirota > Nitrospiria > Nitrospirales > Nitrospiraceae > Nitrospira_A. The sequence goes on from CP092081.1 coordinate 979,242, forward strand.
ATTGTACTCCTGCACTGACGTCGAAGCTGACCGGCGTGCCGGCGCATCTCATTGCCGAAGCCGCGCGGCGGTATGCCACAAGCGGGGGCTCCATGGCCGTGCACGGTCTGGGCATGACCGAACATCGGTGGGGGAGCCATGGGGTGATGGCGCTGGTGAACCTTGCGCTCGCAACGGGCAACATCGGGAAGCCCGGTACCGGCATCAACCCGTTGCGCGGGCAGAACAACGTGCAGGGCGCATCGGATGTCGGCTGCCTGCCTACCTTCTTTGCCGGGTATCAGCCCTTGACGGATCCAGCACTGGCGGCGGCGCACCTGGCTGTCACTGGGCGACCCTTGCCGACGGCGCGGGGCATGAAGACGCCCGACATGTGGGATGCGGCGCTGGCGGGAACGCTCAAGAGTCTCTGGATCATTGGGTATGACGTGGCCCAGACCGATCCAAATCTGAAAAAAGTCCATGCGGCGCTCAAGCAGCTGGATTTTCTCATCGTGCAGGATTTGTTTCTCAGCGAAACAGCCCAGCTGGCGCATCTCGTCATTCCCGGAGCCTCATTTTTGGAAAAGGACGGGACCTTCACGAATCTCGAACGCCGCATCCAGCGTATTAGAAAGGCTGTGGAGCCGCCGGACGGTGTGTTGCCGGACTGGCAGGTGGTCTGCGAGGTGTCCGCGCGGATGGGATATCCGATGCAGTATTCACATCCTTCGGCCATCATGGATGAGATTGCGCAATTGGCGCCGCTGTTTGCCGGGGTGTCGTTTGATCGACTGGATGCGCCGGAGGGATTGCAGTGGCCCGTCCCCTCCAAGGAACATCCCGGCACATCGTTGATGCATGAACAGTCATTTCCGAAAGGCAAAGCGAAGTTTGTGGCAGTGGATTACCTGCCGCCGGGGGAGACGCCGACCGAAGCCTATCCGCTCGTGTTGATCACCGGAAGAATTCTGCAGCATTACAATTGCGGCGCGCAGACCAGGCGAACGGAGATCATGCAGGTGGTCGATACCGATGTGCTGGAGATACACGCCCTCGATGCGGCCAGGCTGGAACTCCGTGACGGCGATCTGATCAGGCTGATCAGCGCGCGGGGGGAGGCAAAGCTGCCAGTGCTGATCAGTGACCGGGTGCAGCCGGGAGAGTTGTTCACGAGTTTTCACTTTCCTGATACGGACCTCAACGTGCTGCTGTCATCGAGCGCCGACGAAAGTTCCAAGTGCCCTGAGTATAAAGTTTCGACGGTGCGCGTTGAAAAAGTGCTGCCGCTCCCGACGCCTTCCTCCTCCATGCATGTGATGTTGATCACATGACTGGCGAGCTACTTCCTCCTGCAACCGGCTCGGTCGCCGATGCCTATCCGCCTCCGGAAATCGCCGCCCGTGTGTGCAAGCTTGGCCTGGCCAAGGTGAACACGGCCGTGCCCACCATGGTGGCCCTGGCCGTGCTGGCCGGCGCGTTCATTTCGTTGGGCGCCTTGTTTTATGCCGTGACGATCACGGTGGGAAACGACGGTCCGACGTTGCCGTTCGGGTTGTTGAGGCTGGCCGGAGGGATCACGTTCAGCTTGGGGCTGATCCTGGTCGTGGTCGGCGGCGCGGAACTCTTTACCGGAAACAATCTGATTGCGATGGCTTGGGCAGCCGGTTGTGTGCAGACGCGCCAGGTGGTGAGCAATTGGATCTGGGTCTATCTCGGAAACCTGCTGGGGGCCTGCGCAACGGCGGTCCTCGTGTTGCTTGGGGGGATTCAGTTGCTGGGGGATGGGGCAATCGGTGAAACGCTGGTGCGTATCGCGCGCAGTAAAATCGCCCTTGATCCGCTGTCTGCCTTCGCGCGCGGCATTTTGTGCAATGTCCTGGTGTGTCTCGCGGTTTGGTTATGCATGGGCGCGAGGAGCGTGGCGGATAAGATTCTTGCGATTGTGTTTCCCATCAGCGCCTTCGTCGCCTGCGGCTTCGAACATTCCGTGGCGAATATGTTCTTCTTGCCGCTAGGAATAGCTCTGACGACCGGAAGCGCGGTGCCGCTGTCGCTGGTAGGCGCACTGAGCAACCTGCTGCTGGTCACCCTGGGCAACATCATCGGCGGGACGGTATTAGTGGCGCTGGTTTATTGGTTCATTTACCTGCGAACTGCCTCTCAAGCGCGATGATCCCCGCCTCGGATCAGCGGGCGTCCAACCCTTCTTTAATGGCCTTGGCGACGTCGCCGCATTCTGTTACCACTTCGACACGGTATTGCGGGCCGGGGTTGCGTGGTGTTCGGTTGGCGACGCAGGATTCGAAGTCCTTGATCGCGCTGTTTTCGAAGGTGCGACTCCAGATTTCGGAGACGCGCGTGCGCTCATCCTGTTGATGCTGATCAAGTGCCAGCCAGCCGACCAGCGCGATTCCGGCGATCAACAATCCCATGCCGAGCAGCTTGACTGGTTTGCTGCGTAAGACTTTGAGGAGAAAATACAGGGCCGCTCCGCCCACCAGGAGGGCCGCCACGATGGCGATCGCCATTTCTGTCGGCGACAGTTCGAGGTATCGGGAATTCCACGTGAGGCCTAAGTTTGTCACGTTCATCTCATCCCTCTCCTTTGGCTACTTATACCAGTTCAGCTCTTCAAAAGCCTCCCCTGATTCATGCCGGCGGACGCTCGCCGGGGGGACATGCTGGAGGAACCGTAGATTTCCGGCGGCGCTGTGTGCCGGATCGAGACAGAGAGATTCACGATTCTGATGCCGCCGGTGCCTAGGGCAGTGGTATGCTGCACCTCGTGAGCGTCCGGTTTCCTTAATCGCAATGAACCATTCATCCATTCGCACCTCTCTCACTCGACGGCTTGGCATCATGCTGCCCCTAGGCTTTGCCTCGGGACTGCCGCTGGCCCTGACCGGCGGGACGTTGCAGGCCTGGCTGACCGAGGCCGGGCTGGATCTGACGACGATCGGCCTGTTCGCCTACGTGGGCCTTCCCTATACCTTGAAGTTTCTCTGGGCCCCCGTGATGGATCGGATTGTGCCGCCCTGGCTGGGGCGGCGCCGCGGCTGGATGATCGTCACGCAAAGCGGTCTCGCGCTTGCCTTGGCTGTGATGGCGTTGATCGGCCCAACGGAGGGTGCGCAGGTGTTTGCCGCCTTGGCTCTGGCCGTCGCATTTCTTTCCGCCTCGCAGGATATCGTGTTCGATGCGTACCGGACCGACCTGTTGAAACCGGAGGAACGGGGATTGGGCGCGGCGACGTGGGTGATGGGCTACCGGATCGCCATGATTGCATCCGGTTCGTTGGCCTTGATCCTGGCTACTCGCTTGAACTGGTCGGCAGCCTATCTCTGTATGGCCGCGTTGATGGCCGTGGGTGTCGTAACGATCCTATTGAGTCCGGAACCGGAGGATGCGCAGGTGGCGCCGAAGTCGATGGCGGAGGCGGTCTGGGGACCCTTGTCAGAATTTTTGTCTCGCCCCATGGCGCTGGCGCTGTTGGGATTGATCGTCCTCTATAAATTGGGCGACGCCTTCGCCGGCGCGTTGACGACCTCGTTCCTGCTGCGGGGGATGCAGTTTTCCTCGGAGGATATCGGGGTGGTCCGCGCATTCGGGATGGGAGCCACGATCCTCGGTGCGTTTATCGGCGGCGGGTTGATGCCGCGCTTGGGACTATTCCGTTCGCTCTTTGTGTTTGGCGTCTTGCAGGCCCTGTCGAACCTATCATTCATGTGGCTGGCTTGGGCGGGGAAAAGTTACGCTGTGATGGCGTTTGCGGTGGGAGCCGAAAACCTGACCGGCGGCATGGGCACCGCCGCCTTCGTGGCGCTGGTCATGTCGCTCTGCAACCATCGCTATACCGCGACCCAGTTTGCGCTGCTCTCCTCCGTTGAGGCGCTCGGTCGCGTGTTCCTCGGTTGGCCTGCGGCAAAATTGGTGGGAATGGCCGGATGGGGCCCGTTTTTCTTTGTGACGTTCCTTGCCGCGTTGCCGGGTCTGTGGCTGCTGTGGGTTCTTCGCAAGCCGGTCTCCCAGCATGCGGAGTTGAATGCGGGCAGAGTCGAGGCCGAGGCGCCCTGTTAGTTCGTGATAAAAAACGCTCCCGTAGGCGTTCCGTTTGATCCTATTTCATCTTCCTCTGCAGAAACAGAATAAACAGCATCAGTGTCGGCAGCGGTGCCAAGGCAAACGGCACCAGCCACAGGAACACGTTTTTGCCGCGCACCCGGGCTTGGTCGAACATCCACACAAACAGCCACACCAGCAGGCCGATATAGTTCACCGCCATCCAGCGGGTGGTGTGGATCTTCAAGCCGCTGATCGCTTCCGGCTCTCCTTGAATAAGAAAGATTCCGATCAGCAGGACGAACCCTGCCAGCAGGCCGGCGACGAGACGTTTACTCCAAACGAACATAGTGGCTCCTCCGTAACTGTCGAACAGGCGCGACCGCACGCCTGCGTATTCCATTCCTTGGAAATCGGGCGTAAGCTAAACAGACGTGGTGCATTTGTCAAACCGTTGCTGCCTGTCCACGTTCACTGATCGTGCGGCACGGGGTGGCTGAAAGTGTGTGATGCGCACTGGGACTCTGGCTGGCTTGGTCGGAAGTTTGATGATTGCGGTCTGGTTGGCGGCGACCAATCCGACGATGGAGACCTATCTGCAATTCGTCGAAACGCGCCTGTCCGCTGAGATCGAGAAAATGGATCAATCCGGCCCGCGCCGCGATCGCGACCTGATTCGATCGATTTTCCGCGCGCAGGGGCCAAAGCTCGTCGAGGGTGTTGTTCGGCCCAATACCAGGCGGAATAATTGGGGTCTGCTCAGTCTGTTTGAGACGAATGTGTTGGACCAACCGGTGCTGGTGCTGGGGATTGGCGGCCAATTTGTCCCGTTACGAGGGGTCGAGGAGGCGACGGTCAGGGTCGGTCGGCTCGCATTTTGAACTGTGCCATGAATTTTCTCGCCTCCCTGTGAAAAACTTCCTCCACAGCCTCTGCCTGGCTGTGGATAACTCAGTGAAAAATGGAGAAACGCTGCATGAAACCTAGCGGAGACGCTATCACCAGCTTATCCCCATTACCCACAGGTGTGCCACAACATTTTGTTTGACAAAAAAATGGGATCACTATATCTAGTATGCAATGCAGTCGAGAGAGTTTTTCGAAGCGAATGCACCCCTGGACGGACAGGACTCCTTCCCGTCCCCAACCAATACATCTGTGCCAGCCGGCACCCGCACCGAACGTTAGGCATCTGTTAAGGAGGAACCAGTGAGAATTGAACGAAGATTCACCAAGCGTGGGCAGAGCCCCTATGAGGGTCTTGCGTTCGTGAAACGTTCCTCGGAGATCCGGAATCCAGACGGATCGACCGTGTTCAAGTTGGAGCACATCGATATCCCGGAACATTGGACGCAATTGGCGATCGATATTCTGGCGCAAAAATATTTCCGGAAGGCCGGAGTGCCGCAAGTGCACGAGGACGGTACACCGGTGGTGGATGCTGCAGGCAAGCCGGTGTTGGGAGGCGAGCGCGACTCCCGGCAGGTCTTCAACCGCTTGGCCGGATGCTGGACGTTCTGGGGGAAGAATCACGGCTATTTCAAAACGCCGGAAGATGCGACCGCCTTCCACGATGAAATGTGCTACATGCTGGCCTATCAGATGGCTGCCCCCAACAGCCCGCAGTGGTTCAACACGGGGCTCCACTATGCCTACGGGCTTTCAGGGCCGGCGCAGGGCCATTTCTACGTCGATCCCAAATTAGGCGAGGTGGTGCGGGCCACGAATGCATTCGAGCATCCCCAGCCGCATGCCTGCTTCATTCAGTCGATCGAAGACGACCTGGTCAACGAGAACGGCATCATGGACCTGTGGGTTCGTGAAGCGCGGCTCTTCAAGTACGGGTCAGGCACCGGTACGAATTTCTCCCGGCTGCGGGGCGACGGCGAATCCCTGTCGGGCGGCGGACGTTCCTCCGGCCTCATGTCGTTTCTGAAAATCGGCGACCGTGCTGCCGGAGCGATCAAGTCGGGCGGCACCACCAGACGCGCGGCCAAGATGGTCTGTCTGGACCTCGATCACCCCGACATCGAAGAATTCATCGACTGGAAAGTCGTCGAAGAGCAGAAGGTGGCCGCCATGGTCACCGGCTCCAAAATTTGCGCGCAACGGCTCAATGCTGTCCTCAAGGCCTGCCAATCGGTCGATGCGCAGGGACAGGCCCACCTCGAATTGGATATGAAGCAAAATCAGGTGCTGCGGGAAGCTGTCGCAGCCGCGCGTCGCGATATGGTGCCGGAGGCGTACATCCATCGTATGTTCGACTATGCGAAGCAGGGGTATACCCACTTCGTGTTTCACGAATACGACACCAACTGGGATGGCAAGGCTTACCAGACCGTGTCGGGTCAGAATTCCAACAATAGCGTCCGCATCCCGAACGGTTTCTTCGATGCGTTGGAGCGGGACGGCGATTGGGAATTGCGCCGCCGGATCGATGGCAAGGTCAGCAAGACGATCAAAGCCCAAGACCTCTGGGACAAGATCGCGTGGGCAGCCTGGATTTGCGCCGATCCCGGTACCCAGTACGATACGACGATCAATGAATGGCACACCTGTCCGGAAGACGGGCGGATCAACGCCTCGAATCCCTGTTCCGAATACATGTTTTTGGACGACACGGCCTGCAACCTGGCCTCGTTGAACCTCGCCAAGTTTTTTAATGCGGAAGGGGAGTTCGACCTGGATTCCTTCCGCCATGCCGTCCGGTTGTGGACCGTGGCCTTGGAGATCAGCGTGCTGATGGCCTCCTTCCCCAGCCGCGCGATTGCGCAGAAGAGTTACGAGTATCGGACGCTGGGATTGGGCTATGCCAACCTCGGCACCATTCTCATGAAGCAAAGTATCCCCTATGATTCGCAGAAGGCGACGGCGATTTGCGGCGCGATCACGGCGATCATGACCGGCGAATCCTATGCGACATCGGCCGAGATGGCGGCGGAAATCGGCCCGTTCCTCGGCTACACCCGGAACCGGGAGTCGATGCTGCGCGTCATCCGCAATCACCGGCGGGCGGCCTACAGCGCGCCGCATGAGGAGTATGAAGGCCTCACGATTCTGCCGGCCTCGATTCAACCGGAGCATTGTCCCCCGGCCATGTTGCTGGCGGCGCGGCGCGCCTGGGATCGCGCGTTGGAATTGGGCACGGCTTATGGCTTCCGCAATGCCCAGGTCACCGTCATCGCGCCCACCGGTACGATCGGGCTGGTCATGGACTGCGACACGACCGGCATCGAGCCGGATTTCGCCCTGGTCAAGTTCAAGAAACTGGCGGGCGGCGGCTACTTCAAGATCATCAATCAGAGTCTGCCTCCGGCCCTGCAGGCCCTCGGCTATACCGAGGCCCAGATCCGGGACATCGTGGCCTATTGTGTGGGGCATCAAACCCTCCAGGGCGCACCCTTCATCAACCATGAGGTCTTACGGCAAAAGGGATTCGACGATGCGGCGCTGGAACGGCTGGAAGGATCGCTGGCGCAGGCGTTCGAAATTCAGTTCGTCTTCAACAAATATACGTTAGGCGAAGAGTTCTGCCGGCAGAAACTCGGCATCAGCGAGGCGCAGTTGGCGGATCCGGCATTCAACATGCTCAAGACCCTGGGTTTCACCCAGGAAGATGTCGCGGCGGCGAACGACTATTGCTGTGGCACGATGACCGTGGAAGGCGCCCCGCACCTCAAGCTCGAACATTTGCCCATCTTCGATTGTGCCAATCGTTGCGGGAGGATCGGGCAGCGCTACATCGCCGTCGATGCGCATATTCGCATGATGGCGGCCGCCCAGCCCTTCATCAGTGGCGCGATCAGCAAGACCATCAACATGCCGGCGGATGCCACTTTGGACGACGTGAAGGCCGCCTACCTCTTCGCCTGGAAGAGCATGGTCAAGGCCGTGGCGCTGTATCGCGACGGGTCGAAGTTGAGCCAACCGTTGAACGCCTCTTCCGACAGCGGGAAAGGGGCAGAGGCGGCACCGAGCGTTGCCACGGTGGCGGAAAAAGTCGCCGAACGGGTGTTGGTGCGGTATCTCCACAAGCGCCGTTCGTTGCCGGCACGACGCGGCGGGTATACGCAGAAGGCGATCATCGGAGGACACAAATTGTACCTGCGGACCGGCGAGTACGAAGACGGCACGCTGGGCGAAATCTTCCTCGACATGCACAAGGAAGGCGCGGCCTTCCGCAGCTTGATGAATAACTTCGCCATCGCGATTTCCCTCGGCCTCCAGCATGGCGTGCCGCTGGAGGAATTCGTCGAAGCCTTCGTCTTCACCCGGTTCGAGCCGAACGGGCCGGTGAAACTGAATGATCGCATCAAGATGGCCACGTCGATCATCGACTACATTTTCCGTGAACTGGCCATCACCTATCTCGAGCGGAAGGATCTCTCCCAGGTGCAGGAAGATGACCTCCGCATGGATTCGATGAAGAAAGACGAGCAGGATCCCGAATGTGTGGAAGAAGAAGTCGACATGACGGCGCTCAAGAAGGCCTCGATCCTGACGGAGCACTTGCCCGTGCGACGGAACGGTATGAACGGCGGGAATGGTCATAGCCAGAGAGCGGGGAACGGCAGCGTTGCTCACAAATTGGAACTGAAACGCGAGACCTTGACCGTGACCTCCGTGCGGCAGGAAGCCAAGGAAAAAGGCTACGAAGGCGACCCCTGCCAGAATTGCAAACAGTTCACCCTCGTCCGCAACGGGACCTGCCTGAAGTGCATGAGCTGCGGAGAAACGAGTGGGTGCTCGTAACGTAGAGGAACCAATTGTTCAGCGTAACAGCGAGGCCGTGGCTATCTTAGAAAAACGAGGGTAGTCGCGGCCTTGCCGTAATCCGTCAGTCTCCGCCCTCTCCGCAGTTCACTGAGGGGGCGCGATCGCACAGATCTCCATTCCCGATCGTCCCCCTCCTTCCGAGTTACCAACACCAGGTAATGTGCCGCCGCTTCTCCTCGGCTAACTTTAAGCATCAGCGAAATCGGCGGCCCACACCAGAGGAGGACGGATGAAAAAGCGATACAGTTCACGAGCGTCAGTACAGAGCACCTGCTGGTTGTCCTGTGACGGCTTGGTCGGCCAGGCGGAAATGGTCAATCTCTCGGTGCCGGGCTGCCTGCTCACGACGCGCATGAAACTGAAGGTCGGCCAGTATGTGGACCTCCGGCTGACGTTTCCCAAGAGCCCCGCACCCATGCAGATCAAGCTGGCGGCCGTGCGTTGGGTCGGCGCCGCGCAGGTGGGCCTCGAGTTTATCCGGATGTCTGAGGCGGATCAGGCTCGGTTGCGTTGGTTGGCCGGGTATGTCGAGCAACGGACGCCCCAGGCCAACTGGAGCGAGCCTGTGGTTTGTATGAGTCCGGCTTACAGTTAAAGCTCGCTGGGAGAAAAGAGAAGCGTGGAGGTGTCATTGACCGGGCAACAGTACATTGTTGCCCGGTCACCGCTACCGATTCTTCCTTCCACCAAGCAGTTCTTGCCTAGAAGCTCTGATCAGCTGCCAGAATCGCAGAATCCTCGGCCCATTGGATATGAGGTTGCTCTCTTCGCCAGGCCCGGTCCTTGCTTGACTTCCCTTAAGACTTCACCCCTATCGACCGAAGAGTGATGGTGGGCGGCGCAAGGATTCGCTGCTCGGCACCCTACACCAGAAATTACCATGCACGGACCGCGTGGATCTCTGTTTTACCGAGGAGACGCTATGTCTATTTCAAGTGTCGGGTCGTCGCCGGTCCTCCAATGGCTTCAATCGTACCTATCCTCCGGCGCTGGATCGTCGAAGGGCACGCCCGCATCGTGCGGCTGTCAGCCTTCCGGTGATATGACGTCTATTTCCACAGAAGCTGCCCAATTGAATGCGAGCCACGCCTCGCAAGCTGACGATCCTTCACAGGCCGAGGGCGCGACAAGAACCCCAGGCTATCGCCGTCATCATCGTCACGGGGAGGGCGGGGAGGGGGCCTTCATGGATCGCCTTGCCCAATCGATCATCTCCGACCTTCAGCAGGCGACAGGAACAGGCACACCAAGCGAATCTGGATCATCCACGCCTGCCACGACGAGCTCTAGCGACAGGGGCGGTTCTTTCGTCGATAAGCTCGCGCAGAGCATTGCAAATGATCTTCTGAGCAAGTATCAGCAGACAACGGGTGGCGGCAATTCCTCCTCATCACCGAATGCAACCAGCCCAGTCAATGTGATTGCCTAGAAAGGTACGTGCGGTCTCGCGGGGCCGGCCGATTCAGGTCGGTTCTGCGAGACGCCGTTCTACTCAATAAGGAGATGACCCTCCGTATCCTCCGCCCCGCCCTCGTCCGCCACCCCGCCCTCCACGCCGCGGCGAATCATCCGATGAGGATCCTTCCGAACGTGGTGAGGCCGTGATACCAGCCTTTGCAATGATTCGGATTTCGATCAGAGCATCGGCGAAGGCTAGACGCTGCACCTGGAGCAGCGTGCTCGCCACAGTAGGAGGGCCACCATACACCTCCCGGCGAATCTTTGGGCCGACCGTGAGCGCCGGAGGGATATCGGTGACGTAAAGCGTTTCCTCCAACACATCATTCATGGTGAGATTGAATTGTTGCAGCACCTTTGCCACGTTGGCATAGGCTTGGCGCATCTGCACGTCCATACTGCCCTTCCCGACGATGAGACCTTTTTCATCCAGGCTCATCTGGCCTGACAGCATCACCAGTCCGTTCGCTTTGACGCCTTGGACCTGCCCGAACTCTCTCTCCCACGACGTGTCCATGGAGATGATTTCTCTGGGAGCGGGAGCCCCACCGGTGGGACCGTCCGCTGCGGGATAGGTGCGCTGCGGCCCCATACACCCGACGGTCAATAGGCCGGCCACGAGCAGCGCGAAGCGGGAGGGCACGCCGACATAGTTCTTCATGGCCAAGGTGAGCCTCGCTGGAAATTTCATCTGGGACCGGCAGATTGACAGAGGACAGTGTACCTGAAAAGCCTCTGTCAGCTCGACGGCTTCCTCGAACGTCATCATGTGCCGGTTTTTCACTACTAGGGTTCACCCGAGTTGGACCATGGCGCTGGTTTGATACCCTGGGGGGATATTCCCCCTTACACACGACGGAGCTCACGTTGTGCCGACTCGCCCTGTCATCTCGCGCTGGATCACGTGGATGGGTGGTATCGCACTCGTCCTGGTGACGGCAGTGCTACTCGCCGCAACAATCGCGGATGAGCCGGTGAGGAAGTATGTCGAAGACAAGGCCAATGCCTCGCTCAACGTGTATACGCTGCGCATCGGCAAGCTGGACCTGCATCCGCTGACCCTGTCGCTCGATCTGGAAAACGTGACCCTCATCCAGAAGCGCCATCCCGACCCTCCGATGGCCCACATTCCGAAATGGCATGTCGGCATTCAGTTAGGAGGACTGTTGACCGGAAAACTGGTGAGCGCCCATCGCATCGACGGCCCCTCCGCCGAGTTGACGCGTCCCCAAGCCAAGAGGGGGATCAAGGAAACTCCTCCGAGCGGTTGGCAGGACATCGTGCGAACCCTCTTTCCCCTGCGGATCAGTGAATTGAAGGTCGAGCAGGCGCAGGTCACGTACTACGATCATTCCAAGGCTCAGCCGGTGAAACTCACTGACGTGCAGTTCGAAGCCGGCGAGATCAGCAACCGCGGCGGCGAAGGCCAGGAATATCCTACACCCGTCAAAATGGAAGCACGGCTCCCGCAGGGAGGCCGCATTACAGCCAAGGGTCATGCCAATGTGCTGACCAAACCATTGCCGGCCTTCACTGTCGATTTCAATCTTGACGACATCGCGCTCCAGGATTTCGCCGGTCTCGCCGCTGGCTATGACGTGCAGCTCGATCAGGGCAAGATCACAGCCAATGGCCACGCAGAATACGCCCCTTGGAAACACGTGGCGGATGTGCGGGACATCCGTCTCGAAGGAGTGAGGGCGGACTATGTCTATCGGCGGCGCCCCACAGATGAGGCGCGCCGGGCGGAAGCTGTGGCTGTGGCTAAGAAAGCGAAGGACAATTCTCTTCTCGTCGTGAATGTGAAACAGGGAAAAGTCGTGGGCTGCGAATTCGGCTTTGTGAACAAGGCCGCCACCCCTCATTACCGCGTGTTTGTCGGGGAGGTCAATGCAGATCTGAATAATTTCACGACCAGGTTGCGCGAATCGGCAGGGGGCGAGGCGGTAGTCAAAGCGACGGGGCGATTCATGGGCACGGGACGCAGCGTCATGACCGGCACGTTTCGGCCTGAAACGCCCTTCCCTGATTTCGACGTCGGAGTCCAAATCGTTAAAACCGAACTGAAATCGTTCAACGATGTGCTGCGGGCCTACACCGACTTCGACGTGCATCAAGGCAACCTTTCCGTGTTCAGCGAACTCTCCGTCCGCCACAAACAGGTCTCTGGTTATCTCAAGCCGATATTCAAGGATGTCGAGGTCTATGACCCCGAGCAAGATACTGAGAAAGCGCGGACAAACAAAGTGTTCGAATCGGTTATCAGCGACATCGTGGAGCTGCTGAATAATCCAAGCCAGGATCAGGTTGCGGCGGACGCGGGCATCACCAGTCCGGTAACAAACCCCCCTGCAGAGACCTGGCAAGTCATGAGCACCCTGATACAAAACGCCTTCTTTAAAGCCATTCTCCCGGGTCTGGAAAAAGAGCAAGGCAAAGCATGACTGCAGGTCTCGGATGACGCCCACCCATTCACGATGCGAATACTCTCTTCGAAAGATGTCGTGAGGTCGGCCCGCACGGCCGGTCTGCGATATGTGAGCGAGGGCGTGGGAGGATTCAGGCGAGTCCTGAAACGCGGAGCCAATGCCTACCTCAACGCCTCGGGAGTGCCGATTCGCGATGAACGCCACCTTCGCCGCATCCGCGCGCTCGTCATTCCCCCGGCTTGGAGAGACGTATGGATCTGTGACGATCCCAACGGCCATCTGCAGGCGACCGGGCGTGATGCGAGAGGACGAAAACAGTATCGCTATCACCAACGCTGGCGTGAAGTGCGGGAGGAAAACAAATATGGCCGGCTGCTCGCGTTCGCCAGGCTGTTGCCGCGTATCCGGAAGCGGATCGATCGCGACCTCGCGTTGCCCGGTCTGCCGCGAGAAAAGATGTTAGCCACGGTCGTGCGCTTGCTCGAAACGACGCTGATCCGAATCGGCAATGAAGAATATGCCAAGACCAACAATTCTTTTGGCCTGACGACGATGCGCGACCGTCATGCCCGGGTCGAGGGGGCGAGGGTCAAGTTCGAATTTCGAGGTAAAAGCGGGGTGAAACATAGGGTGGATCTCACGGACCGCCGGTTGGCCCGCATCGTTCGACAAAGCCGGGATCTGCCGGGGTTCGAGCTTTTTCAATATGTCGATGCGGAGGGCGTTCGACATGGCATCGACGCCGGAGACGTCAATGACTATCTCCGGCGCGTAGCGGGAGAGGAGTGTACGGCGAAGGACTTCCGCACCTGGGCCGGGACGGTGCTGGCAGCGAAGGCCGTGCAAGAATGCTGCCCAATCGGCTCGGCGGCGCAGGCCAAACGGAATGTCGCGGCCGCTCTTGAGACGGTGGCGAAGCGACTCGGCAATACCACGACCATTTGCCGAAAATGTTATGTGCATCCGGAAATCGTGCAGGCCTATCTGGAGGGAGCGCTGTCTCGTTCGTTGACGACGAGGCTCAGGCGGCCGTTTGCGCGCCTGGCAGGATGCTTATCGCCGGATGAGGCTGCCGTATTGGCTTGTCTCGAACGTCGCCTCGGGCGGAGGTCCGGACGGGCCGTAGGATTGCGCTCATCCGCCTAATGGAGGAAGGACATGCGTGTTCTTGCCGTGCATCCCGGCCCCTTGATGTATACCAAGATCTATCTCCGGCTGGAGCCGCTTGGACTGGAATTGGTGGCTGAAGGACTGAGGCAAGCCGGTCATGACGTTCGGCTGATCGACTTACAAGTGGAATCGCAGGAGGCCTATATGGCTGTCTTGCGGGAATGGAAGCCGGATGTCGTGGCGTTCTCCTGTAATTGCCTCGCGAATGTTCCGGAAATCGTCGATCTCGCAAAAGTGACGAAAGCGATCCTCCGCACCTCTCTGGTGTGTGTGGGAGGGCATAGCGCGTCCTTTATTGCGTCCCAGCTCCTCAGTCATGCCACCGGCACGATCGATTGCGTCCTGCGCGGAGAAGGCGAAGAAGCGATGCGGATGCTGCTGGAGGCAGCGGCTGAGGACCGGACGGCTCTTGGGTCCGTGCCCGGATGCGTGACCCTTGAGGGCGACGGGCCGCCGGCGAGATTTGTGCACCGTCTGGATGACATACAGCCGGCAAGAGATCTGCTGCGGCACCGCCGGAAATATTTCATCGGGGTGTTGGATCCCTGCGCGTCGATCGAGTTCACCAGGGGCTGCCCTTGGGACTGCTCTTTTTGCAGCGCCTGGACGTTTTACGGGCGAAGTCATCGAGCAAGGAGTTGCAAGGCGATCGTAGAGGACCTCAAACGGATTGCCGAACCCGGTGTCTTTCTCGTAGACGATGTCGCGTTCATCCAAGCCCAACAGGGACCGCGATCGGGGAGGCCATCGCTTCTCACGGCATTCGCAAACAATACTATTTGGAAACCCGGGGGGATATGCTGCTCCGTAATAAAGAGGTCTTTCGACTGTGGACGAAGTTGGGCCTCAAATACATGTTCCTCGGGATCGAGGCCATCGATGCGGATGGCCTCAGCAAACATCGCAAGCGCATCTCGTTGGGCAAAAACTTTGAAGCGCTGGAATTTGCGAGAACGCTGGGCATCACCGTCGCGATCAATCTGATTGCCGACCCCGATTGGGACCGCGAGCGGTTTGAGACGATTCGCCGGTGGTGCCTGGAGATTCCGGAAATCGTCAACATCAGCGTCAATACACCCTATCCCGGGACGGAAAGCTGGCACACCGAGACGCGGCCGATCCTGACGCGCGACTACCGGCTTTTCGATATCCAGCATGCGGTCATGCCGACGCGACTCCCGTTGCCGGAGTTCTATGGCGAGTTGGTCAAGACACAGCAGGTTCTGAATACGAAACATCTGGGATGGGCGGCTCTGAAAGGGACCGTGAAACTCGCGGCTGGGCACTTATTACGAGGGCAAACCAACTTCGTAAAGATGCTCTGGAAGTTCAACAGCGTCTATGATCCCACGCTCCAATTGGCCGATCATCTGAAACCGGTGGCCTATCTGATGGATTTGCCGGAGAAATCGAATGGGTTTGGTCATAACCGCGTCATCCCGATTCACCGCGTGAAGAGCCGGGCGTACCAGCAACTGGATGAGGAGACGATCAGCTTCGTCAATCGGAGCAGCGGCCAGGCGATCGCGATGGAACAGCGTTCGTCCGAGAACGGCTAGAGCAGAGGGATCGCAGACCGTGAGTCATCACTCCTCTCCGGTTACTCAGCGGACGAGGCTGTCGTTCTCGCTCACTGTTTGCTGTGGGCAAAGGCGTGTGCTGCCTGAGTCCCAGTCCATTCGCGATGTGCAATCCGTCTCGCGATCAAGTGATCGAGGGACCAGGCCCCACCGCCTTCCACAAGAAGCGCCAGGCTCATCCCAATGACCAGCAGATGATATTCAAATCCTTCTCCCTGCTGTTGGCCGAACCAATTCATGAAGAAGCCGTGAGGCCAATGCACCATGGTAATGGCTCCCAGCATGATGAGAACATAGCTGGCGGCCACGAAGCGGGTGAGAAATCCGGCTAATAGACTGAGGCTGCCGATCGACTCGCCGATGATGACGAGAAAAGCGATGAGCCAGGGAAGCCCCATGGTAGTGGTGAAAAATCCGATCGTGCCCGTGTAGCCTTGCCCCCCAAACCAGCCCAAGAGTTTCTGCGCTCCGTGGGCGAAGATCACCATCGCCAGCATTACACGCAGGATGAGCATTCCTACAGAGGCGTGAGTGGTAAAGAGCCGGTGCATGCGCGACCTCAACATCCAACAAGAGCTGTGGGCCGTCCTTATGGCGAGAGCAATCGATCTCGTATAAAGCTGAGATGAAATCCTCTGAACGGCGTCGTTACGATCCGCCTCACGATAAGCGGCATGATGAGAAAGGCACTGATCAGTGTGGTGAAAGCGATTGGCAACACAGCCACCCATAATGTCGGAGGCGTCCGTGTGAGTTCGGGAAACAGAAAGAGCAAGACGACATTTCCGGCGAACATGAGCAGGACGAAAGTTCCGACACCGCCCCAGAGGAAGGGCCAGCCTAGCCGCAACAATTCGTCATACCTCGGCTGGTTCTCGTTCATGGCAGAAGGGGAGATTGCCGCCGATCTTTCGTCTTCCCTGATGAGGCCGGTATTTGATTGGCTCTCGATCGTCATGTCGCGACCATACAGAACAGAGTCCATCTGCAGCGCCGTGAAGTCATGCTGTTCATTATGGACCTCCGCAACGTCGATCCGACACTAGGCGTAACCCTCGTCAGTACGCCTTGCGGCTCTCTTCCGGGTCCGGCCGTCGACGGGTATTCAGTTCTTCTGGCCGATGACAATGCAGACATGCGGGACTACGTCATGCGCCTGCTCAGCGGGCAGTACCACGTGGAAGCGGTGCCCGACGGGGCTTCGGCGCTACGATCCGCGCTGACTCATCCTCCGGATCTGGTGCTCGCCGACATCATGATGCCCGGCATGGACGGCCTGGATCTGCTCCGCGCCCTCCGGGCTGAACCCACGACGCGCAACATTCCGATCATTCTGCTGTCCGCGCGGGCGGGGGAGGAGTCAAAGGTTCAAGGGCTCGAGACCGGTGCGGATGACTATCTTGTGAAGCCATTTGCCTCCCGTGAGCTGTTGGCTCGTGTGAAGACTCACCTTGAGCTGGCGCGCGCGCGTCGTCGTGTGACCATGGAACTGGGCTCGCGCTTGGCAGAATTGGAACAGGCCAATACGTCTATCCGCGAGGGCCGGCTTGCGGCATTGAACATTCTTGAGGATGCCGTCGAGGCCCGGGACCGGGCCGAGGGCTTGAACCGGAAGCTGCAACAAGAAATCACCGACCGCTGCAAAGCCGAATCCGCCCGCAAGGAAAGTGAAGCGCGACTTGCCTCCGACCTCGCCGGCATGCGGCGCCTACACGAATTGCATACAAGAATCGCGACGGAACACAATGTGAAGACAGCGCTCGCTAAGATTCTGGCTGCCGCCTGCGACCTCACGAGGACTCAGCGGGGCTGCGTGCAGCTTGTCGGTGACGACGGGGAGCGACTTGAGACGTTGGTGTGGCACGGTTACGCAGATGACAGCCCTGTTCTCCAACATGGTTCCTTCCCCTGGTTACAACCTGTCAGTGATCCGTCTCGACAGTGTCTGCAGCGCCTCATCATCCAAGATGTCGCGGGCTGTGCGCCGCTCGCCGGAACCGAGGAACGTGACATCATGCTGGCCGAAGGGGTCTAGGCCATGCAGTCAACGCCGCTGATCAGCCGCAGCGGTCGATTAGTGGGTCTACTCAGCACACAATTCGATACACCGCATCGCCCGACCGACGATGAGTTGAAGATCATCGATATGCTGGCGTGGACGGCGACAGAATTCATTAACCGTGACAGAACCGATCAGCCGCGGCGAACAAAGAGCGGCGGATCTCGTCGAAAACGATCGACGAGAGAGAGGGACTGATCAGTTGTGCGCCATGGCGAAAGCCACGAGGCCGGAGACCGGATGAAGGTGACGGTCGATCGACAGTTGGTTGCGGCTGAATGGCAGGAGCGAGGCTTCAGTTGTGATCTTTGGGTTGATCCGCCGGGGCAAGTATGGGAGGATTACCGCCACGCAACCGATGAATTGGTCATGCCGGTCGCGGGCCGGTTGGAACTGGAATTCGGAGGGGAGGCTGTGCAACCCGCTCTGGGAGAGGAAGTTCTGATTCCTGCCGGTGTGCTTCACACCGGCAGAAACATCGGAGGAACGACTGCTCAGTGGCTCTACGGGTACAGGCGGGCGCAGACAGGCTGATGGACTGACTCACGGAGGGAGAGGAGCCGATGCCGACAACGACGCAATTTGTGGTGAGTGGACAGAGCAAGCCCGGTGTGCTGGCCTCAGTGGCGGCGGTGCTGGGGGCCGCAGGGGTCAACATCAAGGCCTTTTCCGCGCCGGAAGTGACAGGGCCGGGAAAGTTGCGGTTGATCGTGGCGGATGTCGATGCCGCGCGCATCGCGCTGAGAAAATCGAAAATCAAATTCCGTGAAGAGACCGCCCTGATTCTGAGCTTGGAAAACAAGCCGGGCGCGTTGAAGCAAGTGGCCGATTCGCTCACCCGGGCGCGCATCAATGTCAAGTGCGGATACTGCACCCCATCGCGGGAAGGTAAACGCGCCATTGTCGTGCTGACCGTTTCGAACACCACCAAAGCCCTTGGGGTGCTGCGCACCCATTCACTCGACGAATTTTAATTCTACGCATGCCGGGAGAGAAGAAGGCAGCCACCACTCGTCTTCTCCTCTCCCCGTTTCTTCTGCTCTTCCTCATATCGCTCCCCGGCTGTTCCGGCTGGAGTCCGGCGCGCCCTTCCTATCCGCCTGGCTATCCCTTGGGATTCGTGGAGCGGGGGAGTGCGTCCTGGTACGGGCCTGGTTTTCATGGCAACCGGACGGCCAATGGCGAAGTCTACGACATGCATAAACTCACGGCCGCGCATCGCACGTTGCCGTTGGGCTCTGTGGCGGTTGTGCGATCATTGACGACGGGACGCCAAGTGACCGTGCGGATCAACGATCGCGGGCCCTTTGCACGCGGCAGAAT
Organism: Nitrospira sp.; assembly: GCA_022226935.1. Lineage (GTDB taxonomy): Bacteria > Nitrospirota > Nitrospiria > Nitrospirales > Nitrospiraceae > Nitrospira_A. The sequence goes on from CP092081.1 coordinate 998,078, forward strand.
TCTGGACCTGTCGCTGGCCGGTGCCCAAGCGGTAGGGATGGTTGGGCGCGGGACGGATGACATCGAACTGCGTGTCATCCGTTACGAGGGGAGAGCCGGAGATATGGGCGTCTTGCGCGTCCAAGTCGGCTCCTTTGCCGAGCCCGCCAATGCGGAAGCTCTGGTGCAACGGCTCCGAAACGCCTATCCCGGTTCTCGCGTAGTCGCGGTCGATCTGCCGGATGGCCGCCGGTATCGAGTCTATGCCGGCCAGTTTCAGACGGAGGGTCAAGCCGAGCAGGCCGCGGCGCATTTGAAACGAGCGCTCGATACGGATGCGTTGATCGTGCGTGATGACAGTCGGTCGCCGGCCACGGGAAATCCATGAACGCAGGAACGTGGCCCAGACGTGAAGCGACTGATAGCATGCAGTTTCGCCGCATAGCAGGAAATCGTTTCAAGGCTTGATGCGACTCTCGGCCTATGCTAAGTGTAATAGGCGATGGATGATAGTGACCCGAGAGGACCCATTCTCGTCGTCTTCTCACGACATCGGGCAAGTCTTGCAGTTCGAACCCTGGGCTTCGAACTGATCCAAGGATCCATTGTTCACTCTCACACATTGGTTTCGTTCATCTAGCCTCGATAGGTCTTATGGACATTATCGTTCTGATATTCCTTATTCTCTTGTCGGCAGTCATCTCCGTCGTCGAAGTCGGATTCTATTCCGTCAATGACACCAAACTCCGGGCCTTGGCCGATACGGGCAGCAAACGGGCGGAGATGGCGCTCCATCTTCGAACCGATCCGCAACGCCTCTTGTTGACCATCCTGGTGGGCGATCGATTGGTCGACACCGCGACCGCGTCACTGGCGACCATCATTGCCTTGAACCGGTTCGGAGGCCAGGGGCTCGAAGGGGTGCTCGGCGAAGCCTTTGCGGTGCTGGTCGGTATTCTGACGTTTGTCCTCCTGGTGTTTGCCGATCTCGTGCCCAAGACCCTGGCGGCGAAGTATTCGGTGCCCGTCGTGCTGAACATGGCCTATCCCGCCTATGCGGCGCAGCAGGTGCTCACGCCGATCATGTTCTTCGTCGTGCCGCTGATCTATAAGCTCACCGGCGGCAAGGGGCTCAATGTGCCGTTCGTCACGGAAGAAGAGCTCAAGATCATGCTGGATCAGAGCAGCAAGAGCGGGGCGATCGAAGCCCAGGAAGTGAAGATGATCAAAAACGTCTTCCAGCTGAAGGACATCACGGCGGAAGACTGCATGACTCCGCGTATCTATATGTTCTCGCTCGACTGCAATCAGTACCTGCGCGAGGCGAAAGAGCTGCTGTTCAAATCGAAGTATTCGCGCATTCCGCTCTACGAGGGCACGCTGGATAACATTATCGGTATTCTCTATAAGACCAAAGCCTTGACCGCGCTGGCCCAAGGCCATACGGAAATGAAGCTGCGTGACATCGCGCAGCCGGCGCTCTTTATTCCACACACCAAATCCGCCGATGACTTGATGAAACAGTTTCAGTTGGACAAGCGCCACATGGCGATCGTCGTCAACGAATTCGGCGGCGTCATGGGGCTGGTGACGCTGGAAGATCTGCTGGAAGAGGTGGTCGGTGAAATCGTCGATGAGACCGACATCACCGAAGAATTGATCAAGCGTATCGGCAAGAACCAGATCCTGGTGCACGGTCGCACCGAAGTCCGGAAGGTCAATGATTTCTTGAAGGTGGATTTAGGCGACGACGCCGTCACGATCAGCGGCTTGGTGCAACACGAGCTGGGCCGGATTCCCAAAGTCGGCGAAGAAGTGCATATCGCCAACTGCCGTCTCGTGATTCATGAAGCGGACCCGCGCGTCATCAAGAGTGTTCAGATCTACAAGGAAGACAAACATCCCGCGTTGCCCGATCAGCCGGTCGAGGAGCATGTGCCCGTCACGCAGGCGTCACCAGAGCGGTAAATTCTGCTTCCGTCAGAATCTGCACGCCGAGTTTCTGCGCTTGATCGAGTTTCGATCCCGGATCGGTTCCTGCCACGACATAGGCCGTTTTCTTGCTCACACTCGAAGACACCTGTCCGCCTTGCCGTTCCACCAGCTCTTTGGCCTCATCTCGACTATAGCCGGCCAAGCCGCCGGTAAAGACGAATGTTTTGCCGGCGAGGGTTTGACCACCGGGACTCGTCTCCGTTGCCGGCGCCGCGACCGTCAGCCCGCGATCGATCAGGCGCTCGATCACGCCGCGATTCCGCGCTTCGCTGAAGAACGAGGCTAGGCTCGCGGAGATCTCCGGGCCGATTTCCCGCACGTGCAGCAATTCGTCTTGCGTGGCTTCCATCAAACGGGACAGGGCACCGAAGTGTTTCGCCAGCACGCGCGCGATATGTTGTCCCACCTGCCGGATGCCTAATCCCATCAGAAGCCGTTCGAGTGAGACCGCCTTGCTGCGTTCGATTGATTCCATGAGCAGGGTGGCCGACCGGTCGGCGAACCCCTCCAGGGTCAACAGCTGTTCCTTCGTGAGGCTGTACAGATCGGCCAGGTCCTTGACCATGCCCGCGTCGACCAGCTGAGCCACCGTTTTTTTTCCCATTCCCTCGATATTCAGCGCGCTCTTCGAGGCAAAATGTTCGATGGCGCCTTTTAATTGCGCCACACAGACAGTCTGTCCTGTGCAATAAAAGTAGGCGCCTTCCCGCGCGACCGCCGATCCGCAGACCGGGCAATGATCGGGCATCACGAAGGGCGCTTGCCGCTCTTCCCCCGGGACCGGCACCCGCTCGGCGATGGCCGGAATGACATCGCCGGCCCGCTCCACCTTCACCGTATCGCCGACGCGGACGTCTTTCCGTGCCACTTCGTCGGCATTATGCAGCGTCGCGCGGCTGATCGTGACACCGCCCACCTCCACCGGTTTGAGCAGCGCCAACGGTGTCAGCGTGCCGGTGCGACCGACCGAGACGGCGATATCCTGGATGACCGTAATTTCCTTGCGCGGCGCAAATTTGTAGGCAATGGCCCAGCGAGGACTGCGCGACTTGCTGCCGAGTTGGTCCTGCCAGTCACGGCGATCGAGTTTGACCACGACGCCGTCGATTTCAAACGGCAGGTTGTCGCGCATGGCATCGATGCGCTGTTGAAAGGACAGCACGTCGTCGATCGACTGGCAGCGCTGCCGATGTTCCGGAACGGGCAGACCCCAGGCGGCAAGCGCGTTCAGTTCGTCCCAATGGGTCGGCGGAGTCTGACCCGACAGCGCCATGATGTCGTAACAAGTCAGGCTCAATGGGCGGGCGGCGGTGATGCGGCTGTCCAGTTGTCGCAACGATCCTGCTGCCGCATTGCGAGGATTGGCGAAGGCTTCTTCTCCGCGCTCGGTCATGCGCCGATTCAACGATTGAAACTCATCCAGGCGCATGTACACTTCGCCGCGCACGACCAGGTGTGCGGGCAGTGCGGCCTCGGTATGGAGTTGCAAGGGCAAGCTGCGAATCGTGCGCAGATTGACCGTGACATCTTCGCCGATCCGGCCATCTCCTCTGGTCGCGCCCCGTACGAACCGGCCCTTGTCGTAGACCAGTTCGACCGACAGGCCGTCGAACTTGGGTTCCGCCGTGTAGACGATGCGCTCGCTTTCCAGCTCGCGTTTCATCCGGCTGTCGAAGGCCAGGACATCTTTCTGATCGGTAATGGAGTCGAGGCTGAGCATCGGTTTTTCGTGCGTGACTTTATTGAGCTCATCCAACGGCGGCGCCCCGACGCGTTGTGTGGGTGAGTCAGGGGTGATCAGCTCGGGGTGCGCGGTTTCCAGATCGACGAGTTCGCGAAAGAGCCGGTCGTATTCGGCATCGGAAATCTCCGGGCGATCTTTCGTGTAGTAGAGGTGGTCGTGATGCCGGATTTTCCGGCGGAGCGCCGCAATCCGTTGTTCAATGCTCTGGTCGGCCATGGGTGGATTACTCACGAATGAACTGCGCGGCGAAGCTGCGGATCTCATGCCCGTTCAGCACATGGAACCGCCGTAACCGGTCGATCAACTGTCCTGAGAAACGACTCAATGGAATCGGCACCAACCGGCGTCCCGATCGTGCGGCGATCTGCCGCCATCGCGCTTTGGGCGGCACCGGTGTCACCAGGGCCACGTGCGTCTCCTGCGAATGGGCGGCTCCCGCGGCAATCAACCGTTCTTCGAGTGTCGTGGCAAATCCCAGTGCCTCATCGGTCCAAATGTCAGGAATCGCCCGAGGGGGAAAGATGAACAGCGCGCCGCCGTACCGCGATTGCCCGATCCCCGGCGCGACCATGTTTTCCAAAAACGGCGTGGCATAGAAGCAGAGGGTGGATTCCTGCGCATGTTCGGCGTACCAGGTCGCCTGCCAGCTGTATTGGTCGGGATCGGCCGGCGTATCGAAGAGAAAAATCACCGTATCGACGTTCCCGCGAGCCGGAGGAATCTCTTTGACGTAGAGTTCCAGGCGTTGTGGACGCCCGGGCTTGGCGCGTTGGTGCCAGTGCCTGAGGCTTTCCCGAATGTCGATGCCGTCCTTCATCGAGGTCGTGAACTTTTCGCTATTGGCCAGATCCGCGCCGATGATGGCTTTGGCTTGGTCGCGGACGTGCGTGTGAAAACTTTCGATCTTGGAATCTTCGGGCGGCCAGGAACATTGCCGATGCGGATTCCAGAGATAGGACCATCGCTGGCTCGTCCGGCGCGGCGGACGAGGACGGAGCGACAGGGAACGCCAGGTGACCGGCGCGCCCTGGAGCCGGTTCGTGGCCCGGACGATCTGCTCATCCGGCAAGGCGAATTGGCCCAGCCCGGCGGAGAGCTGCGGCAGGTGTTTCCCCTCGATCTCCTGATAGGCGTAACTTTTAGCCGTTTCCAGGAGACGGATCGCAAAGTCGTCGCCGGCCATTTGTTTGGCGGCGAGCACCAGTGTGTACAAGTCCGGTGTGAGGCGGCGGTCGAGCAGCGCATGGTTCCGTACGTATTGCAGGTACAGCTGCAGCAGTTGCGGCGTGACCCAATTGGGTACGGTGCGTCCCTCCTCATCATGCGCGGTTTGCCAGCGCGCCCGGGTTTCGATCAACAGTTCTTTGATACCGTCGATCGAAAGATGACGGTCCGAGTGGACGGTCGCGCGGCGGCGCTCATACAGTTCCGTCAGAAACGGCAGCTCGCCTAACACGAAATACAGCGACGCGGGATCGACGAGATACTGCTCGGGGCGGCGCATGTCGGTGTCCGATTCATGATAGTCGGCCCGCTGCTGGTATGCCTGGCGAATCCAGGGCCAGTCGGCAAAGTGGCACAGGCAGAGGATGCGCTCATATTCGAGTTCCAACTGATGGAGCTGAAAGGCCATCCAGGCGATGCGGGCCTGCTGTTGTGATCCTTCCGCAGGCGGTGTGAGCGTAGGCACCATGGCCGCGGCGAAGGCGGCGTAAGGCAATTGCTTAAGGGCGTAGGCGTCGGGCGACACGAAGGGGACCGGTTCGACCACCGCCGTTTCCTGATCGATATAGGCGCGATAGATGCCCTCGCCGATGGCGACGCGAATCCCCATCACGACAGCCTGACAAGGATCGACTGGTACGTAGTTGACCGTCGCGCCGGTCTCCGAATCCGGCTCCTGCTGAACAATGACGCTGATGGTCGGCAGGTCGACGACCGCTTCTTCGAGCGGATGTTCGAAGGAGGGCGGGAGAGGAAGGGCCAGGCAATCATAGCGGCGATCGGTCAGGCGGTCGCGCACTTCCTGGGCCACATCACCGCTGCCGTGAAGGACCGGGAACAGTTCGATGCGTGGCGAGAGGCGAAAGACGGCGTCGGAGGTGGAAGATGATGCTGCCATTATCGGCCGGGATGGAGAGGGTCGTCACTGCCAAAGAAGAAATCTCCGAGTCCTTGCGGCAGGGCCTGATCGCCCAGCGCGCGTTTTCGCCGGCGCGATTGCATCGGCAGGTCCAACGCTTCTTCGCCGAGGACCTTGATGAGGGATTCCCGCCAGGCCGCATCGACCGACAGCGGATGCGCCGGATCTTGCGCGCGGCGTTTCAAGGCATACTGCAGAAGATGGATGCCGTCGCGCACGGAGTACTCGAGACTGAGTTGATGCGCTTCCTGGAGAAATTCCACGGTCAGCGCCAGCATCTCCGCCGGCGCAAAGGGGAGATGGTACTTTAAAATTGCAAGTTCGTCTTCCCGCGACGGAAATCCCATGCCGAGTGTCGGTTGCAGGCGGGACAGGATGTAGTCGGGCACCTCATAGGTCGAGGCGTCTTCGTTCATGGTCACGCAGCAACGGAAGTCCGCATGGGCTTTGATCAGAATTCCCGCGATAATGGATTCCACACAGCGCCGGTGATCCAGCAGCGGAGCCAGCGAGGCCCAGCTCTTTTCGTTCATCCGGTTGCCCTCGTCCAGCACGCAAATGCTGCCGGTGAGGACCGCGGTGACGAGCGGCGAAGCATGGTAACTGATGGTGCCGGATTCCGCCAGGACCGGCGTAATCAGAAGATCTTCCGGGCGCGTGTCGGCGGTGCACTGAAACACATACAGGTCCTGTTTACGCTCACGGGCTCCGGCCATCGCCAGGGTGGTCTTTCCGATCCCGGGCTGACCGGTGATGCGGGGCGAGAGGGGCAAGTCGCGTTCGTCGATGACGAGCCAGCAGGCCAGCAGCTGTTTCAGGATTTCGCGATTCCCGATCCATTCCTGACCCATGCTCATGGGTTGGGCCAGGTGGAGGGTGATGCCGTCGATGGAAATGACTCGAGACGAGGCCGGTTGTGCGCCTGATGCCATAGTCTTTCGTGCCGGTGATTGGCTAGAATGGATGGAGCGACTGTCTCTGCGAACCGTAGCATAGGCGCGGGGAGGCGGTCAAACGCCGTGCCTGCCTGTTTCACTTTGACTTTCGCTGCCTTGGACCGTATTCTACGCACTTTCGCAGACCGCGAATCGGCGGCGGATATGCCACGGAATTCTCCCGGGGAGCGCATGGAGTGCCTCCCGTTGAGAAGGTGAACGAAGGAGCCACATGATGAGCGAACAACAGGGACGGATGAGACGCGGGATCGTAGTTCCCATCGGTCTGCTGATACTGGGCAGCCTGGGGTTGAGCGGTTGTGTGATGTCGGAAAAATATGAGGCGGAGAAGGCGCGCAGTCTGAACTTCCAGCGTCTTCTGGCGCAGGAAGAAAAACGCAGCGCCGAATTGGATGCGGAAGTGAAGCGCGGCAAGCGCGAACTCAGCGAATACGAGGCCCGTAATCGCGAACTGGGCGCGCAGGTCGAGGCGGTGCGCCAGCAGGCCGCTCAGATCCAGGAAGAGGCGCAGGCCATGAAGGAAGCCAGCCTGATAGAAAAACGGGCGCAGGAAGATATGAAGCGCCTGACGACCATTCCAAAAGCCAAGAAAGCGGCGCCGAAGAAAGACTTTGCCGCATCCGTGGATGAGGCGCTCAAGGCGGAAGTGCCGTCCGACTTGAGCCTGGACTCGGCCACCGGCGCGACCAAGGATGCAGTCGGTCTCAGTGACCTAATGGACAGCGAAGGGGCGAGCGCTCCCTCGGCGACCGGCACCACACACACGGTGCGTCCCGGTGAAACCCTGTACCGCATCGGACAGAAGTATCATGTCGCGCCGGATCAATTGCGCAAGTGGAACAATTTGAAAGATAACACCCTCGCGGTGGGGCAAAAGCTGGTCGTCAGCCGACCCTAACGCGCCCAGCCGATCATCTCATATGGCCAAGCAGCAGTATTCACTGACCCTGGACGAGTTTCGGGGCCTGGCGACGGAAGGCAACCTGATTCCGTTGTACCGCGAGATTCTGGCGGACTACGAGACGCCGGTATCGGCGTTTGCCAAAATCGACCAGGGCCCGACCGCCTACCTGCTGGAGAGTGTCGCCGGCGGCGAAAATTGGGCGCGGTACTCCTTTTTGGGAAGCGGCTCCTCGGCCGTGATCCATGAAGAGAAGGGCGATTTGATCCTGACTCGCGGGAAGAAGCGCCTGAAGATTCAGAGCCGGGGCAACCCGCTGGAACGTGTGCGCGAATTGATGGAGGACTATCGGCCGGTGACGGTGCCCGGGCTGCCCCGGTTTGTCGGCGGCGCAGTCGGGTATTTGAGTTATGACGTGGTGCGGACCTTCGAGGAATTGCCGTCCCTCCGCAAAGACAGCCTGGGCATGCCGGAAGTGGCCTTTCTCCTGACCGACACCCTCCTGATTTTCGACAACGTGTCGCAGAAGATCAAAGTGGTGGCGAACGCCTATCTCGAATCGACAACAGACCGCGCCATCCGTGAGGCCTATCGCCATGCGACGGCGCGGATCGACAAAATGATCGCTCGGCTGAAGCGGCCCATGCGGCAACCCCCTGTGAAGCGCCGACGCAAGCCCATCACGTTCACGCCCAATATGAACCGGGCTGATTTTGAGAAGATGGTGACGTGGACCAAGGAATACATCCGCGCAGGCGATATCGTCCAGGCCGTTCTATCTCAACGGTGGGAAACGCAGATCCACACGACGCCTTTTCAACTGTATCGGGCGCTGCGCGTCGTGAATCCCTCTCCGTATATGTATTATTTGCGCGTGGCGGGAGTGGAGCTGGTCGGGTCCTCACCGGAAACGTTGGTGCGTTGCGAGGACGGGCAGATTTCCCTGCGCCCCATTGCGGGCACGCGTCGTCGCGGCAAAACGCCGGATGAAGATCAGGACCTGGCACGGGCGCTCCTGGCCGATGAAAAAGAACGGGCCGAACATGTCATGCTGGTCGATCTGGGCCGGAATGACGTGGGCCGGGTCGCGGCTCGCGGGTCGGTGAAGGTGGATTCCTTGATGCAGGTCGAACGGTATTCTCACGTGATGCATATCGTGTCGCAGGTGACCGGGCAATTGGAAAAGGGCAAATCGGTCTATGACGTGACGCGCGCCTGTTTTCCGGCCGGAACCGTGTCGGGTGCGCCCAAGATTCGCGCCATGCAGATCATCGAGGAATTGGAACCGACGCGGCGGGGACCGTACGCGGGAGCCGTCGGTTATTTCGGATTCTCCGGCAACATGGATATGTGCATCAACATCCGGACCGTGGTGATCAAAGGCAGGCAAGCCTACATTCAGGCCGGCGCCGGGATCGTCGCCGATTCGGTTCCCGAACTTGAGTATGATGAGACATGCAATAAAGCCCGCGCGATGATGAAGGCCATTGAACTCGCCGAGCAGGGATTGGAATGAAAGCGTGAAACGTGAAACGTAAAAGGTGAAACGAACCACGAGAGACGAGCGACGAATTGCGAGCGACGAACCAATGTTGTTGATGATCGATAATTACGACTCCTTTACCTACAACCTCGTCCAATATTTCGGCGAGTTGGGGGAAGACGTCGTCGTCTACCGCAACAATAAGATTTCCATCCAGGAGATGGAAGCCTTGAAGCCGAGCCGGCTCGTCATTTCACCGGGACCCTGCACACCGAATGAAGCCGGCGTGTCGGTAGAGGCGATCAAGCATTTCGGCGGCAAGTTGCCATTGCTGGGCGTCTGCCTCGGCCATCAATCCCTGGCTGTCGCCTTCGGTGGGGAGGTGATTCGTGCCGAGCGCCTCATGCATGGAAAGACCTCGATGGTTCGCCACGACGGCCGGACCCTGTTTCGTAATCTGCCGAATCCCTTCGAAGCCACCCGGTACCATTCGCTCATCGTGAACCGGAAGAATCTGCCCGATTGTTTTGAGATCAGCGCGGAAACCGCCGAGGGCGAAATCATGGGCATGCGGCACAAAACGCTGGGCATCGAAGGGGTGCAATTCCATCCCGAATCGATCCTCACTACCGCCGGCAAGGAGCTGTTGCGCAACTTCCTCAAGTTATAGCGTGAGGGCCGGTGCGCCGCCGCCTCCCATCGATGGGTACCCATGATCAAAGATGCCATCAACAAACTCGCCGAACGGACTGACCTGACGGAGCAGGAAGCCGAGACGGTGATGGGCGAGATCATGGACGGATCCGCCACCTGCGCTCAGATTGCCGCGTACCTCATGGGCCTGCGCATGAAGGGCGAGACGGTGGAAGAGATCGCCGGATCGGTCTTGGCCATGCGCGCGAGAGCGACGCCAATCCGGGTCAAGGATTCGATGGTGCTGGATACGTGCGGCACCGGCGGCGATCGTGCCCATACCTTCAATATTTCGACGACGGCGGCATTCGTGGTGGCTGGTGCCGGGCTCACGGTCGCCAAACATGGCAATCGCTCCGTCTCGTCGAAGTCCGGAAGCGCCGATGTGCTGGCCGCGCTGGGTGTCGCCATTCAACTGCCGCCTGAGCAGGTGGCCGATTGCGTCAACGAAGTGGGCATCGGATTCCTATTTGCGCCGCTGTACCACAGCGCCATGAAACATTGTGCCCAGCCCCGGCAGGAACTGGGCATTCGCACGTTGCTGAATATCCTCGGCCCTCTCACCAATCCGGCCGGAGCCCGCCTGCAGGTCGTTGGGGTGTTCGATGCCGGCCTGACCGAATTGCTGGCCAAGGTGCTGGTTCATCTTGGCGCGCAACATTGTTTTGTGGTGCATGGGATGGACGGCCTGGATGAAATCACCGTGACGGACCGCACCAGAATCTCAGAGGGCAAGGCCGGCGTGGTGTCGAGTTACACAATTGATCCCGCAGAGTTCGGACTCCCGCGCGTCAGGCCCAAGGATCTCGTCGGAGGAAACGCCGAAGACAACGCCGCCATCACGCGGGACATTTTCCGGGGCCGCAAAGGCCCGAAGCGCGATATTGTCTGTCTCAACGCGGCATCCGCACTGGTGGCAGGGCGTAAAGCAAAAACCTTACAAGAGGGGTTCGAGCTGGCGCAGCGGACGATCGACTCCGGTGCAGCCATGGAAAAACTGGAACAACTCATCGCATTTACCAAGAAGGCCTCGTGACATCGTGATTCTCGATCGAATCCTCGAACATAAGAAAGCAGAACTGCGTCATAAGAACAGCCGGGGGTATCTGGCTGACCTGAAAACCAGAATCCGTGACGCCGGTCCGACGCTGGGGTTTGCGGTCACCCTGGATGCGCGCCGCACGCCCGAGAGGCCGGCGCTCATCGCGGAAGTGAAGAAGGCCTCGCCGAGTCTCGGTCTCTTGCGGCCTGAATTCGAGCAGCGGTTCGAGCCGGTCAAGATTGCCGAGGCCTACCGGGAGCATGGCGCGTCGGCGGTGTCCGTGCTGACGGACAAGGATTTTTTTCAAGGTGATCTGGCGTATCTGGCCGATGTGAAACGCAAGGTTGGCCTCCCTGCGCTGAACAAAGAATTCATGGTTGCGGACATTCAATTTTATGAGGCCCGGGCCTATGGCGCCGACGCGGTCCTGCTGATCGTGGCCGGTTTGGAGAAACGTCAATTGATCGACTTTTCGGCGCTGGCCAAGGAGTTGTCACTGGATGTGCTCGTGGAAACGCACCATGAGCGTGAACTCGACACGGTGCTCGAATGGTTGCCGGACGTCCGGCTCATCGGGATCAACAATCGCGACCTCAAGACCTTCTCGACAGACCTCGGCGTGACCCTTCGCCTGGCGAAGCGGATTCCACCGGACAAGCTGATCGTGAGCGAGAGTGGAATCCATACCCGCAAGGATGTCGTGCGATTGGTCGAAGCCGGCGTGCATGCCATGCTGATCGGCGAATCGTTGATCCGGGCGCAGGATATCGGGGCGAAGATTCGTGAACTGCTGGGTGATCAATCCACAAAGGAGCAATGATGAGGACGCTGCTTTTTCTCGGTCTGATGGCGATGGGGCTGACGCTGGCTGGATGCGTGAACCAGGAGATTCATGAATACTCTCCCAAGTGGGATTCCTGGATGGGGAGTAGCAAGGACGATCGCATCAAGGAAATGGGCATTCCCACGCGCTGCCATTCGTTCAAAGACGGAGGCGAAGTATGCGAATGGTCGATCCCGCAGCAGGACGGCAGGCAGGATGTGATCGGCCTGACCTTCAATCCGAAGGGGCAGGCCTGCCAGTGGTCCTATCGCGGGTTTTACGGGATGCAAAAAAGTAAGACAAGCTGTTGACGTATGACCGTGAAGGTAAAAATCTGCGGGCTGACGAATGCCGAGGATGCGGCGGTGGCGGTCGAGGCCGGCGCAGACGCAGTCGGGTTCGTGTTCCACAAGAAAAGTCCGCGCTGCGCGGAAACGGAAGCCGTGAAGGCGATCGTCAAGGAATTGCCTCCCTTCGTGTTGCCGATCGGCGTCTTCGTGAATGAAGAGGCCAAGGTCGTGCGGGACATCATGGACAGCTGCGGTCTGGCTCTGGCCCAACTTCACGGCGACGAGACAGCCGCCTACTGTGAATCATTGGGGCGTCCGGTGCTCAAAGCCATCCGTCTGAGGGACCGGCGGTCGTTTCTCGCCCTCGCAGAGTTTCAAGGCCGCGCCGGCGTGCGCGGATTTTTGGTGGATGCCTTTTCTCCCGATGCCTATGGCGGCACGGGGCAGGTGGCTGATTGGTCGTTGGCTGCCGAAGCCGCATCGGTCGCGCGCATTCTCCTCGCCGGCGGACTGACTCCCGACAACGTCACCCGCGCCATCGAGCAGGTCCATCCCTACGGCGTCGACGTCAGCAGCGGCGTTGAAGCGACGCCGGGAAAAAAGGACCATGTAAAAGTCCGGGCGTTTGTGGACGCCGTGAAGCTGCTGCCGCGATAAAAGTTCGCTTCGCTGTGAGTCCGAGGCTGGCGGACGTTTTCAGCATCCTGGTATACTTTTCTTTTTACGATTAGCTGAAGGAAGACACATGGCGATACCAGATCGACATGGGCGGTTCGGACCCTACGGCGGGCGCTATGTGCCCGAAACTCTGATGCCGGCGTTGCTGGAGCTGGAGGAGGCCTACCAGCGCACCCGCAAGGACAAGAGCTTTCAAGCCGAACTGAAACATTATCTCACGGAATACGTCGGGCGGCCGACGCCGTTGTATTTTGCTCAGCGACTGACGAAGCGGCTGGGTGGCGCAAAAATCTATCTGAAGCGGGAAGATCTCTGCCATACCGGTGCTCATAAGATCAACAACGCCATCGGACAGGCGTTGCTCGCACGCCGAATGAAGAAACCGCGGCTCATCGCCGAGACCGGCGCGGGTCAGCATGGCGTGGCGACGGCGACGGTGGCGGCGATGTTCGGGCTCGAATGCGAAATCTACATGGGCACGGAGGACATGCAACGGCAGGCGTTGAACGTGTTCCGCATGCGGTTGCTCGGTTCTAAAGTCACGGGCGTCGATGCCGGCAGCCGGACGTTAAAAGATGCCATCAGCGAAGCCATGCGGGATTGGACGACCAATGTTCGGACCACCCACTACGTGCTCGGGTCGGTCCTCGGTGCGCATCCCTATCCGATGATGATCCGCGATTTTCAGGCGGTGATTGGGCGCGAGGCACGCAAGCAGATTTTGTCTGCCGAGGGACGCCTCCCTGATTGTCTGATCGCCTGCGTCGGCGGCGGCAGTAATGCCATGGGATTGTTTCACGCCTTTGTCCCGGACAAAAAGGTGAGGATGGTTGGGGTGGAAGCCGCAGGGCTTGGTGTGGAAAGCGGCAAACATGCGGCGCGTTTCGCCGGCGGGCGTCCAGGCGTGCTTCAGGGGACGATGACGTACTTGCTGCAGGACGAGAATGGGCAGGTCAATCTCACCCATTCCGTCTCGGCCGGGTTGGACTATGCGGCGGTGGGACCGGAGCATAGTTATCACAAGGAAACCAACCGGGCCGAATATACTTCGGCGACGGATGATGAAGCCCTGGCTGCCTTCGACTTGCTTGCGCGGGAAGAGGGCATCATGCCGGCGCTGGAAAGCGCCCACGCCATGGCTGAGGTGGTCAAGTGCGCGCCACGTATGAAAAAGAATCAGATCGTCGTGGTGAATCTGTCGGGACGCGGCGATAAGGATGTGCAGCAGGTGGCCAGAATCAAGGGCGTGACCCTCTAGCAGGAGGTTGAAAACGGCCTCCAGCTTTGTTCTCGCGGCGCGCAGAGTTTCGACGTACTGCTGAAGTACGCCTCGCCTCTCCGCTGGCTGCGGCCGCGCTGGATGATCGTTTTGAACCTCCTGCGCTTGGTTCAAGGACGATTGAGAGGCAAAGGGATATCGACATGAATCGTTTGGATCAGACGTTCGGGCGGTTGAAAGCGAGGGGGGAGAAAGCCCTCATCACCTATATCATGGCCGGTGATCCGTCCTTGCAGGAGACGGAACAGTTGGTGCTCGAACTGGAGCGGGCGGGGGCCGACATCATTGAATTGGGTGTACCCTTTTCCGATCCCATCGCGGATGGACCGGTCATTCAACAGGCAGCCGAGCGGGGATTACAAAGCGGCACTTCGCTGCGCCGGATTCTCGAATCGATCACGCGTCTTCGCGCCATGACACAGATCCCTATCGTCCTGATGGCCTATTACAACAACATCCATGCGTTCGGAGAAGCGGACTTTTGCAGCAAGGCCGCTGCGGCCGGCGTGGACGGCCTCATCGTCCCGGACATGCCGCCCGATGAAGCGGCACCGCTCCGCCAGCCGGCGGCTACGGCCGGCCTGCATCTGATTTTTCTCCTGGCGCCGACCAGCACGGCGTCGCGCCGCGCCTACGTAGCGAAGGAGTCCGGCGGATTTGTCTATTATGTTTCCATCACAGGCATCACTGGGGCTAAACTGAACGACATGGCGAGCGTGCGAGACAACGTCGCCAAGATCAGAAAGCACACCAAAACGCCCGTTGCCGTGGGATTCGGCGTGGCTACGCCGGAAGATGCCGCGCGGGTCGCCGAAACTGCAGACGGCGTCATCGTCGGGAGTGCGATTGTCCGTCGTGTTGGAGAACATGGGCAGGATGGCCGACTCGTTCACGAAGTGGGGTCTTTCGTTCGCTCCCTCAAGGCTGCCATGCAGCCCGGCTGACCGGGTCACCGTCGGCATTCGTTCCTTATCACACCGGTTCGTTTCGAATTCTGTTTGCCGGCCGATCGCGCGCTTCCTCCGCGTCAGGCCTGATTCGCATCCATCTCGGGTTCCCGCCTTCTATCAACGTTCAGCAACAATCATACATACAGAGCGGTCACGCTCTGTCTCACAACGATCGATGGTTCACATGAGGAGATGCCATGGCCGTAGCTCGTCGGAAGATCAGCCGCACCACCCGTAAGACAACCTCCACGAATGCGTCAGTCGCCGCGCGGAGAAAACCCACCGTTCGCAAGCCTTCTCCGGTCGGTGAAGATCGCCTGCTCCGTACGCTGCAGCAAGGTCTATTCAACACCCTGTCGAGTGCAGAAGGTGAAGGGCGCTCGCCCATCGGTGTGGCTGCGGTATTTGTACAATTATTCCTGCAGCTGACCAAGGTTCAGGCCGTGGCGCTGTACGTACGGGACGAACAAACCCGTGAAATGGCCTGTCTGGCGGAAGCCGGCAGCAGCGATCCATCGGTCGCGGAGCTTTGGCAGGAAGGGTTGAAAAAAGCAGAGCAGCAGGCTCAGGTTGCCAGTGGCGAGTTGCATGGCGTCCGACTGCACCGCATCAACCGATTGGATGGGGTCGTCATGTTCCGAGCCGGCAAGTCCCAGCGATTGCCCTCGCGCAAGCTCCTGTCGCTGCTGACGGCGGTGGAACCTTGGCTGGCGGTTCTGCTGGACCATGCCCGGTTGACGGTCAAGTATGCCGCCAAGATTCTTCGCATTCAGCATATGGAGCAGGTGAGCGATATCTTGAATTCGTCCCTGGCCGAGGAAGAAAAATTGCGGCGGGCCTTGGATGCGGCGGTTCGACTGGTGGAAGCCGAAGCCGGCGCGTTGTTTCTCGCATCCCCCGACGGAACTTTGAGCTTGTCCGCTCTCGGCGGGGAACGTGCCGCAGGACTCACGGCTCTGCATTCGACCATTGCCGTGGGAGTCTATCGTACAGGTCAGGCGGTGCTCATTACCCAGGGCCGCCAGGATCCGCGGCTGGTTGCGGGGCAGGGATGGCAAGCCGCTCTCTCGGTCGCCTCGCTCGTGTCTGTTCCGGTCCGCATGGGCGCGCGGGCCGTAGGGGTGCTGGAAGTGGTCAACCGGCGCAGCGGTAAGCCCTTCAGCAACTGGGATGTGTTGGAGCTGGCGAGTCTCTCGAACCAGTTCGGGCTTGCAATCGACAATCTGAGACGGGGAGCGGGCGTGAGGGGGTGACGGACGCGCAGAGAGTCAGCGTTTTTCTGGCGGCATGTACTTGATCATGTCGGCCGCCAGTTTAGTGGCCAGATCCTTCATATCCGGCCGGATGAAGAGATAACTTTCCTGCACCTGGTGGCGCGCCTTCCAGACGATGGCGCCGTTGACGGCGTCCACCAGCCGCATACTCAAGCCGACGCGAGCGATATTATCGCCTTCCTCCCTGGTGTATTCCCAGGCATTCACCTTGACCACCAGCAGGGAATCCGCTCCCAGGGCATGCCCGATCTTGATCGCAGAACTTTTATCCGATTGGCCCGTTGTTTCCATGCGCGAGAAATAAGTGACGAGCGCATCGAAGGCGTCTTTGGTCGTCTGGAATGTGTCGGTGACCTGATCGGGCGGGACGACTTTTTCGACTCGGCGGCTTTTGATCAGCACCTTCGCCACGACTTCTTCCACGTCTTCTCGCGCACTGTCATAGGTACCGGAGATGGGCAGAATCGCCATTGTCTTCGGGTAGAAACCCCGAGCAGCCGGTCCTTCCCACATCTCCTGCAAGCCTCCGCAGCCTGCGAGCAGCCCGGTCATCAGGAGACAGAGAACAACGCCGATGGTGGAAACTGTGTGTCGTGTCATGGTTCGTACAACAAGTGTAGCAGATTGATTCACTGCGAACGCGACCTTAGAAGGTCACAGCGATGGATCCCGAGGCCAGTGCAGCCTGGTCCCTGAAATCATACCCGCCGGCAATATCGATGCGCAAGGCTAAGACACGTATGCCGAAGCCAGCCGTCGGGATAAACGGCGTTTTGGCATCCTGCATATTCTTGAATGCGCCGAGTCGAAAGGACAGCAGTTCTGACAGGATCGTCTGTTCTGCGCCGAGGCTCAGGACCTGGCTGTATACACCGGGCGTGAGGGTATTGTTCTTCGTAATGTCCACGTCCGCGGTCAAGGTGAGGGAATTGTACGGGTTCACGGCGATGCCGGTCCGGACCTGCGGCAACAGTTTGAATTTATCGCCGTTCGGCGCATCGAAGGTCGGCGCGTTGATATCCTTTGCGACAATGCCCATCCGCAACCAGGAGGAAGGGCGGAACATGGCGCCCACGTCGATGCCGAGCGCGCTTGAGATTTTGGCGCGCCCGATGTCCTCGAAGACCTTCACGTCGTCGCTGGCGCCGCGGATATTGGTGGCCCCGGTATAGGCCGCGCCTTGGATGACCTTGCCGGTGACACCGATGGAAAACATCCGGTCCATGAACGCATAGGCATAGGACAGCGCGGCCTGCCGGACTTCCAGTCCGTTCATGGCGAATTGCCCGTTGACGGTGAGATTCGTCCCATTGTTCGTAAAGCCCACCGGGCCGCGTAAAAAACCCCCGGAGGTGGCGACATCCGAGACGTTGAACCCCAATGCATGTTCGCCGAAGTTGCCCTTGACGTAGAATCCGCCGGAGGCGGCTGCCGTCAGGTTGGTGCCCGGTTTGTTCATCCGATCGATTTGCTGTTGCAGGCGGGCGATATTGGCGGCGGACGTATCATTCAAGTTCACGCGGTTGATGTCCTTGATCGTATCGAAGACGTCGCCGCGATCCACCACCTGGCCACCGCCTTGAATCCGCATATCGAATTTCTTGCTCATCGCCATGCCGGCGGGATTCCAGTAGGTGGCGAGGGAGTCGGTCGTGGTGGCCACTCCGGCTCCGCCCATACCCATCTGGCGTGATCCGACAAATACAAATTCAACTGCGGCTGCCTGGAGCGGCAGGAGGATGGCAAGCAGGACCGCCGCATATCGGACGGAGGATCTGACCTGTGTGTTCATCAACTCAGTAGAACTCCCGCTCGGAAGGATCGATGGCGCAGTCTACGAAAAGAGGCTGAAGCCGTCAAGAAATCATTGTCCGCCCGGAGGGCATCCGCGAGACTCGCCTAAGACGAGATGATCGCGCCGTCCTGCATGGAGACGATGCGGTCCGCCTGAGCGGAAAGTTTGTCGTTGTGCGTGACGATCACAAACGTGGTGCCTCGCGAACGGTTCAATTGACGCATGAGCGCGAAGAGCGCCTCACCGGTATGGGTGTCGAGGTTGCCCGTCGGTTCATCGGCCAATACCAGGTCGGGTTGCTGCATCAGGGCCCGCGCGACGGAGACCCGCTGCTGCTCGCCTCCGGACAGTTCGCCCGGTTTGTGATGCAGGCGATCGCCCAGACCGACCTCGCCGAGGAGTTTGGTGGCTTCGCCGACGACATCGGCCATCTCACGTTTCTGAATCATCGCCGGCAAACAGGCATTTTCGAGCGCCGTGAATTCCGGCAGCAGGTGGTGAAATTGAAAGACGAATCCGACTCGCTTGTTGCGAAAGTCCGCCTGCTGTTGCTCGGTAAGTTGAAACAGATCCTGCCCATCGAACGACACGGTGCCCTTGGTGGGCCGGTCCAAGGTGCCGAGAATTTGCAAGAGCGTACTCTTGCCCGCGCCGGAGGCCCCGATGATGGCGATCAGCTCCCCGCGCGCGATATGCAGATGGATGTTGTTCAACACCACCAGTTCGCGCCCGCCCATTGGAAATGTTTTGTAGAGCCCGACGACGTCAATCATGAAAAATGCTGCCTAGTGCCGGGAGCGCAGAGTGGTTCCGGTTCGATACTGCCATGGCGCAACGTCGCAACGACTCCGTTTCTGTCATTCATATCTCAGCGCGGCGGCCGGATCGAGTTTGGCCGCTTGGAGCGACGGATACAGTGTGGCGGCAAAGCTGATGAGAATCGCCGACCCTGCGACCAGCAACACATCCGATCCGAGCACATGCACGGGAATCTTGGAAATGTAGTAGACCGTCGGATCGAAAGTCCAAAAGGTCTGGATCAGCCAGAGGAACGCATACCCCAGCGGCACGCCGATGGCCGCGCCCGAACAGCCGATGATCAGGCCGTTGAGCATAAAAATCCGCATGATGCCCTTGCGGGTGGCGCCCATCGCCTTGAGGATTGCAATCTCGCGCTGTTTTTCCGTCACGATCATGGTCAGGGTGCTGACGATGTTGAACGACGCCACGATCGTGATGAGTACCAGCAGCAAAAACATCATCGTCTTTTCCAGCTTCAGGGCCGAAAACAGGTTGCGGTTCATTTGCATCCAGTCCCTGGCCCAGAAGGCGAAGCCAAGCTGCTGCTCGATCGACCGGGCCACGTCGGCCGCTCGAAACACATCGGCGACTTTGACCTCGATGCCCGTCACCGTCGCGCCCATGTTGAAAAATTTCTGTGCTTCTCCCAGCTCGATGTAAGCGAGGGAAGAATCGTATTCGTACATGCCGGATTGGAAGATACCGACCACGACGAACTGCCGGATCTTCGGGGTCATGCTGGCGCCTGTGATCGGCCCCACCGGTGAGACGACGTTGAGCGTATCGCCGGGGAAGACGCCTAGTCGCATCGACAATTCCTTACCGAGAATGATGCCCGGCCGCATGGCGGTATCCGGTCCGTTCGGCTCGCGTTCCTTTTCCGGCACGATGACCTTGGTCGAATGTGAGAGGTCAGCGAGGTTGCCATTCACCAGATTGCGCGCCAGTTCGGTCACGGTGCCTTCACGCGCCGGATCGATTCCGCGCAGGATGATGCCCTGGACGCCGGATGAAGAGGTGAGCAGGACTTGCCTGAAAATGAAGGGTGTAGCCGCCAGCACCTCCGGGACGCCTGCGACCTTTTTCACCTGTTCCTCGTAATCGACCATGGACTCTTTCATACGGTCGTTCACGAGAATATGGGCGGTGGTGCCGAGAATCTTGGCCTGCACATCCTCCTTGAACCCCGTCATGATGCCGACGGTGCCGATCAAGGCCGCCACGCCCAGCGTGATGCCGACGATGGACACGATCGTATTGAAGGAGATGGTGCGGTTGCGCCGCTTGGCGCGCAGGTAGCGCAGGCCGATGAAAATTTCGTAGGGAAGCGCCATGTCTACTTTTCAGGCCTGAGTTGCGGGAAGAGCACCACATCCCGGATGGAAGCCTGATTGGTAAAGAGCATGACCAGACGATCGATGCCGATGCCTTCGCCGGCGGTCGGCGGCATGCCGTATTCGAGGGCGCGCAGGAAATCTTCGTCCACCCGATGGGCCTCTTCGTCGCCGGCCGCATGTTGAGCGGCCTGGGCCTCGAAGCGCTCACGCTGATCGAGCGGATCGTTCAACTCGGAAAAGGCATTGGCGATCTCGCGCCCGGCGATATACAACTCGAACCGGTCGGTCAACGAGGGATCGGAATCCTTGCGGCGCGCGAGGGGAGAAATCTCGATCGGGTAGTCGGTGATGAACGTCGGCTGCTGCAGTTGCGGTTCGACGGTTTCTTCGAAAATGTCGTTCAGAATATTGACGAGGGAAGCGTTCGGATCGACCTCGACTCCCAGCCGTTTGGCGGCGGCGAGGGCTTCGTCGCGATTCGTGAGGGCCGACGGCGGCAAACTGTTCACTTCCAGGATCGCCTGATGGTAGGACCAACGGCGCCAGGGAGATCCCAGATTGATCTGCGCGCCCTGATACTCGATGGTCGTCGTGCCCAGAATGTCCTGCGCCAATCGGCTGAAGAGTTCTTCGGTCAGGATGATCAGGTCTTGGTAGTCGGCATAGGCGACGTAAAACTCCAGCATCGTAAATTCGGGGTTATGGATCGTCGAAATGCCTTCGTTCCGGAAATTGCGATTGATCTCGAAGACGCGGGGAAATCCCCCCACGATCAGCCGCTTCAGGTACAGTTCCGGCGCAATGCGCAGATAGAGTTCGGCCCCCAGGGCGTTGTGATGAGTCACAAAGGGTTTGGCCGCTGCGCCGCCGGGAATCGGATGCATCATCGGTGTTTCCACTTCGAGGAAGCCACGCTCGATGAGGAACGCGCGAATCCCGGACACGATGCGGCTGCGCAGCGCGAAAATCTGGTGCACCTGCGGATTGGCGATCAGGTCGACATATCGTTGCCGGTATCTGGTTTCGACATCGGTGAGACCGTGCCATTTTTCCGGCAGGGGGCGGAGGGCCTTGCTGAGAAACGTGAGCGTCTTCGCCTCGACGGTGAACTCATTGGTCTTGGTGCGAAAGAGAATGCCGGTGACGCCGATCCAGTCGCCGAGATCCAGTCCTTCGGAAATCTGGTGGGCCTGGTCGCCCAGCGTGTCTTTCTTCAAATAGACCTGGAGACGGTCCGCGCCGTCTTGCAACACGGCAAACGCCGCTTTGCCGAAGCGGCGCAAGCCGACGATACGGCCGGCGATGGTGCACCCGACTTGTTCCTGCTCCAGCACCTCTTTGCTCTTTTCCCCATGCAGGCGCATGAGCTGCCCCGCGCGGTCCTTGATCTCGAAGCGCGTTCCATAGGGTGCCACACCGAGATGGCGGAGCTGGTCGAGTTTCTTGATGCGTTGTTGCCGTTGATCGTTGAATTCATCCATCGGTAGGTCTCTCGCCGTTCGTATTTCGTCTCTCGTCTTACGTTTACGTTACAGGTCGTCATCTGTCATGGCGACCGGCTGGGGAGCCTTGCCGCCGGTCATTTTTCTCTGCAGATAGGCTTCGATGAAGCCGTCCAGGTCGCCGTCCATCACCGCCGATACCTGACCGACTTCGTACCCCGTCCGATGATCTTTGACCATCTGGTACGGTTGGAAGACGTAGGACCGGATCTGGCTGCCCCAGGCGATATCTTTTTTCTCGCCGACGATCGCGTTGAACTCGGCTTCCTTCTTGCGTTGTTCCACTTCAAAAAGGCGGGCTCTCAAAATTTTCATCGCCCCGTTCCGATTTTGAAGCTGAGACCGTTCGTTTTGACATTGCACCACAATGCCGGTCGGAATGTGGGTGATGCGAATGGCCGTCTCGACCTTGTTTACATTCTGACCGCCTGCGCCGCCGGCCCGGAACGTGTCGACCCGCAGGTCTTTATCTTCGATGACGACTTCCACGTCATCGTCAAGCTCTGGATACACGAACACAGAGGCGAAGGACGTATGCCGGCGCTTATTCGCGTCGAACGGAGAAATTCTCACCAGGCGATGCACGCCGGCCTCGGCCTTCAGATAGCCATAGGCATAGGGGCCGTTGACCGACAATGTCGCGCTCTTGATGCCGGCTTCTTCCCCGGCCTGCAAATCCAATGTCTCGATCTTGAAACCCTTCTGCTCGGCCCAGCGGACGTACATCCGTAGGAGCATCTGCGCCCAGTCTTGCGACTCGGTGCCACCGGCCCCCGGATGGATGGCGAAGATGGCGTTGTTCGCGTCCAGCTCGCCGGAGAGTAGCAATTCGATGCGGAACTGGGCGACGGCTTTTTCGAAGGGGTCGAGTTCGGCCGTGAGTTCCTGCTCCAGTCCGGCATCCCCCGACTCCAAGGCCAACTCCAGCAGCGCTTCGATATCGCTCTGACGGCGCTCGGTGTCCCGCCAGCGCGAGAGTTCGCGGTCCAGAGCGGCCTTGCGGCGGTTCACTTTGGCGGCAGCCTGCGTATCTTTCCAGAAATCCGGCTGGGAGGTTTTGACGTCGATGTCGTTGAGTTCAGATGTCATCCGAGCCAGGTCAAAGATGCCCCCGTAGCTGCGCTAACTGTTCGCCGAGGGTTCGCACGCGGGTCCGCACATCATCCAACATGGCACGATCCTTTCATTCTCAGGCTGGTCGCCCGGCAGGTTCGCCACCGGCTGGTTCGGCATCAGGCGAGAAGTAGCCGGTCAGGCACAAAAGCGCGATGAGTATAGCACAGGCATAGGCAAAGAGATCACCGTATTGGGAGTAAAAGGTCTGTTGATGACTGACAGGAATGCTCCCTCGCAAGGCTTCTTGCGTGAAGATCGGAGACTGTTGCAGCACACGGCCGTACGGGTCGATGAACCCGGAAATGCCGGTATTCGCCGCTCGCGCAAAGGCGACATGGTTTTCGACGGCGCGAAACACCACCATGCCGAAATGTTGATAGGGGGCCGATGAGGGGCCGAACCAGGCGTCATTGGTGACAGTGACCATGAAGTCCGCCCCGTTCGCGGCAAATTGTCGCACCAGATTGGGAAAAATCACTTCATAACAAATGACCACGCCGAACTTCAGATGGAAATCCGCGTTGGTGGCGGCGGCAACCATGGGCGGGGTCTTTTCGTGCGGTTTGAACATCAACAGCGTCGAGCCCGGGCCGGCCTCGAAGTCGCCGATCCCTTCCACCAGCTTATCGAGAAAGAACAGCAGGGAGTTGTGAAAGGGGATGTATTCCCCGAACGGCACCAGATGTTGCTTATCGTATCGGCCGAGGATCTGGCCGTCAGTGGCGAGCAGGTAGGCGCTGTTCAGCAAAAACGGTTTCCCGTCCGGATAACGCCGGAGCGCCGGACTGCCGAATAACAGCGGGGCACCGGCGCGTTTCGCCATGTCGCCCACGATGGCTCGGTATTGCGGCTCCATCTCGAACACAAAGGGTGTCGCGGCTTCCGGCCAGACGATGAGATCCAGGTTCTCACCCAATCCGGCGGTCAATCGATCATAGCGGGACATGGTTTCCTGGCGGAAGGCCACATCCCATTTCTGGGCCTGTTCGACGTTCGGTTGGACGAGACCGACGGAGAGCATGCGGGGTGTGGCATGTTGGGCGGCGGACAAGACGCTCGTGCCGTAAAAGAGCGCCACGCCGAATCCTGCCGCGGCCGCAACCAGCGAGGGCCAGGGAAAGGAACGGATTTGAAATCCACGATAGGCTTTGAAGCTCCAAATCAGTGTTTCTGCCAGCGCGGCATTGACCAGCACGAGCAGAAACGACACGCCATACACGCCAAAATGGTCGGCGAACTGAATGATGGATAGCCATTGGTACTGGGAATAGCCGAATAGCGCCCAGGGCAAGCCGGAGAGAAAATAGGTCCGGATCAATTCGAGAGTCACCCAGAGGAACGGCGCCGGCAGAAATCCCAGCGTGGGGAAGGCCGTTCTGATCCAGGAAAGCGCGCCAGCGTAGACCGCCAGATAGAGGCCGAGATAGACCGTGAGCAAGAGCATCACCAGGACGGCGATCGGCAGCGGAACCTTGCCGTACACATTCATGGCGGTGATCACCCAGAACATGGCCCCCGTAAAGGCAAGGGTGCCGGCGAGCCATCCCACCCGGAAGGCGCGGCGCGGCGAGACGTATTCCACCGCAATGTGCAGCGGGACCAAGGCAAACCAGGCCACGATGCCGAGGTCGAATGCGGGAAATGACAAGGGGTAGAGAAAACCGCTCGCGCAAGCAAGCAGAATGAGGCGTGCGCGGGAGATGGTCATTAGCGGTAACTTAACGAAAGCCTTGAGGAGATTCAACAGTCCTGTTGGGACCGCCGATTCCGAAGCGGTCTGATCCGCGGTTCGCCGTCGCGTCCACTAATGTCCGGGGCGTCCGCCGGAGGGTCCGAAGCGTCCCGGAGTAGAGGGAACGGCAGGGGCTTGTGGCTGCGGGATGGCCATGCCTTTGGGGTGAAGCGGCAGCAGAGGCGCAGGTGTCAGGAGATTCGGCGGGGTTGGCGTTCCAAAAGGGGTGGTGGTGCCCGGTGTGGTTCCATGCGGCCCGCTGAAACTGTGAGAAGGGATGCCCGATCCCAACTGCGTAGGATTCTTGTTTCCGTGCGCATCAGAATAGATCGCACTGCCGTCGCCCAGCGGAGAGACCGTACCGGTGGTGCCATCCGATTGTCGAAACAGAAAGGGCTGTGCACCGGCATTGGAGCATGGCGAGACCAACGACCACATGACGAAGAACAGCATCACAGCGAGGGTCGGCATGGGGCACCTCTCCACAAGAGGCAATGCAAATGTCCTGCAGACATCCTATCAGAAGATGGAGGGATGCCGGGAAGGGAGTCACGAGAGGAGTTCCATTGCACGATGGCCGCCAGGCCGCGCCGGCTCTAAACTTTTCGCGTCTTGACCGATTTTTTTGCGGAGCGTAGACTGATTGCATCCGAGTCGGTACCACCCTTTCTGCAGGTGGTCACATGGTCTCCCGTGGCATACATGACCGCGGCATTGACCAAGCCAGTCTTGTCCCTTTTCTCCCTCAGGCTCCCCCGCGCGTCGATATCTCTTGGCATGTACATGCGAGTGTCTTGTGGTCTGTGCCAAGCCGAAGGCATACATGCATGGAGCGTAGGTATCACCCTTTTTCAAAGGAGGGTCCTTTATGCACAGACGACAGGGATCCCGTGCCGTTCAACCGACGGCGTGCCGGCATCATGCCTGTTTGCCCCGCGCCGGATTACCTGAGGCAGGAAGGAGGGTGCCATGGGACGCAAATATGACCTCGTGGATGTCATGGCAGCGATCGGGTTGGTGGCCACCTTATTCGGAGGATATCTGCTCGTGACGGCTGCCGATGGATTTTGGCAGGCACCGATCACTCCCACCATGAGCAGTGTCACCGTCGGCAATGAACCATCCACTGGCATGCAGTATCTCCAGCCGGTGTTAGGACAAGCCATCGTGCAAGACTTGTTGCTGGAGCAGGATGCCGGCGCAGCCTTGTCGACCTCTGCGATGGAACTGAACCGCGCTGTCAGTGAGTCTGAGCGAATCTCCACCACGTTGTTAAGTCCGCTCGTGCTGGCGGAATTGCGCGCCTTCGGACAGGACACCGATCACCGAGCGCGCATGCAGTATGTCATGGGCAAGTCGGTCGTCAATCAGACGCGGCGTGGCATCTCGACCGGAATGCTTTCCGCTGACCAGTATGGCGGCGAATTCAATGCCACCCTGATCAGGACGGCCGAGTTGACCGGGCAGCGGATGCACGACCAGTTCGAGGCCACGAGACAGCCGGCACTGGGTCAATCGATCATCGAGGCTATTCAAGAGGAAGATCGGATGACCGCCGCGGCTCAGGAACGAGTCGGACGGGCTGTGGTCCAGGTGACCCAAGCTCAGGAGAACTATGCGGAAGCGAAAGCCGACCGGCAGATCCAATTGGCCAGTGCGACGGTTGCGGCGGTACGTACCGGTGTGTTGATGGACCGGCTGGCGCTCTTAGAAGACATGTCGGCTGACCGGACGATGATCGCCCATCATCATCGGACTGCCAGCGCGGACGTCTCGCGCGGTTCCCTGATTCTGGCTTGTGTCGGGCTCATCGCCCTGTTCGTGGGCGGGTTGGCCTTCAGCAGCCGGAAAGGCGAGGAGGAGATTATTCCGCTCTGGAAGCTGGAAACATTACTGCAATTGCATCGGTCGGGCAGATAGGCGGATCACCCTGGGAATCGATGGGCGATTCCCAGGGGCTGAGAGGAGACCAAATATGTCGTGGGAGAACTGGGCTGTGGCAATCGGACTCGGCGCGCTCCTCATGATGTTCTTCGGCTTGATGGAGATGTTTTTTGCCGGTCCTCGGCATCCTTTGGATCAGTCACAGCGAAAATAGCGTTCAGTTCAAGCAGGACCAGAGGCCCGGTAACATCACTTTCGCCATGGCTTTGAGTTCGGCTTCCGATTGCGGGGGAACGTCGGACAGGGCGATGCCGAAATCATGGCCTTTTGACCAGCGAACGGTCGCGCGGCGGATCAGCATGGAAGTTTCGGGGATTGCCTGAATCACGATGACCACCAACTCCATTCCGACCGTCACGGCTTCTCTCCCGCGCACGCGTCCCCCTGCGATGTTGAAGTCCTCGGTCACGCCGATGGTTTGAAACGCGCCGTTCGAATAGTAGATCGGGTATTGCACGGCGATGCGCCTGGTTCCGCGTTCGCGATAGGAAGCGTTCATCTCGGCTCTGTTCCTTTCATCACGTGGCGACGGGTCGTCTCCCGCTCCACCGTACAACGTTTCGATACCCTGTCCTGCCACAGCATCAACGCGGCGGCGATCATGGCTCCCAGAAGGTCTTTGCACACATCGTCGAGGGAGGATTCTCGTCCTGGAGCCATGCCCTGAGCCACTTCCGTCCAGAGGCCGAATACGCCTGTTGCCAGGACGCCGATGCAGGTCGCATGGATGACCGGCCATCCGCGGCGAAGAAGTCCCCACATCACCAACCCGGCAAACAGCCCGTAGGCCGGCACATGCGCTCCATCGCGCCAGGTTCCCGGTACGAGTTCGATCAGGGAACCACCCCATCCGATACCCGGCGCGGCCACCGCAAGCCCGACCAGCAACAGCATGTAGCTCAGGATGACAGGAGCCGCGAAAACCATGTGAGGGAAAATTCTCCGGTGAGCTCACGTGACCTTGCGCAGAGTACTGCGCAGAATGCGGAGCGCACCATCGGTCCTTCGGCCAAGTGGATAGTGCTTTGGAGGGGAGAGCGCCCGCTGGAGGGTCAGCCTAACGACAGGGCGAGAGGAGAGAAAAAACGGCTGGGATGTGCGGGCTCAAGGTTGTGTGTCAGGTTTCTGATGGTGCCACTCTCGCGGATTGGCGGAGTGGGCTTGGTAGGCTTGGCCGAACCCGAGCACGAGGTGGGCATCACTCATATGCAGCTCCCAGATGGCGAAGTCGCCGAAGCCGAACAGCATCCGTGATTGTGGGAATTGTGCCAGGTACCGCTGTTTCACCCCGTCATACGACTCGTGGGACGGGAGGAGAATCGCCCCACTCCCTTGCAAGTTGAGGCGTTGCAACGCCGACGGGTTCTTTCCTGCTCCGTCCGGTTCGGCGATAAACAGACTGACGCGGGGATCTTCGAGCAGATGGTGGGTGTGCGAGGCCAAGCGGCTCAGGTGGAGATAGACGCGGGACCAATCGTCACCGATCAGATAGGGAACATGTGACCCGAAGGGATGGCCCTGCTTGAGCGTCAACAACACGGCGACTCGTACGTGCGCCACGAGTGCGTCGCAAGCACTCTGGACCTCTTTCGTCGGCATCGTATCCGGCATCGGCATAGCTCGCCCTCCAGTAGGGCCATTGTAGCCGCCTCTGATCGATTGTCCAGTCATCTGATAATGCAGGCAGCCGGCTCTGCCGGAAGATCTTCGCAGATCACGCTTTGCGTCGGGGAGAAGCGCAGGATAAGATGTGCCGCTGGCGATGGCGCATATGGCGAGAGAAACAGGGAGACGCAGACTATGAGACACATGCAATGGGGATTGGCGCTGGTGGGCATCTGTGCTGTGATCGGTCTGACGGGATGCGGTGGCAAGCAGGCCGAGATCAAGGAAGACCGGTTGACTGTCGGCCGCGTGCAGGGGGAAGTGAAAGTCGGTATGTCGGCCGCGCAGGTGGCGGAACTCCTGGGTTCGCCGAATATCGTCACTACCGACGACAAGCGGCGAGAGGTGTGGATCTATGACAAGGTGTCGACGGATCGGGTCGACACGTCCAGCTCATCGTATGCCGGGCTCATCATACTTGGGGCAAACTCCAGCGATCACTCCAGCTCTCAGCGGCAGCGCACCTTGACCATCATCATTAAGTATGACGAAGACAAGAAGGTCAGAGATTTTGCCTACAACTCGACCCAATTCTAAGCCGCCCCGTCAAAAGCTCGGAGGCGGGTGGGTCGCCCTCATCTTGACGCTGGCCTGCGGCATGTGCCTCGGCGGTTGTGCGGAACGGACACAGCCCACGCAGTTCTTTGAACTCTCGCCGGAGAGCAGCGCCAATCGGGCGATGCAGACCCGTCTCTTTGAAACGGGAGCTGAAAACGAGTTGTTATCGGCGTCGGCCGCCTCGCTGCAAGATCTGGGCTTTCAGATAGAGGAGAGCGTGCGGGAGGTCGGGCTTTTGCGCGCGGCAAAAGAGCGCAGTGCCCGGGAGTACGGTCAGTATCGCAACCGCTTCCTCATTTGGCTAGTGTCGCTCGGGCACCTGGTCATTCCGGTCGATTTACATCAGAAAATTGCCGCGACGATTGTGATCCGCCCGGCGAGCCAGGATCATGCGCGGCAGGAAGTCCGAATCATCTTCTATCGCGTGATATGGAAGGGAGACGGCCAAGCGGATCGCAACTATATTCCACCCGGCGAGCAGAAGATGGAAATGATCCGTGACCCGGAGATTTATCAGCAATTCTTTGCGAAGCTTTCCAAGGCGGTATTCTTGGAACCGCATTCGATTTAACGGCGAGGACACATGAATCGGAGACAAGTCATCGGAGCGGTGGGGATCGTGACGGCTGCCCTGGTGCTGCACGGTTGTGTGGCTCCGGAGCCACGGCAAGAACTGTTCGCGCCGACTGATGCCCAGATGAAGATCCGGAGTGCGCAGAGCCGCACGTTCGAGGTCAATGATTCCACCGTGGTGATGCGCGGAGTGATCGCCGCCTTGCAAGATTTAGGATTTATTATTGAACGCGCTAATGCGCCGCTCGGGCTGGTGACCGCAGCGCGGTTTGCCGAACCCAATTATTATGATG
This sequence comes from Nitrospira sp., assembly GCA_022226935.1. Taxonomy (GTDB): domain Bacteria; phylum Nitrospirota; class Nitrospiria; order Nitrospirales; family Nitrospiraceae; genus Nitrospira_A. The sequence continues at coordinate 1,027,624 of CP092081.1, forward strand.
TCCTCGGGGTGACGGTGACGGTGAGGCCTCAAGAAGCCGGCAAGACTATGATCCGGGCCAATGCGATTTATAACAGCAAGCCGATCGAAGACCCGAAGGTCTATCAGAACTTTTTTGCCGCGGTGGAGCGGTCGTTGTTTCTGGTGAAGGACTAGCGCGTGGCCGGTCGCCGTCGTGTAACGCTGTTCACATTTCGCCGGTCGAGCGTTCGACCATGCGTGGGGAGTGCCCTCCTGCTCGCGGTGCTCGCGGCCGGCTGCTCGCCCTATGAATGGCGACATGACAATCAATGGGAATCGCGCGACCAGATCTGGCTGTCCGAAGCGAGCCAGGTCAAGGTACGGGCGGCGCAAAGCCGGGTGTTCGATGGGGCTGACCGGGTCAAAACGATTCAGGCGGTGGTCTCTACCTGTCAGGATCTGGGGTTCGCCGTCGAAGTGCTGGATGAAGCCCTCGGGATCGTCTCGGCAAAGAAGTTCGATGATTACGAACCGTCTCGATTGAGTGATCCCTCCTATCATCTCTATCGGGATGACGGGCTGTTGATCGTGACTCAGCACTTCCGGAGCTGGGGGCCGTTTTACCACCGGAGCAATCTGGTTCGTCTCACGGTGACGGTTCGGCCGCGCGGAGATGCGCAATTGGTCGTGCGGGCCAGCGCCCAGTATTACCTGAAGGCGATCGAGTCTCCCGAGCCGTATCAGCAATTTTTTCGGACATTGGAACAGGCGCTGTTCATTCAGGCGAGTGTCTCGCCTTAGCGGGTGTTTGAAAAGACCGTCACAGGCTACTCAGCGGCGGGATTCATTCACGGGATGTTGATGGGCGCCCGTTCAACATGCCGGAGATGGGCACCGGATTGAGATTACACGCCACGCTGATGGGAGGCACCGTGTGGGTCGTCAATCTGCAACTCTCCTCCCTTCTCTTTCGTGGAACAGCTCGCCGACATCAAGGTAGTACACACCGGCCCAGAAACTGCCGGGATGGGAATGGGCCTCATTGACACCGCCGTTTTGCTGCACATTGGTCCACACTTCCACCACACCCCAATCCGGTCGACCAGTGTCCTGCCCACAGCGCTGGGACAAGGTGGTGACTTGTTTCGCCACTTCCAACATCGGAGCGAGCAAGTCTCGCAAGGGTTCGCCGGCCCAGTCGAGCATGGAAAGATCATCGGTCGGCATGGATGATGTCCATACTGATCTGTGACCGCGGATGGGTGCGCGGTCTCTCCACTACAGCGCAAGTCAACCTAGATGTTCGCCCAGGAGAATGCGCGGCAGGTTGTCCGGTACAAAATTGGAGCGGAAGGCGGCCGGGAGTCTCCGAGGCGCGGCGTGCAGCCAAGAGGCCAGGCGGGCTGCTTGACAGCGCGTTGCCGTCGGCCTAGCCTGATGTGGCCACGATCGATCTACTCATAACCAGGGAGGTCATCATGTCTGTCGCCCGTGTGACGGAAATCATTGCCGCATCCCCGAAGAGTTTTGACGATGCCATTCATCAAGGCATTGCTCGCGCCAATAAGACGTTGCAGCACGTCAAAAGCGCGTGGATCGAGGATCAGAAGGTGGATATCGAAGAGGGAAAGATCACGCAGTATCGTGTGGCGTTAAAAGTGACGTTCGTGCTCAACGAATAAGGGAGCATCATGAAAAATGTCGAGATGTCCGTCGAAGGAACCTGGTTGACCATCAGGGTGGATTTGTCGAAGGAGTTCGGTCCGTCGGCATCGGGCAAGACCACCATCATCGCCTCCACTGAAGGCAATGTGACCATCCCGGGACGCGAGGAAAAAATCGGTCTCAATATTTACCGAAAAAAATAGGGGCGAGAGCGCCGGGCCTCGTCCGTTCCGTCGATGAGCAGGAGGGAGGACGAAGCGCGCGACAAGAGCGCAGCTGAGACGAGCCTGGCGGCCAATGGCTTGCTGGATTCTTGTCGTCAAAAGGAGGACAATACCATTCGGTGCGGTAACCGGGTCGTACGAAGGCCTGTCGGGTTTCATAGATCGTCATGTTGAGCACCCAGCCCAGTGCCGTCAAGGTACCCGCTCCCACGATTCTCATCGTGGACGATGATCCCGACATTGCGCTTGTCTTGAAGGACCTCCTGGAGCATTCCGGCTACCAGGTTCAGATTGCCGTGACCGGCGCGGAAGCGCTGACCAGGGCGAAGACGGACTCGTTTTCGGCCGTGCTCCTCGACCTCATGTTACCCGATATGGACGGCCTTTCAGTCCTCACCCTTTTGAAAGGACTCGACCCGGCACTGCCGGTGATCATGCTGACGGCGTTTGTGGAGGTCGCCAAGAAACACGCGTCGCTCACGGAGGGCGCATTCGGCTATCTCACCAAACCGTATGACGGCGAAGAATTGAAAGCCCTGATCAAGCGGGCCGTCGGGGTCAAACATTTGTCCCTCGAAGCCGCTTCGGCGAAACAGGCGCTCACCGCCAGTGAGGACCGGTTTCGCGAAGTGGTGCAGACCGCTCCCGACGCCATCGTGCTCGCAGATGGCGAGGGGCGAATTTTATCATGGAATAGTGCGGCGGAGCGGTTGTTCGGGTATCGGGCAGAGGAGGTCCTGGAACAATCCCTGACCATGATCATGCCCGAACGGTACCGCGGCAATCACGAGCGGGCATTGGAGCGGGTGCGTACGACGGGCGATGTGCGCTTGAAAGGGACCGTCGTCACGATGCATGGCCTGCACAAGGATGGTCGGGAATTTCCCATCGAGATGTCACTGAGTAGCTGGATTTCGAGCGGCACACGTGTGCACTGCGGCATTGTGCGGGATATCACGGCTCGAAAAGAGGCGGAAGCGCGTCTGCTTCAACAGCAGATCGAACAACAAGCCCTGTTGGATCTGATTCCGGCCATGGTGTGGTACAAGGACTCTCACAATCGCATTCTTCGGGCCAACCGGCGAGCGGCCGAATCCATCGGCAAAACCGTCACGGAGATTGAAGGGCGATCGACCGATGAGTTTTATCCTGAGGACGCCGAACGGTATCATCAGGACGATTTGGAAGTCATCGTGTCGGGTCGACCGAAGCTCGGCATCATCGAGCCCCATCGAACGGGAGGGAAGAAGCACTGGGTGCAAACAGACAAAGTGCCCTACCTCGATCCGCAAGGGAAGGTGCTCGGCGTGTTGGTCTTCGCGCAGGATATTACGGATCAAAAGCGCCATGAGGCCGCGCTTCGCGAGAATCAGGACCTCGTGCAGATCGTAATGGAAGCGGCCGGCAACGGCCTTGTGATCGTGGATGGCGACGGAAACATTCAGTCCGCAAATGCACGGGTTGCGGAATTCTTCGGGTATGCGCCGGGCGACTTGATTGGGCAATCGCTCCAACGGCTGATTCCTGCGCTGTTCAGTGCTGGGAAATTCGAGTTAGGATCCGACCGTGGGGCTTCGACGAAGGAGACCTCGCTTCAGCCTCACCCTGCATGTGTCGGCCTGCATAAGGACGGCGCAGAGATTGCCGTCTCCATCAGCTCGACGATGCTGAGGACGGCGAATGGAGCGCAGGGAGTCGTGGCGATCCATTCTCTGGGCGGCCCCGGATGAATCTCCGCTTTGGATTCATCATCCTGGTGCTGGCGTTTCTCGCACTGCTGCTGGCCATCGGCGTCCTGACGGCGATTCGCTGGATTAGGATGCACTATCCCGAGCGCGCCAACGCCATCCTCGCCGGAGGCGCGGCGATCGTCGCCGGAGCCGTGGTCATGACCATTCTCGAATTGAACGATCGGCCGTTGTTCCGGCCGCATGACCTCATCACCTTGCAAGAGCCGGTCGTGGCACGGACCATTCCCGTCGATCGCGCTGCAGGCAGCGTCACCTGCATAGTCGATCTGCATGAACATCTGGGTGTGTTGGAGATTGAAGTCGAACAGGGCGCGCTGAAGGCACGCGTCGAAAGTAACAATACCTCCGCGCCGGTTTTTTGCCCCGTCGGCGCAGAAGTGCGCATCGATCTGAACTGGCTCCGCCGGCTGACCGTCACCCGCCGGCAGACGCAGGTGAGCGGGTCCTAGACGACGCATGCGCGCTCTTGACTGATCGGTGTGGAGAGGCCTATCGTACCCGAGTGGGGGGAGTTAACGCCCCGAGGGAATATGTACAACAAGGGGATTGAGTGTTGAGGATGGTGTGCATGCCCGGCTTGTACCGGGAAGCCTGAAGTCCTCCCGAGATCTCCGCCGTATCTACCTCTCCTCGGTAGGTGCGTCCTCCTCCCACCCAAACATTCCTTCTCCCCGCAATCCCTCTCCCTGCATGGAGACATCGTGCCGGTCCCGCGACATGTTGCGCGCTCTCGCGAGGACGACCGGAATCTCCTCAAGGCTTGACTCTCCGCACCGTTCCCTGTAAACGACGAGGAGGATACGTACCGCGTCCAGTGACTGCGCCGCGCTGTTTCTGTGAATCCCTTGCTTGAGAGGTTGAATGGCCACCAAGAGATTATCGTCACGTGCCGAGTCTTCCACGCCCGCGTCTCCCTCCGAATCCACCGAATCTGAATCGGCCGCTTCACGGAACACATCTGTCGCCGCACGAAAATCGGCGCCCGCGGTTACGGCGGTGGAAATGGGCGCGCGGCAGCGCGAGATTTCCGTGTCCGAATTCTTCACGAAGAATCGGCACCTGCTGGGATTCGACAATCCACGGAAGGCGTTGCTGACGTGCGTGAAAGAAGCGGTCGACAACTCGCTGGATGCCTGTGAAGAAGCGGGCATCCTGCCGGACGTGACGGTGAAGCTCGAAGTGGTGGCGAATGGCTCCGCGCTGGTTGCACCGAGTCAAGCGACCCGTTTTCGTATCACGGTCACCGACAACGGGCCGGGCATTGTCCGCCAGCAGATTCCGCGCGTGTTTGCGAAGCTGCTCTATGGATCCAAGTTTCACCGCATGCGGATGAGCCGGGGGCAGCAGGGCATCGGGATTTCCGCGGCCGGTATGTATGGCCAGCTCACGACCGGCAAGCCGGTGAAAGTGATTTCGCGCACCGGCCCACGGGCGGCGGCGCATTACTTCGAAGTGCAAATCGACACGAAAAAGAATGAACCGCTGGTGCATGAAAATAAACAGATCGAGTGGTCGCAACCGCAAGGCACCGAGGTGGTACTGGAAGTCGAAGGACGATATCAAAAGGGTCGCGCCTCTGTGGATGAATGGCTGGAGCAGACATCGATTGCCAATCCGCACGTGCGGCTCACGTATTCCACGCCGGAAGGGGAACAGAAGAATTACCCTCGCACCTATCACGAATTGCCGCCGTCGCCGAAGGAGATCAAACCGCATCCGTACGGGATCGAATTCGGGGCTCTGCTCAAGATGCTGCAGGATACGAAGAGCCATACGGTCGCGTCGTTTCTGGCCAGTGATTTTTGCCGGGTGTCGCCCGTGTTGGCCGAGGAGATCTGTAAGGCCGCCAAACTGTCGCCTGCGATCAAACCCCGCGAGGTCAAACCCCACGCAGCGGAAACGCTCTACAAAACCATCCAGACCACCAAAATCATGGCGCCGCCGACCAATTGCATTTCGCCGATCGGCGAGAAGGCGATTCTTTCGGGCCTCTACAAGCAGATCAAGGGCGAGTTTTATACGGCGGTCAGCCGTCCGCCGGCCGTCTATCGCGGATATCCCTTTGTCATCGAAGCAGGACTCGCATTCGGGAAAGGGCCGGACGAAGTGTCGAAGCCGCAGCAGGCGGCGGTGCCCCTGGCGGAAGGCGAAGATCAAGGCAACGACACCGAACAGGCGCGAGTGATCCGATACGCCAATCGGGTGCCCTTGCTCTATCAACAATCGGCCTGTGCCACCTTCAAAGCGGTGCTCAGCACCACCTGGCGCAACTATGGTGTCAGCCAGTCGCGAGGCGCGTTGCCTGCCGGACCGATGGTGATCTTTGTGCATATGGCCTCCGTCTGGGTGCCGTTCACCAGCGAGTCAAAGGAAGCCATCGCCGACTACGACGAAATTCAGAAGGAAATTACCCTGGCTCTGCGCGAAGCCGGTCGGCGGCTGGGGATTTTTCTCCGCAGGCGCGAACGGGCCGCCAGCGAATTCCGGCGGCGCAATATTTTCGAACTCTATATCGAAGAGGTGGTGGCGGCGTGCAATCGGTTGAAGGGCGGGAACCTTCCCACTGAAAAACTCAAAGAACAGCTGCACAAAATCGCCAGTTCGCGGACGGGCGGCCTCAAGACGGATGAGGCGCTCGGGAAAACCGGCGCCGGGCCTGAAGGGCTGCCCCATTCCATCATCGTGACAGCGGAAGGTATCGAGGGAGAGCGCGAGATCGCTGAGAATGTCCCGGCGCCTGGGGCGGGTCCGGTGAAATCTGTCTCTCTTGAGACCGCTCCTCTGACCAAGCCTCCCGCGAAAGGGAAGCGAACGACCGCAACCGCGCCTGCATCAAAAACACGTGGGCCTGCCTCGCGTGAGAAGCGCAAGGCCGGGCAGCAGGAGTTGTTCGCCGAAGCGGCTGAGGGAAAGAAGGCGCCGGCGCGCAAGAATGCATCCAAGGCGGCGGCAGCCACTCGCAAAAGGACATAGGATAACGTATGGCACAGGCGAAACCGAAAAAGAACGGTGCAGTGGCAAAAAAGCTCGTCGGCATGGCCGATGTCGTCATCGCCGCGGCCCAACGATCCAAAGACCCCACATTCGAGATCCCGATTCGAGCCCTGTCGAACGTGTCGTTCAATCCGCGTAAGGGCTTGATCGAGATGGGAGAGAAAAAACAAGCGCGCACGTTCTTCAACGTCGGCATGGCCAAGAAGTTTATGCAGACGATGCTGGTGGCCGACGCCCTGGCTGAGCTGCAGCAGGCCGATTTGACCACGTCGTTGAGGGAAATTTACTACCGCACGAAACATACGATTCAAGATTCGCACGAGAACACGTTCGATACGCAAGATGAGTCCGATCCGATCATCGAGGATCTGGAAGTGTCGCTCATCGCCCTGCGGGAAGAACTCCATGTGCGGGCGGAGAACAGCGGAAGCATCGTGGGCCCGGTGGTTTTCGGCGATGACGGCGACCGGGTGGATTGCGCCAAATTAGGCAAGGGCGGCTATTCCGTGCCTTCGATCGTCGAGCCGGAATATTTGGAGATCCGCCGCTGCACGGCCGATTTTCTCTTGTTGGTTGAAAAAGGCACGCAGTGGAACCGCCTGTCGGAAGATAAATTCTGGCGGCGGTACAACTGTGTGCTGCTGACGGGAAACGGGCAACCTCCGCGCGGGGTACGTCGACTGGCGCGCCGCCTCCATGAAGAACACAAACTCCCGGTGTACGTCTTGGTCGATAACGATCCTTGGGGATACTACATCTACTCCGTCGTGAAACAGGGATCGATCAACCTCGCGTTCGAGAGCCAGCGCATGGCTATCCCGAAGGCCAAATTCATCGGGCTGTCCAGCGCCGATCCTGAACGGTACGAGCTGCCCCGTAATGTCGGCATCAAGCTGAATGAAAAGGACGTCACACGCGCCAAAGAGCTGCTGAACTATCAATGGTTCCAGAAGCCAGCCTGGCAGCAGGAAATCAAACGGATGCTCACGAGCGGGCTCAAGTACGAATTGGACGCGCTGGCGAATAAAGACTTCCAATATCTCACCAAGAAGTACTTGCCGCGCAAGCTGAAGGAAAAGGATTGGCTCGATTAGCGCACGAAGGGAGAGCGATGTGATGCCGCAGGGTCGAGGAATGCGATCGATTCAGGCCTATGTGATGCGTACGGGGGTTGGCGTGCTGCTGTTTGTCCCGAGCTTTGTCACCGCGCAACTGCTGCCGCCGTCTTCGAATCAGTCCAACCAACAGAATCAGCCGGGGCAAAGTCTGCAGGCGCCAGGAACTATTCCCATCCCCAATCCGCTCGCCCAACAGTCGGCCATTTCATCCACGGCATCGGGCGCCAGCGCGCCGCAAAGCAACACCATTCCGTCCAGCCAAGGCAAGTCGTTCGGAACCATCGGCAAAGGGTTGCCCGGTATGACCGGTGGATCGGTGCTGACTGGTCCAATGGGATCGCAAGATCCCTCCGCACGCTACATGCGGCCGACCGTGATCCCGCCGCTCTTCTGTGATCCCGCCATCAATATTCCCTGTTAGGTATCTGCTACGGATTCTCGCGTGTCGATAATCTTGTCGCTCGGTTGTTCGTGAGCCGCAATACCATTCCGGCAACTATACGGATAGACTGAACAGCTCAGAGACGTTGGCGATGTGTGAGGGACTCAGGAATTTCGTCGCGATGGCGCGGGTTCGACGCGGATGGTGCCGGTCGGCGTCATGGCGCCCTGGGGATTGTCGGCATCGAGCCAGACGTTGAAGCGGATGGTGCCGGGTTTCAGGAAGCAGAGACTGACCGATTGTAACGGCGCGATCGTGACCGTGTCCTGCAAGACTCCGAATTGCTTGAATCCTTTGTCGCATGCGAGCAACGCCGGGTCGCTGTCTTCAAGCATCCGCAAGGTGACCGGGTGAGGATTCAGGTTTTGCCACCGGATTTCATCGCCGATCTGCGCGATCAAATGGCGCGGCGCGATTTCCGAGCGGATATTAAAATACCGGATAGCCCCCGTCAGGCGGGACGTAGAGGGTGTATTACAGCCGATACTGAAACCGGCCGTGAGCACAATGAGCAGGAGTGCGAGCGCGGAACGCATGGGCGATCCTACAAAAACGGAGCGGCAGTTCTCTACTCGGAATGTTACGAGGCGCAGTGGACTATATGGTACCGGTCAACGGAATCAGCGGTCCGGCGTTGTCGTAAAGAGCGACAGATCGACCACGGAAAGCATCTCCCATGGGGCTGACCTTCGATGAATCACGCCATCTGCTGTCTCGCACCGGCTTCGGCGGAACGCCGGAAGAGATCCGATCGCTCATGGCATTCGACCGGCATGGCGCCGTCACACGGCTGCTGACCATTCCCACGAATAGGGCCTCCACGCCTCCTCCCTCGTGGATTCATCGCCTCCCTCCGCTGCCGAAGCTGCGAAAATTCTGGAGCGATCGCGAGCGGAAGGCCTTTCACGAGCAACTCAAGCAACAGGGCCATGAACTCAAGGCCTGGTGGTACCGGGAACTCGTCACGACGCGCCATCCGCTTCTGGAGCGCATGACCCTGTTCTGGCACAATCATTTCACCTCCAGCTTACATAAGGTGCGGTGGCCGGCATTTCTGTATCAACAGAACGTGCTGTTGCGGCTGTATGCGTTGGGATCGTTTCGCACCTTGCTGCAGGCTATCGCAAAGAACCCTGCCATGCTGCTCTATCTCGACACACAGACTAATCGGCGGGAGCATCCCAATGAAAACTTTGCTCGGGAATTGTTCGAACTGTTTACCCTCGGCGAAGGGTACTATACGGAACGGGACATCAAGGAAGCGGCGCGCGCATTTGCAGGCTGGCACCTCGATCTGCGCACCGGCGCGTTTCGCGTCGATCTGCGCCACCATGACGAGGGGCAGAAGCAGGTGTTCGGCAAGACCGGCCGCTTCGGAGGCGACGATATCCTTTCCCTCACGCTGGAGCAGCCCCAGGTGGCTCGCCATCTTGTCGGCAAATTCTGGAAGGAATTTGTATCCGATGAACCAGACCGGATGGAGGTGGAACGCCTTGCCGAATCGTTCAGGCGCAGCAACTATGAGACAGGCTTGCTGCTGAACGACCTGCTGCTGACGCCACAGTTCTGGGCGCCGGAGAATCGAGGCGTCCTGATCAAGTCGCCGGTTGAGCTCATCGTGGGGACGGCGAGGTTGTTCGATCTTCCGCTCGATGACGAGACGCCGTACATCGCGTATGGTCGCAAGCTGGGTCAGGATCTTTTCGACCCTCCGAATGTGAAGGGCTGGCCCGGCGGTCTGCGCTGGATTACCACCTCAACTCTGCTGGATCGCACGCAACTGCTGCATCGGGCCATTCGTGGCCATGAGACGGGCCATCCGCATGGCATGGCAGACATGAAACAGGCACAAGGTGCGACCTGGCTGGCGGCGGAGCCACTCGATGTGATGCAAACGACGCTGCTTCCACTCGCGCCGGTACAGCCGTTGGCTGCGGGAGAGGAGCGCGGGCAGGCCGTGCATCATTTGGTGTTGGATCCGGTCTACCAATTGAAATGAGGCACGATGGCGGCGAGCGGCATACATCGACGCGCACTCTTACAAGCGGCCATGGCGCTTCCCCTTGTGTTGTTGCGTCCCGCCTGGCCGTCGCAGCTCTGGGCGGCGGACACGAATGGTATCCTCCCCGGTTCCCGCAATCGTGAACGTATTCTGCTGCTGGTGGAGTTGCAGGGCGGGAATGACGGTCTCAATACGGTCGTTCCTTACGGTGATGCGGCGTACTACCGGGCGAGACCGCAATTGGCGATCCCACGTGATCAAGTTCGACAGCTCACTCCCCAATTGGGTCTCCACCCAGCCCTATCGCCATTGCTGTCTGTGTGGGAACGCAAGGAGCTGGTATGGGTGCAGGGAGTCGGGTATCCCAAGCCGAATCGATCGCATTTTCGTTCCATTGAAATCTGGAACACGGCATCGGATAGCGAAGAGGTCCTGGACAAGGGATGGTTGTCGGAAATATTTGCACAGTATCCATTGCCGATCGGGTTTACGGCCGAAGGCGTTCTGTTGGGCAGGGGAGACGCGGGCCCCCTGAGTGGAGGCAAGGTACGCACCATCGCACTGCATGATCCCGCACAGTTTTTCCATCAGGCCGGCAGGGTCGCACCGGTGTCTGTGGCGACGACGAATCGCGCGCTCGCCCATATTCTTGAGGTTCGGCGCGAGATTTCTCAAGCGGCGACCGATTTGCAGAGTCGTATTCAACAAGTACCGCCGCTGTCGATCGACTTCCCCTCGCACAAATTCGGGAAGCAACTGGAAGTCGCCGCCAGGCTGATTGCGGCGAAAGTTTCGGTAGCCGTCATCAAGGTCACTCACGGCAGTTTTGACACTCACGCCGGTCAATTGGCTGCTCACCACCGGCTACTGGAAGAACTGGCCCAAGGATTGATGGCTTTCCGCGCGGCAATGGAACAACGGGGTCTCTGGAGCGAGGTGTTGGTGATGACCTATTCCGAATTCGGCCGCCGGGTCGGAGAAAATGCCAGCCACGGTACCGATCACGGCACCGCAGCCACGCACCTCTTTATGGGCGGGCGTGTCAAGGGTGGTTTGTATGGCGCACCTTGTTCGTTGACCGACCTGGAGGGGGGCGACCTGAAACATACGCTGGACTACCGGAGTCTATATGCAACCGTGATTGAACAGTGGTGGGGCTTGCCGGCTGCGTCGTTCAGGAGCGGTCGTTATCCGGCCATAGACTGCATCGCCTGATGGGCGGGACTTGATTTCGTGCCGTAATCTTCCTATCCTGCGTGTCTCTGAAAGGAAGGTGACGTCATGCTGAGGGAGATTGTACGAACCGGTGTTGCGGCAGTGCTGTTGATGTCAGTCATGTTGTTGCCCGTGTTGACCTCACCAATTCGGGCAGAAGACGGTGGCGCGTCGAACCCCTCGTCCGTCACGCAGTCTCAGGCTCACCGCCCCGGGGTATTGCAGCAGACGCCCGCTCCGGTTGAACCGTCATTGCCGCTGCTGGTGGCCGAAGGATCCAATTCCTGTGAGATCGTGTCCTGCGGCATGGGCATCAAGCAAACCTGCCAGATCACGTGCCCCGCCGATAAAACGCCGAAGTGCAGCTGCGATTGTGAACGAAGCTTCGGCCCGATGTGTATGGATTACAAGGCGAACTGTCGCTGCGAATAGGGGGAGTCGGCCGGTCACTCATTCATTGTTCGGCGAAGAGGACTCCGTCCCACCCACGGTCAGGCTCGGCCCTGGCACGCGGTACTGCTCTCCTGCCCAGGCTCCCAAATCGATCAGTTGGCAGCGCTCGGAACAAAACGGGCGCCAGGGATTGTCGTTCCAGGTCGTAGCCTGGTGACATTCGGGGCAACGGCGCGATGAAGGCTCGCTTCCGAGCAAGGTGCTTACCTTGTAGCGGGTGATCCTGACGCAGAGTCTATCACTCTCGTGCCGAAGGCGGCAAACAACTCGCCGGTCAGATAGGCCGTGTGCGCTCCATCCCGCCAGTGTTTTCGTCGCATATAATCATTGAGCAGTCGACCGTCGGCCGTGCGATGGATATGCGGATGCGCCACATTCATCCGGTATCGTTCGATGGCGCCGGCCACCCGGCTAATGAAGACGATCGTGCCGTCCTGCTCCACCTGTTCCACGATCCCGACATGCGTCAGCGGATCGTTGACCAAGCCGTCTCCATTGAAGTCCCAGGTATTGTCGAAGAACACCACATCACCGGCCTGTACGACCGGCCCGCGGTGGAGTCGACCATTTTTCCGGATGTGGTTGTAAATGAGACCCACGCCGTTGGTCCTACCGTCGGCAGAGCCTTCGGAGTAAAGATCAATGCCGTGGGCGAGATAAATGGCGCGTGTCACTCCGGCGCAGTCGTAACTGATCCGACGGCCCTGACTTTCGATGATGGTGGCGCCGACCAGGTTCACGGCTGTGCGGACGATCGCTTGTTGACGGGTGTCGCTGTGACTGGCACGGCAACAATCAGGAAGAGGAGTTACCGCCTGCCGCAGTCCTTGTGACGACGGAGCGGCGCAGGCGGTGAGTGCGGAAGCGAGGGCCAGGCTACACCATGTGCGTGAGAGCATCGGCATACAGTGTAAGTATAGCGCTTCTTCGGAGCATGTCAGTCGAGGGGCTAAACGACGTCCCATCGCCGCTGCCAATCTTCTTCAGTATGTTTTCACGCGCCGGCGCTAGAGAAGACTTGCTTGATCAAGGTCTGCGCATCTTCTTGGATCTGCAGCAGATGAGCCTGCCCTTTGAAGCTCTCCGCGTAAAGTTTATACACATCCTCCGTTCCGCTGGGGCGGGCGGCAAACCAGCCGTTGGCGGTGGTGACCTTGAGCCCACCGATCGAGGCCTTGTTTCCCGGCGCTTCCGTCAACATGGCGATGATGGGTTCTCCGGCGAGCTCCTTGCTCCGCACTTGCTGCGGTGAAAATTTTTGCAGGGCGGCTTTTTGCGCTCTGGTGGCCGGCGCATCGATTCGCTCGTAGACCGGCTCGCCGAGTTGGGCCGTCAATTCACCGTACAATTGCGCCGGGTCTTTTCCCGTGACCGCCAGCATCTCCGCCGCGAGCAGATTCATGATGATGCCGTCTTTATCGGTCACCCAGGTGGTGCCATCGAGCCGAAGAAAGGCCGCGCCCGCGCTTTCTTCTCCGCCGAATCCCAAGGAGCCGTCGCTGAGGCCCGGTACGAACCATTTGAATCCCACGGGCACTTCGACCAGCCTCCGTTTCAGCGACCGGACGAGGCGGTCGATGATGTTGCTACTAACGACCGTCTTGCCGACTCCTGCCGTACTCTTCCACCCGGGACGATGGGTGAAGAGATAAGAGATCGCGGCCGCGAGGTAGTGGTTCGGGTTCATCAAACCGGCCCCGGGCGTCACGATGCCGTGGCGATCCGTATCGGTGTCGTTCCCAAAAGCCAGATCGAATCGGTTCTTGAGCGTAATGAGCGAGGCCATGGCATAGGGGGAGGAGCAGTCCATACGGATCTTCCCGTCCCAATCGAGCGTCATGAAGCGAAAGGTCGGATCGACAGATTCGTTGACGATCTCCAGATTCAATCCATATCGCTCAGCCAGGGGGCGCCAGTACGCCACGGCTGCACCACCCAGCGGATCGACGCCCAGGCGCAGGTTCGCTGCCTTGATGCGATCGAGATCGACGACATGGGCAAGATCTGCGATGTAGGTCCCGGCGAAATCGTAGCGCGTGGTAGAGGCCGCTCGAATCGCCTGCTCGTAGGGTATGCGTTTCACACCCTGCAGGTTGGCCGCCAGGAGTTCATTGGCGCGGTTCTCAATGGCTTTCGTCACGTCGGTGTCGGCAGGGCCGCCATGGGGCGGATTGTATTTGAATCCGCCGTCCTCCGGTGGATTATGCGAGGGCGTGACGATGATGCCATCGGCGAAGCCGGACGTTCGGTCGCGATTGGTTTGAATGATCGCATGGGACATGACCGGGGTCGGCGTGTAGCCGTCGTCCTTATCCATGCGGACGTGGACACCGTTCGCGGCCAGCACCTCCAGGGCGCTGCGCTGAGCAGGAGCGGAGAGCGCATGGGTATCTTTGCCGATGAAGAGGGGGCCTGTCGTGCCGGCTTTGATCCGGTACTCGCAGATCGCCTGAGTGATTGCAAGAATGTGCGCTTCGTTGAACGTTCGTTTCAAGGATGAGCCGCGATGGCCGCTGGTGCCGAAGCTGACGCGCTGGTGAACATCGGCTGGGTCCGGCGTCTCCTGGTCATAGGCCTGCTCCAGTCGGGCGAGATCAACAAACTGTTCCGGTTGTGCCAGTTGGCCGGCGCGGGGATGGTGAGCCATGGACGCCTCAATAGAATTGATGACGGGCGGATGATGAGTGCAGATCCGTTTTCGCTCAGTATATACACCTCGATCTCGATTGTCAGGCACGCTTGGTTGCGCGGTCCTCGGCGCGGGTGTTAAGATCCGGTCACGTTAAGGAGAGGGGTTTGACCATGCCGAATATCACCTTATTGCATTCACCAACCTGCGGAGCTTGCCCTTCGGCGAAACGCCTCTGGAAGGAGCTCAGGGTAAAGTATAGCTTTAGCTATCGCGAGGTCGATATTACGACCCCGGACGGCCAGGAGCTGGCAAACCGGCATTCGGTCCGGGCGGTACCCGCGACCATTATCGATGGCCGGTTGACGTTCGTCGGGGTGCCGCCTCGCCAAAGTGCGGAAAAAGCGCTGCAGCTGAAGATGAAACCGCAGGGAGCGTGAGATCGGAGATATATGACCGTTCCTGATGACGATGATTTCGAGCTGCCGATCCTTCCTATGATCGACAAGGGACCGCCACCGGAATGCGGCACCTGCGGCGATCCCATGAAATTTATCGACGGCGACTGGGCCTGTGTTGATTGCAACGGCGAACTGCTGGGTCCGGAAACCGGCTAGTGGAGGAATCGTCCCCCGGTCGATGTCGAATGAACACGATCAGTCCACATGCAGGCCGTTGAACATGCCCCATTCACCGTTGCTGACGTCCGTTAGATGCTCCGCCTCGTAACCGGCCCATTCCATCCCACGCTCGAAACGCGCCTCGTTCACGATCTCCGTGCTCTGAAATCAACGGACCTGCTGGCTTCGCTGGCCATCATTGTCCCTTCCGATCAGTTGCGTCGCTCCCTCAAACGTCTCGTGATCCTGCAAGAGAAGCTGTCCCTCCTCAACGTGCACATCCTCTCCTTTCATCAGCTGGCGCTGCATGTGGATCGGGAACGTCGCACGGCTGAAGGAGCGAAATCCGTGCGGCACATAGACCTGGTGTCCGATGTCTTCTTCGAGCATCTCTTGCGGCACATCGGACAACGCCGGATGCCGCAAACCGGGTCGCTGCATCTGTCACAGCTCCCGCATGGAGCGTGGCCCGCTCTTTGGGCGAGTCTTCGCGACCTGAAGGATGCCACCGTGGATTCGGCCGTCGCGGTGCGCGCGGTAGAGGAGGGGCAATTCGCGCCGGAGGACGGGGAAAAGCTCAAGAGCTTATTCACGTTATACGCGGCTGTTCGGGAAGGCAGTGCGGCTTTGGGCGTCGGATCACCGGACGACTTGGCCTCGCTCGTTACGCCATTTGTGCCTACCTCACCATTCATTCGTGGCCTCCACGAACTCTGGTACTACGGCTCGTACGATCTCACGCAAACCCAGCTGACGTTACTGGAAAGTCTCGCCGCTACGCTTCCGGTCACGGTGTATTTTCCGGTGGATGTTCAGCCGGCCTATGGATTCGCGCGACAGTTCCTCGAACGGCATCTCTATCCGATTGCGGGCACTAATGACACCTCAGCTCCTGACTCAGTCGAGCGGGCTGGATCCGATGCTGGAAGAGTTCCTGTATCGGTTGAAGTCCGAAATGCGGCAGGCGTCGACGACGAGTTGACGCTGGTCTGCAAGCAGATCCTCACCTTGGTCGAAACCCATGGGTATCGATTTGAGGAGATCGGAGTCGTGGGACGGACACTCGTGCCCTATCAATCTGCAGTCACGCGTATCTTCGATCAGCATCGCATTCCCTTTACGTCGACCGCGGCCGTTCTGTTGTTGCGAGAGCCAGCGATCAAAACCCTGCTCCACCTGGCCCGGCTCAAGGGGAATGATTTGCATCGCCCGGCCGTACTTGAAGTCATCACCTCACCGTGGAATCGCCGTTTGACGGTTCCCCAGGGAGCCGTCCCGCCGCGACCAGACCTCTGGCGGTTAGCCGTGCACGCATTGGGGATCACTCGAGGCGAAGAGGAATGGCGGCGACTGGCGCAACTCGGACGCCTTGAGTCCTGGGCGGGGACCGGTGATGAGTTCTCCGAAGATCCGCTCGATGCCCTCTCGATTGACGGGCCTCAACTGCGATTGCTCTGGGACTGCGTCTCCCCATTGATAGCTGGCGTCACGAGTCTGCCGGAATCCGGCGGATATGGCGCCTTAACGGATGCGTTCTGCGCGCTGGCGGAGGGTCATCTGTCCATTCCCCTCAGTACATCTGATTCCATCGACGCGGTTGCGCAGTCTGAAGAGACAACCAATGTTACCGAGGCACTGGTCGGGGTTCTTGCGCAACTCCGTGAGTTGGATCGGCTCGATGTCCATATCACGTGGCAGGAATGGACGGACACGTTCGAAGAAGTTCTCGAGCGGACGACTTATGCGTTGACGCCCCTCTCCCAGCAGGGTGTGCAGGTGCTGGATGCCATGGCAGCAAGGGGACTTGGATTCCGCGCGCTGTTTATCGTCGGCATGAACGAAAAAATGTTTCCACGTTACATTCATGAAGACGGATTTCTCCGCGATAGCCATCGTCTCGTGTTGAGTGAGACACTGGGCTACAAGATCGATCAAAAATTGCAGGGCTACGGGGAGGAAGCCTTACTGTTCGAGCTGCTGCGCGCCTCGGCCCGTGAGCGTCTCTACCTGTCGTATCAACGGGCGGACGCGACCGGGCGGCCGTTGGCACCATCGGGATATTTGGATGCCATCGGCGCTGTGCCACATGCGGCGGAGCCACAGTCGTTATTTGCCTTGCCACGCCGGTGGAAGGATCGCGCCACGCTGCCTCTGTTCGTGCCGCCGCTCTTGACGCGAGAAGAACTCACGATAAGCAGTGTCTTGCACGGGCGCGATGTGGTGGCCCTGTTGAATGCAGGCGGGCGCGACGGAGAACTCTTTTCTCATAGCCTTGCTGCGCAAGCCCTGATCGAAAGCGGCGTGCCGGCCTTGAGCGCCTACGATGGCATGTTGACAGATGCCACCACTCATTGGAATTGGATCTGCGAGCGCGGCGTTTCGCCGACTGCTCTTGAAACCTATGCCCGTTGCCCCTTTCAATATTTCTCCGCGCAGGTACTCGACCTCGAAGCGGTACGGCAAAAGGTCTCGATGGAGCTGTCACCGCCGGCCATGGGGCAGCTGTGCCATGATGCGCTGCGGCTCTGTTATCTGGCGTTGATCCGACAGGGGTGGGGGGCAGCTGCGTCGTCCGCTGCGGTTGTCACCGCGGAAGTCACTCGGGCCGTCACAGAGGCGTTCGCGGCCTATGCGATGACCCACGGGACCGGATATGCCCTTATCTGGCAATTGGCCCAGGAAACGGTGCGACGTGTGGTCGACGCGACGGTCAGGTTCGATCGCGAGGCAGCCGCAGCTTCAGGGTTTATTCCGGTCGAGTGCGAAATCGATGCGAAGGGAGCTTTCCCTGATGGCACTGGAGGGGATGCCATTCCCCTGCGTGGACGATGGGACCGTCTGGACTGGCATCCGCTGTCGGGGGCGCTACGGGTCATCGATTATAAGTATCGCGCGAACGACCGGGTAGAAGCGAAGGATCGACAACTTCTGCAAGCGGCGGTGCGTGCGCAGCGGTTACAGCCTCCGCTGTACGCGCTGATGGCCGTCGACGGCTCCGGCGAATACACTCAGAGTCCTCGGCCTGAACAGGTGGAGTTTGTGTATCTCTTGCCGCAAGGGGAACCGGCGATTGAGCGCGCGTCGTTTGCGGCCGCTTATTGGCAGGGTCCATCCGGTCCGACATTGAGCCGAACGGTGCAACTTTTGGTCGATGGCATCCGGAGCGGACACCATTTCATCCTGCCGGATACGGCCCACTGCGACCATTGCGCGTTTTCGACTGCCTGCCGGAAGGCGCATCAGCCCAGCTGGTGGCGGGCTCGCCGTTCCTCCCTGGCCGGGGCATTACGCGCGGTGCGTGTTGAGAAGGTGGCACGTGATTGACCAGGGGCAGATCCCGGATCAAACGGCGCGGGAAGCGGCGGCCACCACCTTCGACCGCAACGTGGTGGTGATCGCCGGCGCGGGAACGGGGAAAACCACCTTGCTGGTAAACCGGCTTGTGTATCTGCTCATGCGCCGGACCGATCCACTGGATCTTTCCCGTATCGTGGCTCTGACGTTTACGAATAAGGCCGCCACGGAGATGAAACTGCGATTGCGCGAGAGGCTGCGATCACTGGTGAGCCGTGAAGGGCAGGATAGTGCAGCCACCGGGAGCGGGACGGTTTCAATAGCTGATTTGTGCATGCGTTTCGGCTGGACGACGGACGACATTGCGGCACGCGCTGAAGCGGCGTTGCGCGATGTCGAAAAAGCCCAAATCGGGACGTTGCACAGTTTCGCCGCGCATCTGCTGCGTCTATATCCCATCGAGGCCGGAGTCAGTCCGACATTTCAAACCGATGAGGACGGCTCTCGCTTTGAGGCGCACTTCACCGGCGAATGGGAGCTCTGGTTGGATCGTGAGTTGGGATCGACGGGCCCTAATCATGGGCGTTGGCGGCTGCTGCTGGCGGCATTCAGTTTGGAAGCCTTGCGGGAATTGGCCTACAGCCTGCACAGCGAGTTGATCGATCTTGATGGCCTGAGAGAGCAGATCACGGACAGCCGTCTCAACCCGGTGCTTCGCGACTGGTTCGCCGAGCGGAAGGCGGAAGCAGAAGGTCTTCTGGCCCGCTATGACAGCCAGAAACGGCGTAAGGTTGAATCCATGCTTGCGGCGATTGCACATCTGTTCGGCCTGCTGCTCGACGATGGCTTGGATGGAATCCACGCGCTCCCGGCTGAATCTCGAGAATTGCTGGTCAAGGATCTTGGCAAGGCTCCGACCGGATGGGTCGAAGCAGATTTCGAAGAAGCTGAATCGCTGCAGCGGATCGCCAATCGCTTGCTGAGGGTCGATCAAGGGCTGCTCGGACAACTGTTGGATGTATTGGCGCCGTTTATCGGCGCAGTCAGAAAATCATTCCTCGATACGGGCTGGCTGACCTTTGACGGGTTGGTGGGCAAAGCGCGCAGCCTGCTTCGGGATTTTCCCATGATTCGTGAGCAGCTGAAACGGGACTATCGCGCCCTATTGGTCGATGAATTTCAGGATACCGATCCGGTGCAATACGAAATCGTCTTGTATTTGGCGGAGCGGCTGGGTGAGCAGTCTGAGTCTTGGCGGACTCTCGAGCTGGAATCGGGAAAGCTGTTCATCGTCGGCGATCCGAAGCAATCGATTTACGCCTTCCGGCGGGCGGATATCGAAGCCTTCGATCATGTGGTCGAGCGGCTGGAGCGAGGCGGCGCCTTGCGCTGCGAACTCGCGACCAATTTCCGGAGTCACGCGCAGGTGCTCGACCTGGTCAACGGGGTGTTCAACCGTCTGCTGGTGGCGCAATCGTCGGTGCAGCCGCCGAACGTGCCCTTGACCGTGCAGCCGAATCGATCGAGTCAGTTTCGCAATTCCGGCGTTGAACTTCGACTGGTGCAGGCCGACGAGGAAGGCGATCTGGACTCGGCGGCGGCCACCAGGGTGGAAGCGGAGCATATTGCGAGCACGATCTCCCGGTGGCTGAATCCGACTGCGCCGGCAGACGCAGCGACAGGTCCTGAGTCCGGGTTGCGTCCCGGCCACATCGCGCTCCTCTTTCGGAAGTTGACTCAGGCCGAAGAATACCTTGAGGCGCTCCGGCGGTATGACATTCAGTACATCATCGACGGGGAAAAGCATTTCTATCGCCGGCAGGAAGTCATCGACCTGGTGAATCTTCTCCGCTGCATCGAGAATCCCCACGATCGTATTGCGTTGGTGGGTCTCTTACGGTCGCCTGTCGGCGGCCTGCCGGATTCCGCGCTGGTCAGTCTCCATGAGGCGGAGGCCTTGGATTATCGCGAAGCCGGCCGGCTTTCGAATTGGACGAGTCCCCAGGCTCAACCGCTCCGACGGTTCTATGCGGTGCTGGCACGGTTGCATGACGCAGCTCCCCATTGTCCATTGCCGCAGGTGATCGATCTGGTGTTTCAGCAGCTTCCCTTGCTTGAACTGGCTGCCGCCTCGATTCACGGGGAACAGGCTGTGGCCAATCTGCTGAAGGTGCGGCAAATGGCGGCCGATCTGGCTGATCGGCCGGCGCTTACCTTGAACGGGTTCGTGGAGCTGATGCTGGAGCGCCTTCGCGAGCAACCGGACGAAGCGGAGAGCGCGCTGTCGGAAGATACGTTGGATGCGGTGCGGGTGTTGACCATCCATAAGGCCAAGGGGTTGGAGTTTCCATTGGTGATTCTGGCCGGGTTACACCATGGAGACGGGGCTGGCCGGGGGCCCGCGCGACCTCAGATCTGGCACGATTGGTCCACCGGCATGCAGGGGCTGGATTTCGGCGGGCGATGCACGGCAGGCGCCGTTCTCGTTGCCGAAAAGGCGCGCATCCGCGAGCAGGCGGAACGCCGCAGGCTGTTTTATGTCGGGATGACCCGTGCACGGGAGTCTCTGGTGTTGTCGGGCGCTTTGCCGAAACGCCGGATACGCGGAGCTCTTCTGGATCTCCTGGAGCAGGCGGCTGGAGCTGAGTTGAGCGGGATTGGGCAGGGCGGCCTATCAGTAGGAGGTGTCGGCCTGCGACACACGATCCTCAAAGGAGAAGATCGTCCTCCTTTCCGGGTACGGCCACAGCCGACGAGATTAGAAGAGAACGCCGTGGACCAGGCGCTTTGCGATCGCTGGGCGCAACGCGATCGAGTCTGGGAGGAGCATCGGACCATGTCGCTGATCATCTCGCCTTCGGATTTCATTCGAAAGCCCCCTTCGATGCCGTACTCCACTATGCAGCCCCGACAAGGACGGAGTTCGACTTCTGGAACAGCCGTCGGGACGATCGTGCACCGGGTTCTGCAATATTGGGATTTCACCGCTGATGCGGAACGGCAAGTGGCGGCAATCAGTAGCGCATCCCTGGCACTCGAGGAGCAGGAGTCGACAACCAGTCAGGCCATCGTGGAGGACGTTCAGGGCTTGCTGCGGACCTTTATCCAGTCGTCCGCCTATGCTCGCCTCCGACAGGCGACCGTGATCGGACGAGAACTGCCGTTTCTCATACCCTGGCATGATGGCCGGCAAATCCTAGAAGGTGCGATTGATCTTCTCTACCGCATCGAGGGCCGGCTCTGGATTGCCGATTACAAGACGGATATGATCCCCGTCGATCAGGTCGCCGCCAGAGCGGACCTCTATCGTGGGCAAGCGCAGTTGTACCGGGAGGCGGTAACCCAGTCGCTGGGAGAACCAGTCGCTGGATTCGAATTTATTTTTCTCCGCTTGGGGGTGACGGTTCCGGTCTGAACACAAGGAGTAGGCATGAAACATTTTGGATGGATGGTCATGGTGATCGTGACGATCGTGGGCTGTGCGGGTCAGCGGAAAGCAGAGATACGGCCGCTCCACGCGCCGGCCGGAACCACCGAAGCGGTGAGTCAACAATTGGAGCAGGGCAACCAGTTGCTCCTCAAGCAGGAGTGGGCCGGAGCGCGAGACGCATATCTCGCGACGATCCAGGCCGATCAGTCACTGGCAGAAGCGCATTACAATCTCGCGCTGGCCTTGGAGAAACTGGGCGAGAAAGCCGAAGCCAGGAAACATTATGTTGCTGCGGCCAATCTGGCTCCCGGCAATAAGGTCATCTGGGACGCGCCGCCGCTCAGGAAGTACGACAGCGAGCTGACCCTGGGAAAGAAGTCCTGGATGGACGCCAATCCCAAATAGGAACCTTCCGCGAAGATCGCGCACTCACAGCGTCGCGGTTGAGCTGGAGTCCGGGCGAAGCGGCCGCTTGCGCTGGGAGACGATTGCAAGGATCACGGCTCCCGCAACGATCATGGGGATACTGAGCATCTGCCCCATGGAAATCGTGCCGACAATGAAGCCGATCTGCGCATCCGGCTCCCGAAAAAACTCCACCACGATCCGGCACAGCCCGTAGCCGATCAGGAAAGCTCCAAAGACAGTCCCCGACGGCGGCAGGCGGCGGGTGATCAACCACAGCACCGTAAACAGTAACAGGCCCTCCAGGAACGCTTCGTAGAGCTGCGAGGGGTGGCGGCAGACCATACCGCCGGCCGGAAATACCATGCACCAATCCACATCGGTCGGCCGCCCGTACAGCTCACCATTGATAAAGTTGCCAATTCGCCCCAGTCCGAGGCCGACCGGGGTCACACCTGCGGCAAGGTCGGCAATGGTGAGCACCGTCATCCCTTGCCGTTTTGCAAAGAGAATCAGCGCCACGATGGTGCCGATCAATCCGCCATGGAACGACATGCCGCCTTCCCAGACCGCGAAGATCTTCAGTGGATTCTCCAGATAATAGGACAGGTTGTAGAACAGTACATAGCCCAGCCGTCCGCCGGAAAACACGCCGACCGCCGCATACACGATCATGTCGTAGACCTGATCCTTGTTCAGCGGAAGTTTCTGCGCCCTCGCTCGCGCTTCGATGATGAAATAGGCAAGCGTGAGTCCAATGAGATACATCAGTCCGTACCATCGGAACTGCAAGGGGCCCAATCGAAGAAATACGGGATCGATATCAGGATAGGGAATGGCGTGTAACCAGGGCAGCATAGAAGGACTCCACATAGTTTCGCGATCTTATGTGAGCGTGGTCTACATTGCAAGGTAACCAGCGAGCCCGCGCCAGGCAAGGCGTGAGCCGCCTTCAGGAATGTTCCCTACGCACACCTGTCGCTTTTCTGAAACGGTTGTCTCCTGCCGTTGTTCACAAAACAGCACCCTTTATGAGGCGTCTCTAACGTGTCGCGCTTGAACCACGCAAATCAGGCTGAACCCCGCATACTCATCGTCTGGCACGCTTGATGCTGTATGTAGAGATAGCTATTCGCCGAGTCAGTGAACCATCAACCTTGTTGTACGAGAGGGAGGAAGTCACGATGTCTACCAAGGGGCGCGAAGCAGCCAAGATTGCAGCGATCATCGGTGGCGGGGCGGTTGTGGGCGCGGCGTTGGGTCTGTTGTTGGCGCCGAAGTCCGGTGCGGAAACACGGCGCGATGTCGCCCGCTATGCCAAGAAAGCCCAGCTTCAGGCGACCCGGTTCAGCCGTTCCGTGAAAACCGGCGTGTCGACGATGGTGGAACGTAGCAAGGCGCTGGTGAAGAAAGACGATCAGAAGGAAGCCGCCTAGCGGCGGTTGACATAGCAGTCGGTCAGAGAGAATGGTGTGCAACGGCCTGTTTCATACGGGACAGGCCGTTGCATAGTGCAAAGATCTTATCTCCAGCAGCTTGACCCTCCGGTACCCGGGTGTTAGATTTCGCCGCGACGGTTGACGGTTGTTGACGCGGGAGTGGTGGAATCGGCAGACACCCAGGACTTAAAATCCTGTGTCATACCAATGGCGTGCGGGTTCAAGTCCCGCCTCCCGCACCACAAGACCGGTCAACTGTTTATGGCCCGCCGCGGTTCGATGTCGTTCAATGACCTCTCCGACTCAATGATCAAGCTCTCGCGGTGCAGATATTCACGTTCTCGAGCGGAGCACTGAGTCATCGTGGGGTCGATTGATCAGGACATGAGCCTGTCACAAACGACGGGCACTACATCGGGGTTCATCTGTGCTGAAACGCGACAACGTTCCCTCGTCACAGCCGACCGAGGCAAGACGAGCTTGCCTGTGAACAGGGAGCGGGCAGCAGATCGGCTAGAGCCCGCGCACTGATCTGATGGGCTTTTGATAATTTTGGTCGTCGGTGCCGAGATCGTCATGGCAGATCCGGGAATCGGTCGAGGCCTTGACCTTGTCGATGATGTTGCGAGACACGAGCAGTTCCTTCAGGAGATCCGGCGTGGGAAAGCTGTCCATCACCACGGCGGGGCAGACCAGAAGGGTGCGCTCAACCACGTTGTTGTGGATCACTTTATATTTCGTATCGGCCAACGGATCTCTCCTCGGCAAGATGGCTTCCACGACATGGGGAGCCGGAAATTGCGCCTCGAGAAACTCCTTGATGACTTGTACTTTCCTGCGCGCGTAGTCGTCTGTCACGGTCGATAGTCCTTTCGGATTCCGCCCTGTCGGCTTGCCGGCGGCAGGGGAAGCAGCGGTTGTGGTTTCAGGCCTCTTGTGGCACAGTGCCGTCGGGCAGAGTATTGATATTAGGAGAAAAACAGACTGAAAACCAGAGGCTTGTCCAGGTCCGTAGCTGATAGGTCAGATCGTCTCTTGACTGCACAGCGAATAGCCGAGCGCAGCCAGGATCTGCCGTGGCGTCTGATATACTTGCCATAGTTAATCATGGCATCGTGCCATTACGCATTCCGGCGGGAGTTTCATAGATGGTCCACCGCACCGCTGAGGTCACTGTGCAGGGAAACGAATGTTCCGGGGCGGCAGGCGATGCGGCTCCACCATCCACACCAGTTCCGTGTCCCGAGCAGATCTTAAAGGACCCGGACGGATCTCGTTGCCCGGTCCAAAAATGCGACGGTCGCATGAAGGTCTGCGCCGCGGAGTATGATAGTCGTAGCGGATTGGAATCGCTGGTCTGCACGAAATGCAAGCATCGGGGCTTGCGATCGCGCGAGGGCGTCATCCCGTTGTTTCGAGGGGGGCACGAGTTCAAATTCAGTTACGGGCCTTCCACGCGCACAGTCACGGTGGTATTGAGTTCCGCAGCGGTGAATTTGTGGGGCACGCACGGAGTCAATGAGGAACAAGTGGCGAAACTTGCGGCCGAATGGACGCTCCTATGCGGCAATACGAAGAAGCCGGTGCAATTGGGACTTCCGTCTGAAGAATTCGCCGACTTTTATCTCTACTTCTGCGGAAAGTAATGCGGTCTCCCTTCCGGTGCAGTCATCGCCACCTCACCATATTCTCCTATCCTTCTTTGAAGAGCCTGACACGCGCACTGTCTGCCGGTGGACCGCCTACCACTTTCCCAGCCAATTCCGGCATCCTGCGTAATACGACGCGATCGCAATAGCCAAAACGAAGAGCACCTGCATGACGTGTTGCACCAACACGCTTGGGTCGATGGTGCGCGTGACAAACAGGATACCCGCCGCAATCAGGGTGACGACGAAGGTGGTCCGTTTAGGGCAGAGACTGCCGTCGCGCTTACTTTGTGCCGCCAAGACAATCCACACACAGGCCCACCCGATCGCGCCGACGACGAGGGCGGCGGCAAGGTCGGTCATGCCGACCATCAGACTACTGAAACCGAGTTCCATTTTTGGGCGCCGCGGCAACTCGATCCGAATGCGGTAGAGTTCGCCGACTGATAGCGCTAGCCAGATCAGCACGATCCCGAGCACAAAACTCCCGCGGCCCATTTCTTCCGAGAAGAGACGTTTCCGCGGCGCGGCTCCCGCGGCGGATTTCAGCGGAAAGCCTTCGAAGTGTGGAGTAAAGTCGTACCCGCATTCGCAATACTGCGCGGCATCGGGGTTGGCCAGGAGACAGCGGGGACACTCAAGCGGAATGGGTTTACTCATTTCCGATCGACATTCGTGTTAGAATCTCGCGCCTTGCCTCCGGTAGAGGCGGGCCTTCACGAGGTTTGTATGCAGGAATCAACGCCATCGTTCCGATTCGCATTTGTCGGGGCGCTGTGTGCGGCGGCGGCCGTGGCAGCCGGCGCGTTCGGGGCACACGCTCTGAAATCGGTTCTGGAGCCGGCCATGCTCACTGTATATGAAACGGCGGCGCGCTACCAAATGTACCATGCTCTCGGCCTCTTTGTCGTAGCCTGGTTGTCTCGTGAGACCAACAATCCACTGGCGATCAAGGCTGGTTGGTTGTTCTGCGCCGGCATTCTCCTGTTCAGCGGGAGTTTGTATCTTGTGGCGCTGGCTGGAATCAAATGGATGGGCGCACTCACTCCCTTGGGCGGGGTGTCGTTTATCAGCGGCTGGGCTTGCGTCGCCTGGACCGCTTGGCGAGCCGGCCGACCTTAGTGATGCTGGCGACGCGGTGAGGTCGGTTTGCCCCCATCGTTGAAACAGCTGGCAGTGCGTTTGCCGGTGATGGAACCCCATCCCCCCGCCGTATTCACGAAGGTGCCTTCCAACCGTTGTCCCTCTCCGGAAAAAAGCAGACTGTCTTCCTGCACACCGGCTCTGGTTTCCCATCGTAGATAGACGCTATCGCCCAAGACAATGATCTCCGCTGGACTGGTGGCCGACACTGATCCCGGAGGAGCAAAGATGACCGCCGTCTTTTCTTCGCGATGATTTTGGTGATTGTGAATGGACCATTGCCAGGTCCCGCACAACCGCACAAGGCCGCGCTGCTGTCTCACCTGGTCTTTCCAATTGTAGATCCTGAACCATTCGCGATGCACGGTGTCGATAGCCCAGGCTTCGATCTGGGCCACAGCTCCGCCGATGAGAGCCGCGGTCTCTTCTGTCGGCGCGGTTGCAGTGAGCGACTGCAGGCGCCCCAGCGCTGGAGCCAGCGTGGTGCCTTCGCTCAACCAGGCCGTCTGTGCCTCAATCCGTTTTTTCATGTCTTCACGCGATTCTGCTGCGCCGGATGTGCCAAGGTCTCGAGCGGCTTGTGCCAATTGCCATGCGGTCAACCCGCGCACCAACTCATTGGCGGCTTGCGTCAGATCAGTGATGAGCAGTTCTTGACTCATCGTCGGAGTCAGCCCTTTGGCCCCGACGGTCATCGCGGCATCGCCCAACCCCAACTGCGGGCCGATCACCGTCTTGAATAGGGGCAGTGCCTCACCCTGCGCGGGAAGAGCCGACAACTGCGCCGCATTGGCCCGCGCCACATCCTGAAAGGCCGGCAGGCGGTTGGCCAGAGTCGGCTTGGGTGGAGAAGATACCTCGTCGGCACGGACAGCGATCGGCGCGGTCAGCAGGGTGGCGACGCAGCAGGCGACGAGGAGGAGGCGAACACGAAAATTCGGCATGGGGCTATGTTCTTTCTCTGCGAGAAGGAGAGTACCCACATGAGGCGGGCGAAAAGAATCGGTCGACGCCGTCACTACCGGGTCACCCACGATACGGTTAGGTTCCCTGGAAACAGGTTTTGAGAAATGCCACGGTGGCATCCCAGGCCTGTGCGGTCGCTGCGGCATTGTGCTCGGCTTGTCTGGTTTCGTCGCAGAAGGCGTGGGTGGTACCGGGATAGGTCTTGATCTCGATACGTTTACCCTGGGCCGCAGCGGTCCGGAGCAGATCGACGTCTGCTTGTGTCGCCCACGTATCGTTCTCCGCCTGGTGGTACAGCAAGGGACTCATCATGTTGGTGAGTTGATCCGGCGCCGTGACTTTGCCGTAATAGGCCACCGCGGCCCGCAACCGTTTGCGCTGGCAAGCAAAGCGGATCGCCAATGTGGCACCCAGGCCGAATCCGACGACTCCATGGATATTTCGCTTCGTGCGTTCGGTCGTATTGAGATATTCGCAGCAGGTGTTGATGTCCTGGAGCAGGAGTGACTCGTTGCACTTGGCCGCCAACGCTTCCGCGACTTCGGCATTGGCCGTGACCATGCCGCCGAGCCGGCCATAGAGTTTCGGGATGATCACACCGTATCCCTCGCACGCTAAACGCGCCCCCAGGGCCGTAATCTGAGAATTCATGCCCCACCAGTCATGCAAGAGCACGATTCCGGGATAGGTGACCTTGTCCTGCGGCCAGAACTGAATGCATTCCACATGGACGTCTTTGCTGATTCGCGTGCGGATGTAGGGATCCACCATCGCATCGGTCGGAGTGGGAATCGCCATTCCACTCGGAAAGCGAGCCGTGCCGGTTCCAATCTGATTCAGGGAAAATGGTGCGGTCTGCGTAGTCATGGGCGATCGGGTCCTTTCTCGATTGGCGTCTGCGTCCAGCGGGTAGCCGCCTGGTACTATAGGGAGCGGATTTGCACATTGTCAATCGACGCAACCGTGGCGGAACGAGGAGTCTTGACCCGTTGAAGTCGGGGCGGTACAGTGCGCGCCCACGATGCCTCACGAATCTCGCATACCGCTCGGAATTGGCTTGGTCGGGCTTGGCCATCACGGCAGCCGTTACGCCAAACATCTCTTGCACGACCTTCCCGAGGCCCGTCTGGTTGCTGTGTGCCGACGCCGGACCGAGAAGGGAAATGGCTTGGCCGACGCGCCGACCGTTCCCTGCTATTCTGACTATCTCGAGTTGATTGCCGATTCTCGGGTGGAGGCTGTCGTGGTGGTGACGCCGCCTGTATTGAATCGAGACATTTGTCTATCCGTTGCACTGGCGAAGAAGGCGCTCTTAGTGGAGAAGCCGCTGGCGACGACGGCGGAGGACGCGCGCGCCATTGCGCAGGCGGCGCAGGCGAGCGGGCAGGTGATGATGACGGCACAGACTCTGCGCTTTGATGCGGCAGTGACGGCGCTGCGTGCGCGGCAGGCGGAGGCCGGGGCGCTTCAGTATCTCAGCCTGGCCAGTCGAATGGAACCGCATGCGGAGACTGAGGATTGGGGGTTCGGCGGGCGAGGCTGTGTCCTCGAGATCGGCATCCACCTTCTGGATTTGGTCCGTGTCTTGACGCAAGACGAGGTTCACACGGTGTGCTGTGAGATGGATCGCGTGGCGCCTGCTGGTGGTGAGCGGCGAATGCTGGGGCGCTTGACGACCAGAAGCGGGTTGGTCTGCCTGCTGGATGTGTCCCGGGTCACATCGGGGCGGATCGGGCGGGTGGAACTGATCGGCAGTGAAGGGCAGTTATCGGCGGACTGGTGCGGGCAGCGTGTGACACGAGTCTCCGCCCGGCATGGCGCCGGAGAGTGGCCGACCGCGGCGGAACCAACCGTGCTCAGCACGCTGCGAGCCTTCGTGCGATCCGTGCGCGAGAACTTGCCGCCTGCTATCACCATCGAAGACGGCAAGCGCGCCGTTGAAATTGCCGAGGCCTGTTACGCCTCCGCCCGCCAGGGTGGGCAGGTGGTCACGGTCGAGTACCGGTGAGCTAGGTTTCCGCGACGATGTGTGTATCGGTTTCTTCCACGCCTTCGATGGCATGAATCCGCGTAATCACCACATCGGACAGCGCCCGCTCATCTGCCACATTGATAAAGACGAAAATGTCGGGTTGGCCGAAACAGGCATGGATCTGCTCGACTCCCGCAATGCCCTTCAGCGCCGTGAGGACGGACTTCCCTTTGCCGGCCTTGACCTTGATGAGAATGTACGCTTTCGTTGCCATGATGCCTCCTCAAGCTGCGATTCGTAAAAGAGTGCGATGGATGATGGTGGCTGCGCTCGTTGCTAGGGGATAGTCATTCCGATTTGGCCCCTGGCATCTCCCGGCGGCGCTGGGCATAGACTTCTTGGAAGCTTTTGCCTTGAGTGGAAAATGCGCGGCTGCTCTGTTGGTACAATTCCGCGAGGATGTCGAAATCCTGTTTCCCGATATTGAATTCCCGGAACCCCTCACTGAGACCGTCGGCGTTCCAGGCCGTTTCGAATTGTCCGGCCGTCATCACCGCATCGAACGTATCTGCCGACCACCCGCTTTGGCGGAAGGAGGTTTCCACTTCGTCGGCTCTCGATCCCAGCTTGGCGCGATGGGCCTCCGTAAAAAACTGCCGGACGGCCGGATGATCGCTCTTGAGAAAGGCGGACTGGAATTGGATGACCGCCTTGATGATCCGATTGGCCTGGGGGGTGCCTTCAGGAGGCAGAATCCCGGCGTCTTCAAAGGTGGCTAGCATGGCCATCACCGAACCGATATAGACCGATGACGTCCGTGCCGGCTGGGCAACCGTTCGCATCACCGGTGTCGGTTGAATGACCGGCTGACTCCAGCTTGTATCAGGAACCAGCGGCGCGAGAGAGAGGAGGGTGATGGCCAGATAGGCTCTGATGAAGGGGCTCGGTGCCTCTCCCAGCCGTGCTACTGGAGCTGCAGGCATGACAGCACTCGTATTGACACGACCACGGCAATCCAAGGGAGACGACATGGCGGCATTATACAGAAGCGCCGCTACGCACGCTACCGCGGGAAACTAGACCCTCTAGGAGTCCGTGGCATCATTGAATTCAACGGAGGCAACTGCCTATAATTCGGCCACTGGAGCCAATTTGCGACCAGTTGACCGCCCTTCTTCATGACGGATTGATGGCGTGCCGGAGGAATCTGTGCTGGCGAATGTCTTGAGTGCAGCAATTGTCGGGATCGACGCGCATCTGGTGGACGTGGAAGTCGATATCTCCGCTGGATTGCCTCAGTTCTCCATCGTCGGTCTTCCCGATGCGACGGTACGCGAGAGTCGCGACCGGGTTCGGGCTGCTCTCAAAAACAGCGGCTTTCAATTTCCCGTCAAAAAAGTCACGGTCAATTTGGCGCCGGCCAATATCAAGAAAGAAGGCGCCGGACTCGATCTGGCCATTGCTCTGGGCATTCTCGCGGCCGAAGACGTCATTCCTCAGGAAGCCGTCAAAAACGCTGTGTTCGTCGGGGAGCTTTCACTGGATGGCCGCCTCAAACCGATTCCAGGCGCCCTTTCGATCGGCGTGGTCTGCCGCCGCCGCCATCGAATTCTTGTCCCCGCCGAAAATGCCGAGGAAGCGGCCTTGGCCGACGGCGCGGAGGTATTTCCCATTCACACGCTTCCGCAAGCCGTAGAATTTTTGCGTGGCGCTCAGCCGATTGCCGCCTTGTCAGTGACGGGCGGTGGCGTCGTTACATCCCTTCTTCCGGACGACGAAGACTTCGCCGATGTGAAAGGGCAGGCGCACGCGAAGCGCGCGTTGGAGGTGGCTGCCGCCGGGGGACACAATCTCCTGATGATGGGGCCGCCGGGATCCGGGAAAACCATGTTGGCGCGCCGCCTCCCCGGTATTTTACCCATGTTGGCGCAGGAAGAAGCCTTGGAGACCAGCCGAATCCACAGCGTGGTCGAACAACTTTCACGAGATCACCCGTTGATGCGCCGCCGCCCGTTTCGCGCCCCGCATCACAGTGTTTCAGAAGCGGGCCTCATTGGTGGTGGAACCCTGCCGCGCCCGGGCGAGGTGTCCCTCGCGCACAATGGGGTCTTATTTCTGGACGAAGCCGGTGAGTTCGGTCGCGCCACGCTCGACGCGTTGCGACAGCCACTGGAAGACGGGCATGTCACCGTGACGCGGGCAAGCGGCTCCTTGAAATTTCCCGCCCGCTTTATGCTGGTGGCCGCGATGAATCCCTGTCCCTGCGGCTATTATGGCGACCGTACCAGGGATTGTGTCTGTAGTGTCGCTCAGGTGCGGCGTTATCGGGGACGATTGTCAGGACCGCTCCTGGATCGTCTCGATCTGCAGATCGAGGTGCCGGCTGTGCCGATTCGCGCGCTCGATGATGACGTGCCGGCGACCGATTCCTCGGCGACGATCCGGACCAAGGTGATGGCGGCCCGGACCCGTCAGGCCGAACGCTATCGTGGCGACGGAATTTACACGAATGCGCAATTGAAACCGCGTCATCTGAAGCAGTATTGTGCTCTGGATAGCCAGGGGCGCGAGTTGCTTGAGCAGGCCATGGCGCGATTGGGGTTTTCGGCCCGCGCACATGGACGCATTCTCCGTGTCGCTCGGACTATTGCTGACTTGGCTGAGTCTGATAGTATCGGGCCGGCTCATCTGGCCGAGGCTATTCAGTATCGAAGTTTCGACCGTCGAGTGGAATTGTGAAAGAATCTCCCGTCATCCATACCGCGCGTGTCTTTGCCTGGTGGTTCATCGTCGGCGCGACGATGGCTTTGGCGGTCATTCTTTTGCAAGGGGGCATCAGGGAGGCGATGCAGGCCCAAGGATCGGTTTGGGAGCTCAAACTCGTTGAATTCCTCACGACCATTTTGGGCGGCGGCTTATTGGGCGGATGTATTGCGCTGATTTTAGACCGTATCAAGAAATCGTGACGAGGCATCTCCGGATGCCGGGCAGCATAAAGGAGTGGTGGCCATGGATATTGAAGTCGGATCGAATCTGTATCGAAACTCCAACGGTATCATCGATATCGAAGGCGTGCCGCAGTTCGAAGTCGCGATCAAGGAGCCGGCGCGGGCGCTACTGGTCAATTTCGCCTTGTTCGATGAAGTGGGGCGAATGATGGCAAAGGTGGTGGACAGCAATCTGACCTTCAACGAGCGCCGTGCGTATCAGCTCGCCAAGAGTCCGACCAGCGTCTCACTGAAACACGAAGAATCTGGGACGGTGGTCTTTGCGCTGGAATTGCGCGAGGGCAACCGCGTGGTGTTCAGTAAGGGGTCGTTTCATACGATCAAAGGCCATCGTCTCGACGTGTCCCAGACGGAATGGCGGATCGATAAGAAACACTTCAGCGGCAAAGAGACCGACACGAAGGGAGGGGCGGTCTTTTTAGGATAACCGCCCCCGTTTATACATCGTCGCCCTGGTCGGATTATGCTGAAGGGGCGACGGTCGGAACGATGCAGATCCGCCCGTCCTTCAAATCCACCACGGCCGTATCTCCGTCCCGCAGCTCTCCCTTGATCAACTGTCTGGCCATCGGCGTCTCAATTTCTTGCTGAATGAGGCGCTTGAGTGGCCGCGCGCCATAGACCGGATCGTACCCGCGGCGGCCGAGATTCTGTAGCGCTTCCGGCGTCACCGTCAGGGTGATCCGCCGCTCCATCAAACGGGCTCGCAGCCGCTCCAACTGAATCTCTACAATCTTCGCCAAGTGTTCGTTGCCGAGTGCGTGGAAGACAACGATCTCATCCACCCGGTTCAGGAACTCCGGCCTGAAGTGCGCCCGCAATTCGCCGGTCACCTGATTCTTCATCGTCTCATAGGAGGCGCCGGCTTGCTGCGCTTCCAGGATATGCTGACTGCCGATATTCGAGGTCATGATCAACACCGTGTTTTTGAAATCCACGGTGCGTCCCTGCGAATCGGTCAGCCGTCCGTCGTCGAGCACCTGCAATAGAATATTGAAGACGTCGTGGTGCGCTTTTTCGATCTCGTCAAAGAGGATCACGGAGAACGGGTGCCGACGCACCGCTTCCGTCAGTTGCCCGCCTTCCTCATAGCCCACATAGCCGGGAGGTGCCCCGATCAATCTGGCAACCGTGTGCTTCTCCATATATTCCGACATGTCGATCCGGATGAGGTTCGATTCGTCATCGAAGAGGGTAACGGAGAGGGCACGGGCCAATTCCGTCTTGCCCACGCCGGTGGGACCAAGAAACAGGAATGAGCCGATGGGTCGGTTGGGGTCTTTGATGCCGGAGCGGGCGCGCACCACCGCATCGGCCACGGCGGTGACGGCCTGTTCTTGCCCCACGACACGCTTGTGGAGCAGTTCGTCCAGCTTGAGGAGTTTTTCCATCTCCCCCTCGACGAGACGCGTCACCGGAATCCCGGTCCAACGGCTCACCACGGCGGCAATATCTTCTTCATCCACCTCTTCTTTCAGCAAGCGGGTTTCGTTTTGCTTTTTGCCAAGGGATTGCTGCTCCAATTCGAGCTCTCGCTCCAGCCGGGGCAATTCGCCGTACCGCAGTTCGGCGACCTTGTTCAAATCGTAGGCTCGTTCGGAGCGTTCGATTTTTTGTTTCACCTCTTCGATCTGCTGGCGGATTTTCCTCAGCTTGCTGACTGAATTTTTTTCCGATTCCCACCGAGTCTTGAGGGCCTGCAGATCGCGATTCTTCTCGTTCAGCTCTTTTTCAATCGATTGGAGACGCGCCTTGCTGCCCGCGTCGGTTTCTTTTTTGAGCGCTTCCCGCTCAATTTCCAGTTGGAGGACTTTCCGTGAGACTTCATCGAGTTCCGCGGGCAAACTGTCGATTTCCGTGCGGAGACGCGCGGCGGATTCGTCCACGAGATCAATCGCTTTGTCCGGCAAAAACCGGTCGCCGATATACCGGTTCGAGAGCTTGGCGGCCGCGACGAGCGCAGCGTCTTTGATGCGCACGCCATGATGCACTTCGTAGCGTTCTTTGAGCCCCCGCAAAATAGAAATGGTGTCCTCGACCGTCGGCTGATCCACCAGCACAGTTTGAAAGCGTCGCTCCAGCGCGGCATCTTTCTCAATGTGCTTGCGATACTCATCCAGTGTGGTGGCGCCGATGAGGTGCATTTCACCCCTGGCCAACATCGGCTTGAGGAGATTCGCCGCATCCATCGCGCCTTCCGCCGCGCCTGCGCCCACCACGGTGTGCAGTTCATCGATGAAGAGCAGCACTTGCCCCTGCGCCGATTGTATTTCCTTGAGGACGGCCTTCAGCCGCTCTTCGAACTCGCCGCGAAATTTGGCCCCGGCGACCAGCGCCCCCATATCGAGGACGACGACGCGCTTCTGTTTGAGCCCTTCAGGCACGTCGCCTTTCACGATGCGTTGCGCCAAGCCTTCGACGATGGCCGTCTTACCGACACCCGGCTCACCGATCAGGACGGGATTGTTTTTGGTTCGTCGTGACAGAATTTGGATGGTTCGCCGGATCTCGTCATCACGGCCAATGACCGGATCGAGCTTGCCCTGGCCCGCGAGTTTGGTGAGATCGCGGCCATATTTCTCTAAGGCTTGGTAGGTGCCTTCCGGATCCTGGCTCGTCACCCGCTGGTTGCCGCGAACCTGTTGCAATGCCGCGAGGAGACGGTCTCGTGTCAGATTGAGCCGGCGAAATATGCCGCCTTCCTCGACCATCGCCAGAACGACATGTTCGACGCTGATGAACTCGTCGCGCAATTCCTTCATCTGGTCTTCGGCTTTGGTCAACACTGCGCCGAGCCGAGGCGTGAGGTGAATTTGTCCGGGAGCCGCGCCGGGCCCTTGCACTTGAGGCACTTTCGCCAGTGCTTGGTCCGCCGCTTGGCGAACGGCCGCCGGCGATACGCCGGCCTGTTCGAACAGAGAGCTCGCAATACCCCGCTCTTGTTCCAGAAGCGCCAGCAGGAGATGCTCGACATCTATGCCCTGATGTCCCCGGCGCATGGCAAGGGCTGATGCGCTTTGCAGGGCCTCTTGTAGCTTGACGGTCATCCGGTTCATATCCATGTGGGTGACTCCTGGTGGATGTATCTCTCTACGGAGAGAACATAATCATATCGGTGGGCAAGTCAATAGCAATCGATGCCCCGTGTTTCTTCCAGACCTTGCTGATACCGGCGTGATTTCCCGCGAGTTGCGACTTGACCTCTCAGGGGAATCCATCTTATTGTCCGCCCGACATGTGGAATCGGCTTCCCAACAGGGGCGCCTCTCGATGTTCGACGACCCGCATTGACTGATCCATGTTGACCATATTGAATTCGACGCTCCAACTCTATCGTGACGCGCTTCACGCCACCTGGCGTTCCCTGGTTCGCGGGTGGTTCGTGATTCTCGCTGTCATCGTGTTTACGCTCCTGATGATGTTGGCCCATCAGATCGCCCGTCCCCTCGGGATGCTCGGAGGATTCCTGCTCGGGGCCGTCAATGCGCTGTTGATCGGGGCGACGCTCAGCCTGATCGAACAATCCATTAAGGGCCTGCGGACGATCACGTTGCATGACGTGATGGAAAGTATGGGACATTATTTTTGGGATGTCATCAGTGTCGGGTTTGTCCTCTGGATTCCCACAATGCTGCTGGACACGAGCCTGCGCGCGAACCCGGACAGCCAATTTCTGGTGATGGCTTGTTTATTACTGGTCTTCATTTTGCTCAATCCCGCTCCTGAAGTGATCTATCTTACCAGGCATGATTCGCCGTTGGATGTCTTGAAGCGCAGTTATGATTTCGTATTGGATAATTGGATTGAATGGTTCCTGCCGATGGCCTTGGTGTTGGCGCCACTCGGATTGTCCCTCTTCTTTAAACTGTCGAGTCAGTTGGGGCGGGGGGCGGGGCTAGATTTCATCCAGTTGGTCTTAGTGCCCTTTACCATTCTCAGCGCCTGGTTGACCGATCTCGGGATTTCCGCCAGCCTTACCGGGACGATGGCGCTGCTGCTCACCCCACCGCTCATGGTCGGCATGCTCCTCTTTCGTGGCCATCTTTTTTCGGCCCTCTCTTCCACGTCTCGGCGACAACGCGCGTATCAATCGCAGTTCCACGACTCAGCTCGCTAGGAGGTCATTCCATCCAGACAAGGACGGCGTCCTGTTCCTGCATAATATGGATAACTTGTTGAGGGGATGCGGGAAGTGGTGTATGGCTTAACCTACACTGCTGCTTATGCAAGGCCTCGCGTCTATCCCAGGGAGGGGACTTGGTCGTGCGCCTCTCGATTTTCTGGCGATTAGTTCTGACCTATCTGGTCATTATCGCAGTCATGATCGGGGTCAATATCTATGCGTTGTTGCAGATTCGGACACTGGCCAGCCTCAATACAGAGGTCGGCTCTCACCATCATCCGGAGATTGATTCAGCCAAGCGCTTGCTGACGTCGATCTATGAGCAGGTTCAAGGCGAGAAGAAATATGTGGCCGTTCCTGCCGCCACGTTTCTCGAGCATTTCGATAGCGAGAGCAAAGAGTTTCAACAAGTCCTACAAGGGTTGCTCGCTCATGACGTCTCAGAGCCGGAGATGAGGTTGCTGAAAGAGATCGAGGGGCTTCAGCAAACGCATTTGGCTCTGTTTCAATCCCAGCTGGCTGAGTCCGGCAGGCATCCGGAGTCGAGCTCAGGCTACGATGCGCGGCGCGAAGCGGTAGTGGGGAAAATGACGGCGGCGCTTCAGCAGTACATCAGTCTCCACGAGCGGCGTATCGCTGTGGGCGTCAATGAATCGCATGCCAGCTCTGTGCATGCGGAAGCCGTCACACGCAATTTAGTATTAGTCGCTCTTCTGTTCGGTCTCGGCATGGCTGCGGTGGCTAGTTACAACATTCTTCGACCCTTGCGTCGGCTCCAGGCCACGATTCAGGAGATGGGGCAGGGGAATTTCAAAGCCTCATGGGATGGTCAGGCCCCTCGCGAATTGCGGGAATTAGGAGAAACGGTCAAGTGGATGGGCACCAAGTTGCAGCAGCTGGACGATATCAAAAGCGAGTTTCTCGCCCATGTATCCCATGAACTGCGTACACCCATGGCTTCAATCCAGGAAGGCACGCATCTCCTATTGGACGAAATTCCCGGTCCTTTGACACAGGACCAACGAACAACTCTGCGCATCATGTCGGACAGTAGCCGGCGGTTAATGTATCTCATTTCGACGATTTTAGATCTGTCGAAAATGGAGTCCGGCATGATGGAATATCGGTTTGTCCCCACGGATCTGCGGCGGGTCGCGGATATTTCAGTCAATAAAATCCGTCTGTTGGCGGATGCCAAACATGTACAGCTCTTAATTGAGGCCCCCATGGAACGGCACTGGGTCAGAGCCGATAGTACGAGGATCGAACAAGTACTGGACAATCTGCTCTCGAATGCGTTGAAGTACAGCCCCGAGGGCGCGGTTGTCAGGTTGCAGATGACACCCAGGCGCGATGAAGGCCTGCTCTTCGTCGACGTAGCAGATGCGGGGCCTGGTATACCAGGGGAGGAACTGCCGCATATTTTCGAGCGGTTTTATCAAGGGCGAACCAGAAACCGGCAGGTTTCCGTGGGAAGCGGCCTTGGGCTAGCCCTGGCGAAAAAGGTCGTCGAAGCCCACGGCGGGAGGATTTGGGTAGAAAGTGAAGTCGGAAAAGGGACGACCGTGCGATTCATCTTACATCTAACCAAACCAGGGATGTTGGCCTAGTGCAACGGTGTCGCCCCCTAGCCATGATTGTATTGTGTGGACTCCTGTCCGCCTGTGGCACCCTCCCTCCGCCCTCGTCTCAGACGCCATATTTCTCCAATGACGGGGGAGAGGGCAAAATGTTGCAGGCCATTTTACGTAAAGATTCCTCGTCAACGGCCAAATGCGCTAGTAAAAATACCTGCGATCATGTATTCTTCACGCGCGCATTGACGTCTCTGTATGAAAGTCGAGAATCGGCCATCCATAACTTCGAGAAAGTCATTGCCGTCGCCCCCAAGAGCCAGTTGGCCGTGTCGAGCCGACTCTGGCTGCAACTGCTGCAGGCCGGTGAAGTGTCGCCTGATCAGTCGTGGATGCGTTCCGTCTGGAATGGGCCTGCGATTGCGCAGACGCAAGGGGTGCTTTCCCAAACAATTGAACGCACCGTGCGGGATCTTCTCGACCGCGAACTTATCATCCAACAATTGCGAGCCTTGCAGGACAGCGAAGCCCAATCGCTCGAGGCCATGCAGCGCGAGCTTCAGGATCAGGAGCGAAAGGCGGAGTTGTTCAATTCCAGGCGTGAGTCCCATCGCATGTCGATTGAGCCGGCTACGCTTCAGAGCTTGCAGCGGCAGGTCAGCGATCGCGACAAGAAAATCGAGGAACTCACAAGCCAGCTTGAAGCCCTCAAGCGCATCGATCAGGAGATGAGAGGCAAAACCCGTCCGATCAAGCCTCCATCGAGCGTTGTCCCATCGCACCAGTCGGAACCGTCCAAACCGTAAGGACCGTCATGGAACAAGAACGCATTCTCGTTGTGGATGATGACGAAGGCCTGCTGCATTTGTTGCGGATGCGCTTGTCTGCGCTTGGGTTTTCGGTGACCCCCTGCACGACAGGACGCGATGCGCTGGTTGCCGCTCGACAGGAAACGTTCGATATCGCGATCACCGATTTGCGTTTGCGCGCAGAAGACGGATTGGTGCTCACGGAAGAACTCCTACAGGCTCAGCCGGGGCTTCCCGTCATCATTCTGACCGCGCATGGGAGTATCCCTAATGCGGTAGAGGCCATGCAGCGGGGGGCCTTTGGGTATCTGACGAAGCCGTTTGATGACAAGGAATTGAAAGCAACGATTGATAAAGCGTTGATTCAGTTGCGGATGACGCGAGAGATTCAGCGGCTGAAATCACTGGTCAAGGAGCTCTATGGCTTAGAAAATGTCATTGCGAGAAGCCCCGCCATGCAGCGATTGTTTCAGCAGGTCGCTCAGATTGCCGATTCAGATGCAACCATTCTCTTGACGGGCGAAACTGGGACAGGAAAGGAAGTGCTGGCCAGAGTACTCCATGCGAATAGCCGTCGATCAAAGGGCCCTTTTGTCGCATTGAACTGTGCCGCGATCAGTGAACATCTTTTTGAAAGCGAACTATTCGGGCATATTCGTGGGGCATTTACCAATGCAATGGCGGCGAAGCGAGGACTTTTTCAAAGCGCGAATGGAGGGACTCTTTTCCTCGACGAAATTGCCGAAATGTCCCTGCCGATGCAGGTGAAACTTCTGCGCGCCGTACAGGAGCGGGAAGTGCGTGAGGTTGGCGCAGATTATACGACAAAAGTTGATGTGCGGATCATTACGGCAACGAACAAGGATTTGGCAGAATGTGTGAAGCAGGGAACATTCCGACACGACTTATATTACAGAATTTCTGTTGTGCCGCTTAAT
This sequence comes from Nitrospira sp., assembly GCA_022226935.1. GTDB lineage: Bacteria > Nitrospirota > Nitrospiria > Nitrospirales > Nitrospiraceae > Nitrospira_A. The sequence continues at coordinate 1,067,447 of CP092081.1, forward strand.
ATTCCGGCCTTACGAGAACGGAGGGACGACATTCCCCTCTTGGCCCAGCATTTTTTGAAGCAGAGTGCCAGACGTTCCAACAAAGATGTTCGTGGATTTACACCGGCAGCCATGCATCGGCTCATAGGTTATCCATGGCCTGGTAATGTCAGGGAACTTGAAAATGCAGTGGAAAAAGCTGTGGTCATGTCCCGGCAGGACATGGTATTGCCGGAACTACTTCCGTCGGCTGGAGCATCGACCGATATCGGTTTGAAACCATTGACCGAAGCAAAGGAAGAATTTGAGCGGTCGTATTTGCGTAATGTGTTACAGATGACGGGTGGAAATATTTCACGAGCAGCCCAGTTTGCCGGCCGGTATCGTGCGGATTTTTATAAGATGTTAAAGAAGTATGGGTTGCACCCTTCAATGTTGAAGGAGCGTCATGATCTGGACCTTGCTGAGATTGAGGACGCGACTGAGGAGGTCAAAGACGCCTAGCGTTCAAGTGGAGGAAGCGCCGCAGAGTTGATTCCCTACTAAGCGTTCTAATCGTTTTGCCGTCGCATGACGAATCTTTCTAATCTGAATGCCGAAGTCTTTTCCACTGACCCATTGAACTGATGCCTCTTCAATTTCCAACGGGGCATTTTGATCGGGCAGTTCCATTCGTAATGTAAGTTTCATCCCTATGCTGACTTGATGGTCGCCTTGCAGGCGCCATCCTCCGTTCGAAATATCCCGGATGATTCCTTTACCAAGAAAATGTTCTGACAGGTAGTAGCCAATATTGCAACGCATGACCCTCTGGTAGGTGCGAAGCCTAAAATGCTTTGGCATGACTGGGCTCCTGTGAAAGTCAGGTCATGAATAAGTTTGAAGAGGCATTCATTGCCCTGTCGCCCCAAGAAGGACTATGCTTTCGCGCCAGGTCGATGGACTACTGTAAGCGGGACTCCTCCGGACAAATTGCTCAAGGCGGCGCTGTTCATCTTCAGATGTTCGAATAAATTCGATGCCAAGCTTAGAACCCGCTACCCATCTGACTGCGGCCAGGGCCACGTGCAGCGGAGCTTGATGATCAGGCAAGAACAATCTCAGCTGCAGGTACTCGCCTGCGGTTAATTTTTTCGGGCTTTCAAGGAGACAGCCTGGAAGAGAAATGTCTAAAATGCGCCCTTCCCCCACACAATCATCTCCTGCAAACATCACCGAACAGTCCGTAGGCACTCGCTGACTGTATCGATTCTGCATGGCGCCTCCTCTTCGTATAACCTAGGTCAAATACTCTCGCTTTACAATTGGACTGTATTCTAAGAACTACCCTTCGCCTAGTCCTCAGAATTGGTAACTCGATAGAGGGGAATGTGCCGGTCCGTATGCGAGGAGAGAAATCCGAGGGCTATAACCGTAGAAGATTACGAGATGAAATCTTGAGACATTTTTCCGGACTGGATCTTTTAGCGAGCGGGCAGAAGACACTTCGACGATACCAATCGTCATCTGAAACTGAATGAAATTGTAGAAACCAATACTTCCCTTGCACTTTACGCCGCATTATTGGAGGCATACCTATGCTTCGCTCATGCAGCAACAGGGCGAGTCTATCTTTTATGTTCAGCAGCAGCTTGGGCCTGCAAGCATTCAGCTCATGATCGATACGGTATGGGAAAATGGTTACCGGCGGGAAATGAAGGCGCGGTGGATCGTCTGGGACGGCAAAAGTGGTAGCAGAACGGTAGCAATCAGCATTGGTGCGGATGGTCTTCCCTCAATTCTCTCGATTCAACCCGTTGATGGTTCGCAATATTTTATGGAGCTGGCGAGAGGAATCGAACCCCCAACCGGCGGTTTACAAAACCGCTGCTCTGCCAATTGAGCTACGCCAGCCCGCAAGATTAACTATCGAGAGAATCGTGAAAGTCCAGCAGAGCAGAAACCCTACAATTCTTCTTTCTAGCTGTCAAGCTGCATGTAGGCACCATGAGTCCGTAGATTACCGTGTGGGTGTCTTTCTTGCGCAATTTTCCCACAAGGTCTTACTTTTACTTGAATAAAGTCTGAATTCCCAATAAGCTGAACCAACACATGTCTACTACAAAAGCCACATGTTTGATTCTTATCCATAGTCGTCTTGTCCCAAGCCGTCTCCCGGATTTCGATTCTCCAGAGAGGAGTGCTCGCTTATGAGCCAGTCACACATTCTCGTGATCGATGATGATCCCGCAGTCCGCCAACTCCTGGCGGAAACACTTGCGAGTGAAGGCCATCAGGTCACGGTCATGTCGAGCGGGCTGGACGGGGTGGAGGCGGTGAAGGACCAACCGGTACACGTCGTCCTGACGGATCTTCAGATGCCGGGTATCGACGGACTGGAAACCATTGACAGAATCTCAAAGATCGACTCCAAAGTGATTGCGATCGTCATGACCGGCTATGGAACGGTTGATTATGCCGTGCGAGCGATGAAAGCCGGCGCGTTCGACTTTATCACCAAACCGTTTGAGCCTGACACCGTTGCGGTCGTGGTGCGAAAGGCATTGGACGTCTACAAACTGAAACAGGAAAATCACCTGCTACGAAAAGCAGTGCGAGATCAGTATCGCCTTGAGCATTTGGTAGGCACCAGCGCGCCGATGCGGATGGTGCTGGATTTCGTCGAGAAGGTGGCTGATAGCGATAGTACCGTCTTGATCGAAGGGGAGAGCGGAACGGGTAAAGAATTGATTGCGCGCATGCTGCATTTCAACAGTATGCGACGAGATCGCCCGCTCGTGCCGGTCAATTGCGGTGCGATTCCTGAAACGTTACTGGAGTCCGAGCTGTTCGGCCATGAAAAGGGAGCGTTTACCGGAGCCGCACACACACGGCTTGGTCGATTTGAACTGGCGCATGGCGGCACCATCTTTTTAGATGAAGTCGGCGAGATGAGCCTGCCATTGCAGGTGAAACTGTTGCGCGTGTTGCAGGAGCGATGCTTCGAACGAGTCGGTGGAACCAGGACGATTAACGTGGATGTGCGCATCATTGCCGCCACGAATCAGGATTTGGCGCAAGCCGTACAGGAACGCCGATTCCGGCAGGACTTGTATTACCGATTGCATGTCATTCCCATTCACATTCCTCCCTTACGGGAACGGCGCAGCGATATTCCGCTCCTCGTCAACCACTTTATCGCTCAATTCAATCAACTGCGCCGGACGGAGATTCTTGGCATGGAGCCGGATGCGCTGGTTCGCATGACAGAAGAGGAATGGCCGGGAAATATCCGTGAACTTGAGAACATGATTGAACGTCTCTGCGTGTTGAAGAAGAGGGGGATGATCACGCTGGCCGATCTCCCTGAACGTTCGTTAAAAACGGCAGGAGGAAAGGCGACTGAGGCGCCCGAGCAGTTTATTCGCTTCTCGGAAGATGGCATCAATCTGACGAAGGAGCTCGAACATTACGAAAATCGTCTTATCGGAGAAGCCCTTCGGAAAGCCAATGGCATTACCAGTCGGGCCGCGCAGTTGCTTCAGGTCAATCGAACGACGCTGGTGGAAAAATTAAAGCGGAAAGGTTTTGATCCGAAAAGTCACGGGTATTCCATTCAAAACTGACTGATCTCCACCACCTCTCTCGGCATGTCATTTTTTTGACCAGACCCTGATCACGGACGTTGGTGTTTCTGACACCCCTCTCAGGTTTCCACCGTCGGATTGCCTAAATCATCAAGCGAGGCGGTGAGTTACCGCGCTCCTCTAGGGGCACAGGACTTGCTGATTCTCCGCCTGTGCGAACCTCATCCACCACAGCCCACTACGCCCTCACTTGCACAGGCTACTTTTTGAGCTGGCTTCTGCTCGTAGGAATAGACCTTACCCTGGCCGCGGACGGCATCTCCACGATGCGCCAAGAGTTGCCGGCCATGATGCCCGAGCCATCGGAACTTGTCCGTGGAGCATTGCCCGATCCAGGGCCTCGGTTCGAGCGCCTGCCGGAAATCCCCGAATGGAAGCCGTTTGAACAGGGAGTAGGCCTCTACCATCAGGGGCAATACCTTGAGGCACGCCTCCATTTCACCAACATGCTTCGCGATCACCGCGAGTCGCCGCTGAGATCATCCATGCAGGCGTTTCTCGCGGAAAGTACACTTCAGAGTCACGACCCTGATGTCCGCCCCCTCGACATCATCGATCAATACAAAACACTGATGCGCGAGAATCCTCAAGCGACGAATGCCAAGCGGGCAGCCTGGCGTATCGGCGATGTGTATCGCATCGAGGGCTGGTTCCAGGAAGCGCAGATTGCCTATCAGCATGCGCTCTCCCTCTCGGAAACCGACTCGTTTGATGCCAATCGAGCCATGCTCGGCCTGGCCTATGTCCAGCGCGGATTTAAGAATTGGAAGGAAAGCACCCAAACTTTCGATCATGTGTTGAAACGCACCGTTGACCCCACGCTGCTGGTATCCGCTTCGCTGGGCGAAGCGCACAGTCTCTACCGGTTGGGTCGGATGAGAGATGCCGATGCGCTCTACGAAAGCATCTCCAGCCGGTGGCCGGCCGCACTTCGGAGCGATGCCTTTGCGTTGTTGCGGTATGCCGACACCGCTGGGGAAGCTAAGCGGGGCCCGGTGATGCGAGAGCAGTTGCTGCATTTCTACAATCTATATCCAAATCGGCCCGAAACTCCGTTCGTGCTGACCTACCTCGCCGATAGTTACAAAGAAGCCGGGCGGTGGGCGGAGTCGAGCATTTTCTACGCAGCATTATTAAGCCAATACCCTGAGGCTCCTGTAGCTGCGACGGCCCGCCTTCGGTATGCCGATGTGCAGGAACATCTGGATCCGGAAGGGGAGGAGATCAATCTTCGACATACCATCTCGGCGCATCTGGCCAAGGTTCCATTGAAACCGGGGGAGATGCTCAGCCCTCGCCGGCTGTTCGAACAGAGCGCTAAGGAGTATGACAGCTCAATCGTCGGCAGCGAGGCCCTGTTTCACCTCGGAGAAACCTTAGAGAGGGCAGGCAAAGCAGAAGACGCCCTCCGCGCGTATGAACAGGTCGTGCTGCGCACCGGTAAGTTTGAAAATGATCCCTGGCCGGAAAAAAGCGGCGCGCAGTTGGTCCGTTTCCTTCGCCCTCGTCTTGAAGCCGCCCTTAAGGCAGAAGATGATTTTGAACTGATCAACATCTTCCATCGGCATGGCCCATTTGCCGATCGGTTGTACGCCGGCACGGAGCTGCTGTTCAAGATCGCAGAAGCGCACCGCCGTCTGGGGTTTCCCGTAGAGTCTGCCCGCCTGTTCCAGTCCCTGGTTCGCGATCCCAAAGCAGAGAAGGTTCATGAAACGGCGTTAATGGGGTTGGCCTACAGCTACATGGAACAAAAAGATATGCGAGCCGCGCGTTCGGTGTTTGAACGATACCGCCTGGAGTTCCCAACCGGCCGGTTTTCAGGAGAGGCCCTGCGTGGAATTTTGAACTCGTTCGAGGGGGAAGAAAATTTTGCCGCGTTGCTCAAGCTCGGCAAGCAATGGTTGGCGCACAATCCGCGGCACCATGACCGCACGATGGTGCAGCTTAAACTAGCCGCGGTGTTGGCTCAGTCAAAACAAGACGTTGAGGCGGCGGCCATCTACGACGGCCTAATCAAAGCCGGTCAGGAACTTCCCGCCGCGGACCTGCTGCGGCATGCCGACGCCCTGGCTCGTCTCAATCGCCGGGTGCAGGCACTGGCCATGTACAAAGAGGCTGTCGTCGCAGGGCTCGAGCCAGAACAGGAGGCCTGGGCCCAACTACAGATGGTTCAATTGGCACGCGGGGAGAAGCGCGAGGATTTTGCCAAGAACGGGCTGCGCGCACTCAGCGTCAATCCGGACAGTCTCGTTCGCCGCATGGCGGCCATGTTGGACAATGAATTGCCGGAACCGCCGGCCGACAAACGGGGGAAAAAACCGTGATCAGGCAGGAGAGCGACACCACCAACAACGATCTGCTGACGCGCGCGTTTCGCGATTTTGATCAGGCCGCCACCGTGTTGCAGCAGTCGTATGACGCATTAACCACGCGCCTGCAGCAAATGGATCTCGAGCTTGCACAAACCAATGCCAGTCTCCGCGAGCATCTTCGTGAAACCGAGGAAATGCGTGCCCATGTCACGGCAGTGTTGGAATCCCTGGACACCGGCGTCATTGTAGCCGACTCACAGGATGTGGTGGTGCGGTGCAATCATTCCACGGAGCAGCTGCTCGGCGTGCCGCAGGCACAACTGCGAGGGCGTCAAGCCAGCGCCGTGTTGGCAGAGATCCGCAAAGACCACGGGGAGTACCCGGTCCTGCTTCCCAGCGGTGTCACCATTGCTTTGTCACAAACCGACTTGACCGATGAATCGGGCAACCTGAACGGAAAACTCGTGCTGATCCATGACGTCACGCGCGTCCGCCAGCTCGAGGATCGTTTGCAACGGCGCAACCGATTGGAAGCCATGGGGCAGATGGTGGGCAGCATCGCGCATGAAATCCGAAATCCGTTGGGCAGTGTCGAGTTATTTGCCTCCATGTTACGCAAGGATCTTCGCGACCAACCTCAATTGCGGAGTTATGCGGAACATATTTCCATGGCGGTTCACTCCATGGATCAGCTCCTCTCCAATCTGCTCATGTATACCAGGCCCGACTGTTCGCGGTTGGAATGGCACGACACCGAAGTACTGATTCGCGACGTTCTGACACTGGCTAGTCACGCCATCTCGCCGGACTCTGTCGAGGTCCGGTGCCAGGTGCATCCGCTCGTGCCTCAGCTCTGGTGCGATGGCCCCAAGATGAAGCAGGTCCTCTTAAATTTGGTCTTGAATGCCGTTCAGGCCATGCCGAAGGGCGGAACGCTCGCCCTCACCGCCTGTCCTGCTCCTCCGGAAATCCAGGAATCGCCGGCGGTCCACGTGACGGTGACTGACACCGGGATGGGCATTCCAGCCGAATTGCAATCGAGGGTTTTTGATCCGTTTTTTACCACAAAGGATCAGGGGACCGGTTTAGGCCTCGCCATCGTGCACGCATTGGTCGAGGCCCACCATGGACGAATCGATGTGGAAAGCAGCCCGGGGCAGGGCACCTCGTTTGTGATCACGCTGCCGCGAGGGCCAGTGCAGACGTCTTCGACGTCTGCTTCGCTTGTCACCGTGTCCGGCCGTTCGGAGAGTTCACGTCAGATTACGAGCATCACCGAAGAAAAGAGGTACGAATGAGCGCGCAACCAGCCTTACAGGGACCTTCAGCTTGTGCCGAGGAAGCCCGAACAGTCCTGATCGTCGATGATGAACCGTCGATGCGGACGGCGTTGTCTGAAACGGTGCGTCGAATGGGATATCAAGTCCGTAGCGCCATCGACGGGGCTGATGCGATCGAACAGGTGGAACGGTTGAAGCCCTGGTTGGTGGTGACCGACTTAAAAATGCCGCGGCTGAACGGTCTCGAACTCGTCAAAGCCTTAAAACAGAAAGCCCCCCACACGTTCATCATCCTCATGACCGCCTACGGAACAGTCGAGACTGCCGTAGAAGCCATGAAATATGGGGCGAATGATTACATCTTAAAACCGTTCTCCACCGACCTCCTCGAGCGGGTCATCATCAATCTGCAAGCCAGCACAGAGCCGGATGAGCAGGACGCTCCTGCAGCGCTGGAAGCGCGCGCGATCTTGACGCAAGACCCAGGCATGATCCGCCTGCTCACAACGTTGGAGGGTGTCGCGGCCAGCCAAGCCACGGTGTTGATCAGCGGCGAAAGCGGCACGGGAAAAGAGCTATTGGCACGCTACATTCATGCGAGAAGCCCTCGCGCCCATCGCCCCTTTGTGGCCCTCAATTGTGCCGCGCTTCCGGACAGTTTGCTGGAGAGTGAGTTATTCGGTCATGAGCGCGGGGCGTTCACGGGGGCGATTCAGAAAAAGCTCGGCAAGTTTGAAATGGCCCATACCGGGACGCTGTTTCTCGATGAAATCAGCGAAATGAATTTAGGCCTGCAATCGAAACTCTTGCGGGTGCTGCAAGAACGGGAAGTCGATCGCATCGGAGGGCGCGAACCGGTCCCGGTCAATATCCGGGTGATCGCCACGACGAATCGCTCGCTCTACCACGAGGTGACACAAGGGCGCTTCCGGGAGGATCTATTTTACCGCTTGAATGTCTTTCCGGTGACGGTGCCGCCGCTCCGCGAACGACCGGGCGACATTCCGCTCCTCGCACGGCATTTTCTCCGGTCGTCGGCGCACCGCAACGGCCTGAGCGTACCCACACTGTCTGAGCGCGCCATCGCCGATCTCCAACAGCGGGCATGGAAGGGAAACGTGCGCGAGCTTGAAAATGTCATGGAACGCGCCATTTTGGTGACAACCGGAAACGCGGTTGACGTCGATCATTTGATGCCTGGGGATGGGACGGTCCCCATTCAACCGATCGAAACCGTGGAAGCGCTCGTGGCACCCTCGGCACACGGATCGTTGTGGGAAATGGAACGGGAGCTGATCTTCAAGACCCTGGCACGAGTGAAAGACAATCGCACCCATGCCGCCAAGGAGTTAGGCATCAGTATTCGCACGTTGCGCAATAAACTCCGAGAATATCGTGACATGGGGTATCAGGTGGAGGCGGAAAAATCCTGAGGCCGTCCACTCGCTGGTGGGCAAAATTTTCCTGCTCAGGTCGTATTTGCCTGGTGCCGCCTGGGCGGGAATTATCCAACGGACGCGAGAGATCCCGGAACTGTCCCTATCAGGACGGGGTACATAGCTTGCACAGTCGACGGCCGAACTTTCTACGGAGTGTGGACCATGACCATTTTTGACAGGACCATGCAGCTGCTCGAACGTTCATTGGACCTGCGCGGGGCCCGCCAGCAGGTCATCGCCGCCAATATTGCCAACGAAGAAACGCCGAAGTATCGCGCCACCGACTTGAACTTCGGGCAGGCGCTGGCCAATGCGCAACAGGGCAAACTGCCGATCACGTTGGTCTCGACCCATCAGCGCCACATCGGGCCGCAGGGCAGCGGCTTTCAACGAGTGCAAGGTCGCATTGAAGAGGTGCCGGCCGGCGATCTGCCGCTGGATGCCAATTCGGTCAACATCGAACTGGAAATGGCCAAGATGTCGGACAACGCGCAGCAGTACAACACGTCGGCTGCCATCATCAGCATGAAATTCAAAGGCCTCCTCAATGCGATCCGCGAAGGACGGTAGACGTTCCGGCGACAAACTGATGCGATTTCTCAGGTCACGGGCGAACCATAACGAGGTGTGTGATGGATTTATCGGATAGTCTCGCCGTCTCCGTATCGGCGCTCGACGCGCAACGACACCGGTTGAATGTGATCGCCAGCAATCTGGCGAACGCGCAATCCACGAAAACCAGCACCGGGGGACCGTATCGCCGCCGTGATGTCGTGTTTCAGGCGGCACCGGTGTCCTCGGCCTTTCAAAAGGCGTTCACCCAGGTGTCCAAAGGATCCGGCCGGCATGCCTTGGATGGCGTGAAAGTCGCCCGGGTCATCGAAGATCAGAAACCGGGGCAGACGGTGTATGACCCGCGCCATCCGGATGCCGACAAGAAGGGATTTGTCACGATGCCCAACGTGAACGTCATGGAAGAAATGGTCAATATGATCGGCGCATCCCGCGCCTATGAGGCCAATGTGCAAGCCGTCAATGCGACCCGTACCATGTGGAATCGCGCCCTGGAAATCGGGAGGTAGCCATGTCCGATATGCACATCGCGGGAGCCAATCTCATCCGGCCGATCGAGGCGCCCGAGCTCCAGCAAGCCGGGTCTCCCGGCGAGACCGGAGGGGCAAACTTTTTAGGCTCATTAAAAGAAGCCATCGGGCATATCAACGATGCGCAAGCAGGGGCCAGTCAGGCCGTCGAGTCGTTGGTGACCGGCCAGAGCACCAACATTCATCAAACCATGGTGGCGTTGCAACAGGCTGACGCCTCGTTTCAGCTCATGATGCAGGTGCGAAACAAACTCGTGACGGCCTACGAAGAAATCCAACGGATGCAGATTTAACGATCGGTTGCCCGCGCGGATATCACGCATAAAGGATTTCATCGCCCATGTTCTCAAAATTCAGCCAGTTCACGATCAACCAACGGTTCATCATTCTGCTCGCCCTGGCCGGGTCCATTGCCGGTCTGGTGGCCGTGACTCTCTGGACACAACAGCCGGACATGCAGGTCTTGTTTGCCAATCTGGCGACGGATGATGCCGCTGGCATCATCGACAAATTAAAAGACGCCAAAGTGCCCTATGAGACCACCAACGGCGGCACGACCATCCTCGTGCCCAATGCGCAGGTGCACGACCTGCGATTGGAAATGGCCGGGCAGGGTCTTCCCCATGGCGGCGGAGTCGGATACGAAATTTTCGATCGCACCACCATGGGCATGTCGGACTTCGTGCAGAAGTTGAATTATCGCCGGGCGCTCCAAGGCGAATTGGCGCGCACGATCACGCAGATGCCGGAAGTCGAGCGGGCGCGTGTGCACTTGGCGATTCCTGAGCGGCGCCTGTTTGCGACCGAGCAGGACCGCGCGCGCGCATCGGTGGTCGTCTCTCTCCGGTCCAACCAGAACTTGTCCAAAGCCCAGGTTCAGGGCGTAGTGCATCTCGTCTCCAGCAGTGTGGAAGGGCTTCAAGCCCGTGACGTGACCGTCGTCGACGGTCATGGAAATCTCCTCTCCAATTCCAATAGCGATGAGTCGGCCGGTCTGTCCGGTACTCAAATGGAATACCAGCGTACCTTGGAGAAAGACATCGAGACGCGCATTCAAACCATGTTGGAACGCATTGTCGGGGTCAATAAAGCAGTTGTCCGGGTGTCGAGTGTGCTCGACTTCAGGAAAATCGAAACCACCGAAGAACGCTATGACCCGAACGGCCAAGTCGTGCGCAGCGAGCAGCGCGGACAGGAAAAGTCCAGCGGGGTGAACGGGACCTCCGGCGGCGTACCGGGGGTGGAATCGAATGTGCCCGGCGGTGCAGAAGCCGAGGGCGGGCAAACCAGCTCGAACAACAATCAGACGAAGAATGAGACCGTGAACTATGAGATCAGCCGGACCGTCTCTCGCATCGTCGAACCGACCGGCACGATCAAGAAGCTCTCTGTTGCCGTTCTGGTCGACGGCACATATGAAGGGGGCAAGGCAGGGGAGGGTGCCGCTGACCAGCCGAAGAAATATGTGCCTCGTTCAGAGGAAGAAATGAAGCGCATTGAAGAAATCGTCAAGAAAGCCATGGGGTATTCCACGGAACGTCAAGATCAGGTGGAAGTGGTGAGTATCCAATTCGGGCTCGGAGTGGAAGAACCGGTCGGCGCAGGGGTGGAAGCTGCAGCCGACAGCACCAAGGCCTGGATGCCGTACATCCGCTATGCCGTGGGCGGTCTGTTGTTCTTCTTGATTCTCTTCATGGTGGTCCGTCCGCTGATGGTCATGCTCGTACAGTCCGCGCCGGCTGCCGCGGTCGGTGAGACACCGGCCTTGCCGGCATCGGTTGGGCAGGTTGAAGCGGCCATCTCCGGGAAACAGCCCGGCCAGATTCTCGACATGGCGAAAAACAACCCGGCGAATACCGCCGTCGTGGTCAAGCAGTGGCTGAAGAGTAACGCGTAACGACTATGGCCATCAACAAAGAGCTCAGCGGCGCACAGAAGGCGGCCATTCTACTTCGAGCGATGGGAGAAGAAGCCGCGGCGGCGGTCATGAAGTCACTCGATCCGAAAGATATTCGGAAGCTCGGCGAGTTCATGAAAGAAACCGCGAATATTACCAAGCAGGAAGAAGACAGCGTGATCGCGGAGTTTGAGCAGGCGAGCTCTTCAGGAGAAGTGCAATTCGAAGGGCGGGAGTTCATGGAAGCCATCCTCAAGAAAGCGCTGGGCCCCGAAAAGGCCGCGCGGATGATGGAATCCCTGAACACCAAAACCTATCCTGGGATCGACGCGTTGAAATGGGTCGACGCTCGCACGGTCGCGCAGATCCTCAAGATCGAACATCCGCAGACCATTGCCGTGTGTCTGGGCCAAATGGAAGCCGAACAGGCGAGCGCCGTCCTGGCCCTCTTGCCGGTGCATTTGCATGCCGACGTCTCTCTGCGGCTGGCGACTATGCAAGAAGTGCAGCCGGAAGTATTGGCGGAGCTCAGCGACAGTTTGCAGGAAATTCTGTCGGCTTCGATGGGGATGTCGAGCATGTCGGTCGGCGGAGCCGAGTTGATGGCCGACATCCTGACCCGCGTCGATAAGAATACTGAAGGCGCCATCATGGCCAAGATCACCGAGCGCGATCAGGCCCTCGCGGAAAGTATCCGCGCCTTGATGTTTGTCTTCGACGACCTCGTGGATCTGGATTCGCGCGGCATGCAAGAGCTCATGAAGGAAATCAGCAAAGAAGACCTTCCGATCGCCTTGCGTGGCGCGACTCCGGAAATCAAAGACAAGTTCCTCAAGAATATGTCGAGCCGTGCGGCAGAAATGTTGAAAGAGGACATGGAGACGCGCGGGCCGGTCAAGGTGTCGGATGTCGAAAAGGCCCAGCAGAACATTCTCAAAGTCTGCCGCAAACTCGAGGAGGAGGGCCGCATCGTCATCGGAGGCGGCGGAGGCGAGGAGTTATTGTAAATGGGGAGCGCTGCCGCGGGCACGGGCGTTTCGATGGCGGCTTCGCCCGAGTCAGAAAAGGAACTGTCGCCGCGGGCCGTCTTGATCGTCGACGACGAGCCCTCTATCTGTTTGTTGCTGGCCGAGATGCTGGAGCCCACGGGACATCCCGTTCTCACGGCCGGCTCCGTTCAAGAAGCGCTCCGTCATCTCCGAACCCGCTCCGTGGCCGTGGTGATCGTGGATGTGCAGCTCGGCGGCGCCGATGGCATCGCCTTTCTGCAGCAGGCTCTCGACATCGATAATCGCCTGCTGGGGATCGTGATGACGGGCCACGGCAACATTGAGTTGGCCGTCCGGGCCATGAAGTCCGGAGCGGCGGATTTTCTCACCAAACCGTTTCAAGTCGAGCTGGTCCGGCTCGCTGTATCCAGATTGCTGGAACTCTACCGGTTGCGGCAGGAGAATACCGTGCTCACCCGCACGTTAATTCGCTCCGGCAACATTCAATTACGTCCCGTGCCGCTGGCGGATTTCAGCCGGGGGAATCGTCCATTTGGAACCGAGGATGTCACGGAGTTTGAGCGGGGAGTCGCAGAAGGAGAGAAGCGTTCGACCGAGCGGGTGGCTGCGGCTCGACAACGAGAGCAGAGTCTCGTGGCGTCCCTGATGACGCGCCTGGAAGAAACCTGGCAGAGCCTGCACGAGACAGTCGAAGAGGAAATCGCCTCCCTCTCGTTTATGATCGCGCACAAGGTGGTACGGGATGTCGTCACGGAAAAACGCGACCTGATCGTGACGCAAGTCCGAACCGCTCTCGCCCACTTGCATGAAAGCGGGCTCGTGCGCGTACGGGTCCATCCATCTGATCTCTCCGTGCTCGAATCGTCGCGGACTGCATTGAGTCAGACACCGCACGGCCTCTTGACCTTAAAATTTGAAACCGACCCTTCCATCAGTCCGGGGGGATGCCTCGTCCAGGCGCAGAGCCTGCTGATCGATGCGACTCTGGACACCCAGTTGTTACGGCTGGGCGAAGCCTTAAAAAAGCGGGACGCCGGTGAAGCTTAGCGAACGGTTGGAACATGTCGAGCCATTGTCGGTCACGGGCAGGGTCGCTCAGGCTGTCGGCATTGTCATTGAAGCCTCAGGACCGTTCACCTCCGTCGGGGAGGTCTGTGAGATCACTCGTGAGGGAGGCCACGGAGCCGTCATGGCGGAAGTCGTGGGCTTCCGTGAAGATCGCGTGCTGCTGATGCCATTGGGTGAAATGCAGGGGATCGGGCCGGGTAGCCGTGTGGTGATGAAGGGACATGTCGCATCCGTCCCCGTCGGCCCACAAATGTTGGGACGTATCTTTGACGGCCTCGGTCATCCATTGGACGGACTGCCGCCTCTTCGCAGCGACGTGCGTGTCCCCCTGTATGCGGCGCCGTTGAATCCCTTGCATCGGGCCAGAATCACACAGCCCGTCGATCTGGGTATTCGCGCCATCAATGCCTTGCTGACGTGCGGCCAAGGCCAGAAGATCGGTGTATTCGCCGGGTCAGGCGTGGGCAAAAGCGTGCTCCTGGGCATGATCAGCCGCTATACGCAGGCTGATGTCCGGGTCATTGCCCTGGTCGGGGAACGGGGGCGGGAAGTCAAAGAATTCCTGGAACGCGATCTCACGCCTGAAGCCAGAGCCCGTTCCATTGTCGTCGTGGCGACGTCCGATCAACCACCGCTGGTTCGCATTCGTGGGGCGCTGGTCGCCACTGCGATTGCAGAATATTTTCGCGATTGCGGCAAACATGTCCTCCTCATGATGGACTCGCTTTCCCGATTGGCGTACAGCCAGCGCGAAGTCGGATTGGCCATCGGGGAACCGCCGACGACCAAGGGCTATACGCCCTCTGTGTTTGCCGTCTTGCCGAAACTCCTGGAGCGGGTCGGACCGGCACAAAGCGGGGGCAGCATCACCGGACTGTACACCGTGTTGGTCGACGGCGACGATCTCAATGATCCGGTAGCGGATGCCGTGCGCTCTATTCTTGATGGCCATATCGTGCTGTCGCGGGAACTCGCCGCGCGGAATCATTTTCCGGCGATCGATATTCTGCAGAGCACCAGCCGGGTGATGCGGGATATCGTGACACCCGCACATTATGCGGCTGCGCGCCTGGTTCTCGAACGTACGGCACTGTATCGGCGATCCGAAGATCTGATCACGCTGGGCGCGTACAAGCCCGGCACGAGCAAAGATCTCGATAAAGCCGTGTCCGCTCATGACGGCATCACGGCGTTTCTGCGGCAGGAGACCAAACAGGCGGTCGGCTTGCCGCAATCAATCGACGCCCTCCTGGCACTGGCAGGAACGATTCAATGAACGTGACCGTGCTCCGAGCCTATGCGGTGCAGCTTGAAGAAGTCGCCAAACTGGAGCTGGCGGAACTCAGTCATGCCCTGCAGCAGACAGTGAATCGAATGGTTCTGTTGGAATCACGCGCCAAAGAAGATGCCGACCGGTATCTTCTGCAGGTCCGTGAAGGCAGCACCGTTGATCAGGTCTATGGCCACCTCGATGCCATGGACCAGGCCATCGCAGCACGAAAAGGGTTGGAGAAGGCGTTGGCGACGGAGCAAGCCAGGATGGAACAGAAGCGGGCTGAACTTCTCGAAGCGATGCAGTATCGCAAGAAGCTCGATCTCCTCGATGCGCGAGCCGCGCTGGATGCACGACGCCGTCGCGAACGCCAAGATCAGCAATTGCTCGATGAACGCGCCTGGAGACGAAGCCCATTGCACAAGGGAGAACGGGCATGACGCAGACGGGGAGCCGTACTGAACAGGGATGGTGTGCCGGCGCGGCGACGCGGGTGCTTTTCAGTGCGCTCTTGCTCACGGTCGCACTCTCAGCTCACGCGGCGGAAGAATCGAAGCCGGCTCCTGCGGTACAGAAAGAAGAGCCGAAGCCCGAGAGCATAAAAAAAGACATCCAGGGGCCGGCCACCATCGCCCCACGTGAAATTTATGAAATGCTGGAGCAGCGTAAACGGCTCTTGGACAAGCGTGAGACGGCCGTGCGTGGATCGGAGACGCATCTCTTGGAACTGAAGGCGGAGTTGGAGCAGATCGTCACGCGCCACGAGCAAGCGGTGGAGGCGGAAAAGAAACGCCGCCAGGCCGCTCAGGCCAAAGGCGCGGGCGAGGCCGACAAAGCAAAAACGCCGGGCAAAGCCACTCCGGCTGTCAACGTCAATCAGGCCCAACTGGCGAAGATCTACGAAGCGATGCCGGCCGAAGAAGCCGCGGCCAGGCTGGAACGCATGCCCGAACGCAAGGCGCTCGAAGTTCTCCGGCTCCTCAAAGGCAAGTCTGCGGGGGCCATTCTGGCGGAGGTCAAGCCGGAACGCGCAGCCCGGCTGACCGAGCAATTACTGACCACACCCTAGCTTGTCGTTTCACGCATTCTTCCTCCGGCATCTTTTGCCGTCTCCAACTGCAGAAATTTCCTTCTCGCGATTCCCGAATCGCCACGTCCCTTCAAAACCTCGCGTCAGACCGCTTTTTCCAGCAACGGCCTCATGGCACGGCCTTTGTAATAGTGTCCACTGTCTATTCACGGGCTCGTCACAGACAGGAATTGTATGGCCACTGATATGCAACCAGTCTTCAACGGATTTCCGAACCATTCCTCACAGGGGATTCAGGATGCCAGGGATCGTCAGACGGCGCTCCAAGGTTCGGATCCATCACGAAATTTTGAGACGGTGCTCGGGCGGGCGGAGGCTCGCCACATGCCACCGAAGCACGATGCTCCGGCACCTCGCAATGGGGAGAGGACAGGTCTCCACGCGCGCCCAGTTCTTCGCTCCACCTCAGACTCATCCAGCCAGCCACCGGAGCGATCAACCGTCGCGCAGGCCGATGACCAGCCGTCGAACCGTAGTGAACGCTCTGGGGAGAAGGCCCGACAGTCGGCGGATGAATCAGAAGAAACAAGCGCCGCTCAGGGATCGAAAAAGAAAAGCCATGAGCAAGGCGCCGTGCCGCAGGACATGATGCTTGCCGCCATGATGGTGCCGTCCGCTCCGGCGGCTCCGGTCGAACAGCCATCGCCGCAAACGGAGACGGGTGAGAACCCCTCTGAGACAGCCAGCAGCGCGGTTGCGTCCATCTCAACCGACCATGCAGCAGAAGGATCTGCCTCAGCCGCATCCCTGGTCGTCTCTGCACCCGGAGCTGATGCCGCAACACAAGGGGTTCCGGCGCACGATCCGGCCGCCGCGGCAGCCGCAGGTAAAGAATCGGCCCCGTCCAAGCAAATCGCAGGGAAGGAGATGGCGCAGAACGAGGCGAAGGAGATGCCCTTGATCACCGGCCAAATTCCTGCTCCCGAAGAAAGACCGGCAGACCGCACGGAGTCCGACGCAGGAGTTCGAATTGATGCGGACCATCTGAATTCCGCTCTTGCCGCTATGACCGCGTCCAAGCCCAACCTCAAAATGGCGGAGCAAGGCCAAATCGATCACATGGATCGTTCGACGATTCTCGATGGGCTCGCGCAAGGCACGTCCCTGAGCGACGGTCTAGCAGGGGCCAGCACGGGACGTTTCCTGGAGCAGGACGGTCAGAGTCTTTCCGATTCGCCCGGGGGAACTGATCGTTCCCTCTCCAACCAAACTCCGTCAGTCGAGCAGAACGGTCGCCCGGTGTTTATGGAAAGACTGAATGATCTTCATCAACCGGCGCCTTCCGCAAGCGAGAGTTCCTTCGCTCGGAGCGAATCCAGCCAGACCACCGCAGTGCTTCGGGCTTCTGAATCGGAACGGGTGGGCGAGCTTCGAGGGATGGCTCCCGTGTCACAGAGTGTGACGTTGGATCTGGATCCGTTGGATATGGGGCCGTTGCGCGTTCGAGTCATGATGAGCGATCAGACGGTTCATGCGCATATCCGAACGGAACACGGCGAGTTGGGCCAGGGGCTGCTCCAACAGGGGCAATCGTTGGAGTCGTCTCTGCGCACGTCGGGCCTCGAAATGGGCATGTTGCGAGTCACAGTCGACCAGCAACAAGGGCGCGGAGACAACGCCTGGATGTTTCAACAGCAGCAACAGCAGCAGAGCCGGCCACCATCACCCAGCCTATCCCAGGCCGCGGCACGAGAGGATGAGCGTGGAGCGAGGGGAGAACGTAGTACCGGATCGAACGAACGTGTCAGCTTTTTTGCCTGAGTAGGAGGATATATGGATATCAGTCAGATGATTACACAGAAAACTCAAACGGATCCATCGACTCCGACGACTGATGGCCCGAAACCGCTCGGCAAGGACGACTTTCTCAAATTGCTCGTCACGCAGCTTCAGCATCAGGATCCTCTGAAGCCGATGGACAACGAGGCGTTTATTGCGCAGACGGCGCAATTTTCGCAGTTGGACCAGATGACGAAGATGGTGACGTTGATGGAGAAAAGCGTGGCACTCCAAGAGGCGGCCCAGAGCAAGACCACCCAGGCCGAGACGACGGCAGTCGCTTGATCGAGGCCGGCGTGAATGCCGACCGCAGGAAGAGACAGAACGAGACCGAGTACGGCAACAAGGAGGAGAGATCATGGGTATTTTGACTTCGATGTTCACCGCGGTGACCGGATTGAGTTCATACGGGAACGCCATGGGTGTCATCGGCAATAACATCGCCAACGTAGGCACGGCAGGTTTTAAATCGAGCAGGGCCACGTTTTCGGATTTAGTCTCATCCAGTCTCGCAGGTGGCGGCGCTGGAAGCGACCAAATTGGTCTCGGCGTCTTTATGAACGACGTACAGCGCAATTTCTCACAAGGGTCGATGACCACTACGGGGAATACATTTGACCTCGCCGTAGATGGAAATGGGTTTTATCTGGTTCGAAATCCCGCCGGAGCTAGCTTCTACACTCGAGCCGGGCAATTTCAGGTCAACAACCTGGGACAAGTCGTGGACAGCAGCGGAGCGTTGCTGCAGGGATATCAAGCAGACACCGTGGGGAACATCACCAGTATCGTCAGCGGGATTACGCTGACATCGAGCGCCGTCCCTCCGGTTGCAACGACTACCGCCGCAATTCTCGGCAATCTCAACGCCAACGCCACTGCACCAGCGTCAGCCTTCGCTGTGACCGATACGACGTCATACAATTTTTCGACCGGCATGACGTTCTATGATTCCCTGGGCAACTCGCATCAGATGCAGCTGTATTTCCGAAAGACGGCCGCTAATGCTTGGGGTGTCTACTCGCAGATTGACGGGGGCGCGGCGACGGCGCAAACCAATATGACGTTTAATGCGAGCGGCGCGGTGACGGCAGGCGGCACGCAGACCGTGACTGCGGCCTTGACCAACGGAGCCACGACGCCGCAAACCTTGACTGTCAACCTGGCTTCTCTGACTCAATTCGGCGCCGCGTCCGGAGTTGTGAGTCAAACGCAGAACGGCTATGCGTCCGGCACCATGGACCGGATTAGCGTAGACAAGGACGGAAAAGTTATGGCGCAATTCACAAACGGTCAAACCCGTGCGCTGGCTCAAGTGGTCTTGAGTCGTTTCATGAACCCCGATGGATTGGCCGATGTGGGCGACAACCACTTTTTAGAGACGGTCGAGTCCGGGGCCGCATTGTCCGGTGCCCCTACGGTCAATGGGTTGGGGAGGGTTTTATCCGGTACCGTGGAGCAATCCAATGTGGATCTCGGCAAAGAGTTTGTGGACATGATCATTACGCAGCGCGCCTTTCAGGCGAATTCTCGCGCGATCACGACCAGCGACGAAATGTTGCAAGAACTCGTGAATCTCAAGCGGTAAGCGGTGAGGGCCCCGGCACGGTGTCACCGCCGTTGCCGGGGCTCTACTCGGCAATTTCTACCTACTTCGGGTGTTTATCCTCGCGGCTTTTCGTCTTCTTTCTCTCGTCAACATTCTGTCGGCTTCCAGAGAGCCCGCGTCACTACCGTGACAACACGTATGTCGCACCGGCGACGTACCATCACGCGGAAGAACCCACGGCTCCAAATCATTGTCTTATCACGTGATCTACGACCCGTTCCGCGACAGGCGAGAGGTCTCCTCTGCGCGGCACGTGGCATATGCATTGCACAACTGACCGGCACCGGCAAACACTGTCCGCAGGAGGGTTGTATGTCAGACGCAGCTGAAGAAAAGGCGCCAGCAGCACCGGCTGGTATTCCCATGAAGATGGTCATCATCATCGTCGGCGGGGTGTTGCTCCTCGCGTTGGGCGGCGCCTTTGCGATGATGAAAATGATGGGCGGATCCTCCGGCGAAAAAGCGCAGGCCGAGAGCGGGGGAGAAAAGGCTTCCGCGCATGGCGCAGCGGACGAGAAAGCCCCAAGCGAGCATGGCGCCGTCGCTGATGCGAGCGCCATTGCCGATTTGGATCCCTTCATCGTCAACCTCGCGGATTCACCGGAGATTCGGTACCTCAAAGTCACCCTGAAGGTGGAAGCGGACAATGCCGGCACAGTCGAGCAAATCAAGGCGCGCACGCCGCAAATTCGCGATGCCATTCTCGTCCTGCTGACCAGTTTGGACTCGGCCACGGCGCGCTCCCCGCAGGGCAAACACAAGTTGCGCGACGACATCACCGAACGGATCAACGGCCTGCTACCCAAGAAGTCGGTCAAATCGACGTACTTCACGGAATTTGTGATTCAGTAACCGGAATAAGCGCCAGGACTTCATGGACAAGATACTCTCCCAGGAAGAAATCGATGCCTTGATGGGCGGAGTCATGTCCGGCGAGGTCGAAACGGCGCCGAAGGAAGAGGAAGCCCCCGGGGGAATCAAAACCTACAGTCTGACGAGCCAGGAGCGGATCATTCGCGGGCGCATGCCCACAATGGAAATGATCAATGACCGCTTCACGCGCCAGCAATCCGTCTCGTGGACCAGTGCCCTGCGCGAGAAGATCGAATTCAGCGTCCTTGGCACGCAAATCATCAAGTTCGGGGATTTCATCCAAAAGGTCCCCGTGCCGTCCTCATTCAATCTGTTTGCCATGGAACCCTTGCGTGGCAACGGGCTTTACATCATGGACGCCATGCTGGTGTACCTGATCGTGGATTTCTTCTTCGGTGGCAAGGTCCAGACGCATGTCAAGCCGGAAGGGAGAGAGTTCACGACGATCCAACTCCGGTTGATCAAGAAACTGGTTCAGCAGGCGCTGGTCGATCTGGAGAAGGCATGGCAGGCCGTCATGCCTGTGAAGCTCAACTATCTGCGCTCGGAGAGCAACCCTCAATTCGCCATGGTGGTCACCACGTCGGAAATTGTCGTCGTGGTCACGCTCCAGGTGCATCTCGGTGACATTACCCGCGAAATGTTTATCGCGTATCCCTACTCCATGTTGGAACCGATCAAAGAAAAGCTCTACTCCGGCCTCTTTGCCGACAACGTGGAGCAGGACAGCAGCTGGGGCAGCCGGTTTAAGGATTCGCTGCAGGAATGCGATGTGGCTGTGACGGTTCAACTGGGGACGGCCAAAATCAACGTGCAGGACCTGATGAACTTCAGTCCCGGCGATGTGTTGATGCTGGATCAACATCCCGGCGATCCGATGCTGTGTCTGGTCGAGGGCGATCCGAAATTTCACGGGCAGCCCGGGGTTTTTAAAGGCAATCATGCCTGCCGCGTTACCAAGGTCTTGAGTTAGGTCGCGCCGGAATCAAAGGAGATTTACGCATGGGCAACGGCGATACAACCCCGCAGGCGGATGCGGCCAATGCCGCGGACATGAGCCCGCAGGCGACCTCGTTTCCCCCGGTCGATAACCAGGGAGCGGTGCCAGCGAACAAAAATATCGATTTCGTGCTCGACATTCCGTTGCAGGTGACGGTGCAGATCGGCTCGACACGCATGTTGATTCGCGAGTTGTTGCAGCTTGGACAAGGCTCCGTCATCGAGCTGAATAAGCTGGCAGGGGAGCCGATGGAAGTGCTGGTCAACAATAAGCTGGTGGCGCGCGGCGAGGTCGTGGTGGTCAACGAAAAGTTCGGCATTCGCTTGACGGATGTCGTAAGCCCCAATCAGCGCATTCAGCAACTCGGATAACCGCGGCGCGATCCGGCGAGACCGCCGGTGCGGGCGCGAAGAAGGTCGATCGTTCCATGGAGATGTGGGAAAGTGTGGTCCGCATGGTCTCGGCGCTGGGGGTTGTGCTGGCGTTGATTCTTGGCCTGCTGGCCGTCGTGAAATCCAGAGTCGGCCAGCGCTTTCTCCCGGTCGGCGGGGCGCCGTTGATCAAAGTTCTGGGCAGCGGTTCGGTGGGATCCCGCAAGCAGGTCATGCTGGTTGCCGTTGCCGGTGAGGTTCTGATTCTCGGCACCACGGCGACGGATCTGATTGCGCTCGGGAAAGTGACCGATCCAGAGCAGGTGAAACGGCTCCTGCTGGATGCCTCATCGAGTCCTGTCATCCCGCCATCCGATCCTGTCAGGTCTGAATCTCGCGAGGAGACGGTACATGCCGGACGGTAACGTCACGTCTCTTCAGCAGGGGGGGAGAATGCATGCCGGCTCCGGCGCGCGGCGCAGGGGATTGTTCGGGCTGGTCTTCCTTATAATTCTGGTCAGCGCCTCCGCGGTCTATGCAGAGGGACCATCGCTGACGCTGGATCTCGGTCAAAGCGGTCCCAAACAGACCGCTGTGGTGCTGCAGATCCTCGCGCTGTTGACCGTCCTGTCGCTGGCGCCCGCGTTGTTCATCATGGTGACGTCGTTCACGCGCATGGTGATCGTACTCTCCTTCCTTCGCCAGGCCCTCGGGACGCAGCAGGTGCCGCCCAACCAGGTGCTGATCAGTTTGGCCCTCTTTCTCACCATGTTTGTGATGGCTCCGGTGGGGCAGGCGGTCTACAAGGATGCGCTGCAGCCGCTGCTCGCGGAACAAATCGGGTACGAGGATGCGTGGAATCGGGGGATTCAACCGATTCGTGGCTTCATGTTGAAGCAAATGCGGGACAAGGATTTGGAACTGTTCTTGGAATTGTCCCATTCGCCCAAACCTGCGCAAGTGGATCAGGTTCCGACGCATGTGATCATCCCCGCGTTCGTCCTCAGCGAATTGCGCATTTCGTTTCAAATCGGATTTCTGCTCTACATTCCGTTTCTCATCGTGGACATGGTCGTGGCCAGCGTCTTGATGTCCATGGGCATGATGCTGCTGCCACCCGTCATGATTTCGCTGCCGTTTAAGCTCATTCTCTTCGTCCTCGCAGACGGCTGGTATCTGGTGGTCGGCTCAATGGTGAAGAGCTTTCAATAGGATTGCTGCAGATGACGATTGAAACAGTCACGGAAATCGGACGCCAGGCCATCGAAACCGCCATGCTGGTCTCGGCGCCCATCTTAGGCCTGAGCCTGATCGTCGGCCTGATGGTCAGCACCTTTCAGGCGATGACCCAGATCAACGAGGCGACGCTGACCTTCGTGCCGAAAGTGTTGGCGATATTCGCCGCCACGCTGCTGTTTCTGCCCTGGATGATGGGCGTGCTCATCTCGTTTATGACTCATATCATTACCAGCATTCCGACGTTGATTCACTGATAGGTCGTCCACAGCATGAACGCCGCGCAAACTTTGCACCTCGCCTTGCCGCAATTTCAGTCTTTTTCGATTCTGTTAGTCAGGATCGCCGGCATGATCAGTGTCTTCCCCATCTTAAATACTCTGACCATTCCGATGCCGGTCAAGGCCGGGTTAGTCACGATGCTGGGCCTGGTGCTGGCGCCGATCATCCAGTTGCCGGCATTTCCGGCTGATCCGGTTCTGGTGATCGCCGGCATCGGAAGCGAGTTTCTAATCGGCTTGACCATCGGCCTGGCGGTCCGACTCTTGTTTTCCGGCTTTCAAGTCGCCGGTGAGTTGGTCGGGACACAGATGGGGTTCAGCGCGATCCAGATGTTCGATCCCATGAGCCATCAGAACGCTCCCATCATCGCGCAATTCCAGCTCACGCTCGGGTCGTTGGTGTTCCTGTCGCTCAATGCGCACCTGATGGTGGTGCATGCCATCGGAATGAGTTACGAGTTTGTGCCGCCTTTCGGCGCCAAACTGTCCGACGGCATTGCCACCGACATCATTCATCTGGCGCAAAACATGCTGGGTGTCGCGCTCAAGATGGCCGCTCCGGTCTTTGCCACCCTACTGATCGTCAATACCGTCCTCGCCATCCTCGGACGCGCCGTGCCTCAGATGAATGTCTTTGTCTTGAGTTTCCCCATCACGATCGGGGCGGGCCTGTTGGCCATGAGTTTGGCCATGCCCTTTACGCTGTCGCTGTTTGAGAAAGAATTCGAGAACCTGGTGGAGACGATCTTGAGTCTCCTGAAGGGGTTGGGGCATGGCTGACAGCGCGCAAAATCGCACAGAGCAGGCAACACCGAAACGCAAAGCAGAAGCGAGATCGAAGGGGCAGATCGCGCTCAGCCGCGATGCCGCCATGGCCGTCGCCTTGCTGGGAAGTTTTGCCGCGCTGTACTGGATGACGCCCGCCATCATGGAACGGCTGCGCCATTCCTTGCAGCACTGGCTCAGCCAATCCATGGAGGAATCGACACTCCGGGCGCTCAGTCTCGATCACCTGCATCTGATTCTGCGCCAGATCGGAATTGACGTGTTTGTGATGCTGGGTCCGGTCGTAGCCGGCATCGCCGTCGTGGGTGTGGGCGCCAACGTGATGCAAACCGGCTTCCTGTGGAGAAAAGACGGCCTCAGTATTGATTGGTCACGCATCAGTCCAGTCGGAGGATTTTCGCGACTGTTTTCGGTCCGGGCCTTGAGCGAGTTGGTGAAATCCTGGCTCAAGATCCTGGCCATCGGCA
This sequence comes from Nitrospira sp., assembly GCA_022226935.1. GTDB lineage: Bacteria > Nitrospirota > Nitrospiria > Nitrospirales > Nitrospiraceae > Nitrospira_A. The sequence continues at coordinate 1,091,923 of CP092081.1, forward strand.
GCATCGGCTACTTCACCATTCAAGAAGATATGCTTCAATTTTCGCCGTTGACTCAATTCGGCATGGAAACCCTGCTGCCCACGGTGGGCTGGGCGACGTTCAAGGCCGCCCTCATGATGAGCGGCGCAGCGCTGGTCATCGGCGCCCTCGACTACGGGTATCAACGTTTCGAATGGGAGCGCGGTTTGCGGATGTCGCGCGATGAAATCAAGGAAGAGAGTCGCGCCGCAGAAGGAGACCCCGGTCTCAAAGCGAAGGTGCGCAGCACCCAGCGTGAGATGTCGCGCAAACGCATGATGGCTGCGGTGCCGAAAGCGGACGTCATCATCACGAACCCGACTCACCTGGCGGTGGCCTTGAAATACGATTCGAAAGCGATGGGGGCGCCGATCGTGGTGGCGAAAGGCGCCGGATTTGTCGCCGAAAAAATTCGGGAGATCGGCCGCCAACACGGCGTCATGATCGTGGAAAACAAACTGGTGGCTCGAACGTTGTACAAGCTGGTCGACGTGGGCCGAGAGGTTCCGGAAGACCTCTATCGCGCCGTGGCCGAGATTCTGGCCTTTGTGTATCGCGTGCGCGGCAAATTGCCGCCGGCTTAGTTCCGGACAGTAGGGAGCGAAGATGGCGAAGGATAATACGTCGGTACCCAGCACATCCCTCGTGAAACATCCGGACATTCTGATGTCCGTAGGTGTAGTCGGCATTCTGATGGTCATGCTGGTCCCGCTCCCGCGCTTCTTTCTGGACCTGTTGCTGAGTTTCAACATCACTCTGTCGATCATCATTCTCTTGGTCGGCATGCAGGTCCGGCGTCCGCTGGAGTTCTCGGTCTTCCCCTCGATTCTGCTGATGGTGACGTTGCTGCGGCTGGCTCTGAACATCGCGTCCACCCGTTTGATCCTGTTGCACGGAAACGAAGGCGCGGCTGCGGCAGGAGAAGTCATCCGCGCGTTCGGCAATTTCGTCGTCGGCGGTAATTATACGGTCGGGCTGGTTGTGTTCACCATTCTGGTGATCATCAACTTCGTCGTCATCACCAAAGGTGCCGGGCGCGTGGCGGAAGTCGCCGCGCGGTTTACGTTGGATGCCATGCCAGGCAAACAGATGGCCATCGATGCGGATCTGAACGCCGGCCTGATCAATGACAAGGAAGCCCGTCAGCGGCGAAAGGAAATTGCGCAGGAAGCGGACTTTTATGGAGCAATGGACGGTTCGAGCAAATTCGTCCGCGGCGATGCCATCGCGGCGGTCGTCATTACGCTGGTCAATATCCTGGGCGGCTTAACCATCGGTGTCCTGCAGCAGGGGATGACGGTGGCCGCCGCGGCACAGACCTACACCTTGCTGACGGTGGGCGAAGGTCTCGTCGCGCAAGTGCCGGCGCTGATCGTCTCCACCGCGGCCGGTATCGTCATCACCCGCGCGGCGTCCGAGGTCAATCTCGGGTTCGAAATCACGCGCCAAGTCCTCATCTCACCGAAGGCCATCGGCACCGCATCCGGCATTCTGCTCGCCATGGGGTTGGTGCCAGGCTTGCCCCATCTGGCCTTTCTCGCGCTCGGCAGTTTGACCGGCTGGATGGCTTTTCAACTCAATGAGCACCAGAAGGCGGCCGTCGCAGTTCCCGAACAGGACACGCCACAAGTCAAAGCTGAGGAAGCCGCGACTCAGGTCGTTCCGTTGGATCTCATGGAAGTGCAAGTGGGGTACGGTCTCATCGGCCTGGTTGATGGAGGGCAGGGCGGCGCCTTACTCGACCGGATCAAAGGTCTCCGGCGCCAATTTGCCGAACAGATGGGATTCGTCCTGCCGCCGATCCACATTCGAGACAATCTGCAGCTCAGGCCCAACGAGTATGCGGCGCTCCTCAAGGGCGTCGAGTTGGCAAAATCCGAAGTGATGCCGGCCCACGTCTTGGCCATCGATCCGGGAACGGCTCAACGCGGCATCATTCATGGGTTGCCGACCAAGGAGCCGGCCTTCGGACTCCCGGCCATGTGGGTCCCGGAGCAACAGCGGGAACAGGCGCAGATGGCCGGATACACTGTGGTAGACCCCGGTTCCGCCATCGCAACCCATCTGTCGGAGTTGATCAAGCGGCATGCGCATGAACTGCTGGGGCGGCAGGAAGTGCAGGGGTTATTGGATCAGCTAGGCAAGAATCACCCCAAGCTGGTCGAGGAAGTCATTCCGAATCTGATTCCCCTCGGGACGCTCGTGCGCGTGTTGTCGCATCTCTTGCGCGAAGGGGTGCCCATCCGCGACCTGCGCACCATCTTGGAAACCATCGCCGACCATGCGGCGAGCACCAAAGATGCCGATATCCTCACGGAAGTCGCGCGCCAGGCGCTGGGACGGACGATTACGAAACAATATCTCGCGCCGGACGGATCGTTGCCGATCATCGGACTCGACCCGCGCCTGGATCGCACGCTTGCCGATCAGGCCAATGCGGCCGGGCAGGGCAACCAATGGGTTCCTGACCCGTTGGTGGCACAGAAACTGCTCAATGCATTGAAGCAGGCCGCGGAGCGCATGGTCGGGAGAGGACATCAACCGGTGATTCTTTGTTCCCCTTCGTTACGCAGGCATCTCCGGAAACTGACGGACCGCATTTTGCACTCGGTGCCGATCCTAGGATTGAACGAAGTGGATAGTGTGACGCGATTGCAGGCCATGGAAACAGTTCGTCTCGATCTCGACGGCGGTGACACGAGGAGCTTGGCATGAAGGTACGGACCTTTCACGTCGCATCGATGCATGAGGCCATCCGTTCCATCAAAGATACGCTGGGGCCGGATGCCGTCATTCTGTCGACGAAGCGCGTGCGTTCTTGGGATAACGGGTTCGGCCTCCTGGGCGGCTCGATGCTCGAAGTGATGGCGGCGATTGAAGACGATGCCGCGGTGCCGGAATCCGCACCGATACTCGGCGAAGAGGATCGTCCCGCTCCCCTTACTGCGCAATCACCAACAGTACCGGCCGAGGAATCACGGTTCCAGAAAACGCTCCAAGGCGCGATAGAGAAACGAGACGACAAGCCCCGGGCGGCGGCTCGCCAGGCGTCGTTTACCCCGCAAGAGCTCCCGCGCGTGTTGAAGTCTTCCGACGGCAACAGGGACAGTCAGACCACCACCTTCCAGTCATTCCAGCGTGTCTATGAAGATCTCTTGGCCCAAGGCGTGGAGCATGCCACCGCCGAAGCCTGCTTGCGGGAATTGCGCGAGACCTTGGTGGAACAGGGTGCGTCTCAGCGCAGTTCCTCTCTACAGCTCTTGCGGACGGTGTTGCTGGACCGGGTCACCACCGCCGGTCCGTTGCTGAGCACCGCCGGCGAACAGAAAATCGCCCTGTTTGTCGGCCCGAGCGGGGTCGGCAAAACCTCCACCATCGCGAAGCTGGCGACGCACTACGGCATCGTCGAACAGCGGAGTGTCGCCCTGATCACCATGGATACCTATCGTCCGGCGGCGGTGGAACATCTGCGGCTGTACGCGGAAGTCCTGGGGATTGAGCTGGCGGTGGCCGCGTCATGCGAAGAAGCTCGCGCCGCCATTGCGCAAGCGCGCGAAGCCGAATTGATTCTGATCGATACCGCGGGATTCAACCCCTATGAGCCAATAACAGCGCAGCGGTGGAGAGGGTTGATCGATGGCGCTCTTCCCATGGAGGTCCATCTCGTATTGGCCGCCGGTACGCGGGTGCCGGATATCGTGGTCAGCACCAGCCAGTGTGTGGACGTGCCTTCGTTACGACTGCTGTTTACCAAGCTGGATGAAACGACCGGGTATGGTGGAATTTTTGAAGCCACGCATCGTACGGGCATCCCGCTTTCTTACTGGGGCACCGGTCAACGGGTGCCCGATGATTTAGTCCAGGCGCAAGTGAATCGCTTGGGCGACCTGCTGCTCGGAGGGCAGGTGCGGACGCCGGGGGAACAGCATGGTCAGCCATGGAGCAGGCAGGCCGCGCCGGCAGTTGTGCCAAGTATCAAGTCCTACACGCGATAGACGGCAGCGAATAACAGGGGAGAGACGATGGCGATCGAACCAGACATTTTGGATCCGCAACTGAACACGTTTGACGGCAGCGTCGGTCCCTCCCGCACCCAGGTCATCACCGTCACCAGCGGAAAGGGCGGGGTGGGGAAGAGTAATGTGGTGGCGAACACGGCGATTGCTTTGGCCCAGACCGGCAAACGCGTGTTGGTGTTGGATGCCGATCTCGGGTTGGGGAATGTCGATATTTTGCTGGGGCTGACGCCGAAATACACGCTGGAGCATGTCCTCGCGAAAACCTGCCGGCTCGAGGACATCGCCTTGACCGGTCCCAATGGCATCGTCGTGCTGCCTGCCAGCACCGGTATTTCGCAGCTGACGGTGTTGACCGAGGCGCAGCAGCTCATTCTGCAGGAAGAATTAGAACGTCTCGCATCCACCATGGATGTGCTGTTGATCGACACCGGGGCAGGCATTTCTTCCACCGTGACCTACTTCGCGGCGGCCGCGCAATCCATCGTGGTGGTCGTGTCTCCTGAACCTACATCGCTCACGGACGCCTATGCGTTGATGAAGGTCCTGCTGCGGCAATACCGGGAACGGCGTTTTCACGTCCTCGTCAATATGGTGAAGTCGCCGCGCGATGCGGCCCGCATCTACCGCAAGCTGGAAGTCGCCGTCAGCCGGTTTCTCCATATTTCTCTCGATTATCTGGGCGCCATCCCTCAGGACGACTATGTGCCGATGGCGGTCTCCCAGCAGCGAGCCGTCATCGATCTGTTTCCTCACGCGCCGGCCAGCCGCGCATTTCGAGAGCTGACTGAAGCGGTGGCACAGTTGACGCCTCCGGCGCTTCCGAAGGGCACAGTGCAGTTCCTCTGGCAACAACTCTTGCGGACGCACTGACGGAAAGGACTGTACGCGCATGATGGAAGCACGCAAAATGTCTGCGACCGGGAATGCCTCGCGGCGGGTGATTGCGGAAGCGGATCGTGAACGGGTCATTCAGGAATTCACCCATGTCGTGAAGGCCATGGCCCATCGGCTGGCCTTCCGCCTGCCGGCCTACATGGATGCAGAAGACCTGATGTCCGTGGGCATCATGGGGCTCATGGATGCGATGGACAAATACGACCCGACCCGCGAGGCCAAGTTCAAAACCTATGCGGAATTCCGGATTCGCGGCGCCATGCTCGATGAGATCCGGTCGATGGACTGGATTCCGCGCTCAGTCCACGAGCGGATTTCCCTGCTTCAAAAAACCTATTCCGAACTGCTGCACCGATTCGGGCGCCCACCCACAGACCAGGAAGTCGGCAAAGAATTGAAAATGTCGGCGGACGAGCTCGACGAATTCCTGACCCGCTCGCGCGGCGCCGTCGTAATCAGCTTGGATGATCTCGGGGTGCAGGACGCGGATGGACACAAGATCATCAGCATGTTGACCGACTCCAACCAGCCGGACCCGCTCTCGGTCCTTGTGAACGAACGAGCCCGTCACGTGCTCGAATCGGCGATTCAGGACCTGCCTGAAAAGGAACGTCTGGTGCTGTCGCTCTATTATTTCGAGGAACTGACCATGAAAGAGATCGGGCAAGCGTTAAAAGTCACTGAATCGCGGGTCTGCCAGATCCATTCGAAAGCCATTCTCCATCTCAAAGCCCGGCTCGAACCGGTCGATGTCTAAACAGGCATTCGAATCCGCTCTTCTTCCTTGTTGTCGGTTCTTTGAACGACCTTCAGTGAGACCGCCACACCGCCTTTAGTTTTCTCCCGCTCTGTCCGATACCCTCTAGACCCCAATATTCATGGGGCAACCACCAGTTCTCTTCGCGCGTATGAGCGTGCCTCCACCTGGAACCAACGAGTCGAGCGCTGCCACCGAGCTCCCGCATCATCACGCCTGGTCGGACGATGAGGCGCTCTCTCGGTCGTACGATGCCGCCCGATTCGGCGCGCTGGTTTGTCTCCTGTTCATGGCAGGTGGCTTATATTGGACAGCGGCCATCGGCCTCCTGACCCTCTCGGCGTTAACCGCCTATCCTGTGATGGTCTCGATCGGGGTGGCCTTCACGCTGATGATTTTCGGGGCGACTTTTTGGTCTCCACGGAGCGGCACCTCTGCCGTGCGGACAAGCTGGAGGGCCTCAGAGAGTGATGGAACGAGCACCTACGATCCGGTCACCGGCTTACCGCTGAATCGCCTGTTTCTCTCACTGCTCAATCAGGCTCTCATCCGCGCACAGAAACATGGCCGCCAGGTGGCCGTGCTGATGATCGAGCTGGACTATTTCACGCCGGCCGTCAAAACCCCTGCCGACCTGAACAGGCATCTCATGTACCGGATCGAGGCGGCCCGCGTGAAAAGCGCCTTGCGCACCACCGATACCGTGGCGAGGATCGCCGAACGGATCTTTGCCGTGTTGGTGGATCAAGTGACAGGTGCCGATGAGGTGGTGATACTCGCCAGAAAAATGCAGGGAGCGATCGCCTTACCGATCACCCTCGATCAGCACGAAGTCTTTCTGACCAGCCGGATCGGTGTCGCGCTCTCCAACCGAGACGAGATGGACGCCAACCTCTTGCTCGACGCGGCCGCGCGGGCTCTGGAGGCAGCGCGAACCGACGTGTCGGGAATGTCCGGCCTCGAGAACGTATGCGCGAAGCCAGCAGCAGATTCCACCTCCACGATCGCCGTCTAGTCCTTCCAGTGCTCGCTTTTAGGATCTGCCCAGGTAGGCAGGACTTTCCCCACTCTGCGGTAAAGACTTCCACCCGTCAGCATCTTTGACAGCTCTCGTCGGCCGCAGCAGCCTGCGCGCGCGTACATTCACACCGCATGTCGTCTCCATCTATCGGCAATCATGAGCGATTTCTTCCGCCGGAGGCTGCAGACTGCGTGGTTCGATGCATCTCTTCGCAATGGCATGTCGATTGCTAACTCTCCCTGTGACAGAAACAGAAGGGTTGGAATCGATACCATATGAATCGAGCCATCTATCCCATACTTTCCGGCGCCGTCGCCCAAGAAAAACAGCTACAGGTCTTCGCCAACAATTTGGCGAACGTCAATACGGCCGGCTTTAAACAGGATCAGCAGGGGTTTCGCGGACTCTTGGCTCGTGGCGGGTCGGTCGGGATGGGGACGGCATCGAGCGGCATCACGTCTGCCATTTCAACCAGACCGGCCGGCCCGACCGAGCGTGTGTTCACCGAAGCGAACGGCATGCGAACAACCTTCGAGCCGGGACGGATCCGCATCACCGGCAATCCGCTGGACCTTGCGATCCAGACCGATGGATTTTTTGAGGTCAAGACGCCTGACGGAGTGCGGTATACCCGCAACGGCATTTTCTCCCTCGATAGCCAACGTCGCCTGGTGACCAATCTCGGACATCCGGTCATGGGCACGAAGGGCGAGATCAAAGTGCCGGCCGGCAACATTCAGATCAATGCCGAGGGCGGCATCCAAGTCGATGGCAACCCGATCGGTACGATCAAGGTGGTGGAATTCCCTCCCAATGAGATGCCGCAGAAATTCGCCGAAGGGTTGTTTACCGGCGGCAAGCCCAGCGTGTCAAAGAAACCGCAGCTCCAGTCCGGCCATATCGAAGAATCGAACGTCAATTCGTTGAGTGAAATGGTGAAGATGATGCAGGGCATGCGGAGTTATGAATCGGCGCAGAAGCTCATTCAGACGCTGGACCATATGACGGATACGGCCATCCAGGATCTCGGCCGGGTGCAATAGGAGGAGTGTTATGATTCGCGCAATGTGGACGGCCGCGACCGGCATGACGGCCCAGCAACTCAACGTCGACACGATCGCCAACAACCTGGCGAACGTGAACACGAATGCGTTCAAGCGCAGCCGGGCGGAATTCGGCGACTTGCTCTACCAGATCCAACGCTTGCCGGGCACCAACGCGTCGAACGTGGGCGTCTTTCCCGTGGGCGTACAGGTCGGCGGCGGCGTCCGTCCCATTACCGTCGCCAAGGAATGGATGCAGGGGAACATGCGGCAGACAAGCAACGATCTCGATCTGGCCATCGACGGCGCGGGATTTTTCCAAGTTGCGCGCCCGGACGGCACCATCATGTACACGCGTAACGGGTCCTTCAAGCGCGATAACGTCGGTAATCTGGTCACCGGCGACGGCGACCAGCTCACCCCGGTCATTACCATCCCCTCCGGCGCGCTCAAGATCGACATCGGCCAGGACGGCACGGTCTCGGTGCTGCTCCCCGGCGTGACCCAAGCGTCGCAGGTGGGACAGATTCAGCTGGTGCGCTTCGACAATCCCTCCGGTCTGGTCGCGATGGGCGGCAATTTGTTCCTCGACAGTTTCGCGTCGGGGCCGGCGCAGCAGGGAACCGGCGGATTTTCGACCGGCTTCGGCACGTTGCAACAGGGATTTCTCGAGAGTTCCAACGTCAATCTGGCGGAAGAGATGGTCAACATGATCATCGCCCAGCGCAGTTACGAGATTAACTCGAAGACGATCCAAGCGTCCGACGAAATGATGCAGATCGCCAACAACCTGCGCCGGTAATCGGCGCCGTACCTTGAACCAGGGGTGACACCTGTGAATCGAGCCGGCCTTATCTGTGTGGCGACCATGAGCTTGTTGGCGAGCGCGGTTCCTCCCGTGACGGCAGGGGAGCGAGCTCCGATCAGGCCCCTGCTCCGTGTGCATGAAGCCCTCGTGCAGAGTGCGCACAGTCTTCCGCTGGCACGCGGGAAACGCACGATTTACCCGGAACAGATTCGCGGGGTCATCCGTGACTTCGTCAAGCGTGAACTCGCCGGACGAGCCGTCGATTGCCAGGTGGCGCTGGGCGATCCCCAGCAGCCGATTGTAGTGCCTTCCGGAACGATGGACCTGCAAGTCAGCGCGAATCATTCCGAAGAACCACTCGGTCGCCGGGTGTTTCAGATTCATCTGACCGTCAACGGCCGGTTCATCAAGACCGTCGAGGCTACGGCAGATGTCGCCGCCGTCGTCGAAGTGGTAGTCCCGGTGCGTTCGATTAAAGTCGATGAGGAGATCGCTGCGGACGACGTGGCAACCGAGCGCCTGGTGCTGTACGACCTCAAACAACCCTTTGCCACCAATCCGGCAGACGTCGTGGGCAAAGCGGCGATCCGGCCATTGGCGCCACAAAACGCGATCCGGCTGACCTTACTACGGCGCCCGTTTGCCGTGCACAAAGGCGATCGGGTGACGATCGAGGCTCGGCAGGGCGGACTCTCCATTCAAACCGTGGGTGTCACGAAATCGCACGGCGAACTGGGGCAAACCATCACCGTGTCCAACGTCGATTCCGGCAAAGATCTGCGAGCGACCGTCGTGGGTCCGGGGGTGGTCCGTGTCAGCTTCTAACCCATCATTCACGAGTTATCAGACGATCGGGTTCATGCTCTGCGGGCTTGCGCTCTGCATCCTGCCCGGCTGTTCGAGTTCGTCGACCGCGAAACCCACGAAGACGGAGCTGGCTAAAATGCCGCCTCCCAAGACGACCGGCTCGTTGTGGCAGGAAGAGAATGGCCGGGCCTATCTCTATGAAGACCTGCGCGCCATGCGTGCCGGCGACATCATCACGATATTGATCTCCGAAAAACACAAGGGGTCCAAGAGCGCCGACACCAGCGCGGAAAAGGATTCCACGGTGTCGAACGGGCTCGGCGGCACAGGCATGGGCTATCTCGGCCTTCCCGGTATCCGGCTCGGCGGAGAAGCCAAGCGGGGATTCGGCATCGACGCCAGCGCCAAAAACAAGTTCGGTGGAAAAGGCGCCACGAATCGCGAAGACACGTTGACCGGCACCATCTCAGCGATCGTGACCGAAGTGCTGCCCAACGGTGATTTGCGGATCGAAGGCCGGCGCGAAGTCACGGTCAATTCGGAGCGGCAGATCATGACGATCGCCGGCATCGTCCGCCGTGTCGACGTCAATACCAAGAACACGGTGCAATCAAGCGCCATTGCCGACGCGAAAATCGAATATTCCGGCCTGGGCGTGGTGGACGATGTGCAGCGGCCGGGTTGGTTCGTCAGGATTCTGGATTGGGTCTATCCGTTTTAATTTCCAAGCGAGCAGGGCGAACAGGAGCGAGACAGGAGTCATCATGACGAGGCCACGCAAACAACAACGGGCGATGATCATGCAGTGTTTTCGTCTCATGCTGTCGAGCGGGGTCCTCCGGACGCCCTCGATGGATCCGGAGCTTCTGGCCCGTCCATGGACACCGCCGCCGCCCAAACCAGCGCCAGTTGCGGAACCCCGCCGGCAGATGAGTCCCTGGCTTCGCCGCACCGCGGTGGGGATGCTGGCCTTCTTGATGATCTCGTTCTTCAGCGCCTCGCTGGCGCACGCCGTCCGCGTCAAAGACGTCGCAACCATTGAAGGCGTACGGGAAAACCAATTGATCGGATATGGATTGGTGGTGGGTCTGGATCGTACGGGCGATCAGGTCATCGGCGGCCAGTTCACGATTCAAGCCATGATGTCCATGTTGAACAAGATGGGCATTAATCTGGTCATCGATCCGATTCAGTTGCTCACGCGAAATATCGCCTCCGTCATGGTCACGGCCAAACTGCCGCCCTTTGTCAAACCGGGTATGACGCTTGATGCCGTGGTGTCTTCCATGGCGAACGCCAAGAGCCTCCAAGGCGGAACCTTGCTGTTGACGCCGCTCAAAGCGCCGAACCAACAAGTGTTTGCGGTCGCGCAAGGGCCCGTGTCCATCGGCGGGTTTTTGGGCGGGACGGGCGGCGCCGGGGGCGCCACGGTCACGAAGAATCACCAGGCCGCAGGCGTCGTGCCGGCTGGCGCCATCGTCGAAAAAGAATTGGTCGTGGATATCGACCAATGGGATACCGTGTCGGTGCTCTTGCGGCATCCGGATTTCACCACTGCCATTCGCACGGCCGAAGCCATCGACGGCACGTTCGGAAAGGGTACCGCGGTTCCGGTCAATGCAGGCCTCGTCAAAACGACGCTGCCGTCAACCTTCCAGGGGCGGGTCGTGGAGTACATCGCGACGATGGAAGGCCTGGATGTGAGTGTGGATGTGGCGGCCAAGGTGGTGGTGAACGAACGCACCGGCACCGTGGTGCTGGGAGAACATGTCCGCCTCTCCACCTGCGCCATTTCGCATGGCAACCTCACCATTTCCGTGAAAAACACGCTCAATGTGTCGCAACCGCCGGCTCCGGTGATCGGCTCTACCCAGGGCCAAACGACGGTTACCCCGGATGTGCAGACCGATGTGGCTGAGGAGCAGTCCCGGCTGATTGTCGTCGATCAAACCGTCACGCTTGGAGAAGTGGTTCGGGCGCTTAACGCCGTCGGCGTGACACCGCGAGATCTGGTCGCGATTTTGTCGGCCCTCCGTGCGGCCGGAGCACTTCAAGCCAATCTTGAGATTGTATAGGGAAGAGTCAGGTAATTATGGACATTAAGAATCTATTGAGCGGGCAACTCGATCTGGCGCAGATGAATGCGACTCAACCCGCCGGCCTGGAGCGGGTTCAGGGTCAGGCAGGACAGAAATCCACTGAAGCGATGCATAAAGCCGGGCAGGAATTCGAAGCATACTTTATTTCCTATCTAATTGGAAAAATGAGAGAAACTATTCCAAAAGGCCTGTTGGACAGGAAGGCCGAGCAAGTCTGGTACTCCTTTTACGATCAGGAAATTGCCAAGCTGGCGACACAGGCGGGGGGGATCGGCCTCACGGCCTTTGTGGATGCCTACGTCGAAAAAAACAAATAAATCGACCGTTTCTCCTAAAGTTCCCGCCCGATCCCGCCGATAGAGTACTCGATTAGGGGAAAGTCTACGGAACACCCTGCGAAGGGGAGGAGAAGCAGTCATGGAGATCTCAAACAATGGCCGGGCCGCAGATCTCGCGAAAATTCTCTTAGGCGTTCAGGAGACCGACCGGACACAGAACAAGAAACACGCATCCCAGACCACGCAGTCGCAAGACCGCGTGCAGATTTCGGAGCGGGCCAAGGAACTCCAACGTCTGAGGGCGGCGGCGGAACAGCCGGATCACGAGCGTGACGCCAGAGTCGGCCAGATTCAGCAGTCCGTCGAAGGGGGCACCTACAACGTCGACGGCAAAAAGGTTGCGGATGCCATCATTCGTAACGTGTTGACGGACGCGGTTCTGTAACGAGTCGCTTCACCGGCTCGACCCTTCGCTCGCTGTCCTCGTAGGCCGGAATGTTACTGTCGAGGAGGAAGCACGGTGTCGACCCTCTCGCAACATACTCCCACTGAATCAGACCTGCTCGTGCGGGGCATGCTCGACAAAATGCTCGCGTTCCAGTCCTTGCTTTTGGAGGAACAGGAGGCGATCCGGTCCTTGTCGTTCGGCCAATTCACTTCCGTCACGACGCGAAAAACTCAACTTCTGGATGAGATTCGAGACTTGGAGCAACAGCGGCGTCATCGAACCTCGACCGAACGACCTCAACCGGCGGCGCGTACCTCGATGGAAGCCAAATTGCTCACGGCCATCGGCGAGACTGACCGCTTGAATCGATTCAACGCCACACTCATTGGGCAGTCCCTTGAATTCTTGCATGGCGCGCTCAAGCGCTGGCAACGGTCTCCTGAATCTGCAGCACTCTATTCATCGTCCGGCACCGCGGTGGCGGACGGCGCCGGCCTGGTGAGAGCCAAAGGATAACGAGTGGTCGTATGTCAGGACTGAACGGATTATTCGGCATGGGTTCCAATGCGCTGGCCAGCTTTCAGCGCGCGATGTCGGTCACCGGGCAAAATATCGCTAATGTCAGCACCCCTGGCTATTCGCGCCAGGAGGCGATCCTCACCCCGACCCTTCCCGAAAACGGACGCCCCGGCCAGATCGGGACCGGCGTCCAGGTCTCGGAAATCCGCCGTTCCGTCGACAGCTTTGTCGAACAACAACTCTTGAACTCCAATGAGCGCATAGGGCAATTCGACGCATCACAAAAGGCACTCTCGCAGATTCAAATTCTCTTTAACGATGCAAACGACCAGGGCATCGCGGCAGGCATCAATGAGTTCTTCAAGGCCTGGCAGGATGTAGCGACCAATCCGGCCGACCTGACCGCACGCACGGTGCTTCTGACCAAAGCAGACGGTTTGACGAAACAGTTGAACCAGGCGTCATCGCAACTGTCGGCGCAACGGATCTCACTCGATGGCCAAATTGGAAGCGGCATCAACGACATCAATGCGCTGGCGAGCAAGATCGCCGACCTGAACGCTCAGATCAAGCTGACCGAAGTGGGCGGGCAGCAGGCGAATGATCTGCGAGACCAACGCGGCCGGTTCCTGAACGACCTCGCCGGCCTGGTGGATATTTCTTCGATCGAAGACGGAAGCGGGCAGGTCACCGTGTTTGTCGGAGTGGGCCAGGTCCTCGTGACGGAACAGACGGCGTTCAAACTGACGGGCGTTCCCGATGCGACCAACGGCGGATTACTCGACGTGCGGTATGACGGCGGGACCGGCCCCAACACAGATATTACTTCATCGATCAGCGGCGGCCGCCTCAAGGGACTGCTCGATGCTCGGGATACCACCGCGGTAGGGCTACAAACCTCTCTTGACACCCTCACGTCGCAACTGGTGTCGCAAGTGAATACTCAGCATCGGCTGGGGTATGGATTGGATGGATCCACGACGCAGGACTTCTTCACGGCATCGGGGACCACAGCCGGCACCATCAGTATGGCGTTGACGGATCGGCAGAAAATCGCCGCCTCATCGACAGCCGCCGGCGTGCCGGGCAACAACGTGAATGCCCTCGCCCTGGCAAACTTGCAAACAGCGTCCGTCGCTGGCCTGGGAAATACGACGTTTCAAAGCTACTACGGCGCAATGGCGGGAAGCTTCGGCGCCACCCTTCAAGGGGCCACCCGGGACCTGCAAGGGCAGGAGATTCTGCACGATCAACTGCTGGCCCACCGGGCGGAAGTCTCCGGCGTCTCAATGGACGAAGAATTAATCAATTTGTTGAAGTATCAGCGGGCCTTTCAGGCCGCGTCGAAGCTGATCACCACCAGCGACGAAATGTTGCAGACCATCTTGTCGTTGAAGCGGTAACCGCCTCGTTACTTTTACCGGGAGCAGGTCTTATGAGAGTCGCCGACCAACAGATGTACAACACGCTGCTCGGTAATCTCCAGCGGTCCCGATTGCAAATGCTGACCGCGCAAGAACAGGTCTCCAGTCAAAGACGGGTCTCGACTCCCGAAGACGATCCGAGTTCCTATGGCCAGATCGTTCTCGACAAATCCGCCCTGTCCCAAACCAAGCAATGGATTCGCAACATTGATTTCGGGACTTCAAGGGTCAACGCGGCGGACCAGGCGCTAGGGCAGGTCCAAACCGTCATCACACGCGTCCGTGAATTGACCATTCAAGCCAGCAGCGATACGACCTCCGCGGAAGGCCGCCAGTCGATCGCCAAGGAAGTCCGCCAACTCCAACGGCAACTGGTCCAACTGGGAAATACGGAGGTGGCGGGGCAAGCGGTGTTCGGGGGGACAAAAACCAATGTGACCCCCTACGTCATCACGACGGGCGATACGGTGACCTATCAAGGTAATACTGAAACCCAGTCGATCGCGGTGGGCGAAAATCAGACCGTACAAATTCTGGTTCCCGGGAGCAGCATTTTTACCGGCGGGACCACGAATATGTTCGATTCACTCCGGGATTTGCTCGCGGCGCTCGAAAGCAACAATCGCGCGGGTATTCAAACCGGAATCGGCAATCTTGACCTGGCAACGGCGCAGATCAGCGATGCACAGGGAACAGTCGGGGCGCTGGCCAACCGGTTACAAGTCACCCACGACGCGTTGGATACGGCGACTCTGACCATTTCCAAGGCCATCTCCGACAATCAGGATGCCGACCTGGCCACGGCTATCAGCCAGTTGAGCCTTCAACAGGTTGCCGTGCAAGCCGCCAGCCAGACATTCAGTAAGATTTTCGACGCTTCTTTACTCAACTATCTACCGTAACCGGCGCTCAAGTTCATTCTCACCAGAACCGATATACCCCATGTACCTGTATTCACACGCCAAGGAAGGCTTGTATGCTGGTCTTAACTCGACGTCGGGGAGAAGGCGTCACCATCGGGCCCGATGTGCGCATTGTGGTGCTCGGCATCAAAGGCGGGCAGGTCAGACTGGGAATCGAAGCGCCGCCCACTGTGCAAGTGCATCGCGATGAAGTGCACGCGAGGATTCAAGACGAGAATCGCATTGCCGCAGGGCCCGGAGTCATCCCTCTGGAAGCCTTTCGTCAACTGTCCAATAAAACGGGGCGCCGAGGGAGCTGAGAACCATCCATGAAGTGTCAGTCGACCAGATTTGGGACCTTCGAGGTGAACGACGACACGCTGTTGGTGTTTCCGTCCGGCATCCTGGGATTTCCCGACTGGACCAAATACGTCATGCTCGACCATGATACGGATGCGCCGTTCAAGTGGTTGCAATGCGTCGAGGAACCTCAACTGGCTTTCGTCATTCTCGATCCGGCACTCTTCAAACCCGACTACCAGATCACCATCACCACAGACGCGCTGATCGAAATCCAGAAGCAGGACAACGACGAATTATCCGTCGTGACGATTCTCACGATTCCCTCCGATGATCCGACCGGGGTGACGGCTAATCTGCGTGGCCCGCTGGTCATGAACCACCGCACCAGGCTGTGCAAGCAATTGGTGTTGCCCGAAGATTTACCGACCCGCTATCCGCTCTTTGCCGCTGCCTCCGCGGCGACCAGTCAGCCGCCGTCCCAGTCTCTGCAAGCTTCAGCCCGTTAAGCCGCGGTCTGTCAGACCTCCTGCAGGCCTCGTCAAGTCTTCTTCATCGATAGAATCGTCGACGATGCAGTCGCGCTGTGGGGTCTCGCGCGTACAGGAAGGATCACTGCGGATCGGTAGGATTGATCTGGCGGGATAAGACGGCCACTAATTCCTGGACGGTGCGGTCCAAGCGGACAAGGAGGCCGGGGGCTTCGGTGAGGGTTCCCAGGCGTCCGGACGCTTCCAGCTGGCTTGCCAACAACACGACATCTGGTGCGCATAGATTTCCCGCCGTGCCTTTGAGACTGTGAGCGGCCCGCTCGAGCGCCGCGGCATCAGCCTGGCCTATGGCCGACTCGATCTCTGTCATCATGATCCCGTGGCGGTCCAGGAAGAGCCGGATCAGTTGATCGAACAGTTCGGCATCTCCGCCGATGTTTGCCAGCATGGCGCCCGCGTCGAACACTCGCGCGTCTGTCTTGCTCAAGTCGCGGGCAGGGGCGGGGGGCGGCACATCAACGGCAGTCTTCGTCGGAGCCCATCGCTGCAAGATGATGCCGAGATCATCCGTCTTTACCGGCTTGGTGACATAGTCATCCATACCGGCGGCCTTGCATCGTTCACGATCGCCAGGCAACGCGTTGGCGGTTAAGGCAATGATCGGAATGTGTGCGCGCGTCCGGGACGCATCCGGTCGCTCCTCCTGCGCGCGAATGAGCCTCGTGGCTTCGTACCCGTCCATCGTCGGCATCTGGCAATCCATGATGATGGCCGCATAGGATTCCCGTTCGAAGGCCGTGACTGCTTCCTGGCCATTCGAGACCACGTCCGGTTGATATCCGAGGCGGTCCAGCATGCGAACGGCCAGCTTCTGATTGACCACGTTATCTTCGGCCACCAGAATTCGCGGGCGCGGAGACTGTTCGGCCAAGGTGTGACGCGTGATGAGCGTCGGCGAGATCGGTTGCCCTTTGCCGGTCCCCACCGCTGCGGTCGGCGCTTTGTGCTGCAATCCGAACACCACGCGAAGACACCCTTGCAGCTGATCATGGCGGACCGGTTTCGTCAGGTACGCCGTGAATCCGGCGCGGCGCGCCCGTTCCGCATGCCCGGGCTGAATCAGCGACGTCAAGACCACCAATCGAACTCCCGCGCCATGTTGGTGAGCCCGGATATCCTGGGCCAATTGGAGCCCATCCTTGCCGGGCATCAGCATATCCAGCACGGCCGCATCATAGGGTTCGCCCTTTGCCGCCGCCTCCTCCAGCATGTCCATCGCTTCAGTGGCATTCCGTGCCTGCCCGTCGTGCATGCCCCATCCCGAGACCAGATGATGGAGAATCGTTCGATTCGACTCATTGTCGTCGACGATAAGAATGCGGCGACCGCTCAACTCAGCCGAAGGGACGATGGCAGGGGAACACACCGCTTGTTTCTGGAAAAGGGCCGTACACCAGAAGGTGGTCCCTTCGCCAGACTTGCTGCGGAGTCCGACGGTACCGCCCATCAACTCCACCAATTGTTTGGAGATGGCCAGTCCCAGCCCGGTGCCGCCGTATTTGCGTGTCGTAGAACTGTCGGCCTGGGTAAACGCCTGAAACAGGCGTCTCTGCACTTCTTCGCTGATGCCGATGCCGGAGTCCGTCACTTCAAACTTGATCAACACCCCGGCCGGCGTGTCGCTCTCCAGGAACGCCTGCAGCGTCACCTCTCCCTGTTCGGTGAACTTGACCGCGTTTCCAACGAAGTTGGTCAACACTTGCCGCAAACGGCCCGGGTCTCCGCGTAGCGCGTTGGGCACCGCGGCGTGAACCAAGCCGGTAATTTCGAGACCTTTGCGCTGCGCCCGCTCCGCAAACTGTGACAGCACATCTTCAACTGTGGTGCGCAACTGGAAATCGAGCGTCTCCAACTCCAATTTGCCGGCTTCGATTTTGCTGCATTCCAATACGTCATTGATCAGGGACAGTTGCGCTTCGCCGCATTGCTGAATCGTTTGCGTAAACGAGCGTTGCTCCTCGGTGAGCGATGTATCCAGCAACAGGCTGGCCATGCCGATCACCCCATTCATAGGCGTGCGCAACTCATGCGTGATCATGGCGAGAAACGACGATTTTGCGCGTGCCGCCGCCTGCGCCTGCTGCAGCGCCTGATCCAATTGGCGGTTGCTCTCTCGAAGATGATCGGCGGTGGCGTTCAGCGCGCGATGCGTGGCATGCACCTCACCGAGGTCGATTCCGTAAGCGCGCACGAGTTGATTGCTGGGGACGGGGCACAGCGTCCAGCTGTAGCAGGCCTCGCCTCTGACCACCTCCTGTGAAGTCAGCGTCCGTCCTTCCAGGAGGCATGTGGCCACAAGGGCGGGAAGATTGTCGGGAAGGATATCCGGTTTCCCGTTCGGGTCATATCCGAATCGGCACAGCACCTCCACCATCGCGGGATTCACATAGAGGATATTGCCGTTCCGGTCGATTTCGACGATCGGATAAGGGCTTTCTTCGGCCACGGTGGCGAGACGGTCACGATCCTGCTCCAACTCGCATTCCCGTGAAATGTCCCGGAGCGTCAGAAGCGTGGAGACGGAGGGAATGCCTGAAAGACGCAGTTGCTCCCACTCGATCACGGTGAAAGCCGGCGCCTCAGCCGCATCGCACGCCTGGTCCTCAGCCGACGCCACAGCTTGATCGGCCTGGAATTTCAACACCCCGGTTGAATGCAAAGAGTTGTTCAGTTCGAGCGGCTGACCAATGAGATCCGAACAGACTTTCCCGACGCAGTCGGCCGACGATCGGCGCAGCAGACGGGCGGCGATCCGGTTGGCAAAGACGATGCGGTGATCCGGAGCCAGCAGGCAGAGGCCCAGCGGGATCGCATCCCAGAGCAGGCCCATCGCGTCAGGCAACGGCGTAAAACCATTAGGTGGTTGGGACTGCTGAGCATGCGAGCGTGACGAACCGTTCATGCTTATGCCCCACCAACGGCGACATCAAGGTATTGCGGGAGATCGATCTGTTCCTGCTTCGGATCCAAAGCGCGAAGAATCGTGCGTGCCGGTTGATCGGCCGCCTGGTTCTGAAGATCGCTCTCAATGGGAGGACTTTGGATCTCTCCATCGGGACCTCTGATGATGCGGATACGCGGACGCAACCGGTCTTCATGATTCAGCCCTATGACGACCGCACACTCATTGGTATTGAGCTTGATGAGGCTTCCGAGCGGGTAGACGCCCAACATCTTGATGGCGACTTCGACCAGATTCTTGTCGTATCGGCCTTTGGCCCCCAGCACAAAGAGTTGGCGGATGGCATCGTGAGGCAAGAGCGGCGCGCGGCCATAGCGGGATGTGACCAGGTCGTCATACGTATCCGCCAGGGCCATCAGTTGCGCCAACTGCGAAAGAGCACCAGGTTTCACCATCTTCGGGTATCCGGTTCCATCCTGAAATTCATGGTGTTGCGCGATGATGTGGGAGACCGCTTCGGGCAGCGAGTCGATTTTCGACAACACCGTGGCGGCCAACTGGGGGTGTTGTCGCATCAGAACCTGTTCCTGCTCGGTCAAGGGCGAGGTTTTCCGGTACAAGTTGCGCGGCAGCCGGACGAATCCGATATCGTGCAGCAGCGCTCCGAGCCCGAGCGACTCCATCTCGCTTTCCGTGCAGCTATTCTCCACGGCCAGAATGAGCGTCAACACGCACACATCCATGCCATGAGTGGCAAGGGTGCCATCGAAGCGGCGCATCTTATCCAGGCAAAACTGGATCATCATCGCTTCCGGTTGTTCGATGATCTGCCGCAACAGTTTGCTCACCACGGGTTTGAGTGCCGTGATCTTCGGCGGCTGGCCGGCTTCAATGTCGGTGAACACCCGTTCGATCGCTTCCATGGCTTCTCGATAGATCGCCGCCGCTGCCGCGGCATGCGAAGGATGGCCGTTCGAGAGCGCTTCTACGGTGTCAGAAGAGACCGAGGGAGGTTCAGGGACCGGAGGCGCGGCTTCCGGGACGGCAACGGAGGCTGCCCCTACATCCAATCCACGATCCGTATCGATGGTGACGATCTGAATGCCGTGCCGTTTGAGTTGCACGATATCGTCGGGATTGGAGACCAGCCACTTATGGAGCAGAAACGGCGTCCTGTACCAGGGTTGGTCCAAACCCGTGATAAACATGCCGACGGTGAGCTGATCAATGGGGATAGGTTTCGTCGAAGCCATGTTAGAGTTATGCCTAATCCTCAAGAGGCCCGCGCTGATTGCGGACAGGATGTGGTTTCTGTCCTGTACCTATCGGTCGATATGAGACCGGTCTTTACTCAGGGAATATGTCGCGAGGGTGACACAAGCTTCAGATTCTGAAGCCATCTGCCGATAGGGCTGACAGGGGGATGTCTATGCCTTGCATGGCCTGCGTGGGGAGACCGCATGAGTGATCTCATCGTGCATCGCCATCCTGCGTCGTTCCTCGAAGTGGGGCTCTCGCTGCAACTGAGTCTGCCAACCGAGGGCACAGGAGCACAGTACGGCGCTTCCGTCCTGGGATGGAAGGAACGCAGCTGGATCGTCTGCGAATGGCCGTTTCACTTCGGGCAACCCATTCCCTGCGTTGCAGGAACGGCCTGCCTGCTGCGGTATATCTACAATGGCAGAATGATCGGATACCGCACGGACGTGCTCCATGCGCAACTGCAGCCGATTCCGTTTTTACTGCTGGCGTTTCCCGTTACGCTGGAGGAAGTGCCGCTCCGGAAACATGGACGCGTCACGGCGCAAGAACCCATCGTCCTGTTGCAGATAGACCAGCACGTGCGCCACCAACCATCCGGCAATCCATCACGCATCGGCGGGCTGTTGACGGACCTCAGCGCATCCGGATGCGCGGTGCTGGTACAACGGCCGATGCAGGACTTTTTCCCTGGCATGGTGATGCGCGCGGAATTCGAAATCGTGGGGACGGGGCACGTCAACAATCTGACAGGGGTTGTCCGAAACGTGTCAATGCAGGCAGACGGAACGCATCTCGGCTTGGAGTTCCGGTTCGATGGGAAGGAAACCATCGAGTACCGGGGCTGGGGAGGATCGGTCAGAAAAGCGCTGGAATCGTTCGTCCTTCAGAAACATTCCTTCGAGTCCGCCTAGACTACAGCGGTTGCCGGGGACTGGGAATTTTTTGCCCGGTTGCAAACCCCGCGTCAGTTCTACAACTAAGAAATCCTACGGTTTCACATCCTCCGTCTCCCATCCTCAGTGGCATACATCTTGATTAGTATCCTGATGCCGTGCCTGGTCTGTTGACAGACACAGGCTTCCTTTTTGGCGCGAGAGGGACCACGACCATGACGATTCACGCACACGGTGCCAAGCTGAACCCGCGTTGGTGTCTGGCTCAGGATACGATCGACCGGCAGGATATTGATCATTTGATCGACTGGCTGCGGACCTATCCGCGACTCACCAAGGGCGCGGTAACCGTCGATTTCGAGCAACGCTGGTCGCAGTGGCTGGGACGCCCCTATTCGGTGCATTGCAATTCAGGATCATCGGCCAATCTCCTCATGTATTACGCCTTGCTGCGATCGGGGAAGTTGCACAATACGAATGTCATCGTCCCGAGCGTCGGGTGGGTCACGTCCATCGCTCCGGCCATTCAATTCGGATTCACTCCGTTCATGTGCGAGGCAGACCCCGATACATTCGGCCTCGATCTCAATCATCTTGAAGACTTGCTGAAGCGTCACCAGGCCCAGACGGTCCTGCTGGTTCAAGTCCTTGGTGTGCCGCATCGCATGCGCGAACTGCAGACGTTGAAAGATCGGTATGGGTTTTATCTCCTTGAAGATGCCTGCGCCGCCATCGGGGCCGAGTACGAGGGCAAAAAAGTCGGCACATTCGGCGACATGGCGAGCTTTTCCTTCTACTTCGGTCATCAGATGTCCACGATCGAAGGGGGCATGGTCTCGTCCAGCGACAAGGAGCTCACAAATCTTCTTCTCATGTTGCGCAGCCACGGATGGAGCAAAGATGTGGACCAGGCGCGGCATCAGCAACTAGTGGATCAGTATCAGGTGGACGACTTCCACTCGCCCTTCGTGTTCTACGAACCGGGATTCAATCTGCGCTCGACTGATCTCAACGCATTCATCGGCCTCGAACAATTGCGCAAGCTGGATTGGATGACCGGTCGACGGCAAGCGAATCACGACCGCTATCTCGAGCAACTGGGAAAACGGTTTTACACACAACGGCCGCCGCAGGGCAGCAAGGTCGCCAGCATTTCCTTTGGCTTACTGGCTGAGAGCCCCGAACAACGGAAACGCATCGTCCGGGCGTTGGTGGCCGAGGGAGTGGAGACACGTATCTTCTCAGCCGGCAATCTGGGCCTGCATCCGTTCTGGATGAATCGCTACGGGAAAGCCAGTTTTCCTGTGGCAGACCGGGTTCATCATTGCGGATTTTTTCTGCCCAACCACGCCTCGATGACCGACCAGGACGTCCTTCATATTTCCCGCATCGTCCTGGAGGCCGCATGAGCAGGACAGTGGGGCAGCACGAGTGGCACAGCCAGAAGGAGCACGTGTAACCATGACGACAGGCTCGACACATGTCCTTATCACCGGAGGGGCTGGATACCTGGGTTCAGTGCTGACCAGACGATTGCTCGATCGGGGATATGCGGTCACCGTCCTCGACAATTTTATGTACCGTCAAAACAGCCTGATGGATTGCTGTGCCGAGGAGAAGTTTCAGGTCGTGCGCGGCGACTGCCGGGATGAACGGCTGCTGACAGACTTGCTGCGCAAGGCCGATATCATCATCCCACTGGCCGCGCTGGTCGGAGCGCCCTTGTGCGACAGAGACCGGGTCGGAGCGTATACGATCAATTTCGAGGCCGTACAGCTGCTCTGCAAACTGTCTTCTCCTCGCCAGCAGATCATTTTCCCCGTGACCAACAGCGGGTATGGCATCGGCCAGCCTGGCGTACCTTGCACAGAAGATTCGCCGCTTCGTCCCATCAGTCTCTATGGCGAAACCAAGGTCAAGGCCGAGCGAGTTGTCTTGGACCGAGGCAATGCGATTACGCTACGCCTGGCGACGGTGTTCGGTGTGTCACCGCGGATGCGCATGGATTTGCTGGTCAACGATTTCGTCTGGCGGGCGGTGCATGATCGCGCGGTCGTGGTGTTCGAAGGCCATTGCAAGCGCAATTACATCCATATCCGGGACGTCGTCCGCACGTTTCTCCACGCGATCGACAATTTCGACGACATGAAAAACCGGCCGTACAACGTCGGATTGGATGACGCCAATCTCTCGAAACTCGAACTCTGCCGTGAAATCCAGCGCGTCCTCCCGCAGTTTGTGTCCTTCGAAGCGCCGATCGGGGAGGATCCCGATAAACGCGATTACATCGTCTCCAATCAACGTCTGCTCGAGACCGGGTTCAAGCCCGAATGGTCGCTGGAGAGGGGGATTCGCGAGTTGATCAAATGCTACACAGTCGTCAAAGCCGGCCAATATGCCAATGTCTGAGTCCATCGCGAACCGGCAGGGAGGGCGAGGATGATCATCAGCCGAACGCCGTTCCGTATCTCGTTTTTCGGGGGCGGTACCGATTATCCCGTCTGGTTCCGGGAACATGGCGGAGCAGTGCTGGCCACGACCATTGATAAATATTGCTACATCAGCTGCCGGCAATTGCCGCCGTTCTTCGAGCATCGCACCAGGATCGCCTATTCGCGCATCGAACTGGTGAACAACAATCAAGAGATCGAACATCCCGCCGTCCGCGGCGTGCTGAAATACCTCAATATCGACGATGGGCTGGAAATTCATCACGACGGCGACTTGCCGGCGCGAACCGGATTGGGATCGAGTTCTTCCTTCACTGTCGGACTGCTCCATACGCTCTACGCCTTGCAGCACATCATGCCCAGCAAAGCGCAGTTGGCTCAGGCCGCCATCCATGTCGAACAGGATGTGCTCGGGGAGGCCGTGGGATGCCAGGACCAAGTGCTCGCGGCACATGGCGGCCTGTGCAAAGCGACATTTTTCCAGAACAGTGACATCGGGCACGCGCCGATCATCATGCGACCGGAGCGGCTCGCGGCGTTTCAAAACCACCTCCAACTCTACTTCACCGGATTTTCGCGCATCGCATCGGAAGTCGCCCGCGAGCAGATCGACCGCACCAAACAACGTCAGGGTGAACTATCCACGATGTTGCAGATGGTCGATGAAGGTGTGTCGATTCTTACCGGAGAGCGCGATCTGGCGGACTTCGGCAGCATGCTGCATGAGGCCTGGATGCTCAAGCGGCGATTGACTTCGCGCATCACCACGCCGGCCATCGATGCAATCTACGCGGCAGCCAGGGAAGCGGGGGCTCTCGGGGGAAAGCTTTTGGGTGCCGGCGGGGGCGGATTCATGTTGCTCTTCGCCAGACCGGAAGATCATGAGCGAATTCGTCTGGCACTTCCGGGCTTACTCCAAGTCCCGTTTAAGTTTGAGGGACTGGGCACCCAAATCGTGTTTTACCAGGAAGATCAGCTGATGCTGGATGACGTGTGGGCGCAAAGCTCCGCGCAGACCGCGGCCCGGCTGAAGGCGGCCCTCATTGGAAAGGCGGCTTGATGGCTCAGTTTGCCGATTGCGATGTGATCATTCTCTGTGGGGGATTCGGGACGCGACTGCAATCCGTTGTATCCGACCGTCCGAAACCGATGGCGGAGATTCACGGCCGCCCGTTTGTGTCGTTGCTCGTCGAACATTTCCTGCGCCATGGCGCGCGCCGCTTCATTTTCAGCACGGGACATTTCGGAGAAATGATCGAGGACTGGTTCCTACGCCATCGCGGGGCTTACGAAACGCTGTTCGTGCGCGATCCTGTTCCCTTAGGCACCGGCGGGGCACTGGCGCATGCCATGCCGTTGGTGCGGAGCAACCCGTTTCTCGTACTGAACGGCGATTCGTTCTGCGAGATCGATCCCGAGAGGCTATTGCGATTCCATACTCTCAAACGGGCGAGCGCGACGATGGCCGTCACCCACGACGAGAGCCGGGAAGACACCGGTGCGGTCGCGTTGGGAGAGGGCGACCGCCTGTTGTCGATGGTGGAAAAACCACGCAAGCGGACATCGAACTATCACAATGCCGGGGTTTACCTATTCGATCGCGCCGTCACCACACTGTTTCCGGACATGCCGGTCTGGTCGCTGGAGCGGGACCTGCTGCCGCGTCTCGTCACGCATCCGTGTTACGGATTCGTCACCGCTAGTCCGTTGCACGACATCGGCACGCCGGAACGTCTGGCGCATTTCCGTGAAATCTGGAAGGACACATCGGCCTATTTCCCAACCTCGCTGCTCCATCAGACACAAGGATCGATGTCCCGATGACTCAGGAGAGAGTGCCGATGCCGCAGACTCCGATCAGACCGGCCTTCTCCTCGCGAGGCGAGCGGTTGATAGGACAGGAAATGTTTCGCGTATTGGATCGCGCGCAAGCGCTGGAACGCCAGGGCCACAGGATTTATCACCTTGAACTCGGCAACCCGCGCATGGCTCCTCCAGCCAAGATTCTTGAGGCCACGATTAAGGAACTGCACGTCAAGCACGTTGGGTATGCGCCGATGGCCGGCCTGCAGGAATTACGCGCGGCAGTCGCCCAACGCTATGCCTCGTTGAGCGGGAAGCCGATAGCCGCTTCTCAGGTCGTCATCAGCCCGGCGAATATGCTCATTCACCAGTTTCTGGATATCACCTGCAACCCTGGCGACCGGGTGGTGCTGTTCACGCCGGCGTTTCCCTCCTATTGGGCGGCAGCCGCACATCTCCAGCTTGACGTCGTGCCCGTTATGCTCCCGGCCCGTGATGGCTTTCGGCTGTCACGGCAGGCCATCGATGCCGCTCTGGCAGCAACGCCCAAGGCGATCATTGTCAACAGTGCCAATAATCCGACCGGCGCCGTCTATGAGCCGGCGATCCTTCACGAGCTGGTAGCACGGTGCGGGCAGGCAGGAATCTGGCTCCTCAGCGATGAAACCTATGCCGATCTGACCTTCGATGGTTCACATGTCAGCCTGGCGGCCCCGCAGGTCGGACATGTCGTCGCCATGTCGTCGTTCTCCAAGGTGTTGTCCATTCCGGGATTTCGCACGGGGTACGCCCTGGCGCATGAGACGGTTGTCGCTAAGTTCGCCCTCTCCAATTCCACGCTCTACTCGTGCCTGCCCGGGTTTACCCAGAGCGGCTGTCTCGCAGGGTTGTCTGTGCTTGACGCCTATGCTGCAGAGGTCCGCGCTCGCAACCGACGTCTCATCGCAACCTGCCATGACCGCATCATTCACGCCGGGCTGTTGCAGTGTCACCTTCCGGACGCCGGTTTCTACCTCTTTGTCGATATCACCCGAACGGGGCTCGACGATATGACATTCTGCCGACGTCTCCTCGAGGAAGAACATACGGCTGCGACGCCGGGGCGGTCCTTCGGCGACGCGTACGCGTCCTATATCCGACTCGCGGTGTGTGGACAGGAAGAAGATGTGCTGGAGGGCGTGTCGCGCACCATCGCGTTTACGCAGAAACTGGGAGGGTGCCATGTCCAAGCCGCTTGACGTCTTGCTGGTGACGCCACCCAGCCGGGTCCAGGTCTATCAGGAACTCAGCCGGGACTTCGCCGCCATCGAACCGCCGGTATGGTCGGGCCTGATCGCCACCTATCTTCGGCAACATAGTTGTTCCGTGGCCATTCTCGATGCGGAGGCTCAGGGGCTCACGCATCAGCAGACCGCTGAGCAGATCGCGGCCATCGCTCCCAGGCTGGCGGTCTTTGTCATTTACGGGCAACAACCGTCTGCCTCCACGCAGTGCATGCCCGCCGGCCGGAAGGTCTGCGAGATCCTCAATACGCTCGCGGATATTCCTACACTCGTGATGGGCACGCATCCATCGGCGTTGCCCCAACGTACCTTGTTGGAAGAGCCCTATACGTATGTCTGTCAGGGGGAAGGGCCGGCGACTATTTTCGGTTTGGTTGTCGCCTTGCGCGCGCCGCAGCATTCGCTCCGCGACGTGCCGGGCTTGTGGCATCTGCAGGAGGGGAATGCGGTCGGCAATGCGCCTGCGCCGCTGTTCACGAATCTCGACCATGACTTACCGGGACAAGCCTGGGATCTACTCGATATGAGCCGCTATCGCGCCCACAATTGGCACTGTTTCGGCAACCCGGATTCCAGAACCCCCTACGCCTCACTTCAGACCAGCCTGGGATGCCCATTTACCTGTTCCTTCTGCTGCATCAACGCACCGTTCGCCACGCCGATGCTGCGTGTCTGGAGTCCCGACAATGTCATCGGACAGATCGACCGCCTCGTGCGTGAGCACGGCGTCTCGAATATCAAGATTCCGGATGAGATGTTCGTCTTGAACCGTCGCCACGTCATCGGCATTTGCGACCGGATCATCGAACGGGGCTATCGCCTGAATATCTGGGCCTATGCGCGAGTCGATACGGTGCAGGATGAAGTGCTGGAGAAGCTGGCGCGCGCCGGGTTTACGTGGCTGGGGCTCGGCATTGAATCCGGCAGCCAGCATGTCCGGGACGGGGTCGAGAAGGGCCGCTTCGGTGAACGGGAGATCGTCGCCACGGTGGACCGCATCCACTCCCACGGCATCCATGTCGCGGCCAATTACATTTTCGGCCTCCCGGACGACACCCTCGAAAGCATGCGCGCCACGTTGGATTTAGCGCTGACGCTCAATACCGAATGGGCGAATTTTTACTGTGCCATGGCCTATCCAGGCTCGGCGCTCTACGGTCTTGCCAAACAACACCAGTGGACGTTGCCGGATGATCAGGGCGGACCGGGCTGGATCGGGTATTCCCAACATGCGTACGAATGCCTGCCGCTGCCGACCGACAGTCTCACCGCCACGCAAGTGTTGGACTTTCGGGATTGTGCCTTTCAGGAATACTTCACCCATCCACAGTACCTCGCTATGTTGCAACGAACGTTTGGGCCGCGCGTCGTCGCTCACGTAACGGAGATGTGCCGGCATCAGGTGCGCCGTCGCCATCATGATCAGGCGTCCAATCAGGCGGCATAGCATGAGTGCAGGGAAAGGAGCATCCATGATCAAGGTGGCAGACTACATCATCAATACGTTAGCCGAACGGGGCATCGACAAAATGTTCGTTGTCTACGGCGCAGCCAACGGCGATTTGATCGATGCGTTTACCCGCACCGCCGCGACCCAGTATGTCGCCGTCATGCATGAACAGGCCGGCGGGTTTGCCGCTGAAGCCTATGCCAAGGTGAAAGGCATTCCCGGAGTTGCCATTGCGACCAGCGGGCCGGGCGGGATGAATCTCCTCACCTCGATGGGCAATTGCTTCTACGATTCCATTCCCTGCGTCTTTCTTACCGGACAGATCAACTCGCGGTTCCTCCGCCCTGATCCGTCGATCCGACAAATCGGGTTTCAAGAAACCGACATTGTGGCGATGGCCGCGCCGGTGACCAAATACGCGAAGATGATCCTCAATCCTGAAGACGTCCGGTTTGAGTTGGAAAAGGCCCTGTGGATGTGCCAGGAGGGTCGACCTGGACCGGTGTTGCTCGACATTCCCCTCAACGTGCAAAAAGCCATGGTCGATGCAAAACAATTGACGGGCTTCGAGCCGCCCGCGGCCATGAGTTTCGACCTCACGGTTGTCGACCAGCAGATCGCCCGTTTCATCAACGACCTTCAACAGGCGGAACGGCCGGTCATCCTCGTGGGGGGAGGCGTGCGCCTGGCCGATGCACAGGACGATGTCCGGGCGTTGGGGCGCCGCTTGAACGTCCCGTGTTTTCCGACCTGGAACGCGTTGGATGTGATCAGTTCGGATTACGAGAACTATGGCGGACGGGTGGGGACCTATGGTGGTGCGGGTCGCAACTTCGGCATTCAGAACAGTGATCTGCTCCTGTCTATCGGCAGTCGCATCTCCGGACGGATCACCGGCGGGAACGTTCAGAGTTTCGCCCGACAGGCCAAGAAGTATCTGGTCGAAATCGATCCGGCCATGGTGCAGCGGAAATTTCAGCAGGTGCCGTTTGACGTCAACATCCTCTGCGACGCGAAAGCATTTACGCAGCGCTTGTTGATCGCGCTGGATCGGCGCAGCAAACCCTTGCCGGATTTCTCAGCCTGGACGGGCCGCGTCATGGAATGGAAACGGCGATACGATCCGGTGCGACCGGAATTTTTCGCGCAACGCGAGCGCGTCCATCCGTACGCCTTCATGCGGCGTTTGTCGGAGAAAATGGGCGCGACCGATATCCTGGTCGGCGACTGCGGCGGCAATATCGTCGTCAGCAACCACGCCTTCGAAACCAAGTACGGTCAGCGCAATCTGACGAACAACGGCAATTCGCCCATGGGGTTCTCCTTCGCGGGAGCGATGGGCGCCTGGTTTGCCGATCCCACGAGATCAGTCGTCTGCACGATCGGCGACGGCGGCTTCAATATGAATCCGCAGGAATTACAGACCTTCGTGAACTATGGCGTCAAAGTCAAAACGTTCATTCTGAACAACCATATCTACGGCATTACCAAGGCCTACCAGGAAACCAATTTCCAGGGTCGCGCTGAAGCCTGCGGGCCGAAGGGATACAACCCGCCGGATTTCATCAAGATCGTCCAGGCCTACGGCATCAAGACCGTCGCCATCGGAAACCATGCCGAGATGGACGCCAAGATCGATGAGGTGCTGCAGTTCGACGGACCGGTCGTCTGCGATGTGGACATGCACGAGTTCCACACCTACGAGCCGAGGATCTTCGGCTGGAAGACCCCCATCGAGGATATGTATCCCTATCTGCCTCGCGAAGAATTCCGCGCCAATATGGTCATCGATCCGGCGGAGGGGTGGATGAATCCCGAGTATCCCGACGTGGTGCGGCGAACGGATCAGTCACAGCCGTAGTTTCACATGAGGTGATGTATGAACGTCTTGTTGCTGTATCCCACATGGACCGGTGCGTACGGACTGTTCGGCCATTTCGCCCGCCGGAACTCGACCTGGCCTCCGCTGAATCTAGCGCTCCTGGCCGCCATTGCTGAGCGCCACGGCCACAATGTCACGATCCTCGACGGTGAGTCCGAGCAGATTCCGTTGGAGGAGATGGTGCACCGGGCGGTGGCAATGAAGCCTGACCTCATCGGCTTTACGGCTACCAGCCCGTTTTTCCATCTCAGCAAGACGGTCGCGGAAGGCATCAAACGTCTGGCTCCGGACATTCCCATCGCCGTGGGCGGCCCTCATATCACCATCATGAAGGAGCAGTCGCTGTTAGGCTGTTTCGACTATGCCTTCATCGGCGAGGCCGAGGAATCGTGGCCGCAGTTCCTGAATGCCTACGAACAACGCAAGGACCTGTCGACGGTGCGTGGGATCATTTATCGACGGGACGGGGAGCTCGTCTCGACCGGTCAACCAGCTGACATTACGGATCTCGACGCCTTGCCGATTCCTGCGCGGCATCGACTGCCGATGTCCCGGTACAAGCTCGGGACGCTGCGCGGGCGACTGCCGTTCACCTCGATTCAAACCATGCGTGGCTGCCCTTGGAAATGTATTTTCTGTGCCTCGGAAGCGTTGAAGACCACGGAGATGCGTGTGCGCTCTCCGCGATCCGTTGTCAATGAGATGAAGCAAGTCGTGGAGATCTTCGGCACGCGACACTTTTATATCGTCGATGATGTGATGACGCTCTGGAAAGACCACATTCTGGAGATTTGTGACCTGATCGATCAGGAAGGGTTGGAGATTACCTTCGAAGGCAGCACCAGAGCCAATCTCGTGGAAGAAGACGTAATCGCACGGCTGGTCAAGAGCGGCCTCATCCGTCTTTCGTTTGGACTCGAAACCGTCGATCCCGAGATACGGCGGACGATGAAAAAGCAGGTCCCCCTGGAGCACTACGTGAAAGCAAACGGGATCTGCAACCAGTACGGAGTCGAAGCCTTGAACTCCGTGATGATCGGATTGCCAGGGGAAACACGAGAAACGGTGCGAGCGACCCTAAACTTTTTGCGTCAGGCGAGAGAAGTCAAACAAGCGAACTTTGCCATCGCCGTGCCCTATCCAGGGACCGAGTTTCACAAGCTGGCGGTGAACGGGGAGAAGGGCGTGAAGCTGATGACGCAGGATTTCTCCGAATATCGCCGCTATGGCTCGGCCGTCACCACGGTGGGGGAACTGACGCCTCACGACCTGATCGACCTTCAGAATGAGGGATTTGTCAGTATCTACTCTGCGCCCTGGCGCTGGATTCCCATGCTGCAGAAACACGGAATGATCGGCGGCTCACTCATGCTGGTCCGCGTGGCACGCCTCCTGTCGAAAAAGCTGTTTGCCGGCCACGGACAAGCCTCACAGGAGCAACTCATCAGCCTGGGAGACGGGGCGTTCGGCCGCATACAGGAGTCAGCCATGCGACCAGAGACAGTTGGAGTCGCTTCAGCCGGATCGACCAGCACGGCTCCGTTGTTGACCATCGCCTCTGCAACACGAACGGGAGCTGCGCCGGCCGGACATTTCGGTCATCCCACAAACCCCAATGGTTAATTGCTCGAGCGGAAAGGCCTCATGACACCACGTCCACCCATGAAAGTGCTTCTCTTGCAGCTGGAGTTTCCCACCTGGAAACAAGCTCGCGCTTGGACGTATCCGGCCTGTTTCGGAGTCGCTGAAGGGCTACGAGCGAGTGGTGTGGAATGTGTCACATTGCCTCTCATCGCCGATCCGCCTTATTCCAGCACCGCCTGGCTGGCGCACATGAAGCGGATGATCAAGGGACAACGGTTCGACCAGGTGTGGGTGTGGCTGGTTCATGCGCCTCTCGATGACGCGATTCTGAATTGGTTGAGCAAGCTGGCCCCGATCCGTGTCGGCATCATCATGGAATCCTTGCAGTACAGCGAAGACGATTATGCATGGGCGCCCCACCTTCGGGCGCGTCAGGGATTTGTTGAACAACAGGTCCGGGCGTTGACCCACGTACTCGTTCCGGATGAATGCGACGTCGAGCGAACCGCTGCACGCACCGGCGTTCCCGCTCTCTGGTGGCCACCGATGGTGCCAGAACGTTTTATCAGTATGCCGCCGAACCCTGCGGTTCACCAAGCCGGCGTTTTCCACGGCGTGCCGTACGGCCCGCGTGAGCAATGGATCCATCATCCCGCGCTGAAATCGTGTCTGACCTTTGCCCGTTCATCGGCTCCCACGTTGTTTCAACAGCTGTTCGATCGGTTGCAGCAATCCGCCATCCAACGGTTGGCCACACCTGCGGGAATGTCCGCCGGTGAGCTCACTCACTATACGACGATGTGGCAAGAGGTGCGCGAAGGCGAATTCCGTGAATGGATGACTCAACTGCCGCAATGGGCGGCGATCGTCAATCTGCCGAGTCTGGCCAAGTTCTATGGTGGTCGTGTCTTTGAAGGGATTGCTGCCGGCCGCCCCGTCGTGTCGTATGCCGTGCCGGGACATCCGATGAACAACAACTTGTTTGTCGAAGGAGAAGAGATTCTCTATTTTTCCCCAAGCCGGCCTGACTCACTGGCGGAGGTGTTGGACCGCCTGTTAGCCGATGCCACATTCGCGACGCGACTGGCCAGCAACGCTCAACAGAAATTGCGGGCTTATCACACCAGCGAGCGACGGGTTGCGGAAACGCTTGAGTGGATTCAGTCGGGAACCAAGCCTGTGTATGGTGAGCGAGGGACCGATGCCGCCTATGCACTGGTTTCTTCTCAGGCCGGGCATGCCCTTCCAGTTATCGAACCGCGCCGCACAGAAGTCGCTGGCCGCGCAGAAACGACCATCTTTATCCTCACCGTTGACGATCCTGCGTATCCCGCCTGTAAAGCCGCCGTCGATGCGCAGCAAGGTGGGCCGTTTCACGTCGAGATCATCCGCAATGTCGCACCTTTCAGCGCGGCGGCCCAACGCATGATCGCAGATTGTCGAACCGAGTTCTTTATCCAGGTCGACGAGGACATGATCCTCAACTCCGACGCGGCGACTAAGATGGCGGACCTGATGCGCCGTGCCCCGGCCGAGGTCGGCATGATCTGTTTTCATCTCTACGATGACGATCGCGCCTGCCGGATCCAAGGCATCAAGATCTATCGCACGGCGGCCATGAAGCCCTTCGCCTTCCAGAATGTGAAGGCGAGCGAGATGGACTTGCTCGATCAGATGGGCCAACGGGGTGTCCGGTGGGTGCTGCATCCTGATGTCCTCGGTCGGCACGGAACTCTGTATACACCGGAAACCATCTATCGCCGCTATAAAACGATGTATGAAAAAGACATCCGGCAGTGGAATACCCTGACCTCGGATATCCGTCGGAAAGCCGATCAGTTTCGAGCGACGGGAGACCCGCTGGCGCTCTTTGCATTGCTCGGGGCCGCGCATGGCATCATCGAAGGTCCTCGATCGGCCGACCGTGAGAAAGATGCGCGAGCGTACGGATTGAACGAACTGGACATCTTCGCCCGGCTCTTCCGGCAAACGCCGCCCGCCAGCCAACCCTATGATCCAAGGCGAAGTGGAGCGCCCGTAGCCAATAGCCCGTTGGCTCCCGAGGAGGTGCGTTGGGCAGGAGAGACGTCGTTGACAAAGGCGCCCGAGCAGCAGGCATTGCAGAGCGCTATCCCGGCACCGCAGGCTCAGCGTCATCATTCCGAGCGAATCCTCATTGTCACGCCATATTTTTGGCCTTCCATTGGCGGTGTCGAAAAGGTGGCAGAAAGTTTGGCCATCGGCTTGCAGTCTCGAGGACATGCCGTCGAAGTGGCGACCTACGCTCTCACCGAACGTACGGCCAAATCGCACCGTGGCATTCCCATCATCGATCTCACATTCCCGGCCGACTTCGAAACGACCAGTCCCTATTCCATGCTGGAAGTGAAACGGTTGATCGAGTCGGGCTGCTACGGATGCTGTATTCTCCTGGGCGCGCCGCTCCATCTCATGTTTTATGCCCCTCTCTCGATTCCCAAAGAGCGGCCTGTTCGATTCATTCTCCAACCGACTATCAACAAGGACATTGCTGAATTGTTGGAGGGGAGCGAGCAGGGGCGCACCATGTTGTCTCAACTGGGACAGCGCGTGAACGCAGTCGTCACGTTCGGCGGCAAGGGATACGATGAACAGTTCTTTCGAGAACGCCGGATTCCGACCTGTGTCATTCCGAACGGTACACCGGCGCTCGCGCCCAAGAATGATTTCAGGCAGCGCTACGGGATTGCCCGCGAAACCTTCATGGTGATCCATCTCGCCAATCTCTACAAGGTCAAAAATCATCCGGGATTGCTCGAGGCCCTGGAGAACCTTCCGGAAGGCGTCCAGCTCGTGTTGATCGGGAATGACACACACGAAACCGAGTATGTCGAGGCGGTGAAGGCCCATCTTGCGGCACGACCGGATGTCAAACTACTTGCTGGGCTGGACTCCACCGAAGTCGCTTCGGCCCTGGCGGCGGCCGATCTCGTGGTGTTGGCCTCGCATGCCGAAGTTTCGCCTCTCTGCCTATTGGAAGCGATGAGTGTCGGTCGGCCCTGGCTTGCCACACCAGAGTGCGGGACTGCGGTGGAACAGGGGGGAGGACTGGTGCTTCCGCTGTCGCAGTTCGCAGCCGCAGTACGCCTCCTCAAGAGCCATCCGGAATTTTGCACAGAGCTGGGACGACTGGGCCGTGAACATTGGGCGCAGTCACATGACTGGGCGGCCGTCTTGACGGCGTGGGAGGATTTGATCGAAGGCCGATCCGTCTCCCATTCATTTGCCACATCGGTCTCCATTGTCCAACGGCGAGAGGCTCTCCGCGAACAATTCCGTCGTCTTTTGGCACAACAAGGCACTGTCGACGCGTCTCCTGCGTCACAGCTGCGGGTCGAAACGAAAGGGGTCGTGATGGACGGGTTGAACCAAGGACCGCGGGGCTCGGCAAACCCAGGCGCCTTATCGAGTTCCGCGCCGACGCCTCAAGAGCAGAAACAGCAGGATCAATTTTACATCGACATGTTCGTCAAGAGCCGGGCCTGGTCGTCCCCAGGACCCAATCATGACGAGGCGGCTCGGTGGAGCAAAATTGCGGCCTTTCTGGAATATCTGCTCCGTCGCGTGCGTCAGACGGACCCTCAGCGACAACTCCGCATGTTGGACGTCGGTTGCGGGCGGGGCTGGCTGACCAATTTGGCAACGGCTTATGGCACGTGCGAAGGTATCGAACCGGTAGCCGGCGTCATCGAACATGCGCGACGGTTATTTCCGCACCTGCGATTCGAAGCGGGTACGGCTCAGAGCGTGCTCAGTCGCCCAGATTTTGCGCCTTACGATGTCATCCTCTGTTCGGAAGTGATCGAACATATTCCCCACGGCCGGAAAGAAGGGTTTGTCGCAGAATTGGCCTCACTTCTGAAGCCGGATGGCTATGTCATCCTGACGACGCCGCGCGGAGAGATGTGGGAACAGTGGAAATCGATCGCACCGCCTTGTCAGCCGGTTGAAGATTGGGTCACGGAAGCGCAACTGCGCGACATTTTCACGAGCCAAGGTTTCTGCGAACTCGGCTTGGAACGGGTGCACTGCGAAATTCCTTCGCTGCGCTATATCCCTGCACCCACTCCGGCAGACTTCACTAAACTGAAGCTGGTGCCCATCTATCAAATCTGGGCCTGCCAGCGTCGGGGTGCCTCTCCCGTTCCCTCGTTCACACGTCCGCCCATGGTCTCGGTCATTGTGCCCACCTACAATC
Organism: Nitrospira sp.; assembly: GCA_022226935.1. GTDB lineage: Bacteria > Nitrospirota > Nitrospiria > Nitrospirales > Nitrospiraceae > Nitrospira_A. The sequence continues at coordinate 1,127,558 of CP092081.1, forward strand.
GGCCTGATCGCCTCCAGGTCGCACTCTCCAGCATCCTGGCCCAGACCTATCAGGACTTTGAGATCATCGTTGTCAACGACGGCACACTCGATGTGAGTGAGGTAATCGCTCCGCTCAACCGCGACGGTCGTATCACCATGGTCAGGCACGACCACAACCGTGGACTGGCCGCGGCTCGCAACACAGGCATCCGGGCGGCCAAAGGCACGTACATCGCGTATCTCGACGACGATGACACCTACCTCCCGGACCATCTGCACACCCTGGTCACGGTTCTACAGGGCGGCGAGCATAAGGTCGCCTATACGGACGCCTGGCGTATCCATGAAGTGCGGCAGGGCGATCAATACGTAGTGACCGGACGGGATATCCCGTATTCGCGTGACTTCAACTGCATCGATCTCTTGTTGTGCAACTATTTCCCGGTCCTCTGCGTCATGCATGAGAAAGCCTGCCTCGAACAGGTCGGCGTCTTCGACGAATCGCTCTTCGCGCATGAAGATTGGGATCTCTGGATCCGGATGGCGACGATCTATCCGTTTCTCCACATCAAGCACACGACGGCAGCATTCACCTGGCGGCGCGATGGCTCATCGATGACAAGCAGCACGAGCGACACCTACCGACGCACGACCGAAATCATCTATAGAAAATACCGGCCCTATGCAGAGCGCATCGCCGGGGTTTTGGAGGCGCAGCAAAAGAAACTGGAAGGTATGCGATCCGACGCCCAGGCCAAGACGTTCGATTGCTCCATTATCATTCCGGTGTGGAACAACCTGGCGCTCACCACGCAATGTTTGACCGCCCTGGCGGAAGTCACGTACGGCGTCTCGTACGAAGTCATCGTGGTGGACAACCACTCGACGGACGACACCCCCGCGTTTCTCGCTGGACTCGGCGGCGATGTGACCGTCATCACTAATCAGGAGAATCTCGGGTTTGCCAAGGCCTGCAACCAGGGCGCTCAGGCGGCCAAGGGCGAATACCTCGTGTTCCTGAACAACGACACCATTCCACAAGCCGGGTGGCTCAGCGCGCTTGTCGACGAAGTGAAAACCCATTCCGAGGTGGCGGTGGTAGGAAGCAAACTGTTGTACGAAGACGGCACGATTCAACATGCGGGAGTGGCGTTCTCCCGTGAGTTCCTGATGCCATACCACATGTATCCGGGAGTGCCGGCCAATGCGCCCATGGTCACGCGCCGCCGCGAGTTGCAATGCGTCACTGCCGCCTGCATGCTCATCCGCCGGCAGGCATTCGCGCAGGTCGGGGGTTTCGATGAAGGCTACAAGAACGGATTCGAAGACGTCGATCTCTGTCTCAAGATCGGCGAAAAGAACTGGAAGATCGTCTACCAGCCGCAAAGCACCGTCATTCATCTAGAAAGCCGAACGCCGGGACGGAAGGCGCACGAGGAGCAGAACACCACCCGCTTCCGGGAACGCTGGGGCCATTGCTGGTGGGTGACGGACGAGGATCGGCTCCATTTTGACGACGGTTACTCTGTGCATACGCGCCTCAACGATCAACTCCTCGGGTACACGCTGCACCTGATTACCGACCCTGCGGTTCGGGCAGAACGGGCACTGGTCGCAGATGTGCAGCGCGCGACGGCCCTCAAGAATCAGGAACAGGTGGTCACGTTGCTACAACGAGTCGACCAATGGCCTGCCGATGCATGGATTCTACGTTGGGGAGCTTCACTCAGCGAGGGCATCGGTCACCATGAATTGGCCCTGCCATTCTGGAAACGCGTGTTGCTGCTGAAAAATGATCCGCAGGCCCGCGTGGCCTTGGCGAAGCACGCTTTGGAGACAGGCGCCATCAAAGAAGCGGACAGTCATCTGACCTCATTGCTCCAGACTGAACCCGCGCATGGGGAGGGATGGCTGCTGCGCGGCATTCTCGCCATGCAGCTCAATGCCTACCGCGATGCCGAACAAGCATTCGAACAGGCGAAACAGGCAGGCGCGAATCCTAGGAAGGCCATCCTCGGTCTGGTCATGGCGGCCATGGGAGACAATCGGGCTGAGGCTGCCTGGTCACACGTGACAGCTCTCTGCGCCGATCATCCGGATGATGAAGAATGCATGCACTGGATGTTGAAATGCGGAACGTTGCTTCAACGCTGGGATGCTCTTGCGTCACGGCTCTCCTCGTTTGTCGCCCGCAATCCGGGCAATATTGCTATGCGATTTGCCCTCGCGGGAGTACTGTTAAGAGCAGGACGCCGGGCGGATGCGCAGCGGGAATATGAGTGGTTACGCGCCATGGTGCCGACCTTCGAAGGCATGGACGAGTTGGCAAAACAACTGACCGGAGCCGAACGACCATTGGTACCGAACCATGCCGCATGAGGAGTCACCGGAACACCGCGATCTGGTGATCCAGATGGCTCGACTGGGTGATCTGGTGCAAACGCTTCCCGCCATCGAGGCCTTACAGGAAGCCTCTCCTGAACGCAGGCTGGATGTCCTCTGTGCGGCACCGTTGACCGGAGTCCTTGCCGCAGTTCGTGACATCGGCCGTGTGATTCCCTGGGACGGGGCACAATGGCGAACCTGGGCCACTCGCTGGCAGGAGAATCCGGCGGCCACGCTGCAAGTCATGCGACACTACCTCGCGTCACTCGGTGACACGACGTATGAGCAGGTCTATCCCTTGAATCAGCACGCACGAAGCCATCTGATGACGCAGCTATTCTTACGCCATTCCTCCCACGAACAGGAACAAGACCGCATTGAAGCGCGCATGCGCCCATGGGCACAGCATCTCCGGCAGGTTGCCAGAGAACGGGGAGCGAATCGCGTGCATCTCGCGGACGCCTGGTGCGGCATGTGCGGAGTTCGGCCGCGAGGGCAGGCGCCGTTCTGTGTGCCACCGGCCGTCGAACTCCCAGAAGACTTGGCCGGGATCGGCGAACATCATGGACGCTGGGTTGCGTTGGTCACCGGAGCAGGGGAGTCTGATCGTTGTGTCACTCCCGCCGTGTGGAGCCAATGGATTTGTGAATTCCTGGCACAGACACAGGATGGGCAGGTCGTGCTGATCGGTAGCGGCACGGAGCGCGAAGCCGCACAGGCAATCCTCGACTCACTTCCCACGCTGCTCCACGGTCGTATATGGGATGGGACTGGTCGCACGAACATATCCCAGTTGATGCGAGTGCTTCATAAGTGCCACTGGGTCATCGGAGCTGATACGGGGCCGCTTCATCTCGGCACGCTGGTGGGTACTCGTGCCCTGGGCTGGTACTTTTCACGTGCCCGTCTGCACGAAACCGGGCCCTACGGCGAAGGGCATTGGGTCTATCAGCATGCCACGCAGGCACAGCCTCAACGCTGGCCGATCCTGGAGAGCATCGCCCTGATGTGCGGCGACCAGGGTCGTAGCGGGACTGATTGGACCCTTTGGAGGAGTCGAATGGATCGATGGGGAGCGTATTTTGATGACGGCTCCGGGAACGCAACTGTCGAGTCTTCGCGTGCAGAGATCTGGCGAGCTTGTGCACCGGCCCTTTGCGAAACGATGGCGGCATGAATATCCTCCACGACAACCTCACCCGCTTGGCTTCACGTCACCAGGATCTCGCGGCAGCGGTCAAGTACGCAGTCGGCGGAACGCTCACGATTGAGCCGTCCCGAAGCGGCGTGCCTTCCGCGCGTCGATCCGGTCGGTGGATTCACAGTGCCTACGACCCGCTCCGTGAAGCTCAGACCTGGGCAGATACCCATGCAGCGTCCTGCCGTCCTGGCGAAATGGTTGTCGTGGCTGGGGTAGGGCTGCTCTATCATGTCGAAGCGCTTCGCAGAAAGTTGGCGCCCGATGTGTCTCTGGCTGTTCTGATTCCCAATCTCGACGAGTTTCACGATGCCCTGGCCGCTCGCTCTCTCGAAGCCTGGAGTGAGTCCATCCTCTGGCTGCCAGGAGCACCGGCTGAGATTGCCGAAACCTTGACCAAGATAGGCCGGCCGATACGCTGTCTATCCTATACGCCGGCGACGCTTGCGGATGCTGAATTCCATCGCGCCGTTGAAGACGCGTTACGACAGGGAATTGCACGCCAGACCGGTGGCCAATTGACAATTGCCCTCGTGGGACCGATTTACGGGGGCTCGCTCCCGATCACCGGCTACGTCAAACGCGCACTGGAAACACTTGGTCACAAAGTCCAGTGGATCGATCACAGCGTGCATGCGGCGAGCTATGAGGCCATGGGAAGCCTCAAGGACCAGCGCAACCGGCAAATGATGCAAGGCCGGATGGCGGAAGTCATGAGCCAATGGACGTTGGCCAGCCTTGCCGAATCGCCTCCTGATCTCGTGCTCTCGATGGCCCAGGCTCCCATGACGCTCCAGGTGTTGGAGCATCTGCGCAAAAAAAAGTTCCTGACGGCCATGTGGTTCGTTGAGAATTACCGGCATCTGACATACTGGCAACAGTTAGCGCCTGGATACGAGTTCTGGTTCGTCTTTCAACAGGGGGCCTGCCTCGACGCATTCCGCCAGGCCGGTGCGCGCCAGGTGAATTATCTTCCGATGGCCGCCGACCCGGACCTGCATTGTCCGATGTCTTTGTCGGAGGAAGACCGGCGCCGGTTTGGGTCCGATGTCTCGTTCGTGGGTGCAGGGTATGCCAACCGCAGGCGGCTCTTTCCTTCGCTACTCCATCAGCCTTGGTCGTTCAAACTGTGGGGTAATGAGTGGGATGGGGCAGAGGAACTGCGCTCTGTTCTCCAACTGGACGGGGCCCGGATCGATACCGCCACATGCATGAAGGTCTTTAATGCGACGGCGATCAATTTGAATGTGCATTCCACCACAGGCGCAGGCCTGGACCCCCAAGCCGACTTCGTTAATCCACGCACCTTTGAATTGGCTGCCTGCGGCGCGTTTCAACTGGTCGATCATCGTTCGCAGCTGCGCCAATTCTTCACTGAGCAGCAGATGGTATCGTTCCAGGACTTTGGTGAAGTTCCGGGATTGGTTCAGCAGTGGCTGAATGAGCCCGCGGCCCGCCAGGCCATGGCCAATGCGGCTCGGGCGCATGTCCTGAGTGAGCATACCTATGTGCATCGGATGCGGGACTTGCTGGGGCACATCGGCTTGTCTCAGCCGGACCGCGTCGGATCCGTCCTCCGGGGGGAGCGCCAGCAGGAAGCATTAGTGAAGCGTTGCGCCGATGATCGTCCGCTGGAATCTTTGCTAAAAGACTGCCCGAGCGGGCAACGCATCGAACTGAAAGATGTAGCCGCTCGAATTCGAAGCAAAGGTCCGACCGCCACACTCAAACGCGAGGAATTGATGGTGCTGATGTTGGATGAATACCGGAGCGAGACACGCGACCTGTTATGAACAAGCGCGTCCTTCTGATCAACATCACTCGGATGGGCGATCTCGTGCAAATGGGCACGCTGCTTCAGCGCCTCCAGCACGAGTGGCCCGGCGCGGAAGTCGATCTGGTCGTGGATCAACGGTTTGCTCCGGTAGCGAAGCTTCTGCCGCACCTCCGGCACATTGTCGCATACGACTTTCATCGCCTCGTGGATGAGAGCCGCGCGCAGACCAAGGATGTGGTGACCCTCTACCAAGACATGACACGCTGGGCGGCACCCCTAGTTGAGGCTCGGTATGACCGGGTCATCAACCTGACCTTCAATCGGCGGAGCGGACTACTGACCTCCTATGTCGGCGCGAAAGAAATTCGTGGTATCGCCGCCCCCAAAGACGGAGATGTGACCATTCACAATCCCTGGATGGCCTATCTGACCGACGTGCATCATGAGCGTCGCTTCAACCATTTTAATCTCGTCGATATCTACGCCCTGGGCGGCAGCGGCAGCGGCCCGTTTGCGCCGCTCTCTCTGACCATTGCTCCTGATACGGCTGAATGGGCGCGCAGCTTTCTCGCCAGTCAGGGGAAGCAGGAACAATCTTGGATCGCCGTGCAGGTCGGGGCCAGCGATCCGATGAAAGCCTGGCGCCCTGAATTGTTCGGGCAGACCTTAGCAGCTCTTAGCCGGCAGGCACCGGTCGGCTACGTGTTTATCGGCACCGAAGAAGAACGGAAAGCGATTCACCTGGCTCACACCACATACCGGCAGGCGGGGGGAACTGCTCCGCTCTGCGATGCGGTGGGAAAGACGTCGTTGCCGCAACTCGCCGCCGTGCTGTCGCAGTGTCGACTCTTGCTGACCAATGACACCGGCCCCATGCATCTTGCGGTGGGAGTCGGCACTCCGGTGATCGATCTGTCGGTCGGGCACGTCGATTTTCGGGAGACCGGACCGTATGGACCGGGCCATTGGATGGTGCAGCCTGATCTCGGGTGCGCGCCCTGCGGATTCGATCAAGTCTGTTTTCATCATGCCTGCAACGACCGGCTCGTGCCGGATCAGATCGCGGCCTTGTGCGTACACGTGCTGACAGGCGCAGCCTTTCCCGGAAAGATCACGGGAGCGAAAATCTATCGCTCGCGCGCCGATGAGGATGGCTTGGGGAGCACAGAACTTCAAGCCGGACGGGAGGATCCTCTGGTCGAGTGGTATGGCCGTTTTTGGCGCCGGTTCTGGTTCGAGGAATTCACCGGCCGTGCCAGCCAGGTTCCTTCTGATTTCGAACCCTCGCCCGATTGGGCGGACGCGCTGCGAGTGATGGAGCATCTGACCCCTCTCGCGAAGAAGCTGGTGTCGAACGCGGAAGAACTGGTCCGTCTCACCGCCAGACGGCCACTGCCGGTCAACGCACTGCAACAGATGCAACGGCAGGAAACCGCGGAACGGCAACAGATCGTCGCGCTCAGCATGCAATCTCCGGCGACTGCATCCCTGACCGTGGCGATGGTGCGAGATACGCACAATGATGATGGCAGCGACCTGACCGGTCTCGCGCAATCCAGGCTTGCGACCTATCGACGGTGGCACAAGCGGCTACATGCGGTGGCAATCGCGTTTCGTGCATTCAACAGCGCGCAGGGACGCAGTCATCGTGGACAACCCCGACCTCTTCCCATGGCGCGTTCCGCATAGCGAAAAATGAAGACGGCGCGAATTCTTACACAGGAGTCTGAGCATGGATATTACCCTTGACGGCGAACAGTTGCAGGTACCGGATAACACGTCGATGATGAACGCGCTTGCGGCGTTGAGCGACAGGGCACATGCCAAACATCGTATCGTGACGTCGTTGACCATCGGAGGGCAGACGATCACTGATCGCGATCTTACCCCGCCGTTTCTCAATCAACAGGTCAGGAATGTGGGGACCATGCAGGCCATCTCCCAGTCGCTCCAGAGCATCATCATCGAGGCGAAGCAGGCCATCGAGCGATTTGCGGCAGAACTCCGAAACGACGGGCAGGTGTTGCTGGCGCCCTTGCGTTCCGGAACCGCCCAGGTGGGAACCATCGATGCCTGGCTCGGACGACTGGCGGACTACACCGAAATGTTGGAAGCCGGGCAGGCTCAGGGTGTCGAAGGGTTGTCGTCGGCTGCGTTACTGCCATGGATCCAGGAACTCTTGGGCGCACGAACCACGGCCGATGCGATCCGCGTCGCGGACCTTCTTGAATACGAATTATTACCCCGGCTCGCCGATGCCCGGTTGGCTGCTTAGTGTTCATTGTTATTCGATAGGGCACACCGGCCGGTACTGCTCCTCATTGCAGGTGTTTTCTGCGCATCCTGAACCGCTTAAGTCTTCCTGACAGCCTACCGATAAGGGGCACAGCAACACGGTAAGAGGGCGCAAGGGGGATGTGGCCACATCTCCGGCAGGCCTGATTACCACCTCGTCGGCACGGACGCTGGCGACTCCGAGAGTAGTGCGGAATCTTCAGGAGGAAGTACGTCATGGCATTAGTAGTCAATACCAACGTTGCGTCCCTGGCAGCTCAGCGAAACCTGTCGATCAACCAAGCTCAATTGGGGAAGTCCGTTGAGCGGTTGTCATCTGGATTGCGGATCACCCGCGCGGCGGACGACGCGGCAGGTTTGGGCGTGTCCGAAACCTTGCGCGCTCAGATTCGTAGTATCAATCAGGCCAATCGAAATGCGGGTGACGGTATCAGCTTGACCCAGGTTGCCGACGGTGCGGCAGCGACGGTCGGCAGCTTGTTGTCTCGTATGCGGGAGTTGGCGACGCAGTCTGCCAGCGGAACCTTGGGCACGACCGAGCGTTCCTATCTGGACCAGGAATTCGTGGCGTTGCGTTCGGAAATCGATCGCATTGCGACGACGACGGAATATAACGGTCAACCGCTTCTCAGCGGAAGCAGCAACACGTTTGAAGTCTTCATCGGTTTCAAGAGTGGATCGGGCAATTCATTGAGTGTGGCCTTGGATGACCTCGACGTAGCGGCGGTCGGCTTGACCGGCGCCAGCGTGTCGACGGCGACAGCCGCGCAGTCGATGCTGTCAAAGATCGACAGCGCGATCAGCGCGGTCGCAACCGCCCGCGCGAATTACGGTTCGATCCAGAGCCGTTTTGAAGTCGCGATCCAGAATCTGACGGTCACGGCCGAGAACTTCACGGCGGCCGAATCGCGGATTCGAGATGCGGACATTGCCCAGGAGACATCTGTGTTCACGAAGAACCAGATCCTCACCCAATCCGGTATCGCGATTTTGGCGCAAGCCAATTCGCTGCCACAGCAAGCGTTGGCGCTGCTGCGAGGATAAGGCATCACCCGGCGGGTAGCCCTCTTGTAAGGGAGGGCTACCCACGGACTGAGCCTAGGAGGGTACCATGGTCCACGATGTTTCCAATTATAAAGACCTCCCCGCAGCCGCCATCCAAACGACGCAGACTGGGTCGCAGCATTCGACTGAAAAGAAGGTCGAGGCGAAGGCTCCCGAACCTGAGTCGTCTACGCCTGAGACGAAGGGGAAAGATCTGGAACAAGCTCTCACACGTGTGCGTGAGGTGTTCAAGAACGCAGACTCCAGATTGGAGTTTACGGTCGATCCGGATCTGGACCGGGTGGTGGTCAAGGTGATGGATGGAGATTCCGGTACGATAATCCGCCAGATACCACAGCAGGAAGTCATCGACCTTGCGAAGAGGCTGGAAACGCCCACGGGGCTGCTCCTGCACCACAAGGTGTAACCTGCGCAACGGCATGAAAGGGATGTCATGGCGATTAGTTTCGGCGGGTTAGGCAATGGTGTGGACTTTGGCCAAGTCGTGTCTGAGTTGGCCAAAGTCCAACGCCTGCCGATCGACGCGTTAAACGCGAAGAAGACAAACCTACAGACCAAACTGACCGACTACGGGACCCTGGGCGACAAGCTGCTTGCCCTGCAGAGCGCCGCCAATGCCATCCGCCTCCCGACCAGCTTCGACCGCACGACCACGACCGTCAGCGATGACACCAAATTAACCGCGCAAGCCGGCGCCGGCGCGGCCGCCGGCAGCTATACGGTGCAAGTCACTCAGTTGGCCAAAGCGCATCAAATTACCAACAGCACCGCCAAGGCGGTCGCAGCCACGACCACTCCGATCGTCTCCGGCGGCTCGGGTACCTTTACCTTCAAAGTCGGAACCGGCGCGAATCAAACCGTGACGCTCAACGACGGCGCCACCCTCGACGATCTTCGTTCCGCCATCAACGATCTGGGCGCCGGTGTGACCGCCTCCGTCATCAACACCGGTACGACCGCAAGCCCGGCTTATCGCCTGACCCTCACCGCCACCGCGACGGGCGCCGCCAATGCCGTGACGGTCGTCACGGACACCACGAGTTTAGACTTTACCAACACGAGCGGAACCGGCGGCAGCAGCACGCTCCAGGCAGGACAGAACGCCATTGTGGTAATCGGAGAGCCGGACCAGACGACGATTTCAATCGAACGTGAAAGCAATGTGATCAGCGACGCCATTCCGGATGTGACCCTCACGCTGAAATCCAAAACCGTCACCACTCCCACACCGGAACCGGTCACGGTCAATATCTCTACCGATCCCGACAGCGTCAAAACCAATATCAAGGCTCTCGCAACCGCCTATAACGATATTGTGAAATTCGTCAATGAGCGCACGACCTACGATATTTCGACGAAGACCGGCGGAATTTTCTTCAATGAGAGTACCGCGAAGGGCGTCCTGAGCCAGCTACGCACCGCGCTCTCCGGAGAGGTCGGCGGATTGTCCACATATAAAAGCTTGGGGGAAGTCGGGTTCAAAACGGAGCGCGATGGGACCGTCACGGTAGACGATGCCAAGTTGGACTCGGCATTGGCGAGTAACTACAGCGCCACGAAAGCCCTGTTTGTCACACAAACGACATCCAGCGGCATTGCGGACCGTGTGGTCAAGGCCGTCGATTTTCTCGACGCCATCGATACCGGGGCGTTTACGGTCAGGAAGACCGCGATCACCAGCCAGATCAGCAAACTCACCGATGAAATCGGTCGCAAGGAAGATATCGCCTCGCAATATGAAGAACGGTTACGACTGCAATTCGCATCGCTCGATGCCTTATTGCAAAAGCTCAACAGCCAAACCAGCGCTCTCCAGGCGTTACAATAACCAGATAAGGTCATCATGATAGCTACGGCAGCGAACGCCTATCAACAGACGCAAGTCATGACAGCCAGTCGGGTGCAACTGATCGTCCTGCTGTACGATTCCGCGATTCAATCGATGGAGCTCGCCCGGGAAGCCATTCTCACCAACAACTACAAGGATAAGGCTCGATTTCTCGACCGCAGCATGGCCATCGTCGGGGAATTGTCCAGTGTGCTGGATTTCGAGCGAGGCGGAGAGATCGCCGTGTCCCTGCACCGGTTGTATGACTACATGGTTCAGCAGTGTATCCAAGCCAATCTCCGGCATAACGGAAAACATCTGGACGGACCGATTCGCTGCCTGACGACCCTTCGGGAAGGGTGGCAGGTCGTGGCAAGGCAAGAAGCGGTGGCGCATGTCGGCAGCTAGCTCCCCACAGACCCCTCCTTGTAACGACTTTCACATCATTGAACGGTTGACCACGCAAGCACTCGACGCCGCCCGGGCCGGGGACTGGGATCAAGTCGACGCCTGCTATAGCGCGCGTGAGATCAACCTGGCCGCTTGCTCCCCAGACCGGACCTTTGCGCAACAGCTTCTGATCATGGATGAAGACGTTCGCCAGGCCATCCTGGTCGCGCAAGCCGGAATCTCCGCTTTATTGGTTGAGGCCGCCCAAGTGACACGACACCTCCGCCAATTACGTGAAAGTAGCGGACAACTTGCCTCCGACAGTGTCACGATACATCGTGAAGCCTGAGGGGCGTGCGACCAGACAACCTGGCTTCCCCGGTACCTTCCAGGAGAGAGGTGGTATGAGGCCTTCATCTGAGCGGCTGCTGCAGCCCCCGCACAACGATATCAAAAATGACGAGCGCCGCGAGTGGTTGCGCATCGAAGATCGTCTGTTGCTCGAGTATCGTCGATGCGATGAGACCGCGGAAGCCATGAACGCGTACCTCCCGCCGGTTACGGAGGACACGATCGCCACCGCCGTTTCGAAACCCACCCTCGACCTTCTCGTGCGAGGAGGGGAAACCTTTGCCGGCTCTCCGCTGCTCCCGTGGGTATCCAAAATTGACTGGATGCTGGAGACGATCCTTAAATCGATGGTCAAGAGTCACCCCGGCAGTGTGGCCATTGCGCGACTGACCGATGTGGATATCAGCGCCGGGGGGCTGGGATTCGACACGCCCCGCCGGTTCGAGGTTGACGAAGTGCTGGCGATCAAATTTATTTTGCCGCCGTTCAGCATGATCGAGACCACCGCGCGTATCATTCGGGTCACTCCACTCAACACCTCTCCCGCCGAGTTTCATCTCGCCACCCAGTTCGTAGACATAGGAGGAGACGAGCAGGAACTCATCATCCGGCATATTCTTCAGGTGCAAGCAGAACGACTGCGGGCGAGAAAAGCCGCACACTGATCCGACCGCGAAGCTCTGTCAGGAAGGAATGGGAGTCTGCGCCGGCGCGGTAGAAGGCTCGGCTCGTACCGCAATGCGGGGCGCCATCGTAGCCAGCAATGCGTCGGCCGCCTGACTAAGGGCAAGGGACGCGGGCGCGGTAGGCTCGCATTCGACGACCGGCAAGAAACTGCGCACCGCGCGCGTGACGGCTGGGTCATCCGGAATCTCTCCCAGCGTCGTCAGGTCGCCGCCGACATATTCCTGCAGCAATTTCTTCAACTGCAGCACATTCACGCGTGATTTGCCTGACACGCGATTCACGATGAGGTGCGGCTGAAACCCTTGCAGTGTCCGGCTCGCCGTGTTTCGGGCATTCGGATCCGTCTCGGTGACAGCCTGAATCACTTCCTCGATACTGGCAAAATCGCGATCCGACAGCGCCTCGCTCACGGCGTCGCGCGACAGGAATGCCGACAGGACGCGGCGGATCGCCGCGAGCTTGATGAAGCGGTAGAGATCAAGAACCGAGGTGGGGTCGGGCGTCGCCACCGTCACATAGTGGTCGGCCATCAGAAAAAAGTCGAGCGCATGATAACTCGTGCCGGCGCCGATATCGACGATGATGATGTCCGCCTGTAACTGGGAAAAGTGGCGAATCAAACGCTTTTTCTTGGCATAGGGGAGGTTGGCGGTCGCCAGCGTATCTCCGGTACCGGGCAGTAACTGCAGGAAGGGATGCGCCGAAATCGGCTGAAGCACCTCTTCCAAACGTTCCACCCGCCGTTCAACGAAATCGGTCAGGGTACGAGGTGGATTCAGGAGACCGAACAGAATGTGCGCATCGGCGCCTCCCACATCGAGATCGGCCAGCACCACACGTTTGCCCCGTTTGGCCAATAACATAGCCAAATTGGCGGCGATGACGCTTTTTCCGACACCGCCCTTGCCTGATCCAATCGAGACGATCGTGGCCATGCAGAACTCTCTCTCAGCCTTGAGTGTGATTGCCGATGTCTGTTGTCGGTCCTTCGGCCTACGAACCTGAGTAGGATGAGCCCATGAGAAGACATTTTCCCGCTGGCTTGCAGACTGTGCCTTATTAAACCTCATCGTTCAAAAACGGGCAACTAAAGTTTGAGATGGCGCCCACCGATACCATATCCGTTATGAACAACGCTATTGTGCCCACAACCAACGTCAGCCTCGACAGTGTATCGCCTTCGGAAGGCGAGATTCTCACCGTGTCGGATGTCGCGCAGTTTCTGCGTGTGCCGAAATCCACGGTGTATAAGCTCGCGCGTCTGGGAGAATTGCCAGCCTCCAAAATAGGGAAGCACTGGCGGTTCCTTCGACGCGACATTCACGATTGGATGCACAGCCGGACCCAGCACCACTGATCTCTCGTTAGAGAGAGGGACGTGCAGGGCCGACAACACGTGAGCAACGCGGACTCCTTGGGAGCACCGGCGAGTGTGCTCACCTTTAGCGGTTCGAACGAGGTACGCGATGGCCGAGACAAATACGGTGAGAAAAACGGAGCTGCCTGCCCCTAAGCTGAGCCCCGACACATTCAAGCAGCTCCGGGATCTCATCTACGAGATGACCGGCATTCATTTTCAAGACAACAAGACGTACCTGCTGGAAAGTCGGTTGCTCCCTCGTTTGAAGGCCTGTCGCTGTCTGACATTCGAAAACTATCTCAATTTTTTGCGCTTCGATGCCTACAGGGACCGGGAGATCACCGAGCTGTATACGGTGATCACGACGAATGAAACCTACTTCTTTCGCGACGAAGCGCAACTCGATAGTTTCATGAAAGTGATGATTCCGGAAGTCATGAAAACAAACGCCCAGACGAAACAACTCCGGATCTGGAGCGCCGCCTGCTCAACCGGGGACGAACCCTATACTCTGGCACTGCTGCTGCGCGATTACGCTCCGCTGTCCGGATGGACCATCGATATCCTGGCCACCGACATCAGTGAGAATGTCCTGAACATCGCACGCACGGCCACCTATTCCTCCCATTCGTTACGTAAGGTTCCTCCCGCGATGCTGGCGCGCTATTTCACCGGCAAAAAAGAGGCGCAGACGTTGGTGCAGCCGGTGAGGGACATGGTGCGGTTCATGAACGTCAATCTCTACGACCGCCCGAGACTGAAATTGATCCGCGGCATCGATATCATTTTTTGCCGCAACTGCCTCATCTATTTCGACGAAAAAGCCAAGGCGCAAATCGTCTCGGATCTGCGTGATGCCCTTCGCCCGAAGGGATACCTGATGATCGGCTTTTCCGAGACTCTGCACGACACGGCAGGTCATTTCAAAACCATTCATGCGGGCCGTTCAGTTATTCATGAGAAACAGTAAGGAGGACCCATGCCAGCTGATCCAAATATGAAGATTCTGGTCGTCGATGACATGTCCACCATGCGACGGATCGTCAAGAACATCCTGAAACAACTGGGCTTCAACAACCTGGAAGAGGCTGAGAACGGTCAGGAAGCCTTGACCAAGCTGAAGGCAGATACCTATGGCTTCGTGGTGTCCGACTGGAACATGCCCGTGATGATGGGCATCGACATGCTGCGCGCCATCCGCGCGGATGAGTCGTTGAAGAAAATTCCGGTCCTGATGGTCACGGCGGAAGCCCAGAAGGAAAATCTCATGGAGGCCGTTCAGGCCGGCGTCAGCAACTACGTCGTCAAGCCGTTCACCGCAGAGACGATGCAGGACAAAATCAACAAGATTTTCAAGTAATCGGCTCTTAACCGGTGGGGGGGACGATGGCACAACCACGCGCAGCCGCACAATCGCACGTTGTACGCAATGAGGATGACCCGGAGGAGAAGACACCGGACACGAAACTCTACGAAGAATTGGGTGAGCTCGCGCGGTTTATCGATACCACCATGAAGACGCTGTCCGAATTCAGCGCACCGGTCAATGCATCGACGGAGCAATTGCCGCAAGCGCAGAGCCATCTCTTGAATCTCAAAACGCAGACCGAACAGGGAACGCATCGCGTCATGCTCGAAGTCGAAGCCATTCAGGACAACCATACCAAGATCAGCACAATGCTGAAAGAGATGACCCTGGCGCTCCAGCAAGCCAAATCGTCGCCTGCTGTCCTGGCGCAGGTATCCGCACTGGGACAGACCCTCGGGCAGGACGACAAGCGGTTGCTCGATATCATGACCGCTTTGTCGTTCCAGGATCTGGTGGCGCAGAGCGTCAATAAGCTGGTCACGATTTTAGATGAAGTCGAACACAAGCTCCTTCAACTCGTGGTGGTTTTCGGGCCGTATCAAAAGCAGGCAGCGAAGACCGATCAGAGCAAAGCCAGCGAAATGTTGAAGCAACTGGAAGCCACCAAGAACACGTCGATGGATCAGGATTTGGCCGACGAAATCCTGAAGCAATTCGGTTTTAACTGAGGTGGGTTATGAGCGATGAAATGCAGGAAATACTCAATGATTTTCTCACCGAATCCAACGAGATGTTGGAGGTGCTGGATCAGCGGTTCGTGACGTTGGAGTCCGATCCCAACAACACCGATCTCCTCAACGAGATCTTCCGTGCGATGCATAGCATGAAGGGGTCCGCCGGATTCCTCGGTTTCAACCATCTGGTGGATGTCGCCCATCGCGGCGAAAACATTCTGAACAAGCTGCGCCAGGCTGAAATGGCCGTCAATCCGACCATCATCAGCGTCATTCTTGAAACGATCGACGTGATTAAGGCGATCATGGCCGACATTCGGGAATCAGGCACCGACAGTCATGTCGCCACGGCAGCGATTGCCGCCAAACTCGACGACATTCTCAACGGAACCACGCCCCCCGCGCCGCCGACGGAAGCGGTAGCTTCCTTGAAGGTCGAGGCGTCGCCTGCCGTCGAGGCGCCTGCTCCGGTCGCGCCCGCCCAGACGTTGGGTGAAATTCTGGTGAACGATGGGGTGGCCTCCAAAGAGCAAGTGTTCGATGCGCTCACGGCGCAACAACATCAACCGGAACCCAAGACTCCCTTGGGGGAAATTCTGCTGCAGGCGAAAGCTATTACCGAACGCGCCCTCGATCAGGCACTGCACAAACAAGATAAACAGTCGAAACCCGCTGAAGAAGATGCCACCATTCGCGTCGAAACCAAACGTCTCGACAGCGTGATGAATCTGGTTGGAGAGCTGGTTCTTGGCCGCAATCGTTTGATCAAGATCGGAACGCAGCTAGAGCAACAACACGAGTCCGATCCGCAGGTCCGTGTGTTGAGCGAAACTCTTGCGCAGCTCAATCTGGTCACCACCGACTTGCAGTTGGCCGTGATGAAGACCCGTATGCTCCCGATCAAAAAAGTGTTCGCCAAGTTGCCTCGCATGGTGCGGGACCTTTCGCAAAAGCTGAACAAGCAGGTCCATTTGGAGATGCGCGGCGAGGAAACCGAACTCGACAAGTCGGTTGCCGACGAGATCGGCGATCCGCTTGTGCACCTGGTGCGCAATGCGATCGACCATGGGATCGAAACTCCGGCCGAACGTCAGGCGAAAGGCAAAGCGGGAGAAGGCCAACTGACCATTGCCGCGAGCCAAGAAGGCAACAGCATCGTCATTCGGATCAATGACGATGGACGCGGGATTCAGGTTGAAAAGATCAAGGAAAAAGCCTTGGCCAAGGGCCTCATCAGCGAAGCTGAACTCTCGACGATGGAACACCGCGAAATTTTGAACCTCATTTTCTTGCCGGGATTCAGCACGGCCGAGAAAGTGACGGATGTTTCAGGTCGCGGCGTCGGCATGGATGTGGTCCGCACCAACATACGAAAAATCAACGGCAGCGTGGATCTGGAGTCCGAGCCGGGTAAAGGCAGCCAGATCATTATCAAGCTGCCGCTCACCATCGCGATTATTCAGGCCTTGATGGTGGAAGTCGAGCGTTCGATTTTCGCCATCCCTTTAAGCACCGTCATCGAAGCCGTGCGAATTTCGCGCTCCGAGATCAAGACGATCAACGGGCGTGAAGTGTTGCACCTGCGTGACCGCGTGCTGCCGCTCATTCGCCTGGCTCAGGAGTTCGATATTCCGACGGACTCCAATCGGGAGCGGTTCTACGTAGTCGTCGCGGCATTAGGCGATCGTCGAGTGGGGGTGGTCGTCGACGAACTGCGATCTCAAGAGGAAGTCGTGATCAAGTCGATCTGGGACTATCTGGAAACCGTCAAAGGCGTCTCGGGTGCCACGATCACGGGCGAGGGCAAGGTGGTGCTCATTCTGGATACCTCGGAGTTGGTTCAAAATGCTCAAGCTTGGCATAACCCGGGTATCGCTGCCTGAGGCAAGGCGCTATGGCCTCCTCTGACAACGGGAGACGGGTGTTCAAGCATAGTCGATGAACGGAGACGCGCGAGATCGGAGGAAGTATGTCCACACTGATCAATGAAATCGATGCCAGGACCAGGCTGGCCGGCGCAAACCAGATGGAGTTGCTGCTGTTCAAGCTCGGGACGAACGAGATTTTCGGCATTAACGTCTTCAAGGTCCGCGAGGTCATGAAGCTGCCCGAGCTCACTCAGATCCCAGAAGCCGACAGCCGCATCGTCGGCATGGCAAACATCCGGGGGATCATGGTTCCCGTCGTCGGGCTCAAGCGCAGTTTGGGACTTGGCATGGAAAACGAGGGGCTGAGTACCGGAACCCCGGGGGGAAATCCATACCTGATCGTTTCCGAATATAACGGCAGCTTGCAAGGATTTCTCGTAGCCGGCGTCGATCGCATTATTCGCTTTTCCTGGTCGGCAATTAAGACGCCTCCGGCGATTGTCCGGGAAAACAACAAAGGCGCAGTGACCGCCGTCACGATGCTGGAAGACGGCCGGATGGTGCTGATTTTGGACGTGGAAAAAGTCCTGAACGATATTTGCCCCCGCACCGACGACGATGTCTTCGCCAGCATGACGATCGCGCCGGAATTACGATCGAAATGTGTCTTGTTCGCCGACGATTCGTCCGTGGCCAGGATGCAGATCCGCAAAGCCCTCGATCGCCTGTCCATGTCGTATGTGATTGCCACGACCGGCGGGGAGGCTTGGCAAAAGCTGCAGGCCCTGGCCGATCAGGCCACGGCTGAGGGGAAAGAACAAGTGGATCAGATCCAGTGCATTCTCAGCGATATTGAGATGCCCGAGATGGACGGATTCACGTTGACCAAACACATTCGGGCCGACCCGAGACTCGCGCACCTCCCGGTCATGCTGCATTCCTCCCTGACGGGTGCCTGCAACATGGAAAAGGGGCGGACGGTCGGCGCCACGGACTACATCACAAAGTTTGATGCGAAAATGCTGGGCGAGAAACTGGCGCTGTATATCCAGAATCCGACCCTGCACGCGAAGAAGGCAGCCTGAGGATTAGCCACAGCGACAGTCGTAAGTATGAGAGCTGATTCAAGCTTTTGTGACAGACGGCCGATGAATCGGTAGAGACCCTATGGCACTCCCACTCACACAGCCGCAAAGCGTCGCGAACCCGGTTCGCGTCTTGGTCGTCGACGATTCTGCGTTCATGCGGAAAAGTTTGACCACGATGTTGGAGGAGGGGAAGCAGATTCAAGTGGTGGGCGTGGCCCGCAACGGTGAAGAAGCGGTGCAGCAGGTTCAGCAGCTCAAGCCCGATGTCGTCACGATGGATGTGGAAATGCCGGGGATGACAGGGCTTCAGGCGCTTCAGCAGATCATGACCAAGAATCCCGTTCCGGTCATCATGGTGAGCTCGGTGACAGTCGAAGGCGCGCAAGAGACATTGCAGGCGTTGGAGTGGGGGGCGGTCGATTTCATCCCCAAACAACTGGACGGCGTGGCCTCGAAAATCTCCGAGATTCAAAAAATACTGGTTCCCAAAGTGCTTGCCGCCAGATACGCGGGCAGCAAACTGAAACGGTTGACCGTCGCGGGAGCACCGAAAGTCATGGTGCCGATCGCCAAGGCGTTGAGCAGCCGGTCAGTCTCCGTAACGCGCGGCACGAAACTGATTGCGATCGGATGCTCCACGGGGGGACCACAAGCCTTATTTGAGATTGTTCCGACCATTCCCGCCGATTGTCCGGCCGGCATCGTCATCGTGCAACACATGCCTAGCTCTTTCACAAAACCGTTCGCCGAACGCCTGAACAATCTATGCGCCTTGGAAGTACGCGAGGCGGTGGACGGCGACGAAGTGAAACCAGGCCGCGTTCTGGTAGCTCCGGGGGGTATGCAATTTCGGGTCGTCAAGAAAACCATCACGACCTCGGTAGTCAAATTGTCGCCCAACTATGAACGACATGCTCATTCGCCATCCGTCGACATCATGTTGCAATCCGTGGCGGCCCTGTTCGGAGAGCGAAGCATCGGGGTGATTTTGACCGGCATGGGGCATGACGGACTGGAGGGGATGAAAGCCATCAAGGCAGCAGGAGGTCGAACCGTGGCGCAGGACGAAGCGTCGAGTGTCGTATACGGCATGCCGAAAGCCGTCGTCGAAGCAGGATGTGCAGAAAAAGTGGTGTCGCTCTCGAAGGTCATCGGGGAACTCATGAATATGGTGTGAGAAGGAATCGTCAAGTCAACCGTTCACGCATGGAGAGGGAAGAGGAGGAGTTATGGGGAGCATGATGAAGCATATGTCGATCGGGCCTAAGTTTATTTTATCAATCTCGCTGGTAGCCGTCTTGGTCATCTCGCTTGGGCTTGTAGTCCTGTATCAGCAGGAAGAAAGTAAAATCGACACCCTATTGACCGGTCGAATGAATGTCGTCAGCACGCAAATCATGATCAGCCGCGCATACATCACTCAGAACTATGTCGCCAAGATCAAGAAATCCAAGGCCGGCAATGAAATTCAGGTTCTCAAAGACCATAGCGGCGTTGCCGATGCTATTCCATTCCCAGCTACTGCCGTGCGTGAGATGGGTGAAGAGGCCAGTCGCACAGGACTGTATAACGTGCGGCTCATTAGCCAGAACCCCATGAATCAATCAAATACACCGAAGGATAACTTTGAGAACGAAGCGATCCGGGCGATCATGGCCGGAGCCGAGTCTTATGCGCGTCGAGATGAAGTGAACGGCGTGCAGACATTCCGCCGCGCGACTGTGGATAAAGCGACCTCGACCGCCTGCTTGAGCTGCCATACCAATAACCAGGTCGGCGACGTACTGGGTATGTTGAGCATGTCGGTGCCGATGACCGAGGCGATTGCATTATCGAACCGATCCATGTGGCAGACGGGCGGCTTGATGGGCGCGATCGTCGCCATCATCCTTGTCGTGACCTATATGCTCCTCCGCAACATCGTCCTGCAGCCGATGGCTAAAATGAGTGAGATTTCCCGCGACATCGCCAAGGGCGAAGGCGATCTCACCAAGCGCGTGCCGGCCGAAGGCCATGATGAAATCGCGCAGATGGGTCAGTACTTCAACGAATTCATCGAGAAGTTGCAGCACATGATCAAGAAGGTGGCCCACGTGACGGACAAGGTCGCGTCCGCCTCTGTCGAGCTGTCGGCCACCGCCGAGGAAATCTCGAAGGGCACCGATACGTTGACGTCCCGTGCGTCGCAGACGGCCGCCGCGGTGGAAGAAATGAACGCCACGGTCGGGC
Source organism: Nitrospira sp. (assembly GCA_022226935.1). Taxonomy (GTDB): domain Bacteria; phylum Nitrospirota; class Nitrospiria; order Nitrospirales; family Nitrospiraceae; genus Nitrospira_A. The sequence continues at coordinate 1,148,103 of CP092081.1, forward strand.
AAGTGGCGCAGAATTCCGGCAAGGCCGCCAGCCTGGCGCAGGATACGGTCAAGACGGCGCAAGAAGGTGGAACGGTGGTCTCAAGCACCATTTCCGGAATGCAGCAGTTGTCCGAAGCGGTGTCGAACTCGGCGACCATCATCTCCGATCTCGGCAAGTCGTCCGATCAAATCGGCGAAATCGTCCGGACGATCGAAGACATCGCCGACCAGACCAACTTGCTGGCTTTGAACGCCGCCATCGAAGCGGCACGAGCCGGTGAACAGGGTCGTGGATTCGCAGTCGTGGCCGACGAAGTCCGGAAGCTCGCAGAGCGGACGACCAAAGCCACGAAGGAAATCGGCGATATGATCCGCCAGATCCAACAGGATACGCGGGGCGCCGTCGATTCGATGCAACAGGGCACGCAGAAGGTCACGGCGGGTGTGGACCTGGTCAACAAGACCGGCGAGGCCCTGTCCCAGATCGTGCGAATGGTCTCGGAAAGCGCTGATATGATCCGACAAATTGCGGTGGCATCCGAGGAACAATCGGTTGCGACGCAGCAGATTGCCAGCGACATCGAAAACGTAGCGAAGGTCACGAAAGAGTCTTCGTCCGGCGCGCATGAGTCGGCGAAGGCCAGTCAGGACCTCAGCCAGTTGGCGGTCGAATTGCAGGGGATCGTGGGTGGATTCAAGCTGTAAGCGGCCAACCACGAGAAGGAGCCCAGCATGAGTGCGACTGAACAACACGTGCAATCTCACATCCAGACGGCCGCAGACAACCCTGCGGACCGTCTGACCGAGAAGTCCGCCGACGATCTGCTGCAGTTCGTGATCTGCCTGATCGGCAGTGAAGAATTCGCGGTGGATGTCTTGAGCGTGCAGGAGATCAACCGGATCGTGGAAGTGACGCGAGTGCCCAAAACCCCGCCCTACGTGGAGGGGGTCATTAATCTGCGGGGCCGTATCATTCCTGTTCTGGATCTTCGGAAGCTGTTTGGCCTCACCGGAGCACAACAGACCACCCAGACCCGCATCGTGGTCGTGTCGGTCCAGGCACGACTGGTCGGGCTGATCGTGGATTCAGTGGAAGAGGTCTTGCGTGTGCCGAAAAGCGCGATTGAACCACCGCCCTCGGTCGGCACCATGGCCGGGGCGGAGTTCACGCAGGGAGTCGGCCGGATCGACGACCGGCTGCTGATCCTCGTGGATCTCAGCCGGCTCCTGTTGGCCCGGGAAGCAGCCTAAGCAAGATGAATAGAACGGTGAAGGCCTGCCTTCTGCGAGGGGATTGAGCAGGTATCAGGATTGGTGAGAATCGGACGAATCGGGTAGGGAGGGTCCTCGGCGATTCCGTGCGTCGAGGACCCGTTCCAGCAACTGAATCGACTCTGCCAGGACATCCGACGCGCAGTTTAGGGTGACATGAAACTGGTGCATGGCTTCGGTCCAGCGGCCTTCCTTCTGCAAGACCTGAAACTTGCGGTGTTGCTCATCGAGGATGGCTTGTTTGGCATCGAGGATCAAGCTATCGGCAGGGCCCACAAGATCACCTCCATGGAAAACATGTGTGCGTCGGCTGCACGCTACCAAAGCAGTTCCCGCGGGCGCAAGCCCACCATTCTGGGTAGATGGCGGATGCCACAGCGCTGCGCGACGGTGAGGTAACTGAACTGTGGATATCGCCACAATCATAGGCATTGTCGTAGCCCTCGGCTCGATCATCGGCGGGCAAGCGCTCGAAGGGGGCCATCTTGGCTCCATCCTCCAACTGACGGCGTTTATCATCGTCGCCGGAGGAACCTTCGGTGCCTGTTGTGTGCAGAATCCTCTGTCCGTCGTCATCAAGGCGGCGAGCGGCGCCACTCTCGTGATTACCAACCCACCGCACGATGTGAAGGGCACGATCACACAAATTCTGGATCTCGCCAACGTTGCGCGCAAACAGGGTTTGCTCGCGCTGGAAGGCAAACTCAAGGATCTGCACGACCCGTTTTTCAAGAAGGGGATCCAGCTGATCGTCGACGGCACGGATCCCAAATTGCTCCAGGAAATTCTCGAAATCGAAGTCGAGCATCATGAGGAAGAAGGCGTCCATGCGGCAAAGGTCTGGGAAGCCGCAGGCGGATATGCCCCGACCGTCGGTATTCTCGGCGCCGTGCTCGGGTTGATTCACGTCATGGAAAATCTCGCCGATCCCTCGAAACTCGGCGGCGGTATCGCGGTAGCCTTCGTGGCGACCGTCTATGGCGTCGGACTCGCCAACCTGTTTTTTCTTCCCATCGCCAACAAGATGAAGTTCAAACTGAAGGAAGAAGCCGGGCTCCGTACGATGGTGATCATGGGGCTTGTCGGCCTGGCTCAGGGCGAAAACCCGCGACTGCTGCAAGAGAAGCTCGAAAGCTTCCTCCCTCCGCACGAACGCACCAAGGACGACAAAAAGTGAGGCGCCATTCCACAGTCGCGCCGGGGCTATCTCCATACCGTGCGCCTGTATGAGTGCCGCCTTACCCGCAAGGGTTTGACGCCATGGCGAAGAAAAAACACGAAGAACATGAAAATCACGAACGCTGGCTGGTGTCCTACGCGGACTTCATCACGCTGCTGTTCGCCTTCTTTGTGGTGATGTATTCGGTGTCGTCCGTGAACGAAGGCAAATATCGAACGGTCAGCGATTCCATCAAAGCGGCGTTGAATCCGGTGAATAGCACGCCCTCCAGCCGGCTGCCTTTCGCCGTCGGTGACTCCAAGCCGAAGATGATCAATACCGACATGTCCAGCCCGAACGACCCGGTCATCCGGCGCATGAAAGAAGTCATCAAGAAGATTCACCCCTCGCTTGCGCTGGAGATGCCCGACATCAGAATCATCGAAACCGGCAATGGAACCATCATGATTTCCCTGCCGGAATCCATTCTCTTCGGCAGCGGGGAAGCGCGCGTCCGCCCCGAAGCGCTGCCGTTCCTGAAATCCCTGGCACAGATCCTCATAGAAATGGATCGCCATGTCCGTGTGCTGGGCCATACGGACAATGTGCCGATCCGGACGGCTCAATTTCCTTCCAATTGGGAACTGTCGGCCGTGCGGGCGGTCATGGTGGTCCGGATTTTCTCCGAACTCAATGAAGTCCCCATCACGCATCTTTCCGCCACGGGTTTTGCCGACTCCAAACCCATCGCCAGCAACGACACTCCTGAAGGCCGGACAAAGAATAGACGGGTAGAAATCATTGTACTCGAGAAAAAACTGGCCGAGGAATCGCTTGATTCGCTGCTGCCCAATCAGGGTCCTCCGGCCCTGTGACCATGACCCAAAGGCCCCAGTCGATACCAGTACTAAATACAACCCCTTACGTGTCAAGTTTCGTAGGATAGACACCGATACAGAAGCACGTGAGGTAACGACCGCCTCTCGAAAGGAATGGGTGTATGACGCTCAAGCCGGTTGGTGATCTGACGATTTTTGAGGTGGGCGCACTGTGCGAAGAAGTGAAGCAGGCGGCGGCGGCTCACCCGCAGGTCGAGCTGGATCTCTCGGAAATCGACAAACTGGATGCCGCCGCCCTTCAATTGCTCATCGCCGTTCGCCGGTCGGAGCATTGTGTGCTGACGGGAATGACCGATCCCATACGAGCGCGAATGACTGAGCTGGGCGCATAGACGTGATTCACCTCGCGACGACGTAGGGAAAAAGCCGCCAATGACTTCACACTGGTTATTCATGCTGGGCGCGTTCGTGATCGGTGCCTCTCTGTCGTGGATCTGGTGTCAACGCCGGGTCGCTTCTGCGAAACGAGCGCTTGAAACTGCGCAAGAATCCATTGTGAAGGAGCATGCGGATCGAACCGCATCCTGGGAGTGCCTTGGGCACTCCCTCATTCCGCTGGTCGCCGTGCTCAACGCCCAAATGAAGAGCGTCATCAATCAGACTGAACAGGCCGCAACCGACCTCGGCCGGCGATTCAGCACGATTGCATCGCGAGCGACATTACAGGCGAATGAATCGATGCATCTCTTCGGTGACGGTGAAAACAATTTGGACACCGTGTTGAAAACTACCGACACCATGCTTGAAGGCTTCGTGAGCGACGTCATGAAGTCGTCGGAAATGGCGCTTCAGATCGCAACCATTATGGACGAGGTCGAACGCAGCACGAAAGCCATCACAGGCATGATCGGCGAAATCGAATTTATTGCAGACCAAACCCGATTGCTTGCTCTCAATGCGGCCATCGAGGCAGCCAGGGCAGGAGAACATGGCCGCGGCTTTGCCGTGGTCGCCGACGAGGTCACCAAATTGGCCAACCGTTCCGGTCAAGCAGCCAGCAGCATCAATACCATGGTTAAGGATGTGCAGCGAAGCACGACCCAGGCCATGCAGACCGTTGAAAGTCTCGCCTCCGTCGACCTTAGCAAGACCCTTTCGATCAAACATCGACTCGACCAGATGACCCGCGGCCTCGCCGAACGCAATACGACATTACATTCGGCCGTCATGAATTCGAAATCACATTCCGATGAACTCGCCAAAGACGTAGGCCAGATCATCATGTCGCTTCAATTTCAGGACATCACTCGGCAGAAGTTGGAACATGTGATCGAGCCGTTGACCGAGGTGCGCGATGTCATGGATGCCTTGATTCAAAGGCAATCGGCCGACAAGATCGCCGCCAAGATGGACTTTCTGACGAATCTGGACCGCAGCTACACGATGGAAGAAGAGCGGGCCATATTCAATCAGTCGACGAATGGGCATGCGTCGGTAGGAGCACAGGTTCCCGCCACGTCTGAGGATGCGAACGTCACGTTGTTTTAAGTACCACCGGTTCGTGAAAGGACCAAGGAGCGCGCCATGGCGAAAACAGTATTGGTTGTCGACGATTCTCCCACCATGCGACAGATGGTGGCTTTTACCCTGACCAGCGCCGGTTACCAGGTGGTGGAGGCCGGCAACGGAAAAGAAGCGGTCGGCAAAGTGAACGGCGGAGCCAAGCCGGACCTGGTGGTTACTGACTTGAATATGCCGGAGATGGACGGCATCACGCTGATCAAGGAAATCCGGAAAATGCCGGCACTGAAGTTCACGCCGATTTTGATGCTGACGACGGAAGCCTCCGACGACAAGAAAAAAGCGGGCCAGGCGGCCGGCGCAACCGGCTGGATCGTGAAGCCCTTCAATCCTGAACAGATGATGGCCGTGATCAAGAAAGTGTTGCCCGGTTGACCGATCTCGATCCTCACGAGTCGTTCGTGTCTCGCGCATCCATCGCAAGACACGAATGTATCCTCTGACCTGCGACGAAAGACGCGGAGAGACCATGAGCACTGACCTTTCCCATTTCAAAGACGCTTTCTTCGAAGAATCGCAGGAACATCTGACGACGATCGAAGAAGGATTGCTCCAGCTCGAACAACGTCCCGGGGATATCGATCTCCTCAATCGTATTTTCCGAGGGGCTCATTCCATCAAGGGGAACAGCGGTATGTTCGGCTTCACCGCCGTCTCGCAATTCACCCATAAGATGGAATCGGTGCTGGACCAGCTCCGCAGCAGCCAGATGGTCGTCACCGTAGAAATCACGGACCTGCTGCTTCAGTCGCTCGATTGCTTGAAAACGCTGATCGATTGCGCAAAGAGCGGCGACTCTCCGGACGACGTGCAAGTCGCCAGATTGAGCGCTCAACTCGAAGCCTGCCAGGGTGGTGGGGCACCCGCGGCCAAACCGAGCGCGGCGGCAGCCGCATCTCGTCATTCCCAGGTGCCAGGAGCCCATCACTTCACGATCACCTGGGTTCCGCCTCGCTACTTATTTCAGCGTGGCTTGGACCCGGTCCAATTCATCAAGGAGTTGGGCGAGCTGGGCTCCGTGACCAGCGTGATTCTGGACCCCAGCCGATTGCCCGCCCTGAAGGATTTGGACCCGGAGCAATGTTATTTGGGTTGGACCATCGAGATGGAGACGGTGAAAGATTTGAAGGTCATTGAGGGCGTGTTCGACTTCGTCCGCGAGGACAGCACTCTGACCATCGTAGATACGCCTCCTCCTGCCGACGAGTCCCGTGGCTCATCCGAGGGAGCGAAACCATTAGGCGAGATCCTGGTTGAAACCGGCGTCGTGTCGCAGTCGCAGCTCAACCAAGCCCTATCTCAACAAAAACGTGTTGGTGAGATTCTCGTCGAGCAAAAGATCGCCACGCCGGAACAAATTTCAGAGGCCTTGAAAAAGCAAACCGAAGCCAGCGCCCCGGCGAAAAAGGCTGAGACGCCGTCGATTCGCGTGGACACGGTGAAAATCGATCGCCTCATCAACTTGGTTGGCGAACTCGTGATCACCCAGTCGATGCTGAGTGATTTGGGTTCGCGCTTTGAAATGAGCCAGCTGCCGGTGTTGCTGGAACGTGTCGCCCAACTCGAGCGCAATACGCGCGAGATTCAAGAGCGCGTCATGGGCATTCGCATGGTGCCCATCGGAAATGCGTTCAGCCGATTTCCACGCTTGGTGCGCGATTTATCCGGAAAAGCTGGGAAAAAAATTCAATTGATTCTCTCCGGCGAGGAGACAGAACTCGACAAGACGGTGATCGAATCCATCGGCGACCCCTTGACGCATCTCGTACGCAACTCGGCCGATCATGGACTGGAACCGCCCGATGAACGCCTCGCCGCAGGCAAATCTGAACAGGGCACCATTCGACTCAATGCCTTTCATGAAGGCGGCAACATCTGCATCACGGTCGAAGATGATGGGCGCGGGTTGAATCGAGACAAGATTCTCGCCAAAGGCATCAAGCAGGGACTCATCGCGGAAACCGACAAACTGTCCGACGAGCAGATCTGGATGCTCATCTTTAAACCGGGCTTTTCCACGGCCGACAAGGTGACCGACGTCTCCGGCCGCGGCGTCGGCATGGATGTCGTCAAGCGCAATATCGAAGGTTTGGGCGGCACCGTCAGCATCAAAACCAGCTCGGGCAAAGGCACCACGTTTACCCTCAAGCTGCCGCTTACCCTGGCGATCATCGAAGGCATGACCGTCCGGGTCGGGAAAGACACCTATATCGTTCCGCTCCTGTCGATTCTGGAATCGATTCAGCCCCGGCGCGAAATGATCAAGACGCTCATCGGCAAAGGGGAGTTGGTCAATGTTCGCGGCATCTATCTTCCGCTGATGCGGCTCTACGAAGTGTTCCGGCTGAAACCGGAGCTTTCGGATCCGACCAAAGCCATTCTGCTGATTCTGGAGACAGAAGGGGAGCGCGTCGCCGTGATGGTCGATGAGATCCTCGGGCAGCAGCAAGTGGTGATCAAGAGCATGGAACAAAACTTCAGGAAAGTCGAAGGCGTGGCCGGCGCCACCATTCTTGGCGACGGCACAGTCGGATTTATTCTGGATGTTCGAGGGTTGCTGGAAATTGCCCGGCGGGACGTTTCTATAGCGGCGTGACTCCAGCTCGGCCGGCGCCAATGTGGATCGGGATGGTCGCATGTGCTGCGCACTGTGTTCGCAACCCGCCAACGAAAAACTCCATGCCACCCTCATAGAGATGGAAAGGCCATACGATGACGACTTCTTTCGACAGTATTGAAGCGGCCATTCGCGACATTGAATGCGGAAAGTTTGTCATCTTGCTCGATGACGAAGATCGGGAAAACGAAGGGGATCTCGTCATAGCCGCTCAACATGTGACCCCTCAGGCCGTCAATTTCATGGCCCATCATGCCCGCGGTCTCATCTGTCTCGCGCTGACCCCTCAGCGGGTGGATGAGCTGCACCTCCCGCAGCAAGCCGCCGACAACACTGCCACCTTTGGCACGGCCTTCACCGTATCTATCGATGCAAAACACGGCATTACCACAGGCATCTCCGCAGCCGACCGGGCGAAGACCATTCAGGTCGCCATCGATCCCAAGGCCAAGCCGGCTGATTTGGCCAGACCGGGACACATTTTTCCGCTCAAAGCGCAGCAAGGTGGGGTTTTGAAACGGGCCGGTCAAACAGAAGGGGCCGTGGACCTAGCCCGACTCGCCGGACTGGAACCTGCCGGAGTGATCTGTGAAATCATGAACGACAACGGGACCATGGCGCGGGTGCCCGACTTGGCCAAGTTCGCCAAAACACACAAGCTCAAAATGATCACGATCAAGGCGCTCATCGAATACCGACTGAGACATGAGATTTTCGTGCGCCGGATGGCTAGCACTCACTTGCCGACCAAGTTCGGCAATTTTGAAGCGATCGCCTTCGAAAATGAGATTGACGGCATGACGCATGTCGCTTTGGTAAAAGGACGGGTACAAGGAGGCGCGCCGACGCTCGTACGCGTGCATTCGGGCTGTCTCACCGCCGATGTGCTGGGTTCTTTGCGGTGCGATTGCCGCGATCAGCTTCATGAGGCCATGAAGCTGATCCAGCAAGAAGAGCGGGGCGTGCTGCTCTACCTCAATCAGGAAGGACGCGGCATTGGTCTGCTCAACAAGATCAGAGCCTACGGGCTGCAGGATCAGGGGAGCGACACGGTGGAGGCGAATCTCAAGCTAGGATTCAAGGCTGATCTACGCGAGTACGGCGTAGGGGCCCAAATTCTGATGCAGTTAGGGCTGCGTCGAATCAGGCTTCTGACCAACAATCCGCGGAAAATCGTCGGGATCGAAGGCTATGGGTTGGAGGTTGTCGAACGGGTGCCGATCGAAATTCCACCGCGCACGGCGAATATCCGATATCTGCGCGCGAAGAAAGACAAAATGGGGCATCTTTTAGAAGCAGTATAGAAGGACATGACAGTATGGCGTTGATGATCAATAACCACTGCATCGCCTGTGATGCGTGCCTGCCGGTGTGTCCCAACCAAGCGATCTTCGACAAGCGCAGCGCGGCCGAGGAGCGTGGCTACCGGATCGGAGAAAATCAAGGGATCGACAACAGCATTTACGTGATCACCTATGAACGTTGTACCGAGTGCGTCGGTCATTTTGATGAGCCGCAGTGCGTCTCGGTATGCCCGATCGGCGAATGTTGCGTGCCAGACCCGGATCGTCCAGAGTCTCGGCATACGCTGCTTGATCGCGCCAGGCGCCTTCACCCGAACAAGGACATTCATGAAGACAAAGTATGGCCGGGTATCAGAGGATAGCGAACGGGTGTCTGATTAAAGTTTGCCGCCGAAACAGCCGACAATGGCGGGGGCGGTGTTGCCATCACAGACGAACGTCACGCGCCTGAGGCGGCTTGCCCGTTCGCGAATGCGGTACGAAATGATGTCTCGTAAAGGAGGACCCCATGCCTACTGGTGCGCTTGAGAACACGACGAAAGATATCAACCCGCAGATCGGGCTGAGCACGAGCGGGAATCAATTTCTTACCTTCAACCTCGGCGACGAACTTTACGGCGTCGATATTCTCCGCGTCCAGGAAATCAAAGGCTATACGGCTGTCACCAAGATCCCGAACACGCCGGCGCACATCAAGGGCGTCTTGAATCTGCGCGGCACCATTGTGCCGATTATCGAACTTCGTACGAAATTCAGCATGCCTACGATCGATTACACTGCTTTCACCGTCATCATCGTGGTGGTGGTGCGAGACAAAGTTATGGGGCTCGTGGTGGATTCGGTCTCCGATGTCTTGGACATCGATAACAAGGACATACAGCCGGCGCCGCAATTCGGAGCCAAAATGGATGTGAGTTTCCTGAACGGAATTGGAAAGTCCGGCGACAAACTCGTGGCGCTGTTAAACATGGATCGCCTGCTGACCGATGGCGACGTGCCCCAAGCGGGCGGCGCCGCGGCAACGGTGTAAGGCAACACTCTGGATATGGCAAATCTTCGCGCGCGACCTACCGCGCATGCATCGATCGTGCAGCGACCGTGGACAACTCCCGTCCCGGTGAAACTTCATTCTTTTCACCATCATGAGGCTGGAAGGTATCCGCGATGCGGCTCTGCGTCCGGCGCCTATTTCACACTGGAGGCATAGTCATGGCAAAGAGCACGCAAGCAAGTAAAGTCCCCGCCGCAAAAGTCGATGTGAAGGACTGCGCGGCTCGAGCGGAAGCGATCGGCAAGGCCTTGGCAGTCGTTGAGTGCGCCCTCGACGGCACGGTGCTGACGGCCAATGAGAACTTCTTGAAGAGCGTCGGATATGCCCTCGATGAAGTCAAGGGCCAGCATCACCGGATGTTTTGCGAACCGGCCCATGCGACCAGTTCGGAATACCAGGGCTTCTGGGCGAAGTTAGCCGGCGGGGAATCTGTATCAGGTCTCTATAAATGGCTGGGCAAAGGCGGGAAAGAAATCTGGGTACAGGCGACGTACGCGCCGATGCTTGGCCGCGATGGAAAAGCGGCTAAAGTGATCGTGCTGACTTCCGACCAGACGGCCCATCAATTGGAACTGGAAAACACGCGGGATGAACTCAAGGTCCGACAGGACATCATGAACGTCACCAGCATCGTGTCAGAGGCGGATCTCAAAGGCGACATCGTGACGGTCAATGAAAAATTTCTTCAAGTGTCCAAATATCCGAAGAACGAATTAATCGGTCATGGGCACAACACCACACGCCATCCGGACATGCCCAAAGACGTGTTCAAGCAAATGTGGGCCACGATCGGACGCGGACAGATCTTTCGCGGTATGGTGAAGAACCGCGCCAAGGATGGCACGCCCTATTATGTGGATGCTTGCATTGCGCCCTTCGTCGATAAAAAGACCGGCAAGCCCCGCAAGTATTTGGGCGTGCGATACGACATTACCGAGCAGGAAATCCAGCGTCAAAACATGCAAGGGATCATGGATGCGATCGATCGCGCCTATGCCTCCATCGAGTTCAATTTGGACGGAACAATCATTAAGGCCAATGAGAACTTTTTGAAAACGCTGGGATATTCGCTTGAGGAAGTCAAAGGCCAGCATCATCGCCTGTTTTGTGACCCCGCCTATGCGAGTACGGCTGAGTATGCGGCGTTCTGGCAGAAACTGAACCGCGGCGAATTCGAATCTGCCATCTACCGCCGGGTGGGCAAGGGCGGCAAAGAGGTGTGGATCCAGGCGTCATACAACCCCGTCAAGGACGAGATGGGCAGACCATTCAAGGTCGTGAAGTTTGCCACTGACATCACGGCGCAAAAACAATCGCAGGCAGATATGGAGAAGCTGGTGGCTGAGGCACAGGCGGTCCTGGGTCGGCTTGCGGTCAACGATCTGACGCAGGAAATGACCGAGACGTATCGAGGCGATCTGGATAAGGTGAAGACCAGCATCAACGCGGTGGTTCAAAACCTGACTCAGACGATTACCACCGTGCGTGAGGCGGTCCAGGCCGTGTCATCCGGTGCCGAACAGATTACCAGGGGTAATGAGGATCTCTCGCAGCGGACCTCTGAACAGGCGAGTGCCCTGGAAGAAACCTCTGCTTCCATGGAAGAGATGACCTCGACCGTCAAGCAAAACGCCGACAACGCCAAACAGGCCAATCAGCTGGCCATTGCGGCGCGCGATATCGCGGACAAGGGCGGATCCGTCACCGTCCGCGCGGTGGAAGCCATGGGCGAGATCAATAAGAGCAGCAAAAAGATCGCCGATATTATCACGGTGATCGACGAGATCGCCTTCCAGACGAATCTCCTGGCCTTGAATGCCGCCGTCGAAGCGGCCAGGGCAGGGGAACACGGGCGCGGCTTCGCCGTCGTCGCCGCGGAAGTGCGCAACCTGGCACAACGGTCCGCGACCGCCGCGAAAGAGATCAAGGGCTTGATCAACGAGTCGATCCAGCGCGTCAGCGACGGCAGCGAGTTGGTCAATCAATCCGGGAAGACGCTCGAAGAAATTGTCAGCTCCGTGAAGCGCGTGACCGATATCATCGCTGAAATCACGGCTGCCTCTCAGGAGCAAGCCCAGGGCATCGATCAGGTCAATAAGGCCATCATGCAGATGGATGAAACGACCCAGCAAAATGCCGCCTTGGTGGAAGAGACGACATCGGCCAGTCAGTCGATGAAGGACCAGGCGAAAGAGCTGATGAGCCAGATGGATATGTTCATCGTCGGTTCCGCCGGGACGCAATCCCCGGCGCGAGTGCCGGCTGCTGTCAAATCCATGGCCAAACCCGTCGCCGCAGCTCCCAAGCTGGGCCTGAAGAAACCCGGTGTGCCGGGAAAACCGGGAGAGGCGAAGCAGCCCACGGGGGTTGCAGCCGACAACGGCCACGATCGGCGCAAAAAAGATGATGACTTCGAAGAGTTCTAGGAATCTGGACTGCAGGGGTGGGCAGCATATGCCCGCTCCTGCGGTCGTGCGCCTTGCCAGACCGGAGCTCCTCCCTTCATCTCCATCAAATCGACTCCCTCAAGAAACACGACGTAACGACCGATAAGAGAACGTGCGGGTGTACTCACACCGGAGCTCCACACAGATTCCGGTTGATGCCACCTTTAGCCGGGGGACGAATCATGGACGTCAAAACCTTCCTTTGGTATCTCGTCCTGTCCAGCCTGACAGTCGCCTATCTTGTCGTATTAGCAGGAGTCAAAGCCGCCAAGTCCCACGATGTCACGCATCATTCCCATCGCATGATTGTCGGCTGCACGATCGTCGGCATCTGGCTGGTCGCTTATGTCCTCAAACAAGCCCTATTTGGACGCGATTCGTTCCAGGGGCCGGAGAGCGTCTATTGGTCGGTGTATCTCCCGATCTTCATGACGCACATGCTGCTCGCAATTACCACCATCGGCTTGGGAGCGTACAACCTCTACATGGGGCTCCATCGCCTGCGGTTCGGCAGTGTCGGCGCCATGGTCGCCGGCATGACCACGCACCGCCGAATGGGTAACGCCCTCATCTGGACGTTTAGCGGCACGATGATCACGGCATACCTCGTATATCTCATGCTGTTTGTCTGGTATCGGAGCTGAGACGATGGACTATCCCATTTCAAAGAAAGAATACGATCAAATCCGCACCCTGCTCTATGACGAGAGCGGCATCTCATTGGGAGACAGTAAACAATCGCTGGTGGTGTCGCGCCTGACCAAGCGGCTGCGCGACCTCCGATTGGACGGTTTCTCCTCATATTACGACTACGTGACGCAGGACAACAGCGGCGAAGAATTTACGCGCATGCTCGATCTGCTCTCGACCAACAAAACCGATTTCTTCCGCGAACCGAAACATTTCGACTTCTTGCGCGAGCGCATTCTTCCCTCGCTCGAAAAGGAGAAGCGTATCCGCATCTGGTCCTCAGCCTGCTCGACCGGGGAGGAACCCTACACCATTGCGATGACCTTGCATGAAAGTGTCCAACAACCGGCCCAGTGGAACTTTCAAATTCTCGCATCCGACATTTCGACGCGAGTCCTGGCCCACGCCGCCAAGGGGCTGTATGCGGAGGAACGGGTGCGCGAAGTGCCACCCGCAATCGTCAAACACCATTTCCTGCAGGGGCGGGGAGACAGCGCCGGGCTCGTGAAGGTGAAGCCGCACCTCTCGGCCATCATTAAGTTCCGTCGGTTGAACTTGATGGACGATCACTTCCCCATCAAGGCTCCGTTGGACGTCATCTTCTGCCGGAATGTCATGATTTATTTCGACCGCCCCACTCAAGAACGACTGGTCAATAAGTTCTATCACCATCTCAAACCGGGTGGGCATCTCTTCATCGGCCACTCGGAAAGTTTGCAGTGGGTGTCCCACCCCTTCAAAACCATCGCGCCCACCATCTACTGGAAGGAATCCTGACGGATATGGCCGTGATCGATACTGAGGCGTTCTCGCATATCCGGCGCATGCGCGACGGCCGGTTCCCGCATGAGGTGGCGTGCATTCTGCCGGGAGAGTTTTTTGTCAGTCGGGAACCGATGGTCGTCTATACGGTCCTCGGGTCCTGCATCTCGGCCTGTATCCGAGACCCGATCGTGGGGGTCGGCGGCATGAACCATTTCATGCTTCCCGCTCCAAAAGAGCATCAGTCCGGCGATGCCTGGGGCGGGGAATCGACCCGCTATGGGTCCTTCGCGATGGAACAGTTGATCAACGAAATCTTGAAACGCGGCGGACTCCGGCACCGGTTGGAAGTGAAATTATTCGGGGCAGGGAAGATCTATGACGGTAACATCGATGTCGGAGCCCGCAATACCGAATGGGTGCTCCAGTATTTGAAGACCGAAGGCTACGCCCTCGCCAAGAGCGACCTGGGCGATGTCTTTCCGCGAAAGGTGTACTACTTTACCGATTCGGGCCGCGTCCTGATGAAGAAGATCGAGCGCATAAAAAACCGCACGATCTACGAGCGGGAAACGGAGTACCAACATCGGATCCAAGTGGAACCGACGGTCCAACAAGACAACATTACGTTGTTTTGAGATCCGACGACGGGTGCGGCACCGAACAGGCGCACACCATACGACCAGGAGATGTGTGGCAATGGCGAAGATTCGAGTCTTGACCATCGATGATTCCGCGCTGATGAGACAGGTGCTGGCTGAGCTGCTTTCAAAAGATCCTGCCATCGAGGTGATCGGCAGCGCGCCGGATCCTTACGTCGCCCGGGAAAAAATCAAAGCCTTGAATCCGGATGTGCTGACCCTCGACGTGGAAATGCCCAAAATGGACGGGCTCACGTTTTTGGAAAAGCTGATGCGTGGACGCCCGACTCCGGTGATTATGGTCAGTTCGCTCACCGAGGCCGGGTGCCAAACGACTCTCCGGGCGCTGGAACTCGGCGCGGTCGATTTCATCACCAAACCGAAAATCGATTTACGCGAGGGCATGGACCATATTGCGCAGGATCTCATCGCAAAAATCAAAGCCGCCGCCACGGCCTCGGTGCGTCCGACCACGGCCTCATCGTCCGGCACCGCTCGTCCCCCATCCCTCAATTCGGCCATGATCAAAACCACGGATATGATTATTGCGATCGGCTCCTCCACGGGAGGCACGGAGGCGGTCAAAGACGTGCTCCAAGTGCTCCCTCCCAATACGCCCCCGATCCTCGTCACGCAGCACATGCCTGAAAAGTTCACCAAGACCTGGGCGGATCGCATGAACCAGCTCTGCCGTATCTCCGTCAAAGAAGCCGAAGACGGGGATAGCGTCCTGCCGGGACATGCGCTCGTGGCGCCCGGCAACTACCACCTGACGCTGGTGCGCAGCGGCGCGCGCTACTCCGTGCGCATCAATCAGGATGAGCCGGTCAATCGCCATCGCCCCTCGGTCGATGTGATGTTCGACTCCGTCGCCCAGTATGCGGGAGGCAACGCGGTGGGCGTAATCCTCACCGGGATGGGCGGAGACGGGGCCAAAGGCTTGCTGCGAATGAAGGAAGCCGGCGCCTATACCATCGCCCAGGACGAAGCATCATGCGTGGTGTTCGGCATGCCGAAAGAAGCCATCAAGCTCGGCGCAGCCGACGTTGTCCGTCCGCTCGGCGACATTGCCGCGGCCATTTTGACTCATGTCACCCGTGCCTGATTGTTCACCTTTTGCCTCAAGAGGAGCTGCGATGAAAATTACCAGTGAAGTCCACAACCATAAAGTGACCTTAAAACTGGAAGGCAACTTTACCTATACCCAGCGCAAGCCGTTTCAGGAAATGTTGAAGTCCGTGAGCGTCGATCCGATGGAACACATCGTCATCGATCTGTCCCAAGTCGCGTTTCTCGACAGCGCCGCCTTGGGCCTCCTGATGATCTCCCATCGGCAGTTGCAAGCCGAAAAGCGTACCTTGTCGTTGGCGTATCCTCAGGCGACGGTGCGGCAGATCATCGAACTTGCCAACCTGCACAAGACCATTCCGCTGATCGAATCGTCGGTGCCTTCTATGGCGAAGAAAAGCGCATGACCGTCCTTGCTCGGGATGAAAGGGATCAGGCATGCAGATTACTGAACGGCGAATCGGGGAGTCCGTCATTCTCGACCTGGTGGGCGAACTGACGTATGCCAATCGCGCCACGTTCAAAGCGTCGGTGGAGCGGAGCAAAGCCGGCGGCGCCCGTCATCTGATTTTGAACATGCACGACGTTCGGTTTCTCGACAGTTCGGCGCTCGGAACGCTGGCGTTACTCACGCAAAGCCTTAGCGCGACCCGGAGCACCATCGGTCTCCTGAATCCCCAGAGTTACGTCAAAGAAATCCTGACCCTGGCGAACTTGCATCAACTGCTGCCGGTCTACCATTCGGAGCAGGAGGCGTTGGCGGCCTGCCGTGTGCCCACAGCCGGGTAAGGTACGCATCAGGAGCATGACACGTGGCTGAATCCGCACGACGTATCGAGCCGCAATCCGTCGCTGAGAGCTCCACCAAGCCGACGCCGGTCATTCTTCTCGTCGACGACGACGAGATCACCCGGACCAGTATGGCCGGACGATTGAAACGCTTGGGATACCGCGTCATCGAGGCCGGCGACGGGACCGCCGGCTTAACCGCCATCCGCGCCCAGCGCCCCGATTTGGTCATTCTGGACTGGATGATGCCGGGGATGGACGGCCCCACGGTTTGCGAAGCGATTCGCGCGGATCCGGAGTTGAAATCCAGCCAGGTCGTGCTCATGACCGCACACGACCGGCCCGAACAAATCGCCGAAGGGCTGTCCCGAGGGGCCGATGATTTTCTGAGCAAAGCGGCGAGCAAGCAGGAAGTGTTGGCGCGGGTGCAAGCCAGCCTGAGGTCGAGCGCGCTGGTGCGTGAAATCGAACGCACCCGCGACGATCTGGATCGATCCCACCGCCTCCTGTCCGCCAAACAAGCCGAACTGGAGAGCGAGCTGCAATCGGCCGCGGAGTTCGTCCGGGCGCAATTGCCTCTGCCCGGTATACCGGCCGCGGGAGTCAGCATGCAGTGGGCCTATCAGCCGTCCCTCGCCCTGGGCGGGGACCTGTTTCAAGTCTGCTCCTGGGGAGCCGATGCTCTCGGATTATACATTCTTGACGCCTCGGGGCACGGAGTGGCCGCCGCTTTGCGCGCCGTTGCGCTCATGAGTTTTCTGCGTGAAGACAATCTCGCGAAAGCGGTCGGGAGTCTGGACCCTGGGGCCATTATTACGGAAGCGAACCGTTTATTTCCGCTGACGCCGGATGGGGAATATTTCACGTTATGGGTGGGGCGGCTGGACATCTCCTCGCGCATGCTGTCCTATGCCACCGCGGGTCATAGCGGAGCGTTTCTGCAGGGCGCCGGCAACGGATCCCGATGGCTGTCCATGGCCAGCCTTCCTTTAGGATTCGACCCGCACAGTATGTTTGAAAGCATGCATACCCCGCTTCTCTCGCTCGACCGTCTGTATTTGCTGAGCGACGGCATCTATGAAGCCCCGTCGCCGACCGGGGAACTTTGGGGGCGAGATCGCTTGCAAGCGACGCTGGAAGCGCACCGGAGTCATAGTCTTGGGCAGAGCATCGCCGACACCATGGCGACGGCCCGGCAATGGCTGGCGGGGGATATTTTCCCGGACGACGTGGCCTTGTTGGGTTTGGAAATGTTGGAGAACCCCGCCTGCCAAAAGGAGAGGGCGTGATGGAGTCGCAACCGGTCATGGACCTTGCCGCCGCCTTGGATCGTTTGGACGGAGACCACGAACTCTTTCTCACCCTCGCCGGCCTCTTTGTCGAGCGCTCGGGACAGGCGCTGAGCGCCCTCCAGACAGCGCTCTCGGCACAGGATCTTCCTGTGCTGGTCAAGGAGGCGCACAAATTAAAAGGATCGGCCATGGAGTTTTGTGCCCGTCCCGCCGTCGCCGCCGCCGCACACCTTGAGGAATCCGCCCGGAAGGCTGCCGTGCAGGATCTCCCGGCAGCGGCCGACCAGGCTCGTGCGGAGGTCCAACGACTGACCGCCGCCCTGGTGGAGATCATGGACAAAGGATTTCCCTCATGACTGGCCACGCCGCATCGCCCACGATGCTGGTCGTCGACTCCTCTGCCGAGATCTGGGCCCTCGTGATGGAGCAGGCCAAGCTCCGTGGCATCTCGGTCATCACAGCGCCTGATCCGCAGGTGGCCTTGGCGATGATCGATATGGCGATACCTCACATTCTCATGACCGATCTGTTCTTACCCAACCAGGGCGGGCTCACATTGATCCGTGACGTCCGCGCACGATCTGCCAAAACCGTGATCATTGCGAGCGGGGAGTCGGGGCAGATCGTCACGGCTCTTGAGGTCGTACGCGCGGGCGCAGGAGACTACCTGCAGAAGCCGGTGCTCGCGGAAGAACTGGGCTGGGCGCTGGACCGGGCGCTCCGGCAGATTCCATCGACGATCGAAAACGTCCCTGGCATCGAACAGGCGGACTACCGTCTGGTGTTAGGCACCAATCCCGATCACGTCGAGGCCTGCGTGACCTGGTTGATCCAGCAGACCGCGCTGTCGCTTCCCGAGATGCAGCGCCTGCACCTCCGCACCACGTTGATCGAACTCATCGTCAATGCCGTGGAACATGGCAGTCTTGAGATCTTGTACCAGGAAAAACACGAGGCGTTGAGCACCGACCAGTTTGAGAGGCTGATTGCGGAGCGCCGCCGCCATCCGCGGTTTGCCAAGCGGCGTGTCGTGGTCCAAGCGGCGTATGACAAAGACCGCCGCCGCCTCCGCTATGCGATCACGGATGAGGGAAAAGGTTTTGCCTGGAACCGCTTTGTGGAGACTCCCGACCAACCCTGTGACAGCCGCCAGGCCAACGGCCGGGGGGTCTTTCTCGCCAAGACGTTTTTTCCTGACATGACCTACAACGAGCGCGGGACGGAGGTGACGTTTTCGGTGCCATTGCCCTGAGTGGCACGCTCCGGAATTGCTGAGGCTTGACGCGCTTCCTCCTCGCGGTTTATCTTCCCCTCGCTGATTCCATGAACAACTGAGTGCCACCCACGAGGCTCCCCATGACTCGTCTCGCACGAGCGGTGTTTTTTCTCGCGGTCTGCTCTTTGGCGGCTGGTTGCAGCAGCGCCGAGTGGGTTCATCCCAATCGGCCGAAGGACCAGTTCACCCTGGACTATAACAAGTGTCAGGCCGACACCATGCGCGATCCCAAACTGCAGCAGGGCATTCAACTCCTGATCATCCAAGCAACGGAACGCTGTGTGCAAAAGCAGGGCTGGCGGCTGGTGGAAAAAGAGTAGCGAGTCCCGGCTCAGATCTGCATGCGCGCCGACTTCCGGCGGAGGTTTCGGCCCCTCCCATTCGCTGCGTGACACCTTCTCCCCAAATTCTTTACGTCGCTCGTTTTCGCGTCGTTTTTGTTGACGGATGGACCAAGGTTCGTTATGTAATGAACTGATCGACCATCTACCATCCGCCGCCGTACAGGAAACCATGCCATGACACGCATCGATCTCATCGCCGGAGCGCGCCCGAATTTTATGAAAATTGCGCCAATCATCGACGCGCTGCATGCCGCGCAGTCGCGTGGGGGCCACCTTCGTTTTCGACTTATTCATACTGGGCAACACTACG
This sequence comes from Nitrospira sp., assembly GCA_022226935.1. Classification (GTDB taxonomy): domain Bacteria; phylum Nitrospirota; class Nitrospiria; order Nitrospirales; family Nitrospiraceae; genus Nitrospira_A. The sequence goes on from CP092081.1 coordinate 1,167,526, forward strand.
ACCGCGCCATGTCGGGCAGTTTTTTCGAGGAATTGGGCATCCCTGATCCGGACATCAATCTGGAAGTCGGGTCCGGCACGCAAGCCGAACAAACGGCCGCCATCATGGTGAACTATGAGAAAGTTCTGGTCAAAGACAGAAGCCACCTCTGCCTGGTCGTCGGGGACGTGACCTCGACCATGGCCTGTTCGATTGTGGCCCGCAAAATGGGAATTCCCGTGGCCCATGTGGAGGGCGGCATCCGCTCGCACGATTGGACCATGCCGGAGGAGATCAATCGCGTCGTCACGGATTCCATCACCAATTGGTTCTTCACGACGAGTGATACGGCCAATGACAATTTGCGGCGAGCCGGCGTGGCAGACGACCGCATTTTTTTCGTCGGCAATACCATGATCGACACGCTGCTCAAACACGCGGACCGGTTGCGGCCGCCGGCCTGCTGGAGCGCTCTCGCCTTGAAACCGAACCACTACTTTGTCGTCACGTTGCATCGTCCAGCAAACGTGGACGGCGAGCAGCAACTCCTTGGATTGTTGCGAGCCATCGCGGAGGGCACGCAAGGCTTGCCGGTGATCTTTCCGGTACATCCGCGAACCGCCAAGAATCTCCGTGAAGCCGGGCAGGCGCTTCCGTCGCTGCACTATGTCGATCCGTTGGGGTATTTGGAATTCAACTATCTGGTAAAACATGCCAAGGGTGTGATCACCGATTCAGGCGGCATCACCGAGGAAACGACCGTGCTCGGCGTTCCCTGCTTGACCTTGCGCGATAACACCGAACGACCCGAAACGGTGACGATCGGCACCAATGAACTGATCGGCACCGATCCTGCGAAACTGGCTCCCGCGTTGCAACGATTGATGTCAGGGCAGTGGAAGAAAGGGGCCATCCCTCCGCTGTGGGATGGGAAGACGGCCGAGCGGATCGTGGAACAGCTGGAGGCACTGCTCGTACGAAGGTGACGAGAGCGGTTCGTGTGATTCTCCACGCCAACCGGAAAGGCTTGGAGTGCAGTCAGCGCAAGGACGGCACAGCAGAGCCGCGCTACGAGATGATGCGCACACGAGTCATGAATTCATGCGGTATCGGACCGGTATATTCGACTCGTAGCGTTGTGATCGGATGTTTCGATCCGTACAGCGCCGAGGCCCATCCGCCGACCGGTTGCACCGTCCCCTCACACAGCGTGCTCGTGCCGCCTTCGACGGTAAGCAGCAGCGGAGGATCACACCCTTCCAAACGATAACCTCCCTCAACGGGGATCGGCCGGCATCCTAAGTGCCAGTTCAGTTCAACATGATGCGTGCCGGTGCCCGTCAGCCAGTCCCAGATCATCCAGGAGCCGGGCGGCTCATACGAGACTCCCCGCAAATGAGTCACCCCTAACCGTTCCTTGTATCCATAGTGTCTGGCGATGACGGTTATTTTTCCCTCCGGCGTCTCGTCTTTGTACACGAGATGCGTATCGAAGGGCAGGGACCACGCCATCGGCCCGTCTTGTATGGCCTGGTCCAGTCCGTCGACCGTCACCGTATTGTGAGCGCGGGTCCCACGAAAATATCTCCGCCACTCTTCCTGGCCGGTGAAGGTATAGGTACCGGGGTCGATCAACACATCCCGTGAGCCGACTTGGAGGAACAAAGAGAGCGCATCCGCATGCCCGTGCGTATAGCGAGGAGCCATGCCCAACGGGCCGTGATCAAAAATCGCTTTTTCATGTTTCCGGCCACGGATAATCGAATAGCCGGATAGATGAAAGGTCGTCAGACCGGGAGCTTGCACCTTGGTGCTCCCGGAAAAATGCATGGAAGAAGACAGCGCGCACTCATGTTCGCCTTCGCCGATCGGAGGAAGGCTGCCATCAGCGGAACTGCGAAACTCACTGAGAAACTCGCGGCTACGGGCGAATACCTGGCGGATCTTGTCCGGAACCGACGCCTCCTGACGATCGAGCAACGCCAACACCATCCCGTAGAGATCCGTGGAGAACTGCAGGTAGCCGAGGCCCTGTTCCTGACCGCCGCCGTCGTGACTGATGTGCCGCGGAGTTTCTTCTTCCAATAAATAGTGTCCAAACGCGAGCCATCGCTCAGCCATGTCCATTTCAGGGAACAGACTACCGGCATAGATCAATGCCACCGCCGCGGCGAGCGTGTCGTGCGGCGTGGTCAAGCGGAGCGACAGCCGTTTCCGGATCAATTCAGCATGACCGGAAATAAGGGTCAACAGCGCCGGCCACACTGCGCTCGTGCCGGGCAGGCAGGGGCGGAGGAGATCGACAGCATGGCAGACAGCCAGAAGGCGGAGTGCACATTCCGCCGGAGCGATATAGTGGATGCCTTTCAAAAACGGATTGGCCTCGACCCACGACACAACTTGAGCTTCTACCGTGGCTGCGGCGCGTCGCCGCACGGACGCTTCGGCATGCTCCACCCACACAGCCAGGAGCGCGAGGTGCTGAAGGCGCGCAGGCTCCCATGCAATGCGAATGTCTCCGCAGGGATTGCCGGGATGAATCGGAATATCCGCGAAAAACCTCCGCGGCCACATGGCTCCGGTATCCGGCGCTTTGTGCCAGCAGGAACCTTCGCGGTCCCAGGTCCAGGTATACCCGAAGACCGTTGCGCTACCTTTCAGCAAGACCTCAATCTGTCCGTCATCGGGGGGGAGAGACCAAGGCAGAGGAGGCAGTACGGGCGACGGACTTGTGCAGAAGGAGTAGCGCGACACGTCCTGCGCGGTAAATATTCGATGCAGTGAGCGCCGCCCCAGTCCCTGACGCAAGTGAAGGAGCGAAAACACGGCCCGTTCCCTCGCGTACCTCCACCATTCCACACGACCGGGACCGGCCAGCGCTTTCACCGATGAGGCGAGGCGGTGAGGAAGTGCATCGGGATTGAATGACAACGTGACGCGCAATGACGAACCTTACGGGGCGAGTCTGAATGAAACCGGTGAGCAAGGCTCTGTCCATTCGACCGTGAAAGTGTTCAATGTGACAGTGGCACAGTACCTTCGTCAGAGGCTCAGGTCAATGCCGAAAAACCACGTATCAACCGTCACCATGTGCGACACAACCGTATCAGCAGAAGAGACACGTGCGTCAGAATGAGACAGTCACTGTATGGATTTTCAGTCGGAGACGGACGGCACTAACACTACGTAAACGAATTGTGATAAGGATCAGCTTCTCTCGGTGCAGATCAGCCGACAGTGCGCGACGCACCGGCCATGTCCTTCTCAACAAACCAGGAGAATGCGAGAGCGTGAAAAAGGCACTGATCACGGGAATCAGCGGACAAGACGGGTCATATCTGGCGGAATTACTGCTGGCCAAAGGCTACGAAGTTCACGGGATTGTCCGCCGCTCTAGTTCGCTTAACACCGCCCGGATTGATGGCATATATCAGGACCCCCACGTGCCGGAGGCACGGTTGCGACTTGTATACGGAGACCTGAACGACGCGAGTTCTCTTAATCGTATTCTGCGGACCATTCAACCGGATGAAATTTACAACCTGGGGGCACAGAGCCACGTGCGCGTGAGCTTCGACATTCCGGAGTACACGGCTGAAGTCACCGCACTGGGGACCGTCCGCCTCTTAGAGGCAATCCGGGAATCGGGCATCAAACCCAAGTTCTACCAGGCCTCATCCAGTGAAATGTTCGGCAAGGTGCAGGAGATTCCGCAACGGGAGACCACGCCATTTTACCCGCGCAGTCCCTATGGCGCAGCCAAGATGTACGGCCATTGGATTACGGTGAACTATCGCGAGGCCTACAATCTGTTTGCCTGTAGCGGCATTCTCTTCAATCACGAGTCCCCACGGCGTGGAGAGACATTCGTCACGAGAAAGATTACTCGCGCCGCAGCACGCATCAAATTGGGTGTCCAGAAGGAACTATTCCTCGGCAATCTCGATGCCAAGCGAGATTGGGGATTTGCGGGGGACTACGTGCAAGCCATGTGGATGATGCTGCAAGCCGAACAGCCGGACGACTATGTCATCGCGACTGGGGAGACCCATACGGTGCGCGAGTTCCTCGACCGCGCGTTCGGCCACCTCGATCTCGACTGGAAGCGCTACATCAAAATCGATCCGCGCTACTACCGGCCCACCGAAGTCGACCTCTTGATCGGCGATGCATCCAAGGCCAAGCGGACGCTCGGATGGGAACCGAAGGTCTCGTTTGAAGAGTTAGTGACCATGATGGTGGACGCGGACGTGCGCGCAGAGCGGCAGACGTTGGAAGGCATGAGGGGAGGGCCTGGCCAACATGAGTGGTTCACGCAGCAGTCTCAAAAAATGACAGCACGATGAGGCTCAGTTCCTGTCTGAGATTGATCGTGCAGTCCTATTTCCCGCACCCTCTGAATGAAGAACAGGCGAGACATCGATACCCAATGGTCACCGATCCCCGTTATCCGCCATCGCACGGTCAGAGTTCGTGAGTCCGCATCCCATGTGCTGTAAGCCCCCCCGAATCAGAAAGCTGCAACAGGGAAATTATGCGTGCCTAGGCACTCACGTTCTCTTTATCGTCTCGTACGGGCAGGGGAACAATGGGGACTGAGCAACATTCTTCTCAGATGAAACACCTCATACCTAAACAGATACTCGCGGAGGCGATCCTAGCCCTTCTGTTTGCGTCGATTGCCGCGAGTGTCTTTTACACACTGTATGGGCAACATGATACCGCGCTGCTCACCGAGATCAACGATGTGTGGTTTCAAAGTGACCTCAAGAGGGTATTCGAGAACATGACGGACCGCTTCGCTCGGGGTCACTATCGAGTGAAAGTACATCCGCTCCATTCACTTCTCACATATTCTCCCACGCTCGTCCTCCAGAAGATGGGGTTCGACCCATTGCACGCGGTACAGATCGTCACCGCCGGCATCGCAGGAGGATACCTCGTCGCCGTCTATGCCTTACTCAGGGTAGTCGGTTGCTTGCGAGTGGATGCATTCGTCTTCTCACTCTTAGGAGCCTGCAGCACGGCAGCACTCTTCTGGCTGTCTGTTCCGGAATCATATGGTCTGGGTGCCAGCAGTATCACCATCGGCCTCCTGTTGGCGGCCACAGCCACTCATCGCCGGCAAGCTCAGTGGAAGTATGTTGTGGTCAGCGCATTGACCCTCAGCATAACCGTCACGAACTGGATGGTAGGGATACTCGTCACCCTCACGGCGTATACCCTCAGACGCGCAGTGATCATTACGCTCATCGCGTTTTCCCTGGTCGCTCTCTTGTGGGGGCTCGAAAAACAGATCTTTCCGACGGCGGTGTTCTTTGTCGGCGATCGGGAGGAGGGACGCTATCTTTTCTGGCCCACGATCACGAGAATCCTATCGGTAATCGACACCCTATTCTTCCATACGATGGTCTCTCCGACCATTACCATCGCAGGCACGACAGGTCTCGGCTGGCCGTTATTGAGTATGCAAACCTCAACACCTGGTTCGTCCGGTGTGCTCGGCATGGTCGGAATCATCCTCTGGAGCCTGTTGTTGGGATTGGGTTTCTGGGCGCTGTTCTCCAGCAGAACGCCCCAGGCGATCCGGCTTGCCCTTGGCCTCACGGTCCTCGGCCAATGGGTCCTGCATACGCTGTATGGTGAAGAGACGTTTCTCTACGCACTGCATTTTCTCCCACTGCTGATCACTGTTGCTGCCCTCACAACATTGACCCATCTGCGTGGACCGGCCATGGCACTTGCGCTCATGCTCATACCGATAGCCGGCGCGAACAACTGGCAGCAATTCAATGAGGCCATGACCCTAGCCGCTTCTCCTAGGCAGGAAGTCAAAATGCACATGCAAGCGCGACCGAAGGATCCATGGCCGCGCAGCGTCGGCCATGTCGTGCTTGCCCAGCCGGGGAGCCTGGAGGCCGAAAAGGCCTATCATGAGCCGGGTGGAAATTTCAGTCCCGGAGTGGGAACGTTTGGCATTTCACTGTGGATGACAGACACACAAGGGAAACCAACGGTGACGAGTGAGACAACTCCGCTTGAAGCGCTCACACAATCATTTGTATGGACCGTTGGAGCCATCCTTCCCACAGTAAGAACGAGCACAGATTCATATGCCGCAGAATGGTCACAACCAACGTGGGGAGAATGGCTCCTGGATCTCACCGTGCCGGACAAGGTGAGTCTTTTTCCTACCGTGATGATCCGCAGTGCCGGGCCGGCCGGAGGACCGATCCGCGAGTTGGAGTGGAATGGGAAGTTTTTGCTCGTAAACGGGCGATGGTCTATTGCTGTGCACCCTATCCCCAGCGCCGTGCAACTGGGCGAGGAGACGAGAGTCGGCTGGGAATGGTCTGCAGGGGAAACCCGTCGTCTGGTAAGTCGGCAGGGATGGGCATTCGCTCGGATTGCGCTTGGAAAAGGAGCGCGGTGGACCGTACGTGTGCGCGACGAACAACCGAGTGGTACACCGGAGCACGTTGCGGAAAAGACGTCCGCCGACCTCCGACTCGATCTGCCTGACAAACGCTTTCAACAGAGCCTCGACTCGCAGATCGCTCACCTCATGATGGGACTGGTCGGAGGGGAAACACGACCCGGCGACCCCACGAACTACCCGCTCGCCTGGCAGCGGGATGGGGCCTATGCACTCGTCGCCCTGGCGCGCGCAGGAAAGCTTGAGACCGCACGACATCTCTCCAAACAGTTCGCCGAGAAAGATTTCTTTGGTGGATTCGGGCCGGAAGCCGATGCCCCGGGATTGTCCCTTTGGGCACTGAGCACGGTTGCCAGCCAACTGCGCCAGGAGGAGTTTGATCAATGGCTCTGGCCGCATATCAGCCGAAAAGCGACGTTGATCGAAACGATGCTTCGGACATCATCGAATCTGCACCAGAAAGTCGAGGGGCCGATCGTTCCAAAGTACAAAGGGAACCCGAACCTCTCGCTCGTTGCCGAGCCGACTCGAGACGGGCTGATCGTCGGCAAAATGGACCACCACCGTCCCATCTTGTTCGTCAACGCGATCAGCTACCGCGGCCTTATGGAGGCAGCGCAACTGGCCCATCGACTCCATCATGTCGAAGAAGCGCGCCGCTGGGCTTTCATGGCCGAGGGGATCCGGAAAGCCTGGGAAACTCAGTTCACGCCGCCTTTTACAGAGAATGACCGGACATTTATCAGTGCCCTCTGGCCGAGTTGGGTAGCGACCGCAACACGTCCTGCCCTTAAGCTGCTTGCTGAACAACGATGGCATGCGCGACATGATGACAATGACGCGTATACGACGACACCGCTCTGGACATATTTCGAGTTGGCGGAAACGCATCAATGGCTATTCCTCGATCGCCCGGATCGCACCTGGGCGACAGTGAACTGGTTTTGGGACCACCAGAGCTCGCCAGGGCTGTACACCTGGTGGGAAGGCAAGGGGGAAGAGAACTCGTTCGGCAGATGGACACGTGTCCGCGGGTGGGTGGCGCCTCCTCACGTCACGCCGCACTACTGGACTGCGGCGGAAATGGCATTACTCCAGATGGACATGCTCGGCTATCTCGACGAGCGCGATAAGGAGCCGGTCCTGGTCATCGGTGGCGGAATACCGAAAGACTGGCTTTCTCATAGCATGCATGTCTGCGGTCTTCGAGTGGGGCAGTACTTATTGGATTGGGATTGGGACGGCCAGAAAATGAAGGCAAGCCTTCAGGGGGGAAGACAGATTGACATAAGGCTAGGAGCCGCTTTTCCCGGTCATACGAATCTCGAATTGACTTATGAAGCTACACCGTTCCCTCCCAGGAGTGCTCATGCCCTTTGAGCCTTTCTTAAATTACCCAATTGAGCTTGAGGGCAACCTCATTAGCTACGGTCACATTCTGGGGAAGGTCGATGGCAAAGATTAGACTGCTTGTTAGCATGGGTATTAGCCTATGCCCCCTCAATTGGATGCGCAGACTCCTTTATCAACTGCTCTTGGGATATAAAATTGACCGGAAGGCATACATTGGATTCATGACCATAATCGCGGTCCAAAATGCAGATATCGAAGTTGTGAACATAGGCATGTTCAACAAATTTGTTGGGCCCTATGATTTGACGATTAAAAAGGGGACGTCCATTGGCAAAGGCAACGAGTTCAGTTGTGGGGAATGGGTTACAGCGCAACGCTATCAACAAAGCGGGTATGAGCGGTTTTGTAAAATTGGGGAAGACTGCGTAGTAACTCGCTCACATTACTTTGACACGACAGGCGGATTTAGTCTTGGCGATCGATCCTGGATAGCAGGGTACTCCTCGCAATTCTGGACGCACGGAATAGGAACCAGAGATCGGGCCATTTCAATCGGGGAGGACTGTTACATTGGTTCTGCAGCCAGGTTTGCACCAGGATCCTCCGTGTACAACAATAGCCTCGTAGGGCTGGGTAGTATAGTAGTCGGAAGTTTTAGCAAGGAAAACGTCTTGATTACCGGGACACCAGCCAGGGTGATCAAGACCGAGTATCACTGGCGTACACGATACAACTCCCCCCTCAATGATTCGGATGAACTCAAGGGTGGCTAGATGAAGATCAACCGTCCCTATACTCGTGCCGAAGGGTCGTCTTCATTAAGATGCTTATGGGCGATAAATACTTAGACCTGGCTGCGCCTCTCGCGCATTCAGCCCCAATATCGCCAGAAGCATACGCGAGGTTTACGCAGCAAATGTTGGATGCACTGTTTACTAAACTTGATGTTTTAGCCAAAGAATGCGCTATTTACCTCATCGTGTTTTCCGTGCGCAATATTTTCAGGCAGACGACACCAGCCTCCGTTCACGACTAAGTCTCCTGCGCCTACGCTATGAGGAAAGACAGAAGCCAGTATCTGTTCGGAATTGCCCTTTCTGGTACGGCCAATCTACTTGGGATGGGGGCCTCGTTAGGAACTATAATGGTGGCCGCACGACTTCTTTCCCAAGATGATTTGGGCTCATTTTTCTTGGTCATGCTGGTGGTTCAATTCACCGCCGTGCTAGGAGATGTCGGTCTTAAAAACACCGCGATCAGGATTCTCTCGTCCTTCCCATCTATGTCTGTGGAGTTTATCCAAACATCTCGCTATCTCCTGACCATAACAATGATCACGTCTTTGATAGCATGCCTTGCGGTAACCCTCGCCATACCGCTTCTAACTAAAGTATGGCCTTATGAAAGCTTTCAGAAGCAAACTACGTTCATTGCGCCAATCGTCCTCTTTACAACTGGCAATCAATTAATAATGTCTCTACTGGTGGGTGGAAAACACTTCAGAACCCTTTCCATACTAAGCATCGGAACTGAATTGTTCCGCGCGGGCCTCTCTATCACAGGATTGCTTGCTGGGTTTGGCGTAGTCGCTCTATTTTGGGGAATGATCGTTTCACGACTCATCGGCATTGGAGCAATATGGCTTTGGATGCCGTCCCTTTTCGCCGTCACGATTCGGCATCCACAAAGTGCTGAGCTCTTAAAGTTTGGAGGATGGCTATATGGCTGCTCCCTCGTTTCGATGGTTATGATACGAGCCTCCGACGCAATACTCACTACCTATATGGGCACAGCTGCACTCGCAGTGTACTCAGCTGCAATGCAGGTCCCTAGCGTCTTACAGCGTGTTTTCGAGTCAATTCGACCAGCGCTATTGGGCTACATATCATCACAGAAAACAGGCAGCGAAAATCCTCAGATCGCAGCTGTCCGAATCGTGACGGCCCTCTTAGCCGTGGCGGCAACATTCCTTATAGTCTTGTCCAGACCACTCATGACCATGTTGTATTCGGAAAAATACGAGAGCGGGGTCACGATCATGCAGGCGTTGAACGTGTGGGCTGCATTCACGATCATCAACTACCTGTTCTCGATCATTCTCATTGGAAACGGACAATCGAGAAGGGCATTTCTTCTCACGCTACCACAGCTAGCCATGATCATTATTTCCACGGGTTTTCTCGTGCCTTTATACGAAGGTTTTGGCGCGGCCATCGCATTGATCGCAACCGCATTTCTAGGAAACATCATCGGTGCAAAGCTGGTTGCCGGAGGTGACAAGTCTATATGCCATACACTAATCATGGTGTTCCTTCGAGCTGCTGCTCCGCTCTTGCTGCTTCTCCTTGTTGTATTATCCACAAGGCCTTCGTTTCTGCTTTTGGTTCTCCTTTCCAGCCTGACGATAGTACTGCTGATCGCTTCCAGAGTCGTTACTCAGAAAGATATCAACATGCTCAGTGCGGCAATTTCCGGGTTAGCAGGGCGCGGCTCGGCACAGGTCAGCAAAGAATCAAAGCCATAACTCACTGAACTGCGAGATACACGCATGAGAGTGCTCTTTCTTACATATCCCCGAATCGGCATGAACAGGGGAGGGTTGCAGATTCAAATTGAAGAAACTGCACAGGGGTTGACCGACATAGGCGTGGAAGTCATCCGCTACAATCCCTGGCAAAACCAGATTCCAAGTGTAGACGCCTGCCATGTGTTCAGCGTTGACGGGTCGATGGTGTATCACACGTCGAGAGCGGTGGGCTTGGGGGTGCCGGTAATTCTCTCGCCGGTGCTCAACTCATTTGATACCCCCCCCATCGTCACAATGCTGAAACGACGATTATCAGCCTTGCCTGGCTGCTATTCCGATCTGCGACGAGCAGGAATGATGCTTCATGCGGCATCAACAGTCGTCGCTCTGAATCCCGCAGAACGGGAGATGCTGATTAAAGTGTTCAATGTTGAATCCTCTAAATGCTGCGTGATACCCAACGGGATAAACATGGCCTTCAGTCAAGGCCACCCAGCATTATTCGAGCGCACGCACGGAATTAGAAATTTTATTCTGAATGTGGCCTCGATCGAACCGCGCAAAAATCAGCTGGCACTCGTTCGAGCGGTGAAGAATATGCGGTCTCCATTGGTGCTGATCGGAAAGGCCACACCCGAGAATGACGCATATCTGGCACAATGCAAGGCCGAAGCTGGACCCAATGTGAGGTTCCTTGGGGCACTCAACCATGATGACCCGATGCTGGCCGCCGCCTATGCCGCGGCCAAGCTGTTCGTCATGCCAAGTTTTTCCGAGGTTATGCCACTCACGCTATACGAAGCCGCTGTTGCCGGATGCCGCATTCTCACATCGGATCAAGTGCCGGTCTCCGCATCGCTCGTGCCACTCATCAAGCAATGTCCGCCGAAAGATGTTGCCACGCTCTCTCGGCTCATAGACGCTGAGATGCTAGCAGAGCGAACTGATGCAATCCGCCAAGCGGTTACGGCCATGCCGACCTGGAAGGATATCTGCCAGCAGCTCTTATCGGTCTATCAAGAAGCCACGGTACCGGGTAGCCAAATGAAAGCCGTATCTCGTCAACAGTTGTAATAGCACATTCCACATTCTTATTGATGATTGCGAGGGTGGATACCTGGTGAGAACACGAGAAGAAATGACGGCAATTGATAGCTTTTCTAGTGCTGGCCCACGGCTGCTTGCAAAGCCTACTGGAACGACGGCCTGCGTTCTGGCTTTTTCAATTGGCGCCTTCATTCAACTGTCAATGCCGTTGACGGATTTGTATCAAATCCCCAACGTTCGGGGCATTTTCTTCGCTTTTATCGTTGCGATCTTCACGTTTCGCTTCTTGAGTGGCGAGCCCATTAAATCCGGGTCGCCACTCATAATGTCGTACTTAGCGTTAAGCCTTTTCTGGGCGGTAGGGATCTCATACTCGCGAGCGCCTACATATGGCATGAGCAAGGCAGTTCTGGCAGCGTCGTACATCTGGGCACTCGGAACGGTAATCTACAACCTTATCGATGATTTAAGGGTCGGCAAGGCATTTCTCGACGGTCTTGTCGTGGGCGGAATACTGCTAGTCGGAATCACCGCGGCAGAATTTGGAAATCCCATCGAATTAATTCGTAGCTCAAATAGATTTTTCCGCCTTCGGTTGGGGGAAGAAGGGAACCCCATTATGCTGGCTCGGCATCTGGCCTTGGTATTGACAACCATGGCGACCTTCATCGCAGTTCGACGCAAATGGATCGATCTGACATGGAGCGTACCCATTGGTCTTCTTACGTGTGCGTATCTTGTGGCGACCGGATCGAAAGGCCCCTTACTCGCCCTACTCACATCATTAGCGTGCGCTCCTATATTTCTCGTCAAGAAAACGATGACCCGACTCGTCATGATCGTTGGTCTCCTAGCGATTTCATTCACGGGTGGCCTCGCACTACTTGAGTTGCTCCCGAAGGCGTTTATCCAGGAACGATTTCTTGACAAGATTCAGAATCTCTCCTTGCGGCTTCCTGGATATACCGCAGCGATAAACGCCATTCTGAACGGAGACCCGGTGGCATTGATGATTGGCCATGGAACAGGAGATTTTGGGTATCTCGAGCTGCGACATGACGGCCGGGCATACCCGCATAACCTTTTTCTCGAGGTAGCGTACGAAAACGGTGTGGTTGGACTAGCAATCTTGCTCACAGCGCTTTCGATTCCTCTGCTGGCTACCATGCGTGCAGCCAAATATCCGCTTTATATGGCTCATAAGGCGTTACTGGCAGGACTCGCGGCCAGCTACATTGCTTCGGTGATCAATGCACAGTTCAGCGGCGATCTTGGAGCAAACCTGCTTATTGGCATGCTCGGAGCGGCAACTGTAAGTATCACTCGACTGGAAGCAAAGACTGACTTCGGCAAGGCATAGACGAATAGTCCGTCGCAGCAGGCAGTAGATCCAGGTAGGAGTGTATGGCTCCCAGGTCGGGAGATTTGATACACAAGCAAGCAATGTAGCCGATCGTTGGATGCACACAATGACAACTGAAGTACTTTTCTTTGTACCTGAGTGGCCAGCATTGGATAACCCAATCCTGCATGCCCAAGTTCTTTCAGTCGCGTCGTTCCTGAAACAACAGGGAATAGCGTGTCGATTTGCAGGCGCCGAAACTTCTCATTCCCGTGCTCAGCAAGCAGCAGCCGCAATTAAGGCCGAATATGATATTCAAGCCTACATTGTTCCTGGTCTTCCTCCTCATGCTGGCGCATGGGATTACTGGGCGTCCTGTAGGAGAGTCTATGGTCATATGCAATCAGAATTATCCAGTACCCCAATCACGCATGTGTATGCGCGCTCATTTCTTGGCTCAATGTGGGGCAGGAGATTGGCACGCAGGCTCAATGCGATTTCGATCTTCGACGTTCGCGGCGTGGTGGGCCTAGAGAAACAACTAGGCATGAAATCAACTATCAAGTCTCGCCTTCTTTCATATTTAGAATTAAGGGAAAGTCAGAAAGTTGATCGACTCAGCACGGTTTCCCAAAACCTAAAGCGATATCTGAGTCTCAAGACTAACAGCCGCGACATTATCGTTATTCCCTCCTGCGTGAACGAGACCAGGATTTTCTTTGACCTGACCGCACGGAATGAAATACGTAAGGCTCTAGGGCTAGACCAGAACACTATTTTGCTGTGCTACTCCGGCGGCAGCAGTGCGTGGCAGCGAATGGGCGACATTGTCTCTTTACTCAAAGACATTTGCCTCACCAGTCCACGATATAGATCACTTTTCTTAACCACAAGCCTGCCAGAAGTTACCAGTATGATCGAACAGGCAAAGTTCCCGCCCGGACAAGCTTTCATTCTCAGTACCCCTCATAATGAGGTTCACCGCTATCTTTCCGCTGCTGATGTTGGTGTGATCATGCGCCACGACACAATAGTAAACAATGTGGCGAGCCCTGTGAAGGTAGGAGAGTATTTAGCCTGTGGACTACCCGTCATTCTTACACGCGGTATTGGCGATTACAGCGACCTGCTTCCAGCCGCCAGCGTAGGGCTCCTTCTCAATGAAGATACGGACATGGTGAACCAGGTCGTTACATTCCTTGAAAGAAATGATCTTGCACGCTTAAAGCACGCAGCTATCCGCTTCACAAAGAGCAAGCTCACAATGTCTGCGAATCTAAACCAGTACCGTTTGCTCTATGCCCCCAAATAATCAGAGAGGCGTGTACGATGTGCTCCCTGGCTTTACCGAATACGAAATGGCTCTTAAATCCAGATCCTATTCGCAAACCGGTTGCAATTGGTGGATATGCCCAGAGGCCAGCACGTTCCTTTCACATCTAATTTTATAGAAGGGTTTTCGCCAGTAGTCTAAGAAGGCTTGATCCAAAAATGCTCCGCAATAATTAGTCATCTATATGACAAGACCACAAATAAACCTTCTCCTGATCGGCGCGCTACCACCACCTGTAGGTGGCACAACTGTCTTGTTTAAACAGCTGGTCGACGACTTAAGGGAAAGCGATCACATCTGCATTCGCGTCATTGACGTTTCGCGCCCAAATGTTGCCGGTATTCACAATACCCTCTATGCCCTCCGTTGTCTGGCGCTCTTGTTCCGCCAACTTCCCTGGGCTTCAGTTGTATCGTTCCACGCGTCGCTCACCGGCGCCATTACCTTTGGACCGATAGTGCATCTGGCTGCGCGGCTGTTTCGGCGCAAATGGGTTTTCAGGGGGTTCGGGGGGGATCTCGACACTTGGCATCGCTCGACATGGCCATTCGCCAGGATCGTATTTGACCGCACTGTCCTCCGCGCCGACCGCCTCTTGCTTGAGCGCAAAGCTAGCGTGGCCTACTTCACGCCACAGACATCGTCCCCTGTGGAATGGTATCCCAACAGCCGGCGCCGGTCCGGTATGCAGGGTTCCACGGCCCCAAACCGGACCGCCCGCCGCTTTGTGTTTGTAGGCCACGTCAAACCCGCCAAAGGCATCAAGGAAATCGTCCAGGCCGCTCAGTCGCTGGCCACGAGTGGTCTCGTGGTCGATGTGTATGGTCCGTTGCAGGACGGAGTGGACTCGTCCTGGTTCGCCCATTCGCCAGTTACCTATCGCGGCCCGCTGGCCGCGCACGACGTCATCCCGAAACTCTCGGAGTACGACGTGCTTCTGATGCCGAGCTATGCGCTCATCGAGGGATACCCCGGGGTCATCCTGGAAGCCTATTGCGCTGGCCTTCCCGTCATAGCTACTCGCTGGGGGGGCATTCCGGAAATCGTCGATTCGGAGACCGGCATTCTCGTCGAACCACGCGATGTTACTGGACTAGCTAACGCGATGCAGACTTTGATTGATTCCGATCAACTTCTCGCGAAGCTAAGGCGCGGCGCGCGATCCAAAGCGGCTGAATTCGAGGCGGATCGATGGACCCAATATTTCGTGAACCTGTGTCATCAACTGGCAACGGTCTAAAGGAGCCCTTGTGTGCGGAATTGCCGGAACAGTCGGATATGATCCTGCCCTCTTGAGCGGAATGTTGAACCGCTTGCAGCATCGCGGCCCAGACAACTCGGGGTCGGCCCGAATCCCCGGGGCGCAGTGCGCGCTTGGGCACACGCGCCTAAGCATCATCGATCTTGACCCGCGCAGTCATCAGCCGTTTGTGTCGCCTTGCGGGCGATATGTCATGGTCTTCAATGGTGAAATTTATAACTTCACGGCACTGCGGCAGACGCTGGAGCAAAGCGGCATTCGTTTTCAGACGACCTCGGATACGGAGGTCTTGCTCCACTGGTTTATCGAGCGAGGGATCGCGGGCCTCCCTGACCTCGATGGCATGTACGCGTTCGGATTTGTCGACATCGTTGCCCGTACGTTACTGCTCGCGCGCGACGCCATCGGGGAGAAGCCGCTCTACTTTAGCGAGACGCTAGCTAGCGGTAGATCGCAATTTGCCTTTGCCTCTGAAATAAAAGCTCTCCGAGAGCTTCCGCACGTTGATCGATCACTCAACCGCACGGCGCTCCTCGACTTCATGCGATTTCTGTACACCGCACCGCCGCATACCCTGTATACAGGCATTCAAGAACTTCTACCAGGCCATTGGCTGCAAGTCGACCTGGCTACCGGCCGGTCGCAACCACCACAGGCATTCTATTCCCTCGAGGCCAGTCTCTCCTACGATGAGACGGCAACTCCGCAGAGTGCCGCCGAGGCTTTTCGCATACTGTTCGAGGACAGCGTCGGCTTGCGACTGGTCAGCGATGCGGAGATTGGCATTTTTCTCAGCGCCGGCATCGATTCAAATGCTATCCTGGCCGCCGCCCAGAGTTCGAGCCGACTGAAGGGCCTCTATACATACACCTTGCAGTATGCCTCCGGGCACGACGAGAGCGCGCTGGCTCGGGAAATCGCCACGACCAACAGACTGCCCAATGAAACCATCCTGTTCGACAAGCTTGAATTCCATCCGGCACTGAGGCGCGTGGTCGATATCTTCGATCAGCCATTCGGCAATGCCACAGCCCTCGTCTCGGACCGTATTGCCCAGCAGGCATCGCACACCTGCAAAGTCTGCCTGGTTGGGGATGGGGGAGACGAGCTGGCCATCGGGTACCCGCGCTACAGAGCCATCGATCACTTTCAGACATTGTCGAGCCTACCGCGTCCACTGACGCGCTTGCTTCGCAATCTCGCTCACTGGATTCCAGAAAGGGGGCGCTATGCGATTCCCATTCGGCGAGCCAAACAGTTTCTCCACACAGTCGGGCAGCCGCTCGCTGAGAGCTTTCTCGATTGGTCGACTTATCTTGATACGCCCACACTCGCGTGGGCGACTGGTACAAAGGAGTGCCGCACCGAATTTTATATGGAACTCATCGCGACCTTCCTGCGGCAGCAACAGGATCCGATCCGCGCAGCTGCCATCGTCGATCTAAAATCCTTTGTCCCGTACAACCTTCTGCAAAGCGCTGATCGAACCAGCATGGCGCACTCAATTGAGCTGCGGAGCCCATTTCTCTCGCCCCGCCTGATTCGAGGGATTTCCGGGCTCCCGTCACGCGTCAGGATGAGCCAGCAGACCAAGCCACTTATTACCACCGCCTTTGCCGACCGGTTGCCAGCGGCCATTCTGAATCAGCCCAAGCATCCGTTCAATCCGCCGATCGGAACCTTACTGCGGGCCAACCTCGATGAACTCGACCGCTATTTGACCGCGCCGTCTGCCCGCATCGGGGCCCTGCTCGATCCGGCGTTCGTCCGCCGAGAGGTGGCCGATTTTGCAGCACAACGGCGCGACAATTCCACCTTTTTGTGGGGCCTGGCCACGTTGGAGCATTGGCTTCAGGAGGGGGACTAATGCGCAAGTTACTTGCCGTCATCGCTGCTAGTTGTGCCGTATGTCTGAATTCTATCGGCCCTGCGGGAGCGAACACGCTTGCCGTGGAGACGTTCAATCATCCGCCCAATTACGCGCTCAGTACGGACCCCTACGACATCCGCCAATTGACAGATGGCGTTCTCGCCCCCTTTCCCATCTGGACGAGCAAGCAGGCCGTCGGCTGGGCGGCCCTCACGCCAATCGCCATCCGGCTTCGTGTCCCCAAGGGTGAAGCAAATCATCCGATGCAAGCCGGCACGATTCGCGTACATTCCGCGAAAGGTTTAGGTGCAGGAGTAGATATCCCGCGGCACATCGATGTCTATACGCAAGGCCCCGGCGGCCAATTTCAACTCGTCGGCTCAGCCGACCCGAATTCGGAAGCGCTGGCCGACAAATCTTCGCATTGGCTCGCCATTTCGGTCAGCGCCGCAACGCATACGCTTGTGGTCGTCCTTCATGCGGCCGGTGACTATGTGTTTCTCGATGAACTGGAGTGGAGCCCTATCGGAGCCGGAAACATTCCCACAGCCGTGGCACTCCCTGATGTGAACGCCGTCATCGCGGATAGTACGCGTCGAACTCGTGACGCGCTCACACGAGCCATCGAAGCAGAGATTCGAGATGCCACGATTCCCCTGGCGGCGAACGCCATGCATACCTGGCTTGAAGATCCTTGGGGAACAATTGATCCTAAAAGCGCACACGGACGGGTCAACGCGGCGCTACCTGCCTTGCACATCCAGGGATATGCGGGTGAGCACGAGAGCCTCTGTCTGGGAGTGGTGGCAGGGAAGGACGCGAGCAGTTCAGGACTGCGCCCAACCATAACCGGCATCATGCCGGATGCGATCCGCCTGTTTGAGGTTCGCCCAGTGCTGGCTGCAAATGGGCAGCGCGTGTACGATCCGCTTGTTCCGCTAGGTATGAACCCGGGTATCGCATTGCGTCCCGGCGAGCCGATCTATCTCTGGTTAGACTTTAATTTAGCCGCGCTCGGGCCAGGGATGCATCGCTGGACACTTCACTTGGAGGGAGCCGGCCGAACGATCTCGATCGATGGCACAGCAACGGTCATTGGATACGATGGCGTCCATCTCAAACCGCTCAGCGCGATCAATTGGGCGTACCTGTCAGATCTGCCGATTCTGCGCCAGCGGGATGCAGCGATCCGCGATCTTGCCGCCCACGGCATCAATACGTTTGTCGTGCACCCAGGCGATATTCCAGGGCTGCCCCTCGATGGCCGATGGGATGCAGTGCAAGAAGCTCGACTTGCGCACACCATAGCCCTGGCCAAACAGGGCGGCACGCTGCTGCTGTATCTCGGTTGGGCGGCCAACAAAAATCCGCTCGGATTTTCACTGCCTCATCAAACCATTGGTCCAGCTGCCAGTCATCGATTGCTGGCATGGGTTGAAACTCTCGATGCGTATCTGACGGCGCAGGGACTCTCCCGCGAGCAATGGGCTTTGTACCCGGTCGATGAGCCTAACCTGCCCGGCCTGCGTCTGCTCCACGCTCTTGCTGACGCGGTCAAACGCCAGCACCCGACAATCCAAATCTATGCCAATCTGAGCGCGTTTGCAGACCCAGCGGTTCGCACCTCTGACCTGGAAGACATGCGCCCGCTTGTCGACTATTGGCAACCGAGCCTGGCCGTAGTGCGTGGCCCGCTAGGTTCGTGGTTTGCCACGCTCCACCGCGACTGGTGGCTGTACAGCAACCCGAAATCTCCAGCGAAACTCGCGTCACCGCTACATGATTTCCGCTTGCTTGCATGGTGGGCGTGGCACTACGGAGCCAGAGGCATTGGGTTTTGGTCCTACAGCGATACCAATGGGAGTTCGGCATGGGACGATCTCGATAGCCGCCGGCCAGATTGGGCAGTGGTTTATGAATCTCCCGATGGGATTGTGAGCAGCCGGCGGTGGGAGGCCTTTCGCGAAGGCCTGGAAGACTATGTCCTCCTGTGCACCCGGCGCACCGCCAAGGAACGCATTCAACACATCAGGAAATCAAATTTCGATCAGTGGAATACTGCCGATGTCGAATCGGTTCGCCAGGCGCTTCTGCATGATCCGTTGCTCTCTCCATCTACACAAGCAGTGGCACCATGAATGGCGCTTCTTTTCAGCGTTATATCCGTACTCTCCGTCACCTCCGCGTCAGCCAATGGTGGCATCAGCTCCTGCACCGCCTACCGACGTGGCAACCAACGCTCCCTCTCTCAAAGAAGATTTCACTCAGGCCTGGTACGCTGCCCCTTCATCGTATAGCCATACCCCCATCTATCCATACGGACGCCGCATTCACCTTCCTGCATCTTGAAAAAGTCTTCGACCTAGGCCGCATTGATTGGACTAATACCGATATGCCGAAGCTCTGGCGATACAACCTGCACTATTTCGATTATCTCCAAGACTCTCGGCGCTCAATCGAAAACAAGGCTTACCTGGTCACTGATTGGATCGAGCACAATCCGCAGGGTACCGTGGATGCCTGGGAACCCTACACTGCCTCTCTCAGAATCGTGAATTGGGTGAAATTTTTTTTGTCGCTGTCGCCCACTTCTCTTTGCCTAAATTCTTTGCAGGAAGGTAGTCCAAAGGGTGAGTGGCATGTAGGGCAGAAAATCGAATGGCTCAAGAGTCTTTACTCCCAAGCGCTGTGGCTCGAACAGAATATTGAATATCACATTCTGGCCAATCACTATTTGAAGAATGGCGTCGCACTGTTTTTCGCCGGGGCGTATTTCCAGGGAGTGGATGCGGACCGATGGCTCAAGAAAGGTGTCCAGATCCTGCGCGAGGAATTGGACGAGCAGTTCCTCGCAGACCACGGGCACTTCGAACGAAGCCCCATGTACCATTCTATTTGCGTGACGGACTATCTCGATGTGTTGAATCTCGCCCGACAGTCACACTGCGTGCTGTCCCCGGAGGATCAGACCAAATTCGTCCAGCAGATTACGACAAGCCTCAATTTTCTGAGCGACATTTGTTTGCCCGACAATGAGATTCCTCTTTTTAACGATTCGGCCTTTGGAATTGCCCCCCCCCCCAGTCAAATATTCGACTACGCACACAAGGTGATCGGGTATGAGCCCCCCGTAAGACCATCAAGTCTGACGACTCACAGCCACGCAGCAAGCGGCTACTTTGTCTGCCGCAACGGTGATGATGCCATCATTATCGACTGCGGGTCCATTGGCCCTGACTATCAACCGGGCCATGCCCACTGTGATACCCTCAGTTTTGAATTGGCTATTGAGGGACGGCGAGTCGTTGTTGACAGCGGAGTGCATGATTATGAGCCAAGCCCTGAACGAGCCTATGCCAGAAGCACCAAGGCCCACAATACAGTGGCAGTTGACGGAGAAGAACAATCAGAAATCTGGGGGGTCTTTCGCGTGGCACGGAGAGCCAGACCGCTTGAAGCCCGGCTCGAGCGACGGCCGGATGGATCAGTTTGGTTCACCGGCGCTCACGATGGTTACAGAAGTCTCCGTGGGAGACCGATCCATAGGCGAAGCATCGCATATGATGGGAAAGCAACCTGGAAAATTGAGGACCGCCTCGAAGGAAACGGAGGCCACCGGATGGAAAGCTATTTGCACATCCACCCGGACTATCGTATTGAGAAGAATGGGGCCTCTTTTCACATCACCGAAACGAGCGGGAAGACCATCGCGCTGATAGAGGCCCTTGAGGCTAACGAAGTGAGGATGGAAAGGGGATGGTATTTCCCGGAATTCGGCAGGCGATATGAAAACGATGTGATGATCTTCATCGGCTCCGGGACCATGCCTCTGACTCTCAGCTATCAAATCAGAAAACGACCGACTTAGAGTTGCTAGACCATTAAGGACACAATGCGTATTCTCTTTCTCTCCCACTACTTTCCCCCGGAAGTGAACGCTCCAGCCTCCCGAACCTACGAGCACTGCAGGCAATGGGTGAAAGATGGGCACAAGGTTACTGTTGTTACCTGTGTGCCAAATCACCCGCAGGGCACGGTCTATGAAGGCTATCGCAACAAACTCATTCAGTGGGAAAACCAAGATGGAATAAGCGTGGTGCGCCTCTGGACCTATGTAACAGCCAACGAAGGGTTCTTGAAACGAACAGTAAATTACATTTCATTTATGTTCGCGGCAATTTTGTCTGTTCCCTTTCTCCCCGGCTACGATATCACGATCTCAACCTCTCCCCAATTCTTTAATGGGCTGGCGGGATATGTAGTAAGCCGCCTCAAGCGTACCCCTTGGATTCTTGAAATTCGAGATCTCTGGCCAGACTCTATCGTAGCCGTCGGTGCTATAACCAACCGCACCATTATCGGGCTGCTGGAAGCATTGGAATTGTTTGCTTATCGTAGAGCAGATCATATCGTTGTGGTGACTGACTCCTTCAAGACAACTATACAGGCCAAAGGAATCGGTAAGCAGAAGATCACGGTCATCAAGAACGGAGTGGATTCTTCTCTCTATAGTAGACCTACGGTCGATCCAGCATCTCTGGCGGCACAGATCGGGGTCGAAGGGAAATTTGTGGCCTCCTACATGGGCACCCACGGTATGGCTCACCATCTCGAAACTGTACTGGAAGCAGCGTTTGCACTTCGAGAGTGGCGGGATATTGTATTCCTTCTTGTCGGTTCCGGCGCTGAGCGCGAGCGGCTTTTATCCATGAAAGACAGTATGAATCTGTCGAATGTCGTCATGCTCGATCAGCAGCCGAAGACCGCCATGCCGCATTTCTGGTCACTCTCCAGTGTAAGCCTTATCCTCCTGAGGAAGAGTGAGTTGTTCAAGACAGTCATTCCATCGAAGATTTTTGAGAGTATGGCAATGGAGCGGCCGATTATTCTCGGAGTTGAAGGGGAGAGCAGGGAACTGTTGAGGTGCGCAGAAGCGGGAGTATCTATTGAGCCTGAAAATGCAAAAGAGCTTGCCGATCAGGTCTTGAACCTGTATCAGAATCCTAGGCGCTGCCAGGAACTCGGATCGAACGGGAGGAAATATGTTCTAGAGAATTTTGATCGCCTAATCCTAGCGAAACGATTTGCAGATCTTATGCAGATTGTCTGCAAATAGGGTAGGTCTGTCAGAGTTTTACCCTAGTACTATCATCATTCCAGTAGCATACTCTAAGGTCATGTATGCTGCCAACCCGTGACTATAGAACCCACCCTTACTAGTCCCTAGCCCGCGCGTTCCGCTGCGGCATTTTCCTACCCCACCTGGTGAGAAGCTACGGCTCTCAAATTGGTAAAGTCATCATCCGATCCAGCCGATTCAGAACTGTTGAGAATATCCTGAATCAGATTACTTCACTCTGGCAAATGCATTCTCATTGGAGGGATTGGCTACATGAAACTGATAGAGGGAGGATTACTTTCAACTGCACTTGCGATCTTGATTCTATTTCATACGTCGGTCGGCCGGAGTGAATCTATTACAGCCCGACATCCCTTTATAGTATTCGATGCTACGGGATACTCCAATAAACCGGATCTATCGGAGCATGGAATTCGCTCAATCGGCCTGGCTTATACGGCAGAGTTTGGTGCGGACTGGTTTAGGCACTCAGACAAACTTCCAGATCCCCAGGCAGTACGTAGTATCGCTGCGCGAAAGGCACAAGAAAAGACCGGTCTGGTTGTTCTGGATATAGAACACTGGCCACTCAATGGTCCAGTCGAACAAGTAGGAGCCAGCTTAACAAAATATATGACCGTCCTTAAGTGGTTTCGAGACGCTGCTCCTGGCGTAGCCCTTGGCTATTACGGCACACCACCGATTCGTGACTATGGCCGGGCGATTCTTGATACCAGCAGTCCAGGTCGCCAGGCATGGATGGAAGAAAATGATCAAATCCGCTCTCTCTCGAATGCCGTGGATGTCCTCTTCCCGTCTCTTTACACCTTTTCTTCGGATCGGGTGGGATGGAAGAAATATGCTATTGCTCAGATAGACGAAGCGCGCCGATCAGCCGGAGGGAAACCTGTTTACGTTTTCTTATGGCCCCAATATCATCCTGCCAACCTCTCGCTCGGTGAAAAGTATCTTGCGGCTGATCACTGGCTTCTTGAGCTGGAAACTGCCAGAGCATACGCGGACGGTGTCGTAATCTGGGGCGGATGGGATTTAAGAAATAATGTTCCGCTACCGTGGGACGACAACGCTCCGTGGTGGAGGGTCACCAAGGAGTTCCTGACAACCTCCGATCGGACGCCTCCTGCGTCTCCCACCATAATCGCGGTATTTTGAGGTCGAGATCACATCTGTGGTGGCTACGGCACGCTCTTCGGCAACAAAATCTCAACTTCAGTCCGCACTCGAAGTAGGCCCGTATGGCCAGGGCCATAACGACCTACCAGGAGACATGCGGCAACCATTTGTACCTTTTTGGCACAACTCACGCGAATTCTCGTCTCATCATGAATCAATTAATAGTGTTTTAGACGACTCGCGGAATTACGTATCACTTTTTTCGCGAAAATTTTAAAAAAACCTTGCTTGATTTCTTGCATTTAAGTAATCTCCCAAACTAATACTGTCCAAACCATTGCAATGAATTTTAAAGGTGCCTTCCTCGCGTCAGCAAAGGAGATACGATGACCACTGTGAAAAAGAGAATTGGAACACGTGCCATTCGAATAGTGTTTATTTCATCATGTGTGCTTGCCATGGCTGTGCCGAGCAACGCAGCGAACGTATCGTTCAATTTCACTGGCTCAGTCTCTGATGTCCAAGGGGGAGTCTTTACCTCCGGCGGTTCTGGCCTTAATGGATTCGGCTCATCCCTTCCCATGTCGGGGAGCTTTAAGTTTAACTCTGCTACGCCGGACGTCTTACCTGGCGATGGGAGTTGGGGCCTATACCCGAACCCTATTCAGAGCATGAGCGTCAAAGTAGGAAATTACACGGCGACGTTTTCACCTGGCTCCAGCGTCATGCAGGTAATCAAAAACCCTGGGCTCGGTGACACTTTTAAAGTGACGCTGAATAATTTCTCCGGCAGCACAGTGAATGGGTTGACGCCGACAACATTCGAAATGGAATTGGTTAACCCGAACGGTAACGTATTCACAAATGATCATCTACCAACTACTCCTCCGAGTCTCTCCTCATTCGCGTCGAATCAATGGCGCTTGGTATTTAGCGGCGTGGGGAACAGGGTGCAGGGAGCGTTGACGTCTCTAGTTCCATTACCTGCGGCCGTGTGGTTGTTCGGAGCCGGGCTGATTGCGTTGGTTGGATTAGGTTCCCGAGGCTTGACCTCTCGAAAAGAATCGTAAGTTTCGTGAGAATCAGTTCTTCCGCCTTGACGTATTGCGATAACGTTACCCTCGTCGACACTCTCAGGACCCACGTAACTCGACGGCATGTATCCTCTCCTCCACCCGGAGGAGAGGACTAGTTTTCAATCAAGGTGTATCTATCTTGGCCGTCATCGCGTTCATCCTTGTCGCCCTTCTGGGCTACATGTACGCCGACAGCCTGAGATTTCTCTTCGGACAATGGACTAGTGATGACTATGGTCATGGGATATTTGTGCCTTTCATCAGCGCCTTTCTTGTGTGGCAGACTCGGCACAGATTGACCAGGCTGAGGCTGGCTCCTTCCTGGTTGGGGCCGCTTGTAGTTCTGGCTGGTCTCCTCCTTTACACTGCAGGTAATCTGGCGACCCTATATGTAATCTCGCATCTCTCCTTGTGGATTCTCATCATCGGACTTGTACTCTCCTTTTTTGGATTCAAAGCTTTGCGCGAGACGGCCTTCCCTCTCGCCTATCTTTTGACGGCCATCCCACTCCCGGTCTTCCTATACAATGCGCTTTCTAGCCAATTGCAGCTCTGGTCATCGGCCTTGGGTGTCGGAGTGCTGCAGTTCATCGGGGTTACCGCATTTCGTGAAGGCAATATCATCGATCTCGGCCCAGTGCAGTTGCAGGTCGCAGAGGCCTGCAGCGGAATTCGTTATCTATTCCCGCTAACATCGCTGGCGCTGTTGTGTGCCTACTTCTTCCGCGATCGCATGTGGAAACGAACTTTGTTAGTGATCTCAGCCTTACCACTTTCGGTGCTGGTAAATGGTTTCCGTATCGGGGTCGTTGGCATTCTTGTAGAGCAGTATGGAGCCCAGGCGGCGGAGGGATTTCTGCACCTCTTCGAAGGATGGGTCCTGTTTCTCTTCACCCTGGCCTTGCTGGTGGTGGAAATGTGGGCCTTCTCACGCATGCAACCGTTGCCCGGTGCTCACGGCTTCCTTGACCAATTCCGGCTTTCTGATAGGTCGATTGTTCCGGAACCGATGCAAGGGACTACACTGGCTGCACCGGCCATAGTATTGAGGGTTCCGGCCTATGTCGGAAGCCTCGCGCTAACCCTCCCCTTCGCGTTTTTTTGTTGGTCGACTGGCGAGAGGCTAGAGATACCGCCCGAACGTATCGCCTTTATCAATTTTTCCATGCACATCGGGGAATGGCAGGGAAACCCGCAGCCGGTGGAGCCTCAACTTATCTCGGCCTTACGCTTTGATGATTACCTGCTGGCCGACTATGCGGCGCCGGGAGGAGGGCCGCTCACACTGTACATGGCCTATTATCAATCGCAACGAAAGGGCCAATCCGCACATTCCCCGCAAAGCTGTATTCCAGGCGGCGGGTGGGAAATCACGTCCAAGCGAATGGTGGATCTGCCGATGGGCAAACTCACCGAACCAGTCAATCGCGTCCTCATCCAAAAGGATCGTCAGAAGCAGCTGGTGCTCTACTGGTTTAAGCAGCGTGATCGGATGCTCTCGAACGAGTACCTGGTGAAACTGTATTTGCTGTGGGACGCCCTGACCAGACAACGGAGCGACGGGGCCCTCATTCGATTGTCCGCCGCCGTCGACCCCGGCGAAGATGAGCAAGCGGTCGAAGAGCGATTGTTGCGATTCGCGCAGACCATTCAACCTCAACTGCATCGGTATATTCCGGACTAACCATGACCAGTGCAGTCTTTTTCAGCTTCATCACCTCGCTGTTCATCTGCATGGCGTTGATCCAGCCGTTGCAGGCAAATGCCGGCCGTTGGCGGTTCATGGATCTTCCAGGCGAGAGAAAGGTCCATGCGAATCCAATTCCCCGGATCGGCGGAATTGCGTTCGGCTTTGCGGCACTCCTGTCTATTTCCTTCTGGGTGCCGCAGGATCCGATCATCACCCCGGTGTTGGTGAGCGCCTCGATCCTCCTGGCGTTCGGCATTTGGGACGACCGGGCCAATCTGAACTACCGCACCAAACTCGTCGGGCAATTGCTGGCTGTCCTGGTGGTGATCGGCATCGGCCACATTCGTTTCGAACAGATCCCGTTTTTCTACGAGGAGGAAGCGCCACTGTGGCTGACGGTGCCCCTGACCGTGGTCTTTCTGGTCGGGGCCTCGAACGCCGTCAACCTTTCAGACGGCCTCGACGGATTGGCAGGCGGTCTAGCTTTCCTCAGTTTTGCCGGCATTGCCTATCTCGCCTATCTGTCGCACGACACCACTGTGCTAGTGCTGGCCGGGGGATTTTTGGGCGGCTTGCTGGGATTCTTGCGCTACAACACCTATCCAGCCAGGATTTTCATGGGCGACGCGGGCAGTCAATTGCTCGGCTTCTCAATGGGTATCCTCGTACTCGTCATGGGCGACCCTGCACGTGACCCTTTCCCGGTTTCCATCGGCCTCCTTCTGCTTGGGCTGCCCTTCCTCGATACGATTGCCGTCATTGGGCAGCGGCTCGCAAAAGGCCGATCGCCCTTCATCGGCGACCGGAACCATGTCCACCACAAGCTGCTGGCGCTGGGACTCTCGCACTATGAAGCGGTCATCGTGATCTATGGGATTCAGGCGGTGATGGTCGGCCTTGCGTACCTTCTTCGCTGGCAGTCCGATGGCTTGATTTGCACCATATATGGCGGCTTTGCCGCGGCCATGTTGGCCCTGCTCATCGCCACAGAGCGGCGCCTGGCTCCGTCGTCGGTTCCATCGAGCGGCCGCGTCCTTTCCGACAGCAAACTGGCCAGAGCAGGATTGTGGCTCAGCGAGATGGCACCGCGGTTTCTTGCAGTCGTGGTCCCGGTGTTTTTGATCGCGAACGTTTTTGTGCCGGGACATGTCCCGATGGATGTCGGATACGCCGCCCTCACCCTGTTTGCTGTCGTGTTGGGAGGTTTCTGGCTCATGCCACAGTATCGTTCTCATTTTGTTCGGGGTGGGCTGTATGTAGGCAGTGCCTTTC
The DNA here is from genome assembly GCA_022226935.1 of Nitrospira sp. GTDB lineage: Bacteria > Nitrospirota > Nitrospiria > Nitrospirales > Nitrospiraceae > Nitrospira_A. Next base: position 1,194,965 of record CP092081.1, read on the forward strand.
TCATGTACATGGGGGAGCAATCGGGGATGTCCGACATCTGGCCCATCTATGTCACGCACAATGCGCTCTTGGCCCTGATTGCCCTTCTCGTGTTGTTGAGTATGCGCTTCAGTCGAGGTAATCGATTCCAGACGACGCCGTTAGATTACTTGATGGTCTTCTTTGCGTTGATCGTGCCGCTCCTGCCAGAAATGCGTGCCGACATGCCGACCCTGAGCATTCTGGCAGCCAAACTCATTGTGCTGTATTTTTCGTTCGAACTATTGCTCCATACGTTTACCGATCGGGTCAAGCAACTGGGTCTGGTCTCGTTGTGGATCCTGCTCGGGCTGGGAGTTCGGGCATGGCTGTAGGAAGCAAAATGAAATTGGAATTCTGTGTCCTTCTGCTGATGATGTCACTGCTGGCGTGTGGTGGACCACAGGAACGGAAGGCGCAATACCGCGCCAAGGCACAGGATTATATCCAGGCAGGGAACTTTCCGAAGGCCCGGGTGGCGTTGCGAAATGTCTTGAAGATCGATCCAAAAGACGCGGACGCGTACTTTCTCGTGGCCCAGGTCGAAGAAAAGGAAAAAAATTGGCGTAACGCCGTTGCCAATTACCAACAAGTCGTCGAACTGGTGCCGGACCACAAAGAGGCGCTGATTGTCCTGGCCAAGTACTATCTCGAAGCCAAACTGGCGGATGAGGTGGGGCGTGTGGCCGACAAGGTACTCGCCACACATCCGCAGGACCCGCAGGCGCAGGCATTGAAGATCGCCCTGCTGGCGCAGCAGGGCCAGGTGAGCCAGGCGATGGTGCGGGCAGAGCAGCTGAGCCAACAGCATCCGACCGAGCCGGATGTCGCCATTCTGCTGGCGACGCTGTACGGTCAGATACACCGCCTGTCTGATGCCAGGGTGACGTTACAACGTGCGATTCAAACACATCCGCATCACCTGGACCTCTTGCAGAATTTAAAGACCATCCTCGTCGAAGCGCACGACGCCAAGGCTACGGAACAGGTGTTACGTCAGATCATTCAGGAAGAGCCGACGGTCTATGATCATCGTCTGAAACTGGCCCGTTTTTTCGATCAGCTTCACGCGCCTGATCAGGCCGAAGCCGTGCTGCGCGAGGCGCTCACGGTGTTCCCTGAGAATGACCAGGCCTGGTTGGCCTTGGCCGACTTCTTGAATATGCGACGGGGGATGGGGGAAGCGCGGGTCGCCTTAGGGCAAGCTGCGAAACGGTTGGCCTATTCAACGCAGATCCAGTTCGCCCTGGCCACGCTGTATGAGTCTCATAAAGATTTCGCTGAAGCGAAACGGGTCTATGAAGCCTTGGAAAAAGATTACGACAAGAAACCGGCGGGATTGGATGCGCAGGTCAAGATTGCACAGCTAGACTTCAACGCCGGTCGGCAGGAGGAAGCAGAGCGGCGACTGTCGGCCGTGTTACGGCAAAATCCCCGTTCAGCCCAGGGGTTGATCCTCCAGGGAAAGATGGCATTGATCCGGCGAAACGGCAAGGACGCCGTACAGGCCTTCCGGACCGTGCTTCGTGATCAACCGGAACTCGCCCATGTGCACTACCTGCTCGGACAGGCCTACCTGACGACGAGTGACTCATCGTTAGCCCGTGAAAGTTTCGAACGTGCCGTGGCACTTCAGCCCGACTTGCTCGATGCGAATATGACGCTTGCCGCGATGGAAAGCCGGAATGGGCAATCACAAATCGCCAGGACGCGCTTGAAGACCATCCTGAAATCCCATCCTGATCATCGGCAGGTGATGGAGATGTTGTTCGGCTTGGATCTTGCGGCCGGCGACTGGAATCATGCCGCGTCGGTGCTGAGCCGTCTACGGCAATTGGAGGGAGAAACACCCGCTATACTTATGGCGGAAGGTAAGCTCTACGAGAGCCGAAAGGAGTTCGCTCAAGCCATTGTCGCCTATGAGCGCGCGGCGACCATGGCCGTCGATACGCAGGAACCTCTGGTGGCGGTCGTGCAGCTCGATCTCCAGAATAAGCAGCCTGAACGTGCCAAACGCCGCTTGGAAGGTATTCTAGCCGCACATCCCGATCATCCCTATGCCAACGGGTTGATGGGAGAAGTTTTGACGCTTATGGGACGCCGGGATTCGGCCATGGCCCATTTCCGCGACGCGATCAGAATCAACCCGCGCTGGCTTACCCCGTGGCTTGATGCAGCTACACTCTCGATCGCACAGGGGCAGGCAGACAGCGCGATTCGAATGCTGAGAGAAGGGTTGAACACGAACCCCGCCAGTGAAGAGTTACACATGTTGTTGGCGTCGGTACTGGCGAGCCAGAATGCGGTCGATGAGGCCATTGCAGCCTATGACGCCGTGCTCCGCATGAATCCGCGCAATATATTCTCAGCGAACAATCTAGCGGCACTGCTGGCCGATCACAAACAGGATGCGCCGAATCTCGAACGTGCGTTTCGCTTGAGCCGTGAGTTCGAAAAAGACGCCCCGCATCCGCTGTTTCTCGATACGCTAGCCTGGGTGAGGCTGAAAATGGGGCATTTGGAGGAGGCGCTGCGCATCATGCGGCAGGCGATCGTAAAAGCCCCGGATCTCCCGACACTCAATTATCACCTGGGTGCAGCCCTGTACCAGTCAGGCCGCAATGGTGAAGCCAAGGTGTATCTCGCAAAAGCGCTCAAAAGCACAGAACAATTCCAAGGGCGAAGTGAAGCACAACAACTGCTCGCCCGGTCGAACGGATAGGAGTCGTACATTATGCAGCTGGGTTTCAAGATCGTTCAGAACATCACGTTGGCATGGATCATCGGCATGCTCCTGACCGTCGCTGTGAGTTGTCAGTCCATTGACCAGCGAGGCACCGCCCAGGAGGCTCTAAATTCTGACCTTGGGTACCAGCTTGGCCCCGAAGATGTATTGCTCATTTCGGTCTGGAAAGATGAACACCTGACACGTGAGGTGGTCGTCAGGCCGGATGGTTTGATTTCCTTTCCCCTGGTAGGGGATGTTCCTGCGGAGGGCCGGACAGTTGAGGACCTGCGCATGGATCTCGCCAAACGATTGATCAAGTACATTCCTGCGGTGAATCTCACGGTCGCTGTGATTAAGCCGCTAAGCTATAAAGTGTATGTCGTCGGACGCGTGGCCAAGCCTGGCGAATTCCTGGTCGGTCACTATACTGATGTCCTCCAAGCCCTGAGCCTTGCCGGCGGATTGACACCCTTTGCGGCAGAAAACGACATCAAGGTCGTACGCCGAGTAATGGGACAACAGCAGACATTCTCGTTTCGGTATGGTGATGTGCGAAAGGGGATGGATCTCGAGCAGAATATTATCTTGCAGCGCGGCGACGTCGTGATGGTGCCGTAGTTCGTGAAGGCGTCATTGTTCTACAAGCGTTGGGGGAGATATACGTGCTTGGGGGCGGAGACGGGATCTCTCTGTCTGCTGCTCGTCGCCATCCTCGCATGTTGGAATGCTATAGGCCTGGCTGCCGAATGGTCACTTGTGCCCTCGATGAGTACCAAGGCCTATTATAACGACAACCTGCTGTTGACACAGTCTCCGCATAGCTCGACCTACGGGTACGTAGTCTCTCCTGCAACGGAGTTTGCAGGAAAAACGGAACAGCTAGAGGTGAGTGGTAAGGCGGCGTTGGACTTCGTGGACTACTATGGCGGTGAAAACACCCGATTTACCAACATATTTCTTCCAATTACAGCGCGATATCGAACCGAACGGGATGAGTGGGGATTTACTGGGGGATTCACGAGAGACAATACCTTGATGGGAGAACTACAAACGACTGGTGTAGTCCTCCGATTCACGCAGCGCAACCTCTGGGCCGTAAACCCATCTTGGACCAGAATGCTTACCGAGAGGCTCTCCTTCCAAGGGACATTTCAGTTCAACCTAGCTAGTTATGAAGATGGCCTACGCTTGGGACTACTCGATTATAGGACCTATGGTGGCTCTGCAGGCTTCCTTTACCACATCACAGAGCAAGATGACCTTTCACTTGCTGGAACTTATACAAACTTTTCTACGAGCAATGCTCCTTTCGGTTTGCGCGCAAGCTTTCCCGGCGTAGTGCTGACTTTCAATCATACATTTACAGAATCTCTCAGGGGAACAGCCTACGGAGGGCCACGTTTCATATCCTCGACTAGTCGATTTGCCGGCGGCGAGCTAACCACTCAAGACTCAATCTGGGTCTTCGGCGCAGGGTTGACAAAACAATTCGACAGCGCCTCTATTCAAGCGACTATCAGTCGGGAAGTTTTCCCAAGTGGATTTGGCTTACTACTTCAGACAGATCGGGTAGGATTAGCTGCGTCTTATAAGTTATCTGAAAGGGTGACGGCCTTCCTCGGCACTTCTGCTTATATTGTTTCCGGAGCCACAACACGTGCCCAAGGGGGCAAGCTATCGAATCAAAACCTTTTCTTTACAACACCCAGCGTCTCTTGGAAATTTTCTGAGTGGTGGAAGGCAGAGGCTTCCTATACTTACGGATGGCGGGAAGTGGAAAACTTCGGTGACCCGGCAATGGCCAACACCGTCATGCTTACCTTGACCTATTATCCGCCAAAACTCGCAATTTCAAATTGATTTAAACGGCGACACCTTGTGCCGTTTCAATCTAGGAAGTATTTTTTATGATGACAACTCAACATATTCAGGAACTTGAATCGAGGCTAAACCTACGCGAGTACCTGGCCATCGTTCAGCGAAGACGACCGTCGATTCTCTTGATTGGGGGCTTACTACTCTGTTTGAGCATGACCGCGGCAATCATATGGCCTCCGACTTATAAGTCCACCGCAACTATTCTGATCGAAGAACAGGAGGTCCCAGCCGAGTTAGTCCATAGCACGATCACCAGTTACGCCGACCAACGCATTGAAATGATCAAGCAGCAGGTCATGAGCCGTTCCAGTCTTTGGAAAGTAGTCGAGCAGTACAATCTCTATGACGGAATGCGGAAGGAAAACCCCACAGAGGAGGTCATTAAACGCTTCATCAAGGATATCGAAGTCGAGGTCATCAGCGCCGACGTGATCGATAAACGGACGCACAATGCGACCAAAGCGACGATTGCCTTTACCGTCTCGTATAACAGCCGCACTCCGGAGATTGCCCAACGTGTAGCCAACGAATTGACCAGCCTCTTTCTCGGTGAAAACTTGAAAAGCCGGGAGCGACAGGCGCAGGAGACGACCACATTTCTCAAACAGGAGGCGGAGAGCCTCTCCGCACATATCGAGGAGGTTGAAGCCAAACTCTCCAAGTTCAAGCAGCGCGCCAGCGGCGCCTTGCCGGAGCTGATGCCGCTCAACCTTCAGATGATGAACCAGGCCGACCGCGAGTTGGTGGATCTCGACCAGCAAATCCGGAGCCTCGAGGAACGCAAGAACTACCTTGAAGGAGAACTTGCAACGATCAAACCGAACACGCCAATCCTGTCGGTCACCGGCGAACGCATCCTGGATAGCGTCGAGCGTCTACGTGCATTACGCGCCGAATATGCTTCGGCCTCCGCGAATTTCGCTGCAGACCATCCAGATGTGATCCGCATGAAGCAGGAAATTGCCGCGCTGGAGCGCGAAACCGGCGCAGGCCCGGAAGGGGAGGAAATCGCGAAACAACTCATCGATGCCAAGGCCAGATTGGCGACGTTGACGGATCGTCTGGGTTCCGAGCACCCCGATGTCACGCAGACGAAGCGTACGATCGCGGCATTGCAGCGGGATCTGGGCCGACTCGGTGCCGGTGCGCTCAATAGAACTCAGCAGCGGCCTGAAAATCCGGCCTACATCAACATTCAGGCCCAACATAATTCTGTGGTCTCCTCGCTCGACGGCTTGAAAAACAGCCGCACGATCGTGAAACGCCGGCTGCAAGACTATGCCTCGCGTGTGGAGAAAACCCCGGCGCTCGAACCGGACTATCTGGTCTTGATCCGTGACCGCGATACCTCTGCCCAAAAATATCAGGACATCCGCTCACGGTTGCTGGAAGCGAAGGTATCGGAAGGCCTCGAGGTGCAGCGGAAAGGCGAACGGTTCTCGCTCATCGATCCACCAGGATTGCCGGAAAGCCCGGAGAAGCCGAACAGGAAAGCCATTGTATTGCTGGGATTCATCTTGGCAATGGCAGGGGGTGCCGGGGCGGCTGCCTTGGCCGAACATCTCGACCATTCCATCCGGACGCCTGAACAACTGGTGCGGGTCGCACAGGCCTTTCCGCTGGCCGTCATTCCCTATCTGCCGAACCAGACGGATCTGGCTCGCGCGATGAGGCGTCGGAGCAGGATCAGGCTTGCCGGCCTGGGTGCCGTTGCCATCGCGCTCTTGCTCTGTCATGTTTTCTGGACGCCCCTGGATGTGGTGTGGTACGCGACGTTAAAACGGTTCGGGGTTGAGTGATCGTCGTCTCCGTACCTTTGACATCCACGGTGCAGGTGAGACTTCACGAACGACGAAGGAAAAGGGATCGCCATGGAATGGTTTCAAGCGGCGCTCGATCGCTATAAGCAACAGCAGCATCCAAATCCTCCCAGATCCGGTACGGGACGGACCCAGCCCATTCGGCCGGTACCGGCCACGATCGTCTACACCCGCACCCGCTCAGTGCAAATTCCCGAACCCGTGCTGCGAGAACAGCGCATTTTAGCCGGCTTTGAGTCGGGCCCGTTCGTGGATGCGTTCAAAATTCTGCGCACGCAGGTGTTGCATCGGGTCAGGGAGAAGGGCTGGAATGTCATCGGCGTGTCCAGTCCCGGCGAGCGAGAGGGAAAAACATTCACCGCCGTCAACCTGGCTGCCAGTCTGGCCATGGATGTCACGCAGTCCGTCCTCCTTGTGGATGCCAATCTCCGGCATCCCAGCGTCCATGAGATGTTTGATCTGGGTGACTCCCAAGGCCTGGCTGACTATTTGCTGGACGATGTCCCCATTGAAGAATTGTTGGTGCATCCCGGAATCGGCCGCTTCGTCCTACTGCCGGGAGGTCGCACCGTGTCACACTCAGCGGAAGCCCTGACGTCGCCTAAAATGCTGTCCCTCGTCGACGAGTTTAAACATCGCTATCAATCGCGTATGATCCTTTTCGACTTGCCTCCGATTCTGCAGACCTCAGATGTGCTGGCCTTTTCGCCGTATCTCGATGCCATGCTGGTGGTGATTGAAGAAGGGCGCACAAAAGCGGAAGATGTGGAACGAGCCCTGTCGCTGGTCAAACATTCGACGCCGGTACTGGGGACGGTGGTCAACAAAGTGGGGCACGCGACGGCCACGCCGGCGAGCATGAAAAGGATGATATAGGCCATCGATGTATAAAAGTTTCTACCAACTCCACAGCAAACCGTTTTCGCTGCTGCCGGACAGCGACTTTCTCTACCTCGGCTCGACTCACCGCACCGCCTACAGCCTGTTGGAGTATGGCCTCCTCACCGAAGCTCCGTTCATGGTGCTGACCGGCGATCCCGGCACGGGAAAAACCTCCTTGCTGCACCGGTTGATCGCCGACAATCGTGACACCTACTCCATCGGGTTCCTGAGCAATGCCCGCTATGACGTCGAGTATCTGTTGCCCTGGATTTTATTGGCCTTGGGTCTCAACACCAAACAGCTCGATCCCGTCGAAGCCCAGCACCTGTTCGCCAAGTTTCTGGCAGAACAAGCGATCCGCAAACGGAGAGTGGTGCTGATCATGGACGAGGCGCAAAATCTCGGCGTGAAACTTCTGGAGGAGTTGCGACTCCTCTCCAATTTGAATCAGGAAAAGACCCTCCAGCTGCAAATCATCCTCTCGGGCCAACCTGATTTGCAAACCTTGCTGCGCCGGGTCGATATGACCCAGTTCGCCCAGCGGGTGGTGGTGGACTACCATATTCAGCCCTTCACCGAAGATGAGGTTGCACAGTACATTCATCACCGCATCCAGCTGTCCGGCTCATCCAGACCGCTGTTCACTCCTCAGGCGTGCGCCCTGACGTATCGACTGAGTCAGGGCAATCCGCGGTTAATCAATCAGGTCTGTGAAATGGCCTTGACCTACGGCTTTGCCCAGCAATCTCCACACATCACGACACAATTGCTGGCGCAGGCTGCACTTGACCGGAGAAAGAATCGCATTCTTCCTCTGTCGGAACTGGAAGATCTGGCTAATATTGCCGCCGCTGATGGAGCAGAGGAGACGGAGCGGACGGAAATACGGAAGGAACCGGGACCTCCGCAGGAGGCCTTGCCCGCCGCGACTCACAACAGGCCTCGCCAATCGGCAGAGCACTTTTATGAGCAGGGCATGGCATTGAGAAAGTCGCAGAAGTTTATCGCCGCCATTGCCCAGTTCCAACAGGCTGCACAAGACCCCGCGTATCATTTGCGGTCGTTCGGCCAGATCGGTCTGTGCTATCGTGCGCTAGGCCAGGTTCCACAGGCTGTAGCGGCATTTCGAAACGCCTGTGCCGATTACAACGCGCCACGCCAACAGAGCCTGAGTGTCCGATACCTGCTCGGACGCACACTGGAACAACTGGGGGACAAGCCCGAGGCGTTGGAACAGTACCGCCTGATTTTTCACACGGACCGCACGTTCAAGGATACGGCGACCCGGCTCTCCAATCTGGAAGGCAACCGCTCTTTACCTGCGGACCATGAACGTCCGGCGTGGGGGATCGGCCAGGCATGGAGACAGGTGCGTCACCTCTTAAAAGGGGACCGCTAAGCTCACGAGCGTCTCTCATGACATCGCGTCCAGTATTATGAAACAAATTCTGCAATATAATCGTTCAAGCACGATTCAGGTGGGGGAGGTACCACCGCCTACCTTACGCGGAAGCGGATTATTAGTGCTCAATGAAGCCTCGCTCATTAGTCCCGGAACAGAAAAATCCACGGTCCGAGGCGCGCAACAGTCGCTCGTGAGCCGGGCGATGGAACGGCCGGAAAAAGTCAAAAAAGTTCTGACGGCCTTACACCAGGATGGACTGACCCAGACCTTGGCGCGCGTCTTCGACAAACTGGATACCCCGATTGCGCTGGGTTATAGCTGCGCAGGCACGGTCGTCGATCTGGCCCGGGATGCAGGCAGCTTCTCGATCGGTGATCGCGTCGCTTGTGCAGGGCAAAACTATGCGTCTCACGCCGAAATGGTCTACGTCCCGAAGCATCTCTGCGTGAAGATTCCCGAGGCGGTCGATTTCGAAGATGCCTCTTTTGTGACACTGGGTGCAATCGCACTCCAGGGCGTCCGCCAGGCAGAACCCCGACTCGGCGACCGCATCGCAGTGATCGGCCTCGGTCTTTTAGGCCAACTCACCGTGCAGTTATTGAAAGCCTCCGGCTGCCGCGTACTGGGATCGGATCTTGACCCTGCCAAACTGGAACTGGCGCGTCAGTTTGGCGCGGATCTGGCCATCCGTCCCCAGGAATTGACTGAAGCCGCGGAAATGTTTTCGGAAGGGCATGGCGTGGATGCGGTGATCATTACCGCGAGCACCAAAGACAACGGGCCAATAGAAGTCGCGGGTGACATTGCGCGCAAGAAGGGCAGGGTCGTGGTCGTCGGCGCCGTGGGTATGAATGTGCCGCGCGAATCGTACTACAAGAAAGAATTGGAACTGCGGCTGTCTATGTCGTATGGGCCAGGCCGATACGACCCCCAGTACGAGGAGCAGGGCCGGGATTATCCGTTCGCCTATGTTCGCTGGACTGAACAACGCAACATGCAGTCATTTCTCGAGTTGGTTGCGGAGCGCAAAGTGCTGCTCAAGCCGTTGATCACCCATCGGTTCCCTATCGAACAGGCCGAGTCCGCCTACGCCTTGATGATGGAAGGCCAGGCGCCATATATCGCCATGGTGATCACCTATCCCTCCGATCGCGCTCGAACATTGCCGCGCACGATACCGATCGGCGCAGCCCAACCTGCGCGCGCGGTTACTCTTGGCATAATCGGGGCAGGCAATCATGTGAAGGCGATGCTGCTGCCGCCGTTACAGACGATGAAGAGCGTGGCCATTCAGGGGATTTGCACCGCATCCGGAATCACGGCGAAGACACTCGCCGGGAAAATCGGCGCCGGCTACTGCACGAGCGACCACCAGGCGATCATGAACGACGGTGCGATCAATACCGTGCTGATCGGCACGCGCCATGACAGCCATGCCGCTTTAGTCGTCAAATCGTTACTCGCCGACAAACATGTCTTCGTCGAGAAACCCCTCTGCCTCACGGAAGACGAACTGCAGGAGATCCGCGCGACCTATGAAAAAAAGGCCGCAGAGGGTCTACAGCTTCTGGCGGGATTCAATCGACGATTTTCTCCACACGCGAAGGAAGCCCGGGCCTTTTTTGCGTCACGCGCCAACCCGCTGGTGATGCTCTATCGCATCAATGCCGGTCGCGTTCCTCCAGACCACTGGGTGCAGGATCCCAATATCGGTGGAGGACGCATCCTTGGCGAAGTCTGCCATTTCGTGGACTACATGCAGGCTCTGTCAGGAGCCCTGCCGACTTCCGTCTTCGCGCGTCGGGTGGGGCGCCACAGTTCAGGCATTACGGAAGATCAATGCAGTCTCACGCTCACCTTCGGCGACGGATCGATGGGAACCATCCTCTATGCCGCCGAAGGCAACTCCGGACTTCCCAAGGAACGCTTTGAAGCTCACGCGGACGGCAGGTCGCTCGTCATGGATGATTTCATGGAGACCTCCTTCTACGAAGGTAGCCGCCACCGCACCTTTAAAACGGCAAAACGCGACAAGGGATTTGCCGACGAAATGACAGCATTCGTCCAAGCCGTCGAACAGGGCGGGCCGCCGGTGATTCCGTTCGATCAGATCGAAGCAGTCACTCGTACCTGCCTGTTGGCCGTCCGAAGCCTGCAATCCGGCACCGCATACTCCGTCTAGCGCCTTCTCCTTTCAGGGTTTCAGCCACAGCTCAGGCAGGAGGTCTCAAGTTTCGCCCTCCGCAAGCCGATGACGTGGGAGGGGAGTATTTCCATGGCCTTAGAAATCATCGAAATTGTCGAGGACGACCAGAGTCAGGCCAAGTTGCTTGATCAGATTCTCCGGCAGGCGTCATTCCGGACCAATGTCGCATTCGACGGGCCGGCGGGCATGCAGGATGTCTGGCGGATCAAACCCTCCCTCATCATGGCCGATGACAACCTTCCCGGACTGACTGGCCGGGAAATGTGCAAACGGTTACGGCAGGATCCTTCGACGAAACACATTCCTATCATTGTCATGTCGGGGTTTTCGTCCGAGGAACGCCGGGCGGAAGCACTGGACGCGGGGGCCGACGACTTTATCGTCAAACCCTATTCAGGGACGGAACTCCTCGCGCGCGTACGCGCGCTGCTGCGCCGTTGCCGGCAGAGCCAACCGCACGATGAAGAACTCGCCGAAGATCTCGCGCTCACTGAACATCTGTATCTCGCGGTGTATCGAGGAAAAAAGATCACGCTGTCTGCGCACGAGTGGAACGCTCTGCGCCGATTGGCGACGACGGTCGGAAGCGTGGTCCCGCGCGAGGAACTCAAATCCCTGCTGTGGGGGGACGACACACTCATGCACGACGGGGAGCTCGATCGATGCCTGGAACAGCTCAATCGAAAATTGTCGGATGACACCCCACCGGTGGACACAATCAAGATTGTTCCCGGAGGTTTCCGCCTGACGATGCTAGCCTCAGACGACTCCGGTGGACGTGCGATGCATTGACGAGGGGTCAAGACCTTCAGCAGTCCATACCTGGCCCGATGCCAACGCATCCAATAACCACTGCAACCTAGCGGGAACATGCCGGGCTCGTTTCCGGGCTCGCTGCCAATCCTTGTGAATACGTGTCTGCGCCGACCGGCTTAGCTTCTTGCCCCAACGATGAAAATCGGCCAGTTCCTCATACCTTCCCAAAACGGCTTGAGCTCGTTTGAGCTGTGACAGCATGTCGCATTTGGCTGCCGCGCGTCCGGGCAACCATTCCGTCTGATACCGGATCGTCTTCAGGGCAAGACGGAGGGCATGGAGGCGTTTCCGTCTGGGCTTATCCGACGCATCTGCAATGAGCTGTGTGAGCAGGCACTCGTGCTCATGACGCAAGTCGGCGAGTCGGCGGCTCCACGCATGAAGAGGGGAGCAGATCGCAGCCCGCGCCTGCTTCGAGACGACAAGCTCGATTTGGCGATAGGTCTCTGCGCGGTTTAGTTTTTTCTTCTGTTTCGTGAGCCGGTCACCGACCAGGGCCAGATCTTTTTGTCTGGCGTCACACCGGATCAAGTATTGCCGGAAGACCTGGAGCGCGCGCAGTTTGCTCAAGCCTCCCACACAATCCGCCACTGCTCGGGCCTGTTCCACTCTCCCACAGAGTTCCAGCAATGCTTGAAGTCTTCGGCAGTACGTGCGGATGGCATGTATCGTGTCGGCATACTCCTTTCCCGCCATCACTTGGCGCAGCAAACGGACAACCCTTGCGTGGTGAGAGGCAACCATCTTGCCCAACGCTTGAGTAGCGGACTGCGATACGGTATGAATAGAACCTCGCGGCCGCCTCATAGCAATCAATCCAATTCTGCGCAGAGGCCCGACAGAAGATCACCCATTGCTTGAATTATCGCCTGTCCTGGGACTTGTCGTCTATCCCGAAGGAGAATGCTGGTGGATTGTCTCTTGTTTCGACACGGCGTTGCTTACGATCGTGAGGACTGGCGGGGGAGCGACCAGAACCGGCCGCTCACAGAAAAAGGCCGGATTCGTACCAGGCAATCGAGCAAAGGATTGCTCGCTCTGGGCCTTATCCCGACGCACATCCTTTCAAGCCCGCTGACACGCGCTCACGACACGGCCAAGATTGTGAAAGCGTTGATGTCCACCGCACCACCGCTGCGGGTTTGTCAGGAGCTCCATCCGGAGGTCCCTCCGCGCGCGTTGATTGCATTGCTCAACACACTGCCGTCCGACGCGGTGGTCTTGTGCGTGGGGCACGAACCCCACTTGAGCGCGACAGCCGGAATTCTCCTGACAGGAAAGCGCTGCACCGGGCTCTCGCTCAAGAAGGCAGGCGCCTGCTCGATTCATCTCGAAGGATCCGTGCGGCCGGCGAAGGGCCACCTTAATTGGTGGCTCACGGCATCGCAGTTGCGGGAACTGGCGTGAACCTATGCCCAGGAATGGTCAGAGACGCACGCGTTCCCAAGAGGCCCGAGTCAGCCGGCGTCGTCGTCTCGAGTGGTCGTAATGAACTGCACCGGCCGCTTGAAGACTTTCTCGAATAAATCGCTGCGGCCGCGCGCGGCCCAGATTTCCAACTCGGCATCCCCCGATACCTGCGCAGTGATCACCACCGTCTTGCCGACTCTGACCTCGACATTTTGCACCACCGAGAACTGGCTTCGATCCAAGCCGTCGGCGATTCGCAGTAGTGCCGACAACACATTGATGGCGCGCTGAGAGCCAGCCGGCAACACCGTAAATTCGTCATGCTTGCGGGTAGGTACTGAGCGCCGATGATACCGGGCGACATTCGCGATCAGATCGATTTCCTCGGCGGTAAATCCGGAGAGATCACTGTTCTTGATCAAGTAGTACGCATGCTTGTGATGTTGTCGCGAATTGATCATGTAGCCGATGTCGTGCAGGATCGCCGCACACTCCAGCCATTCGCGTTCCCGTGGCCCGAACCCGTGCAACTCCTTCGTCTGGTCGAAGAGGCGCAACGCCAATCCTGCGACGTGCAGGGCATGCGTCTCCGAGACATGGCAGCGATGGGCGAGGGCAAGGATGTTTCGTTTCCGCACATCCGGAATGTCCCGTTCCGCCTGAATACGTTCGTGGTGCCGCTGAATGAAGTCGTAAATAATGCCTTCGCGGATGGCTTTATCGCAGATGGTAAGCTCCGTTTTCTGCAGCAACTCCAGCAGAATTCTGAACACCATGGCGGCCGGAAGCAGGGTGTCCACACGCTTGGGATCGAGCCCTGGCATGGCCAGACGGGTTTTCAACGACGCCTCGGCGAGACGCTTTTCGACGGCTGCAATTTCTTTGGCGGATACCCTGGCCAGATTCAGCTGGGGGAGCGGGCGGCCGGTGCGTTGCAGGTGAATCACCTCGGCCAGGTTGCCTGCCATGCCGGACGTCGCGATAATCTGTTCCACCCGTTTGGTTTTATACGAGCCCAAGGCATTCTTAAGTTGAACGGTTACCGCCGCTTCCAACTCCCGAAGCATCGATTTGGACGGAGGTGTTTTGGACAGGTACAGATCCTTTAACCGAATCGCGCCCAGCTTCAGACTCCGAGCCTGAAAAATGGCCTCGCGATTCCCGACGATCACTTCCACCGAACCACCACCGATATCAATCACCAGCGTGGGCGATTCAGGCAGGGCCACGCTGTTCTGCACGCCGAGGAAAATCAATCGGGCTTCTTCCGCACCGGTAATCACCCGCACGGTGAGGCCGGTTTGCTGCATGACGTGATCTAAGAACTCGCCGCCGTTCTTCGCCTCCCGCACGGCGCTGGTCGCCACGCCTTCGATCTGTTCGTAGCCCTTATTCCGGGCCAGATTCACCAGGGTACGGATCACTTCCAATCCGCGCATCATGGCTTGATCGGACAGGCGCCGGGAGGTAAACACCCCGTCGCCCAGGCGCGTCATATCTTTAAACCGGTCGAGGATTTTATAGGAGTAGTCCGGCTGGACCTCGGCTAACACCATATGAATGGAGTTGGTGCCGATATCCAGAACAGCCAGCTTGGGCATCTAGAAACTCGCGGTAGGAGCGACGTGCCGGATGTTCTTGCCTTCAACCATATAGACGACAAGTTCCGCAATGTTGGTCGCGTGATCGGCAATACGTTCGAGCGATTTGGCCACGAACGTCAAACGAATCGCGCGGGTAATGGTGCGCGTGTCCTCCAGCATAAAGGAGAGCAATTCTCGAAACAACTGTTCGTTCAACTCGTCGACGAAATCGTCGTCCGCGCAGACCTTCCTCGCCAACACCGGATCGGAATTCACGAAGGCGTCCAGGCACTCCTTGACCATGCGCATGGTCCAATTCGCCATGCGTGGAATGTCGATGTATGGTTTGAGCTGCGGCTCGCCGTTCAATTCCAATGCACGCTGCGCGATGTTGTCGGCCAGGTCACCCATCCGTTCCAACTCGGAAGAAATCTTCATCCCCGTCGTGACGAATCGCAAGTCGCGCGCCGTCGGCTGCTGAAGCGCCAATAACTGGACGCAGAGTTCATCAATCTCGACATCCAAGCCATTGACGTCGTGATCCTGCTTGATGACGTCGACGGCCAAGTCGGAGTCGCGATCCACCAGAGCCTGCAAAGCCTGCTGAATTTGCGACTCGACCAGGCCGCCCATGCGGAGCAACTGCTGTTTAAGATGCGCGAGGTCTTGATCGAAGTGTCGTTGCATGGCGCCCGCTCCTCTCGCGATTTATCCGAATCGCCCGGTGATGTAATCTTCCGTTCGCTTGTCCCGAGGCGTGGTGAAAATGGTTTTGGTATCGCCGAACTCGACGAGCTCGCCCATGAGAAAAAACCCGCACTGATCGGAGACCCGTGCCGCCTGTTGCATATTGTGCGTCACAATGACAACCGTGTAGGTCTCCTTCAAGCGATAGATGAGCTCTTCAATCTTTCCGGTGGCAATTGGATCCAGCGCGGAACAGGGTTCATCCATCAGAATGACTTCCGGTTGCACGGCCAAGGCGCGGGCGATACACAACCGTTGTTGCTGGCCGCCGGAGAGCCCGACGGCACTGTGCTGAAGGCGATCCTTCACTTCCTCCCAGAGTCCCGCGCCTTGCAAACTATGCTGCACCAACTCATCGAGCGACCGTCTGTCTTTCGTCCCATGTAAACGCGGTCCGTAGGCCACATTGTCATAGATCGATTTGGGAAAGGGATTCGATTTTTGAAACACCATTCCCACACGTTTCCGCAGATCGGTCACATCAATGGCTGCCTCATAGATATCGACCCCGTCCAGCTCCACACGGCCTACCGCGCGCGCGCCTTCCACCAGGTCATTCATGCGATTCAAGCACCGGAGCAGGGTAGACTTTCCACAACCGGACGGCCCAATGAAGGCTGTCACGGAATGGCTGCGTACCGTCAATCCCACATGAAAGAGTGCCTGCCGGTGGCCGTAATAAAAGTCGAGATCACGAACCGAAATTTTCGCCTGCACGGGCGACTCGATAGTCCGGGACGGAGACACGAGCCTGGATGGGGATACGGGCGGGCGGAGCGACACCATCGGCGCCATCGCCGTCATCCTGTCTGATCGCACTTCCATACGAACTCCTCTCTGTGATCACACCGCCGAGGTCGCGAATCGTTTCCGAAGACGATTGCGCAACATCACCGCCGTCAGATTCAATAGCACCACCACCAGAATCAGAATCAGGGTCGTCATGTAGACCATCGGCTTGGCCGCTTCGACATTCGGCGACTGAAATCCCACGTCATAAATGTGAAAACCCAGGTGCATGAATTTTCGTTCGAGATGGAGAAAGGGCAGATACTCATCCAGCGGGAGCGCCGGAGCCAACTTCACCACACCCGTGAGCATCAGCGGCGCGACTTCGCCGGCGGCTCTAGCCATGGCGAGAATCAATCCCGTCAAAATTCCGGGTAGCGCGCAGGGAAGAATGACATGCCGGATGGTCTCGAATTTCGTGGCGCCCAGACCGACTGATCCCTCGCGAAAATCGCGCGGCACTGCCGAGAGGCCTTCCTCGGTTGCGACGATCACGACTGGAACCGTCAGTAAGGCCAGCGTCAACGAGGCCCAGAGAATACCGCCAGTGCCGAACGTGGGATTGGGCAACGCTTCAGGAAACAGGATCTGGTCGATGCTGCCTCCCAACGCATAGACAAAGAACGCCAAACCGAACACGCCGAACACAATCGAGGGGACCCCTGCCAGATTGTTCACCGCGATTCTGACCAGACGGACGAGCGGTCCTTGCTTCGCATACTCCCGCAAGTACACCGCCGCCATGACCCCGAAGGGCATCACGGCCATGGTCATCAAAAACACCATCAGCACTGTGCCGAAAATGGCAGGGAAGATGCCGCCTTCCGTATTGGCCTCTCTGGGTTCGCTCGAAACAAAGAGCCACAGATTCCGCACATAAGCCTCCAGCTTCTCGAGCCAGTTCATCGCATTCGGCCGACTCACAGCGATGATCTGATCGAGCGACAGGCGCACCGACCGTCCGGTTGACAAAGTGAGGAGCAGCGCATCCCGGCTTGCCTCTTTGTGCAACTGCTCCAACGCTTCGCTCTTAGAACGATATTCACGATCAAGTACGACAATTTCATCGACAAGACGCCGATCTGCTTCCGCAATGGCCGGATCAAGCCCGCCTTTCAACACCAAAGCCTGCCGCGCAAGTCTGGCCTTTTCGATACGATAGTTGATGGACCCGATTTCCTCCCGCTCAAGATGCTCGATTCGCTGGCGCAGCTGGTTGGCTTGGGCGACAAGTCTCAAGGCGGTTTCCCAGGTGGTTTCCAAGGCGCTTTCGCCGGCGGGCGTTGCCGCAGCGCCTTCTGCTGCCAAACTGATGCGGCCATAGGCGGGGCCCCATTCACGACGTTCCACGAACGTGAGATCTTCGGGAAAGGTCATCGACGCGATCTCTGCCTCGTTGATCCACCGGTATTCGGAACCGAATTGATCCCGGTTGCCGACTCGATATCGGAAGCGACGCTGTCCTGTTTGCGACTCGATCGTCATCGAGTGAGGTATCGTCTCCTCGCTGACGAGTTGTCCGATCACCGTCTCCTGGGTGTTCAACGTCACCTGCTGCAGCGCGCGCGGCCAGAACTGCCCCAGGCCATTGATCATGATCAGAACCAGCATCCCGGCCACCATCAATAAGCTGATGGCCACACCAGATGCCGTCATCCAGACGAAGAGCTCCCCACCTCGCCAAAACTTCTTCATGCGCGTGGATGGTTTACCCATGGCTATATTTATCCCGAAGCCGTTGGCGGATGAGTTCGGCCAGCGAATTGATGGCAAAGGTGACAATGAACAGGAGGAGAGCCGCCAGGAACAACACCCGGTACAGACTTCCGCCGTGCGGCGCCTCCGGAATTTCGACGGCTATATTGGCCGACAACGTCCGGAACCCGTTGGCCCAATTCCAGTCCAGAATCGGCGTGTTTCCCGTGGCCATCAACACGATCATGGTTTCGCCGATCGCACGCCCAAAACCGATCATCACGCCCGAAAAAATTCCCGGGCTGGCCGACAACAACACCAGGTGCAATACGGTTTGCCAACGGGTGGCGCCTAACGCCAGAGACCCGGCGATGTGGGATTTCGGCACGTTGGAGAGCGCTTCTTCGGCAATGCTGTAGATCACTGGTACGATGGCAAATCCCATCACGATGCCGACCACCAAGGCGTTACGTTGATCATATTGGATACCGAGCCGATTCGAGAGCCAGGCCTTGATGTTGCCGTCGAACCACCAGACTTCGAACAAAGAATGGGCCCAGAGACAACCGCCGATCCCGAGAGCCAGAATGGGCATCAACAGCAGCGCTTCATGCCCCGGTGCGAAGTGCCGCTTGATGGATACGGGACAGAGATGCCAGGAGAAGGACGCCACGATGACCAGCATCGGCAAGACCAGCACCATGCCGGCAAGCGCCGGAAGCATACGCTCGAGAAGGGGAGCCAGCCAGAGTCCGGCCAGAAAGCCAAGCACCACGGTCGGCAAGGCGGCCATGACTTCAATAATCGGTTTAACTTTTGAGCGAAAATCATGATGCATGAACTGGGACGTGCAGATCGCGGCGAGAATGGCGATAGGCACGGCAAGGAACAGGGCGTAGATCGTTCCTTTCAGGGTTCCGAAGGCCAGCGGAAGCAGGCCCAGCTTCGGTTCCACATCGTCCGACCCGGAAGACGATTGCCAGACATAGGCAGGCTGATCGTACCCCTCGTACCAGACCTTGCCGAAGAGGGTTTCCAAGGTGACTTCGGGATAGAGGTTCTGGACCTGGTAGAGCGACAGTTGTCCGGCTCCATCCAGAGCGATCACCGCATCTCCCTTCGGCGCAAATGCGACGGCACGAATAGGAAATTCGCCGATGGCCACGCGCAGCAACGTTTGCGAAGAGGTAGCATGGTGCAAGAACACATGTCCCTTCGCATCACCCGTGACAAATCCTTTGACCCGTTGCGACGGAGCAAACGCGGTCACCGGCGCAGCGTGAGAGCGGAACGTATGCATTTGGGTGAGCGTCCATCCCGATGGCACGTCGGAACGCCGAACGAGCCCCCACGTTGATACGGATCCGTCGGCCGCCGTGACCACGAGGCTACGATCACCGCTGAGAAACCCCAACATGCTCACCTCGGTGTTCGAAGCAGCGA
Organism: Nitrospira sp.; assembly: GCA_022226935.1. Classification (GTDB taxonomy): domain Bacteria; phylum Nitrospirota; class Nitrospiria; order Nitrospirales; family Nitrospiraceae; genus Nitrospira_A. Next base: position 1,214,385 of record CP092081.1, read on the forward strand.
CCGCATAGGACGCTCTCACCTCCGGCGGTTGCGTTTCTGACAATCCGATGTGGACGACATGCCCGTCGGAAGTACCGACGTACAGATGTTCAAGCGACGCATCCAACGCCAGGGATGTGATCGCGCCGGGCAGTTGAGGCAACTCCGCGATCTTCAGATCGGTTCCCGCCGGATCATCAAGAGCAATTCTCGCAATGAGCAGCCGTCCTGCTTTGGTGGCAAAAGCAAGGAGACTGCCCTGGTCGTTGGAGCGATAGGCCAGACGGACAATGGAGCTATTCGTCACGGGAATGGGTGCGCCGGCTTGGATGTTCGGTCGTTTCCGCCGTTCGCCCTGTTCGGAAAACTCCGTCGCGGTGCCGATCTTCAACAATAAGATTTCGCCGTCGGCCGTACCCACGGCAAGACGCGCGCTGTGGCCACCACCTGAGGCCATTGCCGTCACGTGCCTCGCGGTCAGCTGCGCCGGCAGTTCCAACGGAATCGGCCGGCCGGAGGCCAGGTCAAAAAATTGAATCGCACCGGAGGTGAAGACCTGCGCGATTTCCCGATGTTCGTCCACTGCCACCTGCGCGGGACTTCCGTCGGATAATAAGGCAGGGACACTCAAGCGTTGGCTCAATTTCGCACTCGGCGCCGTGAAGAGCGGGGTCACCTCGCGAAACAGAAAAAAGAAGATCCCCAGAATACTGACAATAGTCGCCAGCCCGCCCACGGTAATGACGGCGCGGGCAAGCCGGTCGATCAGTGACCGCAACCGCACAGGCGTGAAAAGGAATCGTAGAGAGTTCGTCTGCATCAGCGAATCTTGCCGAGTTGTTTCTCAGCCAGTTGCCCGGAGACGGGAAAGTATCCATCCCTGAGCACGTCGGACTGCCCCTCTTTGCTGTAGACGTACGCCAGAAACTCTTTGACGATCGGGGAGAGGGGTTTACCTGGAGCCTGGTTCACATAGATGTAGAGATACCGCCACAGGGGATACGTTCCGTTCTTCGTATTGGCATGCGTCGGCTCAATGAACGGCTGTCCTGCCTTCGCCGCCAGCGGAATCATTCTCACTCCCGACGTGCTATATCCGATTCCGCTGTATCCGATGCCGTATCGATCTTCGCTGATGCCCTGCACTACGGAGGCGGATCCCGGCTGCTCCTTCACCTGATCCTTGAAGTCGCCATTTTTCAGCGCATGTTCCTTGAAGAAGCCATACGTACCGGATGCGGAGTTTCGGCCATAAAGACTGATGGGCGCATTGGCCCAATCCCCGTTATGGCCGAGTTGCCCCCACCGAGTCATGTCGGTGGGGTGCCCCTGGCGGCGCGACTTGGAAAACAGGGCATCCACTTCGGCCATGGTGAGCCCTGCCACTGGGTTGTCCTTGTTCACGAAAAGCGCCAGCGCATCCACCGCGACCGGGTAGGCCGTGGGGGGGTACCCGAACTTGGCCTCGAAGGCGTCGATCTCGCTGGACTTCATCGTCCGTGACATGGGTCCCAACTGAGCCGTATTTTCGATCAACGCGGGCGGGGCCGTGCTCGATCCTTTACCTTCCACTTGAATTTTCACATTGGGATACTGTTTGCGAAATCCCTCCGCCCACAGGGTGATGAGATTGTTCAACGTATCGGACCCGATGCTGTTGATCGTCCCGGACACGCCGCTGACCTTTGCATAGGGCTTGATCTCGGCATCGATGGTAATCGTTTCAGGTGCGGGAGCATCAGCCGGCGCGGCGCTGACCAGACAGGTCGTCATAAACGGACCCAACACGGTCAGCGTGAGACTCAAACAAATCTGACGTGAGACGACCATAGAAAAGATTCCTCCGGTTAAAAAATAATGAACGATTGCACCGTCGAGCATAGGGTTGTGGCATTTCCTGGCCATCAGTTCTATGTAAACACCACGTTAACTTTCCTTCGGTGCGCTCCCTCCGCAGCGGTCTCCGATCACTGGGCAAATTAACAACACCGACAACCGCCGTTGAGGCACCTGCAACAGTGACCCCCTACCATGTCGCGTCATGACCATTTCCATCGTACACATCATTGAGGACGAACCGCTCCACGCCGCACTTCTTGATCGCGCCTTGCGCCTGGCGGGCCTTGACACCTTGCTGTCCGACGACGGCGCCAACGGATGGCGGGATATTCAACGCCGCCGACCGACACTCATTCTGCTTGATCTCATGTTGCCAGGACTCAGTGGTCAGGAGATCTGTCGGATGGTGCGCCAAAGCTCCGCAACCCGGCATATCCCGATCATTATGCTGACGGCGGTCGGCGGAGAAACCGAACGGATCGCCGGCCTGGATATGGGCGCAGACGATTATGTCGTGAAGCCGTTTAGTCCAAAAGAGGTCGTCTCGCGCGTGCGGGCCGTTCTTCGCCGAAGCGAAGCATCAGCCGTGGGGCTCGGGCCCATCGTGAATGCGGCTGTCAGGATGCAGGGACCTTACGTTGCGGTTCTGTTGGGGGAACGAGAACTCATCCTGTCACGAAAAGAAACGGTGCTGCTCCAGGCGCTACTGGATCGCGAGAACACGCTAGTGGATGCAGAGGAATTGATACCGCTTCCGAAAGGGGAGCGGCCTATATTGCCACTCCAAGAGTTGGATCGCGACATCCGTGATCTTCGCCGAAAACTGGAGAATGCCGGTGCGGGGTCCGTCGACGTGTTGCCTGGATTTCGCTATCGATTCACGTCGCGCCTCTGACGGCAGCCGTGCGTACACAGGCCAGAATCCCCCTGATCGCGGCCCTTACCCCATGCAGGACAATGCGGGTTGTCTGGGAGAGACCCGTGCGATTTCGTAGTCAAACCCTCTTCGCAAGAGGATGATCTTCCCATGCCGGCTCAGCTCATCGATCGTTTTGAAGACCTGATTCCAGCTCAATTCAGGAAGTAAGGCCACCGCCTGCTCCAGCGTGAGGGACTTCCTCACCTGTAATAACTCAAGAATCCTAAATTCACTGCTCAGCAATGCAACGTGATGGACCATGACAAAGCCTCCTCGTTGAATGAGTCTCACGCGCAGGAAACGATGGGCCCTGGAACCGGATGATCGCTGCAACCTGTGCCCTCATCTTGTGGCCCCTCTCTATCCACGGACTCAGTTAGTGTGACGATTGCGTTAACGTGTCACTATGGCGACAGGGCTAGATTCCTTCCCGGCAGGACCCAGCGCACTTTCCGCCGCCTTCTCCTTGCGCAGGCGAACAGCGCACCGCGACAACTCGTACTGCCCCCAATGCCAGAACGATGGCCCCTAACGACAGGAGCTTCGCTTGATCGGCTTCTTTGAACCACAGGGAAATGATTTCCGTCAGCATGACGACCAGAATCGTATCGACGATAAACGTCACTTTGACGCGCCCTTCCGAGAAATAGGTCAGCGTCGTCTTGAAGACCTCGACGACCGCGAGAAGGATCAGCGTATCCACAATAATCTGCCGAAGCCCGACTTCAACCGGTGCATCAAGTAACAGCTTGATATCCAGAAACGTTTTGATGACTCCTCCCGTCAGGGCGATGAGGATCGTCAGAATCAGAAGACTCAACACGCCTTTGATGCCCTTCATCCAGAGGTCGGTGAGATCCATTGCGATGGCGCGCCCGGCGAAGTCTGCGACACGTGGAACCCGCATCGGGAAATTGGTGAACGTCATAACCTGCATCGTCCTCCTTGTGAATGACAGAATCATGGTTGAGCAACTTGCCCGGTGGGTCCTTTTCGGATCCCGTGGACCACAACGGTCATCGCGAATGTACCTCGTGATTGTTCCGTGATATTCACAACGGCATTACAACAGGGTTACGTTTTCTCGACTCGAGCGGCCATCCCGGACTATGCCGAGATCACGATGCGGTATTTACACAGCCGTAACAAGCGGGATACAGGCAGGCAACTCGGCGCCGCTAGCATCAGGCTATGCAGCAGGCGACGGAACCACTACGCCATCAGAGTATCGCGGTGCTTCTTGTGACCAAGGACAAAGAATTTGCCACGATCCTCCACCATCTCTTGCGACCGAACGGATATCAGGTGTCCCTCGCGCCGACCGCTGAAGTCGCCTTGTCCCTCGCTTCTCGTGCCGCCTTCAAGCTGGCGCTCATCGACCGGCGTCACAACGTCGTGTCTGCGTTGCGGCAGGACCAGACATTGCGGCACATTCCGATGATTGGGCTTCAACCACAAGGAGAAGCGTGCACGGAAGAACAGATGGTGGAAGAGCTGGCCGCAGGATTTGACATCGTGATCGAGTCTCATCGGCATCGAGAATGGCTGGCGATCATCAAAGCGCTGCTCCGAAGACAGGAATTGCAGGCCGCGCCCCTCAGGGAGTTTCGAGTCCATGCGCTCTCCATGAACCTCGATCGACACGAGGTCAAAGTCAAAGGCAAATCGATCCAGCTCACGCTCAAGGAGTTCCACATTCTGCGCGCGCTCTTGCAACACCCGGGACGCGTGCTGACGCGCCAGGAACTGCTCAACCTTGTCTGGGGAGAAGACTACGCGCTCGAGGAACATGCATTAGACGTGCATATCCACGCGCTCCGTCAGAAGCTGGAAGACAAGCCCTCAGTGCCACAATGGATTCTCACGGTCAGGGGCGTGGGATACAAATTGTCCGCCGACTGAACGCCGGCGGCGCAAAACATCCACCCTGTCGCGAAATCAACGGCATGGTTTTACACAGTGGTAACAGGGCTTGAACGTGGGTGTGATGCCGACCGCCTACCGTCCGCCCGCGTTCACGAAATCAACAGACACAAGGAGGATGTTCGTAATGCACAGACGCCCGTTGATTGCATCCATCAGTGGCCTCGTCGGGACCGCGATGTTCAGCCTGTCCCTGACTGCATCCTGGGCCGATGATTCTTCACGGTTGGCCCCCCATGCCCCGCCGTCACCGACCGTCGTAGCCCAAACGATGGGCCCGGCTCCGAACGGAACCGGCACTCCGCCGCCTGCGCCCGACATTCCTCTCGGCGGCACGTCGATCGAAGACCTGCTGATGCAGAAGGGAACGATTACCAAAGAAGAGTGGATTCAGATTCGGGCCGAACAAGAATACAGGGGCGGGGAGCGGGACAAGCGGATCGACACCCTGGACGAATGGAAGTCGAAAGCGGAGTTGCTGCCGATCCTCAGAGATAAGGTGAATTTCGGACTGAACGCGCTCCAATGGTTGTACACCCACCAGGATGCGCATGTGCCTGAAGGACGAAGTCAGGACAACCTGTCCATCCGGCGGTCGGAAATTCTCTTCTGGGGCCGTATCAGCGACACCCTGCCGCGCTGGCACACGTTGATGGAGTTCCAAAGCATCAATCTCTTGAACAACACACCGACCGGAGGCAGCGCCGCCACCGGTGGCGTACCGACCTCGTCGACATTCTTCCGGGAAGCCTACCTCGACATACGGCCGGTGCAGTCCTGGGCGCCGAACGTCAATTATTTTCGCATGGGTATCTTTCGAATGCCCTTCGGGATCTTCACGGAAACCTCCGGCGGCTTGCGCGATGTCATCAGCTCTCCGTACCTCACGTCGGTCGGCTCCGGAGTCGGCAATCGTACCGGATCGGCCGGGACCGTCGAATTTCTCCAAGAGCGTGACTACTTCCTCGATATGCGCGGGAAACTGTTCAACCGGCTCGAGTATGTGGTCGGTATTATGAACAACAACAATTATGAGGCCAACGCGACCGGATCGAACGCCCCGAAAAGTTTCTACTCCCGCGTACGATTATTCGGAAGCGACGTGTCGTTCATCAGTTTCACCACGATTCAAGGCGAATCGAACAACGCCAATACCAATATCAACGGCCGGGGCAAGGGCGCTTTCGATCGCTACGGATTAGACTTCCGCTATACGTCAAAAATTTTGCCCGGCTTCATGGTGCAGGGAGAAGTTTGGCAGGGGCATGACGGGGCCAACCAGACCACGGTCGGGCGGCCGGCCAACGGTGCCTGCGATGTCCAAGCCATCTGCGGCGGCTCCGGTGCACCCGGGGTGCAACGGCGCACCTGGTACGTACTGGCCAAATATCTCATCACTGACGGACCCTTCGAAAACTTCGAGCCGGTGGTCATGTACGAACAATTCGACCCGAATACCAGAATCGACAATGACCTCTACACCAGAACCATCGTCGGCCTGAGCTACTATTTCGAAAACTTTCCTCCCAAGGTGCAGTCCAAGCTGCAAGTCAATTACGAGTTCCGCCATCACTCGGGCAACGGTCCCAACAATGTCGTCGATCCGACACGCGGCGTCGGCGACCCTTTCGCCCAGAATGCCTTCTTGGTACAGTGGCAAATACGATTCATGTAATGAGACGCATGCGAATGCGGCAACGAATGTCTAACCGACTCAGTCTCTCGAAAAGAGAAAGGCATGCAATGAAGATATCCCGGGGAGCGATCGTGGGCGTGCTGATCGGCATGGTCCTCAGCGGATGCGGACCTCAACGCGTCTTCTCACCTCAGGTACTGGACGGGGTGGACCAGAATTTCGACTTTATGGCCTGGCGTATGGTTCCTAATGCCAAGGCCGGCAAGAAGGTGCAGCTGGGTGGCCGTATCCTGCAGGCGCCTCAAAAAGACGGTGTGGTGACCATGGTCCTGACGCAACTGCCGATCGTCGAGCATCCGGCCTATGGTCCGACGGACAGGGAGCGGGGACGGGGAGAATTCCTGGTCTATTTCAACGGAAAAGTTCCCACAAACCATTTGCAGCCCGGGAACCGCGTCATTGCCATCGGAACCACGCAACATGCCGCGGTGGTCGCCATTGAAGACAGCCAGCGCAGTCTCCCGGCCCTGACGGCCCAATGCCTGCACATCTGGAACACGGGGGGAAAAGAGATTGCTGATTTCCCGAACTTTGGAGCAGGATATCAGCCATTGGAAGAGGAGACCTATTGCGCCGAATCACGCTGACAAGCCTTGACCGCATTCCACCAGCACGAAGGCGGCGCGGTCTGTTCGATGTGAGCGCTGCGCTCGTGCTGATGTGGGCATGCAGCGCCTGCGGAGCTGGCGTGACGCTAGTCCGCGATACGCCGACAGGAGGACTCGTCACGTACCCGTTCCAAAATGAAGTGGATGTCCTCACATCCAGCGAGCGGCGCGACGCGATGGAGTTGATCAACCGCAAATGCCCGGGTGGATTCAAAGTTCAGCAAGAAGGCGAAATACCAAAGGTGAGCCGCGCTGCGGATCGAGCCTGGCGAGGGCAAATGGGAGGAGATCGATTGTGGGGAATTCAGTTCACATGCCAATAATGCCGATGGTCACCACAACCTATCCCCCGATGATATTGCGCCGCAGCCTCTGCCTTGTTCTCCTCATGTGCCTGACCTCCGCGTGCTCGCTACTAACTGGAGGAAAGGTATTGTACGACCAGCAGGACAGTCAAATAGGGCTGCAAGCGGACCCGACTATCCATCGCGGGTCTGCTCTCATGGAGAATAACCATCCTGCACAACTGACCACGGAGGAGGTTCGCGTGCTTCTCGGTTCGCTGATGGTGAGCGGCTGGAGCGGAACGCTTGTCGGCATCCTGGAACGCCCCCGTCCGATTCCTGTCTTCACCGATCTGGAATTGAACCGTATTGCCGCGCCGGTTGCAACGGCCTTTCAACAAGCCGCTCCCACCGAACGCGTATTTTTCTCTCTACCCAAATCACAGACGACCTACAGTGAAGAGCGGACCACCGGTGCGCTCTTTCTGCGGGGACGGTATCTTCATGTCGTCCTCTCGGATCACTCCGCCTTCACGAGGGCTGACACGGCCGGAGGAGAGGTTAAGGATCTCCGAGATACAAAAGGAATGAAGTTGTGGGTCGCCCCGCCGGCAATCGCAGCCACGGTACCAGATGCGGAAGAGCCACGGTGGGCTCATTTTGAAACCGTACACATCTCGCTGAATGCCAAGGAAGTCATCGCTGCCAGAAACCGGCCATCTTCTCCCTCGACTGACGCCTCACCCTCACTACCGCTCTCCACAACAGACGCAGCAGGAGCCGCCGCAAAAATCGCCGGACCAGCGGACACGACCAGCAATCAGGCCGATGTGCTTCGCCTCCAGGTTCGTGAGCTGACGACCTCAAATCTGGAACTGCGGAATCGTTTAGACACCCAAATGAAGCAGATGCAGGCGTTGCAGGATCAATTAACAAAACTCCAGCAAGACCTCGACTCCGCTCGAGCAAAAAGCAAGACACCTCGCCGATCTACTACGCAATAGTTGCCTTTCCGAGACCTGTAGATCCTCAATGCAGTATTCGTCGGCGAGAGCTCATTTTTTCTCGTGAAACATGATGGCCCGTGCCACACCAGAAAGACCGAAGGCTTTATGGGCGGGGCATTGCGCCTGTTCGATTCACCGAAGAGCTCCTTCCGCGTCCCCGCGTCGTGCTTGCTTGAAGGAAAGCTCTCCAAGCGTGCGTCCACTTTCATCCGGCTCCACGATCATGAGCGCATAGCCCAACGCTTCTTCCAGAGCACCGACATCGACGCATGAGAGGCGATCCCACGCAACGTGCCTCTTACCGCGCCCTGCCATGCTAATAAGCTAAGCCTGCATCCCTGAATACATATTGTTCTGCCTCTTTCGATGTCTCAGATGGGTCATGGAGTTGCGGAGTGTTTGCTTTGGCTTCGCGCTGTATCCGAAGGAAACCGAGCGCGGTACCGATCTGACCTGCTTCTCCGGCATCAACTCCGGCAACGGCAAGAGCGCTACGTTTCAACTCGTCACTTTGAATGCTCGCTATCGTTGCCATCGCTTCATCGAGCGCCGTCAGTGCCGCTTGTCGTGCAGCAATGCGGCCGATCGCATAGTCTGTAAAAGAACCATCGTCCGTCCAAGTAGTGCCGTCTGTAACGCTCCTGAGTAGTCCTGATCCTTGGACTGAACATCAATGATCTCTCGCAGAGCGGCCTCCCGGTGCACTGCTTGTTCGATGCCGCCGGCGACCGTGCACGGAGGTAGGTCGTCAAAAGGAAGGAGAATGCGAAAGGGTATGCCGCAGGCATCGACCAAATTCCTGTCGATAACCTGCGGCTGCTGAGGATTGACGAGAGAAGCTCAGTTGGTCAGGGTCGCATTCTGGCCGGGGAGGCCGAGTGCCAGGACATTTTTCTTGACCTGTTTCATCGGAAGAGGGAAAAATCCCGCCTTCATCACGGCTTCCTGGCCTTCGCGACTCGTCACAAAGGTGAGAAACTCTTGCACGGCGGGCGCGAGGGGAGCCTTGGGAGATTTGTCGACGTAGAGATACAGCATCCGGCGAAGGGGATAGGTTTGGTCGGAGACAGTTGCCGCCGTAGGCGCGACAAAGGGCATGCCCTGATTTTCTGCGAGCGGAACGATTCGCACGTTGGACGTTTCCAGCCCCAATCCACTGTAGCCGATCCCCAGTTGATCACGCGTGAGGTCGAGAATAACGGAAGCCGCCCCGGGTTCCTCACGAACAGTGGGGACAAATTCACCACCGGCCAGACAATGTTCTTGAAAGAACGCGCGCGTTCCGGATCGCCGGTCCCGTCCATACAGTCTGACAGGAGCCTTCTCCCAACCGTCTTGAAGGCCCAGCGCGCCCCATTGAGACAGGGTCGCTTGTAACCCGCGGTTATGGGTTGTTGAAAACATGGCATCGACCTGGTCGAGCGTGAGACCCTGGATGGGATTGTCACGATGGACGTAGAGCGCCACGGCGTCAACCGCCACAGGAATGCCGGTCGGTTCATAGCCATGTTGTGCGACAAATTGTTTCACTTCCGCATCAAGCAACTCGCGTGAGGAAGCCACCAGGGAAACAAAGGTCGGTCGTTCTTCTTTAAGGGCAATTTTCCCGCTCAATTTGGCCGGTGGCTGAATGAACTCATTGACCGCTTTGGTCGATCCGCCTCCGCTCACGTTGACCGAGACATTCGGCTGGCGCCGTTGAAACTCACCCGCAAGACGACTCATGAGGAGGGACATCGTATCGGAGCCCTGAACGCGAAGACTTCCTGCCGCTTGAGTGTGCGGATTGTATGGCACCAATCCTTCTTCCATTGCCAGACTTGCCGTCGGCCCTGCGTTCTCAGCCTGCGCCACCGGCATCGGAATCACGGCCAAGGCACCGGCTGTCGCCATGATTCCCGCGAAGCCCACAACGACGGTTCGCCGTCCCCATTCCTGCCTGTGTCCCTGACTCAGCATGCTCATATCCTCCGCTAGAGTAGTGGTCTCGTCTGTAGCTCGACTCATCCTACGAATCCATGATTGCTGGCACATCACTGGCATGTTACGGATGTGTTAAATCCACCTGTAGGGGCTGACGACACTCCAGCAGGCCTAGCTCGCGCTCGTTCATCTGAATTGATCTCCTCGCCAACTTCGACCATTTCCTCCCTTCCTATCACACGCCCAACGCCAATGGGTCCCTCCCATATTCCAGTTCATGCCGTGCGATCAACTCATTGCTTTTTAACCTCTGCGTAACTACGTATTTACTATCTTCGCTACGCCGAAATATCTAATCACTCTGCTCGTCCTCGATGTCGCTTCCAGAATCTTTGAGAGTTAACTGCGACCATAGGTCTCTGTAATGCCTCGGTAACGCCTCCTCATTACCCTCCGGCCGACACGACGGGTTCAACTCAACCAATTGGGAGGGCAAGCATGAGGCGACGATGGGGTCGGTACGTAATGAGCGCGTGTGCTGTGATGGCACTGTGTGGCCTGCAAGCGGGAGTGGCGCGAGCCGGTGGGTTGGAAGACCTGATGCTCAGCAAGGGACAAATGTCGATCGACGAGTGGGTGGAACTGAAGGCTGAAGAGGAAAAACGCGAAGCCAAAGTCTTTGAAGAAAGCCGCGGCGTCGGCGATACACCGGTCAAGGCCAAGTGGTACGAAAAGATCAGCATCCGCGGGTATAGCCAGATGCGTTTTAATCGATTGGGCAACCCGAACGGCAATTTGCTCAGCGATCAAGGTGATAAATCGATCGGAGATAATAACGGCTTTTTCCTACGACGCGCCCGAATGATTTTGAGCGGCGAGGTGCATCCGCGGTTGTTCGTCTATATCCAGCCGGATTTTGCCTCCACCGTCGGAGGCACGAACCATGCTGTGCAGTTGCGCGACTGGTATGCGGATTTATTCCTCACGGAAAACAAGGAATGGCGTATCAGAGCAGGTCAATCTAAAGTCCCCTATGGGTTCGAGAATCTGCAATCCAGTCAAAACCGACTGGCGCTCGACCGGAACGACGCCTTGAATAGCGCGGTGTCGAACGAGCGTGATTTCGGTTTGTTTCTGTACTACGCGCCTACCCATGTCCGCGAACGATTCCGCCGACTGGTGGACAGCGGTCTGAAGGGATCCGGTGACTACGGCATGCTGGGTTTCGGTGTATACAATGGTCAAACCGCCAACCAGCCTGAGCGCAACGACGATAAACACATGATCGTCCGTGCTGCCTATCCCTACGAATTTGCGAACGGGCAGATATTCGAGGTCGGAGTCAGTGCCTATCAAGGTATGTTTAATGTAACGAAAGCCGCTATCGTGCCACTCGGAGGAGGTGCGGCTGTCACACCACGAGGAAACAACAATATCAGGGACGAACGAGTCGCGGCGTACTTTGTGCTCTATCCACAACCGTTCGGCATACAGGCGGAATATACCGTCGGACAGGGACCACAACTGAGCGCCGACAGGCGATCGATCGACCAAAGCGATCTCTACGGCGGCTATGTCCAAGCCATGTACAACTATAAATGTTCGACCTACTGCCTGAACGTATTTCCATTCGTGCGCTACCAGGAATATTACGGCGGAAAAAAGCACGAGGCCAATGCACCGAGAAACGTCGTGCGTGAACTGGAACTCGGAGTCGAGTATCAGTTTAACCAGGCCATCGAGCTCACTGCGATGTACGCCTTTACGAATCGAACGTCGTCTGCTGCGACGGGATCGAATCCGTACCAGGAAAACTATGGGAATTTGATCCGGTTTCAGCTGCAGTGGAATTATTAGAGGAAGCGGGCTACGTATCTTGTGAAGAGCTCATCTCGATTCATCCATCCAATCTATCCTGTACTACCTGGCGCCGGCTTTGGCCGGCGCCAGGTGCCGAAAGCGCACCACCACTTCGCGACGCTCAGCACTAAAGAGACTCGATAAAAAGGTTTCCTGAGGCGGAACAGTTGCACTCGCCGGCTCGAACTCAAGGCGAGCCTCCTGCGGAGCAATTCTGCGCATAGGGGTCAACCTGTCATCCGTCGTATCGTCCACGCCGGGATCGGAAGCCGCATGTGTCGGTGAGCGATAGTTGCTCAGCACGATGTGGAGATCCTCACCATCGACAAACACTCCCCCCGACGTCACCTTTCTGATAATCGCCGTATCCTGATGCGTCTGATAAAAGGTCACCACCTCCTCCGATGTGGCTTGGCCTAAGCCTTTCGCCAGTAACGGCGAGAGGAACTGCACTTCCGCGTCATTGAAGGCCGGATGGCGTTGTGGCTCTTTGTTCTTGTCGAAAAAAGACAGCAGACGCGATGGTTCCTCGATCATGAGCCCAGACCACACGGCCGCCATCTCCTCCGGCGTAATCGTGACCGGATGCGAGTGCCCCTGGTTCTCGCGGGCCGTCGGATCACGTTCGAGACGCACAAAGCTCGCCGGACTTTCATAAAGAGTCAGCGTCGGAAATTGTCGGTTTTCGCAGGCAGCGAGTCCTAGAAACAGTGTCATGCAGCATAACGGGACTATTCGAGTCAGATTCATGTCTTCCTCATGAAAAAGAAGGTGGAGTGTACCACGAGGTTGGAAAGCAAAGAAAATTGCGCCGCCCGAGAGGGGGGCGGCGCGCAGGGGAGAACATTCACGTGTTGCGGTTAATTGCGGGCAGGCGTCGCATGGGCAGCGGTCGCCGCCTGAAGAGGCTGAGACCAGGCAGCAAACAGACTGTTGAGCTGAGCAGTCGGCAAAGGGAAGAATCCCTCCTGGATCACCGCCTGCTGTCCTTCAAAACTCACCGCAAACTTCACAAATTCCATCACTGCAGGAGACATGGCCTGTTTGGGGGATTTGTTGACATACAAAAACAGGTGCCGACGCAACGGATACGTCCCATCGGTAACCGTTTCAAACGTCGGTTCAATAAAAGGCTTGCCCTTCGCCACCGCGATGGATATAGGTTTTACGGCTGAGATTCGATACCCAATTCCGCTGAAGCCGACGGCATAACGGTCTTTCTTGACGCCCATGACGACGGAGGCCGCGCCGGCCTCTGCTTTTAGACTGTCCTTGAAGTCGCCGTTTCCACAGACCTGTTCGCGAAAGAAGGTGGCGGTCCCGGACACCTTGTTTCGTCCGATCAGCGTAATCGATGCGTCGCTCCATTCGCCGGATAGCCCGAATTGGGACCAGCTGATGCGATCTTCGTTCAACCCGAGGCGATGTTCCTTGCAAAACACCGCGTCGAGCTCAGGGAGGGTCATGCCGGAAATAGGGTTATCCCGATGCACGAACACGGACAAGGCATCTGCCGCGACCGGCACTTCGGTCGGTTCATAGCCATACCGTTTGGTGAATTCTTCGATTTCCTTTTTGGTCAACTGACGAGACATGGCCGCAATTTGAGCTTTGCCTTCCAGGAGCGCCGGCGGACCGGTCTCCGATCCAATACCTTGGATATGAATGGCCAAGCCCGGATAGAACTCTCTCAATTTGCTCTCCCATCGATGTGAAAGCGCCTTCATCATCTCAGACCCGGCGACCGTCAGCGCACCGGTCACGCCTGTGGCCTTTGCATACGATTGGATCTGCGGATCCACGACCGGCTTGAGTTGAGCGTTGGAAACGGATGGACCCACCAACACGCCCATCAGGCTTATGAGTGCGGATGCTTGGAGCACACTTCTCATTATCGAACCTCCTTCGTGAGAGTATTGTCATTCAACAAATTGTGCCATGAGCTCTTGCAAATCTTCATACGCCGACATCCTATAGCGAAACCGTTGCAACGGAATCACTCCAGCGTTACAGCCCTGTTAATCCTTGTGATGCTTTCCGATGTTTCGAAAGAAAACGGAGGGGCGGGAGCGATGCGTGAGGAAAACTGCCGGCTGAAGTCTGTGAGTGATGCAAGGAAGAGTGAAGGGAGAGAGGTTTCAGAACCAACGTCTTGTCGCTGTCGGAACTCCGACCACACACGCGATCAGAGCGCTCAGCCAAACGACGAACACAAACGCCACGTGGAAGAAGAATTAGAACTCATCCACCGCGACCGGCTGCAATAGATCGCGTACCGACAAGACACCGACGATCGCGCCGCTCTGCAACACGCCTAAATGGCGGGTGTGATGGTACTGCATCAGATCGGCGGCCTCCGTAATTGATCGCCGTTCGTCGAGACTGATGACAGGGCTGCTCATAATGGATTCGACGGGGACAACATGCACCGGCTTATTTTCCCCGACGACTTTTCGAACAATGTCGGATTCAGTCACAATGCCCACGACACGATTGTTCTGCTCGATAAACACGCTACCGACATGGCGCTCGTTCATCACCTTGGCGGCCTCGGCCGTCGAGGTGCCAACCGGGACCGTCACCAGTTTCTTGGTCATGAGATCACTGACTGTCACCATACTCGATCCTCCTTGTGAAATGAGTGGACTCAGTGACACGCCCTGCTGAGTCTCTTTGGGAAGGATAGACCGAGTCTATTGAAACCTCGTTATGGGGAAGTAAAATATTTGTTACAGCTAACGGGGAGTCGGAAGAAAGAGAGCCGAGCGCGGCATGGACGCAAAACGCCCATGCCGCCGCCATCGAAACGAGGAGAGGAGTACTTACTCTTTTACGACGAAGTGGACGCTGCGATTTTTCTGCCAGCAGACCGGATTATGCTGCAAACATAAGGGCCGGTCTTTGCCATAACTCGTGACATCCACCTGCACCTGGCTCATGCCGAGTGATTCGAGATAGCGTTTCACGGAAAGGGCGCGGCGCTCCCCCAGCACGAGGTTGTATTCCGAGGTCCCGATTTCGTCACACCGGCCTTCCAACAACACCTTGGTGACCCGATTGTCTTTCAACCGTTTGGCATTGGCCTCGACGGCATTCAGCGCATCGTCCCGCAAGACATACTGATCGAAATCGAAGAGCACATCAGGAAAGGGAATATTCTGTTCCCCCGTCGCGTTACGGGCAGCCATTTCCACTGAACGCAAGGGAACCGGCGCCGGTTCGGGAGGCGGAGGAATTTCCTGAACAGGAGCCGCGGCAACACGTTCCTCCACACGGGGTTTGGGAGGAGTGACGGTGGCTCCTCCACTGGTTCCCGCCTTGCTCGCGCAGCCGTCAAGCAGAAAGGGAGCGGCGACGGCTAACAGTCCGACCAGGGCAAACGGGCGCAAAACGATCATGAAAACCTCCGGCGCTAGGTGAGTTCGTAGACTAGACGAGGCACAGAATAATCAAAACATGCGAACGTGGCAAGCTACTTCTTCCCGGCACAACGATCATAAACCGATCGCCACTCCGACAAGGGGAGCCACTGCAGAGTCTTGAGCGCATCTTCCACATAGGCCGGGGTGCGCATGCCGTTGAGCACGGAGGTAACGCCCGGCGTGCTGGCGAGCACCCAGAGCGCCTTCTGCGACAAGGTCGCCGTGCGTCGTTCTTCCGGCAACATTGGGTTGATGGTGCGATGAAGTGCCTCCGAACGGCGGCGGCTTTTTTCGGAAGCCTCCCGGTGCAGCGTTCTCAAAAGCGCCAACAGCTCAGGCACATACCGATCCCGCCAGGACTCCCACTGTTCCGCGACGGTACCGGTAAACGCCTCGGCCAGCGCACGTAGCACCTGGTTCACATGCGGCGCGATCATCTGCTGTTCGATTTGTTCCCAATGCTCCAGTCCCTGCACTTGGCCCCGTATGCGAGTCAGTTCATCGGCCCATCGAAAAAAGTCGGCGGGGAGCATGCCTTGACCGCTATGGGCAACGGCGGGAGCCAGACTGCTGCGATATTCCTCCTCCAAGGCCGCAACTTTTTTCTGCTGTGCCTCGAAGTCGGCCTCCGGTTCTGGCACCGACACATCCGCCAACCGAACCACTCCGCCACGCTGCACCGGCATGGCATTGAGCGGTCGATTGACCAGCACAGCGATCCGGTCGCGCATCGCTTCCTCCAGGAGCGTGCTGCTGTTGTGAATTCCCGTGTTTTTGATCAGAGCGGCGCCCGACTCGTAGACATTCATCGGACACTGGAGAACCTGAAAATGATGGGACAAGGCTCCGACGGTTGTCGCCGCCAACTTGGCCGCATCGATCATCTGAGACAGGGAGGTAGCACCGGGATCGTCGGGAGCTGACGTAGCCGTGTTTGATGAGACACCATAGCCTCGCAAGCGACCTGCTTGTACCTGCGTCTCGAAATACTCGAAGGCCCTCCGGAGTCGCGCATAGAACTCCGCGCGCAACGCAGGCAGGTCGCGCGGCTCATTGCCCCCGAGACGGGTCGCATGAGACAGGAAATATTCCGGATTATGGAGCAGGCACACGTCGAGCGTGGCTAAACCCAGCCGGTCCAGCGAGAGCGTGAGTTGATCCGCCAGAAACTCCGGGTGGATGCAATGCCAGATATCATCACCATACTTGACCATGTCAGGGTAGGGCTTGCTCGACTTTTCCCGCGCCTGGGCCTGCGTCAAATTCTGGCCCTGCACATAGCCGATCTTCGACACGACGATGACGTCCTCGCGGGCCAGATCGCCTCCACGCATCATGTCTCGCAAGACCGAACCGACCAGTTGCTCACTTTCACCGTCCATGTAATTGGTCGAGGTATCGATCACATTGCAGCCCGAGCGAAGGGCCTTGAGCAATGCCTCACGATGTTCGGCCTCCCGCTGGCCGACCCGGTACGTTCCGAACCCCAGTCGGCTGGCCGTCAATCCCGTCGCACCGAACAGGCCAAATCCAAGCGCGAGCGCTCCATTGCTCTCGTGAATGTGTCGCGCGGCATAGGCGGCCGTGCCCTGCACGGTCGCATGGCCCGGGCATAACGTTCCACTCAAGATCTTCTGCTCTGAAGCTGTAAGTGAGGAGGCCTGTTGCCTGGGATCGAGCAGGGCCGGAAATTCCTTCGAGTCAGTGATCGGCCGGCCGCAAGCAAAATTCCGGCACACATATAATGCTGCCTTGCCGCCGATCTGCGTCTTTCCTTCCAGCAACGGATGACGTGTCTCGGTCTGCTCCGAGTCACGATGAGCGAGCACCCGATTGGGGAGGTAGGTTCGATTCACGGCGGCGCGCAACGACTCCGTTCCTGAATCTCCCGGCCGCCCGACCAACGCGATTTCCACAGGACCACTCATGAGGAGATCGACCACGATGAGACTCTTGGCAAATGCCCGGGGGTAACGCGCAATCTGACGGCCATAGGCACGAACGGCTGCAGTCGCGGCCTCGCGGAAATCCTCTCGAGCAAAATGATAGGACAAGCGAGCCAATACCGATGCCGCCACGGCATTGCCGCTCGGTGTGGCTCCGTCGGGACCTTCCCGGCTGCGCATGATCAACGCCTCGTGCCCCGTGGCCGTCGTGAAGAAGCCGCCCTGCTGGCTGTCGGCAAAATCCGCCAGCATGCGCTCGGCAAGGCGAACAGCCGCGAGTAGATAACGCTCATCGCCCCCTGCTTCATAGGTGTCGATCAATCCCTCGGCAAAATAGGCGTAGTCTTCCAAATAGGCATTCAGGTGGGCAGTCCCCGCGCGATACGTTCGAAGGAGCCGACCATCTGCTGTAGAAAGTGTCGTCAGCAGAAAATCGCAGGCCCGTTCCGCCGCTTCGCGATAACGGGGCAGGTCAAACACTCGGCCGGCTTCCGCCATGGCGCTGATCATCATCCCGTTCCAGGCGGTAATGACCTTATCATCGAGCCCGGGCGCAATCCGCTTCGCACGTACTGCGTAGAGCGTCGGTCTGAGACGCGCGATGGTGTCGGCTAATTCGCCGGCGGTGAGGCCCAATTCCTTGGCGACGGCTTCGATGCTTTTGGCGGTATGAAGCACATTCGTGTGTTCCCAATTGCCGGCCGCCGTGACATCGTAATAGGCGCAGAAGCGGCGCGCATCCTCATCACTCTCCACCGCCGCTCGCACGTCTTCCGGCGTCCATACGAAGAACTTCCCCTCGACGCCTTCGGAATCGGCATCGGTAGCAGAATAAAACCCTCCTTCAGGTGACGTCATCTCCTTGAGGATATAATCCAACGTCTCGCAGGCCACACGGCGGTAATTGTCGTCGGCCGTGACCTGGTAAGCCTCGACATAGACACGCGCCAGCAATGCGTTGTCATACAGCATCTTCTCGAAATGCGGCACGAGCCAGCGTTCATCGGTGGAATACCGGGCGAAGCCGCCGCCGATGTGATCGTAGATTCCACCTGCGGCCATGGCATCCAGCGTCTTGCGCACCATCGTCAGCGTATGAGGGTCCTTCGTGCGCTGGTAACAATGGAGGAGCAGTGACAATCCTGTGGCCGGGGGGAATTTGGGCGCGCCGCCGAAGCCACCCTGTCTGGCATCAAAATCCTCAGCAAACTGGGTTACGGCCAAATCGAGTTCCGCTTCGCCGACCGTTGTCGGAGAAGGAGCGTGAGCGCCCTCTTGAAGCCGCGCCGTCAGATTCACCGCTTGCGCCACCACGCCGGCGTGGTCCTTCTCCCAATACTCGGCGATCTTCTTCAGAAGCGTGGGGAAGCCGGGGCGGCCGTAGCGATCCGCCGGAGGGAAATAGGTGCCCGCAAAAAACGGTTTCTGGTCCGGAGTGAGAAAGACGGTCATCGGCCAACCGCCTTGATTGCGGTTCAACGCCAAGGTCGCCTGCATGTAGATTTCGTCCAGATCCGGCCGCTCTTCGCGATCGACCTTCACGCAGATGAAGTGTTGATTCATCAGCGCGGCAATGGTCTCATTTTCAAACGACTCCCGCTCCATCACGTGACACCAATGACAGGAGGAGTAGCCGATAGAGAGCAGGATCGGGCGATTCAGCTTCGCGGCCTGGGCTAATGCCTCCGGCCCCCAGGGATACCAATCCACTGGATTGTACGCATGCTGCAAGAGATAGGGGCTGGTTTCTCGAATGAGGCGATTGGCTGGGCGATTCGAAGGATGATCAGTCATTTTCGAACCGTAACACGGGCTTGTTGAATGGGTCAATGAAGCGAGGAGCCGGACAATGAAGGGACGGGGGACATAAAAAAATTGGCCCGCGCCGGACTCCCGAGTCGCGAGCCAATTTTATCCTACGACCGAACGTCGGAAGCGGGGCTCAGTGGCCGCCCTTCTTTTCGTCCTTCTTCTTCTCTTCGCCGAACACGGTCTGGGACAGGTGTCCACCCTTCTTCTCTTCCTTCTTCTTGTCGTCACCGAAGAGGGTCTGGGAGAAGTGGCCGCCCTTCTTCTCTTCCTTCTTCTTGTCATCTCCGGCGAAAGACGGAGCGGTGAACGCAACGAGAATGGCTGCCGCTACGAATGCAAATAGAGCACGCTTCATGGAAACCCCTCCTTGAAAGGTTGAGAATATAAGTGCCCACCACAAGGGCGGGGGGAGGGTAGCCAACCTGCCAGAAAAAGTCAACGAAACTCTTTGCGTATATTTCACCAGCCTCACCATCCACCAATGCGCCACGGCCTCCTATGGCTAGCAATGCCTAGAGCTCGTTACTTTTCGAGACCTTAACGGGTCTTCGCAGGGTATGGCTCACAGCGAATCTATCAACGATGGACCTTCACGAAGTGACAGATTGATAGAACTCTTCTTCTTGAGAGAGACGAAGTCCCACGAGACCAATGTGTGGGAGGTCATGCTTCACAAGACATCAGATCTGTCTGCGCTGTGATACACTCTTCATACGTAATCCTTACGGTCTCGGACCTGCCTATGACCACCGACGACATCGGCCCTTACTCCAACTACCGCCTGACTGTCCGCCTCGCGCTCCTCAACAAACCCGGCATCTTCGCGAAAGTGGCAGCCCTGCTCGCGGAGGAAGGGGCCAACCTCGGAGCCGTCGATATCGTATCCGCCAATGCGGAACGCATGATCAGGGACATTACCTTCGATGTGCAGAATGAAGCCCACGGCGACCGGGTTCTCGAACGTCTGGAGGCACTGCCGGAAGTGAATGTCTTGTCGGCGTCGGACCGGATCTTCCTCCTGCACCTCGGCGGAAAAATCAGGGTCCAAAGCAAAGTCCCGGTTACGACCCGCAACGTCTTGTCCATGATCTACACGCCCGGCGTCGGACGCGTCTGCAAAGCCATCGCCAAGGATTCGTCGAAAGCCTATGCCTTCACCAGCAAGAGCAATAGCGTAGCCGTCGTCACAGACGGCTCCGCCGTATTGGGGCTCGGGAACCTCGGCCCAGCTGCGGCGCTCCCGGTGATGGAAGGCAAGGTGATGCTGTTTCGGGAATTGGCCGGCATCGATGCCTGGCCGATTTGCGTCAGCACGCAGGATCCTGACGAGATCATCCGCATCGTCCGCGGCATCGCTCCCGGGTTCGGCGGCATCAATCTGGAAGACATCAGCGCGCCTCGCTGTTTCGAGATCGAACGCGCACTCAAGACCTCGCTCGACATTCCCGTCATGCACGACGACCAACATGGCACAGCCGTCGTCTTGCTGGCGGCCTTGACCAATGCGCTCAAGGTTGTCGGCAAGCGGATGGAAGACGTTCGCATCGTGGTCAACGGCCTCGGGGCGGCGGGCACGGCCTGTTGCCGCATCCTCCTGGCGGCCGGAGCCTGTCACCTCGTCGGATGCGACAAGGAAGGCATCGTGTTGATGGGGGAGGCGGAGGAACTCCGTGCCTGCCGGACCGACCTTCAGGCCTGCATCCGGCGGGACCAGCCACGTGGCACCATTCACGACGCCTTGCGCGGCGCCGATGTCTTCATCGGCCTCTCCGTGGGCAATGTGCTGGAGAAGGCCGATTTGGACAAGATGAACTCCGATCGGATCGTGTTCGCCATGGCCAATCCCGATCCCGAAATCGATCCGAAGATCGGCGATGAATTGTCGCGTATTTTTGCCACCGGCCGTTCCGACTATCCGAATCAAATCAACAATGCCCTCTCGTTTCCGGGCATTTTCCGCGGCGCCCTCGACGTTCAGGCCAGCGAGATCAACGAAGCCATGAAACTGGCCGCCGCACAGGCCATTGCCGAATGTGTGCCGACCGATGCGCTCTCGGAAGACTATATCATCCCCAGCGTCTTCGATCGCGACGTCGTGCCGCGCGTGGCCAAGACCGTGGCCGCTGCCGCTCGCACAACCGGTGTCGCCCGACGCCGCGTCAAAATCGAGGACGACCCCCGCTGACCCGCATCCACCGCTGCATTGCTTTTTGCCTCACTATTGGCGCGATACGCAGAATCCATGTAGAGTACGGCCAACGCTCGAGGCCGGCGCCGTTGAATCTTCGCCACGTATCTGCCTCAGTGAAATCACCCGGAACCCAGTGACGCCCACCACCATTCAGCTGATCGGAACGCTGCTGTTCGCCGTGGCAATCCTGCACACGTTTGCGACGTCGTTCTTCGAACACCTGGCGCATACCAGACCGACACATGCCGGTCTCTGGCATTTGCTGGGCGAAGTGGAGGTCGCGTTCGGATTCTGGGCCCTCGTGCTCGTTGTCGCCATGTTCGTCACCGACGGTGCGGCTGCCGCCACGCAGTATCTCGACTCCCGCGGCTTTACGGAACCCCTGTTCGTGTTCGCAATCATGGTCATCGCCGGGACCAGGCCGATCTTGCAGATAGCCATGACCGGAGTCCGGGGCGTCAGCGCAGCCCTCCCGCTTCCGCAGGGCATGCGGGTCTACGTGACTGTCCTGACGCTCGTTCCGCTGCTCGGCTCGTTCATCACCGAACCGGCCGCCATGACGTTGGCGGCGCTGCTGCTGCGTGATGTCTTTTTCCGCCATGGCTTGTCCTCGAATTTGAAATACGCAACTCTCGGAGTCCTCTTCGTGAATGTGTCCATCGGGGGAACGCTCACCCCCTTCGCTGCGCCGCCCGTGTTGATGGTCGCCGGTGCCTGGCAGTGGGACATCGCCTTCATGCTGGGAACGTTCGGTTGGAAAGCGGCCTTGGCTGTATTGCTGAATGCGTGTGGGGCAACGATGGTGTTCCGTCGAGAACTCAGCCGCATCTCGACCGCCATCGATCAACGGGAGCAGAACCATGCGCCGTTGGCTCTGGTCATCACACATCTCGCCTTGCTCGCACTGGTCGTGGCGTTCGCCCACCATCCGGCGATGTTTCTGGGCATCCTCCTGCTGTTTCTCGGGATCGCGCAGGCCTATGAACGGTATCAGGATCGCCTGATTCTTCGCGAAGGATTGCTCGTCTCTTTTTTCCTGGCAGGCCTGGTGGTCTTGGGCGGGCAACAACAATGGTGGCTGCAGCCGGTCTTGCTCGGCATGGGCCAAGATACGGTGTTTGCGGGCGCCACGATCCTGACCGCTTTCACCGACAATGCGGCGCTGACCTATCTCGGATCGCTCGTGGAAGGGCTCTCGGATGGATTCAAGTATGCCCTGGTGGCGGGCGCCGTCACGGGCGGCGGCTTGACCATCATCGCCAATGCGCCGAATCCGGCCGGACTGGCCATCCTGCGGACTTATTTCGACGACGAGGCGGTCAATCCGCTCCGGCTTTTCCTGGCCGCGCTGCCACCCACGCTGATCGCCGCGCTCATGTTCTGGTGTCTGTAGCCGGCAAGCGGCGATCGATGACTCGGCTCTTATCGCCGGACAAACTGATGTGCTAAGATGCGAGCGACTTGGCCCTCTGCCTGCAAGGTCACGCCTAACGAGGACTCGTGGCATTTTCAACCAATCGCCTGTTCAAATATCAGCGGGGCATGCGGCGCCGCATCGGCATGCTGCGCGCCAAGAACATCGACAGCATGGAGTTTGCCGTCGATTTCATGATGCAGGAACGGGTCGACAGCTATTTCCGCATCGAACCGGCGTTGGAAGAAGTTGAACGCTCGCTGGGTCAGATCGAAGAGGAATTGGACCTGGTGAAGGATGTGTCCGGGGCCATTCGGTTGGAGTCACGCCTGGAGTTCGTCGAAGATCGCTGGGATGAACTCGACAGCGAAATACGCGAACGCCCACGACGGCGCCGGCGAAAAATCAATCTGGCTGATTTTCTCAAGGCCGCCGGAGGGGAGGGGAATCCCGCCGGCACGTCCAGCGAGGTCACGAACGCCTACGACGCCTATCAGTTGCTGGGCTTGGAATTCGGCACGCCCCTCGCCGACGTCACCACGGCCTTCCGGCAACGCGCCAAAGAATTGCATCCCGATGCCCGTAACGGCGACCGCAGCTCCGAGCCTGAACTCCGGCGCATTCTCGAAGCCTATCAGTTTCTCAAAGAGTATCTGAGCCTGAGCAACACTGAACCGCCGATTTCACGCGGGGCGGAATATCGTCCCACCGAGTAATCTATGGCCACATTGGATCCGGATCAGACCTTCATCACGGCAGACCATATGCTCGATCGGTTGTGCGATCAGTTGGCGAACAGCGCCGTGATCGCCATCGACACCGAGTTCATGGGAGAAGACCATTTTATTCCGCGCCTCGAACTCATCCAGGTCGCGGCGGAGGGGGTGGCCGCAGTCATCGATTTTCCTGCCGTGCAGGACAGCGCGCCGATGGTTCGCTTCTGGGAACTCGTCTGCGATACCCGCATTGAAAAAGTGTTACACGCGGGCCGGCAGGATCTCGAACTGTTCGCGCACCATGCGGGCCGATTGCCGAAGCCGTTTTTCGATACACAGATCGCCGCCGCCATGATCGGGTACGGTGCGCAGACGGCTTATGCCAATCTGGTGCAGCGGGTGCAAGGGGTGAAACTCGATAAAGCACACACCTTTACCAATTGGAGTCAGCGGCCGCTGAGCAAGGAACAACTGGTCTATGCCCTCGATGACGTGACCTTTTTGCTGCCTATCCATCGGCATCTTCGTCAGAAACTGTCCGTGATGGGCCGTTTGAACTGGGTGGACGAAGAGTTCTCCCGCCTGGAGATTTCCCTCGGAGCCCAGGCTCGAGATCCACAGGAGCGGTATCAGCGCATTCGCGGGTGGGACAGCCTCAAGCCGCGCGCCGCCGGCGTGCTGCGAGACCTGGCCGCCTGGCGGGAAGGGGAAGCTCGCCGCCGCAATGTTCCGCGAGGGCGAGTGATGCGCGACGAGGTGCTGGTGCAGCTGGCCCGGCAAACACCGCGCACGCTCGATCAACTTCGCGGCATGCGCGGCATGTATTCCTCGGAAGTCGAACGCAATGGGCAAGCCTTGCTGGCCACGATGCAGCAGGCCTTGGCGCGACCGGAATCCGAGTGGCCGGAGGTGCCCCGCGACCGCAAACCGGATCCTGAATCCACCGGTGTGCTGGAACTTCTCCAGGCTGTGCTGAAATCCCGCGCCGCGATGGAGAATATCGCGCCGACGTTGATCGCCACGACGGGCGATTTGCAAGCCTTGGTCGAACGCGCCTCATCGCCGGAAGAAATCGATATTCCGGTCCTGCGGGGATGGCGACGCCAGCTGGTGGGGGAGACGCTGCTCAGCGTCTTATCCGGAAATCTCAAAGTCTGGATCGACCCGCAAATCGGCAAGCTCCGCTTCGGACATTTGGATCAGTAACGCGACCGTACCCGGCCCCGATTCAGGAACGGCGGATTCGACCTCCTCCCCGAACGCTCCTGCGACGCGGCCGCATCCTGCCCATCACCTCGATGCTCCGCGGAAAGCTCCGCCGCGATAACCAGCGCGGCGGTCTTTCCACATTCCCAGCAATAGCGTCAACAGCGCCAGCCCGATTTCATCGGCCAACGGAATCACATCGGGAACGATCACATCCGCCAGGGTGAGGAAGGCGAACAACACAAATAGGGAGGGGAATCGAAGATTGAGACGTTGCAGAACCCGTCCCAGCAGTGACACCCGATCCGCCGAGCTGAATGCCAACATCTCTGCCTCCTCTCACCCCGCCGCTGCCCGACGCCGCACCCGGCATCGTCGCTTCCGAATACCTTAGAGCAGTTCAGTGACGGTATCAGCCGGGCGCGCCAGCATGACCTGGTCGCCTTTGACCACGATGGGGCGCTGAATCAAATCCGGATGAGCGATCATCTGATCGAGTAAATGATCCTCGCTGAGCGTCGGATCGGCAAGCTTCAACGACTTGTAGAGATCTTCTTTCGTGCGCAACACGTCGCGCGCCGAAAGGCCGGCTTTCTTGAGCAAGTCTTTGAGCCGGCTCTTCGTAAACGGTTGCTCGTAATAGTTGACCGCCGTAAACGGCTGCCCGCTCTCCCGCACCAGGCGCACCGCCTCGCGACAAGTTGAACAGGTGGGCTTCTGATAAATCGTGATCTCTGCCATGCCGTTACCCTTTCTCCTTCATCAAGGGTTCCCTTGACGCAAATTTTTCACCTGTGTTACATGGACACACGACATTGATTTCAACACGATCGTGATCACCGATGCCCATTTTTGGAACCGACACCAGCGACCAGACCGGAAAATTCTCCTGCGCCACCGCCACGCAGCGCACCTTGAAAGATTTGCGCACCAAACGCAAGGGCCAACCGGTGTTTGTCGTGGGGCATCGGCTGGAGCGAAAGGGAACAGAAGCCACGTTTGAGGTCTTCAATGACCGCTTGGCCATCATCCGGTTCGACGATGACGTCCGGCTGGGCTACGATCCACTCGAACTGCTGCTTCCCACGGAGATCGATGACAAAGGCGTGGCCTATTTTGAGATCCGCACCTGCCGCCTCTGCGAGCAATTTTTTCCGCTCACGGCTGATGAATGTGACGGAGACGAAGAACCGACCACCTGCCCGGATTGCACGGCATGAGCAATGTTCAGTTTTCACTGTTCAATGGACCGGTTTGAGTCCACTTGGATTGCTCATTGAACATTGTTCCTTGAAAATTGGCCACCGCTAGTCCGCCAACGGCGCAATCTCAACCGCTTTCTTGATCAGGCAATCTCCCGCAAACCCTTGCAGTCCCATCGGCAGCATGCTGGCATCCAGCACCCGCGCGGACATCACCTTCAATCCGTCGCCGATTTTCATGCCTTCGATCTTGAGCGCATGACAGACTTCCAGCGAGCGCCAGACCGGATTGGCGACGACCGTATCGCTCGGAATGAGTTTGATATCGGAGGAAGCCCCGTCCTGGAGAACCTTCGCCGAGATACGCGTCTTATCTTTCGGTACATCACTGATGACGGCAAAGAAGACCTGTTCGTCATCGGCCCAGGCGGGAACACACAAACCCACTACCATCAGCATTCCCAACACGAGCGACCCGAATCGGCCCATGCCTCACCTCATTGTTACGGATATAGACTATTGGGACGATCCATCCCTTCCGCCCGCAGGAAGGCGGGGGGAATTGTCGGATAGAGATCCGGCACCCGAGCCGCCATGGCTCAGCGTGCTGCGCCCTAGCCGTTGCGACCCCGGAGTCGTGGCGGCGGTCTCTTCATTCGGCCGATCCCCGATCCCCAGCATCAAGAGCACAACGCCTGCGACCAATAGTCCGATCAGCAGAACAATGTGTACAAGTCGAGTCACCATGCGCTCCGCAGTCGAAGTCTTGTTTGTTTCGAGGTAGTATGCCAAGCGAATCCACTCAATTCAAGGTGAAGGCTGAGCCGATGCCGTCGATCGTGATAAGCTGACACCGTGCGACTTTCACGCAGAATACCGGGACGCGAGGTCGCTCATGGAACCGATCGCATCACGCGTGATGCCCCATTCGGATGGAAGATAGGAGAGTGAATCTATGCCGCACGATTTCATGCCGGGTCTGGCCGGTGTTCCTGCCGCAAAATCAGCGATCAGCGATGTGGATGGCGTACGAGGCGTACTCGAATATCGCGGGATTCGGGTCGAGGAGCTGTGTCAGCATTCGTCCTTTCTGGAAACGAGTTACCTGCTGTTGTTCGGGCGGCTGCCGACCGCGACGGAACTCACACAGTGGGTGAATGATGTCACGCACCACCGGCGGATCAAGTTTCGCATTGTGGACCTGTTGAAGGTCATGCCTGAACATGGGCATCCGATGGACGCGTTGCAAGCTGCAGTCGCGGCGCTGGGCATGTTTTACCCGGGCCGCAACGTCAAGGACGTCGAAAACAATTACTGGTCAGCAGTGCGCCTCATCGCCAAACTACCTACCATCGTGGCGGCTTGGGCGCGGTTGCGACGCGGAGACGAATACATCCCGCCGCGCGACGATCTGCCTTTCGCCGACAACTTTCTCTACATGCTGACGGAAACCGTTCCGCATCCGCTGTGGAGCGAGGTCTTCGATGACTGCCTGATTCTTCATGCCGAACACACCATGAATGCGTCCACCTTCGCCGGCATGGTCGCGGCGTCGACACTCGCCGACCCCTATACCGTCGTGGCCTCCTCGATCGGCGCGCTCAAGGGCCCCTTGCACGGGGGGGCCAATGAAGAGGTGGTGACGATGTTGAAAGAGATCGGGACGCCGGCGCAGGCTCGCGCCGCGGTGGAAGCCCGTCTCGGCGGCAAAAACAAACTGATGGGATTCGGCCATCGCGTGTACAAGGTCAAAGATCCGCGCGCCACCGTGCTGCAAGATCTCTGCATGCGGCTGTTCAATGCCTGCGGAACGTCTCCACTCTATGAAGTCGCGGTGGCGGTGGAACAGCTGGCCAGTGAACGATTAGAGGGCAAGGGCATTTACCCGAACGTCGATTTCTACTCGGGCATCATTTACGACAAGATGGGGATCGAGGTCGATCTATTTACGCCCCTCTTCGCCATGGCGCGTGTGAGCGGATGGCTGGCGCATTGGCTGGAGCAACTGCGGGAGAACAAACTCTATCGCCCCGACCAGATCTATTCCGGGGAACATGACCGGCATTACGTGCCGATCGATCGGCGGTAAGCCGGACGGCGGATTATTCGGTACGACCGATGAACATCCACACGGCCAGGGACGTAACCATCAAGATACCGCCGAGCAATGCGTAGGAAATGAATTCCAACATGGTGATCGTCTCCAATATGAAGGGGGCTAATAAATAATGCCGAGGGCTGCAATGTCAAGAGCCCGCTCATGGCAATAACTCTTCAGACCGCGCCCTTGACTTCACCGGCGTGAACATTACCTTCCTTGTAGTAAGTAGGATGGCTCAAGTGAACATCAGCAAGGAATTCACACAAGGAGGTTCCACTATGGCGATCGTACGATGGGATCCGTTCCGGGAATTGGAAGAAATGTCCGACCGGCTGAACCGGATGATTACACGGCCGGGAACGGCTCAAACCGCCGCTCAGGGCAAGGAAGTGATGACGGTGGCCGATTGGGCCCCGACGGTCGACATCAGCGAGACCGAAACCGAATATGCCATTAAGGCCGAGCTTCCCGAGGTCAAAAAGGAAGACGTGAAGGTGACGGTGGAAGACGGTGTTCTCACGCTGCAGGGCGAACGGAAACAGGAAAAGGAGGAGAAGGGGAAGAAGTACCATCGGATCGAACGGTCCTACGGACGGTTTGTCCGGAGCTTCACGCTTCCCGACTCCGTGGACGAGAGTAAGGTGAAGGCGGAATATACGGATGGTGTGCTGCACCTGCACCTGCCCAAATCGGAAAAGGCGAAGCCGAAACAGATCGACGTCAAAATCGCCTAAGCAGATGGTTGAGAGAGCAAGGCCCGCCTCCCGGCGGGCCTTTTCTTTTGTCGAATCGTTCTCCATTTCCGTCACCCACCACATCAGTTGCCCCCAGGCACCTTTCGCTCGTCTCTCCAAATCCCGCGCTTGTGCTTCGTCAAGGCGAGCGTTTAATATGCGCGGTTCAAGCAGGTCAACCGCCAGTCTATTCGAGGAGACTCAACGATGAAGAACGCTTCGCGCACGCCCAGACGCCCCGCCTCCGCGACAACCACCACGCGTATAGAACGCGACACGATGGGAGAACTCCCGGTTCCGTCCAATGCGTATTACGGGGTGCAAACGGCTCGCGCGATCGAAAACTTTCCGATCAGTTCGCTGCGCATTCCGCGCGCCATGATCCGGGCGATGGGACTCATCAAGCGCGCCGCCGCTGCCGTCAATCACTCGCTGAAGCTGCTCGACAAAAAGCCGGCGGACGCCATCGTTCGCGCGGCGACTGAAGTCGTGGACGGGAGTCTGGACGCCGAATTTCCCGTCGATATTTTTCAGACCGGGTCAGGCACGTCCACGAACATGAATACGAACGAAGTCATTTCGAACCGCGCGACAGAACTGCTCGGCGGCGCCAGAGGCAGCAAACTGGTCCACCCGAACGATCATGTGAACCTGGGACAATCGAGCAATGATGTCATCCCCACCGCGATCCATATTGCCGCGTCGGAAACCATCCAGCGGCAACTCATCCCCGCGCTGACCCAGCTGCACAAGGCGCTGAGCGGCAAGGCTCGGGAATTCGACAAGATCGTCAAAATCGGCCGCACGCATTTGCAGGATGCAACACCGGTCCGCCTGGGGCAGGAATTCGGCGGGTATGCCAGGCAAATCGAACTGGGAATTACCAGGATGAAGCGGGCCCAGGCGGCCCTGAGCGAAGTCGCGCTCGGAGGTACCGCCGTCGGCACCGGACTCAACTGTCACCCGAAATTTGCCGGCAAGGTCATGGCGATCATTTCCAAGGAGACCGGCTGCAGCTTCAAGGAAGCGGTCAACCATTTCGAAGGACAGTCGGCTCAGGATTCGCTGGTCGAGGCAAGCGGAGAGTTGCGTACCCTCGCGGTCAGCCTGATGAAGATTGCCAATGACGTCCGTTGGCTCGGGTCCGGTCCGCGCTGCGGCCTCGGCGAAATCAATCTTCCGGAAACCCAACCCGGCTCGTCCATCATGCCCGGCAAAGTGAATCCCGTGATTGCGGAATCCGTCACCATGGTCTGCGCCCAGGTCATCGGCAACGATGTCACCATCACCGTCGGGGGACAGGCCGCGAACTTTGAATTGATCGTGATGTTGCCGGTGATGGCCTACAACCTGCTGCAGTCCATCGAACTGCTGGCGACGGCCTCGACCAATTTTGCCGCGAAGTGCATCGCGGGCATCAAGGCGAATGAAGAACGCTGCAAGAGCCTGATTGAAGAGAGCCTCGCCATGTGCACGGCATTGGCTCCGGTGATCGGGTACGAAGCCGCTGCAAAACTGGCCAAGGATGCCTATAAATCCGGCAAGACCGTCCGTGAGGTGGCTCGCGAACAAAACGTGTTGCCTGACAAGCGACTCAACCAGCTTCTCGATCCGTGGCGCATGACGCAGGCCGGTGGACCGGTCGGCAGCGCCGGCGGGTAGACATCTCGAAAAGAAGTGTCGTCGGACCTTCAGGTCGGCGAGAAAGGGAGACGCTCCGACCCCTGCGGCTTTTGACAGCCCGAGGACCCCTATGCTAACGTGCGAAAAATTTTGCATGTTTGGCCGCCCATCGTCACACATACACAGAGGGACAGACCGCGGATCATCAACGATTCATTTCATTCTCGATATAGATTGAAGGGTAGATAATGAGTGCAACCGGTTCTGAGACAAGCGGGCACGTAGTCATCGTTGTGGGCGCAGGCCCTGCCGGAATGGCCCTGGCGAAGAACATGGCCGATGCGGGCCATGAGGTCATCATCCTCAATCGCGACATCAAGTTCGGCGGATTAGCCGAATACGGGATTTTCCCCAGCAAGCTCAAACTACGCGGCGGGTTGAAGAAACAATATTGGGACATGCTGGAACAGCCGAATGTGCACTACTTCGGCAATGTCTCAGTCGGGCAGGGAAAAGACCTCACGGTGGAAGAGCTGCGGGGACTGGGGGCCAGCGCCGTGGCCTTCTCGATCGGCGCCCAGGGCACGAAAGCCATCGGCGTGGAAGGGGACTCCGCCAAGGGCGTGTTCCATGCCAAGGATGTCGTGTACCACTTCAATCGCCTGCCTGGGTTCGGCGACCGCCCGTTCGATATGGGAAAACATGTGGCCATTATCGGAGTGGGCGACGTGATGGTCGATATCGCGCATTGGTTGATTCGCTACAAGAAGGTAGAACGCGTGACCGCTATTGCTCGCCGCGGGCCGGTCGAGCGCAAATACAATCCCAAAGAAATTCGCGCCGTCTGCTCGAATATGGATCACGAAGGCATCGCCCAAGAATTCGCCCGGATCAAGGACCGGCTGGCCGCAGTCGGACAGAATGCGGACGAAGTCTTGGCCAGCTTGACCGCGGAATTTACGAAGTGCGAGCCGACGGGAAGTTCTTCCAAAATGGGATTCCGATTTCTCGCATCGCCGAAGCGGGTGCTCGTCGATGCCAATAACCGCGTGCGCGCTCTCGAGATGGAAGAAAATAAGTTGGAGCCGAAAGGCGAAGACACTGCCGCGGTGGGGCTCAAACAGCTGTATGAATTCCCGGTGGACAGTGTCGTGTTTGCCGTAGGCGATCGGGTTGATGAGACGGTAGGCTTGCCGTACAAAAACGGCGTGTACGTCACAAACCCGACCAAGACTGCCAATGATCCGGACGATTCGTTATTCCAGGCCTATGATGAAAAATCAGGGCAGGTGGTCGATGGGGTGTTTCTCGCCGGTTGGGCGCGCAAAGCCAGCGAAGGCCTCGTAGGAATCGCCAAGCGTGACGGGGATTGGTGTGCGGAAGTCATCTCCCGCTATCTCACGAACAAGTCGGCCCAGTCAGTCAGCGCAATAGACCAGGTTCTGTCGAAATTGCAGGCGATCCTGAAGGAACGAAAGAGTAAGCCGGTAGACCTCGAAGGCCTCAAGGTGCTGGATACCGTGGAGAAAGCTCACGCCGCATCACCCGAAGCCATCGGAGAATTCAAGTTTGCTTCGAACGCCGATATGCTGGCGCACATCGAACGCGGGCGCGCATAACGCGCCCGCTGCCAGTCAGCCGTCGCCCCATTTCAGCTTCTCGCGTAACACTTCGTAGTAGCTGCTCTCCGGAAATCTGATCAGCCTGGTCAGGTGCTCAGAAGCCTGAATTTCCACGGTATCGCCCTGCGTCAGGGCCACACCGACCTGGCCATCCAGCGTCGCCATCGCGCCATCATCCTTGCTGGTCAACACGACCTCGATTTCCGCGCTCGCCGGAACGATCAAGGGGCGATGTGTCAACGTATGAGGACAGACGGGCGTCAGAATCAATGACGGGACGGCGGGGTTGATGATGGGTCCTCCGGCTGACAGCGAGTAGGCCGTCGATCCCGTCGGCGTGCTGACAATCAAACCGTCGCCGCGCAGGTTCGTGACGAACTGCCCTTGGATGGCAATTTTGAGTTCGATCATCCGTGCCAGGGTCCCCTTGCTGATGACCACGTCGTTCAACACGACCCCTCGCGCGACCGTTTCGCCGTGCCGGTGGACATGGGTCTTCAGCATCAACCGTTCATCGAGTACAAAGTCGTTGGCAAAGACGCGCTCCAGGGACGGATATAAATTCTCCAGGACGACTTCCGTGAGAAATCCGAGGCCGCCCATATTGACCCCGAGAATGGGAATACCGCGTTCGCCGGCCAATCGCGCGGCGTTCAGCATCGTTCCATCGCCACCCAGAACCAGCAACACATCGGCCTTACTCGCTAACTGAGTTTTTTGAAACCCGCCTTGCTCGCCGAGCAAGGTCGTCGCGGTCGTGTCCAGAAGCACGTCGATGTTTCGCGAGCGCAACCAACTCACCACGGCCTGCACTGTGGCCTTCACTTCCGGAAATTTCGGTTTCGTCAGAATGCCGATGCTTTTGCTTTTCATACGTGAGACCACGTCGTGCCGAGGTGAGAAGCCGGTTGAAAGGTGCGGGATTGTATCGGGATGATTCTTTTACTGTCAAACCGGCGCGCCACTTGGCCTCGCGTGCGTTCGTTTCGCATGCGCGCGTGTCACCAGTCGCAGCGCGTCGTTTGCGATTCGCTCAATACCTTGACACCCCATATTGCGGTAGTTAGAATCACAACATCAGTAGTTTCGAGCCTTTGATCTGCATCGATTCACTCAGCTAAGGCTTCTCTTACAGACCCCATCACCATAAGGAGGCGGGATGTTCGAACGGTTCACGGACAAGGGTCGCAAGATCATCATCCTGGCACGTGAAGAAGCCGAGCGCCATCAGAACGATTACCTGGGCAC
>CP092081.1:1247759-1328652 GCA_022226935.1 Nitrospira sp.
CTTCCCCTTCACGGTGAGTTTGGACGGGAAACTGGAATACTCCAAGTCACTCGATCAATGTGTGGAGGGCCGCGGGACTCAGACCCTGGTGGTACGGTGCAAGCGCACCTATCCTCATGGCGGTCAACGTGATGCCTATTATGGGAATAGTGAGGTGGGTGATGGCACAGGCACTCGATGATCTGCTGGATTCCCTCGAAGATCCGGATGATGCAACCCGGGAAGAGGCGGCCAAGGCATTGGCGCAGTTGGCGAACCCGAGCACGCTGGATGCGCTGATCGGCGCCTGCGGTGACGAGTATTGGTCCGTGCGCACGCGTGCCGGCTGGGGCGTCGCCAAGATCGGCGGCCCGAAGGCGATCGAAGCGCTGATCGCACTGTTCAACGATCCCATCATGGAAGTTCGCAACGAAGCGGTCGCGGCCGTGGTGTCTTTGGGGGCGGGCCAGATGGATCGGCTCCTTGCGGCGATGAAGGACGAACGGTGGCGTGTCAGGGAACATGCGGCCAAAGCCTGTGGCGATCTTCGCGATGCCCGCGCGGTGGACGCGTTGATCTTTGCGTGCCGGGATCGTGACGGTGCTGTGAAAAGCGCGGCGGCGGAAGCGTTGGGAAAAATCGGCGACGCCAAGGCCATTCCCGCCTTGATCAAGCTGTTCCGGGATTCCTCGAAGATCGTGCGTGAGACCGCCGGCATTGCGCTGGTCGCGATCGGACAGCCCTCCGTCGACCTGCTCCTTGAAACGATGAAGGACAAGGATTTTGTTGTGCGCTGCCATGCAGCCCGGGCATTGGGTGGAATGACGACGGACTATCAGATCGGCCGGAGCTGGGTGCGCGAACCGCGCGTTGTGGATGCGTTGATCGAGGCGCTCAAAGATCCGGACCGCGCCGTGCGCGAAGATGCCACGATTGCCTTGGGCATGATCGGTGATCCACGGGCGATCGATGGGCTGCTGGAAGCCATGAAAGATGGCGCCGTGAAGCGGCACGCCATTGCGTCGCTCGGCATGATCGGTGATCCACGGGCCCTTCCTGCGGTGTTGGCGGCCCTCAAAGGGAAAGGTGTCCGTCAGGATGGGACACCGACCCCTGGGTGTATCGTCAGCGAAGATGCCTTTATTAAGGAAGCCGCCGCGACGGCACTCGGACATTTCCGCGATCCCCGAGTGATCCCCGATCTCATCATGCTGTTGAAGGACGGAGTGTTGCGCGAGAAGGCTGCCGCAGCGCTGGTGTTGATCGGCGATTCGGCCATCGAGCCGCTGATTTCGTTCCTGTACGATCCGAAGGCCTCCGAAGTTGAAGCCGAAGGCGAGCGGGTGCTGTCCTACGCCTCAGTCCGGTTGACTGCGAAGGATTCCCTGCGGTTACTGGTCGTGGAAACGCTGGAGCACCTGGGATGGACACCGCCCGATGAAGAGACTTCGGTGGATTCCAGCCAGGCTGACAATCTTCGCGTCGATCGTCCGTTGGGAGATATCGGACGCTTCGGTCCGAGCGGAGATTTCGCGAAAGGATCGGTGCGGTAATTTTCGGCCTTCTCTCGCGGGGTGCCTGGCCTGTTGAGAGCGTCCGGCGTCCCCGCGTCTCTTCTTCTCCGTTTCGACCAGCGTGCGGGATGGTGCGATGTCAGGTCGTAGGGCCAACCCGCGTTGACCCCTAAAAAATTGCTGTGTTAAGGTCGATGGCCTCCCAGAGGCCGAGGTACCATGGCCGACACCGTCAGTGAACAGATCGCAGCCCTGTCGGATGAGGATTGGGCCATTCGGGAGGAGGCCGCGATCCTGCTCGGCGTATTGAAAGATGCGCGGGCCGTACTGCCTCTGACTAACGCGCTGCGTGATAGTGACCGCGCCGTGCGCGAAGCTGCGGTCGGCGCCTTGTCATCGCTTGGCTCCGTTTCTGTTCCGGCCCTGGCGGGCTGTTTGACCGATCCCGCTTTGCAGGTGCAAGAAGCGGCATCGGCCATTCTGGCTTCCCTAGCCGATGCGCGAGTCTTGGTGCCGCTCACGCAGGCCTTAGGTAGTCGCGATTGGATTGTGCGCATGCATGCGGCGAAGGGCCTGGGGCGGATCGGTGATCCGGACGCTGTTTCCGCGTTGATGCCGCTGTTGCAGGACAAGGTCAAGGCCGTCCGCGAGGAAGCGTCCAGTGCGCTGGCCGCCATTGGCGTGGCTGCGATGGCCGGATTGATCGATGCCTTGCAGCATGACGATTGGCTGGTTCGCCTCCATGCGGTGGAAGCATTGGGGAAATTGAAGTCGCCGGAGTCCGTCGAGCCCTTGCTACGGGCCTTGTTCAATGAGCGGGATTCGGCGATTCGGGAAGACGTGGTCCGGGCGCTGGGCGCGATTCGGGATGGGCGTGCCGTAGACTATTTGGTCGCGGTGATGAAGGAGCCGGGGTTACGTCTTTTGGCGGTTGAAGCCCTCGGCCATATCGGCGACCGCCGGGTGGTGCCGATTTTGCAGCGGGTTGTCGAGGGCGTGCCGATGGGTGAGCCACGGGATTCGGCTACGCCCTGTGCCGACGGATGGACGGATGAGATGGCGACGATGGGAATGGCAGCCCGCGCATTGGGGATGATCGCCGATGCCGTGGCGATTCCTTCTCTGATCGTGGCCCTGCGGAATACCATCACGAGGTCGGAAGCAGCGGCGGCCCTGACGAAATTCGGTCCGGCGGTGATCCCGTCTCTCTTGCCGATGCTGGCCAAAGAGCAGGATGAGAATGTCCGGTATCACGTTCGGGAAACGCTCACGGCGGTTGGCTGGCGCGCCGGGCGAGTCTAGACCATGATCATAGGTTGATCGAGTAACGGAGCGGTTCCGGAAACACACGTCATTGTAAGCCAGTACGATCATCGACCGGCGCAATTCTTCCACGATGCCCAAAGAATCGATTGATACCTTAGTTTCCGAGTTGACCCATGAAGAGGAATGGCGGCGTATGCGAGCCACTGCGGCTTGCCTGGCTGGCGGTCCTCGGGCCGTCCACGCCTTGACGCAGGCGTTACAGACGGGCGATGTCCCTCTTCGTGTTGAAGCAGCCGCGATGTTGTCCCGCATCAAGGATCCGGCCGCAGGTGTGGCGCTGGTCACGTTGATTCGGGATCCTGAAGCGACGGTACGGCAGGCGGCGTTTGCCGCACTTGAGCAGATGGCCGGCAATCTGGACGACGAGACGGCGGCAGGCTTAGTGCGCACGCTCCACGAGTCACCGGATGAGGAGGTGCGTCACCGTGTTCGGCAGCTCTTGGGTGTGATCCCCAATGCGATCACGCCGTTGTGTGAGATGTTGAGGCATCCGGATGCGGACGCGCAGACGACGGCGGCCACGATTCTTGAGCACCTGCTGGATCCGCGTTCGGCCGACGGATTGATCGATGCCATGGCCTCGCCGGCGGTCCGCGAAATTGCTGTGCGGACGCTGAAGAAGTTGAGCGCCGTGCGGGAACGGATCGATGCGACATTTAATGCGTTGCGCGATGTCGAAGGTGCCAGTGAACGCGAGGAAGCCCGTATGGCCACGGTGATGGATCTCTTGGGGATCGGGCGGCCGGCTGTTGAGATTCTAATCGAATATCTTGAGGACGACGATTGGCTTATCCGTGAAGCCGCGGCGGATTTGCTTGGCAAAATCGGGGATGTGCGCGCGGTCGAACCGTTGATGAAACGGCTCCAGAAGGATAAGGATACCGGCGTGAAGGAGTACGCCGTGAAGTCGTTGGGGCTGATCGGCGACCCGCGTCCGGCACAATTGTATATCGAAGCGATCCCGATTCGGCCCTTGCGAGTGATGGCCATCGAGGCGCTGGCGAAAATCAAAGATGTCGAGGTCTTGCGTCCGTATAACGAGCTGTTCAACCGGTTGCGAAGCGACCGGGATGGCATCGTGTCGTACAGCGCCGGGCTCATTGCGGATAAACTTGCGGCACTCGAAGGCGAGCAGCCGGTCGGGCAGGAGGAGTCGGACGATCATGAGTGATGCCGAGCGAATTGCACAATTGATAGCGGCCTTGCGCGACGACAATGAGGCGTTGCGCGACCATGCGATGGCGAGTCTCGGACAGATGGGGATCGAGGCCGTTCCCCAATTGATCGGCCTGATGGCGGATGAGGATGTGGTCATTCGCGAAGCGGCTGCCACTGCCGTGGTGCGCATCGGTCCCATTGCGTTCGATCAGTTGCTGGAGGCCTTGCGAGACGATGAATGGGCGATACGCGAGCAGGCGGCCAACGCGCTCGGACGGTTCCGCGATCCCCGCGCCGTTGATCCCCTCATGGCAGCGCTCAAGGACAAGGATGGGGCCGTTCGGACGGCGGCAGTGTGGGCATTGGAGCGTATCGGCGACTCGCGGGCCACGCCTGGATTGATTGAAGCACTGGGTGACGGCACGGTGCGCGAGGATGTCGCGCGGGTGTTGAAAAAAATCGGCGATACCAGGGCCGTTGATGCGTTGATCGGCGGTCTCTTGGGACCCAATTGGATGGTTCGACGCCATGCGGCGGAAGCGCTCGGAAAGATCGGCGACCCGCGCAGCGCCGAAGCCTTGATCCAGTCGCTGCAGGATGAGGACTGGCTCGTCCGCCGGAACGCGGCTGAATCCTTGGCGCGACTCGGGGCCAAGCAGGCCATTGAGCCACTGCTTCCCCTTTTGGAAGATGAAAATACGATGGTGCAGGAGACCGTCGAAGGTGTACTCGCAAGTTTGGGATGGAAACAGGCGACCTCGTCATAACCCGATAAAGGAACTCTACTATGGCAGAAGAAGCACCGGTAAAACTGATTCAGATCGGACCGAAGGGCGGCCCCAAGAAAGACGGATTCAACCTGGTGACGGAGCGGGTTGTCGCCGTCAACCCGGAAGCCAAGCAGTTGGAAGTCGAACTGTTGGCCTATGACGGAAAAACCGTCGTGCTCGATGTCGGGGATGAAGCCCTCGAAGATTTCCTCAAGATCAAGCCGGGCGACGGAGCCACGATTCGTGTGGTGGAAGAAGGCGGCAAGCGAGTGGCCAAGAGCTTTCGGATTCGCGCGAAAGATCCGAATGCCGCTAAAGCCGACGCGATGCTGATCGACTTGAAGGATTCGCACTGGCTCAATCGTAAATACGCGGCGGAAGTCTTGGGCGACTTGAAGGACCCGCGCGCGGTGGTGCCTTTGGTTGAGGCGCTCACCGATGAGGTGGGCGATGTGCGGCAACGGGCCTATGATTCGTTGATCAAGATTGGCGGGTCGGCGGTTCCCTCGCTTGTCCCATTGCTGGCGTCCGAAGAAGACGATGTGCGTCAGTCCGCAACGGAAATCATCCGGAAGATCGGCAAGCCGGCCGTCGAACCTCTCGCCACGGCGTTGGCGGAGGCTGACGACCGGTTGAAGACCAAGATCATGAAGGTGCTGGATCGAATGGGCTATAAGCCGAAGGCGAAAGAAGGGGCTCAGCCTGAACCGGCGAAGTTGCTCAGTTAGCGGGGACCGTCCGGCCGCCGTTAGGCGGCCGGATTCTTGGTGGGACGACCGACCGACACGTGGCGGAAGCCGAAGGGGACGACCCGGTCCGACTCGTAGGTGTTGCGCAGATCCAGCAACAGCGGTTCCCGCATCGCTTTCTTGAGCCGTTCGAAATCGAGATTTCGAAACTGGTTCCACTCAGTCATGATGATGAGGCCGTCGGCTCCGTCCGCGACGTCATAGGTGTCCTGGCAGGGAACCATGCCGGGTAACAGTTTCATCGATTCTTCCATCGACGCCGGATCGTACGCCCGGATCTTTGCTCCCTCCTTCATCAACTCGCTCAAGATCGTCAATGACGGCGCTTCCCGCATGTCGTTCGTGTTCGGTTTGAAGGAAAGCCCCAGCACGCCGAGGGTTTTCCCCTTTACTCCTCCGCACGCCTCCGTCACTTTCTGAACCATTCGCAGGTGCTGCTCGTAGTTGACTTTGGCCGCCGCGCCCGCAATTTGGAACGGATATCCTACACGCTCACCGGTTTGGACCAGCGCGGCAAGGTCTTTCGGGAAGCAGGACCCGCCGAAGCCGGGCCCGGCATGCAGAAATTTGTTGCCGATCCGATTGTCGAGCCCCATGCCTTTGGACACCAGCTGAACGTCTGCTCCCACCTTTTCGCACACCGTCGCGATCTCGTTGATAAACGAAATTTTGACGGCCAGAAATGCGTTGGAGGCATACTTGATCATCTCAGCGGTCGGAATGTCAGTGACCACGATCGGAGTTTCGAGCAGATAGAGGGGGCGATACAGGTCCTTCATGATCGCGACGGCCTGCTCGCTGTCTGCGCCGATGACCACGCGGTTGGGACGCATAAAGTCTTCGATGGCGGAACCTTCCCGCAGGAATTCCGGATTGGACACGATATCAAACCGGAACCGGCCGGTTTGGTTGGCTTTAATCACTTCGCGCAGCTTTTCGCCGGTACCGACCGGCACCGTGGACTTGGTGACGATGACCTTATACCCGGTCATGTTCTTCGCAATCCCGCGTCCCACCTCTTCCACGTACGATAAGTCGGCAGATCCGTCCGATTTCGGAGGGGTTCCCACGGCGATGAAGATGACCAGGGCTTTATCGACCGCTTTGGCGACATCGGTCGTGAAATGGAGCCGGTCTTCCTTGATGCCTTTGGCAACGAGTTCGGTGATGCCGGGCTCAAAAAACGGCACTTCGCCCTTTTCGAGTTTGGCAATTCGGCGCGCGTCCGTATCCATACAGGTGACGTTGACGCCGAATTCTGCGAAGCAGGCCCCGGTGACCAAGCCGACATAGCCCGTTCCAATCACGCTGATATGCATGGATGCATCTCCTCTTCAAGAAAACTGCGAATCGTGGGTGAGAACTCGTGTAGCGTCGGTAGTATAGCAATGCCTGCCAAACCGAGCAATCTTCTCGCAGGTTTTTGCGATTCGTGCCGGATGATGCCCCACAGGATGAATTGCAGATTGTGGCGTACTTCAGTAAAATTCGGCCTCTTCGCAGGAGGGATACGCATGGTGGTTGCAGGTGGGCCTATCCAACGACCGTTGGCCATGATGATGCGTCCCATCACGAGGACCGTGCGACCCGATGATTCATTGTTGATTGTGGCGCAGCAATTGCGTGATGCCCGGGTCGGGGCCATGCTCGTTGCTGATCGTGGCGACTATGTGGGTATTGTCAGCGAGGCCGATCTCGTCCGCAAAGCCATGGCAAGCGGGGCTGCGTCCGAGCACGTGACGGTCCGCTCGGTGATG
Source organism: Nitrospira sp. (assembly GCA_022226935.1). GTDB lineage: Bacteria > Nitrospirota > Nitrospiria > Nitrospirales > Nitrospiraceae > Nitrospira_A. The sequence goes on from CP092081.1 coordinate 1,255,013, forward strand.
AGCGCCCCGATCATGACGATCGATATCGCCCAATCCGCGCATGAGGCGAGTGATGTGATGGCCGAACGGGGAATCCGGCATCTGGTGATTACCGAAGAAGGGCGTGTGGTGGGAATGATTTCTGTGCGCGATCTCCTTCGATACTTCAAAAACTGGGGGACTGTGTAGCATGGTGTGGTCGCGCCCCCGCTGTCGTCGTGCCTCCTCACTGTGTCCTGCGGTCTTTTGTCGATGATGGCACAAAGACCTGCCGCTGTTTCCATTCCTCGTCTCTTTTTGCTCCTCACCGCGCTCGTGACCGGCGCGATCGTCATGGCGCTCGAAATTTTGGGCAGCCGGCTGCTGGCCCCTGTATTTGGAAATTCTCTCTTTGTATGGGGCGCATTGATCGGGATCATTCTCGCGGCCATGAGCTCCGGGTATGCGTTCGGTGGCTGGGCCTCCGATCGGTATCGCGTGGCGGCGGTGCTGGCCTGGCTTCTCCTTGGATCCGGCGCATGGACGTTGCTGATGTCCTGGATGGGGCAGGGTGCTATTTTCCAAGTCGCCAAACTGGTCGAGGATCCACGATGGGGCCCCAGCCTTGCGGCTTGTGTGTTGCTGGCTCCCCCGGCATTTGGGCTGAGCGGAGTGATGCCCGCATTGCTCCGATTAGCCGTCGTCGACATGGGATATCTGGGTCGCCATACAGGCAGCATGATCGCCTTATCCACGGTCGGTAGCTTGGCGGGAACGTGGGGGACGGCGTTCTTCCTGCTTTCGTGGTTGGGAACCCAGACCCTCGTAGCCACGCTGGGGGTGATTCAACTGCTGCTGGGGTTGCTCTGGTTACAACAAGGAAGCGGGAAGGTCGCAAAGGTGACCGGGTTGTTTGTAACAGGTGGGCTCATAGTGGGATGGCAATTGTTCGGTCAGGCCCCTCCCGTTGCAGGATTGGTGTATCAGGAAGATAGCCCCTATCAGCAAGTCCGTGTGCGTGACGATGATCTGTTTCGTTATCTCGTGCTCGACCGCACCTGGCATGCGGTCATGTGGCGGTCGGATCCGACCGCCCTGTTTTTGCCCTATAGCCAACTGATGGTGGCGGCGGTCGCATTGGCTCCGGAACCCAAACGAGGACTCATTTTAGGGCACGGCGGCGGTTCACTGGCCAAGTGGCTTGCTCAAGTCTGGCCTGAGCTAGAACTGGATGTGGTTGAATTCGATCCCGTCGTGGTGCGGATGGCGGAACAGTATTTTGACTATCGGCCTCCTGCCAATCATCATGTCTCGGTCAAAGATGCCCGCGTGTTTCTCCGCGACACGAAGGCCACCTATGACGTCATCTGGGTTGACGCATTTGCCCGGCATCTTATTCCCTTCCATTTGACCACGGTCGAATTTTTTTCAGAGCTGCGTGGCCGACTGAATTCCAATGGCGTGCTGGCTCTCAATCTGGCTTCTTCTGGAGAAGGAGGGGATCTGCTGCGTGCGAGTGCGGTCGTGCAGACGCTGAAGACATCGTTTCCCTCAATTGAATCGTTTGGTGTGAAGGGGCCGTGGCGTGCGCACCAGACCACCGCAGAAAATCTCATTTTCTTCGGTGGCGGCCCGATTGACACGATGTCGTACGATGAGATCGTGAGGCGTATTCACCTGCAGGTCGAGGCTCGTCGATTACCCCCCGAGGCGATAGCGTTGTTGGCCTCGCGACGCACTACTCCCTGGTCGCCGGGCCTGACGCTCACGGATGACTACACGCCGTATGATCTGCTGATTGGGTCTCACGCGGTCGAAATGTCGCCAGAGGGGAACGCGGTTCCGTAAGTATTTGAAATACTGCGATGAAAAGTCAGCATTGCTCAGAACATTGCGAGCGTTTCCCGCCGAGAAATGCCCGTTAAGGGTCCAAGAACTTTCTTGCTTCCTTTTAAATCCCTATGCTATAAGGTGACCCTCGTCAGCCTTTTATTTAGGACATTTTCCAGCAGTGTGTGCTAGCCTCCTGGGCGCGGTGTCTAGCAGAAGGTTCAGAGCGCGGTGGTCATTATTCACCAACCTAATCGCATCTCTTCTTAATCTCTTTAAGGAGGTAGGTCATGGGCAAGACGATGGTAGCAGTATTCTTTGGCCTGGTCATGTTAATGGCTGGGGCATCCGGCGCGTACGCGCTGCAAGCTGGTGGTGTCGAGATCGGTGATCTGGATACCGGCTCCGTGGTCGGTCAACCGTTTAAGGAATTGATTGTGGATGCGGAACTATATGCCGTGGAGATCGGAAACTTGAAGGCCTGGTATCCCCCGGTGACGGTGATTGATTTTAAAGTTCGTCCAGGCCGTCCGGTCGTGCTGAAAGTGACGAATAACTCCTCGAGCGAACATGGCTTCCAAATGACCGATCCGGTCAACGCGGCTTCTCCGTTTGTGATGAAGGCGGAAGTGGTGCTGAAGCCTGGCGAGACCAAGTACATTGGTGTGCCGACCAGTGATATGTTCAATGCCACGCAAGGGAATACGCTGACCTACCGCTGCCATTTGCACCCGGCTCACGTCGGTGGCAAGATTGTGATGATCAAGTAATCCGCCCTATAACGGTACGAATTGCAATGCCCCATCTGCAGTGATGCAGATGGGGCATTGTTGTATCGAGGGCGCAGTCTGGAATAACAGTCGTTCTTGCCTAGACCTCCTGCTCCTTTTGACATTCTGCGGCGGCGTCCAACGGAATGTTTTGAATGCCTTGCAGACGTCCTTCCACGATCAACAGCAGGAATCGGCTCTCCGTCGGCGGTGTCTGCCGGCGGTCCGTCACAATGGTATTCATGTCCACGATCATTTCGTCGCCGTCCCATTGGGTGTCGTTGACCACCCAGAAATGACTGGCTGCATCAGGAAATTGTTTTGCGACGAAACCTTCGATGATCGTGCCGATGTCGCCCACGTCGGTCATAGCTTGGGAAGGCAGCGGTGCGATGGCGAGGATGGCAAAACATGCGAGGCGAGTGAAGCATTTCATGTGTACCTCCCGTTGAGAGGGTGGTCAATGAATGGATGCGGCGGGCCACGTCAGGGAGGGTGGCCTGCGCATGCCATAATGTACTTAAAGTCTACAGCGATCGACTGCGGAAAGCCAGGTCTGTATCTGTTGTTGCAGCGCTGCGGTGGCGGAAAAACAGCGAAGGCTCCCGGAGGAGCCTTCGTGGTGCCACGCACATGTCCTGAAATCTGATTAGTTGCGAACGCCGCTCCAGACTTTAGCCGGATCAATTTCCTTGTCCGGATTCAATGTTTTGGCTTTTTCCAACAATACGTCAGTCGTTTCCGGATAGGCTGGGTCAGCAATGCAGCAGTTGTCCACCGGGCAAACAGCTGCACATTGGGGCTCGTCAAAGTGCCCGACGCACTCGGTGCAACGATCATGGGTGATGACGTAAATATTATCGCCGACTCCCTGCCCGTCTCCGACATGATTGCCCTTGCCTTCAGCATCGCTTCGCGTTTCGAAAATGGCTTCGTTGGGACATTCTGGCAGGCATGCCCCGCAGGAAATACACTCATCGGTGATCAGAAGCGCCATGGCCTATGCCTCCTTCGCAGTTCCTTTAATGACGGATAAGATGTTGACAATTTCGTGCCGCCGCGACCATAGTTCGCGGCGAAACAGGTCCGCATTCTATGCTGGCGTTCTTCGGCAAGTCAACAGAATGAGGCTTGGGAAGAAGGCCTAGCACCCGGAAAGTCATGGGGCTTTGGGCCCAATGTACATGCGGTTCTACGCAGGTACGACTACATGAGGATGCATCCATGTCCGACAGCATTTGGTTATGGTGACGCGCGCGAGCGGGTCTGAATCGGAACAGCGCCGCAAGAAAATTGTGACGTTCGTGCTCTTAGTGATCCTGCTGATCAGTGTGAGCCTGTTTCTCGGCGGTCCAAAGGAATCCGAACTCATCATTGTGGAATTCCCGAACGGGAAAACGATGGAAACGGAAGTGGCCAGCACGCCGGAGAAGCTGCTGTTCGGTTTGGCATTCCGGGAAGGATTGCCAGCTGATACGGGGATGCTTTATATCTTTGAGTCGACCGGATTACACCGTGTCGCAACCCGTCAATTCCGCATTCCTGTCGATATGGTGTGGATTGATGAGAGTCACCATGTGGTGCAAATTCTGGAGCAGGTCCAGCCCTGCGTCCAAGATCCTTGTCCGTTCTACGGTCCTCCTCCCGAGCCGGTTCGGTACTTAATCGAGGCAGAGGGAGGGTATGCAAAGCGCGCAGGCATTACGACCGGGATGGAGCTCAAGTTTACATTGCGCATGTAAAGCAAGGGGAGTCGGAATCATTTATGGAAGGGTTTCAGTGCGTGGCCAAGGTTGAAGAGATTCCTCCCGGCCAAGTCAAAGTGGTCAAGGTGAACGAGCGCGCCATTGCAGTGTTTAATATCGAGGGGCATTTTCACGCTATCTATAATTCGTGTCCTCATGAAGGTGGCCCTCTCAATAAGGGCCGTGTGAAAGGACATGTGGTCTCCTGTCCCTGGCACGACCTGGCCTTTGATGTACGAAACGGGCAAGGAACCGATGGCGGAGGGTATTGCGTCGGAAGTTATGATGTGCGGGTGAAGGACGGGCAGATATTCGTCGGAGGGCGGCGCAAAGTGTAGCCGCACGGAATTATATTATGAGGTTGGAGTTGTCAGGAAGATGAGCCCACTGAGCAAAGCGGTTCCTGCAGGTACCGAGCAGGAGCCGGGTGCCAAGGTTGTCAAGGCGCGAGTCGGATTGCCGGTCCATATCCGTCTCTGGGAGGATCGCACGAGGGGAGAGCTGTGGGTCCCCATATATGACGCTGCCGTCATGCCTCTGGTGGAGGATGATTTTCTGCGAACGGCGAGCAACAATGCGGTCGATCAAGGGCAGCGCAGTTTCGAGTTCAAGCCCTCGGTTCCCGGAACCCACCGGCTGGTCTTTGAAAAGCGATTGGGATGGAAATTCACGGCCGAAGACCGGCAAATTTTTTATGTCACCGCGTCTTGAAGTGAGGGAGCGGCGAGAATAAGGCCATGCCTGACATTGCGTACGTGAACGGTCGCTTCGGTCCTCTAGCGGAAGCCATGGTCAGCATCGAGGACCGGGGATTTCAGTTCGGGGACGGGGTGTATGAGGTCATTCGCACCTATCGCGGAAAACCATTTGCTATAGATGAGCATTTTTCCCGGTTTGAGCGGAGCGCGCAGGCATTGCACCTTTCGCTCGGGCACACCAAGGATCAGTGGATGGCGCTGGTTCAGGAAGGCCTCCGGCTGAGCCGGTTTCCTGAGACTAAAATTTATCTGCAGGCGACGCGCGGGCAGGCTCCGCGGGATCATCCCTTCCCTGCCTCGCTCGCGCCGACGACCGTGCTCACCTTTCGCGAGCTCCATCCGCTGGATGCCTCAATTCGCAAGGCCGGAGTTCGAGCCATAACATTAGATGACATTCGCTGGGGGCGATGCGATATCAAAAGCGTCAATCTCTTGGCGAATGTGCTGGCGCGGCAACGAGCTAAGGAAGCCGGTGTGTTTGAGGCCATTTTAGTTCGGGATGGCCTTGTCACCGAAGGATCAGTCAGCAATGTCATGGTGGTGCGAAATGGGGTGATTGAGACGGCGCCCGAAGGGCACCGCATTCTCTCAGGGGTCACGCGGGCGATTGTGCTGGAATTGGCGAAGAAGGAAGGGCTTCCCGTAGTGGAGACATTTGTCGGTCGGGAAGATCTCTCGGCGGCGTCCGAGGTGTTTTTGACGGGAACGACGGTGGAAGTATTGCCGGTTGTGCACGTTGATGGGCAACCCATCGGTGCAGGAGTTCCAGGCCCTCTGTCACAACTTTTGTCTCGCCGTTGGGAGGCCCTGGTCGGCTAGCGTCCCTTGCTTTCACTCCTATGGCATGGTAAGGTTCCTCCGCTGTAAGTGGGCCTGGGCCCACTTTTTTGTTTGAGCAACTTTTACCTATGAGTGATGCGGGAGCGGTGTCGGCAGGGAAGCCTTCGGTGAAACGCGCTGAGGCGCTCAACCTCCGCGTGCAAGAAGTTGCGGCTCCCATTCTGCAATCCCACGGCCTTGAGTTGGTTGAGACGGTATGTGTCGGCCAAGGTCCCCGGACCGTGATCCGGGTTTTCATCGACAAGCCCGGTGGAATTTCGCTGACCGACTGTGAGCAGGCGCATCGCTCTCTGAGCCCGGCACTAGACGTCATTGACCCGTTTCCACATGCCTATACGTTGGAAATTTCGTCGCCCGGACTGGATCGACCTCTGCGAATCCCGCAGGATTATCGGCGTGTGATCGGCCAGCCGGTGACGCTCAAATTGCGCGAGCCGATTCAGTCGCAATGGCGGCTGGTGGGAACTGTGCTGGAAGTGGAGGATAGCGCCGTGACGTTGGCTATCCAGCAGAAAAAAACGACGGAGACGATCCGGGTGGAGTTTGATCATATCGCCCTAGCGCGTCGGAAGGTCGAGTTTTCCAAGTAGCAGGCGGTGCCCGCTGCTGTGTTAACCATGAGGTGTGAGCTATGAACCGAGAGTTGATCGCCGTCATCGATGAAATCGGCCGTCAAAAAGGCATCGATAAGGCCAGGGTCATTGGCGCGATCGAATCAGCGCTGCAAACCGCTGCGAAGAAACGATTCGGCCAGGCCGAGAATATCCAGGTCGAGATTGATAGCAAGACCGGCGAAATTTCGGTCGTGTCGAAGAAAATCATTGTCGATACGGTAGCCAACCCGAAGGCTGAGATTTCCCTGAAAGAGGCGCGTGAATATGATGAGGGCGCAGAAGTCGGTGACGAAATCGGCTCCCTCATCGAAATGGACGAATTAGGGCGCATCGCCGCTCAAACGGCCAAGCAGGTGATTTTTCAGAAGGTGCGGGAAGCAGAATGGGAAGCCGTTCAGAAAGAGTATTCGACCCGCCAGGGGGACCTGGTGAATGGCATCATCCTGGGTATGGAGCGGAGAAACTTCCTGGTCGATCTCGGTAAGACGGAGGCGATTCTTCCGATACAGGAACAGATTCCTCGCGAAACCTATCGCCGAGGAGATCGCGTGAAGGCCTTGCTGCTGGAGGTGCGTCGCACACCGAAGGACGTGCAGGTTATCCTCTCCCGTAGCCATCCTCAGTTTGTCGCGAAGATGTTCGAGCTGGAAGTTCCGGAAGTCGGCGAGAAGATCGTCGAGATCAAATCGATCGTGCGTGAGCCGGGCGATCGTACCAAGATTGCGGTGTCGTCACGTGACAAAGCGGTGGATCCGGTCGGGGCCTGTGTCGGGATTAAGGGGTCGCGTGTGCAGGCTGTGGTGCGAGAGTTGCGCGGAGAAAAGATCGATATCATTACATGGACGCAGGATCCTCGTGTATTCATTGCGGAAGCCTTAAATCCGGCGACGATCGAAAAAGTCGGCATCGATGAAGAAAAGAAGTCGGCACTGGTGGTCGTGGCGGATTCGCAGCTTTCGCTGGCGATCGGGAAGAACGGGCAAAATGTCCGACTGGCTGCCCGACTGACCGGCTGGAAGATCGATATCATCAGCGCGACGGAATACGAGAAAGAAAAGGCCGAGCGGGATCGTGACATCAAGGCAGCTTTGGCCGAAGAGACCGAGGCTCAGCGCCAGCAAGATGAAGCGCGAGCTGCGGCGCAGCAAGCGGAGTAAAGGAGCTCGAAACTCACGAGCTGAATGGCAATTATCTAAGCGGGTGGAGCTGAGCGGTACTGTATGCGCGTGTACGAATTAGCAAAGCAGCTGGGGATGGAAAATCGGGAGCTGATTCCTGAACTGAAGCGGCTCGGGATTCCGGTGGCGTCCCACAGCAGCGCGTTGGATGACGATTCGGTCCGCATGGCGCTGGAAAAGCTTGGTTCGAAGGCGCGCGCCGGTGAGGCATCTTCTTCCGGGCATGAGGCTAAAAAAATGGTTCGCTTGCCGAAAGAGCCCGCTGGATCGCACGCCGTCGCGCATGAAGAGGCTCCAAAGCCCGACAAGAAACGCATTCTCATCAAGAAGAAACGTGAAGAGGGCGCCGAAGATGCTGTGGCGTCGCTCGCCGCGGCGGAAGCCGTGTTTGCACCGGCCGTTCCCGCCGTGCCGGACGCCGGAGTTGTGGCTCCAGCCTCCTTGCCTGGTGCTGAAGTCAGTGAAGCTGCTCCGATCGAGCCCGCACCGGCTGAAGCAGTCGAGCCGCAGCCACCTGTTGTGGCGACTTCCGAAGAGGCGACGATCAAGCCATCCCAGGCTCCTGCGGCCACGACCCCTCCCACCGATCCTCTTGCGGCAACCAAAAAGAAAAGCCTGGTTCCTGACGCATCGGAAAGCGAAGCCGCCGCGCGGGAGAAATTGAAAAAAGCCAAGAAGGCGCCCCGGACCCGGGAAGAAGACGAAGCCAAGTTTAAGAACGATGCTACCCGGTGGGGAGACTTGCGGGCGATCCCCGTGCAGCGGCGCGAAGACCGGTCCAAACATATTCACCATGCCTCGCCAACGGAAATCACCAAGCCGAGAAAGAAAAGCGTGAAATTGACCGCAGGAGTCAGCGTCAAGGAGTTTGCGGAACTCATCGGTCAGCGGCCGGCGGACGTGGTCCGGAAGCTGATGGACATGGGGCAGATGGTGACCTTCAATCAGTCGATCAATCTCGAAGCGGCGTCGTTGATTGCCGAAGAGTATGGCACCAGGGTGGAAGTGTCGACAGAGAAGGTCGGCGAAGCCTTGTTGGAAGAGGCGGCTCAATCCTCCGGTGAAGAACATGCGGTGCCGCGCCCCCCGGTCGTCACGATCATGGGCCATGTCGATCACGGAAAAACGTCCCTGCTGGATGCGATTCGTGAAACGAAAGTGGCGGAAGGCGAGGCTGGAGGCATTACGCAGCATATCGGCGCCTATATCGTCGGGGTGCACGGCAAGCAGGTCACCTTCCTCGATACTCCTGGCCACGAAGCGTTCACCGCGATGCGCGCACGGGGAGCAAAGGCGACGGATATCGTCATCTTAGTCGTGGCGGCAGACGATGGTGTCATGCCTCAGACCGTTGAGGCGATCCATCATGCCAAAGCTGCCGGAGTGCCGCTCATTGTCGCCATCAATAAGGTCGATAAACCGGGAGCCAATGTCGATCGAGTGAAAAATGCTCTGACCGAGCATGGCCTGGTAGCCGAATCGTGGGGCGGTGACACGATTATGGTGGAAGTCTCCGCGAAGCAGCGGACCGGTCTGGACCAACTCCTGGAAATGATTCTCCTGCAGGCGGAAGTATTGGAGCTGAAAGCGGACCCCACACGGATGGCGAAGGGCCTGGTGATCGAGGCCAAGCTGGACCGCGGCCGGGGCCCCATCGCGACGGTTCTGGTGCAAAGCGGGACGTTGCATGTCGGCGACGCGTTTGTTGTCGGCAATTTCAGCGGCCGCGTTCGCGCGTTGGTCACGGATACGGGCAAGAAAACCACCGAAGCGGGACCATCGGTGCCGGTCGAAGTGATCGGATTGCCGGGCGTGCCGTCTGCTGGTGATGCCTTCACCATTGTGAAGGACGAGCGGGTTGCCCGTGAGATCGCGCAGGAACGAGCGATGAAGCAGCGGGCTGCTGATTTGGCCGGTCCGGCGAAAGTCAGCCTGGATGATTTGTTTGCCAAAATCCAAGAGGGCAATGTCAAAGAGCTGCCGATCGTGATCAAGGCTGACGTGCAGGGCTCCTCAGAAGCCTTGGCGGCGGCCGTCGAAAAAATGCCGGCCGGTGCCGTCAAATTGCGCGTCATGCACACCGGAGTCGGAGGGATTACCGAAACCGACATTCTGCTGGCGGCCGCTTCGAAGGCGATTGTCATCGGATTCAACATTCGTCCTGAGCCGAAAGCCGCCGCATTGGCGGAGCGAGAGGGTGTGGATGTCCGTCTCTACAGCATCATTTACGATGCCTTGAACGATATCCGTGCGGCCATGGAAGGGTTGCTCGAGCCCACGCTCAAGGAACGGATTCTCGGACGTGCCGAAGTCCGGCAGATGTTCACTATTCCCAAGGCCGGGCTGGTGGCCGGTTGCTACGTGGTGGATGGCGTCATCTCACGCGCCAGCGTCGGTGTGCGTGTGATTCGGGATAGTGTGGTGGTCTACGAAGGGAAGCTGGGCTCGCTCAGGCGTTTCAAGGACGATGTGCGAGAAGTCCAGCAAGGCTATGAGTGCGGTATCACGGTTGAAAACTTCAACGACCTCAAAGCAGGAGACATTATCGAGGCCTTTGCCATCGACAAGGTCGCGGCGAAGCTCGAATCGGCACACCGCGGCACTTCCCCGCAACCTCATCGGGCATGATCGTCGGGCTGTGTACCGTCGAGTTGTTCATCCCCGATGGGCATTCATTGAAAGACAAACGGCAGGTGTTGCAAAGTTTGAAAAGCCGTTTGCGGGATAAGTTCAATGTGTCGGTGGCTGAAGTGGGGGATCAAGAGTTGTGGCAGAAGGCGATTTTGGGATTGGCCTGCGTGGCGAATGAGTCTGCCCACGTCAACCAGGTACTGGACCAAGCCGTGAATTTGATTCAGGGGGTGCCCACGATTCAGCTGCTCCGCTCTCGGATCGAGTTGTTGTAAGGCCACGTCATGACGAAATCGACGTATAGCCGGGCCGAACGGGTGGCCGATCAGATCCGCATGGAAGTGGCCGACATTTTAATGCGCAAGATCAAAGATCCGCGCGTGCGTTCCGTGACGGTGACCGATGTGGAGTTAACCAAAGATTTGCGCATTGCGCGTGTCTTTGTCACCACCATGGAACAGAACAAAGACGAGCGGCTGGTATTTGATGGGCTAGCGAAGGCGAGTGGTTTTGTCCGGGCGGAACTTGGGCGGCGTCTGGCGTTACGGTATCTGCCGGAATTGATTTTTATGAAAGACGTCAGCGGGCCCCGGGCTGATCGGGTTCTAGCGCTGTTGGACGGATTGCATCAGGATGAAAGTAAAGATGACAGGCTCACTGAATCCCCTCGCGACGATGTCTAGCCGATGATGATCGCGGCGACGGAATCCCATACGGCTACCATGCTTCAGGATGGCGTGCTGAATGTCCGCAAAGAAGCAGGATGGACGTCACACGATGTGGTCGCCCGTGTTCGAGGAAAATTGCGCGGAATGAAATTGGGCCATGCGGGTACCCTCGATCCTGCCGCAACCGGGGTCCTGCCGTTGCTAGTCGGCCGTGGCACACGCATCGCTGAATATTTGCTCGAATGGGACAAAACCTATCTGGCCGGACTGCGATTGGGGGAAACGACCGATACGCAAGACGCCACTGGAACAGTGCTCCAGCGCTCGCCTATTACGGACTTAACCGAAGCGCGTATCCGAGAAATTGTTGCTGGCTTTGAAGGCCGTATCCAACAGGTTCCTCCCATGTATTCAGCCGTGAAAGTGGGAGGGGTTCCCCTGTATAAGGCTGCGCGAGCAGGGAAGGATGTGGCACGCCAGGCCCGTGAAGTCACTGTCTTTCGTTTGGAAGTAGTCAGCATGCAGCTTCCTGATGTGATGCTCCGTGTGGTCTGCTCCAAGGGAACGTATATCAGGACGCTCTGTGCGGATATCGGAGAAAAGCTCGGGGTCGGCGGGCATATGGCGACGTTGGTACGCGAACGCGTCGGGCCGCTGATGGTAGAGCAGGCCTTGACCGTCGATGAAGTCGAGACACGCCTCGCCCAGGGGACATTGGCCGGATCAATGCTCACGTTGGATGAGGCGCTGGTGGGACTTCCAGTCTGCATCATCGGCGGGGAGACGGCACGGAGGGTCGGCCATGGCATGCCGGTGCCGACCGCAGATGTATTGAGTTGGCAGGGCCTGCCGATAAGTCTTTCGGAGGCCTCGGGCGGAGCCATCCGTATCAAGGACAGGGCTGGACGGTTGTTAGCGATCGGCACCATACCCGCCGGATTAGACGACCAGGCGAGAATGCCGGGTGATCTGTCGATTGCGGTGTCAAAGGTATTAGTCACGGACGAATCACAGGGCAGTAGTATTGCGAACTCAATAGAGGAGTAGAGACGTATGGCACTGGTAAAAGAAGTGAAGACGGAGTTGATGAAGAGTTTTCAGCAGCATGACAAGGATACCGGTTCTCCGGAAGTCCAAATTGCCATTCTGACGAACCGGATTACGTATCTGACGGAACATTTTAAAATGCACAAGAAGGACCACCACTCCCGGCGTGGATTGTTGACGTTGGTGGGACGCCGCCGCCGGTTGCTGGATTATCTGCGGCATGTTGAAGAGGGCCGGTATCGCGCCGTGATCGAACGTTTGGGTATTCGTAAGTAGTCGGGTGATCGAATCGGCCGCCACGAGTGTGGCGGCCGAACCATTGTCCCCGCAGGTGAACACTGAAACAAGTTCAAACGCACGAACCTGTGCAGGTTTCGCATTCGAATTGAGCTTATCTCTGTGGGCATCTGTGGGATTTAACCGGAGGAGACCATAGATGAAACAAGTTGTAGATATCGAGCTGGCCGGTCGCCGCTTGACGCTGGAGACCGGCCGTATTGCCAAGCAGGCAGACGGTGCGATTTGGGCCACATATGGCGACACCGTGGTGCTCGCCACGGCTGTCGCCTCACAAACCGCGAAGCCTGGCGTAGATTTTCTTCCCCTGACGGTGGATTACCAGGAAAAGACCTACGCAGCGGGTAAGATTCCCGGCGGGTATTTCAAGCGGGAAGGACGACCCTCCGAGCGGGAAGTGCTCACCAGCCGGTTGATCGATCGTCCGCTGCGCCCCCTCTTTCCCGAAGGCTACTATTTCGAAACCCAAGTCATCACCTCCGTGCTTTCGGCCGATAAGACCGGCGTGTCCGATGTGATTGCGATCACCGCTGCATCCGCTGCGTTGGCCATCTCGTCCATCCCATTTAATGGCCCCATCGCCGGTGTCAAAATTGGTCGCGTCAACGGCCAGTTTGTCGTAAATCCCGACTTGGAAACGCTTGAGACGAGTGATCTGCATCTCGTCGTGGCGGGAACTGCCGATGCGGTGATGATGGTCGAAGCGGGGGCCAATGAATTGCCTGAAGCGACCATGCTGGAAGCGATCGAGTTGGCGCACAGCGAGATCAAGAAAATCGTCGCGAAGATCGAAGAACTCCGTGCCCTGGCCGGTAAGCCGAAGCGGGTGGTGACTCAAGAACCGATCGATGCTGCTTTGGCCGAACAAGTCCGTAAGCTGGTGGCGGGACCGATTCGTGAAGCCATTTTGATTCCGAATAAGAGTGCACGGCAGGAGCGATTGGATCAGGTCTTGTCGGAGACGCTTGCTGCGCTGAAATCGGACGAGCCAAACCGGGACCGGCATGTCAAAATCATTTTCCACGGGTTGGAGTACACCGAAGTTCGCAACATGATTCTCGAAAAGCGGGTGCGTGCCGATGGGCGCGGTCCATCGGACATTCGCCCGATCACGTGCGAAGTGAGTGTGCTGCCGCGAGCGCACGGGTCGGCGGTGTTTACCCGCGGAGAAACCCAAAGTTTAGCGGTGGTGACGTTGGGGACGACAGATGATGAACAGCGCATCGACGCCCTGGAGGGCGAGTACATGCGCACCTTCATGCTGCACTACAATTTCCCGCCTTTCAGTGTCGGCGAGGCGCGGCCGTTGCGATCTCCGGGGCGCCGCGAAGTCGGGCACGGGGCTCTGGCGGAGCGGGCATTGAAGTCGATCATTCCCGGCAAGGATAAGTTCCCCTACACGGTTCGGATCGTGTCCGAAATTCTTGAATCCAACGGCTCCTCTTCCATGGCCACGGTCTGCGGCGGCACGCTGGCGTTGCTGGACGCGGGTGTGCCGATCAAGGAACCGGTGGCGGGTATCGCGATGGGCCTGATCAAGGAAGGTGATCAGGTCTTGGTGCTCTCAGACATTCTCGGGCTAGAAGATCATTTGGGCGATATGGACTTCAAGGTGACGGGGACAAAAAACGGCGTCACCGCACTGCAGATGGACATCAAGATCGGGGGCATCGATGCCGCATTGATGCGTGAAGCGCTGGCGCAAGCCAAGGCCGGCAGACTGCATATTCTGGGATGCATGGCGCAGGCGTTGACGGCTCCTAGGACGAAGTTGTCCGCCTTCGCTCCACGCATATTCCCGATGAAGATCAAGCAGGACAAGATCCGAGACGTCATCGGCCCGGGTGGAAAAATGATCCGCAGCATCATCGCGGAAACCGGTGTGAAGATCAATGTCGAAGACACGGGCGATGTGACGATCGCGTCCTCGGACGAAGCCTCGGCACAGAAGGCCATCGATATGATCAAGCGCCTGACCGAAGAAGTCGAAGTCGGCAAGATTTATCTGGGGACCGTTCGGAAAATTATGGATTTCGGGGCTTTCGTCGAGGTACTTCCGGGCACGGATGGCCTGGTCCACATCTCTCAGCTCGCCCATCATCGCGTGAAGGCGGTGACCGATGAGGTGTCGGAAGGGGACCAGATCCAGGTGAAAGTGTTGGAAATCGATAAGCAGGGGAAAATTCGTTTGAGTCGGAAAGAAGCGATGCCGGCGCCCGCGGGGTCTCCCGCCACCGAACCGACTCCCGCAGGATAATCGATCGTGTATCGCAAGATCGTTCTCGACAACAAGTTGCGGGTCGTGGCCGAATTACTGCCGACGTTGAAGTCCGTCACGATCGGGATTTGGGTCAATGTCGGCTCCCGCGACGAGCAGCCGGGCGAGGAGGGGCTGTCTCACTTCCTGGAGCATATGTTTTTCAAGGGGACGCGAAGCCGATCGGCGACGCAGATTTCCCGTGAAATCGATGCGCTGGGCGGAGAGATGAACGCCTTCACGACTCGCGAGACGACGACGTTTTATGTGAAAGTGCTCGATCAGCAATTAGAGGCAGCGCTGGAGCTCCTTTCCGACCTGTTCTACCGTTCGCGGTTTGAGTCCAAGGAAGTCGAAAAAGAAAAGCAAGTGGTGCTGGAAGAGATCCGAATGGTTCAGGACGATCCGGAGGATCTCGTTCAAGAACTCCACATGAAGCATACTCTCGGCAGCCATCCGTTAGGCCGGCCTATCCTGGGGCAAGCTCCGAGAATCCAAGCATTGGGTCGTCATGACCTGGTTTCTTATGTCAGTTCTCACTACGACCCTGAGCGCACAGTCGTCGCAGTCGCGGGAAACTTTACCTGGAAACGCCTCGAACAACTCCTGGCTCGCTACTTCTCCGCCCCTCACAAAGGCGTCGCGGTCAAGCAGAGTCGGCGGCCTCCTGAGGTCCGTGGAGGAGTGCTGGTGAAACGTAAAGCGCTTGAACAGGTCCATCTCTGCTTGGGCCTGCAGGGATTGGGTGCCGGCCATAAGGATCGGTATGCAGCCCATGCGCTCAATGGAGTGCTGGGCGGAAGCGTGAGCTCGCGCCTGTTTCAGGAAGTGAGAGAGAAGCGCGGTCTCGTGTATTCGATTTATTCGTTCCTGTCCACCTACTCGGACGGCGGGATGACGACGGTGTACGCCGGCACGCGCCCTAAAGAGGTGGAGCGTGTCGTCAAGGTTGTGTGTCGAGAGCTGAAGAAGCTCCGTAGCAAGGGCATCGATGCAAAAGATCTGGCCCGCGTGAAGAATCAAATGAAGGGCAGTCTCATGCTTAGCCTGGAAAGCTCGCATAGCCGGATGAGTAAACTGGCGAAGGATGAGTTGACGCAAGGGAGCCATGTCTCGCTCGAACAGATGATCGGTGAGATTGATCGTGTTACGACTGATCAGGTCTATCGTGTGGCCCAGACCTTGTTGGATCAGCGGTGTCTCGCCATCACGGCGCTTGGGCCCATACCGGCGAATAGCCTTCAGTCGTTTGCGTCATAATCGATCACGCGCATCGAGGTGGTTCGGCAACTGGTGAGTGAGGGAAGCCTAGCGGCGTGGTTCAAACCGCCTAACTAATTGATCAGACAGAACTTTGATCATGTCGCCAGCAATGGAATTTTCGAAAAACATTTTCTTGACACGTTTGGTGGATTTAAGTACCATGGCCGCGTTTTCATCCTATACGTTCGAATTCATTTCGACTGCATTACAGGGGAAGGTAAGCAGAGAGAAAGGGGGTGTGTGTCGCACTTCCTCCTGCTAGCGCGTTCTCTGAATTTTTTTGTTTTCTTGAACTCTTTTTTTGGATACTGTGATTCAACGGTTCTCTGGTCATCATTTTTCCAAGGAGGGTAGGGTTATGAATAGGGTCGGAATTCTAGCCGCACTTGCAGTCTCCTCCGTTGTCGGCTTGTTGACCGCCGGTGTCTCAATGGCGGCCGACGCTCCAGCCGGGGGCGGGCCCAGCGAAGTCACCACAGGCAGTGGTAAGTTTTTCAAGGGCGAACCCACGAATACCTTAAAGGGTCGCGTGTGGTCGCAGTGGGCCGACAATCCCGACGGCGAAATTTTGTTCGGCATTCAATATTGGAACACGGGCGATCCCGCATCAGGTGAGGGTGGTGGGCGTTCCTCAACCTCCATGGATGTGAAGCCGCCGGATCCTCTCTTCACGTGCTGCGCCTGGGGCTACACCGGTGGCACGGACAAGAATAATCCGTATGCTGGTTGGCACCATGCTCAGACCACGGTTCGGTTGGCCGTGAAGGACAAGGGCTTGATGGATCAGCTCATCAAGGCTTCGCAAGAGCTCGTGGCGATGGAAGTGACCCTCGACGGTCGCACGATTACCGGTTTCAAAGTATTGAAGTAAATTTTATTCGCGAGGCGACATTCTTGAGACTCTTTTGTCTTCTTTAAGGAGGATGTGATGATGAAGCTTCAAAAGCAAGGGTGGACCTTCATGGCTGCCGCAGCTTTGGTGGTAAGTTTTGCCTCCACTGCGCTGGCCATCGAGGCGTTCCAGGAGAGATTTGAGTGGGGAGATCTGAGCAAGCCCACCACGTTGCAGGGCCGAGTGATCATCTTGGATCCGTATGATGAAGCCGTGTGGCTCAACATTGCGGTGTTCGGTGGCAACGCCGAAAGCGGATTGTGGTGGCAGAGAGTCCATCCCGGAAAGAACCTCAAGTTCTACCCTGCGGATAAGAATGTGTGGGAACAGCTGAAGTCCATGGCCCGTGCGCATTCCGGACCGGCTGCGGCAAAGGAAGTGCCCCCTGGATCTCCGACGACGTTGGTGGAGTTTGTGGCGCAGGAGACCGAGCAGAATCATCGGGTGATCACGTCCGTGAAAAAGCTCAATGACAATGCCGGCGAAATGGGCAAGCCAAAGAGCATTTCTTCTCTTCGTTTGAAGGATTGCGAAGGCAAGAACGAAGTCGACTCAGCTTGCTATGCGGCGAAGCAGGCGTTAAATACGTCTCCGAAGACGCCAGATGGAGCGATGCTTCCTCTGCAATATGATGTGTTGTTGCCGGATGGTAAGCCACTGGCGAACTTGATTCCCTGGACGGCCCACTACAACCGGGGTAGCAAGCACTAAGTTCTAGCGCGTTATTGCGCTCGAGAAAGAAGGCGACACTCCGAAAGGGGTGTCGCCTTTTTCTTTGTTCGGGAGCGTGCGCTAGACGAAACGGTTCGATGGGGAAATCGTTACTCGCTTAGAAGGCGTTGTTGCAATGCAGCGAGTCGATTGAGGGCATCAAGGGGTGTCATGGAGAAGAGGTCCATTTGTCGGACTTCTTCCAGCATGGGATGGGGTGCTGGGAGAGTGGAATCAAACTGAAGGGCTTGCTGAGTTTCAAGAATGGGACGCGGGGTTGTTGTCGATTCCAGTTGGGCAAGGACGGCCTTGGCTCGCTGTATGACCGTTTCGGGAAGCCCTGCCAGTTGAGCAACGTGGATTCCGTAGCTACGATCAGCTCCCCCTTGGATGATCTTCCGCAGAAATAAAACTTTCCCATCGCGCTCCTTCACCGCCACAGAATAATTTGTAATCCCTGTTCGCAACCCTTCCAATTGCGTCATTTCATGATAGTGCGTTGCAAAGAGCGTGCGGGCTCCGAGTCGCTGGGGATCCTGGATGAACTCCGCAATGGCCCAGGCTATGCTCAGTCCGTCGTAGGTACTGGTCCCCCTGCCGATTTCATCTAATAGAATCAAGCTCCGCGCAGTCGCGCAGTTGAGGATGTGAGCTGATTCGGTCATCTCTACCATAAAGGTGCTTTGGCCGCCGGCAAGATTGTCTGACGCACCGACCCGGGTAAAGATACGATCGACCAATCCGATCCTGGCCTCCGCTGCTGGAACGAAACTCCCCATTTGCGCCATCAACGTAATGAGGGCCACCTGACGAAGGTAGGTGCTTTTTCCCGCCATATTGGGGCCGGTCAAAATGTGAAGGCGGCTCGTGTGCAGATCCAGATGGGTGTCGTTGGGGATGAATCCTCCAGAAAGTTCGAGTCGCTCGACGACGGGGTGTCGGCCTTGCTTGATGTGGAGCACGTCACCCGTGTCGATGGTCGGCCGCACATACCGGTTCAATCCCGCAGTTTCCGCGAGTGCTGCGAGAACGTCCAGAACGGCGAGCCTCCGACTGATGTCTTGCATGCGGGCAGTTTCGGCGGCGAGGCCTGTTCTCAGCTGTTCGAAAAGCAATTGCTCGAGTGCCATGAGTTTGGCATCGGCTCCGGTGACCCGTTCCTCCAGTTCCTTTAGCTCAGCCGTCATAAATCGTTCAGCATTGACCAGTGTTTGCTTTCGAATATAGTCAGGCGGAACCTTACCGAGATTGGCTTTCGTCAGTTCGATGTAATATCCGAAGACCTGGTTGTAGCGAATTTTCAGAGACTCGGCGCCAGTGCGCTCCCGTTCCTTGGCCTCAAGTCCTGCAATCCATCCTTTCCCTTCACGACTGGCTTTACGAAGCTCGTCGACATCGGGGTGATATCCGTCCTTCAACATGCCCCCGTCGCGAATTGAAACCGGCGCTTCGGGAAGAATGGCTTGTTCGATCAGCTCGTACAGGTCCTGCGCGTTGTCCCAGGACGCTGAGAGCTCGGCCAGTAGTGGGGCTTGCAGGTGAGACAGTTCAGTCTGAATGGCAGGCAAGGAGGATAAGGAGAGTTTCAAGGCCAACAGGTCGCGTGGATTGGCCACGCCGAGAGAGATCCGGCTGCAGAGTCGCGAAATATCCTGGACGGTTCGTAGCGCCGTTCGAAGTCGAACCCGTGGCTCGATGCTCTGTTTGAGCTCATCAACGGCGGTGAGACGCGCTTCGATAGGAGCATAGCTGATCAACGGGCGCAGGAGCCACTCGCGGAGCAACCGGCTTCCCATAGCAGTGACCGTGCGATCGAGGACACCTAATAATGTATACGGAGAGCGGCTATTCGGCGCTTCGTCCCAGCGGCCGGCGGGTTTGACGAGTTCCAAATTTCGGATGGTGACGCTATCCAGATGCATGGCGTCGTGGGACTGTCTCACCCGCAGCTGTCGAATATGGTCGAGCGAGGCCGAGGGCTGTGTCTCCCTGACATAACGCAACACGGCCGCTCCCGCTTGAATGCCCACTGTGAGTTGGTGGCATCCGAAGGCGTCCAGCGAATGCACATGAAAATGTTCCTGAAGCAGAGTGCGACCGCTGTCCAACTCAAACCAGGTGGCCGGTTGTGCGCAACAGCGAGGTCCGGTCAATTCAGCCATCCAAGATTGTTCTCCCGGTGCACTCCCTTCGGCATACAGCAATTCTTTCGGGTCAAGCCGTGCGAGTTCGTCCATAAGAGCGATCTGCGCTTGTGAGCCATGAAATTCACAGAGCCAGTACTCTCCCGTTGACACTTCGAGCGTCGCAAGCCCGAACGAACAGGCGGTAGGTTCGTAGCCTGCAGAGCGTGAGCGGGTGGCCACGGCTGCGAGGACATTAGATTCCGAGGAGGGGAGGAATTCGCTATCAATCAGGGTGCCGGGAGTATAGAGCCGGACGACTTCGCGGCGGACCAGCCCCTTGGCCAATTTGGGGTCTTCGACTTGCTCGCAGAGGGCGACTGTTCGGCCCGCACGAAGGAGCTTGGCGATGTAGTTTGTCGCGGCATGGTAGGGCACGCCGCATAGAGGAATCGGCGTTTCGCTGGATTTATCTCGGGATGTCAGCGCAATCGAGAGAAGCTTGGAGGCTTCGATCGCGTCTTCCTGAAACATTTCATAGAAATCGCCGACCCGGAAAAACAGAATGGCATCACGGTAGGCCTGTTTGATCTCGCGATACTGCCGCATCAACGGCGTGCCGTCAGCGTCACCCATCGACGGGTTCTCCCTCAGAAGGGATGTCCGACGAGGTTCCGACGCGGCGGGCGGCTTTGTCGAGCGCCTGGCGCAGCCGTTCCAGATCGACTTCGGCTTCCTGCAAGGCCTTGGTTTTTCGCCGCAGCTCGATTCGCCCGCGGACCCAAGCTGGAAACAGCAGAATGCCGGATACCAGCAGGCCGACGCCGAAGGCGGCCAGAATCGGCTTATAGATCAGAATCGATGCCGATCGAAGGCCGAAGAAATACCGGAGGGTGACCTCCTGTTCTTGATTCTGAAGGAAGAACGACAGAGCGAGCAGCAGTACCGTCCCGACCAATATCAAGCGGATCAACGCGAGGCCCTCCTTGGCCGGGGTCATTGTACACGGGTTTGTGAAACCACTCTAGTGGGACGACGCAGCGAGATATGAGAGCGAAGCGCGAGGAGCAGGCGAGACGCCGCCGACCCTTTGGCTGTGAACACCGCCTGTCGCGCGGACGGGGGGCGATGTGTGAGGCGAACCTCGAGACGGTCAATCGGCAGCCCTGCGCCCCAGCGTTCGGCCCACTCGATAGCGATGATGGCACGGCCATCTACGTAGTCACCAAGGCCGGTATTGTCGAGTTGGGCGGCAGTGAGCCGGTATAAATCAGTGTGGATCAGCGGAAGGCGCCCCCGGTATTCGTGGATCAAGGTGAAGGTCGGACTACTCACAGCCGTTGGTTCGGCGCCGAGTCCATCGGCAATCCCTCGAACCAGTGACGTTTTTCCGGTTCCCATTTCTCCGAACAGAGCCACGACTTCGCCTCCCTTGAGGAGGAGGCCCAGACATCGCCCCAGCCGGTGAGTCTGTTGCCGGGAGCGAAGTATGATGCTCCAGGATTTGGTGGCACCGGGAGGCCTCGCCTTCTTCTGCCGGGCAGGTGAAGCGGTCGACAGTTTAGAGATGCGTGGTTGGTGCGATGGCATGGGGGATATGGCGAATCAGATCGCGGGCAATCATGCCGGCCTGGCCGAGCTGCTGCGCGGCGAGATCTCCGGCAAGACCATGAAAGTAGGCGGCGGCACAGGCAGCGTCCCAGGGGGCCACACCTTGAGCGAGCAACCCGCCGACCATGCCGGTCAAGACATCTCCGGTTCCCGCGGTGGCCATTCCAGGATTGCCAGTCGGACAGATCGCTGCCACTCCGTCCGGTCTGGCAATGACCGTCCGGGCTCCTTTAAGCACCACGAACACGCCGCGTTCACGCGCGAAGCGCGTCGCTGTGCCGAGGCGATCTTCATTCACGGACTGGGTAGTGGCCTCTGCTTCGAGTCTGGCCATTTCGCCGGGATGGGGCGTGATGATCGGCGGGCGATGGCATTCCGTCAGCAAGGAAGCCTTTCCCGCCAAGGCATTGAGCGCATCAGCATCGAGCACGCAAGGCTTGTCGATGCGTTTCACGAATTCTTGTACCAAATCGACGGTCTCCGGATGCGTCGTCAGCCCAGGACCGATCGCCACGGCATCGCGGGATCCCGCGAAGGTGAGGAGGCGATCTAGGCCCGAGCGGGCAAAGGTGCGGGCCTTGGTTTCCGGCATCGGCAGGGTCATGGCTTCGAGTAATTTAGCCTCCAGGACGTCATTGACGCTCGAAGGAACGGCGGCCGTGACGAGACCGGTTCCGACTCGAAGTGCCGCCAGAGCCGCCATGGCCGCGGCGCCCGTCTTGCCGACCGATCCTGCGATGATGCCGAGATGCCCATAGGTGCCTTTATGCGAGGACGGACGTCGCGGAGGAAGCGCTGCCTGTGCGGAGTCGCTGGTCAGAAGCAGCAGACGGCTCCCGACGGCGTCGACAAACGAAGATGGAATGCCAATATCGGCCAGACGCACCAGCCCGGCGCAATCGATGCCGGCTCCGCAATAGAGGCCTGCTTTTGGCAATCCAAAGGTGACGGTGAGGTCCGCGCGTACCGCAGTGCCCAGGATAGATCCGGTATCGGCATGGAGGCCTGATGGAAGGTCTACGGCGACGGTGAAGCGTCCGGCGACATTGATGGCGTCTATCGCATCGCGGTACAAGCCGATCACCGGCGTGGAGAGTCCGGTGCCTAAAATGGCGTCGATAATGATGTCGCTTGGCGCCAGCCGTTGTTGAAGGGCGTTCGTATCAGTGGGACGAGTAATGGACGATGGGCCTGCCGTCCGGTGAAATCGCTGATACATCGCCTTCGCATCACGGCTGAGATCGGCAACTGGCGCTAATAACAACACGTGGACCCGGGCTTTTTTTCGGCGTAACAGTCGAGCGACGACGAAACCATCCCCGCCGTTGTTGCCCTTGCCACACAGGATGACGACCTTTTTTCCTGCGACCGATCCGTACCGCGCCTCAAGATGAGTCACCACACCAGTTCCGGCTCGTTCCATCAGCACGAGGGACGGTACCTGCGCCTCGGTAATCGTCCGATGGTCAAGTGCGCGCATTTGCTCGGCGGTCACGATCGGTATCATGACGTCAATCGGGCCTCCGACCGGGGACTGAAGTTGGGCCTTGCGCGGGCAGAGCCAGGCTAGGCCACCAATTCTTTCATTTCACGAACCGCTTGAACGAGCCCCACCATGAGGGATCGAGCGATAATGCTGTGGCCGATATTGAATTCGACGATCTCCGGCAGTTTGGCCAACCGTTTGACGTTTTTATAGGTCAGACCATGGCCGGCGTTCACTCCGAGACCGAGTTTGTATGCCAGTTTTGCCGCCTGCGTGATGGCTTCAAATTCTTCGTCTTCTTCCTTGGAGCGTTTGGCGTTGGCATAACGGCCGGTGTGTAACTCGACATAGGCCGCGCCGATTTTGTGAGCGGCTTTGATTTGATCCAAGCTGGGTTCGATGAACAGACTGGTCGGAATGCCGCCATCCCGCAGCAAATCGACGATCTTTTGGATGCGCTCGCGGTGGTTGGCGACATCCAAGCCGCCTTCCGTAGTCAACTCTTGGCGACGTTCCGGAACCAACGTGACCAGGTCGGGCTTCACGCTCAAGGCGATTTTGGCCATGGCGTCATCGGCGGCCATCTCCAAATCCAATTTGGTTCGAACGATTTCCCGCAGCATGGTCAGGTCGCGGTCTTGAATATGCCGGCGGTCCTCCCGAAGATGCACGACGAGACCGTCTGCGCCGGCCAGTTCGACGAGGATGGCGGCGGTTAGAGGATCGGGGTCGGTCCCGCCACGCGCCTGCCGGAGTGTTGCCACATGATCGATGTTGACGCCCAGTCGAGCCATTACGCCTCCGCAACTCCCATGAATGACGATGGAGAAAGATTTCGGAACTGGTCGAAATTCATAGACAATTCTGTTGTTCCTGAGGCATTATTAACAGAAGACGGTGGGGCGGGGCAAGAAGGCTCCGTTCAATGGGCCGTCACGCTTTTCTCGCGTTCATGGCAGAGCGGCAAGCCGCAACTCTATAGAAATATAGTGAAATTGACTCGTTTTGAGGGCTCTATTAAAATACGCCCCTTTCAGAGGCGTGACGACGCAACCCGTTCAGCAGAGGCCCCGCCAGTAGGAGTCTGACACATCCATGTCGATCAGCGACGGTTTTTACCGCATCAAGCGACTTCCTCCTTACGTATTTGCCCAGGTGCAATCCCTGAAACTCGAGGCACGTCAGCGGGGTGAGGATATCATCGACTTCGGCATGGGCAATCCCGATCAGCCCACGCCGCCTCATATTGTCGACAAACTGATCGAGGCGTCCAAGAAAGCCAAGAATCACCGCTATTCGGCCTCGCGTGGCATTACCAAACTGCGCCATGCGATTACCGGTTGGTACAAGCGGAACTACGATGTGGATTTGGATCCCGAGACCGAAGCGATTGTCACGATCGGCTCGAAAGAAGGTCTCGCGCACTTGGCGTTGGCTACGATCGGGCCGGGCGACGTGGTGCTGACGCCGACTCCGACCTATCCCATCCACATGTACAGTTTCATTATTGCGGGCGGCGAGGTACGCGGGATTGAGCTGCGTCAGGACAGCGATTTCTTCGACGATCTGCTACGGGTCTATCGCCAAACGTTGCCGCGGCCGCGTATTCTGGTGATCAATTTTCCACACAACCCCACGACCGCGGTGGTCGACCTCGAGTTCTTCAAGAAAATCGTCGCGTTTGCCAAAGAGCACGACGTCATTGTGATTCACGATCTGGCCTACGCGGATATCGCGTTCGATGGGTATAAGGCGCCGAGTTTTCTGCAGGTGCCAGAGGCAAAGGACGTGGGCGTCGAGTTTTACACGCTGTCCAAAGCCTATAACATGCCTGGATGGCGGGTCGGCTTTTGTGTCGGCAACCGTGAAGTGGTGGGAGCCCTCGCGAAGCTGAAGAGCTATCTCGATTACGGTATTTTTCAGCCGATTCAAATCGCCAGCACCGTCGCGTTGAACGGACCGCAGGACTGTGTGAAAGAGGTTGTACAGCGGTATCAAAACCGCCGGAATGTCCTGGTGAACGGGCTGAATCGTATCGGGTGGCCCGTGGCCTTGCCTAGGGCGACGATGTTTGTCTGGGCTCGTATTCCGGATCCGTTTCGGCACATGGGGTCGCTGGAGTTTTCGAAATTGCTGCTCCGTGAAGCGAAGGTTGCAGTATCGCCGGGCATCGGCTTCGGTGAAGGCGGCGATGAATTCGTGCGGTTTGCCCTCGTGGAGAACGAGCACCGCACGCGGCAGGCGCTCCGCGGGATTCGGAAAGTGTTGAATTTGGATGATCAGGAATCATGAAGACTGAGATCGGAGTCGGATTAATCGGCTTCGGCACCGTCGGGACCGGCGTGGCTCGAGTGCTGATCGAAAACGCGGAATTGATCCGTCGGCGGGTAGGCGTGCCTATCAAATTGGTGCGCATTGCGGATTTGGACATTACCCGTGACCGGGGCGTGGCGATTCCGCCAGGCGTGCTGACTACGGACATTCAGCAGGTGCTGGAAGACCCGCGCGTCGATATTGTGATTGAGTTGATGGGCGGGTATGACCTTGCGAAACGCGTGATTCTGGATGCGGTGCAACGAGGCAAGCACGTCGTGACGGCGAATAAGGCTCTCTTAGCCGTGCATGGAGAAGAAATTTTCGCTGCCGCTTCGCGTCGCGGGATCGACCTGGGATTCGAGGCGAGCGTGGGTGGCGGCATCCCGGTGATCCGCGCCTTGATGGAAGGTTTGGCCGCGAACAATATTCAATCCATCTATGGCATCATCAATGGTACGTCGAATTATATTCTGAGCCGGATGACCAGCGAAGGACAGCGGTTCGAGGTCGTGTTGGAGGAAGCCAAACGAGCCGGCTATGCCGAGGCTGACCCGACATTCGATGTCGCAGGTATCGATTCGGCCCATAAACTCACCATCATGGTCAGTCTGGCCTACGGCACTCCGGTCAACTTCAAGGAAATTTATACCGAAGGCATTACCGGCCTGACGCCGCTGGATATCGCCTATGCCAAGGAGTTTGGCTTTACCATCAAGTTGCTGGCGATTGCCAAGTTTTCCGATGGAGACATTGAAGCGCGCGTCCATCCCACCATGGTGCCATCGGCCTCACAAATTGCAAAAGTAGATGGGGTGTACAATGCCATTCAGTTGGTGGGTGATGCCGTCGAAGATGTGGTGCTGTATGGGCGTGGCGCCGGATCGATGCCAACGGGAAGCGCTGTCGTGAGCGATGTGATGTCCATCGCGCGCGATCTGCTCAAGGATGCGACGGGGCGCGTTCCACCCGCCTCATATCAGCCGGATTACCGGCGGCCGCTGCGTATCCGGCCGATGGAAGAAATCACCTCGTTATATTACATTCGCTTCATGGTTCTGGATCGGCCCGGGGTCTTGTCTCAGATCGCGGGGGTGTTGGGGCGCTACAGCATCAGCATTTCCTCGGTGCTTCAGCAAGGACGCAAAGAAGGGCAGACCGTGCCGGTCGTCATCATGACGCATATGGCGAAAGAGCGTGATATCCAAAACGCGCTTCGCGAGATCAATCCGATGCCCTACATCTCCGAACCGACGACATTGATCAGAGTCGAGGGGAAAGACGAATGACGGGGGCGTTTCCGACCTCAATGAGAAGGTGGTTGACTAGATCGTTATGACTCGCTGGCGCGGCATTATCGAAGAATACCGGAAGTTCCTGCCGGTGACGGCTCAGACGTCGGTCATCACGCTGGGAGAGGGCAACACGCCCCTCATCCGCGCGACGCGGCTGGCAAAAAAAATCGCCCCGGGTGTAGATCTCTACCTCAAGTATGAAGGGATGAACCCCACGGGATCCTTCAAAGATCGCGGCATGACCATGGCCATTTCCAAGGCGGTCGAAGGAGGAGCGAAAGCGGTCATTTGCGCCTCCACCGGCAATACGTCCGCATCGGCAGCGGCGTATGGCGCCCGGGCTGGCATCGCGGTGTATGTGCTGATCCCCGCTGGAAAAATTGCGCTCGGCAAGTTGTCGCAGGCCATGATGCACCAAGCCATCGTCATTCAGGTTGAAGGAAACTTTGACCAGGCGTTGACCATCGTCAAGGAGTTATCGGCAACCTATCCGGTGGAATTGGTGAACTCGCTCAATCCGTACCGGATCGAAGGTCAAAAAACGGCCGCGATGGAGATCTGCGACGATCTTGGGGATGCGCCGACCGTCCATGTACTTCCTGTAGGGAATGCGGGTAATATCACCGCCTATTGGAATGGGTATCGCGAGTATCGTGCCGCCAATCAAACGACGCGCTTGCCTCGCATGATGGGGTTTCAAGCCGCCGGAGCCGCGCCGATCGTTTTGGGGCATGTCGTGAAAGAGCCGCAGACCGTCGCAACGGCGATACGGATCGGCAACCCGGCGAGCTGGCAGTCGGCCCTTACGGCGGTGAAAGAATCGTCCGGCGCCATCGATATGGTCACGGATGAAGAAATTCTCCATGCCTACGCCTTGGTCGCGCGGGAAGAAGGGGTCTTTTGTGAGCCAGCATCGGCCACTTCTGTGGCCGGTGTGATTAAGTTGAGCCAAGCCGGACAATTAAAGGAAGGTGCCACGGTCGTCTGTACATTGACTGGGCACGGTTTGAAGGATGCCGATACGGCGATCGGCATTTCACGTCAGCCTCAAACGGTGAAAGCTACTCGCGATGATGTGGCCCGCCTCCTTCATGTCTGATTACCTCAGGAACATTGCATGAAATATTTGATCCTGCATGCCGACGGGATGGCAGACCTTGCCTGTGCGGAGCTCGGTGGGAGCACGCCTCTTCAAGCGGCCAAGACTCCTTATCTTGACCAAATCGCCCAGCGTGGAGAAGTGGGACTCTTGAGCCTTCCTTCCGATGCGGGCAGGACGGGCAGCGATGTCACCGCGGTTGCCGTGTTGGGATATGATCCCAAGAAATATTATCCGGGCCCCGGTCCTCTGGAGGCCGCGGGTCTCGGGGTGACGGTGGGTGAACAGGATGTGGTGTTCCGTTGCACGATGGTCACGGTGCGCGGCGAGTCCGCTTCAGGCGGGAAAGATCGCGCAGCCGACATCAAGAAGCTCGGACCGCATGTGATCATGGAAGATGCGACGGCCGGGCTCATCGAGACGGAAGAGGCTCGGGAATTGGTTGAAGCCGTCAACGAACAGCTGGGGTCGGAGAGCATTCAGTTTTATCCTGGTTCCGGTCATCGGCACTTGATGGTGTGGGTGGGAGGAAAATCGCGCGCGGCTTGTGTCGATCCTCAGCAGCTCGTTGGCCACTCGATTGCCGAGGCTCTGCCGGCCGGTGATGGCGCTGATGTGCTGCGGAAAATCATGGACGCCTCCTTCTTTATTCTGCGCGATCATCCGGTCAACGAGGAGCGTGAACAAGAAGGACTGAAGCCGGCGAACTGTCTGTGGTTGTGGGGGCAGGGGCGCGCTCCCTTGTGGCCACCGTTGCCGGAACGTTATCAGATCACCGGTGTCGTGATATCAGCCAGTGATGTACACCGTGGAGTCGGCCTCTGTGCCGGAATGGACGCGGCCGAGCTGCCGGCCGATAGCGGCGATGAATCGGAAACGTTCGCCGGCTGTGTGAACGCGGTCGTCCACGAGTTGGCGAAGAAAGATTTCGTCTATCTCCATGCCGGGTTGTCGGACGATGTGTTGCATGCGACCGATATCCACGACAAGGTGCAGGCGATCGAACGTTTCGATGCCCAGGTGGTCGGGCCGATGCTTGCGGCGTTGGCCAAGTATCCGGCGTACCGGCTGCTCGTGGTGTGCGATCCCGGGTTGGCGAAGGGGCATGGCTCAGAGGTTCCGCCGATATTGTATGCGTTGTGCGACGGTGCCGCCCAACCATCGGCCGGCTCGGCCACCCGCTTTCATGAACAGGACAAGGCCATTGCCGGATCTGCGCCTCGCGATGCCACAAAACTCATGATGCGATTATTTCCTCGAGGAGCCTAAGGGTTGTGGCACTGATCGTTCAGAAATACGGCGGCACGTCGGTTGGGAACATCGAGCGGATTCATCGCGTCGCCGAACGGGTCGAGCGTGCGCAAAAAGACGGGCATCAGGTCGTTGTCGTGTTATCGGCCATGAGCGGCGAAACGGATCGATTGCTCAAGCTGGCGCATGACGCAACCCACTCCCCGGATGAGCGTGAACTGGACATGCTGCTTTCGACTGGAGAACGCGTGACCATCGCCTTGTTGGCCATGGAGCTGCGGGGGCGAGGAGTGAACGCCCGATCGTTCACGGGCCGGCAGGTCGGCATTCACACCGACAGCGCTCATACCAAGGCGAGAATTTCCCGTGTCACGGCCGAACGGATCAAAGAAGCGCTCACCGCAGGGGTCATTCCGGTGGTCGCGGGATTTCAGGGCATTAACGCCAGCTCGGATGTCACGACCTTGGGGCGGGGAGGGTCCGATTTGACCGCTGTAGCATTGGCTGCGGCACTCAAGGCCGATCGCTGTATCATTTATACGGATGTTGACGGGGTGTACACCGCCGATCCCAACATTGTGCCGGCCGCGCGTCGCCTCGACAAGATTTCGTACGAAGAGATGCTGGAAATGGCGAGCCTCGGCGCCAAGGTGTTGCAGAGCCGCTCCGTCGAATTTGCGGCGAAATATTCCGTTCCGGTGGAAGTCAATTCAAGCTTCAAGGAAGGAAAGGGAACGCTCGTGACACGTGAAGATGCCGATATGGAAGGGGTCATGGTGTCCGGTGTGACGGGAGACCGCAATCAAGCCAAGATTACGATCGTCGGTGTGCCGGATCGCCCGGGTATTGCCGCGCGTGTATTTGGAGCCGTGGCGAACGCGAACATCGTTGTGGATATGATCATTCAAAACGTCAGCCAGGCGTCCATGACCGACATCTCCTTCACGGTGCCCAAGCCGGATCTGCGCAATGCCGTCGATCTCGTTCAGCGATTGTCCCAGGAAATCGGTGCCCGGTCGGTGGCTGTCACCGAATCTATTGCCAAGGTGTCTCTGATCGGCGTGGGCATGCGATCTCACTCCGGCGTGGCGGCGAAAATGTTCGAGGTGCTGTCACGCGAAGGCGTCAACATCATGATGATCAGCACATCGGAAATCAAAATATCCTGTGTGATCGAGGAGAAGTATCTGGAATTGGCCATGCGCACGCTCCATACGGCGTTTGGTCTGGATCGCGTGTCGGCGCCGGCCTTGAGCTAATCGCCGGGAAGGGAGCGTCGCTGGACGAGCGGCTTCCTCTACGCGTCACGAAACGCCGTGTGGCTCTCACATCTATGAAACGCCGAACGACAGTATCACGCCGGTCTTCAGCTGTGGCCTCCACCAGCGTGACGACGCTCACCGCCGCGCAAGCCTCCGCACTGGAGATCTACGATACGACGTTGCGTGATGGGGCTCAGGCCGAGGACGTCAGTTTCTCTGTCGAGGATAAGCTTCGCGTCGCGCAACAGCTCGATGAACTCGGCGTGCACTTCATCGAGGGCGGGTGGCCGGGGGCGAATCCCAAAGACATTGAGTTCTTCCGGCAGATCAAAACCATTCCGTTTCGGAATGCCACTGTCGTGGCATTCGGCTCCACGCGGAAAGCCAGCAATCCGGTCCGGAAAGACAAAAATCTCCAGGCGCTTCTGGATTCCGGCACGCCGACCATCACGCTCTTTGGGAAGAGTTGGTCGTTCCAGGTGACGGATGCCCTCGGTATTGCGCTCGCCAAGAATTTGGAACTCATCGAAGATTCCATTCACTATCTGCGTTCCAAAGATCGGCGCGTGTTCTATGACGCGGAACATTTTTTCGACGGGTACAAAGCCAATCCCGAGTACGCGCTGCAGACCATTCGTCGTGCGATCGCCGGCGGTGCCGAGCGAGTGATTTTGTGCGACACGAATGGCGGCACGATGCCATGGGAAATTCGGGAAATCTGCCGAGTGGTGAAGCAGGAATGCCCAGTGCCCTTGGGCATCCACGCCCACAATGACAGCGAAATGGCCGTGGCCAATTCACTCGTTGCCGTGGAGTCTGGAATTCTGCAGGTGCAGGGCACGATCAACGGAATCGGCGAGCGGTGCGGCAATGCCAATCTCTGCTCCATCATCCCGAACTTGCAATTGAAAATGCAGCGCCCGGCACTCGGAAACAAACTGACCAGACTGAAAGATGTCTCGGGGTTTGTCACGGAGATTGCCAATTTGATGCCCAATAAGCGGCAGCCCTATGTGGGGGATGCGGCGTTTGCGCACAAGGGTGGTGTGCATATTCATGCGGTCCTCAAGAATGCGGCGACCTATGAGCACATCGATCCCGCCGTTGTCGGAAACCGGCGCCGCATATTGGTCTCCGATTACGCGGGACGCAGCGGATTGATGGAAAAGGTTGAAGCCTACGGGATTTCGTTGACCAAAAATCATGCGAAGCTCCAGGAACTCGTCGAGACGCTCAAAGAGCGCGAAAGTCAGGGATATCAATTCGAAGGCGCCGAAGGGTCCTTTGAATTGTTGATGCGTAAAGCGATGGGAAGCCATCGTCCGTCGTTTCAGTTACTGGGATTCCGGGTGATCGTCGAAAAGAAGCAGGAACATGGGCTTCTGCTGTCGGAAGCGACGGTCATGGTGAAGGTCGGCGAGGTGGTCGAACATACGGCGGCGGTGGGGGCCGGACCTGTGAATGCGCTCGACCATGCATTACGTAAAGCCTTGGAGAAATTTTATCCGCAACTGCGTGAAGTCAAACTGCTGGACTATAAGGTCCGCGTGTTGTCTGCAGATAAGGGGACGGAATCCAAGGTTCGCGTGCTGATTGAATCGGGAGATCATAAGGACAAGTGGGGGACGGTGGGTGTCTCTGAAAATATTATGGAAGCCAGTTGGCAGGCGTTGGCAGACAGTATCGAGTACAAATTGCTCCTAGCCGGTCGCTGAAGCCGTTTTCCCTCCATTTCGGCGCATATAATCCTTGACAGGCCAGATAACCTCACGTAACTTATGGGGAAATTCTTTGTCTTGGACGCTCGACACCAAGAAGCACTTCCTAAGGAACGACTCTAGTGGATGGCGGGGGGAAAGGCATGAGAAAGGCGGATATCGCGAACGAAATCTTCAAGCAGGTTGGAGTGTCTAAAAACGATGCAGCGGATATCGTCGAACTCGTGCTCAATCTGCTGAAAGGCGTGCTGCAGAAGGGTGATGCGGTCAAAATTGCAGGATTTGGGAATTTTGTCGTTCGAAGCAAAGGGGCCCGTAAAGGACGTAATCCGCGAACCGGTGAAGAAATCGGCATTACCCCCCGTCGCGTGGTGACGTTTCGACCGAGTCAGGTCTTTAAAAAGTACGTGAATTCCTAGTCGATACCTTGTCACGAGCACACGCAGCATGAGGACCGGTCATGGGGAATGATCCCAGACTGGGAAGTAAGGTTTTTTATAAAATCGGCGAAGTCAGCAAGATTTCTAAATTGCCGGCTTATGTCTTGCGGTTTTGGGAGTCGGAATTCAGCTTCCTGAGGCCCAAGAAAAGTCGCGGCAATCAACGGTTGTATGTACAACGTGATGTGGATACGGTGCTGGAGATCAAGCGCATGCTCTATGATGAAGGGCACACGCTGGCGGGAGTGAAGCGGTACTGGGCCCGCCGAGGACGGGCCACCGTCAAAAAGAGCGGGTCGCGGAAGGAACTGGCACAACGTGTCAGGGGCGATCTCCAGGCGATCATCCGAATGATCGATTCACATTCAGCGTGAATGGTTCCGGTGATGCGGGCGGCTGCGTCCAACCGTGTGGGTCACATCGATGTCGGTCGTGTCGGGGCGTAGCGCAGCCCGGTAGCGCACTCGCTTGGGGTGCGAGGGGTCGTGGGTTCAAATCCCGCCGCCCCGACCATCGGCACGATGTCGTCCATCACGCACTGTCCTAACCAATCTTCGCCTATCCGTGAACCTTCTCGTCTTCTTCCCACCATCATCCTTGAGCCAACGGTTTCAGTCCTCCCCGTTCACGGTAGTTGCCATGCAGAAGGAGTGCCTGTGGCGCGCGTACGGATTCTTGTAACCAACGATGATGGGATTGCGTCTCCCGGAATTCATGCCGTGGCGGCTGCGCTCGGCGCGCTGGGAGACGTGTGGATTGTCGCACCCGACCGTGAACGAACCGCAGTGGGACATGCGGTGACCTTGCACAAGCCGCTCCGCATCACCAAAATGGCGCCCCGCGTGTTTATGGTGAACGGAACCCCGGTGGATTGTGTCAATCTCGCCTTGGTGAAAATCTTGCCCGGGCCTCCGGCGATGATTCTCTCGGGCATCAATCGCGGCGTCAATCTCGGCGATGATGTCATGTATTCCGGGACGGTGTCAGGCGCCCTGGAGGGAACGATCCTCGGCATTCCGTCGGTGGCCGTGTCGCAGGAAGGCGGGGAGACGTTCCGATTCGAGGTCGGCGCGCGGTATGCGGCTCGAGTGGTTGCGCAAGTGTTGCAGCACGGCTTGCCGGCAGAAACCATCCTGAACGTGAATATCCCCGATGTTCCGTTACGTTCCATCAAAGGCGTCAAGGTGACGTGTTTGAGTCGGCGCCGCTTCAACAATCCCATTGTCGAGAAAGTGGATCCCCGAGGGCGCAAATATTACTGGATTGCGGGAACCCGTCAATCGTGGAGCCGCAAGCAAGACGCCGACCATGAAGCCTTGGAGCGCCGTATGGTATCCGTGACGCCGATCCATCTCGATACGACCTATCACGCGATGCTGGAACACTTTAAGGCCTGGGAGCAGCCGCTCTCCAAACTGTCTGCGACCCGGAGTGTGGTCAAAGGGCGTTCTCCTAAGAGGTCTCGCGCATGAGCGCCCTGATCGAATGGCTGATCGAAGTTCTCGGCCGATTCGTCATTGCGACCATTTCGATGTTGGGCTACACCGGCATCGTGATCACAATGGCGATCGAAAGTGCCTGCATTCCTCTGCCAAGCGAAATCATTATGCCATTCTCCGGATACTTGGTCTTCACCGGCCAGTTTTCGATGGTGGGTGTGACTCTGGCCGGCGCGATCGGGAATGTGCTGGGTTCCTTAGTGGCTTACTATGTTGGCGTGTGGGGAGGGCGGCCGTTTGTCGAACGGTACGGCCGGTATTTTCTCGTGTCCCAGCATGATGTGGAACTGGCCGACCGATGGTTTGCGAAACATGGGGAGGCGGCGGTGTTGATCGGCCGACTGTTGCCGGTCGTACGAACGTTCATTTCTCTCCCGGCGGGAATTGCGCGCATGGACGTCAAAAAGTTCGTGCTCTATTCATTTGTCGGAGCGCTTCCCTTCTGCTACGCGTTGGCCTATGTGGGCTTGAAGATGGGAGAGCACTGGAATGAATTACACCAGTATTTCCATCACGCGGATCTGGTGATCGGTGTATTGCTGGCGGTGGGTCTCGGCTATTTCCTCTGGTCTCATTGGCCTAGGCGCCGCCCCTCTATGGAGTAATGCCGCATCATGTTGCGTATCTATAATACGTTGACCGGAAGCAAGGAATCGTTCGAATCGATGGTGCCCGGAAAAGTCCGCATGTATGTATGCGGGGTGACGGTCTACGACTATTGTCATATCGGACATGCCCGCAGCGCGTTGGTCTTCGATGTGCTGCGGCGCTATTTGGAATACTCCGGCTTTGCCGTCGAATTTGCCAAGAACTTCACCGATGTGGATGACAAAATCATCAAGCGGGCAAATGAGCAAGGAGTGAGTTGTGACCACATCACGGCGACCTACATCAAGGCCTACTACGACGATATGGACAGGCTTGGAGTTCGACGGGCCACGCTTGAGCCCAGAGCGACCGAGCACATCGCCGACATTGTCGCCCTGGTCGAGACGTTAGTGGCTAAAGGCATGGCCTATCGCGTTAATGGAGACGTCTATTTTCAGGTCGACCGGTATCCGGGGTATGGTCGCCTTTCCAAACGAAAGATCGATGATTTGCAGGCCGGCGCGCGCGTGGATGTGGACGAGCGCAAACGTCACCCCATGGATTTTGCCTTGTGGAAAGGCAGTAAACCCGGCGAACCGTCATGGGACAGCCCGTGGGGGCCGGGCCGTCCAGGCTGGCATATCGAATGCTCGGCGATGGCGATGCGGCATCTTGGTGAGACCTTCGACATTCACGGCGGCGGGATGGATCTTATTTTCCCGCACCATGAGAACGAGATTGCCCAATCCTGCGGTGCGACCGGTAAAGAATTCGCGCGGTATTGGGTGCATAACGGCTTTGTGCAGATCAACCAAGAGAAGATGTCCAAGTCGTTGGGAAATTTCTTTACCATTCGCGAAATTTTCGACAAGTCTGAATGGCCTGATACCGTGACCGGCGAGATGTTGCGATACTTTCTGATGTCCACCCACTATCGCAGCCCGTTGGATTTTTCCGATCAAAGCCTGGCGGAAGCCAAAAACGCACTCAACGGATTGTACGATCTCTTCGAGCGATTGAAGGAACCGGCTCCTGCCCATGGCGCGGCCGATCAACAGATGCGCGAGGCCAACACTCGAACCAGGCAGGCATTTACTGACGCCATGGACGATGATTTGAATACGCCGAATGCTGTAGCCGCGTTACAAAAGTTGCGCGGGGAGGCGAACAAGGCACTTGATGCTGGACTGTCCGCTGAGATGCGGCATGCCGTGAGACACGAGTTTCGTTCGTTGGGCCTGATGCTGGGTCTCCTGCAGTCCGATGACTGGCAGTTCAAAAGCCAGCCGAAGCAGAGTGTGGTGGGAACATGTGCCGACGAGAGGGCAGACTTCTCGGATGAAGAGATCGCTGCGAAGATCGCCGAGCGGCTCGCCGCAAAACAATCCAAAAACTACAAGCTTGCCGACCAGCTCAGAACCGAGCTGGCTTCCCAGGGCATTACGATTGAGGATCGGCCGGATGGCACCAGCCGCTGGAAGCGATAATTCCGCGGAGCTGATTTACGGTCTCCATGCCGTACGAGAGGCTCTTCGAGCCGGGGGCCGCCCGATTCAGCGGTTGCTCGTGTTGGGGACAGATCGGCAGTTCGGAGAAATCGTGCGGCTGGCCAGAGAGCAGCGCATCCCTGTGTATGTCGAGCCCCGCGCCGCTTTCGACCGACTTGTTCCTGCCGGCCACCACCAAGGCGTAGTCGGACTCATCGCTGCCAAATCCTATGGCGATCCGGACGCCATTCTTGCTTCGGCGCAGGCCCCTGGTCGGACTCCTCTGTTGGTGCTGCTCGACGGTGTCGAAGACCCTCACAATCTAGGGGCGATCCTCCGCACGGCGGAGGCGTCCGGGGTGCAAGGCGTCTTCATTCCGGAACGCCGTGCGGTTGGTCTGACAAGTGTGGTAGCTAAGGCGTCAGCCGGGGCGGTGGATTATATGCCGGTCGGCAGAGTGCCCAACCTGTCGCGATGGATCGAGCGCCTGCAGCAAGCCGGCGTCTGGGTCTATGCGCTGGATGTCGACGCGCCGAAGGGGTACACACAACTGGATTTCCGAGGGCCTGTCGCCCTGGTATTCGGCGGAGAAGGGAAGGGTGTCCGCCCAGGGGTTCGGGGTGCCTGTGATGATGCGGCGCACATTCCCATGTCGGGGAAAGTCAGCTCGCTCAATGTTTCGGCGTCAGCGGCCATCGTTCTGTATGAGGCTGTGCGTCAGCGTCGGGAGCGCGGAGAGGGGCAGTCCTGAAAATAAAGACTGTGGACTACCTGAGCTTGAGCATTTTCCCTTGAATGGCAGCCTTGAGCAGTTGGGCGGTGTTAGAGACCCGAATTTTTTTCATCATGTTGGCTCGGTGCGCTTCGACGGTCTTCACGCTGATTTTGAGCCGCTGGGCGATCTCCTTGTTCTTGAAGCCAGTCCAGATCAACTCAAGGATTTCCTGTTCGCGTGTGGTGAGTGCTTCCGGACGTCGCTTGCGAGGGGGAAGAATCGGCTCGGGTGATGAGACTCTGGTTCGACCTTTGGTAGTCCTGGCAGCTGTCGGCATGTACATCTCGCTCCACTTGAAATAAGGGCGATTCGCAGATTGAGGCCTTCGATGCCCCGGGCTCGAATCGTTGTCGGATTATACGCAGTGCTCCTGGCGTTTGTAAATGAAAAGAGGCGGGTGCAGAGGGTCGAATGCATGCTCTTATTACCGTAGGATTTGATACGTATACTTAGATGCGCGCGCGAGCGTAAGACGAGCGAATCGTAGCGGGAGGCTTGATGGTCCCATATGTGATGCTGCTGTTGTTCGGCGCGGTCATCGGCAGTTTCCTTAACGTCTGTATCTACCGATTGCCACGCGAAGAGTCTGTCGCTTGGCCTGCCTCGCATTGTCCTGCCTGTCGGCAACCTGTCGCGGCGTACGACAACATTCCGATTCTCAGCTACCTGCTCCTGCGGGGCCGGTGCCGTTCGTGCCATGTCCCGATCTCCATTCAATATCCGTTGGTGGAAGCGGCCAATGCCATCGGCTACCTGTTCATATTTTGGATGTTCGGCTTCACAGCCGAGGCGGTGGTGTATGCGGCCGTACTGTCGGCGCTGATTGTGATTACGGGGACGGATCTTTCTCATACGATGATTCCTGATGCCGTGACCGTACCGGGGATTGCCGTGGGGCTGGTCTGTGCCGCCGTGGTTCTGCCGATCGGCCTGATCGATTCTCTGCTTGGCGTCCTCGTGGGCGGAGGTATCCTGTGGTTTCTGGCCTGGGTCAGCCCCTATGTGTTCGGAAAAGAGGGCATGGGCGGCGGGGACATTAAACTCATGGCCATGGTCGGCGCGTTCATCGGGTGGCAGCCGGTGTTGTTAGCCATTATGATTGGATCATTTCTGGGCTCCCTCGTCGGTGTCGGGCTCATTGCTGCCGGGATCACCAGGCGAGATCAATATATTCCGTTTGGACCGTTCCTCGCGGTGGGATCGCTGCTCGCCCTCCTGTTTCACCAGCCGTTCCTCAACTGGTATTGGTCTCTCATCGATCTTCCCCGGTAAATCCCTGTAAAGCGGCTATCAGAGCCTGTTTATAGGCACTGATGATTCTCTCATCTGTATCCGAATGGACTGGGCACTGTATCTGATTCGGAACAGTTCACAATTGTTCAGATCTATTGGCCCTGGTCATTTCACCGTCTGAGAACCGGCTCTGTCCACGCAAGATCCCGCCATCTCGGCATCTTATCCCGGGTTTCGAAAGAAGCTGGTCGGCGCGGGGTTTCCTGCGCCATGTGTTACCGCCAGCGGCACGGAACTTGGAAACGCTCTACGCGCTCGAAGAAAGGAGCGGACATGAATGAACGCGGAGTCAGTCTTGTGGAACTGTGTACCGTGCTTGCCATCATGGCGATCGTCGTGGGAGTCAGCGTGCCGGGGTGGTCGGCACTTATCGCGAAACATCGTCAGCGGGCAGTGGTGACAGAGATTGCGTCTGAATTGCGCATGGCGCGGCAGTTGGCCATGGCGCGGCACGAACGCATTCGAGTCGTGGTGAATACAGCGCAATCGGAGCTACGCACTGAGTGCGTGGACTGTGAGACGGCTGTGCTGCGTCGTTATGAGTTTGCGCACACAGGCACGATTGTCGACTCGATGAGCACTAGGCCTGAGATCCTCTTCCAGTCCAGCGGCCGTTCCGCGACCGCAACGACCATGGTCCTGATTGATTCCAAGCGCGTGACGCATCAGGTGACGGTGAGCATCACGGGGCGGGTGTCGATGTCATGAAACGACCAGAGGGGAGACATGCGAAACGACAACCTCCGACGACGAGTATGGCGGGGTTTACGCTGGTAGAAAGCATGGTTGCCTTGGTGGTCCTGTCGATAGGCATCCTCGGGACGATCGAAATGTGCGAGTGGGCGCAGCGTGGCCTTCAGCGCGGTGCGATGACGGCGACGGCCTTGGCTCTGGCTGAATCGTGCTTGGAGGCGAAGCGAAGTCTGCCGTGGGATCAATTGCTGGCAGATGATCTCGATCAGAACGGGACGCTGGAGTCTCTCATGCACGACGACGGTCTGCTGGACGATGAGACAAACGGCGACGGTATCTTCACGGGCAGTCAGACGCGGTCCAATATCAGACTGGTCTGGACGGTGGAACTCAACCGCGGAGGAGAGCCGGGGACTGCGAGCCTGGCGACGATAGAGGCGCGCGCGAGTTTCACCACGCTCGGAGGTCACTCACGCGAAGTGCGCGTACGTACGATCCGGGCAAACCCACGCGCTAGCGGCTCGATGGCGTTGTCATGACACACACAGGAATTTCTGCTTCCCAGCAGGCGAAGCCGATACGGTTGGAATGGCATCTCAATGCGAGAGGGGTCGGTCTCATCGAACTCCTCATCGCTCTGGCGATCAGCAGCGTGGCGATATCGGCGGCCATTCAAGCGTTTGCCGCATACGGCTTTCGCCTGAGTTCCCAGCACGCCAGCATGACGGCGAATCAAGAACTGCGGCTAGGGCTGGATGTGTTGTGTAGCGAACTGCGGTTGGCCGGTGGCGGGTTATTGGGCGGAGACACTGTCTTTGTGAAGATGGAAGTGGATGATGTCGAATTCTTTGCCAACTTGAGCGGATCGTCAACCATCCTGACGCAGATTGCGGAAGCCGGCCGGCAAGACCTGCTGGTAGAAGACGGCGCCGATTGGCCGAAAGGCAAGCAGGTGCTCCTGTGTACCGCGACGCATTGTGCCTGGAATCGCCTGGCTGCCGACGGCCGAAAGCAAACATTGACGCTCATGGCCCCGACTCTCGAACAGTATCAGCCGAAGACCGCCGTCGTTTTGCTGAATCGGGTGCGCTATTACGTGAAGCGCTCCGATGAGGGGACTCAGCGATTGATGCGTGAAGTGGACGGCGTGGCAAGTACGGTATTGAACGATGTGAGTGGAGTACAACTGCAGTATTTCAACAGAAACGGAGGCATGACCAATGATGCGCGTGATGTTGTGCGCGTTCGTGTGACGATACAGGCGGGCCGCCAAGGATCGAAACTCTCGCGAGATATCGCGATCAGAATGTAATTAGCAAAGGGGATCAGGGAATATGAATAGGAGTGCAGAACGCTCAGCCACGACGAAGCAGCGGGATGAACGGGGAATGGCCTTGTTGGCGGTGTTGATGGTGGTGTTTCTCTTGACCCTCTTGGGGATGACGTCCATGCAGCTAGCGGGACAGGAGGTCGTCGGTGCCAGTGCATTGCAGGAAGAGCGGGTCGCGCATCACGCTGCAGAGGCGGCTATCGATGTCGTGATGGGGTGGTTTCACGATCCCGCACTTCGCCCGCATGAAGTCGGGACGACCTGGTTTGCCAAACGATTAATCAATGCCCAGGGGGATCCTTCCTATGTCGACGCGCAAGGGCATCCGCAATTCGTCGGGACGAGCGCGAATCCCGATATGGTTTTCGATGCAGCGAATCTCCAGCATGACAGATTGTTAAACGATCCTCAGACAGGCTGGTTCAAATCGCTCAAGGGGCTCTCAAGAATTCTCAAGTTACGAGTCTATGGGGCGGCGAGACCAGGTTTGCTCTGCACGGTAGAAGTGACGGCGGGGGCCGGCCGTGCCTCGCGTGTAACAAAGACGCTAAGCATGGAATTCGGAGCCTATGCGGTTCCCGCTCTGCATGCGCCGTTGCAAAGCGGCACTCTTGGAAGCGAGACAGGGCAATCCCGATCGGGTTCCATTTTCGCGCATTGGGGGGAAATGGTGGTCCGTGGTCGCGCCTATTTTCCCCGGCCGGAAGACGTTCCGATCAAGAGTGGAATGGCTTCGGTGAGCGGACAACCCTATGACGAAATGAGTCATCGCGAGGATCGATGGTTGACGATCCGGCTGGGGGGCGATGCCTTTTTTGCCCAGCTTCCGGTCGAAGCCTGGTCAGGTGTGCCATTGAATGTTCATGCTCACCAGGAGCCGGTCCCCGGCATCAAGGTGGATCAGTGGGACTACACGACCTTGAAGCGAATGGCGATGCAGTTCGGCCAAGTGTATGGGATCGATCGGGACGGGTTGTTGTATGCGGGTGGCGTGATTCAACCCGGTTTGGGGCGTCCTGCCTCCGAGGTGTTTGCCTCTAAGGGACCGGGCGATCATCGGGGGCTCGTGTTTGTGGATACGCTGGATGGGATGCCGCCTCGCCTCGATAACTTGGGTTCGATCGTGCTGGATCAGGACTACGCCGAAGGCATCTTTATTGTGAACGCGCATGTTCTTTGGAAGGCAGGAAGCACTGGACGAGCCGTGCCGGCGTTGAGTCCGCCCCCTGAAGGTCAGCAGTCGCTTGGAACACGGATACCGGTGCAACTGTCCGGCATTCACCTTCAGGGGGTCTTGTACGCCGCAGGTGATGTTCGGGTTGCCGGCTATCTCAAAGTCTACGGCGGGGTGGTTGCACAAGGCGCGATTATGGAAGGTGCCAACGGATCGGGCTCATTAGAGGTGTGGTACAACCACGATCTTCGCGAAGGACTTGTGCAGGGTCTGCCGGTGGTGTTCGTCGCGCCGGGCAGTTGGCAGACCAAAATGTGAGGCGACAAAGGCATCATTGACATTGGGCAATCAATTCGCCGTCAACTATAGTGAGAAAGGAACAGAGGCTATGATCCGTGCAATGTCACCTGCGTTATTGTCAAGCGGGCCACCATCTGAGAAAACACGCTCACCCAGAATGCGTCCGTCCGGCCTCTATGAGCCACTCGTTCGCCAGGGATTTCTCCGGCAGGAAGAACTGACGATCGCCCTCTCGGAAGCGTTGCGAAAGCGGCTTGACGCGGCCACGCTGCTCATGGACCGCTATAGAATTCCAAAACCGGCGATCGGTGCAGCCCTGGCGGAATTCTACGAGTGCCAGTTTCTCGCCTATGATGAGCAGACCATCGTGGAGCCGGAATTGCTGAAGAATCTCAGCATCGACTACCTGCGAACGAATCATTGGGTCCCTCTCAGGCGGCAGGGGCAAGGGGTGGAGGTTTTGATTGACGATCCACATAACCCTGACAAACTTCTCGATGTGCGGCGGGCTTTCCCTGGTCAAACAGTCTTCTATCACGTTGGTTTGCGGGCAGATATCGCGCGAGTGTTGAGCGACGTCTGCGGGCGGGAGGTCGGTGATCCCATCACGGATATTCTGGGCGAGCTGGTCAGTGAAGCGCAGTTGGAAGAACAGCAAAATGCCACCATTGCCGCCATCACCGAAAACGATTCGGCCATCGTCCGTCTCGCCAACCAGATCATCGCAGAGGCCTATCGGCGAGGCGCGTCGGATATTCATATCGAGCCGTATGCCGACCGCAAAGAAACGGCCGTGCGTTTTCGGGTCGATGGGACCTGTTTTACCTATATGAAAATTCCCGCCGCCTATCGTCGGGCCATTGTGTCGCGCGTGAAAATCATGGCCAGCCTCGACATTGCGGAACGGCGAAAACCTCAAGATGGAAAGATTCGATTCAAATTGAGCACAGGGCAGGAGATTGAATTACGTGTTGCGACACTCCCCACTGCAGGATTTAACGAGGATGTGGTGATTCGGCTCTTAAGTGCCAACGGGCCTCGGCGTCTCGAGGAACTGGAGTTCAGTCGCGAGACTCGTCGATTGGTTGGCACCTTGGCTGAGAAGCCGCATGGCATTGTGCTGTGTGCAGGACCGACGGGATCGGGGAAGACCACGACGTTGCATGCCATTTTGGCTTCCATCAACACGGACGAACGAAAAATCTGGACGGCGGAAGACCCGATCGAAATCACCCAGGACGGCTTGCGGCAGGTGCAGGTCCATCCGAAGATCGGCCTGACCTTTGCCACCACCATGAGGGCGTTTCTGCGAGCGGATCCGGATGTGATCATGATCGGCGAAATGCGCGACAAGGAAACGGCGGATATTGCCATTGAAGCCTCTTTGACGGGCCATCTGGTGTTCAGCACCATCCATACGAATAGTGCCGTGGAAACGGTCGTGCGGTTGCTCGATATGGGTTGTGATCCATTCAATTTTTCCGACGCCATGTTGGGTGTACTTGCCATGCGGTTGTGTAAGCGTATTTGCTCCCATTGCCGAGAAGCCTATGAGCCCACTCGCGACGAATGTGAGGAACTGATACAGGCATTTGGAGTTGGAGAGTGGGAGCGCGCCCACCTCGGCGGGCATAGGCCGCTCACACTGTATCGTGGGCGTGGATGTGAGGCGTGCAATCACATCGGCTATCGCGGGCGGGTACCCATTCATGAACTTA
Organism: Nitrospira sp.; assembly: GCA_022226935.1. Taxonomy (GTDB): domain Bacteria; phylum Nitrospirota; class Nitrospiria; order Nitrospirales; family Nitrospiraceae; genus Nitrospira_A. The sequence goes on from CP092081.1 coordinate 1,297,927, forward strand.
TGGTGGTTTCTGATCACATGAAGGCACTCATTCAAACACGGACCCGCACCGGCGAATTGTTAGCCCTTGCCAAGAGCGAGGGCATGAAGACATTACTTCAGGACGGCATCGAGAAAGTCCTTCAAGGGCTCACTACGTATAAACAGGTGCGAGCGGTGGCTATCAAATAGCCGTGTTTCTGGTCGTATTCAACGACACGTTGCCTACCGTTAGACGTCGTTGTTCCCCGGCAACTATGTAGGTTTATCTCACCAAGACTGTGCCGGGCCTGCATTGTGCCGGGGCATCCGTTGCTTCATCTGCTCGCCAGGCTCAAAGGGACTCCCTCCGCACCGCTCCCGCTTGGAATTCTGGCTCTCTCCCAGGAACAGGACCGCAAACATCTCGACAAAAATTGTCATCTGCTAGACCACCGAACGCTCGGAATTGTACGCCTGGTTCCATGAACGAGACAGATATATCAAAGGGTTGTGCGGCAGTATGCCTGTGGCGTCATCGGCATGGCACTTGCTCATCTGCCTGTCGCTATGTGTAGCCGTCGCTATCAATCCCGAACTGCCGTTGCCCGTTCCCAGGCAGGGTTTACGCTCATTGAGGTGATGATCGCGGTGGCGATCGTGGGCATTCTTGCCATGGTGGCCGTACCAAATTATCTCCAATGGAATGCGCGATATCAGTTGAAGCAGGGCGCCACCGAGCTTGCCGGAAGTCTCACTCTGGCCAGAATGGCGGCGATGAACCGCAATCTTGCCGTAACTGTGACGCTGGCGCTTGTCTCCGGAAGAGTAAATGTCGATTTCGGGGGTGCGCTCGCTCCCATCGTGTTACCACAAGCAATTGTTGGATTTACCGGTGGACCAACAGTGCAATTCACTCGACAAGGGTTGAGCGGATCTACCGTGAATGTGCCGCTGACCCTGGTGTCTCAGCAGGGAACTGTCTACTCAGTGGTCGTTACCCCATCAGGGAAAGTGAACTGGTGCGCTCACGCAACATGCCCATAGAGGCTGAATGAAACAAACGATAGAGCACAAAACTTCGTCAAGAATGGTCGCGCGCCGTCAGCGAGGGTTCACCTTGTTGGAAGCGATGGTCGCAGCCGGCGTGCTTTCAGTCGGGCTATTGGGCCTGGCGGGATTGTCCGGAATGTCGCTGGGAAAAAATGTTGATGCCAACGATATGGCGCGCGTCACCAATGTCGCTGCCGATATGGCCGAGCGCATTCAGAATAATCGGCAACGTGTTTTGGATTATCACAACACCGCGACGAACGCCGCCTGTCCACAGAGCGTCAGCACTCAGCGTATGGCCTGGGGCGACTGCACGCAATGGACAACCTTGGTGGCTAACTCTGGTCTCTTGGGGGCTGTTGGCACCGTAACAGCCACACGCCTTGATCCGGATCCCACGGCGAATCCGGTAACCATGAATCGTTTCCTCGTCACGGTGACCGTCAACTGGCAAACCAGACAGACAGATGTGAGCACGGCTCGGACCAAGACCGCGGTATTTACGACGGTGGTCGCGCCGGAATAGGCGCAGCCTGGAGCATGACTATGCGGAGATTCGACCTAAACCAGCAGGGTTTCACTCTCGTGGAATTGATGGCGGCCGTCTTGATCACCGTCGTGATTGTGGCCGCTACTATGACCACGGTCGCCACCTCGAATCGTGCCAATGTGGTCAATACGCAAGTCGCGGATACCCAGCAAAATGTCCGATTGGCAACTGATCTGCTTAGCCGGGACATCAAGCTTGCCGGCTTCAACTACAACGCGACCGATCCGGCGACAGCCCCGGTGGGTAACTGCAATGCCACCATCGGCGCTGTCACGAAGCCGGTCGGATTGCTCCCGCAGGATCAATCGCCGAATGCCGCGGATACCGGGCCCGATGGCGTTTCCATGGTGCTGCCGATCATGAATACGACGGGATGGACGCTGACGGCGGCGGCGGGCGGAACTGCTAATGCGGTGACATTTGACAATTCGATCAGTCTCTCAGGCACCGCCATAACCGAAATGCTTGCTCAGGGGCTTGCTGTCGATTCCACCATTTCGATCGGAGGGGCAGTCTCAAAAACCGTCAAGGCCATCGGTGCAACCTCTATCGGCTTTGGCGCCGGGAATTATGTGAGCGGTCAATTTCCTATCGGTACGCCTGTGTATCTGATGCAGTGTGTGCGATACCAAATCATTGCCAATACGCCGGCTACCTGCGGGAGCAATGCGCCGTGCCTGGTCCGAGACAATGTGCCGCTCGTCGATGGCGTCGAAGATCTCCAAATCACGTATGCCTGCGACGGGTGCAACCAGGTGGCGCCTAACCCACTCTATGCTGACGGGATCATCGATGATCAAGACGGGACTTCCTCCGGTGGATTCCCGACCTTTTCTCAGGGCGATTTTGTTTCCAACGGGTCGTGGGCGATTACGCCGAGGACCCCGGACAAGATCAGGATGGCACAAGTGAGCGTGGTGGTCAGGCCAACGAAAGCGGATGACGGATTAGATGAGAAGGGAACCAAAGGTGTCAACACGACAGGGCCTGTGATCGTCGGCGATCACAATCCTTCGGCAGACGCCGGCTATGACGCCACCACTTATCAGCAGCAACGAAGGCGGGTGCTGGTCCGCACAATCCAGCCGAGAAACCTGTAGCGAGAGATGCCGCAATGAATCTACGACAGGCACGATCTGCTGCGACAGCAGTGTATGTGGAGGAAGGACGACGAAATCAGCGAGGCATAGCCTTGCTGACCGTGATGCTGATGTTGCTGATTCTTTCCATTCTCGGCATCGCTTCCATTACCGTGACAAGCATGGAAAACCGTATGGCGGGATTTTTTCGCACCACCGAAGCCGTGGTAGCAGCCGCGGATTCGTGTGAAGGGCTGGCGGCCAACATCATCCAGCAGACGCTGTCACCTCCGGGAGTTTTGCCGGCCACATTCATCGCGCCGGCAGGGCCGGTTCCCGCAGCCAACTCAACGATTCTCTGGCAAGAGATCTACGGTTCTTCTCCTCTGCCCTCTCCTGCTCCTACCGGCACATTGGCTGAGAATTATGCCGATTCTGCAGCGACAGATCCCAATTTTGTCATGACGAATGTGCCTGGCTTTACCGTCAATGGTGACATCGACCGCCTCTATGCACATTCGAAGTCCGGTCAGGGCACAGGGGTAACGGCGACCGAGGTGGTCTACCGGATCACCTGCACGGCAACCAATGCCGCAACTGGCTCAAGCAGTACGGTGACTTCGGTCTATGGCTGTTTGGAGGGTGATACATGCGTGAAGAAAATCAGCTAAGAGATAGTCTGGCGATGAGAAGCGCGCGCCTTTTTATGATGATTGGTGCGCTGACATGGGTACAGATAGGATTGGGCGGATTGCCCAGTGTCTGTGCAGAATCTGAACAAACACAGGAAGCGGCGCTGTTCTCGACCGTGGGGTTTCAGTCCGGTGTGGTCGACGAAGTGCAGGGTTCGACTATTCGCATCGACGGACGGAGCTACGTGTTAAAGGCGGCAGTCGTAGTGATGACTCACAAAGGTGAGCCGCTGGACCTCGAGCGAATCATTCCAACCTCGCGAATCAAGTTTCATCTCAAGGAAGGCCACATCGATAAGATGGTGGTCACGTTGCCGCAATAACACATGAAGATCTTGTCTCAACTCGTAGCCGAGATTGAACGGCTGTTGTCCTGCTTGAGATGAGGAGGAAGAACGCATGAATCGCCGAACGTTTGCCTCATTGATGGTTCTTGTCGGTAGTGTCGGTGCCGGTCTGTGCGGTTCCGGCGATGCGGCAGCCGTCGTTTCCAACGCGGATTACACCGCGGTCCCACCCTTTGTCTCCAGCGCAACGACGCCGAATATCATCATCCTGATGGACAATTCCGGCAGTATGAGCAATCGCGCTTGCGAATCGACTTCGTGCGGCACCTTAGCAGATGGAAGCACCTCTACTACCACGACGTGGACCAATACCACGCGCTATTCGGGCTACTTTGATTCGCTCCGCTGCTATACCTACAACACGACTGACAAAAGATTTGAAGGTGGCACCACAAAGGCGGCCGTGTCGACGGCCTGCTCGACAACCGAGTGGGATGGAAATTTCCTGAATTGGGCGACACTGCGCCGGTTTGATGCGGTGAAACGAGCCATGTCCGGTGGTGACTGTGCCGTAAACAGAGCGACGGATGGTACCTGTCCGACCAGTGGAACGCCTGCCTTGAAAACCGTTCGTGCTCAAGCCACCGGAGTAACGGATGAACGGGCCGATGTCAACTATAGCGGAGGAACCGGACTTAATACGTATGTCGGCCGCATTCCGTTAGCTGATCGTGGAAGCAATCCAGCGACCATCTCGATTGGGATTTCGGCGAGTGGGACGCCGGCTACGCCCTATTTCTGTGTGGACAATGACACGACTTTCAATAGTAATTGCGGTGACTCATACAGCGTTCGGAAATATGAATTGAAAGTTGGGTATGCGACTGAACCCACAGGGGTCATTCAGCAGATCGGGAGCAAAGCCCGCTTTGGACTCGTTGAATTCAAGTCCAGCAGTGAAGGCGCGCGCATGTTGGTGGGAGCAGGCTCCCGTCAGTCCATTGACTGGTCCGGTACGGGGGTCGAGACGTTCAATACGAACATGGCAGCCATGGTGGACGCGGTGCAGGAGTCGTATCCTTCGACCTGGACGCCGCTGAGCGAATCGCTCTATGAAACGGCGCGGTATGTCGCACAGATTCAATCAACGTTTACCACAGGCTATGTGTATCCGATCGCGTTTTCTGGAGGCATTTCAAACGGAGTGAATTTTGCCACGAACGGTGCCGGTTCCATCGGGACGGACGAAATCACAGCGCTCGTTGGCACGGAAACCTGCCCTGCTGGATACATCACAAATGCATGTGGCCGCGATCCCTACTTTTTTGGTCAAAACCACACTCCACCATGGGCCTCTACATCTCAGGTGGTGAATTGCTGCCGGACGTTCGTCATCATTTTCACCGATGGTGAGCCAACAGAAGACTTGAATATCCCCTCGGCGCTCCAAGATTATGGCCATGCTTATCATGGGCAACATTGTAATGGCAGTGATAGCGCTGCTCCTCCTCGCCCCATTAATGGCACCTGTAATACCAATGCGGCGACACCGTTCAGTGATCTGTTGGCCGAACACAAGACCGATTACGCTGACAATGGAAGCCACTACTTGGACGATGTGGCCTATTGGGCGCACACCAGTGATCTGCGTCCTTGCAGTGGAACCAGTGATGGCACGATTGCAGGGTTATCGGTCACGGGGCATTGCATACCCGGTACGCAAAATCTGACGGTGTATTCATTTTTTGCATTCGGTAATATCAATGGTCGAGGAATTCTCGCGCAAACCGCGCGGCTGGGTGGATTTGAGGATTCGAACGGAGACGGCATCCCGCAGACCTCCGAATGGGATAAGGAGAATAATTTAACCGGAGCCTCAACCCCCGACGGCATTCCGGATGCCTATTTCGAATCTTCCAACGTGGACGATCTCCAAGACAAATTGCTGGCGACGATCGCGAGCATTCTCCGGCGCAGTGCCTCCGGTTCCTCCGTGTCGGTGCTGGCCACGGCTTCGACCGGAGAGGGTGCTTTGTACCAATCGTACTTCTATCCGAGCACCATCGAGCCCTCAACGCTGAGTGACGTCAAATGGACGGGCTACACGCAAGCGCTCTTTATCGACACGTTCGGTAATACCCGTGAAGACACGAATCAAGATGGTCGTCTCGACTATAAGGTCGACAAGATCATCAAGACTCGCTTCGATTCGGTATCGAATTCAGTAAAGGTCGATAAATACGTGGATAGTGATGGCGATGGATTGCCGAATGATCAGAATAGCGACGGTCAAGTGACATTGGCCGATTGCAATCCTTGCGGAAAATTGCTGAGCGATATTCTTCCGATTTGGGAGGCCGGCAAGCAGCTAGCGTTGAAAGATGCATCCACTCGTACCATCCTCACCTGGGTCGATTCCGATCATGATGGAGTAGTGGATTCCGGTGAGCAGATGGCGTTCTCGACCGCGAACGAGCCGACGCTTCGTCCATATCTGCGTGCCGCATCAAGCGCAGAAGGCACCAAAATCATCAACTTTGTGCGTGGATGCGACGCCACGACCTGTACTGATCAAGCGACGACCAGAGATCGCCGCCTTCAGGTACCCGCCGGGAGTGGAACGCTCAAAGTGTGGAAATTGGGGGATGTGATTCACTCGACACCCACCGTCGTGGCCGGGCCGCGAGATCGGCACGACGCGATCTATGGAGATCAGAGTTATTCGGCGTTTCTGCAGAAGTGGTACAACCGTCGACAAGTGGCCTACGTAGGGGGCAACGACGGCATGCTGCACGCCTTCAATGCGGGGTATTATCATCCTGGCGATGATACGAGCGCTTCTGCTCCTGCCAATACCACCGAGCATGGCTGGTTTACGACGGCTCCCGCCGACAACTCCTCCGGGGCTCCACTGGGTGATGAATTGTGGGGATTTGTGCCCTATGAACTTCTCCCGCAGCTGGAGTTTTTGAGTCGAGCCGATTACCAACATGCCTACTATGTTGACCTGCCTCTCAAGGTGGCAGATGTGCGAATTTTTACCGCAGATACCGACCACCCCAATGGATGGGGCACGATTTTGATCGGCGGATTCAGAATGGGTGGGAGTTGCGGCGCCTGTGTGGCTGGGACCGGGGCGCCACCGATGACGGTCACGATCAGCGGCACTAACTATAATTTTTATAGTTCCTATTTCGTCATGGACGTGACAAATCCCGATAACCCCAAGCTGCTCTGGTCGTTTAATAGCTCGGATTTGGGGTTGACGACCAGTGTGCCCGCGGTCGTCCGTGTGAATCCTGGTGGTGATGCGAAAGCCAGTAACACGAACGCCAAGTGGCACATGGTCGTGGGATCAGGCCCGACCGGGTATGATGCCAGCGTAGCGCAAGGCGCAAAGGTGTTTGTTATTGATCTCGCTACAGGACCGGGAAGCAGCAACAGTTTGGTAACAAAGTATCCGATCGGGTCGTGGGATTCGTACGTCGGCGATATGACGGCGTTCGATAGGGATCTCGATTATCGTCATGACGTCGTCTATTTCGGTCGAGTTATTAACGATGGGGCTCTCCCGTGGAGAGGAAAGATTTACCGGTTGACGATGGGCGCCGGCGGTGCGACGTCGAAGTTCGGCACGGTGACGAGTCCTACGCAATGGGGTATCGCGTCCGGCAGCGATCGAGTCCCGACGGAGATGCTGGATACCTTTACCTCCGGAGCGGAAATGGGACCGGTCGCGACCGCGCCATCGGTGACGCTGGACGACGCGGCCAATGTTTGGGTTTTTGCGGGCAGCGGGCGTTATTACAGCAAATCGGATAAGACGGACACCTCGACTCAGTATTTCGTAGGAATAAAAGATTCGGTACTCAATGCCGGCTGCAATCAATCAGCTGGTGTGACCAACTGCATGGACAACGATCTGGTAGATGTCACGAGTGCAACCGTGTGTGTCGTAGGCGTTGGTGACTGCGGTCTGGCCAGCGGCACAAGCCAGGTGTCGGGCGTGACCGGGGCGTCGACGTTTACCGGCCTGATCAGCCTGGTGCAGAGCAAGGATGGGTGGGTGACCAAATTAGTCGAGCCAGCCAACCCGCCAACGAAGCCGGTTCCGTATGGCATCGGAGAGCGGGTAGTCAGTAGTCCGACGGTCTTCGGAGGGGTCGTGTTTTTCCCCACCTTTATTCCGACAAACGACATCTGCGTCTCTTCCGGAACGAGTCGTCTCTGGGCGCTGTTTTACAAGACTGGCAGCGCCTACCAAGAGCCGATTATCGGTACTACCGCATCGGGTACGAACAAGACCGTGAATAAATTCGGCTCCCTCGGAGAGGGATTGGCGTTCGGTATAGTAGTTCATATGGGTTCAGGCCGAGACGGCGGAAGTCCGTTCGGCCTTCTCATCAACATGAGTCAGGGAAACTTCGGTGACTGTGTAACATGTGGAGGAACGGGAGGGGCGCCGAGTTCGGGCATCAATGTTCCCGTCGCCATCGATCCGCGAAGTCATTTTTTCTCATGGACAAACCTGTGATAAAAGAAACTGGCCGAAACATAGTGGGGAGGGAGGGGGCTCTACGCCCGTCCTCTCTTCAAATATCTTGCTTTGGCGCGATTGCTGTTGCCGTTGCGATGTGTTGGGGTTGCTCTTCCTCGCCTCAGGACGGATCGGTTGTCAGTGGTGCAACAAGGAATAACCACGCTCCCATCGTTCGCCTCGTGACGATTGTCCCGAATCCTCTGACACTCGCTGGGCCCATCACGGCTCATGTCGTGGCAGATGATCCTGACGGTCCCGAACCGACCAAGCGATTCCAGTGGATCATCAACGGGACTCCTCTTTTAGGAGCAACGGGCCCTGAATTAGACCCGGTCCATGCGAAGCGAGGCGACCAGATCGCGCTCGAGGTGGTAGCCCTGGATGGGGAATTGGAGAGCGCTCCCTATCGCACGGATCCGATCGCTGTGGTGAATACTCCCCCTCTCGTGTCACATGTCACCGTCGAGGCAGATGCTGAGAAGAGCAATCGGGTTCTTGCCAAGGTCGATGCCGTCGATCCTGATCGCGATGACATCCACTACACCTATCGCTGGTGGCGCAATGACAAACAAATTCAGGAAGGCGAGGAACGCACCCTCGACATCACTGGCTTTGGGCGAAAAGATGTGGTGGTGGTCGAAGTGACTGCGCGGGATCAGGATACAGCCGCTGCGCCGGTCCGGTCAGCCCCGAATGCCTTGGGCAATTCACCGCCGTTGATTGTCTCAAGTCCGGCGGCGCTCACGAATCGGGAGCAATACGAGTATGCGGTTCAGGCCAAGGATATCGACGGAGACACAGTCACCTATGGCCTGGAGACGGGCCCTCCAGGGATGACCATCGACAAGGCGACGGGTCAGGTGAACTGGAAGGTCATCCCGGGTGTGGCGGGGACTCATCGAGTGAAGATCATGGCGGAAGACGGGCAGGGCGGGATTGCCTGGCAGGAGTTTGAACTATCGATACCCTCCACGGCCCAATCGCAGGCGTCGGCGCCGTCTCAAGGGTAGCTGGCCTCTCGAACCTCAGCTGCCCTAATTTTCCCCTCACCCCCTGTTCCGACCTTGTTCCTCCCTTTCGCGGTTTGTTAGAATCGAGATATCAGTTTGGCGAAAGGAGTCTTCGACACAGGCGTGCGCAAGATCAAACTACGTGAAGGCACGAACACCGCGGTTCTCTTTGGACACCACGATCGCCACCTCAAATTGATTGAGGAAGAGTTCGGGGTGCGGTGTTCCGCGCGGGGCGAAGAAGTCACGGTAGAGGGCACCGCCGAAGCCGTGAAGCAGGCTGAGCGCGTACTCAATGAACTCGCATCGCTCACCAACGAAGGATATGATCTCAGATCAGATGACGTCACCCACGCGCTGACCGCCCTCCGCCACAATCACGACGCCTCTCTTAAAGAACTGCTCTTCAGCGCATCCCCCATCGTCACCCGGAAGCGCTTCATTGTCCCCAAGACCCCGACACAGAAATACTACCTCGACGCGATCGAGAAGCATGACATCGTCATCGGTATCGGTCCTGCCGGAACAGGCAAGACATATTTGGCCATGGCTATGGCGGTGAGCGCCCTGATGAAGAAGGACGTCAGTCGCATCATCCTCGCGCGGCCGGCCGTCGAAGCCGGTGAAAAGCTCGGCTATCTGCCGGGAGACATGTATGCCAAGGTAAATCCCTATCTTCGTCCCCTGTACGATGCGCTCTTTGACATGATGGAAATGGAACGAGCCAATCGTCTCATTGATCGAGGAGATATTGAAATCGCCCCGCTGGCGTTTATGCGTGGCCGTACCCTCAACGACTCGTTCGTCATTCTGGACGAAGCGCAGAATGCGACCGCTGAGCAAATGAAAATGTTCCTGACCCGATTGGGCTTTCATTCCAAAGCCGTCGTGACGGGCGATATCACGCAGATCGACTTACCGTCAGACCGCGTCTCCGGCCTGATTGAAGTGCGGAATATCCTTCAAGATATTGCCGGTATTGAGTTCGTGTATTTCGATGAACGGGATGTCGTGCGGCATCGGCTCGTTCAAGAGATTATCAAAGCATATGATCGGCATTCGGCTGCGTCGACACATCCTGGCTCATCGAAAAAAGGCGAACATCTAGGAAAGGGGCAGCGCTCTGATCCTAAGGCTGTTCGGTCATCGTCTCCTCCCACAGGCTCCTGGGGTCAATCACACTAATGCCGGTCGTAGTCGGTATGCGGCTGACGCGGAGAAAACTGCGCCTCGCGTCTCTCAGGAAGCTCGCCAATCGTATCCTTCAGTTCATCGGGGAAAGCGAGGCGCTTCTCAGCCTCGAAATTGTGGGCGATGACCGGATGCGTCGCCTGAATCGAACCTTTCGTCATCGCGATACAACCACCGATGTGCTGGCCTTTGCCACCAGAGAAGGGCCTGGCCCGCCATCTGACCTTCTCGGGGATATTGTCATATCGTTGCCACAAGCCATACGCCAGGCACGCGAGCATCAACAGGGTATCGATCATGAATTGGTCGTACTCCTGATTCATGGCATTCTCCATTTGTGCGGGTATGATCATGAGCGAAGTGAAGCCGAGGCCAGGCGAATGGCCCGGCGCGAGCGGGCTGTTCTGCGTGGTATTGGCCCGGTTCCAAGTCTATTGGTATAAGGCGAATCAGATCCAGTATGATGCGGGACGTGGGTGCACGAGCGGGATTGTGAACGTTGACACAGGGGTGAGGTGAGCGGTGGGTTGGTTTCAGAAACTAAGCGAGGGCCTCTCAAAAACACGCAATGCGGTCACCGGGCAACTGGATCGACTGTTAGGCCGTGCGGCTGACCCAGCTCTGTTAGAGGAGTTGGAGGTCGCCCTCATCAGTGCGGATTTGGGGATGCCCGTCGTGGAGCGTGTCATGGAAAACCTGCGCGCACAGATGCGTGGGGGAAACTTTTCGGCTGCCGAGAAGGTGCGGGAGCTGCTGCGGCAATCCGTCTTGGACATCCTGCTTCCGACGCAAGGGGAGTCGATCGACCAACTCATCGCGCAAGGGCCGCGTCCCTTCGTCATTCTCGCCGTGGGAGTCAACGGTGTCGGCAAAACCACCACCGTCGCAAAATTGACCCAACGGTTTCGACAACAAGGGAATACGGCGCTGCTGGTTGCCGGCGACACATTCCGAGCGGCGGCCATCGATCAATTGCAGGTGTGGGCGGACCGCATTCAAGTCGACATCATCCGGCATCGACCCGGCGCCGATCCCGCAGCTGTGGCGTACGACGGGATCACGGCCGCCAAAGCACGCGGGTCGGACGTGGTGCTCATCGACACCGCCGGGCGGTTGCACACCAAAACGAATTTGATGGACGAGTTGCGAAAAATCAAACGGATTGTGGCGCAAGAGTGTCCGGGCGCGCCCCATGAAGTCCTGTTGGTTCTGGATGCGACGGTCGGTCAGAATGCGATTGCTCAAGCCAAACAGTTCCACGAGGCGGTCGGGGTGACCGGCATCGCGCTGACCAAGCTCGATGGAACGGCCCGCGGCGGCATTGTGGTGGCAATTGCCGATACCTTCAAAATCCCGGTCCGGTTGATTGGGGTCGGGGAATCCGTCGAAGACCTCCAGGACTTCAACGCCAAGGCTTTTGTCGACGCATTGTTTTAACCAGCCACCTGACCCCACCCTCTGCTGCCGTTCCTACGCTTTCCTTCAATTTCTTCTCATCCCGCGAACCTCATGCTAGGCTGTTTCCTGAGACTCCGGCTCGAAAGTAGGTCTGTGAGAGCGCCTGTCGCACATGAGTGAGAATCGACTATGACGACCTTGTTGGTAATCGACGATGACCGGTTGCATTGCGATCTTTTGCAGGTAGCGTTGTCTCGCCACGGGTATCAAGTCAGTACGGCGACGAGCGGGCGAGAGGGCGTCGCCCTGTTTCGGCAGCTTCGGCCGGTCGTGACGTTGCTGGACTTGCGCATGCCGGAAATGGACGGGCTGACTGTGCTGAAAGAGATTCGGACACATGACCCGCGTGCCGGAGTGATCATTCTTGGGGGTGGCGCTACCGAAGAGCTGGAAAATCTCGCCCGAAAATTACGCGTCACGGATTTCTTTCGAAAGGGATTGTCGCTCGATGTGCTCGTGGGGGCGGTGCATCGGATCGCCCAACAGGCGAGACGGGAAGCGTCGGGCACACTGGATGTGCCCGCTAGTGAGACCGATCAGCCTTCCGAAGAACAGATCCTCGTGGTCGATGACGATGTGATGGCGCGTGATCTCCTGATGCGCTTTCTCAGTCTGCGCGGGTATCGTGTGCGCGGCGCCAAGGATGGCCGCGAAGCCCTGCGGATGATTGAGGAGTCGGTGCCGGATTTGTTGATCCTCGATCTCGTCATGCCGGAGATGAACGGCGTGGAATTGTTGAAGGTCTTAGCGAAGCGTGACTATGCCGGCCGGACGATCATCTTGAGCGGCCATCAAAATGATCCATTGCTGGCCGATGCTTGGGCATTGGGGCCGCAAGAAGTGCTGGACAAGCCTCTCGATTTGGAGCGCGCCTTGATGGCGATCCAGCTTGTGATGGTCTGTCGGGAGTGCTAATCTTCACTGTCCACCTTGGGGTGCCGGTGAAGAGTGAATCGTTTGCATCGCCTCATCCGTTTCAGTCTGCTTGCCGGGTGTCTCGTTCCTGCGCTCGCAGTCGCTGAGCCTGTTGTCTCCCTACCGACCATTGAACATCACCGGCTGACGCTCGAACTGTTGCCGGATTCCCATCAGCTCATCGCAACGGATCGCGTGACGCTTTCGGGAGGATCTCCCGGGCGGACGTTAGCGTTTTCCCTTGCCCCCGCTCTCCGTCTCGAGCACATCCAGGATGTCACGCACTGTCAGAATGCCTGCGAAACGGGTCCTGAACTGGCCTTCGAAAGAGAGGCCTCATCGACCCGGTCCGAGCCGCAGCGCGTGATCCTGAAGCAACCGGCCACAGCTCGCGGTAACGGCGCACTTGAACTGAAGTTTTCCTATCGCGGGCTGGTCGACGATCCGCCACGAGATCCCAGGCATCTGCGTTTTGTCACGCCCAGCGAAACGTCCGGGCACATCGGGTCAGAGGGCGTGTATCTCAGTAGCGAAAGCCAATGGTATCCCGATGTGGATGGTTCGCTCGCCACCTATGACGTCACTATCGCCGTGCCTGAGGGGTGGACGGCTGTCACGCAAGGAACTCCCCAGTCTGACCAGGGCCACTGGATAGTTTCCACGAAGAGCGAAGCATTGACCGTAGTCGCCAACCGTTTTGAGGTGAAGTCCCGTTCCTGGACAGCGAAGTCGGGACAGGAGATCCGGCTTGCGACCTATCTCTTCCCAGACGAAGCGGCCTTAGCGGATGAGTATCTGGACGCCTCGGCGCGATACCTCGATGCGTACATCCCTTTGCTCGGTCCCTATCCGTTTTCTCAATTCGCCGTCGTCGAGAATTTCTTCTCCAGCGGACTGGGCATGCCCTCCTTTACGTTGCTGGGGAGCGGCGTCATCAAGCGGCACTATATCCAGCCCTACGCGCTTGGCCATGAGATCGTGCATTCGTGGATCGGGAACGGCGTGTTCAATCGGATCGATCGCGGGAATTGGGTGGAAGGGCTCACGACCTATCTCTCCAATTATTATTACCACGAGCTTATGGGCGATGAGGCGCAGGCTCGGGAACAGCGACGGTTGATGCTCATGGGATACGCCGTCTACGTGCGTCCCGGAGAGGAATATCCTGTCATACAGTTTTCCCAGAAGCACGATGAGAAGGACAATGCCATCGGCTATCAACAATCCGCCATGGTGTTCCATGCGTTGAGGCAGGAAATCGGCGAGGCCCTGTTTTGGAAAGCACTCAAACAGATACCGGAACGATATCTTGGAAAGGCTGCCGAGTGGCGGGACCTGGAGCGAGTGTTTCAGGAGGTGGCTGGGCGGGATCTTCGATGGTTTTTTGCGCAGTGGATCGAGCGGGCAGGCGCGCCGGACATGGAGGTGGCTGGTGTCCGGGTGCAGCCGCCGGCCGGATCTTCCGGGGACATGAACAAGGTGGAAGCGATGGTGCACATCGCCCAACAGGGCACTCCGTATCGCATGGCTGTCGATCTGGAATTTGTGCTGGACGAGGGACGGACTCACCGAACGCGTGTTCATCTGACGGAGGCCGATCAGGAGGTGACCGTGCCGCTGGCCGAGCCCCCGCTGGCAGTTCGGCTGGACCCCGGTCTGCATGTGTTTCGCCGCGTGATGCGCAATGCGCTGGCGCCCATGTTGAATCTGTACGTGACAGATGTTCAACGCACGGTGCTGTTGCCTACTGTCTCCTCAGAGCAACCGAGTCCTTTTCGCGACATTGTTCAACGTATCGTCGCACAGGAGGCGTCGAAACCCGAGCTGTCGCGCACGACCGTGAGACGGCCGGAAGACAAGACAACGGCTGTGCCGGCGGGGTCTGTGCTGGTCCTGGGCGGGCCCCCGGAGAATCCGGCGGCGACAGACATGCTGCGATACTGCGGCGACCATGTTCGTTTCACCGAGAAGGGATTTGCGGTGGAAGGAAAGGCATACGAAGGCGCCACAATGGCGCTGTTGGTATCCTGCCGGCGCGATGATCATCCGGGCAGCGTGGTGACGCTGCTCTATGGAGTGACGCCGCAGGCGCTGACTCGCGTGGCCCGGCTCTTGTTTTTTTATGGATGGCAGAGTTATGTGGTGTTTCACGAAGGCGCCGTGGTGGCACGGGGAGATTGGGAGGATCGGATGAGTACAGAGGTGCGAATTGAAACACGTTAATCAGGTGATGGCGGGAATGCTGGGGTTGGTGGTCTCTCTCGCAGCGACGAATCCCGCGGCCGCAGCCTCGAAGGCGGCAGAGACTGCGGGGACCCCGGAGGCTGCTACCGAACGGCATCTGACCAATATCAAGCAACTCACGTTTGGTCGGCAAAATGCCGAGGCGTATTTTTCGTTCAGCGGCGACAAACTTATTTTCCAATCCACGAACAACTGGATGAAGGATACGTTTGCGGCGGCGATGCATCCGGCCGATGTCCCGCTCGGCTGTTATCAAATGTACGTGATGGATCTCGGCAGCGAAAAGATCCGGATGGTCAGCACCGGTTCCGGCACGACGACCTGCGGCTATTTCTTTCCCGGCGATCGGCGGGTGCTGTACTCGTCCACTCATCTGAGAGGCCCCAATTGTCCTCCGAAGCCCAAGCGGGAGGGAGGCGCCTACCGATGGGCGTTGGACGACTATGATTTGTTCTCCGTTCGGATTGACGGCTTGGATCCGCAGCGACTGACGAACACCCCGGGATATGACGCTGAGGCCACAGTGGCTCCTAACGGGAAGACGATAGTTTGGACCTCCATGCGAGACGGCGATTTGGATATTTACGCCATGGATCTGGATGGCACGCATCCCCGGCGGTTAACCCAGGAAATTGGGTACGACGGCGGTGCCTTCTTCTCGCCCGACAGTAAGCGGATCGTGTATCGTGCCCAGCATCCGAGCAATCAGGAAGAACTGGACCAATACAAATCGCTCCTCGCTCAAAACCTGGTGGAACCGGGCCGCCTGGAAATTTTCATCATGAATGCCGATGGATCGAACAAGCAGCAGGTGACGAACAACGGCGCCTCCAATTTCTCGCCCTATTTCCATCCGGACGGGCATCGCGTCATTTTTTCGTCGAACGTGGAGACGCGCAACGAAGGGGGCCGGCCTGAGTTTCATTTGTATCTCACCAATGAGGATGGCTCCGGCCTGGAGCGAGTGACGGCGTCCGGGAAGTTCAACAGCTTTCCCATGTTCTCGCCGGATGGAAAGCATCTCGTCTGGGTGTCCGACCGGAACGCAAAGGAGCCGGGAGAATTCAACGTGTTTCTTGCCGACTGGGTTCCATGAACGAATCGGGTGACGGGCAGGCTGCGCCGGCATCGCCGCAGCCTGCGCCACCACCGGATAGGCCACCGGTCCCGGCGGTAATCCTTTCCGCGCTGGTGGTGCTCGGGTCGTTCGCCGCGCTCTTTCACATCGATATTCCCATCCTGCGGTTACTCCGCTCGCACAATTTGTCTTCGCTCCAATCCCTGGGTGATCTTGGCGAAAAGCTGGGAAACGGGGGGACGCTGATTACCATCAGCATCCTGCTCCTGGGAGCGGGGTATCTGCTCAAGAGACAGGCGTGGATTCGTACGGCGGTGGATAGTCTACTTGCCCATGGAGCGGTGGCGTTGGTGGTGAACAGCCTCAAGCATATCATCGGCCGTCCCAGGCCACGCCTCACCCATTCAGGCGGATGGCAATGGTGGCCCTCGTTACAATCGGGGTTAGATTCATTTCCCTCGGGCCATACCTCGGCGACGGTCGCCGTGGCCACCGTCCTGGCGCGGGCTCTGCCCAGACTTTCATGGGTGCCGTTTGCCTTGGCCGGATGGGTCGGAGCCAGCCGGATCTGGAGAGGCTCTCATTTTCCCGGCGATGTGGTAGGCGGGATGGTGTTGGGTTTTATGGTCGGATCAGTCTTCAATGGGCCGTTGCGGTGGTGGGGCAGATCCTGCGCCCAGGCGCTCGTGCGCATCGCGCCCATCGTGCTGTTGCTGACAGGCTGGTTCTGGGTGGTGACGCATCGCATTCTCGATCCGGTGACCGATACCGTGCTGATCGCGTCCGGGGTGATGCTCGTGCTCGCAGGGTGGGTGCTGCAGGTGATGCCGCAGTGGCGACCGGCAACCGGCGGGAGTATGGCGGCCGTGGTGAACTCGAAAGCCTTGTTGCTGTCAGGGGTAGGGATGGCGACTGGAGCGCCGATCGTGATCGCGTTGACCGGTCTGCTCTGTGTCGCGCGATGGAATGCTGCGGCACACACTCTCGATGCGCTCTCTCAGCCATCCTGGCGCAGGGACGGGCTTTACGCGGCGGCAAGCCTCGCGGGAGTCATCGCCATTCAATTCCTGAAAGGCCTTGTGCCGTTACAATGACGAACCGTCAGTGTCCAGGAATCCGAATCGGAGGTTTCTCTGCCTCCTCGGGGACATGGATCATGGATTGATTGGCCAGCAGGATGTAGCCGTATCGTTCGAGCATGACCGGATATTCCAAGGTTTCAAACGGCAATCGATTCCGCATGGCCGTAGGCAGGAGAATCAGCGTGCGACCAGGCTGGGTCAAATAGGGCTTGATATTGGCTTCCTCTCCCTTAGGCACGACGATGGCTTTTCGCTTGGCATAGAACACCAGCGAGGGGCGCGGCTGTCCATAGAGTATCAACCGGTCGTTGGGACCGAGATTCAACCCTGCGACATCGGCCAGCCGCTGCGGCGGATCGATGACAAAGTGGTGGACCAATGGAAACGTCAGCTGCGTGACGGCCAGGACCACCAGGGCCAGTGATCCCCCTGCGGCCCAGAAGGCGGCCGGCCGCCGCGTCTCGCTGAGTCCGAAATAGGCGACCAGCCCCATTCCCACCAAAAAGATTGAGGCGACGGTATAGGGGCCCGGTCCGAGTGTCACCTGGCCGGCCAGAGGAAATTCATCCACAAGTTTCACGGCGAATTTGGCATAGAGGGGCGGGAGTGAGGCAAACGCCAACGCCAGGATGCAGCCGACGGCCGTCATCATGTGGATGGCGCCGCGCAGGTGCGGCGCGGCATGGTCGGTCACGCAGCGATTCCAGAACGATGCCGTCAAGATCGCCGCGGCGGGAAACAAGGGGCCGATATAGTGCGGCAGACGGGTGGAAGACAGGCTGAAAAACACGAGCCCACCCAGCACCCAGGCGGCGGCAAACCATTCGAGGGCCGGTGAGGAGCGTGGAGAGTCTGTACTTGTCGCCGGCGTGACTGTCCCAGCCTGCTTCGCCTCACGCCAACTTCGATAGGCCTGATACCAGGCAAAGGGCAAGAGTCCGCTCCAGGGAAAAAATCCCAGGAGGAACACCGGCAGATAAAACAGCAGCGTGCCGCCGTGTCCTTCCATGGTTCCAAGGAAACGGCCGATCGTATCCCCCTGGGCGGAGGTCGTATACCGTTGCCCATGCAGGTTCAACATCATGAGATACCAGGGGAGGGCCAGGGCGATAAAGAGTAGAAGGCCGGGCAGGAGACGTCCCTCGCGACGGAAGAGCGGCCAGGAGCGAGTCAGCCAGAGATAGAGTCCGACCGCCAATAGGGGAATCAGAAAACCGATCGGGCCCTTCGTCAGCGTGGCCAGCGCCATGCCGATGTAAAAGAACCAGATAAAGTGGCGTTCACGTCCCTCTCCGTAGAGGCCGAGCCAGAACCCGTAGAGTGAGAGCGTGGTAAAGAAGATCAACACGCTGTCGGTCAGCGCCATGCGGCTGAGTCCGATGATTTCCAGATTCAGCAACAGCATGGCCGCGCCGAAGAGGCCGATCACCGGCCCTCGGCAACGGGTGAGAAAGAGGTATTGGAGGAGGATCAAGCCCAGACCGAATAGGGCGGACGGAAATCGCGCTGCGAATTCGCTCACGCCGAATGCGTGGTAAGACAGGGTCATCAACCAATAGACGAAGACCGGCTTGGCAAAACGCGGCTCGTAGTTGAACGTGGGGCTGATGTAGTTGCCCGTTTCAAACATTTCCCGGCCGGCCTCGGCATTTCGCCCTTCATCCCGATCGGTCAAACCAAGAGAGCCGAGTCCGACAAGGAACAGCACGGCGGCCAACGCGAGCAAGACGACGAGCGTCACCGGCTGAATCGACCGGTCGATGGGCGCAGGTGTCTGCAAAGACGGGACTTCTCCGTTCATATGCGGTTCCATTAGGATTTGATCGCTGGGGAGGCCGTGCCGGAGTCGGCCGAGTTCGGGCGGTGAATGAGCATAAGGTTGCGGAGATACACGATGCTGCCGATGCTTTGTCCGGCAATGAAGACGGGGTCTTGCCGATAGATGGCATACGCGAGCGTGATCAATCCGCCGATCATGCTCATATACCAGAACGCCGTCGGCACGCGGCTTTCGGCATGGCGTTCGGAGGCGATCCACTGGACGACCCAGCGCATAAAGAAGATCCCCTGCCCGAGGAAGCCGATAATCAGCCAAATGGTATCGAGTGTCATAGCGGTACGGAGGCCGAGGTCGAACGGGAAGCGGATGTGGCGGCGAGACGGTAGTGATACCGCAGGCAACGGTGCTGCATCCATCGCACGGCCACCAGATCGTACAAGCCTTTGAACAGACGGTTGCCGACGCCATACTTCGAGGTTCCGCGCGTGCGCGGATAATGGCGCACCGGCACCTCCGTGACGGTGAACCCGTGCATCAAGGCCAGGGCGGGGAAAAATCGATGCATGCCCTCGAAGAGTTGCATTTTTTCTACTACTGCCCGCCGAAACAGCTTGAGTGAGCAGCCGGTGTCATGGACACGATCGCCCGTGACGGCGCTGCGGACGCTGTTGGCAATACGGGACGAAATCTTCCGTGTCAGATTGTCGTGCCGATCTTTTCGCCAGCCGCAGACGAGATCGAAGGTCGTGATGTGCGGCAGCAGCGTGGCGATATCCGCCGGGTCGTTCTGCAGATCGCCGTCGATGGTCATCACCAGGTCTCCCGTCGATTGCTTAAAGCCCGCATCGAAGGCCGCCGATTGCCCATAGTTGCGATCAAAGTGAAAGACCTTGACTGTGCGGTAGCGGGCGGCCAGGTCATCCAGCACGTCTGAGCTGCCGTCCGAACTGCCGTCGTCGATGAAGATCAACTCGAACGGGGCCGATCGCGACTCTTCGCGGCCGTCCAGCACCTTCACCAATTGCTCTGTCAGGGGGACCAGATTGTCGCGTTCATCCTTGATGGGGATGACAACGGAAGCCCATGGGCGGGTGGCCACAGTCATGGAGCGGGATCAGTTCCTTCACACAGTCGTTGATCAGTATGCACGGGCCACATTCTACAAAAGGAATCGATGGATGGTCAAACCTCTGTGGCCGTGAACGGGGACTTTCTTCTACGGACCGGAAGGACGGTCATGCTTCTGTTGTATGCGTGAGAGCGCGACAGGCACACGATGACCAAGGGATGCAGCCCTTATTCAACCTCTCGCAGTCCCAACTCATCCAGTTTCGCATACAACGTTTGCCGATGGATGCCCAGGATGCGTGCCGCTTCAGACTTATTGCCGGCCCCACGTGTCAGAGCGCGGGTGATGAGAATCCGTTCGAGCGCGCGCGTCGCCTCTTCCAAGGGAAGTGTCAGCAGCTTCTGCAGATCTGAATCGCGCGACTCCGAGTCGGTCTCCCCGGTGAGTTCAGGCAGGTGCTCGCGTGTAATGAGCGGCCCTGGCGACAGCAAGACTGCCCTCTGGATCACATGTTCCAGTTCCCGGACGTTCCCCGGGTAAGGATACAGCATGAGCAGGCGGAGCGCGTCGTCGTCGAAGGACATGCCTTCTTTGCCGCCGGTTGCCTGGTATTGGTGCAAAAAATGATCGGCCAGCTCGGGAATGTCGCTTCGCCTGGCCCGAAGGGGAGGCGCCTCGATTTGCACCACGTCGAGTCGATAAAACAGGTCTTCTCGAAACCGTCCCTCCTCGACCAACTGGCGAAGGTTTCGATTGGTCGCGGCCACAATTCTGAAGTCCACATGCAAGGCGTGTGTTCCTCCGAGCCGTTCGAAGGTATGCTCCTGGAGGACCCGGAGAAGTTTTCCCTGCAATCCCACAGGCAACTCGCCGATTTCGTCAAGAAACACTGTTCCACCCGCAGCCTCCTCGAACCGGCCGGGCTTCAACTGCAGCGCGCCGGTGAAGGCGCCTTTCTCGTGACCAAACAGCTCGCTTTCGAGGAGACCCTCAGGAATCGCGGCACAATTGACCGTGATAAGGGGAAAAGACGCTCTGGCGCTGTGCTGATGGATGGCCCGGGCAATGAGTTCCTTGCCGGTGCCGGACTCGCCGGTGATCAAGACCGTGGCAGTGGAGGACGCCACTTTCCCGATCATTTTGAAGACCTCGCGCATCGTCGCGTGATGCCCGATCAACCCGTTGTGGTCCGGTTCCCTCGCAGGCTGCGAAGCGCGTAAACGATCGAGCTCACGGCTGAGGCGATACACTTCCGCCGCCCGCGTCACCATGTGTAGCAGTTGATCCATATCGAAGGGCTTCGTGATGTAATCATAGGCGCCGGTTTTCATCGCCGTAATGGTTTGGTCGCTGCCTCCAAACGATGTGAGGATGACGACGGGAATGGCATGTGTCGAGGGATCGGCTTTGATGGCTGCCAGGGTCGAAAGCCCGTCACGGAGCGGCATGTTGAGGTCGAGCAGGATGACATCGGGTTGTTGGCTTGCAAGCACAGCCAAGGCCTCATTGCCGTCCGCGGCCTCGAGCACCCGGTACCCATTGGTGCTGAACAATTGCGCTAAGCTCTGGCGCAGATGCCGAGCATCGTCGACCACGAGCACGGTGGCCGGCGGACTCAACATGGAAACCGCAGCTCAAAACGAGCCCCTCGATCAGGACGCCGGCAATAATCCAGCGTCCCGCCCAACGCGCGAGCCATTTCTGCGGAGAGGAAGAGGCCAAGGCCTGTCCCCTCACGCCGTGTGGTACAGAATGGTTCGAACATGTGTTCCACTCTTTCGTCAGGAACTCCGGGCCCATTGTCGGAGACCGCAATAAGCATCTCGTCGGGCGGAATGCGTTCCACCAGCGCGTCAAGAGCATTGGCAATGAGGTTGTCCACAATCTGGCCCACCCGATCTCGATCCATCTGTATTGGTTCGGACGCGGAATCGGCACGGTGGAACTCCAGGATCGTTCCCTGCAAAGTCGCCCGGGCTTCCCACAACACCAGCCGTTCTTTCACAAAATGCGAGGGGTCACTCTTGGAAGAGGAAGGATGAGAAGGCTTGGCGAGCGACAGCAGGCGCTCCACGAGGCGGTTCATTTTTTCGACCTCCTCCTCGATGACATCGAATGATGTCAGGACCTGGCCGGGACTGTCGAGACTGCGCCGAGTCAATTGGAGCTTTAATTTTACGGAGGCCAAAGGATTGCGGAGCTCGTGAGCCACGCCTGCTACGAGCCGTCCGAGCGCCGCCAACCGATCGGTTTGGCGCAAACGGCGTTCAAGCTCAGCCTGATGAGCGTGGTTCTTTAGAAAGGCACTCGTCAGACGTGTGATCCCGGATCCGATGCGGTCAAGTTCCAGCATACCGGACGATGGAAGCGGCAGAGTGGGATCGATCTCCATCATCCGCAGCCCCGCTTCAAGTTCTGCGACGCCCCGGTCGATACGACGAGTCAGAAACCAGGCGCCCGTCGCCACCGTCACCGACACAATTAATAGGCCAAGCAATCCGAACAAGGAGAGGTATTGAGAGGAGCTATGCACGCCGTTCAAGCGCAGCATCACCCAGGCGGCTCCGACCGGCTGTTCCCGAGCGGGGAGCGATTGCGCGCGAAAGAGAATCAGGTCTGTTCCTGCCACCACCTGTTCCGCCCCGCGACCATTCACGGCGGTCGCGGTGGCCGCCACTCGCCGGATGGTGGAGGATTCGGCCATAGGAATATCTGTCTTGGGCCCGGATCCCGGATAGGTTGGATACGCATAGCCCAAGAGGCGATCGGCTTCCGCTGAATAGAACCCGCCTTCGACACCGGACATTCCGGCTAAGGTGGCTTCGGTGATGGATCGCAGAATCTGTTCGTGTTCAAGTTTGAGCGGAGAACTTGTGTGACGATCGCCCAAAGACGACTCAAGAGAAAGATATCGAGCGGCCAGTTGCTCTGCGGCGTTGTCGAGCAGGCGTTCCGCCTCGGCGCCTTGCGACGATTCGCTTTGGCGTATGATCAGCCAGCCGAAGCTCGCCGCAAAGAGGAGGGTGGCCAGGGCCAGTATTCCCAGAACACCGAGGTGATGCTTGAGAGAAGAGTTGCGTCGATGGTCGGAAAACAGCGGGACAGATGGAAGGGAGAGTCTGCTGAGCATTAGCCACCCGGTCTTACAGAAATGCTACTCTTTCTCTGTCTGTCGCAGCAAGAAACCCTTCACGGGCTTGCCATTCAGCAGACTCGTACTACCAGTCCGCTCCAAAATGATCCTGGAAGATCGTCCAGGCCGCAAACCCGAGCAAGACGAACCCGGCCAGATGTTTTGGTTTGAGCCCTTCTCCCAGGTACATCTCAGCAAAGAGGATGAACACGGATAAAGTGATGACCTCCTGCACGGTCTTCAATTCGTAGGCAGAGAAAGCCTGGTATCCGATGCGATTCGCAGGAACTTGAAGACAGTACTCAAACAATGCGAGGCCCCAGCTGATGATGACGGCCAGCCACAGGGGCAGGTTGGTGAATCGGAGATGGCCGTACCATGCGATGGTCATGAATACATTTGATCAGATGAGCAAGCCGACGGTGACGAGAAATAGTGATGACATGGAGAGCTCCGTGGAGTACTGAAATGATGGCGCGATGCGGGGATTAGGGCATTGGATATACGGCAGGAGACAGCCGCCCTTCCGGTTCAACCTCCGGTTCCCTGGTCTCAGGCATGGCCCAATAAAAGATCGTCAAGGCACAGGCTGCAATGCCGGCGAGCATGAGAAAGCCTGCATTGTAGCCCCAGGCATTGACGACATATCCGGCGACCGCATTACTGAGGGCCGCGCCGATACTTTGTGCCGTAGCCACAGTCCCCAAGGTGAGATTGTAGCGTCCGGTGCCTTTTGTCAGATCCGCGACGACCGTGACCCACAGCACTCCGAAAATTCCTGCGCCGATTCCATCCAGCAGCTGTACGGCGATGATAAAAAATGGATCATCGCTCAGCGTATAGAGGCACCCGCGAATCGGGAGCACCCCGAAGCCGATCAGAAAAATCGGCTTACGTCCCCACGTGTCTGCCTGCGTGCCTGCCAAGGCGGCCACGGGGATCATGACCAGTTGCGCGGCGATAATGCAGGCCGACATATAGAGAGAGGCCCCCGTGGTCTTATCTTGCGAGAGTAACTGTCCTGCCAATGGCAGCATGGCGGCATTGGCGAAATGAAACAGGGTCACACTTATCGCGAAAATCAGTATCTCGCGATGCGCCAACAGGGCCTTTAACCCGGACGCGGTGCCGCGCCTTCCGGTGTGGTTCGGCATGGCGGCGCGCGCGACATCATGGTCGATGTCTTCTTCAGCGATGAAGAATATTGACACAATACTTGCCCCTGCGATGGCGGCTACCAGATAAAAAATCCATTCTCGGCCGAGGAAGTAGCCGGCCAGTCCGGCAAGAGCGGCCGCGCCGACATTGCCCGCGTGGTTGAACGCCTCATTGCGGCCCATTCGGGCGGCGAATTGTTTGGGCCCGACGATACCCAGCGTGATAGCGGCCACAGCGGGTGGAAAAATGGCGGCGGCGATGCCATTGAGCGCTTGCGCCGTCATGATGAAGGCAAACGTCGGGAAGAGAGTAATGGCGGCGCAGCTGATGCCTACCAGGGCGGCAGCAATGGCGATAAGCAGTCGTTTCTGTGTGAGGGCATCAATCAGCGCCCCGCAAGGAGTTTGCGCGACAACTGTGGCAATGCCCATTGCTGACATCGCGATGCCGATGCTGGCGGGATCCCAATGCTGAGTGGCCAAGAGATAAATAGCCAGGTAGGGACCGACGCCGTCACGGACATCGGCAAGAAACACATTGAGATAGTCAAGCGCCCGCAACGTGCGGGCGCTTGGTGCGCGGCAGGTCGTCATTTATTCCCTCGTCCAGATTATCCGGTCTTCTGACGTCATGGTCTCGCCGTTCACGACCGTGCCGAATGCGGTTCTCGCCCCGAATCCGGCGATGGTGATGGGGCCCTCGATGCGAGCCAGCGCGAGGACAATGAGCGCTCCCTGATGTGGCGCAAAGGTGATCTCTTCACCGCCGCTCAAGATGAGTCTATCGATGTCCCCATGTGGATTCACCACGAAGCGGGCAACGGTTCCACGGACGGTGAGGGCGGTGCCGGTCAGGCCGCGCAAGTGGGGCGGCAGCGGAGGAGTAATCGGCGGTTCATGGATCAGCGTCTGACCGGTGTTGCTGTTGGTGATCGAGAGCGCGTTCATCGCACGCCCCTGTGAGGTGCGAGGCCCAATGAATCCGGTCGCCGTAATGGCGTCGCCGGTTTTCATGGTCGTCGCCAGCGCAAGGCCAAGATGCGGCGGGAATCTGACCACGCTGCCGTCGGACAGGAGCAATCCGTCCACCTCGCCGTGAGGGCTGAAGAGATATTGCTGAACGGTTCCGGTGAGAGATGGCGCGCTTTGTGCCTGGCCCGGGGGTACGGAGATGATCGACAAGAGCATGCTCAGAACGCCGGTGATTGTGAGAGGTGCACGCATGTGAGACTCCTTTCCACAAGACAACAGAACTACCTGTGCCGCCATGGAAAGGCATTGCCAACACTGTGCCACTCAGTCTGCGAAAGGTGTTTCCCTCTCCGCCACACAATATCAGCTACTTAGACGAACGAGACTGGATCGAACAATCTTCGCCTGTCGGAATTGAAGACGGGCCCTGTCCGATTCCAGGACAACTTCCATGGGCTATTCAATGACGATCTGCCGATCGACGTGTGTCGAGAAGGTCGGATCGTTCGACACGAAGATCACCGACCAGGACTCGTCTTTCGCGCAGAGCCGGCGAAGCACCAGTTCCCTGGTGGCGGGCAGCATATTGTGCAGGGTTCCGTCGAAGATTAAGATTTGCGGGCGGGTGACAATCGCGCGCGCCACGAGGAGGCGGAGAATCTGGCTCATCGAGAGGAGCGTCTCTCCACCGGAGACCGGAGTGTTCAGGCCCTGCGGCATCGCATCGATGTCGTGGTCCAACTGCACAAAACGCAGCGCCCATTGAAGATCCTGGTACTCGATCGCGGGTCGTCCCAGCGTGAGGTTGTCTTCCAGCGTCCCGTCGAGCAGCGTGGGATGCGAATCCAGGATCAGTCCGCGTACACGGCTGATGGAGTCGCGCTTCACTTCGGCCAGATTCATGTCGTTATACCGGACGAATCCGGCGGAGGGAGGGTGAAGACCGGCCAGAATTTTAGCTAGGGCGGTTTTGGTTCTATTGGTGCCGCATAGGATGGCCACTTTCTCTCCCGGAGCCACTTCCAGAGATACGTTCCGAATAATCGGGAGACCATCCTGCCCGCTGTAGGAAACGTTCCGACAGGTCAGGTGAATTCCCGATTCCCCGAACTGTGTCGCGGGCACGTCTTCCTTCGCGCCGTCCTCTTCTGTCGGCAAAGAGAACACGGCGGCCATTTCCCGGCAAGACACGAACGTAAAAAACATCGCCACCATGCGCCGGGCCAGGGTGTCCATATTCAACAGCAGGTTACCGACCAGCACCTCGGCGGCGGCAAATTGCCCGACCGTGAGTTGTCCATCGACGACCAAGAGCCCCGCCGTGATGAGCAGCCCGCTATGGCCGGCGACTTGCCACAGGGCCGCGGCTTTGTACTGCCGGCCGGTGAGCGTATCGGACCGCCGTTGCCGGATTCGGGCATAGATGCGAGTCAAGGTGTCGGTTCGTTCCAGCACGTAGGGACTATCTCCGGCCGCTCGCAGGTGAGGAAGATTGCGCGCGATATTTTGAATCCAGCCGAATATCTCATAGTGCAGCCGAGACATCTCTAGCGTGATAAAGAATCCTCCCCGTCCGAAGAGAGTGAGCAATCCCACAAAGCCGAGAATCAGCACCAAAATGTAGAGCACGAAGTAGGGATGAAACAGGATCAGCATGGTCATCCCGATGGCGCCCACCACAGCGACGTTAAAGAGATCCGCCACCATCGCGACCAGGGCGCGCGTCAGCAAGTCGGCCTCCATGAACCGGTAGGCTTGCGGCGTGGCGAACGTGTCGTCTCGAAGACGGGGCAGGAGGCAAGTGAATGCGAGGGCGATGCGAGTGTAGAGCCGCTGTTGCAGGGTCTCTACGGCGCGCGCCTGCAGCACACGAAAGGCCGCGACGCCGGTCAAGGAGCTGGCGACGAACAGCGCCAGCGTAAAGATCATGCGGGGTTCCATGGCAAAGGAGAACGTGCTGACGAGCTCCTGGACGGCGATGGGAACACAGAGGAGGAAAAACCCAATGGCCACCGCATACGAAGCGATGATGCCCAGGATCGATCGCTCCAGTTTCAACAGCATGCCCAGGTGGGCGAAAATGTCGCGAAGGACGTCGGTCAGCCGGTACTGGGGATAGGTCGGTGTGGTCGTGGGGGACTGGTTCACAGCAACTCCTACCGCGTGGACGCTGGTAGGAGTTATCAGCCGGTGCGAAGATCGCGATCGGCAGTTCTCGGTGAACTCCATCACCTGAGAGATGCGTAAAGCTGGGCGAAGTCTAGACCGAGAGCCGGTCCCTCGTCAACACACAGCTCCTTGCATAGCCGAGGAGGCTGGCCGATTACCGACCCTTGGCAGGGATGTCCGATTCAGCTGCGGCGATGATCGTGAAGCGCATGGTGCCCATCAGGCTCATGTCGTTGATCTGTTCGCCGGCATGAATTTCCACCTTATACCGTCCCGGTTTCCAGCCGCTGTTCGTCGGGAATAACTTCAGATAGCCGGTTTGATCTTCCAACGCGATGTACATCGCATCTTCAGCGACCACGACTTGTCCCTCTGCTCCGGCCACATCCTCCGGATAGCAGCGCCCAAAGACCTGGAAGGATTGGTAGTGCTGGTGCAGTTCGAACACAATGAAGATCGGCCTGGCACCGGCGGAGAATCGGTCGGTGGGTCTGACGGGAACGATTTCATGGGTCCGTTGGAAGCCCAATTCTTCATCGAACCCTTCGGCGAGCACGATGTGACGAAACATGCCTTCGGGTGGGGCGTCGAAATTGTACGGCTTGGCGCTCTCGGTACGATTTTGAAAGTCGGGGATCGGGACGTTGTGGGTGAGGGGAAGCTCTTCGGCCCACAGGAGGGAGCCGGAGAGAAGAACGATGGGACAGGCAAGCGCACACACTGATCTCATCCTGTCTTGGTACACTCCGCCCGGCAGGCCTGTCAAGGAAGGCCTGAGGCATCAGGATTCAGGTCGGTGCGTTCGGCCGAAAGGCCGCGTGGATGTTGAAGGATGGATTCGTCGGGAAGAGGTTGCGGGTGAAAATTGCTTCCTGTTAGACTTTCGCTCTTTCTACAGGGGGACCGAATGGAACAGCACCTCATGACACCCGTCGAGGATCCCGACGCGTTACCGCAACCCATCGGGGAGTACAAGCCGGTCGATTATTGGCAGGCGCACATCAACACTCTGTTCTATCAACTGCGCGGTGACCAACAACGCAGTTTCTACCAGACCTTCGCCTCGGCCGATTATCGGTTGGCCCATGCGCTCGCGACCGACTATTTCGAGCAGGTGGTCAAACGTGACAAGAAAGCTGCAGCGAAGCCACCCGCGTCCGACGATGCCGCTCCTACGCCATCTTTGATCGTCATGGAATGGGGGCCCGGCAACGGCAACCTCGCCGCTTGCTTTCTCAGCCATCTACAGCGTCTCGACAAGGCGGGGCAGGTCTATCCACGGGTGCGGTATGTACTGGTTGATTCTCACGCTCCTGCGCTGGAGCGGGCACGCGCGCATCCGGATTTGATTCCACATCTCTCCAAGGTCGAGTCCCTGTGTGCCGATGTCGAGAACATGGCCACCATCGCCGACGGCACGGTCGACCGGATCATCTGTAATGAGATGTGGAATGAATTAGCCACCAAGCTCATTGTGAAGAAAGGCGGGGAGTATGAGGAAGAGCATCTCCGTCCCAACCTCAATGAGCGCAAGGCGGCGGCGATTACCGATTGGTCCGGTTTTGTGCGTGCCTTCGACGCCAAGGACATCGAGAAACTGAAACAGTTCCCGCCGTTTCTGGACGATCTGATCTGGGAACGTGAATATCACAAGGTCGATTGGAAGGATGTGCCCTATCGAAAAACGCTGACTGAGTTTATGAAGGCGATCGACGAGGAAGTGTTGGTGCCGGTGAATCTGGGCGCCTGCGCGTCGATCAAGGAAGCGAAGCGGGTGCTGGCCCCGGATGCCGTCGGGTTCAGTAGTTTCGATGCCGGAACGGCGGACATGCAGGTGCTCAACGATCCCGAGAAGCCCTGTTATGGCCAATTCGGCGGCCAATACAGTTTTATGGTGAATCTGGCCCTCATTCAGGCGGTGGCGAAGCATCTCGGGATTACCACCACCATCGTCGAGACCCAGCGTGAGTTTGTGGGCAGCCGACTGGGTACCAATGTGATGACGCTGATGGATCTGTTGGCCTGCCATCCGACGGTGGGCTCTAAGGTTCAGCCCTGGCAATTGGATCAGCTTACGCTGAAAACCATTCGCACGCTGAATGAAAGTTACGAGAGCCCGTATCGACGCAAGATTGAGTTCCCACTACGCAGTGAAATGCCCGCGGAAGAGCGCGAAGCGGCACAGGGTACGCTCCTCTCGATGAAGCCCAACGGAATTCCCGATACCATTGCCTATGTCACCGAAGAAGAATTGAGTCAGGCGCAGGGTGATTTGGAACAGCTCGGATACGAGCGGGAGGCCTGGTTGATGGCGCTCGGGGCACCTCCGAGTCCGGTTGAGTACTATCACTTCGCGTTCCGACCGTAGTCGCCGGTTGCGCCGTCGGGGAAAGAGACGTAAGGGGGCATCTGTAGGAGAAAGAGCTTGACTAATTCCAGCCGTTTCTATAGCCTTTCCCGCGATTTCCGATAGCAGACCCGTTCCTCTCCGTGCGTGGTGAACATTCAGAAGGGGACGGGGTTCGCAGGCAAGATCATCTCAGACGACGTACTTCACGAGAGGCAGTCGAGTCGCCGGTGCGTGAACATCTGTCGTGCGAATAATCGCACAGCTGTAACAAGGAGCATACAGTACCATGTTTGGTTCGTTCGGCTGGATGGAGCTGCTGCTGATTCTCATCATCGTGCTCATCATCTTCGGGGCGGGGAAAATCCCCCAGCTCGGTGAGGGATTAGGTAAAGCAATCAAGGGGTTCAAGAAATCGGTTCACGAAGCGGATGCCATTGATGTGACGGCAAACGAGACGGAACCGGCCGCGGCTCAGCCGGCGGCACAAATCCAGCAAACCGGACAGTCGGCCACACCGCCGCCTGCGCAGCAGGCCGGTGCGGCTCCACCGCCACGGACGACGCAGGGGTAACTTGCGAGACTGAGGATCAGACCGAGTGACGGCGATTGTCTTTCACGGTCGCGTCGCCTGGTCTTTCACACAACCACCTCAGTAGGAACACCATGTTCGGTCTTGGCGCTGGAGAAATTCTCATCATCCTGGTCATCGCGTTCCTGTTGTTCGGGCCCAAGCAGTTGCCCGAAATCGGGCGTCAGGTGGGTAAGGCCGTCAAGGGATTCAAGGAGACGGCGGACGACCTGAAGAAGACGGTAGAGCCCGAACTCAATATGATCCAGCAGGAAATGAAGATGGTGGAGCAGGATTTCGAGTCGTCGATGAAAGAAGCGGAAGAACAGATCAACCACGCAACATCGGGCGTAGAGCATGGGGCAGAGGAATCGGGTTTGCCCAAGCAGGCC
>CP092081.1:1328752-1331424 GCA_022226935.1 Nitrospira sp.
GAAGTACTGATTGATATCCTTCACGTCGTAGTCGGCTTCGATCGTCAGCACCGTATTGGCATTGATCTGCCGCTCGTACATTCCGCCGATAATGGTGCGGCGATCGACACGCTGTTGATGCAACAGGCTCGCATTCGCGCAGCCGGCGTTGTATGAACCGGGCGTACAGGTGGTCTGCGACCCGCCGAATTGACGCTCGTCGGCATGGAACTGCGACTGCGTCAGCCGGGTCGGCACTCGCGAATCCAGCCAATTGGTAATGGCCTTGAAGTAGAAGTTTTGTTTGTCGTCGATCTTGAACCGCAGATTAAAATTCAGCGTCTGCGTTTTGTAGTCACTGTTTCGGATGAAGCCGTCTTCGCCCACGTTGCTAGCGAAGAGAGAGACGTCGAGGTTTTCATATTGCTCTCCGACCGCAAACGCTTCCTTGTGGTACCCGTACGACCCTCCCGACAGGAACGTTTCAAATCCATTGATGTCGCTGCCGCGCCTGGTTCTGAAATGCACCATGCCACCCAAGGCATAGTTGTCATAGAGCGACGAGGAGGCGCCCCGCGTGACTTCCACGCTACGCATGAACCAGGGGTCGTGAATGTCCAACCGCGACAAGCCGTCCGATTGGGTTTGGATAAAACCGTCTTCATACAATTTGATGTCCCGCACGGCGAACGCGGTTTTGGCGCCCTGGCCGCGAATCATCATGCTGAAATCGCGTGGGCCATTAGCTTGCCGCAGCACCACCCCAGGCAGGGACTCCATCGACTCTTTCATCGTCCTGGTCGGCTGAGAGTCTGTTTCTGATTGTTCGGTCGCAGAGAGCGAGAGCCCTTCAGGCCGCCGCTGGACGCGGTCGCTGACGATACTCACATCGGCCAGCTCATATTCCGGAATCGGCGCCGACGCCTTCGCCTCCGGTAATTCCTTGACCACAGGTGGCGGAGTCGGAGCGGTCGCCGCCCCTGGGGTCGGCTGCTGGTTCAACTCTTCCAGCTCGCGAAGAATGTTTTGCAGCTGGTCGCGCAGGTCACGCTCACGTGCGCTTTTCTCCACCACGGCTCCAGCCCCCGTCTCCTCTTGCGCATACGAGGTGGCGACGGTCAGCGGCACAGCCGACAATAAGGCACAACAGACAACGGCATGAAGTCCGAATGAATCACGGCGGGCCCACATACACATCCTCCCGGCACAACTGTGCACACGACAGAAGAGACAACCCCTTCGCGCCCCTGTCTGAACGGACGAGAAGAGAAGCTAGACGACCTAGCGATATAAAAAGGAGTTATGACTGAACAGGTGGCGCGCGCGAAGCGGTGTGGAGGCCGCCGCCTCCCGCGATGATGGAGGGGCTGTTTTCGACGAACAGCGTCGCCATGAAAACCGGCTGCAGAAACAATACAACAGGACCGGCATCCGAAGTTGGATTCGCCTGACAGGCCCAGGCACAGAAGCTGGAATGAGAGACCGTTCCGCCATGGTGGTGGGCGGCCGGTTTCGGATCGGCATGATCGAACACGCAAGCGACAGAAAAGACGGCTAGAACCAGATAGAGGCCGGCGAGCGCGGCCGCCAGGCCAATGGAAGGTTTCGTGAGACGCATCATGGCATCAGACTCTGAATGGCCTGTACGGCCTTCGGCGTGTCCCACTCGCGGGGCCCGACGGCACGCCCGACCAACGCGCCCTGCCGATCGATGAACACGGTCGTCGGTAACGCTCGCACGAGATAAGCTTGGGACACGGCTTGATCTTCATCGAACAACACAGGCAAGAGCACATGGAGATTGGCGAGAAAATGCTTGATGCCCTCACGCTGCAGATCCGTCGTGATCGTGAGCAGCGCGAACCGGTTGGGGTCCAGCTGTTGCCGCAATCGCTCGAAGGCCGGCATCTCTTCTTTGCAGGGGCCACACCAGGTCGCCCAGAAGTTCACCACGACGCCCTTCCCCTTGAGATCCACGAGCTGAACCGGGCGGCCGTCTAACGACTGCAGGTCAAACGCCATCGCCGCAGTCCCCGGCGCAACCCGCGTGATTTTCAGCGCGCTGAAGGGATCATCCGCCCATACTGGGGAGGCCGTCATGGCGAAGGCACCGGCCAGAAACAATCCCTTGAATAACCCCCCCAGGCTCATCGTTCCACCCAGAAACCCGCCGTTACCGTACCGGCTCTGCTGCCACCTTGGTCGATGGGAGCGTAACGGTCTGCAGGACCATCTTGTGGCCGGGCATTCCATGCTCCATCCAGGCCATGGCAAAGACGCCCTGCCGATTGACCGCAACCACCGGGGTCTGGCTTTTTTTCTCGTTCACTTTGTGCGGGGCCGTAAAGGTGACGCCTCGATCGGTGGAGACGCTCATCACCACATCCCGTTTGACCGGGGCTTGCTCCTCCCACACCACGACAATTCGCCCTTCCGGATCGACGGCAATTTGCGGATGATCCGGGAACGTGTTCTTGGAGAGGTTCAACTTCCGCTTCTCAGAAAAGCTCTTCCCTCGATCGTCCGAATGGGTGATGTAGACGGCGGGAATTTCGTCCGTCCCCTCGGTGTACCAGACCACGTAGAGGCGCCCCTGCCGGTCGACACCCATTGAGGCGGGGCGATGCGGGCAGGCCGGGAACACCCATTGATCATGGCCCACAATCACCGGGGCCTCAAACGTCTCGCCGTGA
>CP092081.1:1331524-1382285 GCA_022226935.1 Nitrospira sp.
TGGTCGGCTCCGTCACGCGCGAGAGAATCTTGAGGAGCGTGCTCTTCCCGGATCCGTTGGTGCCGATGACCCCGAAGACTTCGCCTTTTTTGATCTCGAAAGAGACGTCGCGCAAGGCCCAGAGAGTGTCGTCGGCCGGCGACGGCGGGGAGCGGCGGCCGACCAACCGGCGCATGCCGCGGGATAATGCCCCGGCCAGGGATCCGTCATGCGCATGGGCGGCGCCCAACCGATACTGCTTGGATAAACCCTCAACCCTGACTGCAGCGCCACCCATCTAAATCACATCGGCGAAGGTACGCTCCACCCTCCGAAAAAACATCACGCCTCCGATCAATAGGGACGCTACGACTCCTAAACTCACGCTGACCATGGTCCAATCTGGAGGGGCTTTGCTGAGCAAGGCCCATCGAAATCCTTCAATGACTCCAGCCATGGGGTTGAGGCCATAAAACCATCGAACGGACTCCGGCACCAAAGATGCTGGGTAGAGCACAGGGGAAGCAAACATCCACAACTGAGTCATCAAGGGAACGATTGAAGCCACATCCCTGTATTTAACATTCAGTGCTGAAAGCCATAGGCTCACGGACAGAGCGGTAAGTAGAGCGACTGCCACAAACAATGGAAGGAACACGAGGGTCCACTGAGGAATCACGTGATACCATACCATCATTCCAATGAGTATTAAGAATCCTATAGCAAAATCGACAAGATTGATAAATGTGGCAGAGATCGGAATAATTAACCGAGGGAAATACACTTTTTTGATTAAACCACCCTCTGTTACCACACTCAACGTACTGCGCTCGAGACTTCTGGCAAACAGTGACCACGGGAGAATGGCGGCAAACGCAAAGAGCGGATAAGGCAGTCCATCGGATGGCACTTTGGCCAAATAGCTAAACACAAGAGTAAAGATCAAGGTGCTCAGGAGGGGCTGCATAAGCGCCCAACCAGCTCCAATGGCAGTTTGGGCATAACGTGTTTTGAGGTCTCTCCACGCCAGAAAATAAAATAGTTCGCGCGCGGCCCATAGTTCGCGCCAACCGACCTGCACATATCCTGTTCGTGGTTCGATCACTAAGGCGCAAGAATCCTCTTGCGCTACGGCCGATTCCATTCATGCTCCCAATTGCAAGAGTTATTTGCTAACTGCAGGGTGTCCCGCACACGCAATGTTTCAATTCGCATAGACCGACCCAAGCAATGACACAATGGTCTTACGCGAGGAGCGTTAATACTTATCGACACTGTCTCCAATATAAGAGTAGCACAGTAGGTCAAAAAAGGAGTCTTATCTGGCGGAATGCACTAACTGCCTTGGCCTTGGTAGTACTCACTGCTTCCTGGCAGGCAACTAACCTTCAAACTGTTGGACACCGTCTTGAGAAGAAGACCACTGACCTGGAATCACCCAAGACGAAAGCAGGTCGGACAGGAAATCCTCCTGTCATTTTCACCCGATGGAACAACGCAGTGCCCGAACCCTGAAATGCAACAAACTGAATAACAAGAAAGCGGAAGTACTCAGGAAGCACAATGTTAACTAAAAAGAGAGGTCCTATACGGACTGTCACCATCCTCTACGCAAATGCAAAAGCGAGGCCTCAACCTTAGTTCAAGAATGAAGACGAGGTGCGTGCATGCATTGATGCATTTCCTGCAGTGGACGGAGCACTCAAATTACAACCCTGAATCTGTTCAATTTGTGGAAACACACGTCGGATTGGTGCAAAAGAAAAATCTTGAAGAAGTGCCCTCATTCGCCCTTCTGTCTTATCAAGATTCAAATAATGCCGTATTCTTGATACCATCGATCCTTCCATTCTTGGCTGATCTGGATCAAATTCCCATGGATGCATATACATCACCAAGGGAGAGCCTTCACCTTCCAATTTACGCAGGAGAGCTCGCAAAACCGCATATGGGTAGAGGCGAAAGTATCCTCCACCGGCCACAGGCAATCTCACGCCAAAACATTTGACAGTAGAAGGCGGCACTTCCCACAAAAGCCCTACCGGAGTCGACAGTTGATGCAGTTGCGGATTTGCGGATGGCACGCCATAACGATCATGTACGACAGGAAAAATGCTTGAGTCGTAGGCGTACCCTTCTTCAATAAGAATTTGAATCGCCCACATCGTATCTTTGGTGATGGAGAAACTAGGCGCACGATAGCCCAACACCGGCTGCTGAAGAATATTCTCGAGAATTCCTTTGGCTTTTCGAATATCTTCTCGAAATGCAATTTGAGTTTGTGCGGTGATGAGCTCGTGAGCATATCCGTGCGAGGCAACTTCATGTCCTGCGGAGGCAATTCTTTTCACCAAATCGGGATATCGCTCTGCGATCCAACCGAGAACAAAGAAGGTGGCATGAACACCTCTCTGCGCCAATATGCCTAACAATTTTTCCGTATTGCTCTCCACTCGACTTTCAAACTGCTCCCAATGCCTCCGTCTCATTGGAGATTCGAAAGCTGACACTTGAAAATGCTCTTCGACGTCGAACGATAAAGAATGTAAAGAATGTTTCGCAATGGAGCCAAGCATAGATTCCTTTACCGCGCCCCTTCACCCATCAACATGACTTTGACTGTGTGAATGACAATCCGCAGATCCAAAGCTAACGACAAATTCTTCACGTAGAAAAGATCATATTGAAGTTTGATGTGTGAATCCTCCTTCGAGGCACCGTAACGAAAACGTGTTTGCGCCCACCCAGTAATTCCCGGGCGAACCGTATGCCTCAAATCGTAATACGGTATGGTATTTCTTAACTCCTGGACAAATACCGGTCGCTCAGGCCTTGGACCAACCAGACTCATCTCTCCCTTCATAACATTAATCAACTGAGGGAGTTCATCGAGTCTCCACTTTCGAATCCAACGACCCACTCTAGACACGCGCGGATCCTCGCTCGATGCCCATCGTGCCCCACTTTGCTCCGCATCTTGGCGCATCGACCTGAATTTCCAAATCATATATGGGCGGCCTCGTAACCCAACTCGCATTTGCCTATAAAAAACAGGGCCGGATGAATCCGCCTTGATAAGCACTGACAAAACCACCACGAGCGGTAACAGCGCCACTATGCCAATGATTGCAACGACAACATCCAGCGCGCGCTTTAAAAGCATTGTGATCAATCGGCGACGAAATCCTGTCGAAAAAATAAGCGCGCTAGGCTTTAGGTGGTCAATCGAGAGACGACCGGATTCTTCTTCGTACAAATAATGGCCATCGACCACATCACGGCCCATAGCCTTCATATCTAGAAGTGTTTGAACTGGTAACACCGCGCGGCGATCTTCTAAGCAGACTGCAACAGTATGAACTTGATAGCGCTCCGCGATCTCAAATAGTTGGTCATACGTACCGATTATGCTGGGATTTACCAAACGCTCACCGACACGGCTGGCATCTTTATCAAGAAACCCTACCACTTCGGTGAAGCCGGTACGTTTGGAAAGAAGGGTCTGGCAAAGATCTCTGGCAAGGGGACCGACACCAAGGATCAATACTCGACGTGTGAACTTTGGAAAGCTAACTGAAACGGAAACAATTGGCTGATGAGTAGCCAACGGCTCCAGGCTAATCTCTTGCTCAGACTTACTTGAGCTGTTCATGATGAGCTTCGCGATAATATTCTTGCTGCATATAGTAGGGAGTTGTGTGAGCGTCTAAACCATTTAATATAATCCCAACATTCGCGGTGTCGCCGATGGCTTTTAGTGCTTTTTGCACTACGTCACGGCCAGTCATGCTTGCTTTCACCACGTAAGCAAGGAGATCGCCCATACTCGCTAACACTTGCATGTCTGCAAGCGGCAACACCGGCGGTGCGTCGATGATCACATAGTCAAACTTCTCTTTAAGGTCAGTAATCAAATCTGCCAACTGGTGCATCTTTGAGAGCGCGAGCGGATTATCTCCGACCGCTCCCGCAGGAAGAATCCACGGGCCTGATTCACCCAGCCGTTGGACACAATCCTCAACGGCTTTGGTCCCCCGCAACACTTCCACCAAACCTGGGTGCTGCCAAACTCCTGCATAAATATGTTGCATCGGCCGCTTTAGGTCACAATCGATTACTATGGTTCGGCGGTCGAGATCTTTGGCCAAAACGTAACCCAAATTAAGCGCCGTAGAGGACTTCCCCTCCCCCATTACAGCGCTCGTTACAACAATAGCCGTGCTTTTCCGGTCGCCAGTCATTAACTCAAGACGGGTTGCTGCCACACGATACTGCTCAGCCACGAATGAAAGGGGGCGCCACATCGAGACTAACTCCAATCCTGGAGTTGGATTGTGTAATTGCCCATTTTGCCCCCTGCTTCTAACAGTTGCAGCCGTAAGGCTACCAGCCACAGGATCCTCAACGCCTTTCTGCGTACTACCGGGCAGCAACAATGCGGACGCACGGCTTTTTCCAGAAAGCGCTCGAACCGTCTGCATTGATCCCCCAAAGGCGCTTTCATAGAGAGGGATAGACGCGATTACAGGGAGCCCCAGGGTAACCTCAACTTCCTCAGCAGATCGGAATCCTCGCCCCATGAGTTCCAGACCTACCGCGCCTCCGAATCCCAACGCGCAGCCTAATACGAGACCAGCCGCCATAATGATGGGAATGTTGGGAACAACGGGGACAACAGGCGTATAGGCAGGATCCACAATGCTAAACTTGGCTCCCTTACGTCCCTGCGCCAAACTTTTTTGCATACCGGCACTGAGCTTTTTATCTAAAAGTGACTGATAGTTTTTCTGAAGATTTTCATAATCCCGCTCAAGAGTCTTCAGCTTCTGTTCCCGTTCAGGAGTATGCTCCACCCTACGCTCATACTGAGCAATCTCACTTGAAATATGCGCTTGGCGACGTTTGACCGCATCCAATTCAAGAACGATATCCTCTCTCTGTTTCAACAGTTCCGCATGATACGGATCAATCGCCCTCCGCTTGGATTTCTTAGTTGCGATTGGCTCATCCACTTCGTCACTCTCAGGCAACAGGTCACGATATTGAGCTGACGTCATTTCCTTGAGTTTTCTAATCTCCTCTTTGACTTGCACCAGGTCAGGATATGTCTCTTTATACATGGACGAAAGCTCAACTAGACGCCGTTCCAGGTCCTTAATTCTCCCAAGCCGCGGATCTTTGTTCCGCTTGCTTGCCCCTCCAATTGGAGAGTCACTGCCTATTTCTCCCGTCTCCTCATAATCTTTAATAGATTTGTCAATCTGAACCAAGCGACTCGCTAAGCCCTGGGATTGCTCAGTTTGCGACCGCATATCTTCCTGCAGCCGATCTAGTTTGCGAAGGTTGGCATCTATTTGCTGAGGAAGCTCACCCAGATGGAGCTGTTTGAACTCTGAAATAATCTTTTCCTTGGCCTCAAGCTCGGACTTTGCGTGTTTCAATTCAAGCCCGAGAAAATCTTCCGCCGCCTCTACTCCTCGCTCCCGATCCTTGAGCGTTTCTTCGATGAAAAGATCGCTGAGTCGTGATGTCACATCCCGAGCAATAATTGGATCTTCATTGGAAAATGAGAGAGTGATAAACAGTTTGTCTTTAGTAGGCTCCACCTTAATAGACCCGCGCATCGCGCGAACCGCATTTTCTGACTCTGCGCCATCAGGTCGATCTTTTTCATATCCAAACAAACCGAACTCCCCAGCAATCTGCCCGAGCGTCTTTCGCCCCATTACAAACTGCCGCACTTCCATAACGCGGTCATCAAGCGATGGAGCATATCCCATTCCGGCAGGATTGGGCCCACTCACTATTGACTCCTCGATCTTCGCACCTTCAAACCACATCTTTGTTGCCGACTGGTAGATCTTCGGCATCAGTGCACACACCGCACCAGCGATACTCAGCGATACCAGAATCGCGGAAATCACCAGCCATTTTCGACTGACAACCGCTCGCCAATAATCCTCTGGAGACAAGGTGCGCGTGTTCATTTCTTTGTATCTACTCCTCCTGATCCAGACTTACCAGCTCCTGCATCCACAGACGAAGAAGCACCAGAAGCACCTTCCCAAAAGGCACCGGAACGGAAGAAATCACCACGCGGAGCGTAGGCGTATGTAAATCCTAAAAGAATGACGTGTTTAGAAAATCCTAAATCCCCCGCACTCAGACCGCTCGTCTGATTGTCAAACATCAGCCATTGATGGCTCAGCCTCGCTGTAAATGTCGGAGTGATAAGGTAATTTAATGATACTGTCGTGCCGTAGGTCGTGAATGTAGTACCAATGGCATCGGAGGTAAAACTGCTTCGCGCGACATTGAAAAGTCCCTGAGCGGTCAGTTTGTCGGTAATTCCAGCCGCACTTACCAAGGAAACCGTATGCGTATAGATCGGACCTGCAGATTGAACAAAGCTAGGGAACACACCCAAATTATAAAGAAGAGTTATTCGATACGATCCAGGTGCCGCAATACCTCCCGGCATGTTCATTCCAGAAACGAGGGGAAGGAAATTTCCACCCAATGATGAAGCCCCCCCAGTCCCCGTAATCTCTTGAATGTCGCTGCCCAACTTTCGAAGGAATGACGAACCTGAAGCATACGTCAAACTAACTCCTGCAGTGGGAAACATAGTGGCCGGAACTCGTCGCTGTCCACCAACAACAGAAGAGTCTGGAATCGGCTCAATAAGCGTTAGTCCACCGTTGAGTGAAGAACTTAATTCTTTTGTCCAAGCGCGTCCCCATCCAACAGTTCCACCATGCATCGTATAATCGCCAAACTGCGCCTGCGAAGTTTGGGTAAACATATACTTGACCGTCAGCGTATCGATGGCGGTGATCCTCGATGACGGACCGGCTGTAATGGAATGTGTAGTTGTGTCAAATACCGTTTGGGACGCTTGACCTGACGTCGCAGAAGTCGGCGTATACGAACCACCAAAACTCAACTGCGAATACGTGTAGGTAGTTTGGAAGTCCGTGGTAGGGGAAAGTGAATACGAATCTGCTAGACCAGCACTATACATACTAGTCCGAATACGTTGCGTAAGAAGGCCGGAGTCAACCGGCCCTGAAATTCCAACACCACCCACTCCAAACCCACCGCCGCCCCCAAATCCTCCACCAAGACCGCCAGCACCGAAGGCGGGAGTAGAAGGACTATATCGATAAGTTCCAAATATGCGAAACATTTTCGTCCTTGGCAAAACTCGGTTCACAGCTTGAGAGAGATCAACACCACCGGACGCATTAAATCCCACATTATCGAGATCAGAGTTGTGAGCAAATTTTTGAACAACTGCTCCTAGCGAGAGATTTGTTTTTAGAAGGTTGGTGTTCTGCATGAAGTTCAGCTGAGGGGTGAAGGTCGTAATAAGATCATCGGCCTTTGTCCCTGCCGCTAACTGAGATTTTGGAGTAAAGAACACGTTGCTGTCGTATTGCTCAAGGACCGAAATTGATGGCACGACACGTATTTGCTGAGCCGAAGATTGGGACACGCACCAGCACGACACAAAAACTAGTGCCGAACTCATTAATGCAAATTTACCCATCCTCAAAAACTGATCACGGCACAACAATGACATCACCAGCCTTGAGGAAAAAATTTCCCTCCGAATTTTTACCTTGCAGAATGTCTTCATATGGAACGGGGATTTGAACCTGCTTTGGTTGACCTTGGCCATTTGGAACGACTCGCAATACATGAATCTTATTTCTCGAGGCAAACGTCGTAAAGCCGCCAGCCAATGATATGCCTTGCAAAACTGTAGCATACGATTTTAACGGAACCTTACCTGGCTTCGAGACCTCTCCCAAAACATACACGTAGTAGCTGTTAACCTCTTTGACCTGAACTGAGACTGTGGGATTCGACATGAACTCAGCCAAGCCATCAGCGATTCGCTTCGCCAAGACATTTGATGTCATTCCTGCCGCCTGGACGTCGCCGACCAACGGCATGGAAATCTTCCCATCAGGCCGAATAATAACTTCCCGGGAAAGTTCCTGATTTCTCCACACATTTACAACAAGAACATCTTCAGGACCTAACAAAAATTCATTCGGCGGAATATAGGTAACGTTAAAGTCTATTTGCTCATTGCCTATCCAACATCCAGGGAGAGTGAGAAGCACACTGAAAACAATACATACCCCCCCCCGCAACCATCTGCAACCGAAAGTTTTCACTTTCCTCACTCCTTTGGCTCGTCGATACGAAATGTCGTCGGGGCAACTCGATTAGCTACAATTACCTGGATGGCAATACAACCATAGTTTCAGAAGGTACAACGATCTGATCTCCCGGCTTGAGTTCGATGTTTTGATCCGACCCATCTCTCAGGACGATATCGTCATAACTGGCCTTAATTTTGTTCAGTCCCTCGCCATCTTTTCCAAATCTAAAGACTACGATTTTATTACGGGCGGCTACTTGGGTAAATCCATGAGCTATCGTTATGGCTTGCAATAGGGTGGTCTTACTTTTTAATGGATACTTGCCGGGCGCATTCACCTCCCCCAGTACGTAAATTTGGTAGCTGTTTACTTCGCGAACCAGAATAGAGACTGTGGGATTCTCCATATATGATTTTAAGCGTGCGGAGATTTCTTCTGTCAGCTGTGCAGCGGTTCGTCCGACAGCTGAAACGTCACCAATCAGGGGAAGAGAAATTCTACCGTCAGGTCGAACCTGGACCTGTTTAGAGAGGTCCGCATTTTTCCACACGGTAATTTCCAGAACATCTTCAGGACCCATAATGTAATCCGGCGTCACAGTCAGAGAGGACTTCTCTGCTCCATCTCCGCCATGGCGCGTCCCTGAAGGGGATGCCGCTGCAGGAGCCCCTGCTACCAGACTAACCTTGGGGACCTGATCAAACTGGCCGGCCCATGCCAGACTGACACAATTTCCAGCAAGCATCATTACGCCAAATACAACCTTAGCTTTCATGACTTAATCTCCTGAAAGAATTCCAGTTGTCCATGCAACAATTCCCAAATCAGTGCACTCTACGATCAGATTCGTGAAAGGAGCCTCCTCAATCTCAATCATCAATTGCACACACATCACCCCAAGCTGATGCCGATATAACACCCAACTTATTGTTTAAATTGCAAAAATAACCTGGCTAGTTATCGGTTTTATGGTAACGGGTGCCTTAATAAAAAAGATCAACTGCGAAGAGAATGGACAACTACGGACGAATTGAAAGTTGCTCTTATACTAAA
Source organism: Nitrospira sp. (assembly GCA_022226935.1). Lineage (GTDB taxonomy): Bacteria > Nitrospirota > Nitrospiria > Nitrospirales > Nitrospiraceae > Nitrospira_A. The sequence goes on from CP092081.1 coordinate 1,340,734, forward strand.
GAAGTTTGCTACTGTTTTGAAGTATAGAATCACTGGTCTCACTGGACAATACCAATGATGTACGGACCGTCCCCTCGAAGGTATCATTTGACTACCTCGAAAGTATTATGTAGCATTACTAGTAACGTCGACACACTGTAGGTTATCAGAAATCGACCAGTTGTCGAGGAACATTCAGTATCTTACGGAGTATCGCCGTGACCCAAATCGCTATAACCTCGCAAGAAACCGCGGACAACTTGGCAGACCAGCGCACAGGCGCGGGCATCGTCGTCCTCTCTTCTTCCATGCAACTCCTGCATATGAATCGGCAAGCCGCTGAACTATCCAAACTGATTAATATGGCGGAAAAAGGTGGGACTCCAGCGAAAGCGGCTCAAGGAGTGCTCCCATCCGCCCTTACTGAGCTCTGCACCGAAATCCTGAAAGCTCTCCAAGTTCGCACGGAAGCAAAAGATTGGGAACAATTCGAGGTCAAAAAAATCGCGGGAAACCCGAATCAACCCGTGCTCCTGCGAGGATTTGGTCTCCCAGATCGAGGTGGCATTCAATATGCGCGCCTTGTAGTCACATTGGAAGAGCTGGGTCGTCGGCAACAACTCAATACGGATCAAGCCAAGGAACGATTTCAGCTGACCAATAGGGAGCAATCGGTGGTCGAGAATCTCGCTAAAGGATGGACCAATAAGGAAATAGCGAACGCGCTGAAAATTACTGAGCAGACAGTCAAAGAACACATCAAGCACATTATGAGAAAAACAAACTCCACTACCCGAACTGGGGTTCTCGTTCAGATCTTCAAATCCTAACTTCGACATCAACGCATTATCAGTCTGCCAATATCTTCTCCAATCGTATCACTCCCGATACGAGCCAACGAACATAAGCACCTATCGTTGAGGGTTCAGCAGGAAAAATCCCAATCGCGCCAGCGCAAGGAACAGGCCTGGCTTCCCCTCGTTATATTTGAACCTCGCTCTCTCGCGTGCTGCCGCTCCAACCCCAATCGATACTCAGCTTTGGATAAAATCCATGAAGGCGTGCTTATTCTCAACTGGAGTGGTTGCAGGGCGGCCCAGATCTTTTCTGGCTCCTCGGCGAATTCGAATCTCCAATAAACATGGACCTGTCGATCGCTGTAGCTCCTGGAGACAGGAATGCAATTCCTGCGGCGTCTGGGCCTGAACTACCAGCTGGTAGGAACAGGCTCGGGCGATCCCAAGAATATCTATATTGAACCCTACTGTCGGTTGACCTCCAACTGAATCGTGCGCGCCATTATTCAAGACGATATGCTTAAAATTTTCCGGCTTCAGCGCTCCAGCAATGGGAAGAGCTCCCATGTGCATGAGAAGAGCGCCATCTCCATCCAAACAATAGACGGAACGATCGGGCCGTTGAAGGGCAACGCCCAACGCGATCTGAGAAGCATGCCCCATGCCGCCCACTGTTAAGAAATCCCGTTCGTGCCCCTCCCCTTTTCTCACCCTATGTTCATAGACTTCCCGGGAAGCCATGCCGGTAGTGGATACGACAACATCGCGCTCGTCCAGAAACTCCAATACCTGCTGAATTGCCGCATCTCGAGTCAATTCAAAGGAGGCCGCATCCCTCTTGCTGCCGGTGAACGTACTGAATGTCCCTTTCTTTATGACGAGCGCGAACGGCGCATTATGCTGTCCGACATAGGTCAGAGCGTCACTTAACGCGCCTTCGGCCTCATTCACCTCTGGGCCTAAAATAGAATACGGAATCTCCATAGCCTCCAGCATAGAAAGCATGACACGCCCCTGCTTTTTATGTTGAGGCTCGTCATGCACACCCGTCTCACCTCGCCAGCCGATCACAAGCAACAGGGGTATCGAGTACACTTCCGCATCAGCCAGGGATAACAGCGGATTGATGACGTTTCCCAGCCCCGAATTTTGTAAATACACTAATGGTATTTTTCCAGTGGCGAGATGGTAGCCCAACGCAAGCGCCACGGCGCCCCCCTCATTGGCGCTGATGATGTGCCGGCCGGCTTGAGGTACTTGCTCCAGGCAAGCACAAAACTCCTTGAGCAGCGAATCGGGCACGCCAGTGAAAAACTCCACTCTGTTCGACTGCAGACATTCGACAAATTTCCGGGGATCAATCATGCCCTATTTTCTCCAAACTACGACATCATGAGTAAACGATACAGCGAGAGAGTCGAAAAATTGGAGCCGAATCCGCTAAGACATATCATCGGCGGATGGAATGAGAGCCATCAAAAATTTCCGGCCTGCACCACATCATCAAGGCTATTGATATCCAGCCAGTGGCCAACGGTATACAACACGCGGATGGGATATCCTCGCCGCAACAGTTCCTGCAGCAATTGGGGGATGCCGGCCTTGCGATTCTGAGGATCTGCCAACATCTGTACGAGAAGATTGTTGATATCGCAGGCTGCGGACGAAGAGAGTTTGAGAAATCCCATCCAAACCCCGTGAATGGCGTCAGTCGGAACCTGATTGCCTAATTGCTTGAGATACACTTTCGCATTGAATGCCTTCCGTGAATTCGGAATCGTGCACTCGACAAACCCTCCTAAGCGCGCGTAACTCGTTTGGTCCCCCCAGTTGCTATCGACGAAAATCACGCAATCATCCGGCTCTTGGCACAGCGCCTGCGGGATGTACTTATTGAACAACACATCGCCATACGAAATAATCGTCGGTTGAAAGAGCCCTTTCCTCGATTGCAACGCCAGGAACAACGACGCCAATTCGCCGGTTTGCGAATAGTCCGCATTGTCGACATAGGTCAAATTGGGGAGATTAACGGCTTCCTTTTTGTATCCGCGGACGACCAGAATATCCTTCATTCCCACGGCATTGTACGCATCGACGATGTGGGACAGGATCGGCGTACCCTGAATCTTAACCATGGTTTTGGGCTGCTCCTCTGTCAGCCCTCCCAATTCCTCGCCTCGTGAAGCCGCCAATACCACCGCTGATGTGCCCTCGGCACCCCGGGGAAGATAGCGTTCTTCAGCCTCCAGCAGCTCCGCGGCATTCTGCAAACGAAAAATTTCAGAAACGGGGGCCACCTTGTCTTCGATAGACAGCAGATTTTCACTCTGCTTCAAGGCTCGCGCAGTTTTTTGCATGACCGACACCGCCGCCCGGAGCATGTGGTTCGCCCAAATCACCATCGAAAAGCCGTGTTGCCGAAAGACATCCGTCGGCGTGGAATAATACTTCGTGGGAACGATAACGACGGGACAGCGATTTCCCCATTCCCGCTTGAAGGCCAGGATCTCATCAGGAACCGAGAGCGCACTATGGATGAGGATGCCGTCGGCTCCGGCTTGATGATACGCTTCAGCCCGGCGTAATGCCTCCGTCAAACCCCAGCCACAGATAAAGGCTTCCACCCTGGCGATCACGCAGAAGTCGGGATCGGTTTGCGCATCCTTGCCGGCTTTGATTTTGCCGCAAAATTCATGCATATCGGCCATCGGCTGCGCATCGCCCTTCAAAAAACTGTTGGTCTTGGGAAAGAGTTTGTCCTCAATGCACACGGCAGCAATGTTGCGCTGTTCCAGCTTCCGGATGAGCCGCTGCATATTGTTGAAATTCCCGTAGCCCGTATCACCATCGAGAAGAATCGGAATTTTGGTGGCGTCCGACATGAACTCCAGGTCCTCGAGAACCTGCGTCCAACTGGCTTCATTGTTGTCACGCACGCCGAACTGGGCGGAGATGGACAGGCCACTGGCCCAGATACCCGGAAACCCCGCCTCCTCTACGATTTTGGCACTGAGTCCATTGTGCGCTTCGCAAATAAACTCCAGTTGCTCGGAGAGAAGTAAATTTCGAAATTGGCGGGTTTTAGTCAACGACTGTCTCGCATTCATTGGCAAAGGAACCTTTCCTGAGGAATTTCTATGCCGTTCATGGACGAAGATCTCCTTCGTATCATATGGAGGCCACCAAGTCCCATCAATATTGTCAGCGCTCTTCCCTCACGAGGGACAGACAGTAGCGAGCCTGAAGCCCTGGCGCTACCGATTCTTCATGCGTAAGGGCGCGATAAGCGAGAGGCGTGGACCGGATCCTTCCTTACAGCTTCATAAACCAATCGGGATAAAATTAGCGACTTCGACCGCACCCGGTGTCTGCGACGCACCATCTCGCCATGGGAACAGCGGCTCTCATGATCCGTGTCGTATTCCCCACAGTGAACTCTAATTGAGACAGCACCTGTCCCAAGAATGAGAATACACCACAATTAATTCAACAACTTACATATGCCACGACTGGCGCGAGACTTGCTCAATCACTGCTGGCCGGGACAAGACTCGAGCAGATTCCAGATCGGAAAAGACTGGCACCATGCGATACGGAACGTTACGCCAAATCATCCTCCTGCTCACGGCCCTCTCCGCCGTGGGATGCCAATCCAATCCCGCTGTCACCTCCGTGCGGTACGACAATGTCAGATTTATGGACGTATGGAGCACCTATACCCATTGCCTCTCAGCTGATGACAGCCGAGTCGCGCTGCAGGACTCCACTAAGTTACAAAACGTTAGTCGGGCTCAAACCACGCGGTCTTCGCTCGAAACCATCCTGCCTGCCGGCCTGAAAAATATGGTCTCCCAACCTTCTTCGCGCCTGGCGGTGGATGTTCACGCCATGGCGGCATCCTGCAGTTTACATGCGGGGAACCTGGCCATGGCGGCTGGTGAGTTGGATTTGGCGAGACATCAGTTTCGAGAGGTGTTGCACAGCCACGCGGAATCTGAGTATGCCTACTATACCGCACAGGCAAGGGAGCGGCTCACTCAGCTCGAACTGACGCTTCAAGCAGCTCTTCGATCACCTTCCTAGGATTTCCTTGAACCCACGCAACTAGCCTTGTCGCTCGCTTTTTCGATCAATCACATCTCGGAATAATTGCAGATAGGTCGCTGCCGACCGACTCCAGGAGAGATCCTGCGCCATGCCGGTCCTCACGAGACGCTGCCAATCCGCCTTTTTTCGATACACAGACAGCGCGAGTAACAGGCAGGTGAGGAGCGATGCGGAACTGGAATCCGTAAAACTAAAACCGGTGGCGCGGCATTCCTTAAAAGTTTTCGGCGTATAGGCGACCACCGTATCGGCCAACCCGCCCGTCTTTCGCACAATGGGAACCGTCCCATAACGCAGACTGTACAGTTGGCTGAGACCGCAAGGCTCATAACGAGAGGGCATGATAAACATATCCGCCCCCGCCTCAATGCGGTGAGCCAATCCTTCATCGAACACATTCCGGACGGCTATTTTTCCCGGATAGCGCTGGGCCAGTTCACCCACTTGTTGTTCATAGTGCGGCTCCCCAGTGCCGAGAATCACAACTTGCACATCCAGTTCCATGAGCTCGGGCAGCACATCGATGACAAGATCGATGCCTTTTTGGCTGGTCAGCCTGGCGATCACTCCGAGCAGCGGCCACTTCAGCGGACGCAGTCCCAATTCCCGTTGAAGCGCCTTCTTGCAGCGAGCCTTCCCTGCTAGATCGGATGCATCATAGGATGCCACCAGATATTGATCCGTGGCTGGGTTCCAGTTCTCCGTATCGATTCCGTTGACAATGCCAGACAGCACACGTTTCCGCTCGGTGATGACCCCCTCCAGGCCGCACCCATATTCCGGGCTTTGTATTTCCTGGCTATAGGTGGGGCTGACCGTCGTCAAGAGATCAGCAAAGACCAGCCCGCCTTTCAACATATTGACGTGCCCATAAAACTCGAGTGCGGCAGGCGTGAACAGATGCAACGGCAATCCGGTCGAAGAAAATTGCGCCGAGGGAAACAACCCCTGATACCCGAGATTATGAATGGTCAAGACGCTACGAGTGCGGCTCAAGGACGGCCGCCCTTGATACAACGTCCGCAGATAGACCGCACAGAGAGCGGCTTGCCAATCGTGAACATGCAGAACATCCGCCTGCCATCCTTCGTGCTCACCGAGATGAATGAGCATTTCCATGACGGTCCGGCAGAAATACACAAAGCGGTCCAAGTTGTCGGGATAGTCGCGGCCGGCTTCTTGATACAAGCCAGAGCGGGAAAAATACGGATCATGTCGAACGACGAAAACGCGCAGGCGCCCAGGTCCTTGTACGTGCAACGGCGGCGCAAACACTTCCTGCACCCGCGTATCAATCGATCCATGCGCACCGGGAACAGACAAGACCACACCATCCGTCATCCGATACCCCAGCTCGTCGATCTGCCGATACGCCGGCAACATCGCGCAAACATCATGTCCCAGCTTGGCAAATTCGACGGCGAGCGCACCAACGACATCCGCCAGGCCACCCGTTTTTGCCAACGGCACGACCTCTGACGCTACCATGCAAATCTTCAAGGGAGTCTGATCAGGAGTCAGGTTCATGAAGAAGACACTACTGTTATTTCAAACCGGGGGATGATTCAAGCCGCGTCTTGAACTGGGACTCGAATTTCCAGGTCTTGCCGACCGCATGCACTTTTTCAGCCGACATGGCCTCATGGTAGACGAGCACACCTTCAAGAAACACGAGATAGTAACCGCGCTCAGCATAGGCCATGAAGAAGGCATCACCAGCAGCCAAGCCCGTTTCCCATCCCTGGGGCGATTCGCCCAGCGCCAGGCGCGCCTGAGGAATCAACTGACCATCCGGCATCCCGAAAAAATGGGTGAACTGCTGATGGGTGTACGTCGGCTCGCCCCAGGTCTCGGCAAAGGCCCGCGGCGTCAATTGCTGAATCTTCAGGTCTCTGGCCTCAACCAGTCGTTTCTGCTGGTCAAGCGGAGGGAGACCTGAACAGGCCACGGAGGCAATTCCGATCAGGAGCCACAGACCCACTGAAGCAAGCCTAGAGACGTTCATCCGATCCCGCATTTCCCTCTCCATCTATGAACAGCGTCCGCATCTCATCACAGCAACCGCCGAGACCGCGGCTCCACCGGTTTCACCGGCTGACAGACATCACACTGGCAGAGCCGGCGAAGGAACGAATAGGAGTAGATTCCGGTATCGTGCCCATCACTCCAGGTAAATTGAAAGGCATACCGTCCCACTGGCTGTATGTCTTGCAGCATGATGACCATCGGCACATCGTCAGGCTTGAGGCGCAGTTCTCCCGTCCATTCATCCGTGCAGGCGGCGCAAGGACAATGCTGCCGTAGATAGCGGACCGGGTAACGGGCCTTGTGTCCATCACTCCACATAATACTCAGCACGCCCTTCTCGACCCATTCCATATCGACGGGCTCGAGCACCGTTTCACCCATAGCGATCAACGCTCCCTCACGCCTTGAATAGCAGACCTTGCGAACAGGACCATCTCACTCACGCAGGTCCGCTGCTGGTCAGAAAATCCACAGCTGGCAACCGCCGACCGGCCACCACCGTGACATAACTTTCAATCACCGATTCGACTTCTGCTCGCACTTGCCCCGCCGCCTGCAATCGACTCAGCAGCGCCGGCTGGATGTGTAGGGCCTGCTGGAGAAAGGCCACGCTGCCACGGGACAAGGCCGTGCATCGAAACGGCTGGCGACTCGCACAACGATCGCACACCATGCCCCCGGCAAGGGGGGAAAATTGCGGAAGCGGGCTCCGATGCACTTGTCCGCAGGTCGCGCACTGTTCGGTTTGCGGACGAAATCCAGTGATACCCAGCAGGCGAATCTGAAACAACAAGGTCGTCCAGGCCGCATCCCGGCTCTCCAGCAACGTACGCAACCCCGACTCCAACATCTCGAACACACGCGGTTCCGCATCGCCCTCGGCCATGACGGCGCTCACAAGGTTCACCATTCGCCCGGCGGCAGTCATTAATGCCAAATCACTGCGAAGTTTCGCAAACGGTTCATCCAGCGCGACCTGCGAAATGCGGTACAACGAGTCTCCCGGCTTTTCAAACAAATCCAGCTGGCACAGCGTAAACGGCTCGATCATGCCGCCCAAGCGGCTCTTCAGCCGCCTCGCACCACGCGCGACTCCGCGCAGTTTTCCCAACCGTAGCGTGTAACAGGTGACAATCCGGTCGGCGTCGCCCCATTTCCGGCTGTGTAATACGATCGCGGCCGTCTTTACCAGCGGCATCTCTTCACCCTGCGACGAGAATGACTTGGGAACGAGGAGGTCCGCACTGCATCCTTATCGGATCTGCTCGAGGAAGATCGTCGCCAGGGTCAGGTAAATCGCAATCCCGGTGATATCATTGGCCGTCGTCACAAATGGCCCGGCAGCCACCGCAGGATCGACACCCATTCGCTTCAACACGATCGGCATCACCGTGGCCATACTTGTGGAGACGAGAAAGGCCGTAATGAGCGAGACCCCTACCACCATGCCAAGAAACACCTGGTGCCACAACCAACCGACCACCGTCAGCATGAGGCTACAGGCAATTCCCATCAAGAAGGCGATCTTTGCTTCACGGAAGAAAATCTTCCAAACATCGGTGAGCTCGACGAGGCCGGTCGCCAGCCCTCGAATGATGAGCGTAGAGGACTGCAGCCCGACGTTGCCTCCCATCGCCGCGATGACTGGGATGAAACTGACAATGGCGACGACCTCCTGAATCGTGTACCGGAACATCCAGAGCAGCATCCCGGAAAGCAGGCTTCCCACCAGATTGGTAAACAACCATGGCAAGCGGACACGCGCAGCGGCCATGCTGGAGGACTTGAACATCGCGTCCTCCTCAACGGCGCCGGCCATCTTCAACATGTCTTCGGTCGCCTCTTCACGGATGACGTCCACGACGTCATCTACGGTGATGATGCCGACCAGTTTCCCGTCCTTCTCAACGACCGGAATCGCGAGCAAGTTGTAACTCGCCACCTGGCGCGAGACTTCTTCCTGGTCCATGTCGACGGCGACACTGATCAAGTCTCGCGTCATGATGTTCTTGAGCGGAGTAGCGGGGGGAACGGTCAGCAATTGGCGAAGTGACAAGACCCCGACAAGGCGGTCTTCTTTATCAGTCACATAAATGTAGAAGACCATTTCGGCGTCGGTCGCCTGCTGCAGGCGGCGAATCGCTTCCTGGGCCGTCGCATCCTCGGACAGGGCGAAAAACTCCGTGGTCATGATGCCGCCGGCCGTGCCCTTGGGGTACTTCAACAGGTCGGCGATTTCCGTGGAGTCTTCCGTCCGCATCAACGCCAAGATCTCCTTGGCGCGATCGTTCGGAATGACACTCAGAATATGAGCGATATCGTCTGAACCGAGGTCTTTCAACAACCAGGCAGAATCGGACGGCAGCAGATCGGACAGCACCAGCGTGATGCTCTCGCCATCCAATTCGCTCAGCACTTGCCCGCGCTTCACGTCTCCTCGCACCAACTCAAAGATTTCCCGCTTTTCTTTTTGCGAGGAGAGGTGATCGATCACATTGGCAATGTCTGCCGGATGCATGCGCGCGAGCATTTTCGCCAGATTGGTGATTGCCCCACGCCGCAAAAGTCGCTGGATGGAAACCAGGCGCACGTCGGACTTCGCCTGCCCGTTCCCGGCAGCGTCGCGAGACAGATCTTTCCCCTGCGGCTCCTTCTCGGGGAGTCGCGCCGGTTCCGGCGATTGAATGGTGAGGTCGTTAATAACCTAACTCCGCGAGGGTTTGTTCATCCTCTCGCCACGATTCGCGCACCTTGACCCACAGTTTCACAAATACTTTGGTCCCGAACAGCCGTTCCATATCTTCCCGCGCGGCCGTCCCCACTGACTTGAGGCGCTCGCCGTGTTTGCCGATCAGGATCCCTTTCTGGGACTCCTTTTCGACGATCACCACGGCCCCGATCTTGATCAATTTTTTCGTTTCCACAAACTCTTCGATCTCGACCGCCACGGAGTGTGGGATCTCTTCGTAGGTCTGTTGCAGAATCTTTTCGCGGATGAGCTCCGCCGCGAGGGTCCGCATGGATTGATCCGTGATCATATCCTCATTGTAGGTGGCTTCCCCTTCGGCTAGTAGCGACACCGTGACTGATAATAGCCGGTCGGTATTGTCGGCCGTCTGCGCCGAGATGGGCACCATTTCGGTCCAGGGGAAAATGCGCAGATACTGCTCCATAAGAGGAAGCAGCCGCGACTTGTTCACCAGATCGACTTTATTGATCACGAGCACCACCGGCCGCGCCTGTTTGGCCACCGCCTGCTTCACATGTTCAATCACAGCCAGATCACCGGGACCGGGCTGGGACGTGGCTTCGACGACCACATACAGCACATCGGCATCGTCAAAGGTATCCAACGTCGTCCGCACCATACGACGGTTTAACAGATGATGCGGCTCGTGAAACCCCGGCGTGTCGAGAAATACGATCTGGGCCCCTTCCACATGCGCCACCCCCAGGATCCGCGTCCTGGTGGTTTGCGGCTTGTCGGAGACGATGGCGATTTTTTCCTTCAGCAGACGATTCAGGAGGGTAGACTTCCCGACATTCGAACGCCCGATGATGGCCACACTGCCGAACTTCATGGTGTTTTCACGGTCGAGAGCCGTTCCTTTTCTCCCAGCGGCGCAAGTTGATACACAGTTTCGCCTCTTCGCACATAGCCCAACCGCTCGCGAGCCAGCTCCTCGATGCGGGTCGAGTCATACTGCACGCGGTCCAGATCCGCGCGCAGTTCGCCGTTCAATCGCTGCAGGTCGGCAAGCTCGTGGTCCAACTGTTCCGCATGCTCGCGCAAATGCAGATAGCGGGAAATGCCCATCTCCCCGAACAGCAGCGCGCCCATCATCAAGAACAATGCGCCAAGTCCCACCCACTTCCCGGCAGAACAGAGCTTCCGCTGCCAATCCAACCAGTCGCGACCACGGTTCGGCTTAATGATCACGGTCGTTAGGCCCTCGAAGGAACAGCCGTGCGGCCCCGATAGACAGCCGCCGTCCCCAGCTCATCCTCAATACGAAGGAGTTGATTATACTTGGCGACACGATCCGTTCTGGATAACGAGCCGGTCTTGATCAATCCGCTGTTCGTCGCAACCGCCACGTCCGCGATGGTCGTGTCTTCCGTTTCGCCCGATCGATGCGAAATGATCGCCGTGTAGCCCGACCGCTTGGCTAACTCGATTGCGTCCAACGTCTCCGTCAATGTGCCGATCTGGTTGAGTTTGATCAGGATCGAATTGCCGATTCCTTCCGCAATGCCTTTGGCAAAGATTTCCACATTGGTGACAAAAATATCGTCGCCGACCAGCTGCACGCGCTTGCCGAGCTTCTCGGTCAAAATCTTCCACCCCTTCCAATCCAATTCGCTCAAGCCGTCTTCGATGGAAAGGATCGGATACCGGTCCAGCAACTTGCCGTAATACGAGACCATTTCCTCGGAAGACCGCTCGGGGTTCTTCTCGGCTTCCAACCGATACCGCCCTTTTTCGTAGAGTTCGCTCGCCGCACAATCCAAGGCCAGCGCAATGTCCTGGCCTGGGCGATACCCAGCGGCTTCAATCGCTTCCATGATCAAGGCCAAGGCCTCTTCGTTCGACTGCAGGTCCGGCGCAAATCCACCCTCATCACCTACCGCCGTGTTCAATCCCTTTTTCTTCAGCAAGGACTTCAATGTGTGGAAGACCTCCGTGGCCATGCGCAACGCGTCGCTGAAACGAGATGCGCCCACCGGCATGATCATGAATTCCTGCAGGTCCAGCCGGTTGTCGGCATGCGCGCCGCCATTGATGATGTTCATGAGCGGCACCGGCAACACGCGCGCATTGGTCCCGCCGAGATAGCGATACAAGGGCTGCCCGGTTTCATTCGCCGCGGCCTTCGCCACGGCGAGGGACACGCCGAGAATGGCATTCGCCCCCAGTTTCCCCTTGGTCTTCGTACCGTCCAAGGCGATCATTTCGTGATCGACGGCGGCCTGATCCAACGCTTCCATTCCCAACAATCGCGGCGCAATGGTTTTGCTCACGTTGGCGACCGCCTTGGACACACCTTTTCCCATCCAACGCTTTTTGTCGCCATCACGTAATTCGATCGCTTCCTTTTCGCCCGTCGAGGCTCCCGAGGGCACCGCCGCTCGCCCATGCGCCCCGCTTTCCAGCAGCACTTCGACTTCCACCGTGGGGTTGCCTCGTGAATCAATGATCTGCCGCGCCTTCACGTTCCTGATTCCGCTCATGCTCGTTGTCTCCTCCAGGTACTCACACACAACAATGGCTGCTGTCGTCTCATTGACCGCTACCTGATCCCAGTCTCAGCCCAAAGTCTTCTTCAGCAACTCATTCACCTTGCCGGGATTGGCCTTTCCGCCGGATGCCTTCATCACCTGCCCCACGAGAAAGCCCAACACCTGCTGTTTGCCTTCCTTAAATTGCGCCACCTGTGCAGGGTTTTTCTTCAAGACTTCATCAATTATTGACACCAATGCCCCTTCATCCGATACCTGCGTAAGCCCCTTGTCCTGAACGATCTGCGCCGGCGGTTTTCCGGAGGCATACATCTCGGGAAAAATGTCCCGGGCCACCTTCAAACTCACCGCGCCTTGATCGACCAGCGTCAGCAACTCAACCAACCGTTCCGGCGTCACGGGTGACGCGTCAGCCTGAATGCCGGCCTGATTCAATTCACGCAACAGCTCGCCCATCACCCAATTGCTGACCGTCTTGGGATGGGGATACAGCTTGACGCAGGCATCAAAATACACCGAGAGGGCTTTGCTGGAGGTCAGGATGCCGGCATCGTACTCGGGAATGCCATAGTCCTGCGTAAACCGCGCCTGCTTCGCCGCAGCCAGTTCCGGCAACTCCCCGCGCAACTGCTCGATCCAGTCAGCCGAAATGTCCAGCGGCACCAGGTCCGGGTCCGGAAAATACCGGTAGTCATGCGCTTCCTCTTTGCTGCGCATCACCGCCGTTTCACCGCGCTCGTGATTCCAGAGCCGGGTTTCCTGAGAGATTTTGCCCCCCTCGTTCAACACCTTGGTCTGCCGTTTGATTTCGTAATCAACCGCATCCTTCACGAACTTGAAGGAATTGATGTTCTTCAACTCCACCTTCGTGCCGAATGTCTTCTGACCGACGGGGCGCAATGAGAGATTCGGCTCGCAGCGAAAACTGCCTTCTTCCATGTTCCCGTCGCACACATCGAGATACATCAGAAGTTCGCGCAGCGCTTTCAAGTAGGCAACCACCTCTTCGGACGAACTCAAATCCGGTTCGGTCACGATCTCGAGCAGCGGCGTCCCCGCACGGTTGAGATCGACAAGACTCATGCCGCTGCCAGCTTCATGCAGATTCTTTCCGGCATCCTCTTCCAGATGGGCACGCCTGATACGCACGCGTTTCCGGGCTCCGCCGGCAACGATTTCGATCGACCCATGCTCACAAATCGGCGCTTCGTATTGAGAAATCTGATAGCCCTTGGGCAGGTCGGGATAAAAATAGTTTTTCCGGGCGAAGCGATTGTGCACGCCAATCGTCCCGTTCATCGCCAATCCGGCGCGCACGGCCATCTCCAAGGCTTTCTCGTTGATGACCGGCAGGCTTCCAGGCAGCCCCAGACAAACTGGGCACGTCTGCGAATTGGCGGTTCGGCCAAACGTCGTCCCGCAAGGGCAGAACAACTTGGACTGCGTGCGCAACTGCGCATGCACTTCCACACCGATGACGACTTCGTACGTCGCGCTCAACCCTGCTCTCCCTTGCTGAACTGCTCGCGCTCCCGGCGCATGGCTTCGCGTCCCGCATCGAAGGCCTCGCGCAAGACCGTTTTTTTCGATTCGATAAAATCGCGCCCTTCTTCGACCGCGCCCTCGAACCGCTCACCCGCTTCTCCGACCAAATCCCGCAATCCGTCTTCCGCGCGCCGCGCATAGCCGCGCAGCATCTCACGCGATTCCGGTCCGGTTCGCGGCGTCAACAAGATCGCCGCCACTGCGCCTAATGCCGCGCCGCTCAAAAACCCCAACAGAACCGCCGCCGACGATGGACCGTGATTATCCGCCATTGTGATGTCCTCCCTCTTTCAAGCGTTCCGTGACTACTTGCTTTGCTGCGCGAAGCCCGGCCACGACGCTCGCCACATTCGCCAGCAAGGTCCCTCCTGACCCTCGCACCAAACTATGCACCTGATTGACCGATTCGCCGACTTCCCCCACGGCGTGCAGTAACACGGCCGCATGCTCCACCCCGCCGCGCGCCTGTTCGGTCAGATCGTTCAGGTTTTGACTCATGGCCCGCAATTCCGTCACGAGGACCGGCAGATCGGTATTCATCTTCGTCACAAGCTGCTCCGCTTCAGCCGCGGTTTTACGAATCTGAATCAACAGTGGAACGAGGTATCCCACCAGCACCGCAAATGCGATCGCGACGAGAATCGCGGCGACTTCCACAATCATAGGCACTCCCTTTCCGGCTTACCGCACCAACGGCTTTTTCGACCGCCAGGTTGTCGCCTGCTCGTAGGCATGGGCCCCCCGTAACAGGGTGTCCTCTTCAAACGGCCGGCCGATCAACTGGAGTCCGATCGGCATGCCTGCTTTGCTGAATCCGCAGGGCAGCGAGATGGCGGGAAGACCGGCCAGATTCGCCGAGATCGTATAGATGTCGGATAAATACATCTGTAAGGGGTCCTGTGATTTCTCCCCGAATTTGAAGGCCGTGGTCGGCGTCACCGGCGTCACGATCAGATCAACCGTCTCGAAGGCCGCGTCGAATTCCCGGCGAATCAAGGTCCGCACCGCCTGCGCTTTTCCGTAGTAGGCGTCGTAGTAACCGGCACTCAACACATAGGTCCCCAGCATGATCCGGCGTTTCACTTCCGGACCGAACCCTTCCGCTCTGGTCCTCAGGTACATATCCAGCAGGTCTTTGCTGTCGCTCGTCCGCAGGCCGAACTTGACCCCGTCGTAACGGGCCAGGTTCGAGCTGGCCTCGGCGGTCGCGATGACGTAGTAGGTCGCCACCGCGGCATCGGTCGTCGGCAGCTTGATTTCGCGAATGTCGGCACCCAGTTCCCGTAGTCCTTCAATGGCCGTGCGCACGGCCTGCTCCACTTCCGGGTCGAGGCCGTCGGCGAAGTATTCGGCGGGCACGCCGACCTTCAACCGTTTCAGATCTTTTCGCTTCAGGGCCTTCAGATAATCGGGAACCGGTACATTCGCCGACGTCGAATCACGAGGATCATGACCGGCGATGGCGCCCAATAAGATGGCCGCATCCGTGACATCCTTCGTGATGGGGCCGATCTGATCCAGAGAGGACGCGAACGCCACCAACCCGTACCGGGAGACGCGACCATAGGTCGGCTTCAGCCCGACGACACCGCAAAAGGCCGCCGGCTGACGAATAGATCCACCGGTATCCGAGCCCAATGCCGCCACACATTCATCCGCCGCAACAGCTGCCGCAGACCCGCCACTGGACCCGCCGGGAACGGTCTGGACGTTCCAGGGATTACGGCTAGCCCCGTAGGCGGAATTTTCGGTGGACGAACCCATCGCAAATTCGTCCAGATTCGTCTTGCCGACCAGCAGATAATTCTGCGCGCGCAATTTGGCGACCACAGTGGCATCATAAGGCGGTACGAACGATTCCAACATCCGGGAGGCGCAAGTCGTGCGCACGCCTTCCGTACAGATGTTGTCCTTCACCGCCAGAGGCATGGCCATCAGAGGCGTCGTTTTGCGCCAGCCTTTCAAGGACTGATCGAGCCGCTCCGCCTGCGCGACAGCCGCCTCTTTGCACTGCGTGAGGTACGCGTTTACCTTGGGCTCGACATGCGCCACGCGCAAAAAGTAGGCGCGCACGATCTCTGTGGCCGTCACGTCGCCGGCGGTAAATTTCCGCTGCAGCTCAGCCAGCGTCATCTTATGTAGGGCCGTCAATGCCATCAGCGCTTCGCAACCTTACGGGCGATCCGGTTTTTTCCGTCAACCAGGATGATCTTCGGCTTATGCCGCTTGATCTCTTCGTCGCTATAATATTCGTAACAGAAAATAATGATCTGATCACCCACCGCTGCCTTGCGGGCAGTGGGGCCGTTCAACACGATCTCGCCCCCGCCCCGCTTTCCCTTCATGGCGTATGTCATAAACCGCTCGCCATTGTTGAGATTGGAACAGACGATCGCTTCGTAGGGGAGAATGCCTGCCGCATCCAACAGATCCTCATCCACCGTGAGACTGCCTTCATATTCCAGACAGGCCTCGGTCACCGTCGCTCGATGTATCTTCGCCCGCAACATTTGTCGAAACATAGTCGGCTCGTACTCCTTACGTCACTTAAGATTCTTGAATGATTTTCGGCACCCGGAAACAGCTCGCCTCCGCATCTGGAGCATTTCCTAACGCTTGCTCGGGCGACAGAGATGCCTGCACCTGATCGGGGCGAAAGACATTGGTCTCCCCCAACACGGTCGAGGTCGGCTCCACATCTTCCGTGGAAAAGGTCTTGAGCTTCTGAACATAGACCAGGATCTGATTCAGCTGTTGCGAAAACGCCGTGGTCTCCGCCTCGCTCAACGCCAGCCGCGCCAGCCTGGCTACCTTCTCGACTTCCTGCTTCGTAATCGCCATCACTCCCTCTCAGTTCTCAGAGGATGATCAACATGGTCTTCCGACAAGGCCGCAGGAAGCCCGGCGACGAGGCGTACCCTTGAGGTACGTCGCAGGATGCCGGGCGACCGAGAACGCAGTGGGAAGCCATGTTCATCATCCGACTATTCGACGGTCACGCTCTTGGCCAGGTTCCGCGGTTGATCCACATCTTCCCCGCGCAGCACCGCAATGTGATAGGCCAGTAACTGCAACGGGATCGTGAACAAAATGGGCGACAGCAGCGGATGCACATCAGGAATGGTGAACACCGCGTCGGCGATCTTGCCCAGCTCGCGTTCGCCTTCCGCCACAAACGCAATCACCGGAGCCCGGCGCGCCTTCACCTCCATGAGGTTGCTCACTGTCTTCTCATATAACCGGTCCCGGGGCGCCAATACCACCACCGGCATATCTTTATCGATCAACGCGATGGGGCCGTGTTTCATTTCTCCGGCCGCATACCCTTCCGCGTGGATATAGGAAATTTCCTTCAACTTCAGCGCACCCTCCAAGGCAATCGGAAAGTTGATGCCGCGGGCCAGATACAAGAAGTCCGGTTTCTTATAGTACCGCTTGGCAATGGCCAGAATCTCCGCTTCACGACCCAGCACATGCTTCACCAGCGCCGGCACCGTGACCAGACGGTCCAGCCAGGCTTTCCCATCTGTCGCAGTCAAGACGCCTCGTACCCGGCCCAGATGCAGGGCCAGCATGTAGAGCGCCGCCAACTGGCTGGTAAAGGCCTTCGTCGAGGCCACGCCGATTTCAGGGCCACAGTGCGTATACAACACGCCGTCCGATTCACGGGCCAGGGTACTGCCCACGACATTGACGATCGACACGACACGCGCGCCTTTTTGCTTGGCTTCCCGGGCGGCCGCCAACGTGTCAGCGGTTTCACCCGATTGTGAGATGGTGATGAACAAATCATTCTTTTCGATCAGTGGATCGCGATACCGGAATTCACTGCCGATATCGACCTGCACGGGCGTGCGAACCATTTCCTCCAGCAAGTATTTTCCCACGAGGCCTGCATGCCAGCTCGTGCCGCACGCCACGATCCAAATGCGCCCCACGTCGGCGAACTGTTTCGGCGTCAGGCCGATATCCGGCAAATCCGCCTCGCCGCTTTCATATGAGTAGCGGCCTCGAATCGTATCCAGAATGGTTTGGGGCTGCTCATGGATTTCCTTGAGCATGAAATGGGGATATCCGCTTTTTTCAGCCGCAGACGCATCCCAGGTGACTTTGGTTTGCTTGCGCGTGACCGTCCTTCCGTCGAGGTCCGTGAAGGTCACGCCTCCAGCCGTCACCTCGGCGACATCACCCTCTTCCAGAAACGTCACATCTCTGGTGTGAGACAACATGGCCATGACGTCCGAGCCGACAAACGACGCCTCCGCCGTGCGACCGATGACCAGCGGGCAACCGGACCGGGCAGCGACGAGCAGGCCAGGCTCATGTTCCGAAATCACCGCGATGGCATAACTGCCGCGAATCTCCCTCGCTGTCGCGCGGACCGCATCAGCCAAGTGCAACTTGCCCTTTTTGATGTGGGTGTCAATGAGATGCGCGACGACTTCCGTATCCGTCTCCGACTGAAACTTGTACCCGTCTTTGACGAGGCGCTGCTTGAGCTCTACGTAGTTTTCGATGATGCCATTATGCACGAGCACGCAATTCTCGGAACGGTGCGGGTGCGCATTCTGCTCGGAAGGTTTGCCGTGCGTCGCCCAGCGCGTATGGCCGATGCCGCACATCCCGGCGAGCGCCTTCTGTTCCAGCGACTTTTGAAGATTGACCAGCTTCCCGACACTGCGCCTGATGTCGATTTTTTCTCCCCGTTGGATCGCCACGCCGGCCGAGTCGTACCCTCGATACTCCAGCTTCGACAACCCATTCAACAAAATCGGGACTGCATCCTGATTTCCTACGTAGCCGACAATGCCACACATAGGGTGTCGTTACCTCCGTTTCGAACGTTGAACTGCCGGTTGCTTCTTTTTGGCGGCACGGGTTCGAGCCTTTGGCTTCGAGGTCGCCTTTGCAGGCTTGGCGCTCGTGCGGGTCTTTACGGAAGACACCGGCTTCGGCGCAGGAGGCGGGACCTGCCCGCTCTGCAAGGCGCGCCGTCTGGCCGCCCATCCCTCGCGCGTCACCTGAGGGACACGCGAGATCACCAGCGCATCGGCCGGCACGTCTTGCGTCACCGTCGCACCGGCCGCGATCACGGAGCCCTGGCCGACCGTCACCGGCGCGACCAGTTGCACATCGCTACCGATGAACACGCCATCCCCGACGACGGTTTGAAATTTCTTGTATCCATCGTAGTTGCAGGTGATCGTACCAGCGCCGATGTTTACGCCTTGGCCGATCGTGGCATCGCCAAGATAACTCAAATGGTTGGCCTTCGATCCCTCGCCGAGCTCGGTCTTTTTCATCTCGACAAAGTTGCCGACCTTTCCCTTGCGCCGCACCACGACACCGGGCCGCAAATGCACGAACGGTCCGAGATGCGAGTCATCTTCAACCTGCGATTCACGAAAGATACAGTGGTCCAGAATTTCCACTCGCTGGCCGATCGTGCAATCCGTAATCCGTGTCCCGGAGTGCACAACCGCATGCTCCCCGATCGCCGTCCGTCCTTCGAGCGTCACATGCGGGTACAACAGCGTGTCGCGCCCGATGGTCACGTCGGCATCGATCCACGTGGACGCCGGATCCCGCATCGTCACGCCGGCTTCCAGCCAACGCTCCCGGATCCGTCGGCGGATGACGCCTTCCGCCTCCGCTAACTGCACGCGGCTATTGATTCCCAGCCCTTCGTCGATGTCCCGCAGGCGTAATGCCGAGACGGTGCGTCCTTGCTGCACGGCCATCTGCACGATGTCGGTGAGATAGTATTCGCCCTGCGCATTGCGCGGATCGAGCTTGTCGAGGGCAGGAAAGAGAAACTCCCCGTCGACGACATAGGTGCCCACATTGATTTCTCGCACGCCTCGCTCAGCGGGAGACGCATCCTTGTCCTCCACGATGCTCTGCACCCGATTGTCGGCGGCGCCCTGCAGCCATTCCTCACGACGGTGGCGAATCACCCGCCCATAGCCGGACGCATCCTCAAGCACGGCAGTCAATAGCGTCACGGCCGCGCCTTGTGCATCATGCATTGCGAGCAGTTCACGCACCGTCGCTTCCGTCAGTAACGGCGTGTCGCCGTTCAAAATCAGATAACGAGTCGGTTTGCGATGGGTACCGTCGCCGAAGACCGGTCGCGCCTGCAGGACCGCGTGGCCGGTTCCCAGCTGCTTGGTCTGCTCCGCGACAGCCACCTGCCCGCCGACCGCTTCGACAACCTTGCGCACATCGGCGCCCTGATGACCGACGACCACCGCTACCCCCTGCTCAGCCAGGCCGCAGGCGATGTCCAATACGTACATCACCATCGGTCGCCCCGCGACCGAATGCAGCACTTTGGCCAGCGCCGATTTCATACGCTTGCCGAGACCTGCCGCCATAATGATGACGCCGAGCCCAGGAATGAAGGAAGACAAGGCATTGTCATGGGATGCGTGAGTCATGGGTTTCTCACCATACGTCATCGACACAGGGCTCGTTCGGCGGTATCGCGATCAACCGACCTGCACGCCTGCGTCGGGTTGCTTAATCGGTGCCCAGGTTTTTCCACCGGCCTGCGGCCCGGCACCAGAGGGCTGTGACGGGGTATAGAGCCCTCCCGACACGATCAGCTTCATGGCCTCTTCGACCGTGATATCCACGGCGATCACTTCGCGTTCAGGCACCAGCAGAAAATAGCCCGACGTGGGATTAGGCGAGGTCGGCACATAGACGTGGACGAGCGGGTCTGGGGAAAGCTGTTGCATTTCCCCTTTCGTCACACCAGTCACAAACGCAAAGCAGTAATGACCGTTCTTGGGAAACTGAATGAGCACCACGCGGCGATAACTCTCGCGCTCCGCGAACGACAAGATGTCCATCATCGACTTGATGGTCGAGTAAATCCCGCGGACCACGGGCACACGATTGAGTAAACCTTCCCACTGCCGTACGACCTGGCGGCCGATAAAATTCGCCGCAAAGAGCCCGGTTATGAAAATGAGCAGGATGAGCGCGATGATACCCAGACCGGGCACGTAGTAGCCTGGGGTCACCAACTGGGCGGCGGCGTCGCCAAGAATCCCATCCAAACTGACGAACAACGTCTTCAGGATCAGGATGGTGCCCCAGATGGGGATCATCACCAGCAAACCGGTGAGAAAATAGCGTTTTAATGAAGCTTGTACCATGCGCGGCTGAGGGGTCCCGGGTAGAGCGTCATGATACTGGTCTTTTGCCGGTCGTCGCAAGCCTTTTCTTGCTATTTTCAATCACTTGGAATAGGATCCGCCCTCTTTCTCCCCGAACGTTTCAGGTTCGAATCATGATGAAACACAACCAGCCTCCGCGAGGTCTGTTCATTACGCTGGAGGGCATCGAGGGGTGTGGAAAATCCACCCAGGCCAGGCTCCTGGGAGAATACCTCCGGAGCCAGGGACACGTCACCGTCGAGACCCGCGAACCGGGCGGGACGCCGCTTGCGGAAAAAATGCGATCGGTCCTCCTCGATCGCGCCGACGAACCAGTGGCGGCCGAGACCGAAGCCTTTCTCGTGCTCGCAGCCCGACGCCAACATGTGGCCCAGGTGATCGAGCCGGCGCTGGCGCGCGGCGCCATCGTGCTCTGCGACCGATTCAGTGATTCGACGTTGGCCTATCAAGGGTATGCGCGGGGGCTGAATGTGCCCCTGCTGGAACGGCTCAATCGGCTCGCGACCCACGCCGTGACGCCACACCTGACCCTGCTGTTCGACCTTCCCATCGCCACCGGCTTGGCACGGCGGCGATCTGCCAGCGAACCCAATCGGCTCGACCGTGAATCGCGCCGGTTCCACCAGAAAGTTCGCGCCGGTTTCCTCGACCTGGCGAAGCGCCATCCCGCACGGATCAAAGTGATTCCCGCGCGCGCGTCCAAAGAGACCGTCGCCCGCGCCGTCGCCCGGATTGTCGCCCCGATGCTGGACCGCAAGATTCAACGCCAAAACAGCCGTTCAGCCGCAACCCACATCAAGCCACCACGCACCACACAGGTCCGCCATGCCCTTCGCTGACATCATCGGACACGAACACGCCAAGACCCTGCTGCGATCGGCAATCCTGCAGAACCGGTTGGCGCATGCGTACCTCTTCCATGGCGACGATCGCATCGGCAAACGTCTCCTCGCATTGCGGTTGGCACAAACACTACTCTGCGAGACGGTGTCGGACGGCCGGCAGCCGGACGCCTGCGGCACGTGCCGTGCCTGCCAGCAGGTAGATGCGCGCACGCATCCGGATTTTCTGGTGATCGAACCGGATCAGGAGATGGCCAATCCCCAAATCAAGATTGAGTCCATTCGAGACATCGAGCACCAGATGATCTACCGGCCATTGATCGGCAATCGCAAAATCTGCCTGATCGACGAGGCGGATCGCATGACCATCGGCGCCGCCAATGCTCTGCTTAAAACATTGGAAGAGCCCCCCGACCACAGCCTGTTCATTCTCGTGTCGAGTCGGCCCTATGCCTTGCCTGCCACCATTCGTTCACGTTGCCAGGCGCTGCGACTGACGGCGCCGGCGCAAACTCAAGTGGAAGCCGCCGTCATTTTGAAACGCGAACTACCTCCCGCCGATGCGCATTTCCTCGCCCTACTGAGCGACGGGCAACTGGGCCGCGCCTTGGAATGCGACCTGGAACAGGCGCGAACCACCCAGAAGGAGTTTGCGGCCATCTTCTCCGCCAAGGGACTGCAGTCCTTCTCGACCGTCCTGGCTGCCGCGGAAGCGCTGGCCAAGGGGGATCGCGGGCCGGAGGCCTTTGATTGGCTGCTTCGGTGGCTGCGCGACATTCTCCTCATCGCCGTCGGCGCCGGCTCCGACCATATCCTCAATCTGGACCAACGAGCCGGGATGCAGGCCCTGGCTGAACACATCGACATCGACGACCTACTGGACCTGATCGGCGACCTTGAGAAAATGGAACGCCAGGCGCACCGAAATCTGAACGTGCAGATTGCGCTTGAAACCATCCTGCTCAGAGTCCGACAACTCCTGACTCCGCCAGGCACCGCCGACCGGTCACGATAACTTAGTGATCGCAGGGAGGCGCGCTACTGAGAATGCCGCTGGCCGCCTTTCTCAACGGCCGGCTAGCTTTGACTATCGGCATCTTGCTATCTTCACCCAACGAATCATGAGCACTCGCGACACCTTCTACATCACGACACCGATCTATTACGTCAACGACGTGCCGCATATCGGTCACGCCTATACCACCGTCGCGGCCGACGTACTCGCGCGCTACTGGCGATTACGCGGACGCGACGTATTGTTCCTGACCGGCCTGGATGAGCACGGACAGAAGGTGCAGCAGGCCGCCGCGAAGGCCGGGGTCGATCCACAAGCCCATTGCGACCGACTTGCGCCGCAATTCACAAACCTCTGGGATCGGTTGAATATTTCCCACAACGCGTTCATCCGCACCACAGACAAACCCCACCAATCCGTGGTTCAACGATATCTTCAACAGCTCTTCGATAAGCAGTTGATTTACAAGGCAGACTACACTGGATGGTACTGCACATTCGACGAACGGTTCTGGACGGAAAAAGATGTCGTCGGCGGGCTCTGTCCGGACTGTAAACGTCCGATCGAGCAACTGAGCGAACACAATTATTTCTTCAAGATGGGCCAGTACCAGGAACAGCTACAGCGGCACATCCTGGAGCATCCCGATTTCATCCGGCCTGAGTCGCGGCGCAACGAAGTCCTGGGCTTTTTGCAAACGCAAAAGCTGGGCGATCTCTCGATCTCACGGCCCAAATCGAGACTCTCCTGGGGCATCGAATTGCCGTTCGATAAGGACTACGTCACCTACGTCTGGTTCGATGCGCTGGTCAATTACATCTCGGCACTCGAATACCTGCCGCAGGGACAACCGGCCGGCTTGCGCTACTGGCCCGCCAACGTCCACCTGGTCGGGAAAGACATTCTCACTACGCATGCCGTGTACTGGTCCACGATGTTGATGGCGCTCGAACAACCGCTTCCGAAAACAATCTTCGCCCACGGGTGGTGGACGGTCGATGGCGAGAAGATGTCGAAGAGCCGGGGCAATGTCGTCGATCCCAACAAGATGGTCGACCAGTTCGGCGCCGACGCCTTTCGCTATTTCCTCCTGCGCGAAGTGCCGTTCGGACAGGATGGCGATTTTTCACATGACGCCATGGTCACGACCGTCAACGCGAAACTCGCAAACGGCATCGGCAACCTTCTGAGCCGGACGCTCACGATGATCGAACGCTCCTGCGCCGGCGTCATCCCCGAACGTGGGCCGGCCGTGCTGCCGGAACTGGAACAACGCATCGAGGAGCTGGCCTCACAACTCCCCGGCAAAACCGAAACGGGCTTCAGCGCCCTCCAGTTCCGAGACGTGCTGCTGATGATTGAAGAACTCAACGGCTCTTGTGATGAATACATCGACAAGAGCGCGCCGTGGAAACTGGCAAAACAGCCGGAGGCGCAGTCGCAGTTGCACACGGTGCTCAATACCTCCGCCCGCGCCCTTCGACTGCTGGCGTTGCTGCTCTATCCATTCATGCCGAAGGCCGCCGCGCAGATGATCGAGCAGCTCGGATTGTCGCTAGACCTTTCTCAACCACTCGCGGCAGAGGCTGGCCGCTGGGATGCACCGCTAGCCGGCAGCACAATTAAAAAAGGTGCTTCATTGTTCCCCCGTATCGAAACTAAACCACAAGGAGCCAAACCCGTGAGTGATACTCCCGCATCTCCGCAACCAACTGCCGCAGCCCCCGCTGCTACACAATCTCCCGCTCCGGCCACCACCCCGGCTGCCGCCCCCGCCGCCGCACAACCGGCGCAGATCACCATCGATGACTTCATGAAGGTGCAACTCAAAGCGGCCAAGGTCCTGGCGGCCGAGCGCGTGCCGAAATCGGAAAAGTTGCTGAAGCTCCAGGTCAGCCTGGGCACCGAGCAACGTCAAATTGTCGCGGGCATCGGCAAGAAGTACGAACCGGAAGCTCTGGTCGGCAAAACCATCGTCATCGTGGCGAACCTGAAACCGGCAAAGCTCATGGGCATCGAGTCGCAGGGCATGGTCCTCGCAGCCGGTGACAGCGAAGTGCGAGGGCTTGCCACCTTCGTCGAAGACGTGGAGCCCGGCACCAAAGTGAAATGAGTCGCGCCTCCACCATCCGGCTGATCGGCACCGGCCTTCTCGTGCTGCTAAGCAGCCTGAGCGCCGCGTTTACGCCGGAGCCCGCCGAATCCGAACTTGAGAGCAAAGCCCACTACAACGATCCGCTTCCCACCACCGTGCTCGTGCGCGTTGTCGCGCACCGCTCACTGGTACTAGGCCATGAGGTCGGCGGTGCGCGCGTCACCATGACGGACGTGGCCACCGGCCAGTTGCTGGCGTCAGGGCTGCAGCAAGGCGAACCGGGCGACCAGACCCAGATCATGCGCACGCCCCATCTCATGGACGAACCGGTCTACAGCAGCCGCCCAGCCGCCGCGTTCACCGCCACACTCGATTTGACCCGCCCCACCCTGGTGGAAATCGCCGCTGAAGGACCGCTGGCCTATCCCCAAGCATTGCAGCGAGCGAGCACCACCGTGCTGTTGATTCCCGGCCACGACCTGACGAACGATGGCATCGTGCTGCACTTGTATGGCTATCTGGTGCAAGTCGAACATCCCAAACCCGGCGAGCCTCTCATTGCAAAGGAAGATGTGATGCTGCGCGCCTCGGTGCGCACACTGTCCGGTGCGCTGGTCCGGCCCCACAGCGACTGGGACTCCCGCAAGATGCACATCTATGCAGAACTGTTGATCGGAGATCGGATCGTCGAGCGGCTGCAGATGTTCTACGCCGGCGAGAAGAGCCGCTTCGAAGCCCCGTTTTTCGTTCCACTCTCCAAAGACGCCCCCGATGGCATTACCCTGCGGGTCGTCGCGGCCGATGTGGCCACCGGCAACTTCGGGGTTTCCTCGGCACAATTCCCGGTGCTCTCTGAACGCCTCAGACCCAAGAAGAATTGACCCCATTGACTGAATCGTTCGTTTCGTGATGTGCTGATGAGGTGGTGCGGTCACGATACGCCGATGCCGATCATCATTGGAGTCCCTGATCACTCGATCATTTAATCCACACGATGGATCCCAAACAGCGACAATTCTCCATCTGGTACATGTTCATCGCCCTCTGGGTCCTGATCCTGATCCAGACCTTTTTGCCGTCCCTGTTCAATCCCACCGAAATCCCCTACAGCGAATTTAAATCCGCCGTGGAGGCGAATAAGGTCACCGAGGTGACAGTCTCGCCGCAAGTCATCCATGGCAAGATGAAGGAAGATAAAGTCTTCCATACCATCCGTATCGAAGATCCCGACCTGCTGCGCAGCCTCGCGCAACACCAGGTTAAGGTCACGGGCATGATTGAAAGCACGCTGTTCCGGGATCTCTTGTCGTGGATTCTGCCGATCGTGCTGTTTTTCGGCGTCTGGTGGTTTCTGCTTCGCCGCATGGGCCAGAGCCAAGGCTTCATGACGGTCGGGCAAAGCAAAGCCAAAATTTACGTCGAGAACGAGGTGAAGGTCACCTTCGCTGATGTGGCAGGTGTCGACGAGGCGAAGCAGGAACTGGAAGAGATCATCGAATTTCTCAAGACGCCGGAAAAGTTCCGGCGTCTTGGCGGCAAAATCCCGAAAGGCATTTTGCTCGTCGGGCCTCCCGGCACGGGCAAGACACTGCTCGCCAAGGCCGTAGCCGGGGAAGCCGGCGTACCGTTTTTTTCGATCAGCGGGTCTGAGTTCGTGGAAATGTTCGTTGGCGTCGGCGCCGCTCGCGTCCGCGACCTATTCGAGCAAGCCAAGGGCAAAGCACCCTGCATCATCTTCCTCGATGAGCTCGACGCGCTGGGCAAAGCACGGGGGGTCGGCCCCATGGCTCATGAGGAACGGGAGCAGACCCTCAACCAACTGCTGGTCGAAATGGATGGCTTCGATTCGCGCGTCGGCGTCATCCTCGTGGCCGCCACGAACCGGCCGGAGATTTTGGACCCCGCGCTGCTTCGAGCCGGGCGATTCGACCGCCAAGTGCTGGTGGACCGCCCAGACAAAATCGGCCGGCTCGCGATTCTGAAAGTTCACGCGCGCAGCATCACCCTTGCCAACCAAGCCGATCTTGAAACCATCGCCGCCATGACGCCAGGCTTCGTTGGCGCCGACCTGGCCAACCTCCTCAACGAAGCGGCCTTGCTGGCCGTCCGCCGCGGCAAGGACACGGTGAGCCTGGCCGAGTTGCAGGAGGCCGTCGAACGCGTCATCGGCGGGCTGGAAAAGAAAAATCGGGTGTTGAACAAAATGGAGCGGGCCCGTGTGGCGCATCACGAGGTCGGCCATGCGCTGATGGCCTTGTCCATTCCAGGCGGCGACGCGGTCCACAAAATCTCAATCATCCCTCGAGGTATTGCCGCGCTCGGCTACACCATGCAACTCCCGACCGAAGACCGCTTTCTCATGACGGTATCCGAGCTCAAGAACCGCATCGCCATTCTGCTGGGCGGGCGCGCGGCAGAGGAAGTCATCTACGGCGAGGTCTCCACCGGCGCCCAGGATGATTTGCGCAAGGCCACCGATATTGCCAAGAGCATGATCAAGTCGTATGGCATGAGCGAGAAATTAGGCCAGGTCAGCCTGGAGCGTGACCGGCAGTCCGTCTTTCTGCAAACAGGCCCGTCTCAAACGCCCGGCGACTATAGTGAACAAACCTCCAGAGAAATCGATTGCGAGGTCCGCCTCTTGATCGACGAGCAATACGAACGGGCACGCGGTCTCATCAAAGCCCAGGAAGCCACACTTCGGCACGCTGCTCAAGTTCTACTTGAGAAAGAAACAATCACCGGCGAAGAACTCAAAGCCCTCGCCGCAGCACCATAACTCCACGCCTCGCTCGCCTCGCCCTCGCTCGTTCGACTTGAAGGCCACACAACGGCTTGCCCTCCTCCGCCTCTCATGAGACACTGAAGCCGATGCTTCCCCACACCTACCATGAACTCCGCTCGCAGCTCCGAATCGCCCTGGCCGTCAATGCCGTCATCGTCGTCGCGGAGTTTGCCGGCGGCTTTCTCACCAACAGCATCGGCCTGATCGGGGACGCGGGGCACAACCTCGTCGATCAAGGCTCCCTCTTTCTCGCGCTCTATGCCCACGTGCTCACGGCTCGACCAGCCACCGACAGCCGCACCTTCGGCTATCACCGGGCCGGAATCGTGGCCGCGTTCCTCAACTCCTTCATCCTCCTCCTCACCGCCGGCGGCATCACACTCGTCAGCCTCGAGCGTCTCATGACTCCCGTCCCGGTTCCAGGAGGATGGGTCATGCTCATCGCCTTGGTCAGCTTCGTGGCCAATCTGTCCATCGCGCTGTTGCTACAACATGGCGCGAAAGATGACCTGAATATCCGCAGCGCCTTCTGGCACATGCTGAGCGATGCCTGGGTGTCGCTCGGTGTGGTCGTGAGCGGCGGCATCATCATGTTCACTGGCTGGTCCGTGCTCGACCCGTTGGTGAGCCTGTTCGTGGTCTTGGCCATCATCAGAGGGGCCTGGCCTCTCTTTAAAGAATCACTTGAGGTCCTGCTGGAATCCACCCCGCCCGGCGTGAGCCCCGCGCTGGTCGCAGCGACCATCGAATCCATCCCTGGCGTCAAGAACGTCCACGACCTTCACATCT
This sequence comes from Nitrospira sp., assembly GCA_022226935.1. Classification (GTDB taxonomy): domain Bacteria; phylum Nitrospirota; class Nitrospiria; order Nitrospirales; family Nitrospiraceae; genus Nitrospira_A. The sequence goes on from CP092081.1 coordinate 1,369,147, forward strand.
GGGCAGTCGAGCCACGCCTTATCATGATGACCACCCACGTACAGGTCGACGGCGGCGATCAGGCCCTCACGACCGACCTCCTCCAGGCGATCCGCAACCGGGTGACCAGTGAATTCAAGATCAAGCATCTCACCATTCAACTGGAAACCGAATGCTGCCATCCCGAAGCCGTTCATTGCGACCTCTCCAAACTCCACGACCAGCACTCGCATTCAGAATTCCTGCACAGCCACCACTAGCACCCCCTCGCCTCCTCGCTCGCTGCGGCCGCACTGGGCGGACTGTTTGACCATCCGCCGGGGAACCGCCCGACCATTGGTCCGCGATCGCGGGTTTCCTTGCACTCCTTTCTTGAGTGCCAACTAGCCCTCGCAGGACTTCAGCGGCTACAATGGGCCGCATGACACAGACTCTCCCGATCCCCTTCTACCTACTCTGTGGGTCGCTCGGCGCCGGCAAGACGACGCTGCTCATGCGCCTGCTCGAACACTGGAACAGCCAGGGCCACAAAGTCGGCGTGCTGATGAACGAGGCGGGCGAGGTCAGCATTGACGGGCCGCGAGCCGGCACCATCGCAGAACAGGTCCTGAACCTGGCCGGCGGCTGCATCTGTTGCGATACGAAAGACGATCTGGCTTGGAGCATTGCTCAACTGGTGCAGGACTATGAGTCCACCATCATCGTCCTGGAATGTTCCGGCATGGCCGACCCGGCGGAAGTGGTGGATGCAGTGACGGACGTCTATGTCTCGCGCATGGTGAAACTCGAACGGATTTTTGCCATGCTGCATCCCGTGCCCCTTCCCGATACCGGCATGGCTGAGCTCGTCACGCGAAATGCCATCCGGTATGCGGATGATGTGATCCTGAACAAACTCGACCTCTACATCCCCGGCCATTGGGAACAGTTCCGCGAGATCATCACCCGCTACAACCCCTATGGCCGCCTCTGGGAAGCCAATCACGCCAGGCTCGACGTGGCGGCCCTCCTCGCCGCGCCCGCAATCCGTACCGTCCCGACAAACGTCTCGTTTGGAAAAATGCCCGCCGCGAAGGACAGGCATGAGGCCCGCGCGTCGCATCACCCCATGGTGAGCACGGTGCGGTTACCGAAACCGCTCGATCGTACAAAGTTCATGGAATGGACGAAGTCCTTACCGGAGGGAATGGAACGCGCGAAGGGGTTTTTTCGATTTGCCGGGGAACCTGAGCTACAGGAGTTTCAGTTCTTTCCGCCACGCACCAGCACGATTGCCCCGGTGATGTTGCTCGATGAACCGGACCATGTCCTGGTGTTGATCGGTCGCGACTACGACCAGGAACGCTGGCGAGCCTCTCTCCTCGCCTGCCTGGCGGAATAGCTGCGTCAGGAAAGTGAGCTGGCTTGGGCCCCCGAGGTAGAGGCCGTCCCAGCAACCGGACGGAAGCGAGACCAGCCGCGCAGCAACCAGGCCACACCCGCCCCGATCAGACCACCCACGATCCAGCCCCCGATCACGTCCGTGAGATAGTGCGCCCCGATGTAGACGCGTGAAATTCCGATCGCTGCCACTAGGGGCCAGCTGATCCAGCCGGATTTCGGATAAAGGACCTGAAAAAATGCCGCGGCCGACGCCGTGTTCGCGGCATGATTAGAAGGAAAGGAAAAGGCCCCGCCGCAGCCAAGCAGCTGGTGCACATCGGCAAGCGTCACGCAGGGGCGCGGGCGTTGAACCAAGCCCTTCAGTTGTGTCCCCAGCGCATCCGTCGCGCCGACCAACCCAGCCAGCATCGCCCCGCCGATCACACATTCTCGCCAATTAACCCAGGCCCAGTAGGCTGCGGCCAGCAAGATGGGATAGAGCAAATTGCCCGGCTTGGCTAATTCGATGCCGACCCAATCGAGCAGGCTCCACTGCTCGGCCAGATTGTTGATGGCACGAAAGAGAATCTCGTCTACACCCATGCTCGTCACTCAAAAAGTTGCCGGGAGAGCTGCTCGCGAGTCAGTTTGAAGTGTACCGCGACATCGGTGAGGATTGCGGAGAGGGTTCCGATGCGAAGAGGACTGTGTTGTGGAATCGTAATATGATGTTCGCCATGTTCGGTAGTCGTCAGCCGGAGATGGCTACCGGTTTGTCGCGTGATCGAATAACCTAACTTCCGAAGAATTTTGGCGAGATCGCCTCCCGACAAATCTCGAGGAAGCCTCATACGGCGATGACTTCCTCCCGAACATGATGGAGACGAACCACCTTGGGAGCGGCCCCTTCTTCAAAGTGACAGCGGACCGCATCACGAACTTTTGCTGGAAGTTCGGCGAGTGTATCGGCCTCCGTAAAAATCGATGGCCCAAGGGATCGAGCAACGAAACCACCCTCTGGTGCCTCTTCGACTATGAAGATCAGCTCTGGCATACGCTCCTCACCACAAGTGCACTTGGGTCATGCTAATCGCATTCGCGCCCAATGTCTAGCCAATCTACCCCCGCTTGCCAACGCGGACAGAGACCGCGCCGGGCAGGATCAATGGAGCCGACCCACTGCTGCTACGGCCACAGCGCAGCGCCCACCACCCACGACAGCAGCACTGCCTCCCCCCGCACCAACGGCGATCACCGAAGCGGCAGATCTCCATGCCGTTCGGATGCTGGCTGCCGCCAATAGTGCCGACGATAGAAGCACCGTGAGTATCCTCCCGAACAATGCGACCGCAAACTCACCTCTACCAGGAGACACACGCTTGTGACCAAACACCATTAAGAACATGCCCCAGTGCAGTGCCAAGGCAAACACCAGCAAGCGGTTTCCAAGTATGGTCAACAACCAAGCAGCAACAGTTTTGGGCAGACGCGGCATCGTAGGCGGCAACAGTTCTTGCTTACTTCAGACTGAGCGGATGGAGCAAGCTGCTCCGGTGCATTTCCAAACCTCAGCTACGCCTCATCGCGCTTCCGCAGCCATTTCTATGATCTGGATCACTGATGCTCATTCGGACAGGAAACATGAGCGCCATCTGAAGTCACCGGTATCGGTCATCGTCGAGTAGCCGCCAAACGGCGGCGGTAAAACCGGACATCGCAAGGAGGCCCATGCCATGCCATACGCCAGTGGCGAACTTCAGACAAGCACGGCTGTACAGCTGATCAAGCAACGATGTCTGCTCCCCCTTAAATCCGCCCGCTAGTGAATCTCCGCCACAACCATTCCCACTTCTTGAAGCGGGACCTGTGCAATGACAATTCCCATCGGATCAATCACAGCCGTGGGGCCATATGAGATCCGATCATCTCGTTCGCCCGTTACATCAGACGATACGATCCATACACCATGGGCTTTGGCATGGCGCGATCTGATGTCGTGATGACGAAACTTCCATTCTTCCGCTAAGGCATGCGGCAGCATGTTGTTGCATGGACATACGAGCACGGTTGCGCCCAAGGCGGCAGCACACCCAATCGACTCGGGAACACTGAGGTCGTAACAGATATTGATGCTCACTTTCGTTCCTTGCACGTCGAATACTGGCGAACCGTTTCCACGCCCAAACACCCGCGCTTCTCCCCCAAGGAGATGTGTCTTTCTGTAATGGGCGATCGCCTTTCCGCCTTGTATCGCCAGTGCCGAGTTATAAGCGACGCCCTCTGCTTTTTCGATCAAACCGAAGACGATTACCGGCTGGACAGAGTTGAACGATCTACGCGCGTCATCAAGAATCGCCGACCCGAGTTCCACGGCCATACTGGCGACGTGATCTGGACGAATGTCGTAGCCCTGCAGAAAACACTCGGGGAAGCAGACGAGATCGGCACCGCGACGTTCCGCCTCGAGCGCGTACGCGTGCATCAGTGACAAGGCACGAGCCACGTCACCACGAACTTCCGGCAGCTGACAGGTAGCGATTCTCATGGTTGCGTAGGGTTGGGGAACGAAAGCGCGTTCTCCACTGCCGACAGACACCGTCGATTGTGACCAAAGTCCAGCAGCGACACAGCTTCTTCCGGTAAACACCACCTGAATGCCTGATGTTCTGCGGAAAGCTTAGGCTGTGTTTCGCTCGGAATGAACGCGTAAAACACGCGCTCCTCCACCTGCGTGACGCCCTCACCATAGGTGGCGCGCCACTCGGGCCGAATCGGGAAGTACTGCGTGAAGCCGGCGCTAAACACTTGTTCGACTGATATCCCCGACTCTTCACGCACTTCCCGCACGGCGGCTTCTTCAAACGACTCGCCCTGTTCCAGCGCGCCAGTAATACCCTGCCAAAAGTCCGGTAGCGCGAGCGCGGGCATCGCAACTCGCTGGAACAACAAATACGAGCGCTGACCTCCGGCCTCGTTAACCAGAAAAACCTGTACGGATTCCGGGCGTCGCATTGATCTCATGAGGTCTAACGGTTTGGCACTCAACCGCCGCCTGAGCCGGCCGGTTGCAGAAGCCTGTTGGACAGCTCGTCGGCTGGCTGTCCATAGTGCACCAAGACGTGCCACAGTTGCTTGAGATACTGGAGCATCTCTGCCCTCGTGCCGATGTCACGCCAAGCGTCAGGACTCTCCCAGAGGGCTGCTTCAGCGGCGCCGATAGTCGCCGCGTCCACGATTCCGTCCTGCGCGACCCGCAGCGCCAGCACCGGCATCACCGGTCCTCGGAAATCTTCTGGAACCTCCCGTGCAGCCATCCGGAATCCCTGATGGTAGGCGATCTCGATCCCATAGCGTTTCGCGATCTCGATCAGCAGTTCCCCACTTCGTGTTCCATCGAATGCGGGATCAACGACCACACATTCGACATCTGACGCAAGATCGATCGGGCCATGCACCTGCGCTTCGATGCAGCTGTCGAGCACCCGCCCTGGAGGGCCGGAGGCTCGCAGACTCCGAGGCTCACCGAGGCTCTGGCAGATGTCGAGGAACCTTGGCACCGTGAGCGCCTCGATCCCAAGAGTAGGAGCCCTGAAAGGCGGCCAACCGACTCTGGCGCCGGTTCCTTCAGAGATTTCGGTCATGAGGGAGGCGAGGACGGGATCGAGGTGGTCCATCATGCCGAGGCGTTCGGCAGCGTCTTGTTGTTCACTCCCCGAGAAGGTGAAGGAGGTTCGGCGGGAAACCGCGGGGCGCAAGACCAAGTAGCACGACCCGAATCGAGGAATAGGCCCATCGGGGAAACGCACGATTTCCAGTGCGCCATACTTGGGCCGTTCCTCGGCCGAGACCTCACCCACATGGTAGGCACTACCAAAGAGCGCCCGCTCCCATTCGTCGCGCGCTCCGCCCGGAACGGCGGTGCGGCTCCCGCTCGATCGACCTGTTTCGAATTGATTCCGGTAGCGGCCATCCCTCAACATCCCCTCCACGACGGTGATCGGTGTCATCCCACGTCGATCGGGATGAAAGTGCACGACCACTCGCGCATGCTCCCGCAGGGAACGGAGCGCTACGTGGAAAGAGGCGTCGGAACATCCGTGCTTCCGAAAGATCTCCCTCAGTCGTTCGCGAGCTCCACACTGGTTTCTATCGGACACCTCGTGCGCGTGCTGCAACGCTCGACGCTGGGCCGTGGTGAGTCCTCCCACAATCTCTGGTCCATCGGACATGCCCGCTCCCTCCCCAAGCTCAGCCTGCCTCAATGTTGCCGCTCACACGCCGTGTTTGTTCGGCTCCGAACCTTCATTCAGTTGGCGCTCCCCGTATTGCGCCAGCCATACTGTGTGACGCCCGCAACTTGGATCTTCGACCACATGAGCCAATAACCTGAACCCGTATGACTCTAAGAGTGTCCGATACTCTTGAGGTGCCAAACTCGCGTGGTACAAGGATTCGCCCTGGAATGAACCCATGGCTTCACCATGCCCCGTACCGGTGGTGAATAGGAGTGGAGCCCCGCAGACGGAATGCGCTCGAAAAACAGCAAACATGGTCCTCTGGTCTTTATGCGAGAGATGAAAGAAGCTATCCCAAGCGATCACCCCTTCAAACCTTCGGTTGATAGACAGCGCACGCATATCAGCCACGATCCATTCCGCTTTCGGAAAGCGACTTCGGCATTTTGAGATGAGCGTAGGCGAAGAGTCGACCCCAGCAACGGTGAATCCGCGCTGGAGAAGATGGCAAGCGATGGGTTGACCCGAGCCGCATCCTAAGTCCAGCACGGAGCCCCCTGAGGGAAGTAGCGCCACGAAGCGTTCCATCCACTCCCGCTCAAGGATCAGAGGGGCAATACGAATTCGGTCCCACGCTTCCGCATGTCGCTCGTATAGCCCCATGATTTCATCAGCCCCTGAAGCCATGCGGTCCTTTCGACTGCCGAGCCAAGTTTAGGCCGGTCCACATATGAACCGAATATGCCAGTTCCTGTCCGTCTAACACCGGCACTGTTCGCGAACTCTACGCCATGCCTGCCTTGCTTGTTTGGAATAAGTGCCCGATCACGAACCGACTCCCACCTCCTCTTCGACCCCATACGTTTTGACGAACCTTAGTGCGTTGATGTCGACGATCATGGTGGTGGCTCTTTTAGCCCGAATGTTTCTTATGCATGATTGAAATTACAACGTGCGGCGATACTTCACGAAAAACCGTCTGGGTTAATACTTGATACGCCCACGTATAGTCGGGCAGACCAATACCGAGGTCAGTAAGAGCCACACCGATACAGCCATGCCGTGGCCCGAGAATTCCTGATGCAACCTCGACGATGCCGGTGAATGCCTTTGGAGCACAGATGGCTCGAGTATCATCCGGTATGAATCCATTCATAATGGGAAATGACGGAGACTTCTGAGCTGGGAGGAACTTTTGCTTTATAATTTTATGGTGAAGAGTGCCATCACGGTGATAGTTGCTATGGAGATTCAATTGTCTATCGCTCATCGGTTTCAAAACAAAATACTCTCCCTTTTGATTGCGCCGTACCCATAAAACAAGGAACAGGTCTGTTCCCTCACGAACCGCCACCGCGTATTTACTCTCCCCAGGAACTGTTTTGAGATTCATCAGCCCAACCTTCGAGTTTGCAGCACGCTGCTTCCCTGTCTCCTCGAAACAGCACCGCCAGGTGGCCAACTCCTCCGTGGTCATCATGGAAGTGTCAATAGCCTGATACGTTAGCCATTCCTCAAACGTTTGCAGATCATCTCTCTGATAAACTCCTTCATTTCACTCATTCCTTCACAGTCACCCTCAATGCCTTCGCAAGCCATGCAGAATGAAGAGTCGGTTTGACTTTACACTTCCTGACCAAACATTTTGAGCTGCGAGTGGGATCAACTCTTGAATGTGCACTCTCTCACGGCTGACGCTGCAACATTTTCCTCATGATTCAATCGCCGCGATACTCCTGCTTGATGGCGTCCAGGAATGCCCGGATCTGGCGAGGCGACCTCAAGTGATGCACTCGTTTCGCGGCAGCCGCTTCGGCAACAAGCTGCCGGTACTTGGGTGTCATGTGACGATGGCAGAGGGGGATAACCCGGTACCCGGCGATCGTGCTCCTCCACATGGGACTATGTTCCGGCCACCCCTGTGGAGTCACTAGCATGCCTTTGATGAACCGCTTGGTCACCCACATATTTGGTCACCCACATATAATGAATGGCGATCACAGATCGACGTAGACCAACGTATCAGCGGCAGCGAACTGTTCCCACGCAGAAGCCATACAGCCGAACCCATCGATGATCCACCGCTCGTTTCGCAGCAGTCCGGCATGGATGTCCAGATATTCGGCGTGAGGGACCTCCTCGCCACCTGTTTTATACTTGATGGAATCGACCGGATGTAGAGGCAGTCCGGTGATGTCTGCCAACTTTTTCGCAAGCGTGGATTTGCCGCCGCCGGCATTACCGAACACCGCCACCCTTTTCATCGAACACCGCCACCCTTTTCATATGGCACTCATCGCAAGCCAGCTGTGTTGGCATCCCCAGACGCCTCGCCTACCCATCGCACCCGCTGCGATCAGCAGCCATTTATTAGCGAGCGCGCCCTGACACCTTGTGCTTGAAAAAACCGGAAGCCCCCTGCGAATTTTTCATCAAGCCGGCGGTCCTGTCAAATACGTGCGCCAGCTACCCTGCACTGCCCTCACCCTATCCCGTTGCTATGCGTGTGCCACCGCCTGCCTAGGATTCTTCCTAGGGTCGCATCTGTTATCGATGTGATACTCCACTCTTAATACACAAGGCGAACCCAGGGAGGCCTATTATGCTGACAAGACGTTTCGTACTGATTCCCGGCTTGCTCCTATTCCTCGCCGGCTGTATGACGGACGCTACGGTCGAGTTGACGAAGGCGCCGTTCGACGCCACGACCGACCTCACCGGCGGCACCTCCGGCGCGACTCAGGAATTCCTCGATCCCACGACTGAGTTCACATCCAGTACCACCCCCGGCGCATTGGCAGACAGCCGTCTTCTCAGAGCCAGACAACGGGCTACCGTCTTCGCGAGACACACACACGACAATCTCCGTACGGATGTCGCCCGCGGCCAGGGTGAATACCTTGCGTCACTGGCCAGCCTCACAGGCGTCTCCGCAGACCGTTGGACCGAGTTTCAGACCACCATGACAGAGTCGTATCCCACACTCTTCGACCAGCAGATACCCGTCTCGCAATCGACTGAGCGGATCGTCGGCTTGGCCTGGGCGAAGGGCCATGGCATGCCCTTCCCAGTCAAGTAAGTGATCCGCAGTTCCGGTTTATGGCCAGGCGCGGCTCACTCCACATACGCAGGTGAATTGCCGCTGCCTGCACCGCTGCCTCAGCCTGATACAGTACCTCTATCCTTCCGCAGTAATACACGTATTCTCACGCGTCTCTACGGTTGACAGAATGATGCGAGCGGCGTAGGTTTCGGCGATGCCGACGCCACCCGCCATCGGGCATCACGCACGCCTTCGGCCGGTTCCTGTGCGTTCACACCACCGACTCGCCAGCCGACAACCCCAATCCATTCGAATCGCATGTGCGGGAGACCGCGGCCGATGAGCTTCACTCCGCTCAAAGATCGGCTGAACGGGCTCCCCTTGGTATTGGCCGGTCCGATCGTTCGACGAGTTGAACCGACCGGCGCGACCGTATGGGTGGCGTTGCGACGGCAACGGCGCATCAAACTGGACGTCTACGAGGGGGAGACGCCCGGCAGTCCTGTGGTAGCGAGCGGCGAGCGCGAGACATTGCCGGTCGGCGCCAATCTCCACATCGCCTGCATCACAGCGAAGCCCGGTACCCCCTTCACAGCCGGAACAACGTACCAATACAACCTCACGTTCGATCACAGCGGCGGGAGCGACGACATTCCCAGCGGCGGCGACCTGTTTGCCCCGCGCATCGTCGCCGCCACATCCGACGAGGCCAGGGCTAAGCTGACCTATGCGAACGACGGCGGCCCTTCGCGACCGAGCTTCCTGTTGCCACCCGCTTCACTCGATGATCTGCGCCTGCTCCACGGCTCTTGTCGCAAGATCGCAGGCGAACACAGCGATGCCCTCGAAGCGGCCGACCACATTCTCCGGCAAGCGTTCCGAGGCAACGGCCATCGCCCCCATATGCTTTTTCTGACCGGCGACAACATTTACAACGACGGGTGTGAACGGGCCTGTTTCGAGGTGGTGCTCGAGGCAGCTTCGACTCTCCTCGGCTGGGATGAAACCATGCCGGGCGTCGACAAAAAACTCAGCGCGATGTCCGGCGTCCGATGGGAGTACGCGCTCGATGATGCCGGGCTCAGCAACACCGGTCCTTGGCCTTCTCTTCGGCATCTCTTCGGCATGGGAGAGTCGTTAGCCCTTCACCTCCTCGCATTCGCCGACAATCTGTGGCCAGACGATCTCGATTATCAGCGAAAAACTTTCGACTTCCGGGGCACGCTCCCGGCCGTGCGCCGTGCGTTCGCCAACATCGCGACCTATATGATTTTCGACGATCACGAATTTTCCAACAGTTGGAATCTCACGGCAGATTGGGTGGAATCGGTCCTGGCGAAACCGATGGGACGACGGGTCTTCCAAGATGCGTTAACCGCCTATGCGCTCTGCCAGGGATGGGGCAACCAGCCGGAACGATACGAGAGTGGTCCGGGGCTGAGGCTGCTGACCGCCGTCACGGACTGGTCGCAAGCAGAACGGGCGGGAACTGTGTCTCCTCCGGATCCCCTCGCTCGCCTCATCAAGCACCTGGGGCTACCCGGCGAGGAGGATTTCAAGAGCGGGCGTGATTGGGCCCGCTTTCACGGTCCCGATGTCGTACGATGGGATTACACCGTCCCCTGCCCCGGCCTCAGCATCATCGTGCTCGACACCTACATGTGGCGGTCGTACCCGGACAAGTTCAGGAACGCCAGCATTCTCTCCGAAGGCGGCCTCCGGGAGCAGATTGACCTGGCGACCTACCCCGAAACGGAATGCTCCTTGATTGTGGTGTCGAATGTCGCCATCGAACTGCCCGGGATCAGTACGGGGGAGTTGGTGGCCAGCGAATGGCACTCCGGCGTGGTCCGCCTCATTCTGTGGTTGCATCCCATTTTTCTCCTGCTTCAGCTGCTCCGCCTGGCGATAAAGCTGCTGACGCTCTTTCAACTGCAGATCCCATCGCTGTTCTCCTTTCTCCGGCTGCAGGACTATGGGCCGGAATATGGCGCCTCGTATGAACCGCAAACCAGAGGGTTCGAACAGCTGATGGCGCATGCCGTACACCGTGCGCCTCACGTCGTCGGTGGAAAACGCCAGACCCGTGTCGTCATTTTATCGGGGGATGTCCATCGCAGTTTCTGCATGCGCATGCAGTATTGGAGCCGAACCCCTTTCGGGGTGACGGCAGATCCGGTTGAAGGCGTCGTGGCGCAATTGGTCAGCAGTCCCTGCAAGTGGGTCAACCCCACCGTCGTGCCGCTCAAAGACGACCGTGTGCGGCACTGGGCGGGGTGGAAAGACAAACCCACGCTGACATGGATCTCCGAACCCAAGACCTCGCCGTGGCGGTTTAAACAAAGCCCCTGGATGATGGAATACCAACCGGGCGCGCATGAACCCACAATGAACCCCGCCCCCGAGTGGCGCTATTCGCTCGAACCGGTCGCCCCTGATCGCAAGGCTGACCATCCCCCGTTCGTCATACCGGACCGCGCCAACCCGACATTGGATGATCAATTGAATGAAATGGCGTTGGTCTCGCCCGAGACGCTCTGGACAGTGGAAAAGTCTCACGTGATCAAGGCCAACAACATCGGGGACGTGACCTTCGAATGGACCGCGGACAATAAAGCGGTCGTGCAGAACGTATGGTGGCGAGGCCGCCCCACGGTCGATCCTAGTTGGACCGTCAACCGGTTCGTCGTGTCGATGGAACCGCAAACCACACCACCGGCACTCCCTACGTAACCATGGCCAAGACAGCTTCCATACTCGATCGTGTGATTGTCCTCCTGACGCCCCTCCGGCTCGCCGGCGAACACGAAGAGTATCTGCGCAATCTCGCCTCGGCGGTCGGGTGGGATCTTGACGAAGTTGTCGGGTTCGATGCCGCAGCGGCAGCGGCGGACCTTCGGATCATCTCCGAGGGCATCGAGGCCATCACGCAACATGTGGCCAATCCCCCCGAGACGCTGTCGGCATTCGTCGCGGCCCTCGACCAGGCGCGCCGAACCTTTGACGCCATACGCAATCTTGGCCGGATCCTCGGCGGCGCCGATTCCACTCACCTCGACGATTTCGCCAAAGCGCTCCTCGAAGCCCTGGTCATCGCCCACTGGTTCCAGCTCTCGCCGACCAGTTTCGTGATCGCCGAGTTGCTCGGGCTGGTAGTCTCGCCGGCCGACGGGCCTCTCCTTCCGGCGATCCATGACGGCAGCAAACTCATCCGCGAAGAACATCGACGGGGCCAACTGCGGTTCGACCGCATCGGGCCGCTCCTGCGTGATCCGGTGCAAGCGCTGGAACAGGAATACTTCAGCGAAGACGCATTAGCGACGGTCGCCGGCGCTCATCGAGCGGCCGACACACTCTTCCCGCGACTCGCCCGCCTCTGCCAGTTCCTCGGCATCAGCGCGCGGTATGGCTTCAACCCTGCCGGGCCGGTTACGGGTGGGGCGGCGGCCATCGATCGACTCGCGCACATGCTGTCGATGTACGTGTCTCCGCATGACGGAGACCTGTACGGCATGACGCTCGCCCTCTCCTCGGCGGACCGGGGGAGACGCGGGCTTCTCGTGCGGCCGTTCGGCGCGATCACCTTTCAAGGGCGCGTGGGCGAGTGGCGCCTTCAAGCGGCAACCAGCGGCTCGATGCGCGGACTGTTGGTTGGATCCGACCATATCGAAACATCCGGCGGCGAGACGTGGAACCTGTCACTCACCGCCGAACCGGACACAGAGATGCAGCCTCCGCAATCCACCGTCGGCGGCGCGAGCGGAACAGGGTTCACCTTCGGCACACTGCGACTCGCCGGCGAACTGCACATCGGCACGACCACTCGTGATGCCTCGATTGAACTGTTCGTCAAACAGGCGCGTCTGGCCCTCTCCGGTTCCGACGGCGACAATTTCCTGGCACGTGTGCTTCCGGCTCAAGGACTTTCCACCGACCTTGATTTCACCATCGGCTGGTCCAGCCGCACCGGTACGCATTTCGGTGGACATGCGGGGCTCGAGGCGAGATGGCCGCTCAATCGCTCCATCGGACCGATCACCCTCGGCGCGCTTCGGCTCGGTATTGCCACGGAAGAGGAGGGAATTACCGCTCGGGCGATGTTCGATCCGGGCTTGGCGATCGGTCCTGTCACGATTCAGATCGAAGGCATCGGTCTGTCCGCGCGACTTGGTTTCCCCGAATCAGGAGGTAACCTGGGAGTTGCCGATCTGGCCCTCGGCTTCCAACCTCCGACCGGCCTCGGCCTCGCGCTTACGACGGCAGGCGTGACCGGCGGCGGCTTCTTGGGCTTCGATCCGCAACGGGCCGAATACAGCGGCATGCTGCAGTTGGAGCTGGCCGAGACGATCGCCCTCAAAGCCCTGGGCCTGCTGACCACTAGATTACCGGACGGCAGCAAGGGCTACTCGCTGATAATTTTGCTGACCGCCGAAGGCTTCGCGCCGATCCCCGTCGGCTTGGGCTTCACGTTGACCGGCATCGGCGGCTTGGTCGCCCTGCACCGCACCGTCCGCACCGAT
>CP092081.1:1382385-1504214 GCA_022226935.1 Nitrospira sp.
TACCTGGAGTTTGCGAGGTGCAGTCACATATCGAATCCGTCCTACTTTGACCATATAGATCAAGTGAAGCGGGGGCTGCGCCCCCGATCCCCCCGGCCGTCCGGTCCATTGGTCCGGAACGGCCGGGCGGCCTCGTTGGCCGTGTTCTTCTTCGACTAATCCCCGTGGTTCCGTAAGTCCTTATCTCGCTCATTGCGCTTTTAGAAGACTCCCCAAGGGACGGCCAAGCTGACGCATCGCCGTCATCATTGGATAGCTGCCGTTCAGTCGAGGCCCTATCACCCCCTGGAAGACGCAGGGCGTGAAAGGGCCTATTGGGTGAGACTGAAGGGTAGGGGGCTTTAGTGGCGGTAATTGCGAAACGTGAGGCCAGCGCAGGCGCAGCACAGTAGGATTTCTCTGGCTACGCCGTCACACTGGTAACAGATGCGCCCCCACATGCGATCAGCGTGACAAAACTCGCACAAGCGTTCATGGCTGTGTGCCGCACAGAGCCAGCCCTTTCGGGCGCGATCATAGATGAGGCCAGGCCGTCCGCAGTACGTAGGTCCAAACAGGGAATCAACTTTCCTGGCACAGCCATTAACAGTCATGCTTTAGAAAAGGTGAGGCCTTTCCCCAAAACGAGTTGCAGAATAAATCCGTCGAACCAGATGGCATGACCCGCGAGCAGGTCTTCCCAGGTCTTGAAAAGGACAACGCGAGGGATTTCGATTTCCCCTCTAATCCGACGAAAAGCATTCCTGCTCGACCACTGATTGCGCATTTCTTCCCACAAGGTGCTCATAGGGAAGCCGAGCGACCGTTTCCAGGACCAACACATATTCACGTACCCCGATTGATCCTGAACGTATTGGCTGATCACATACCGACTGAGGCGATTGCGAGAGCGGTTTCCAGGTTTGTAGGACTTAATCCAGACGACTGGAGCCCCGTGGAGGCCTTCCCATTGTGCCGACAGCCATTCGTGCGAGATCCAGAACCGGCGAGCCCGTTCACCATCGGGGATTCGCCAAGCCCAAAAGATATGCAGCACGCCGTGACCTTCTTCCGTGCGAACTTGGTAATACTCCAGGCCTCGAAAGCCGAGCTGTCGTTCGATCCGTTGACGTAATTGCTTATGGTGATAGGTCAGCTTGTCGGCCTGGCCGCCTTGTGCGGTAGACAGGGTGACCCATAACACTTGGAAGTGATGGGCCTCCCAAAACCACAAGAGCGAACGGACCCGTTGATACCCACGCTTTTGTTTGCGCGACCATTCCTGCCTGGCAGGCCGTTCGCGTGACTCAGGGTCTTGAGGGGCTGATTCGAATCTGGATGAATAGGCCTCAGCCATGAAACGTCTCCTCAGATGGTGGTGGTGGCGAGAAAGCCGGGAGAGACGAACTCTGGGGACTCGTAGAAGTACTGCTAATCAAGCCGGTGAGTCGTCGTGCACCCTGGAGCAGAAGAGCCTGCAGGCGTGAGCTGCGCTCTTCTCTCGCGTGTGAATTGACAGGGATGAAATGGACTTCAATCTTCATTGGGGTGCCCATTGGGCAACGCATGATCATGGGAAAGATCGGGTGTCTTTTCAGCCTGCAACTCGAAGAGTTCATCAACGGTGCAACCGAAATACTCAGCGAGGAGAAGGGCGACCTGCAGACTCGGTACCGCCTTGCCCTGCTCCATTTTGGTGACGTAGGAACGATTCACCCGTATCCTGCGTGCCAGGGTAGCCTTGGAAATGCCGCGTTGCGCTTGTCGAGCCCGCCATTCTTTCAGGTGATTTTTGATCATGTGCAGCCTCCGTGAAGCGTACTATAGGGTCTCGTTGCCTAATGGTCAAGCAGGTGGAAAGATTTTGTGTTGACTGTATGACAACATCTGAGCTATAGACTGCTCCCATGAATACTCCAGAGCTCAATCGAGAAACTCCCCAAGCCCCGCAGGGTTTTCGCGCCCTGGTCAAAAAGCGAATGGAAGAGGTGAATCTCAGTCTACGGACTGTGGCCGCCGAAACGGGGATTTCCCCGGCTTATCTCTCTCGTTTGTTATCTGGCGAACGGGGACTTCCGCCAGACGATGAGATGATTCTGAGACTGGCCGAGGTCCTGCGCATCGATCCGCCTGAGCGGCTGCTTGTGGAAGCGAAGCGAGTGCCGAATCTACTGCTTCCGGCCCTTTTGAGCGCTCACCAAGCCGTGTCGAGCGCAGAACTGAAGGAAGCGATGAAGCAGTTAAAGGCGGTGATTGTCCAGCAACGAAAGAGGAGATTTCGGCGATGAAGACGGTATCCGGTCTGCTCCACTCGTTCATCCAGTGGTTGCGACGACCGGAACGCTTTATTCAGAAACTCCAAGCTATCTATCCCCACTGCCAAACGCTCCCTTTCCACAATCAAGAAGATGCTGCGGCCCAACAGGGCGTCGAGTTGCTTGAAACCACGTTCAGCCCTAAGATTGAAGGTATAACGACCAGGGACGAGGGCCAGGTCATCATTGTGACTCGCCGTGGCCTCAGTCCGCTGAATCGACAATTTGTCATTGCCCACGAATTGGGGCATGTCCATTTGCATCTTCCCGACATGAAAGACACGGAGGAGGCAGCCTTGCTCACTCCGAATGATCACCGAGACATCGAGGCTGATGCGTTTGCCCTTGTCTGGTTGATGGGGTCCTTACCGAAGGAGCGACTAGAGCGAGAAGTCTTCCCGTATGTGCTCAATAATCGCGAAATGGCCTGGCGCGCACTGCGTGTGATTGGCTACCTGGCGTGGTATCACCAGCGCATCCGCTTGGCGAACTGGCTGGAACGCGCCTGCTTGGCCCTACAAGAGAAAGGAACGGCATAATGGCAGTTACACCCGTCCCGACCATTTGCGGGCTCTATACGCGCGTCTCGACGCGGAATCAGGCAGACACCGAATACAGTTCTCTCGAAACCCAACGCGAAAAGCTGGAGGCCTACTGCAAGAGCCAGGATCAATACGTCATTTATCGAGTCTATGAAGACGCTGGCTTCTCGGCGGATACGATGAATCGACCGGCTCTGAAGGAAATGCTGCAGGATATTCGTACTGGACGGATATCCTGCGTGCTGGCGTACAAAATTGATCGATTAACCAGATCCGTGAAAGATTTCCATGTCCTGATGGATCTATTCGACCGCCACGGCGCGAAGTTCGTGTCGATTACCCAAAGTCTTGATACGCATCATCCGATGGGACGACTGCTGCGGAACATCCTCCTCGACTTTGCCCAATTTGAACGGGAAATGACGGCGGATCGTACCCGAGACAAGATGCAGCAACGGGCCACGAAGGGCCTGTGGAATGGCGGAATTGTTCCCTTCGGCTACCGCAATGAAGATAAGCGCCTGGTCAGACATCCGGAGGAAGCCGCCTGTGTGCAATTCATATTTCAGCAGTTTGTCCAAGACCCATCACTGACCCGACTTCGTGCCGAGCTCCATCGCAGAGGATGGCTTTCGAGGAGCGGGAAGCAGTGGGGAAAGATGACGCTGGCCTATATCCTGGCAAATCCCGTGTATTGCGGGCGCACGCAGTTTAACGACCAACTATTCCAGGGGGAACACGAAGCGTTGATTGAGGAGGGGCTGTATCACAAGGTTCAATCGCTTCCTCGCGATCATGGCAGAGCGGTTACCAAGATCCAACGGACATTTCTTCTCAAGGGATTGCTCCGATGCAGTGTCTGCCAGTCGTTTATGAGCCCTCACTACACGCAGAAGCGCCGAAAGGATCAATCAATCAACCGAATTGCCTACTATCGCTGCACGAAGACCATGCAGCACAGCAACAGCGTCTGCCCCATCAAAGCCCTCAATGCCGACGCGGTAGAAAATCAGGTTGTTGAATATCTATCCACCCTGAGCCAGCAAGCGGAATGGGTAAAAGTCACAGTCGAGGAGTTGAACCGGGACCAAAAAGAGCAAGTGCGACCGTTGGAACAGGAGGCGATCCGGCTGAAAGCGAGCCTGAATCGGCTGGAACGCGAAATAGATCGATTGGTGCGAGGGGTAGGGCAGGGGACTGTATCCGTCCAACGCCTTGAAGAGGAGATGCGCCGGCAGCAGCAGGAACAACATAGCCTAGAAGCTCAATACCAGGCCGTGCAACGACAGATCCAGGAACATACGGCGAGGGAATATGATGCAGAGGTTGTGCTACGCAACCTGAAGAATTTTCAACGAATCTTCGCGGCTTTGCTTCCGAAAGAGAAGATGGAAGTACTGCGGTGTTTGGTGCGAGATATCATCGTCCACCCCGACAAGCTCGTCTTTAATATCTTTGAACTTGACGAGGTGGGAACGAGTTCGCAAGAGCGTAAAGGTTGTCTCCCCGGGCAGGACTCGAACCTGCGACCAGCCGGTTAACAGCCGGCTGCTCTACCAACTGAGCTACCGGGGAACGAGGGTGTAGTTAACGAACGAGGGCATTCTAACAAAACTGAAGAGCGAAGGGGGAGACTTTTTTAAATGCCAAAATCATCAGTTTCGTCTTCGTCGGACGAAGCATCCGTATTGCCTTCCGCTTGTGCGGCGAAATGTTTGGCCCATGTCAGATAGAGATTTCCACTATCTCGCATAGTGTCAGCAGCTTTGATGAGCTTTTCTGCCAATTCGGGGTCCTTCCCACTCGCATGGATAACGGCAGCTCGCCGTTCAATAGCCTTAGGGTACTCGTTCAACAAGGCGGCTATGTTTCGGAGGAGCTCATCAAGTACGTTATCTTCTTCCATTAGATCTCCCCAGTGCGCAACTCAAGAAAAAACCCCATAGCGCGGGACGCTATGGGGTTTTTGAGGCGAAGTATCTGCTTACCCTTGGTAGGCTTGTCCGAGGGCTGCAGACTCGGACTTGTGAGACATCAGCTGCCCGGTGGCGCTGACTGCCTGCATTTCGATCGCTTGATGTTTGGCGGCATTGCAGACGACGACGCAGAGCTCGCAACCTTTGCAGCGATCAATCGTGACTTCCGCCACCATTTTCGTGACGTTGAGATCCAGGCAATTGGCTTCAGGGCAATACATAATGCACAGACGGCAACCCTTTTTTGCCACGCACTTCTCGTCGATAACTTGCGCTACGTTATACATGCGACGTGGTTCCTTCTCTCTCGTTAAGCCGCAACGGCAGGATTACCGACTCGCAACTCGACCTTATTTTTCTCGGCCCATTCGCTTGCGATCTCGTATGCTCGCTTGACGGTTGCCAAATTCTTGGCCAGCAGCATTTCCTTTTTGGCGAACTTCTTCTTGATGGCTTCGTCCAAGGAGGCCGTTCCGCCGGATGCGACAAATTTCTTTCCAAACCGTTCCTGTAAAGCACCGTCCAAAGCTTCCATCGAGACGCATTTGGTAATGCCCGCCACCGAACCGATCATCGACATGTTCGTTGAAAGCTCGGTCCCTGCGACTTCAATCGCCAGTTCAGTTCCCGCGATATAAAACAAGGAGACGTTCAGGTCTTTCAGGCGAGTCAGATCTTCCTCTGAGAGAAGGGGTTGCGCGGAGTTGATGATCACCACTCCGCCTTCCTTCACACCGGAATAGAAGGGCATCGTATAGCTTTTGCCCATCGTAATGACCTGAGGGTGAAACACTTCGATGACATCCGGGAATACCAGTTCTCCTCGGTCATAAATGCGCTCAATCCCAATCCGGCAATAACTCTCTGCCGGCGCCATACGTTTTTCAGCGCCAAAGAAGGGGTTTGAAATAGAAAATTTCCCGTCTTTGTTGGCGGCCATAGCCATGACATGGGCTGCCGTCACGGCTCCTTGGCCACCTAATCCGGACATGCGAATATTGAGTCTTTTCTTGATCATGAACGACCTCCGGTTCCTTAGGCTTTTCCAGCCAGCTGCTTGGCGGCAGCTTTGCGTTCCTTGTCTTTTGCTGCCAACTCAGCCAGGAACTGCTTTGCCGGCTCGCTGACATATTCCTTATAGGCAAATCGCTCAGTAGGCTTTTCAGAATCGCGCATTTCCTGAAGGCCTTCCATGCTGTTCTTACCAATTTCGAGAATGCAGGGCGTATAGAGCTGGATGTACGTTGGCCCAATTTCACGTGCGATCAAAACAGAGTTGCGGATGACTTTTTCTACCAGTGACGGTTTGCTTACGGTGCAATTGACCACGTAATGGCAACCGGACTCACGCGCAATTTCTGGTAAACGAACTTTGTCAAACAGTTTGCCAACAGGGGCCATTTTCGCGACGAACCCCTTTTGCATCAAACCGCTTTCTTGGCCGCCAGTATTCGCGTAGAGCTCGTTATCAAAACAGATCGTGGTAAATTTTTCTTGACGGAACCACGCTTGCAAGGTCATATCGAGACCGATGTCTACTGTGGCACCGTCACCGGCCAGGACGACTACATCTTTCACACGATCAGGGAATCGTACGCTGAGTGCTCGTTTCAAACCTGATGCAATCGCATTTTGGTTGCCGAAGAGAGAGTGAATGTTGTGCACGGCCACCATGGGAAACACCAGGCTGGTGCAGCCCGTCGACCCGACCATGACGGTATCTTCAGGGTTGGGCAGGGAAGCGAGAATATACCGGAATGCCATGGACTCAGGGCAACCTGCGCACAAGGAGTGCTGTTCAATCAACTCTTTGGAAGTTCCGATATCCTTCCAACCGCGGTCTTCTTTGCCATAGGTCGCACTTTGGACCAAATCCTGGTAGTCCGACGGCATGATGTCATATAGATCCGGCGAAATTTTGATTCGCTCTTTGCTCATGTGTGCCTCCTCAAGGCTTAGCGATCTCGAATTTGATGACTCAGATTACTGCATCAGTACAAGGTACAATATCAGCTGCCTCTGCCGGCAAGCGACTCAGAGCGCAGGCCGAGGGCTGTCTTAATCTCCGAGACAATAATTTCCGGCGGCATGGTCATACCGCCGCACACGTGCGGACCGGCATGGACACGATCGCTGTTGGGAATAGTGGCCTTAATTTCTTTGGCCAGCCATCCCGTCACATTGAACTCAGGCACGAAGATATGTTTTGCATTTTTCGTCGCTTCGCGTATCTCTTCTCCGGGCCATGGACGCAGCGATTTTACCTTGACCAAACCGCAACGCACACCTTCGTCCTCAAGTAAGCGGATGGCTTCTCTTCCTTGGGACACGGCGGTACCAGAGGCAACAATGACGACCTCTGCATCGGTGTTTTCCGTATCGACCAGACCATTGATCCACTTGATCGTATGTTTACGTGACCGTTCAATTGCTGCCCAAATTTCTTGTTGCCAAGAAGCATGAGTCGCATAGCTGATATAGTTGCTCTTCATAATGAAGGGATCGCGCATCATACGGACCGGAGGACACTCCATATCCATGCAAGGCACCGGGGAACGGTAGGGGTCGTAGGGAGGAAGGCACATGTCAGCCGGGGTCAAATTGACGACGTCTTTGGTGTGGGTCACAAAGAAACCATCGCAACACAAGGCCAATGGCAAATGCACTTCCGGCTCTTCAGATACCATGAAACCTTTGAGGATCCAGTCGAAGAAGTCTTGTGCCGTCTCTGCATGCCAGACCAGCATGCCGGTGTTTAAGAGGTATGAAATTTCAATCGTATCCGGCTGAATCGACAGCGGCGAATTGATGCCTCTGCAGGTGACGATCATTTGAATTGGTAAACGCGCACCCGCCCACATGGGAAAGTTTTCCATGGCGCGCATCGTTCCTGGCCCCGCCGTCGTTGTGAAAACTCGCGCCCCTCCGAATGCCGCACCGGCACATTGGGACATAACGGCGAACTCACTCTCTCCGCGGAAGTAATCACCGATATAGCCTTCTGCGAATAACTCACCGATAAGAGCTGCAGCTTCGCTCTGCGGAGTAATGGGGTAGGCAATCATCACATCGCAGCTAGCCCGTCTCAAAGCCTCTTTAATGACCTCGCTACCAGTATAAAAAGACGGATTGCGAGGAGCTTCATGCATCATTTCCCACGGATCTGTGTAAGTCTGGCCCTTTTTATTCTGTGTCCCGATATGGGATTTTGTTTCTGCCATGGACTCGGCCTCCTTTCAATCGTTAGAAGTGCTCCAAACTCACTAGTTGGAAGCGCTCGTCTTAGCTGATGCCAGCCGTGGTTTAACGGTGCCTTTCAGTTTGCGAATCCACTCACCCAACTTCAGAATTTTCTCCACCGAGGCATCTCTGAAGGAGAGCATGGCGTCTTCATGTCCTGCTTGTGCGCACATCGCGACGGTATAGCATGATGTCCCGCCGCGTATAATCTTCAAAGATAAATTTGCCTGATGGCAGTGTACGCCGATAAACATGCAGCAGTCGATCTTGTTGTGCCAGATTGTGAGATTCGGATGGTTAGGATTAATTTCGACTTCCGGATTGATCTTGGGGTATTTCGGGCGATAGTCCGGCATTGGAATGAGCATCGGCTTTTGTCCAGGCTGCACACATTCTTTCAATGTTTCGTAGAGACTGCGGACGGCGGCCGCCTTCTTGGCCGCTTTTTCATTCCAGGCCCAGAGGACCAGGGGCCCTGGGAAAATGGTCGGCACCTGAGCCATGAGAAATTGGCGTGCGGCTTCCTCGTAGGCTTTTTCTTCCGGGACGATGACGCCGTTGATATGTGCCTCGCCTGGATTAGGGAGGTAAATCCCCATCGAAGCCGCGGCCGGTGGCAGGAAGTGTTCTGGGCCTGGTAACACGCGATACTGAGTCATTCGAACCTGCTCTCTTTTTGGGGTTAACAAACTTGGAGAAGGGACACCATCGGTTAAAGCGTGGGGTCAAGTCACTCTATGCTTACTCGATGTTTTTCTGCAACACAGCAGAAGGCCCACCTGGGGGAAATTTAGGGCCAGCGCCTGAGAAGGCACTTAGGTCTTTTGAACTACAAGATTCTCATCTTCCCAGACAGCGCTAAGTGCGCATTATAGGTGGGAATCTTTTTAGTTGTCAATCTGACAAAGCGTGAGCGTGTTGCTCGCTCCTAGATGCGGCGGTGACCATTTTGATGATCGGTCCGAGTGGGCGTAACAGTGTATGGCCGCTGGTGGATTTCGCGGATTTCTAGGCAGGAGATGCTATATCGGGGAGGACTTGCTTGAAGGGGTGGACTTCTACGCGTTCGAAAATTCCATGAACGGTATAAGGGTCTTCGTGCGCAATCTGTTTCGCTTCGTCGAGAGAGTCCGCCTCAATGATAATCAGGCTACCAGCCAGGTCAGTAAAGGGGCCGGCAAGAAGGACTCTTCCCTGCCGGTCGAGGGGTTCCAGCTTAGCCAGATGCGCCGCTCGGTGAATTTTTCGCTTCGCCTGTCCCTCAGGCCCATCAAATCCTAAAATGACAAATTTCATAGGCGGTTCCTGCTATATGGCAGTGCCATCCAAAGGATGGCGATCCTTATACCCGCAAGATACTTCGTGCCACCACCGAATTTCGTCTTCACCAAATTTCCAGCATAAGTAGACGATTCGGCCTTCAAGTTTACAGGGAAAGTCGCAGAGTCCTTGGTCAACGTCCTTGATGACGACTCCCCACTCGTGAATTGCCTGCAAGCTGCCGCTGATTTCATGGAGGGCCCGAATATAGAGTGCGCCGACCGGGCTTCCGCCGCCCGACGCGGCTTTTGAGCTCGCTTTGCTCACTTCGTCTTTTGTGCTCGCAATGATGGATTTGGCCTGCCGTATGGTGGCAAACCGTTGATTGAGCTGAGGAAGGAGTTCGTTGGCTTCCGCCAACGTAAAAATGCGATCTGGTGTATCGTGATCTGATTTTGCCACAAAAAATCCTCGGGCGATCTTTAACATAACGGTCGTTGAGCTGCAACCAAAGGGCCATGACCGGCTCCTGAGCGGCAGAAGCCGGTCATGAATGCTGGCGCTAGGCCCCCATTTGGCAATGGGGAGGCAAGGGAGCGATATGTATTTCATGAGACTCAGGGTTTAATTTGTTGACAATCATGAGGGTGGGCGCTAAAATGACAATAACTTCGCGATTCTGAAAAAACGCATTACCTTCTGTGCATCAGCTTCCGAGCCCATTCCAATCGTAAAAATCCCAAGGTAGTTGAGCGTCGAGTGTGCAACAAGGGGTTACTTTCATTTCCGCAAGTTTTCAATCAACAACGCCTTTCATCAAAGCGATCCTGCCATAAACAACCAACAGGTTGATACCTAGGCAAATCACCTCCGTGAATTCGTTCATGAGTACTAAATCGTTTTTCTCATTTTGGGGAGCTATCGGGTTGAGAGCCTGATAGGGAAGAGGTATGACACAGGTTAAAGGGGAAGTTATGCATCTCGCGGAACTCAAGCAGAAATCGATTGCCGACCTGAATGAGGTGGCGCGGGATTTAAAGATTGAAGGCGCGGCAAACCTTCGGAAGCAAGAGCTCATTTTCGCTATCCTGCAGGCCCAGACTGAGAAAAACGGCGTCGTGTTCGGTGAAGGCGTCTTGGAAACGTTGCCGGACGGGTTTGGATTCCTCCGAGCGCCAGACTCCAATTATTTGCCAGGACCTGATGATATCTATATCTCCCCGTCGCAGATTCGCCGATTCAATCTCAGAACTGGAGATATCGTATCGGGACAGATTCGCCCACCGAAGGAGAGCGAACGGTATTTCGCTTTGCTCAAGGTGGAAAAAGTCAATTATGAAGACCCGGAAGTTGCGCGCGATAAGATCCTGTTCGACAATCTCACCCCGCTCTATCCTGAGGAACGTTTAAATCTGGAGTTTGACCGGGAAGAATATTGCACGCGTGTGATGGACCTTACAACGCCGATTGGTAAGGGCCAGCGCGGATTGATTGTCGCAGCTCCACGAACCGGAAAAACCATGTTGCTGCAGGCGATCGCCCGCGCCATTCTCAAGAATCACAAAGAAGTGACCCTCATCGTTCTCCTGATCGATGAGCGTCCAGAAGAAGTCACGGATTGGCAGCGTCAGGTGAAAGCGGAAGTCATCAGCTCCACTTTTGACGAGCCGGCTCAGCGGCACGCGCAAGTTGCGGAGATGGTATTGGAGAAAGCGAAGCGCCTCGTTGAGCACAAAAAAGACGTGGTCATTCTGCTCGATAGCATCACTCGGTTGGCCAGGGCCTACAACACGATTGCCCCTCCCAGCGGAAAGGTCCTCTCGGGCGGTCTTGACTCCAATGCTCTCCAGCGGCCGAAGCGGTTTTTCGGTGCAGCCCGGAACATTGAAAATGGCGGCAGCTTGACCATCATGGCCACCGCGCTGATCGACACCGGTAGCCGTATGGATGACGTGATCTTCGAAGAGTTCAAGGGGACCGGCAATATGGAAGTGCACTTGGATCGGCGTCTGGCCGACAAACGGCTCTTCCCCGCCATCGATATCAGTCAGTCTGGCACGCGTAAGGAAGAGCTGTTGGTCGACCGTGACCGCTTAAACAAGATGTGGATTCTGCGCAAGGTCTTGAGCCCCTTGGGCACCATGGAAGCCATGGAGTTTCTTATGGACAAGATCGGCGGGACCAAAACGAATCAGGAATTTTTGCAATCGATGAATCGCTAGGCACCGCTTGCCAGTGCAGGCCACTCCAGTGTAAAGTCGTGCACCCTGGCGAGCAGGACGAGTCAATGATTCTAGGTCAGTAGAGGAGTTAGGTATGCAAAAGGGAATTCATCCAGTCTACCGTGAAGCGACAGTGCACTGTGCTTGCGGGAACACATTCAAGACCCGATCCACTATTGGTGACATTAAGGTCGACATTTGCGCAGGGTGCCATCCGTTCTTTACCGGAACCCAGAAGATCGTCGATACGGAAGGGCGTGTCGAACGGTTTAAAAAGAAGTACGCCAAAAAAGACAAGTAGGCCTCAGTCAGGACATCATGGAGACCCTGCTTCCTTTTGGGGCAGGGTCTCTTGTTTTTTGGGCTTCAGGGCTATGGCCGGAATGGGCGAGACATGGAAGATGGGCTGATCAAAAAATGGGAAGCGATGGCTGCGCGTTTCCAGGAGCTGACGAATCAGCTGATGGATCCGACGGTCCTCAATCAGCCGGGGATGATTCACAAGCTCAATAAAGAGCGAACGGAGTTAGAGGAGCCGGCTCAGGAGTTTGCCGCCTATTCTCAAGCCCAGAAGCAACTCCACGAAGTGACGGCGATGCTGCAGGATTCCGCTACCGGAGCTGATATGAAGCAGCTTTTTGCGGAAGAGAGCGAGCATTTGACCCAACAGCTCTTGGAAATTGAAGCACGCGCCAAGGACTTCCTTACTCCGAAAGATCCCCGAGACGAGAAGAATGTGTTTCTCGAAATCCGGGCTGGCACGGGAGGAGACGAGGCGGCGTTATTTGCGGGAGATCTCTTCCGCATGTATCTCAAGTATGCGGAACGGAATCGCCTTCGTCTAGAGGTGGTTGATGCTTCCGAGACGGGAATCGGTGGCTACCGTGAAGTCATCGCACTGCTGGAAGGAAAGGGCGCCTACGGCCGTCTGCGATATGAAAGCGGAGTACACCGCGTGCAGCGTGTGCCGACTACGGAGGCCAGCGGGAGAATACACACCTCTACCGTGACGGTGGCGGTCATGCCGGAGGTGGACGAAGTGGATGTGCACATCGATCCCAAGGATCTGCGCATTGATACATTTTGCTCTTCAGGCGCCGGTGGACAGAGTGTTAATACGACGTATTCGGCCGTTCGCATCACCCACATTCCGACCGGCGTCGTCGTCAGCTGTCAGGATGAGCGGTCACAGCTGAAAAATCGAACGAAAGCCATGCGAACGTTGCGGGCGCGCATCGTGGATGCTGAGCGGGAAAAGCAGGAGGCGGCCATCGCGCAAGACCGTAAGTCACAGGTTGGGACCGGTGACCGCAGTGAGAAGATTCGTACGTACAATTTCCCTCAAAACCGTGTGACCGACCACCGCATTGGCTTGACCGTTCACAAGCTTGATCAGGTCTTGGCGGGTGATCTAGAAGAGATCGTGCAGGCACTGAGAGCGCACTACGAACATCTTGCTAGCCTGGAAACCAAATGACTCAGCCGCAGTCCGCTAGCGTCACCTCTCCCATATTGAGTCTCGGCGCGCTCGTGAGAGAGTCCGAATCTCGCTTGGATGCCGCTGGCATCGACCAGCCTCTTCTGGAAGCCGCCTGGTTGGTGGAACATGTTCTGAAACTGTCGCCGCTCATGCAGCGAGTCAACGCGGAACGCCTGATCAGCATTGCAGAATGGGAGCAAGTGCGGGCGCTGGTTGCACGGCGAGTGGCTCGTGAACCGCTCCAGTATCTGCTTGGTACGCAAGAGTTTCTGGGCCGAGATTTTGACGTCACGCCGTCGGTCCTCATCCCCCGTCCTGAGAGTGCGTTGTTGGTTGATGAAGCTGTCCGCCGGTGTGCGCAGACGTCCGGCGCAACGATTGTGGATGTGGGAACCGGGTCGGGTTGTTTGGCTGTGTCCCTGGCATTGGCCATGCCGACTGCGCGCGTACTGGCGATCGACGCTTCAGCTGAGGCGTTGGTGGTCGCGCGAACCAACCTAGCGAAGCACGGGCTTGGCGCACGTATCGCCTGTTACCATGGAGACCTCCTCGCTCCGATTTCCAAGGAAGGTTTAACGGGTCAGATACAAGTGGTCATTTCCAATCCTCCGTATATCGCGGACGAGGATGTCGCGACGCTCCAACCGGAGGTCAGGGATTTCGAGCCGAGGTTGGCCTTGGTAGGAGGGCATGACGGGATGAAGGTGCATCGCCGACTGCTCGAGCAGGCTCCTGCGTATTTAAAGCCCGGCGGCGTCCTTCTTATGGAAGTAGGGCTCGGCCAAGCGGCTGCTGTCTGCCGGCAGGCTGAGGAACAAGGGCAGCTCCACACCTATGCAGTGTTACAGGATGGGGGGGGAATTGACCGCGTCGTATGTTTTGAGAAGAAGGACGTGTCGTTATGGCCCTCAAGCCGTTGAAGTCTGTCGGCAATCGGTAATGCGTCGATCGACGCTCTGAAACCTATGGATCAAATTCTCATTCAAGGCGGACGTCGCCTCCAAGGCGAGGTCCGCACCAGCGGGGCGAAAAACGCTGCCTTGCCCATTCTTGCTTCCACCATTCTTGGCGGAGGCGAATGTGTCCTCTCGAACATGCCAGGTGTGGTCGATGTGCTGACCATGGGGAAGCTGCTCCGCATGTTGGGAATTGCCGTCACACAGGAGGGTGAACAGACGGTCGTTCAGACACAAACCATGGCGTCCACCGAAGCGCCGTACGATCTAGTCCGCACCATGCGGGCATCGGTTCTGGTGTTGGGTCCGTTGGTGGCTCGTTTGGGTGAGGCAAAGGTTTCGCTTCCCGGAGGCTGCGCGATCGGCTCCCGACCGGTGAACTTTCATCTGGCCGGTCTTGAAAAAATGGGTGCCACGGTTGAAATCGAACATGGCTACATCAAGGCGACGGCCCGTCGGTTGCGGGGCAGCCGCATTTACTTTGATATACCCAGCGTCACCGGTACGGAGAATCTGATGATGGCAGCCGTGCTGGCAGAAGGCACCACGGTATTGGAAAACGCGGCAAAAGAGCCTGAAATCAGTGATCTGGCGGCATTCCTTGTCAAACGCGGTGCCCGCATTGTCGGTGCGGGGACAGACATGATTATGGTCGAAGGGGTGACCGAATTGCATGGTGCCGATCATGAAGTCATTCCTGATCGCATCGAGGTCGGAACCTATCTCGTGGCCGGAGCCATCACTGGTGGCGACATTGTCGTCGATCGGTGTCGTCCTGAGCACATGGAACCGCTATTGATGAAACTACGGGAAAGCGGCGCAGAGCTGACTGAGGAAAAAGAACGAATTCACCTCAAAGTCACGGGGCGATTGAAAGGGACGAATGTGCGAACCAGTCCGCATCCCGGCTTTCCCACCGATATGCAGGCTCAATTTGTCGCATTGATGGCCGTGGCCGAAGGCACCAGCGTGGTGACCGAGACGATTTTCGAAAGCCGGTTCATGCATGTGGAGGAATTGCGCCGCATGGGCGCAGATATTCGCGTAGAGGGAAATCGGGTGGTGATTACGGGCAAGGAGCGGTTGACGGGCGCACCAGTCATGGCGTCGGATCTTCGGGCCAGTGCGGGCCTTATCGTAGCCGGGCTCGCGGCCGAAGGTACCACGGAGGTGTCGCGCGTCTATCATCTCGATCGAGGCTATGAACGGCTGGAAGAAAAGTTCCGGACTCTGGGGGCCAGCATCGAGCGGAGAAAGGGAAAGTGAACGTGAAGGCTAGGAGATCGCAAGACGAAACACCGCAAGGACTCACGATCGCGCTGTCGAAAGGAAAATTGCTCGGGCCGGTGCTCGATCTGATGAAAGAGGCCGGCTACTATAGCCCAGGGTTATCGGTGGAAAGCCGGAAGCTGGTATTCGACTGCGCCGCCAACCATGCGACCTTTCTGATTGTGAGGCCGACCGATGTTCCGACCTATGTCGAGCACGGAGCAGCAGACGTCGGCGTGGTCGGGAAAGATGTCTTGCTGGAGCAAGGCAGCGATGTCTATGAACCGTTGGATTTAAAGGTGGGAGCATGTAGAATCTCAGTCGCCGCGTTGCAGGGGCAGCCGTCACCGGATCGGTGGTCATCGAAGATCCGGGTGGCGACGAAGTATCCCAACGTCACCGAGCGCTACTTCAATCAGCGTGGAATGCCGGTTGAGATCGTCAAGCTGTATGGGTCGATCGAACTCGCTCCGATTGTAGGACTGGCTGATCGCATTGTCGATCTGGTTGAGACTGGCAGTACCTTGAGGGCCCATGATCTGGCAGAGGTGGAGGTCATTACCCACTCCACCGCCCGATTGATCGTCAATCGGGCCAGCCTCAAATTGAAACATGAACCGTTACAGGTGTTGATCGATCGGCTGCGCGCGGCCGTGGCTGCGAAGTAGCGCGGACACCTAATCCCACGGGGTGGTCGTGGGTTCCCATGATGCGACGTCCGATACAGGCGGCGCAGCGGCAGGACGGATGTCATGACTATTCTCGAGAGTACCGATCGCGCCTTCGGCAAAGCCTTACGAAAAATCACGACCCGCTCGCGTTCGCAGGCGGCGAGTGTCGAGAAAAGTGTGCGCGCGATTCTGCAGGCGGTAGAACGGGGCGGTGATCGCGCGGTGCTGCGATATGCCAAGAAGTTCGATCGAGTGTCGTTAACGATCGATCAGATCCGTGTAACACCCGAAGAAATCAAGGAAGCCTATTACCATATACGGAAAGACGAGGGCGATTCCCTCCGTTATGCCGCTGACCGGGTGCGTCAGTTTCACGAACGCCAGCGCACCAAAACCTGGATGTACCAGGAGGCCAACGCCACCCTCGGCCAGATGGTGACCGCACTCGATGCCGTCGGCGTGTATGTGCCGGGCGGCAAGGCTGTCTATCCTTCCTCGGTGCTGATGTGCGCAATTCCTGCGAAGGTGGCGGGGGTTCGACGCATTGTCATGTGCACGCCCACGCCGAAGGGCGAGATCAACCCCTATTTGCTGGTCGCGGCTGATATTGCCGGGGTTGACGAAATCTATCGAGTAGGCGGAGTACAGGCGATCGGCGCGATGGCCTTCGGTACGAAGAGCATCACCAAAGTGGATAAGATTGTTGGGCCGGGAAACATGTATGTCGCAACCGCGAAACGATTGCTCTATGGCACCGTTGGTATTGATATGGTGGCTGGCCCCAGCGAGTTGTTGGTAGTGGCGGACGACGATGCAAAGCCGGCGCATGTTGCAGCAGATTTATTGTGCGAAGCGGAACATGACGAAGATGCCCAGGTCTACCTGGTGACCACCTCCGCCTCGCTGGCCAAAGAAGTCGTCCGCCTCATTCAGGTTCAGTTGAAGGGCTTACAACGAGAAAAAATCGCAACTAAATCAATCGCGCGGCATTTTGTCGCATTCGTGGTTCCTACCATGGATGAGGCCATCGAGGTGGCGAACGACATCGCGCCCGAGCATTTGACCTTATCGGTTGATCGTCCGTTTGATTATCTGGAGCAGATTCGCCATGCCGGCGCACTGTTTCTGGGTCGTTATACGCCGCCTGCCGTGGCTGATTATGTGGCCGGTCCAAATCACGTGCTGCCGACCGGCGCCACCGCCCGTTTCTTTTCGCCGTTGTCGGTCAACGACTATGTGAAGGTCAGCAACATCGTTCATTACACCAGGGAAGAATTGACGAAAGCCAAGGATCATATCGTCAGACTCGCGCATATCGAAGGCTTCGATGCGCATGCCAAATCAGCTCAAAGCAGGTTTTCATGAAAAACACCGGCGCTCCCAGACAGGCCTCGCTGCATCGCGCGACGAAGGAAACCGATATCCGTGTCGAATGGACCTTGGACGGTACAGGCCAGGGGAAGATCGAGACGTCCATTCGGTTTTTTGACCACATGTTGGATCTGTTAGCAAAACATGGGTTTTTCGATCTGACTGTACAGGCCAAAGGTGATATCGACATCGACGAGCATCATACGGTAGAGGATGTCGGGATTGTCATGGGCAAGGTGCTGCATCAAGCCTTGGGTGAAAAGGCGGGGATCAAGCGATTCGGGTGGGCTTCGGTGCCTCTCGACGAAACCCTTGCGCAAGTGACGGTGGATCTCAGTGGTCGGCCTTATCTGGTGTATAACGTCAGTTTGCCGGACCGAAAGATCAAGACGTTCGACCTGGGGCTTTTCGAGGATTTTTTTCAGGCCTTCGTCACGCATGGCGGCCTGAATCTCCACATAAACCTCCAATATGGTCGCAATCCTCACCACATTATGGAAGCCATCTTCAAGGCGCTGGCGCGAGCACTGGATCAAGCCACCATGCCCGAAGAGCGGTTGTCAGGAGCGGTTCTCTCGACCAAGGGCAGCCTTTAGGAGAAGCCTCGCGGGGGAACGGAATCGGTAGCTGTTATCAACGTGCCTCTGTGAATGCGACATGATAGCCATCATTGATTACGGCATGGGTAACCTGCGCAGTGTCTCCAAGGCGTTTGAGGCAGTGGGCCATCAGGCTATAGTCACGCGCGAACCCAGCGTCATTGCGAATGCCAGCCATGTGGTGTTGCCTGGGGTGGGCGCCTTCGGAGACTGCATGGCCAATCTGGAACGGTATGAGTTGATTGCGCCGATCTACACGGCCATTCAATCCGGCAAACCGTTTTTGGGTATCTGTCTAGGATTGCAGCTGTTGTTTACGGAAAGCGAAGAGTTCGGAACGCACAAGGGGCTGGGGGTCATTCCCGGCCGCGTGAAGAAGTTTGTGCTGCATGCCTCGTTAAAGGTGCCGCATATGGGCTGGAATGATATCCGCATCATGCGGCCTGCGCCGATATTTGCCGGGATCGCGCCGGGCAGTTACTGCTACTTTGTGCATTCTTATTATGTTGAGCCAACCGATGCCGCTGTCGTTGCCACGGTGACCGACTATGGAGCGCCGTTCGCATCCGCTGTGTGGAAAGACAACGTTGTCGCCTGCCAGTTCCATCCTGAGAAGAGTCAGGCCGTCGGGCTTCAGATGATTAAGAATTTCGGGGCCTGGACGTGAGTACCGGCGTTCCACGGATCCTGGTGCTGCTGCTGGCGGTGGGGCTGATCACAGGGTGCAGCGGGACCAAAGTCACCGCTAAATCTTCTGCTCAGGCTGGAAAGTACCAGGTCCATACAATCGTGCTCATTCCCTTTGAAACGATGGCGACGCCTCAAGCCATCGAAACGAGCGGGCCATCTTTTCCTGTGCCTTCCGGCGTCAGACGGTCCGATATGGCGGTCGGAGTTCCTCCGACGACCGATCAGGCCGTTCGGCGAACGAATCTTGTGCCGCCTGGTGCGGGCGAGAAAGTTACAGATCTGATGTGGGCGAAATTGAAGGGCAAGCCGGGGTTGCAGGTCATTTCTCCTCAGGCAGCGATGGCGGCGGCACGCGATCTTTCGGGAGGAGCCGCCTCTGCAGAGACCATTCCGGCTCACAAAATTGCGCAGCGCCTCAAGGCCGATGCTGCGCTCAGCGGGAAGGTCTTGGTCTATCAAGAGCGTGTCGGCAGCCGGTTGGGCGCCGATCCTCCCGCTGCCGTGGGGTTTGAAGTGAAACTGGTGGCCCCCGATGGCATGGTCCTGTGGGAGGGCAACTACTACGAAAAGCAGCGGCCGATGACGGAAGATGTTCTGGGGTTTGTTCAGCGCTACGGGACGTTCGTGACGGCTGAAGAGTTGGCGGCCTATGGGGCGACCGAACTCGCGGATGCGTTTCCATTCGGTGCCGCAGCGGGTGAAGGGAAATAAACGTGAGGACACAGGTGCGGGTATGCGTGTAATTCCGGCGATCGATCTGAAAGATGGCCGCTGTGTGCGACTTCGGCAGGGTGATATGGCGGCGGAAACCGTGTATTCCGAGGACGTGCCATCCGTTGCCAAACGTTGGCAGGAGCAGGGGGCCGATCTCATCCACATCGTCGATCTCAACGGCGCTGTTGACGGGGAGCCAAAGAACCTTCCTCAGATTGAAGCGGCGATGAAAGCCGTCAGCGTGAAAGTGCAGGTCGGGGGCGGCATCCGTACCATTGAGACGGTGCGGAAGTATCTTCAGGCAGGAGTCGCACGGGTCGTCCTTGGAACGGCTGCCCTCACGGATCGTACCTTTCTGACGCAAGCCTGTCGAGAGTTTCCCCGACGTATCCTGTTGGGCCTTGATGCGCGAGACGGCAAGGTCGCCGTGAAGGGGTGGACCACGGTTTCGGAGACCAAGGCCATTGATCTCCTCAATGAACTGGCCGACCATGCACTGGGGGCAGTGATCTATACCGACATTGCCCGCGATGGCATGCTGAATGGCCCGAACCTTCTGGCGTTACGGGAAGTTGTTGAGCGGTCGTGCTTTCCGGTCATTGCATCCGGCGGCATCAGTCGGGTGGAGGATCTGCTGGCGGTCCGTGAGCTCGGTCCTCGTGTAGAAGGTGCCATTGTGGGCAAGGCCCTGTATGACGGCAAGTTAGACTATGCAGCAGCGGTGGCTGCCCTCACGCATCGTTGAGAATCCCGTATGAGCGGCAGGAATAGAACCGGTCTCTTTCACGGTGTACGTGTCATGCGTTACGAATTGCTATGCTAACCAAACGCATCATTCCCTGCTTGGACGTAAAAGATGGTCGGGTCGTCAAAGGGGTCAGTTTCGTCAATTTGCGCGATGCGGGCGACCCCGTCGAGGTGGCCACCATCTATGACCGGGAAGGTGCGGACGAACTGTGTTTTCTGGACATCACGGCGTCGCACGAAAACCGTAAGACCATTGTCGATGTGGTGGAGCGAACTGCCGCCCGGGTGTTTATGCCGCTGACGGTCGGAGGCGGCGTGCGTACACTGGAGGATATTCGCACGTTGCTGAATGCCGGGGCGGATAAGGTCAGTATCAACACCACTGCAGTTCAGCAACCGGAATTTGTTCGTGAAGCGGCCCAACGTTTCGGCACACAATGTATTGTCGTGGCCATTGATGCCAAGCGAGCGGAGGTCGGCGGCCGGTGGCAGGTCTTTACGCACGGCGGACGAAACGCGACCGGCCTTGATGCGGTCGAATGGGCGCAGCGCATGGCCGGGTACGGCGCCGGCGAAATTCTGTTAACCAGCATGGATCAGGATGGCCGCCAAAACGGATATGATCTGGCATTGACAGCGGCTGTGTCGGAGAGCCTGTCCATTCCGGTGATCGCGTCGGGTGGAGTGGGCACCTTGGAGCACCTCTATGACGGACTGGTCAAAGGGAAGGCCGAGGCGGTGCTAGCTGCTTCGATTTTTCACTATCGCACCCACACCATTCAGGAGGCCAAGGCCTATTTGCGTGACCGTGGAGTGCCGGTTCGGCCAGGGGCCGCATAGATGGAGCCTGTGATGTCGAACGATAGCCGCAGTCTGGTATTTGACGGGCAGGGGCTGATTCCCGCCGTGATTCAGGATTGGTTCGACGGCACCGTGCTCATGCTGGGCTACATGAATCAGGACGCCCTCATGAAGACTTTGGCCACCAGATCCGTTCATTTTTGGAGTCGTTCCCGCCAAAAATTATGGGAAAAAGGCGAAACCTCGGGACATTTTCTGCGAGTGAAAGATCTCTTCGTCGATTGTGATCGGGATACCATTCTGGTCAAGGCGGAGCCGGTCGGACCGACCTGTCATACGGGGGAACGCGCCTGTTTTTTTGCAAGAATGAGTGAAGAGGGACGGGCGGACCAAGCCAAAACGCAGGATGCCGGTGGAGGAATTCTCGAACGGCTCTATCAAACGATTCTGGCACGGAAGGCCGCTCCGCAGCCGGACTCCTATGTCTCCAAGCTGCTGCAAGGCAATGTCGATCGCATTCTTAAAAAAGTGGCTGAAGAGGCCGGCGAAGTCATTATTGCCGCGAAGAACCAGAAACGGGACGAGATCATTTACGAGACGGCCGATCTGTTTTTTCACACCCTCCTGGTTCTCGGGTACCATGATGTGACGCTGAGCGACGTGTATCGAGAACTCGGTGCTAGGTTTGGGAAGTCCGGGATTCGACCGGTACCGGAAGGGGGCGCGCGTGGATAACTGTATTTTCTGTCGTATTGTGGCCGGTGCCATCCCCGCGAAAATTGTGCACCAGGATGATCGCGTGCTGGCATTCGAAGACGTCAATGCCCAAGCCCCCGTCCATATCCTGGTCATTCCGAAGCGTCATCTGGCGGCGGTCCAGAATTGTCAGGAGGGAGACCAGGCGTTATTGGGACATCTGCTGTTGACCTGTTCTAAGGTCGCGGCGATGAAGAACCTGGCTGAGTCCGGCTATCGCATTGTGACGAACACCGGAGCGGACAGCGGGCAAACGGTGTTTCACCTTCACCTGCATGTCCTCGGCGGAAGGCGCATGGCCTGGCCTCCAGGATAATCCGCCCTGCTCCTTGATTGACACATATGCAGACCGTTTGTTAGGGTGAACGGTCAACTTTCAATCGCGTCAAAGGCATCCAGCCGGGGCATCGACCGGTGGGATCCCTGCGGGCACTAGCGAGGACCGCCGTGGGCCAAGGCCTGATTTCGGACGACGTCATCAACCAAATCAGAGACCGAGTGGACATCGCGGAAATCGTGGGCCAACATGTGGCGCTGACGCGGGCCGGGCAGAACCTCAAGGGCCTCTGTCCCTTTCATCAAGAGAAATCTCCCTCCTTCACTGTTAGCTCATCACGGCAGATTTTCCACTGTTTCGGCTGCGGAGCCGGCGGCAATGTGTATACGTTTCTGATGCGATTAACCGGAGCAGCCTTCCCTGAAATTGTTCGAGATTTGGGGCGCAAGGTGGGGGTGGATGTTCCTGAATCAACGGGCGGATATTCCAATGAGACGCGTACGCAACTTGGCCGCTTGGAACGGCTCAATGCGGCTGCGGGAGCCTGGTATCAGCATATGTTAACGGAGGGGCCGGCCGGCGCCCAGGCGCGTGCCTATCTCGACAGCCGAGGCATCCAGCAGCATACGACTGCGCAATTCAACATCGGCTACGCTCCGCCTGAATGGGACGGGCTGACGAAAGCCATGCTCAAAGAAGGGTTTGCGCCGGCGGATCTGGTCGCAGCCGGCCTATCTATCCCCCGCGATCAGAGCGGCTCACAGAAAACCGCAGTCTCGGGGCATTACGACCGGTTCCGTTCCCGGATCATGTTTCCCATTACGGATTTGCGTAAGCGGGTTGTGGCATTCGGCGGACGGATTCTCGGCGACGGGATGCCCAAGTATTTGAACTCTCCTGAGACCCCGTTGTTTAAAAAAGGGCAGACGCTCTTCGCGCTGGATGCCGCTCGTGAAGCAGCGGGCCAGCAGCACACCTTGATCATCGTCGAAGGCTATTTCGATGCCATTGCGTTGCACCAGGCCGGCATTCGCCATGTGGCGGCGACCTTGGGAACCGCCTTAACCGCCGAGCACATCACGGTCATTCGCCGATTCGCGTCGAATATCGTGTTGCTCTTCGATCCCGATCAGGCAGGAGTCCGGGCGGCGTTGCGCTCGCTGGATTTGTTCGTCAATAGCGGCTTGAGCGTCAAGGTCGTCTCGCTTCCCGAGGGTGACGATCCGGATACGTATGTCCGCCAACATGGCGCCGAGGGGTTTGCGGCCTTGCATCGCGCGGCGCCAAGCCTGTTGGATTTTGCCATAGAACACAGCCTCCGCACGGCTGAGTCGGGCAGCGTGGAGGACCGGATCCGAGCCGTGGATGCGGTATTGCGGATTCTTCAGAAAAGCGCGCATCCGATCGAGCGCGAAGAACGGATTCGGCTCGTGGCGGAACGATTGGGCCTCAGTCAGCAGCGCCTCATCGAGCGCTATCCGACGCTCGTCTCGGAAGAGCAGCGTCGCCCGGAGCGGAGTGTAAAAGCTTCAGCCGTTGCCGTGCCGTCTAAAGTAAAGCCCAATCCTGAAGAGCGCGATCTGGCGCATTTGCTCGTGCAAGGGAGTTTGTCTGCCGCGGATCTCCGGAAACTGTCCCCGGACGCCTTTTCGACGCCGGCCTACAAGCGGTTGATCGAATGTGCCTTGCAGCATCTGGCAGAAGATGGCAGGGTGTCCGTCCGGAATCTGCTGGACGCGTTGATCACGGATGAGGTCTGCGGTTCGTTGGTGTCGGAGCTGTCGATGCAGGAGCAGCACTATGACGACGTGCCGGCACATATTGCCGGATGCTTGGAGACCCTGGAGCGGCGAGGGCGCGAACGGACCATGGGCCTCTTGATTCAAGAATTGAAAGTCGCGGAACGCGAGCGGCGGGACGATGACGTGCATCGCCTGAACGGATTGATTAACGATATGCGGATTCGGAAAGCCGGTGTGATGCCGGTTGCGCTGACGTCTGCGGTGAAGGAGTAGGTATGCCGAAACAAGAATTACTCGGCGAGGTGAAGAAACTCATCAATCTCGGCAAGGAGAAGGGTTTCCTCACGTACGACGATCTCAACAGCACGTTGCCGGCGGATGTCGTCTCGTCGGACCAGTTCAGCACGATCATGACCATGTTCGGCGAAATGGACATCGAGATCGTAGAATCTGCCGAGACGGAGCGCGCTCCGAAGGCCGCGGAAGGCGAAGAGGCGATCGAGGAAAGCGAAGAATCCGACTCCTCGGAAGAAAACGAAAAGGAAATCGATCTCACCCCGGGGGCGCTTAGTCGCACCGACGACCCTGTCCGGCTCTATCTGAAAGAAATGGGCAGCGTGGCCCTGCTGAGCCGCGAGGGAGAAATCGAGATCGCCAAGCGGATCGAAGAGGGCAAGAAAGATATCGCCACGGTCGTCTACGGTTTGCCGATGACCCTGGAGTTCGTGCTGAATCTCCGCGATCAGCTGAAGAACGGCAAGATCGATGTGCGCGAGATCGTGCCGGTCGTGGAGACCGAAGAGGACTTCGAAGAAGAAGCCGTCGAAAAGGATTACGAAGAGCTCCGGGTGAAAACGCTGGACTCTCTGAACGCCGTCCGCAAGGTGTCCGCCTCGCTCAAAGATCTCTACGACAAGGCACGTCATGTCGCTGCCGATCCCGAGAAACAAAAGAAACTGCGCAAACAGATCGACACGGTGCGCGGCCAGGTCGTGGACAAGATGGAGTCAGTGAATCTGCATGGCGTCTTGAAAGACCGCATGACCCAGCGAGTGCGCGACCTCAACCTGCTGTTCCGTCAGTCGGAGCGGGAAGTTACGAGCTGCCAGCGTCGTCTCGGTGTCGGCGGCGAGGCCGGCGCTGAATTACTGCGAAAGTTGTGTCGAACCCATAAAGATTTGCTCGCGGTGAAGCGCAGGACCGGGCTCTCCGAAGAAGTGCTGCAGGACATCAAAAAGCACTACCAAGCGGCCAAGGGCCGTATCCGTCAGCTCGAAGAAGAAGAGGCGCTGATTTCGGCTGAAGAAATCAAGGATGCGGTGAAGCATCTCGATGTGGCGGAGGAAAAGGTCAAGCGCGGGAAGGCGGAATTGGTCGAGGCCAATCTGCGTTTGGTGGTGAGTATCGCGAAAAAGTATACGAACCGTGGGCTGCAGTTCCTGGATTTGATTCAGGAAGGCAACATCGGCCTCATGAAGGCGGTCGATAAGTTCGAATACAAGCGCGGCTATAAGTTCAGCACCTATGCCACCTGGTGGATTCGGCAAGCCATTACCCGTGCCATCGCCGATCAGGCGCGAACCATCCGTATTCCGGTTCATATGATCGAAACCATCAATAAACTGATCAGGACTTCGCGCCATCTGGTGCAGAAACTCGGTCGCGAACCGACGCCGGAAGAAATTGCCGAACGCATGGATTTGCCGCTGGACAAGGTGCGTAAGATCCTGAAAATCGCGCGCGAGCCAATCTCGCTTGAAACCCCGATCGGCGAAGAGGAAGACAGCCACTTAGGGGACTTCATCGAAGACAAGAAAGCGGTCTCGCCGTTGGAAGCGGCCATTCGGTATGATTTGCAGCGTCAGATCAACGGCGCACTGGAAACCCTTACCCCTCGGGAAGAGAAGGTGTTGCGCAAGCGCTTTGGAATCGGCGAAGCGACCGACCACACGCTTGAAGAAGTCGGGCAGGATTTTGAGGTGACGCGCGAGCGCATTCGGCAAATCGAGGCGAAAGCCTTGCGGAAGCTCCGGCATCCGAGCCGTAGCAAGAAGCTGCGTAGTTTCGTGGAGAGTCTCTAGTCCTCGTCGTCAGGAGTGGTTTGACTCTGTCTGACTAGCAGCTTTAGAATCAGGCCGCTCGAACCAGGTACGCCGTCATGCAGGCTGAGGCCAGGTCACTGGCCGGCAGGGCTGGGCCCATAGCTCAGGTGGTTAGAGCGGCTGACTCATAATCAGCTGGTCCTAGGTTCAAGTCCTAGTGGGCCCACCAACCTGAGCGCCTCACGATGATTCCGGTGCGAGAGGCGTCATGCCGATGTTGCTCTCGCGCAAACCACAAGGAGCCCGTTGAACCCACAGCTTTCCCCTCTCATCGAATTGCAGAAACTCGATCTCCGCATCGCCGACCTCAAAGAACAACGGCGAAAAATACCCGAACGGCTTGAAGTGAATGAGGCGCCCCTTCGAGACGCGAGGCGGATGGTTCAAGACGCATCAGCGTCGATCGAGACCTTGAACAAGGAGCGGCGAAGCCACGAGAAGGACCTGGAGGCGCACGAGGATCGCATCGGCAAGATGAAAGATCGCGCCGCCCAGTTGAAGACGAACCAGGAATATCAGGCCCACCTGTTCGAAGTAGAGCTAGCCAATAAGAAACGCGGGGAAATCGAAGAAAAAATCCTCCTCGCGATGGAGCAGATCGAACAGACTCAACGGACGATTGCTTCCGCCCAGGTGCAATTGAAAGACTCAGAAGCCCTGTTCAGCAAAGAAAAAGCCGTACTCGACGAGAAGGATCGTGTGCTCGCTGCGGAACTCGCCGAGTTGGAAGCTCAGCAAAAGGATTTGTCAGGGCGGGTCGAGAAGGGCCTTCTCGCACGGTACAACAAGCTGAAAGCGACACGAAAAGACCAGGCGCTGGCGCTGATCAAGGACGGTATTTGTATCGGGTGCCGGCTTCAGGTCCCGCCTCAATTGATTTCCCAGGTCAAGCGCGGAGATGATGTCCATACCTGTCCCTATTGTTATCGAATGTTGTATTGGGAAGGGGAGCCAGTTCCCGAGGGAAAGCGTCCTCTCGTCCAAGACCAGGCGAAGGATTTTGAGCTCGGCGAATCCGTCTAGGTTTCGTTCAGCACCTGCTTCGTCGTTTTGAAGTGCAACTTCGCGATGGTACTCAGTCGGTCCTGCCCGTACTTCTTCACCACCATACGTCCGGCCAATTCCACGGCCGGAGATGCGCCCTTGGGTAGGGTGGTGTGTAATTCCTGTGAGAGCCGTTGGAGGCGCAGAAGAAATTCCGCGCGGGCAAGAATTGAGGCGGCCGCCACGGCCAGGTCTGCTTCCGCTTTCGTGCGTTGCACCAACCGGATCTGCTTTCCCTTCTCCTGAAGCGCGTTGAGGATCAATCGCTCGTCGCCGAACTGGTCGGCAATCGCCAGATCGCAGTCGACGTGCTGAAGCAGGTTTTCCAGCGCCCGTGCATGGCCCCAGGCGAGGAGGCGATTGAGGTTGTTGATCTTGGCATAGAGCTCATTGTAGCGCTGCGGGCCGATCGCCACGATGCTGTGGGGGCACACCATCAGGATGTCGGGGGCCAACTCGAGAATACGCCCATCGGAAATTTTCTTGCTGTCACGGACCTGCATCAGCGCTAGGTCCTGTTCTGATGCCGGTGTGACGAACACGGCGGCAATCACCAGCGGCCCGAAATAATCGCCTTTGCCGGATTCGTCGATTCCAATTCGATTCAGTGAGGAGAGGGTCGTGGTGGCAGGCACTCGGTGAAACTCCCAGTGGAAACGGGTGGGGCGGCGCGGTAATCTAGCAGAGCTTACCAGACTGGTCAATTTGCGGAGGCGTGTGATGAAGATGAAATCGAACCGTGAGGGGTGGTCGAACTCTGCTCTGCCATCTAACATGCTGTGGCTGTGCTTCGGCATTGTGACCATGTTGGTGACGACTGGTTGCCAAACCAATCCCTACACCGGACGATGGCAGCTGATGATGATGCCGATGTCGCAGGAAGTGCAGATGGGGGCCCAGGCCTACGCTGACGTCAAGAGCGACCCCAAAATGAGGCCCTCCACCGATCCGCGAGAGATCGAACCGGTCAAGCGCGTCGCCGCGAGAGTGATCGAGGCTGCTAAACGATCCAAATATAGCGACGTGGCCAATGAATTTGAATGGGAAGTGACGGTCATCAAAGATGATAAGACCATGAACGCGTTTGCTCTGCCGGGCGGCAAAATCGCAGTGTATACCGGAATTTTCCCCGTGGCCAAGACCGAGGCCGGACTTGCGGCGGTGATGGGACATGAAGTCGTCCATGCGTTGGCTCGGCACGGCGGAGAACGGATGAGTCAGAACACACTGGCGCAGACGACCTTGCAAGCGATCGGCATCGCGCTGGGGGTGAGCGGCGCCAATCCGGTTCTCTCGCAGGCGGGGATGGCGGCACTGGGTGTTGGTGCACAGGTGGGGGTGTTGCTTCCGTTCAGTCGCAAACACGAATCAGAGGCAGACTATGTCGGCGTGTTGCTGGCGGCAGATGCCGGCTATGACCCGCGTGAAGCGATCCAATTGTGGCAAAGAATGGGCGAGATGTCCGGGGGGAAATCTCCGTCCGAATTTATGTCCACACACCCGAGCCATGAAACCAGAATTCAACAACTGGAGGAGTGGATGGCTGAGGCGATGCCGATTTATCAATCGAAGCCGCCCGCACCGAACCACGAGTTGCCCGCATTGCATTAAGTCCGTCCGGCTTCTCGCTTGAATCCCCCTGGAGTGACTCGTATACTTCCTTCGCGCGCTGGGGGGACACGGGTGCTCGCTCGTCGAGCGTGCTCGGCGGGAGGAAAGTCCGGACTCCAAGGGCAAGGACGCTGGATAACGTCCAGGCGGAGCGATCCGACACCAGCACCACAGAAAACAAACCGCCGATGGCCGCGTGAGGGATTTTGGTCACTCACAGCGGCTCAGGTAAGGGTGAAACGGCGGGGTAAGAGCCCACCGCGGTGATGGCGACATCAACGGCACGGTAAGCGTCGTCCGGAGCAAGACCAAATAGGGAGACGCCCGAGGGCTCGTAAGAGCTCAGCGGAAAGGCCGGCCCGGCCGAAGTCTCCGGGTAGGTTGCTTGAGGCTCGGGGCAACTCGAGTCCCAGAGAAATGATCACCCCCGTGTGAGCGCAAGCTTCATGCGGGACAGAATCCGGCTTATAGGGTCTCTCCAACGCGCTTTTTTTATCGCCTTCCGCAGCTCTCCGCCGGTGACCTTGCCGGAAAGAATTTCTCGGTCGTTCAGCAGCACCACGGGTATGCGATGACCATATCGCTGCCGGAGGGCTTCATCGTGATCGATATCGACGATCGTCAGATGAAACGCGAGATCCTCCTGTACCTGGGCCGCCACACGGGCCACCGCGTGGCACAGATGGCATTCGCGACGAGACATGATCGTGAGGCGCATGGAACTCATTGGCAGTAGGCTCACAACTCGAAGACGTTCCTATATCACGGGGCGATGATCGACACTAGTCTGTCGCACAACGAGTTCCTGTCGTGACTCTCTTGACCTCACTTGCGGGCTGGTGATACGATCCGCCATCTTACCCATTGATTTTTCAGAAAGATCGTAGCAGTCTGTGTCGCAAGCAAGAATGACGCAGCGTTGCTGCTCTTTCCAGTGATGGCACACGTCCTTCGCCATGCTGCGCGAAGGGGAGGGTGATATGAAGCTCACAGGGTCTGAAATCCTGATCGAATGCTTAAAAGCTGAAGGCGTGAAAACGATCTTCGCCTTGCCGGGCGGCGTCGTGTTGAAGATTTTCGACATGCTGCACCAGCAGAAAGACATCGAAGTTGTATTGACCCGCCACGAACAGGGTGCCGGGCATATGGCCGAAGGGTATGCCAAGGCCACCGGGAAAGCCGGCGTCTGTTTAGTGACCTCCGGTCCCGGAATGACCAATGTGATTACCGCGTTGGCCGATGCCTATATGGATTCAGTTCCCCTTGTGTGTATCAGCGGACAAGTGTCCACGAGTTTGATCGGGAACGATGCGTTTCAGGAAGCGGACAACATCGGCCTGAGTCGTCCCTGCACCAAGTACAACTTCCTTGTGAAGGATGTGAACGATCTGGCGACGACCATCAAGGAAGCATTTTACATCGCCACAACCGGGCGTCCCGGACCGGTGCTGGTGGATATTCCGAAAGATGTCTCGTTGGCGAAAGCGGAGTTCACGTACCCCAGCTCCGTGGCGATTCGCGGGTATAACCCGACGTATGAGGGCAATAAGTGGCAGATCAAGCAGGCCGCTGAAGCCATCATGAAGGCGAAGAAACCGATTCTGTATGTCGGT
Organism: Nitrospira sp.; assembly: GCA_022226935.1. Classification (GTDB taxonomy): domain Bacteria; phylum Nitrospirota; class Nitrospiria; order Nitrospirales; family Nitrospiraceae; genus Nitrospira_A. The sequence continues at coordinate 1,412,363 of CP092081.1, forward strand.
GGCGGCGTCGTGTTTTCGCAGGCGTCAAAAGAGTTGCTTGAATTGGCGGAGATGACGCAGATCCCCGTCGATATGACCTTGATGGGCCTGGGCGCATTCCCCGGCGAACATCCGCAATCGATGGGAATGTTGGGCATGCACGGGACCTATTGCGCCAATATGGCGGTCCATTATTCCGATCTGGTGATCGCCGTGGGCGCGCGCTTCGATGACCGGGTCACCGGGAAGGTGTCGGAGTTTTGTCCTTTCGCCAAAGTGATCCATATCGATATCGATCCGACCTCCATCCGCAAGAATATCCACGTCGATATCCCGATCGTGGGTGATTGTAGGGCGGTGCTGCGGGAGTTGAATCAAATTCTCCGCGCCACGGTCAATGGCAATCAAAAGGATCTTCGCAAACCCTGGTGGGACCAAATCCGTGAATGGCAGCAGGCGCACCCGCTGGCCTACCAGCAGGAGCCGGATGGAGCGATCAAGCCGCAGCATGTCGTCAAACGGTTGTATGAACTGACGAAGGATCGTGATCCGATCGTGGCGACCGACGTGGGGCAACATCAGATGTGGACGGCGCAGTATTTTAAACTTGCCCGGCCGAATCGCTGGTTGACGTCGGGTGGATTAGGCACGATGGGCTTCGGCTTTCCTGCCGCCATGGGGGCCCAGGCTGCCTTCAGGGATCGCTTGGTGCTTTGCGTAGCCGGAGACGGCAGCATTCAGATGAACATGCAGGAAATGGCTACTGCGGTGGTGTCGAAGCTGCCGGTCAAAATTATCATTTTGAATAATCGTTTCCACGGCATGGTTCGCCAGTGGCAGGACCTGTTCTACGAAGGGCGCTATGCCTCCAGCTATTTGGACACCACGCCGGATTTTGTGAAATTGGCGGAAGCCTACGGCGCAGTGGGATTGCGCGCCGGCAAGGTGGGGGACCTCGATGCAGTGTTGAAGGAGGCCATCTCAACCGACAGGCCGGTGGTGGTTGATGTGCCCACCTATCCCTATGAGAATTGTTATCCGATGATCCCAGCGGGCGGCTGTAATCACGAGATGATTCTCGCAGATCCGCCTGAGTTGAAACAGCGAATGGCCGGCGTGCCCAGTACCGGATCGGACGAAAACAAAGATACGATTCTCACGGCGTAGGGAGAATGAGCTGACGGCCGACTAGACCGTGCCAAATCGGAGTTCGTAGAGGTAAACCCTCGGCGGACCAGGCAGGACTCGGTGGTGAGCTTATGGAAATTCCATGGAACACATTATTTCAGTGACCGTTGAAAATAAATTTGGCGTGTTATCGCGCGTGGCTGGGTTGTTCAGCGGCCGCGGATTCAATATCGAAAGTCTGTCGGTTGCGCCAACCCTTGATCCGTCCATGTCCCAGATGACCATCGTCACGTCAGGGGATGAGCGAATCGTTGAGCAAATAGTCAAGCAGCTCAACAAGCTGATCGACGTCATCAAGGTCGTGGATCTCAACGAAAGCGAGTTCGTCTCGCGCGAGACCGCGCTGATCAAGGTGCATACGAAGGCGGAAGACCGCGCTGAAGCGCTCAGAATTGCCGATATTTTCCGCGCCAATGTGATCGATTCCACGCCGTCGACCTATACCATTGAGGTGACGGGCGATCCGAAAAAGCTTGAGGCCATCATCAACTTGCTCCAGCCGCTCGGCATCAAGGAGCTGATCAGGACGGGGCGAGTGGCGATCGCGCGCGAGGCGATCCGGTCGGCCGTCAGCCAACCGAAGAAGCTCGCTCGAGAATAGCGCGCGCATCCTCTCTGTGCACCAATCGTTTCCATCCATGTGCCTTAAGAACATTCAGGAGTGACGTATGAAGATTTATTACGACAAGGACGCCGACTTACAGCTCATCCGTGGAAAGAAAGTGGCCGTGATCGGCTATGGGAGCCAAGGCCATGCGCATTCCCTCAATCTCAAGGAAAGCGGCGCCACGGTCGTTGTGGGGTTGCGCGAGGGCAGCTCGTGGAAAAAAGCGGAGGCCAGCGGCCTCAAAGTCATGCCGGTCGCCGATGCCGTGAAAGCCTCGGACGTCATCATGATTCTCGCGCCCGATGAAGCGCAAGCGGCCATCTATCGCCAGGATATTGCACCCAACTTGAAGCCCGGTTCCTATCTGGCGTTCGGCCATGGATTCAATATCCATTTCGGACAGATCGTGCCGCCGGCAGACGTCAACGTCTTCATGGTTGCGCCGAAAGGGCCAGGGCACCTGGTGCGGTCCGAATACACCAAGGGCAGTGGCGTGCCATGCTTGTTGGCGGTGCATCAAGATCCCAGTGGAAATACTCGCCAGGTCGGCTTGGCCTACGCCAGCGCGGTGGGCGGCGGACGGGCCGGCATCATCGAAACGAACTTCCGTGAAGAGACGGAAACGGATCTGTTCGGAGAGCAGGCGGTGTTGTGCGGCGGGCTGACGTCTTTAATCCAAGCCGGATTCGAAACGCTCGTCGAGGCGGGGTATGCGCCTGAAATGGCCTATTTCGAATGTCTCCACGAGGTGAAACTGATCGTCGATCTGATTTATCAGGGCGGTATTGCCAACATGCGCTATTCGATCAGCACGACGGCGAAATATGGGGACATTACCCGTGGTCCGCGTGTGGTGACGGAGCAGACGAAGCAGGAAATGAAGAAGATTCTCGGCGAGATTCAGAGCGGGCAGTTTGCCAAAGAATGGGTGTTGGAAAACCAGGCCAACCGACCGGTCTATAACGCCTTGTTGAAAAAAGGCGAGGGGCACCCGATCGAGGAAGTCGGCGGCCGGCTCCGGTCCATGATGCCATGGCTCAAAAAGGATCAACTCGTCGATAAGAATAAAAATTAACTCAACCGACGGATTCTTCGTGGTAGCATGATAGAGGGCCTGGAGGGGTATGGCTGATCGAGCCGTCGGAATACCGATTGTCAAAGAAGGCTTGCCGTTTGTCGGTGGTCTCGCAGGCGCGACGCTGTTGTCCGGGCTGGCGGGCTGGACCATTCCCACGGTCGTATCGGCTGGGTTTTTGTTATTTACCGCCTGGTTCTTCAGAAATCCCAGCCGGACCATTCCGCAGCAGCCGGATGTGGTCGTCTCATCCGGAGACGGTAAGGTCATCGCGATCGAAGAAGAATTCGAGCCCCGGTATCTGAAGGAAAAAAGCATTCGCGTCACGGTATTTTTGAATGTGTTCGATGTGCACGTGAACCGGATGCCTTGCGCCGGAACCGTCGAAGGGGTGAGTTACCAACCCGGTCAGTTCCTCGTGGCGAGCAAGCCGGAAGCGACGCTCCGTAACGAACAAAATGCCGTGATGCTGAAGACCGAGTCGGGAGCGAAGGTGTTGTGTGTGCAGGTCGCAGGGCTGATTGCCCGCCGGATCGTCTGTTGGGTCGGGCAGGGCGATCGCGTGCAGCGCGGTGAACGGTTCGGGTTGATCCGGTTCGGTTCGCGAATGGATACCTTTCTTCCGCTTGGGTCGAAGATTTGCGTCTCGTTGGGCGACCGCGTTAAAGGGGGCGAAACCATCGTGGGGGAACTCCGATGAAATCTCCAACCATGCGACCTCCGTTTGCGAAGGGGCACCGAAAGCGTCAGGCGATGTACCTGATTCCCAACCTCTGCACAACCGGCAATTTGTTTTGTGGCGTGTTTGCCATCCTGTCCGTGTTCAATGGGCAGCATTTAGTGGCTGCCATCGCCATCCTGGTCGGCATGATTTTCGACATGTTGGATGGGAAGCTGGCGCGGTTGACGAACAGCACCGGTCAGTTCGGTATCGAGTACGACTCTCTCTCTGATGTGGTGTCCTTCGGCGTCGCGCCGGGCGTGTTGATTTATTCTTACGCGCTGAGTGGACAGGGCATGTTTGGTGTGGCGGTCATGTTCGCCTATGTCGCCATGGGCGCTGTGCGCCTCGCTCGATTCAATGCCACAGTGAGCACGTCCGACAGCAAGTATTTTACCGGCTTAGCGATTCCGGCGGCTGCGGGTGTCATTGCATCGCTGGTTATCTTTGATCTCCACATCACCCAGTTGGGGGCGGAAGTGAAACCGCTGCTAATTCTGGTGATTACGTTTGGGCTGGCATTTCTGATGGTCAGTACGATCAAGTATCGCAGCTTCAAGGATATGAAGTTCCGACGAGGCGATCACTTCACGTATCTCGTGTGGGGAATTTTGGCCTTGATGTTGATTGTCGCGTGGCCTCAAGCTATGCTGTTTGTGACCTTCACGGGTTATGCAGTGTCAGGTCCGATTGCACGCCTCTGGACGATGATCGCCAAGAGTGCAGGAAAGCCGGTGGCGAAAGGTGATGGACCGGTGGTCGAGACAAGAGAGTCGTAACGGCATTGACGAGGAGTAGTAGGGAGCGTAAACCGAATCGAGAGAGCTGGTGGACGGTGCGAACCAGCCGGTTGCCTCCTGAACTCGCCTCCGAGCCGGACTTGTGAAGCCTCATGATGAGGTGGTAATGAGTCCCGAATGATCCGCGTCACGGATTTAATGAGGGTGTCTGGTGAAGGCTGTCTTCATCCGGCGCTGAATCAGGGTGGTACCACGAAGCTCGCAAGGCCTTCGTCCCTGTCCAGGGGCGGAGGCTTTTTTATTTTTCGAATGCTGAAACAGGTGTCCGGCTTCGTTCTCGGCTTGGAAACGTCCTCGACGTACCGCAAGGGTACGCCTCCGGTGTTTCCTTCGCCTGCGGCCTCGCCAGCCTATCTGTTTGAGCATTCTGTACGATGCGAGTAACGAAGGAGGAGGTAGGCCATGACTCGGATGATCAGAATATTCGACACGACGTTGCGGGACGGCGAGCAATCGCCGGGCGCGAGCATGAACGTCGAAGAGAAACTTATGATCGCCAAGCAGCTGGCACGCCTCGGCGTGGATATTATCGAGGCCGGGTTTGCCTACAGCTCGCCTGGCGATTTCGACGCGGTGAGACGGATCGCCCTGGGGGTGGAGGGACCGGTAGTCTGCAGCCTGGCGCGGGCCAGGCCGGAAGACATCACGCGTGCGTCGGAAGCCTTGAAAGGCGCGCCGAAGGTGCGCATTCATACATTCCTCTCCACGTCGGATATCCATTTGAAGCATCAGTTTCGGATGACACGCGAAGAAGCAAAGAAACGAGCTGTAGAGATGGTGCAATTGGCGCGCACCTACGTCGATGACGTTGAGTTTTCTCCCATGGACGCCAGCCGGTCGGACCCAGCGTATCTCTGTGAAGTGATTGAGGCGGTGATTGCCGCTGGTGCCGGAACAATCAACATTCCCGACACGGTGGGGTATGCGGTCCCGCAAGAGTTCGGAGGACTGATCAAGCGAATTAAGGACACGGTGCCGAACAGCGGCCAGGCAGTCATTTCCGTGCATTGTCACAATGATTTGGGCATGGCGGTGGCCAATAGTCTCTCCGCAGTGGTGGCGGGGGCCGGCCAGGTCGAATGCACCATCAACGGGATCGGCGAACGAGCCGGCAATACCTCGCTGGAAGAAATTGTGATGGGGCTTCGGACGCGCCGGGATTGGTACGGGGCCGACACGAAGGTCGTGACAGAAGAGATATCCAAAACCAGCCGCCTGGTGAGCAAGATCACCGGCATGGTCATTCAGCCGAACAAGGCCATCGTGGGGGCGAATGCGTTTGCCCATACGTCAGGCATTCATCAAGACGGCTTGCTCAAAGATAAGACCACCTATGAGATCATGCGCCCGGAGTCGGTGGGGCTGGAGCAAGTCAAGTTGGTGATGGGCAAATTGTCAGGCCGCCATGCGTTCCGGCAGCGGCTGGAAGACTTGGGCTATAAGCTGACGGAGGACGAGGTCAATCACGCCTTTGAACGCTTCAAGCGGCTGGCGGATCAAAAGAAAGAAATTTACGAGGAAGACCTCGAGGTCATCATCTCCGAAGAAGTGGCCAAGATGTCCGAACGAGTGGTCCTGAAGTCGTTTCAGGTCGAAAGTGGAACCAATAAGACGCCGAAAGCCACAGTCGAACTGGAGATTGACGGGAAGGTGGTGTCGCACAGTGGAACGGGCGATGGACCGGTGGACGCGGTCTACCGGACGATTGCCGCCATGACGCAAACCAAGAGCAAGCTGCTGATGTTCGGGGTGAATGCCATCACCGGCGGGACAGATGCACAAGGAGAAGTTTCAGTGCGGCTCGAAGAAGATGGCCGGACCGTCTCGGGTCATGGAGCGGATACGGACATCATCACCGCGGCTGCCAGGGCCTATCTGAATGCGCTCAATAAGCTGGCGTATTTTGCGGCTAAGCAGGCTGAGGGGATTCATAAGGTCAGCTTGATTTGATCCCAACCTGCAAGGTAGATTCCTCCGTCCTGACCAGCGCATCGTGCTGGTCAGGGCGGGGCGACATCTTTTCTTGTCCCCTATCGTCATAATCGGCACACGATGTTCAGCACGCACCTTCAACAATGCCCTGAATTTCTGGCGGGCGATCACACGAGATTGCGGGAATTGCTGCATCCGGGAAAGGCCGCGCTGGAACTAAGCTATAGCCTCGCCCATGGATTGCTCGATCCGGGCAAGCAGTCCCTGTGGCATCGCCTGAAATCGTCCGAGGTGTATTACTTCATCGCCGGGCGTGGGGTCATGAAGGTGGACGAGGCATCGATGGCGGTTCAGGCTGGCTCCGTCATTTATGTGCCGCCGGGCGCCAAGCAGTCCCTGGTCAATACCGGAACAGAATCGATCGAGTTTCTCTGCCTGGTCGATCCCGCCTGGAAGGCGGAAGATGAGGCGGTCGTTGAATAGCCGAGAGGAGAGCGTGACGTGAAAGCAAAAATCGCAGTCCTGGCCGGAGATGGAGTCGGCCGTGAAATTGTTCCCGAAGCGGTCAAGGTCTTAAAGACGGTGGCAGAGCGGTTCGGGCACACCTTTGAATTTCAAGCGGCAGATGTGGGTGGCCATGCCATCGATAAGGTCGGAGTTCCTCTTCCGGCAGAGACACTCGCACTCGCGAAACAAAGCGATGCGGTCTTGCTCGGAGCCGTCGGCGGACCCAAATGGGAAGGCCTGGATTACAGCATCCGTCCCGAGCGGGCCTTGCTTGGCCTGCGCGAACAGCTCGGACTCTATGCGAATTTGCGCCCGGCGAAACTCTATCCCATGCTGGCCGATGCCTCCACCTTGCGACGGGAGGTTATCGAAGGGATCGATATGCTCGTGATCCGCGAGCTGACCGGCGGCATCTATTTCGGCAAACCGAAGGGCGTGGAAAAACTGCCCGGCGGCGGAGAGCGCGGGTTTAATACGGAGGTCTATACGACGGAGGAAATTCGCCGTATTGCGGTGGTGGCGTTCGAAGCGGCCCGCAAGCGCCGGAAGAAGGTCATGTCGGTCGACAAGGCCAATGTGCTGGAGTCCTCCGAATTATGGCGGCGGGTGGTGACAGATGTTCACAAAAACTATACCGATGTGACGTTGAGCCACATCTATGTCGACAATTGCGCCATGCAGTTGGTGCGCAATCCACGTCAATTCGATGTATTGCTGTGCAACAATATCTTCGGCGATATCTTGAGCGACGAAGCCGCGATGCTGACCGGATCGATCGGCATGCTGCCTTCCGCCAGTGTCGGCGCCAAGGTGGGCCTCTTTGAGCCGATTCATGGGAGCGCCCCGGACATCGCCGGAAAGAATATTGCCAATCCGATTGCCACCATCGCTTCGGGAGCGATGATGCTGTCCTACGCGTTTCAGTTGGACAAGGAGGCTGCGGCCATTGAGCAGGCGATTGTGAAGACGCTTGAAATGGGATTCCGTACCAAAGACATTCATGCCGAAGGCATGCGGTTGGTCGGGACCACTGAGATGGGTGATGCGATCGTGAAGAACCTTCCCGCCTAGGCCATGACGATCAGCGCCACACCATCCGCAATCATTGCAACCTTGGCAGGGAACGGCGAGCCCGGCTATGCCGGTGACGGCGGGCCTGCCGGAGTCGCCTCGTTGAATGAACCGAAAGGTCTCTGCATCGACCGCGAAGGCAATGTGTATATCGCGGACTCTGAGAATCACGTCGTGCGCCGGGTCGATCGGAAAACAGGCATGATCACCACGGTCGCTGGAATGGGTCCTGGAGGAACGACGGGAGCCATGATGGCGCCGGAATCTGTCGCGATGGCACCGCAAGAAGACGAGGACCCTTTTGCCGACACCTCGGCAGACAGCACGAAGGCATACACGCAGGTCACGGACCTGAGCGGCACCGTCCGGTATGTCACCGGGGGACGTCTGACCATTGAGCAGGAATCAGGAGACGGCGGCCCGGCCCGCCGTGCGCGGCTGAATTTTCCGAGTGCCGTGGCCGTGGATCGTGCGGGGAACCTCTACATTGCGGACACGATGAATCATCGCGTCCGGAAGGTCGATTCAAATACGGGAATCATCACGCATGTCGCCGGCACAGGTCAGGCGCGGTATTCCGGCGACGGCGGGCCGGCGGTCCAGGCGGCAATCAACGAACCGACCGGCCTGGCCGTCACTGATGAGGCGTTGTACATTGCCGATCAGAGCAATAATCGCGTTCGCCGGGTGGACTTCGCGACCGGGATCATCACCACGGCAGCGGGCGATGGATCGGCGGCGTACAGCGGCGATCAGGTGCCGGCTGTGCAGACGAGTTTAGCAGGGCCGAGCGGCCTGGCGGTCGGCGATGATGGGCTGTTGTATGTGGCGGATACCTTCAACAGCCGGATACGGTCGGTCGATCCGGCGACGGGTCAGATTGCCACGGTGGTAGGGGATGGCGGCGCCTACCGTTATCAGGGGCCTGACGAGCCCGCTTCACCCAGTCTTTCGCGTCCGGCCGGCATCGCCGTGGGCAATGATGGCAACGTGTATATCACGGATTCAGACAGTCATTTGATTCGGGTATGGAACGGGCGCACGAAGACCATTACGCGCTTGTCCGGAACCGGTGTCGCACAGTTCGGGGGCGACGGCGGCGACGCGTTGGCAGGTAGTTTGAGTTATCCATTCGGTGTAGCAGTCGATGTGGCCGGAACCGTGTATGTGGCGGATACGTTCAATCACCGCATCAGGGTTCTCACGGCGACTGCGTAAGGACAGTATCATGTTGAAGAAGAAGCAGGCCTATACGGTAGCGGTGCTCGGGGCGACCGGAGCAGTCGGGAAAGAAAGTCTCGAGATTCTGGAAGAACGCAATTTTCCGATTGAGACGCTGCGGCTGTTTTCGTCAAAGCGTTCGGCCGGTGAAATACTCTCCTGTCAGGGCAAAGAATACAAAGTGGAGGAACTGACGGAAGCCTCTTCCTTTGCCGGAGTGGACATTGCCTTTATCTCCGCCACCGACGCTATCAGCCGGGACTATGGCGCGCGATTGGGCGCGGCGGGCATCGTGGTTATCGATGACAGTGCCGTGTTTCGGATGGATCCGAATGTCCCGCTCGTCGTGCCGGAGGTGAACGCTGCGGCGCTGCAGTCTATGAAGCGCGGCATCGTGGCCATTCCCAACTGCACGACGACGCCGTTAGTGATGGCGCTCAAGCCGTTGCGCGATGTTGCGGGGATTAAACGCGTCGTCGTGACCACCTTTCAGTCGGTGTCCGGCACCGGATCGGCTGCGATGGATGAATTAGTGGACCAGACCAAGGCGCTGATTTCTTTCCAGGATGTGAAAGTGCAGGTCTACCCCTATCAAATCGCCTTCAACCTTCTGCCGCAGGTCGGGTCGTTCGGAGATGGCGGGGATTGTTCGGAAGAGGTCAAGATCGTGCAGGAGACGCGCAAGATTTTGGACATGCCTACACTCCGGGTCACGGCCACCACTGTGCGGGTTCCCGTGCTACGCTGCCATTCCGAAGCGATCAACGTGGAACTGGAGCGGCCGTTGAAGGCCAATGATGCGCGGGCGGCCATCGCAGAGATGCCAGGGGTGATTGTCTACGACGATCCGGTGAAGAAGCTCTATCCGATGCCGTTCGATGTATCCGGCAAAGACGAGGTGTATGTCGGACGGGTGCGCGTGGACGAGTCAATCACGAATGGATTGAATCTGTGGGTCGTCAGCGACAATCTCCGGAAGGGCGCTGCGCTGAATGCCGTTCAAATTGCCGAATGTTTGATACAATGATCTATGGGTGCTTGGAACGGGATCGGTCGGCTGTTCATCGTCGCTGGGTTGGCTCTGGCCGGCGTCGGAGTTTTCCTGACGTTGCTTGAGAAATGGTCCGGTGCCGGCGCGGCGTTCGGATGGATCGGCCGGTTACCAGGCGACCTGTCGATTACGCGAGAGCGTTTCAGTCTCTATGTCCCGATTACAACCAGTCTTGTGCTCAGCATTCTGTTGAGCGTCGTGTTGTATATCCTTTCATGGATCTTTCGCCGCTGATTCCACATCGCGCCTTCAGTTTTGTCGCAGCGGGAGTCATGGCGCTCGCTGGTATCGTCTTCGCACAGACAGCCTCTGCTGAATCCATTCGTGTCTTACTCGTACAGGAAGCACCGTTCGTAGACGTGCGCTCGGATGGCCCGCTGGCTCTTGTGATGGAGACGGGCGACACGAAAACTCTGCATGGCCCCATCCATCTCACGGCGCGAGCGGACGGCTTACATGTGGATGGCCGACGTGTTATGGGCGGACAGGTGCTCATCCGCTCCTTGCGGCACAATCTGACGCTGGTTGTGGGAAAAGACGGAGGAGCCGCAGCCGCTCCGCTTCCACTCAGCGGAACCGTGCGGGTGTCGCGCAAAGGGCATGCGGTCGCTGTGGTGAATCAAGTGGATTTGGAGGAATATGTGAAGGGTGTGGTGCCATCCGAAGTCAGTTCGGCCTGGCACCCGGAAATGCTGAAAGTGCAGGCGGTTGCAGCGCGGACGTATGCCTTGTACAACAAGATGCTGAGCGCCGCGCGAGACTATGATGTTATGGCCACGATTCAGGATCAGGTCTATCGAGGACGTACCGGGGTCGATCATCGAGTTGAAGATGCCGTCGAATCGACCCGAGGGATTGTCGTCACCCATCAGCAGGCGCCGATCTATGCCGCCTTCTCCTCCACCGCGGCGGGACCGACGGAAGATGCGGTGAATGTGTGGGCCAATAAAGACCTCCCATACCTCAAGGGTGTCGAATGTCCCTTTGATCTGGAGTCGCCGTATTATCAGTGGAAGGCCAGCGTAAAAATTGAACAGCTCGAGAAGAATCTGCGCCACCAGGGATTCGCCGTCGGAACCATCGCGACGATCACGCCGATCGCCTTCAGTCGTGCGGGAAGAGTCGCGCGCTTGCGGATTTTGCATTCTGGCGGAGAGACGCTGTTGCGGGGCGAAGACCTTCGCAAGGCGGCGGGGTATACCGTCATCCCCAGTACGCAATTCGAAGTGGAATCAATCGGCGCCGAGGTGGTGTTCGCCGGGTACGGCGCAGGCCATGCGGTGGGACTGTGCCAATGGGGCGCAAAAGAATTGGCTGAACTCGGGTATTCGTACAACAGTATCCTGCAGTATTACTATCCTGGAACCGAATTACGTAACTCGGCCGTCTCGCAGTTGATGATGCCGGTCATTCCAACCCCCTGATGTTGCTCAGCGAGTTTGATTTCCCATTCGATCCGGCGCTGGTGGCCGACCATCCGGTGATGCCCCGTCATGAGGCGCGTCTGCTGGTCATGGATCGCAGCAGTCACGCACGGATGCACCGCCGCGTGGCGGATCTTCCATCCCTGCTCCAGCCGGGGGATCTCATTGTGGTGAACAATACCAAGGTGATGCCGGCGCGAGTTCCGGCCCAGACGCGCTCGACGGGAAAGCTGCTCGACTTGCTGTTTGTCCAGGATCTGGGGCAAGGCCTATGGGAGGTATTGATCAAAGGACGGTTCAAGCCGGGAGCGTTGATTGATTTTCCAGGCGGCGGGTGCGGTGAAATCGTGGAGCGGAGTCAAGCCAGAACGACCGTGAGGGTGACTGGTGTGACGAGCGTGTACGATCTCATGCACGATACGGGTACGATGCCGCTCCCGCCCTATATCAAACGCGAGCCCTCGCAGGACGACCAGCACTGGTATCAAACCATGTTCGCTCAACAGGCGGGCGCCATTGCGGCCCCGACTGCGGGTCTTCATTTTACGCCCGAATTAGTGGAGACCTTGACCGCCAAAGGCATTGAGTTGGCGGAGGTGACGTTGCACGTGGGCCCCGGCACGTTTCGCAGCGTGAAGACAGACCGGATTGAAGAGCACCGGATGCTGGCCGAGCAGGTGGAGGTGACTGTTCGCACGGTCGAGCAGATTCGCCAGGCACAACAGCGAGGCAATCGGGTGGTGGCGGTCGGGACGACGGTGGTGCGCGCACTGGAGACCGCAGGACGCGGTGGTCGTGGCATCCAGCCGTTCCAGGGGCCGGCTGAGTTATTCATCACACCAGGGTTTGAATTTCAGGTCATCGACGCGCTGGTGACCAATTTTCACCTGCCGCGAACGACGCTGCTCATGCTGGTCTCTGCATTTGTGGGATTGGAGCCCCTTCGGGCTGCCTATGAGGAAGCGGTGGCGAAGCGGTACCGGTTCTACAGTTACGGGGATGCGATGCTGATTGCGAGGGGAGTGCCTGCCGCTACATAAGTTCTTTGTGGATCTTCACGGGAACTTTGCTCTTCATCGATTCCGAATAGGCCATCAGTGCCCGTTGCTGTTTTTGGAACAGCAGATTCTGGAAAATCCGTTCCTTCGCGATGGTGGCCTTCGCCGGATCAGATTCACCCTCGCGTGAGACGAGTGTCTGTGCCTCTGCATACTCAGCAGGCGTCAAGGCGACGGCATCCATGATGACAAGGCGGGCCTTATTGGTGAGAAGGTCCTTGGCCTCCATGGCTTCGAACGAGGCGGGGGTCAAGCGATTCGCCGCCAGCAGCCGTCGATAGGACTCGGGATCGAAGCTGCCGTTCTTCTGAAACTCCGTGCGCTGCATGATGGCTTTCCGCAAATCTTCGTCGGAGACCGAGAGTCCCATTTCTTTGGCGACATGCAGCCACATGCGGTTATCGATCAGTTGCTCCAGCACGAACTGCTTGAGGAATTCATCCTTGATGTCGTTCTGCCCTTTGTCTTTGTAGAAGCGATACGTATTTTCATAAGCGCGACGATATTCATCCAGCGGCACGACCTGATCCCCGACCGACGCCACGACATTGCCGCTCTGGTCGCCGAATCCCCACCAGCCCATCGTAATGACGAACGCCAGGGCAAGCGTGCCCATGATGGATTTGAGGAACCACGGGTAATCGTGTGCAGCTTCGCGTAATAATTTGATCATCGAATGCGCCTCTTCTCGGCAGGGTTTCGCGGATTCTACTCAGGCGACGATAACAAAGGCAAGGGGAAGAAGTGCGCGGAGAGCGGGTGCGAGAAGATTGCGACTTTGTTTGTGCAGGTCAAAGAGATTTGCTATAGTGTCGAAGAATTGGGGAGATTTCCGGTGGCGGAGGAGGCAATCGGGCGCGGCCCGGTCGAACTGGGCGTCTATCCCAAGGCCCAGGTGCTGAATCGCTTCATCGCGAAAATGATCGACCTCCTGATCGTGGCGGCGGTGAGCAAACTGGTCCCTCCTATCGGTGTCCTGGCCGGACTTGCCTATATCCTGTTGGCCGACGGGTTTGGTGGTGGTCGCAGTGTCGGAAAGCGGTTGATCGGACTCCAAACCATCGTCCCACGCACGCGGGACCCGGCGGGATTCCGGGAGTCGATCATTCGCAATCTGCCTTGCGGTCTTGCTCAGTTGGCGTTTGAGATACCCTATGTGGGTTGGATCGGGTGGGGCGCGGTCCTGTCGCTGGAAGGATTGTTGGTCATCGGAAATGAGCAAGGCCGTCGGTTGGGTGACGAAATTGCCAAGACGCAGGTGCTGGAGAGCGGACAGCTGGATGTATCGGACTGAATGCCTCGATGCTGCTGAGCGCAGAAATCGTCTGAAGGGAGAGTCCTAGTGGCCTTCATGAGTGATATGTTCGGGTGGTTCTCCAACGATCTCGCGATCGATTTGGGGACGGCGACTACTCTCGTGTACGTCCAGGGGAAGGGCATCGTCCTTAACGAACCTTCCGTGGTCGCCGTGGAGAAAAAGACAGAACGGGTCATGGCAGTAGGCGCCGACGCGAAGCGCATGCTCGGACGCACCCCGGGAAACATCCTTGCGGTACGTCCGATGAAGGAAGGCGTCATCGCGGATTTCGAAAAAGCTGAGGCAATGCTGAGCCACTTCATCCAGAAGGCTCACAATCGAACGGCATTCGTGCGGCCCCGCATCATCATCGGCGTGCCCTCCCGGATTACGCAGGTGGAGCAGCGGGCGGTCCGTGATTCTGCCGAACTCGCCGGTGCGCGCGAAGTGTATTTGATCGAAGAGCCGGTGGCAGCCGCCATCGGCGCCGGCTTGCCCATTACCGAACCATCGGGAAACATGGTGGTGGACATCGGCGGCGGCACAACCGACATCGCGGTGATTTCGTTAGGTGGCATCGTCTATAGCGAGTCGGTCAAAGTGGCCGGCGACCGGATGGATGACGCCATCATGAACTACATTAAAAAGAAATATAATCTGCTCATCGGCGAGCATATGGCCGAACGCATTAAGTTTGAAATCGGTTCGGCCTATCCCTTCGAAGAGCGGAAGACCATGATGATCAAGGGACGCGATTTGATCTCCGGCATTCCACGCACTCTGGTGGTGGATGATGCCGAAGTCAGAGAAGCGTTGCAGGAACCCATTGGAACCATCGTTAATGCCATCAAGGTGGCGCTCGAAAACACACCGCCTGAATTGGCCGGAGACATCATCGATCGCGGTATCGTACTGACTGGCGGCGGATCCTTGTTGAAGGGAATGGACACTCGGTTTCGTGAAGAAACCAATCTTCCGATTATTACGGTCGATGACCCACTGACCTCGGTGGTCTTGGGCGTCGGGAAGATTCTCGATGAGTTGGATCTCCTTCGCAAGGTTTCGGTTATGTCGCAGTGCAGTACCTCTCGATGACCTCCATCCCGAGTGTGGATGGCTATATCGCGCTCAACATACGGCACCCGGCGTCTCGCCATTGTCTTGTTCGCCTGCCTGCTCGTCGCCCTCTTTCTTCTTCCTAGCCAAAGCCAGAGGTTGCTGCAGTACGTCGGTGGACCGCTCGGTCAAGTCCTCAGTCTGCCACTCGCCGCATTTTCCTCCGTGGATCATGGTATTACCGACATGTGGAACGGCTATGTCGCCTTGCAGAGTGTGCATGAGGAAAATCGCCAGCTTCATCGTGACATCGAATTCCTCAAAGGGCAGAATAATCAGTTGCGCGAATCGATGACAGCCGTGCAGCGGTATGAGGCCTTGCTGAGTTTTAAGCAGCAATCACCATCGCAGACTCTGGCGGCGCAAGTCATCGGGCGGGATGCCACGAACTGGTATCGCGGAATGATCCTCAATAAAGGCGAGAGTGACGGGGTGCGAACTGAAATGGGGGTAGTCACCCCTGCCGGTGTTGTCGGCCGGGTGGTGAAAACCAATTCGACGTCGTCGGTGGTCTTATTGGTCACGGACCCGAACAATGCGATTGCCGGCGTGGTGCAGCGGACGCGGGATGAGGGCATTGTCGAGGGAACCAGTCACGGGCGCGCGCGACTCAAGTACATTCCTCTGTTGTCGAGAGTTCAGGCCGGTGATCGCGTGGTCACCTCGGGCCTGACCGGAGCGTTCCCTCGGGGGTTGGCCATCGGAAGCCTGATCCAGGTCGAAAAATCGGAAGGGGATCTGTTCCAATCCGCGGAGATCGAGCCGGAGGTGGATCTCTCCAAGCTGGACGAAGTGCTTATCATCACCGCTCCCTACGAGGATGCTGAGGCCGCGCAGAAACTGCTTCAGGCTATTCATGGAGACAGAAAAAAGCCATGAAGTTCCTGTTGTACCTGCTGTTGGCGTTGGTGGTGGTCCCCCTGCAAACGACGATGCTGCATTACGTCAGCGTATTTGGTGTGCGTCCCGACCTCGGCCTGATCGCGGCCTGTCTTGTTGGATTTCTCGGCGGGGAGCTTGATGGGTTAATTCTCGGCCTCATTCTCGGCTGTTTTCAAGATATGCTGTCTGCGGGAGATTTGTGGATCAATGTCGTGACGAAGGGGGGGAGCGGGTTTCTCGCTGGCCTGGCGGGGCGCCATATGGCGCATATTACTCCCTCCGTTATGACAGCCGGCCTCGCGATCATTTCCTGTCTCTCGAGCGCCGTCTTTCTCTATTCCATGAATCCGGCAGGTCTGGATGAGGTGTGGCTGGGGGTGCGGTCGACCGTGCTAGTGCAGGCTGGGCTCGATGCGGCCGTCGGCGCGGGACTGTATCTCTTGTTCCGTCAACGTTGGTCTGATGATCGTATGGTTACGGAGGGGGCCCTCTAAAAGAGGCACGGTCTCCGAGAAGAGACTGGTGCAGGTCAGCGATGGCGACAGTAGGATTCAACGATTCCGATCTCCTCGATCTTCAGCGGCGGCTGGTCATTCTGCGTGTGGGCTTGCTGCTGGTTGTGGGGTTGCTTGCCCTGCGCTTGTGGCATCTCCAGATTCGGGAGGGTCCCTATTATCGGGATTTGTCTGAGAATAACCGAACGCGTTCCGTGGTTCTTGAGCCGGCGCGCGGACTGATTTTCGACCGGAACGGCGTGTTGCTGGCGAACAACGTGCCGAGTTTTGCCTTGTATGTGACCCTGGAAGACGTCAAGGATCGTCAGGCGTTAGTCGGGCAATTGGCCTCGCTCCTTACCCTCGACCCCGAAGTGATTCAGAAGAAACTGTCGACCGGAAAGGGCAGCAAATTGCAACCCCGCAAGGTGAAGGACCGGCTGACGTTGCGCGAGGCGACCCTGATCGAGTCCCACCGCTTGGACTTGCCCGGGGTGATGATTCAGGTGGAATCGCAGCGCAATTATCCCGCAGGCGATGTCGCGGCGCACTTATTGGGGTACGTCGGGGAAGTGTCGGCCGATCAATTGGAAAAGCCGGATTTTGCAGATCTCCACCAGGGCAGCATCGTGGGGCAGTATGGCGTGGAAAAGTGGTTCGACCGGCAGGTCCGCGGTCGCGCGGGGCAAAAGAGTGTCGAAGTGGACGCGCTGGGCCATGAGAAGCGTGCCATCGTGTCAGATAAGCCCCTCGCGGGTGATGATCTCTATCTGACCATCGATGCCAAGCTGCAGAAAGTCTCTGAGGATCTGTTGGGGGACGAATCAGGCGCCATCGTAGCCCTGGATCCGACGAACGGCGATATTCTAGCCATGGCAAGCCGACCGGGTTTCGACCCGAATGTGTTGTCCAAAGAATTGACGAACAAGCAATGGGTCGAAATTGTTCAGAATGAACGGCGGCCGCTTAACAATCGAGCGACGCAGGGACAGTATCCCCCTGGATCGACATTCAAGGTCGTCATGGCGGCGGCCGCCCTCGAATCGAACACGGTGACGCCTTCGACGATGGTGCGTTGCAATGGCGGCTATCAGTTCGGCAATCGGTTGTTTCATGACTGGAAACAAGGGGGACATGGATCCGTCGACATGAACGAAGCGTTGATCCACTCTTGCGACGTGTATTTTTATACCGTCGGACAACGCATGGGAATCGACACGATCGCCGAATATGCGAAGCAATTCGGGCTCGGCCAGGAGACGGGCGTCGAGTTGCCGTCGGAACGTGTGGGCATCGTGCCTTCTACTGCGTGGAAACAGAAAGCGCGCAACCAGCCATGGTACCCGGGCGAAACCATTTCCGCTGCGATCGGACAGGGATATGTCACGGTGACGCCCTTGCAGATGGCGAGTGTGATCGGCACGGTGGCGAACGATGGCCTGTCGATCAAGCCGCGCCTGGTGCAGGCCGTGATGAATCGCACGACGGGAGAACGGGCAGAGTTTCCACCGACGGTGCGCGGAAAAGTGGCGGTCAAACCGGCGACCCTTGCGCTCATCAAGTCGGCGCTGGCCGACGTGGTGACGAAAGGCACGGCGACGCGGGCAAAGTCCCCGCTGGTGACGATCGGCGGGAAAACCGGCACGGCTCAGACGGCGGCGTTACGTACGGGGCCTGAGAAGGACATCCCCAAAAAACTCCGGGACCATGCATGGTTTGTGGCCTTTGCTCCGGTGGAGGCGCCGCGCATTGCCGTCGCCGTCCTGGCCGAGCACATGGGGCATGGTGGATCGGCTGCCGCGCCCTTGGCGAAGGATGTCATTGAAGCCTATGTGAAAGCGTATCCCCAGGTATTGCAGGGGGCTCCGGCAAACGGGCGGGCCAAATCGCCTGCCGTGCCGGTCGATGCGCGGCCGAAGACGTGATGATTGACCGGGTGATCGACAGTCGGGGGCTGGATAGTTTCGATCTTCGCTTCATGGGGCTGATCGCCGTCATCCTCTCGGTCGGGGTGCTGTCGATCTACAGCGTGACGCATTCGCAAGACACAGCCTTCCCCTTCTATCTCAAACAGCTGGTCTGGATTCTGCTTGGCACCATCGCCTTTCTGGTGATGTATCTCTCCGATTATCACAAAATTGCGCGTCTGGCTTATCCGACCTACGCGGTCATTTTGATCATGCTCGCGGTCGTCTTGTTCATGGGCAAATCGAGCCGCGGGGCCCAGCGATGGATCCCGATCGGTCCATTCGCGTTCCAGCCATCCGAATTCGCAAAGTTGGTCCTGGTTCTGGTCCTGGCCAATTATTATTCCCGAGCGTCTCGAGTGGGGTGGTTACACCGGGTGGTCTTGCCGGGACTGATTGTGTTGCCGGGGTTGCTGTTAATCCTGAAGCAGCCGGATTTGGGCAGTGGACTGAGCTTTTTGGCGGTCTATGCGGCTATGTTACTGATGGTCGGCGTCCGATCGAAGGCGTTGGGTATCATTCTGTTGCTCTCGGTCATGCTGTTCCCTTTTGTGTGGGAAGTGGTCTGGGCGTCACTGCACGATTATCAGCGCGAACGGGTCATGGCCTTCGTGGATCCGGATTACGATCCGGGAGGCAAGGGCTACCATGCGTTACAATCCAGAATTGCCATCGGTTCCGGGGAACTGTCGGGGAAGGGGCTCTACGGCGGGACACAAAGTCAGCTGAAGTTCCTGCCTGAAGGCCATACCGACTTCGTATTCGCCGTGTATGCGGAGGAATGGGGCTTTGTCGGTGTCCTGGTCCTGCTGGCTTTGTTTATCGCGCTGATATGGGTGTCATTGGAAATAGCCGCGCGTGCGAAGGACACGCTCGGGGCGTTACTCGCGGCAGGTATCGTCGCCATGCTGTGTTTTTGTGTGGTGGTCAATATCGGCATGACCGCGGGGATGTTTCCCATCGTCGGGATTCCGCTTCCGCTCGTCAGTTATGGGGGCAGCGCGACCATCATGACGATGGCATCATTAGGTTTGTTATTGAATGTGAAGCGACGTCGGCTGACCCTGTTTTACTAGGCGATACCTGGACAGGGGCCGACTTGTTGTGAAATAACCATGTGAACCGGATGGGCGCCGGACTGCCGGCGAGACGAGAGAACCCGGACATCTGTCCGCGTGCGTCTGCCGATCCGACCGATCTGGGCTTAAAGGAGTGTGTATGGGTGTGGAGATCGCAATCAGTATCGCGCGGGAAGAAACTCGCGTTGCCGTCCTGGACAATGGTGTCGTGACGGATCTCTATGGCGACCGGGCCAAGGACCAGGACTACGTCGGCAATATTTATAAAGGGCGGGTGGCGAAGGTGTTGCCGGGGATGCAGGCGGCCTTCATCGATATCGGGCTGGAGAAGGCGGCGTTTATGCATGTCTCCGATCTGTCCATCGATGTGGAGCCGGGAGATACCCTGGTTGAAGGCGACGACGAAGATAATAAAGATTCCGAAGTCCCGAAGCCCAAACGGCAAAGCTCAAAGCCCATCGAAGAGTTGCTGTCCGAAGGGCAGGAACTCATGGTGCAGATTTCTAAAGGCCCGATCGGCACGAAGGGCTCGCGAGTCACGACTTATGTATCGTTGCCCGGGCGGTATCTGGTGTTCATGCCGACGGTGGAGCATATCGGCGTATCCCGCAGGATTCCTCGCGATGAGGAACGCGCGCGCTTGAAAGAAATTATGAAACGGGCACGGCGACCGGGGTTCGGCTACATCGTGCGGACGGTGAGCGAAGGAGTGAAGGAAGAAGAATTGCGCTCCGATGTCGAATTCCTGCATGTCCTCTGGCAGGACGTGCTGACCAAACGTGATCAGCAGCCTGCCCCGAGCCTCTTGCATAGCGATTTGAGCCTGAGCTTTCGCGTGGTTCGAGATCTCTTCGGCCGCCGGGTCGATCGGTTATTGATTGATTCGCGCGAGGAATACAACGCCATCAAGGGGTTCGTGCAGCGGTTTTCTCCCGAACAGACGTCCCGCATTCACTTCTATGACAAGGAAGAAAGCCTGTTCGATTACCTGGGGGTGGAGCAAGAAATCGCCCGCGCAATGAGCCGGAAGGTGTGGCTCAAATCCGGAGGATACCTGGTAATCGATCACACTGAAGCCATGACGGTCATCGATGTGAATACCGGCCGGTTTGTCGGCAAACGGGATCAGGAGGAAACCATTCTACGTAACAACTTGGAAGCGGCGAGGGAGATTGCCTACCAGGTCAAGTTGCGAGGTATCGGCGGAATCATCATCGTCGATTTCATCGATATGGAGCGGGAAAAGAACCGCGATAAGGTCTATCACGCCTTGGTGGATGCCATGTCGTCGGACAAAGCGCGGACCAGGATTTCCAGAGTGTCTGACCTTGGATTGATCGAAATTTCCCGTGAACGGGTGCGAGAGGATCTCCTTCGTTCTCTCTCGGAACCGTGCCACTACTGCGATGGACGAGGATATACGAAATCTCCCATGTCGGTGGCCTACGAAATTTTCAGGGAAGTGCGGCGGCTCGGTCACGAAATCGAGCAGCAACGTGTCGTCGTTGGTGCGCATCCCGCTGTCGCCTTGCTGTTACAGGAGCAGGAGCAGCCGGGGGTGGAGGAGCTCGAGCGGCGGTATAGCGCGAAGATTCTCGTGACTCCGGATGATCGGCTGCATCTCGAGCAGTTCGACTTAGTCGTGATGTAATGCCGCAAGGCGCCGGCCTCGCTGATTCCGCGACAGTCCCGTCTTTCACAGCGCTTCCCAGCACTACGGTCACAGAGTCGTGCCGACCATGCCTGATGAACTCGGACGATGGTGAATAGTCGATCCCTCCGCCCCTGGCTGATGCTCCGTGCGATCCCCGGTGTGGGCGATGCCATTTTGCTCAAGTTGGTGCAGGCGCTGGGGTCTCCGGACGCGGTGTTGTCGGCGACCTCAACCGAGTTGGAAGACGTCGGGTGCCGGCCCCCGTTGATCGAAGCCATTCGCCACGGGCCGGACGCACAGGCGGTCAAACAGCTTGACCGTGAACTGGCGGCGTTGCAGTACCGTCAGATCACCGTGCTGACGTATCTTGATCCGCAGTATCCTGCGCCCCTCAAGACGATTCCGGATCCTCCACCGCTGCTGTATCTCCAGGGAACGCTCCTTGAGAGTGATCGGCAAGCCGTGGCGATAGTCGGAACGAGGAAAGTCAGTTCCGCCGGCCGCGTCCTGGCCGAGGAATTGGCCTGTGAGTTGGCGAGCATGGGCTTTACGATTGTCAGCGGGTTGGCCCGCGGAGTGGATGCCGCCGCGCACCGTGGTGCCCTCACCGGCAAGGGACGGACGCTTGCCGTGATGGGATGCGGATTGGATCGCACATATCCGGCCGATCATGGTCCGCTTCGCGCGCAGATCGAGCGGCAAGGAGCGGTACTTTCGGAGCTGCCGCTTGGGTCCGCGCCCCACAGTTACCACTTCCCACGCCGGAACCGCATTATCAGCGGGCTGTCGTTAGGTGTCGTGGTGACCGAAGCGGCGATTGAAAGCGGGTCTCTCATTACCGCACGACTGGCCGGCGAGCAGGGGCGCGAGGTGTTTGCGATACCGGGTTTTGTGAAAGCAGAGAATAGTCGTGGGCCCAATAGTCTGCTCAAAGACGGCGCGAGGCTCGTCGAGTCGGCGCAGGATATTCTGGATGAATTGTTGCCTCAATTGGATGCCGCGTTTCGCGACCGGCTCGGCGATCGCGCGAGCGTGGCACGACCGGTTATGCAACTCGGGGCTGAAGAGGCGATGGTGTATGATGCCATATCGGTGTTGCCGCAATCGGTCGATGATGTCATTCGACGCAGCGGGCTCCCGGCCGCGCAGGTCGCCGCGTTGCTGCTTTCCTTGGAATTGAAAAATTGTGTTCGTCAACTGCCCGGTAACGAGTATGTGCGGCTCTGATAGGAATTCATTGCGAGATTCCAGCTGACAGAGTCTCGATATTTGTTATAGTGGGTGTGGTAGTCTGGACCCAGGTACTGAGGAACGTGGAGCCACATGGCCAAATCTCTGATCATCGTTGAGTCCCCCACCAAGGCGCGAACTATCACCAAGTATCTCGGTCGCGGCTATTCCGTCATGGCCTCCGTCGGGCATGTCAAAGATTTGCCGACCAGCAAGCTGGGAGTCGATCTGGAGCATGACTTTGAGCCTCAGTACGTCACGATCAAAGGCAAATCCAAAGTCCTTGCAGACATCAAGAAAAAAGCCCAGCAGGTAGATACGGTGTTTTTAGCGCCGGACCCCGACCGTGAAGGTGAGGCGATTGCCTGGCATATCGCGCAGGAACTGCACGGCAAGGGTAAGAAGAAAGACGGCAAGGTGTATCGTGTCCTCTTTAACGAAATCACCGAAGCGGCGATCAAGCGAGCGTTGAAGGCCCCAGGCGAAATCGATATGAAGCTGGTTCAAGCTCAGCAAGCGCGCCGGGTGCTTGACCGGATCGTGGGGTATCAGGGTAGTCAGTTGTTATGGAAAAAAGTGCGGCGTGGTCTCAGCATGGGCCGTGTCCAATCCGTCGCGGTGCGGCTTATTTGTGACCGGGAACAGGAACGCGAAAAGTTCAGAGCCGAAGAGTATTGGTCCATTGTCGCACTCTTGCGTGGAGACAATCCTCCGGCCTTCGAGGCGAGACTGCATTCCATCAACGGGCAGGATGCCGATATCGGCACGAGTGCGCAGGCCGAGCAGATTCTCAATGCCGTGCAGGGAAAACCGTTTATCGTTCAATCGATCGAGCGGAAAGAAAAAAAGAGAAACCCGGTCGCACCCTTTATTACCAGCCGACTGCAACAGGAAGCCGCCAGGAAATTACACTTCACTCCCAAGAAGACCATGACCCTGGCGCAGCAATTGTATGAAGGCGTGGAGATTGGAGCGGAAGGTCCGACGGGACTCATTACGTATATGCGAACCGATTCGCCAAGAATCTCGCAGGAGGCGACCGAGGACGCCAGGCTGGTGATCCGGGAGCGATTCGGAGAGGAGTATTTGCCGGCGACTCCGAATGTGTATAAGACGCAAAAGGCGGCGCAAGAAGCCCATGAAGCCATTCGGCCGACGGTGGCGGCTCGCGATCCTGAATCCATTAGGCAGTACCTGGAGCAGGATCAATACAATTTGTATAAGCTGATCTGGAATCGATTCATTGCCTCGCAGATGGTTCCGGCTATTCTCGATGTGACGCGTGTCGATTCGAGTCCGGTCGGGATACCGGAACGCTATGTGTTTCGCACGACCGGCACCGTCGTCAAATTCCCTGGCCATACCGCCGTCTATCTGGAGGGGACTGACAAGGAATTGCCGTCGCAGAAGCCGAAAAGTGAACAGGAATCCGAGGACGAATCGGACCGGCAGCTTCCTGTGCTGCGTGAAGGAGAGTCTCTGCAGTTGGTGGCGCAGGAAGACCAGACCCTGCCGGGCCTTACCTCCAAGCAGCATTTTACTCAGCCGCCGCCCCGCTACAATGAGGCGTTGCTGATCCGTGAACTAGAAGAAAAAGGCATCGGTCGTCCTTCCACTTATGCGGCCATCATTTCCACGATTCAGGATCGGAAATATGTCGAGAAGATTGAGGGCCGTTTTCTGCCTACCGAAACGGGACGGACGGTCAACGACTTTTTATTGAAGGGGTTTCCAGACCTGTTGGACACGGAATTCACCTCGCACATGGAAGAGCAACTCGACGAAGTTGAAGAGGGGACCAAGCCGTGGGTGTCGGCGGTCAGGGAGTTTTATGCCCCCTTTGTCAAGGAAATGGAACTGGCGCAAAGTATTCCCGGGCCCAAAGACATCGTTGAGCCTCCGACCAACCTGCCTTGTGAAAAGTGCGGCCGCATGTTGGAGATCAAGTGGGGGCGAAACGGAAAGTTTTTGGCCTGTCCTGGATACAAGGAAGATCCTCCCTGCAAGAATACTCAGAACTTTGAAAAGCTTCCCGACGGGACAATCAAAATCGTTCCCAAGTTGGAGGAGACGACCGACGAAAAGTGT
Source organism: Nitrospira sp. (assembly GCA_022226935.1). GTDB lineage: Bacteria > Nitrospirota > Nitrospiria > Nitrospirales > Nitrospiraceae > Nitrospira_A. The sequence goes on from CP092081.1 coordinate 1,436,804, forward strand.
GAGAAGTGTTCAAGCCCCATGGTCGTCAAGTCGGGCCGCTTCGGAAAATTTTTAGCTTGTTCCGCCTATCCTGAATGCAAAACGACCAAAGCGATTGCCCTGGGAGTAAAATGTCCACAGCCCGAATGCGGCGGGGATCTGGTGCAAAAGCGCACAAAAAAAGGAAGAAATTTTTATTCATGCAGCCGCTACCCGCAATGCGAGTATGCTCTGTGGGATCGTCCGATCAATAAGCCCTGCCCCCAGTGTCAGGCACCGTTTCTCATTGAGAAGGTCAGTAAGCAGGCCGGCCGCTCCGTTCAGTGCCGCAATGAAGAAACGTGCGGTTACCGCGAGGCCGGATAACCGCCGCGCAGATCCGGCGAGAATCTCCCTCTCACCCTCCTTCCTCTCAGTCTCGATTCATTGAGCCCCGGCAAGAATTTTGCGCCCGCTCTGCTCGCTGCAGTACGCGTATTCTGATGAGAGCAATGAGAAGCGTTCTCGGCGATGTTGATAACCACCCTCATAAATACGTATATCAATGGTTGACAAGTCCTTCGAGAATCTCTAAGTAAGGAGTACAATTATTCAAGAACAGAAGGTCTACGGCGTCAAACCAATTATTTAGTCCATAGGCCAGAAAGATGTTGCATGGCCGGAGGAGGGGGATATGAAGGCGAAGCAGGGCGTTATTGAATTACTTAATAAAGTATTGACGGCAGACCTTACCGCCATCAATCAATATTTCGTCCATGCAAAGATGTGTGCCAATTGGGGTTATGACCGGCTCCATCACACGGTCAGGGAGCGCAGCATCGATGAGATGAAAGATGCGGATGAACTGATCAGCCACATTCTCTATCTGGAAGGTGTGCCCAATGTTCAACGGATGAACACCGTACATATCGGTGAAACCGTTTCGGAGCAATTGAAACTCGATCTGAAGGCCGAGCAGGAAATGCTTGCCCTATTGAGTGAAGGGGTGGTGCATTGTACGAAGGTGGCGGATTTTACGACGCGGCACATGCTGGAGGATATGGCGAAAGACGTGGATGAACATATCGATTGGATCGAAACCCAGATGGAAACGATCAAGCAGGTCGGTCTCGAGAATTATCTCGCTGAACAAATCAAGAAAGACAGTTAAGCCCGTATCGGAATGGCGCAGGGAGGAAATGGGCATGAAAGCAAAAGAGGGCGTCCTCGATATTTTGAATAAGATGTTGGGCAGTGAGCTGACGGCAGTGCATCAGTATCTGTTGCACGCTGCCCTCTGCAAGCATTGGGGGTATGGTCGGCTCCATGCGCATTTTAGTCACCTAGCTCAGGAGGAGGTCAGTCATTCCTCCGGTTTGATCGATCATATCCTCTACCTTGGCGGCGCCCCAAAGATGGGGCATCTGGATGGTGTGGCAGCGGGTAAGAAAGTGTCGGATCTCCTGGATGCAGATTTGGTTTTTGAGCGCGAGGATGCAGAGGCGCTTCGTCATGGAATTGCACACTGCGCGAAAGTCGGAGATTTCACCACCCGGCATTTGTTGGAGCACATGATCATCGATACGGAGGAACACATCGACTGGTTCGAGACCCAGCTCCGAACGATTGAGCAAGTTGGAGAAGAGCGGTATCTGGCGGAACAACTCACCTCAGACAAGTCTTAACGCAATCGGAAGTGAGGGCGGGTCCGCGAGTTCAAATACTGGCCGACCCGCCTTTCTTTTCTCCCCATCCGATTCGTCAGTCGGAAGCATTTAATTTCTTAGTCTAATCTCCAGCCTCCCGCTCAACCAAACGGTGCACATTGCATTACCAGTGCTGGACGTCAGCGCCTATTGGGTGCCGCCGTATGGACTCTCCTGAAAGCTCTGAATAGTCCGTCTATGTTGTCGAGCAATGGTCAAACGAATGGTCATGGGCGACTGTCCCGTTGCTCGCTTGAAGAAATGGCTAAACGCAAATTGATCGCTGAATCCTAGGGCTGAGGCGATTTCTGCCAGCGTATGCCTGGTTGTGGTAAGGAGTGCGCGGGCGCGATCGACTCGCTGGCGCCGGAGATACTTGGAGAACGGTTCTCCCATGATGCGGCAAAACAGATCCGAACAATACTTTTCCGAGTAGCCTAGAAAATTTGCCAAGACTTTCAGCGTCAGGCCACGATGGAGATTCTCATTCACAAAGGCTGTGATGCGCGCAGGTAATGGGTGGGATTTAGGAGCAGGATGTCTTTCCGGAATGATGGTATGAGACAGATTAAATAGATCGCATATCAGGTCGCCTAAATCCTGTTCCGTTCGGACCTGCTCCAATCGATCGGCCCACTGTGGCGACTGAATTCGTAGCTCGGAAGAGAAGGTGTGCAGGCGATCAAAGGAAATAACCGAGGTGGATGATTTATCTGACATAATGTCCTCCGTCGAGAGTCCTCATACCTCAGACCTGAGCAGTGATTAGGCAATCCTGTCGGTGTCTGAGTGAGTCATGAACGTGTGGGCTGAATTTTCGATCACCGGTTCGGGATACATGGATGCGCTGGTTACATCGGCAACATGGTGTGCCCGATAGTGATCTTGATTGTGTAGAAGATCAAAAAACGTGAGGCAGAAGGTTGGATCAAATTGGGATCCGGCCGAGGCACGAAGCGTTCGTAAGGCGCTGTCCAACGAATTGGTTCGACTGGCGATGCTGTCAAACACATCGGCAATCGCGAGAATTCTCGCCGAGCCAGGAATGTATTCCCCGCGCAGTCCATAGGGATATCCGGCTCCGTCCCATCGCTCATGATGATGAGCGATCAGCCGTGCCGCTTCCTGTAGGAATGAGTAGGGGCTGAGAAGTGCGGCTCCTTCTCGAGGATGGCTTTGGATCAGAGCATAGTCATTCAGAGTGTGAGGCGCCGCCGTACCGAGCAGATGTTCCGGCATCATCAGGAGTCCAATGTCATGCAGCAATGCCGAATAGTGCAAGTCCAGGCGTTGGTCCTTGGTGAGTCCGAGGCGATCGGCCAGCAGTAAGGCATAGTGCGCAGTGCGTTCGCCGTGCCCGAAGTGACCGGGAATGATGGTTTCGATCCGCCGTGCTAGGCGCCGAAGCTGGAGCAATCGGACCGCCTCAAGCGACTCACGAGCAAGCTGCAGGGAGTTTAAGGCTGAGAGTTGCCGCGCCAGGTCTCGTGTGAGCTGAGTCGTGGCAGGTATTGGTAACGCCGAACGATGCATAAAAGTCCTCCAAAATGTCAGAGCCCAAGACCATATAGAATGATCTTGGGCTCTGGGCTGAATGCCTCTGGCCGCTCATAGGTGAGCGTCAGGTCTGCGAGACTACGTCATCCGTGTTCTCCGCGTTTGCCTGCCATCAACGGTTGTTTCAAGATCCACATCTCGTGAAGAGGGATGACCAGCATGATCAAAAATCCAATCGTCATGAACGTATCGCCTGTCAGCATCGTCAAAACGAAGATGGGAGAAACATAACTGATCAGCCAGGGCGATAAGAGGTCAAGTATGACCCCTCCGAAAGAAATCCAGGTCGTGAGTATTTTTAGCTGGTTGCTGGCGTTCGTCAAATAGAGGACATGGACAAGGATCATAAACACGACAGGCATGGTGAACAGGTGGAAGTGGGTAATTTCAGCGAGTTCTCGGAATGACATCGGTTCGCCGAAGGTTGCATTGGAGCCGCGATAATGATCTGCAATCCCTTGGGGGGCTAATCCAGTCATGCTGTGCGCCCAGAAAAATGAAAACGTGAAGCCGGCGAGCATCAAAAAAAGAAAGAATGTATAGACGAGCCTGATGTGGCGATCCGAATCGCGGAGGCGAAAACGGGTGTTGAAATTGCGCATGTCGGCTGAAGTTCAGTTTCCAAAAATCGACTTGAAGAAGCCCTTCTCGGTTTTTTGAGCGGTCACAGTGTCACTGCCACGTCCTTGTGGTTTTAAGTAAAATTCGTCGACGAGGACGAGGACGCGTTTGATGCCCGCGGTCATGGAGCGGACGGACATCGTCGCCCCGCTGATGTTGATGATATCTTTGTTGATCCGGACAGGATCGAGAACGGATTTGCCCTCATATTGCACATTAAATCGCTTGGTCCGCACCTCGCTCCCACGCGCCTCTCGAAAAACAAGCAGTTCAACATTGGAAACCAGGCCGTTAGCATCCACGCCGACCATGTAGGTCATGGGCTTGTGTTTGCCAATGGTATTTTGCACGAGGGCATACCCATCGATATGCGTGCCGGTCTCGCCGATATAAACTTCGAAAGACTCTTCCGGAAAGGCCCAACCGATGCGATTTTCGATGACTGCCTTCTTATCAGGGGGCACATTCAGCAATTCCTTCTTCACACGCTCGGATTTTGGAAACATGAGTTTGACCGCTTCTTCTTCAGTGAGAAACACTTCGGCCATCGTCATTTCTTGTTCCGTCAAATAACGTTTGAGTTCGTTATCCCAGACCCGTTCCGCCCAAACGGCGGAAGGAGACAGCGACCCTAACAACATCATTGAGCAGACAAGCCGAAGAGTTCTCATGTGGGCAAACATCCTTGTTCCTTCAGTTTGGCGTTAATTCGGTTCACGATTTCATTTGTTGTGACTTCGGAGGGCTCGGTGGGCCACCATTTTGTGGCTTGTGATGTTACGCCGCCTCGTGAATGCCATCGCTGTCTGGTTTCCAAGGCGCTTACAGATGTGACGTCGTGCGTTCGATTGACGGAAAGGCTTAAGCGCGCGCGCTCTTTATTCCCGAACCCCTCGCGAGAAAAGATCCCGAAAGCGCGTTCCGTAAGCGGGGCGACGTCTATCCATCCGGTTTCAATCAACCCCTTTTCCTTACTGGAGGAGGCGATGGATTCTCCCTTCATCACTTCCAGAGAGGCATCCCAAACCATATCGTAGGAGCAAGCGTAAAATTGTTTTCGGTCTCCACTTAATGTGGCGCAGCCTGCGCAGATAGTGAAAAGCATCAGTATGGCTATTCGTGAGATCAACACAGCGATCAGGGCTCCATCGTTGCAGGCGATCCTCTCGTAAGAGGAATCGCCTGCGATAAAGTACAGTTAGAAATACGTTGCGGCTGAAATGACAACCGCGCTGTCGTGAATCCTCTCACCCGTATTCGGGTTGAATGCCTTTGGCATATATTGATAGCTGATTTTAAAGACCGCATCTTCTACAGGACGATAGTTCAATCCAAAAGAGATTTGCTCCAACTCACCCTGGTTCTCACCACGGTTGTCCCGATTTAAATTTACACGGTCATACCGGACTACAGCCGTAAAGGTCGAGCCTTCACCAAACCGCTTGGGGGAAAGTTTCGTGAGGAAGGCAGGCATAAAATGATAGTTGCCTTGGAGATAGAATCCCTGCATCCGTTGCGGCGGACCAGCAAAGGAATTTAACGTATTGATACCGGTCAGGAATGTTCCAGGAGTAGCGAAAGTGGCTCCTTGAATGGCGCGAGAGTTTCCTCTGGAGTATGCCCATGCGGCCTCACCGAGGATTTCAAACGGCCCCTTCTGCAGGGTCCAGTCAATTGCTGTGATGCTCAACGGGTTGTAGCTGGTAGATGATTGATTGCCATAGTAACTTGATCCGGCAATTTCTACTCCCAACATCGGGCTGAAGGCTACGCGACCTGAAACTGCCTTTCCGTTGTTGATATCCAGGCCGTCATCGGAAGCACATTTCCGCTGACGAGAATTACGAGTGCCATTTTCCTCGCTAACGCGTGGGGAGCCATCCTGGTTATATCCACAAGGACCCGTGGTCACATAGAACTCATAGTCCAATTTGCTCGTACGGCCAGGATAGAGGGTTCCGTAGAAGCCCACACCGGTTTCAGCCATCGTTGAAGGAATGATCAATTGACTGACCAGCGGCCGATCAGTCAGGTCGTTGAGTGGCGAATCGTGCAGCAAGTTGAACTTACCGATGGGGATGAGCAAGATTCCAGCTCTAAGGTTGAACGGCTCATGTACTAAGTAGTCGATATGAGCAAATTCCAGACTGATTTCGTTGTCACTGGTTTCTCGAATGCCATGCTCGATTTCAATTTCTGATGCGAACTTTACGTGTTCGGTAATATCGGCATAGATGAAGGGAACAAATCTTTGTTGGTCGAATCCATTCGTCGTTCCGCTGCCGAATCCGCCCGTTTCCAACACCCCTTTATTATGAGACCGATACTGAATATCCATATAACCGCCCACAATAGCTTTGGGGGCTGAAACAAATGGCTTGGCATACACCAAGCGGCCTGATCCGGTTGATCCGAACGACAGCGCAGGTTGCGTGTCCGTGCGGCGTTCCTTTCCGACTTCCGGAAGCGTGCCAATTCCGGGTTCATGACCGGGAGCCACCATGCCTTCTCTTCGTTCAGACATGCCTTCACGACGCTCATGCTCATGCAACCGCTTTTCAACCGCTTCGTCGACTAACTTTTTGATCTCCTCCGGGGTCAAGTTTTCCGCCAACGCCGGCATTGCCGGTAAACTGGCCAGGACCAGAGCCCCGAGGATTGCCCGGATCTTCATGGGTATCCTCCATCCGCGAGTAAGGTTATGATATGACTCGGGACTCAATGGTCTCTGGTCTGTGATGGGATCGTATGGGTGTGGCTGAAGCCTTGAATGTTTTCCGTTGACGAAGCCTCCTTTCGTGGATCGAATCATGCTGGCACCGTGCCCCACCCTTCAATTGAGGCAAAAGGGATGACCACAATGCGTTTGCAGCGCTTACATTTAAGCTCGAGCCCCTGTCCGCGAACTTTGGCGATCAGTTGGCCGCATTCGCAACGTGTTTCGCTGTCCTGGCACAAAGAGGGTGTTGAGTTATTGAGTGGTGTCATAGCCAAATGGTGCATCCATGAAATTGAGAACGATTATTAATATCTCGATCAGTGGGGAAATGTCAAGTCGGTTGGGAGGCGGCGTTGAGGCGATCAAGAGGGCGGGAAGAAGTGGCCGCATTTATTGGGGATGTTGCAGCGGTAGCCTTCTGGAAAAATTGGACGCCCGGCAGCGCTAATGTGCATTTTTATTCTAGGGCAGAGATTTGGCGCATGCAGGCCTCCTCTTAACGAAGGACCAAGCCATGAAGTTGTCCGTTATCAATGACACCCGACGAGTATTTCGATTCATGTTCGTAAACGATGCTGTCCTACAGCGCGGATATGATCTGACAATCCAAGGAAGCCTGTGTCTGCTATTGTTGTTTGGACTGGGGTGTGCCGCTGGGAATGTCGGGCCTACGCCGATTCTCGTGAAGCGTACACAGATGCATATGGGGACCTGGGTGAGCATTACGGCAGTCGCTTCGGATCGGGAGACAGCTCAAAATGCCACATCGGCAGGATTTCAGGAGATTCATCGGTTGGAAGAATTATTGAGCACCTGGATTAAGGACAGCGAACTCTCCCGGGTGAACGGAGCAGCGGGAAAGGAGGCAGTCTCCGTCAGTCCCGATACGATGAAGGTCCTCCAAACATCAGTTACGATGGCGCGGCTTACGGAGGGCGGTTTCAATATTCTTGTCGGTCCGGCAGTTGAGGCCTGGAGTGTTTTGGATCGCCAACAGATTCCGTCGGAGACTGATCTCGAGAGAATCCGTCCACTCACGAACTTGAACGCCTTACAGTTGAACCAGGCACAGGGAACAGTCTATCTCGAGAAACCAGGAATGCGAGTGGATGTCGGCGGTATTGGTAAGGGCTTTGCAGCCGACATGGCGGTTGCGTCGATGCAAAAGGCTGGTGCCGCCGCTGGGGTGGTGGCGTTGTCCGGGGATATTCGAACGTTTGGCCAACTGCCGGACGGTACGACATTTCCATTTGGCATCCGGCACCCACGGCGTGAAGAAGCGGTGCTGGCATTTATCGATCTTCAGAATGAGGCAATTTCCACGGCGGGCGATTACGAACGGTATTTCGAGCGGGATGGGATCCGCTATCATCACGTCCTGGATCCAGTGACTTTGCAGCCGGCTCGCGACTGCCAAAGTGTCACGATTGTAGCCAAAGACGGCTTGACGGCAGACGGGTTGGATACAGGTATTTTTGTGATGGGACGGCAGCGGGGATTAGCGCTGGTTGAAACATTGCCGGGTGTCGGTGCGGTGATCGTCGATCGCGAGGGAAAGGTGTGGGTGTCCTCATCCATTAAAGGGCGAGTCCGGATCCAATACGACGCCGAATAATGTTTTCGTAGATTCAGCGTGCATTCCAGTAGGAGACGTTGCGAGGCCATGTTGACGAAAAGCCTGCATCAACAGGGATAAGGTCTGCGCTATGGTCCTAGCTGGTAGCGGATAGGAACATGAAGGGTAACTGTTGATTGTTCGAGAGGCTGCGTCAGTGTGATCGACGAAACCTTTCGAATTGTTTCAAGCGCTGCTTGATCGAGAATGTCATGCCCGGAACTTTTTGCGATCGCGGCGGACACGATTTGCCCATTTTCCTGAATGACAATTCGCACCACCACTCGTCCTTCAATATGCTTGAGCCGTGCATCCACTGGATATTGTTTCAGCGTTTCAATGCGCGGCGATAGAATGCCTGCAAGCCAGCCATAATCGGCCTTTCTGGGCGGCGCCGGAAGGTTGCTCATTGATGGGGCTAGTGCGGCGGTTAAGGCAGGAGCTGGGGTTGGATTAGGGGGGTGCTGCGAGGCTGGCAGCGACGACGATAATTGCGTTGTCGGTTCGATGTCTTTGATCGGGGAAGATAAGGATGGGTGCTCTTGTTCACTCTCTGTGGGGAATTGGGGCACTGATGTGAGGGAATGTTCCGTCGCGGGCTGCGTCCGTGGGTTTTCCGCTGACTCGGGAAGAGGAAGCACTTGAACATGTTGAGGCCTCGACTCGATATCCTCGGACGGCGAGGGAAGAGCCGAGGGTGGAGTGTACGGTTCATGACGCATGGTATTTGAGGCCAGGGCCGATTCCATTGGATGAGGTAAGTCAGATGGCGCGGAGCGCGGAGGAGAGATCGACGTGCTCCGTGCGGTCATGCGCGCAGGTTTTGGGCCCGTTTGTGGCGTATCGGTCGTGGGCGATGGCGTAGACGGTGCAACCGATGGGGTGACGACGGTTACGTCCCAATGGAACGACGATGACGGCGGGGCTAGTCCAAGCCTGGCGGCCAACAGTGCGGCTAAGAAGACGGCTGTACCATGCAGGGATAGTGAGATGATCCACCCGCTTGCGCGCAAGCGGACGAAGGCGTCCGGCATGCCGGCACGGGAATCGGTCACAGGCGCACGACCTCCAGGCTGACAGATTGGAAGCCCAGGCCACGGATCTCGTCCACAACCGAAACAAAACGTTCCAGCATCGTGACCTTGTCCGCACGCACGACGACCAGGGATTCTCGCGGGTGGGTCAACATTACGCTTTTGAGGCCGTCCGGGGGGACAGGACGATCATTAAGAAATAGCTCACCGTTGGCAGTTAAAGTTACCACGACGGGAACATCCTTATGATCCCCGGCCTCCTTCGCCTTGGCGAGGTTCACGGGAATTTGGCCCGTACTGATGAAGGTTGCGGTCGTCAGGACGATGACGAGCAGCACCAGCATCACATCCACCAATGGAATGACGTTGATCTGATTAACCTCTCGTTCCATGTTGCACCTTATAAGTCGTCAGCAGTTCAGCGACACGTCGGCGAAGAATATTGTTCATAACGACGCAGGGGATGGCCACGAGCAGACCGACGGCCGTCGCCTTCAGGGCCAGGCTCAAGCCGATCATGATGGTATTCACGGCCATGGTTCCGGAGGTGCCCATCGTATGAAAGGTCATCATAATGCCTAAAACCGTCCCTAGCAATCCGATATACGGTGCATTGGCTGCGACGGTGCCGATGATGACCAGCCGTTTGGTTAGCGCCATTTCAAAGGTTTGAACGTCGGTAAACTGCGCCGGATTTACGCGTCGGTAATACAGCCATCGCTCGACCGCGACCGCGACCGACCACACGCTCAACGCGATCAATAGGCCAATGATCCCATACTCAACTGCATTTTTCAGCACGTCCATTCGTTGATCCTCCACCTCTCACTGTTGTTGCCGACGGGGAAGCTCACATAACATCATTACGGATTTCTTTCTTCATCTTGTTCGGTTTCACGTCAGGTAATTGGTCTGATGTCACGCCACCACCACGGGCGGAGAGCCGGGCGGTTGCGGAAACAAGACCGTATGGGTCGCCACCACGCGCAGGGTGATCGCGGTCCCAACCTGATAGATGCTCAATGATGACTCACTGCTATGCACGATTTGCCCTGACGGCAGTTGGATCGTGTAGACATTCTCCGATCCCTTGAATTGCCGCGCAAGGATACGGGCTTCGGCTCCTTTGGTCGGGACGATGTGAATGTCGTCGGGGCGAATCATCACGACGACATGCGTGCCCGTCGCGAGGTGTTGAGTATTCGGAAAGTCACCGATTTCGGTCGTCACCAGGTGGTGCGTCACGACTCCGGTGATAAAATCCGCCTGGCCGACAAAATCAGCGACGAAGGGCGTCGTCGGGAGGTGATAAATAGCTTCGGGCGTATCGAATTGTTCCAAACGCCCCTTGTTTAAAACCGCCACACGGTCAGCCATGGAAAACGCCTCATCATGATCATGGGTGACAAGAATGGCCGTGGTCTTGGTTTGTCTCAGCAGGGCGTGAAGATCCTGGCGCATGCGACTCGCCATATCCGGATCGAGATTGCTGAACGGTTCGTCGAGGAGGAGGAGCACCGGGCGAAGAGCGAGGGCGCGGGCGAGTGCGACGCGTTGCTGTTGGCCGCCGGAGAGTTCATGCGGATACCGGTGCTCTAAGCCACGCAAGCCGGTTAACATGAGAAGATCATCAACGATCGCCTGCTGCTCGGTTCGTGAAAGGTGTCGTAGGCCGAACGCAATATTCTTTTCGACCCGTAAATGGGGGAACAGCGCGTATTCTTGGAAAACCATGCCAATATGCCGCTGTTCGGTCGGAAGCATGGTATCCCGAGAGGAGACTAGCTGGCCGGACAACGCGATACTCCCTGCGGTCACTCGCTCAAACCCTGCAATTGCTCGAAGGATAGTCGTTTTGCCGCAGCCGGAAGGCCCGAGCAGGCAGAGAATCTCCCCTTGGTGGACCGTGAAGGTGATGCCTTCGATGGCCGGCCGAGTGGGCTCATACGCGCATGATATGTCGCGCAATTCAAGAACAGCTGATCGTTCGGCAGCCGAATCCAGGGCATTCGGGATCATCCCTCCGGACGTGGTGTGGTGCCCGCTTGTTACGGATTCGTTCGCGAGGCTCACTTGATGCCTTCCTGCGGATCTCCACGCCAGTCCTTGGAAACCAGCAGCATCAACGCTGGAAGGCTCAAGAGGACGATGAGCAACGCGGCAGGCGCCGCCAGTTGGTAATACTCTTCGCTGGATTCCAGCCAGACGCGGATTGCCAGTGTATCAAATCCCACTGGTCGCAACAGCAAAGTGGCGGGAAGTTCTTTCATGGTTTGGAGAAACATCAATACCCACGCGACAACAAATCCATTGCGGACGAGCGGGAGAGTGACGCGCCACAGGCTTTGATGGGTCGTGCACCCCAGGGTACGGGCGACTTCCTCGACATTAGGCGTAACTTGTTGCAGGGCCGGCTCCATGGATTGAAGGCCAACCGGGAGAAAATGCAGAATGTACGCGATGACCAGCACGACCACGGTCCCATACAATGCCGGCGCGAAGTGGGTGAAGAGTACGAGTACTGCGAGGGCGGCTACCGGTCCCGGCAGCGCATAGCCGGCATAGGCGGCTTGAAGGCAGGCGATGTTCAGTCGTGACGGACGGCGGCTGGCGAGGTAGGCTAATGGGAGTCCGATGATGACGGCGCCGCAGGCTGCCAGTGCCGCGAGAAAACTACTGTTCCAAATGAAACCCAGGAAGCGCGTATCCAACGCGCCTTGCGAAATGGCCTCCACGCTCCATTGGATGAGCATTGCTACGGGAATGCCGAACGCGGCTCCGAAGACCAGGACTACATAGCTAGTGATGAGAGCTGTTCCAAGCGGGCCTGCGTGCTGTCGAGTCGACCGTCGGTACCGGCCAGATGTCTGATAGAAGCGACTGCGTTGGCGAAACCACCGTTCGGTCATGAGAAAGATGATGGCCATGACGACCAGCAGGAGGCTCAGGATGCTGGCGGCAGCGTGGTCGTATCGACTGGTCATCTGTTGGTACACGGCATAGGTCAGTGTTTGGTAACGGAGTAAGGAGACCGCGCCGAAATCCGAGATCACATAGAGGATGACGAGTGCCAGCCCTGCCGCAATGGCGGGGCGAATAAGGGGGAGCGTGACCCGCCGAAGCGTCGCCCATGGAGAGACGCCGCAGGCGCGTGCCACTTCTTCAAACGAGACATTGAGATTCTGGAGTGCACTGCGTACCAGCAGATACACGAAGGGAAAGGTGTCGAGGACCATGATCATGGTGACGCCAGCAAAACTTTGGGGCGATGGCAGTCGAGCCTCTGGGCCGAAGAGCAGTTGCCACCACTGTTCCGCCGGGCCGCCCATTCCCATAAGGTGAGCATAGACGTACGCCAGCACATAGGTCGGCATGGCAAGCGGCAGCGCAAGGGCCCATTCCCATATGCGGCGACCGGGGAAATCGTACCGAACGGTGATCCAGGCCAGCGACACACCCAATATCAGTGTAGTCAGCGCGACGCCGACGGCCAACGACAGCGTATTTCCCAACAGCTCCGGAATCCGTGTGGACCAGAGGCGAGTCCATACGGCTGGTGCAGCCGTCATCGCGACGTAGACGATGTATGCGGTGGGGAAGACCAGAAGCGCGGCAGTGAATAGACTGACCCACTGTAGGGAAGACGGCGCCTGAACTCTGGTTGCGGTAAGCATGGTCGGCCACACAGGTCAGCGAAGGCCGACTTGCTCGATCAGCGTGAGAGTAGCCTCGCGCAATTCCGCGAGCCTGGCCAGGGGAACGAGTGCCGCGCGGAAGCTGTGCCGGTCGACGAGAGCCGGGTCGGTTTTTACGTCGGGATGCAGCGGATATTCCTTGTCCAGGTCTGCAAAGAGTTTTTGGCCGGCCTGGGCCACCAGAAACTCGATGAGCAGTTTGGCGCTGTCGACGTGTTTCGAAGCACGGGTGACTCCAATGCCGGTCACATTCATGATGGCTCCCATGCCGCCTTCTTGCTGATCGGTCATGATCGCGGCGATGGGCGCAGTCGGCTGCGTTGCCAAATGACGATAAATATAGTAGTGATTGACGATCCCTACCGCGACCTGACCCTTTGCGACTGCCTCCACAATTTGTGAACTTTTCTGGTAGACCTGCGACCCCGCATTGCTCTTTAGTCCTTGGAGAAACTGTTTGGTGCGGTCATCGCCGAAAGTCGTCTTAATGACTGACACGCCGGCTTGAAGGTATTCACTGCCTGAATTCGGGATGGCGATTTTGTCCTTCCATTGTGGCTGGCCAAGGTCGAGCAGCGACTTGATTTGGTCGGGTTTCACCATGTTTGTATTGTAGACGACGATCCAGAATCGGCCGGAAAGTCCGATCCAGCTATTGTCCGATGCACGGTATTGAGAAGGAATGGCCCGCTCGACCTCCCGCATATTCATGGGACGGAGGAGTTTGAGCTCCCTCGCATGTTCAAGGCTCCCTGCATCGTTGGTCAAAAAGACATCGGCAGGGGTGTGGTCCCCTTCTGCCTGCAACCGGTTGACCAACTCGGTGGTTCCTGAGGACAGGAGGTCGATCTGAATACCGCTTTTGGCTTGGAATTCGTCAAGAACCGGCTTGATCAATCGTTCGGCGCGACCTGAATAGACGACGAGTTTATCGGCCGCTTCCGCGATCCTCGTGGGCCATTGGGAAAGGAGCAACGCTGAGAGGCCCAGCGTAAGGGCAAACAAGGTGCGAGGGAATAGAGCCATGCGGCGTGCCTCCACGTGTGAGGACACCCGTGGGCGTCCTAGTTGAAATTGATAAGCCGTATCAAGATGATACCGGATGTGATGGAAATCCGTCAATGGCGGCAGCGCGCGCAGAGGCCGTACAATTCTAACCGATGGGTTTGAATGACAAAGCCATTCTTTGTGGCGACTTCTTCTTGGAGCCGTTCGATCTCGCAATTTTCGAACTCCACAATGGTGCCGCAACCCGTGCAGATCAAATGGTCATGATGACCTTTGTGGGAGATGTTGTCGTATTGCGTCTGGGTGCCGAAGTGGCGAGCTTGGGCAATTCCGGCTTCGCAAAACAGATTCAGCGTCCGATAGATGGTAGCGAGGCCAAGATGAGGATCTTTCTTCGCGAGTTGATGGTACATAGTTTCCGCCGTGACATGTTCCTGTCGCAGGAATGCGGTGAGGATCAGTTCGCGTTGGCGAGTCAGCTTCAATTGATGCTTGGCCAGATGCTGGCGGAGTACGTCCATCTCTTTGAGAGTTTTGCTCATGGCGTGTGACTCGGCGTGAAAGAGGCTCATTAAAGACGAAAGTGCCTCGACGGGTCAAGTGGGTTTGCAGAGAAGGCGATCGTCGATTGACGAATCGGAAGCGGCCTGTTTATAGTCCTCCCCGTTACCGCCGATGGAGGAGAGACGACCCTTGCGAAAGTCGCACGAAATGACCGTTGACCGGGCCCTACTGCTCTACGTGCTTTCGCTGGCCGAGCCCTATGGGCTATTGAGCGATGTGAAGCTCCAACAGCTCTGTTTTCTTTGTGAGCTTCAGATGTTCGGAAAGGGGCTGAAGGGGTTTCACTTTGAATTCGTTCGGTTTGCGTATGGGGCCTTCAGTCGGGATCTGGATAATGACCTCACCTCGCTCCGGCGCAAGGAACGCGTCGAAAATTTCAGTCCGTCGGATCAGGTTCGTGATGAGACCCTTCCGCTCCTGATGAAAGGGATTGACGGAAATGAGACGAATGAAAAAGTTCGTGACCTCATGCAAGCCGTCATCGCCACGTATGGACCGCAAGATGTCACAGCGATCATGCAATCCGTCGAATCTGTGGAATTGAGTACTCCGCAGCAGCCCGATTTCAAAATTCCCATCCGCGATATCGTGTTTCACACCACGCTCCTGGTGCCCTCGCGTATTGAAGCGTCAGCCGAGTTTCTGTTGTCCGCCAATCATTTGGCGAAGCTCAATGTCGCGATGGGGTACTGACAAAGATTCCGCTAGCCGAAGAGGCGAAACTTTTCGTATGGCAAGTATGAGAAGTACGGATTCCACCCTAATTGGCGGAGAAATTTCGCACATCTCCTCATAACCAGCGTTTCGGGAACTGGTTTGTCTTAGTGGCGCCGGGGAAGGGCGAGGGCCGATTGTATTGTGTGCAACATGGTTCCCGTCTCAATCGGCTCCAACAGGCAATACTCGATTTGCAACTCGCGGACCACACGCTGAAACTTCTCTCCTTCCAGAGCAGGTTCGTGCAGAGCTGCTGTGACAACTATCCGGGCAGTTGGAAAGGCTTGTCGTAGGTCGACCAGATCTTCCGGTCCCTGGTCATCGTCGGCGACCAAGCGGGCAATCACTAAATCCAGCTTGGATGTGGGAGGTTGAGCGGAGGCATTGTGTAACGTGGCACTATACTGAACGAAGTGCTCCATTCCAGGCAGCGCCAGCTTGATGAGCCGTTTCAGATTCGAGTCGGCGTTGATAATCAGGATATTGGCCATAGTCCCCCGACGCGAAGTGATGATGGACAGCGATTGATCACCGTGCGACAGCTCGAACAACCTTCGCAGATGTCTGCCCGTTTTAGTGGAGGTGGTGTCGTGAAGGTGGACCTCCTCTCGATAAACCAGTGGCGTCAAACCAATTGCTGATCCAGGGCATATCGAATCAACTCTGCGGTCGTTTTCATTCCCAGTTTTGTGAGCAGCCGGGCGCGGTAGGTGCTCACGGTTTTAATGCTCAGGCTGAGGTGTTCGGCGATTTCGGTGAGGCGCCGGCCTTGCGCAATCCACTGCAGCACCTCGATCTCCCGGTCTGATAGAACCGCAGGGAGATCGTGGGCGCACGATTCGTTGCGGTTCATCATAGTGTCTGAGACCTGTTCGGACTGAGGCGGCGGGAAATAGTTGCCGCCTTGCAGAATTCTGGACACGGCTGCGCGAAGTTGTTGCGGACCAGTTTCTTTGGTCAAGTACCCCAGAGCACCTGCTCGAATAGCCCGGGCGGCATAATGTTGCTCCGCGTAAATGCTGACCACCAGAACAGGCAGGCTCGGTTGAAGAGATTTCAGAATGCGCAGAACTTCCAATCCAGGCATGTCGGGCAAATTCAGATCGAGGATCACCAGATCCCAAGGCCCGGACCGGATTTGATCGATCGCACTATGGGCCGAGGCGGTTTCTATAATGTGAGGCGTTAATCCGTCTTCAATGAGAAAGTCCTGTAAGAATTCTTTGAGGCCGCGCCGAAGGAGGGCGTGGTCGTCGGCGAGCAAGATATTGAGATCGGTTTTGACGGTGGGTACCGTGTCGAATGCATTCACGGCTGTGAAATCTCCCATAATGCATTGCTGAGGCATGGTGGAACAGTGGATTGCGACGCAGACAGGCCGCGACTCGCCCGCAATGTCGAGACATGGCATGGGTTTATCGGCGTCCGCTTGGAGCGCAGGAAAGTCACCGTGTGCGTGCTCCTTCATGACGTCTAATCGTGGACGTGTTCCAGGGGACATCGATAGCCCACATCAGGTTCAGTGAGGATTCCCTCTGGCCAAGTCGTAAGTCTGGCGTCTTTCCTTCGATCCGGGGTCCACCTGTTCAACCGACTCATTCCCCTGAAGCAGGGTAAAAAATTAGGAGAAAGTTCCTATTTTTAAGTGGTTGAGGAATACCACGCCGGAGAAATAGCTCGCCAGAGCTGAAGGGCCCTGTTATGGCCCTAGATAAATATCGTGGATTGAGAATGCTTGTATTTGCGGAGGCTTGGGCGGCGGTCAGAGTCGCGAAACGCTAGAGCCGATAGAGAGCCCCGTATTTCGCTTCGAGATATCGTACAAATGGTTCCGGACTCACGCCGTTGCCGGTGACACGCCGAGCCAGATGGTCTGGGGTAAACATGCGTCCCCACCGGTGAATCTTCTGTTGCAGCCAATGTCGAAGAGGCATCAACTGTCCGGCTGCAATATTTTCTTCTAATTGTGGGATCTCCAGCTTCGCCTGTTCGAAGAATTGCACCGAATACAGGTTGCCCAAGGTATAGGTGGGAAAATAACCGAAGGCTCCCATCGACCAATGGACGTCCTGCAGGACGCCGTCGGCGTCCTGTTCGGGAGTGATGCCCAGATACGCCTGCATTCTCTCATTCCACAGGCTTGGCAGATCTTCCGGATGCGCCTGACCCTCAATGAGAGCCTGCTCAATTTCCACGCGCAGCATGATATGTAGGTTGTAGGTGAGTTCGTCAGCTTCTACGCGAATGAGCGAAGGGACAACGCGGTTGATGGCGGCATAGAATTGGTCGAGAGACACGACGGTCAATTGCTGAGGAAATGTGTGTTGCAACATGGGATAGAAGCATTGCCAGAATGCCCGCGACCGGCCTACACAGTTCTCCCACAGCCGCGATTGGCTTTCATGAAACCCGAGTGAGACAGATTCGCCGAGCGGCGATCCGTAATATCGCGGGTCCAGGCCCTGATCGTACAAGCCGTGACCGCCCTCGTGAATGCAACTGAAGAGGCACGACGGCAAATCCTTCTCGAAGACTCGCGTCGTCACTCGGACATCCGTCGGATGAAACGAGGTGGTAAACGGATGCGCCGAGAGATCGAGTCGGCCGCGCTCGAAATCGTATCCCATGGCTGTAAGGACGAGACGCCCGAACTCGATCTGCTTCGTGTGGTCAAAAGTGTGGTGAAGGCAACGATCGTCGATGGTCACCTTGCTGGCCTGAACGCGCTTCAGGAGCGGAACGAGCCGCGCGCGAAGTTGTGCGAAGAGTGGCGTGAGTTGGCCTACCGTGGCTCCGGGCTCATAGGTATCCAGCAGCGCGTCATAGGGTGAGTCCTGGTATCCCAAATACTGAGCCTCTTCACACTTGAGGGCGAGGATGGTTTTCAGCGAAGGAAGGAACTGCGCGAATCGACTTTCTGCCCGCGCAGTCACCCAAGCCTGTTGGGCCAACGAACATTCACGGCTCAGGCGAATGACAAAATCGGAGGGGAGTTTTTTGGCGCGACTAAAGTCGCGCCAGGTTTCTCGCAACAGCGACCGCGACGGTTCATCCCAGGTTTCTGCCGCCTGTCCGGTCGTAGGATCGATCCATTCGTTCAATAAGGATTCAATTTGCGGCGACACGAGTCTCTCATGCGCCAGACCTTCCAGTGTTGCGATTTGTTCGGCGCGGGCCGCTCCGCCGCCTGCCGGCATGTATGTTTCCTGATCCCACGACAGGACGGAAGCCGCGCTCTGAATGCGCCGGATTTCCAGCAGTCGGCCCGTTAATGGTTCCAATGTCTTCAAGGTCTTCACTTGTATACGCTCTTTCTCCACGATGTCCGTGGTATGATCCACCGCCGGTGCGAATTGTCGCATACCTGTCTCCTGGAGTGAAACTGATGGCCGATCTCGTGTCGCCGAATATCGATGCCTATGCTGCCGCTTGCTCCCTGCCGGAGACGCCGGTTCGTCGGGCTCTCCGTGAGGAAACCGAACGCACAATGGAATACGCGCGGATGTTGGTGGGGCCGCTGGAAGGGGCATTTCTGCATATGATGACCCGTCTTGTACGAGCCGAGCGGGTCCTGGAAATCGGGATGTTCACGGGGTACAGCGCCCTCTGCTTTGCTGAGGCATTGCCTGAGCAGGGTCGGGTGGTCACGTGCGAGGTGGATGAGGAGTCTGCCGCGGTGGCGCGCCGATTCTTTGCGCAGTCGCCGCATGGTCGTCAAATTGAGATCCGAATGGGGCCGGCTCTGGAGACAATGGCGAAATTGACGGGACCCTTCGATGTGATTTTTATCGATGCCGACAAGCTGAACTATGTGAATTATTACCAGCGCGCAATGGAATTGCTGTCGCCGCGCGGGGTCATTCTTGTCGACAATGTCCTGTGGGGTGGAAACGTCCTCACCGACCCGCCGCCCGATGATCGGACGGCGGCAATCCAGGACCTCAACCGGATCGTGGCGGCTGATGCGCGTGTCACGGCCGTGCTCGCGACCATCCGCGACGGCATGTGGGTGATCACTCCCACATCGTTGCACTAACCGTCGCAGGTTGCGAGGTCTCGATCGCGCAACCTGTGTGGCGTGCAGGAATCGATTGAATGAAAAAACCGTCCGTACCCGCCGCCTATGCGGCGCTGACGATTTCGGCCTTGGTTTGGGGCGGTTCGATCGTTGGGCAAAAGCTGGCACTCGGGGCGTTTTCGGCTGTCGAGACGTCCCTCATCCGCGGCATCGGTGCGCTGGCGATTTTGATCCCCTTGTGGTGGTGGACCGAAGGCGGCCGCACGACCTTGACGGCCCGCGATCTCAAAGTTCTATCCTTATTGGGATTGGGAGTGCTCGGCAACCATTTATTGACCTTGTTCGGCCTCCGCTATGTCGGGGCCTCAACCGCCGGCGTCCTGATCGGCGCCAGCCCGGCCATTACAGCGCTCCTGTCCTCCCTCTTGGTGCGCGATATTCCCTTTAAGAAGGTCGCAGGCGGTTGCGCGGTCTCGTTTGCGGGAGTCGCCCTCGTCTCGGGGATCGGAGGGGACGCGCCCATCGGGGAGCACCCCTGGCTAGGCGGGACGCTGGTGTTATTGGGGCTAGTGAGCTGGGCGCTGTATTCCATTGGCGGCCGGCAGGTGATGGAGCGGCTCTCTCCGCTCACTGTGAATTGGACCACACTCTTGCTCTCGCTGTTGCTCCAGCTTCCTCTCCTCTGGAGCGACCAGAAAATGTTAGTCACCGGTCCACGCGCTGTGCCGGTTTCCGGATGGCTGGCTGTGGGGTATCTCATTGTGTTCGCCACGGCGTTAGGCCAGCAGGCCTGGTTGTATGGCGTTCAAGGTGTGGGGCCTTCGCGGGCAGGGGTGTTCGTGAATCTCATTCCCGTGTCGGCATTGCTCCTCTCCGTTCTGATCTTGGGTGAAGCGATTGGGCTGCGGGAAATTGCAGGCATTGTCCTCATTCTCACCGGTGTGTGGTTGGTCGGCCGACAATCCGAGCCTCAAAAACGTAGGGACTAGATCGCTGACCCGCTGGTTGGTTTTCATCCGTTCAGCATACGCACTCTTTTCTCTCCGGCTGTCGCTTGAATTCGCGCTCTGTAGTATGATTGCCCGCAGGTGGGCACCTCCACGAGTGCTTGAACGTTGGCCACCGAGTCGACCATTCTCCTCTCAAGGCTTGTCGGGATGGGGCCTCGCGAGAAGCCATATGATTGAACACCATGATAGCGGTTTGAGCAGAGTGCTGGTCATTTCGACCAGGCCGGACGGCATCATCACCAGCTTCAACAGCGCGGCCGAACGATTACTCGGAATCGGCGCCGATGCGGTTGTCGGTAAAGTGACGCCGGCCGCCTTTCATGATCCGGATGAACTGCGCCGCCGCAGTGAAACCCTTGCGGCCGAGTCGGGAAGCTCAATTCAAGATTCGTTCGGCGTCATCGTCGCCCGGGCCGGTATTGGTCGGATGGCCGAAGACGAGTGGACGTATCTTGATCGGGGCGGATGTCGGTTTCCGGTAGTGCTCTCCGTGAGTGCCATTTCTGATGAGACTGGAACCATTCTCGGATATTGCTTTGTCGCCAAAGATCGACGCGGGCAGTTACAAGCCGAGGCATTGCTTCGCCGCCAGGCGAAACTGCTCGACCTAGCCAACGATGCCATTCTGGTTCGCGATCTGCTGGGCGATACGATTACGTATTGGAATGAAGGCGCAGTACGTCTGTATGGGTGGTCGGCGGAGGAAGCGGTAGGAGCCTATATTCATGACTTTTTGAGCACCAGTTTCCCGCTCCCGCTAGAGGACATCAGGCAAAAATTTCTGGAGCAAGGGTTGTGGCGAGGGGAGCTCGTGCACAAAACTCGTGCCGGGCGAGAGATCACGGTATCCAGTCGGTGGACGCTGCTGAGAGACGCCACCGGTATGCCGAGCGGAAGTCTGGAATTGAACACCGATATTACCGAGCAAAAACGGGCACAGAAGGCTCTGAAGGATGCGCATGAAGAATTGGAATTGCGGGTCATGGAGCGCACGGCCGACCTGCGTGATGCCAATGAGCGGCTACGGGTCCTTTCACGTCGCCTGATGGAGATCCAGGAACTGGAGCGTCGCGCGATTGCCCGTGATCTGCACGACGAGATCGGACAAGCATTGACCGCCATTAAGCTGAATTTGCGGGAGCTTCGGGCGCACCCCCATTGCGAACCCGTCGAGGACCAGATCGCTGATAGCTTGGAAATATTAGCGCAGGTTCTTCAACGCGTTCGCAGTCTGGCATTGGATTTACGGCCTTCATTGTTGGATGAGCTGGGCCTGGTGCCCGCTCTCAGATGGTATGTCGGCAGGCAAGCAGAACGTGCGGGCTGGCAATTGAAGTTTTCTGCCGAGGGCCTCACTGCCAGACCGTCTCCGGAAATCGAAATTGCCTGTTTCCGGCTCACGCAAGAGGCATTGACCAATGTTGTGCGGCACTCCCAGGCGAAAAAGGTGGAAGTGCGACTGGAGCGGTCTCTTCACGATTTGACACTGGTGATTCGCGACAATGGAATCGGGTTTGATCGGGACGCGGTTCGGTCCGGGGCCAGAGTTGGTACCAGCGTCGGACTGTCGGGGATGGAAGAAAGGGTTCAACTTGTCGGGGGAACGTTCAGCATTGAATCGACTCCGGCCGTGGGCACGGAAATTCGCGCCTCCTTCCCGCATGGTGCTGTGTCCCAAAGCACCGAGGAATCTTTGGCATGAACAAAATCAGAGTATTGCTTGCAGAGGATCATACATTGGTGCGGGCGGGATTCCGGGCTCTACTGGAGAAGCTGGAGGGGATTCAGGTCATCGGGGAAGTGAGTGATGGTCGCGATGCACTAAGGGTATCGAAAGAACTTCATCCTGAAGTGGTGTTGATGGACATCGCCATGTCCGGCATGAATGGTCTAGAGGCGACGAGCCGGATGCGCCAGGAGTGTCCGAGGACCAAGGTCCTCATGCTGACGATGTACACGAACGAGGAGTACCTCAAGGAAGCCTTGCGAGCCGGCGCGTCCGGGTATCTGCTCAAGGATGCGGATCGTCCCGAATTGGAATTGGCTATTAAGACCGTTTGTCGAGGAGAGACCTATTTGACTCCGGCTATGGCTAAGTTCACCCTGGACGCCTACTGTCGACAGGATGATGTATCGACAAGCCCACTGGGCAAACTCACCGGGCGTCAACGTGAAATTCTTCAATTGATTGCCGAGGGTTGTTCGACAAAACAAATCGCCCATCGTCTGGATTTGAGCGTCAAAACCGTAGAAACCCATCGAGCTCAGTTGATGGAACGTCTGGAAATCCGTGATGTGCCTGGCCTTGTGAGGCTGGCAATCAGGACGGGATTGGTTCGGTCAGATACGTGAGGAATAACAAATAGTTGGCATGAGCATTTCGCGGTGATTTTTTTCTCGACTCTCTGCTTGTAGTCAGGAATAATCAGGGCAGGCATCAGGGAATCCCCTATTACCCCTTAGAGGCTCGGTATGCCATGGTGGCTTTGCTTCACTGGGGAGATGTTCGTTGATCATCCTGGCTGAATTTTCGCCATACCCAACTCAACTGTTGCTCCTTCCTCATCAGGTCATTCTATGAAAAAATTGCGCGTGGGTGTCCTTGGCACAGGGGCATTTGCTGAAGCCTGTCACGTGCCGGGATTGCAATCGCATCCTGACGCGGAAGTAGTTGTCCTGTGCGGCCGAAACGCGTCGCGTACTCGAGCCATGGCCGATCGACTCGGGGTGCCAGAGATGTCTCTCGACTACGAACAGGTCTGCGCACGGAAGGATCTCGACGCGATTACCATCGCAACTCCGAACGTCGCTCATGCCATTCAGGCAAAAGCTGCGTTCGCAGGGGGTAAACATGTCTTTTGCGAAAAGCCTCTCGGCATGAATGTGCATGAGGTCGTCGAAATGGTGCGGCATGCAGAGCAGAGTCACGCAATACACCAAGTCGCCTTTACTTATCGATATTTATATGGTGTTCAAGAGCTAAAACGGCGGTTGCTGAGAGGCGACATTGGAGAACCGTACCATGTGCGGGTACAGTATGCGTCTTGGGAAGGTGTGAAGCCGGATTCAAAAATCGGTTTTCGGGAAATGCGAGACGCCGCGGGCGCTGGAATTTTGTACGATGTCGGATCTCACCTCTTCGATCTCATAGGATTTATTATCGGACCGATCGAGGCGGTGGCGGGCAGTACCTTGTTGATCCCGCGCGAGCGGATTGATCATCGGACCGGTGAGTTGGCTCAGGTGGAGACCGACGATATCGCTTCGGCGTGGTTTGTCTGCCGAGACGGGATTCAGGGCCACTTGTTTGCGAGTCGAGCCACGCCTAACTCAGGAGATAAAGCCTACATCGAAGTGGTTGGACGGGAAGGTGCCCTGCGGGCTTCCTTGAGCCGTGGATCGGTAGATATATTGCGGGTCTCTCGTGCGACGCATCCGGCATGGGAACTGGTGCCGTTACCGGCGGAAGCCTCCGATGGCACTTCCCATTGTCTTGGGACGATGATGCGGAGTTTTGTAGATGCCTGTCTTCGGAAAAAATTAAACACGGATGTCGATGCTTCTTTTTACGACGGCCTCGCTGTGCAACGGACAATGGATGCCGTACAAGAATCGGCTTGTCGGCCGCACTGGATTTCTCTGGAAGCCGACGTCCGCTGCAATGTGGCGGGCGAATAGGCGCCCAAAACACTTGACTCCTCAGAATCCTCCTAGCTACCACCACGTGACTACATATATGATCTCCGAATCAGGGAGAGACGCGAGTTGTGAATTTCCCCTGGCGCCGGGATGTTGAGGTTCTCATGCAGACGTTCGAGAACCCATTCAGAGTGCCGGGATGAGGGAGGTAAACGCCCCTATGAGTTACGATTCACTTTCAGTTCAGCAAGAACAGGGTGTGAATACCATGGCAAGTCCGTCTTCGGCGCGTCCACTTGTGAGTGTGGTGATCCCAACCTACAAACGTGCGCATCTTCTCAGAAAAGCTATTCTGTCCGCCTTGGCCCAGGAGCAGGCCGGGGAGCTGTTTGACATGGAGATTATCGTGGTGGACGATTGCTCTCCCGACGATACGGCCAAGGTCATGGCCGAATTTCCCGGGGTTCAATATCTAAGGCTGCCTGAGAACCGGGGTGCATCCGGTGCACGAAATGCAGGAATTAAGCGTGGAAAAGGGAAGTATATTGCGCTGCTGGACGATGATGACGAATTTCTCACCCATAAATTGATGGTACAGGTTCCGATTTTAGAGGCGCACGCGGAAATCGGTGTGCTGTATGGGCAGAGCGTGGTGACGGGGGGAGAAACGCCGCTATTGCTTTGGCCGCAGTGGGGACCGTCGGGCAATGTGCTAGAAGAGTTTCTCACGAGAACCGATGATTTTCTGCACCCCCCGACCTGGCTGGTGCGGCGCGAGTTGTTTGAACAAGCCGGGTTTTTCGATGAGAGCAAGGCCGGAATGGAACACTATGACATGGCGCTCCGTATTGCCGCGCTCACTCCATGGATGTTTCTCTCTGGCGGACCTGTCGCCCGCGGGCGGTATTCACAACAAGGTCTCTGGTATAGCACCATTGCAAATGGGACCAACGAACAGCAATTGCCGAAGATTGTGGAAACCGCCCTGTCGCGCCTGCCCGCTACCGCCGATGCTGATCGTGTCCGTCGGAAGGCGAGAGCGGCGGTCTGTGCCAGTATTGCCCATCAGCGTTGGTGGGCCGGCGGCGGCCTGGAACCGACCAAGGCTCATTTGCTGAAAGCCGTGCGCGAAGCTCCTTGGTTACTGCAGGAAGCGGTGGTTGTTGACTGGTTGAAACGCATCGCCAGCACCCTGGCGATGTCTTCAGCCCATCCTGTTTCAGCTGTGAAGACATTCTGGAGAGAGATCACAGAAGCCGCTGCAGCGGCCGAGACGGCTCCCACCGGTTCGTTCCGTCGACTGTGCGGAGAACTTCTTGAGGCGGCTGCGATTAGCATGAAGCGTGGTTCTCCGAGAAGGGCTCCTCTGGTGGCAATCAGCGCCCTGCTGAATGATCCTAGCTACTGGGTGCGGCCCGCTCGTCTCTGTTCGCTCTACCGCGCGTGGACCCAAGCGCCCACTGCGATGGGAGAACCAACGAGAGTCTCACTCTAACGGTGTTCGCCGAGGACATGAAGTCCGGGGAACCATGACACTCAGCATCATCATTCCGTGCCGTAATGCTGCCCGCACGATCGATGAGACGCTGCAGGCTCTAGCGGACCAGCACTGGCCAGGGGCATGGGAAGTCATTGTCGCAGATAATGGATCGACCGACGACTTGGCAAAAGTGATCGCTCGCCACATGAAGCATATTCCGTGTCTTCGCCTTATTGATGCCTCCGGACGACGCGGCCCGTCTTATGCACGAAATGTAGGGGTCAAAGCAGCAACCGGTGAGGGGATATTATTTTGTGATGCGGACGATGTTCCGGCGCCCGGATGGGCGGTTTCCATGGAAGCGGCTTTACGGGTCCATGGGTTCGTCGCTTCTCGCTTGGAGTTCGAAAAGCTCAATAGCCCGGCCGTTCGATCGGCGCGCGGCTGCACGCAGGTTGCCGGACTCCAACAGTTTCGGTTTTTGCCTTTCCCGCATGCAGGTTCGGGAACCCTGGGGATCACACGTGTATTACATGATGCCGTGGCCGGATTTGATGAAAACATTCCGATTTGCGAAGACATCGATTATTGTATGCGGGTGCAGCAACACGGGGTGAAGCTGGAGTTTGTCCCAGCCGCGGTACTTCACTGCCGACTCCGCGCAAGCAAGAAGGGCGTCTACGCTCAAGCCTCGCAGTATGCGGAGTATGAGGTGTACCTCTATAAAAAGTATGGGGCCGGCCATCTGTGGGAATGGTGGCGCTGGCGTAAGTACTTGCAGGCTTGGCGTAATCTGCTCGGACGCATGTTGGAGCTGCTTCGTACGCCGGAAGGGAAGACCCTGTTAGCCTGGCGACTAGGTCGTCTTATGGGCCTGCTTAAGGGAAGTCTCAGATTCTGGGCCCCACCGGTGATGGTGGAATAACGGGGGAATCGCTTCCATGAATCCTCAATCCTTGGTGTCGGCCTCAGTGAGGAAGGTTTTGGGAAGCCTGACGCATGTCGTCACCACCAAAGCAGTCTTGTCTCTGACGTTTGACGACGGGCCGGATCCTGAAAATACTCCTAAAGTATTGGCCCTTCTTGAAAAGTATCACGCGCGTGGTACGTTTTTTGTGGTGGGGCGTGCTGCGGCCACCCACCTAGACCTGGTGCGGCGAATTGTCGCAGGAGGGCACGCAATCGGCATCCACTCCTGGGATCATCGCGCATTTCCCGGACTGTCGAGCCGAGAACGCCGCCGGCAAATCCGGGAATGTGAACGCGCATTGCAACCCTATGTCAGCCCCTTGTTTCGTCCGCCTTATGGGGAACAGACCGTCATGTCGCGCTTAGAAGCGTTCATAATGGGCTACGAGGTCGTGGGATGGAATCTGAACAGCGGAGATTGGTACGAGTCCCGGTCCTCGGTCATGAGCAAATATTTGTTGGAAATGGTGTCGCCGGGCGGGATCGTTCTGTTCCACGATACTCTGTACGATAAGGGCGCACCTGCTCATGGGGTCGATCCCGAACATACTTCGTGGCCCGACCGTCAAGCCATGCTCGACGCCTTGGAGATGGTGCTCAATCGACTGAGCGGGAGCTATCGGTTTGTCACGGTGCCGGAATTGCTTCACGCCGGACGGCCTAGGCGCTCATTCTGGTTTAAGCCATCGCTGGCAACGGCCTGAAGCGTGGGGGCAATGATGGGAGGGCAAGAAAGAGGCCTGGGGTTGAGTAATGTGGCGGTGGTTGTGCCGGGATATAACAGGGCGGAATTTACCGAGGATGAAGAGATTTCCTTCCGGCATGTAGAGCATTACCTCGGGCGGTATGACAAATTCCTCGTCGTCCCGCAAAGTCTGACAATTGAACGGCCCGGCTTTCACATTCAACGATTTCCCGATTCATATTTTGGAAGCGCCATCGCGAACGCAAGATTGATGCTCTCCCCGACGTTTTATGAGGCATTCCACGCGTACCGCTATGTGTTGATCTATCAACTCGACGCGTTGGTTTTTTCCGATCGGTTGATGGAGTGGTGCGCGAGGGATTGGGATTACGTAGGCGCCCCGTGGTTGCAGTGTGCCGATAGTCCGTGGGTCGGCGCTTCTCGGGTAGGCAACGGCGGATTCTCTCTCCGAAAAGTCTCTAGCTTTCGGCGTGTTTTGTCGTCGGACGCCTATTGGGTGGATCCTGAAGTGTATTGGCAACGGATTGCGTCCGGCCAGTCCTGGTATGTGAAATCTCTCAATTTGCCGAGAAAGTGGTATAAACAAATCAAACGGTTTAATAATGTCAAGCGAGAACTGGACCGTTGGCATCTGCGCCCGGACGGAACCAAAAACGAAGATCATTTTTGGGCCGACGAGGCGGTGCGCTACGATTCGCAATTCAAGGTGGCTCCCTTTCATGTCGGACTAGACTTTGCTTTTGAAGTAGTCCCACGGCACTGTTTTGAGCTCAATCACCATCGCTTGCCCTTCGGCTGTCATGCATGGCCGCGATATGACCGCTCCTTCTGGGAACCGTATCTCCTCAAACCATGATGGGATCGTGATGACGATGAATGAGTCGGAAGCACAGCGTGCTGCGCCATTCACGGCGGGCGCAACCGCGCGGGCCGCTCGAACACCGACGGTCAAAATTCGCCCCAGTCGAGGGCTGTTTCATCTGGATCTGCAGTCTGTCTGGCTGTATCGAGAATTGCTCCTCTTTCTGATCTGGCGGGATACAAAAGTCCGCTACAAACAGGCGGTGATCGGTGCGGGATGGGCGGTGTTCCAGCCTCTCATATCAATGCTGCTATTCACCGTGTTGTTCAGCTACCTGGCGAAGCTGCCGTCTGATGGCGTGCCCTACCCGTTGTTCGCCTATGCGGGCCTGCTTCCATGGAACTTCATCGCTCAGGCGACGAGCCGCAGTGGCACCAGTCTAGTGGGAGAGTCGCATCTGATCAGCAAGGTGTATTTCCCTCGCCTGATTATTCCGCTCGCCGCCGCATCGGCGCCGGCGGTTGATTTACTGTGCGCATTGCTGATGATGATTCCGCTCATGTTATGGTTCGGGGTCACGCCGGGCTGGCAGATGCTGTTTTTCCCCATTTTTGTCGTGATCGCCTTGCTCGCCGCCCTGGCTGTGAGTTTCTGGTTTTCTGCGTTACATGTGAAGTTTCGAGATGTGGGGCATATCATCCCATTCTTCGTGCAGTTTTGGATGTTTGCTTCGCCCGTGGTGTATCCCGCCAGTCTCATCCCCGAACGATGGCGGACCCTCTACAGCCTGAATCCCGCGGTGGGAGTCGTCGAGGGATTTCGGTGGAGCCTGTTGGGCCAACGCCCCCCCTCGCTCGAAACGATCCTCCCGAGCGTAGGCATCGTCCTGATTCTGTTCGTGAGCGGGATCGTCTATTTTAAACGTATGGAACGCACCTTCGCGGACGTGATTTGATGGCTGAGATCGCAATTTCCGCACGGCATGTGAGCAAAGAATATGTCATCGCAGGGATCAACCATGACACCTTGCGCGATCGGATCGCCCATGGCTGTCGGTCTCTCCTGGGGCGCCAAACTGCGAAGAAGGTGGCTCCACGATCCTTTCAGGCCTTGAACGATGTCTCGTTCGATGTCAGGGAGGGCGAGGTTCTCGGAGTGATCGGACACAACGGAGCGGGGAAAAGTACGTTGTTGAAGATCCTGTCCCGCATCACGGAGCCAACCGGTGGAGAAGTGGATCTGTACGGGCGCGTGACATCGTTGTTGGAGGTGGGCACCGGATTTCATGCAGAGCTTTCGGGACGCGAAAACGTCTACCTCAATGCCGCCATGCTGGGTATGCGCAAGGTGGACATCGACAAAAGATTCGACGCCATCGTGGAATTCTCCGGCACCCAACAATTTATCGATACCCCCGTCAAACGCTATTCAAGCGGCATGTACGTGCGACTGGCGTTTTCAGTGGCGGCGCATCTTGATCCAGAAATTCTGATCGTCGATGAAGTGCTGTCGGTCGGCGATGGAGCGTTTCAGAAGAAGTGTTTGGGGAAAATGGACGAGGTGCGAAGAGACGGCCGGACGGTTATTCTCGTCAGCCACGATTTGCCGGTGGTGGCGAGCCTTTGCCAGCGCGCCATTCTGCTGCGGCACGGGCGGGTCGTGGGTGATGGCCAACCGCAGCAGATTATCGAGCAATATATGAGCGAAGCGTTCACGGATGCCGGCGTCTCGCTGGCTGATCGCACCGATCGGTATACGAAGGGCGAACTTACCGTGCAGGCCATCACTTTCTTAGACGACAAGCTCAACCCTTTGCAGCCGGTTATGTCCGGGCAGCATCTTGTCATTCGCGTACACTATCGGTGTCATGTTCGAAAAGTGTTTAAGGACATGCGCGTCATGGTTGTGATCAATCGAGATGAGCGCGCATCCTGTATTTTTTCGACGGATCTCGTGAGTCGCACGCCGCTGGATTTGGAAGGCAGCGGCTATGTGGACTTTCACGTGCCGCACCTGCCGTTGTGCGGCGGGCGCTATTTCCTTCATGCCGCGATTGAAAACAATATCGTGACGCAAGATTGGGTTCAGTATGCGGCTGAGCTGCAGGTGTTGGACGGAGACTATTACGGGACCGGCCGAATGTATCCGCATGATGGATGGCGAGGAAAGGGCATGTTCGTCGACCACAGTTGGCGGTTCGAAAGAATGTCCTGACAATGATCGGATCATCCATCCTCCTCTGCGTCATCCTGCCACTGCAGTCATTTCATCGGAAAGAGATTCTGTTCCTTCGCTAGAATCCGGCCTGTTTCCTCAAGCAAGCATTCCTGCCCGGGGCATCGTAGGCGCATCCCTGATCCTGAATCATTGAGATAGGGCCGTTATAGGGCCGATTGTCAGGGGTTTACCTGATGTGTTCGAGGCGGTATCTTACGCCTGTTTTCAGATTACGAATCGCGGATCGGGTATCGATGTAAGTCTTGAGGGGGCGATTCGAGCATGCTTGTCACGATTGGCTTGTTGACGGCCGGTGTCTTTGCCCTGGATGTGGCCATTCCGCTGGGGCATGTCAGTTGGCTTCTCTATGCGCTTCCGCTCTGGTTGAGCGCGCGGTTGGACTCGCCTGCAGCACCCCTGCGCTATGCATCGCTGTGTACGATCTTGCTGGGAATAGGCCTGTGGTTTGCGCCTCCCGGTATCGAGGTCGCGACGGCGATCCTTAATCGTACCCTGGGAGTCGCATTGCTCTGGGGCACCGCCTGCCTGCTCTCTCAGCGACGTGACGCGGAACATGCGCTTCGTTCAGCCAATAGCCGATTGGAGCAGCGCGTGGCGGAACAGACGCAGGATCTGAGTGCCGCCAATCATCGTCTATCGACGCAGTTGGCCGAACAGCGGCAGGTCGAGGCGGCACTACGGGAGAGCCGCCAACGGTTTGAACTGGCAGCGGAATGCGCGGATGTGGGTGTGTGGGAATGGGAGTTGGTCACCCAATCGGCCTATTACTCGCCGCGATGGAAAAGTCAGCTTGGTTGCGCGGAGTCGGACGTCGGCCCCACCGTTGCTGATTGGGAGTCACGCCTCCACCCGGATGAACGGGCGGAAGTTCTCGCGACGGTCACGCTGTTCCAGCAAGGATATACCAAGCAGTATCGTTTGGATCATCGCCTCCGGCATCAGGACGGGTCGTACCGATGGATGGCGGCATTGGGCTCGGGGGTCTATGACGAGCAGGGGCGCATGATTCGGATGACGGGCATCCACCTGGACATTACGGCGAGAAAACAAGCCGAAGAGGCCAGAAGGGCAAGCGAGGAGCGCTACCGCGACCTTGTCGAGCACGCCGGAGATATCATTTACCGCACCGATGCCGCCGGACGGTTCATATACTGCAACCCGACCTCGTTACGGATTCTGGGCTATCTCCCGGAGGAACTGCTCGGCCGCCATTACCTGGAGATTGTCCATCCGCAGAGTCGTGTGCAGACAGAGCGGTTTTATGGCCGACAGTTTATCCGCAAAACGCTCCGGACCGTGTACGAGTTGCCGGTGGTGACCAAGGACGGCCGGGAAGTCTGGCTAGGGCAGCATACGCAATTGTTGATGGACGGGAACACCGTCAATGGGTTTCAAGTGGTGGCGCGCGAGATTACCGAACGGAAGCGGGTGGAGCAGGCGTTGCGGGAGAGCGAGGAACGGTTTTCAAAGGCTTTTCATAGCAGCCCGGCGGGGATGGCCATCAGCCGGCTTGAGGACGGGCGGGTGCTCGACGTCAATGAGGCGTTCGTGCGGGTCTCGGGATTTTCTCGGGAAGAGCTGATCGGCATGTCGTCTCTTGATGTCGGCATCTGGGTCAATCCAGACGACCGTCAACAGTTGGCCGAAACATTACGGCGGGATGGTTTTCTCCGGCATCTGGAAAAAGAGTTTCGCACGAAATCCGGCGAACTCCGGCACGGCCTCTTCAATGTTGAGCCGGTCTGCATCGGGCAAGAAAACTGTGTGTTGACGTTGGTGCTGGACATCACCAGACGCACCGAGGCGGAAGCGGCATTGCGTCGCAGCCAATCGGTGCTCCAAGCACATCAGCATGCGTTGATGCGTTTGACAAAAAGTCAGCATATCGGTTCGGGAGACTGGCCGTCTGCGCTGAAAGAGCTCATGCAGACCTCGGCGGAAGCCATGGCAGTGGATCGGGCCAGTGTCTGGTTATTGGACCGCACCGGGGCGGTGCTGGAATGTGTTGAACTCTATGAACGAGCCCAGGCGCGGCATTCGCGCGGCGCGCGTCTCGACGTGGCGCAGTATCCGCGATACTTTGCCGAATTGCTGGAGGAGCAGGTGGTCGATGCGCATGATGTCGCCGGCGATCCGCGCACCGCTGAATTACTGCAGCCCTACCTGCAGGCCTTGGGAATTGCCTCGTTGTTGGACGTGCCGATTTTCTTCGGCGGTCGCCTGGCCGGAGTCGTCTGTCACGAACGTCTCGGTTCGGCGAGAACGTGGAGCAATGAAGAGGCGCAGTTTTCCACGTCCATCGGGAATTTAGTCACCTTGGCCTACGAGTCGAAGCAACGGCGTGAGGCGGAGAGCGCCTTGGTCACGGCGAAAGAGGCAGCCGAATTTGCCAATCGGGCGAAGAGCGATTTCCTGGCTACCATGAGCCATGAGATCCGGACGCCTATGAACGCGATCATCGGCATGGCCGATCTGCTGTCGGAAACATCGCTGAATGAGGATCAACGGGAATACGTCCAGATTTTTCGAGATGCCGGGAGTAACTTGCTGAGTTTGATCAACGATGTGCTCGATCTCTCGAAGATCGAAGCCGGGCATCTGGACTTGGATCTCACGGATTTTGATCTCAGTGACCTGGTGCAGCGCGCGGCCGAATTGGTTGCGGTTCGTGCCACTGAAAAGAATCTGGAGCTGGCCTATCAGATCCAACCTGATGTTCCGACCTCCCTCGTAGGCGATCCGAATCGTCTCCGGCAGGTGCTGCTGAATCTGTTGGGCAATGCGATCAAGTTTACCGACCAAGGAGAGGTCGTGTTGCGTGTCGAATGCGACCCGCAGGCAGAAGGGTCAGGAAATCTGCTCTTCACCGTCCGGGATACCGGCATTGGAATTCCTCCAGACAAGTTAGCCGTCATCTTCGAGCGGTTCACCCAAGTGGATTCTTCGATGACACGGCCGTATAGCGGCACCGGTCTTGGCCTGACGATTTCACGGCGTCTGGTAGAGCGGATGGGCGGCAGAATGTGGGTGGAGAGTGAACCGGGTCGGGGGAGCACCTTCAGCTTTACGGCCAAGTTTGCCGCGCACGCGCAACCGGCCTCACCGGTTCCTGCCGCACAATGGGAACAACTTGCGGGGTTGCGTACCTTAATCATCGATGATAACGCCACGAATCGGCTGATTGTGCGGGAAACTCTAACCAGTTGGGGGATCCCTTCGGCGGAAGCAGCCGGGGGAGATGAGGCGCTGCGGGAATTGCGCCGAGCCCTCACGGCCGGCGTCCCCTACCGTCTGGCCATTCTTGACGTGCGCATGCCGAAACTCAGCGGCTGGCAGGTGGCCGAGACCATCGCACGCTCGCCGGGTCTGGCCGGCCTGTCGATCATCATGCTGACATCGGAACGGCGCGCCGGTGACCAGGCTCGGGCCCGCGAACATGGGGTCGTGCGGTATCTCACGAAGCCCTTTCGACGCTCCGATCTGTTCAATGCGATGATGGCCGTCTTGGGCAAGACGGCATCCGCCGGGAACCCTGGAAACGTGACTCACCTTCAATCAGAACCTTCTGCAGATGAAACGTCTGGCCTGAAGATTCTTTTGGCTGAAGATTTCGCCGACAATCGCCGGATGATGGAGTTTTATTTCAAGACGACGCCGCACCGGGTGGAGACGGCGGCCAATGGTCAGATCGCCCTCGAGATGTTCATGCACGGATCGTATGATCTGGTCCTGATGGATATTCAGATGCCCGTGATGGATGGGTATGCCGCGACCAGGGCGATCCGCGCATGGGAAAAAGACCAGCGCCGCCGGCCCACGCCGATCGTGGCGCTGACGGCCAATGCGCTGCAGAGCGAAGTGCAGCGGAGTCTTGATGCGGGCTGTACGGCGCACCTTACGAAACCCATTCGCAAGGCCCGGTTGCTGGAGGCGATCCAATTATATTTCCAGACGGCCTCCTCCTTGCCGCCGGCGCCCGCATATCACGAAGAACCTGTCGTGCTCCACGTCAACGTGGAGCTGGAAACCCTCATGCCTGGTTTTCTGGAGCATCGACGCCAGGATGTGATCCAGATGACGGAGGCGTTGGGCCGTGAAGATTTTGAGCTGATGCGTGAGATTGGGCACGGCCTCAAAGGAGCCGGCGGGACATACGGGCTTGAAGCGATTACGGCGTATGGACGGTCATTGGAAACGGCGGCCTCGCGAAAAGATGCGCCGGCGTTGCGTAAGATAGTGGAACGGCTCCGCCGGTTTCTGGATCGGCTGCAACTGATTTATGTCTGAAGGATAGCACGGCATGCGCGTATTGCTCGTGGAAGATCATCCCGACGTGCGACTCCTGTTCGAGCAGGTCATCGGAGCGCGGGGCCATGAGGTGACGGCCTGCGCCGATGGCGAATCGGCATGGGAGGCCTATGGCAAGCGGTCGTATGAACTCGTGCTGCTCGATTGGGAATTGCGTGGCGGGGGAATGGATGGATTGCAGCTCTGTCGGAGTATTCGGTCCGGTCCCGGCGGAGATCGCTGTGTCATTGTCATGATCACCGGACACGATTCTCCGGAATCTCTGCGGGCGGCGCTTCAGGCCGGGGTCAACGACTATTTGACCAAACCTGTCGGTGTCGAGTTCTTACGATTACGGTTGACGATTGCCGAACAGTGGGTCGAAAGTGTGCGGCGCCGCTTCGCGGCTGAAGATCAGGCGCAAGCGCTGCAGTCGCAGCTGGCGGACCACGGCAAGTTTCATGACCTGATCGGCCGAAGTCCGTCTATGGTGGTGTTGTACGAAGAGATTCAACAGATTGCCGCGGTGGATGCGACCGTGTTGATCGAAGGGGAAACCGGCACCGGTAAGGAATTGGTGGCCCGAGCGATCCATCTGTCCAGCCGCCGCGCGCCGCACACCTTTCTGGCCGTCAATTGCGCGGGATTCACCGACTCGATTTTGGGCAGCCAGTTATTCGGTCACAAAAAAGGAGCCTTCACCGGCGCCATCGACAACCAGGAAGGGGTCTTTGAAGCCGCGCACGGAGGCACTATTTTTTTGGACGAGATCGGGGATATTTCCCCTGCGGTTCAGACGAGCCTTCTGCGCGTGCTTCAGGAGCGGGAGGTCACGAGACTGGGCGAATCCAAACCTCGGAAAGTCGATGTCCGTGTTGTGGCGGCGACCCATCACAACCTTGCGGAGGACGTCGAGAAAGGGACGTTCCGCAGGGATTTGCTCTATCGAATCAAGGTGGCGCGCCTCCAGCTTACGCCGCTCCGCGAACGGCCGACGGACATCCCGCTGCTGGTCCATGCGTTTCTCGGACAATTTCGTTCTGTGATGGAAAAGCCGGTGCTCCACGTGAGTCCCGAGGCGCTGCAGGTATTGACGAGCTATTCCTGGCCCGGAAATGTGCGGGAGTTGAAGAGCGCCGTGGAGTCGGCCTTGATTCATTGCAAAGGGACGGTGGTGCGGCCGGAAGATCTTCCGCCGGAAGTCCGGAACCCGCAGCCGCAAGCGACGTATGTTCCGCTTCAGCGTCAGGACGAACGCACGCGTATGCTGGGGGCATTGCAACAGGCGGGCGGCAATCGTTCAGAAGCGGCCCGCTTGCTCGGCATGAGCCGGAGAACATTCTATCGTCGCCTGGCTGAATACGATGTGGCTGCCTCGGCGGAGTCGGCTGCAGATTCCCTCTAACGATTCGGCGCGGATGAGCGACACGCGCTCGCGTCCTCTTTTCATTGGACGTATTTCGTCAGGCTGGCGCGCTCCGTGTCGAGTGATCCCTCTCGAATTCCTACCGCAAGACCCTGTCGATGCCGCTGCCACCGCACGCTTCTGTGCGGAGAGTCACATGACACACATCTGACACAGCGTACTGTGCCATCTCATTGACGCATTCAGGCGCTCACGGAGGAGGTTCTGGGCCTAAGCCCCCAGTATTCCTTGGTGCTCGTTCTCTCCTCAGCGATGGCACGATCCTTGATACGTACATTGAACGAACAGGAATTGCGAGAGACACGGTTGAATCGCAAGGCTCAAGGGCAAAGAGGGCAACATGGATGTTGAAGGATTTCTTCTCTCGACCGGTGGGGACCGCGAAGTCTTGGTGACCATTCCGCCCTCGGCCCTCGGACCATTCGATCAACCGGGCGTCAGAGAGCACATTGATGGATATTGGGTGGAGATGTCTCGATTACCGAACAGGACATGGTCTGATCGCACGCGTGCGGTCGGGGCCGTGCTGACGTACTTGCGGGGCTTGTCGGCCATTACGGCAACGTTGGCTGGCCACACGAGATGATGAGAAGCCGCAACCAGAACCAAAGGAGTACAGGCCATGTGGAATGACCAGGATATATTGCGAAGTGCCCGAGAAGACCATGCGCGAGACGGATCATCCGGACTGAGTGTGGTGCCGGGCGTGAGTCTGGCGGTGAAACGTCGCCCTGAGGATTTGACCCCGCGCGAACAAGAAATCTTGCAGCTGGTCTGGGCAGGATTGACCAACCGCACGATTGCCGAGCAATTGCACATCAGCATCAAGACGGCAGAGGCGCATCGGGCAAATATGATGAAGAAGCTCCGGGTGTCCAATATCGCCCAGCTGTTGAAAACGGCGCTGGAAGAGGGGCTGCTCGCCACCCACGCGGGCTGAAGGGATTCGCGGCGGCCCGCGCTCGCGGGGGAAGTCCCACCTCCGGCAGTGCGGCGGCTCTCCGCGAATCCACCCCTCACCAGAAATGAGGCTCGCACCGGCGACGGCGTTTGCAGTAAAATGCCGCACCGTCGCAGGAGCGAGCCGTGGTCGAACAGCGTATCGAAGAAATCACCCGCGCCAATCTCGCCTTTTATGCCGCCTTTGAAAGTCTGGATATGCTCCAGATGGACAAGGTGTGGGCCCATCTCGAATATGTGACCTGCATTCACCCCGGCTGGACGCTCCGAAGCGACTGGCCCGCCGTGCGCGATTCCTGGGTGCTGATCTTCAACAACACCTTCTCCATGAAATTCGAGCTGTCCGACGTGCAGGTGCAGGTGGCAGGCGACCTGGGGTGGGTGATCTGCACCGAGCACCTCACGAGCAGGCAGGACGATCAGCCGGTTGAAACGCGCGTGTTAGCCACGAACCTGTTTGAACGCATCGGTGATGAGTGGTTGATGATTCATCACCATGGCAGCCCCGTGATGGGGTAAGAGGCTACGAGTGCGAGGGCCGGATCTCGTCATTGATCGGCCAAGCAGATTTGGGCGGACGATGACGTGCCGGAGAAATGGCTCCAGTCGGTTGCGCCGCAGCG
Organism: Nitrospira sp.; assembly: GCA_022226935.1. Classification (GTDB taxonomy): domain Bacteria; phylum Nitrospirota; class Nitrospiria; order Nitrospirales; family Nitrospiraceae; genus Nitrospira_A. Next base: position 1,474,156 of record CP092081.1, read on the forward strand.
GTGAGTGGGGATGCCCTGCAATTCAGTGGTGAGCTTCCCGGCATGACATCCATCTCTCTCGCCGTACGATGGACAGGGGTGTGGGCCGTCCTGTTGTCCGGATGTGCCACCGTGGCTCAGATCACGACCCTGTCGGATGAATCTTGTCGCCAGACGGTGCGCAGTCAGCTGGAATCCATTCTCGTAGAAGAGGGTGAACAACCGGAGATGGCAAATCGTCTCGCGGTCAACACGACAGTGGTCTTGGCAACCGGCTCGCTGGGCCCACGCCCCTTCGGGGTGTCTTCGCCGTCGGGCGCCGATTACAGTTTCTTCGTTCAACGCAAAGGCGAAACCTGCCTCTTGCGCTTGTACGGACGCCAAAAGGGGTTCACTCGATACACGAACAATCTCACCTATATCGCAACTCGTTCTCTCGAAGGGTGCGCCTGCGCCGAATGACCGGCGTCTGATCGTGGCCTTCCTCCTTTCGTCTATCTTCCGCATCTGAAATCAATCATCGCTCCGCTGTGTCATGAGGGCTGGCGCTTCCGGCGAGCGGCAGCGCACCGTCCATACTGGTTGCTCAACCTGTCTCATCGTGACGATGTGGCACAGTTCTGTGGATCGTGACACAGCCACTGGTTGCTCGCACTTCAGCGGATGAAGTTTGCAAGCCATTGTTTCTTATGGGATAGGACCTTGGTTGTGCGCATGGCACGGGGCTTGATGTAGAGCTCGGTAGATGTCGTAAGGCGAACACCTTGGGGAGTTCAAAGGAGGGAGGTGGGAATATGAAAGTAAAGGATGGTCCACAGGTCAGTCCATACTGCAGCAGCATCAAGGAGGAACGAGCCATGACGGTGAAAGGGTTTTTGCTGAAAGATCGAGAAGAGCAGGAATACTTGTTGGCCATTCAGCCCACGACGCATGGCATGTTCGAGCGACTCATTGTGCGTCAAAAGATCGATGGATGTTGGGTCGAGCTCAATGGTAATGCGCAGAGCGCCTGGCAGCCGCGTACACAAGCCATTACGGCCGTGTTAGGGTATCTCCAGCGCCTATGGGATACTTCGAAACCGATCGCAGTACGCGAGAACTAACGACGGGCCACTCGTGAGGCAGGAGTGCGGGTGATAGATGATGAAGGAGGCGTACCATGCTGGCCGAACAGCACGATAGGAGCGGGGACCATCAAGACGCGACGATGAGCAGATCGTCCATGAAGAACCGTAAAGCGTCTGCCGATCCTGAACCGGCCGCTCCCAAGCGCAAGCCCGAAGAGCTCACGCCCCGCGAGTTGGAAATTCTCCGTTTGATCTGGGATGGTCACACGAATCGCAGCATTGCGGGACTGCTGAAGATCAGCATGAAAACCGCCGATACCCACCGGGCTAATATGATGAAAAAACTGCGGGTTTCAAATACGGCTCAGCTGTTGAAGGCGGCGCTGGAGGGAAAACTGCTGCACACGCATGATGGATCTTGGCGCTCCGACGGAACCAGGTAATCGGTCATGACTGTTTGGAAGCGTCGTCGGCCTTGTTTGGGAGAAACGATGTGGAGAAGCTCTTGAGTCGGTACGATCTATTCACAATCCAGGGATGGGGTGGGGAAGATCTTTGGTGCCGAGTGTCTGAAGCCACTCCCCTGCAATGACATCGCGCTCTTCCATCGTCATGCCGGCGTACTTGCGGAACATTTGCGGGCCACGTCTCCGCCGCCACGTCAGAAATCCCAGGAAGTGATCCTTGCAGACAGAACGGGTGCCTGCCGGCGCATAGACTCTTGCCTGACAACCATCGATTAAGCAACTCTGTCCACTCATCTGTGCCTCCCCGTGAATCCCGCAAAGTATGCCGGAGATGACCCCGCAAATGCAATGCAGCGTCCGGCGTTCGATACGGTTGGTGCCAGGTGGCGGACAAGAGGGCGCTGAGGTCGCACGCACCAATGGCTCATGTCTCGCAGGGAATTCGCTTGCAATCCTGCCGAGTCGCCAGGTACCGTACCCCGTTCTCCAGTGCGATGCGGGACGAGTGCGCGAGCATATCCATGATCATGCAGGTCATATCGGTGGTGGGAGCTCTCATGGTGCTCATCGCCTATGGCCTCATTCAAGCGGGAACCTGGCGAGAATTGGACGCGGGCTATCTGGCCTTGAACATCATCGGCTCACTGCTGCTGGGGATCGTGGCCATTGAAGATCGACGAGTGGGGTTCGTTCTCCTGGAATTCGCGTGGGCGGGAATTGCGCTGGTCGGGGTGGCCCGGTCGATACGGGCCAGGCGCGCCGCACGTGGCCTCTGATCGTAGACGACATCATAACATCAGACAGTCTTGTAACGAAGGAGTAAGGCGTTATGGCAGGGTTGTTGTCGGCGGATGACGTATTTGAACAGGCGAAGAATGCGGCGGTGGGAGCGACCAATGCGGACGAAAAGGCGCTTCAGATCGATTACGAAGCCTTGCAGCTCAAGTTCCGCGCAGCCCTCGGCGATCGCAAAGTGGCGCGGTGCCATATCAACAAGTTTTTGCCGGAAGGGTATGAAGATCAGGGCCGGTTCAATCTCCTCCTGTTGACGGCGGGCAATGTAATTTTTGATATCGTGATCGGCGATTCCTATTTCCGCTACGATGTCGTGTCCGTCAGCCAGTTGGATAAGGTGCAAGTCATCGACGCCATGTGGGACAACCGGGAGAAGCGCCGTGAGGAGCCGTTCTTGAGCCTCCGGCTCATGCATGCCGAAGAAACCCATCTGCTGTTGGCATTGGACGATGAAGAGCGGAAGAGCCTGCTCGGATTCGCATCAGCGGTATCGGCCGTGCGCAATCCCGAAAAGTAACCCTCGCTAGAGCCGGTGGTAGAACGGAAGGGCATGGACGGTGGCCTGATGGCGCGTCCCTGCCACTTCCACCGTCAGCTCGGTGTTTGGCGCTGAAAAGTCGCGCAGCGGAAAGCCGAACGCCAGTACGGCATTGCGTTGCGGCGACAAGACGGCGCTGCTGATCCATCCCACTTCCCGATCTCCGCTGAACAGCTTCGATCCATGCGCTGGAACGGCCTGATCCTGGATCAGTAAGCCGACCAGATGCCGGCGGACGTTTCCATACGTATCCATGCGCGCCACGACTTCTTGCCCCGGGTAACAACCTTTTGAGAGGCTAAAGGCCTTTCCTTCCAGGTTCGCTTCCGGCGGGACAATCTCTTCATTGAGATCCGGGCCGGCCTTGGCCAGACCCGCTTCGATCCGCAAGAGTTCGCGCGCCTGGGAGCCGACGGGTGTGATCCCGAACGGAGCGCCCGCCGTCAAGAGCTGATTCCATGCGGCGGTCAGTCCATCAGCGGGCAGGAGAACTTCAAAATCCTGTTCGCCCGTTTCTTCCGTGCGCATGATCAGTGCTGATTGGCCGCTGATCGTGGTGGGAATGGTCTGGAGAAGTGGCAAGGTATGCACCTCGACGCCGAATGCCGCCGACACGACGTCTGCGGATTTCGGTCCGCTGACCAACAACAAGCCCCAGCTATCCGCGCAATTCTCCATCTTCGCTTTGGTGCCATACAGGAGAAACTTGCGGAGTGCTTGGAAGGTGGCATCACCCACTTCACCGACATCTTCGATCCACACGGCGTCGCTTTGGATATACACCCGAAAATAGCCGAGCATTTTCCCCTTGTGGGTCAGAAAACTGGAGTAGCGGCCCTGCCCGGGCTGAAGGGGCAGGATATCATTGCTGATGATGCTCTGAAGCCACTTGATGCGGTCATCGCCGGTCACCCGCATCTTTCCCCGATGTGACAAGTCAGAGATCCCGACAGCGTTACGCACGGCGGCGTGTTCAGAAGTCGCGTCACCATACTGCACGGGCACGGACCATCCCGTGACGTCTTCGAATGTGGCGCCAAGCTGCTGGTGTTGATCATGGAGGCGAGACTGTTTCATAGGGAGACCGATAATCCTTTATCCGGCACAGCCCTCAGGATTGTCTGGTGGGCTGAGGATGAATAAGTTCTTCAACGAGATCCTTGGTGCGCGCAGAAAATTCGTTCCGAGACACGATTTTGGTCACGCCGAGTTCCTTCGCGCGTCGCCACGTGTCGACTTCTTCATGGTTTGCGAAGGCCAGGATGGGAAGTGAGCGTAGGGCAGAATTGCTCTGAATCGTTTCCAACGCCTTGAAGGCATCGACCGCGAGGTCGTTCATGTTCAGGATGAGTGCGGCCGGCTGTACCGAAGCCGTCTTTTCTGCCACCTCCTCCTGATTCCGAATACGCTCCAAGGTATACCCCTGCGGGCGCAAGGCGTCGCGCACCTTCGTGTAAAAGAAAATGTCGGTCACGGCCACTAAGATGGTGTTGTTCATCGCATCCTGCTGGGTCTAGTTCAATGAGCTGATGAGGCGGCCCAGGGCCTTCTTGGCCAAGGCATAATCCGGGTTGAGGGCCAGGGCTTGCTTGTAGCACTCGATGGCTTCGCTCCACTTGCCTTGGCGTTCGTACACGCGGCCCAGGTTGAGGTGCGGAAATGCCGGGCTTTCGTAGCGTGTTGCCTGCATGGCCTTTTGAAACCAGGGAATCGCCTCGTCCAGGTCGCCCTTTTCAATCAAATAGGCACCGATGTCGTTGTAAGGATTGCCGAAGTGTGGATCACAGGCGATGGCCTTATGGCATTCCTCGATCGCCTCGTCCAGTTTGCCCATGAAGCTGTAGGTCCAGCCGAGAAAGGTATACGCTTCGGCCGTCTGATGCGTGGCGAGCGACAGCTTGTACAGACTGACCGCTTCCTCCAGCTGCCCCTTCATTTGTAGTTCGTAGGCTTGCTGGAACAGCTGCCAGGCTTCGCGCTTGTCTTCCTCGCTGCCATCGCCTTGTATGAGAAAATCTTGGACATCCATATGTGGCTTCGGAAACAGGTTTCCGCCTGCGTTCTCGGGCGCTCAATCAATTCGGCGGCCCAACATAGTTCGCCTCATCGATTTCGCTTCTTGCGGCCTTGCCGGTCACTCGTTCGAGTGATCGGCTGAATGGTATGAACTAGCGCTTCTTCAGCTTATCTTGGATTAACTCGGCGCCGTACCGACCTGAGAGCAACATCGAGCCGAAAGCCGGGCCCATGCGTGGCGTGCCGAACACCGCCGCAACCGCCAAGCCGATCACGAAGCAATTGGGCGAGACTTCACCCGTTCGATCCATGACTTCTTCTTCCGACCGCGACACCCACATGGCGCCATTGCCGGGAACCTGTTGGTAGAGCCCCCGCTTGTGCAGCAGGTTGACGACCACCGCGTCATGTCCGGTGGCGTCCACCACAATTTTACTCTCTAACGCGATCGGATCGACATGGATAATATCGTGCCCGGCCATTTCGGCGGTAGTGCTGTTGACTACGACCCCTTCGAGCACCCCTTCGCGGCGCAGAATCAGATCGACGACGCGCGTCAGGTTCATGATCTTCGCGCCGGCGTCGTAGGCGGCTGCGATCAACGCGCCGGTCGCATGCGGGGGATCGACCATATACATGCCGGGGCATTCCTTGATCTGCTTGCAGGGCACGCCTACTTCTTTGAGGATCTTGTGCGCTGGGGCACAGATCGTGGCTTTGTTCATCAAGTAACCACCGGACCAGAACCCTCCACCCAAGGCCAGGCTTTGTTCGACGACCAGGGTCTTCACGCCCATCCTGGCGAGATCGTGGGCGCAGATCAACCCCGAAGGGCCGGCGCCGACGATGATGACGTCGCTCTCGATCAGTTGATCGAACTCGTTATAGTATTCCCGCGCAATTTGGCGGGTAATGTCGCGCTCGCGTAACGGCGCCGGCTTTGGCTTAGGCATGGGATACCTTTTCAATTTTCAATGATGAATGCTCAATGTTCAACTTAGGAATCTTTGGAAGCTGAACGCGTTTTACGATTGCGGTCAGGAGTCGCAATAGTTCGCTGACATCACGAATGCATGGCGCTGTTTTCTCGGAGGCGATCAATTTTGCGTCTCGAATCAAACGCAGCCAATAATAAGTCTCACGTGCTTCCTTGGAGGCCATGCCAATTTTCGCAGCGAAGTCGGCTCGGCTGACTGCTGCCTGTGCTTCTTCGATGTTGGCTCCAATACTGGTTCCCGACCGTATGAGTTGGCTGGCAAGGTCATACTCCCCGTGTTTGCGAACTAACCCGGCGAGGGCGATGACCACCTGAAGCGCGAAGGTATAACTCTTCTCGCATACAACGTTTGGTTTTGATGGGTTCGGTTTCCATGCCTCAGACATCATTGAGCCTTGAGCATTATCCATTGAGCAGTTCCAGCGCCAGCCTTATAGATAAATCTCAGCGCCGGCTTTTTTGAACTCTTCCGACTTTTCCTGCATGCCGATCTGGATCGCCTGTTGCTCCTCCAGCTCTTTCTTGGCCGCATAGTCACGAACATCCTGCGTGATTTTCATGGAGCAGAAATGTGGTCCGCACATGCTGCAGAAATGGGCGACCTTCGCCGCATTGTCCGGCAGCGTCGCATCGTGGTACGAACGGGCGGTCTCCGGGTCGAGCGCAAGGTTGAACTGGTCCTCCCAGCGAAACTCGAACCGTGCTTTCGACATGGCATTGTCACGGACTTGTGCGCCCGGGTGTCCCTTCGCGAGGTCGGCGGCATGCGCGGCAATCTTATAGGTGACCACGCCGACCTTGACGTCTTCCTTCGTCGGCAAGCCCAGATGTTCCTTCGGGGTCACGTAACAGAGCATCGCGCATCCGTACCAGCCGATCATTGCGGCGCCGATGCCGGAGGTGATGTGGTCATATCCCGGTGCGATATCCGTCGTCAGCGGCCCGAGCGTATAGAAGGGCGCTTCCTGACATTCCTTCAGCTGCTTTTCCATGTTCTCTTGAATCATATGCATCGGCACATGGCCGGGGCCTTCGATCATGACCTGCACATCATGATTCCAGGCGATCTTGGTCAGTTCGCCGAGCGTTTCCAATTCGGCGAATTGCGCCTCGTCATTGGCATCTGCAATCGAGCCTGGCCGCAGGCCGTCGCCAAGGCTGAAGGCCACGTCGTAGGCCTTCATGATCTCGCAGATCTCTTCGAAGTGCGTGTAGGCAAAGTTCTCTTGATGGTGCGCGAGGCACCATTTGGCATGGATGGAGCCGCCGCGCGAGACAATGCCGGTCATGCGTTTTGCCGTCATGGGCACGTACTGCAGCCGCACGCCGGCGTGGATGGTGAAATAATCCACCCCTTGCTCGGCCTGTTCGATCAGGGTATCGCGGAACAGCTCCCAGGTCAGATCCTCTGCCTTGCCGTTGACCTTTTCGAGCGCCTGATAGATCGGCACGGTGCCGATCGGGACCGGGGAATTGCGAATGATCCACTCGCGCGTCTCGTGAATATTCTTGCCGGTGGAGAGGTCCATCACCGTATCGGCGCCCCAGCGGATCGACCAGATCATCTTCTCGACTTCTTCTTCGATCGACGAGGCGACGGCGGAGTTGCCGATGTTGCTGTTGATCTTCACGAGGAAGTTCCGGCCGATGATCATGGGCTCGGTTTCCGGGTGATTGATGTTGTTCGGGATGATAGCGCGGCCGCGGGCGACTTCATCCCGCACGAACTCAGGGGTAATGATGTTGGGGATACGAGCGCCCCAGGCCTGGCCAGGATGCTGTAGCACGCCGCCGCCATGGCCATTGCTCGAGGCCATCAGATCCTTCGCGCGCGCCCGGGATTGATTCTCTCGGATGGCAATGAATTCCATCTCCGGCGTAATGATGCCCTTCTTCGCGTAATGCATCTGGCTGACGTTCCGTCCAGACTTGGCGCGGAGTGGTTTGCGGATGTGCGTGAAGCGCAGGTCTGCCAGCTTTGGGTCAGCCGCCCGTTGACGGCCGTATTGCGACGTCACTTGCGGGAGTTCTTCCGTATCCTGCCGGGCGTCGATCCAGGCGCGGCGCAAGGGCGGTAAGCCGGCACGGACATCGATCGTGACTTTGGGATCGGTATAAGGACCGGAGGTATCGTAGACGGTCACCGGTTGGTTAGGCTGGCCGCCATTGCCATTCGTGGAGTGCGTCGGCGTGAGGCTGATTTCACGCATCGGCACGCGAACGCCGGGTTGAGACCCTTCGACATGCACTTTGCGCGAGGCTGCGAATGGGGTGGTGGTCAGGCGCGCGGTCGAGGGCTTGGCACCGTGCCCGTTGCTGGAACCGTTCTGTGTATGGGCCTCGCTCATAGCGGAATTCCTTTCGTCGAAGGTGAGCGGTCTGACGGCCAAAATAAAAAAGCCGCATCCAGCTTGGGTGCGGCTTGAAGCGATCTCGAAGCCAGTGAACCGGTCGCTTCCCTACGCTGGTATTACCCAGGTCAGGTTGTGAGGGTCGCCCGATCGCTCGGACTCTCAGCCGGATGGCACCCCTAGCTGTCGTTGGTGATCGTACCGACCTGCCAGGGCGAAGTCAATCTTCTGGAAGGCCTAGTAATTAAGGGGCCTCATGGGGCATGTGGCCCGAGCTTCACTCGGCGATGCCGGTGCAATTCGCGCTGATCCAGCGGCTCTTGAAGTCGAGATGAACGTTGCCCGCGCGGGGGCGGTCGGTGTCCATGCTTCCCGTCAACGACTCCGTGGTCTGGGCTTCCACCGTCATATGTGACGTGGAGGCGTGAGGGGAAGGGCAGGTGCGTTCCAGCACCAGTTTGGTGGACGACTTCGACACCACCGTGGTTTTGCAGCCGGGCTCATTGCCATCCTCATTCTCCTTGATGATGCGATGCTGGTCCAGGTCTTCTTTGGTCAGACAGGTTTTGACGGTATGGGTCTTCGGCTTGCCGGAACGCGCCTGCATCGACTGCTCGACCTTGGCCCGTTGTTCGGGCGGCATCGCAGCGAGCACATCCGGTGGAATGAGCGTCCCGCTGGATTGTGTGGTGAAAGTCATCTCCCAGGCGCCGGGTTTCGCGTTGAATGACTCGGCTTGCGCCTCAGGGGTCGGCCAGAGGAGGGCCGGGTTTGACAAGAGTCCAAGTGCCAGCAGGTACACACAGCGGCCAAGCGTCGACGTCATGCTGTTCATCGGGCGATGTCCTCCTCTCCAGGGGTGACTGGGATGGTGCCGTGCGCAATCATACGCAGTTCTGGTGGAGAAATCACGATGCACGCCGGCACGCTCGCTTTATCACGTGCGTGGGCGTAAGCTTTTCTTAAGACCATTGATGGGCTGCGCTCACAGAAATGGAGGTGCCTCATGAACGGGAAAAGCTTTTGGATCGGACTCGTCTTGGGAGCGAGTGGGATGGGGATCCTTGGTCAGTGGGGGCCTGCCGCCGCAAGCAGGGACGCCACTCCCTCTGCTTGCATTCCCGCCGGCGCAGTGGCCGAGTATCTGCATAGCGTCATTCAGGCTGATCGCACGTTCTACACCACGGATGTCGTGGAGCGGATGCAGATGCGCGGGATCGCCTTTGCCGCGGAAAACTGGCGGGAGACCTCGCGGCTTCCTCTTCCGGCTCAATATTTGTTGGAAACCGGGCGGCTCGTGGCGGCGGGACGAAGCGGGCTGCAATACCGGTTGATTAGCAACTGGGCCATCAACGCCAAGAACAGGCCCATGACCGACTTCGAACGAGCCGGCCTGACAGAAATACTCGTCAATCCCGACCAGCCCTATACGGCCGTGACCACCGAGGGCGGCACTCCCGTGTTTCAAGCCATTTATGCGGATAAGGCGGCATCCCAGTCGTGTATCGGCTGCCACAATGCGCATCCCAATAGCCCCAAGAAGGATTTTAAGCCTCACGACGTGATGGGAGGGATTCTGCTCACCATTCCGCTGCCGCAATAGACACTGATTGCACCACATGCCGGAACCAGGGGATCCACCGATTCTGCTGTGCGCGCGCCACCATCGATCACCATTCCTTTTACCGACTCTGCCACCACGGCTCTAACGTAGACCGGGCTACCCAGCGCACCTCACTTTCTTGCAAGTAAGGGGAGAGCGACGATGTGCCCCGCATGCGCAGCGCTTGTATCGCATCGGATACCGCCCACGTATCGTATCGGATACGAGAACAATGCCGTGGTGACTTCGGTTTGCTGATTCTTCATGTCGCCCCTCAGCGCCCGTCCGCGGATGCTGAATTGGACGCGCGACATTTCAGTGGCTTCCAAATACCTGCTTTTTCGCTTCATGCGTTGCGGATGCCGGCGTCGAATGCGGTACACGGTTTGCTCTCGATAGACCGTCGTAGCGTGTCCACACAATTGCCACAACTCTAGGATCCGAACGAGGTGTTTCGTGTTGCTGCACATCGCTCTGCAGGAGGGCTTTCATCACGACGACGTGCGTCTATCAGTGGATGCTTGGGAGGCATTGGCGAACGGCGATCTCACGACGCGGCGCCAAACCGGCTACGCCGGTTCGGTGAACGTTGATGTGACGCGCAGTCCGGTCGTGGTGGAGGTGGCTCTGAGCAAGCGGAAGGTGACTCAAAGCAAATCCATACCGGTGGATCGTCCGACCTATGTGGGCCTGTCCCTCACGGCGGAAGGAGGCCTGGTCTGGAAAATCTCACACGAACCCTTTGGGTACCTGTGACGAGACCTGCCGGATCGGCAGGTACGCATGAAGGGGCGATGTATCCACAACAGGAGGCAGCGTATGAAAGAGCAAGAGCACATTGATCAGGAGTATCTTGTGGAGGCAGCCGAAGGTGCTCGTTCCGGCGTCGAGCCGCTCATTCCCATCCTCCCTTGGCCGCCGCGCGTCCGGGTGAGCGGGTTGTACGTGGCATCCCGGATCGTGACACCGCCCATTGCGGCGCCTGGCCCCTTACCGATTCAACCCATCCCGCTCTCTCAGCCGCCGCCGGGCATCGTGCCCACATCAGCCGCTCCTTGGCACATTGAGGAAATCCTGCCCTGGGGCTTGCTGCGTGAAGAACTCCGCCTCGATGTCGATGGACGGTATCCGCAGATGATGGTCAGCGGCACACTCTATGGCGTGTTGGCTAAACGTGTGCACTGGATCGCTCGTCTCACCGCAGCCGGGCCGAATGCCTGGACTGGTTCGATCTGGTTCAAAGATGGCGATGTCGCCGGATTTCCCTATACGGCGGTCGACATCACCACGACGGCAACGCTTCTGTCCAGCCAGCGCAAAGCCGTGGTCCGACTGTCGGGAGGCGGCACGTCGGTTCGTACGAGAACGCTGGCGTTCAAATCGCCATACTTCAGGCAGGTGGAATTCGAGTTCGATTGCGCAACCGGCGTCACCGCAACCACACACATCGGCACGCATGATCATCCCAATCGCCCGGCCACCTTGCCGAACGAAACACTCACCATCGAGGAAGTCTATCGGAGAGTCGGGTTCGAGGTGCGGAAGTCGGGCAGCGACAGCATCGTGCCCATCGCCGATGCGGGCACGAATGCGCGGTGGAGCGACAACGAAATGCACGACGCCATGCAGGTCTACTGGTCGCGATTTGCGGGCAAGGCCCAGTGGTCGCTCTGGGTGTTTTTCGCCAAGCTGCACGAACAAGGCACGAGCCTGGGCGGCATAATGTTCGACGATATCGGGCCCAATCATCGGCAGGGGACGGCGATTTTCAACGATTCGTTCATCTCCACACCACCGGCCGGCGATGCCCAACCGGCCGCGTGGGTCGAGCGGATGCGATTCTGGACGGCGTGCCATGAAATGGGCCACTCCTTCAATCTGGCGCATTCCTGGCAAAAACAGCATCCGCCGGACTGGGGTACTCCGTGGATTCCCTTGGCGAACGAGCCGGAAGCCCGCAGCTTCATGAATTATCCGTACAACGTATCCGGTGGACAGACGGCGTTTTTCTCCGACTTTGCCTACCGGTTCAGCGACAACGAGCTGGTGTTCATGCGCCATGCGCCGGAGCGGTTTGTGCAGATGGGAAATGCCGATTGGTTCGATCACCATGGATTCGAGCAGGCCAGCGCCTCACCGGAACCATCGCTGACACTCAATCTTCGAGTCGATAGGCCTCAAGCCACCTACCAATTCCTTGAACCGGTCGTGCTTGAGCTCAAACTGACCAACATCGGCCGGCGGCCGTTAGTCTTGGAAAGGGAATTGCTCTCGATGACGGATCATATGACCGTCATCGTGAAGAAGCGGGACAAACCGGCGCGGCAGTACTTGCCGTTTGCCCGATATTGCCACGATCAGCAGGCCCAGGTCGTGATGCCCGGCGAGTGTGTGACCGACTCGCTGTTCATTTCTGTGGGGCGAAACGGGTGGGATATTGCCGAACCGGGCTATTACACCATCCAGATCGCTCTCCATATGGAGACGGAGGATATTGTCTCCGACGCCTTGACCATCCGTGTCGCGCCTCCTCGGGGCTACGATGAAGAGTTTATTGCGCAGGATTTCTTCTCCGATGACGTCGGACGCATTCTCAATTTCGACGGCAGCGTCATCCTCCGGCGCGGCAATGATACGCTCAGGGAGGTGAACGACCGGTTCAGCGATCGTGCAGTGGCCACTCATGCGCGCATCGCGTTGGCTGCGCCGCTGGCAAAGGATTACAAGGTGCTCGACATGGGGGATCGAATGGGGGAGATGGCGTCGGCCAAGGAGGCCGGAGGCCGTCTCCGTCGATCCGCTCCCCGGATCGAGGAGGCGCGGCAACTCTATACGAGTGCGTTACTCGAGAAAAAAGAGCAGGCGATTGCCACCTTGGGGCGGACCGACTATGAATATTATCTGGGCCGGTTCAGAGCGGCGCTCGTGGAGCATGGGGCGGTGCTGAAGAAAGAGCCGCGAGATATCAAGCGGGATGCCAAGCGCGAGAAAAGTGGTGATATCGAGCACACGATGCGAGTGATCAAAGAGGCACTCTCCAGCCTCAAGGATCAAGAGCCGGTCTCCAGCTAGACAGGCTGGGCTGAAGAGCAGCGGACCGATGCCCTGAAGCTCGGCCCGCTGGCTCGGCAGATCGGTTTCGAGTGCGTGAATAGGCGATGTGGCCCAGGGTACTCCGCCACGTACTCTTAGCTGGCTTTGGCCGTCACGCGCAATTTAACGCGAGCTTTTTTCTGAAGCGCGCTCAGGATACTGAAAAAGTTGTCTGTGCTTGGATTCCCACCCGGACCCAACATCCGATGCAGGCTTTTGCTCGGCTTCTTGAGCGTCAGGGCGAGCTCCTCAAACCCAATGGTGGCATTAACCAGATCACGGAGGGCCTTGCCCACAGTCGTGTCGCCGGCAAAATAAGCATTCAGCGTCTCCGTAAATAGCGCATCACGAAACCGCGGCTCTCGCTCTACGCGCGCCGTTACCGTGTTTCTAAACTCTCGTGTGAGTGCCATAGTCCCCTGTTCCCTATTCCGGGGCGGATCAATCACCTGCCAGGCTCTGCCCTGGTTCCCCTTCGACCCATCCCCCTGCTTCTCCTAGGCTATCTGCTCCGACTCATTTCATTGCGTAGCCGGGAGAGGGTGTCGTAGAATTATCAGTGCCGTGTCTGTTCGTGACACAGGGTAAGGACTCAACCGAAAGGCTGCAGGTGAAAACGGTCACCACGCTTCCCCGTCCCATTACCGACTATCAGTCTCTGTCTGCCGAAGAACTCTTCGAACGGACCCGCGCGGCCAAACGGGCGCTCGGCGACCGGGTGATGGTTCTCGGCCATAATTATCAGCGCGATGAAGTCATTCAACATGCCGATTTTCGCGGCGACTCCCTCATTCTGGCGCAAGTCGCTGAGCAGCGTTCCGATCGTCCCTATGTGGTGTTTTGCGGCGTGCACTTCATGGCGGAAACTGCCGACGTCTTGAGCCGTTCTAATCAAACAGTGATTCTGCCGGACATGGCGGCGGGCTGTTCCATGGCCGATATGGCGGCGATTGAGCAGGTGGAACAGTGTTGGGATGCGCTCGGTCGAGTGGTGCCGGTGGAAGAGACGGTTATGCCGGCGGTCTATGTGAATTCCGCGGCGATCTTAAAAGCCTTCTGTGGCGAACATGGCGGGCTCACCTGCACGTCGTCGAACGCGCGCAAGGTGATCGAATGGAGCTGGGCGCGGCGTGAGAAAATCCTGTTTTTCCCCGATGAGCACCTGGGCCGGAACACCGCGAACAAAATGGGCATCCCGCGCGAGCAGATGATCGTCTGGGATCCCTATATGCCGCGCGGCGGCAATTCTGTTGAAGCCATTCAGCGGGCCAAGCTGATCCTGTGGAAGGGCCATTGCAGCGTCCATCAGATGTTTCAGCCGTCCCACATCGATTACTTCCGCAAGCAGCATCTCGAGGTGAAGGTGATCGTTCATCCCGAGTGTCATGAAGATGTCGTCAATAAGGCCGACTTGGTCGGTTCGACGGAGTTCATTATCCGCACCATCACGGCGGCCCCGGCGGGGACCACCTGGGCGGTCGGGACGGAACTCAATCTCGTCAATCGCCTGAAACATGAACAAACCGACAAGAAGATCTTTTTCCTCTCCTCCACGGTGTGCCAATGCGCCACGATGTACCGCATCGACGCTCCGCATCTCTGCTGGGCGCTGGAAAATCTCGCCGATGGCCATGTCGTGAACCGGATCGTGGTTCCGGATGACGAAAAGCAGTGGGCGAAGGTGGCGCTTGACCGCATGATGGCCCTCAGTTAGCAGGCTGTTGAACGCGCCGGCTACGTCGTTCGATCCTCTCGCCCGGCGCGGCTTTTCTCGTTCAGCCTCCTCGACGTACTGGCAGTACGCCTGCGTCAGCCTCACTTGCGAGAAGTTACGGCGGGCTTCGGTCTCGAACGCCTCGCATTTGCCTTTCCTCTCCTCCGAATCATGATGGACGGGCCTAGAGTCGCAACAAACCACTGGTTCCCCTCGTCTCCTTCCGGTATATTCCTTCAGATCACCTGAGACGAAGCGTGCAACCTCTTGATATGCTGATCGCTGACGGCTGTCAGCCGTCAGCGTGAGTACCTATGGACTATAAATCGACCCTCAACTTGCCGAAGACCGACTTTCCCATGAAGGCAAATCTGCCGCAGCGTGAGCCGGAGATGCTGGCCCGCTGGGCGCAGGAACGGCTGTACGAACGGATTCAGGACTCCCGCCGGGGGCGGGAGCAATATGTTCTTCATGACGGGCCGCCCTATGCGAACGGGCGGATTCACATCGGGCACGCCCTCAACAAAATTCTGAAGGACATCATCGTCAAATCGAAGACGATGTCAGGCTATCACGTTCCCTATGTGCCCGGCTGGGATTGCCATGGCCTGCCGATCGAGCATCAAGTCCTGAAGGAACTGGGAGACAAGAAACGGGATTTGGATGCGCTCGCGATCCGCAAGCTCTGTAAGGAATATGCGGAAAAGTATGTGGCGATTCAGCGGGAGGAGTTTCAACGGCTGGGGGTGCTGGGCGAATGGCAGCAGCCCTATCTTACGTTGAACCCGGCCTATGAGGGCACCATCATCCGTGAGTTCGGCCGGTTCGTGGAGCGTGGCGGCGTCTATAAAGGCTTGAAGCCGGTGTTGTGGTGCACGCAAGACCAGACGGCCTTGGCCGAGGCTGAGGTGGAATACGACGATCATACGTCGCCGTCGGTCTATGTGAAGTTTCCCTTGGTGAGCCCGCTCTCGGTGTTGAGCAAGAGGTTCGGACCAATTTCGTTCCCTGTGGAAGCAAAACGGGCGTCGGTGCTGATCTGGACGACGACGCCGTGGACCTTGCCGGCCAATCAGGCTGTCTGTCTTCACGCCGACATCGACTATGCCTTCCTACTGGTTGGGGACGAATTGCTGGTCGTGGCCGAGAAACTCGCCGAGTCGGTTGCCAAAGCCTGCAACCTGCCGACGTACACGATCGTTGCGGTGAAAAAAGGCCGTGAGGGGTTTGAGGGCTTGGAGACGCAACGCCCATTGACCTCGGGGCTTTCCCCATTGCTCCTGGGCGATTTCGTGACGCTGGAACAGGGAACCGGTTGCGTGCATATCGCGCCGGGACACGGCATGGAAGACTACCTGCTGGTGCTGGATCACAACGCCAAGGCCAGTGTCGGCGAGCGACTCGAAATTCTGGCCCCCGTGGACAATGGCGGGAAGTTCACCGAGGCCGTTTCCGAGTTTGCCGGTCAGCATGTCTTCAAGGCCAATCCGAAAATCGTGGAGCGTCTGAAGGAAAATGGTCGGCTGCTTGGTCACGGCTCGCTCAATCACTCGTACCCCCATTGCTGGCGATGTAAGCAGCCGGTGATTTTTCGCGCGACCGAGCAATGGTTCGTCTCCATGGAGACGAACGATCTGCGAAAAGAAGCGTTGGCGGAGATCGAGCGGGTGCGCTGGATTCCGGCCTATGGCCGCGACCGGATCAATGGCATGATCGAGAACCGCCCCGATTGGTGCCTCTCGCGCCAACGGGTCTGGGGCACGCCGATTCCCGGCTTTACCTGCGTGACGTGCGGCAAGGTGTTGGCCAATCCCCGGGTGATCGATCATGTGGCGGATCTGATCGGGCAACATGGCACCGACTACTGGTTTGCCAACCAGGCTGGCGCGTTGTTGCCTGCCGGCACTCAATGTGAAGGTTGTGGTGGAACGGATTTCGAGAAGGAACGCGACATTCTGGACGTCTGGTTCGAGTCTGGCGTGAGTTACGCGGCCGTCCTCAAGCCACGCCAATGGTATCCGGCGGATCTCTACTTGGAAGGGTCGGACCAGCACCGCGGCTGGTTCCATAGCGCCCTGTTGTCCGGTGTGATCACCGATCATCGCGCGCCGTACAAGGCCGTGTTGACGCATGGTTTCGTACTGGATGGGGCCGGGCGAAAGATGTCGAAGTCGGCGGGAAATGTCGTGGCACCGCAGGACGTCATCAAGCAATCGGGCGCGGAAATCCTTCGTCTCTGGGTATCGGCTCAGGACTATCGCGAAGATCTTCGGATCTCCCAGGAGATCCTGAATCACCTGATCGAAGCCTATCGAAAGATTCGCAATACCTGCCGCTTTCTGCTGAGCAATCTGTACGACTTCGATCCGGCGCAGCATCGTGTGCCGTTCGAGCAGTTGCCTGAGTTAGACCGCTGGGCCTTGATGCGTCTTGGCGACCTGATTCCGCGCGTGCGCAAGGGGTATGACGAATTTGAATTCCATACCATCTTTCACGCGTTGAACAATTTTTGTTCCGTCGATTTGAGCGCGGTCTATCTCGATATTTTGAAAGACCGGTTGTATACCTTCCGGAAGGATTCTCCGCTCCGGCGTGGCTCGCAGACGGTGCTGTTCGAGATCGTGGTGGCGCTGACCAAACTGATGGCACCCGTGCTGAGTTTCACCGCCGAGGAAATCTGGAAGACCTTGCCCGAGTCCGTGCGGGCAGACGCGAAGGCGGAGAGTGTGCACATCGCTATGTTCCCAGAGGTCGATCCGCGCTGGGCCGATGCGAAGTTGGCGGAGCGGTGGGAGCAACTGTTGGAAGTGAGAGTGGCGGTTCAGGCTGCGCTGGAAGTGAAGCGTCGCGACAAGGTAATCGGCGCACCGTTGGAAGCCAAGGTCGTCATCGAGGCGAATTCGGAATGGTATGAGTTTCTGAAACGGTACGAACAGGAGCTCTCGTCTTTCTTCATCGTGTCAGATGTGGTTCTCACTCGGGCCCATCATCTCTCCGAGTCGTCCGGGTTTGCCATTACGGTGGACAAGGCGACGGGAGCCAAATGCGAACGCTGCTGGAATTACCGATCCGCTGTGGGCACCTCTGTCGACCACCCCACACTGTGCGATCGCTGTATCGAGGCCGTCCGTTGAGCCAGTCCATCCGTTATCTGCTGCTCGGGTTGCTGAGCCTGGCGATCGTCGTGCTGGACCAAGTCACGAAGATCTCTGTCATGGAGACCATGCGGCTCCATGAGTCCATTCCCGTGATCGCCAATGTGTTCAGCATCACCTACATTCGCAATCCGGGTGCCGCCTTCGGCTTCCTCTCGTCCAGTAGCAGCTCGTTCAGGTTTGTGTTCTTCGGCCTGACATCGATCTTTGCCGTGGGCTTGCTGGGCATGATCATGGTGCGCATGCCGAAAGAGGACTGGATGGGGCGGCTCAGCGTCGCGGGGATTCTCGGCGGGGCGATCGGAAACTTATTAGACCGGTTGCGGTATGGGGAAGTGATCGATTTCCTCGATTTTTACATCAACGGGTATCACTGGCCGGCGTTTAACGTGGCTGATTCCGCGATTACCGTCGGTGTCGTGTTGTTGATTCTTCACTTCGCCACCGAGAAGGAACCGGAGGACCACCCGATCGTTTCCGAGCAGCCGCCCTCGTGACCCGCTGTTTCCAGGCCATCACACCGGCAGGGTGATGATGAATCCCCCTTGCTCCCGGAACTGCCGCTGCTGCTCGACGGAAAACATCACGAGCGGTTCGCTATGGCAGAACTGGCATTCTTTGAGCGTAATCACGGCTTGAGGTTCGCCGATTCCCACCAGATACTGCTTCGCCAGCGCCAGCGCTTTTTCCTGGCTGGTCGTCATCACATCGAAGTGCAGTTTGCCGTTCTTCCCTTTGACCCACGTATCGTACACGTGGACGCTGTCCATGTTACTTGCCATGACGATTCGACTCCTAGTTGTGGATTGATTTATCGGACCACGACCAACACGATGACGCCCAGCACCATGCGGTAGTAGGCGAACACGCTGAGGCTGTGGCGTTGCACGAAGGTGAGAAAGGCGGCGATCACGGCCCAGGCCACTCCAAACGACACTACCAGGCCGATTCCGAGCGCCACATAGTCATCCTGCGAAAATGAGGCCTGCGATTTGAGCATCTGATAGATCGTGGCGATGATCATGGTCGGGAGGGCCAGGAAGAAGGAATATTCGGTGGCCACGCGACGGTCGAGGCCGGCCAGCAGACCTCCGACAATGGTCGAGCCTGAGCGGGACATGCCTGGAATCAAGGAGGCGCATTGGGCCAAGCCCACCAGCAGGGCCGATCGTGGCGTCACCTGCAGCAGCTCTTTCACCCGCACGCGGCTCTGCATCCGTTCGACCACCAGGATGATGATGCCTCCCACAATCAATGAGATGGCGACGGTGGTCGGTGAGAAGAGGTAGGCCTTGATCGATTTGTGAGCGAGGAATCCCACCAGCGCGGCCGGCAGGAAGGCCAGGCCCAATCCAATCACGAACCACAGATTGGGTTGAGCATTGATCGATTCCTGAATGGTCGTGGACCAGGATCTGTTGCCCCGGCTCGCGATCAACGAGCGGAACTCCTGTTGCTCGCGTAGCGCATGCGAGGCCAACGACGCAAGCTTGGCGCGCTCGTAAGCGATGATGGCGAGAATCGAGCCCAACTGAATGGAAATTTCTACGTTGGAGGCGATATCACCCGTAAATCCGAGGGCGTGCCCGACGAGAATGAGATGGCCTGTCGAGGAGACGGGAAGAAACTCCGTCAGACCTTCAATGATGCCGAGAATGACGGCGAGCTCCGGGCCCCAGTTCATCATAGTGTGTGCGAGATGGTGTGTGGGATGCTGCGGTTGGTTGCGTGGTTGTCTCGAACAGTCTTCGCATAATCCCAGACTGGTCCCCGGCAGTCAAGCGCTGTTGAATTTTACGGCGACCTCTTTCTTGAGGTGGCGCTCTACACCGCGGAGACCGCGCAATCGGCAAACTTGTTGACAAAGTTGAAGTGATGGCATACACACAACAAGAGAGAAGAAGTCCGATCGGTCCAGATCGAACAGGGAGGGTCGCATGAGGCATGTGTGGATGGCTGGGCTTGCGCTCATGAGCGCGATGGCCGTCAGCGGGTGCGTGAGTGACAAGAAATACCATGAGGCGCTTGCCGATGCCGATGCCACCAGGGGTGAACTGGAGCGCGCGCGAGCGCAGAAAAATGCCCTGGAGCAACAGGTCAAGACCTTGAAGGATCTGAACGCGAAGTTCGGATCGGAAAGCCAGATTGCCCGCGATGAGCTGCAGCGGATCCAGCACGGGCGGGATAAAGAGCGCGATACCATCGAAGTCCGGACCAAGGAACTGGAAGACAAGGTCAAGCAGTTGAGCGCGCAAAACCGAAGCGTCAAGCAGGAGTATGAGGAAGCCCGCCGGCACAATGAACAATTGAAGTCATTGGTCGCGCGGTATCAGAAGGAGATGAAGGAACGGTCGCGATCCCTGTCATCCGGGATGGACTCTCCGGCCGTGACCGCGCCG
Organism: Nitrospira sp.; assembly: GCA_022226935.1. Lineage (GTDB taxonomy): Bacteria > Nitrospirota > Nitrospiria > Nitrospirales > Nitrospiraceae > Nitrospira_A. The sequence goes on from CP092081.1 coordinate 1,494,330, forward strand.
CTTGGAGGCGCCGCCGGTTCTTCTTCCCCGAAGGCCGTACCTGCGCCGTCTCCCTTCGACGCGCCGGCACCGGCCGCGCCGCTGCTCAATATCAACAAGGCGCCATCGGCGGATCTCGTGCTCACGCTCGGTATTACGCAGGACGTGGCGGACCGCATCGTGAGCAACCGTCCCTATCGAGTCAAGGGCGAACTCGTCGCGAAGAACGTGGTGACCAAGGACGTGTTCGACGACATCAAGGATCGCATTACCGTCAGCCCCTAATCGTCTATGCAGGTCCGCCGCTGGTGGACACTGCGACATGAACGGCCGTTTGCCATCCCGGCAAACGGCCGTTTTCTTTTGCGCCGCCGCGCCCCACGAGGCTCAACCGCAGACCTCTGCCTGACATCGTCAAATTGTTTTCTGCTAGAATGCCGGCAGTACTTGGCGAAGAGGAACGCCTGCTCATGCGCCGTGTCAGTATCATTGTCGGTGTGCTTGCGCTCGGCCTGGCCATCGCCGGGTACGTGTTTTTCAACGGTGAGCGGAAAGTTCCCGTCCGCTACCGCACGGTTCCGGTCGAGCGTGGAACCGTCGTTTCTCTGGTCACTGCCACTGGTACGATCAATCCCATTACAACGGTCCAGGTCGGAAGCCAGGTCTCGGGCATGATCGAAAGTCTGCACGCCGATTTCAACTCCAAGGTGAAGGCGAATCAAGTCGTCGCGCGCATCGATCCCTTTCCCTATCAGGCGAGGCGCGATCAGGCCGTCGCCAGTCTCGCCAATGCCAAGGCCGCATTTGAAAAAGCGCGGATCGATCTGGCTCAGCGGCGGCGCGAACTGGATCGAGCCAAGTCGCTCATTGGCCAACAGTTTATTTCGCAGAATGAAGTCGATGTGGCGTTGACGGCTTCTGAGGGAGCCGTCGCGCAATTGAAGGTGACCGAAGCCGCCGTCAAGCAGGCCGAAGCCCTGGTACAAGCTGCCGAGCTGGATCTGAAATATACGGTGATCCGTTCGCCGGTCGACGGGGTGGTGATTTCTCGCCTCGTTGAGGTCGGCCAGCGCATTTCCGCCAGCTTCTCTATCCCGACCCTGTTTCTGATCGCAGAAGATGTGACCAAAATGCAGGTCGATACCAATGTGAGCGAAGCCGACATCGGCGGCATCGTCGACGGCAAAGCCGCGTCATTTACCGTGGATGCGTATCCCGGAGACGCCTTTCAAGGGCGGGTCCGCCAGGTTCGCAATGCGCCCATCAATATTCAGAACGTCGTGACCTATGATGTCGTGGTGGAATTCGAGAATCCGGAGTTTCGCCTGAAACCTGGTATGACGGCGAATGTTTCCATCATCGTCAACAAGCGGGACAATGTGCTGAAGGTCCCGAATGCGGCCCTGCGCTTCGTTCCTCCCAAGGCGATTCGAGACGAGCGGGGAGAAGCCGAGCCGAAGAGCAATGGCGACGGCAGGGGCAAGAGGCTTGCGGCCGGAACGGCTCCTGCCGATATGCCGAACCGGCAATGGGGTGTGTGGACATTGGATGCGACGGGAGAATTGGCGCGCGTGTCTGTCGAGATGGGCATCTCGGACCGGTCGTACGTCGAAATTGCTGCTGCGGATCTCCAGGAGGGGGATCAGGTCGTGACTGGGATTGAGTCTCCGCGCGGCGAGCGTAAGGGCGGAGAACTTCCGCCGGGCTTCGGCGGCGGCCAACAGCGTAGCGGGCGGCGGGATCGCGGGCTATAGTGGAATGGTCAATGTTCAATTTTCGGTGCTCAATACTGAACCATCGATTGAACATTGGTCATCGAGCATTGAACATGGCGGGTACTCATGCCTCCTGAATGGCGGATGAAAATGTCTCTATGTCCGGCTTAATCGTTTGCGAAGACCTCTGGAAAATTTATCGCATCGGTGATGTCGAAGTGCAGGCGCTGCGCGGCATCAATCTGACGATTGATCGCGGAGAATTTGTCGCCGTGATGGGCACGTCGGGATCGGGCAAGTCCACTTTGATGAACCTGCTCGGATGTCTGGACCAGCCTTCGCGAGGCCGTTATCAACTGAATGGATTGGATGTCAGTACCGCCAAGCCTGACCTGTTGGCGGATCTTCGCAATCGGCAGATCGGATTCGTGTTTCAGAACTTCAACCTCATCCCCCGGACCAGTGCTTTGGAGAATGCGCAATTGCCGCTCTTTTATCGCGGGGTCTCGATCAAGGAACAACGCCGGCAGGCGGCCGCCGCGCTCCAGCGGGTCGGGTTGGCCGGACGGGAACAGCATTATCCCGCCCAGCTTTCGGGCGGCCAGCAGCAGCGCGTCGCCATTGCCAGGGCATTGGTCGGCGCCCCGTCGATCCTATTCGCGGACGAGCCGACCGGTAATCTCGACACCGCGTCGAGTCGTGAAATCATGGATATCCTCGAACATCTCAACCGGGAAGACGGGATCACGATTATTCTCGTGACCCATGAGCCCGATATCGCCGCCTATGCGTCGCGCGAACTCGTCATGAAGGACGGGCAGATCGTGCAGGATGTCCGGCGCGCGCCTCACCTCTCCGGTGTCACCTAGGCTCCCGATGTCGGCCTTCGTTCTGCTCACCGTCATGACTGCCTTGCGGATCCTGAGCCGGAACCGGTTGCGGGCGGGTCTCACTATGCTTGGGATCGTTATCGGCGTGGGCGCGGTGATTGCCATGGTGAGTATCGGGCAGGGTGCCAGGGAGGCAGTTCAGGCCCAGGTGGCGAGCATGGGGACGAATGTCATTGTCATCATGCCTGGTTCCACGACGGTCAGTGGGGTTCGTGGCGGGCAGGGCGGGGCGGTGACGTTGACGATCAATGATGCGGCAGAGCTGAAAAAGCGGAGCCCGCTCTTATCCGACACCGGTTGGGCGAGGCGAGACGTCATGCAAATCGTCAACGGGAACCGGAACTGGAACGGGCCCGTCAATGGAGTCTCCCCGAGTTATCTCACGATTCGCGATTGGTCGTTCATGAGCGGCGGACCTTTTACCCAGACGGATATGGAGAGCGCGGCTCGCGTGGCGTTGATCGGCCAAACCACATTGGAAAATTTGTTTGATGCCGGCGAAGAGGCGATGGGAGCCACGATCCGCATCAAGAATGTGCCGTTCCAGATCGTCGGGGTGTTGGCTCCGAAGGGGCAATCGGCCCAAGGCACCGATCAGGACGACGTGATCTTCATTCCCTTCACTACGGCGGAACGGAAGGTGTTCGGCAGCCAGTTTCTCGGATCGGTCGGGGCCCTCTTCGCGTCCACCGACCAGAGCGCCGACTTGCCTGAGGCCGTCGAGCATATTCGCGAGACGCTGCGGGCTCGGCACCGACTCACGCCGGACCAGGCGGATGATTTTACGATCAGGACACAGGTCGATATCGGGAAGGTGCAAGAAAGCACGAGTCAAACCCTGACGGTCATGCTGTTTGCCATCGCGTCCGTGTCCCTTCTCGTCGGTGGCATCGGGATTATGAACATTCTTCTGGTGTCGGTCACCGAGCGGACGAAGGAGATCGGCGTCCGTATGGCCGTCGGCGCCAAACGTATCCACATACTGACCCAGTTTTTGATCGAAGCCATGACGCTGAGTCTCTTCGGCGGCATGATCGGTGTCATTGTCGGCCTCGTCGGCGCTCGTCTGACAACCGTCATTGCGGGCTGGCCGACGATGATTTCAGTCGAGGCCATTTTGACGGCGTTTCTGTTCTCCCTGACCGTCGGGCTCTTTTTTGGACTGTATCCCGCAAACAAAGCTGCGCGACTCAACCCGATCGAAGCGCTCCGCTACGAATAGGCCTTCACGACGAAGGGACCTGTTCGGCTGTCCTGGATTTTCCATGAGGTGTCGAACGGGGGAGAGAACGTCAGTGATACGCTCGTTCGAATTCTTGCGGGATTGTGCCAAGGACCGACCGGACGCCGCGCGGAGGGGCCTGCTCATCCTGGTTGGCGAGGTCAATGACGAGCGGGACGATATAGAGTTCTCCTGATGGATCATGCGTGATGGTCACGATGGGTTGGTGCAGTTTTCCTGAATTGATAACGGAGACGATCGCCCGCTCGCCGGTTGTCAGTTGGACATAACTGTAAACCGGATAGATGCCCATGGTTTTCACGAACAGTGAAATCAGCCGGCTCTCATATCGACCTTCCTGCCCTTCCTGATAGAGCCGCTGGAGCGATTGATGCGGGGTCAGCGGCGAGGCTCCGCCGAATCCCGTCAACAACTCGTCGTAGCGGTCCGTCACCATCACGATCCGGGTCATGTCCGAGGTAAACGCGCCGCCGGTTTCCGGTGGAAAACCGCTGCCGTTCAGGTAGGCATGATGCTCCGCTACGATCTGTTCCACCGCTTTCGTAAAGCCGCCCCGGCGTTCCAAGAGAATGGCGCCCATTCGCGCGTGGGCCTCATAGGTCAGGCGGTTCTGCTCCGAGAGAGTGGTCGAGGTGTCGTGAATGCGCCGGAGAATCGCCGGCGGCACTTGCAGTAACCCGATGTCATGAAGCAGAGCACCGGTGGCCAACTCCTGGATTGCCAGCAGATTGTAGTCGGCCGCATGGGCGAGGATCATCGAAAAACTGCATGTGGCGAGCGCGTGCTGACTGAGGGGCGCATTGGCTTCCCGGCCTTGGCTGAACACCATGAAGAGGGCATGGGTATTCAGCGCCTGGGCCACGGCGCTGATGGCGTGGACGGTATGGCTGGCCTCTTCCGGATCGACGATGCCGGTCTTGGCGATACGGGAAAAAGCGGTATGCACGGATTCCTCGAGTTTGGCGCGCGCGGACCTGGCCGTCAGCAGTTCTTGCGTCATGGTCGCAAGGGAGCGGATTTCCGATCCTTTTCCTGCCGGAGAAGTCGCAGGCTGCACCGCCAGAGGGAGCAGATGTCCGGAGGGCGCCGTTGGGTCCTGGAGGTCCAATCCGCGGGCGGGATCGATGCTGAGATGCTTCACTCCCGCGCGTCGCAGTTTCTCGATTTGCTCGTCGGTTCGAATCAAAAACGAATGGCGCATGAAGGGCGATCGAAACCATGCGACGTCGAGTTTGGCGACATGCATGCCGATTCGGAGCGCGTCTATGGTAATGGGCCTGTATGTCATAACACGTGCTGGCCGCCGGTTAGGCGAAATTCAGGCGAGTATCACCCGCCCATCCTATCGGTGTTGCCCGTTGCCGAATGGCGGCTTGGCGATCACCGCGACCTGTGCCTTGAGCGAGGCGGGAAAAAACGGATCCGGCGCCGACGAAGGCGCCACCGAGAGCCGGATTTCCATGCGGGGATTGTCGCGATCCTGGTGCTTGTAGAGATGTGTTTCGACCACTCGATTGTCGTTCAGTCCCAGCCCCTCGCACAGGGCATCTTGCGCAATTTTGAGCCCGCCGTCAGTATCTCGCCGCAGCGCAGAGGCGAAGAAAAAATGGATCGAGAGAGACAGGCTTGCCTGTTGTAAGGTGTGTCTTAGCGTAGCACGATGGGGCGATTGGGCAAGCGCAACCAGGATTTGTTGCCCCACGAAGTCCTTGTAGGCCCGTCCTTTGGCGGAGAGCAGCCGGCGCCCGTTCACCGTGGCATATTGGTGATTGACGCTGGGCGGGACTGGCAAGGTGAGCATGATGGAGTTGATGGAAATGTTCAGCCCGGTGCCTTCTGAATTGAAGGAAGTCACCGGGCGGCGGTTTCTGGCGGACTGCCGCGAAATGGGAAGCGCTCGTTCCGGAGACGTAGCCTGCTGTGGCAGGGGCCTAAAGGACGTGGATCGGATCGTAATGGGAGATTGTCGAGGACGGGACACGCGGCGCAAGGGCCTGCCTATAGAAGATTTTGGATCTTGGCCATGTCCTGCTCGGCCCGGTCTTCGTTTCGGGTGAGATAGCGTCGCCATTCCGAGGGGCCCCAGATTTCCAGGCGATGGTACATCCCCACCAGGATGAGTTCCTGATCCTCATCCATCGGCACGAGTTTGCGGAGGCGGCTGGGAATCAACACCCGGCCGGCCTTGTCGATATCGGAGGCGCCGGCTTGCGCCATGACATGGTGCATGAACAGGCGGGTCTGGTCCTCATCCAGCGTAGCTCTGGTGCGTTCCAACACCTGCTCCCATTCCTTGGCGGAGTACATCCAGAGCGTCTGCTCGGTGTTCTTCAGGAACATGACCTGATTGCCCTCGGCTTGGAATCGCTCGCGAAGCGGAGAGGGAATCAGGAAGCGTCCCTTTTCATCGACTTTACAGAGATGTTCTCCGGCGAACATGGGCGGCTTCCTCCGTTTCAACGCCGATGGTAGGAGACATGGCTGATCCTGTCAAGAGAATATTCTGACAGCGTAGTCAGTCGAAGTCGCTGCCGCCCATCTCAGACGGGGATGATGGCCCACCTTCCATCGCCGCATCGAAGTCCTCACCCAGGTCTTCACCCATTTCTTGGCCCATTTTTTTCATGAACCGCGCCATGCTCTGGGGGTCGTTTTCATCGAGTCCTCCCAGATTGCTCGGGTCGGATAGGGCCTCGAGTCGCGCTTCCTCCGATTTGGGCGAGGCGAATCGCGACAGCAGCCGTTCCAGGTCGGCGCTCTGGCAACGGGCGCAGGTCTGCTGCGGAACAGCGTTCGCGTTGAGCACCAGACGTGTGGTGCGTGTTCCGCATTGTCGGCAACGATACTCGTAGATCGGCATGGGTCAAGCTCGCTGGGTTAACTCTTGGTGGATGGATGATGGCGGCAGCCAGGTATCCGGCACCATCCCCGCATCCACGGAACGCGCCAACGCGAGGACGGCGACCTGTTGCGCTCCGGCTTTGAGCAGGACTCTGGCGCATTCGCTCGCCGTGGTGCCGGTGGTGAATACGTCGTCGACGAGGAGGATTCGCGCTCCGGCGACATCCTGAGACGCCCGAACGGCGAACGCCTTGCGGAGGTTTTGCAGACGCGCGGCGCGCGGAAGCGAGATCTGCGGGTCGGTATCGACGGTACGAACCAGGTTTCGAGAGGATACCGAGAGCCCAAGAGCGGGACCGATGCGGTCGGCGAGGAGCAATGACTGATTGAATTCCCGCTGCCGGAGTCGATTGGGGTGCAGAGGGATCGGCATCAGGATATCGAGATCCAAATGATCGGGAAGCGCCCGGATGAGTAAGGCGCCCAATGCGTCCGCCAGCGCGACCTTTCCTCGATATTTGAAAAGGGCAATGGCATCCTGAAGCGGCGAACAGTAGGCATAGGGAGCCCACACCTGAGAGTACTGCGGTTCGCGCGTACGACAGTCGTGGCATTCGTGCGTCGGGCTGTAGCTAAGGGCCGAGGGCGAAGCAAACAGCCGATGACAACGTGGGCAGGAAGGGCCGCGCAATGGTCGGATCAATTCCCAACACCGGCGGCAGAAAAAGGGCACCGGATCATCCGCGAGGGGTTGCGCACAGGTGGTGCAGTCCATCGGAAGCAGCAGCCGCGAGGCTTGCCTGAGAATGTCCTTGATCATTGGCGAAGGCGTATCATCGAGGTTCGAGGTCCAGCCCGTCAGTCTGGTGGGATTGTGTAAGGAACTCTCTGATCTGTCAAGGTTGTGGCCTGTAAAGGGGGTATGATATAGGACCTTTCCGCCTGCATCGGAGCGATGTCCCCGCTTCGACAGGGTTCGGCCGGCGTACAATGCTTGGAAGCTCTCACGATCATTCACAATCAAGGCGTGCCGCTCTGTGTGATTCCGCCATTCCGCTTGTGAGCGTGCACAAGCTCTCGAAAGAATATCGGCGTGGCGGAACGGTTTTGTGCGCCTTGCAGGACGTCACGCTTGAGGTGAAGGCCGGAGAATTTTGCGCGTTTGTGGGGCCCAGCGGATGCGGGAAAAGCACGTTGCTCAACTTGATCGGAGGCTTGGATCAGCCCACCTCGGGAACCATCACGATCGAAGGCCGTCCCGTGACCGATGCGAGCGCGACGGAATGGACCCGTCTCCGGCGCGAGTTGATTGGCATCGTGTTTCAAGCCTTTCATTTGATTCCCGGCCTCACGGTTGCGGAGAATGTGGCCTTGCCCATGTTACTCAAGGGCGACCAGGGCCGGGCCGTGGCGGATCGGATCGATGAGGTCTTGCATGCGGTGGGAATGGAGGCGCGCCGTTCGCATCGACCCAGTGAATTGTCCGGTGGAGAGCAGCAGCGGGTGGCGATCGCCCGGGCGATCGTGCATCGGCCGCGCCTGATTTTGGCGGACGAACCGACGGGAAATTTGGATTCCAAGCAGGGTGCCGACATCGTCAGCCTCTTCCGCACATTGCCCCAGCGATTCGGCCATTCCGTCTTGTTGGTGACGCACAGTGACAGCGCGGCGGAAGCCGCGGACTATGTCTGGCACATGCGAGACGGGCGATTGGTAAATCGTATCACGCACTGAGTTCGAGCGGGCGACGCATGTTCAGCATACGTCGCCTTGGCCCTGTTCATGATGGAGAGGAGAAAGGATCGGTATGAAGCTCAGCATGACCATTGCGGGCGTCACGTTTCCGAGCTGTTTCATGAACGCGTCCGGGGCGCTCTGCATGACGCGGGAGGAGTTGCTGGCCCTGGGACGTTCGCGAGCCGGCGCCATCGTGACCAAATCGATGACGGTGGAACCGCGTGGCGGGAATCCTGAACCGCGATATTACGGCTTTCCCGGCGGGTCGATCAATTCCATGGGGCTTCCGAATCTCGGCTATCTGGCCTATGCGGACCTCATCCCGGAGCTCAAACAGTTCGGCAAGCCCGTCATCGCCAGCATTGCCGGTCTGTGCGAAGACGACTTTCTTACCATGGCGCGTGTGATCAATCAGGCGAAACCCGATCTCATCGAGGTGAACCTGTCCTGTCCGAATATCCCCGGTAAGCCGCAGATTGCCTATGACCCGGTCGATTCCGAACGGCTCTTGAAGCGAGTGCGGCCGCTCATTACGGTGCCGATGGGCGTGAAATTGCCGCCCTATTTCGATCCGGCTCACCATGGGGTGATGGCCGAGGTAATCGGTCGTTGCGGAGTGGACTATTTGAATTTGATCAATTCCGTCGGCAACGGCTTGGTGATCGACCCGGCGCGGGAAACCCCGGTCATCAAACCCAAGGGAGGGTTCGGTGGATTGGGAGGTTCCTTGATCAAGCCTGTCGCCCTGGCCAATGTGCGAGCATTTTGGAAACTGCTCGCCGGGCGCATTCCGATCATTGGGACCGGCGGAGTCGTGCAGGGACTCGATGCCTTCGAGCATATCCTCTGTGGGGCGTCGGCTGTTCAGGTCGGCACGGTCTTGGTCGAAGAAGGCCTGGGAGTGTTCGAACGCCTGGAGCGTGAATTGGAGGTGGAACTTGCCACGCGAGGGGGACGACCGGTGGAGGATTATCGAGGTCGGTTAAAAGAGTTGTGAGGTGTGGCGCGGGGATTCCGCGCCACCCGGTGCCAGTCTATCCTATCGAAACGCAAAGTTCTTCGGCAGGAACCCCTGCTGCAGCGCCTGGCGGAGCAGTTGGGCCACGTTGCGGACCTTCAATCGCCGCATCAGGTTAAAACGATGCACTTCAACCGTTCGCACGCTGATGTCCAGACGGCGGGCGATGTCGCGGTTGGTGTTTCCTTGCGACACCAATTTGAGAATTTCCTTTTGTCGAGGAGTGAGGCCGTCCGAGCGCCTTGCACGCCCACGAGAAGCCTTGGACAACTTCACGGGCTTTCGTTTTTTCGCTGCGGGAGCAGCTTTGGTGGCCTTCGAGGATTTTTTTGCTTGAGGTCGTTTGCGTAGTGCCATAAAAATTTTGTACCCCAATTTCTACTGAACGTAATCTTAACATACCTGGGTAAATCTGTAAAAACAATTACTAGACTGTAGGACGAACGCGCGTACGCATGTCGT
>CP092081.1:1504314-1571231 GCA_022226935.1 Nitrospira sp.
TCGCGGCTGTTGCTATTGTGGGATGGATTGGGCTAAAGATCTCCCGCAAGCGGATGCGAGAAGAGCAACGGCGAAAGAAGGGACAGGGCAAGCGGCAGAAATAGGGCACGGTCCGTGGGGCATTGTTCCTCGCCGGATCGAATAGCAAGAAGTAGGCGGGGAAGTCCAAACGTGACCTCGTTGTATTGTGAGTCTTGACGCTTTTGCTGTGGCTGCTCGTTGCGCCGCAGGGAAGCGTCTTTTTTTTCTGTCGATGGTAATGGGTGTCTGCGCATGAAACGGCGCGGGCATGAAGAAAGGAGCGGGAGTTTTTTTATGAAACAGGCAGGCATGAAGAGATTGGCTCTGATGGTCGGCATTCTTGGTTTTGGCTTTGGCGTCGTCGGATGCGGTGGCGGCGGTGAAGGCGGCGGCGAGGGACCGGTTGTTCCGCCACCCCCTGCTCCTGCGGAATATGCCGATAAGCACATGCCTGCCGGTTGGTGGACGGATCCGAAGATCCTGGAAGAGGGCAAGGAGCTGTACATCGGCGGCAAGAATCCTGATGTGAATTGTGCCAGCTGCCACGGCAAGGATGGCAAGCCGGTGAAGGCCGGGGCGCGGGATTTCCGCAATGGCGATCGCATGAAGATGTATTCGGATTCGGTCTGGTTCTGGCGCATTTCTGAAGGCGTGCCGAACACGAAAATGAAGCCGTGGAAGAGCAAGTTGTCCGAAGAAGATCGCTGGAAGATTCTGGCGTTCGAGCGCTCGTTCGGTTTGTCCGGCAAGGGCTGGGATGCCAATAAGAAGGATTGGGTGCCTGCTGACCAGGTGAAGTAATTCGCGTCTGGTGCGGTTCGAGTCATGGGGCAATCGGTTGGTAATGAGGAGGAGCGGCGAGACATCATGAAAATCTGGCAGCGCTGTTTGTTGGTTATGTTCGCGCTAGTGGCGGTATTGGGAGGAGTGGCCTATGCCCAGGCTCCCAGTGCGCCCCCCGTGGAGTTCCCTTATACCGGGAATCGCACGGCGGTATGGATCGTCGCTCAACTCCACATTCTCTTTGCGGGATTCATCTTAGGTGCTCCGATTTTCGTCGTCATCTCGGAGTGGCTGGGATTTCGCAAGCAGGATCCCCGTTACGACCGGCTGGCCAAAGAGGTCACCAAGGTCACGGTCATCCTGTACAGCATGACGGCCTTGACGGGCGGCCTCTTTATCTTCGTGCTGCTTGCGACCTATCCGCAGTTTACGACTTGGCTCATCAATCACTTCTTCCTGATTTTCGCCGTCGTGTATCCGCTCTTGTTCATCGGCGAAACCATTGTCCTCTACATGTACTTCTACACATGGGATGCCTGGAAGGGTGAAAAGAAGGGGCGCCATATTGCGTTGGGCGTGCTGCTGAATCTCATCGGCTCCATTACGCTGTTCGTGATCGACGCGCCGACCTCTTTCATGAACACGCCGGTCCGGGCTGAAGGTATTTCCCCGGCTGAGTTTTTGGCGACCGCGTCCCTTTGGGACAAGGTGTTCAATTACAGCTGGATGCCTCTCAATTTGCATCGCCTCGTGGGGAACGTGACCTTCGGTGGATTCGTGGCGGGACTCATTGCCGCCTACATGTTCATGGGCTCCAAGAAGGAAGAGGATCGGGCCTATTACGATTGGATGGGCTTTGTCGGCAATATGATCGGCGTGGGTGCATTGTTGTTCCTGCCCTTCATGGGGTACTTGCTGGCCTACGAGCTCTGCGACTACGACGCGTCCATCTGTCCGTACATGATGGCGGACCAGTTGTCGATGTTCTTCGAGATGCAAGGGGCCATGATCGGGCTGATCTTCCTGGCCAGTAACTATTACATCTGGCTCAGTATGAAGCGCATCGAGGGTGTTGAGAGGGTTCGGATGACGGTGGTGGCGCCGATCGTCATGGTGTTGCTGCCGATCGTCATGACCAAGGTCCTCACCGATTATCCCGTGCCGGACCCCACGTCGCTCGCCTTCCTCCTCCCGCTTCTGCTGGCACCGGCCATCCTGGGACGCTTCATCCCGCTGACGGTGTCTTCCAGTACCGTCATCAAAATCGGCTTCTTGATGGTCGTTGTGGGTAATGCCATCTGGATGACGCCGCACGGATTCGTGCCGACCGGCGCCAAGCTGGTGGCGGAATTGGAGCTGCCGTCCGATTGGAACTTCCTGGCGCTGATGCCGGCGAAAAATTCCGCGGCGTTCACCTTGGTGTTCGTCACCGTGGTGAACTATGTCATTTATAACCGGGCGGTTTCACAGGGCACCATCGTGTGGGGCAAAATCGACTTTGCTTCGCAGTTCGTCCTGGTCTTCCTCGCGTTCAGCGCGATTTGGACGATGGGCCTGATGGGTGCCGTCCGCTCCCTGTTGCGGAAATACTTCCACACCTACAACTTGCTGCCGGACTTCACGGCGGAATCTTTTACGCCGACGCTGTCCTATTCAGCGTGGTGGATTACCGGTATTACTATCGTGTTTTATGCAGTGGTCAGCTTCGCGATCATCGTGACGTTGCGCCCGAACGATTCCAAGGGCCATGCGCACGAGGGGAGCCCGGTTCCGGCTGGGGCCAAGTAGGGCGGGTCCACATACTGGAAGGGCGATAAACGAGGGCATTCATGGGAAATATCATTAAAAAGTTAGTCGTAGGAGTCGTCGTCGGCGGAATTCTATTCGGCGCCACCAACGCGCTCGGGTTTCCGTTCGTCTTTCAGGCGCTGTTTTTCGGGTATGCCATGCTCGGCGCCATTGTCTTTATGATCCTCGATTTTCCTGCGCTCAAGCCGTTCGGCGGGGTGAAGGCTGTCGGGGCCTTGCTGGTGTTCTACGTCATTCTTTCGGCCAGTTATATCGCGGTCGGGGCGATGTGGCCACAGTATGACCCGGAGGATGAAAAGGGGAAAATCGAGAAGATTTTGAAGCCCAAGCGGGAGCATTACGAAGCCGGCAAAGTGGAAGTGTTGATGCAGCGGGCCAAGGCTCTTGACGAAAAAGCCAAGGAATTGACCGCTCGCTTGCAGGCATTAGGGGCGGCTCAGGCTCCGGCCGATCAAAAGGCCGGGGGCGAGAGTGCGCCGACCGCTACCACGGCTGCCGCCAGTGGTGATATCGCCAAGTTGGGTGAAGAACAGTGGCAGCTGCAGGAATGTTACAACTGCCACAAGCTGAACGGCGAAGGTGGAAAGAAGCGCGGTCCTGAACTGGATAACATCGGCAACCTTCTGTCGGCAGCAGAAATCGCCAGAAAGATTCTCGATCCGAAGAGCTACAAGGCGGAAGGGTTCGAACAGGAATACGAGAAGGGCAAGATGCCCGACAAGTATAAGGATCTGATGGAGCCCAAGGACGTGGACGCGCTGGCGACCTGGTTGGCCGGATACAAGAACGCTTCGGTGAATACTCCGAAGCCGATCAAGATGAAGTGAGCATCATGCAGCCGAAACTCAAATCAAAAGTTCGATGTACGGACGGTGAAGTCGGGGAGGTGCGCCGGGTCATTATGGACCCGCTCTCCCACGAAATCAGTCATATCGTCGTGGGCGGGGGGACGGCAGATGCAGTCGAACGCCAAGTTCCGATGGGGCAGGTCCAGGCTGTCAGTGATGAAATGGTCACGCTCCGCGGCACCTCGGCTGAGTTTGCCGCACTGCCGGCTTTCAAGCGCGATGAGTACGTGACGACGCACGAGGTGGAAATTGCCCACCTTGAAGACCGGATTCATGTCACGCCCGGCGAAGTGTTGGTGCCGTTTCCTGAGCTCGAACGGAGTGTGAAGCGCCGGACATTTTTCGCCAATTTCACCCATGTCATCGGATTTTTGATCGGGTTCCCGCTTGCGTTTCCGGTCCTCCGCTACCTGATGAAGCCCATGTACTCCCCGTTTGACAATGAATGGCTCAAGATCGGCAACTCCGGGAAGATCAAGCAGGACGATGTCGGCGTTCAATTCAAGTACAAGCGCAAGATCAAAGAAGCCTACATGCCTGAACAGGAAATCGACAAAAACGTCTGGGTTCTGAAGGCCACTCCCAAAGTGTTGGAGACGATTTATCAGGGGAAGGACATGGAGTTCCGCGATTCTGCAGGAAAGCATATATGGACGAACAAGAAGGACATTCCTTATATCGCGTATTCCGGAAAGTGCCCGCATTTGGGCTGCGGATTCAAATGGCGCACGCATAAGACGCTGGGGCAGGTATTTCTTTGCCCCTGCCACCTGAGCATTTACGACGCCGCGGGGAAGGTTTTGGATGGACCGGCTCCCCGACCGTTGGATCCCCTCCCGATCAAGGTGACGGCAACAGGTGATATCACCATTATTGATATGGAATTCAAGGCGGGCACCAAGGCCCAGGTTCGGATTGTCTAATGGATACGACTACGCAGCCGACGACCACGCAGCCCTCAGCCATTGAAAAAGTCTTTGCCTTTGTCGACGAACGAGTCGGGCTGAAGACTTTGCAAGCCAAAATGCTCAACGAGCCTGTCCCTGGCGGGTCACGTTGGGCCTATGTCTTTGGCTCGGTGTTGCTCTTCATCTTCATCATGCAGGCGGTAACCGGCATTCTGTTGATGTTCTATTACGTGCCAACCGCGGATCACGCTTATGCCAGCACGCAGTACATCATCCATACGGTGGATTACGGCTGGTTTCTGCTGAGTTACCACTTTTGGGGCTCAACGGCGATGGTCGTCTGCGTCTTTGCGCATATGTCGCAAGTCTTTCTCTGGGGCGCCTATAAGAAGCCTCGTGAACTCATCTGGTTGGTCGGACTCGCCTTGTTCGGTATCGTCATGGGATTCGGCTTCACCGGCTATCTGCTTCCCTGGGACCAGCGGGCCTATTGGGCCACGACCGTCGGCGTCGAAATCATGGACAAGACGCCGGTGCTGGGCGACTTCATGGCCCGGTTCCTGAAAGGGGGAGCGACGCCGGGGCAGATGACGCTGAGCCGCTTCTTCGTCATTCACGTCATGGTCTTGCCGGCCGCGCTCATGGGATTGGCCGGATTGCACCTCTTCCTGTTCCGGAAGGCCGGCCCTGCCGGTCCGTTCCGTGGCAGCGTGGAAGAGATCAAGGCCAAAACCGATTATTTCTTTCCGCGGCAAATCTGGAAAGACATTGTCGGCATGGTCGCGGTGTTCCTCTGTATTTGCAGTTTGGCCTTCTGGGAGCCGATCGTGCTCCTGGAGGAGGCTACCCCGGATCCCGGCGATTACCATCCTGAACCGGAATGGTACTTCCTCTTCCTGTTTCAGCTGTTACGACTGAAAGTCTTTGCGGGTGAATTCGGGCAGTTCCTGGGCGCGATTGCGTTGCCCGGAGTCTTCATGGCCTTGCTGGCGGCATTGCCTTTCATTGATCGTGACCCGGAACGAAATATCTTTAAACGGCCGATTGCATTGATCAGCTGGATTGTGGTCATGGCGAGCATTCTCATTTTCACCGTGGCGGCAATCATCAACCGCGAATTTTTGGAATAGGCGGAGGGTCTTGGGCACATGACTGGTCGAGAGACGATGTCGTCATTCAAATTAGGGCTCAGTATTCTGTGGCCTGCCTGCTGGACCGCCCTGCCGATCAAGATGGCATTCGCCGTGTTGTTCATGGCTATGGGCACGATCCATCTGGAGACCAAGCTCGGGATTACGTTCCTGATGCTGCTCATGAGCCCCGTCAGTGTGTTTGCGTTCTTCGTTATTTCGTTGGGCGTCGGATTTCACTTCGGTGAAGGCGCGGGACTTCCTCTGCTCTTCCTGGTGTCGATTCCTATCGATATCTGGGCGCTGGGACTTGTGGCCCGCACCGTATTTCTTGAGCGCCTGCGGCTTGAGCCGCCGGATTCACTTGGGGTAGCGTTATGGGTTCGATTTGCCATTGCCGGGGCTCTGTACCTGCCGCTGCTGTGGGTGGTAGAGGGGGGAGCGACCGACCTCGCCCGTTCGATCGTGAAGTCGATTCTCGACATGGATATGTTGAAGGGCCTTCCGGTTGCCGAACGCATCGGCCTGGAGTTTACCGCGTGGGGCAGTGTATCGCTGCTGGTGTTGATGGCCCTGACCTATATCGGACTGTCCATCCTCGGCAAGTTGGCCGAAGGGAAAACCGCGGGAGCTCAGCCTTCAAGCGACAATTATCAGGGCCTGATCTCGCGGTGGGATATGTTTCGCGTACCGGCGGATCAGAGTCTGATGCTCACGGCCTTTACGGCAGCCGGCGCGGTCCTGAGTGTGTTGTTTTGGATGGTGCTGCCTGTCTCAACTCCCCATCCCCATGAATGCTGCAAGCCCGCAAGCGTGGCTCCCGTGGCGCCATTTGACCCGCAGAAATCCCTATCGAAAGGGGAAAAGGTACTCAAAGACGCGGAAGTGAAGATCGCCGCGTTAGAACAGAAGACGGCGGAAGACGAGAAAGAGAAACAGAAGGGCGGCAAAGAAAAAGCCGGGGTCAAGGACAGCTCCGCCAAAAGTGACGGCAAGGCTTCGCAAGTCACGGCCGGGAAACCAGCGGGAAGCAAGTGACATCATGGCGAACGACGAGGTGGGAACAATGATGGACCAAGGGCTGAATATCACCAACCACGGTCGCCAGATTGCGGGGCGTATGGCCCTGCTGGCGGGATGTGCCGCAGCGCTGGGATGGATCGGGTTGCCCGATGTTGCCTTCGCTCAGGAGGCTGCTGCCCCGGCACCGACCGCATACCGCGATCTTCCCTATATCGGCAGTCGGAATTTGGTGTGGGTCGTCGCCCAACTGCATCTCCTCCTCGCCGGGTTTGTGCTCGGCGTGCCAATTTTTGCCTGGTTGTGCGAAGTCGTCGGTTGGAAATCCGGCGACAAGCGATACGACAAGTTGGCGAAAGAGTTTACCAAGCTGTTGACGTCGTCTTATGCCACTACCGCGTTGTTCGGCGGCATCCTTCTCTTTCTGTTGATCGGCTTCTACCCGAAGCTCATGGCGTATTTGACGGATATTTTCTTCCCGTCATTCCTCGTCTATTGCGGCCTCTTCCTCGTGGAGACCGCCACCCTGTATCTCTATTGGTACGGTTGGGACGCCATGTCCGAGGGCAATGGGAAGAAGTTCCATATCTTCTTGGGCTTCCTCCTGAACGTCTTTGCGTTCTTCATCATGATTGTTCCGAACTCGTGGGCCACGTTCCAGGCGAGCCCGGTGGTCATCGCCGAAGGCACGGATTTCGAGCGCGCATGGGCTGCCACCTGGAATCCGACCTGGTG
Source organism: Nitrospira sp. (assembly GCA_022226935.1). Lineage (GTDB taxonomy): Bacteria > Nitrospirota > Nitrospiria > Nitrospirales > Nitrospiraceae > Nitrospira_A. The sequence continues at coordinate 1,511,569 of CP092081.1, forward strand.
GCCGGTGAACATTCATCGCATCATCGCAAACGTGGTGTTGGGAGGCTATATCTGCGGAGCCTATGCGGGTATTCGCTACCTGTCGGCCAAGAGCGCCGAAGAACGCTATCACTACGACTGGATGGGCTACGTCGGGAACTTCATCGGTGTGTTCGGGTTGTTGCCGCTACCCTTTGCCGGCTATTGGCTGATGCGTGAAATTTACCAATACAACCAACAGATGGGCATCACCCTCATGGGTGGATTCCTGTCCTGGTTGTTTATCTTGCAGGCCATGCTGATCGGAGTGTTGTTCCTCGGATCCAATTATTATTTTTGGATGGGGATCACCCATCGAATACCGGGATCTGAAGGCCAGTATCGAAAACCGATCATGGCCATGCTGATTATCCTCCTCCTGTGCCTCGCGGTGTGGATGACGCCGCATTCCCTGGTGGCCAGTCTGGAAGAAGCCCAAAAAATGGGAGGCACCCACCATCCGCTCCTGGGCGTCTTCGGCGTGATGTCGGCCAAGATGACGGTGTCGAACCTGATGGTGCTCGTAACGTTTATGAGCTTTATCATGTACTGGCGCGCAGGGAAAGAAGACACGGCCGGATGGGCCAAGGTCGCGAAATCCGTCATGGGTGCTGTCCTGGTGCTGGCTGGACTCGCCGTGATCGTGCTCGGTGTCTGGGGGTATTTCGTCCCGGCCATTATCCGCATCAACTACTTCTCCACATCGCAAGTCGGCATTGTGATCTTCGTCATGCTCACGATTACTCCCCTCACCGCCTTGCTCTTGAAGAGCGCGAAGACTACGACGGAAATGGTCTGGGGGAAAATGCCGCCTCGCGCCGGATATTCGCTGGTGCTGAACGCGGTGATGGTCATCTTGCTGATGACCCTGATGGGCTATGCCCGATCTTCTTCTCGCGTGCATTGGCACGTGTACGGTGTCATGCGTGATTCCTCCCAGTATGCATTCTCCCCCGCGCTCGGATATGCGGCAGCGCTGATGGCCCTGAATACCTTCTTGTTCTGTATGTTGGTGGCGTTTATTTTCTGGGTCGCCACCATGGGAGACAAAGCGAAGGCTGCCGCTAGTGCAAAGGGCTCCCCCGAGCCTGGCCGGATTCCGGCCATGGCGGGAGGCTCGCAAGCATTGGACGGTCCAGTGGCCGAGAGATCCGAGCAACAGGGCCAGGTCTGATCCGGAAGAGGGCTTCTCCTGACGATCAGGAGTGGGTCGTGATCATTATCCTTTGTTGAGGACTTATGAGTGAAGTAGTCAAATTGCAGCTAATCGGTCTCTGCGTTGTCGGACTCGGAACGGTCATCCTGTTGTTCATCAAGGGCCAATTTCTCCGAGTCATTGGGTTTGTTGCGATCGTGCTGGGCTTATTTTCGCTGGTCGCGTTGGCCGTCCCGCAGATGGCGTCATTGCCCCCGGCGGAAGAGAGCATCAATATCGCCGACATCAAGACGGCAACGGACATGGCGACGATCGGGCAAAAGATATTTTTCAGCAAAGGCCAGTGCGCCCTCTGCCATTCCATCGGGCCTAGCGAGTCTGCCCGCTGTCCTGACTTGAAAGGCATCGGCGCGAAACTCTCACGGGAATTCATCTTTGAAAGTTTGACGGAGCCGCAGGCCTACCTCTACCTGGACTACCGGCATGAAGGTATCCCGAAGGAATATCCGGCGCGCATGCCGTACATCAATAGAAATCCTATCGGTCTGTCGAAGAATGAGATCCTGTCGGTCATTGCATTTCTACAGCAAATGAGTGGTGAGCCCATCAGCGTGAGTCCTTCGGAACTAGACATTCCCCGTGCCACCCCGGCACCGGTGAAGGCCGCGGACGCCGGCACCGTGGCAGTGGCACAAGCACGATAAGTTATTGTCGGTGAAGTAGAGGAGGAAGGTATGGGAGGCGTACTCATCAGACCAATCATACTGACGGTCTGTATCTATCTGTTCTTGAAATTTATTGTTCCGGTTTTGCCGCATAGCGCGCCGCTGCCTTCGAGTTTGATTTTTCTGTACCTGATGCTGGTGATGTCAGGCTCAGTGCTATTTGCAACCCTGAGTGGTGAATCGAAAGACGCATTCTTTCAACCGATCCTCCGCTTCCTGACTGGGGAAAGTGGCGGAGCGCTCAGTAGCGCCCGCTATCTCGTGTTGGCCTTATTCCCGTTGCTCGTGGGATGGCAAACCTACGGCAGCACGGCATCAAGTGACGCGCCCCCGGGTGAAAATCGCACAATTCATCCCGCTCCTCCTGGCGAATATACAGGACTCTCGAACCCGGTACCGAAAACGCCGGAGAATATTATGTATGGCAAAGGTTTGTATGCCTCGCGTTGCGCGCCCTGCCACGGCAATTTTGATGGCAAGGGTTTCGCGGCCGCCGGATTTACGCCTCCGCCGGCAAACTTTAAGGATCCGACGACGATCGCCATGCTGCAGGAAAGCTATCTGTTCTGGCGCATCAAGAAGGGAGGCGTCGGCCTTCCTGTCGAAGGGATGCCATGGAAAACCGCCATGCCGCGCTGGGAATTGGAAATGTCCGATGAGGACATCTGGAAAGTCATCATGGGCGAATACGACGGAGCCGGACAGAAGCCTAGAACCTGGGACGAGTCCGAGTAATTTATCCGTCCAGAGCTTGCTGAGCAATTAAGGGGAACGTATGGCACGAGTGAGGAGAGTAGGAAAGAGATGGTGGGTTGGAGCCGTCGGCCTTCTAGGGCTGTGTGTGGCTGCTGAAGTGCAGCCCGCCTATAGTCAGCAAAGCGTCGCCGTGCGCGCGGCACTTGTGAAGGGCTCCCTTCCGGCCGATGATCCCACGGCAGCGGCATGGGCTACTGCCTCCGTGTCTGAATTCCCCATGTCTCCTCAGGTCCACTGGCCGGTTCGGATCACGGAGGTGACCGCGAAAAGTGTCAAGGTTCGCGGACTCCATGATGGCACCACCGTCGCTATCATGCTGGAATATTCAGATCCCTCTGAGGACCCCGATGATGCAGCCGCCTTGGAGTTTATGGTCGGTGATACCAAGGCGCACTTCGCTCACGGTCAGCCTATGGCGCAGGTCGAGGGTGGGCCGGTCAATATCTGGTACTGGAAAAATAAAGACGGCAAAGGTTCGGACCTCGGTGCGAAGGGCTTTGGCACGCTCAAGCCCCACAGCCATCAGGAGGTGAAGGCAAAGGGCGTCTATCAGGGCGGCGTGTGGAAGGTCGTCTTCTCGCGGCCATTGAACACGGAGCATGGTGCGGAAGATACCCAATTTAAACTTGGAGAATTTGGCAGCATCGCTTTCGCTGTGTGGGACGGCAAAAAGATGGACAGCGGCCAGCCCAAAGAAAAGGGCTCTGAAAAAGCCATTTCCTCCTGGTGGTATTTCCGTGCCGATGCGCCAGCGGATTATTCCCCGTACCTGTACGCATTACTCGCGGTGGGCCTCGCGCTGGGCTTCGAGATGGCTCTCGTGAGACGTTTAAAGAAAGGGTCGTGAGCATGAGGGCGTGGCGAAGAATACGCGTCTTTGGAGCAGTCGTCGGAGTCGTGGGCCTCTCGGGCCTCATCGGTGCTGGTTGTTCGATGATGCAGAGTGAACAGGCCGCCAAGGGCAAGAAGCTCTACGCGCACTATTGCATGCACTGTCACGGCGAAACCGGCAAGCAGAATGAAGGGTTCAACTGGTCGTCGATGAGCGATCCGAAACCAAAGGATCTGTCCAATAAGTCTGAAATGGGCACATTCAAGGACGAGGATATTTTCTCCACGATCTCGCGGGACATGAAGGATACGAGCCCGAACGGCGACAAGATCGGCGACGATGAATTTGCCGTCCCGACCATGCCGACCTTCAAATACACGCTGTCAGAGGAAGAGATTTGGGGCATCGTCGGATACGTCCGGTCCTTGCACGGCAAAAAGTTGGAATTTAACGTCGAGGGCCGTAAGAAGGAGCTTCAAGAGGCCAAGCAGTCTGCCGACCAAAAATATAAAGAGGCGGAACGTTTGGAGCAGGAAGCCGAGAAGAAGGCCAGCGATGAAGCCGACAAGAAGGGCGTGGAAGTGGACGATAATGCCTTCGCCAAAGAAATGCAGGCGATGGGGCAGGCCAAAAAGGAACTCGACCAGGCCACGGCCGCGCTGGCGAACTTCACAACCAGACCGGGCAAGGGCGTGAACATTGCCCGTCCCGATCTGAACATGAAGCCGGACGCCGCCGCGAAACTCGTCGAAGTCGGCAAGCAGATCTATGTGACCAAGTATGGGTGCAATGGATGCCACAAGATCGGAGAAGAGGGCGGAAAAGTCGGCCCTGCTCTGGATCGGGCCGGTTATCGATTGAATCCGACCTGGGTGTATCGTTGGTTGCGCAACCCGCAAGCGATGAAGCCGGATACGCGTATGCCCAGCTTAGGCTTGAACGATGCCGATGCCAAAGCCGTGGCCCTCTATCTGAAAACGCTCCGCGCTCCGAAACCTGACAAGCCGCTCGGTAAGGTCGGGGAGGAATAGCTTAGCGCAGCTCGTTCAACGTGCTGACCCATAGCGTGATGAGAATCACGACGCCGGCCAGAACGTGCTGTTGAAACATGGTAAAGGCTTGTGGCGGCGTCACGGGAAACCGTAGACGCCGCGCTTGCCAGAGAAAGACCCCCGCCAGCAGCGTTAAGGCAACATAGTATCCCATCCCTAGACCAGCCGACTGTCCCACAATTATCAAGCAGACCACCATCCCCAGCAGGAACAGGCCGACAGCCGTAGGAACGGCCGTCCCGAATAGGAGTGCCGAAGATTTTACTCCGATGCGGCGGTCATCCTCGCGGTCTTGCAGCGCGTAAATCGTATCGTAGGCCACCGCCCAGCAGGCCGTGGCGGCAAATAACCACCAGGCAGGAGGAGCGATCGTGCCGCACGAAGCCGCCCAGGCCATGATTGCCCCCCATCCGAACGCGATTCCCAATACCGCCTGAGGGATCTGAATCCATCGTTTGCAAAACGGATAGACGGCAGCCAGTAACAACGCGATGGGGCTGAGTAGAATGGTCAACCAGTTGAGTGCGGTCACGAGGCCCGCTGCAACCACGACGAAGCCGAGCGCGATGAGGAGGGCCTGCCGGGGGACTAACCGGCCGGCGGCTAGTGGCCGGTTGCTCGTGCGGGCGACGTGCTTGTCGAAATTGCGGTCTGCCAGGTCGTTGAGCACCACGCCCAGGCTTCGCATGACAAAGGCGCCCAGGATGAACGTCCCGACCAACCAGATCGGCGGGCGACCGTGATTGGCCAACACCAAGGACCAAAGGCTTGGCAGGAGCAGCAGCACGGTGCCTGATTGGTTATCCAGGCGGATGAGGTCGGCGACGGCGCCCCATGTCCAGCGTGGGGAGGCGCGGTCGGTTGAATCGTTGGACGAGCTCACGCGCTGGACCATAACGGAGCACAGAGAGCCTGTCAACGCGAGGGCCCGGCGGTTGTCATGTCTCCGCCAGATTGGGTATAACAAAACTATTGTGCAGCGATTGATAGGCGGTTGGATCAGGTCTCGCAGTCAGCGGTCTTCCCGGCGTGCTCTTGCGGCGCTCATGGCGGCGATGCTTGTGTCGGCCGGATGCCAGTACTTCAGTCTGCGTCACGTTCCCACGAACTATAATCTGCCCTTAACAGTGTTTCTGCGTTTGGACCCGAGCATCGGCACCGCTGCCTTAGACTATCAGGATGCCTGCGCTCAATCCGTGGCCCTGCCGATTCATGAGCCATTAGCGGCTGAACTCAAGAAGCGGCTTGAGCAGGTGTTCGAGCGAGTCGTCATGCAGACAGGCCCGTCGAGTGAGGCGATCGATGGCGTGGTCGATGTGGCGTTAGGACTTCGACGGGTAGAATTGTTCGTCGTCCGCAAAGCCAATAAATCCTATCCGGCCACGGTGACGGTGGGACTCGATGTAGCCTACACCGATCCGCAAGGGACCGTGCTGCACAGCAAGAAATTACAGAGCGTGACCACCGGGGAGGTCGACGCGCGGGCGGAGACGTGTGATATCAGCGGACTCGATAAGGTGGCGAAGGACGTCATCGCCACAGTCGTGGAAGGCGTCGCCCAACAACTCGGCACGGCCACAAAAATCCGTGAGCAAGCTCAGTTCCAAAAGACGCAGCGCGGAGCGACGGCCCAGACCGGGTCGTTCGCGCAGGGGTCTCTTCCCTCTCCGCCGGCTGCGGCCTTGTCCAACGCGCCGGTCGTTTCATCGCCAATGGCAGCCACGACGGAAGATTCCGCCCCGCCGCGTGCCGCGCCGACCGCAAGCACGCAACTGTCCTTCCGAACCATTCTTCGGGATCAGAATCAAAACCATGTCTTGGAGCAGCATGAACGCTTCAGCGTGGAATTCGAAGTCAAAAACGAAGGGGCAGCGGCGGCCGACGCCGTCGCGGTAGACCTCAGCGGGCATCCCGCGATCGTCGCCGCGGTGAAGACACCCGTCTCTGTCGGCCTGCTGCAGCCGGGGGAAATTCGGCGAGTAACGGTAGAGGGGACAGTCGGCAAGGTGCCGGAGGCCGAGCAGGCGGAATTGATCTGCGCCCTGCAGGCCGCCACCAACGTCACGCTGCCATCGCCGAAAAAATTCTTCGTCGCGATCAAGCCGGATGCGACCGACGCCACCGAAGTGGTATCGGTGGATGTCGACCAACTTCCCAACAGAAAGGGCAAACCGGCACAGCCGCATGCGGTCGGCATCGCGATCGGAGTGGGGGCCTTCCGGGATCCGGCCATGCCGACGATGAAACTGGCCGCCCACGATGCCGAAGTGATGAGCGGCTACTTCACGTCCGTGATGGGGATTCCGCCGCAAAAGGTCAAGGTCGTGCTAGATGCCAAGGGGCTGAAAGACGATTGGATCGAGGTGTTCGAACAGTGGTTACCCAAGCAGGCAGGATCTCAAGCGACGGCCTACGTGTATGTCGCCGGCAGGGCGATGGTGGATCATGAGACAGGAGCCGTTTCTCTGTTGCCGTACGATGCAACGGTGTCCGGATCGACCCGCGCCTTTTCTCTCGCCAGGCTGCAGCGCGCGCTGGCGAATGCGCCCGTGAGGCAGGCCGTCGTAATGTTGGATCTGTCCCTGGAACCATCGGCCGGTTCAGATCCCGCTCGTGTGGCTCAGCCGCAATGGATCGCGCAGGCCTCCAACGGGGACCAGGAGCGAGTGCTGCTGATGGTGGGAAATTCCACGGTGCAGGAAGCGCAGGCCTATCAGCCGGGCCAACATGGCCTCTTCACATATTTTCTACTCAAGGGTCTGCGAGGCGCCGCTGATCTCGACAAAAATGGCTCGGTGCTCACCGGCGAACTGTGCGCCTACGTGCAGAGACAGGTCACGGCTGTGGGTCGATCGACAGCGGGGGATACGCAGCAGTCTGTCTGTCTTCCGGATGCCAACGGAGTCTCTCCACTCAGACAGCTTCGTCTCAGCAAGTCGCCTTGACGGCTTGTCACTGATGCCTACCAAGGAGCAGGAGTGTTCCACATCCATCTCAATTTTCACAGATCGCGAACCGCAGTAAAGCCATCCACTCATTGACAGGTGTTTCACCGTCTGAGTAATATTGCGCCTCATCCCGCCTGGCCGGCGTAGCTCAGTTGGCAGAGCAGCGGTTTCGTAAACCGCAGGTCGGTGGTTCGATTCCACTCGCCGGCTCCATTTATCAAGCACTTACATTGCCACCGTTGGCGCAAATGGTCGCTGTGCTAAATTTGTGCTAAACGTCTTTCCTCTGTCCAAAATCTCCACTCCATCCCGCAAACTTTCCGGATAGTGATGCGCATACCGTTGGGTCATGCTGGGAGATTTGTGCCCGAGCAGCCGCTGGACTTTGTACAAGTCCACCCCGGCTTGGACCAGCCGCGTGGCAAAGGTATGGCGCAGATCGTGGAAATGAAGGTCCTCAATCTGTGCCGCCTTCAGGGCTGCGGTAAATCCTCGCCGAAGGTTGCTGCCATCCAGTAGGGTACCGGCTTCACTGCAGAACACGACGGCGGTTTCGATGCCCCGTACACGACGGCTCTGCTCGTATTTTTGAGAAAGCAGCTCCAGTACGGTTTGATTGACGGGAATCGTCCGCCGCTCCCCATTCTTGGATTTGAACACCGTCACGGTTCGTCGGGAAAAATCCACCCCTGCCCAGGTGAGGGCAAGAATTTCTCCCCGTCGCATGCCGGTATGGACGGCGAAGGTGACGACTTCTCGAATCCATGCAGGCGCAGCCATCAGCAGCCGTGCTTCCTCCTGTTCGGTAAGCCAGCGGTCACGTGAGTTCTGTTCCTTCTCCATCGACACCCGGCAGACCGGATTGTCCTCTGCCCATTCCCATTCGCGACAGGCGAGATTGAACGCCTTTTTCAGCATGGCCAGCTCTCGATTAATGGTGGCCGGCATCACTCCATCGGCATAGCGCTTCGCTTTGAAGGCCACGATGGTCTTCGGCGTAATCTGGGACAGGTTTGGATTGCCGAAGAAGGCTTTCACATTCGTGACCATGTTTACATAGCGCCGGTAGTGGGCCCGCCGACTCGCGTGATCTTTTAGATACCGATCCATTAACTGGGAAAAGGTGTAGGGGTCTTCTCTCGGCTTTTCGAAGTATTTCCCCTCGACAATCTGCACTCGGATCTTGCTCAGGATGGCTTCGGCCAACTTTTTATCCGAGGTTTCGGTCGATCGCCGCACCTGCCGCCCTTCGTACGTAAATGACATCCACCAGATATTGTTCCGTTTAACGAGCCCCATGCTGCTCCTCCTTCGTGCGTGGGCTCGGTGTGATGGTTTCCCCGTGGCGGGAAGTATAGGCGGCATGCTTGGCTGCCGCAATCAGGTGGTCTACGTCCTCAGCGTTCTGGCGGGGAGCGCCAGGAGGCTTCTCAGAGGAGGGGGGAGTAAAGCCATTGAGCCACGCTTGGATGGCCTCAGGTTCAAAGCGGACGAGGCCATGAATGCGACGGCACGGGATTTTGTTCTTGGAAGCCCAGAGGTAGAGCGTGGATTCTTTGATGTTGAGCCAAGCTGAGAGTTCTTTGACGGTAAGCATCTGCAGATACACCGGGGGAGTCTTGCGACACCCCCAGTCCCCCTAACATGGGCTGCCCGCGTGACCGCCGGCAGACCGGTGAAACCGATTGGGTGGTTGCTTGAGCAAATTGCGGTGTCGGTCCTTCCACCGAGCAATGCCCCTGACAATTTCGTTCAGTAGCCATGCTTCCCCTCCAGGGGTGGCGCAAATGACCGCCAACATCGGCGTCAGGGTGTCACTCACCCATCGTTTCACGTTTTGCAGGGTCTGCACCTGCTTCTCCTGGGCCAATCGCCCTTTCTGAAATCCCTCCGTCAGGAGGGTGTACCACTCCAAGACTGGAGCCCGGTACCGCTCTTCATCCTCGGCATCCTTGGGAATCTGCCGGAAGTCCACATACGAGCGGAGTAAGCCGATGACCAACTCCTTCCAATCGGCTTCGTCTAAGGTGGCTAATGCACGAGCGCACTGTTCGGCCCGATCCTTCTTGAGTTCTAATTCCCATCGAGCCCCATACTCATCCCAGTTCTCGTGGCCCTTGCTTTGGAGTTCGAGCCGTTTGTCATAGATCCGCAGCAAGGTCTGGCTCTGCGGGCTGCCGAAGTACATCGTCTCCCCGGTCGTCGCTCCGGTCCCATGCGTCAGATTGGAGACGATATGCCGGACTTGTGCGGCACGCGTCACACACTGACCGGCAGCAACGGCCTCTCGAATCGTGCTGACCGGGACCGATCCGGCTCGATCATCCAGCGCGCAATCAATGCGCGTCACATGCCCTTGCTGTTTATGCACCCACTGCAGGAGCGCTCGGATTTGATCCCGTGTCAGGGCGGACGCCAGGCCGCCCGAGAGATCCACATGGATTTCGTTCGGACGACGGGGCGCATTAGTGCCGAGTTTGCCGACCCCGCGCAGTCCGTCTACCCGCATCCACGACAAGGGATAGCCTCGGAAGCCGCCTTTGGCCTTGCTCCAATCGCCGCCAAGCACCTTCATGGTCTCTTGCGGATTGCTGGCCAGGACTGTAAACGCCAGCCAGTCTATGGAGAGAGTGAAGCTAGAATCCATGGAACCTATCGAACTCCTGTACGGAGCGCTGTAGGTAGCGCCCCCGTGTTACCAAGCCGGGGGCCATTCCGCTCCGCCCCGCAGCCTGCCGGCATGCGGCGCGGACCGGCTTGCCTCCCGGCGACGGACGACGGTGTTGCTGTCTGACGCGTTGCAACTTGGACATCGTTCGCTCCTGTTGAGCCCTGTGCTCGTTCATCTCACCCTAGGCGAATCACCGGACCGAAGCAAAGGCTCCGGAAGAGGTCACTAGGGGTCACGAGGGGACAAGAGAGGACAGATTTTGGGACAGCTTAGATGCAAAAGGAAGTGAGCAGAAGGAGGCGTAAGTGCGCTTTTCTGCGCTCAGAGCGGCAATTGTGCGCATCGTTCGGAGACGGGACCGGGAGCGAACACAAATCAGCTCGTTTTTGAGTGGTGGGCGAAAAAAAGTTTGGAAGGCATCCTCGGCATTGTGGGATAGGATTTGAAGCAGGGAGGCCGAACGCCCATAAAATAATGTCGAGGCAACTAAGTGACAATAAAAATATTAGCCATCGGGCTTAGAATTGCGCGACTAGTCTCTGAGTAAAGCGTACATACGTCCTTGTCTCCATCAGCATAAGCGATCGAACGTTATTCTTGTTCGGGCGGTGCAATTTCGCACCGTGCGGCTTGTGCGAAAAAGCTCAGTTGCCATGTTGATTGCTTAGTACGTGTATGTAATTTCATGCACTCTTCGAGGGATTATTCTCGACATGAAAATAGTTATTCATAGATACGTAGGTATTCGTGCCTTCAACATGGAAATAGTTGACTCAAATTCAGCGAATTGTGCTACAACGCACTGCCATTGGAGCGCACCTTCTACCTCAGAGGACACATGCATTGTCCTGCCCGTCTTGGTAGTGCAACGTTTTCAGTCTTCGTCTTCATGACTCTCGCATTCACATTTTTTACCAGACCAGCAGCTGCCCTAATTGTGAGTTCCGAGACCGTGCCACAACTTCCTATCGGTCCAAGTACGTCACCTGGAGCGGGACCGGCTCAAACTATTAATGTCAACGGACAAGTCACCTTTTCGGAGCATTAGCACTGATCTGTTTATATTTCAATTATGTAGCGCTCACTTTATCACCGTCGTCGACGATCCGTGTCGCCTGAGGCGCGTGCCTGTTCATTTTGTCGAGCCGACGAACCCAGATCCATACCTAACACCGTAGTCTTGGAGGACACCACATGCGCACACTACCCAGGCTAGCGGCCGGTCTTTCCGCACTGCTCCTCACCGGCTGCGTAGACCTCTCCTTTCGCATCACGCCGGAGAATATCTCGGTGAAACCGATGGCGGAGGGCAAGACCTGCATATACACCCTGTTTAATTTTGGCTACGGCACCAATACCGCTGAGCAGGCCATGGCCAACGCAACCCCGCCGATTCAGAACATTCGCAGCATCAGTCTAACGGTCTTTCATTTCCTAGTCTTCGAATCACACTGCCTGAAGGTCGTCGGTGAGAGCGCTCCAGCCGGCGTGGGAGCACGCTAATTGGAACATGATATGTTCGCAAGAGGAGGACCCCGCATGCGCACGTTCTGTACGCTGACCGTCTGTCTCGCCGTGCTTCTGCTCGTTGGCTGTGTCAGCATCACCAATCGCATCACCCCCGAGGATCTCTCGGTGAAACCGATCGCGGAGGGCAAGACCTGCATGTACACCCTGTTTGAGTTGGGCTACGGCAACAATACCGTCGAGCAGGCCATGGCCAACGCCACCCCGCCGATTCAAAAAATCCGAAGCGTGAGCCACAGCCTCTTCTTCTTGCTGTTTGTGAATAAGAGCTGCCTCATCGTGGTCGGCGAAGGCGCACCAGCCGCCGCGCCATAGCGGCGACGCCAACGGAGACGGTCTGTCGACGATTACCACGTACTGGAGGGATTATACGATGCATCGACTGATCTGCTGCACCTGCTGGCTGACGGCCCTACTTCTCTCCGGCTGCATAAATCTCTCATTTCGCCTGACCCCAGAGGATCTCTCGGTGAAACCGATGGTGGAGGGCAAGGACTGCGCGTACGCCGCGTTTGGGTTTGGTTACGGCACCACGACCGTTGAGCAGGCCATGGCCAACGCCACTCCGCCGATTCAGAACATCCGAAGCGTGGGGATAAACGAATTCTACTTGCTAGGTGTATACAGGGGGTGCCTGATCGTGGTCGGCGAAGGTGCCCCGAGCGCCAGGAAATAAGCCCACCGTGCCCCCCACACGACCGATTGTGCGCGAGCTCACTGCACCAGGCTGGTGCACGGTGGTGGATCTGGAGGGCCTGACGTATCGGGCGGAGGCGGTGATGGCGGAACTGGCGGCCACTCGTTTGTGCCCAAATTTGTATAAAAGGCCTATCTCATGTTTGGTGGAGTGAATGTCAGAAGCAGAAGTTTTTCTTTTGACAGTGTCGCCTTGACGGGGGGACTTACAGCTTGATGCCATCATCTTTCATGCTCATCGCTTATCGAAAGGAAATTGCATGCGACATTTTGATAGACGCAGCATCTTTGCGTCACCATTCTCCTTCTTGCTCATAGCGCTTGTTGTGGTTTCCGGTAGTGGTTGTACCGTCCCTCTGTATAAAGAGTCATTCCTTACCGCAGCATCAGACGGGCCCAAGTGGAGCCCCGTTCGCACAGGCCATAAGTTAGGTGTTGGTGACCATATCCACGTCATCGCTCTAGCAGTTGACCCGAAAACCCCCGACACCGTCTATGCCGCAACAGAAATCTTGCTAACGGAAGGGTATAAACGCGATCTCATTAAAACGACAGATGGGGGAGTGTGGTGGAGTAGGGTCAAGAAGGGCGTTCCCGTCTCGTTAAACGTGAAGTGTATAGCGATTGATCCTCATGTCACTAGCACATTATACCTGGGTACAGTTGAGGGCGGAATATATAAGAGCATCGATGCGGGAGAGAACTGGGTGTCGATGAGTTCGGGAATGGAAACCAAGAAACCCGGAAAGCCCAGCGCTGCGTTTCGAACCATCAATGCTTTGGCAATTGATCCACAAAATCCCAATACGTTATATGCTGCTACGCAAGCCGGAATATACAAGAGCATCAATGGGGCAGAGAATTGGGTCGAAGTCAGTAATGGCTTGACGGATATACAGGATCCTCAGTGGCAGGATTACACCGGTGGTGTTATTGCTTATGCCGTAGCAATCGACCCAACCAATTCGCAAATAATCTATGCGGCCACTTATGGTAAGGGGGTTTTTAAGAGTGCCGACGGAGGGACAAGCTGGACTGGCACGCTTCTCGCGCTCGGGAAGAATAAAATGTTTGGAGGCATCCAGGCATTCGGGGAGAATGAAATGTCAGTAGGCGTCCAAGCGCTAGCGATTAATCCTAAACAGCCTACTATCATTTATGCTGGAACGACTCTTTCCGGGGTGTTCAAAACCTCAAATGCAGGAAAGTCATGGGAGCCGGTCAACACTGGTTTGGGATCTCAAGCCACGAAAGTGGGTTCACTTATGATCGACCCTCAGAACCCCAATACCGTATATGCGGGTACCCAGCGAGGGGTCATTAGAACCACGAATGGCGGACAAAACTGGAAGTTCATTAACTCCGGACTACAGCCGGTGCCCAATATGGATCAACCAGTAGTACTTGCCATCGATCCATTGAACCCACATACGATGTACGCCGGCACTACTTTGCTCGGCATTTACAAAAGTCCGAACGTCGAAAAAGAGTAATCTGGCAGTTAGTCGAAAGTATGCCCGATGGTCACGACATCGAACGTTTTGGCAGCCGCTTCGATGAGCGTCCCGCGCAACACATTCAACCACTGTTCACGACAAATGCCGTCACCTGTTGTTCGGGATCGACTCCGAGCATGTCTCTGTCCTGTGCCACCTCACATGTTCGTTCGGAAAATGTGAGTCATTCAATGGGTGTTCGTGTGATGAGTGCGTGAACGAGCCTGGTTCCTTACCCTCACGCATGCCCAGGCCGCCATGAAAGGTGGTGGCATGAGGACAATGAAGAGCGATCGCACATAGCATTGGGCCGGCTGACACCTGCCGCCCATACGAGGCAGTGGGCCAGAATATCGGTCACGGTGTCGACCGGATTCTAAAAGGGGGGCTGCCATTAAGGACGGGGGAAGTCGGATGCACAAGTACACTCTCGCGCTGGTCGTAATTGTAAGTCTGTCTGTGCTGTCGAGTGGTTGCACTGCCATTATGGAGGCAAGGGCAAAATATCGAGCTGAAAATCCTCACCTGTTTCCAGAAGAGGTGGTATCTCGTGAACCAGAGCAGAAGCCACCCACGAGCGTTCTTAGCCCGGACGCTTATGGAGAAAACATAGCCGGAACTCCGTATGCTTTTGTCAAATTAACTGTAGCGGAGAAGGCGGCTCTCCATTGGGCAGCTTCTCAAGAATACCTACGATTACACAGTTCAAAGCCGTCGAATGCCGAGGTAGGAATCCTGGCAGACATGCATGGTATGAGCTCGATCTCCCTCAGTGAGAAGGCAAATCATTGGGACATGCCAGAACCATCTATTTGGCAGGTTCTTAATGGACTTCCTCTGAGTCTCAGAGACTTTGAAAAATGGCGCGCGCAACGCATAGAACAAGATAATACACGGGTTGGAGTGGCTAGAGCAGTAGCCAAACTTGAGCAAGCCCAAATCATTGAGCAGAAAGAATCCTCTCTACATCGGCATGGATGTGAGTGGATGACCGGAAAATATTATGTGAACAGCGCCCCATCCTCACTGTGTACTCCCGTCCTAAGTAGATGTGCAGAGGGCGATTGCACTAATGGCCATGGGACATATGTTTCCTTTGATGGAACAAAGTACATTGGATATTTTGAGGACGGTGCCCGTATTGGGGAGGATACGGTAACTGCTGGCGCATATGGATCAAATGAATCAGCTACGCCCCATTCCTTTACGAACCTACTTCCCGAGCAGAAGGCTGCACTCCATTGGATCACTAGTCGAGAGTATGTGAGTCTGCATGACCCTAATTGGGCCAAGAAAAATCCTGATGTACTCGCTGCCCTCCATGGGATGTCTGCCAAGTCGCTGGAGAAAATGGTGAATGGATGGCAAATGTCAGAAGAATCCATTCGTCGAATTATTAATCAACTTCCCTACAGGCAACATGCGTTTGAGAAATGGCGAGCACAAACTATTGAGCGGCAAAATACGTCAGAACGTCTACCTAATTTAGTTGAACTCCTTGCTCGTGAGCAATTGGGTGAGCAGGCTCATAATGGCATGCAGCGAAGTGGATGCGGATGGATGACCGGCGAATATTATCTCGATCGCAATCCTTCTGCCCTTTGCACTCCGGTTGTTGGGACTTGTATTGAGGGTGATTGCATCAATGGGCATGGCGTTTATGTCTTATTTACGGGAGTTAAATTCTCAGGAACGTTCAAAGATGGCAAACCTATCAGCCGAGATAAGATTTACCCAAAGAAAACATACATAACTGGCAGCTGTACGGAAGGTAATTGTACTAATGGACACGGAACGTATGTCTTTTCAGACGGGTCGAAATATGTTGGAGATTTCAAGGATGGTCTAGCCCATGGCAAGGGATCGAAGAGCTGGATGGTCGGGATTAAGTATAGCGGCGATTTTGATCACGGTGTCGCCACTCAAGAAGAAAGCTTTACGGTTCCAGCAAAACAGGGCCTGTCAAAAAAAACATGTCTTGAAGGAAACTGCATTGATGGCCAAGGCACACTCACATACCCTAATGACACAAAATACGTTGGAGCATTTAAATCCGGGCAGCCCTCGGGTCAAGGAATATATCTTTGGAGGGATGGAGAAGCGCTGAGGGGAGATTTCGAGAACGGTTTTTTGATAAAGGGAGAGTATATCTTTCAGGACGGAAGCCGTGTGGGTCAGAATATACGTCGAAGTTGGCACGAAACCTACGCGGAAGAAGCGAAAGCTGCTCAAGATAAGGCAGATCGAGAGCGTGCCGAACGCATTTTCAGTCGGTTTCTTTTCAATCAGGTTATAGATTCTGTCGTCGAGATGACTTTAGATAACTCGTGGAGTGGCGCTCATGGTGGACGTGGTTTTATGCAGTGACAAGGGACAGCTTTGCTGAGGCATAGTCAAAGGGCAGTCTTGTACGGAGTTGAGCCGGACACAAATGCTACATTCGATTTACGCTCCGAATGAGCGATGGAGTACGGTCTTTTGATGCCTTGGAAGAACGCGGTCTGACTCCGCGAGGCTCATTGGCGGACGCGATTCGACTCGATAATGGTATGACCGCCGACCGGTTTATGGCCTGCTGTGAGGATCAGGGCATTGAGCTACCGTGTATTCAGCCGGGCAAACCCGATCAAAATCCGTTCATCGCGCGCTTCAATCGCGCGTACCGAACCGAAGTCCTCAATGCCTAGGTGTTCGAGTCGCTCAAACATGTCCGGGAGATACCCACAGAATGGTTAAATAGTTACAGAGTTTAACGAAGAACGGCCTCATGACGCATTGACAGGCTCCCGCCTGACAGGTATCGGACACGATTAGAAGCTCGAAGTTCTCTTTTGCGGCGTCTCCTTGACAGGGGAGCTTGCAAGAGGAAGCAAGGTAATCAACCCGAAGTGTGCTAATGCGAAACTGTCTCACTGAAGGGGTTAACAGCATTGGACTGTGCTAAATTTGTGCTAAAAACTTTCAAAACCAACCTGTACCCCTCGAACCTATCGAACCAATAGAATGCACGCAAGCAATTGTATTCACGGTAAAAACGGGGAAACCACCTGATACACCGAGCATTTCAAAAATTGTCCTGGCCTGATTCGTAAACCGCAGGTCGGTGGTTCGATTCCACTCGCCGGCTCCAGAAAAAGGCGTCTCCATGTAATATATTTCCTCCGACAGGAACGGCCCCACCCTCTACTCAATCCGCTGCTTACCATTTCGCATGCCAGCCCTCGGTCAGCGAATCGAGGAGCGCCCCGCGCTCGCTTTTTCAATCACCATCCTTCGCGCCGGCAAGATGGAAAGCTCGTATGCTACATCGGCCGTCTCCATGAACTCCTCCGCATGGTCGTGAAGCCGATCGTGCGCAGACGATCCTCATTCTGGCTGTGTATAACTCTGACACTGCCCGCATTGGACATTGCAGGCAGGATCGTCGAATTACGTAGGCCAGGGGTTTGCCTAGTCACCGACCGTTCGGCATTGTGGAAGAAATGCTAAAACAAGAGTCAAGCCACAAGATATAGGGGGTGGCGTAAGGCGATAGAAGTTCTGCACGTTTATTAGGCAGTTTGTGAGAAAGCCAGTCAATGGCTGATTTTCACCTTCCGCCAATTCGTTATCCCCAGCGTCATCCACAGTATTTGGGGACCGCCAAATAGCGTGTCGGAGCACGCCGGCTTTGGAGGTCGAGCGGTTTATTTTTGATGAGATGCGTAATGTCGATTCAGCCCCGCGCGATCGACTAATGGGTAGGGACCACATTCAAACTAAAGGAAGAAGACGTATGCGATTCCTCATATTTATGATCCCGGCGGTATATCAGCCGAAAATAGGCGAGAAGATAGAGGCGGATTTTACGCCCGATGCGGAGATGATGGCGAAGATGGGCCAGTTCAACGAAGAACTGAAGAAAGCCGGCGCGCTACTGTCGTTGGACGGATTACAGCCCCTGACGACTGGCGCGCGTTTGGTGTTTTCACAAGGCAAGGCCAGCATAACGGACGGCTCATTGGTCGAAGCCAAGGAAGTGGTCGGCGGCTATTGGATGCTGCAAGCCAAGTCGAAGCAGCAGGTCGTTGATTGGATGAAGCGCTGTCCGGCGCAAGACGGCGACGTGATCGAGATTCGGCAGGTTTTCGAGATGCCGGATTTTCCTGCGGAGGTTCAGGCGGCAGCGAGAAAAAATGGTTGAGCGTCGTCCCTTTTCTAAGGGCAGGGCACCGCTCTGGTGGTTGCGTAAATGAATCGGTTTACTCAAAAAGCGAAGGAGGAGTGCGATGACCAAACCAGCCAAGAACACGATCTGCCTTTGGTATGACGGTGACGCTGAAGCGGCGGCGCGATTTTATGCTAGGACCTTTCCCGACTCATCTGTCGGCGCGGTGCATGCGGCACCGGGAGACTTTCCGTCCGGCAAGAAAGGGGATGTCCTAACGGTCGAGTTTGTAGTGATGGGAATTCCCTGCCTCGGCCTCAATGGCGGACCGGCGTTCACGCACAATCAAGCGTTCTCGTTTCAGGTTGCAACCGACGATCAGGCTGAAACCGATCGGTATTGGAACGCGATCGTCAGCAACGGAGGGGAGGCGAGTGAGTGCGGCTGGTGCCAAGATAAATGGGGGGTATCCTGGCAGATTACGCCGGTGGCTCTAACAAAGGCGGTCACCGATCCCAATCCGGCCGCCGCCAAGCGTGCCTTCGATGCGATGATGCAGATGACGAAGATCGACATCGCGACAATCGAGGCGGCACATCGCGGTTCGCAAATGCAGTGAGTCCTTATTTAAAAGAGGCGCATGCGCTCGGCATGCCCCTCGTAAAAATTGTTCGCGAATTGTCAGTGAGCGCATGAGCGAAATGACGGATGTGGCGATTATCTTTCTGCAAGTGTTCTATGCGTGCGCCG
Organism: Nitrospira sp.; assembly: GCA_022226935.1. Taxonomy (GTDB): domain Bacteria; phylum Nitrospirota; class Nitrospiria; order Nitrospirales; family Nitrospiraceae; genus Nitrospira_A. Next base: position 1,530,343 of record CP092081.1, read on the forward strand.
TAAAGACGGACCGCTAGATCAATCGAAAGAGACTGAGAACTGGAATACCGAAGCGAATGCCTTCGTATGCCCGTGCTGATTATTCGGCGCGTCGCTTCAAAACATTCCTCTCGTTTATGCCTGTTTCATCAGCGGCCGCATCAGCTCAGCGGGCTTTGGGCTTCTCCCGTAGTCGCCAATCCATCTCATTTTGTACTTCCCCGTAGGACCAGGGCTTTGTCCAGTGGCCCTTCAGGGGAAGCCGCGTATGCTAACGGCTAACGATGGTAGGCGTTCGCCATCGGAATGAGTTGGAGCCTTGCATGAGTCTCGAAAGGAACTGTCATGCACTCCATAATCCTGTTGTCGACGGTTTCCTGCGACCAAGGTTCTAAATCGGCTGAGCAGCTGACGTCGCCATCCCGGACGGCACCTACATCGTCCACTGTAAAGAAACGCATCCGGACCAGAAGTTGAAGGAAAAAATATTGTAGTGATCACTGTCAAACAAACCGGTGCGTGGAGAGGGGAAGTCAAAGGTAAGGAGGCCGCTTTCTTACCAGTAATGACGTCTAAAATATCGCGAAACACGTGGATAAGGAGCGACCTCGTAGAGACGAGTTTGGACTTCCGTCGGAACGGGGAGGGTCGTCATCACCGGTGAAGAGGCGAGCGTAGGATATTCCGTTTGGACCTTTTGCCGAAGCAGCGTTTGAGACTCCTCATCCACCATGACCGAGAGGGCCACCATTCGCCCATATTTCGGCGAATCCACCCCGAATCGCCAGGTTCCGCTGAAAACAACAGGGCCTTCGTTCAATGCAATCGAGAGCGCCGGCTGGGCGATCGACAAGAACGGTCCTTCATTGATCTGTACGCGATTCACGTCGTATCGGCCCGGAGGTAACAAGGCGGCGAAGAGAGTGTCGCTCCCCCCTATGCTGACCCGATAGCGTGTCCCATCGTCCCGGTTAATGAATTCTATTTCGCGGACCGTCGGCTCGAATTTTCTGGCCCTCTCGCCTGTCAGTACCGTCATGGCTCGACCGATCAACAGAACTGCGGGGCGTTCCTGTGTCGCAGATTGCACCGTTTCCGGTTCGGTAACGCAGCCTACCAGACCGGCTCCGAATAATGCCCAAGCCACCGCCAATCTCCAAAAGAACCCCGAAAATATCTGGCGCATAACACAGTATACAAAGAAATCTGTCTCTCGCAGCATGGCTAACTCTCCTCGGGATGTGCGTCTCATATGCGCCACTCGGCAGTCTGTCTCCCGATGATGTGCGTGGTAAATCCAGCGCGAATGAATCGATCTTCAAAAGCCTGATAAATCACAGAGCAAAGGAGCCAATCATGAGCAAACATAAACGGCGCATCAAGCGAGACGCCACCTCCATGGGGGAAATGGTTGTCACCGCAATCGACCAAGGCTTACTGCGTTCAGCGGCCACGGCGGGCCAACAAATGATGGAGCATGTGCTCAAAACCGATCCTGAAGTGAGATCACTGGTTGAAGCATTGACGAAACAGCGACTGACGCGTGTGTTGCGGAAACTGGGCGACAAAAGAAATGCATGATCAAAGGATCCGTCAGGCCACCACATTTTCTGTGGAATGATCGATCGACAGATTCAGAGCGAAATCGCGCGGCGAGAACTCGGCGAAGTTGCTGCTCACGGTCCTGTCGTTTCAAGCGCGGACCGATTTCAATCGGCTCCCGTTTTACCGATGAACACGGCACGACCAGATCGGGCGAGATCGGAGATCATCCGGTCCGGCGTATGGATTCTGTCGGTCGTCGCATCTCGCCGATCTCACTAACGCCTACTGGATCATCTGCATGATCTCCTTTTCGTCGGTCACAGAAATGTATTGATCGTTGTGGCCTGGACGGTCCAGGCAGACGGGTACCGATGTCGGCCTAATCTGGCGACGGCATGGCCCGGACAAAACAATCAGGCGTGATCCCGCTCAGACATCTCAAGAGACTACTGGGGTGGCCGGTGATGTCGCGCAAGAGAAACGGCGCGACGGTTGTATCGTACCGGGCGGCCTTGCCCTTGTAATGCATCCTTCCTCATACACAATGCGATCGGGATGCGTGATGTTCATGCCATGCAGAATAAGCGCTTTGCCGAAGCGATTCTTCATCGCGTGAGCGTCCTGCTTGGTCGGCTAATCACACGTGTCAAATGTTGCACACAGACAGTGGAGCCGCCGAATCGGCATCTGAGGTCTATGAAGACAGGCGGGACGCAGGTTATGCGTCGGCAAAATCCTCCATAAATGGAAGAAATGGAAGAATGGCATGCTGCTAGGGGTTTCCCTAAGTTTCATCGACGAAGAGATAGCCCATGATTTCAGAAGCCATATGGCCAACGATTTAGAAATCCAAGATGACCTTCCGTTTCAACACCGTCATTGGAGGCTGCAGCGGGTAGGGTGGTGGGTTATTGCCTGTATCCTCGCTGCCGGCCTCCTCGGCCTGTTTGGCCACCATCCTCTTTCTCGGACAACAGCGCAGACTCAAGACGGCACGCTCCTGGTGACCTACGATCGTTTCGGGCGCGCCACCAGTGATGCTGAGGTCATCCTTACCGTGACGCCCACGGAACAAGAAGAAGGCACATTTCGAGTTTGGTTCGACTCAGACTACCTCGAGCCGTGTGGGTGATATCCGTCTCGCCCCTCCCTCTCCGAGGTGAGGCACGCCAGAGAGGGCGCGACTTCATCATACAGACGGATGGCGGCCCCTCGACGGTGTTGTTGTCTGTCCAGTTTCACACGTTCGGCATTATTCGGGGCCGAGTCAGAATCAACGGAGGCGATGCGGTACCGATCACGCACGTAGTGTGGCCCTAGAAGGAGGATGTATGGATGCGATTGTGCGGGGATTCATGATGTACCTGTTCTTGCTGGTGTTGTTTCGGATTGCAGGGCGGCGAACGCTGGGCCAAATGACCAATTTCGATTTCGTGCTGCTCTTGATCATCAGTGAAGCGACGCAAAACGCCATGATTGGGAATGATTTCTCGGTGACCAACGGAATCTTGGTGATCCTATCTCTTGTAGGCTTGGACATTGGCTTTTCGCTCCTGAAACAGCGATTCCCGGTCTTGAATCGTCATCTGGACGGACTGCCGCTGGTGTTGGTGGAGCAGGGACGGCCGGTGCAGGCATTGATGCGCAAATCGCGGGTGGATGAGCAGGACATTCTTTTTTCAGCGCGTGAGAAACATGGTCTTGAGCGCATGGAGCAAATCAAATATGCCGTGCTCGAAACAAATGGAGGGATTTCGATCATTCCCAAAGCGGAATAGTGCGCGCTGATTCCGCTGAGCACTATGTTCCGCCGGCGCGGAAACCTCGTCGACGTTAACCGGAGCATCGAAGAATCGTGTGCGTCCTGCCGTGTACTTCGCCGGTTCGCCTCATGATCATATCCGGGAACAGGCGGGATGCAAGGACATCTCCTGTTGCTTGTTGGCGCGCGCAGGCTATGGTACTCTCCAGTCGTTGATGCCCCGACCTGGTGATACTGTTGGCGACCGGATGACATGACGATGATCTCATTGCGTGGCCCATCTTCCCGTCCGATTCCTAAGGTGCTCATTCTTCTGCTGACCTGGGTGGTGGTGGCCGGTCTCTCATGGGCAGATCTGGTTGCTTCTCAGGCAGAACCGACCGGGGCATTGGTCGACGCGCAGGTCGCGACCGAACCCGATTTGGACGAGCTGCGGGACGATGGCACGGCCATTGTGCTCACCGAAGAAGAACTCCCTGCGCGCCTTTCGCCACAGACTCCGCCCTTCTTCCCTATGGATGTTTCGGCCCAGGGTGAGAATCCATTACCGACCCGCTTACTGCTCTCCAAACTCTCCATCTATCGATTGTAACGCCCTTTCTTTCGCTGCAAGGTACTGTCTGGTGACTCAACCCTCGAGCAGGGCCGAGATGCCGGTTATGCGAGGCTTGCGCTGCGAGGCCCCGGTGGCACTGCAGCGAGCGGGGAAGGAAAGGGACGTATGATCGATCGACTTGTCGGGATGGCATTGACGCAGCGCTTGATGGTGTGTTTCGCCGGCCTCGCGCTGTTGTTTGGCGGCCTCTACGCGTTTCATATTCTGGATGTCGTGGCCTATCCCGATCCGTCGCCGCCGATGATCGAGGTCATCACCCAGTATCCGGGCTGGTCCGGCGAGCAGATGGAGCGCGCGATTACGCTGCCCATCGAAATTGCGCTCCAGGGCATGCCGGGTCTGTCGGAGATTCGGTCGTTGTCGATTTTTGGATTGAGCGACGTCAAAGTCTATTTCGACTTCGGCACCGACTATTTCCGAGACCGGCAGGAAATTTTGAATCGCCTGCAACTCACCGTCCTGCCGCAAAACGTGCAACCCACCATTTCTCCCTGGTCGGCCATCGCCGAAATCTTTCGTTATGAACTGACCGGCGACCATGTGTCTCTCACCGACCTGAAGACCACCCAGGATTGGCAGATTCGCCGCGAGTTCAAGCGCGTGCCCGGCGTCATCGATGTCAGCACTTATGGCGGAACCACCAAGGAGTATCACGTCGAATTAGATCCCGGGCAGCTCATGAGCTACAACGTCACGCTCGACCAGGTCATGGATGGCCTCGCCAAGAGCAATACCGATGTGGGCGGCAACTACCTTTCGATGGGAGAACAGAGTTTCAATATCCGCGGCATGGGGCTGATCAAGAAACTCGACGATATTTCCAACACCGTCGTGACGCAGAAAGAAGGCACGCCGGTGTTCGTGAGAAACCTCGGCAAGACCAGCATCGGCTCGCGCGTACGCCTGGGAAAAGTCGGCATCGACGATCGGGATGATGTCGTGGAAGGCGTCGTGTTGCTTCAGCGAGGCGCCAAGGCCTTGCCGGTGCTGGACAAGGTTCATGAAAAGGTGCAGGAGCTCAATGCCCGCAAGCTGCCGCAGGGTGTGGCCATCAAGACCTTTTATGACCGTACGGTGCTTATCCACACCACCATCGAAACCGTCATCGATATTCTGATCGCTGGTGTCGTGCTGGTCTCGATCATTCTCTATGTGTTCCTGGGGCACTTCAGGACCGCGATGATCGTCGCCCTGACCGTGCCTGTGGCCCTGCTGTTCACGTTCGGGATGATGGTCCTCAGCGGGCAGTCGGCCAACCTGATTTCCTTGGGCGCCGTCGATTTCGGCATCATCGTCGATTCGACCCTCATCATGGTCGAAAGCATCTTCTATCATCTTGCGCATAAATCTTCGGCCGGCGTGACAGTACCGATGCATGTCATGCGGGCGGCGCGCGAGGTGGGGCGTCCGATTTTCTTCGCCACGACGATCATCGTCATCGCGTTTTTGCCGTTGTTCACCATGACCGGGGTGCCGGGAAAAGTATTTGCCCCCATGTCTCTGACCTATGGCTTTGCGTTGACTGGGGCGTTGCTGATGGCCTTCACCCTGGCGCCGGCGCTGTGCTCGCTTCTGCTGAACGGACCGATCAAGGAGCATGACACGGCGGTGGTGGAATTCTTGAGCCGCCGCTATATGGCCTTGCTGAATTGGGGGCTTCAGCGCGAGTGGTTGGTGATCGGCATCGCGATCGTGACGTTAGTCCTGGCCATGGCAGCCGTGCCCTTCATCGGTGGCGAGTTCATGCCGGCGTTGGAAGAAGGCAATATTTGGATGCGCACGACCTTCCCCGTGGACATTTCGTTCGAACAGGCCGCTCGCCTGGTCACCGATATTCGCGGCATCTTCAGGCAGTTTCCGGAGGTCATCAGCGCGGCCTCGCAATTGGGGCGGCCGGACGACGGCACCGATCCCACCAGTTTCTTCAACGCCGAATTTCTGGTGACCTTGAAGCCATTCAAGGAGTGGCGGGCGGATGTGCCGACCAAAAAAGCGCTGGTCGATCAAATCGAGCAACGCCTCGCAGTCATTCCCGGTGTGACCTTCAACTTCTCCCAGGCCATTCAAGACAATGTGCAAGAGGCGATGTCCGGCGTGAAGGGCGAGAACGCCGTCAAGCTGTATGGCAGCGACCTCCAGACCTTGGAGCAACTGGCCGCACAGATCGAGCTGGTCATGAAGGATGTACATGGCGTGAAGGATCTCGGCGTGCTTCACCTGTTGGGGCAACCCAATTTGGTCATCGAGGTCAATCGCGAGGAGTGCGCGCGGTACGGCCTCAAGGTGGGCGATGTCAATGATGTGGTACAGGCGGCCATCGGCGGCCAAGCCGTCACGCAGATCTATGAGGGGGAACGCTGGTTTGATCTGGTCGTGCGGTTTCTCCCCGAGTTCCGGCGCGATATCGAGTCGATTGGGAATATCGTCGTGAGTACACCCGATGGGGCCCGAATTCCGCTCAAACAATTGGCCTCGATCACGGAACAGACGGGGGCGTTCATCGTGTACCGGGAAAATAACGAACGGTATATTCCGATCAAGTTCAGCGTGCGGGGCCGAGACCTGGAAGGCACGGTTCGGGAGGCGCAAGAACGGATCGAACGGCAGGTCCCTCTTCCTGCCGGCTATCGGATCGAATGGCATGGTGAGTTCGATCAGCTGCAGGAGGAAAAAGCGCGTCTCGCCAAGATCGTCCCGATTACGCTGCTGCTCATTCTGTTTCTTGTCTATCTCGTGCTGAACAATCTGCGCGATGCGTTCCTCGTCCTCGCAGCGGTCCCCTTCTCCTTGGTCGGGGGCGTGTTGGCCTTGCTGGTGACCGGCACGCATTTCAGTATTTCGGCGGCAGTCGGATTCATTTCGCTCTTCGGTGTCGCCGTGCAGGGCGCGTTGATCCTGATCAGCCGAATGCAGGAACTGTTGCGGGAAGGGTATGAGATTCGCGACGCGATTATGAAAAGCGCAGAAGTCCGGATGCGTCCGGTGCTGATGACTTCCCTGGCTGCCGCCATCGGGCTCCTGCCTGCGGCCATTGCCACCGGCATCGGGGCGCAGTCGCAGCAACCGTTGGCGAGAGTCGTGGTGGGAGGGATGCTGACCTCAGCGGCGCTGATCCTGTTGGTGCTCCCGGTGCTGTATCAATTGCTGCACCGCTACCGGAAGCCATCCCGTCCGACTGCTGCGCCGGCGTCGGTGGGAACAGCGAGCCAGGGCCATGGCTCACGCGAATGAGGTGTGGGCCTGCGGCGCATGGGGATCATTGCGCTCAGGTCATTCCAGAGCGCCTCATGAACGATTGGCTTGAGGTACGCCTTCGGCCCGCACCACGTACCGCAACGGGCCGCCCGCCGTGATCGCATCAAACGGGAAGCAGGTGATCAGTATCAGTTCATCCCGTTCGTCGCTCGTCACAATGCTGTCCCGCCGCGAATCCATGACCCGCTGCGCGGTGACTCTGTAGTGGCGGGTCGTTCCATCCGTTCCCGTGAGATCGAGTTGATCGCCCGGTTGCACCTCGTTCAAAAACTGGAAATGCGTGTCTCGGTGTCCGACCAACATCATGGTGCCATCCTGCCCCGGCAAGGCGCTTGACCCCACGTGACCGGGGCCGAAGGCCAACGTGCGACCGTAGGCGCCGGCCAACACAATCAGATCCACCGACAAGCGTGGCATCTGCAAGCGTGCGACGGGCCAGGTGTCGGCCCAGGGCCAGGGTTTCGGCATAACCTCTCCTGCCAGGGAACGGGTCCAGGCCCGCTGCAACAGAAGCTGCGCGAGCCTGGCCTTGGCATACATCCATGATCCTTCCCCGAGCTGCCATAATCCAACGGCGAGAAGGCTCACCGTCAGCCAGACCAGGAACGGCGCATGTTGCCTGGTTCGGTTCATACGGCCGCGTTCCGTAATCCCCGCAGCCACGCCGCCAGCACGAGGGCTGACAGTCCCAACAAGATTTGCAGCTGCCAACCGATGGCGGTTTTCGGCAGGCCTCCTAGGTTCTGTGCGCGAGCTAGATTCATCGCCTGGCCCTGTTCGGTTCCAGGTATATCGGCCGGTCGAGCCGGTGTCACGTCGACAGCCACCAGACTGGTGTACTGACTCACAAGATGGTGAGCCAAAGCTACCTCGATCACGGATGTTTTTGTGACCTCGGCCTGTCCTTCTTTGGTGGCCTCATCCATCAGCGACGAGATTTTTTGCCGCGCCCAGTAGACGGAGAGCCCGCCTTGCGTCGCGGCTTGGTTCAATGAGACCGGCAGCGACCAGGGACGGGTTCCTACCTGTCCATGCAGCATCGCGTGCGACGGCAGCGCATCGGCTTTGAGGGCCAGCACAATCGGCTCGCCTTCATACAGATCGGCTATCTTGGCTGGATATTGTTCCAGCCCGGACCAGCCGGCCTGATCGAGGGTGATGTCCCCGAGCACCGGGCGTTCCAGTTTTTTGAACAAGCGCGCGAGCTGCTGTTCGACCTCCTCCACCTTGCCGATATAGGTGAAGGTGCCTCGTCCGAATTCGGCCGCTTTTCGCATCAGATGGCTGTTGGGCGTGGACCCGATCCCGATCGTGAACAGCCGCCTGGTGCCGACTCGTTGGTGTAGCAGCTCAAACAATTCCTCCTCGTTCCCGACTTGGCCATCGGTCAACAAGATAATCTGTTGCAGTCGTGAGCTGTCTTGCGGGCTCTTGAGGGCTTGTCGCAAGGCCGGAAGCACTTCGGTCCCGCCATCGGCATGCAACTGCTCGGTATAGCGAATGGCCTGTTTGATGGTCATGGTGGTCACCGGCTGAGGTACGGTAAACAGCGAACGGACCGTATGGCTGAATTGGATGATGTTGACGCGATCCTGCATGGAAAGCCGTGGAAGGGCTGCGGCCAATGCGCGTTTGGCCTGATCGATCGACGGGCCGGCCATGGACCCTGAGGTATCGATGATGAACGTGAGGTCGCGTGGAATGCGCGGCGCCTTCTCGTCGTGCTGCGTCGGAGGAGCGAGCATCAGCATCGCGTAGGTCTGCCCATTGTTCTGCTCCGTAAAGACGGTGGCGATGGGCTCGGTGCGGGGCGCGGGGCGCCAGGTCAGTTGAAAGTCTCGATCGGCCGGGACGGCGTCGGCTCGGAGCGTGACGTGATAGCCGCCTTCAGCATCCGGAATCGTGATGATGGGATGAAAGCTGGACTCCACCTTGTCGATCGGGAAGCCGGGATGCAGCGTCAAGGAGAGGCTGACGGGATTGATCGAGCCATGATCCGGTGATTGCATCGGCGGCGTGATGCGCGAGGCGTCGGGGACGCGGTCTGTGTCCCACATCGTGCCGGATCCTGCTGGAGCCTGCCCCTCGATGATAACCGGTGTGCCGGGAATGTAGCGCTGTCCCACAGCCATGGGAAAACGGAGGTGGAACTGTTCATCTGCGTATCGCACCGTTTCCTGATACTCGATTTCGATGGTGATGTGCTCGCCGGGTCCGATATTGGCCACGGAGGTCGTGAAGATATTCGGCCGTTCCTGATCCAACAGGCTCGTGCGCTGTCCCTGCTGTTTGGCCTGTTCATAGACCTTCTTGGCTTCGGCCCGTTCCTTGATCTGCCCTTCGATGATCCGCTCGCCGACTCGCATCCGCAGGTGATCGACGGCAGCCGTGTCGGGTAGCGGGAAAACGTAGATGCCTTCAAGCCAGTCGCCTTTGTTGGTGCTGGGGTTGGTAAATTCCTGCCGGACGGTCGCGCGGGCAATGGTGCCGGTGACGGCGATCTGGACATCGGTTTTCAGAACGGGGGCCGGGGTGAATCGACCGGCCTGCTCGGCGCGGAATAGCAGGGCGCCTTCCGTGACCTCGCTGATGCCCATGGTGGGAACGACCCCGGTGCTCAACGTGGCAGGCGATTCGGCCGAACCGGCGTCCGGCGGAGGAGCGCCAAGAGCGAGGGTGGCGAGTACCACAGAGATCATCAGGAAGCGTGCACATCTGTGTAGTCGAGCACGTGGGAGAAAGAACCATTCAGTCAGCATGCGATCCTCGTGTTGTCCGATGCGGATGTGTTGCGCGGTTGCGAGTTCCCCTGGGAAACACGCAGGGTCTTTCCCAGGGGAGCCCCGATGTCATGTTAGTTGCCGGTCGCTGATTCGACAGGAGTCTCTGCTTCGTCGGAGGAAGCAGCGGAAGGAAAGCCATTCTCGCTGCCGGAATCGACCGGCGCCGATTCCATCGACAGGTCGGAGCTGTTGGAGAAAGGATCTGTTACGGGTTCGGTGGTGATGGTGGGAACTACCATGTGTTCCTGGCCGATCTTCCGCATCTCCAGATGCACTCGTCGATTCATCTGCCGGCAGACATCGCTCTGGTCGATGCACAAGGCGCCTTCTTCACCCAGACTCACCGTGCGGATGGCCGATTCCGGCACGCCCAGGGAGATGAGCTGTTGCTTGACCGTCTCGGCCCGTTTCATGCCGAGAATCTTGTTGAAGCTCATGGAGCCCTGTTGATCCGTGTAGCCTTGCAGCAACACGCCCCAATCCGGTTCGTTCTTCAGGAACTCGGCATGGCGCTGCAACGTGGCCTTGCCGTCGTCACTCAAGCCCTTGCGGCCGATCTCAAAATGGATATCGTCATGCAGAATGTCTGTGCTCCGACTCGCCAACGGTGCGGTCTCCACATGAGTGACCGGCATCGCGGCTGACCCCGTTGCCTTGTCGGTCGACTCCTTAAGAACCTGGGACACCTGGGCTGTATCGAGAGCTTCAGACGATCGATTGCTGTGGGCCGCTTCGTCCGCCTGCGAGTAGTACCAGAAGGCGGCAACGACGATGGCCAGGAACCCGACGAGACCGCTCAGGATATAGACATCCTTCATGTCCCGATCGGGGCCGACGATGGTGGGGGCGACGGATCCTGCGCTGACGGTGGCTGTGGGAGATTTTTGCATGGTGCCTGCTCCTTGCGTTGTCGAGCCGGATTGCTCCGGCCCATTGGTTGTTGTGACTATTGTTGTGCCCACTGTTGGCTTGCGGGGTCGGCCTGCCGATGTTCACCTCCTTCCTGCCGAACGCCCGCCGTCGGGCGGTGCAGAGAGCAAGGCAGAGGCCAGGCGCAGCCGCCGGCTCGATGTTTAGAAAGCCATTACGCAACAAAGGCTTAGATGAATTGGGTGGATGCGTGGAACCGGCGATTCATGCGGGGATCAGCGGGGATGCGGGGCTAGCCCCGCATGGGAACTGAGAGGTGGAGTATGGGGTGGTCTGGGTGAGTCCCCGAAGACACTGAGCGCTCACTGTCTCGCGTCCCTGCGCAAACGTAACGCTCCTTCTTCGTCGCATCGCACACCTCGCACAACGCGCGGCTTCAGAAAGCCCTCGTCGGACGCGCACAGTTGGAGACCTCCCAGGCCGCCCCCTATATACCGTTGCGACCTTCGTGAGGGACAAGCTTGCATCCCCCTCTTGCCTGTGATGAGCGTGGCCTGCTAAAACCTGCCGAGCCGGTTGTGCCTTGGTCGCAGTTTTGGATAGCCCACTCGATCTGACAGCAGCAACCAGCCTTCTTCTTATTATTCCCTCTTTGTGGCCCATGCGTTGAACCCTTCGAGAGTCTTTGATCTCTCAGAGGAAGAATCGTGGCGTATGGCAGTGCCGTGAGGGGTCCGGCGCCGTTCCAGGAATTTGTTTGAGCGGGGTGGGGGCTGCTGTAAGATCGACCAAAATCCCCGGTGATTGCCGATGTATGAATTCAGGCAGGGAGAATCGTTCGATGAAGAGGTTGTCCTCGTGGTTGTTGTTGTCTTGGCTCTCAATGATTTCGTTGGTTCAGGCGGCGGACTATCAATTGACGCTTGGTCAAGGAATCGACGTCTGTGAGGCCTGCAAACAAAATCTGGAACGGATGACGGTGCACCCCGCTTGCGAGCGGGAGTACAGTGTCCAGTTCGACCTGGAACCTCCGGTCTGGAAACCCTTCGATGTGGCCGGTCATCTCGAGGCCATGGAACAGGTGCTGTATTTCCTGGCTGCAGGCAGTGAATCTGCCGGACATGCTCTTTCGGACGAAAGCCAATTCGAGGAGACGGTCAGGAGAATCAGCACCAAGGAGGAGCCCTGGGCCTATTGGGCGCAGGTGGACATCAATAACGATGGTAAGGTGGAGCCGGTGCTGAAGCTCCATTCTTCACTGTGCCGTTCGCGAAATGACGGGACCATTGGCCGGGCCTACTCGGCTCCCCTCGTGGTGCTCACCGAAAATCTTAATGGCATCGATCACGCATTGACCGATTTGGTGCTGCAGAACCCTCGTCAGGATGGGCGCGCGGCCGGTGAAACCAACTACCAGCTGTATGGGGTGTTCCGCTATAAAGGGGAGACCTATTTTGATCGCTGGGACGATGCAGGGAGCAGCGATCCGTCTGAGCGCTTTACGTTGAGCATCTATGCCTCAACCGGAGAGACCACTCGCAAACTCTGCCGGTTGAAGGAATTGCAGACCAAGCGCTGGTTCCCCGGGTTGCCTTGCGCATCCGGTCGTTGTCAAACCGCAAGGCCGCTCCCCACGCGGTTCATCCCGTGATTCCATCGACACGGCGCGCGCTGTAATTTCCGCCAGTCACCGGCTTTTCAATCGCCATAGCGACGTCAACTCGGCTGCGCGGGCGGCGCGGAGAGGATCCGCCTGTTCCGAGGCGCGCGGATGACGCGGCCGGATGTCGGTCTTGCCGACGACGACGAGCCCCGCTTGTTCGAAGGCGGCGAGGAGTTCGTCCCTGGATCTCAGTGCCAGATGTTCGGCGAGATCGGAGAGCAAGAGCCAGCCTTCTCCGCCCGGCTCCAAGTGGGCGGCCAGCCCGTTGAGAAATCCATACAGCATCCGGCTCTCGGGATCGTAGATCGCCTGTTCAAGGGGAGAGGTGGGCCGCGCCGGCACCCATGGCGGGTTGCAGACCACGAGGTGAGCCTTGCCTTCTGGAAAGAGGTCGGCCGGCAGTATCTCCACCTGACTACTCAGATCCAGGCGTTCAATATTCTCGCGGGCGCAGGCCAACGCGCGAAGATCCTGGTCGGTGGCAATGATACGCGGGACGCCGCGGCGGGCCAAAACTGCCGCCAGCACCCCCGTTCCCGTTCCGACATCAAACGCCAGCGTACAGGCGGGAAGCGAGGCATCGGCGACCAGCTCCACATACTCGCTGCGTATCGGTGAAAACACTCCGTAGTGCGGATGGATGCGGTCTCCCAGCGCGGGGACGTCTATCCCGTTCTTCCGCCATTCGTGCGCCCCGATGACTCCCAGTAATTCACGTAGCGAGACCAGAGCACGAGCCGTCGCGCGGCCGTAGGCTTCGGCGCAGGCCTGCCGGAGATCGGGGGCGCGGCGCAGGCGGATGGCGTAATCGTCCTCCAGAGTGACCAACAGCATGCCCAGGATGCGGGCACGGCGGGATTGCGTCTGCCGATGAAAGTGAAAGGACTCCGTGGGAGAGGCGCCGGCCTTCGGGGGATGGCGGTCTGCGCGCCTCGCCATGGCATTGAGCAGCTGTCGCGCATTCTGGAAGTCGCCCCGCCAAAGCAGTGCGGTGCCTTCACAAGCCATCCGATGGGCCGCATCGGCGGTCATGCTGTCGCCGGCGATCACCACACGTTTCGGAGGAGGCGCGCCCCATTCCGAGCGCCAGGACGCGGAGTACGACTGTCCTCCTTCGGTCCACGTCACCTGCGCCGGTTCAGTCATAAACAAGCTCCGCGTCCGCTGCTTGGTGCGAATGTTGCTGTGCCGACGCGCCGATTTCCTCAGTGGTCAAATGGTGAGGGGATCGGATCATGATTTGGAAAAATGTCGCCGCACCAAGGCTTCGACGGATGTGAAGTGGCGCTCGGGAAGGTTTTTGAAACGCCGCTTACAGTCCAGCAGGGCTTCCTCCACGCCCGTGAATGGAATGATGGTTTCCATGAGGTGCCCATGGTAGTCCATCAACTTCAGCTCGACCGTGCGCAGGAGGGATGGGTCTCCGGCCAACGCGGCGGCGGCTTTGGCTTGGTCTCCGCCCGAATCCACGAGCGCTTGAAAGCAGAGGCCTTTCAGTCGTTGGGTCACCGTGCTGCGATCCCATCCCAAGGCTTTGGCTGTGGCTTGCATGTCGAAGCGCTGTTGACGCAACTGCTGCAAGACGGCGAGGTCGCCGGCAGGATCCGGCAAGAGCGGGGCGGCACCGGATGGCTCGACATGCCGCGACGGTCGGCCGGCCAGGCGAAGATCCGCCGCGGAGAGCACCGGACCATCTGATAGCGCCACGGCCTGCTCCAGGCATTGCCGCAATTCCCGCACGTTGCCCGGCCAGGGCTGTTGCATGAGCGCCGAGACTGCTTCTTCCGAAAGGCGAACGGAGGTGTGACGATTGTGTTGCACGGCTTCGTCGAGGCAGGCCTCTGCGATGAGTGGGATATCGTCCCGACGCTCCCGCAATGGCGGCAGGTGCAGCACGAGGCCTTTGAGGCGGAAATACAGATCCTCACGAAACCAGCCTTCCGACACGCCTCGCTGCAAATCCTTGTTCGTCGCTGCCACAATGCGGACGTCCACCGTGGTGGGGGTCGCGGCGCCCACGCGATAGAAGGATCGATCCTGCAACACCCGCAAGAGTTTGCTTTGATGGTCAAGTCGCAGGTCGCCGATTTCATCGAGAAAAATCGTGCCGAGGTGCGCCAGTTCGAAATACCCTTTGCGGTCGGCATGCGCGCCGGTGAAACTGCCGCGGACATGGCCGAAGAGTTCGCTTTCGAACAGTTCCGGTGAGATGGCCGCCATATTGACGGCAATGAAGGGTTTCGCCGCTCGTGGACTCAACCGGTGAACGGCGCGGGCGCAGAGCTCTTTGCCGGTTCCCGCTTCGCCGGTGATCAGGACGGTAACGGTCGTGCGCGCGCCTTTCTTGAGGTCGCGAAACATCGTGAGCATCGCCGGGTGCCTCGTGATTATTCCTGCCTGCTCGCATTCCCGGCGAAGGGCCTCCTGTTCGACGTTGCCCAGCGGCTCTGCGCTGATCGTCGCGGCCCGCATGCGCTGCAGGTGCTGTTCGAGGGCGTCCATCCGTTGACGGGTTGCATCTTCCTGCGCCTGGGCCTCGGCAATCCTGAGTTGGAGCTCTGCAGCGAGCCGGCTCGACTCGGCTGCTTTGGAGGCCGACTGTGACATGCTGGCGCGAGCGGATTCCAAATCCTCCTCCAGACTCTCCACAGCCGTTTCCCGATAGACCAGCGCTTCCCGGACTGCCACCAGATTCTGTTGAACCTGCAGCATGTCTTGCTCCAACAGCACCAGGCGTCTGGTCGCCATCAACTGGCCCAGGAGGCTGCCGGTGATGAGGATCATGACCGTGGCGGTGACGGGAATGATGAACGGCAGCACCCAATGGGTGGCGGCGAGCATGACCCAAGCAAGGCAGAGATACAGCAACAACATGCCTGTGCCCAGGACCGGACCTTTCCAATCTGCCCCACGGAGGACCATCCAGGCTACGGAGAGGCCAAGCACGAACGTGACGATGGCGCGCTCTAGTGGAGAGAGGTCTCTGATCCAGTCTTGTGTCAGCAGCGTGTGCAGCAGATGTGCCTGCAACAATATGTCCGATGCCTCATCGCCGGAGGGAAGCGTTCGTTCCGGTTGAAGGATCGGCTGGGTAAGTAGGAGCACCGCTTTGCCGTTGACCAGGGCATTCAGGCTCTCAGTGTCTTTCCGGTCGATCATGCGGGAGAGATCCAGCACCGTGGTGGCAGGAAAGACCGTGGGAAGCGGATGCCCGGCAACGTTGATGAGGAGGCGGCCGTGACGGTCAAGCGGGATGGTGATGTCGCGCGTCGATCCGTCGGGCATTCGCGCGTTGCGCAGATGCATCCGGCCCGATCTCCCTGCGAGTTGATTCGGTGGGACTTGCCAGAATGTGGTGGCCATGGCGAATCCCAAGGCCGGAAGTTCACTGGCGCCGTCGCCATGAAAGAGCGGCACACGGCGGACCACGCGATCTGGGTCAACCATCAGTTGTAAGGTGCTTCTTCCCGGTGTGAGTGCTGGTGAGGGGATCGCGGAGATGGTCGTCTCCTGGTCCAAGACGAGAGGCATGACCGCTGGATAGGAGACGGTACCGGCTGACTTCACCGCTTCGATCAACAAGGCGTCACTGACGGCGCCTCCGAGATTGGGAGGGCTGGGAAGGTCGAGCGAAATATCGAGGCCGATCGAGGCGGCTCCGGCATCATGCAGCGCAGTGATGAGTTTTGCCGGGAGCGCGCGATCCCACGATCCGGTGCCGAACTGTTGATCGCTGGCCTGGTCTCTGAGGATGAGGAGAAGGTGCGGGTCTGGAGCCGGTTGGGCGCGAAGGCGCATCCAGGTGTCGTACGGTGCCCATTCCAGCGCCTGGTACGTGGCGGGTGCCGGCACCCACATGACTTCACTGAGGGCGATCGCGGCCAGCGCCATCAGCGCGGCTTGCAGCCAGATATTCCTGACGAAGAGGCGGGTGGCGATTCGCATGGGTGGTCGCTGACGAACCGGATACTGAAAATGTCCGCTCGTTACGGCTTGGGAGGCTCAGCTGCGACGTCGTCGAGGATGCGTTTGACATCATCCTTCGGCAAACCCTTGAGATAGCTTTTGGCCTTGGCCTGATCGGGAGCCAGGCCGAGACCTTTCCCGTAGATACGGGCCAGCGCCATGCGTGAAGGAACGGCGCCGTCGGCGGCGGTGGATTCCAGGTAACTTAAAATCCATTGGCCATGCGGCGGGAGTTGGCCGTCGAGTCCTTGTTCATACAGTTGCACCAGCGTGGCATGCGATATTTCATTGAGAGCATAGGCTTCACGCAGCAGCACCGGGAGGGCCTCCGCAGTGCGGCCTTGCTTCAACAGCGTGGTGCCGACGGTTTCCGTGGGCTGATCCCGGTCGAGGTCGGGGAAGTCCAACCAGATTTGGTCGCAATAGTTCTTGAAGGCCTCCGCGGCCGCCTTGGACTGTTTGGTCTGCAGGTTGCCTTTGACGGCTGCCAACCGTCTGAGTTGGGTCAGCGCCTGGGCTGCTTCCGGTAACCCCTGTTCGAAGGCCTGCGCCCACCAGGTAATCGCCATGATTTGGCTTTTCTCGACTCCCTGTCCGGAGCGATAGGCGTTGCCGAGGAAATATTGCGCCTTGGCAAGACCGGCCAGAGCGGCCGCTTCAAGTTCCTGCGCCGCGTCTTTGTCTTTCCCCGCCACCTTGAGCACGAGCCCCAGCCGATAATGGGCCTCGGCAAAATCGGGCTTCAACCGCAGCGCTTCTTGGTAGGCCTTGATGGCCGATTGGATGTTGCCGCGGGTGTAATGGATCGTGCCCATGCTGTAGTGGGCTTGCACGAGCATCGGATCCAGGCGGACGGCCTCCTGCAGTTCCGTCATGGCGGTCCGCCAGTCCTGCTTGGCCATGAGCGCGGTGCCGAGATCGAGATGCGCCTGCGCGACGGTGGGATGGAAGCGTAGCGCAGTCCGGTATTCATCGATCGCGCCATCCGTATCGCCTAACTGAAATAAGGTTCTGCCGAGGGTGAGCCGAGGCTCTTGGGCATCCGGTTCGATATGCAGCGCTTGGCGAGCCTTTGCCAGAATCTCGAGTGGGGTAAGGGGAGGCTGGACCGGCGGCGAAACCGGGGAGGCTGGCGCCGGAGGTTCTTCGGGAAGCGGCTCCACACGGACCGCTTCTTGAGAGGCCTGGTCAGTCGACGGAGCGGCGGGTGTCTCGGTGACGGGTGTTTCTGCTTGAACGATTCCGGTTGCCGCAGCGGGGGAAGACTCTTCTTGCGCGCCGGCCGGGAGGGACGGAACAGGCAATGCTACAGTCGCTATGAGAAGCCACCGCCCGATGGCGACACGTTGCATGAACATAAGCGCTGGTAGGGCTCCAGGTAAAAGGTATCCGACTATATACACATAGATGATGAGAAATTTCCATGGGATCTCTCGGGGAACCGGTGTCCATGGCCCGTTGAACCGGATCACGGGATGCGGTCAGCACGCGGCACAATATCGATCAATCAGCGCCATGGCTCATGTTGTGAGGAAGGCCAGCGCCAGCGCAACGGCGGCGAGTAGCAGCAATATTCCGAAGAGGAGGTAGCGCCACCAAACCAATTGATCCAGGACCGGCATGAATCCCAGGCTCACGCCTTCGGCGAGCAGCCAGTTTCGAAAGTCCTGAGGCGCGACAGAGTGGACCCCGCGCGCCGTGCAAGACGCGATGAAGCGATCGACCACCAGACCTCGCACTGCCGCACGAGTCAACCGTTCAAGCCACTGCGGAAGCCGCAGACGTCGTCCGGCTTGCGCGACAGCGTGGTCGACAAGGGTTTCGTAGTCCTGTCGAACGGTGGAGAGGTCTCGGCCTATGGTGTCTGCGCTCCGGTTCAGGGCAGGCAACGTATGGAGCCAGTCACGGAGGACTTGTTCCAGCCGCTCCACCATCCGTTGGGCTGCGTCCAATACGCCGGCCACAGTCCCGCCCACGAGCCCGATGAGGATATACAAGGCCGTCAACGACCAGCTTCCCAGCATGGTCCAGGTTCCACGGTTCGAGACGGAGAGGCTGTAAAAGACCGCCGCCCCTCCCACGATGCTGGTCGTAACCAGAACGTGCAGAGGCAGGGTGCGGATCAACGTCTGGAAAAAGGTGCGGGGACTGTTCCCGTTCGGCCCTGGCGGAGTCTGCATCATGGCCAACGGATGGGGTTACGGCTTGAATGGCCGGTGAGTCGGCCAAACCGTCCGGAGACGGTTCACCAGGGAGGCGAGGGCATCCGATTCAAGCCGAACTGGTTCATGCGCGACGCGCCACACCGGCTCGAGCGGAGCCGGGTCTTGCGACAGGCGGGGAATCAGGTGCCAATGGATGTGCGGAAGTTGGTTGCCGAGCAGTTCATAGTTGATCTTCACCGCTTGCCATTCCTCGGCTAGGAGGGCAGACACCTGCGCGACTTCTTCGATGAGGCGGCCGCGTTCCTCTCGCGAGAGATGGAAGAGTTCGGTCGCGTGGCGCTTCAAGACGAGCACCGTCCAGCCGCGGAAAAATTGGTCGTCGTGGAGATAGGCCTTCGTGAGGCCGCAATCGGCGATGAAATGATCCTGGCTCGGCCAGGTGCCGACACAAGCCTTGCAGGGATCGCCGTTCATGGTTGGAGGAGAGTCCGCGCCTCTTCCGCCGTGATCAGGCCCTTCTTCAGCAACAGCTGGATGAGTTTATCCGTGGTCGCTTTGTGCGGCGCGGCGGCGGCCGCGGCGGCTGCTGCTTGGGATTTCTGCTTCGGTGGCTCGCGCCGCTGCCCCAGGACGCGAAATGAAGGGGTGAACACGGCCACATAGTCGCGATTGCGGATGCGGACGGTGACGGGCAGGCTTTCGCTGTTCGGGGTGAGGTCAGGTCCCGACCCTTGCGGGACACGAAAATAGGGTTTGCCGTCCTCCGTGGTCCCGTCCTGGCCGATGATTTCCATCCTTGTCAAGAGGGATTCGCCCGTCAGGTTCTCACGATCCTGCCCGGCGGTATTGGTGATGTGATCCAAGACCAGGATGAGACTGTCGGCCATAAAGAGGTCGGGCGAACTGTTGCGGACCGTCACGTCGTAGCGATATTCACTCGAAAAATTGTCCCGGCTGCGCAGGGTGACGAACGGCGTGACCTTGCCGGTCACATCCACGAGTTGATCGAGTGCGAACACGGGAACGGCTGTTTCCGCCAGCAGGAGGCACGCACCGGCTGCCAGGATCTGCATGGACCGAGTTATGCTCATGGTTCCCTCCCGTTGTCGATCGGCATCCGAGTCAGAATAACAAAGCCTCGCGGTGAGTGCGAGGAAATCCTCTCCCTGCGCGGCGGTCTGCTTGACACGTTCTTTTCATGGACGATATTCTGCCGGGCGGTCAATCGTCGCCCCCGATGCATCATTCCAGCATGGCACGTACACGTGATACCTCCCTTCCCTTGCTGGTGCCGCGGGCATTCGCCTCCACGTTGTTACGGCTTTACGATTATCCCGATCCGCGTCGCCCCGGACGCATGATCAAGGGGTATGACTGCCCCCATGCCTTGCGGACAGCCAAGATGTGCGCGGCTGTGGCCCAGCGATTGGGACACGAGCCGGCGCGCGTGAAGTCATATCAAATCGCCTGCCTTCTCCATGACTTGGGCCGGGCCGGACTCGATCGAGCTCTTTTCGGCCGCATCTGGTCGTGGGCCCGCGCCCAAGGGATTCCCACGAGACCTCGCGAATGGAGAGCGGCTCATCCGGAGACTCGCTACGGCAGGGAGACCGAAGCCTTTGTCGCCCGGTATCGAGCCGCGATGGAGTCGGCCGGCATCACGCTCGATCCATGGGCCTGCGAACAGGTGGACATGCGTCTGGGGTATGCCCGCCGTCTGGCCGCGCGACTACGTAGCGTGAAACCGGAGTTGCGCCGGCTGGGAGTGGCCTGGGCGCCCTGGATGGGGCGGATCATGCTCTACTATTACTATCCTGAAAAATTGGCCGGCGCGCCGCCCTGGGTTCGGCAGTTGGCCGAAATCCTCGTCGCGTGTGAACAGTTCGAAGCGTTCAGCAATCAGCGCCGCGGGCGCGACTACTACGTGCGGCGCCGCGAAGACGTGGCGGAAGCGTTTGCCTATCTCCATGGGCTGCAGAAAGACGGCATCATCAGTCGTCCGGTCGTGCAGGCCTTGCGCGAACTCGCGGCAGAAGGCGCGTTCGACGCCCTGCTCGAGCAGGCGAGAGGGCGGGCATTATCGAGGCGGGAACGGGCATTTTTACGCCAGGCAGCTAAGGAGTAACCGATGGCCGTCAAGACCGTATCGATTCGAGTGCCGATGCAAGGCGACAGCCGGATGGAGAATATCACCGGGCAAGTGCGGGCGGCGCTTGAGCAGACGCAGCTGCGGGCCGGTATCGTGACGGTGTTCATCAAGCATACGACCGCCTCCGTGTTGATTGTTGAAGACGAGCCTGGCATTCGTGCCGATACGAAAGTGCTGTGGGAACGCCTCATTCCCGCCGATCCTCGCTGGCAGCACAATGAGCGCAATGCGGGCGAGGACAATGGTCATAGCCATCTGCGCGGACAGCTCCAGGGCCAGTCGCTCACGATTCCCTTCACCGATGGAGCCATGACGTTGGGAACGTGGCAGCAGATCGTCGTGCTGGATTTCGATACGCGCGCCAGAACCAGAGAACTGGTGCTGCAGGTCATCGGTGAATAGATGCAATCGGCGAGCGTGAGTGTGAAACAGTCTGCCGTACGGCGCCTGAGTGTAGGGTTGTGGTGGAGCCTGATAGGGGGACTGGTGTTGCCGACAGGTAGTGTCGCTGCCGAAGGAATTTCCCCAGTGCCCGTGGCGCAAGTCGCGGCTCCGACTGAACTCAGTCCGGAGGAGCAGGCGACGATTGCAGTGTTCGACCGGGCAACCCGATCGGTGGTGTTCATCGCCAATACGGCCATGCAGCGTGATCCCTGGTCGTTCAATCTGTTCGAAGTGCCGCAGGGATCAGGCACGGGGTTCGTCTGGAGCCGGCAAGGCCACATTGTGACGAACTATCATGTGATCTACGGAGCGGATTCGATCACGGTGACGCTGGCGGATCGTACCGAATATAAAGCGAAGGTCATCGGCGCCGACCCGGATCATGATGTCGCGGTGCTTCAGATTCAGGCTTCCGAAGCGACACTCCAGCCGGTCACTATCGGCAACTCCCAGTCCTTGCGAGTGGGGCAAAAGGTGCTGGCGATCGGGAATCCCTTCGGCCTCGATCACACCCTGACGACGGGCGTGGTGAGCGCATTGGGCCGGACCATCAAATCGATGAGCAACCGGACCATTGAGGGTGTGATTCAGACCGATGCTGCGATCAACCCTGGGAACTCCGGTGGGCCCTTGCTGGACAGCGGCGGGCGATTGATTGGTGTGAACACGCAGATCGTGAGCCCCAGCGGGGCGTTTGCCGGGATCGGGTTTGCGGTGCCGGTCGATACGGTCAATCGTATCGTTCCGGAATTGATCAAGCATGGCAAGCTGATCAGGCCGGGATTGGGCATTTCGTTGGTGCCTGACGCCATGGCGCGGCGGTGGGGTGTCAAAGGCGTCATCATTGGAAAGGTCGGGCGCGGCAGCGCGGCGGAACGGATCGGGCTTCACGGCGCGCGGGAAACCGCCGGCGGCCGTATTGAATTGGGCGATATTATTGTCGCCGTGGATGGCAGACCGGTTGAGACTATCGACGACCTGATGGATCTCATGGAACAACATAAGGTCGGTGATCAGGTCACGATCGAGTTCACGCGCGGCAGCCGCCGGTTGCAGGCGATGGCGACACTCCAGGCCGTCAACTGACGTGCAGGAGACTGAAAAAGTCCGCCAGCGGCGTTCTCGCATCGCGAACAGCCTCAACGTACCGCTGAGAGTACGCCTCGGCTCTTCGCTCGCTGCGGCCTTGCTGGACGATCTTTTTGAGTCTCCTGCGGGATTGCGCATTTCCATGGTGAAGCCTTCATTCAGGGAAGTTTCTCGCATCGTCAGACGTGCGCCGCAAGGGGATAATTGATGCCACCTAAGGCGACAGTGGCTTGCCTCCCTGTGTTAGGATGACCGGAGTTGGATCAGCCGGAGGATATAGAAATGAGTGACCATCGGAATATGGATCAGCCTGGCCATGGGGGACATCAATCGCCCTCGCGTGACACCTCGACGCCTGCCGATCCCATCGAACTGATAGATGAATGCCTGGCCGCCTTTCCCGACGGCGACCCCCGCCAGAAAGTGCTCTATAAATTACGCCATGTCATGACGGCCCAGTCGGTGGCCCAGGATCGGCGCGACACCGAATTGAAAAAGCTCAATGAAGTGGTCGCGAAGCTCACGGCGCCGGCCAACCGTGTGGGCCTGCTCGTGGAGGTTCCGGCTGAGGGTGTGGCGCGTATCGTGGTGGGCGGGGCGGAATATTATGCCAACATCGACCCACGGCTGGCGGCAGAGGAGCTCAAGATCGGAACGCAGATTCTGGTCAACGAGGCCTACACGGTAATCAAGGTGCTGGGCTATGACCGCAATGGGCCGGTGTTGAAGGTTGCGGAGATTTTGCCCGACGGGCGTATCCGGTTCGAGCAAGACATGGGCCGGCAGGCCTTGATTCTCCAGCGGTCCACCGATTTGCTCGGCGTGGACCTCAAGGCCGGTGATGAAGTCCGCATCGAACCGACACATCGGATCGCCATTGAAAAGTTTGAAAATCGGCAGGCGCGGACCCACCTACTGGATGAGGTGCCGAACGTCACGTGGCAACAAATCGGGGGGCAGCATCAGGCGATTGACGCCATCCGTAAGGCGATCGAGTATCCGCTGCTCCATGCCGACACCTTCACGAAGTATCAATTTACGCAGCCGAAGGGATTCTTGCTGTATGGCCCACCGGGCTGCGGCAAGACGATGATTGGCCAGGCGGCAGCCGCCAGTTTATCGCAGCTGGTGCGGGAGTCGCAGGGGCAGGCTGCTTCAGACGGCCAGGCGAAAAACCCGCCGGTCACGAGTGGCGCGTTCCTCCATATCAAGGGACCGGAAATTCTTAACATGTGGTTGGGCGAGTCCGAGCGCATCGTTCGGGATCTCTTCGCCAAGGCGCGGGCCAGACGAAAAGAAGGGGCGCTCCCGTTTATTTTCATTGATGAAGCGGAGTCGGTGTTAGGGACCAGACGGTCGATGCGGTCATTCAACATCAACAATACGCTGGTGCCGATGTTCTGCGCGGAGATGGACGGAATCGAATCGTTGCAGGATGTGGTGATCATTCTGGCTTCTAACCGGCCGGACTTGATCGATCCCGCGGTGCTGCGGCCGGGCCGGATCGATCGCAAGATCAAAGTGGCGCGCCCGACTCGAGAGGCCGCCGTGGAGATCTTGTCCGTGTATCTGACCGCCGCGCTCCCGCTCGATTCCGCGTTGCTCGAGCAACACCATCAATCGCACGAGACGGCGCGCCGGGCAGTCATCGAGCAGGTGGTCGAGAGTCTCTTTTCCCGAACCGATCAGAACCGTGTCTTATCCATCCGTCTGCGAAACGGACAGCACAAGGTGCTGTTTCGTGGCGATCTCGTCAGCGGGGCCATTCTCTCTGCCATCGTCCAGCGGGCGAAGGAAAAGGCGATCGAGCGGGCGGTGGCGCAGACAGGCGCCGCAGCCGGTGACGGCATTCGCGCGCAAGATCTGCTCGATGCCGTGCAGGAGGAATATCGAGAAGGCGAGATGCTACCTCCCGACGATGCGGCGGAAGAATGGTTGAAGCTGTTGGACCATCACCCGGAGCAGGTGGTGGGAGTGTCCTCGTTCCGCCGCGGCCGGCCGACGGAAGAACGTTTGGTCAATCAAATTATTTGAGCGGCTACAATACGGTTCTACTCACGCATAACGGACTATGCATCTCTTCGGCATTGAAACAGAGTACGGCATCACCAGGGAGGATCTCGATGCGGTCGATCCGGTCGAGGAATCCATGGAATTGGTGCGTGCCCATCTGACCGGCGAGTTCGAACGGCGGTGGGATTACCGGGGCGAAGATCCGCACGAGGATGCGCGCGGCTTCCGCGTGTCCGGCCTGCAGCAGGACAAGGAGGAAGACGACTTTGCCAAGGTCGATGCCCATCGGCCCTATTCGTTCCACGAGATGAAGAGCGACTTGGTCTTGCCGAACGGCGCGCGGTTTTATAACGATCACACACATCCGGAATATTCGACCCCCGAATGCCGGACGCTCAAAGATCTGCTGGCGCATGACCGGGCGGGAGAGCGCATTGTGCAACGCGCAGCGGATCGACGGAATCAGCGGCTGGGCGGGGCGCATGTCCAACTCTACAAGAATAATACCGACTTTCACGGCCACAGCTATGGCTGCCATGACAACTATCTCGTCCCGCGCGCATTGCCTTTCCCGCAATTGGTGCAGGGGCTCCTGCCGTTCCTCGTCAGCCGCCAGTTGTTCGCCGGCGCGGGGAAGGTAGGCATGGAAGCGCAGGAATCCGGCTTTGTGCCTGGTCCCTTCCAACTCTCGCAACGGGCAGATTTCATGGAGGCGGAGCTGGGCGTGGACACGATGCACAACCGGCCCATTCTCAATACACGCGACGAGCCCCATGCGGACCGGGCGAAGTATCGGCGGCTCCATTTGATTGTCGGTGATGCCAACTTCTGTGAATATGCCACTGCGCTCAAAGTTGGTACCACGAGGCTGGTGCTGGATGTGCTGCAGCGGGGCGCGGCTCCACAGATAGAGTTGGAACAGCCGGTGGCCGCCATCAAGCAATTGTCTCGCGATCCCGATCTCAAAACGACGGTACGATTGAAGGACGGACGCACGATGTCTGGCCTGGCCATTCAGGAAGAGTACTGGAATGCGGCGAACCGGATTTGTGCCGGCAGCGATTCGGATGCCGATTGGGTCCTACGGGAATGGCATGACACCTTGCAGTGCCTCGGGGGGGATCGGGCCCAGTTGGTTGGAAAGTTGGATTGGGTCACGAAGCAGTGGTTGCTGGAAACTTTCATGCGTGAGGAACAGCTCGCGTGGGAAGATCCCTGGCTCGCCAGCCTGGATTTGGAATATCATAATCTCAATCCTGACCGTGGATTGTTTCTCGGCCTCGAAGCCGAAGGGAAGACGTGGCGCATGACGACCGAGCGCGACATTGCCCAGGCGCTCGTGGCTGGTCCCTCAGATACCCGTGGAGGATTGCGCGGCTTGTGTGTCAGACGGTTTCCCGAACACATCACGGGGATGCAGTGGGAGCGGGTGCAGTTCGCGGGCGGGTTGCGGAGTCGTTCGCTGGAGATGGGCGATCTGTTCGATCCGGAGGCGGTGCAAGCCTGTGCGGCTTTGTTCGAAACCGCAGCCTCTCCTGCGGATGCCTTGGCTGCGTGGGCAAAACGAAAGGACGTACAATAATGCGATATACAATGATGCCGGAACGTCGTGAGGCTCCGGGCGATCCGATGCCGAAACCGACCGGCCCCTCGGAAGAAGGCGGCGGTCCTCGGCGGCCGGATACCGGTTCACCGGACAAGGATAATTTGCTGAAGCGGATGCGAAAAGTCGACCCCAAGCAGGCGGAGCGTTATCGGCAGCGCACGGGACAATAAACGTGAACGCCATCGTGAAATGTAAAGGTTGTGGGTTTGTCTAAGAGGTAGGCAATGGGGATGCAAGGAGATTTCTTTCAGCTGTTGAAGGAGCAGGGCTATCAGTTCGGTAATCCCGCCGCAGCCGCGACGGGATTGGATATTCCGAATGCCACCACGATTCTCGCGCTCAAGTATCGTGACGGAGTGCTGGTGGCAGGTGATCGCCGGGCCACCGCGGGCAACATGGTGATGTACGACCGGACCGACAAGGTGTTGGAGATCGATCGCCACAGTGTCTTGGCGATTGCCGGTGTACCGGCCACTGCTTATGAAATGGTCCGCGTGCTGGAGCATTCGTTCAAGTATTACCGTCGCACACAGCTGCAGGAGCTGAGCTTTGAGGGCAAACTTCGCGCGGTGTCCAAGTTACTGAAAGAAAACGTGCCGGCGGCACTGGCTGGAACCGGAGCCGTGGTGCCGGTGTTTGCCGGGTATGATCATGAGCAGGAAGCGGCCAAGATCTACTTCTACGACATTCTGGGAGCCGAGTTCGAAGCGGTAGAGTACGCCGTGTCCGGATCCGGCTCGCCGACGATCCGGGGCATCCTTCATTATGTCAATACCTGGGGCCCTCAACCGCTCGCAGCCTTGCCTGAGGAGCAGGCCACCGTACAAGCCCTGCGACTGCTCTCGAGCGCGGCGGAGTTCGATTCGGCGACCGGTGGCGTGAATCGTGAGCTGAATCTGTATCCGGTTGTGAAACTCATCACCGCAGCAGGGGTGCAGACCATTCCGGATACCAATTTGAAACAATTGTACGAGCGTGATGTCGTCCGCGCGCTCTAGCCCATAGATGTTCGCGTGAAGGCCGGCGAACTCGCTGGCCCTATGCTGATGAGGATGAAGGTGACGCGTTATGTATGAAGAACCCTATCGGTGGATCGAGGCGGTCGGGAATCGGCGTCAGTATCTCGATGAACAGTTTGCGATGGGTGCGCCGGTTGTGGCGTTGGCCTACGCCGACGGCATCGTGATGCTGACCGTGAGCCGAGGCACACCCAAGCTGTATGAAATTTATGATCGTATTGCGCTGGGTGGAATGGGACATCCGGCCGATCTGGAGAAGTTGCGGTTCTCGCTTTTGGAAATGGCCCATGTCGAAGGGTTCAATCGATCGCCGTCCGATGTCACAGGCGCAAGGCTGATGAAATATGGGTTGGCGCCGACCATCAAACAGGCCTTTGAAGAAATATATAAGGCGCCCTTCATCGCGAAAATTCTGCTGGCCGAATTGGGCGTGAAACCGGAGCGAGACCTCTTTCTGACCATCAACTACGATGGGAACTTTGAGGAAAGGCGAGGCTGGGCGGCGCTTGGTGCCACACCCGCTGTTCAGCTTGAAATGGGGCGGTATATCGACTCGCAATCCGGCTATGCCCAGGCCTCATTGGCGCAAGCCGTCGAAATCGGCCTCTGCGCGTGGGCGGTGGGATCTCTGGCGCAAACCTCATCCGGTACATCCGATGGCGAGTCGTCTTCTATTCGAGAGTCGGCAGAAAAATCGGAGGCGGAGGCCTTGCCGGACACAACGGCTTTGCTGGCCCATGTGCGGCAGACCGTTGCTGAAAAGTCCCTGGAATGCGTGGTGCTGGAACGCAATGGTCCTGGTTCGTCTAAGTATCGGGCCCTTCGCGCGGACGAATTAGGCCGCCTGTTGCCGCCGGCGGTTCGAGCCTCAGACTCACATTGATGTGCCGTCTACACATGGCCTTGGCATCGAGCAAGCCCTGGAGCCCCATATCATCAATAGTTTGCTGACATGCTGAATCGTATTTTCGGGATCGAGACGGAATATGGCCTCTTGGTCAACCAGGATCGGCCTGACCATTCGCCTTCCTGGGTGGCGCAGCGCATCCGGGATCACATTTTTCATATCGCGCGTCGCGGGGTTCTCGATCTTCATCATCGTGGACATGATGAGCCGCCCGGCAACGGGGGGTTTTTGACAAATGCCGGGCGCATCTACATCGACATGGGCCATTTGGAATATGCCTCGCCTGAATGCACGACCCTGGCGGATCTCGTCGCATCGGACCGCGCTGGGGACCGGATCATTCAACAGGCCGTGACTGCGTTGGGACTGGAAGAGACAGTCTCACTCATCAAGAACAATATCGACCACGAGACCGATGCGACGTTCGGGTCGCATGAAAACTACCTCGTCAGCCGCCAATTTCCGTTTTCCCGGCGTGGTCTTGGCCCCCTCGTGACGTTTTTGGTCACCCGACAGGTGTTTACCGGCGCGGGGCGGATCGGTTGTGCCGGTGATCCGAATGAATGGGTCCAAATTGGCGGGCTCATCTTGCATCGCCCCGGGCTGCGGGATGCCCACGATCGATCGATTGTCCCCTTTCAGATCTCGCAGCGGGCCGATTATATCGTGAACGATTTTTTTGAGTGGGTGCAGCACAATCGAGCCATCGTCAATACGCGCGATGAACCGCTGGCGGATCCGAATCAATACCGCCGCATCCACCTCCTCTGCGGCGATTCGAATATGGCTGAATATGCCACGGCCCTGAAGATGGGCACGACAGGATTGGTTCTGCAACTGATCGAAGCCGGGCAGGCCCCCCGTGGATTGAGTATCAGCGAGCCGGTTGAAGCTCTGCAGGAGATTTCGCGAGACCCGGATCGGCAATGGATCGTCCGGTTGGAATCCGGCCAGTCGATGTCCGCCCTCGATATACAAGAGCAGTTTCTCGCCGCCGCGCAGCGCCATTGCAAGGGACAGGATGAGGAGACGGATTGGGTGCTGGAACAATGGGAGTCGGTGTTGACCGATCTGCGGCACGGGTATGAAAAACTCGTGGGTCGGATCGACTGGGCCTCAAAGCTCTGGCTCTTGGAAACCTACCGGGAGGCGGAACAGTTGGCGTGGGACGATCCGATGCTGAAGAGTCTCGACCTGGAATACCACAACCTACACCCGGAGCGCGGACTCTGCTACGGCCTTGAAGAAGAAGGGCGCGGGCTTCGTCTCACAACGGATAAGGGCGTTCAATTAGCGCAGGACCATCCACCCCGCAATACGCGGGCCTTCGGCCGGGGTGAATTGGTCCGGCATCTGTTGGCGTCCACCACTGCCGGAGGAGAGGCGGATGCCGCTCATAGTTATGGTGACCATGCCTCCTGCGAGTACATCATCAACTGGTCCAATTTTAAGTTGCGTGATACCGAGCCGTTCTTTATGGCAGACCCCTTCAAAACCTACGTGCAGGACGTGCGGAGTCATCTGAGCGGCCGATAGTTCCCGCCTACCGTTTCCATCCCATTCGTTCCACCGCGCCTTTGGACACGTCGAACGCAAAGCGCAGTTGCACCGCGAAGTAT
The DNA here is from genome assembly GCA_022226935.1 of Nitrospira sp. GTDB lineage: Bacteria > Nitrospirota > Nitrospiria > Nitrospirales > Nitrospiraceae > Nitrospira_A. Next base: position 1,559,793 of record CP092081.1, read on the forward strand.
TTTTGGACCAGTCCTGCTTGATCCAGCGGCCGATCTTCTTCGCGATAGAAAGCCAGTTCCATATCTTGCCAGCGCACGGCAATACCCACGATCCAGTCGAGCTCGGAGGGATTCAGGGTATTACTCGCTTCCCGATCGGTAAAGAAGTTCATGTCTCCATAAAGCACAACCTTGTTCTTGTACACGTCCAGGTCTGCATGGGCGACATACCGGAACAGGGCGCGACCGGTATTGTTAGGGCGCGCGAAGTACTGGCTGTTGTGAAAGAGCCAGCCAGCCCCGGCATAGGCGGTGAAATTTTGGTGAGGAAAGGTGCGCCGCCACCAAGTGGAATCTTGAATGGCCTGAAACCGTGCCGTCACAAGTGCGTCGGCGTAGGTTTGCTTCAAGCCCCGGCGGTCGAGGGGCGCATCGCGTTCATACTGCAGCCGCCAATTGAACCGGTCCAGCACGCCGGTGAAGGCGAAGGTGCCGTCCCACTCAGACAGTTTGATCCACCCGTCGGTACGATCCGAGAAAAAATTCTGATCGGTATAAAACGTCAAGTATTGCTTGTAGAGGTCTGTTTCTAGGTGCAGCATGTGCCGCATGCCGACGAGACCAGTATTGTCAGGGCGGGCGGCAAAGGTCGGATTTTTTACAAATGCCCCGGTCAGGAAGTATCCGCCGAAAAGGGTTTCCTCCTCTTCCCGTGTTTCGTGTTCCGGTTCGTCCATGGAGGGAAGCGGACGGCCGTACTTTTCAAGCCCGTAGGCGGGTGAATGCCAGCCAGCCAAAAATTGCAGCCATCCGACGAGCAGCACCAGGCTGAGGACCTGCCGTCCGTTTGGGAGCCGAGTCTTCATTCCTGGCAATTCGCGAAGATTTCTTCGCAATCATTGGACGCATCCACGGAACTGGGCACGAAATGGTACCGGACTTGATCGACCCGCTGATCTTGGAGGACCACCGTCGCCCAGCAGCCATGATGCACGGTCGGCCGGCTTCCCTTCGACGACACCATGGATTCCTCCAGGAGCGGTGCCTCTCTGTAATAGCGGAGGATGGTCACCGGGCCGTTTTCCCGCTTCTGCAGTGGATGTCCGGCGCAGGCCAACACTTGCTGGAGGGTTTTCCCCTGGAGTGCTTGCTGGTGAGGATACCCTTCTGTGACGGGCGGGCTGGTTTGGCAGCCAAGCACAAAGCCGGTTATGAGGAGGCTCAGCAAGCCAGTGTAGAGTCGGACGTCAGCAGTCTGCATGATGAGTGACAGCGCGAAGGTTTAGGCCCTGTGGGTAACATAACTCTCCCTTCAAAGCAACCGAGCAGCTGTCTGACTATGCGGCCCTCGCTCGATGCAATTCGTTGATGAGACGGCTATCAGGCGTATGCGGCCAATGCTCGAAGATGCGGAGCAAGAAAAACAGGCCGGGCTGTTGTCAGTGCAATGGCGTGGATACGGTAGGTCTCGGAATTACGTATGCCATATGTCCGCGTCAGTATCATGACGGTCGTCAGCGCTCTGACTGGCCCCATCAGTGTGTGAGCGGCCGTAGGCGGCACGATTGGCGACAGACGGCCCTGCAGCTAACAACTAAGTTATTTCTTGTAGGCCACGGCACATTTTTTCCGCTGATGAGTTGACAATTATGTCTAATTCCCTAGAATAAGCTTCGAATCTCAGACAGGTTAGCTGGTCGCTGTGTGTTTACACTGAGGCTGTGCGTGCCGCTTATCCTTCCCCGTTTTGATCATCCGACATCCTCCCGCTGTTTTGGAATCGTTCGTGCGCTTGCAAGAGTCCAGCCTCGCCCGGAGCTTGATGCATGAAGCGGCGAGATGGCCACAAGTTGCTTACCGCGATGCTGTGGCAGGACCGACACCAGGACTCAAATTAGCGGGAGGAAATGTATGTTGTCTGATAGCACTGCGCGTAATGTGACTCAGCCGTTGCCTGCTCTGTGCGGGCATGAGGATAGCCTGAACGTTCCGGTGGCCGATAGAAAGAAAACGAAGGACGCCTGGTCGCTTTCTCTCGCGGAACGGCGAGCGTCTCGTCGTCTGGCGCTTCGCTTGTCCACTCAGCTGTTCTTTCAGGGACACACCTGGAAGGGGGTTACCAGGAGCCTCAGTCTGGGCGGTCTCTCCATGGACTTTGTGTCCGACATTCCGGCCATGCTGAATCAACAGATGATGCTGAGCTTCACCCCGGATGAGGGCGGATTGGACAGCATCGGCATCGTGTGCGGCATTCGCTCGTCCGAGGATGTGCACGTGTCTGGTCGTACCCACACTGCGGTGACACTGGCCATCCAATTCGTACGCCTGAGTGCCGCCGACGAACTGGTCGTGGCATCGCTCCTCAGTCAGGGGGCCACCCCACCAAGGCAGATGCGTCTAGCGGCCGCCTTAGTCGTGCAGGAAGGGGAAGAGTCACTCATCGATATCGGTTCACTACAGACCGCGAGCGCGCCGCCGTCGCCCATGCAACTGGTACGAGGTCCAGAGCGCCCGCGAGAAGAGCGACGGCGCCAGCAGCGCGTGATGGTTGGATTGAGCACCGAAGTGAGTCTCCGCACTCGTACCGGCGGCCGGCCGTTGTCCGCCGGTATGACGACGGATTTGTCGTCCAATGGGGCGTGCGTCCACCTGTCGGCTGAAGAGGATCTGTTGGGATCGGAACTCGAATTACGATGGTCGCAATCGGCCGCTCTCCAGGGATCGTTGGCCAGTCCGATGCCGACCACGCTATGTTCCGTGATCGGGCAAGTCGTGTGGACCAGGCCCGTTGCACCAGATGCTCGCCCCGGTTGCGTCCCCGTGGCTGGGTGTTCCGTGCTCGCAGGGGTGCGGTTTCTTCCGGTTGCGAAGGAAGCCGAAGATATCATCGAACATTTGCTGGGACAGATGCAGATGCCGAGCCTCGAAGCGACGGCTGGAAGCCCCGCCGTCCTCAGTGAGTTTTCCGAATGTTTTCGGCCTTCCGGTCTCCGGATCGTGATTTGCCATGATCGGCCGCGAGCTGAACAGGCGGCCGAGGCTCCGATTATCGTGTTGGCGCCGGGATATGGGGAGAGCAAGCGCGATTATGTGCCCTTAGCGTACTACCTGGCCGGTAATGGGTTCCACGTGGTCCGCTACGACAATGTGAATCATGTCGGGGAAAGCGACGGCTTGGTGACTCAATTTCGGCTGGAGGACATGGAGGCCGATCTCGAAACCGTGTTGGACCATGTCGCTCATCAATGGCCGGGTCGACCGATCGGCCTCGTGGCGACCAGTCTGGCGGGACGCGTCGCGCTGAAGGTAGCCGGCAAGGTGTCACATGTGCGGCTCTTGACGCTCATCAACGGGATCATGGATGTCCGGCATACGCTGCAGGCCGTGCATCAAGAGGATTTGATCGGTGAGCATCTGGCCGGTGTGCACAAGGGGGTGGTGAATATTATGGGTCTCACCATCGATGCGGATCGATGGTTGGCGCATGCGGTGCAGGGGAATTATGCCGATCTCCTGACGACGCAGCACGACGCTGCGCGTCTACGAACTCCGGTTGTGCTGTTTCACGCCGAACAGGACGCGTGGGTTGATCCTGGCTCTATAGAGCGTGTCACTGAGGCGATCGGTCCGTATCTGCGCCACTCCTTCGTCGTGCCGGGCGCCTTACATCGTTTGCAGGAAAGTCCACGGAAAGCCCGCGCGGTATACCGGCAAATCGCTGCCTGTTGCCAACAGGAACTCTGGCCTGCGCGGCGCCAGGAGCGAATGGTCGAACCGTCCCACCGCGAAATCGGCATGCAGAACCGGCTTGAGCGCGAGCGGAGCAAGAAGCGGAAGCCGATGGGAAAGTCTGATCACGTGTCGTTTTGGCAAGAGTATTTACGGAATTTTCAGACGATTCCCAATGTGGCCGATTTCTGGCGCCTCATGGATCATCTCTATCGGTTGATGGGCAATTGTCACAAGGGCGAGCGGATTTTGGATGCCGGGTGCGGGAACGGCAATTTTGGTGTCTTCCTGCAACTGAATCAGGCGTTCCGGCAGCGATATGGCAAGCGCGGGGATTTTCGCTCACCCGACTATGTCGGTCTTGACTTTGTGCCAACTGCATTGGCTCAAGCCATGAGCAATTTCAAGCAGGTCAGCGCGACGCTGCAGGGGCAATTTTATGAAGGGCTGCGGGCATATGAGCCCATGTCGATGCGTGTCTGTCAGGCGGATTTGGAATGTGCGCTGCCGTTTCCCGATCATTCCTTCGATCGCGTCGTATGCAACCTCGTGTTGGGGTATGTGCGCGACCCGCTCTTTACCTTACGTGAATACTTGCGCGTGCTGACTCCGCAGGGGCGCTTGGTCATTTCCAATCTGAAGCCGTATGCGGATCTTTCGGCCATTTACCGCAATTTTGTGGATACTGCTCAAACGAAGGATCAAGTCGAGGAAGGTCGGCGCCTACTGGACAATTCTGGTAGAATCAAGGAACGCGAAGGCGAAGGCACGTTTCATTTCCACTATCAGGCTGAATTAGAACGTCTGCTGCGCGCCGCGGGAGTCTCTCGCCCGCGGGTTTATTCCACGTTCGGCAATCAAGCCCTCATTGCCGTGGCCGAGAAGGGCATGGCGCATGTCACGGTCGCTGCATGATGACACGGCTCCGGTCCGCCCAGAGTACCTGATATGAAAGTGCTCGCATTCAGCGCGCTGGTCAATGCGTTGGCTGCGACGGGGCTCGGAATGTTCGTGTACTTCCGGGATCCTGCCGCTGCCCGCAACCGGATCTACGGGCTGTACTGTCTGAGCATCGCCTTCTGGAGCATATTTTACTGCGGCTGGCAGCTTGCGGAGTCGAAGGAGCTCGCCCTGAGCCTGTTGCGCCTGGTCATGGCCGGCGCGTCGCTCATTCCCATCCTGTATTTTCACCACACGGTCACGTTTCTCGACATTGCGGCTCGCCATGCCAGGGCGCTCAAGATCGGGTATGGATTAGCCGGGCTGTTCCTCCTCGCCGATACGACCCCCTGGCTTGTGGCGGGGGTGCATCCGGCAATGTCCTTTTCCTTCTGGCCCGTGCCGGGCCCATTTTTCCATCCCTTCCTCGCCTATTTTCTCTGGTATGTGATCTACGCCACCTCGCTCGTGGGCGTGGCGCTTCGCGATGCCAATGGGATCCGGCGCCATCAATATGCCTACATGCTGGCGGCCAGCGTCATCGGCTATGCGGGCGGCGCGACGAATTTCCCGCTCTGGTACGGCGTCCCGCTCTTGCCCTATGGCACGGTGCTGATCACGATGTATACCGCGTTGATGGCCTATACGATTGTTCGGTATCGCCTGATGAATATCAGCGTCGTGCTGAACAAGGGGCTGGGATATGCCATCGTACTTGCGATTATTGTGGTGGCGACCTCGATCGGCGCCGTGCTCAGCAATCGGGCGACCGGGCATTCCACTCCTCCCTTATTAGCCGGAACCCTGTTTTTGATCTGTGCCTTGTGGGTTCTCAGCAATAATCCGCGCTCCTCCTCCAATACGGTGTTTAGTGCGGTATGCGGTGCCGCGTGCCTCTGGCTATTCGGCTGCTTCATGCTGTTCTCTGCCTCTCACGAAGAGGAAGCGCTGTTCTGGGTGCGAGTGATTTATACCGGTGTCGTGTTTCTGCCCGCCTTGACCTATCACTTTGCACAGAGGCTTGCCGGAGGGGCCGTACAGGATCGCCTGATTCTGTGGAACTATGTCCTCGGCGGGGTGTTCTGGAGTCTCTTGTTCACGACTTATCTGGTGGACGGACAGTATGTCTATTACTGGGGCCGGTATCCCAAGGCCGGAGTACTCCACCCATGGCTCGTCGCCTACGTGGTGGCAGGAGGCGGGCTGACGGTGCATCGACTGTATCAGGGCTATCGCGACCATCAGGCGTCCGCTCCTCTTCTGGCCGCCCAATTGAAATACACCTTGGTGGCGCTGTTGCTGGGGTTCCTGGCTTCCCTCGATTTCCTGCAAAACTATGGCGTGGGATTCTATCCGGTCGGCTACTTGCTGGCAGGCCTGTCTGTGACGGTCGTCGCCTATGCCATCGCACGATACGAATTGATGGATATCTCGTTTGTGCCGACCAGGCCGAAGGTCATGTTATCGATCAAGCTCGCGGGGCTGATTCCGGCCTATATGATGATTTTGCTCGTCATTCGAATTTTCACCGGAACCTTCCACTATCTGCTTGCCGGAGTGCTGTTCGGGCTATTTGTCATTGTGTCGAGTGGGTTGGCCAATCTGCAAAAAGGCGTGGAGCGTGCGATCGGGCAGACCCTCTTTCGAGAGCGATATGATGCGTACGACACACTGGTGCAATTTTCCAAGTCTCTGGTGGCGATCCTCGAGCTGAAATCCCTGACGAAGGAAATCGTACAAACCCTGGCCCGTGTGATGAACATCAAGACCGCGTCCGTGTATGTCCTCGATAAGGAGCAGGGGGTATACAGCTTGACCGCTTCCTATGGGTTTGTGGCGAGAGATGTGATCGTGCCTCCCATCAAGATAGAGAGCGAGTTCCCGCGAGCCCTGTTGCGAACCGAAACCGCCCTCGTCCGAGAAGAAATCGAATATGACAAGGCTGACCTCGACTACCTGCGATTGCTGGATACCCTGAAAGGGTTGGAATCGGAAGTCTGCATCCCCTTGATCAGCAAGGAGCGGCTTGTCGGTTTTTGTAATTTAGGACGCCGTGCGAACCATGGCATGTATTCGACGGAAGAACTGGCTTTGCTTAAAACGCTGGCGCAACATGCGGCGATTGCGATCGATAACGCCTTGCTGTACGAAGACCTGCGTCGGTCTCAGTTATTGATGCGCCGCACCGACCGTCTCCGGTCACTGGAAACCATGGCCGGAGGATTTGCTCATGAGATTCGGAATCCGCTGACCTCCATTAAAACGTTCGTTCAACTGGCTCCCGACCGGCGAGATGATGTGGAATTCATGGAGCAATTTAGTCAGGTGGTCTGTGAGGATGTCGAGCGAATTGAACGGCTGGTCCACGAAATTCTGGACTATGCGCGGTATATGACACCGAAATTGACGCAGGAGAGTTTGAACGATGTCGTGTCGTCCTGTTTGTATTTTATCGAGGTGAAGGCGAGCAGCAAAGCCATCACCATTCAAAAGGAACTCGCGCCTGATCTACCCTACGTCAAGCTGGATCGTCAGCAAATCAAGCAAGTGCTGCTCAATTTATTTATCAATGCGATGGAAGCCATCGGAAGCGAACAGGGCGGCCGCCTCTCCGTCCGCACACGAAAACTCGTCAAATCTATGAATGAGCCGTGGGTGCAGATCGAAGTGGAGGATAGCGGGCCGGGGATCGAACCGCATGATCTGGATCATATTTTCGATCCGTTTTATACCACCAAGCATGAAAGTGGCGAACGTGAGGGCACCGGTCTTGGTTTGACCATTGCCCACCAAATTGTTCAGGAGCACGGCGGCTATGTGGAAGTGTTCAGTGAAGTGGGGCATGGCACCAAATTTATGGTGAGTCTTCCCGTAAACCCGCCCATGGCGGAGTGGCAGGCGGCCCAGCCGGTCTATGATGATGGGCGAAAGCTTGCGGGAGCATTTTTAGCCAGGCCTCATCTGGGGTTGGACGCACAGTTCAGCAAGTCGGACTCGCCCCTCAAAACGCGAACATGAGAGAAGGGAAGTTTACTCTCGACCGGGAGGTGCTTGTTTCTTTAATGCACCATTCTTCGGAAGCATTCGCGTACGGCCCTGAAGCGTGGGCCGGCACTCTTGCCGACTGAGTTATGCCCGCGAAGAAATCCACTCGATAATCCTGTTTTCCGCCCAAAACCGATCCTCTCCATACCGGCGTTTCTGAAAAAACCCGCAGTGCCCGCCGTTCCGTAGCATCGCCAGGCTAATATGGCGATTGTCGCTGATTGCCCTGGTCTTGAATATCGATGCCGGAATAAACGGGTCATCCTGGGCTGTGATAATCAACGTAGGCACCGCAATCTCGGATAATACGTGGCGGGCTCCCGCTCGATTGTAATAATCCGAGGCATCCCGATACCCACCGTCGCGTGCGGTGTACGTATCGTCGAACTGTGTAATCGTCTTCATTGCGCGTAACGGCGAGAGATTCCATTGGCCTGGAAACAGAGCGGCTTTCCGTTGTATTCGTGCTTTGAGGCTCGAAAGGAAGTGCGCATGATAGAGCCAGTTCCGAGGCTCCTCCAGAGCGGTCACGCATGGCGTAGGATCAATGTTGGGACTGACGGCTATCACGCCTGCAAGGGCCGCGTCCGATCGTTGCAGCTCTCCCGCTGCCTTGAGGACGAGATTTCCCCCCATCGAGTACCCGACGAGCCAGATACGGCTCAGGCCATTGCGTTCTCGTAATTCGTGCAGGATGGTTCGGTAATCATTGCTGAGTCCGCTGTTATACAGAGTCGGAGTCAGGTGATCCGTGCCGCCGCAGGTGCGTTGGTTCATCCGGATGACATTGAATCCAGCACGGAAGGCCTTCGCCGCCATCCCACGCATATAGTGAGAATCGGCCGATCCTTCGAGGCCATGAACCAAGAGGACGGTGGGTGCCGTCGTGGGGGCATCCTGCCAATGGCAAAGTCCGAGAAGTTGGGTGCCTGGCTGGGTCGTGAAGAGACGTTGACTGAAAGGTAGGTTTTCTTTCCATCTCAGACGAGGCCAATAGCGAGGGATCAGCGTCATCAGATGCGGGTTTCGGAGCATCAATGCGGGATGAAACCCATTCTGGCCAGTCATACGTGAGTTATCATAACTAAATGCGGATCAGCTGACCAAACCAAATTTGTCCTACTCAAGGCATGAACCAAACAGACCGATAACAGATGCTGGATCCTTGTTCCCAATAGGAGGCAGTTATGCTGACGGCAATCGGCGATGTGATGAGGCGAGTGTATGAGCGAGGCTGGATTACCACCAGAGACGGAAACATCAGCATGCGGAAACGAGGTGGAAAATACCTGTATATCACCCCGTCGGGATGGCGGAAGACCATTGTTCATCCCGAGCATGTGGTACGGCTCGAAGTCGTGACCGATTCTGCAACCGGCCATTTGGTACCAAACGTACGAGAAGGGCAGCAACCTTCAGGAGAGCTCTGGATGCATTGGAATCTTCAGCGGGATACGAAAAAAACTCGCACCGTTGTCCACGTTCATGCGACCCATATCGTCGCAGCCATGTATGCGGGGATCGATTTGCAGGCAATGAGTGCGGAGTTTCCTGAAATTTCTCGCTATACGCGTGTCGGCCGAACCGTTCCGGCACTGCCTGCCTTATCTCGTGATTTAGCCGATGTGACCGCGGAATGTTTAGGGCTGAGTAAAGACGGGACCTTGGAATTCGACATTGTAGGGCAGACGAATCACGGCGTGTGCGCCGTGGCAACAGATCCATGGGCGGCCTATGAACACATTGAGCGGCTCGATCATATTTGCGAAATTGTGCTGAAAAGCGGAGCGGGTGCCAGGTCAATTGGGGGATAACCACTCAGTGCACAGGCATGGTGGCAGAAGTTGGAGAGAACAAGGGGGGCTGGCGGTGATACCGCCGCCCCCCTTTAGATTTCTAGATTGGCTCCACGGACCTTATTCCACTCGCACGCTTCAATTCCACATGTCTAGGAATGTTTCCTGTTAAGCCGCGACCCCACTCGTCAATCGTACGGCGTGTCCAAGAAGACATGTTTTCTTGGAATTGAAAGCCTACCGCGTTACAGATGAAGCAACAACTACTTGGTCGACCCAGTTACTGATAGTGGAAGGATAAACATGAAGCGTTGGTCCTGTACTCTCTTGATTCTATGCGCGATGGTGCTCGGCGGCTGTTTCATGGGGACTTATGGGCCACGCATGCCAGAAATCGTGCCCAGGGAGGTTGGCGAGAAGGAGGCGAACACCATCCTATCGTTCTTTTATTTTATTGCTGACCCAGCGCATCCCAATAATCAGACAGACTCTCTTCCCGTCAACTTCACGAGGGACGTGCCCGCGATCCGAGAGATATTTCAGAAGTATTCGAGGTTCGACAAGATAGTCATCAGTTCAAACCCTATTTCAAGCGGCACGTATATCGCGGCATATGTCTCCGAGCCACCTCATTCGACATGGTGGTGTGCGGTTGCAGCGGTCACTCTTTTTGTGATCCCCTGCTACCAAGAAGCCGTAGCCTACCATGTGAAGTTTGATGTCCACGTGAGCCAAGTCATGAAAAAACGCTACGAATATGACATTTCTAAGAAGGTGGCATATTGGGTAGTATTTGCACCATTCTTCTTTGGAAATCCTCTTCTTTACGGACACACGGATGCCTTAAAGGCAGTCACTTTGGAGTTTCTCAAGGATGCGGAACAAGACGGCCATCTCTAATGGTCTAGCAAAAGTCCCAAGAAGCGTGAAGGGGGAAGTGGTACGGGAGGATTGATTAGGGCCTACCTGAAGGCTTTCTTCGAACCATGAAACTCCGTTTCACGCTGACGCAGCGTATAGTCAATCGTCAGTCTTGCTATGGAAGATTCCAGAGTGTGCATAGTGTCCAGAGCGCTCCACGGGCTGTATCCTCTCCGAACTCTTCAATTTGATATCCAGAGAATTCGAGCACAGAAGTGACATGCCTTCTCAAATTTCACATGTCTCCTATATAGCACCGTTGAACGCCAGGTCAGAAAAGTCCTTTGTTTCTGGATTATAGATAGCACCCCAAAATGAATCGCCCCCATCGCAAGCTGTAATCGGCTGCTGGCGCCATCGGTCAGATGCATGATTTAAATTTCGTACGCAGTCTGAATAGTGTGCCCGAAACTCGCGGCAAAGAACCTCAGCATTAGATTGATTTTCGGTGAGGCTGCGTATCTCAATGGCATTGATGTAGATAAGCTTGCGGCCATTCACAACTATCCCGACGTATTGCCGGTAGTAGGCGTGAACGTTTTTGACTCGCCCACCCGGATGACAGCAAAGCGAAGATTTGAGTTGCTGCAATAGCGACAATCGCTCTTCTAAATCTTTGATGTCCGCTTCCCTCGGCTGCCAAGTATCTTGAAATTTGGGCGGCTTGGCGCGTGAGCAAGGTTGTGACAATAGTTGAGCGTGTCGCCCATCCAGAACCGTAAAAGGAGTAGAAGCTTCTGTCGCACTACTTGGCGTACCTGAGAGAACCAGAAAAAGTGGCAAGCAATAGATAATCTTGAGCATAAGTCGCTCCACATCAATTTCAGTTGGGGGGAACAAGATTGCGTTTAAGCCTGGACAAATTTGCATCTGTCCATATTTTCACAAAAACCTCGTTCGCAGGAAACACAATGCTGAATTTGATCAGTCGGCTGTTCTCGGGAATACCTGGAGTTTGCGAGGTGCAGTCACATATCGAATCCGTCCTACTTTGACCATATAGATCAAGTGAAGCGGGGGCTGCGCCCCC
>CP092081.1:1571331-1737136 GCA_022226935.1 Nitrospira sp.
AAAATTCCGGGAAAAACGCAACTGCCAACCAAGAACTGGCACTCGCAGCCTAATTTAGGCTGAGACGTCGTTCCATCTGAGGCCCGCGGGGGTGGAATGGCGCGATGCAGCGGGCTGGTCCCACGCCGGTGCTCAGCGGCGGGGGGCGAGACAATACTGGGCTAGCGGTGATTCTAAGCCGGCCGATAGGCGTGGGTCGCTGCGAAGCGTAAAGAATCGGCTACACATGTAGACGCGATGTGCCGACGATCTTCGGACAGGGGTTCAACTCCCCTCGCCTCCACCAATCGCACTTCGTGCGACCCCGCGCCTCACATGTGCGCGGGGCTGCTTCCCCTCAAGTGAGTGCCCTTTGCAGATCGTTCGACCCGGAGCCAAGACAATGGTTCCGGGCGACGGGATAAGGGCCTTTCCGGACCGCTTTGACGCTTCCTCCAATCGGTTCTGGATACAGATCCACCTCCTGTGTATTTCCATACGACTGAAAGGACTCCCTATGCTTGCGATGTCCACCGCCGATTCTGAACATCGATAGTCTTGAGCGGTGTTGAGCTTTGAGACGTCTATTGTAGAGACCTCGCGCAGCAGGGGCCGCTGAACGGCATCGACATCTGACCATCTTCAATGCACAATGTGATCCCACAAATGCGCTCAAGACGGCTGACAGAGGGCTTGGCCGACAGAGGTGTTCAGTGAGCGATGACATGTTTGGAATTGGAGTTGTTGAAGGTTTCTTCGGGCCGGAGTGGTCATGGAACAGCCGACATCGATTTTGTGAATCCCTTCCTGCCTACGGGGGCGATTTTTATCTCTATGCTCCTAAGCGAGATACGTTCTTACGAAAAAACTGGAAACAGACTCATTCCGGTAGACTGTGGAAAGAAATACACAGTCTGAGTTCAACATGTCATCGGAGTGAAGTGGCATTCGGCGTGGGGCTCAGTCCATTTGAGATTCACGCAGAGTGGAATCAACAGACCAAAACACTGCTGCGGGATAAAGTTGAGAGTCTCGAAGAACTCAACATTCAATTTCTTGGTTTGTTATTCGATGACATGCGGGGGGCCGCCGACTTGGCGGACAAACAGATCGAAATCGTTGAGTACGTGAGAGATATCACGAACACAACCATTCTGTTCTGTCCGACTTATTACTCGGACGACCCGCTCCTCGACAGGATTTTCGGCCAGCGACCAGACGGTTATTTGGAACGGATTGGAAATCTCTCGAAGGATATTCAAATTTTTTGGACGGGGCGCAAGGTTATCCCTGAATCAATTTCAGTTGACGAGCTGAATGAGGTGGCCAGGGTGCTGAGGCGCAAGCCATTCATTTGGGATAACTACTTTGCAAACGACGGCCCAAAGCAATGCAAATTTCTAAAATTGAAACATCTCGACGGTCGAACTCGCAATGCCTTTCGACATTCAAACGGCTGGGCGTTTAACTTGATGAATCAACCGAGCCTCTCTGAAATAGTTTTTGCGTCCTCAGTCGAAACGTTGACAGGCGGAGTCAATGCTGAAGAATCCTTCCATCGAATGGCGGCAAAGTTAGCTGGAGATGGGCTGGAACTCTTGTTGAGAAGAGACCAAAAGGCATTCCTGGAAATGGGACTTGATAAGATCGACGAAGGTAAAAAGAAGGAAATCATACAGGCTTTGAGCAGTGATCGATTTTCTCAAGAACTATTAGATTGGCTCAACGGGAAATATGTTGTTGGAGAAGAGTGTTTGACAGATTAATGCCAGCGGTCTGGTGGTCTTGCGAGCAGTCGTGAGGTCATGGCGGGCCACGCCACGGAATCGCTTGAGATGCTCGTCGGGTGCTCACTTGGGCTTCGGCCGGTTGCCGGTTGCCGGGTGCCGGCGAATCGGCGAGAGGCTGCGAACAGACTTCCCGCACACAGCCGCGTAGCCAGCGATGCGCGAGATCGGCGTCCAGTCGAGGGTGCCATAGCAACGACACGGTGAACTCCGGCGTCGAGATCGGGAGGGCAAAACTATGCATGCCGGCTCGCAAGACGCCGGTGTGTCGCTCAGGAACGGTGGCGATCAGGTCCGAGGCACGAGCCAGCGCGAGGGCCATGGCGAAGCCACCGACAATCGTGACCATCTCCCGCTCCAAGCCTAAGGGCACTAAGGCTTCATCGACCGGGCCCTTTTCGAGTCCCTGCCGCGAAACGCAGATATGCCTGCCGGCCGCATAACGGGAGGGTGTGATCCTGCCCTTGGCGAGGACGTGTCCGGCTCGCACGACACCGATGTATCGGTCGTTGAACAGGGCCTGCGCGCGTAACTCCTGCGCGGTGGTGGCCTCAACGACGCCGGTTTCCAGATCAACGGTTCCTGTGCGGAGGGGCGCACTGTCTTTGTCCGGCTTCTGCACGAAGCGCAGTCGCACGCCGGGGGCATCCAGGCCGATTCGGGCAATCAGCGCTGGTCCAAAATTCTCCACGAACCCTTCACTGGTCCGCAAGGTGAATGTCTGCACGAGCTGATCGAGCTTGAGCTGCTCCGCAGGGCGTAATACCGCTGTGACGTCCTGCACCAGGTGGCTGACTCGTTCACGCAATTCGAGCGCTCGAGGGGTCGGAACGAGACCGCGACCGGCTCTCACCAACAGTGGATCGCCGGTCGTCGCGCGCAATCGGGCCAGCGCCCGACTCATCGCCGACGGGCTCAGCCGCAGCCGGTGCCCCGCGCGAGCTACGCTGCCTTCCGCCAGTAACACATCGAGGGTCACAAGCAAATTGAGATCCGGTCTCGCCATGGCGCGATGATACCACGGTTCGATCATGAGATGGCGTGAGATGCACGAATACCATGCAACCCATGCGTCTTCCGCCAGGTCTTGGAGCGGCGTAAGATGGCTACATCGTACACTTCATTTTTACGGAGGTCGCACAGTATGGACGCACAGTTCTGGCATGATCGGTGGGCCAGCAATGAAATCGGGTTCCACAAGAGTGAAGCGAACTCGTTGCTGGTGAAGTATCTCGACGAGTTGTCCCTGCCGGAGGGCAGTCGTGTCTTTCTGCCGCTCTGCGGCAAGACGCTGGATATCGGATGGTTGTTATCGCGCGGCTTTCGGGTGGCCGGGGCCGAATTGAGCGCCGTGGCGATCGAGCACTTATTCGTGGATCTGAACGTGACACCGACAATCACCAAAGTCGGCACCCTCGATCACTACCATGCCCCGCAGCTCGACATCTTCGTAGGCGACATCTTCAACGTGACGCCGGAGCGGCTAGGCCCGGTCGATGCCGTCTATGACCGCGCAGCCTTGGTCGCCCTGCCGCAACAGATGCGTGCTCGGTACACCGCCCACCTTGCCAGCCTCACCGCGCAGGCGCCACAACTGCTGATCTCCTTTGAATATGACCAACAAGCAATGGAGGGCCCGCCGTTCTCCGTCACGACCGAAGAGATCCAACAGCTGTATGGTCAGCGGTATGACATCACCGTCCTAGCCAGCCTCGATGTCCCTGGGAGCCTCAAGGGACGCTGCCCGGCCACGGAGCTGGTGTACGTGCTGAGAAAGGGACGGCGATAGCGATGGAGAAGGAACAGACCGTTTCAAATCAATGGATCCTCGCCGCCCTCTCGTTGGCCGTGCTGTTGTCGTCGATTGGGACGAGTATTGCCAATGTGAGTCTGCCGACGTTGGCGCAGACCTTTCACGCATCTTTCCAGCAGGTGCAATGGGTGGTACTGGCCTATCTTCTGGCGGTGACGACGATGGTAGTCAGTGTGGGACGGCTTGGTGATATCATCGGGCGGCGACGGTTATTGATGCTGGGTGTCTTCTTGTTCACCGCGGCATCCGCGCTCTGCGGAGGCGCCCCGGCGCTGTGGCTTCTCATCGTCGCCCGAGCGGTACAGGGACTGGGAGCTGCCATTATGATGGCGCTCACCATGGCTTTTGTCGGAGAGACGGTTCCTCAAGCCAGGGTCGGCCGTGCAATGGGATTGCTCGGGACGATGTCGGCGGCCGGCACCGCGCTGGGCCCTTCTCTCGGAGGCCTGTTGATCTCAGCATTCGGCTGGCAGGCGATCTTTTTGATCAATGTGCCGCTGGGCCTGACCATTCTGCTGCTCATTCATCGATATCTCCCTGTCGATGCGAATCCTCAACCACACAAACGGGCCAGCTTCGATGTTGTGGGCACGTTGTTGTTGGCCATGACACTCGCTGCTTACGCGCTGGCGATGACGATTGGACGAGGTCAGTTCGGATCACGCAATATGGCGCTGCTGGCGGCGGCATTGCTCGGTATCGGTCTCTTCATCGTCGCCGAGAGACGGGTCGAGTCCCCATTGATCCGCTTAGCGCTGTTCCGGCATGCCTTGTTGAGCGCAAGTCTCTCCATGAGCCTGCTCGTCTCGACCGTGATGATGGCGACACTCGTGGTCGGGCCGTTTTATCTCTCGCGAACATTGGGACTCAGCGCGGGCTGGTTGGGCTTGGTGTTGTCGGCCGGTCCACTGTTTGCGGCCTTGTCCGGCATTCCCGCCGGTCGTTTGGTGGACGACGTGGGCGCCCACCGCATGACCCGCTTGGGACTGATC
Source organism: Nitrospira sp. (assembly GCA_022226935.1). Lineage (GTDB taxonomy): Bacteria > Nitrospirota > Nitrospiria > Nitrospirales > Nitrospiraceae > Nitrospira_A. The sequence goes on from CP092081.1 coordinate 1,575,903, forward strand.
GGTATCGCGGCCGGGTGTCTCTTGCTGTCTGCGCTGCCGGCCACCGTGGGGATTGTGGGCTACATCCTCCCCATCGTTGTCCTGACGGTTGGATATGCGTTGTTCCAGACGGCCAACAATACGCTGGTGATGATGGACATTCCTCCAGACCAGCGGGGTGTCATCTCCGGCTTGCTCAACCTGTCGCGCAATCTGGGGCTCATCACCGGTGCCTCCGTCATGGGCGCCCTGTTCACGTATGCGTCGGGGATGACCGACATCGCCACGGCCGCTCCTGAAGCCGTCGCGACCGGGATGCAGATCACGTTCGCTGTCGCGGGACTGCTCATCCTCGTCGCACTGGCCCTGGCGGTAGGCAGCCGGGCTGCCGATGTACGACCGGTGCTGGCAGAGGAACCGGGAATCATGCGGCGGTTGTGCTCAGACTAAACTAAAACTATATTCAGTCTATAGTGAATCACGAGGAGCTACGCGATGCGCTATTCTTCTCACGTGAAACCCATCAGCTACCTTAAGGCCAATGCTGCGGAAGTGTTGGCGCACATTGCCGAGCAGCGAGAACCGTTGGTCATTACCCAAAATGGGGAAGCACAAGGCTGTGCTGCAGGATGTGGCATTGTTCGAAGAAACCCAGGAGAGCCTGACCTTGCTCAAGATTCTGGCCCTTGGCAACCAGGACTTGGCGGCAGGGCGGGTCAAGCCTGTGCCCGGTGTGGTGGCGCGGCTACGCGCCAGCGGACCACGGCCTGATGGTCGGCAGGCAGAAACACTATGAGGTGTTGCTTACTCAGGGCGCCGAGCGGGACCTGGAGTCCATCGACGACGACCTTGTTGAATTCAATGGCATCGCCAATGCCAACGACGTGCTAGACCGGTGATGGAGGTTGTCGAGGGATTGGCTCGGCTTCCAGAGCGTGGCAGTTACCCAAAGGAACGTGCGGCGCTAAGCATCAAAGAATACCGCCAGACTCAGTTCAGCCCTACCGGGTGATCTACCGTGGCACGGGCAGGCAAGTCGTCATCTTCCTCATCATCGATGGCCGGCGGTATATGCAGCTCTGCTGGCCCGACGATTGCTCGGTGCTTGACCGGCACCGACCCAGCCAAGCTCTCCATCCCTCTTGGTTCATTTGAGTCTCCCTGTTCCATTCTGCTACAAGAGCACCGCCCGTGCCGTGAAGCCATAGTCTGAGCGGCGCTATGTCAAACCAGGAGGACGGATGAGATGGGTGACGATGTGCTGAAGTACCTTGGGCCGTTAGCGGCGTTGGCTGGTGTGTGGGAGGGTGACAAAGGCGCGGATGTGGCGCCGTCGGATGACCGGGGGACCGAACGCAATGCGTATCGTGAACGGTTGACGTTCGAGCCGTTTGGTCCGGTCATGAATCATGAACAGCAACTGTATGGCCTCCGGTATGCGACGGTGGTGTGGCGCTTGGGCGATGCCGGCCCTTTTCATGAAGAAACCGGGTACTGGCTCTGGGACGCGGCGGCGAAACAGGTGCTGCGTTGTTTCATCGTTCCGCGGGGTGTCACGGTCTTGGCCGGAGGCACGGTCGAACCGGATGCGACTTCGTTTCAGATCGCGGCAGAGGCCGGATCGGACACCTATGGCATTTGTTCGAATCAATTTCTGGATCGGGAATTCAAAACGGTGCGGTATGAGCTGACGCTGACCATGCATGGCCGCGACAGTTTCAGTTACCATGAGGATACGCAGTTGAAAATGAAGGGCCGGAGCGACCTCTTTCACCATACCGATGACAACCGGGTGACCAGAGTCAGATAATTCTGTCGCGCCAGTCTCTTGAATCTCGGAGACCACGTGGTGTTATGGTCACGCAACCTGTTATATATATCTAGAAGAAAAGTGAGACCATTTTACGGAGGAGGAAGCAATGAGATATATGTGGTGTGTGTCAGCAGCTGTCGCTCTATTAGCCGGATGCGCGGGTTTGCCACAAACCTCGAGAACGGCGGTCATCCATGAGATCAAGTTCGAGGCTAATTTGGTGCCCGCGGACCTCACCGTGCATGTCGGCGACGAAATCCGCTGGGTCAACCATCGGACGCTCTCGGTATTGATCGATATCCCCGGACTGAATGCGGATATGTTGTCCTGCGATCGTGGCTTCACCGGTATGATGGGAGGCGTGACCGAGCTGAAGGAGTTAGACCCAAGCAAGAGCGCGAGCCTCTGTTTCAGCAAACCCATTGTCATCAGCTACAATGCCCGCATGAAATCAGCCGATCCGGGGGGCATGAAGATTGAGCCGGGCACCATCCGAGTCGTCGGTCCCGCCCAGTAATATGTCTCGGCGCGGCTGACGCCCGTCCTTTCACCTTGGCCCCGGGGCTTGTTGCACGGCTCCGGGCGCCGAGAGAGGACCTTCAACCCAACATCCAAGTGTGCCGCTGTCGTCCCGGTCGGCGAACACCATCGTCGCATCACCGGGCTTGCGGGCAGAGCTGACCTTTGGCGGCACGAGCGAGCGTTACAACACTGTCGTCCAGGACGGACTGACGGCGAACGCGGCATTGATCAGGCCGACGTGTGAGTAGGCTTGGGGGAAATTGCCGAGTTGGGTGCGCGTCTCCGGCACGAAATGTTCGGAGAACAGCCCGAGATGGTTCGCGCCGGTGAGGACTTGCGCCATGATCTGCTGCGCTTCCGCCATCCGTCCGAGCCGCGCCAGGCCTTGAACGACCCAGAACGAGCAGATGACAAAGCTCGATTGCGGCCGTCCAAAATCATCAGTGCGCAGGTACCGGAAATAAAACCCGGTTTCCTTTCCACCGGTCTGGACGGCTAGCGCGCGCGCAATGCTCTGCATCGTGGATTCGCACACATCCCGGTTCGGGAAGCCCAGGATCGCTGCTTGCGCCAACGAGGCATCATAGGTGTCGTCTTTGGGGCCGTTGCGGAGAGAGCCGTCTTTGGTCGCGTTCAGCAACGCCTGCGCCGCGCGCGCGCGGGCGGCGTCGATGTCGAGGGTCAAGGACGGTAAAAATCCGGCCTTGTGCATGCGGTGCGCCCGGTCGAGTCCGGCCCAGCACATGAGATTCGAAAACGAATGTTCCTGCCAGCCGTTCCGAATTTCCCACAGTCCTGCGTCCGGCTGGGCAATGGTGCGATCGCAGAGTCGGGCCAAATTGGCGACGAGCTGCTCCTGGTCCTTGGTTCGCAAGTCGTAGAAGCGGTTGTCGCTGAAGATGGGTGTGAGCGCCAGCACCAGCTCGCCGTACACATCATTTTGGACGTGCTCGGCGGCCTGATTGTGGTTGCGCACCGGAGCGCTGCCCGAGAAGCCGGCCCAATTGGGATGTTCGGTTTCCGGCAGCGGAAGATCCTGACTCAACGTATACACCGGGGCGAGCCGTTCCCGGGAATGTTCATGGGTGTAAGCGATGTTGAGGAGAAATTTGAGAAACCCTTCCATCTCCTCGAAATGGCCGAGGTTGTGAAACGCGGTGAGCGAAAAATAGGCGTCGCGCAACCAGCAGTAGCGATAGTCCCAGTTCCGCGGGCCACCGGGCTCCTCGGGGAGGCTGGTGGTCAAGGCGGCCAGGATGGCGCCGGTGTCTTCATAGCAGTGAAGTTTAAGCGCCAGAGCGGAACGGATCACTTCTTCCTGGTGCAGCACCGGAATCGAACAATGCTTCACCCACATGCGCCAGTAGCGAGTGGTCTGATCCAGAAATTCGTGGCTGACCTTGGCGAGGTCGTCCTCGATGCCCAGGCCCCAGGTCAGAGCGAAGTAGGTCTTCTCGGTCAAGGCAAAGGGGCGCTCTTCGTAGAGATACGTGAGGGGCATGTTGGTCAACAGCCGGAGGTATTCACCGCGGATGTCATACCGCACGTGGCTGTTGCCGCGCATGCCGCGCGCATACTCTTTCCCCCACCCTGCGACCGGGCGACAGCTGACGCGGATGGACGGCGTGCCCGCCAGCGGTTCAACGATGCGAAACAGCGCCGCGGGACGATAGATGCGGCCGTACTGTTCGAACCGTGGGCAGAAATCCGTGATTCTGAAGGTGTCGCCGTTGGACGTGGAGACCTCCGTCACCAGGATATTTGTATTGGGCAGGTAGCGCTGCGTTGTCTTGACTTGAGCCGAGCCGGTAGGGCTTGATATGGAAAAATGCCCCCCTTCCGGATCGAGGATTCGTCCAAAGACCGGATCACTGTCCGGTCTGGGCAGGCAGAGCCAGTCTACCGACCCGCTTTCATGGATGTGCGCGGAGACGTGGCAGTTGCCGATGAGTCCGTAGGGGTACATGCCCCGACCATAAGAGATTTTGGTCTCAAAGTAAACTGCGGGAGAAAACATGCGACTGTCCCTCCGGTTTATCCTTCCCCTCTTGCTGGTCCTTGGCGTCGTGGCCTACAGCGTGGTGCCCTTAGTGGATTCCCTCACACTGAAGTGGTTCACGCGCGACCTCGAAAGCCGGTCCAAATTGCTGGCCAGCACGATGGAGGTGCCGCTGGCGGATTTGGTGGTCTCCCGCTCCCGCACGAAGATTTTTGCTTACTTCCATAAAGTGATTCAGGACGAACGGTTGTATGCGTTGGGCTTCTGCGATACGCAGCAACGGTTGATTTACCAGACGTTGACCTACCCGGATCAATTGTCCTGCGAAAGCCTGGCGCACCTGGCGCCCGGCTCCTCGGAAGTGGTGGACTTCGCCCAAGGGCCGCTGCACGTGGTGGTCGCGACGATTCAATCAGGCGGCAAGGCGCAGGGCCGGTTGATGCTGGTCCATGACATGAGTTTCGTGCATCAGCGCAGCACCGACACCAAGTGGTACATCTTTTACTTGTTCGTCGGTCTCGCGGGGGTGATTTCGGCCGTCACCGTGCTGGTGGCGCAACTGAGTTGGCGAGGATGGGTCGCCGGGGTGCGGGCGATGTTGACCAGCAAGGGCTTGCCGGCAGAATCCAGCCAGGCCCATTCAGCGGAGTTGCACCCGGTGGCGCAAGATCTCCACGCACTGGTGAGGGAACTCGAAGCGGATCGCCGCATGCGGGATGAGAGCCAGATCACCTGGAGCCCGGCCAGCCTCAAGACGATTCTCCATGAACACCTGTCGGGCGACGAAATTCTCATCGTGTCGAATCGGCAACCGTATATCCACAACCGGCGCGGGCAAAAAGTCGAAGTCCAGGTGCCGGCCAGTGGGTTGGTTTCGGCCCTCGAGCCGGTGATGCGGGCCTGTTCGGGCGTATGGATCGCTCACGGCAACGGATCCGCCGACAAGGAAGTGGTGGATAATCGGGACCATGTTCGGGTGCCGCCGGATCATCCCTCGTACGATATTCGTCGGATTTGGCTGTCGCCGGATGAGGAGTCCGGATTTTACTACGGCTTCTCCAACGAGGGGCTCTGGCCGCTGTGCCACAACGCGCATGTGCGGCCCACGTTCAGGACCTCCGACTGGGAGCAATATGTCGCCGTCAACGAGCGGTTCGCGAAGGCGGTGGTCGAAGAAGCCAAGACCGATGATCCCGTCATCCTGGTGCAGGATTATCACTTTGCGCTGCTGCCCAAGATGGTGCGGGAAAAGCTGCCGAACGCGACCATCATCATGTTCTGGCATATCCCCTGGCCCAACTCCGAAAGCTACGGCATTTGCCCGTGGCGGCAGGAAATTCTGGAAGGATTGCTGGGCAGCAGTATCGTCGGGTTTCACACCCGCGAGCACGGCAACCATTTCTTGTCCTGTATCGATCGTATTCTGGAAGCGCGCATCGACCGCGACTCATCGACCGTGTCGTATGGCGGCCGCTTGACGGCGGTGAACCCCTACCCCATTTCTATCGAGTGGCCGTCACGCTGGCTGGAGAACCAACGGCCTGTGCCGGATTGCCGAGTGCACATCCGCGAGCGACATGCCATGGGGCCCGATCGGCTGGTAGGAATCGGTGTCGATCGATTGGACTACACGAAGGGGATCATCGAACGGTTTCTCGCGGTCGAACGGCTGTTTGAGCTGCAGCCGGAATGGGTCGGCAAGTTTTCCTTCATTCAGATTGCGGCCCCGAGCCGGACGATCATCGATCAGTATCAACATTTTCACGATCAGGTCTATGCCTTGGCGGAACGCATCAACAAGCGGTTCGGCCGCGAAGGGTATGAGCCGATCGTGCTGAAGGTGAAGCATCACGAGCCGCCGGATGTGTATGAGTATTATCGGGCCTCCGACCTGTGCTTCGTGACCAGTTTGCACGACGGCATGAACTTGGTGGCCAAGGAGTTCATCGCGGCTCGCGATGATGAGCAGGGCGTCCTCATCCTCAGCCAATTTACCGGCGCGGCCCAGGAGCTGCCGGAAGCGCTGGTGGTCAATCCCTACGATATCGATCAATGCGCAGCGGCCTTGCACATGGCGCTGTCGATGGCGCCGAAAGAGCAGCGCGCCCGTATGCGGAGCATGCGCGGGCTGATTCAGGAATTTAATGTCTATCGATGGGCGGGCCGTATGCTCATGGATGCGGCCCGGATGCGCCGTCGCATTCGTGTCATGAAGCAGGTGGGACAGGCCTCGGGACGGGGGCGGTAGTCACGCCGATGCAGGACGTGTTCAGTGCTCAAGGGAAGCGTGTCCTCGACCGGCTAGCCAGTCAGGGAGGCTCTCTCTTTGCCTTCGATTTTGACGGCACGCTGGCGCGCATTGTCCAGGATCGGCATGCCGCAGGTCTGACGGAATCCACGCGCCAGGCCCTCCACGATCTAGCCATCGTCGCGCCGACCGCGATCATTTCCGGACGTTCTCTTGCGGACCTCAGCCCCCGCGTGAAAGGAATTTCCGCTCATCTCATCGGCAATCACGGGTTAGAGGGCTTGCACGCGTCAGAGCGAGTGATGCAGCAAGCTCAAGACTGTTGCCGCGCATGGTTGAATGCCGTGACGAAAGATGACCGCGAGCTGACGCGGGCCGGCGTCGTGGTGGAAGATAAAATGTATTCCCTCACTTTCCACTATCGGCAGGCCTGGTCGCCGGCGGCCGCGCGGGAAACGATCTTTCATGTCGTGTCCACGCTGCTTCCTGCGCCCCGACTGGTGCTAGGAAAAGCGGTGGTGAACGCCATTCCTTCCGGCAATCTGCACAAGGGGACGGCCATGCTGGAGTTGATGCATCAACTCCAGACATCCGCCGCGCTCTATGTGGGAGACGACGATACGGATGAGGATGTGTTTTCGCTGCCGGACGAACGCATTGTTTCGGTGCGGGTGGGAAAAAAGGCGGCGACCGCCGCGCAATGGTACCTCACGCGGCAGTCGCAGATCGGACAGTTGCTGCAGTATCTTACCGGGGCGCGCGCCCGCGCCGTATCGGCCTAAGCTTCTTGCGCGGAGACTCCTTTCTTGTACAGTCCATACACGTAGACGGGAATGTGCAGCTCTTTCAAGGCCTGTTGGAGCAAGGGATAGACTTTTTCCCATTCCAGTCCACCTACTCCTGTAGCCAGACGAGGGAGCGCCAGGCTCTTGACCTGATGTTCCTGCAGTTCCTTTTTTAGCGCCTGCAGCGCATGATTGACGTTGGGGAGCGTCGCCTTCCCGGGATGATCCTGGTCGGTGGCCGGCGCCTCCTGCGTAAATAAATTGATAATGACGGGAGAGTTCGGGCCTTTCCACGACCAAGCGCCGCCCGGTTTGGGATTGTAGGTCTGGCAGTAATGGCGAAAGTCTTTGTACATGCCCGGCCACTGCTCGCGAAGCGACAAGGCCAAGCCCTGCTTGAAATTGTCATGGGGCGCAATACCATGCGCGATCGCGCCGGCGGTGGATAACAGGATGTCTCCGCTTACTTCCTTGAGCATGACCGATGCCTCCTTGATGGGTGAAAGACCTGTTTATCACATAAGGCTGTGCCCGCTTCAATCAACTGATCGCCGGAAAGAAATTTTTCCGTACCCGTGAAGGCGACTGATTTGATCGCCGACCGGTGTGCGTTGCCCGTGGTCCTGGATGTTGCAGGAAAATCAGTGTAGGAGGAGCACAATGGAGAGGTATCGTATCAAGCCCGGTTGCCGCCCATCGCTCAAACGGTTTGATCCCGACGAGACCGGATCCTACAAAAAGAACGAGGCCGGGAAGGCCAAGGCCAAAACCGCCACGGCCGCGCATATTGCAAAGCTCGATCAGTTGCAGGAACGGCTGTATGCCAACCGCACGCGCGCCTTGCTGATCATTCTCCAAGGCATGGACACGAGCGGCAAGGACGGCACGATCAAGCATGTCATGTCCGGCGTGAACCCGCAGGGCTGCCGCGTCGCCTCCTTTAAGGCGCCGAGCGAGAAGGAACTCGAACAGGATTTCTTGTGGCGGATTCATCAAGAAGTGCCGCCCAAAGGGTACATCGGCATTTTTAACCGATCGCAGTATGAAGACGTGTTGATCACGCGCGTGCATGGTCTGGTGTCGAAAAAGGTCGTCACGCAGCGATTCAATCAGATCAATGAATTCGAAGAGTTATTAGTCGAAAACGGCACGGCTCTCATCAAACTGTTCCTGCACATTTCCAAAGACGAGCAAAAAGTGCGTCTCACCGAACGCATCTGTAATCCGGAGAAGCGTTGGAAATTCAGCGAGGGTGACCTGGAAGAGCGGAAACTGTGGGACGACTACATGACGGCGTTTGAGGACCTCATGGCGGCGACCAGTACCGAGTGCGCGCCCTGGTACATCGTGCCTGCGAATCGCAAATGGTATCGGAATCTGGTTGTTGCTGAGCTCGTGGTGCAGGCGCTTAACGGGATGAACCTCTCCACCCCGCCGGCTCTCAAAGGCGTGCATTTCGATCGGCTCACGATTGACTGAGAGCCGTCCGCGCAGTGCCATCTGGCATCGTCCGCAGGGCTCGGCTACACTGGCGAGCCTGAGTCGTGTGTCTACCTTAACCAGGAGCGTCGAGCATGCGAAGGAAACCGGCTCTTTTGATCGGCCTCGTCCTGAGCCTCACTGCCCTTCCGGTCTACGCGGGAGATTTTGAAGGCGTGATCCAGATGAAAACCAGTCATGTGGATACCGGCACATCGGGCACCATGAGTTGGTATCTCAAAGGTGACCGGGGCCGCATGGAAATGTCCCGGACGGACGGTCAAGCACAAGTCATGCTGTTTGACGGCAAAACCAGGACGATGCAGATGGGGATGCCGGGACAGAAGTCCTACATGGAGATCAGTCTGGAGGGAGATCGCGGTGACCATCTGAAGGAGTTGCTCGACACACAGAGCGTCGAGCGCACCGGCAAGACCGACAAGATCGCCGGGTATACCTGCGAGGTGTGGCGGATCACCCATAAGGAACAGCATCGTGCCAAGAGCGAATTGTGTGTGGCGAAAGGATTTGGGAAAGCTGCCACGTTCTGGATCGATCCGAAGGAGGCTCGACGCTCCTCTCAGCCTGCCTGGGTCAAGCAACTGGTCGAAGAGGGAGGCTTCGGCCTCCGGAGCATCCAATACGACGGGGCAGGTAAGGAATCGGTCCGCATGGAAGTAGTCAGTATCGAGAAGAAAACCTTGGACGCGAGTCTGTTTGTCTTTCCTGCCGATTGGGCGAAGCACGACATGTCGGGGTTCCAAGAACGGATGAAGGCCATGCGGGAGCAGAAGAAGGAAGGCGAGGCAGATGTCTCGAAGATGATCGAAGAGAGGAAGAAGCGAAAGGCTGCGCGAGGCAAGACCGGCGAAGTATCCGGAAGAGACGAACAGCCGGCGGATATGAAAGAACTGATGAAGCAGTTCGGCGAGGCCATGAAGAAGCAGCAACCGCAGGGCGGACAATAATCCGGAATCCGGCGCGTCTGTGTCGAAAGGAGTGGGCATGCGTGCTGTCATGGCGGGAATGTTAGGAGGCATTCTGCTGGCGGGTATTGCGGCGGCGGACGATTTCGAAGGGATCATCGTCCTGCATGAAACGAGTGACGGGACGACTGTCCAGCAGCAATGGTTTCTGAAGGGCGACCGGCTGCGCTTTGAAGAGAGCGGCCAGGATGTGGAAAAAGGCGCCATGATTTTCGACGCCAAGAAGAAGCTCATGTACAACCTTCGGCACGACGACAAGATATACCTGGAGATCTCCACCACCGAACGCTCGAAAGTCGCGCCGGATGGGCCTGACGACACCGTGGTCGTGAAAACCGGAACAAGCGATAAGGCAGCAGGGTATACGTGCGAGATCTATCAGACTACCAACAAATCGGACGGCAGCACCGGTGAAGTCTGCATGGCACGAGGGATCGGCAACGCTGCCCTGTCCGGGATGATGAGCGCGCAAGCCGGGGGTGCGTCGCTATTGCCGGCATGGATGCAGGAGATGTTCAGGGACGGAGGCTTTCCGGTCAAGGGTGTGGATCGTAGTAGCCAGGGAAAGGAGGAAGCGCGTTGGGAAGCCGTCAAGATCGAAAGGAAGCGCCTCGACGACACGTTGTTTTTGCCGCCCGCCGATTATCAGAAGCAAGAGATGACCGTCATCACGCCCGAGTCGGACAGTGATCCGAAATCGGATCCGTCCATGGGGAACCGAGAGAATCGGCGCGAGACCCGATGAAGGAGGGCCTGGGGATTCCCCCTGTTGACAAGATTTTTGAGGGGGCGTAGATAGAGTTGGCGGCCCGAATTTTCCTTGTCTCAAGTGGAAGACCGGACAGACCGCGCGGCTGCCATCTAGATCTTCCACACATTCCCGCCACAGAGAGGAGGGTGGACGATGACCGATACCACGCCACCTGGCCTGTACGGCCTGTCGAATTGAAGGCGGTTTTCTCGTCGGTGTTGCCCAAGTTTTCCATCGCAGATGCCACAAGGCATTCCACGATGCGTCAAATGCGCATTCCGGCGCCATGCCACTGAGTGGGGAGCTTGGTTGACGACCGTGAAGCGTCACCCGCGTGAGTGTGATCGCTAGTTCCCCGGCGAGATGTCTTCCGCTGTTGATCAACTCGGCAGGTCTTGTGCGGGCCGCCTACATACACAAAGCCTTCGGCGTCCTAAGCGCCACACGCGGGCTCCCGTCAGGCACGGGGGCCCGTGTTGTATGGGGACCTTCACGGCAGACACGAGATATGGGGAAAAATGACTAGGGCCGATTTTCTTGTTGACAGAGTTTTCTAACGAGCGTAAGAGGGAAATTGTAAGCTTCAAAGACTGTGTTAACCGTGACGAGGCGATGAACAGTGCGCGCCTGTTCGTGGACCTCGCCACTCCTCAACCGGGGAGGTTCACGCATGGAAGAACTTACGCCGCCGGACTGCAACGGCCCGCAGAGTTGAGGGCGGGCTGATCGTCGGTCGTGCTGACCGATCCTTCCCTGGCTTGTGTCTCATGACACTATCCGATCCAGGATAACAGCCACTGCAGAACGAAGGATTGAAGACAAGCACGAGGCACACCAGCATCCTGGGAATAACGTTCCCCCGACGAACATCCTGATCATCCATCTGCTCGAACGGGTCTGGTCTGTCGGACAACCTATTTGACTGTAGGCGTCCCAAGCGCCAACCACGGGCGACCTCCCACCGCAGTGTAGGGTCGCCCGTGGCATTTTAAGCGAAGAATTTATTGACGTCTTGTTCTCTCCCCTTCCTTCAGCTGATGCCTCACCGTCCACCTCATGCTTGGACGAGGCTGCGGTAAGTGTGTTGGTCCACCATGTTGATCGAAATGGTGTCCGACCTGGTTCCCGGTCTCTTCATCCGCTCACAAAGGAAAGTGCGCCCCCTGTAAAGCAGCCTGCAGGAAGATCAGCGCGCGCTGTGAGAGCCGTCGGCGTGGCGATCAGATGCGATCCGGATAGTCTGAGACAATGCCGTCCACACCCAATGCCCGCATGCGCCGGATGTCTGTCCAGTCGTTCACGGTGTAGACGAAGACTTGCCGCCCCAAGTCGTGGTAGGTCTGCAGCAGCGCGGGTGTTACTGTCGAATAGTGTAATCCTACGTGAGAGGCGTTGAGGGCGACCACGTCGGCAACAGGGTCTAGAGGAAGGCGGCGATGCTGCAATACCATGATCTGTGCGGTGGAATCGGCCTGTCGGACGCGATGGAGTTCCGCGATCAGAAACGAGGCATAGATGAGCGAATTGGAAAAGCCGACGCGTTTGACGATCGCGCAGGCCTCGTTGCCGATCCCCTCGACCTTCAATTCGAGAATGACCCCGATGGCCTTTCCGCAGATATCCAGCGCTTCTTCGAGCGTGGGGATACGTTGCCAATTGCCCGCGTCCAACCGTTGAACCTGCTCCAACGACATGTCGGCGAGATTGCCTGATTTGTTGGTAGTGCGATCAATGGTCTCATCGTGCAGCAACACGAGATGACCGTCGCTGGTTTCGCGCAGATCGATCTCCACGAAATCTGCGTGAAAGGATCGAGCTTTCCAAATGGCGGCGAGAGTATTTTCGGGAGCGTGGCCGGCGGCTCCGCGATGACCGATGCGCAGGACGGAATCGATAGCGACCTCGCATGAGAAGGTCTGAAGGGTTCTCCCCGCCCATCCGTGACCAGGTCGAGAGGGGGTTTCTTTTCTAACCGCACTTCCCTACCATATTTTGCATATCTCTGCAAAGGCAGTTGAAGCCGACGGGATGTGTGGAGATGCAGGATGATCTCTGCAATCATGAGGCGAGCTGACGACGCGCGCCGAAGATGGCGTGAGGATTTTTCTGTCGAAGATGTATTCGCGAGTCACCCTTGCTGAAAAAGGAGGCTGCCATGCTCGTTCAGGAAGTGATGTCTACCGGTGTGGTGACGGCCAAGCGCAATGAATCCGTCCGTTCCGTGGTGACCAAGATGCTCAGTCGCCATTGCGGCGCCATTCCCGTCGTGGAGGACGGCGACGTGTTGATCGGCATGGTGACCTTGCGTGATGTGTTGATTCCCCTCTATCCCAATTACGGCGAGTATATTCATGACAACGTGCATAGCCGCGATTTCGTGGAGATGGAGGAAGGGTATGCCGATGTGCTCTCGCAGCGCGTCGAAGAGGTGATGAGCTTGAATCCGCTGACGGTGTCCCCGCGCACTCCCGTGTTGGAAGCCGCGTCCTATATGGGCGTCAAGCATTTCCGCCGGATTCCGGTTGTCGACAAAGGCACGTTGGTTGGCATGGTCAGCGTGGGCGATATCAATCGCGGTCTCTTTTTCGAGCGAGGCCATGCGGTGACCAACCAGTATCGGGTTGCGCAACCGTCCGGGCGGTAAGGCGGTTGCGGGACACAACGAGCGGCCCGTAGAATAGCGGTTCGTGCACGAGCCCAAGAGGAGATTCGTTTGCCAAGGAGCTGCCATGAGTTTAGCCGACAATAAATGTATTCCCTGCCGGGGCGGGATCCCTCCTCTCCCCGCCGATCGTATACAAGCCCTGTTGACGGAGCTCGGACGAGGGTGGACCTTGAGCAAGGAGGGACATCTCGAACGGCTCTATACGTTCAAGGATTTTGCGCAATCCCTCGCCTTTGCCAACAAGGTGGGCGCGGTGGCGGAAGCCGAAGGGCATCATCCGGATCTCTCTGTGGCCTGGGGAAAATGCAAGGTGGAGATTTGGACGCACAAGATCAACGGCCTCACCGAGAGCGATTTTTATTTGGCCGCGAAGGCTGATCGTGAGTTCGAACCGTTTCGAGTCGTTGCCGGGTGAATGTGGTGATGTGCTGCGCAAAGACCATCGAGGTGGCTCATGAGTGACAGAGCCCAGGTGGCGCTCGTCAACATGCCCTTCAGTTTTTCGAAGTACCCGTCCATTCAATTGGGTACGCTGTCTGCGTTATTGAAAGCCAAGGGCGTCGCGGTCGATTGTCACCACCTCAATGTGCGGTTTGCCCACAAGATCGGAATTCCTCTCTACGAATCGATTTGTGAAAAGCGGGGGTTGTTCGGCGAATGGCTGTTCTCTTACCTGCTCTTTCGTGACAATCCCAAACGGGCGGAGTATCCGCGCGTGTTTAAGCCGGTCTTCGAGCAGATAGCTCGGGAGAGCGGTCAGCCGGTGTCGTTCTTTGAAGACATGGCCACGCGCACGGCGCCACAATTCCTGACCGCCGCGATGACAGGAATTGATTGGGATCAATATAAGCTCGTCGGGTTTACGTCCACCTTTGATCAAAATGTGGCCAGCCTCACGATGGCCAAGCTGATCAAAGATCTGTATCCGGACGTGAAGATCGTGTTCGGTGGCGCCAATTTTGATGGCGAGATGGGGCTGGAATATTTCCGGGCGTTTCCGTTCATCGACTACGTGGTCGTCGGCGAAGGAGAGGTCACGTTCCCGGCGCTGGTCGACTACGTCATGCGTGGATCGGGCGGGCCCTGCCCGACAGGCGTTATCTACCGGGAGCATGGCGAGGCCAGGCTCGAGCCGAATACGGCCCTGTTCACCGGGTTTGCCCAGACCGGCCCGCCGGACTATGACGACTACTATCATTTGTTGGCTGAACTCGGCACCGAAGCCTCCCGCGGCCTGGACCGTATTCTCCTCTATGAAGGCTCACGCGGTTGCTGGTGGGGCGAGAAGCATCATTGCACCTTCTGCGGGCTGAATGCGCAGAGCATGAAGTTCCGCTCGAAATCTGCGGAACAGGTCGCGCAAGAAATGGCGTACCTCTCGAGCCGCTACGATACGACTCGCTTCCGTCTGGTGGATAACATCATCGACATGAAATATGTCGATAATCTGTTCGGGCAGTTCGCGACCGAGCATTGCGATCTGGATGTGTTTATCGAGACCAAGAGCAATCTGCAGAAGAGTCAGATCCGGACGCTGGCTGTCGGGGGCGTGAAGTGTATGCAACCCGGCCTGGAAAGCCTCAGTCTCTCGCAGTTGAAAGCGATGGACAAAGGCGTGACGCCCATGCAGAACATCATCTGTCTGAAGTGGAGTTGTTATTACCGGGTGGCGGTTTCCTGGAATATTCTGCTTGGTTTTCCCGGTGAAACGAACGAAGACTATCGCCGGCAGATTGATCTTCTGCCGTCCCTGTTTCATTTGCAGGCGCCGGAGGCGACCGGGAAGTTCTGGTTGCAGCGGTTCAGTCCCTACTTTACGCGACCGCATGAGTACGGCGTGCGCATCACTGGTCCTGGTACAGCCTATGAGTATGTGTACGATGCGGCGCGTGTCGATCTGCAGAAGATCGCCTATGATTTTGAGTATGAGCTCGACGACTGGCCGGTGGATCCGCAGGTCTACCAGGAATTGATCGGCTTGGTGGAGGAATGGCAGCGACGGGCGCGCAGCAACGATCGGCCGTTCTTATATTTCTCCAAGGCCATGGAGTACGTGACAATTTATGATGGGCGTGATCCGGAGATGCCGACGAGACGACGGTATGACTGGCCTGCGGCAGGCATTATCGAAGCGTGCAATGAAGCGGCGAAGAGCCGCGACCAGATTCGCACGGCATTGAAGGATGCAAAGCCCGACCTCACCTGCTCGGATGAAGACCTGACTCAGGCGCTGAGTATTTTGACGAGTCGTCGCATCCTCTACGAAGAGCGCGGGAAGTACTTCACGTTAGCCATCCCCGAGCATCCCTACTACTGAGCGGGACGGTGAACCAGGTCGGCAGCTGTATTCTCACTGCGCGCGTCGGCTTGTTCGACTATCCCGCTCATCCCATTGGCTCCCATGCTTCAGCTGGAGCCGAATCGTCGCCGAACGATCACATCGATAATTTCTCCGCCACATTACGCATTTGGACGCCGTGCACCAGCGAGGCGCCGCCGCGGATGGCGCAGGCCACGTGGACCGCTTCCGTCATTTCTTCGATGTTCGATCCTTTTTCAAGGCAGGCTTGCGTATAGGCATCGATGCAGTAGGGGCACTGCACGGCTTGCGCCACCCC
This sequence comes from Nitrospira sp., assembly GCA_022226935.1. Taxonomy (GTDB): domain Bacteria; phylum Nitrospirota; class Nitrospiria; order Nitrospirales; family Nitrospiraceae; genus Nitrospira_A. The sequence continues at coordinate 1,591,748 of CP092081.1, forward strand.
CAGCGCTATCAGCGCCTTCTCGCGTTCCGTGAGCGCGCCTTCGGCAAACACCGCGCTGTAATAACTCATGAACTTTTCCCACAAGACGGGATTGCCCTTGCCCATCTCTCCGAATTTTCCGAGATCCTTCGAATGGTAATAGCAGTCCACGGATCACCTCGCTGATTAGGGGTCTGCTCATACTGGCACGCAAGCCGGCGGGCAGGCGTGCCAGCGGTCTGTGCTGGCGAGAAACGGCTACGCGTTTCCGGGCGGTGTCGGTTCGGCCTCATTGAGGGCCTGGGAGAAGCGATGTCCCACGATGGTCGTGACCTTGTTCATCAGCTCGCCGAGTTCCTTCCACTCATCGGCACTCAAATCGGCTTTAATCTGAGGATGAAGCGCCCATTCGGCGTTGACGAGTTGGCCCTTGCGTGAGACATGCACATGCAAGAGCTCGACATCCCACACGTCCTGGGTATTGGAGGAAGGGGTGGCTGGTTTCTGCGGAGGAACTTGGCTTGCCATGCTACGTACACTCCTTTGACCGTACAGATGAGAGGGGCATGATACCGCATCAAATATCGCACTGTACATGGGAGGAGCGACGCGAATGCTGATCGTAATGGCCGGATGGATACCAGACTCAATGGACTGAGAGTTTTAGGCCTTGTCAGAGCGTTGGTTGATTACGTCGAGCAGCTGATGGTGAATGCGGCCGTTCGTTGCGACGAGTTCTTGTCCATAGAGAGAAAATGTGTCTTGCTGAAAGCCGGAGACCAGTCCGCCCGCCTCGCGCACGATGACGATTCCCGCGGCCATGTCCCAGGGACTGAGTTTCACTTCCCAATACCCGTCAAACCGTCCCGACGCCACATAACTGAGATCCAATGCGGCTGAGCCGGTGCGCCGCACGCCTTGGGCGCGCAGTGAAATGCGGGAGAAATGGTCCAGATTGTTGTTCGTCGTCTCGCGAATATCGTAGGCAAACCCGGTTACGAGCAGGGAACGATCGAGAGACTCGTTGCTCGACACGCGGAGGCGGTCACCATTGAGGTAGGCCCCTTTGCCAGCTACTCCCGTGAACAGCTCGCGACGAGTCGGGTCCAGGACCACTCCCACGAGACAGGCACCACGATATTCCAGCCCGATCGAGACCGAATAAAAAGGGAAGCCGTGCGCGAAGTTGGTCGTGCCATCGAGAGGATCGATGATCCATTGGTAAGGCGACTCCGTGGCCCCGTCCCGCCCCCGCTCCTCGGCTAAAATCCGGTGCGTGGGATGGGCTGAAAGAATCGTGCGGACGATACATTCCTCAGCTTGCCGATCCGCATCGGTCACGAGATTGATGGCGGCCTTGTGGTCGATCCTGAAGCCTGTTCGGGCGTGCTCAAGAAGGACGAGGCCCGCTGCTTCCGCTGCCTGGATGGCCGTGGCGAGATAGCAGTCGTATTCGTCGGAGGAGAGTGTCTGCGAACTGTCCATATGCGTCGTATCCTAGCATGAGTGATGGAAAGTGAGTCAAAAGATCCTTCGCCGTTTTTGAGTGAGCATCATAAGATATTGAAAAATAATAAAGTTATAAAATCTTGTTCTTGTAGAACAAGGCTTGGATAGACATTGAGTGTATTCTGCTTGTATGTGCGGAGAATGCGATCAAATAGTTATGACTAGTTACTTGACAGATTTTAAATCACTTGCTATAAAGCAAGTATGCTTTGTTGAGGACTTGCTTGTGGAAGAATTGACCGACATCCTGGTGGGGCTGGAACAACGGATCAGCGCCTACCGGAATCGCTATCAGGAACTTGAGAAAAAGCGACGTCGGCTCGACGATGAAATCGCAATGATCAAGAAGTACTTGGAACTCGCCGAAACGCTCTACCGTGTGGAAGCCGATAAGGCCAAGTTGGCCAGCCTCTCCAGTCAAATTATTACCGACGAAAAAGGGATTCGACCGCTTCCGGTGACGGATGTCACGGATCAGTCGCGTGAGATCTTGCTCGGCAAAAGCAAATATGTAGGAAAGAGTGTGCCGGAAGCCGCATGTCAGATTCTCAAAGAAGCCAGCCGGCCGATGCATGCGAAGGAGCTCTTGCAACGTCTCTTGGAAGGCGGATTGCAGATCAAGGGGAAGACGCCGCTGACCTCCGTGGCTACGTCATTGAAGCGGGATAAGCGTTTCCAAAAAGTCGGACCCAATACGTTTGCGGTCACGACACAGCAGGAATTGACTGCGGTAGTGTAAGTGGGCCGAGGAAGTTCATATCAACTTTAATGTGTGAAGGGAGGTGAGAGTCTTGGCAACGAAGAAGGCAGCGAAGAAACCAGCGAAGAAGGCAGCGAAGAAGAAGTAAGTCCTGCCAGGATTTGCACGCCGGGGGTAAGGCCACTTGCCCCCGGCGTTTTTTATGCTCAAAAACTGAAAATGCCGCGGTCACCGCTGCAGCGGTGGGTCGCAAGTAGGCTGCGCATGGGTGAAGCGGTTAGATTGCGAGGGAAGGTGCGGGGCGGAGCAGTCCAAGGGAGGCGCGCGATTCTGATGCGGCAACCGCGTGTTCCCCGGTGATCAGCGCCCATTTATCGCGTTGAAGGAGGATTTGTTCGACGAGCTTCGTATGCATGGCATGACCTGACCGTTCGGCCACAATGTGCCCGATAAACGGAAAGCCGAGCAGCGAGATGTCGCCGATGAGATCCAATACCTTGTGTCGAACAAATTCGTTTGAGAAGCGCAAGCCGGATTCGTTCACGACGCCGTCTTTGGACAGCACGATGGTGTTATCCAACGTCCCGCCTTTTCCGAGTCCCCTGGACCACAGCGCTTCAACTTCGTGAAGAAAGCCGAATGTGCGTGCTTGCGCGATATCCTGTTCAAACGCTTGGGCGGAGCAAGTATAGGTGTAGGACTGCGTTTGAATCAGCGGGTGATCGTAATGGATGGAGTACGTGATTTTCGGAGTTGACGAAGGTTCGATCCTGACCCGTTTCGAACCGTCCACCACTTCGATGGGTTGCATGATCTTGACATAGGATTGGCGCCGAGTCTGCGGAATGACGCCAGCCGCACGGATCATACGAACGAACGGGCCTGAGCTTCCGTCGAGCACGGGCACTTCCCCTGCGTTCACCTCTGCGTACACGTTGTCGACTTCCATTCCCACCAGAGCGGCGAGGAGGTGTTCGATCGTTTTGACCTGGTGTCCGTTGACGCTGATGGCTGTGCAGAGTTCCGTCGGGACCTTATTGGAGATCGAAGCAGGGATGACTGTTTCTTCCGACCCATGCCGATAAATGAAAACGATGCCGGTGTTCGGAGGAGCCGGGCGAAGCGTCAGTGTGACCGGCTGGCCTGAGTGGAGCCCGACGCCTGAACACGAAATTGGTGAGCCGATCGTTTGCTGAAACCGCACGGTGCCTCCTTCGTAAAATCCAGCACTAGCTATAGCAATGCTTGTGCCAATATGAGCAAATTATATAAGATATTGTTATGTAAAGTATTATGCCACATGTTGAATAACTGTCGTTGTTGCTAAAAAAACACAATTGTATCTTTTGCTGAAACGAATACACTACGAAAGTAACAAGTTTTCAAAGAGTTATCAGGTGTGAGTTCTGAGAAGGGTGGCCCATGTCACACAAGGCGCCGGCGGTCTCTACACAGAAGTCGCCTGCAGGTTTGGAATACACAGCATCTCGACTCATGGTCTAGGCTCTAATTCAATGAGCCCCTTTCGAATCGCCAAGATCGCAGCTTGTGTTCGGTCATATACTTGCAGTTTATGAAAGATGTTGCGGACGTGGTTTTTGACGGTCTTTTCACTGAGGTCTAGACTGTTGGCAATTTCCTTGTTCGTTTTGCCGTCAGCAACCAAGCGTAGGACGGTGATTTCCCGTTCGGTCAGGTCATGTTCCACCCACGCCGGCTTTTTGCCCTTTTTCTGAGACATGAGTGAGAACTCCGCCAGAATCTTGCTGGCGACCGAAGGGTGGATGAGCGATTCTCCACGATAAATGGCCCGGATGGCTGCCACAATTTGCGAAGATTCGGAATCTTTCAACAGATATCCCGTCGCCCCGGCCCGTACAAGATCGAAAATATACTGCTGCTCTTCGTACATGGTCAGAGCAACAATCCCCATATGAGGGAACTCGCGTTTGATTTGCCGCGTGGCTTCAATGCCGCCCATACGCGGCATGCTGACATCCATCAGGATGACATCCGGCATCAGGGTCTTGGTTTTTTCCACGGCTTCCGCCCCGTCTTGGGCTTCGCCGACGACATTGATGTCTTCCTTTGTCTTCAGGATGGCTGCCAGGCCTTCACGAACTACGCGGTGGTCATCGGCGATCAGGACCTTAATTTTTTCCATGACGAATCGTCTCCTTGTCGGCTAGCGGGATGCGCAACACGATACGCGTGCCACGTCCCTTTTTCGAATCGATCGTGGCTTCTCCGCCCACCAGTCGTGCTCGTTCCAAGATGCCACGAATGCCGAAGTGATCCCATTTTTCAGGATCCCGGAGCACCGCGTCCATGTCGAACCCGATCCCGTTATCGGAAATGGTCACTTGTAACAAGTCGAGGCGAATGTCGAGTTGAACCGATACCCGCCCTGCCTTCGCGTGCTTTTGCACGTTGCTCAGGGCCTCTTGGACGATCCGGAACAAAAAGATCTTCGTGCGCGGGAACAGGATCGTCTCGTCTCCGGTCACGGAAAAGGCGGTCTTGATATGGTACTGAGTTTCGTAGGACTTCAGGTAGTTGGTGAGTGCCGGGATCAGCTCCATTTTATCGTAGTGGAGCGGACGTAGATTGAAAATCACCTGCCGCGCTTCTTGGATGGCGAGCTTCAGTTGCGCTTTGGACTCCCGGATGGTGGCCAAGCTGGCTTGTGGATTCTTGCGCAGCAGTTCTTGCGAAAGCTCCAATTTGAAATTGACGCCGGCGAGGCTTTGCACGAGACCGTCGTGAATTTCGCACGCGATGCGGGTGCGTTCTTCCGTCACGGCCGCGCCGGTCTCCTTCACATAGAGCCGGTACAACGACTGGTATTTGTTCAAGGCTTTCTCAATGTCGGCTGTGGCGCGGATGCGAGCCTCGATGAGCTGCCACATGAACTTGGCGCTGGCTCCGCCGATCACCGACACGCCCATGCGGCGGAAGTCCTGGAGGTATTCGCCGACTTCGGGATTGCCCGACACATCAATCACCAGATCGACGGGACCCATCTTGAGCAACTGCCGATAATTACGCGTGACGCGGATATGGAGGCGTCTCGCGAGCCCCAGGCCAGGCGCTTGCGGGCTGATATCGGCGACCCCGACGATGCGCACCAGCGGGTCGTTGGCGAAAATTTCCATCAAGGCCGTGCCCCCGCGGCCCGCGCCGATGATGACCACATGCGTAGCCCCCGGTGATCGCCGTTTGGTAGGGCGGCGAGTGGTTCGTCGTTCCCGTGATGTTTTGGTTTTGGCCATATCAATCAGACATTCCCAAGGACGGCGGTTCTCCTCTGTGGCCATCCATCCTGCCTGGGGCTATCAACGCGAACTCTGATCCGGAACAGCGAGGAGAAGGGGAGGGCCTAACGCTCCCGGCGCTGCTGGGCCAGGGATTTGATTTCATCCATGAACTGATCGATGTCTTTAAACTCTCGGTACACCGATGCGAATCGAACGTAGGCCACCTGATCGAGTTGAGAGAGCTCCTTCATGACTTCTTCGCCCACCGCGGTGCTCACGATCTCAGTTTCGCCCATATCCTGGATGCGTTTCTCGATGCGGTCGGTAACGGTTTCGATGGTCGCGGTGCTGATGGGTCGCTTCTCACACGCCTTTTTCAGTCCGGACACGATCTTGCTTCGATCGAATGGTTCCCGGCGCCCGTCCTTTTTGACGACGGCGGGCATGGTCTCTTCGACGCGTTCGTAGGTAGTGTAACGGCGTTTGCACGAGAGGCATTCACGCCGCCGGCGGATGACCTCGCCTTCTTTGGCCATCCGCGAATCGACGACTTTGTCTTCGACATCGTCGCAGAAAGGACATTTCACGGGCGGCCGTCCTGCCTAAGCGGGAGACGAATCGTAGGCATGAAAGATAGGGAACCGGTTGCACAACGTTTTGGCCTGCCCCCGTACCTCGGCCTGCACCTGCTGGTCCTGGGGATGCTGTAACACGCGATCGATCAACGTCACAATTTCGCGCATCTCGGCCTCGCGCATGCCGCGCGTGGACACAATGGGACTGCCGATGCGGATGCCGCTTGCCACGGCCGGCGGCTTTTCGTCGTAGGGGATGGCGTTTTTGTTGACGATGATCCCGGCGGCGTCCAGAGCAGCGTCGGCTTCTTTGCCCGTGATCCCTTTGTTGGTCAGGTTCACCAACATCAAATGCGTGTCCGTCCCTCCGGACACGATCTTGTAGCCACGCTCGACCAGCCCTTGTGCCAGCGTACGGGCATTGGTCAGCACTTGCTGCTGATAGCGCTTGAACGCCGGCGACATCGCTTCCTTGAATGCAACGGCTTTGGCGGCAATCACATGCATGAGCGGGCCCCCTTGCAGGCCCGGGAAAATGATCTTATCGACCGCCTTTGCATGTTCGGCTTTGCACATCGTGACGCCGCCGCGAGGGCCGCGCAGCGTCTTATGGGTCGTCGTGGTGACGAAGTCGGCGTAGGGGACGGGGTTGGGATGCAACCCGGCTGCGATCAGTCCGGCGATGTGGGCGATATCGACCAACAGATAGGCGCCGACCGACTTGGCGATGTCCTGGAACTTGGCAAAGTCCAGGGTACGGGCGTAGGCGCTGGCCCCGACGACCAACATGCGCGGGCGGCATTCCTCGGCGATCTTTCGGACAGCCGCGTAGTCGATGGTTTCGGTCTGGCGATCGACCCCATACGAAAACGCGCGGAAGATGATGCCGGAGAAGTTCACCTTGCTGCCGTGTGTAAGGTGCCCGCCTTGAGCCAGATCCAATCCGAGGATCGTGTCGCCCGGCTTGAGCACCGCGAGATAGGCCGCCATATTCGCCTGCGATCCCGAGTGCGGCTGCACGTTGACATGTTCGGCTCCGAAGATTTGTTTGGCGCGGTCGATCGCGAGGCTTTCGACCGTATCGACGTGCTGGCAGCCGCCATAGTAGCGTTTGCCGGGATACCCCTCGGCGTATTTATTGGTCATCACGCTGCCCTGGGCGGCCAGGACGGCGGGACTCGCAAAATTTTCCGACGCGATCAGGAGCAACTTATCGCGCTGACGCTGTTCTTCGGCAACGATGGCGTCATACGTCTGAGGGTCGGTCGATTTCAACGCATCCAACGAACCGATCAAATCCTGCATGCTTCCTCCGGGCGTGGCCCCTGTTCAGCGGCGATCACGCATGATCGCTCGAGCTAGGCCGTGGGGGCGACTTCTTCGGCTGCTTCCGTCTCTTCCTGTTTCTTGACCACGTGGACCGCAATCGTGGCAGTCACTTCGCGCGGCAACTTGATCGCGATGGCGAAGGTTCCCAGTTCCTTGATCGGCTGGGCCAGTTGGATCTTTCGACGGTCGACGGTGAATCCCTGCTCGGCCAGGCCTTCCGCGATATCCTTGGCGGTCACAGATCCGAACATCTTGTCATCCTTGCCGACTTGCGCGGCAACGGTGATCGACACGGCCGAGATCTTCTTGCCATGCGCTTCGATGTCCTGCTTTTCCTTTTTGGCCTTTTCAGCGGCCGCGCGCTTGGCATGTTCGAATTCTTTGATATTCCGGCTGTTCGCCTCAACGGCCTTCTTGCGCGGTAAGAGATAGTTCCGGGCAAACCCATTGGAGACGTCTAACAGATCGCCGAGGTCGCCCACACCCTCGAGTGTTTCCTGGAGAATCACCTTCATACTGCAACTCCTTCTGTTGGAAAGGGAAAAAGCATACTGGCGGGCTGTGCAAAAGTCAATTGATCCGGACCTGTCGAGAGGGGTTTTCTTCGGTGCCTGGGAAAGGGAAAATATGTGACTGCTCGCAATGGAGTACCGCCCCCTCCGATTGTTGAACATTGGGAACACCGGATTGTCTGATGGCTGCTGGACAGGTTCTTTCCCGACTCTTTAAGATACGGCCGCTGTTTCAGGGCTCGGCCTGTCACCAACGCGTCCCAACGAAATGCAGGAGCAAAATCCATCATGACCGCCATGCCCGGCACCCTACCGGAGCTTCTCGACCAACTGGCTGCCGTGCTCGAACGTGATGCTGGGCAAAGCGCGGATCAGGGGCGCGATCAAGCCGTTGCGCTCGTACGGGGGCGGTTGCTCCAGACCATCGGGAACCTGCATCTGTATGAGTTCTTCCTTCCCCCTGAGGTGCGCATCGGTGCCGATCTGGCTGCCAGCCTCTTGCTGGGCGAGGAGGCAGAACCGACAGAAGGCATTGTCTTGTTCCAGGAGGGCGAGCGTCTGGTGCTCCAGGTGTTTGATGCGATCGGGGAGGTGGTCCCGCACGCCACGCTGGTGCCGGACTCCAGCGGATTGGCTCTGACGATCAGTCGTCGATTGGCCGAAATGAGTAAGGCGGGTGCTTCTTATACCCTGGGTCCGGCGGAACGTCTTCTTCCCATCATCTACGCAGGCCGGTCCGGTGATCGTGCCACGCTGGAGGCCGTGACCCCGACGTCGGTGTTGACGCCCCTTTGGCAGGACGATGAGACTGCGCGCCGGCAGAAAGTGGCGACCCTGGTCGTGGAGCTGATTCGAGCCAACAAGCGTATTCTCCTCGTCACCCCGGATCACCAGAGCGCTGATCTGATCACCCTGGTGGCCGCGCGGGCCATGAAGGCAGCCGGGCTCACCTTCAAGAGTTGGCTGAGTCGGTATGAAGTGGCGACCAGCAAAGAAAGCGGAGGCATTCCCCTTCCCGATCTTGGATTTGAGGCGCAGATGCATCAGTTCTACGCCAAGTCCCGATCGGACAAGGCGGCGCTCCGCAAGAAGTACGATCGGTTTCGAGAGCTGACCCCGATCCTTGCCTACAAGGCCCAAAAGCAAAAAGATTTGGACGAAGTGCGCCTCCTGGAATGGCGCCTGGTGACGCAATTGAGCGACTACCAGGCGAAGATCAAAGACATCGACGCCACCTTGGCGCAGTACGAACAGCTGCCGATTTGGAAACGTCTGTCCATGCAGGCCATGGGGAAAAATGTCGAATCCCTTCGCGAATACAGAGTGATCTATGAGCGGTATAGCGCAGGGCTTCGCAAAGAAGTCGATATCGCCAAGAAGCGGATCGAGGAACTGATTCCCGAAGCGACGGTTCCGAAGGAGCTCAAACCGGAATTTGCCGAACTGAAGGAAGACGTCATTCATCTAGGGGGCACGAAAAAGATCCGCGAGCTCCTGGCGGCGGAAGAAAATACGAATCGGCAGGCGTTCGTGCAGAACCGCCGGGTGATCATCACTACTGCAGCGCGAGTGGCAGCGGATCCGTTGTTTCAAAAGGTGCGGTTCGATGTCTTGATCGCTGAGGAAGCGCCTCGTATCCCAAGCCCCTTTCTCTTGGCCGCGGCGGGACTGGTGCGCGAACGCATTGTGCTCAGTGGTGACCTGCGGGAAGTGACCCCGCAGGGGGCCTGGAGTCTCGAGGGCGGTCTCTCCTCTATCGTGTGACTCTGCCTGGGGCTGGCTCCTGACAGATTTTCCGCCCGTTCACCTTGACGGGTCGGGACCGATCAGCGATAATCCCCTTCCTATTCCTTGGCCGAAGTGGCGGAACTGGCAGACGCACTGGTTTCAGGTACCAGCGCCCGTAAGGGTATCCGGGTTCAACTCCCGGCTTCGGCACCAAGCCCTTATATTTCAATAGTTTACGAGTCCATGCGGCTCTCTGGCTACGACAGAGGGACCGCTAATGGCTACGACACGGAGCCGCAAAGGACGCCCCTCCCTCTACATCCGCGTGTCTGTTCCCCGGAGCCTACGAGCCATTGTAGGCCGCTCAGAGATCGTTAAATCTCTCGACACTAACAATTCTTCTATAGGAAATTTGCGGGCAGGACTTGTCTCCGGCAAGGCTGCGCGGCTGTTCCTCTTCATCCAACAGCGAGGGCACACAATGACGAAGGCGGAGATTCGGGCGCTAGTCTCTCGATACATTGAAGAGCGGTTGGACGACTGGGAAGAGAATACATACGAGCCAGCGGTACAAGAGAGCCTTCGCAAAGGCAACCTTCCAGATGAAGAAGGCGGAACAGAATGGCAGGACATTCACGCGCTCTTTTCACAATCAACGGCGGAGGACTGTGAAAAGGCGCTCCGCTCGAATGATCTAGGAGCTATCGCCCCAATCCTTGAGGAGTTCGTAGCCAAGTACAAACTCAAGATCAAGCCAGAGACACCAGAGCACAGGACGCTAGCAAGGGAGTTACTGAAGGCGGAGGCGGTCATAGCGCGAAAGATGAGAGAGCGGGTGCAAGGGATGTTTGGCGAGGACTATCAGGGGAGTGGATCGGCCTTGGCTGGCCCTTCGCTTAGCCTTGAGACGGAGGAATCTAGCCCCCTGCTTTCTGCGGTCGCTCCACTCTATCTAAAACACTTCGAGCATAGAGCGCCGGGAACTATTGAAGCGAAGCGGAGCGTACTGAAGAGGTTCGGTGATCTGATAGGAGACAAGCCGCTTCACACCATCACCAAACAGGAGGGCATCACCTACCGGGATTTGTTGGGAAAGCTTCCCGCGAATGCTTCAAAGAAGTTTCCAGGCGTCCCGCTCCTGGAGGTATTGCAGCGAGCGGAGGTTATGTCGAAGCTGGAACGCCTCTCAAAGCAGACAATCAATAAGGACCTCACCCATCTTCAGCACTTCTTTTCCTGGTCGATCAAAGAGGAGAAGTACAAGGGCTCTAATCCCATTGATGGCCTAGCCTTTGAGGGCCTGGAGTACAAGGCTAGCGAGACCTTTACGGATGAGGACATCAAGACTGTCTTCGGTAGCGAAGAATTTCAGAAACAGAAACATGATGTGCTGTATTCCTCTCGCTACTGGCTCCCGTTGATCCTGCTCCATACAGGGGCGAGGCGCGAAGAAATAGCGAACCTAGGACTATCAGACATTCGACAGGAAGAAGGCGTCTGGTTCTTCGATATCGCGCCTGACCAGGAACGAGGAAGAAGGCTGAAGAACAAGGCGTCTAAACGGAAGGTTCCTGTACATTCCCATCTAATCGCACTTGGTTTCTTAGGTTACGTGGAGGAGCGCCGGACCAAAGGGGCGGCTCTACTGTTCTCCAAGAAGTCTACGAGCAAAGGCAGAGCGACAGCGGGAGACTCGGTTTCAAAATGGTTTCACCGACTGTTGAAGAAGCTGAATGTAAAAGGCTCTAAATCTCTCCATGGATTGCGGCCCACGGTAACAACGAAGCTCCATGAGGCTGGAGTAGATGGGGAGACTAGAAGAGAGTTGCTAGGGCATTCAGGAAAGGATGTGCATGAGTCAGTATACCTAAGGTTGTCACTGAGGACGTTAAGTGAGAATTTAGAGAAGTTGAAGTATACTGCACTGCGTTCGCGGCACGATGGTTTCTTTTAGGAACTCACAAACATGCTGCCGATCTCTCGAATAGCATTACACCTCACTGGATGGCACGTCCTCATTGTCTACATCTGTCTAGCTGTCGGTGTTGCTATACGCGTATCAAGGGCGAGCGAGAATACCGAATTCTTGTTGGTTGTGTCGATCTTGGTGGGGGTCTGCCTTGCGTATTTAGTCCTTGGATCGATCCTCAGACGTAAGCACCAGAAGTGGGGGCTCTATCTCGTCAAAGAGAACGATGGGATTAGGAGCTTTCGCGGCACTCCTATGCTCATGCTTTGGCTGGGACATATTTGGAGAGCTGTCGTTATCAACCTCGGAGTTAAGGGCGTTGCTGCGCTATTAAAGACCGCTTACGGTAGTTACCTTACCCCGTATACAGAATTTGCCATAGACTCACTCGCGTATATTTCCACGCTGTATCTCGCCTTTATTTGGCTTCTCAAATATCAGTATGGAGCTTTTAAACTCGTCAGAGCAGACGATCCCCAATTGCAGATAAGAAGGGACGCAGATTTGCCGATGCTTGAACCTCTGGGCGAAGTGGAGAGTCAAGCCGTGTCGGATTCCGTTGGCTCATTGCGTTCGCTTATAGGTGGGGTGCTTGGAACCGTGGCGGTACTTTCTTATATCGTCATGGGCTTAGTACAGTTTGCAGCAATCTATGCATTCTTCAAAGACTATTGGGGCTGGTGGTTCATGCCGAGTGTTCTTGCGGCACTATTTATAAGTTACACTCCGCTGCTTGGCGCGATTGCTGGAGTCTTTGCAGCAACTAAAGTTTGGGAATGGTCAATCACTTCTTCGCTTCTCTTATTCTTCTTCCCTCTCTGTATCGCGCTGGTGGTTAGCCTCTTAGCCGGATTCGGTACCTTAGTGAGTGGTCTTACGAAGAAAAGGGCTTAGGGCCACCCGTTACAAGCTGTTTGTATCATAGTTTTGCTTTCGCTCCTTGCGTTAGACCGGCACTTATAAGCCGCGACGTTTCCCCAAAATTGTCTCAATTCTATGGTTATTCTTCCCGCCACTGTCGATGAAATACTGGACTACGGAACTACGATTCTAAAAGGAATTATTGACGCGCAAAATTCAGTCAATAAGTCGTCTCCACAGCTTCGGGAAATTTTCTACAGGAAACATCAAAGGGATTTGGAAGGCTATGCCACAGACTTGCACGATAAAATGTCTCTGTATGATGCTGCGGTTGTTGCATACATTCGCAAACTAAGTCACACACACGCAGCAACAGGCAAGGATTCGATCCTCATTCGATTGAACCCCATCTCTATACAGCAAGAAACCATTCACACGAATCTGAGGAATTTAAACGATCAAATATTCAGAAGGGATCAGGAGCTTAATTCACGTTCAGCCCTGTGCGTCGCTCTTATTTCCTCCCTAGTCGGGATAGCTGCTCTTTTGGTCACTGTTCAGCAAATTTATATGGCTATGCAATCGGATACGGAGATTAAAAGGATAACGGATAAGTTTGACCAAAGGATGGAAATTCAAATAGGAACAATGAAGGACTTGAATGACAGGCTAAAGGAACAAAATTCGTTAACCGCCAAGTTAGACAGTGCCATCGAAAAGCAGCTTGAAATTGTGGAGAAACAAGATAGGCTCAATCGCGCTGTATTGGCACAGAAACCAAAACCGTCGTTTCTGATGTTACTTGATAGAAAGAAGCCAGACCCTATTCCGGAAAAGCACGCGCCCACAGAGTTTGAATTGAAAGTTTTGCTTTCCAATGCGGGCGACCGCGCCATTGAAGGGACGATTTACTATCATATTTTAATCCCTGAGGTCTTAAAGTTTAGTCACGCAACCGGACACTTAAGTTCTTCGAGTCGTAGAAGCAGGATAGTAAAGGACGAACGCTATCAAGAGGTGGCGGGCTCAATAAATGCGCCAGTTTTCGCCGGGCAACACTTGGGTGTCGGGGAGATTTACCTATTAGGCCCTTACCAAAGCTATACCCTTCTAACGTCGATTTCCATTAAAGAGGGGCAATTTCCAGCGGGAAAAGGATACTCTGCATATAGCATGTGGTTTGCGCCCAGCGGTCTTGCGTTAACCAATGCAGCTCCGGATGTAATCCCGTGAGACTCAAACACCGTATAAGGCACAGCTCCGGTAGGGTTTAATATTCCCCTAGCCGGAGCTATTCTTCCCGCCTAGGCTACTGCTTCTTCGACCTCTGTCACTTCTTTATCGACCGTCTTAATAAGCGCGTGTCCTTGCCTTTCCCATTCAGAATTACCTTTCAAGAACAAGCGAATAGCATCTTTCCAGACCTGTTTTGAAAAAGGGTCTGAGCCTATATCTCTCTTATGGGTTAAGACCCCTTTTGTGATTTCCGCCTTGACGGTCTCGGTCTTCACGGTCTTTCCCTGGTAGGTTTCAAGGTATCGCGTGACCTTCAACATTACATCATAGGTCCGACTGGTCTTAAGCCTGTTCTCTGAGGCCTGGTCCGTCCATCCAGCCTTAGGAAAAGCCTTAGTCAGTCTTGTCTTGAACGTCCTTTCCGGCGAGTCGAGATGGACGACATAGATTCGTGCAGGCAGCGCCTTCCCATTCTTCACAAGCCGACACTGTAACCGGCCCATCGCCTGTTGAGCGTCAGACGCAGCAACGGCTTGATGGACAAGGTCTACTTCTGTGAAGTTGATCTTACTAGCGATAGACTTTCTTGCTCCACACATCGAACCGGCGATGTCTGCCTTATGTCGCTGTTGCACTCCAGCGAGAATGCCAGTTGAACAGTAGCGGAACTTGTTGGTTCCGACATGGTTCCCGTAGGTGGTGAAAGCTATCCTCGGCTGTGTCGTTCCTTCAGCGTCTTCAATCTTCCGGTTGATGTCGATACCAGCCTGCACGAAGACCCGTTGAAGTTGCTCCACGTAGTCTACGCCATCTTCCTTGTATGTCAGCACTAAGACCCCTTCGTCTTCGGGAGTCCCCTTAATCGCTTGGATATAGAAAGCAAGAATCTCCTTCGTTGATCCGCTGTCCTTGGCGAGGTCTTCAAGATGGCCCTTCATCGTGCTTTTACCCCCACCCCGTTGAAGGTGGGTGATGTGCATATCTGAGTAGTCGATGATTCCGGCCAGACCTTCAAGGCCGTACTCCGTCTTCAAGGCCTGGAGCATAGGGAAATGGTCGTCAGCGTTCTTGATGGTTGGGTCAAGCGCCGACAGCATCCCCACTTCAAAAGAGGCGTTGAGTTCAATACGGTTGGTGAGACAGGGCGGCATGGTGTTGATGATTGTGACGACTCCGCTTTGACGGCCTCGAATAAGGCGCAACGGAGACGGAATCATCTGAAGAAATTTACAGAGGAGAGTTCTCTCTACCTGATGCAGTGGGTTGACCTTCTTGACCAAGCCTTCCAATGTGGCGATGTCGTCAGTACTGAGGGCCGGAGATGGAATCATCCCTTCTGCATAACCCAACGCGGTTAGCTTCTCTTGTCGGGAGTTCTCATCCTTGAGGGCGCGGTACAGCGGCTCTAGGGTGTCGAAAAGGGGCGCGAAGTCATGCGCCTTAGGTGAGTCTTTCGCATTCAGGAGGCAGGTCCGAAGCGCGTTACAGAGGAGACCTTGATCTAGATAGCCTACCTCGTTCTCGCTGAAGGCTTCGTCCACAATGCAGAGGTCGCGCGGTTGATCGCGATAGAAAAGAAACTCCTCTTGTTCTTTGGAGGGTCGCTTTGCGAGATGCTTCAGCTTGTTGTGAGCAACCAGAACAATGGGCGCGTCCTTGCCGTCTTCGCTCTGCTCATACTTCCCTGTCCAGTCGGAATGTAAAACAGCGATACGATGGGAAGGCACAGGAAAGCGAAAGGCAGAGTTGCCCTTGTCGGCTCGCGTCATTTGGTCGCGGAGTTCGTAGAGGCTTTCAATCCGGGCGGCGGTGATGATCGCGGAGACGTGGCCTTGATGGTTCCACGCTCGTCCGGGCTGGTTCAGCATGTAGAGCGAACCTAGACCACGCATGAAGGAACAGAGACCCGTAGACTTGCCCCATCCCGTACCTGAACCCCACCCCCATTTCCCATGCAGGCTTGTATCTTTACCGTCTACCATCCCGGCTAGAAGCGCGTGAAAGGAGCGGAGAGAATGGTCATGAGCGGCGCTGAGTCGGTTGTGGTGGCTTTCAAGTTGATCCCGATGCATCTGGTAAGAGCAATGGGCCAGCCGTTCGCGTTGATGTGTAATCATGATTGATGAAGTTTCGCCTCGTGCTTTCACGGTTAATTGTAAAGTCAGAAACAGTCTACGGTCCGGCTTGTCTGCGTACACTTCAGCGCGGTTCCATTCGGGCCGTAGGCGGTGAAGTTATGGACAGGATTCTGATAGCTCGGCTCTCCATAGGTCACAGGAGCCTGTATCTCCGCTGATCGCTCGGCCTGATATTGGTTGAGGTCGAGTCGTTCCTGCAGATAGGCATCGGCTTGAACCTTCTCGGCTCCATACGATGACGTAGAAGTCCAAGAGTTAGCGCCGTTCGCCGTCAGTTCTTCTAGTGAGAGATCCACAGCGAAGACCACAGAAGGAACCGCCACGCAGAGCACAAGGCACGTTACTAACAGCGCTAGCTCCATTTCCTTCCAGACCTTCACCAGCCTTCGGAATAGCGGGCTTCCTTCTCCCCGGTTAAACGCTTCCATCATGAGGCCTTCCATCTCTGGGCCTACGTCGCCTTTGTCGGCGGCTTCCTTCATGGCCTCTCGGTTGGGTGACATGCTCATGAGAAGAGTTCCTAGCTCATAAGCAATCTCTTCGGCCTTTCCCTGGTGTCGTTCCGCTCGTTCTTCTGTGGTCTCCATGGTGTCTCTCCTCTCGTAGGTTGATGGTGGCGCTAGTAGAGTGGTCGCTTGATTCCCTTGGCCTGCTCCTCTGTACTCACAGCTTCGTTGATTGAGGTCAGTCGTTCGAACACATCCGCCAGACCTTGAAAGATCGCGGAGCCTTGCCCCTCCTTTGCAAGCTGGCGCATTCGAGGAAGAGCTATCCGCACATCCGGCGAACGCATGAGCGCCGGTTCAGGACAGAAGTACCCCATGGACACGAAGACGAAGGATAAGGCGCGGTCGAGTTGATGGGCGGGAATGGGGCCTCTGGTTGGCATGAGATGGGCGCTACTCTCTTCCATGGCGTTGTCCTCCGGGTGGTCTAAGTGACGTGTCATGGAGGAAGTATTGACCAGAGCGGAAACACAGTCAAGTAGTGTAGCTTAGGTAACTATTGCACCTATGCAAGTCTTGCAACCATGCAAGGCTGAGAATCAACGAAAGGCCGCGTGAAGGCTGAACACTAGCCTTGCAACGCTGCAACTCTTGCACGGAGTCAGCTTGAAAAATTTATTTTTGAGGGGACGGCGGCTAGTAGGCTTTTCCTGAGAGCCTCTATTGCGGCCCTAACTAGATACATAGTTATGCCTACCATTAGGGGCACAATGGATTCGTCTTTCGACAGGCGCGAACGCCAGCCGGAATGCCCTCCAAACCGAACAAGACGGGCTCAGGTTCAACGATGGACGCGGGGCCGGATGGGGCGCAAGGCGTGGCTGTCTCTCCTGGACAGCTTTAACGCCTCGTTCTATGACTCTGCTCTTAAACCGGCCTTCCCCACCACCAAGGCCGATCTTCGGAACTCGGAGGACCGGCGACTGTTACAAGCTCCTTAATGGTCGGTTCATGGTCCGGCTTCTCCGGACGATGTTCTAGGACGTAGTCAATCAATCCTTCATTCCATCGCCTAATGGTTCTGGGCTTCAGGGTGAATGCGGTACGGCTGGTCTGTGTTGTGGCTACAATTCGTTTCACTGTACTTCATGTCTTTTCTCCCTCCAGAGAATGAGTGATAGGAAATGACCTTCTCAAAACTGAACCCAAATCTTCATTTTGACGGCCTTTTTTGAGGTGGCGTTTGGCTCAGGATCAACGAGAGGCGGCAACCCTAGGAAAGGCTAGGGTTACCACCTTCAATCGTTCCTAGGGCATTTGCGGGTAGGCGGTCTTACTGGATTGGCAACGAGCCGTCAGTCGGCTGAATAACAGGGGACTGAGAGACGGCGTAATCTCGGCGCACAGTGCCATCCGAGTACGCAATTGTGGAGACGCCAGTCGTTTCCGTCCGGCTCAGCTCATGCCGCTCTTTGTTCGGGGATAAGGCGGAGTCGATCATTTCCGGCTTCGGCTTGTTTTCAAAGGCGGCGATTTCTTCGGTTGTTGGTAAGTGGATCAAGGTAACGTCTCCTCTATGCCATCATGGGTGCAGGTGCGCCGTTGTCGTCGTCGTTGAAGATGTCCTCATCTGAAATGCCGTGCTCACCCTGCTCTCCGGGGTCTTCTTGCCCCAGGGATTCGAAGTAGGCGCGTCGAGCGGCGGAACGGGCGGCGTCTTGAGCTTCAGTCTTGGCCTGTGCCTTACGGTCTGCCCTGAGATTGTCGCGAGCTTGGGCCACTGCATCCCCATCCATCTGGAACCGGACAGGCGTGGTGTCGTTCGTCCGATCAACTGCGCGGTGTCCTACTGCGTTCTGAATTTCTTCTTCATGGGCTCGGATAAAGTCTTCGACCTCTCGCCGATAGCTAGGAGACTTTTCGTAGCGTGGATCTGCAAACATTTGCTGGATGCGCTCGGCGTAAATAGCTTGATCCTCGGCGGCACGAGCGGCGGCTTTATTTGACATCGCTCTTTCAAGCGCTCCTGCTCCAATCTGGATACCGCTACCTACTGTCCCCGGCGCATGCTCTTCGCTGTTCTTAAGCATAATGGCGACGGCGTCACGCCAATCCGGGTCAGACTCGTAGCGAGCATCTCTAAACGCCGCCTGGACTTCTGCTTGGCTGTTGAACGCGTACTTGCCCCAGTCGGCTTCAGCGCCAAGGTAACGATTCATACGCTTCCCCGGTTCGGTTTCTTTTCTGTCGTCCTGTCCAATCATGTATCGCTGAAATGACATTTATTTGGATTCCTTTCTGTTCATCTGATTTGAAATGTGGTGAGACCAGGCTTGAAAGCCCGCGTCTTGAGTCGTGCTGAAGCAAGCCCATCCGCGGCAGGCACACACGGCGCTTGAGAGGTCATGCGGGCGAAGGACGGTGACGGCCTTGCTTCGATCTTCAAAGCGGTAAGAACATTTCGGTTTGATTGTTTGCATTGAGAGAGACCTTTACTGCTTGGGACGAACCAGTCCCACCAAGGCCAACGGAATTGTTGACCTCGATATGACGGCTCTATGAAGGGAACGGGAGAAGGGGCTACTTAGTCGCGGGCGGCTTCTGAAGCAAGGGGTTTACGAATGCCCCAGTTTGGATGCCTGTATTCAGGCCTGCCTGAGCGACACTAAAAAGAGGTCCAAACCAATCGGTGGGCTTAACCGGGTTCTTTTGATAGGGCTTTACCGCATTGGCTCTGTTTTCGTACTCCGTGCGGTAGGCGTCGATCATGCGACTATGTTGATAGCTAGAATTCTCCTGGTTCAATCCTAGCCGCGCCTTCGTTTGCTCGACCTGATAGCGGTAGTCTTGTTGGATGTCCGCCAGAGTTTGGCCAGCTACTCCGCTTTCCGCTGCGGTGACTTTTGCTGTTGCTCCGGCAGCACGTTCGTTGCGGTCAAGATCGTGCTGCTTTTCCGCTAAGGCCTGCTTCTCTTGGCTATCTGCAAGGATTTCATCTTCCACCTTTTGGAGATAGTCAGCAGTAGCCCGCTTCCTGTTTTCGTGAATTTGTTCGTCTACAGCTTCCGCTCGCTGTTGTTCAACCTGACTGGCCGCTTCATTTTGCTGGTGTTGCCCATAGATCGACGCTCCCGCGCCCATCGCCGCTACACCCATTGAGGCGGCGGTGAGTGAGACCGGCTCGCAGCTCAGGTATCTGTGTTCGTGTCGCATCGGCGGTTACTCCTTCGCGAGGGCCGGGGCTTCTGCTTCGACCGGCTCAACGGACGGATGCAGACCTAGCGAAATTGATGCAAAGCAGATGAGATGGGAGAATTCAGAGCGGCCAAGACTCCGTAATCTGTCGGCCAGTTCTGCAAAGTCTGACACATCGGCTAGCCCGAGTTTAGAATCAAGCTCGATAAGGCCGGTGACAATGTCGGTAGCGAGGGTGTTTTGCGAAACAGTATGACGATGCATTTAAGGGGCTCCTTTGTTGTGTGATGGTTGATGGGACTGTGGGACTACTTACTTGCAAGTGGGCTCGAATGTCGGTGGGTCTTGGCGCGAAGCTGTGCGGCATGTGCGTTGATTGCTGAACGCACTGCCTCCGCTCCGCTAACGGCTCGTTTCTCCGTTGTCTGGTAGAATCTCTGGATAAAGGCAAGGCGGTCCATGTCTTCATTGCTTAGGCGAACGGGGCGATAGTTTGAACGGGTGACACGCTTGCAGCTCTTTGAGGGGTCGTGTTCTCTGAGGCGTGGGCGAGGGGCGGAAAGGTCAGTCACAGTTGGGATCGACATGATGAAAGCTCCTTAAGTTGAGAATGAGGTTACAAAAGACAAAAATGCTCTGTGACAGCAGAAAAATGTTTTGTATTCATACTAATCATGAGATAATAATTAGCGTTTAACGTCAATATCTTATGATATAAATATGGTACATGATAATTACTTTATTATTTAATATGTTATGATTCGGTGTCATTAATGCCAACGATGCTCCTGGCGAACTAATCAAACTGGTTGTGCATAAATGGTCTGTGAAGAGGGAGGTCTACGTCTGTGTTTAAGATGAGGCCAAAGCCAAAGGAAACGTATCTTGCCCGACTTAAGCGGCAATACCCGAGCCATGAAGGATTGGCGGAAGCTGTCGCCGCATACCAGGGGCACACTCACCTCTTAGAAATGGACGCGGATGAAGCGGAAGAGGCGATTCGTTGGGCTGAATTGGAGCGATTCGGCGCTGATCGGCGTGCTGAGGCGGGACAAGTCAAGGATGGAAGACTACTTGGATCTGTGCCGGACCAGACCAAAACTCTTCCGAAGTGGAAGCGATGGCAAAAATCCAGCGTGAACGCACGGAAGCGGGTCTATAAACGTGCGGATGCCGACATTGATGATCTCATCAACCAAGATATTGGCGGCAAACCCAGGCGAATGGGGATGGTTAGAGGACAGGGCAATGGACACACCTTTAGACCACTAAACCCAAGATACTGGACGCGGAAAGAACTCTATAACCGCGTACGATGGCTTCGCGGCGAAATCACCCGCCTCATTATGAATGAAGATCCGAACAAGAAAAGGGACCTGTCGTTTCGACAATCGCAATTACGGACTTATCAAAAAATTCGAATGGAGCGGGACGCAGAACTTAGTGAGATGGCGCGGCAGAAGCACAATGATAAGCGACGAGCTAAGCGAGCCAGGGAGAAACTGAAAGCGCAAAAGGCCAAAGAAAAGACCTGGATTGAAAAGAAGAAGGCCGAACGACTTGCGCGCCGTACTGAGCGTGAAGCAACAATAGCGACGAGGAAGAAGACCAGCAAGAAAGATTGATGCTGCTCCTTGCTGGTCTTTGGTGTCGCTCGCTACCTTTGTCCTTTCTATTGCTTAGAAGAGCCCGACACATACCCTCTCTTTATCGCGTCTTCAATATCCAGATACCTTCCCGGCTCATACGGCCTCATTCCGGTTTGTTCCTCATGCTCTCGCCGTTGTCGGTCCTCTTTGGCCCATGCCTCGCTCTCTTGCTTCGCCTTTTTCACTTTCTCAGCATGTGCGGCGGTATCACGTTGAACTGCAGCAAAGAACTTCGCGTCCTCCTCTGATTCCCGTTCACGCCTGGTCATTGGTCTGAACTGCACCACGCGGTAACCTTCCCATCGCTCCCATGGTTTCAGCGTACGGTATCGTAGGCCGTTTGGGGCTGAGGCATCGTGAACGGGGACGCTTGGTACATTCTGAGCTTCCTCTGTGGGAGACGACTGAGAAAGGGGCGGCTGAGACTCCGCCGTCCGGGTGGCCTTACGCTTGGCCTTACCGTTGCCCTTAGGCGCGGCCTTGCGCTCAGCCTTTGCTGAGCCTTCATTGAGATGCTGCTCAATCTTCTGCTTTCGCTGTTGTCTTTCTAGTTCGGTACGGTCACTGGCAATCGACATGGTCTTAGGTCTCCTTATGGCTTTGAATCTTTCTGTTTTTTCGGCGCTGGTTTCCCCTTCCATCGGCATGGATGACCGGGACGACGCCAGGTAGGGGTTAGAGTTTTGTTCTGCATCGTTTCCCATCGAACGTCTTGCGGGTAGACGCGGCTTGCAACAAGCGTAAGGATGGCCTTATCTCGCGCCTTACTGTCTTCGGAAAGGTAGCGGAGGAACGGGTCAAGGTAGTCGTCTAGCCGTTTCGCAATCCATCTCCCTTGGAGCTTCGGGCGAGACTTGTAGAACTCTTTCCGACTCAACCAGGCTGGACGCTTCCCACGCCCTCTAGAGATAAGGCGAAGCACAGCCTTGACCTGCATCGCTCGGCGGAACGCTTCACGGTGCTGAAGCGGTAACTCAGGCCCTTCGATCTGACAAGCAAGGCGCGTCCCAAGGATCGAACACAGTACCGCTAAGGCGGCTTGAAGACCTAAAGGCCAGCGTGTGAGCGTGGCTCTCAGGAGGGCTTGAGCCTTACGCTTGGAGTTAATGCGCCTTCGGTTCAGGTCGGTGAAGACGATCTTTTCGCAATGGTTGCGGAGAAAGGTATCGAGTTCGATAAGGGTTTGGAGGAGCCGTAAGGCATTCGCTGAGGGCTTCTTTTTCTTGTTGGTGGATTGAGCTTGGCGGATGAGGGTCTTGCAATAGACTAAGCTTCCTTGGATGTAAGGTGTTCGCAGCCGGGAGGAGAGAGGGTGCTCGGCTAACGCGGTGCCTTGGCTGAGCCTTCGGTTTAGGTGCGTACGACAGACGCCATGGAATGGAACCACAGGTCGTCTACAACCGAAAACGGCAGAGCACACCTTATAGGGTCGGCCACAAATCGTCCTAATACGGACTTGTTTGCTCGAAATCATTTATAGGTCCCCGTTAGCCACACAAAGCGCGGCGGATTGGATGAAGGTTGAAAGTATTCCGGGATCGGTTGCGGATTGGTCGAGAGGAAGGGACAGCAAAGGCCAGCCGGAAGGCTCCGGCCAGCCCTGAGATGAAGACGGTCTAGGCCTTGACCATCCGGGACACGGTACCTACGCCGATGCCTACGGTCTTCGCTATCTTGATGATGCCTTGTCCCTTAGCGCGGAGGGCAAGAACCTTCTTTTCAATGTCCCCGTTCAACATGGGCCTTCCTAGGACCTTCCCTTGTGCCACGGCTCGCTTGAGACCGGCTTTCACACGCTCTTGAATCATCGCTCGCTCGAACTCTCCGAAGACACCTAGCATTGAAAACATGGCGCGGCCTGCTGGTGTCGTGGTGTCGATACCTTGCTGATGAAGGTAGAGGTCAACCTTCTTCGCGTGGAGTTCGTTCAAGAAGCTGATGAGATGCTGAAGGCTCCGCCCTAACCGATCAACAGACCAGGCCGCGACAAGGTCAAACTCCTTGCGGGCTACTCCGTTGAGGATGGCGTTGAATTGAGGCCGTTCGCTGCGTCCTTTGGCTCCGCTGATGCCTCTATCGGTGTATTCTCCGACTATCTCCCATCCATGCCGCTCAGCCACAGCGCGAAGCTCCTGAAGCTGATTCTCTACGCTCTGTCCGTCAGTTGAGACACGTGCATACAAGGCTACTCGCTTGGCGGCTGTGGTGGTCATGGTCTACGCCTCCTCGTTTGTGATGCGTGGAGGATAGCAGGCAGATATACAGAAATCAAGTGTATATTGTATGGCTCAAGTCGAGAGACTCGCTGTGAGAGATAACAGCAACTTAGAGCGAGCCAATTCAGAGAGGTTTTCTGTATAGGGCTTCCCTTGAATGAAACTCTAAGTTTTCCTAAGCTAGGGCGATGGATGTTCCAGAACAGGAGGGAATCTATGAAGCTGGATCTATCGCTTGAAGAGGCCCGCGTGCTGGATATTGCCGTTGAATACATCAAGAGACATAAGGATGTAGCCTCCAAGATATATGCAGGCTATGAGGATGATATGAAGACGATCAATGCGGTGGGAGGTACAATCCGCGCTGCGTACCTGAATGGGAAGCGAGAGCTAACCGAAAAGTGTGCTCCTCGCCCCTGAACGTGTAACCATTCTTCGCGGCTGTGCCCGCGTGTGCGCGACTATTGACGCGCGGGCGCTCGCGTCCTTCTGTGCGCGTGTAGGCGTGTCCTATCTTCGCGCGAGGGGTACCGGGGGAAACTCCCTGTCCGCGCAATGCGTAAGGGATAACAAATTTTTGCGCAAATTTAACAGGCACTACCCGCTAAGAAGTCATTCAGTGCTAATGCCTAGCATGTCTCGAAAAGACGTTTCGATCTTATTCCGCGCGAGTGCCGTGTCAAGCAGGATCTTTTGCGAGTACTCTTCAAAAGCTTGACGCTCCGCTCCCGAAAAGGAAGCTGGCGCGATTTCAGAATAGCGAGAATCGCTACATATCTGAATAAATTCGAGGGCCAGTTTTTCAACTTGCTTGCTAAAGGCTTTGTCCAAGTATATGGAGTGTTCCAGGCAATATTTTGAGAAATCAATGCTCAGTGTTCTCGCATGCAGAATCGCTACCTTAAAAGGTACCTTGTCTTCTTTTCCGAGCGCCAAGAAAATTGCTATGTGCGCATTACTTAGCTTTTTATATAGCTCCTCGATTACTTCGGCCCGTTTTCTCTGTAGGTGTGTAAAGGTCTCTTGATGCTTGAACGATTCGAGCTGAAGTTTTGACCTAAACTCTTCTAGCTCTTTATGGAGTGCAGAGCGAACTTCTTCTAATTCCTTTTCCGTTCGAGATTTCAATGATGCCCGGTGATTTTCCAAATCTCTTGCTAGAAGCTGCTGCAATATCGAAGCGCCAAAATACTTCAATACTCCTCCTAAAATTCCGATGATCGCGAGGATTTGTAAAAAGATTTGGAGGATGTCGTTCATGGCGGATTTAGCGCTGCAATATAACACAGCACTCCTTACTTGTATGGCTACAGCAAGGAGAGTAAAAGAGGTTACAACACGTCTCAAGCCCCGTTCGCTTATGCAAATATTGTTTAGTAATAACCAGGGTTTCTATAAGCAGGGGCATAGAGGCTTAAAGGAAAGGGAGCACGGCTACACTCCCGGCTTCGGCACCATACATTCTGTTTTCGTCAATCTATTCAATAGTTTAACGCTTCATCATCCATCCGCCTACACCAGAGGGCGGGCCTGATGGCTACACCAGTTACGAGAAACGGACGAGCTTCGCTCTACGTCCGCTGCCTTGTCCCTCGGCCTCTTCGCGGTCTTATCGGTCGCTCAGAAATCCTCAAGTCTTTAGGCACCAAACAATTTTTCTACAGGAAAGTTGCGGGCTGTTTTGGTCAAAGGCAGAATGGCGCGGCTGTTCCTCTTCATTCAACAGCGAGGACAAACAATGACAAAGGCGGGGATTCGGGCGCTAGTTGCTCGATACATTGAAGAGCGGCTGGACGACTGGGAAGAGAACACATACGAGCCAGCGGTACAAGAGAGCCTTCGCAAAGGCAACCTTCCAGATGAAGAAGGCGGAACAGAATGGCAGGACATTCACGCGCTCTTTTCACAATCAACGGCGGAGGACTGTGAAAAGGCGCTTCGCTCGAATGATCTAGAAGCTATCGCCCCAATCCTTGAAGAGTTCGTAGCCAAGTACAAACTCAAGATAAAGCCGGAGACACCAGAGCACAGGACGCTAGCAAGGGAGTTAGTGAAGGCTGAGGCGGTCATAGCGCGAAAGATGAGAGAGCGGGTGCAAGGGATGTTTGGCGAGGCGTATCAGGGGAGTGGATCGGCCTTGGCTGGTCCTTCGCTTAGCCTTGCGCCGGAGGAATCTAGCCTCCTGCTTTCTGCGGTCGCTCCGCTCTATCTAAAACGCTTCGAGCATAGAGCGCCGGGAACCATTGAAGCGAAGCGGAGCGTACTGAAGAGGTTTGGTGATCTGATAGGAGACAAGTCGCTACACACCATCATCAAACAGGATGGCATTACCTACCGCGATTTGTTGGGCAATCTCCCTGCAAATGCTTCAAAGAAGTTTCCACGCGTCCCGCTCCTGGAGGTATTGAAGCGAGCAGAGGCCAACGCACGAGCGACGGCGGGCCCTGCCTCTCCCGGGTCTTCGCCAAAAGGATCAAATGCTCTCATGCAATATGGTGTTGTCTCCTTTCCTGTGGAGGCGTCGGGGCTACACCATAGCCGGTGCTAGTTGCCTCAATGGGTCCAACGGCAGCGGTAAGGCGAAGCAGCGCAAGTTTTTGGTTCGCAAACATGGGGGGACAAGGCCTGCACTTTATGGCCGTCCGGCCTAGAAGCCGCGCCCTTGCGGCACTTGCTTGGACGCCTTTCTATAATCTATCCAGCAGTGCCTGAACCCTCGTTTGATTTCCTTTGTTCACTCACGCAGCCGCCTTAATTCAACCCAAATTCAACCCATTGAGATGGGACTTGTCGCGTAGTGGGTCATTCGTTATCCTGTCGCTCCCTGAATCGTCGTCCTATGCGAATCCTCGCTTTTTCCGTGTAGGCACTTACCCCGAGCAGGGGAAATCAGTTCTGGACGTACTCTGCATTGCTAGCAAGTCCACAAGGTGCAGCGGAGAGCGGCGAAAGGCGGGTATGCGCAGAGCCGCATCTAGCGCTGCCATGGGATTGGCGCAACCGCATCATCGATCTAAGAGGAGTTCCAATAATTTTCCTTGGAAAGGGGAAGATTATGCCTGTCAGAAGTATTCTAAATTCCATATTTGTTGTGTGGACCATCAGCTTTTCCGCCGCGTGCGGCATATTGAACTTTGATCGAGGGAGTAATGACTTCTTGGAGCCGTCTCCTGTGCTCCCGGTGGAGTCAGGAAAGGAGCTGGCACCCTTTATAGGGGTCGCCATTTCTGGTGGAGGTAGCCGAGCGGCAAACTTCGCTGCAGCAGTCCTGCAGGAACTCGAACGTTATGGGTTCCTTCAACATGTCACGGCCATTTCGGGCGTATCTGGAGGCACCTTGCCAGCCGCCTATTATGCACTAAATCGGAATCGTCCAGATTGGGACTGGGCAGCATTCCGTAATTTGATGGGTACGAACTTTTATCGAAGTTTCCTTTGGAAGCACTTCGGCCCATGGGGTTTGCTGAACTACTTGAATACTGAATACAATCGATCAGACATGATGGCAGACGTGTTTGATGATGTGCTGTTTCGTGGTGCAAAATTTGAAGACTTAGATCCTTCTTTGCCGGTTTTGCTGATTAATGCAGCACCGTTGCATACTGCATCAAGAGGGCAATGGTCATTTACTGAAGCGAGCTTCCGCGAACTAAAATCGAACTTGAAAACATTTTCCATCTCAAGAGCTGTCGCCGCTTCTACTGCTGTGCCTGGGATTTTTAACGGAATCGCCCTGCGGGCCTACAAGGAAGACCGGACCTTTCGTTATAGACATCTGGTAGACGGCGGGATTTCTGAAAATCTCGGCGTAGAAGCGCTCCTCCAGCTCTATGTCAAGTCTAGAAAACATGATTTTACGGGCCAAATGCGCAATGATGAGGGTGCTGCTCCACGAGGCTGCTTTATCTTTGCAGTCGATAGCTTCCCTGATAAGTTTTTACCGGATGAACTTTCAGACAAACGTGACCTGAGAAGCGGGATCGATTTCATCATCGACAGAAACCTACTCACTACTTTTGACATCATGGGGAACAATGCTCGCGATCGTTTTTTTGCGATGCTTCAACATGGTGTTCACATTGATGGGAATTTGTTTCCGGTCATGTATCGGCCATGGTTTGAGGGCTACAGGTGCCAAATTTGGCATATTCACAGCGGAAATCTAATGCGGAGGTTTCTATTCCGTACCGAGCGACCGAATCGGAATGGCGATTTTCTGGCGTTGCGAGAAACGTTGGCCCAAGTCATTCCAGAAATAAAAACGCATTGGAAGCTAGAAGCCTCTGGAACATGTAGCAGTGCGGCGCTGCAAGAGGCTTTGTATGCTACCGCGACTATGTTAGTGACTGAAGATCGAATGGCACACAATCTTGCGAGAGATTGGTTTGTCGCACGAGGTCTCCGCTTGGGGGCAGAGAAACCCAAGGATTTTGATGAATCGCAGTATGACCGATTCAAAAATTTACGCATGGAACTGAAGCATGAGGTCACTGGTGGTTTAAGACTTATGTGCAACGACTCCCCATAGGGCATGGAGTTGCATTGCCGACACTTCGCACATCGATCCTGCACGCCGCTAGGCAGCGGGGCGGGCGGGAAGGCCCCCGTTCTGTTAACACGGGGGCTCAGACCACAGGGTTGGTTACAGGGAGTCGAGAGATTTCAGAGAATTGAGAAGACACGGACCACCGACCGCTACCCAATGGCTCCCATGAGACTGGACCATGCGCTCGAAAAATCGCCGCTTTTTTGCTACTTCTGTCGTGCCTGAAAGCTATTGTCCTATGCCCTTCCCGAAGCTGCCCATAAACGAATCGCCCAGCACATAGCCTAGGCCTGACTCGGCTGATGTTCCACTCTAATTGGAGCCAGACCGGCAACAATAGCTTGCAGCGGGGTCAAGGCGTTAGTAAGCCGTTGCGTCCGAATCTGTTCAGGGATCAGCATGGGGTTTTGTAAGTTCGGCTAATGAGGGGAAGTAGAGTGGCTCCCATATTCGTGGTAGCTGAACCCACAATGCCAGGGGTGCTATTCGGGCTGAACTGCCCACGAAGTGCCCCTCCCGCTGACGCATTCGCGAACATCTCGTGCGCAAAGGCATTGGCCACGCCCCTGGTCTTGAAACAGTCCGGGGATGGTGGAGGATATATTGAACTGTGGGACGGCGTTGTTGCGGTACAGGTCATGGGCGGAATCAAAGAGACCCACCAACCCGTTCACGACGATATCGAGGCATGGCCCTGATGTCGAACAAAGCCGGAATTAGATACTTGCTTGGTGCCGCCCGAACTGAAGAAACCTGAAAAGCCCGTAGGAACGCCTCCTCATTTGAATGAATGGGTTACACCCCCTATGTGTAACGCCTTTTTACAATTCTAAAAAATTTTGACGTGAATGGTCTGCGGCTATTCCTGCTGAGACGCCCCGGCCCCCGCGTAGCGGGACCACGCCAAGCCTGGGGGGGGAGGGGTCAGCTTGGAGAGACAGATGGAGCAAAAGAGCAGGTGTTAGCTAGGTGTTAAGCAGGCCGACAAATAGGAGGCCTGGAGACTCAAGAGAGACGAAGAGCGGCGAACGGTTTGCCCTACTCCGTTAGCGCCTGGGGCGGAATTGCCCAAGTCTTCAATGATCTGAGCAATCCCCTCTGATACAATCCCGGTTTCGGCACCATCTCTCATCCGCTCACTGCTTCAACGCGTCACGTCTCTAAGTCTGGCCCATATCATCAATCGCTTTACCGTGCGGCAATGGCCCAATTTTGCTGTGTCGCGCGGGATAAAAGGCCGGAATGGCACTCGAATCGGCCGGTCTTGAACTAGACCCGCCAAGCGCGTAGATTCGTTTTTCATGCACATGGACATCCTCTCTCTCCTCGCCCTCCTGGTTGGCATGGTCGTCCTGTTTTACTTCGTCCGTGCATTGATTAAGCTCAGCCTTTCACTTGCCCTGTTCTTGTTGGTGCTCACGGTTGGTGGGGTGTTGTCATTTCTCCTGCTTCCCACCGTCCGATCTATCGTCAGTTCGCTCAGAAGTGTGTAGACCTGCGGCGGCTATCCCTTCCTTCGCTTGAATTAATGTGCTCGCTCGCGATGTTCTCTGCGCGTGCAGGTCGGCCCGCCTTCATACATCTGTGCCGTTGGCCGACGTCATGTCTGGAGTTGTGTGCGGAGGGAGACTGCATGGGGGTTGGTAGGCCTGTGATCTACCGGGTCGGGAGACCTAAGGTGTTGTGGTGAAGGTAGACCACGGGAGTCGATAGGACCCAGGCGGCGACATTGTTCTGCTTCAAGGCCCGTTCTAATTCTAGGACGGAGGGATCGTCCTCATCGAGTAAAATCGTAGGAATCTGAATGGTGCAGACAATTTCCATCCCGTGAAAGACCGTGAGCGTGCGATCGACATGTGTGCGGGATCCATCACGCACATCGTAGCCGGGCAGTGCGTTCAGCAAGTAGTCCCGGATCGCTTCAATCTTAGTCTCTTCCATGTTCATCATTCGGCCTTTCTCGGTCTTGCGGGCACGAGACCCCCATCCCTTCAACAATCGGCCAATCCCCACAGGGCTCGAGTCAAGCCGTGTCCTGCCGCGTGTGTCTAGACATGACGTACCGGAACTACTCGACCTTTTTAGCTAGGAAGACCCCTGGCATGAATGCTGAGCAATTGTAAGCGGAGGGACTGCACAAGTGGGGATATCTCAGGCAAGCGAACTGAGCAAGCAGCTCGGTCAGTACCCAATCGGAGTGATCAACCAACTGGTGATGTAGACGTTGCGCACCCGTCCCTGAGGAAGGAGTTTGTTGACCGTGCGTTTGAGATCGTCTCGAAGCGTAGCGGAGTTGCCAGGAGTGCGCAAATCTTGAATGGGATACGTGTGAAGCATCTCCATGACGTATCGATCGATGGTGTCGTGGCGATCTCTGATCAGGGTGCCGGTTGCCGGACGGTCGATTTCCACCGCCAGGTTGGCTTGAACATAGTAGAACCGCTCGCCGTCGTCGACTGGAGCGACGATGGGCGGCAGATTGATCACGAGCCCCGCCGATTTCTGCTGCGGTTCGACCGGCGCATCTTTGATGGAAAATGTGCGCGGCATGAGATCTGAGTAGGAGATGCCTCCAAGGTAGCCCGCTACGAACAGGAGGCTGGTGATGATGAGGAAAATCGCGATGCCGACGCGTAATGTCATGCTTATCTGACTTATCTGAATGAACGTTGGAGCAAGAGGGCTGCCATATGATGCGGCCGGAACTGAACTGTTGCCCTGACGATGTTCTGGACAATGGTACCACCTATTTCCTATATGTCTGTACGTAGTCGAGCGTGGTCGTGTGCTGGGCAAATGCCTAGGCAGCATGCAGAACCAACGGGCTGAGCAGTCGCCTGTAAGACTATTCTCGCCTCATGAAATCAAGATGTTTGGGTAAACCGTCAGAGCTGTCTTACGGCAATTTGCGGCATATAAGCCGGGTTATGCGAGGCAGATGCCATGATGTGTAGTTTGTATGAGCGGAAGTACGAGGAATTGGGTTTCCCGGCAACTCTACGGAAGTGGAAATGTCACGGTGCTGTTGCAGCGGCTATGCGGAAGGAGGTGTCGCTTGGCCCCTCATTGGTTCCGGCACTGATCTGAAGTGCAGACCTTGCGGCCGGTGAGCCAGAGCCGATTTCTTGCAAACCAGGCATAGGCCTTTACGGCAAGCGGATCGATGAGAGGAAGACGGCTCATTCGAGTCAGAAATCCCAGGCCGACAGCCTGCCAGATCGCGCGAAAGACCTCGACGCCACGGATCACGGTCCCGTCACCCCACTGCGCGTGAATGACCGCGCTCAGCTCCGACACAGGAATCTCACTGGTTACAATATCAGACCCGGGAGCGGAGAAGTCACAGAATCGGAGTCGTCGTTTTCTGTCGAGGCGTTTCATGAATGTCATCTCCCGAGAGCACAGAGGACAGGCGCCGTCAAACCACACGGTGAGGGGGTACTCAGCCATCAGAAGAGCTCCCTTCGTTATCCGGGAATCGGAAGTCGTCGGGTGAATCGCTCCAACGTCTCATCCAAATCGCCGAAGGATTCCAGGAGTTCGATGCCTGATTCAGTAAAGTGTTGGCGCATGGCCAGCGCCCCTCGGCCACCGACGACAATTTTAGAAACCGGTGCCACGTCGTGAATCAGGGCCTGCACGAGGTCGCTCGCGAGCGGATCCGGAGGAGCGAGAGTGATGGAAAGGATGGTGAGGTCGGGCGCCACTTCACGGCAGAGTTTATTGAGCGAGAGTACCGGTACGTTGGCTCCGAGGTAATACACTCGGCAACCACGAACGCGGCATCGATACGCCACGGCAAGCGCGGCCAGGTCATGCTCTTCTCCTGGTGGACACGCAATCACCACGGTGGCGCCGAATTCAGCAACCGGCAGCTGGTTCATCGCGGCGTAGAGCTTTTGCTTGATCTGGCCTGTGACGTAATGTTCGACGGCCACGTTGATGCGGCCGGTACGCCACAATTGTCCCACACGTTCCTGAAGCGGAAGGAGGATTCCGTGGAGGGCCTCTTCAAACGGCACGACGGCGACCGCGCCGTTCAGTCGTTTTTCGAACATCACGCGATCGAGTGGTTCCAGCGCCGACAATAATTCGCGCAGTAGACGCTCAAAGGTATTATCAACGGCGATGCTGCGTGGCGAGGTTGCCCGCATACGATTGATCAATTCTTCCCGCCCCAGGCGCGCGAGATCGCCGATCGACGCTCCGCCATCTAATTGCTGCTTCAAGTATCGCAATAACGCGACATCGTCGTCGGAATAGTTGCGATAGCGGTTCGCCCCTCTGGTTGGTTTCAACAGGTCGAATCGTCGCTCCCATACCCGAATCACATCCCGACTCAGGCCCGTAAGCTTCGCAACCCTATGAATTCTGTGGGTATTCATTGATGTAGCAAGTATATGTTTAGTGTCCAATGTTTGTCAAATATTTTAAATAATAACTATTGACACATTGGACAAAAATGTTTAAACATTAGACATAGCCGTTGCAAACATTGGACATCAATAACAGGAGTGACCATGGTAGCCACGAACGCATTGCAGGCAGGGCAAACGGAGAGCCGGGTCGAGTTTTCGAGCCTTCTTCAGGAATCGAATTGCACCCGGTGCGGCGGGCTCATGGTTCGTGATTTCTGCACGGACCTACTGAGCGGCAAAGATGGGCTCGATTGTCCCATCCGGCGATGCGTGCAATGCGGTGATGTGATCGATCCGGTCATTCGCTGGAATCGTCATCTCCAGCATGTGGCTGGCAGAGGCCGGGAGATGGATGCTCTGAACCAGGCGTTGCACAGACAACCCTCTGTGCAACGGCTGTCATTGTCACACGAGTCGACTATTCACAACCAAGGAGGTTTCACATGCGGAGTCACATCACCCTTCAGATAGGAATAGGAATGCTGCTGGTGGCAGGGGCGACATCCTTTGCCGTTGCCGCAGATGCCGGCGGCGACAACAAAGACATGGTGCTCATCCCCAAGGGTGAATTCATCATGGGGAGCAACGAACATTCCGATGAGGTTCGCCATCAAGTCGTGCTCGATGCCTACCTGATCGATAAGTTCGAAGCTTCGAACGCGCGTTACAAGGAATTTATGCGAGCCACGGGGCACCCGGCCCCGGCCTATTGGGACGATCCCCGTCTGAGCAAGTCGGAACAGCCGGTGGTCGGAGTCAGCTGGACGGATGCGAATGCCTTCTGCAAGTGGGATGGCAAACGATTGCCCAGCGAAGCGGAATGGGAAAAAGCCGCGAAGGGGCCGGAAGGCGATAACCATTATCCCTGGGGGCATCACCTCGACGCGAAGAAAGCCAACTATGGACAGAACGTGGGCCGCACGATGCCGGTGGATTCCTATCCTGAGGGTGTGAGCGGGTACGGTGTCTACAACATGGCCGGCAACGTCTTCGAATGGGTAGACGACTGGTACGACCCCAAATACTACAAGACCAGCAACGCGTTGAATCCCAAGGGCGCCGACAAGGGCTACAACTTTGCCAACCAAGGCCCGGTGAAAGTCCTGCGGGGCGGATCATGGCTGGCGCCGGAAACGTCATTGCACACCAGCCACCGATTCTGGAATCAGCCGGAAAATAACTCCTACGGCGTTGGGCTCGGCTTCCGGTGCGCGAAGTCGGTGAGCGCGGTGTCGGAAGAAGCGGCGCAGGCCGGACGCGATGCCTTCATTCAAGCGCTCGTCGGCATGGGTGCGGAGAAGAACGCTGATGCGATGGCCTCTATCGAGAAGGCTCTAGCTGCAGACCCGAACAACAAAGAGTATCTGGCGACACGTGAGCTGATTCAGAAGACGATGAAGAAGTAATTGCTGACCGACGGAGGAGGTGCGGCATGACATTGATGGGTACTGTAGGCAGGATAGGAGCCCTCATCGAGCAATCGATAAAACGCCCGTAATGTCGGGTGCAGCCGGTCGCATCCCAGGATTCATATGACGGAGGCAGAGGCATGAGATACAGGACGATCGTCACAGTCATGGGTGGGTTGGCGGCGCTACTGTCCGCGATGGATCTCCAGGCCGGGCCGATCGATGCCAGCCGCCACACCCACCCGGAGAAGGTGCAATTGGTGCATGAGGCGGAACACAGCGTGGACCATGCCTGGGAGGTCTACCATCGTGCGGCGCTGGGAGGAACCGTGGCGTCACCCGATCTGCAAGCACAAATCGAACAACATTTGCATGAAGCGAGAACTCTCGTGACCCAGGCGCAGGAAGCGGCCGACCGTGGGGACGCAGGTGTGGTGGAGAAGCTCGTCGAGCAGATCAAGACTCACACGGATCGGGCCATCGAAGGGAGCAAGGAGCAGAAGAAATGACACAAGGTGTGACCAGGAGACGTACCAAGTGGGGATATGCGGGGCTGTTGGCAGCCGGCTGTGTGCTCGCGCTCTCTCCTGTGTTTGCGGCGCCGGCTGTGAAAGAGCTGGATCCGGTTCTCATGGTGACCATTCCAGCCGGACCGTTTGTCATGGGCACGCAGAGTCCGAAAGGAAGGGCCGATGAATGGCCGCAACGGACCGTGCAGGTCGATGCCTTCGCCATCGATGAGGTGGAAGTCACCAATGAACGGTACATGACATTTGTCACGACCACAGGGCACCGAAGTCCGCCCAATCCCTATGGCACCGGCGTGTTGGTGTCCGCCAAGGGTATCGAGCGTCTGCCGGTCGTGCAGGTCACGTGGTACGACGCCAAGGCCTACTGCGCCTGGGCCAAGAAACGATTGCCTACGGAAGCGGAGTGGGAAAAGGCCGCGCGTGGCACTGATGGTCGGACATTCCCGTGGGGGGAAGGCGCGCCGACTGCGAAGCGAGCTAACTACGACCGTGAGTGGGTCGAGGACAAGACCCTTCACGCGGTGGGGTCCTTGCCGGGCGGCGATTCGCCCTACGGTATCAAGGATATGGCCGGCAACGCCCGGGAATGGGTCCAGGATTGGTATGACCCGGATTATTACGCCAACGCTCCGGCCAAGAATCCTCAGGGACCAGACAAGGGCATTGTCCGTGTGATTCGAGGAGGTTCCTGGCACAGCCCGCATTCCGATATTACGGCGACGGCCAGGGGCCGGGGCGGATTCGCGCTCCAAACTCACGGAACCGGGTTTCGATGTGTGCGGAGCCTTGACGAGCAGGGTCATCAGGACGCACCCGGAGCTGAGTCGAAAGCCAGGTGAACAGTGAGCTCGTGGGGTCAGTCGTTGAGAATACAGCTGCGGTGGTGATGGAGGTACCGCGACTCCGCACGCGGCCTCCCGTTGAGGAGGATGGGTGCTTCCTTCGGAGACACCTGTCCCCTCAGCGAACCACCAGAGACCGTGCAGACGTGGATTTCGATCAGCAGGATGAAGGAGGCAGGTATGACGCACGAAATGATCTTGGGCATGGCGGCCTTCGTGGTGAGTATCGGCGCGGTGTTGTATGTGCGGCTGCGTCGCCCCGCGTATGCGGTAGTGCGTCGAGCGAGCCGGGAGCAGTCTCGTGTTCGGTAGCGTTGCGAGTGGTCACGATTGTCGCCGTGCAGCCGAAGTAGTCAGTCGAAGAATGCAGGCGCTTATCTTTCTCGAAGCCGGGGGTTCCAATGGAAACACATGGGACACCAGAATCATTCACACCTCCCCCACGGGGCACCCACGCCTGTCCCCGTTGCGGAGGATTATTGCTGACGCAACATTATATTGACCTCCTTGATGATACGGGCCAAATCGATATTACTGCCTGGCACTGCGCCATGTGCGGCGAAGTGCTCGACCCGGTGATCCTCAAAAATCGGCACAGTCCGCCACCCAATTTGCTGTATGGTACGAAGGAGCGGAAGTTCAGTCAGCGGGTGACGGGCATTTCGAATGACAGCGGTTCGAAAAAGACGTCTCCCCGCGAGGCGGAGATAGATGAAGAAGATTCGGAAGCTGGACCCGACCGCGACCCATCATAGGCGAATGCCAGAACCGGAGGACAGCAGATGAACATTGTCGTGACCGGAGGGACAGGCTTTATCGGCCATGCGCTGATGGAAGAATTGTCGCGCGCGGGTCACGACATCCTGGTGTTGAGCCGCAAGCCACATTCCTCCACTCGGTCGAAGGTACGATATATAGAGTGGGACGCCCGGTCGGCCGGACCCTGGCAGGACGCCGTTGCTGCGGCGGACGCGGTAGTCAACTTGGCGGGCGAGCCGATTGCGGAAGGACGATGGACAAGCGCCCGTAAGCGAATTCTCGTCGAGAGCCGTGTTCTTGCCACCAGACTGCTGGTGGATGCGATAGCAACGAGGCCTCGGCCGCTCCCTGTGCTGCTTAGCGCCTCGGGCATCGGCTACTACGGCCCCCAGGATGATCGGGTGTTAGATGAGCGATCCCCGCTCGGTGAGGGATTTCTCGCTCAATTATCCGCGGCCTGGGAAGCGGAGGCCCTGCGCGCCGGTCAATTCGGCACTCGTGTGGTGCTTCTACGAACGGGAATGGTGTTGGAACGGGATGGCGGGGCATTGCCGAAAATGATGCTGCCGTTTCAGTTGTTTGCAGGAGGACCGGTATTGCCAGGGACGCAATGGGTGTCCTGGATTCATCGAGCAGATCTGATCGGCTTGATTCACTGGGCCATTCAATCGCCGGATCTTTCGGGGCCCCTGAATGGTGTCGCGCCTGGGCCGGTGACGATGAAGGCGTTCTGCGGCATCCTCGGCAAGGTCCTGCACCGGCCATCGTGGTTGCCGGTTCCTGGTCTCGCATTGCGTCTAGGGTTGGGAGAGCTCGGAACGTTGATGACGACCGGGCAACGTGTCGATCCGGCCAAGGCGCAAACCGCGGGCTACACGTTTCGATATCCGACACTGGAACCGGCCTTGCGGGCAATCATGACGAAGGATCAGCCGGCATGAGCCTCCTCGTTGAATCGATCATGCAGTATCTGCACGGCCTGGCTGCGGCGATACTCGTCGGCAAGGTGGTGCTGTTATCGTTTGTGGTGGCTCCCGTTCTAGCAAAGCAATTGGCGCCGGAGCAGTTCGGCAACGTGGTGCGACAATTGTTCCCTGCGTATTATCTCCTGGGTATGGGCGCGGCTGCCGCGGGTCTCGTGTCGGTGACGGCACTCCTGGTCATTCGTGGGGCCAGCCCTGCGCTGTCGGCGGCGGGCGGCATCTGGCTGATGATCTTCTTGGCGGAATCGTATTGCCGGTCGCCACTGACTCCACAGAGCAATGCGATGAGGGATCAACTAAAGGAACAGGAACGCCGTGGATCCGTCGATCCGGTCCTGAAAGCCTCTTGGGAGCGATTGCATCAGCGGTCGCTCTATTTGAATTCGCTCGTCCTCTTGGGAGGGCTGTGTCTGGTAGGGTTGGCCTCTTAACGGTCGTTGTGAAGAAGGGAGTGCAAGATGCGCACACACACGTCTATGGCGGCCTGGGTCTCCATTGGGTTCCTGAGCCTCTGCCTGACTCAGTGGTCTGATGGAACGGGCCAGGCTTGGGCCGCAGAGGGACATGAGAAGTCTGGATCTCCAGGAGGATCCTACGGGTTGGAGGTCACAATTCCGGACGGCGTCATCGGAGTCTCGTTGCATGTTGGGGCGGAGCGAGTCGGTGACACGGCAGTGTTGTACATCGCACAAGTGTTGCCGGATGGGCCGGCGGAGAAGGCCGGGCTCAAGTCGGGGGATGAAATCACGACGGTGGACGGTGCGGTCGTGACGGGCAAGACCTACGAGCAGGTGGCGTTGATGGTCCGGGGCGAACCGGGAACGGTGGTCAAGTTGGGGATCAAAGCAGACAGCGCCGTGCGGGAAGTAGCGGTGACCCGGGTGGCCGGTCAGACGCTGTACAAAGGTCAGATGGGGTCACATGGCGGCCCTGCCAAATAGGTGATGTGTGAAACGAACCATTGCCCTCCTCGTAGGGCTTCTCATTGTCTCGGGAGCCTCACTGTTGGAGGTGGAAGCGCATTCAACGCCGGGATCGAGGCTGTCGGAGGTCGAAAAAACAGGACTGTACCTGCTGGCCGGTGACTATCGTCGCGCACTGGAGAGTTGTGAGCAGGCGATACAGGAGCGCCCGTCGGTTGAGGCCTACGTCCGGTTGACCTATGTGTATCAGGCCATCGATGCATACCTCGAACAGTTGAGTAAGGACGAAAGCTGGATGGCGGTGGAGCAGCTGTACTTGAACCTGGCGTACCGGCATACCGAGGATCTCGTCGATCCGCCGGGCGGTCTTGCGCGCATGGCCAAAGAAATGATCCAAACCAGCGTCCGCCAACAGTCTGATGTCAGCGCTGCGATGGCGGTGCGATTGAACAGGGTGGCCTCCGATCGCCTCTGGCAGGAGCAGACTCAGTGGCGACAGGCGCATCCCACCACCTGGTGGCAAGCGTTCCCCGAGGCTTGGGGGCAGTGACGCGATGGACGCCGAGGGCATGACAGTTCCAGGGAAGGAGAGCGGAACCATGATGCAGCAGACGAATCGACGCGGCATCGATATTAAATTATTCGGGGCGCTGTTTGTGCTGGTGGGGCTGCTCGATCTGCTCATCATCGAATGGTTCCCCGCTTATGCTCTCAAACTATTCGGCGTGACGATCGCCGGCCCGATGGCCTATATCGTGAAGTTGCATTCTCCCGCCGTACACTTTTTGATCGGCTACGGGTTCATATTCTTGCGTCCATGGGCCTGGGGATTAGCGATGGCCTATGGGGGGTTCGGGCTCATCAGTGAGCTCATGAATCAATGGCAATTCGGGTTCCACCAACTACGCACCGGATTCATGGTCTCGACGGCCTTGTTTCTCTGCTATGTGGCCTGGCGTCGAGTGTTGTTCGCCGATCCGCTGCCGCCTGAGACGCGACTGGCCTCTTCGTCACGCGAGGTCCACTTATGAGGGGGTTGGTCTGGCTGCGTCGTGACTTGCGGCTCCATGACAATCCGGCCTTGTCGGCGGCCTGCAAGGAATGCAAAGAAATCGTGCCACTCTTTGTGTTCGACGAACCATTGCTGCGCAGTCATGTATTCGGATCTGCTTGCGTAGGCTTCATGCTGGGTTGTCTCGAAGATGTGCGCCGCTCATTGGCGGAGCAGGGTGTGACGCTTGTCTGGCGAATGGGTGAGCCGATCGAGACGGTGCTACGCACGGCGCAGGAATGTGCCGTTGACGCTGTCTATTGGAATCGAGACTATGAACCGTCAGCGGTCGCGCGTGATCGTACGGTGCAACAGCGCTTGGCTCAGCAGGGGCGCCTGGTAAGAACCTTCAAAGACCACGTGGTGTTCGAGGCCGAAGAAGTGCGGGGGTTAACCGGTGATCCCTTTCAACGGTATAGTGCGTATCGTGATCGCTGGTGGACTCAATGGCGGTCTGCCGCACCACCGCTGATTCCCGTGCCTTCATTCCCCTCGTCGCCCCAGGCGGTGAAATCGTCGCCTTGGCCCACTGCGCAGGACTTGGGGTACGAATCGGGACCGATGTGGATCGAGCCAGGCGAGCAGGCGGCACGAGCCAGACTGCAGCGGTTCTTGAAAAAGCCGGTTCATAGTTATGTCAGCGGCCGAAATCTTCCAGCGCTGGACGGGACGTCGAAACTGTCTCCGCATTTGCGATTCGGAACGATTTCCGCGCGGACGATGGTGCATGCCGCCTTGCACACCCTCTCCAAAGGCGGTCAGGTGTCCCGCCCTGACGTGTTCACGTGGATAGACGAATTGGTCTGGCGAGAATTTTTTCAGCAAGTGCTGATGGCCTTTCCCCATGTCACCGAAGGGCCGTTCAAGGTCAAGCCGGGCCTTCCCGCTCCCCGTCCTGCCGGTCCTGAGCGCGATCGGCTCTTTGCGGCCTGGTGTGAGGGCCGTACCGGATACCCGATTGTGGATGCCGGCATGCGCCAGTTGAATCAGACAGGCTGGATGCATAATCGTGTGCGGATGGTGGTGGCTTCGTTCCTAGTCAAGGATCTTCGGATCGATTGGCAAAGCGGCGAGCGGTACTTTATGCAGCATCTCGTCGATGGAGATGTTGCGGCCAACAACGGAAACTGGCAGTGGTGCGCCTCCACCGGAACGGATGCGATGCAGGGGTACCGCATTTTCAACCCGACGCTGCAAAGTGAAAAATTCGATCCTGAAGGGCAGTATCTGCGATGCTACGTACCGGAATTGACTTCCGTGCCGACAAAATGGATTCATGAACCTCAGCTCATGCCGCAAGAAGAACAAATCCGAGCCGGATGCCGGATCGGTTCGGACTACCCGGAGCCCATCGTGAATCACCGGCAGGCCCGGCAAGAGTATTTGGATCTCGGCAAGCAGAAGGTCTCGACGTGACGACCGCAACGCTCCGTCTCGGCATCAGCCGTTGCTTACTGGGCGAAGAGGTGCGTTTCGATGGCGGCCACAAGCGGGATGCGTTCTTGACCGATGTGTTGGGGCGTTACGTGGAGTGGGTGCCGGTGTGTCCGGAGGTTGAGGCGGGATTAGGCACACCGAGAGAAGCCATGCGGCTGGTTGGCAGCCCGCAACAGCCGCGGTTGGTCACGCTGAAGAGCGGGCAGGATCATACACGCGCCTTGGAGGTCATGGCGGCCAGGCGCCTTGATGACCTTGCCGGAGCAGACTTATCCGGCTTTGTGTTCAAAAAAGATTCGCCCAGTTGCGGAGTGGAACGAGTTCGTACTTACAACGAGCACGGCATGCCGGGTCGCAAGGGCGTGGGACTGTTCGCGCGGGCGTTTCTCGGGCGCTTTCCGCTGATACCGGTCGAAGAAGAAGGACGCCTGTACGATCCATTGCTGCGTGAGAATTTTATCGAACGAGTATTCTGCTATCGGCGCTGGAGGGACCTGATGAACAGCGGTGCGACGAGGCAGGCAGTGGTGCGGTTTCATACCATACATAAGTATCTGCTGCTGGCGCATAGCGCGCCGCACTATCGCCAACTCGGCCGTTTGGTGGCACAGGTGAGCGAGTATCGACCCAAAGATCTGGCGCTTCAGTATGGCGAACTGTTCATGCAGGCGTTGGCGGTGCGGGCGACGGTGCGCAAGCATGTGAATGTGCTCCATCATATCCTCGGACATTTCAAGGAACGGCTTGATGCGCAAGAAAAGGCGGAGTTACTGGGAGTGATCGGAGATTACCATCAAGGACTCACACCGTTGATCGTGCCGCTCACCCTGATCAAACACTATGTGCAGCTCTTCGATGTCGAGTATATTCGCGAGCAGGTGTATCTGAATCCGCATCCGAAGGAATTGATGCTCCGGAATCACGTCTAGAAAGGACCTCATGCCGCATGTCGTGGTGGAAGGCGCCGGTGGCGAAATGTATTCGCACGGTGTGCCCGACGAAGTGATGGCAAGACCAATTCGCAGGAATTCTTAGGAGCTAGTGTGACGAAGTAAGTACCGGTCGATGCGGCATTGAATGGGAGGTATGAAGAGATGGCAACAGTGCGGAAAGGTGTGATTTTGGTGGGACATGGCGGGATTCCCAGAGGTTGTCCTCAAGAGATGGTAACGAAACTCAAGCGGCTTGAGGCGCAGCGGCGTGCCGCGAAGCAACCGGCGTCGGCTGAAGAAATGGAGTTGGACGCCAAGATCCGCCAATGGCCGAGGAATGCAGAGACCGATCCTTATCAGGCAGGACTCGAAGCGGTGGCCGCTCAACTACGCGCGAAGCTGGGCGAGGTGTTGTTTGCGGTGGCCTATAACGAATTTTGTGCGCCGACATTAGAAGAATCAGTCGAGCAACTTGCCAAGCAGGGTGCGACCCACATCACTGTGGCCACCACCATGTTTACGCCCGGCGGGTCTCACTCGGAAGTGGAGATCCCTGAAATTCTTGAACATCTCCGGCCTCAGTATCCTGGCGTCGAGCTTCGGTATGCGTGGCCGTTTGATCTTGGCATGGTCGCCGGGACGCTGGCAGAACAGGTCCGTCGATTCTCTTGAGGAGAATGTCAATCGGTTGTGGGATCTTGTGAACGCAGCTCATGGACAGGAATGCGGCAGGTAGGTCGGTGAATCATTTGATGTCATCTGAGTTGAGACCGGTGTACAATCAGCCGCCGTTGCGAAGCGCCGGCACAGCCGTGGTGGCTTGATGAACCGGGCTTCAAGGGAGCGCTGGACCGATCATGCTGCAAGACGAACTTATCGCTGCGTTTCACAAGACGCAGTCGTTCAAATGGGATCCGAAAGGCGGCTTTAAGCTAGCCTCGGGGTTGCTCAGTCCGTTTTATGTCGATTGCCGGACGTTGATGGCGTTTCCCCACGCTCGCCACTTGGTCGCCCAGAAAGCCTGGGAGGTCATTAAGGATCTACAGATCGATTGTCTGGGTGGGTTGGAAATCGGCGCGATCTCGATCGCTACGTCCATCTCGGATTATGCCTATGCGGCTGCTCCTCGCCGCGAGTGGCGCACCTTTTTTGTGCGGAAGCAGGCAAAAGACCATGGGCTCGGCCGATTGGTCGAAGGGGTCGTGGGAACGGGAGATCGCGCCTTGATCGTGGATGACGTGTTGACGTCCGGCGGATCTGTGGTGAAAGCCATTGTCGCAGCTCGTGAGGCTGGATTGAACGTCACAGAGGCACTGGTGATCGTCGATCGAAAAGAGCAGGAAGGGCGCGCCCGTGTCGAGCAGACGGGAGTGAGAGTCAGAAGTCTCTTGACGATTGATGATCTGATGAAGGGCGGCCCGATTCCGCTCTGACTATTTGCACTGGAACTGAATGCCCCACCGCCGTTCCTCGACCACGTCGCTTGATCCCGCAACGGGGCTGGCCTGACGAAGGCGTCCCTTCGTTTCCCCTTCTCGCACGATCGCATACCCGCCCGGGCATTTCTGTTCCATCAGACGCACGGCTTCCTTACGGAACGACGACAGCAGGGTACCCTGTTCGGCTCGATAGGGATACACGACCACCCCTCCGTCGACGTTGTCCTTCACGAGGAGGGCACCCTCACCACAGCTTGCCAGGACGAGCGAAACAGCAAGGACTGTCCAGCTTGACCACCTTTTCATAGGGCTTTTATCATACAGCATATGTCACACACCTATTCCGGCTCGCCAAAAGGAGAGAGATAGCCATGCGATACCTTACGTCTATCATGTGTGGGCTCTGTCTGTGTGGTCTTCTGCTCGATGGCCCTCAATCGGCCGTTGCGTATCACTCTTATGTCTTGAGCGTGCAGCAGTTGCGGGCCGGTCTCATGAAGGCCTCGTCGACGAGTGCCAAGGGTTTTGTTCTGGTCGATGTGCGTTCCCCTGAAGAGCATGCGTCCGGCATGATTCCCGGCACAGACCTGAACATCGATTTTCGCGAGATGAAAGCCCGCCATCGTGAGCTCGGAGCAAAGCTGGAGGATCATATCGTCGTCTACTGTCAATCTGGTCATCGCAGCAATATTGCCGCGGAGACTCTGGCCGATTTGGGCTACACACATGTCTACAATGTAGTGGGAAGCATGAATGCCTGGACGGAGGCTGGATTTCCCGTTTCTCCAGGGCGATAGTTCAGCGTCCGCGAGTGGACTGTGATGGGCCTGGAACCGGTGCGCTACGCGCGGGGTTACGTGGACTGATGCCGATCACCGTCGGCAGCGGGATATGTACCCCCATCGTCCCCGCCAGGAGCGATCGCCATCCAGCCTGCGAGGAGGTTTCCTGGGCCGCGTGCAACAGGTCGGGGCTGGCAATGACATCGGATGATGCGCCTCCATCCATGGCCATGGCCTGTTGAAGAGTCGGCAGTTGGCGGTGTAAACAGTCGGCGAGGTGGTGGAGCGATACGATATCCACCGTCTTGATCACAACAATGGCGCCCTGGCCGTCTTCGGCCACTACGGTTTGAAACGCCCGTTTTCCGCTATCCTTGACCCGAAGCTTGCCGGTTCGATCGAATAACATCAGCGACTGTGCGGCCTCTCGATACAGTGGTGGATCTTCGGTGAATCCCTCGAAGGCGAGATCCAGCACGCGTGCTTTTCTCAGTGTTCCGTCGGTGGGTTCGGCGGCGAACAGGCCCTGCCAGGAATGGTGTTTCTTGGTGCCGAGCGAACGCCCTTCTTTCAAGAGGACGCCCAGGTACGAATAATCCTCCCGAAACAGCCCCGCATTGAACAGGACATACGCATCGGTCCGTTGCTGCCAGTCGTGAATCGAGATCGGCGATCGCAACCCTTCATCGCGAAACTGATGGATGGAAAAACGATACCGCTCCGGATCGACCTGCAGCATGAGCAGTGAGGGCACTTGAGGGCAAGCCTCCAGGGGGTTCCACAGCGCTACGTGCATGCCAGCGGTTAATCGCTCCCAGGGGACCGGTTCTGCCGAAGCCGCTGCCGTCTGAACCCATCCATGACTGAGTGCTAGAAGGCAGGCGCATACTAAGATCAATCGGTGAAGGGATCGTACCCCGTATTGGTTGGAATCGATCATGGAAGCACGCAGTCTTTCATGGTATCAGCAGGAAGTGACGGCATACATGCCTCACGCGAGGTCAGTATAAAAAGGATCGATACAGGGGTCAAATTCGCCGGGATATTCGGCTGGTGGAAGTACTTCCTCAGGAGGCGCGTGCAGTGCGTGGAGCTTGATCCGGTGGAGAGAACGGCTGTTGAGTCTGCCCCATTGCCGGCGAGGAGGAGTCGAGTAAGGCACGCACAGTGCGCA
Source organism: Nitrospira sp. (assembly GCA_022226935.1). Taxonomy (GTDB): domain Bacteria; phylum Nitrospirota; class Nitrospiria; order Nitrospirales; family Nitrospiraceae; genus Nitrospira_A. Next base: position 1,636,272 of record CP092081.1, read on the forward strand.
GCAGAATATCCGGGGTGAACGGCTTTTGTAAAAACGTGGTTCGATGGGGATCCATCCCGCTGTTGACGCAGATATCGTCCAGGTACCCGGACATGAACAGCACCCGTAAGTTCGGTTTGATGACGGAGAGGTGCTGTGCGAGTTCGCGGCCGTTCATGCCCGGCATGACCACGTCGGTCAGCAAGAGATCAACATGATAGCTTTGTTGCGTGGCGGTCAGACAGGCTTCGACGCCATTCTTCGCTTCAATCACTTGATACCCGGTTTTGACCAATTCATGACGAATCAAGTCGCGCACGCCGCCGTCGTCCTCAACCAGCAGGATGGTCTCCGAGCCTTCGCGGGGCCGACTTTGGGTTTTCTGGGCAGGAGTAGTAGATGTCTGCGGGTTTGCGCGCGGGAAATAGAGGTCGAAGGTGGTGCCGTGTCCGACCTGGCTCCAGACATCGATTCCGCCTCCGCACGTCGTGACGATCCCGAATACGGTAGACAGCCCCAGGCCCGTGCCTTGGTGTTCCTCTTTCGTCGTAAAAAACGGCTCAAATAAATGCGCGAGGACCTCGGCGTCCATGCCGCACCCGGTATCGGTGACCGTCAGTTTGACGTAGTGTCCCAACGGCAAGGGATGGAGATGATGCATGGGGGTGCGCGCGAGGTCCGTCTGCGACGTTTCAATGGCCAGCAAGCCCCCGTTGGGCATCGCATCCCGGGCATTCACGACCAAGTTCATGAGCGCTTGTTCCAGTTGTCCCGGATCGGCCTTAACATGGCCGTGATGCGGGTCTGGGCGGATGACGAGTTGAATGTCTTCGCCGATGAGGCGGCGGAGCATGCCCTCCACATTGGCAAGAATCGAATTCAGTGGCAGTACCTGTGGCTCTACCGGTTGCTTGCGGCTGAAGGCCATCAGTTGGCGAATTAAACTCGCGGCCCGCTCTCCGGCTTTTTGCATCTCTTCAATTTTCGAGCGGATTGGGTTACCGGCGGGCAGTTCTCCGAGGAGCACCTGGCTGTGTCCCATGATGACCGTCAGGAGATTGTTGAAGTCGTGAGCCAGTCCTCCTGCAAGGCGGCCGACGGCCTCCATTTTCTGCGCCTGGCGGAATTGCTTTTCGCTCATGCGCAGCGCCTCTTCGGCCCGTCTGCGTTCAAGGCGCTCATCAAGTTCGCGCAAGGTCCGTTTGATGGACGGCACCAACCTGCCTAGGCGTTGCTTGAAAATATAGTCGGTCGCCCCGCGTTGCATCATGTCGATGGCGAATTCTTCGCCCTGCGTCGCGGAGACGAAGAGAAACGGCACATCCGGATGCAGCGTCCGCGCGAGGCCGAGCGCGGCGGCTCCGTCGAAACCGGGCACGGTGGTGTCGGCGAGAATGAAGATGAAGCCTTCCTGGCGGAGGGCTGCGAGAAACTCCTCGCGCGTGTGAACGCGCTTGGGTTGGCACAGAATGCCGGCCTCCCGGAGGGTGGAGTCGATTACTTCCGCGTCCGCCGGGTTGCTCTCAAGATGGATGAATCGCAGGGGCTGAGTCATCATCTGCGTCGAGATCGGAGTTAGGTGGACCGGCCGGTTGCCCGACTGGCTCCTTCGGGCGGCGGTTCGTTGATCATGCCCCAGAACACGCCGAGTTCTTTGACCGCTTTCAGGAACTGATGGAACTCCACCGGCTTGACGACATAGGCATTGGCGCCGAGGGCATAACTCTCAGCCAGGTCCCGTTCTTCGCGAGAGGATGTGAGCATGACGACCGGAATCGGTCTCAGCGCCGCGTCGTTCTTGATCGTGCGCAAGACTTCAAGGCCGTCGACCTTGGGCATTTTCAAATCGAGAAGCACGACGGCAGGATTGCCTTGGAGACGCGTCTTGAAATGGCCTCGGCAATACAGATAGTCCAACACTTCCGCGCCATCATGGCAGAGGATGACCTTATCGGCCAAATGATGCTCTTCCATGGCCGCGAGCGCCAGTTCCGCGTCGCGCGGATTGTCTTCAGCGAGCAAAATGGGTTTAGAAGCGGTCATGCCGAGGGCCTCACTCTCGGGAGGCTGACGTAAAAGGTGGCCCCTTCGCCGAGCGCACCTTCCGCCCAGGTTTTCCCCCCATGTCGATGAATAATTCGTCTGACATTGGCCAATCCAATGCCTGTCCCTTCGAACTCATCCGCTCGATGGAGCCGTTGAAACACCCCAAAGAGCTTGTTGGCGTATCGCATATCGAATCCTACCCCATTATCGCGCACGAATAACACCGCTTCATCCGGCCCGTTGTCCAGGCTGCCGATTTCGATCATCGCTTGTGGCCTGGTCCCGGTAAATTTAATGGCGTTCGCAATGAGGTTCACAAAGACCTGCCGCAACATGGCGGCGTCTCCCGTTACTTCAGGGAGTTGAGCGATTGTCCATGAGATTGCGCGATCTTGCAAGTCATGTCGAAGATCATGCCGCAAGGCGGCGATTAATTGGTTCAGATTGACCGTGCCGTGCAACATTTCCTGCCGCCCCATGCGCGAAAACACCAACAGATCGTCGATGAGTTGTCCCATCCGGGTGGCGGATTCGGAAATCGTCTGTAAGTAACGTTTCGCCTTGTCATCGAGAGAGATCGACGCGGCTTTTGCGAGGAGCGAGGCATAGCCGTCAATGTGCCGGAGCGGCGCGCGCAAGTCGTGCGACACGGAATAGCTGAACGCCTCCAGTTCCTTATTGGCGGCTTCAAGGAGTTCTCCACGGCGGTGCAGCTCGTCGGCAATCCGGCGCCGCTCGGTAATATCATGCCGGATCAAGTAGTACACGGCCGCAAGGAGCACGAACAGCAGGAGCGCCCCGATGGTTAACAGAATGATGCTGGAGCGAGTGGTCGTGGTCGATTCAATGACTCGTTGAGCGAGTGCTTTCGTCTCCTCCTGATCCATCTGGGCTTGCAGCCGCCTGGCTGAATCGAGCGCGGTCTTGGCGACTCCCGTGAGTGCCATTCCCCGCACCGAGTCAAAGCCTGTCTTGGCGCGTAGTTCGATGGCGGCGCGTTCTTCCTGCAATTGCTGACTGATCAAATGTTCCAGATCGCCCACATGCCCGCGCTGCGTGCTCTCTGGATCGGTCAGCTCCCGCAGATAGCGAATATATTCCGGCGCGCGTTCCCGCAAGGTGTTATAGGCGGCCAGATAGCTCTCGTCTCCGGTGACGAGGAACCGGCGGTGGCCATTCTCTGCGTCGTCGATGGCTTCTCCGGTCGCTCCGAGAAATTGGATGAACTCGTGACTTCGTTTATCCAACTCGCCATTCCTAATGAGGACCGTCATGTTGCGATAGGAGATAGCGGAAATAACTAGGATGCCGGCAAAGACGAGCCCGAATCCAGCCAGGACTCGTTGCTCGATCGATCGCTTCTGAAATGTTTGAAGTAGCGGCGTGAGGAATGACGTTCGGTCCGGACTCGTTTCAGCCTGCGTCGAGGCAGGAAATGGGGAGTCGAGCCCGACGTCGACAGGTTGCTGGCGGTTCGGTTCGTCCATGTCTACCGTGAAAACTCCGAGATCTGCTGACTGGAGTCCGGGAGATGCGCGTCAAAGATGTTGACGCAGCCGGAAGACTGCACAGTCCATTGTACCAGAAGGTATTGATATGCGAAGAGAATTGATGGAAGCCGAGAAGCGCGACGCCGAACGAATTCTCAGCTTCCGAACGGGGTGACCGGCGGAGTCAGGGACGCGGCCGGTCCAATGAGGTTCGAAAACATCAGCGTGGCTGCGACAGCCCAATCGAGGAACGGTTGGGGATAGATGCCGATCACGAGCGTTCCCGCCAGTCCGACATAGATCACCGCTCGCAGGGGACCCGTGGTCTTGATGGGAGAGGAGTCGAGCGGTTCGTTGATGTACATCTTTTTGACGACGATCAGATAGTAGTACATCGAGACGACGATGTTGACGAGGCCGACGGTAATGAGAATGTAGAGGCCTTCTTTGATGGCGGCGACAAAAATATACAGTTTTCCGATAAAGCCGGCGAGTGGAGGAACTCCTGCCAGGGACAACAAGAAAATTAACATGGCGAATGCCAGAAAGGGCGAGCGACGGTTGAGTCCGCGATAATCGTCGATCTCATCACTCCCCACCGAATTGCTGATCGCCATGATGACTGCGAAGGCTCCGAGGTTCGCGAAGAGATAGGTCAAGAGGTAGAAGAGAATCGAGTCGGTGCCCATCTTGGTCCCCGCGGCCAGACCGATCAGCACATTTCCAACCTGGGCGATACCGGAATAGGCCAGCAGACGCTTAATGTTTCGCTGTGCGATGGCCACGATGTTGCCGTAGGTCATCGACAGAATTGAAGCGGCGACGATGAGCAACGCCCACGCAGGCTTGAAGGTCGCCAGCGCCACAAGGAACAACCGGAGCAGGATGGCGAAGGCGGCGACTTTCGGGGCGATGGAGAGGAAGGCCGTCACCGGTGTCGGGGCGCCGTGATACGTATCCGGAATCCAGGAATGGAAGGGCACGGCGCCGATCTTGAATCCCAATGCCGCAAAGATCAGCAGAAAGCCGATGACCAATCCCGTCGTCGGGGTTGCGCCGCTCATGTCGGAAAAGACGAGTTTGCCTGTTTCGCCGTAGACGAGGCTGATACCGTACGCCAGCAATCCTGCCGCAAAGACTCCCAAGATAAAGAACTTGAGGCCTGCCTCATTCGAGGCCATGTCGTCCCGGAGATAGGAGACCAGCACATAAAAGCCGAAGGTTGCGAACTCGAGCGTAACGAAGAGAGATAAGAGGTCATTGGCGGAGGCCATGAACATCATACCTAACGCCGACATCGCGACGAGGAAATAATATTCGCCCCGAAAGAGGGAGAATCGATGCACATAGTCGATCGAGAGGAGAATGACCAAGATAGTCGCCAGGAGGATCATGACTTTGAAGAAGATCGCCATCCGATCCACGACGAACATCTTTCCGAACAGGGTGCCGGTGATGCCGGTCATGTCGAACCATGCAAGGCAGGCCAGCGTGATGATCACTCCCAAAATGGTCAGGTAGGCTAACTGTTCCTGTACGATACGCTTGAACGAAAAATCCACAGCCAGGACGACGCACAGCCAGAGTGTGAGAAACAGCTCGGGAAGCAGGAGGAGAAGATCGCTGGCTGAAAGCGTCAGGGAGAAAGTCATCGCGAGGTCACCTTCGCAATCGCCTCACCGGGAGCAGGCACGGGCATGGTGTGTGAGCTGGCTTGTGGAATGTTCATCGGAAGCTCTGCGACCGGGACCACTTTGGTAATGCGAGCGATCAACGGGTCGACCCCTGATCTGACCACGGAGTAGAGATGTCCCGGAAAAATACCGAAGCTGATGCTGACCGTGATCATAATGAGCAGAGGCATGCGATCGACAACTGCCACGGCATCGTGCGAGTGGCTATATTTTTCCGCCATCGAACCGTAGAAGAGCCCGCGCATCATCTTGAAGAGATAGGCCATGGTCAACACGATGCCGAGCACTGCCACGACGACTTGGAACGGATATTTATTCCAGCTGCCCACGATGATCATGACTTCGGCGATGAAGTTGACGGTCCCGGGCATTCCGATCGAGGCCATACAACCAATGACAAAGGCCGCAGAGATAAACGGCATCCGGTTGGAGAGTCCTCCCAAGGACGGGATATCTCGAGTGTGTGTTTGATCGTAGACCCAGCCGGCCATGGCGAACAGCATGCCGGTGGCCATGGCGTGCGCGAACATGTAGATCACGGCTCCGCTGAGACTGATGTAGTCCAAGGCCGCCATGCCCAGAAACACATAACCCATGTGGCTGGAGCTCGAATAGCCGATGACGTATTTGGTGTCTTTCGCATAGTACGCGACAAGGCCGCCATAAATAATGCTGAAGATGCACAGCACCGCGGCGATGGGCATGAGTTCACGGGTAGTCTCGGGCAGAATTTCGAACGCCACGCGAATAATCGAAAAGTGTCCGAGTTTCATCAGCACGCCGGCATGCAACATGCTGGTGGCGGCTGGGGCGGCGGCGTGACCCACCGGAGACCAGGAATGCAAGGGCCAGATCGGCGCGATGGACGCAAAGCCGAAGAAAATCAGCAGCCAAATGAGCGTGGCCAACGGCCCTGAGAAATGAGCCTTCTCGCGCAAAATCAGGATATCAAACGTGTTCAGCCCGGAAAATTTGTAGATGAGCAGAATGCCCATCAAGGCTGCCACGGCGAAGGCGGAAAGGAACAGGACCAGCTTCATCGCTGCATATTCTTTGCTGTTCGCCCCAAAATTGAAGATGAAGCCGACGGAGTCGCGCTGTTTCAGGCCTTCGGGATCCGTCATTTCGAGATATTTCTTGGTATGGCTGCCCCACATGCCCAACAGCAGATACATGGGGATCACGGACATCTCATAGAAGAAATACAGGAAGAATAAATCGAGCGACATGAAGACGCCGATTGTCGCGGCAGCGAGAATCAGGATCCAGATGTAAAACTCTTTCATCCGGTCTTTGATATGCCAGGAGACGAAGATGCCGGCGAATAACAAAATGCCCGATGCAAGCACCAGGGGAGTCCCAATGCCATCGACGCCGAGATGCAGGGAAATGCCGAGCTGACGAGACCATTCAATGCGCTGGATGAACTGATAGCCGCCCTTCACTGAATCATAGGCATAAAAGAGATAGACGGAGGCGGCCAACGAGACAAACGCCGATCCGGCGGCAATGCCTCGTACCAGCGAGACTTGACGGTTGGAGACAAAAATTAATCCCAACGCCCCGAGAAAGGGCGCAAACAAAATGATGAGCAGCGTGTATTCAGCCATGATCCTACTTACTTCGCGGGCACGTGGGTAACCGTGTCGACTGAGGCCACTTTCGCGCGATCAAGCCGGTCGACGAGAGCTTGAATGGATCCATTCATCATTCTCAGGAATGGCGAAGGATAGAGGCCGATCCACAAAATCATAATCGAGAGCGAGAGCGCAATGGTGATCTCACGCATGTGGAGATCCTTGACGGCTGCCGACACCTGTTTACTGAGCGGACCGAGCATCGCGCGCTCGTAATACCACAGAAAATAGGCAGCTCCGAAAATCACGCCGAGTACCGCTACGGCTCCGAACCACCACTTCGCTTTGAAGGCACCCAAGAGAATTAAGAATTCCCCGACGAAACCATTGGTCCCCGGCAGTCCGATAGAGGCCATGCCGATCAATAGGAGGAAAGTGGCCAGGAGTGGAGCCTGCTTGGCGAAACCTCCGAAGGACGATAACTGCGAGCTCTGTTGACGAGTTGACAGGAACCCGGCCATGAAAAAGAGGCCGGCCGTACTGAAGCCCAGATTAATCATCGTCAGCAGGCTGCCCTGGAGGCCTTGGAAATTCAACGCAAACAATCCCACCACCACAAACCCGAGGTGGCTGATGCTGCTAAATGCAAGTAATCGTTTGAAATCCGATTGCACCAACGCCACGACCGCGCCATAGAGAATGGCGGTCAACGCTAAGACCATGACGATGGCGACCACTCCTTCGCTTTTTGATGCATCGGGCACCAATGGGAAAGTGAAGCGGAGGAAGCCATAGGTGCCCAATTTCATGCCGGCTAACATGACGGCCATGCCGATCGGACCTTCCACGAGGGCATCAGGAAGCCAGGTGTGAAAAGGGAAGACCGGCGCCTTGAACGCAAATCCCATGAACATGAGCCAGAAGATCAAAATCTGCTGCGAGAGTGGAATGGGGACGGAGAGCAACTCGAGCAGGTCGAATGAGTACACGTGATCCATATGATGGGTCACGGCCCACTGGTGATAGTTGATGTCGAGCAAGGCAATGCCGACCAACATAAAGACGCTGCCCAGGAGTGTATAGAGAACGTATTTCAGCGCGGCGTAATGGCGATCAGCCCCTCCACCCCAGAGCTTGATGAGAAAGTAGCTGGGAATGAGCATGAGTTCCCAGAACACGAAGAAGAGGATCAGATCGATCGAGACAAAAATCCCGATCGTGGTGGTTTCAAGTGCCAGAAGGGCCATGAAATAGAGGCGCACCTGGTTACGGATCGTGTCCCAGGAATAGATCACCACCAAAACGGTCAGAAACGCCGTCAACCCCACGAAGAGCACGCTGATGCCGTCGACGGCGAGGTGATAGCCGATTCCCAGCGCCGGCATCCACCTGGCGTGTTCCGCAAACTGCATGGCCGCCGAATCAGGGACAAAGCGCACCAGGACGAGGCAGGCGAGCGCCAGTTCGACGAGGGTAATACCCAATGTCGTGGACTTGAGAAGATCCTCGTCGTCAATCAGCCAGAGAACCGCCGCCCCGACCAGGGGGAGGAAGATCAGGTACGAGAGGATGGGGAACCCGAAACTGAACTCTTCAAGCATCGTACATCCAAAAAATCTGCCGGGTCAGCGTGCTGAATAGCCGGTCGAACCGCCTCCGGTCCAGATCAACAAGATGAGGTGGACGAGAATGAAAAGTCCCGCCACGATGATAGCTGCATACTGATGGACCATGCCGGTTTGCAGGCGGCGCCAGGAGCGCGCCAGCAGGTGATTTGCATAGCCGATAATATTGAGGCCGGCGTAAACCACGTGCTTTTCCGTCCACGTAATGGCCGCAGAGCTGAGGTCCGTTCCTCGATCAATGCCGCGGACAAGTCCATCAATAATGGTGCGGTCGAACCAATCGCAAAGACGCCCCAATTGTTTGGTGGGCTCCACGAACAGGGTATCGTAGAGCTCATCGACATAGTACTTGTTGAGCAAAGTGGTGTACGCCCCAGGCATCCGGTCGGCAAGGGCCGAAGCGGCGGTGGACGGACCGCTATAGAAATAGTGCGCGAGGCCCCACCCGAGGAGGGCGATGACGGTCGCCGTACCCATGAGGCCAAACATCAATGCTGGCGGCGTCGCATGCTCCTCACCCGCGACTCCTGCCACGGAGTGGAGGAAATGGTGAAACCAGCCGTTTTCAGGTGGAACGCCCGGAAACCCGCCGATGACGGACAGAGTGGCCAGCACGACGAGAGGGCCAATCATCACCATTGGCGATTCGTGCACGTGTTCGGCCGTATGATGATCGAGCCGCGAGGTTCCATAGAATGTCAGGTATGTCAGGCGGAACATATAAAAAGACGTGAGGAAGGCGCCGACTGCTGCCATGCCGTACAGGAGATAGTGATGATGGACGAAAGCATGACCCATGATTTCGTCTTTGCTCCAGAATCCGGCCAGGGGCGGAATTCCCGCGATCGCGATCGTGCCGATCAGGAAGAGCGTGTGGGTCCAAGGAATTTTCGACTTCAAGGCGCCCATCTTGCGGATATCCTGCTCGCCGGAAAGAGCATGGATGACCGAGCCGGCTGACAAAAAGAGAAGGGCTTTGAAGAACGCATGTGTCATAAGATGGAATACGGCGGCTGTGTAGGCGCCGAGACCGCAACCAAGGAACATATAGCCGAGTTGGCTCACAGTGGAATAGGCCAGGACACGCTTGATGTCGGTCTGCACCAAGCCGATGGTGGCGGCGAAGAGTGCCGTCAATCCGCCGATCCAGGCGACGGTCGTCATCGCCATAGGCGCCAAGTCGAAAATGGCATGATTCCGAACGATCATGTACACGCCGGCCGTCACCATCGTGGCAGCATGGATGAGTGCGCTGACGGGGGTCGGGCCTTCCATCGCATCCGGCAGCCAAGTGTAGAGCGGCAATTGGGCTGATTTTCCGACGGCTCCCACCAGGAGGCAGAGCGCGATCGCAGTGGCCATTTCAGGCGACAGTTGCGCCGCATTTTGCATCACCTGCGTGTAGTCGAGTGTCCGGAAATTCACAAAGACGAGGAAAATCGCCAGTAAAAATCCGGCATCCCCGATACGATTGACCACGAACGCCTTCGTCGCCGCTTTGGCTGCGGATACCTTGTCGTAGTAATAACCGATCAAGAGATAGGAACAGAGGCCGACGCCTTCCCAGCCGATGAACAGGACAACATAGTTGTTGCCCATGACCAGGAGAAGCATCGACACCATGAAGAGATTCATGTACACGAAAAATCTGGTGAAACCGGCTTCTCCGTGCATGTATCCCACGGAGTAGACATGGATGAGGAACCCTACTCCCGTGATGACCAGGAGCATGATGCAGGTGAGAGGGTCTATCAGATAGGCGAGATTGATCGTGAGATCGCCGCCGAAGATCCATTTATAGGCAATGACCTCACGAGCCGTTCCGGTTCGCAGTGTTTCCGTGAAGACCGCGAGCACGCAGAGGAAGGACATGAGGACCGAGCCCCATGCAAAGCGGTGAGCCAGATCATGGGAATAGCGGTGCCCGAAGAGGCCGTTCACAATGACGGCCATCAGCGGAAACAGGGGAATCAATTTTACGATCAGGTCAATGGAGTCAGACACGTTACCACTTCAATAGGTTCATTTCGTCCACGTTGGTCGAAATCTTGCCTCGGAATACGACAATGATGATGGCGAGCCCGATAGCTGCTTCTCCCGCTGCGATGGCGATGATAAACAACGCCACGATCTGACCTTGCATGGATTCGAGGTAATGAGAAAAGGCGACCAGGTTGATCGTGGCCGCATTCAGCATAATTTCGACGGACATCAGCACGATAATAAAGTTGCGGCGAATGAGAACCCCAAGCAGGCCCGTCGTAAACAAGATGGCACTGACCGCGACGTAGGCGGATAAAGGAATCATGCGTCCCGCCTCGTTTCGATGGATTTGGGCGCTTTGGCTAGGACGATCGCGCCGACGATCGCGCCTGTCAGGAACACACCGATAATTTCAAACTGAAGCAAATAATCGCTGAACATCTTGATCCCCACGGCATGCGCATCTCCGTTCAGGAGGACGGCGGCCGTGGAGGCATCACCTCGAGATCCGCTGAACGGCGAACGGATGAGCAGGAACAGCAGGTAGATCAACCCAATGACAGCCGGAGCCAGGAGATACGGAGTTCTCGCATGGAAATAGCGGTCGTCAGTTTTGAGGTTCAATAGCATGAGCACGAAGAGGTAAAGAACCAGAATGGCGCCTGCGTAGACGATGACTTGAACAGCCCACAGGAACTCGGCGTTCAGCATCACAAACAGCCCTGATACATGGAGCAACAGAGCCAGAAGCGCCAAACCGCATTGCACAGGATTCTTCAACGCCACGGTGAGAATGCCGGCGACAATACTGACCACTGCGAAATACGCGAAAAACACGAATGCCATAACGGTACGATTCAGCTCAAATGTTTGGGTTGTGACTGTGTGGGCTTCAGCACGGACTGCGGAAAGTAGTAACGATACTCCCGGCTTTCGTCCGAATTTTTTTCTTGATTATGGGTGTACAAATATTTTTTAGCGTCCTCGAGGTGGCGTTCACCCACCTCGTAGAGCCGTTTCTTGTCGAAGAGGAGGGTCCGCTTGTCGTGGGTAGAGTACTCATACATTTTCGTCATGGCTAATGCGTTGACCGGACAGGCCTCGACGCAGTATCCGCAAAAGACGCATTTGGTGATGTCGATATAAAACTCGCTGGCAAAACGCTGCAGCGGTCGTTCGGGATCTTCCTGGCTGATCACCTTGATGCAGCGAGAGGGGCAGGCGGCTTCACAGAGATCACAGCCGACGCAACGATCACGTCCATCACCATAGCGAAGCAGGCCAAGGGCGCCCCGATGACCGTCCGGAATGGTGCGTTGTTCTCGCGGATACTGGAACGTAATGGGGCGATGGAACATGTGCTTGAAGGTGACCTTCATGGCGTCCCAGATTTCATAGAACAACGCCGCCTGCAGAACTTTTTTGGTCAAGGTCCCGACACTCATTCCCACCACCTTTAACGAGATCAAAAAGACGGACGAGCTTACTCTTACGGACCAACCTTTTCAATCTTTACACGCGTCGATTTGAAATACGGCACTCCGGTCACGGCATCGACTTCAGTCGTCATCAAATCTTTTATCGGAGGCTCATTAAAATGTTCAGGGACAAAGCATGATCCGGCTTGCACATCCGGGTCTGCTTTCACTCCGGCCTGCACAGAAGCTTGCTGGGAGGTCAGGCGGACAGTGGATTGCTCGGTTAGGCCGAGTTTCTCCACATCAGCCGGATTCATTCGTATACGCCCGTTATTGGGTTCAATATTGATGAGCCCTGACGCCTGCGTAGACATTTTCCCGGAATGATAGAGCACTTGTCCCATCACAAGGGTGAATGGCCGTGAGCTGTCATCCATGGCCTGCCGTTTGCGATATCGAGTGGCGACCTCGCTGGAATAGCCGTTGGAGAGGTATGCGTCAGGTGAGGGAGCAATGCGGCGCGGCTGACCGAGATTGTAGTAACCGGGGAGCAGCTTCATGATTTCGTTCTGCACATCCTGCGGTGACTGGTAGGGCCATTCATAACCGAGACCGTTGGCTAAGGCCGTCATGATATGCCAGTCCGGCAGGCTTTCTCCGACCTGGTCAAGTGCCTGGCGAACACGCAGAACTTTTCCTTCCAGATTCGTGAAGGTGCCATCTTTTTCCGCATACGTCGCCGCGGGGAGCACCACATGGGCCATGCGGCCTGTTTCGGTGAGAAACGGATCCTGAACGATCAGCAGTTGCAGCTTGTCGAGGGCCCCTCTCACATCCATGGAGGCCGGCAACGTTGCCAGTGGGTTTTCCCCAATGACATAGAGCGCCTTGATTTGGCCCTTTTGAATGCGGGTGAAAATCTCCAGAAGATTAGCGCCAGTGCCGATCGCCGGAAGGGTCACTTCCCACGCTTTCCCGAACCGTTCACGTGCGCCGGGATCGTCGAAGCGAGCCTGTCCCGGAAGGAATTCAGGGGCAACCCCCATGTCGATGGCTCCCTGTTCATTCACCTCCTCGGTGACGGTCGTGACACCGGATCCTGGCTGCCCCAATTTTCCGGTGACCCATGCGAGGTCAATAAGTTTGAGGACATTCTCGTATCCGTTAGGACGGCGGACGATGCCTTCCGCGCACAAAGCCACGGCTCGCGGCGCTTCCGCAAAAATGGCAGCCACCTCGCGGATCTGTTCGAGAGACACCCCGGTCGCCCGGGATACCTCGTCCAGAGAGACCTGAGCCACAGCTTGTTTCAAGGCTGCAAATGCCTGTGGGTGTTGGCTCGTACTGGATTCATCGACCAGATCCTGTTCGATGACGGCTTTGACGAGACCATCGATCAGCAAGGCTTCCGTGCCCGGCTTTACCAGGAGTGGATGCGAGGCCAATTGAGCGATATTCGTATTCGATGAATCCACGACGATCACTTGCGCGTGATAGACACGGATGGCTTCTTTAATGCGGACAGCGGTCAGTGGGTTGGTTTCCGTAATATTGGAACCGATGACGAGGACCGCTTTGGCCTTGGTTAGATCTTCCCAATCGTTGAGCGGCCGACCAACGCCGACGGCATGCCGGACGGCGTGCACGTAATTCAAGTGACCGTACCGGGCGCTACTGTCGAGTTGATTGGTCCTGAGGCCGCCACGCATGAGCTTCTGAAACAAGTAGAGCTCTTCGTTCGTGCAGCGGGCGGTAATAAGCCCGGCAATCGATTCCGGGCCGTGCTTGCGGTGGATGTCTGACAACTGATCGATGACGGTCTGCATGGCATCGAGCCATGGCGTTTCTTTCAGCGCGTCACCGGTGCGAACCAGTGGTTGCCGGAGTCGTTGTTGACTGTCGATATATTGAAATCCGAATCGGCCTCGAACGCACAGTCCGCCGTGCCCCTTGGCGGTTTCAGACCTGTCGCCCCATTTGTTTTTCCAGGAAAGCGGCGACGTGACACGCACGACTTCCGTGTCCTTCGTTTCGAGGTGCATTTGGCAGCCATCGCCACAATAGTTACATGTGGTGGTGGTCTTCTTCATCTGCCACGGCTTATAGAGATATTTTGAATATTTGTTCGTGATGGCGCCGACAGGACACACGGCCAAGCAGTCACCGCAGAACTCGCATGCGAGCGGCTGATCACCTTTGGCCACTACCTGGTTAAAGCCGCCTTTCTTCATAAATTGCAGCGCGTCGATCATCAGCACGTCTTTACAGACGTTGATGCATTCGGCGCACGCGATGCAGCGATTCATGTTGAAATCCAGCACCAAGCTTCGGGTGTCTTCAGGGATGAACTTTTGTTTAGCGTTGGCGAGATTGGTGACGCCATGCTGAAACGCCATGTCCTGAAGTTCGCAATGCCCATCCGCGTCGCAGACGGGACAATCCAGCGGATGGACGGAAAGGTGTTTTTCGACTGCCTTCTTTCGAGCGGCGAAGAGGTCATCACCCTCGGTCCGAATCACCATGCCGGCTGCCGCTTTCGCAGTGCAGGAGCGAACCGGAGCTTTCTTCCCTTCCTGCATGACGAGGCACATCCCGCACGACCCGAACGGATCGAAGGTGTAGTGGTAGCACATGGCAGGAATAATTTTGCCGGTGCTGGCGATCACATCGTAAAGCGAGACGCCGTCCTTGGCCGATACCGTTCGTCCGTCAATAGACAGTTCAATGGTCGCGGCTTCAACGTCGGGATTGGTCGCTGGTTTCAAACCCATGCTTTGGCCTAATACTCAGTTATAAGTGTTTGGAGTGGAGTGAGAAATTCAGAGTTTCGCACTAGCCACTCTCAATGTGCTTATCGGTCACATTCTCCCATGACGATGTCGTATGTTCCGAAAATCGTCACGGCGTCGGAGATCATATAGCCTTTCGACATATGATCGAATGCCCCCATGTGAATAAACGAGGGGGCGCGGATTTTCAGTCGGTACGGCTTCCCGCCGCCCGTGCTGACGATATAGAAACCCAACTCGCCCTTATGCGCTTCGGTCCCGCAGTAGATTTCTCCGGGAGGTGCATTGAACCCCTGCGAGAACAGTTTGAATTGCTGAATCATGGATTCCAGGTTCGTGAACACGCGCTCTTTGGGGGGCAGGGTCACGCTGGGTACGTCCGCCATAATGGGCCCGTCCTGGATCTGCTCGAGGCACTGCCGTATGATCTTGACGCTCTCGTAGAGCTCCTGCACGCGGATCCAGTACCGATCGTAGGTGTCGCCGTTCTTGCCGACAGGGACGCTGAATTCACACTTGGGATAGGCAGAATACGGTTCGTATTTGCGAAGATCGAAATCAACACCGGACCCTCGCAACGTTGGTCCGCTCAAGCCAAAGCTCAACGCATCTTCTGCTGAAATAACGGCCACGCCCTTCGTGCGTGCCAGCCAGATACGATTCTTCTCAAGGAAAATGACGTATTCGTCGATCTTCGGTGGGAAGTAATCGAGAAATTGCTTCAATTTGGCAAACAAAGACGGAGTGAAGTCGCGCTCGACTCCGCCGATTCGGTACCAGCTGGTTGTCAGGCGGGCACCGCAGAGCTCATCGAACCAATCCAGCAAAATTTCCCGGTCGCGGAAGCAATAAAAAAACACGGTCATCGCCCCGATATCAAGGGCTTGCGTGCCCAGCCAGAACTGGTGACCGATGATACGTTGGATCTCCGCGACAATCGTACGCAGGTATTCGGCACGATCCGGCACGGTGATGTTCATCAATTTTTCAACTGCTCGGCAGTAGGCGAAGTTGTTGTACATCGCGCAGACATAGTCGAGGCGATCGGTATGCGGGATGAATTGATGGTACGTCCCTTCTTCGGCCAGCTTTTCCACGCCCCGGTGGAGAAAGCCCATAACCGGAGTCGACTTGACCAACCGCTCCCCTTCCAACTCCAGAATCACCTTCAACACTCCATGGGTGCTTGGGTGTTGAGGCCCCATATTGAGCAGGAGTTCTTCGGTCCTGAGCGTTGGAAGCGTTTCGCTCTCCGGGTGCTCCGGATCAATTTTATAGACGGTAGTTCTTTGATCTTCGAACTGTGCCATGATCGTTCAGCCGGTCAAAACCTGTTCCCTATCGGGACGGTTCATCCAAAAATTCGAATGTGTCACGCCACCCCTTGCCACGAAGCGGAAAGTCTTTGCGCAAGGGATAACCTTCGTCGTATTCGTCCGGCATCAGGATGCGGCGAAGATCCGGATGATTCCGGAACCGGATGCCCATCATGTCGTAAACTTCGCGCTCCATGAAATCGGCGCCTTTCCAGACGTCGGTCAGGGAATCGACGATACAGTCTGATTCCGGCACGCGAGTTTTCAGGCGAATCCGTTGTCGCGTACGAATTGAGTAGACCTCGTAGACGACTTCAAACCGTTCTTCATCGTCAGGCCAGTCGACCGAGCTGACATGGACGATATAATCAAAGCGTAAGGCAGGGTCGTCCCGCAGGAACCGGGCCACATCGTGCAACGTCTCAGGCTTCACTGTCACGGCGAGGTCCCCACGCCATTCCACCACCTTTGTGCAGGCGCCAGGAAAGGTGTCCTCGATGCGTTGTGCGAGTTGGCTCATGAAGTCGTTCCGTCCGTCAGACCTTCAGTGCGTCCTTCACTTCTTTGGGTTGGGAGAGGAAGACGCGTTTTTGCATGATCCGCTCCTGCAATTTCAGAATGCCATCGAAGAGCGCTTCTGGGGTTGGGGGGCACCCCGGCACATAAATGTCAACCGGCACGAATCGATCAACTCCCTGAACCACACTGTAACTGTCGTAAATATTTCCGGACGTTGCACAGGAACCCATGGCAATCACGTATTTCGGTTCAGGCATCTGGTCGTAGATCTTTCGAATCACGGGCGCCATGCGTCGGCAAACGGTACCTGCCACAATCATGAGATCGGACTGGCGGGGAGAGGCTCGAAAGACCCCTGCTCCATAACGATCCATGTCATAGCGGGATGAAACCGCCGCGATCATCTCGATCGCGCAGCAGGCCAGACCGAAGGTCATCGGCCATAAGGACCCTTTTCTTGCCCAATTCACGGCTTTTTCAACCGTGAGGGTAATGACATCGGGAGAGCCGTCTTTATCGTGGCCACCGAGTTGAATTAATCCCATTCCAATGCTCCTTTTCGCCAGGCGTAGACATAGGCGACGAGGAAAAGCCCGATAAAGATCAACATCTCGATCAGGCCGATGAGGCCGATCTTGTTAAAGACAATGGCCCAAGGGTAAAGAAAGATGACTTCCACATCGAAAATCACGAACAACATCGCGAAGATATAGTAGCGGACGGGAAATGGCATTCTGGCGTCAGAAAAGGGTTCAGATCCGCACTCATAAGTAGATAGCTTTTCCGGTTCAGGATACTTGGGTTGAACAAAGTAACTGATCAGCAGTGTGCCGGCGCCGAACGCCAGGGCGATGAACACAAAGACGAGTACCGGAAAATATCGACTGAGATACTCTAAGAGGAGCTCGGAACCGGCCATTGGCTCGAACCTCAGCAGGTTTGAGGGCTTATAAGGCTATTTAGGAGGTCGGAATCTTAGCCCTTGGTTATTTTTAATAGCAAGCGCACAAAGGACCTAGGGCTTTAGTCCCGATAGTCCTAGAAAGTGAATACTGTCCAGGAGTTAGGAGCGAGCGCCGATTGTCACGATTCGTGGGGATTGTTTGAGGTTTTCGGCCGGGATGCCGCCGAAACATCACTGACGGAATGGTCATGCGCAGAGGCCGGCCTCATCTGACTTGCTGGAGTTCTTAGGCCGGACGGCGGAGATCCGCCACCGATATCCCACTCCGATGCCATGAGTGTGGATGGTTGAACCTTCGTCCGGCGAGGCATCTGGGTGTTGATCCGTCGTTTCTCCATTCCCATTCCGTCACCGCCCGATCTGGTTCCGTGAGAATATCCGGTCCCGACCTCACGATAACATCCAGAGGCACCTGAATCAAACCCTTGCTCTCCGGACAGTTTCTTGACAACCCCCTGCTCTTTGCTAAGGTTGCTACAGACAACCCTCCTAGGTGTGATCAATATGAGGACATTACCTATGCGCGCCAGCCTGACTATTCTTTCCTGTAGTCTCATGGCCATCACGGCCATACCTGCTTACGCAGAGAATGCGCAAAGCGTGCGCTTGGGTGACGCAGCATTGACTTATGCCGCCGGATCGATTCGACAGGACATGCCGATTGAGGGCGTCATCAATGTCATGACCGGCGATAATCAATTATCCGGCAATCGGATGATGCTGGGATGGTCCGGCACGGATACGTTATATCTCAAACTGAAAAATCCCGGCGAAGCTGCGATTGGTGATCTGTACACCGTCTATCGGCGGTCTCGTAAAGTGTTTCATCCCATGACCAAGCAGTATCTCGGGTATGTCATCAATCGGGTTGGTGTCGTGAAAGTCGTTCAGCTGGATCCCGTGCTGGTAGGTGTGCAGGTTGTCCGATCGTACGCGCCACTTTCACCTGGTGATCCGGTCATGCGTTTTACGCCTCCTCCTGCAGAGGAAATCAGCGGGCCTGCTTCTGCCGGGCCAGATGTCGAAGGGATGATCGTCGAGTTACAGGCAGACAAACATATGTCGCTCGTGTCGCAAGGAAATGTGGTGTACCTCGATAAGGGGCAAGATGACGGACTCCGATCCGGAGACTTCATGGAAGTATTTCGAACGGGCGGCGGCCTTCCCGAGCGAAAGATCGGCGAAGTGAGGGTGCTTGCGACGGAACCTCATACGGCCACTGCGGTGTTGTCCAAGGCTTCGGCCCGTGCCCTGGTCGGAGATCGTCTTCGCTCCAAGCATGGCGTGGCCCTCGACGCCATGCAGTCCGACGGCGGAGAGATCGATCATCAGGCGGCTACCGCGCAGTCTGTGATGGTTTCGAAGTCGGATGCTTCTGTCTCCGATGCGAATGAAGCCCGTTCGACCGGCAAGGGAAAAATCGAACATGCCCGTAGAAGTCAGAGGCTCAATCTTGACGATCTGGCGGACCAGTTGGAATACGAGTCGGGGGAAGTCAAAGTGAAACCCGCAGGGGTGCCCATTCTTGAAAAATTGACCGAGTATCTGACGACGACGGCCGGCGGTCAGCAGGTTCGCGTCGAAGGTCATTCCGACAACATGGAAATCGGACCGTCCTTGAAGGGCGTATTCCCCACCAATTGGGAATTATCCAAAGCCCGCGCGGCAGAAATCGTACGGTATTTGGTCGAGAAGGGTGGAATGGATTCCGCGAAACTGTCTGCCGTGGGATATGGAGCGAGCCGCCCGGTGGCCAGCAACGGGACCGAAGAGGGACGCAAGAAAAATCGCCGCATTGAAGTCGTACTGGAGTCGCTCGAAGAGACAGTCTCAGCACACTCGGTGAAAGCACCGGTTGATGAAAAGTCAGCAGGCTCGGCACAGTTTACCTACAACCACATGGATTCAGTGCCGGTAAATCCGACGAACGCGCCGGTGTCGGAGGTGCCGTCTGGCCCGGCTTTGTCGGATGTGCCAACCGATCGTGGCCCGATAGCTCCTGATGCCGGAGTGCCGGCCTCTCCCGCTGACGGGATGCCACCATCGCCTGCCCCTGGCTCGTAGTGTAGGCGACGGCTGGTTTCTCTCAAGAAGCTGGCCGCCGTCCAGTGCCCTCTCTGTAGCCTCTTTCCTTCTCTAAACCCCTCTCTGTTCGATCTCATTTTCGTGCGGTCTCTCACCAGTCGTCATTGTTGCACCGGACCGGTGTTGCTAGAATGCCGCATGCTCGACCCTCCCGTGCAGCAGTCCAGCGTGATGATTCCGACGCCTTCTCCTGCGTATGTTGATGTGGTATTGCCACGCCGGCTTCATCGACCGTTTACCTATATCATCCCCGCTGAACTCAAGGGCCGCGTCGTCATCGGACGTTCGGTGGTTGTGCCGTTCGGCTCCCAAGACCTTCGCGGTCTCGTGATTGCGGTGTATCAGCGGCTTCCACCTGGTGCCCCGCAGGAGGGCCTCAAAGCTATTCGTTCGCTGAGTGCGGCGTCAGCGGATCACCTCCTCACGGCCGACCAAATCGGGCTCAGTCAGTGGGTTGCGGAACGGTATGCCGCACCGTGGGGGCAATGTATCAAGCTCGTCCTGCCTCCTGTCGATCGAATGGGGCCGTCTCAGCCTCGATATGTGCTGACAGCGCAGGGCCTGGCAACGTACTCCTCCGTCGAGCCGTTGGGAGATACCGAAACAGAGTTGCTCGCCCGCTTACGCCGGCGTCCCAAAGGCATCATGGCGACGACTCTGCTGAAGGGAGACCAGGCCCGCACGACCCCTGCCTTACAGGCACTAGTCCAAAAGGGGCTGGTGGGTCGTTGCGATGAACCGGTCGCTCCCCGAATCCTTCGTCCCGCAAAGCAGGAGGGCCAACTATCAGGAGGCGGACTTCCTATGGAGTTGGTAGAGGCGACGAATGGTCTCGAACTGCCTCATCCAGAAGCCCTGCCGTGGCCGGCTGTTCTGGAACAGGCACTTGTGAAGAAGACCTCCGTCCCTTTGCTTCTGCAGGGGAATTACCGCACGAGACAGTGGTGCCTGGCCCAAGCGGTCCAAGCTACCGTTCGTCTCGGGAAGCAGGTGTTGATTCTCACGGGTGATGTCGAGCATGCGAGTCGGTTGGCTGGATTTCTGGCCGCAGGAAGCGAACGTGCGATGCTCCTGCACAGCGGTCTTTCGATGAAGGCGCGGGCGGCGGTCTGGCAGGCGGCGCAAGAGGGTTCGGTCAAGATTCTAATCGGCACCCGCATGGCGGTCTTTGCTCCCCTGGAGCGGCTAGGTCTCGTGTGGGTGGACGGTGAGGATGATGCGTCCCTCAAAGAAGAGCAGGTGCCCCGGTATCATGCGCGAGAGGTGGCGCACTATCGTGCTTCCCGTGACGGTGCGGTGTTGGTGTTGGCCTCGAACCATCCGTCTCTCGAGAGTCTGTCGGCGGTTCAGGAAGGACGCATGACGGCATGTGTGTACCGTGATCCGGGGCAACTGCCGATGGTGCAAGTGATCGACATGAAAGACTCTCCCAGAGCCGCGTCAGGAGGCACGGTATTGTCGCCTCCTCTGATCGAAGGACTGCGTGACGCATTGCGGCAGAATGCCCTGGCGATGCTGTATCTCAATCGCAAAGGGTTTGCGAGTGTCCTGCATTGCGGAGATTGCGGGACGACGCCGCAGTGCGATGCCTGCAGTGTCGCGCTGACATTCTTTCGGCGCCGCAATCATGTCCGGTGCCATTACTGCGGCCGAACCAAGCCTGTGCCCGAACATTGTCCCCGCTGCCAATCGCTCAAGTTGGAACCGGTGGGGTCGGGTACGGAGCGTGTCGAAGAGGCCGTCCGACGGATGTTTCCCCAGGCGCGGGTGGGACGTGTAGATGGCGAAACGATTCGTCGTCCTGCCGATGCGCGGGCTTTGAATCGGCTGCTGGCAGCTGGGGACATTGATATCCTGATTGGGACACAGATGATATTCCGCCTCGGTCTTCACGGGCGGGCATCGTTCGTCGCGCTGCCCGATGCGGATGCCGGTCTCCACGTTCCCGATTTCCGTTCTGCGGAACGGATGTATCACGCCCTTCGGGACGCCGCCGATCTGGCTCGTCCTGCCTCTGCCGGAGGCCGGCTTCTTATCCAGACGCGCTTGGCAGACCATCATGCGATCATGGCCCTGGCTTCCGGTGACGAAGAGGTGTTCGTGCAGCAGGAGATGGCCTTCCGGCAGATGCTTCACTATCCACCCTGGACTTGCCTTGTTAGGCTGGATGTGTCCGGAACAAAGGAGGCAGTGGTGTCTCAGGCCGCCGATCGCTGGGCGGCGTTGCTGAAAGCGCAGGTTGCGGGTAGGGAACCGACGGTTGTGGTCTTGGGCCCATCTCCGGCGCCGCACGTTCTGACGCGAGGTCGGTACTGTTGGCAGATCCTGGTCAAATCCAGTTCTCCGAAGGCCGGGAAGGAGATCGCCGTGCGGACACGTGAGGAATTGGAGCGGGAATCCCGCCGGGGTGGGCTCCGATATGATATTGACGTCGATCCGGTCTCGATGGCGTGAGGCGAGTCAGTTTCGGGAGCGGTTTTTCTTGCCTCTCGGCGGGGCCGGTTTGCCTTCTCGAATCAAAACCGGTGGCGCGTTCTGTGCCCGCAGCCGTTTGAACAGACCAAGGGCAAACGTCACCCAGAACACCGAGGTGAACAGGCCGAACAGCACAGCATTCAGAATCGTTCCCATCTGTTCTTCCGTCGGCTGAATTCCTTCCATCCGGATGCGCACCATAGTCACAATCGGCCAGGTCATGCTTTCAATACCAAGCCCCAAGCTTGTCCAGGCCCATACGGCCCCGATGCTGCGCCCCCGCCAGAGAAGGAATGCGGTTGCTACAACGGCGACAAGCAGCGTCCAGACGAGCCCTGCTTGGTCCCACATGACAAAGATGCCGCCGGCGACCACCAGGCCGCCCAGGAGCGCGTTCAGTTGGGGAGTCCACCAGGTCATGATCACGGTCTCATTGACGGGTACAGGGAGACGAAAGCGGGCGTAGTGTGAGGATGGATCGGCTGGAAGTCAATGGAGCGCCATGCCGCGAAAATCGAGTAGGCGTGTTTCGTCAGCCGGCAATTTCAGCCTGAACGGCGTCCAGCAGCTGTTGCATCTCGAAGGGTTTCTGAAGCGTGCGGCGGGCGCCGAGCATGCGGGCGACATCCAGAAAATTGAGGATGCCGATCATGTCGCTGCCGCCGGTGATGGCCATGATTTTGGCGTTGGGGAATTCTCGCCGCAAGGTCAAAATGCTCTCCAAGCCGTCCTGGTCCGGCATGAGAATATCCATAATCACCAAATCGGCGGGCGCTTGACGATAGTGTGACAAGCCTTCTTTGCCATCGGCCGCTTCTTGGACACGATAGCCTGCCTGCTCAAGCGTGCTGCGGATAAGCCGGCGAATCGCTTCTTCGTCGTCCACAATCAACACCGATGGCATAACGTTCCTCGCAGCAGTTCTAGTGATGGCTCTGGGGTTAAGTTGTGCGGCCCTACAGAGATGGCTGATTGGATCTCTATCAGTTGCCGGCACTCATCGCGAATCTATCGCTCTTTGTCGCGCTCAGCAAGAAATTCCTTCTGTCCTGTGATGTCCGATGCATTTGCTTGAGGCGACTCGGCGGTGCCCATGGACATGGGGGGAAGTATCGCAGGCAAGTAGACTTCGATCGTCGTTCCCTGGCCGATTGTGCTGGTGGAGCGGACCGTTCCGCCATGCTCGCTCACGATGCGTTGCACCTCTGCGAGTTCCGTCCCGGCCTGGGTTCCATCCGGAAGGTGGGCAAACAGCGGCCCAACTTTTTGACGATGGTCTTGGGCACTGACTTCCTCGCCTGTATCGGACACAGTGAGGCAGACATAGTGGCCAGGGCGAAGTGGAAGATCCTGCGCGTTGGTCGATTGGGTCAGGTGGACATTGTCGAGGCGCACCTCAAGGATGCCACCGTCCGGTTTCATGGCTAACTCGGAATGGGCGAGGAGCTTCACGCAGACTTGGTGAATCTGTGTCGGGTCGGCATAAATCGGATGGGTCGCGCCGGGAATCCACTCGCGAAGGCTAATGTTATCCGGCAGCGTCCCCTTCAAGAGCCTCAGCGTTTCTTTCAGGAGGATATCGAGCGAAACCGGTTGCTTGATGCCCTCGGCTTGGCGGCCGAACATGAGCATCTGGGTCACCAGATCTCTCGCTCGTTTCGATGCGAGAACCACTTGCTGGATATGACCATAGACGCGACTGTCGGGCACAAGTAACGGCAGGGCGAGGTCGGAGAATCCCATGATGGCCGTCAGGCAGTTATTGAACTCATGGGCGATCCCGCCGGCAAGGGTTGCCACCGCGGCCATTTTGTGCGCCCGTCGCACCTGCGCTGCGGCATCTTTTTGTGCGGTGATATCTGTGGCCAGCACCTGAATGGCCGAGTGTCCATCAAAGCTCACTTGGCTTACCACCAATTCCATATCAAGGCGCGTTCCATCGCGGCGTACGTACTGTCGTTCGACGGGGGTGGCGGATTCCGTCCCATGAACGGCGTTTGCCAAGGGAAGATCCTGCAGAAATTCTTTCGGAAAAACTTCTAACAGAGAGCGGCCTTCAATAGAGGGTGCTGGCGGTAGAGTAAAGAGCCGCATGCCCGCGTCATTCATGAATAGAATCGTCTCGTCTGCATAGACCAGGATCGGATGAGACGACAGCGCGGCCAAGCTCCGGTAGCGGTCTTCGCAGGCATGTAAGGCCTCGAGTGCCAAATGTCGCGGGGTGATATCGCGGATCATGCCCACGTATCCACTGGGTGGAGACCCCACTTCGCGTAGGGGAAACGCTTCGGCCATCACCCAGCGGAGTGATCCGTCTGGTCTGTGGAAGCGAAATTCGCGTGAAAAGCTCCGGGCCTGCTCGGTGGCCGTCAACCATTCGGTGACAATCGCGTCGTGGTCTTCAGGGGCAAGAGCCGTGAGCCAACATTCTGCTGCTGTCGGGGTAGTGGGAAGTCCGGCCATGCGGCGCAGGCGTTCGTTGAGATAGAGGGTATGCCCTTCCGGGTCCGAGAGGAAAATACCGATCGAAGCCTGGCCGGATAAGGTACGGAGAACGGCCTCAATCGACCGGAAATCTCCCGAGGAAGGGAAGGCCGCTGCCAAATCTTGCGCGCTCACACGTCACTCCTTCATCCGCACTGAGGGAACTGATGCGGCCAGCACTGCCGCCCACCGTAGAGGTTGCCCTGCTGATGGTAATGGCCCTCGAGAATCATGGAAGGCACGAATACGTATCTCAGTGCGCGTCATAGCCTGCAGGATCCGCATCATATCACCAAGCCAGATCGTGCGGTGAGAGATGATTGAAATTTTGCAACGTAATTGGGCCCTAGTGCAGTAGGGCCATTTATCTGCGTGAAGGGCGGCATGAAATCCCACTAGCCCATAGGTATTCGCAGTGAGACCCTCATGTGATGCGATGATGGGTATGTGCTGGAAGAAGGAGGCTCGCTGAGGGGCGCTTGGCTTTCCGTTCCCACTGCACACTGCGGTGGGTGGAATGCCTGTTTGCCATTGCTGAGTTTGGTGCCGAAGGCGGGACTTGAACCCGCACGGCTTGCGCCACACGCCCCTCAAACGTGCGTGTCTGCCATTCCACCACTTCGGCAACCGGATCGCTCTTCGTCGACACATGAGGCTGGGTACGGACGAGCCGAACGCGGGCGATGAATTGCCCGTTCTCGCGACGTAGCCCCCAGGCCCCAGAGGAAGCGCATTATAGAAGTGGTCCAAAATGCTTGTCAATCAACTAGTTGTCCGGTAGAATCTGACGCGTGCTGCGTGGACACGTGGCATACCCTTCTCCCATTACAGCGATCAGCGGACCGACGGTCGAGATGACGCCTCTCTCAGCCCCACATATTTCATATACAAGCCGGCAGACGGACATCGCCGCACTCTTTGATGTCGACAACACGTTGCTCCCGGGACAAGCCAGCGAAGTGCGATTTTTTCGTTTTCTTTGGAAACGGGGGCTTGTGGGATGGCGTGAGGTTCGAGACAGCCTTCAGTGGGTGCTGCGATGTGCGCCTCCGGTTTCGCTCCACCCGTTACGGGAACGGAAACTCTATTTGGCTGGAAAGGATGCCGCTGAGGTCGAAGCGTTGGCTGAAGAGTTTTGCCGTACCGAATTATGTCCCCGTCTATCCGCTCAAGGGCTCTCTCGCATGGATGAGCACCGCCGGGCCGGGCATCATATCGTGCTGGTGACCGGATCGCTCGATTTCCTGATTGCTCCGCTGGCCGCACTGCTGGAGGTGCCGACCTTGCTGGCCGCGAGGCTGGAACAACAGGAGCGACAGTTTACGGGACATGTCTGTGCGCCCCTCCCCTATGGCCCCGGCAAACGGGAGTTGATCGCGCGGCTGACGCGGGACTCCGGCATTGATTTGGCCCAGTCGTTTGCCTATGGCGATAGTCCGGGCGATGTCGAATTGCTTGAGATGGTGGGCTATCCGTTGGTTGTGAATCCTATTCGAGGGATGGACCGTATCGCTCAACGGAACGGATGGCCGATAACCACATGGACATGAAGACCTCCGCCGGCCCCTCGTCACAGGCTGACCCGCTACATCGAGCCACGATGCTCAGGGTCACCGAAATTTTTCACAGCATTCAGGGTGAGTCAACGCACGCCGGTCGGCCTTGCGTGTTCATTCGTTTGACGGGATGCCCCTTGCGCTGCACTTGGTGTGATACCGCTTATGCGTTTTACGGCGGTCAGGATATGGCGCAAGATGACATCATTAAGCAGGTGCGCGGATTCGGTTGCAATCTGGTAGAAGTCACTGGCGGCGAGCCGCTCAGCCAGCCGGCGTCCCTGCCCTTGTTGACCAGGCTCTGCGACGAGGGGTTCGAGGTGCTCCTGGAGACCAGCGGAGCCGTCGATACGTCCGGCGTGGATGAGCGAGTTCACGTCGTGCTGGATGTGAAATGTCCTGGAAGCGGCATGACCGAGCGTATGTATTGGCCGAATGTCGATCGGCTGGCGTCTTGCGATGAAGTGAAGTTTGTCATCAAGGATCGGGCCGATTATGAATGGGCGCGCGAGGTGGTGCGCAGTCGGAATCTGGCGGCGCGCTGCACCGTGCTGATGAGTCCCGTCTTTGGCGAAGTTGATGCGCGACAGTTGGCGGAATGGGTGCTGACCGATAAATTACCGGTCAGGTTTCAGTTGCAAATGCACAAGCAGATTTGGGCGCCCGATATGCGTGGGGTATAACCACGACAGGTTGGCCACATGTCGGCCATGCGAGAGCAGCGAACGGCAAGAACCAGGGAGGATTGATGAAGAAGATTCAAGTGCACGCACAGGTTGGGCGGGCGGAACAAGAAGTCGCCGAGGTGCTGGTATTGCTCTGTTGCGAGGGCGCGTCAGACCTTTCCTCGGAAGCGGCCGCCATCAATACTCAGCTCGGTGGACAGCTCGCTGCCTTGATTCAGCGCGGGGAATTCGAAGGCAAGCTCGGCGAAGGGCTATTAGTACATACGCAGGGCAAAGCCAAGGCGAAGCGGCTGCTGCTGGCCGGTTTGGGAAAGGAAAAGGATTTGCGTCTGGATGCGTTCCGTCAGGCGTTAGGCTCTGCGGTCAAACGCGTCCGCCAGGCCAAGGTGTCCTCATTCGGCGTGGTGCTGCCGGGTGCGGTTCTGGAGGAGATTCCTATTCAGGACGTCTCACAGGCCATGGCCGAAGGCGCCATCCTCGGCAATTACCAATTTACGGCGTACCGGAGTGCGAACGGAAGCAAACCGGTGGACGTCGAACGGCTGACCATCTACGTCGCGCAAGCATCGCTGCTGGCGCAGGTTACCGAGGGCATCCGGCGCGGCGTGGCGACGGCGGAGGCCACGGTCCTGGTTCGCGATCTGTGTAACCATCCAGCCAATATCATGACCCCCAGCCGGATCGTGCAGGAAGCGAAGGCGGTGGCGAAAGAACCGGGCGTCAAGCTGAAGGTGCTTGAACAGAAAGATATGGAACAACTCGGCATGGGGGCCCTGCTCGGCGTGGCGAAGGGCAGTCATGAGCCGCCGAAGTTCATCATTCTGGAGTACAAGAGCGTCAAGGCGAAGAAGGGTGATCCCCCGGTCGTTATGGTCGGCAAGACCATTACCTTCGACACCGGCGGTATTTCACTCAAGCCGGCCGAGAATATGGAACATATGAAGGCCGACATGACGGGCGGCGCTGAAGTGCTCGCCACGATGCGGGCTGCGGCACGACTCAAATTGCCGGTGCATCTGGTGAGTATATTGCCGGTCGCGGAAAATATGCCCGGCGGTCGTGCGATGCGGCCAGGCGATATCGTGAAGACGCTTTCGGGAAAAACCGTCGAAGTTCAAAACACCGACGCTGAAGGCCGATTGATCCTCTCTGACGCCTTGGCCTATGCGACCCGCTACAAGCCGGCAGTCTTGATCGACATCGCGACCTTGACCGGCGCCTGTGTGGTGGCGCTCGGTCAATTTGCCATCGGCATGTTCGGTAACAATGATCAGCTCAAGGAACATGTCCGGAATGCCGGCATGCGAGCCGGTGAGCGGGTATGGGAAATGCCGCTTTGGGAAGAATATTTCGAGCAGTTGCGCAGCGATGTGGCCGATATGCGGAACATCGGTGGCCGTGGCGGAGGCATGATTACCGCTGCGCTGTTCCTGAGCAAGTTTGTCGGGGACTGCCCATGGATCCATCTGGATATCGCCAGCACCGACTGGAGCGAGCGCGAGCGGGCCTATCTCCCGAAAGGCCCGACCGGGATCGGCACGCGGCTGCTCATCCAATTCCTGCTTGATCGAACCTTGCCCTAGCGGCAACCGGTGCGTGGAGCGGCGTCAACCGAGCATCCATCTGCTTCTCACTCAGATCGTCGTCGAAGGGGGTTATGACATTACGCGAGCAAATCGGCCAGCTCTTCATGATGGGATTTACCGGGACCACGGTCAGTAACGACCTGGCCTCGTTTCTCACGGCGTACAAGCCGGGCGGCGTGATTTTTTTTCGGCGCAACCTCGAATCGGTTCAGCAGATCGTCGATCTCACGAATGGACTTCAGAAGTTATCTCCAGTTTCGCCGCTCTTGATCGCGATTGATCAGGAAGGGGGACGTGTCTCCCGGCTGCCCGCCGAATTTACGATCTTTCCCCCCTGCGGTCAGCTGGGGCAGTGTAATTCCAGTGAGTTGGCCTATTCCGCGGCGGCCACCATTGCAAAAGAGTTGCGAGCCGTGGGCATCAATATGAACATGGCGCCGGTACTGGACGTGAACAGCAACCCCGACAATCCCGTGATCGGTGACCGGGCGTTCGGTGCCGAGCCCGACCTCGTCGGAGAAATGGGGCGGGCCACGATCGGCGGCTTGCAAGACAATATGGTCGTGGCCTGCGGGAAACATTTTCCCGGCCATGGTGATACGGCGACGGATTCGCACAAGGAGCTTCCCGTGGTGGCTGCGGGGATTCAGCGGTTGCGCGAGACGGAGTTCCCCCCGTTTCAGCAGGCGATTCGGCAGGGCGTCGCCAGTCTCATGACGGCCCATGTGTTGTATCGGGCGTTGGATCCCGATGCGCCGGCGACGCTGTCTCCGGCCGTGATCCAGCGGCTGCTGCGCGAAGAGTTTCGTTACGACGGAGTGGTCTTCACTGACGACTTGGAGATGCATGCGATTATCGATCATGATGGGATCGGCGAAGCGGCGGTTCGATCGTTCGTGGCGGGCTGTGATGTGCTGCTGATCTGCAAAGATCAGGACCGGGTCATGACGGCCATGCAGGCGATGGAGCGCGCGGT
The DNA here is from genome assembly GCA_022226935.1 of Nitrospira sp. Taxonomy (GTDB): domain Bacteria; phylum Nitrospirota; class Nitrospiria; order Nitrospirales; family Nitrospiraceae; genus Nitrospira_A. The sequence continues at coordinate 1,665,520 of CP092081.1, forward strand.
GCAAGACGGCCGGATTACGCCGGAACGACTGGAGCAGTCATTGACGCGGGTGGCGCGGCTCAAGGCGCGATACCTTGCCCCCTGCAAGCCGGTGACGATTTCTGACGCGCGTCTGGTGGTCGGGTGCCGTTCGCACAAGGTATTGCTGGATTCTTGGCACAAAGCCTATGCCCGTCTGCCTTTCTCGAAGGTGTCGGAGAGCGACGAGCCGGCGGCGGCGTTGGATTCACCCGTCACGCATGTCTGAGGCGCACCCGTGCCTCTACCTGCCAGGGCCTAGCGGTGGGAAGCACCGGGGAGAGGGGGGCCCTCGCTGAGACACATGGTGTGTGATTTCCTGGGGGCGTCGGCGCTGGATTTTCCTCCCGGCTTCTGATTCACTAGCGCTGGGTCCGACTTTAGCCATCTACTCATCAAACTGAGGTGCCATGGCCATCAAGAAAGGCGACATTCTCGACGAACGGAAACGATTTCCGGATTCCTGCGGGTTAGTGGTCAAGTGTACCGGTGGCGGTGAGGGCTTCCAGAGGATCTTCTGTTGTGGGCATGAACTCACTGAAGCGGATCTCGTGCCGGAGATCGTCTCGTCGAGGGGCCGGAAACGAGGGACGTTGCTTCCGGGGGCCATGTTGGAAGAGCGGCGGCAGTTTCCTGATTCCTGCGGCCTTCGCCTCATGGTGATGGATGGCGGCGCCGGCCTGCAAGGGATCGACTGTTGCGGCCATCTCATTACGACCGGTGCGGTGCATGGACTGAGGTTCGGTCAACCGCTGGAGGACGGGCTTCCTACGCCGACCGGCCCGGCAGGGCAGGCGTAATGCGCTCACCAAGTGTGCCGGAGGCAGACGAGAAGTTTCATCGACCCAGTCTGCGCTGGTGGCTCGGGTTTATGGATCAACTGGACCGGCTCGGCTATGTCGCGGCCGGGTTCAGCTTGCTGGCTCTTTGCCTGATTATTTTCGTCCATGCTTGGTACATCTTCCTGGCTCGACCCGTTCAGCTCGCGCTTCTTCCTGCCGCACTCAAGTTACTGAACGATTTGCTCCTGGTCATCATTCTTCTGGAACTGTTTCGCACGGTGGTGCGATTTCTTCAGACGGAAGTGTTGGAATTAGAACCGTATCTGTCCGTGGGGATCATTGCTTGCACCAGGAGACTGCTGACGGCCAGCGCGGAACTCTCCTACCAGCTTGAAGCGGTGGCCAAGGAAACCAGGCACGAGTTGTTTCAGCAGTACCTCATGGATGTCGGCTTGAATGTCGTCGTCATCATCATTCTCATCGGAGGGCTCTACTTGCTGCGCTCCCGTCCGTCGACCGAGCGTCCGGCCCTTTCCTGATCGGATGGACCGAATAGCAGGGGGGTGGTAGGTCCTTCTTGCCCTCTTCCTACCTCTTATGGCATCATGCACCTCTTCTTGGAGGCATGGTGGCCACATTGCTTGAATATGTGGGATCGGTGCATATCTACCTCGGGCCCTACCGAGGCAATCCTATTGCCTTATATTTGAAGCGTACGGAGGCGGGATGCCAGATCGGTCCGCGCGCCTATCCATGGAATGACGTGGTCGGAGCCGGTGAAACTCCCAACAAGGCCGCTGCGGACTTCGAAGAAAAATGGAAGGGCAAAGGGTTGGCTGCCGATATGTACTCGGGCCCGTCTTGGGAAGGCGGGATTAAGCCCGAACGGCCTGCCCCTCCGAAACCCGCGGCTCCTCCGAAACCGGCGGCAACACCGGCAGCCGGTGCGCCGGCTCAGGCCGCTCCAGGTACTTCGGCTACCGCTCCTGCTGCGAAACCGGCTACCCCTGCTGCGGCGCCGGTCGCAGCTGCACCCAAAGTTACTCCAGTCGCTCCAACCGAAGCGTCGTCCTAATTCTTCCCTTCTCGGATGGTTCACGCAGCGGCGTCATGTGCGTCGAGGGCTACCGGTGTGCTCAAGAGCCGGATCGGTGGCGAGCTTGCTACGCCGTATGCCGTACGTGGCATAGACAACGACGCCGATGATCGTCCAGACAAAAAAGCGGATCCAGGTCATCCAGGGCAGGAAATACATCAAGCCCAAGCAGGCTAGGACACCCAACAGGGGGATGACCGGCATGAAGGGCATGCGAAAGGGCCGGGGATGGGTCGGGTTGGTATAACGAAGCACAATAATCCCGATACAGACGAGGACGAAGGCAAAGAGGGTCCCGATGTTCGTCATGTCCGCCGCTTCGCCGATAGGAATCAAGGCGGCCATGATGGCCACCGCTATGCCGGTGAGGTAGGTGGCATGGTGGGGTGTTCGAAATTGGGGATGTACCCCTGACAGCCAGGGACCGAGGAGGCCATCTCGGGACATGGCGAAAAACACGCGAATCTGGCCCAGCATCATCACCACCAGCACGCTCGTGATTCCGGCCACTGCTCCGACTGCCACGACGGCGGCCCCCCATTTGAAGCCGGCGACCCGCAATCCTTCAGCTACTGGGGCATGGATGTCGATTTGTGAAAACGGCACCAGCCCGGTCAGGACCGCCGCTACGGCAATATACAGCAGGGTGCAGATGCCCAGTGACGCGAAGATGCCGATAGGAAGATCGCGTTGTGGATTCTTGGCTTCTTCGGCGGTGGTCGAGACGGCATCAAACCCGATATAGGCAAAGAATACGATGGCCGCCGCCGCACCCACACCGGCAAATCCAAACGGCATGAACGGCGTCCAGTTGGTCGTGTCGACGGAGGAAGTCCCGACGGCGATGAAAAAGACGATCACGGCCAGCTTGATGAGGACGATGCCGCAGGTGGCTCTGGCACTTTCCTTTACGCCGACGATTAAAATGCCGGTAACGAGCAGCACGATGATTGCGGCCGGGATATTCGCGATTCCCCCGTCCGTTCCCGGGGGATGTGTGGCCCAATAGGGAAGTTCGAAGCCACACAGTTTCAGAATGTTATTGAAGTAGCCGGACCAACCGATGGCGACCGCGACACAGGCCACGCCGTATTCCAAAATGAGATTCCATCCCGTCAGCCAGGCCAGGAATTCGCCGAGAGTCGCGTAGGAGTAGGTGTACGCGCTGCCGGCCACCGGGATCATGGCTGCAAATTCCGCATAACAGAGCGCGGCGAGCGCGCAGGTGATGCCGGACAGAATGAACGACAGGACGATCCCGGGACCAGCTCCTGGTCGATGCGCATCGCCGACGATCGCGGTGCCGATCAGGACGAAGATGCCGGTGCCGATGATCGCACCGATGCCAAGCCCGGTCAGGTCCCAGGCGGTCAGGCTTCTTTTTAGGCGATGTTCAGGGGCGTCGGAATCAGCGAGGATTCGTTCGATCGATTTGGTGCGAAACAGCGGATTGCCCACGCCGTGTCCTCTCTCCGGTGACGTCATGCCCATGTCCGCTGGCATGGGCAAGTGAGTCCCGTATCATGTGGTGGTCCCGCGTTGCGGAGGCGATGGTTGAAGCGCTGGCCGGCGGGAGGCCGCCCGTAAGAATGCCTCAAAGAGCCGCCGATGGAGCTGGTGGCGCTCAAACAAAAATTCGGGGTGCCATTGCAGACCCAAAAAAAACGGGTGGCCGGGATGTTCGATCGCCTCGACGATGCCGTCGGGCGCCGTGGCGCTGGCGATCAATGCGCGGCCCACGCCTTTCACGGATTGGTGATGGGAGCTGTTCACTTTCATGCGCGGGCGTTTGATGATGCGATCGAGCAGCGTGCCGGGAGTGATGGAGATGCTGTGAGAGACATGGATCGCCGGTATTGTCTGCCGATGTTGCAGCACATCGGAAACCTGGGCAGGAATGTCCTGGTAGAGCGTTCCACCAAACGCGACATTCATCGTTTGCATCCCGCCGCAGATGGCCAGGGTCGGGAGATGATTGCGGGTTGCGAGATGGACGAGATCCAGTTCAAAGCTTGCGCGTCGCTGGGCGACGATTGGAAAAGCGTATCGCTGCCGTTCGCCATACAGGGCGGGGTCTAAGTCTGGGCCGCTGCCTGTCAGCAGCAGCCCGTCGAGAGTGCGGAGGAGGCGGCGACGCGCGGCACGATCAGCCACAAGGGGCAGGATGAGCGGCACCCCGCCGAGTTCTTCGATCGCGCGGACATACCGGGCCCTGAGAAAATAGGTGGGCTCTTTGCCGCCCCAGTCCTGACGATCACCGGCATTGAAGTCGGGCGTGACTCCGATGACGGGTTTCATACTATCGGATCGGTTCCAAGGGGAGCGGCAGGGGCTCTTGAGGGGTATAGTCCCCGGCCTCCCGCGCGGGTTCGTTCGAGGAGACACCGAGGAAGCGGATCGGTTTATCTCCCTTCAGATGGTCCGGCGTGATGATGTACGTGCCGTACATGCTGGGGACCCAAATATTTTTTGCGGTTTGCTCACTCCCGCCTGAGAACCCGTAGGCTAAGCCGCCGACCACGCCTCCACCGATTGCAAACGCCAGTTTGAGCGGGAAGTAGATGATCGTTGCCAGCGCGGATCCTGCCTGAATGCCCACGCCTGAAGGGCTGGCATCGTTCGAGGAGACGGGGACGTTGGAAGCACTGCCCGATTCTTGCGCGGCCACCGGCACAATGAGGATGGCCAGTGAGCACAGCGCTACCAGGCCCAGAACCAAAGCGTTCGACCAGAGGCTGCGGCGTCTTTTAAAGGACACATTGACAGAGACGTTCACGTTAAGTGCCTCCTTCGTGCTGAAATGCTGACGGTGTGAAATTAGAAGATGAGTGCCGATGAATGTCTACAATTGCGAGTACTCCGTTGTCGTTATAACAAATTCATCCCCATTTTCAAACCCCTTCTGCCTTTGTTGCAGGTGTTCCCCCGCTCTTCAAAGGTCCGAAGTCTCCCCCAAGTCTAATTCCTGGCGAATGCGATCCGTCACCTGTTCGGGCTGTTCGGTAGTGATGTGCCGGAGTTCATCTGTAAAGAGTGCGGCCTCAATCACCTGATTGTGTTGCTCAATGCCTGCGTGGAGCGCGAGATTGAGGGCACAGGTGCATATGGATTGAACGAAGAGTTCATCCGCCCGCCGCGTCGCTTCCTCCTGCTCTTCCGGGCTGCTTGTTTGTAACTGCTGTTCAATCCAGGTTGAAAAGTCGATCTTTCGACGAGCTTCCTCGACGTACTCCTGAGCGATGTCGATGCCGACCTGTACGCCGCCTTTCCAGCTGCGTTTCTTCACATTGAACACACAACGCAGATGATCGGGCCGATGCTCGACTGGTTCGGGTCCGAAGAAAAATGTGACGCGGTACTGGCTTGGCTCTGCTGCGGGGGGAATACTCATAGATGGTCGACGGCATTGTATCATTCCAGAGAGCGGAGAGCATCGCCTGATTGTCGAGTGGTTTCGATTTCAAAATGACGCTATGATGCGACCATGGACACTTCCTCCCGGTTCATGGCCCAGGTCAGCCGTATTCAACAAGCCATTCGAGAACACCCCGGGATTGACGGATGGCTCTTTTATGACTTTCGCCATCTCGATCCCATTGCCTATCGGGTGTTGTTGTTAGATCCGTCGATGCACGTCACGCGCCGCTGGTACTACTGGGTTCCGGCGGTGGGAACGCCGGTGAAACTGCAGCATCGCATTGAGCCGCATGTATTGGAGGGATTGCCGGGAGAGCTGCAGGTCTACGTCTCCTGGCGAGAACAGCAGGCGGCGCTCAGGGCCCTTCTTCATCCAGCCAAACGCATTGCCATGCAGTACTCGTCGATGAATGCGATTCCTTATCTTTCGCGGGTGGATGCTGGAACGGTGGATCTCCTGCGCAGCTGGGGTCTGGAGGTGGTCACATCAGCCGATTTGGTCCAGCAATTTGAAGCCGTGTGGGATGAGGCGCAGTTGGCGTCGCACCAGGCAGCTGCCACGGGGCTACGGGCGATTGTAGATGAAGCGTTCGGGTTTATCGGGACGTCCCTTGCAACCGGCTCCTCCCTCACTGAATACGGGTTGCAACAATATATCCTGTCTCGCATGCATGCTCGCGGCCTCGTCACTTCGAGTCCACCCATTGCCGCAGTCAATGCCCATAGTGCCGATCCTCACTATGGACCATCTGCCGAGGGCTCTGCTCCTATCCGCCAGGGAGATCTCGTGTTGATCGATTTGTGGGCCAAGCAACCAGAGTCCCGAGCCGTGTATGCCGATATCACCTGGACAGGCTTTGTGGAGAAGGTTGTGCCTGCGAGACAGCAAGATATCTTCCAGATCGTTCGTCAAGCGCGGGATGCAGCTGTGACATTCGTGCAAGGGCGCGTTCGAGAGGGCGTGTTCCCCTACGGCTGGGAGGTGGACGATGTGTGTCGACAGGTTATTCAGCAGGCTGGATACGGAGAATATTTTGTTCACCGGACCGGACATTCGATAGGTGAAGAAGTTCATGGCAATGGCGCAAACATCGACAATCTGGAAACCCAGGATGCCCGCCGATTGTTGCCCGGCACCTGTTTTTCTATCGAACCGGGAATTTATCTTCCAGGAGACTTCGGTATCCGGAGCGAGCTGGATGTCTATCTCTCAGCCAATGACGCGGTGGTGTACGGCCAACCGGTACAAACCGAACTTGTCGCGATTCCCGTTCCCACGACGTGAAGCCGTGTCTGCTCCTCAGGGCTGACCGCCGCCTTTCTTGACACCCTTTGCATTGGGCAGCTATCGTGAGAGATCGACTGGCCGCACAGGTCTTGCTGCCTGATTGGTCCCTATTTGCCGAGGAAGGATACCGAACATGTTTGGCACGATGGGATTCTCCGAACTGATTATCATCCTGGTTATCGTCTTGATTATTTTTGGCGCGGGGAAGCTTCCACAAATCGGGGAAGGCGTGGGTAAGGCCCTGCGAGGCTTTAAGAAGGAAGTAAATGATATCCCTGCTGCCGACGTCACTCCCGAACAGGGTGAAGCCGTAACGGCTGCGTCTCAGGCTCAGATACCGCCGACTGCAGAAGTTGCCCAGACAGCTGCCCCAGCGCCGACGGCTCAGGCTGCTCCCAGTCTGAAAGCCACCGCTCCCTATACGCCTGGTCCGGAACTAACACCCGGGACGACAGCGGCTTTAATGGCTGCCGCTGCGCCTCAGGGGCCACAAACCGCCCAGCCGTCTAAGCCCCGGGTCGCTACGGTCACGCCCACTCAGGCTGCTCCCGGATCGGCAGTGGCACAAGGTCATCAACCTCCTACCATGGAAGATCGTATGGCGGCTCCGGCACCGGTGATGCGGGGACAGTATCCCCCTCTTCCTGCTTCGGCTCAAAGTAAGCCTGTAGCCAAGCGCCCTTCTGCTATTGTGAACAAAGATGCGGTGGCCCGTGTACAGGCTGCGCAAGCTGCCATACGTGCAAAAGCCGCGCAGCCTCAGCCCGCGCCTTTTTCTCCCCAAGACATGCAGGGCTTGGGCGAGGGACTGGGAGATGCGGTGCGGACCTTCCGGCAGGCGGTTGCGGATGTGCGGAGTTCGGTCGATCCTCAAATGCGGACGATCCGAGCAGAAATGGATTCCGCCCAAAAGGAACTGGAGCAGTCGATCGAAGCAGCGAAGCAAGCGCCCGTGCTGGACGAAGACACTCCTGCCAAGCCGCTCTAGCCTCGCGGGGTTTTGGTTGCCTCTGGCCTGGATCGCTAGCTGGGTTGTCTTGCGCCAATTCGATGTGTACGAGATCTGTCTCATCATGCCGGGTTGATCCACGCACCTAGGCGAAGGAAATTGTCACCCGATTCCTGGTCTCTATCCCTCTCATACAGCATGAACGTGCCATTTTAATGCTCGCATGATCCCTGAATCGTTCCCGCGTAACGCGTCGTACGTCGCATTCCTATTACCGCTGATAGTCTCCTTGACGTTGTCCGGTTGCTATGTGGAAGTCTCGCCAGCGACTCCCGCGGTGGTTTCCATGAGGTTGAGCGAATTACTCGCTGATCCTGACCCGGACGTGCGGCGGACGGCGGCAGAAGCGTTGGGAAAAATCGGTCACCCATCTGCAAGCTCGGGGCTTATTACTGCCTTGGCCGATCGAGACCCCCACGTTCGCGCAGCTGCGGCGCTCGCCTTGGGTCGAGTGAGTGACGGAAAGAGCGGGGCGGCGCTTGTGAAACATTTATCGGATCCGTCCGAGTCTGTTCGGGCGGCATCCGCGTTGGCTCTTGGTGAAATTGGCCTTTCGGTCAGCCATGAGGAGCAGATTCTTCACGCACTCCACCATCCGGAGGTTTCGACCCGGCTTGCTGCCAGTCGGGCTCTCCTCAGTTTGGAGACTGTTTCATTTTCATCGGATCTCGTGTCGGCCCTGAAAGATTCCAATGCGCAGGTGCGTCAAGGGGTTGCAGCAGTTCTCAGTGAGACAGGGGACGTGAGATCTCTCCCAAGTCTCTTGAGGCTTTTACAAAACGACGCCGATGCGGGCGTGCGCGCTGAAGCTGCGTTTCGGCTGGGAAAAGTGGGAGATGCCGGCGTGGCGACTGCGTTGTCCGAGGTAGCCGAGAGGGATTCCAATGCGACGGTTCGTGAATGGGCGCACTGGGCTGTTCGACAGATTACGACACCGCCCGGCTCCGGTTCAGGGAATCGACGAGGTCAATGAGTCGGGTTTGAGCTTCGGGATCAATGTCGGTAAATTGGATGCCCATACCTGGAAAAAGCAGATAACGCTCAGGCTTTGACCGTGTCCAGGCGACTTTCGCGCGCGTGGAAAATTTCTGATTCGGCCGGTCTGGCAAGGCAAATTCCACGGTCAGTTCCGTGCCGGGTGCCAAGGGCGTGCTACTTTCGATAAACAATCCCCCTCCGCCGATTCCGCCAGTCAGGCTGTCAAAGTGCTTCCCGTCCTCTGTGGTGCAATGAACTTTGATTGCAAGGGGAGCGCGTGGATGCGTTCGACTATGTGCAAAGCGGGCATCTTCATCAACGGAGAGCATATGCTCGATGAGGGTTCCCCAGCTCAGGATACTGAGCTGTTGCCCCTTGTGATCGAACAACGATACCGTTTCCTGTTCGCAATCAATACCCAGCGTTTTGCCGTGGTGCTCACGAGTGGCGGTGACGGGAAATTTCATCGATGAGGTCTCGGAGGGTCCGCAGTGAATCGATCTGTGACGATGGAATCGTGTGTCGAGCGTGTTTAGTGGGACTATTCGCTCTGCGGAATGCCTTTTACGGAATGGACCAGATTCAGCACGCGACTTCGTGTCTCTGATGCGATATCTGTGAAGCGCACACCCATACCAGGGCTAAAGGTATACTGATCGGCTTTGGGACAGACCCACGCGATCACTCCCTTTGCCGACATCCATTCGCTGGGGTCTTCTGGAAGCGTGAATTCCATGGCAAGTTTGGTTCCGACTGCCAATGGTGCAAGGCTCTCGATAAATAGTCCGCCACCGCCGATTCCTCCGGCTCGACTCTCGAACTGCATGCCGTCTGGAGTGTGGTATTTGACGCGGATAGACAGGGAAATCCGCGGTTCGGAACGAGCTTCCCGGGACTGCTGAGGCTTTCGATAGGTCAAGATTTGATCGACGAGAAAATCCCACGCGAGGCTTCCCATCGGCTCGCCGTTGATGCCGAGCAATGTGATCGATTCCTTCGAGGAATCAATTTCAAGCGTCTTGCCCTTATGTCTTGAGCTGGATACGACGGGGAATTTCACGAGCCGCCCTTTAAAAATTCAAAATGTCGCGAAACGGCATCTGATGCAAGTATAGCCTATCGATCGAGCTTGTCGATAAAAACCTGCGATTCGAGGCGTTTGGCGAAGGAGAGGGTAGGTGCTGTACTGCAAAGAGGTATGAAAAAGAGGGGGCTGATGCCCCCTCTCTGTTGCTGAAAGATGCTTAATAAGTGAGTAGTCTTCAGAGGTTAGGCGCTTTTGACGTCTTTGTCCTGCTCAAAAATGCGAATGGGTGCATGTTTTCCGCTGATGGCATCCTCGGTGATCACTACTTCCTTGATCTGTTTCTGCGAAGGAGCGTCGTACATTACATCAAGCATGGCCTCTTCGAGGATGGCGCGTAACCCGCGAGCGCCTGTTTTTTGAGTAAAGGCTTTCCGGGCTACAGCACTTAGCGCGCCTTCAGTGAACCGGAGCTTCACTTTTTCGAAGGACAGCAGTTTCTCGTACTGCTTGGTCAGCGCATTTCTGGGCTCGGTGAGAATCCGAATGAGCGCTTGTTCGTCGAGTTCATCGAGCGTAGCGACGACCGGCAAGCGACCAATAAATTCTGGGATCAATCCATATTTCAGCAGATCTTCCGGCTGCACATGCGGCAGCAGTTCGCCTAATCGAATATCATTGCGGCCCCGGACCTCGGCTCCGAACCCCATCGATTTCCGGTTCAGACGTTGCTCAATAATGTGTTCGAGTCCGACAAATGCACCGCCGCAGATGAAAAGGATATTGGACGTATTGACCTGAATGAATTCTTGATGCGGATGTTTTCGCCCGCCTTGAGGAGGGACGTTTGCGACCGTTCCTTCAATGAGTTTCAGCAGAGCCTGTTGAACACCCTCGCCGGACACGTCTCGCGTGATCGACGGACTGTCACTTTTCCTGCTGATTTTGTCGATTTCGTCGATATAGACGATTCCGCGCTCTGCGCGTTCGACATCGTAATCGGCAGCCTGGAGCAATTTAAGAATGATGTTTTCTACGTCTTCTCCGACATAGCCGGCTTCCGTGAGTGTCGTTGCATCCGCCAGCGTGAAGGGGACATCCAGAAATTTGGCCAACGTTTGAGCCAGAAGGGTTTTCCCCGTCCCGGTCGGGCCGACGACGAGAATGTTCCCTTTTTGAAGTTCGACGTCGTCGACGTCTTTATCCTTTGCTGAGATACGTTTGTAATGGTTATGTACGGCGACCGAGAGGATGCGTTTCGCACGATCCTGGCCGACGACATACTGATCGAGATGATGTTTGATCTCGGCCGGCTTCTTCAGCTTTGAGGAGATTTCCTCCTTCGCTTCTTCCCAGTCCTCGGCAATGATGTCATTACAGAGGTTTACGCATTCGTCGCAGATGTAGACAGTAGGACCGGCGATGAGTTTGCGCACTTCGTCCCGGCTTTTCCCGCAGAACGAGCAACGCAGGTGCCGATCAATCTTTTCCTGTTTAGCCATGCTGCCTCCTGTACACCAAAGGTCAACTAGCTCTTGCCGCCGTCCTTCCCTGAGTCCGTAGACCCAACGGGTTTAAGGCTCTTGAGGGGGCGTGTGATAACTTCATCGATCAGTCCGTAGCGTTTGGCTTCCTCACTGGACATAAAGTAGTCCCGCTCGGTGTCCTGGGAAATTTTATCCAGCGGTTGCCCGGTATGTTTAGCCATGATTTCATTCAGGCGTTCACGAATCTTCAAAATCTCTCGGGCATGAATGTCGATTTCCGTCGCCTGGCCCTGGAATCCGCCCATCGGTTGGTGGATCATGACGCGCGCGTTGGGGAGTGCATAGCGCTTGCCCTTTGTCCCGGCTGTTAAAAGAAAAGCCCCCATGCTGGCTGCCTGCCCCAAGCAGATCGTATTAATGGAAGGTTTGACGTATTGCATGGTGTCATAGATACCGAGTCCCGCCGTGACGCTGCCCCCAGGAGAATTGATGTAAAGATTAATATCCTTCTCCGGGTCCTCTGCTTCCAGGAACAGCAGTTGGGCAATAATCAGGTTCGCAAACACGTCATCGATCGGAGCGCCGAGAAAGATGATGCGGTCCTTGAGAAGGCGTGAATAAATGTCGTAGGCACGCTCGCCGCGGTTTGTTTGCTCAACAACAATCGGAACTAGCATTCGGCCGAATCCTTTCCGCTAGAGGACTAACAGGTGGAAACTCTTTAGTTTACCATACTCATCCGCCGAGATTTGGTGATGACCGCCCGACCTTCTAGTACCCGCGACTCCAGGCATTGGGAGCTGTTAGCCCTGAATCATCGCGTGCTTGTAGACAAAATCCAATGCTTTGTCAGCCAAGATTCTTGACCGAAGATCATTCAGTGTATCTTGACCACCGGCTTGAATCATGCGGGTGACTTCCTCGACGGAGAGTTTCACTTCAGCAGCGAGCCGCGCGATTTCGTTGCTGAGATCTTCATTGGTCACCGTGATGTTTTCTTTCGTCGCCAGCGCTTCCAGAATGAGCCCGACCTTCACGCGACGCTCGGCTTCCGGACGATATTCTTCCTGCAGCTGTTTGGCTTCGTCGGCTTGAGAGGCGGCGGGTGAAGCCTCTGCAGCCTCACTGCCCTTCCGTTGACGGGACTGCAATTGTTGGCGAACCATAGCAGAGAGTTCCCGTTCTACTAGCGTTCCGGGAAGATCAAAATGGTGAGTTTCGGCCAGTCGCTTCAAGATCGTGTCCTTATAGGAATCCTCAATATCCTTTTTCAAGGCCCGGTCCATTTCAGCGTGGAGCTTCTCTCGGATTTCCTGCAGGGATTGATACGGGCCGCAATCTTTTGCAAATTCGTCGTCGAGAGCCGGAAGTTGTTTGCGCTTTATTGACTTCACGATGCAGCGAAAGTTGACGGTTTTCCCCGCCACTCGTGCATCGGGATGTGTTGCCGGATAGGCCTGGGGAATGGTGACGACGTCTCCCTCCTTTTTCCCGAGGAGGTGCGGTTCAAGGTCGATTCCCAGGACAGAGGCGTGAGACCCCATTTTATGAAGGTGTCCCGTCTTGGTTGTCCCATCAAGAGCGGTCCCGTCCACCGTGCCGTCAATGTCGACAACTGCATAGTCTCTCTCGGCCAAGGTCGTACCTGCTGGAGCAGGATGTAGCTGAGCCATCTGTTCACGAAGAACTTCGAGAGCCTTTTGCACCTGTTCATCTGTGACTGTTCTCTGGTCCTGTTTCAGAGAGATCGGATTTGGAGCTTTGTAATCCCGAAGCTCAATCGTCGGCTTGATTTCAACGGTCGCCGTAAAGCTAAAGGGGGAGTCTTTCTTCACTTTGACCCGTTCCAACGGTGGGATTTCTACAAGAACTGGAACGATTCCCGCCTGGCGGATGGCTCGATCATAATAATCCGGCACGAGGCTTCGAATGACATCTTCTTCGATCGTTTTGGCATAGCGTTTTTCCAGTAATTGAAGCGGGGCTTTTCCTGGGCGGAAGCCGGGAATGCGAACTTGCCGATTCAATTCGGAGTAAGCCTGGACAAAACGCAGGTTCACTTCGTCCGCAGGCACTTCGATCTTGAGCGCTCGCTTCATGGGGCCGAGTTCAGTCATTTCCATTTTCATAAGGCTATTCACGTCCTCCGAGTCCGATTGTTTGGTGCGTCATGCCAGGTCATAGAGGGTGGTGCGAGAGGGGGGACTTGAACCCCCACGGTTACCCACGAGATCCTAAGTCTCGCGCGTCTGCCAGTTCCGCCACTCTCGCGCGACGCTGAGTACTAGGCTGTTCACTGATGGTGTGTAATGAATGGATACACATGTGTAAAAGCACGATGAATAATGACATTTTGTACCGTCGATCGTGTCTGCCTGTCAACCCATACGCAGGTGGGGACCGTGTGTTGAGATGTCATTCTGAGGGGAACTCGTCCGGAGAATATCTTGTATAGGGCGAGGCCTCCATCACGCCGTGGTATCTCACCGTGATGAGAGGTCTTCCCTAGCACTGCTCTACATAAGGAACGGTATAATGAGCACGCAGGTGTGGCTCATCATCATGACACCATTCGAACGTTCTTCGAAAGAAAGGGAGATACCATATGAAACGCCAGTCTGTGACGGCTGCAGTTGGGTGTCTCATTCTGCTGTGCGGCTTCCCTCTTTCGGCCGGGGCCTATCGAGACTATTTTACCGACGCACAAAAGAAAGAATTGGGAAAGATTCAAACAGTGTTGATTGAGGCATTGGCCCTGACGGACAAAGGGGCTGGCAATGTCGGCGGGATTCTGGACGTGGTGATGAAGCGCATGGGCGAACTCGGTTATGCAACGGCCTCGGATCCACGCACGCCCCACGATGTCGTCGTCCGGGTCAAGTGCGAGCAACGGAAGACCTGGGAGGGGACGGCGTCCGCGGGGGGAGACAATGATTTGCCCGATGCGCCGTCCCGCCTGTGGAAAGGTCCGGCATGTCAGATTACGTACGCCTTGGGCGGCATGAAGGTTAAATGGCAGAAGGAGGTTCGGACGGAATTTGAAGATGCCGTCGAAGCGACCCAGTCGGCTCAGGCACCAGACCCGGGGCTGTATGCGATGAATGCGCTCCATGATGCGCTGGAGAAATATGAGTTCCCGCTTCTCTTGACCGCAGAGTGGGGCCAGCCTGATCGCCTGCTCAAATTACTGGATGCTCCGCAAACCAGTCAAATCAGGAAATTAAAGATTATTTCCTTGTTGGGAGAGATGGTCGCCGATGAAGCCTTGCCCCACCTCACCGAGGCCTTGAAGGACAAAGATCTTGCCAAACAAGCCGCGGTCGCATTGGGCAACATGGGAAAGGAAGGCATCCCTGTGCTGATCGACATTTTGAAGCAGTCCAAGCAGCCCGAGCTGCAGGCGGCTGCGGCGAAAGGTCTTGGCGATCTAGGCAATATTCATAGCGACTCCAGAGTTGTTCCTCCCTTGCTGGAGATGCTTGATGCCCCCGGCATCGACATAGCGGTGCAAACGGAGATTGCCTGGGCCTTGGGGCGGGTGCCGGATCGGCGGTCGGTTGAACCGTTATTTGCTCTCGACCGGAAGCTGCAAAAAATCCGGAAGGATCCTCCGGATCCTCAGATTAAGAAATTAAAGGAGGCGGTCTTCTGGTCAATCAAGCAGGTATATACCGAAGACCAGTACAGTTAATGGGCAGGCATTTGACTTAGCGCTGCATCTTTTTCCGCTCTCGACAATACGCTCACGATGGCGTCGTATTCTTGGCCACCATGCTTTTTAATACGGTGACGTGTGTCGCGTCCGTTGTGAAGACCACAGCCGAACATCACCGCAACTTCGAGCTGTGAAAACACCGGCGACTCTGCTATGAGAGTCGAGATTGTGGAGAGACCTGTGTAAGTAGGGCACAGTAAACATGCCGGCAACATGCCTAGGACAACAAAGAGGGATAGGACGATGAGTGGTATCTCGCGACGACGATTTCTGCGCATATCCGCTATGAGTGGTGGCGCGCTGCTCTTGGGAGATCTCGCCGGGCGCCTGCTCGATGCGCCTTTTGTACGATCAGCTGCCTTGGCGGCAGAGCCGATCAAAATCGGTATTCTGGACCCGCTATCGAGCCCCTATAAGACGTCTTCCATCCACGATGTGCATGGGGCGAACGTCGCGGTCGATCTCTTCAACAAGCGCGGCGGGGTCTTGGGGAGGCCGGTGATGATTCTGGAGGCGGATGATGCGTCTAATCCTGAGGCAGCGCTGAAGGCCGCGACCAAATTTGTGCAGGACGATCGTGTCGATGTCTTGATGGGGACATTCAACGCTGAGTGCGCGCTCGTGGTTTCTGAATTCGCGAAGAAGGAGAACAAGCTATTCATGGTCACGGGGTCACATTTGCCTGAATTGACGGGGGCCGCCTGTAATTCCCACACCTTCGTGTTTATGCCCAATGCCTCCATGTTGGCGCAGGCCGTAGTTCCGCCGCTCGTGAAAACCTATGGCACTCGATGGTACATGATCACGACCAGCTCTTTGGACGGAAAAGCTATGGCTCAGGCGATGGCGTCGACCGGTCTCACCCATGAGGTGGAATTTGTGGGCGAAACATTGATGCCGTTCGGTTCAACGGATTTCACGTCGGCACTCACAGCGGCCAAGGACAAACGTCCCACGCTGGTGCTGTTGAACCTCTATGGATGGGATTTGGTCCACGCCCTCAAAGCTTATAGCAAATTGGAATTCGCCAAGGACAAAATCGGTGTCGGAGGAATGATTGCCGGCGAACAAATCGGCCGTCCCCTCGGCTATGCGAACAACGCCGGTATCTGGGGGCTTATCTGGGATCCGAAAGTGAATACGGACGGATCCAAACGATTTATCCAGGGTGTCGTGGAAAAATACGGTCATACTCCGACGTCGCGCTGTTATCTCGGATACGCTGCCATGACTCAGATTCTTGAAGCGATCCAACGGGCCGACACCGCTGAGGCGTCCGCGCTCATCAAGGTGTTGGAAGGGCATGAGTTCGATGGTCTGAAAGAAGGGCGATCGTACTTCCGGGCCTCGGACCACCAGCACGTGCAGGATGTGCTGGTCGGAGAGGCATACGGCAAGGAACTGGGACTGGGGCACTACAAGATTCTGGCGACAGTTGCCGGTGACGCTGTTGCCACCGTGCAATCGGGTGTCTGCCAGTTGTAAGCCGAGCCGCAAAGGTCGGTCTAGTAGGAAGGGGCCAGCGCGGCGAGACGATCCCGGTCATCCGTCGGTTTCCCTGTCGTTGACGCGACGGTAGGGCCCTGCACGATGACCAATTCGAGGCGGCGGTTTTTCTGGCGACCTTGTTCGGTGGCATTGGAGGCGATGGGTCTGGAGTCGGCCAACCCAACCGCTTTGGTTCGTTCGGCAGACATCCCTCCGGTCACCAATGCTCGGCGCGCGTTTTCAGCCCGAGCCCACGACAGCGCCTTATTATCTGAAAATGTTTTTTGAAGGGTTTTGCTGAGCGCTTGGTTGTCCGTGTGGCCGGCCACGTGGACGAACTTGTCGGAAAGCGGTCCCAGCACAGTGCCGATGCGTTTGAGCATGGTCATGCCTTCAGGGGTCAAGGCGGCCTCGCCGGAAGCAAACAGCCAATTGCTGGCCAGCGCGATCGTCAGGCGGCTCCCCTCCTGCTTCACCGTGATCGCCTTCTGCCCGCTATCGCTTGGGAGAACCTTCAGAATCTCCTCCTTCATGGCCGCAAAACTGGCCTCACGCGCCGTGGACTGCGTGGAACTTGTTGGGGGCGGGCCTCCTGCGCGGCCGGTGTCCTTTTCCGAGGATCCGGCATTTTTGTTGGAAGTCGTTCCCGCCTCTCGCGGGGTCATCGGCGCTTGAGCACTCTTTTGGCGCGGCGAAAGATCCCGAGTCTTTTCATTCAGACGTTGTTCAAGTGCGGCGATCCGGTGCCGGGCCTGGTAAATTTCGGCGATCATCGCATTGTATTGCGGCACCAGCTTATCCCGTTCCGTGAGGCGCGAGCGCACCGTTTCGAAGGCGTGCTCTCGGTCTCGCAGCTGCTGATCGAGCGCACTGATGCGCGCCTTCAACGACTCAATCGTCGCCGTGGCCGTTTGCAATTGAACGGAAAGACTGTCCCGTTCGGCATTTTCAGACTTGACTGTGCGGAGATCGTGATCCTGTCGAGCGACCTGTGCTTCCAGATCCATGATTCGGCGTCGGGCAACCTCCAGATCGGAGAGGGCGGTTGTGCGGGTCTGAAGAGTGGCCAGATCTTTTTCCCGTGTCGCCAGCTGTTGTTCCAAGCTTCCAATGCGCTGCCGGGCTTGCAGTAATTCATTGTTGGCCATTGCCAACTGGCTGACGAGTTTGTCGTGTTCAGGAGTGAGTCGGCGCAGCTCGGCCAATTCCGCATCTTTTGCATTCAGCAATTGGTCGTACGAAGCCGCGGCCGGCTGGTTTTGGCGATCCCCCAATTTACTTTCAAGATCGCGAATACGATCGTGGAATTCACCGAGAGTCGTCAGGAGCTGCTCTCGCTCCTGTTGAAGCGCTAGGAGTTTGGCATCCCCTGCCGGTGGCGATGGCACGAGAGGCTGCGGCCGAGGAACGGTCTCACAGGCTGGAGCGAGGGCACCGAGAACCATGAGCGCCCACACAGCTCGTCTCATACGATCTCTCCCTGGTCATCGGAACCGCCGGCGAACATGGCGGAGAGGGCGATAGTCGTCACAGGAATATTCAGACGGGCCGCAAGCCCAGACGACGAAGGCTGATGTGGTTGATGCCGATCAGCCGGTGTGAGCAATGTGTGCCTCCCGAATCGGGTGACAACCATGCACGCCCCAAGAACACGCCGGGTACTCTAGCGTGTTCTTGGGATGGACGCAAGGCGTGCACTGTGACGGACGAGTACTACTGGCTGACCACGATTTCGACGCGCCGATTTTTCTGCCGCCCCTCGGCGGTTGCATTGCTGGCAATGGGTCGGCTGTCGGCGTGCCCTTTGGCGTCGATCTTGTCAGGGGCCATGCCACCTTCCGTTAGCGCCTGGCGCGCGCTCTCGGCTCGCGCCTGAGAGAGCTCGGCGTTGGTCGGGAAGCGTTTTGCCAATCGTCCCTTGATCGGCACATTGTCCGTGTGGCCTGCCACATGGATCGAGCGATCCGGATAGTTCTTGAGCACGCTGCCGATACGATTCAATACGTCCGCTCCACCCGGCTTCAGGGTGGCCTCCCCGGAATCGAACAGCAAGGTCGTGGCTAACCCGAGGGTGAGCTGATCCCCCAGTTGTTTCATGGTCACATTGCCCTTGGACACTTCCGCCTGGAGGAGTTTGGATAAATCGTTCTTGGCCTCGGCGAGACTCGTCTTGTGTTGATCAAGCGCACCGCGCAGGCCTGCCATCTCGTGGTCGCGCCGCGCGATTTCGCTTTCGAGGTCCGTGGCCCGCTGCTTGGTTGCGGCAAGATCCGCCACCAGCCTATCGCGGTCGCCGGCCGCGCCCTTCAGTGCCCCCAGTTCTTGATCCTTCCCATTGAGTTGGCGTTCCAGGTCGGCGATGTGCTGTTTCGCCTGTGCCAATTCTGACGAAAGACGATCGCGATCCCCGGCACTGTTTTTCAAACCGGCAAGTTCCTGCTCTTTCGAGGCGAGAACCCCTTGCAGGGCGGCCAGCTCACCGGCCAGCCGGTCCTTGTCTCCGGCGCTTTGTTTCAAGGCCGCCAGTTCTTGATCCTTGGCTGACAATTGCCGGCTCGTGTCGGACAATTGACTGGCCAACCGATCCTTATCCCCGGCGGCATTGCGGAGCGCCGCCAATTCCCGGTCGCGCTGGCTGAGTTGATTCTCCAGTTCGGTGATCCGTGCCTTGGTCTGATCCAGGTCGGCGGCGGAAGAGGACCGGAGCCGTGCCAGTTCCGCTTCGAGATCAGCCTTTTGCCGCTCAAGGTTGGCTTTCTGCTGCTCCAGATCGGCAATCTTGAGATCGCGCGGATCGGGCTTGGGCGGGATGGGCCTGGCGGCGGCTTTCATCTCATTCAGCGCTCGGCTGGCTGAATCGTTGGGGGCTGGTGTGGATGTGCAGGCGGCGAGCATCACAGCACTGAGCAGCGCGGGAACTACGCAAAGGTATTTCATGCAATCCTCCTTACAACACAGTCAGACATGCCGGACATGTCCGAGCAGCACGGGCGAACGGCCCATGGTTAGTGACGCTGATTCTTGAGCAAATCACGGATCTCGGTCAGCAAGACTTCTTCCTTCGGCGGCGCCGGTGGGGGGCCGGGAGGCGTGGCCTTCTTAAAACGGTTCATTTGTTTCACGACCAAAAAAATGACAAACGCGAGAATTGTAAAGTCGAGCAGGGTTTGCAGGAACACGCCATAGTTGATCGTAGCGGCACCGGCGGCTTTGGCTGCGGCGAGGGATTTGCCTTTGGCTTCTTCACTCAACGGAATAAAGAGACTGGAGAAATCCATGTGCCCCATGAGGAGACCGATGGGCGGCATGAGAATATCGCTGACGACGGATGACACGATTTTCCCGAATGCCCCTCCGATGATGACTCCCACGGCCATGTCGAGCACATTCCCTTTTACGGCAAATTCTTTGAACTCACTCATCATGCCCATTGTGCACCCTCCTTATGTGAGTCGAATGAATCCCGAAACCGTCTCGCCGCTTATTGTTTTCGACTGGTGTCGAAGCTGTATCCCAGCGTGATCAGGTAGAGGTTATCGGTATCCGACACACCCGGCGGCGGATTCTTGTTGTACCGCATGGTCCATTGGAATCCGCTGACCAGTCCGCCCCACACTTTGAATCGCAACCCGGTATCAGCCGTTAAGTAGAGATCTTTGGAATTGGCGAGTGATTGGAAACCCTCCTGGAAGTGATACAGGCTGACTTGATCACCGCCCCAGAGCGGCCAATTCCATTTGACGGCCCATCGGCCACGCGCGCTCGACTTGTCGTCGGCGACTTTGAAATCCTCATTGAAGTAGGCCGCGCCGGCTTCCGCCCAGAGCGTCATGTCTTTGAAGAATCCGGTCAGGTCACCGCGATCAAGGAGTTGATAGCCGGGACCGGTTGCGAGCGCGGTGCGCAGCTTCAGGTCCTGAAAGGTGTCCTGCTCGAAATAGGCAGACGTGAACCAATACAACCGCTTCGTCAGAAAGAAGTCAAGCTTGATGGTGCCTCGGCTGTTTCGGACGATGAGATTACCGGTGTTGTCTCCGTAGATGTACCGGCCCAGGATAGTCAGTCGCAGCGACTCACTGCGGGCCGACAGTTCGCCCAGCAAGCTGCCGTTTCGCAAGTGGCTGTTCCCCGTGGTTTGCGAGAAGCCGGCTTGAAGAGCGCCGGTGTAAATGACGGCGGGCTGATTCATCCCGACGACCGCATCCAGAGGAATCGCCATCGGCGTTCCCATCGGCGCGGCTTGCAAGGTCAATGTGCCGGGTTCGCCGGGCTGTGCCGTGCCGACCACGGTGGTGCCCTCTTTGAGGCTGAAGGGAATAGGACGATTCACGACCAGTTTGGCCACGTTCGGCCACATGATCTTCACGATATCGTCGCCGGCGGTCGGACCAAAACCGGTCTTGATGTGCAATTCGTCGGCGATCATGCCCAAGACCCGCCCATAAATGACGGTCCCGTCCTTGAGCGTGACCGAGTCCAGTGTCGGCGCTGCGGCTGTGGCATCCGCCGGGGCCTCGGCCCTCGCGCCGGGAGCCATGAGCGCCACGATGAGCAGCGCAAGAAAGAACCATTCAAAACGTCGCATCATTCCATCCTCCTGGGGCTTGCGAACGGCAACGGTGTGCCGGTTGCCTGATGAGTGAAACGCGTGTGCGTTGTATAATTGATTCTGCTTAGGAGATCAACTTTTCTCCCGCCCGTTCTGCCGCATCCCGCTGCCCACCGTTGAGGCACGTGGCAGAGGCCAGCCGTTCCGCCCGCCCGCACAGTGCATTGCGTCCGATTCACGGCCATGATGCATTCTCATGCGATCAGCCAGCGAGACTCTGTCGCGGAAGCAGTGTCTGGCAGATCGTCGCGAAGCCGTACATTCACTATGTGTCAAGATAAGACGGCGCGGGGCAGTCGTGGCCTCGCGTGCGCTCGCATGACCATGTCATGCGAGCGTATATACGGCGCGAGTCCCCTCATTTGATGCTGGTGAGTCTCCGCGAAGCTTTTGCGCTCTGCGCCGCTCGTTTTGCGTCCGGCGCGCAGTCGGCGGATGGAACGGCAAGCAAGCCTTCCAGCAAAGCCAGGCGAAGCAATTGCGCGGCGTTAGCGGCACGAAACTTTCTCAGCAAGTTGGCGCGGTGAGATTCTACGGTTTTCTGCGCAATCTGCAGTCGGGCCGCAATTTCCTGACTCGTCAAGCCTGCCCAGATGTAATTCAGTATTTCTTGCTCGCGCGGCGTCGGTTGGTCCGGCCGGGGGGGTGAAAACGGAAATACCTTATCCATCGCTGATTCTTGGCTCCTTTCTGAGGTCCTGCCCGGTGATCCCACGGGATTGCACGCAGTGGTTTGTCCGGTGACGTCTACAAACTCCGTGCCTGTGCTTGTGAACATTGCATCAGGATGAGCCGGTATGCTGGATCAGCGCGGCGGCTGATCAATGCGGAGGGATCGCGGCGACAGGATGAGACACCTCACATTGTCTTTCATTGTCTCGCTGGAGACGATGTGAGACATCTTCGCGAAGGTTCCGAAGGCATCTAGCTGGTCGGGAGATCGAGTTCAGTCAATCGGCGGTAGAAGGTGGCGCGACTCATGCCGAGCAGACGTGCGGCTTTGGTGCGATTGCCACGGGCCTGTCCGAGGGCGGAAACGAATCGACTGCGTTCGTCGCTCTGGATGAGTGGTTCAGGTGTAAGGTCCGCCGGGTCCCGCCGAAGCTCCGGCGGGAGATCCGTCGCCTCGAGCGTGTCGCCTTTGCAGTGAATCATCGCGCATTCGATCGTGCTCTTGAGTTCTCGCACGTTGCCGGGCCAGTGATAGTCCATCAGGGCCGCCATGGCAGCCGGGCTCGCTCGATGGATCGTTTTGCCCATGCTGGCTCGCCCTTCGGCGAGGAAGGAGGTGACCAGCAGCGGAATATCCTCCTTTCGCTCTCTTAGCGGAGGAAGATGAATTCGAGCGACTCGAATGCGGTACAGGAGATCCGCGCGAAAGATCCCTTTAGCCACGTCCTGGCTCAGATTGTGGTGCGTCGCCGTCAGGACGCGCACGTCGATTTTTCTCGGCTTGGTTTCACCGAGTCGGGTCACTTCCTTTTCCTGCAGCACTCGAAGCAGATTGGTCTGAACGGTGTGAGGGATGTCACCGATTTCATCGAGAAACAGCACTCCGCC
Organism: Nitrospira sp.; assembly: GCA_022226935.1. Classification (GTDB taxonomy): domain Bacteria; phylum Nitrospirota; class Nitrospiria; order Nitrospirales; family Nitrospiraceae; genus Nitrospira_A. The sequence goes on from CP092081.1 coordinate 1,687,991, forward strand.
CTGCGCGGCTTCGAAGAGTCCCTGCTGATCGTCAATCGCGCCGGTAAAGGCCCCTTTTTTGTGGCCGAAGAGTTGGCTGCCGAGGAGCGAATCCGTAAGGCCTGCGCAATTGGCGGCAATGAAAGGGCCCGTGCGCCGGGCGCTGGCTTGGTGTAAGGCGCGAGCGACCAATTCTTTTCCCGTCCCGGTTTCACCTTCGATCAGGACGGTCGAATCCACGCGGGCCAGGTCTTGAATGTGCTCATAGACGTGGGTCATGCCGCGACTTTTGCCGATCAAATCGTGATAGTGCGCTTTCAACTCCAGCAGACGCCGCAGGTGATAGACGTCCGTCATGTCATGAAGAAAGACGATCTTATTCCGTCGGTCCCGCGGATCGTCGTGCAGTTCTAATTCGAGCCAAAGACGCCTTCCCGCCGGCGTATCGATATGACAGCGGACTCGTTCTCGTGGCGCGATCGGTTGCTCAAGGAGCGACTGCACCGTCAGCCGATCGGCTTTCGTGAGTAGGAGCACGTGATCCCATTGCAGTTCAGGGGTGACACTGGGTGAGGGCAATTCCAAGAGACTGGCCGCGGACGCACTCACAAAGCGCACCTGCCCGTCCTGGTCGATCAACAATGTGGCGAGCCCCAGTTCCTGGAGGATAGCCGCCACATCGTCCCGCGATCGCTCCATATCCACCAGCTGCGTGGTGAGATCCTGCCGGGTGCGTTGGTAGCCGCGCTCGTGCTCATGCTGTTGGAGCGCCTGTTCCCGCGCCCGCTGAAGCATGGAAGCTTGTTGTTCATAGGCCGTGGTGCTGTGCTGGATGACCAGCAGACGGCTGGTTCCTTCGCGAAGAGCTAATGCTTCGAAGTGCCAAGGGACGTCGAAGGCGGTCTGTTCAGTCCAGAACCCGGAGCGGCCGATGCGCGCGTCACCGGTCTTCCACACCTCTGCCGCGTCGGCCAGAAAATTATGCAGTACCGGTATGCGAGTGTCGACGGAGAGTTGCAGGCCGGATTCAGCTTCCGGATAGAGACGAAACAGCCAGTTTGACGGATGGCCGAGGACGCGAAATTGTGTGCCGCCAATATGCTCCAGAACGACGTATTGCAATCGCTCTAACAACGTGGCGCACAGGAAGTCCGGCGGGCGAGGGGACGTGTCAGGAGCCATGGGTTTTTCCGGCGGTGGGGGACGAGTCCGATGTTGCCAGCATCGCGCGGGCCAGAGTTGTGAAGGCTTCTTCCACGCCTTGACCGGTTTTGGCGCTGCTCATCACGAAGGACCACCCTCGCTGCGCCAACTGCGCGAGGTCTTGATCGGTCATATCCCACTCCGCTCTCCGATCATGCTTATTGATCAGGACGACGAACGGCACCGGACCGAGGGTATCGGTTGCACGTTCCTGGATGTGCAGGGCGATGTCCAGCGTCGCTCGCCGCATTCCGTCAAGGACCAGAAGATACCCCGAGGATCCCCGCAGATAGGACGCGCGCAGCTTTTGGAACTCGTCTTCTCCGTAGAGATCCCACAGGACCATGGTGAGGGGGGTTCCATCGACCGTCATCGATTTTTTGTCGACGGTGACGCCGATGGTCGTTTGGTACTGTTCGGAAAAACAGCTGCTGACGAAGCGCCGAACTAAACTCGTTTTTCCCACGGCAAACGCGCCCAGCATGCAGATCTTTTTCTCAATCATGGTGGAGGTCTCTCACGGCACCGGCTGAATCGTGACGTCCAGTGACGCTCGCCGATGCTGCGGATGGGCTACTGCCGGGATCGCCCGCTGCGATTCAGCTTCAGGAGTCTGTCCCTTTGTCTGAAACGTGAGCGCGTGAAAGGTTACGGGATGAATCGCGTCGAGGACCGCTCGGGCGCGACTCTCGCTCAGGCGTCGGTTCTGGATCGGCCCCCCCACGACGTCGGTTTGGCCGACAATGGAGACCGTGACCGCGGCGCCGGCAAGGCCGGCCATGTCATCCAATTGCCGAAGCATCTCGGTGATGCGGCGGATCTGCTGAAGTTGCTCCGGCGATGCCAGGGTGCTACGGCCCTGTTCAAATAGAATCGAAGTCTCGGTCAACGGCTGACGCAGCAGTTCAAGTGACCGGCTCACAAGGCGCCGGTCGTCATATCTATCGAGGCCGGGTAATGCACGAGCCGATATTCGGCTTTGCCTGATCCAATCCGCCGGTGCAGTGCCTCCGGCTATCAGGCTGCTTCCTTCCAGGGACAAGTGAACGGTCTGCGGGGGTGAGAGGACGAATCCCGCGCGTTTCAGAATCAACGTTGGGTCGAGCGCATAGTACGGTTGCCATTTCGACTCCACTCGACTGGCGTCTATGCCGCTGTCCTGCAGGAGGACAGCCGGATCGGCGGCCAGGGGATCGCGAAGGCCGGTGAGCCGATAGCGCCGGCCTTCCGATTCAACGTCGGTCACGACAAGTCCTGGCTCCGCCGCCAGGTGAGAGAGGTACGTTTGCCAGCGTTGGCGCTCCTGGTAGGCCGATAGGCCCCACCAAGCCGTGACAAGAAGCGCGCCTACCACCAGCACCCAGGTCATCGGGGCGACCCCGCGCCGACGTGACTCGAACTGCGCGCGCAAACACTCTTCCAAGAGTGGGGTGAGGCTGGCAAAGGTGGCGGCATCTCCGGTGAACCGGGCCAAGGCATCCGACCGTTCGGCGTGAATACGGGCGAGCGTATCTTGAAGATGCATGCGCAGGCTTTCCGGCGGAGTGCCGCGAATGACCGCGGCGAGAATGGCAGCCGGTCCCTGTTCGATCCAGACCGTGAGTTCCCCGACCTGCAAGGTGTTCAGCACCTGATCCGGTGTGGCGCCGAATGAATCCTGCACGAAGCTGCGGATGGCCGATAACATGCCGGACACCAGGGTCTGATCCTGCACGGCGACTGAATCGCCGGCGGCATGCGCCAGCAGCAGTCCGGTTTGCGAGTGAATGAGAAAGACCTGTTCGACCCGATAGCGCAAGGTATGCAGCAGGACGATTTCTGCGAACGGTTTGCCGGTGCGCAGCGCTTCCAGTCTCCACTTCAAGCTTTGGATCGACAGGCTATGTTCGATGGTTTGATTGAGCGATTGGACCATGCTGCGCAAGGCATTGGCGATGGCCTGGCGAATGGCCGGCATCATGATCGGCGCGATGGCATCCACGATCATATGGGGCTGTCTCCGCACGGACGCCCCCAACGCTTCGGATACATGCGGGGTCAAGACGTGTGTCAAGTGATGATCACCCTCTCCGCGTAGCGCGATGGCCTCGGGCAAGATACGGCTGAGGTTCTGCGCATTGAGATCGATATGCTCGACCTGTTCTTGGAGCTGCTCCAGACGCGTCTGCTCCGGCGCCAGCAGAAGGCTGCGGAGTTCGGCATAGTCCTGTTCGCCCGGCGTCGTGCCGGCGTTACGTGACTGCGCCATACCGGTTCCTTTGTCCATGGCGATGCAGGAGAAGCGCAGGGAAGAACGCGAGGCGGTGACAGGTGCGGCTCTGTGTGAGGAAGGCAGGCCGTGACCGTGCAGGCATGGAAGCGGGATTATGCCTGTTGGGGAGGCTGGTCATGCGAGAGCCTCTGGGAAAGTTCTTGGAACAACGTCGCCAGGGATGCCCGGTCGGTCTTCTGATGCGAGAGTTGTTGTACGGCCTGTTCGAGCGTGGCCGATAGGGTCGCATGTTGTTGCGTAAATTCACCCGTGAGTGAGACTGTCTGATGCTGCAGTTGGTTTCGCAGGTCGCGGTGTGCCTGTTCGCTCTGTTCCCGCAGCTGCGCGGCTGTCTGCTGGAGGACTTCGGCGAGGGTGTGCAGCTCGGCGGTCAGAGCGCCGACGGCATGCGTGCGGCCCTGTTCCTCGGCGTTCAGCCGCCCCGTCACCTGTTCGACCTCTGTACGGATATATTGTTCCAGCGACGCGAAGCGCTCTTTGAGGTCGTGACGTAGTTGAGCCGCCTCCGCGAGCAGCTGCGTTTCGAGCTTGGTAAATCGGCGCTCGTGATCGCGGACCTGGGCGCCGAAGAGGATGTCGCGGATCTTGTCGAGGTTATTGCCAGCCGTGGGATCGTCGGTGAGCGCGGGGTCCGATTCGGTCTCGGCGAGCGTGGTCGGGGTTCGTTCCGAACGTCGAGTGCGATCGAGATCCGTGTGCCTGCTCATGATGTCGTCTCCTGGGCCGCGGTCGTCTGCCAACGAAAGGCCGCTACACTAGCATGTTTATGGAGGTGCAACAAGTCACGTAGGGCCCTCCACAATGGAAGCGATAGGGCCGGTCGTAAGAATAGCCCGGTACCGAATTAGGAAGGCTTGAGGAGGCGCACTTCACGTTGCGGAAAGGGAATGTCCACGCCATCGGCTCGTAATCGTTGGATGATGGCCTGGTTGAGCTCAATGTGCGCGGATCCGACGGAAGCCACAGGGACCCAGGGCCGAATGGACAGGGTAATGGAAGAATCGGCGAAGGCGGCGATGCCGATGATCGGGGCAGGATCCTCAAGCACCTGCGGATGTCCAGCGACGAGCTCGCGCAGCACACGGAGGGTGGTTTCGATATCGGTCTGATAGGACACACCGATGGAGAGGTCTAACTGCCGGATGGTTCCGAAGTTGTGCAGAATTTCCCCGACGACTTTGCGGTTCGGGATGACAATTCTGGAATGGTCGGGATGCAGGAGTGTGGTGGTAAAGATATCAATCTTCGCAACATCGCCATGGACGCCCAAAAGAGAGATGTGTTCGCCGACTCGGTAGGGCTTGGTGAAGATGATCGAGAGCCCCGCCACGACATTGCTGAGTACTCCTTGCAAGGCAAGTCCGACCCCGAGACCGGCGACGCCGAGGCCGGCCACCAGCGGCGCGATTTGCACGCCGAGTTGATCCAGTGCGATGAGCACGCCGAGGATGACCAGCAGGGCTTTCAGGAGTCGCAGGAGCAGCAGGCGGAGGGGCGGCTCCAGGTCTTGCTTATTGAGCCAACGCTCGAAGAGACGCCCCACCGAATTGGCCACGAAGAGGGCGGCAATAATGACGAGGATCGCCCCCATGATTCGAAAGCCGTATTGCACGGCGTATTGGGTAATCAAATTGGCCAGTGACATGTCTTCCTCCGCCCCGCCCTATCGCCCGAACAATCCTTTGAGAAGATCCTTGCCCTGCTGTTTGAGGTCCTCCGGCTTGGCCGACCCTTTCAAGAGGTCTCCCACCGCGCCCTTGACCTTTTCCTTCACCTGTTCTTGGACTTTCCCCGCAAACATTTTAGTATCGAGTCCATAAGAGGGTGCGTGGGTGCTGCCGGTAATGACCAATGGAAGCGAGAGGCGCCCATTGGTCATGGCCACCTTCGCAATGGGAGAGCCGGCGGCGATTTTTTGGCTCAGGGCCTGGGACAGATTTAGATTCAGTTTCATGTCGAGCGATTGATCGAGGCCGATCGTGCCGCCGCCGGTGGCCTGGAAATCATGGCTGTCGATCAGCACTCGCTGCAGGCCAATCAGTCCTTGTTTGACGACGATGTCACTTTCAATCGTCGAGAACGCCGTCGCTTTGACATTGTCCAAAGACACACCGACCACTTTCAGTAACATCGCAGCCTGTTGCAATAAATTGATCCCCTCGATCTTGCCCTCTCTGACGGACATGCGGCCGGTTCCTGCCAGGGCCTTTACGAGGTCCGGATGAGCAAATCCGCGCCCGCTGAGCGCCAGCTCGGCGTTGGCGGTGCCGCTGAGGGAGACCTGATCGGTGCCGACAGCCTGCAGCGCCGGGCCGACCTGCAGGCCTTGTAGCGCGACGGTGCCTGTGAACGGCGGGGTTGGCGTTCCGAGGCCGAGTGTGCCTTGCGTGTGGAGAAAGCCTCCAAAGAGTTGGAGCGTGAGATTGGTGAGTTTGGCCTCTTGGCCCTTCATTTCGGCCGCGGCCTGGAGGTCTTTGATCTCGATGGGCTTTTTCAGCGGCAACACGATGGGCAGATCCGCGGTATTCACGAGTTTCGAAGTAGCCGTCACCTTCGCCAATCCGCCGAGGACCGATCCCTTCACCTCGATTCGTGAACTTCCCAATGCGACGGTCAGACCCAGGTTCGACACTTCTGCCAGCTCAAGCGGTGCAGTTCCTTCTTTGGGCGGATATTTGGCCCGGACGTTCATGTGCAGATCTTTCACTTCGACTGGTTTGGCCAGAGGAACGGCCACCGGAAGGTCGGAGGAATTGATACTGGCCGACGCCGCGGTGACATTGGCCAGGCCTTTCATGGCGGTGCCTTTGATGTTGATGGCTGACCCGCCCATGACCAGGGTCAGGCCGAGATCCGTCAGGTCCACCTGGCTGGCGGGAGGGGTATCGGGCGGGATCGGATACAGGGCATGGAGTGTGAGGTGCAGATCCTTGATCTGGACGGGCTTCGTCAGCGGCAAGGCGACGGGAAGATCGGCCGTATCGATTTGCAGGGCATTGATCGTGGCATCCAGGTTCCCGCCGACCGCCCGTCCTTTGATCCCCACCGCCACCTTGCCAAGGCCGAGGTTGAACGTGAATGATTTTACGTCCAGCGTTTCAACGAGTGGTCCGAATGTCCCGTCGAGATGTATGGGGAGGTTATAGGGCAGGACGGTTGCGCCCAGGCGGACCGTCGGACTGTCGCCGAGATGGACTGAGGTCAACAGAAACTCAAGCTGAGTGACGGTGTACTCGGTCGGCTTCGGGGTCGATTCGTCACGATACGTCAGTTTCCCGCCTTCGATGGAGACCCGGTCTACGGCAAAGAGCGCCAGAGCTTGGAGCGGACTGCCGGCCGGCTGGCCTGGGGCCTCCGGTTTCGACGGCGCGGCGGGAGTCGTGGATTGGGCGCCGATGGTGGAGATGTTGAGCTGACCCTGGGAATTTTTCAGGACCAGAATGACCGGATCGCGCAAGGTGATCTCTTCCACATCGACCCTGCCTTTGAGCAGCGGCAGCAGCTTGACGCCGATATCCAGCGACGCGAGAGACGCGAAGGGGCCCGTGCGGAACGCCGGATCATCTTGCACCACAAACCCGCCGATTCGGGCGCCGATGCGCGGCCATAGGGTCAGACGGATATCCTGCAGTTCGACTTTCCGGTTCAGCGCCTCCTCAATCAAGGGGCGGTATCGATCCTGGTATTTGTTCAAATCGATGAGAAAAGGCAAAGCGATGATCAGGATCAGAAGGAGCAGGATCACGACACCGATCCCGATCAGGATTTTCATCACGCACCTCCGCTGAAATTGTCCCGCAGTATAGGAATGCGCGCGAAAGGGGTCAATGGTGACCAATCGGCCGCGCAACGCATCTCGTTCCGGTCGGGAGGCACTTCGTGGCCTGTGCCTCCTTGCCGCAATCGGAAGCGGTTCGATCGAGCAGAAGAGGCCCCCCTTACCTTGCTGCTCACTGACCTGCGTGATAAGATGCCACCCTTTGAAGTCGTCCGATCGCGGAGAGGTGCGAGAGTGGACGAATCGACATGCTTGGAAAGCATGCGTCTCGGCAACGGGACCGTGGGTTCGAATCCCACCCTCTCCGCCATCGAAAGTGCCAAGGAAGATTGGGGAAGGCGTGCGAGTTGAATTGCCATTGCCAGCTGAGGCGGTGGGATTCGAATCAGGAAACGGTATGAGAGGGTGAGCCGTTCAAGGCGCCTCTCTTTACCTTTCATCCCTGTCGGATCACGAAGTCCTCGGGGCCGGGCCCTGTGCAACAGAACCCTGTGAACCCCGCCAGGTCCGGAAGGAAGCAACGGTAAGCGGTTCGTTCTGTGTGCCGCAGGATCACCTGGCCCCACTTATTTTGACGGTTGAGCGGTAATGTGGGGAAAGATGTCTGCCCAGGCATGCGAGTCCCTCGCTCGGCGCCAATCGTATGAGTAGCGAGAGTCTGGCGAAAGTGGATTACCAAGTCTCCGCAAGAAAATACCGGCCCGGAACGTTTGACGATGTCATCGGGCAGTCACACGTCGTACAGACGTTGATGAATTCCATCGCCAGCAAGCGGATCGCCCACGCCTTTCTCTTTTCGGGCACCCGCGGCGTGGGAAAAACGACGGTCGCGCGGATTCTGGCGAAAGCGCTGAATTGCGAGCAGGGCCCGACCGGGTCCCCCTGTAACACCTGTGCAAATTGTCAGGAAATCACGCAGGGCACGTCGGTCGATGTCGTCGAAATCGACGGCGCGTCGAATACCAGCGTGGACGACGTGCGGGAAATTCGTGAGAACGTCAAGTTCACGCCGTTCCGGGGACAGTATCGTGTCTACATCATCGATGAAGTGCACATGCTCTCCAACTCGGCGTTCAACGCCTTGCTCAAAACCTTGGAAGAACCTCCCGCCCACGTGGTGTTCATCTTCGCGACGACGGAAATTCACAAGATCCCCGCGACGATTCTCTCGCGCTGCCAGCATTACAACTTTCGCCGGATTTCGAAGGCTGAGATTGTGCAGCGACTCCGGCATGTGGCGGACCAGGATGGCTTGACCATCGAAGACCGCAGCCTGATGGCGCTGGCGCGTGCCAGCGAAGGTAGCATGCGCGATGGCCTTAGCTTGCTGGACCAAGTGATTGCGTTCGGCGGCAAGACGATTCGCCATCAGGATCTTGAAACCTTGCTTGGCGCGGTTCCGCAGGAGCGGGTGCGGGCGATGGTTGAGGCGGTGATCAGTCAGGACAGCGCCAAGGCCTTGCAGGTCATCGCCGGGCTCTTGGATCAGGGCCACGACGTCCGCGCGTACTGCGCCGATGTGGTGGAGTATGTGCGGAATATGCTGGTTGCCGCCGTGGTGCCTGCAGGCCCCGAGTTGCGGGGACTGATCGAGGCGACCGATGAAGATTTGACGCAACTGGCTCGGGACGCAAAACAGTTTTCGGTGGAACACCTTCAAGAATTATTTCGATTGTGGGCGGCGGCGGAGGATCATCTGCGGGTCAGCGCCCATCCGCGGTTTGTGCTGGAAACGGCCGCCGTTCGGGCGACTCGTCTGCTGCGCGCACCTGAAAATCCGGCGGGGCAGCCGGAGGTGAACACTCCGTCAAGCGCCGCACCCGTTGATCGTGGAACGGCAGCTCGCGTATCGTCATCATCAGACAAGGTGGTTTCACCCAAACCCACGAAACGTGACACGGCGAAAAGCAATCCTGACTCGGGAGACAAGCCCGTTGTTCCGAGCGCCTCTGCTCCAGTGCCGGCTCCTGTTGCGCGTCCTCGTGAAGCGGTGGTTCCGCTGAGTCAGACTGCGGTTCCTCCTGCTCAGGCTCCTGCGATCGCACAGGTTCCGGTCGAGCCGGCTTCACGAACACCCGATCCCCCATCTCACACGACACCCGCCTCACCCGCGGCAGAGATCAATTGGGAAGAGTTTCAAGAGGCCGTATCAAGTCAGCATCCCAATATCGCGCCGTTCTTGGAAATGGGTCGGGTTATGAAGATCGAAGGCGGATTGGTTACGTTGGGGTTTACCAAGCAGGCGACGGTGGCACGGTCGATGCTGGAGAAGGAAGACAATCTGCAAGCCCTAGCGGCGTTAGGCGAACGGCTGTATGGGAGTGCGTTACGTGTTCGCATCATCGAAGTGGCGGAGCAGGATTCCGGCGCCGCCCCGACGATGAAACAGCTACGGGTCGCGAAGGAACAGGAGCAGCGTGTGATTCTGACGCAACAGGCGAAGGCGCATCCGCTCGTGAAGCAAGCGCTGGAAATGTTCGGCGGAGAGTTGGCCGAGGTTCGCACGACAACGCCGGCAGAGGAGGTACAGGAATGAAAAGTCCATTCGGGAATATGTCCAATATTTTGAAGCAAGCACAGGCCATGCAGGAACAAATGGCTAAAGTGCAGGAGCAGGCCGCGACCAAGACGGTGTCCGGGACCGCGGGCGGGGGCATTGTGACGGTGACCGTGAACGGTGCGATGGATCTGCTGAGCGTGAAGATCGATCCGGAAGTGGTGAAGGCTGGTGATGTCGACATGTTGCAGGATCTTGTCGTGGCGGCCGGCAACGATGCGTTGAAGAAGTCCCGCGACATGATGGCTGAGGAAATGAAAGCCGTCACGGGCGGAATGAAGATTCCCGGTCTGTTCTGATACGACGGTGTCCATTTTGTGTCGATGGCCGGAGACATTGGGGGGTCCGGTGCGTAGGGGCCGGACATGAACGTGCGCTATGAGTATTGATCAACAGGGACTGCTGGCCAAATTGGTCCGTGAGTTGGTGCGTTTGCCCGGCATCGGTCAGAAAAGCGCACAGCGGCTGGCGTTTCACCTGCTCAAAGCGGAGCGGGAAGATGCTCTGCGGCTGGCCGAAGCGATTCAGGCCGTGAAGGACGGGCTCTCGTTTTGTCGTCACTGTCGCAATATCGCGGAGGGCGAGCTCTGTGAGTTTTGCCGGGATCCCAAGCGGGATCGCAGTAAGATTCTCGTGGTGGAGGAGCCGAGCACCTTGTATGCGATTGAACGCGCCGGTGGGTACCGAGGTCTGTACCACGTCTTGCTCGGGGTCTTGTCGCCATTGGACGGCGTCGGACCCTCGGATATTCGCGCGGAGGAATTGCTTGAGCGGGTCAAAGCCGGAGGGGTGGAAGAAGTCATCGTCGCCACCAATCCCACGATTGAAGGCGAGGCGACGGCGATTTACTTGACGCGACTCTTGAAGCCTCACCATGTCCGGGTCACTCGTATCGCCTATGGAATTCCTGTCGGAATGGATATCGAGTATGCGGACGAGGTGACGCTGGTCAAATCGATCGAAGGCCGACGAGATTTGTGACGTGGACGGCCTGCTGCCGTAAGAGTGTTCAGTTGCGGGCCATGCTCGTCTCCTCGCCCCCACCCCAGACGAACCGATTGACCCCTCCGATTTGGGGCTGCTATAGTCAAAACTCGTTGGGCAGTCTGGCGGCGATACCGGCCTACTGAAACCGAGTATTCGATGAAGACTTCGGCGAAAAAATCCACTCCCACTCGAAAGAAACCTGCGAAGGTGAACGGGGTTAAGTACCCTGATATTCAGAAAGACCTGGAAGGCCAACGTGCGGCCATCCTCGCCGAAGCCGGAGTGGTGTTGACGAATCCTACCGGTCTGGAAGTGTTCCCGGACGTGAGCGACCAGGCCTCCGCGGAGGCCGACCAGCATTTCTCGTTTCGCATTCGCGAACGGGAGCGAAAACTCCTCAAGAAAATCGATGAAGCCCTGGGGCGACTTGCCACGCAGACCTATGGTATTTGCGAAGGCTGCCGGGGTGATATCCCATATAAGCGTTTGAAGGCCCGCCCGGTTACGACCTTATGCATCGAGTGCAAGACGAGTCAGGAAGAAGCTGAAAAGTCCCCCCGCTGAGTCCGCGCCTACTCCCTACCACATCTCTTTTGCTATCCGGCGGCGTTTGCCGCTAGGCCCTCTTTCGCTATTGGTGCTTGAGGGCTTTCACGCGTGTCTGCGCCAGGGCTGAGCGATCGGCTTCTTCGGGAATGCCTTCGGTGAGGGCCAGATACGTTTCATATTCTGTAATGGCTCGTTTGGGGTTGGCGTCCGCGATGGCTTCGGCCAGGTTGAATCGCGCAATCGCATAATTGGGGCGCATCAGGACAGCTTTTTCGAAGGAGGCGAGCGCGTTCTGCTTGTCGCCTAATTTGCCGTACACATACCCCAGATTGTTGACGACCTCCGGGGAATTGGGACGTTGTGCCAGTGAGGCGAGTAGCTCACGCTTGGCCTTTTCCAGATCGCCGGCGGCTTCCCAGGATACGCCGAGCCGGTGATGGAGTTCCGCTTGCCAGACCTGACTGGTGAACCCTGAGGCACTGGCCTTCTGGTACGCGTCCAGTGCGATGGTTTGATTCTTCGTCCCACAGTAGGCGAGTTGTGCAGTTTGGCCTCGGGCGAATTGTTGAAGCGAGGCAAACGGTTCTTTATCTTCCGCTCCCTGCATGTCGAGGTGCTGGCCACCGTGCTGTTGCCCGGTATCCCGCAGACGATCGAGAAATTCTTTTCTGTATGGAGAAAAGAGTTTGACGTAAGGGTCAATGGAAAAGGACGCGGCTAGGAGCCGTGGATGTGTTCTGTCGCCCAAAACGAGGTATCGCGTGGTGGTTTTTTCATCCCCCGTGTCATAGAGGGTGCTGAATGCCATATTCTGACGATCGGCCAATTGAGCGACGGTGAGGTAAAACTCCAGGCTAGGTTTCAGCTGGGAAAGGGTGTAGCGAAGTGTTTTGTAAGGAGCTAGGTCGAGTCCGGAACGAAATACGAATAGCGTCCCGACCAGTGTCCCGTCTTCATCGAAGAAGTACGACTCGTCCCCCTTGGACAAGCTCTGTTCGGCTGGGATGCGCAGCTCTTGGCCGCTGCCCCAGGCTTGAGTCTGTGGCACGAGGCCAGAATGATGCTCTTGGAATACCTTGCGGGTATCACAAAGTTTCGTGGATCTTAGCAGGTCGAGGTCGCTTTCTGAGGGCGGAAGCGGCGCGCGCGCTGGTGGTGGGGTTTCGCACCCTGTCAGCAGGGCGCAGACGGTGAGCAGTGCAGGCAGCAGTGGGAGCCGACGATGCATGGACGGATGCGATACCCCAGGTCAATGTCATCTAGGATCGAGGGATAGAGCATACCCGATTGTGCTTAGAGATGCGACTGGCAGGGAGAACCGTATGCTGTGCTCCTCGCCGCCGAGAAAGAGATCCCGGCCGGCGAGGTGTCACGAGCGGGGGTTACCGACGTTGCGAGTCAATCATTGCGTCTTCGGCCGTGTAGCCGAAGAGGTACGGGGCCTGTCTCGCCACGGCATAGAGTGGCCGATTCACGGTGTAATCCACCAGGTGTCCGACCGGGTGAAGCACAAAGCCCAGCCACCGGTAAGGATTGTCGTTCGCTTGTGACGCGGCCATGGGATCGGAATAGACCAGCGAGGTGCTGTCCATCGCGCTATAGATGCTGAGCGGCGCATTGTAGTTCTGATCCTGCGTCGCCATCTGATTGGTGGTGGAACAGCCCGTGGTCAGAAGCAGTCCCAACATGATTGTGGCCAGAGTCCCGCGCATACCGTGCCTCTCTTTCTTCTAGAGGAACATTCGAAGAGACGAAGTCTGTTCCTTGTGAGAAAAGTCTAGCGCAGGGTCCTGATTCTGTCCAGTTAGGCGGGACCCTAGGCCATCCATCAGGCAAAGCCCGGTATATTCAGCTGTTGTACGGCCGGTGAGGGATAGGAGCCGTCGAAGAACGGATGGTGGGCGATACAGGTATCGAACCTGTGGCCTCTTCCGTGTGAAGGAAGCGCTCTCCCACTGAGCTAATCGCCCGAGCAGGTCGAGAGTCTACCACGGTCCGGCAAAAAGGAGCAACCAATCGTCCGACGGTCATAGCGCCGGATGCGGGCCTGGATAGGGACCGATCTTCATTGGGCGGTGGCGAACAATGCCGCCAAGGCTAAATCGTCCTCCGTTTTCTTGACATCGAGAAAAGGCGATTCTTACAATGAGCCTCCTTCCATCTTTTCAAAGGTTTCCCATTCATGCGTGAAGACATCGTCATCATCGGCGGCGGTCTGGCCGGCTCAGAAGCGGCGTGGCAGGCGGCCCATCGCGGAGCCAAGGTCACACTCTACGAGATGCGTCCGAAAGAGATGACGAAGGCGCACAAAACAGGCGATCTGGCCGAGCTTGTCTGTTCGAACTCACTGGGTTCAATGGACACGCTCAATGCGCCCGGCATTCTCAAGGGCGAGATGCGTCGCCTCAACTCGCTGGTGATTCGCGCGGCGGAGGGGGCACGCGTGCCGGCCGGCTCGGCACTCGCGGTGGACCGGGACATCTTTGCACGTGCCATCACGCAGGCGCTGGAGGGGCATCCCAATATTCGCATCATTCGCGAAGAGATCACGGAGATTCCTGCGGATGCCGTGACGATCATCGCCACCGGCCCGCTGACGTCGGAGAAATTGTCGAAGGCCATCAGTGAGCTGACTCACGAACGGCACCTGTATTTCTTCGATGCGATCTCGCCGATTATCGATGCGGACTCCATCAACATGGACATTGTGTATCGCGCATCACGGTATGGGAAGGGCGGCGCGGACTACCTGAACTGTCCCATGGATGAAGCAGCCTATAACGCGTTGTACGATGCCATGATGGCGGCCGAAAAAGTGCAGCCGAAAGAATTTGAAAAAGTCGCCTACTTCGAAAGCTGCATTCCCATCGAGGTCATGGCCGAGCGGGGACGGCAGACCATGCAGTTTGGTCCGTTGAAACCGGTTGGCTTAGAGGACCCGAAAACCGGGAAGCGTCCCTATGCGGTGGTGCAATTGCGAACCGAAAATGTTCACGGCACCTGCTACAATATGGTCGGGTTTCAGACCAAGCTCACCTACCCTGAACAGAAGCGAGTCTTTCGACTGATTCCCGGGCTGGAGCAGGCCGAGTTTTTGCGGTTTGGCAGCCTGCATCGCAACACTTTCATCAATTCCCCGCAACTGTTACGCGACACGCTCCAGCTCAAAACTCGCGGCACCGTCTTTTTCGCCGGACAATTAGTCGGCGTCGAGGGATACACAGAGTCGGCGGCGATGGGGGGGATTGCCGGTATCAATGCGGCGCGAGGTCTCGCCGGTCAACCGCTCGTTACCCCGCCGTCCACCAGCGCCCATGGTTGCCTCATGGCCCACATCACCAAGAGCGATCCGGCGCATTTTCAGCCGATGAACACCAACTTCGGCCTGTTCCCGCCCGTCACCACCAAGACCCGCGACAAGGATCAGAAGCGGCGTCTCATCCAGCAACGAGCCGTTGAGGATTTTGACGCATGGATCGCGCAATCCGGGCTTTCCTAGACGTATTGGCGGTTCAGGAAGGCGCCTCTCCGCAAACGATCCGCGCCTATACATCCGACCTGGCCCAGTTCCGCGCCTTTGCCCTGGCCGCGCTGAAGCCTCGTGACACCCTGACAGTCGAATCGATAGAAGCAGGCGTGATTCGTGAATTCCTCGCCTCGCGTGATCGTCGGGGAGAGAAGAAAACTTCCCTGGCCAGAAAATTGGCCTGTCTGCGTAGTTTTTTTCGGTATCTGGTTCGCGTCGGCCGCTTGCAGGCGAATCCGGCGGAAGATGTGTGCGCGCCGAAGTTGCCCAAACACCTTCCTCAGGTGCTCACGAAAGACGATGCCGGAGCGTTGATGGAGTTTCCGCCCGGAGATGCGCGGGAAGGGCTGCGCGATCGCGCCATTCTCGAAACCTTGTATTCCACCGGCGCGCGTGTCAGTGAATTGGTCGGCATGGATCGTGACGATATCAGTCGCAGTGAAGGTGTCGTGCGTGTTCGCGGCAAGGGAGGGAAAGAGCGAGTCATTCCATTAAGCCCACTCGCGCTGGAGGCCATTGACGCCTACCATGCTCAAGCTCCCGTCGCGGCTGCCTCGGATTCTTCAGCAGAGAGAGCACAGGGTTCCTCGCCCGTTTTTCGCAATCGTCGCGGAGGGCGATTGACGACTAGAACGATTGCCCGCATCGTGGCCAAATATTCGGGACAACTCAGCGGTGGTGCGATTCACCCTCACACCCTGCGCCATTCCTTTGCTACGCATCTGTTGGATGAAGGCGCAGACTTGCGGGCCATTCAAGAGATGCTGGGGCACGTGTCGCTCAGTACGACTCAAAAATACACCCATCTTGCGACTGACCAGCTACTCGCGTTATACGATCGCACTCACCCGCGTGCCGGCTCGGCCGGGGAAGCTGGAGACATGAACAAGCAGAAGGGCTCGCGATGAAGATTCGTTCGACCACGGTCTTATGTGTCAGACGGGGCAATCAGGTCACCATGGGATGTGATGGACAGGTGACGGTCGGGAACACCGTCATGAAACATAACGCCAGAAAAATGCGCCGGATGCATAACGACACGGTCTTGTCGGGATTCGCCGGCGCCACGGCGGATGCCTTCACCCTCTTCGAAAAATTCGAGGCAAAACTGGCGGAGTATCGCGGCAACCTGACGAGAGCCGCCGTGGAATTGGCGAAAGACTGGCGGACGGATCGAGTCTTGCGGCGTCTGGAAGCGCTGCTGGCGGTGGCCGATCTCGATCACTCCTTTATTATTTCCGGCACGGGAGATGTGGTAGAGCCGGAGGACGGCATTCTGGCCATCGGTTCTGGCGGACCCTATGCATTAGCCTCCGCCCGTGCCCTGCTCGCGCATTCCGAATTGGGCGCCGAGCACATCGTGAAGGAATCGCTGATGATTGCCGGCGGGATCGACATTTATACCAACCAACAGATTGTGATCGAATCGCTCACGCGTTAGGATCAACCCTGTCATGACCACCGAATCGACGTCCCGCTCTCTCAACGTGAACAGCTTGACGCCCCGGCAGATCGTCGAGGCGCTGGATCGATATGTCATCGGCCAGCAGGATGCCAAACGCATGGTTGCGATCGCCTTGCGCAATCGATGGCGCCGGCAGCAACTTGCCCCGGAGTTGCGTGATGAAGTCATGCCGAAGAACATCATCATGATCGGCCCCACCGGCGTCGGCAAAACCGAAATCGCGAGGCGGCTGGCGAAGCTTGCCGAAGCCCCGTTCATCAAGGTGGAAGCCTCAAAATTTACTGAAGTCGGCTATGTGGGCCGGGACGTCGAATCCATCATTCGTGATCTCACCGAACAGGCCATCAGTCTGGTCAAGACGAAACATTTGGAGGACGTGCAAGAGAAGGCCTCACGGCTTGGCGAAGAACGGCTGCTCGATCTGCTGTTGCCTGGCGCGCCGTCCCGCCCCGTCCCGCCGAGCTTCGACCACGCCGGCGCGCGGGCCGAGGCTGCAGAGCCGACTGAGTCTCAAGACGCGACGCGCTCCAAGCTGCGACTGCAATTGCGCGACGGCAAACTGGATCAGCGATCAGTAGAAGTCGAGGTGAAGGAACGCGCCCTCCCGCTCGGTGTGATTTCGAATGCCGGGGGGATGGAAGATCTCGAAGGCAATCTCCGCGACATGCTGGGCGGCATGTTCCAGGGAAAGAAAAAGAAACGGGTGATGAAAGTCCCCGATGCCCTGAAGCATCTGACCCAGGAGGAAGCGCAGAAACTGATCGACATGGACGAGGTGGTGCGAGAAGCCATCACCAAAGTGGAGCAGACCGGCATTGTCTTTTTAGACGAGATCGACAAAATCGCCGGCCGCGAGCGCACGATGGGCCCGGATGTGTCCCGTGAGGGCGTGCAACGCGACCTCCTGCCGATTGTGGAAGGATCGACCGTCAGCACGAAGCACGGCGCGGTGCAGACCGACCATATCCTGTTCATCGCCGCGGGAGCCTTCCATGTCGCCAAACCATCGGATTTGATCCCCGAGCTGCAAGGCCGGTTCCCCATCCGTGTCGAATTGACGCCGCTTACCAAAGAAGATTTTGTGCGTATCCTGACCGAGCCGCGCGGAGCGTTAGTGCGCCAGTATCACGCGTTGATGGCGACGGAAGGGCTCACCGTCGAATTTACCGAGGATGGATTGGCGGAAGTTGCCGCGACGGCGGTGCAGGTCAACGAGCGTACGGAAAATATCGGCGCGCGGCGTCTGTTCACGATTATGGAGCGGCTGCTCGAACAGGTGTCGTTCGAAGGCTCGGAATTGGAACAGAAGACGGTGGTCGTGGATGCCGCGTATGTGCGGGAGCGCCTGCTGAACATTGTGAAGGATCAGGACCTGAGCCGTTATATTCTGTAAGCGGGACCAGCGACAGCGAGGAGTGACGCATGAACAAACTGATTAAAAAAGCCGACGTGCTGATTGAGGCCTTGCCCTACATTCGGACGTTTAAGGGCAAGACGGTCGTCATCAAGTACGGGGGGCATGCGATGACGGATGCCTCGCTCAAGGCGCGGTTCGCGCAGAATGTTGTGTTGCTGAAGTACGTCGGCCTGAACCCCGTCGTGGTGCACGGGGGAGGCCCGCAAATCGATCAGATGCTGGATCGATTGGGCATGGAAGCGAAGTTCAAGCATGGCGTTCGGGTAACCGATGCCGCAACGATGGAAATCGTCGAGATGGTCCTTGCCGGCCGGATCAACATGGAAATCGTCGATCTGCTGAACCGGCATGGAGGCCAGGCCGTCGGGCTGAGCGGCAAAGACGGCGGGTTGATGTTGACCAAGCCGTTGACCGCGAAGGCGTGGGCGGAAAGCATTGAGAAGGACATCGATACCGAAGACAGCGACGCGGATTTCGGGTTTGTCGGCGACGTGAAGTCGATCGATCCCACGTTGCTGCTCAAGCTCCAAGAAGATCACTACATTCCGGTCATTGCGCCCATTGGAACGGATCGGGAGGGCAATACGTACAACATCAATGCCGACCTGGTCGCCGGAGCCATCGCCGCCGCGCTGAAGGCCGAAAAGCTCGTGATGTTGACCGATGTGAAGGGGATCCGGGATGCCAATGGCCGGCATCTCTCGACGGTCTCCCGCAAAGACGTCCAACGGATGGTCAAACGCGGCACCATCAGCGAGGGGATGTTGCCCAAGGTACATGCCTGTCTGGATGCCTTGGCCGGGGGAGTGGGAAAAGCGCACATCGTCGACGGACGCGTGCCCCATGCCATTTTGCTGGAAATTTTTACCCACAAGGGTATCGGCACCGAGATCGTCGCGTAGTCAGTGCACCAACCACGCAGGTACACTTCAACCACAAGTGAGTGGGCGCCCGAGTTTCCGGCTCCCGGATATCGAGTGGGGGCAGGATTGCGCCAGCGCTGAGCGGAAGGCGGGGCACTTTCTGATCGCCTGCCTCGTTGCCTATTCTCATAAGGAGCATGGACAGGGTCATGGACAGCTCAGGATGGAGCCACGTCATCAACGATCTGGCAAGGACGGAGAGACATGGCGCGTAAACGTGTGACGGTAGGCCCTGCCGCCAGGCGGGTGATCAGGGAGATATTTTCGAGACTCGACTATGCCCGGCTGGGCCCGATCTATTGCGACGAAGGCGGTGATGAATTTTGGGCCGCGAAGCGAGGCCTCTGTCAGCGTCTCGGGACCAAGGTGGCCACTGCGTTGAAGGCCCGGCTCAAGCCAGGCGGCACGAGTGTGTATGTGGGCGCCGGAGTGGCGGAGATTCCGCCGCTGGTGATGGAAGCGCTGGAGCTGGATCGGCGCGTGATGGCTTGTAACTTACGGCGGCAGGAGGTGCTTGTCCTGAATCGCGCCTGTGATCAGCTCCCCATCCGGTTTCAGCATCTCGATGCGGGTTCGGTCAAACAGCGGGTAGATCACCTCTGGCTGGTCAGTGTCTTGAATGATCCTGAGCGTTTTCCCGAATTGTCCGTGCTGTCTTACGGGAGGGCGAACCCCGTCACGTTCAATGCCAAAAAGTTTGTCACGCAGCAACAGACGGTTGCCCGGTTGGTCGATCGTTGCTTGAGCCGATTAACTGTGCCGGGTTTGGTCACCACGACGGTTGAAGAGGCGGTGTGGGTTGCGGAGTGGTGCCATCGGCGAGGCATTCCCTACCGACTTGATGAGCGCACGTACGCCTCACCTACTGTCGGTGATCCTATCTGTCTGATGCAGATCGGATGAGGCGCTCACGGAGATGGGGTGGCGCGGTTAGACCCAAAAGCCCGGGCGTGGTTTGTCCGGTCCGGAAAGGTACTGACGGGAATATCGAATATAGTTCTGCGCCGATTCCCGTATCCAGGCGAGTTCCTGCTCGGTCACCGGACGCTTGACCTTGGCCGGTGATCCCAGAATGAGACTCTTCGGTGGAACGATGGTCCCTTCCGTAACCAGCGCTCCTGCGCCGACGACGGAGTCTTCCCCGATGACGGCACCGTCCATGATGATGGCGCCCATTCCGACCAGCACCCGGTTGTGAATGGTGCAGCCGTGCAGTACTACGTGGTGCCCGATGGTCACGTCGTCACCGATGATGAGTGGATGCGTGTCGTGTGTGACATGCAGCATGCAGAGGTCCTGCACGTTGGTCCGATGGCCGATACGAATGTAGTTCACATCGCCGCGGATCACGGCATGGAACCAGGCGCTACACTCTTCGCCCATCACGACGTCGCCGATAATGACCGCCGTGTCTTCGATAAAGCAGGATTGAGGAATGGTGGGCTTGATGCCTTGGAAGGTCCGGATCATGTGCCCAATCTAGGATAGCTGCCGCTCCAATAGCAAGAGACCTCGTTTGACAGACTTTTCCGCCGTCTCGTAGACTGCCTGGTTATGGCTTCATCACTGATTACTCCCTCGCGGGCGAAAGATAAGAAACCCACCATCGGCTTTGTGAATCTGGGTTGTTCAAAAAACCAGGTGGATTCCGAAGTCATGCTCGGCACGCTGGTGGCCGGTGGCTTCCAACTGACCGGCGATGCCCGTGCCGCCGAAGTCGTGATCATCAATACCTGCGGCTTTATCGAAGAAGCCAAGCAGGAATCGATCAATAGCATTATCGAACACGGCCGTCTCAAAAAGTCGGGTTCCTGTCGCGTGTTGATCGCAGCGGGCTGTCTCGCGCAGCGCTATCAGGGCGAACTCCTGAAGGAACTGCCGGAGTTGGACGGTGTGGTCGGAACCGGCGAATTCGGGCGGATCGCCGAAATCTGCCGCAGCCTCTTAGCCCCTAAAAAACGCCAGCAACGTCTCTGGCTGGGGCAGCCGCCCTATCTCCATGACGCCGACACCCCGCGCGTGCGTCTGGGGACGCCTCATAGTGCCTATTTAAAAATTGCGGAAGGCTGTAACCGCAACTGCGCCTTCTGTGCGATCCCCATCATGCGGGGCAAGCAACGCAGTCGACCGATCGATTCGATTGTGGCCGAGGCGAAACGGCTCGCCAAAGAAGGAGTGAAGGAGCTCAACCTCATTTCCCAGGATACCATCAACTACGGGGTGGATCTCGGGCTCAAACAGGGACTTACGGCACTGTTGCGTGAATTGGTCACCCTGGACGATGTGCGATGGATTCGGCCCTTTTATTTGTATCCGCAGCAGGTCACGGATGAGTTGCTGGATCTCTATGCCGGCGAGGCGCGCATCACCAAGTATCTCGACATGCCCCTGCAACACATCAGCGACGGGATGCTCAAACGCATGCATCGCTTGGGAGACCGCAAACACCTGACGAAGCTGGTGGAACGCATTCGGACCAAAATTCCGGGCGTGTTTTTTCGAACGGCTTTTATCGTCGGGTTTCCCGGCGAGACGGACACACACTTTGAAGAGCTGAAGCAGTTCGTACTCGACATGGAGTTCGATCGCGTGGCCGTATTTCTCTATTCCGACGAGGAGGGCACATCGGCCGTGGATCTCGATCGAAAAGTCGACCAGGCGGTCATGGAAGAACGGCGCAATGAGCTGCTGGCTCTACAGGAATCGATTTCCGAGTCCAGAAACCGCGAGTATCTCGGCCGTACGATCGACGTGTTGGTAGATGGAGTGTCTGAAGAATCTGACCGGTTGCTGGAAGCCAGACATCAAGGCCTGGCGCCTGAGATCGACGGGGTGGTGTATTGTGAACGCGGGGTCGCCAAGCCGGGCGAGTTCATCGCGGTCACGGTGACAGATGTCACCGGGTATGATCTGATTGCCCAGTCTGCCGGCCAGACCGACAAGCCAAGCCCTTCTTCCTCTTCTCCTCCTGGTTTGTTCATGCCCAAAAAGATCGGAGCGGGCTACCGGTAAAGCCTGCGCTCACCGGCACCCGCCCCGTCGCTCTGCTCCCGCTTAGATCTTCGCGCTCAGGTACAAGGAGGCGCCGCGCCGGTTGATCAAGACCAGAGCGGTGTCGCCCTTCTTGAGACTCGATGCGGCCCGATCGAACTCCTTCATTGAGGTCACCGGCTTGCGGTTGATTTCCCGGATGACGTCACCGGGCATCAACCCGGCGCGCTCCGCGTCACTTTCTGGGTCGACATTGGTGACCACAACTCCTTGAAGCTTTCCCTTCAGCCCGAGTTCCTGGGCCGTTTCCCGATCAAGCTCCTGCACGGCGAGACCCGCCAATGGCTGGTCCGATGGTTCGGTCTCCGTCTTCGCCACCTGCTGGTTGTCCGGCAGTTCGGCCATGGTGACGGCGAACTCTTTTTCCTGCCCGTCCCTCAACACTTTGACTGTGGCTTTGCTGCCGACTGCGGTTCGCGTGACCGCGCGTTGGAGTGTCACGGCATCCTCGATCGGCGCGTCCTGGAAGGACAGGATCACGTCGCCCTGCTTGATTCCGGCCTTGTCCGCCGGGCCTTCTTCCTTCACATCCGTGACGACTGCGCCATTCGTCCCCTTCACGCCAAAGGATTTGGCGAGGTCATGGTTGAGGTCTTGAATGCCGATGCCCAGGTAGCCCCGCACGACCTTGCCGGTCTTGACCAGGCTTTCATAGATTGGTTTGCTCATCCCGGTCGAGACGGCAAAACCGACGCCTTGATATCCTCCGGTTTGAGAAAAGATGGCCGTGTTGATGCCGATCAGTTCTCCCTTCGTATTCACGAGGGCACCGCCGCTATTTCCGGGATTGATGGCGGCATCGGTTTGAATGAAATCTTCATACTGTGTGATCCCCATATGTCCCCGGCCCAGCGCACTGACGATGCCGAGGGTCACTGTGGAATTCAGACCGAAGGGATTACCAATCGCCAGTACGTATTCACCGACCTGCAGGCGGCTGGAATCGCCCCACGGAATAGTTGGGAGCTGCGTGCCGTCGATCTTCACCACGGCAATATCACTCTTCGGATCACTGCCGACGATCCGGCCCTTAAACTCCCGCTTATCGGGCAGCGTGACCGTAACCGTTTTTGCGCCGGCGATCACATGGTTGTTGGTCAGCACATATCCATCCTGGGTGACGATCACCCCGGACCCTTGGCCGCCGCCTCGATGTTCCCGCGGTTCCATGGGTGGTCCGAATCGGCGCGGGCCGAACGGTGCTCCGAAAAAGTCTTCCCTTTTCCCGCGCGGGCGAGCGTGGTCAGACACTTCTTCCGCGCCGCTGGTGGTGATGTTGACGACGGCCGGTGTGACCGTCTTGGCCACATCGGCAAATCCGGCAGCGGGTAAGGCGCCAACCGGCGCCATCGGACGTTCCTCTACGACGGGCGCTGGATTCGAGGCGTGAGATGGTAACAGCGGGGTATAGCTCCAGATTAATCCCGCGCTGACGGCGGCAATACCGGCTAATAGACTGACTGACGGTGTGGGGCGTTTCATAGGGGCTCCTCCTAGATGACGGTGGTCTGTACACGCGGGGGAGAGTGCTCTTCCGTGTGACAGTCAATTGGAAGGTAACAGCCCTGGATGAGAAAACTATTAACGAGGAATTAGAAGTCGTTAAGCTGCTGCTGCAGCCAATGGCAGGACAAGGGTGAAGGTAGATCCTTTGCCGACCTCGCTCTGGACTTCGATGTGTCCGTGGTGGGCTTCGGCAATCCAGGCGCAGATGGCCAGGCCGAGGCCGGTCCCTTTTTTGGTATGGGCCCGGGCGTCATCAGTACGGAAGAAGCGGTCGAAAATCTGTTTGTGCGCGTCTTGCGGAATGCCGATCCCGTAATCGCGCACCGCAAGGCGCGCCCAGGTGCCTTCTACTCGCAAATCGATTTCGACCTTGCCGCGAGGATGAGAGTATTTGACCGCGTTGTCGACGATGTTGAGGATGAGTTCCCGCAAACGAAGTTCGTCCCCCCGCACAGTCGCCGGCTGGATCGTGCCCATGATGACATCCACTTCCCGTTCCTGACCAAGTAGGCAAGCCTGGCGTTGAATGTCCTCCACTAAGGCCTCCAGCCGGACCGGCTCACATTCTGTTTTCACCTGTCCCATATCCGCCCGCGAGAGGAAGAGCAGTTCTTCCACAATGCGGGACATGCGGTCGATTTCCTCCAGGTTGCTTTCGAGGACGGCGATGTAATCTTCGACCGGTCGTGGACGGCGCAGGACTAATTCGCTTTCACCTTTCATGACCGTCAGCGGCGTGCGGAGTTCGTGGGAGGCATCGCTGCTGAACTGACGAATTTGCGCGAAGGAGGTTTCCAGCCGGGCGATCATATTGTTGAACGTATCGGTGAGCCGGCCGATTTCATCCGTGGAGCGTTCAGAATGCAGCCGCTGCGTGAGGTCGCCGGCCGCAATCCGTTGCGCGGCGACGGTGATGGAATCGACAGGGCGCAGGGCACGTCCTGCCAAAAACCATCCTCCCACCAAGGACACGACCAAGGCGATCGGCGCCATGACGAGCAGCACAAGGAGAAAGCGGCGCAGCGTTTCTTCGACACCTTCCAGAGTGGTGCCTACCTGCACGATATACAGCAATGAACCACGGTAAATAATGGGAACGGACACCAGCCGCAGCGGCGGTTCGTTGGGGTATCTGGCCGATTCGAAGACGGTGCTCCCCGTAAAGGCTGCTTCCAGGGCGGGGCGGCTCAAGGGGACGTCGTGTTGCCGGATATTCGGGGAGCGGATGGTGATGGTGCCGGTAGGGCTGAAGATCTGAAAAAATTTGTCGATACGAGTGAGTTCAGGGAATTGACTCAACAGCGCATCTTCATCGATGAGGGGCAGAAACCCACGAGTCTCCAGCGAGCGCACGGCGGCCGAGGCGGTTTCCTGTAACGACTCATCGACTTGGTCTCGGAGGCCTCGGGCCGTGATGGTGTAGAGCACCACGGAAAACGTCAGCAGAATCAGGGCCAGCGCCGTTCCGTACCACAGGGTGAGCCGGACTCGAAGGGGCATCAGTCCACCTTGAGCATGTACCCACTCCCTCGTATCGTATGAATCAGCTTTCGCGCCCGGCCGCGATCAATCTTATTTCGCAGATAATTCACGTAGACGTCGATCACATTCGTGAAGGTGTCGAAGTCTTGATTCCAAACATGATCGGAAATCATGGGGCGGGTCAGCACCCGTCCCGCGTGCCGCATGAAATATTCCAGGAGCGCATACTCTTTGACCGTGAGCTCGATACGCTGCCCTCCGCGGGTCACCTCCCGCGTGGCGGGGTTGAGGATGAGATCATCGATCTGGAGCGTGCCGGACGATTCGGCCGTGCCGCGCCGCAGGAGCGCTCTGACCCGGGCGAGCAATTCATCGATGGCGAAGGGTTTGGTCAGGTAGTCATCCGCTCCGGCATCCAATCCCTTGACGCGTTGGTCGACTTTCGACTGTGCCGTCAGGATCAAGACGGGCGTCTGGATTTTTTCTTTGCGAAGGCGGGTCAAGACTTCCATGCCGGGGAGCCCAGGCAGCATGAGGTCGATCATGATGAGGTCGTAGCTACCGGTCAAGGCCAGATCGAGACCCTGCGCGCCGTCTTCGCAGAGATCGACGGCGTAACTTTCCTCCTCAAGCGCTCGCTTGATGAACGAGCCCACCTTGGTTTCATCTTCAACGACAAGAACGCGCATAGGTCATGCCCACCGGTGGGTGGATTATAGCAGAGGCAGCCGGTCTATGATGCGATCAAACGTGTGAATCAGGGGAGGTCGGCGGAGTCCGAACTGGAGCGTGCGGTGGCCTGTAGGCGACAGAGGGTACGAATGTCCTTCCAGTCTTCTCCGGGAAGTAGCTGGTGCGTGTCAGCCGGAGGCGGGCCCGCAAGTGCGACAAGCGTGGCGAGCCGCCGGCTCATATCAGGATGGGTCGAGAGGAAATCAGGCGGTTCAACATGGCCTTGCTCGGATTTCTGCAGCGTACCGTAAAAGGCAATCATGGCGCTCGGATCGAGATGGGCAGCCTGCATCATGCGAAGGCCTTCGACATCCGCTTCCTCCTCATGGGTGCGGCTGTAGTGCAATGAGCCCATCGTTTGCGCACCCTGCAGCCCCCACGCCAACCCCCCTGACACATCCCCTGATACGGCGGTCAGCAGCAACGTGCCTGCTGTTTGTTCAAGGATGGCTCTGGTGCTGTGGCGGAGATAGACATGTTGAAGTTCGTGCGCCAGGACGCCGGCCAGCTGTTCGGCGCTGCTGGTCTGTTCCAGCAGGCCGCGCAGAATGACCACTTGGCCGCCGGGAGCCGCAAAGGCATTGATGGCGGGATTGTCCACCACGGAGAGCGTGATCCGATAAGGGGAGCCCGGATGCGAGGCTGCCAACGTTTGCACGACCTGATCGATCTTTCGAAGTCGCTCCGGATCACGGCATTGCTGCGTCTCCGGCGCGAGATGTTCGACAATCTGCCGACCGAGCGATTCCTCCCACATGACCGGTACGTAGGGTGTGGCTGCTGAGGCGACGCCAGGAATGCCCCATCGGTACAGGCCGATGAGCATGAGTATCACTCCGAGTCCTGCGCCCATCGTCCAACCAAGGCGTGTCTGTCGCCAGGAGGGATTGTGAAAATGTTGTGCGAGCGCGGGTGCCGCCGAATGGATTTCGGTCAACAGCGCTTGGCTGGAGACCACCACCGCCTCTGCCGGTTCAGGCCCGAACTCCAGGCGGACCGGCTCGCCTCGGTAGGTCCCTTGTGTTTGACGAATCTGGCCGTACGGCCATTCCTTCATGCTGCCATCGGGCATGGCGATCTGCAGTGCGGCCGGGCTTATGGTGAGGGTGACGCGGTGTCGCGTGGCCGTGCGGCCGTCGAGATAGTGAGCGGTTCGGGCAATGGACATGATCACGCATCCATGTCGAAGCCGGTGTCGAGCAGGTTTGATAACCCTTCGCCGGTGACCGAGGCTTCAGAGGTGTCTTGCAGTACGCGATTGAGATCGACGGGGCCGTGGAGCGACAGCGTGCCGATAAAAAAGCGCGCATTACGCACGGTGACCCACGGCCAGGCCCACCCCAAGGTGGCCAGGAGGAGGCCGAGGTTGCCCAGATACAGCGCGAACAGCCGCTGCCAGGTGATCTCGGATGAAAAGCGGGCGTCTCCGAATGAGGTGTGATTCCAGAAATAGCGTTGCTTCTGTCCCAGCAGCCAGATCCACATCGGCCCGAGCACAAAGGGAATCAGCAACAACGTCAGGCCTGCGTTCGTTAATTGCGCGGCGAGGACGAACCCGCAGAGGGCCAGCACTGCATAGGTGGTAAACAAGGTCACGGCGAAGGGGATCATCACGCCGGATCCGTGGCCGGTGAATCGGAAACGCTGGTTGCCGAAATAGGTGTGGGAGTGCAGAAACGCCTGACGCTGCGTTTGGAAATAGGGGTAGTAGGTACCCAGGGTGAGAATCGTCAAGAACCATCCCCGACAATACAGTTTGAGAAAATCTATGGTCCGTCCTCGAAACGAGAACCGGATGCCGCGCCATGAGGTGCGGGTGCATCGATAGCGGCGCGCATTCACGATTGCGACGGGAACATAGAGGAAGAACACCAGGCCGGCCATCCCCTGCAGCAACCCATCGATCCACTGCGGAAGCTCGAGAAACGTATGCGCGGCGCTCAGGGAAAAATAGGGAATGCCGAATACCAGCATGGCTTTCAGAAACCCTTGATAGAGCTCCTTGCCGGTCCCGTGATACGCGAATCGATCCCCTGCAAAAGATGTGTGACTGAACAGGTACCGACGGATCTTTGCCTTGGCCCAGAAGTGATATCCGCCTAGAGTCACCAGCGTGAGGCAGACGTTCACGATATGCATACCCAAGAGAGTCCCGCCCATTCCATGAAAGGACGCGCGCATGGGCGAGGAGGACGCAGTTATGCAGGGTGGGGGCGATGGATCAGGAACTGCGGAAAGCCTGCCTTGCCCGTTCGGCAGAACATCGATTGAGGCTGAGGATACCGGATCCACCACGGCGAACCGGGCGCCGCATGTCGGGCAGGTGCTGCGAGAAGCCCTCGTCAATTGTTCCAGGGCGCGGATTCGGTAATGGCTGAGGCAGCGGTGACAGGTGACGCGTGCGGCGCTCGTCTCGTCATGCAGTGCCGCATTGGTCATGATTCAACAGGCGGCCTGATGGCCCAAGGCGCAGGCCTGTTGCAATCCGTGCAGGAATCCCGCGCGATCGCCTTTTCCTCGCTTCACGACGGCACGTTCGAACTGGGCACGCCCGTTTTGTGGTTGGTGGGTGAGGTACTGATCCCAGAGGAGAAGCGCCTGATCCCATTGCCCGCGCACGGTATGTACGGATGCGGCTGCGCTGTAGGCATTGATGTAGGTGGGATTCAGGCGCATGGCGGCGTGAAAGGCGATGAGCGCTTCGTCGGGCGCGTCCTTTTGGAGCAGGGCAGTTCCGCGTCCGTAATAGGCTTCATGATCATCGGGATCCAGGTTCAACGCTTCGGCATAGGCGAAGAGTGCCTTGTCGATCTGGCCCTGTTTTTGGAATGCGATTCCTTCCGCGCGTTTGGCCTTGGCGTCCGCAAACTCTTTGCCGCCGTGTGCGCGCAGCAGCGCGATCAGTTCGTGATCCTCGTCGTGTTGCGCGATCTCCAGCGGGGTTTCGTCGTGACTCTTTTGATTTACCGGAATGCCCCCTTCGAGCAGAGTCTGTGCGGCAGCGAGATGTCCACGCCGGACTGCCCGATGGAGCGCCGAATCACCGCAGGTGCAGGTCGCTCGGATGTCGGCCCCATTGGTAAGGAGCACCTCAATGGTGTCGGCATGGCCCTGTTCAGCCGCAGCCAACAGAGCGGTATAACCCAGTTTCCCCTTTGCGTTCGAGTTGGCTCCCTGCTGCAACAGCAGCGTGACCACAGCGGTGTGCCCGCGCTTGGCTGCTTCAAACAATGCCGTCCGTCCATTGCCGTTGCGTTGGTCCACCGTCTGTCCCTCTGCCAGGAGCGCTGCGGCCGCGGCCTGATCGCCTCGCGCCGCCGCAAGGTGGAGGGGCGTCCAGCCATGGGCTTTCAAAATAAACGGCGACAGCACCAAGCCATCGATGTCGTAAGGGTCGTGGGTCGTTTTTATTTGTTCCAGCATCCAGTAGGCCATTCCCGACAACAACACGTAGTTCAACATGCAGGCCAGGACAGCCACCGCGATTCCTGTGAGGCGGCGGGATAGATCGATCGGAAGGTCGCAATCCCACGATCGAGTGTTCCTGTCTTCATCGGTCGGCCGCGCCGCCGAGTTGAGGACCAGGAGGTTGGCATGGCAGGAAGGGCAGGGAAATTGGTGCAATGACTGATCGGCCGCTGGTGTGCAGGAGGTGATGGCCTGGCAAAGGGGGCAGACGGCGGTCTGCGCAGCGTGCGATGGTGTCAGCGCAGAGGATGCAGGGAGTGCCGCGACGGGGTGAACGGTAGTCATGGTGCCTTACGACCCTTCGCCCGGGCGCGTGCTGGACGGTCGCGTCAGTGGGGTGATCGGTGATTATTGAAAAGGATAGCGCAAAACGGGAGGAGCGCAACCGATCAGGCGTCCTGCCAAAGAGACTGGGCATGGACGCGGCAGAGTTTCAGGAGGGGGGATGAGAACGTTAAGCAGGGGGAAAGCGCGTAATGGTCACAGGGGCATAGGTTAGATGGGGACCCTCAGGACGGCGGTAGCTCAAGGAGTGGCGAAGCCAGGCCGTGTCGTTGCGGGTTGGGAAGTCGGCTCGGTAGTGAGCCCCGCGGCTTTCTTCTCGTCCCAATGCGCCTACGACGATGGTCTCGGCGATCTCCAGCAGGCACTGCAATTCCAACGCGTGAATCAGGTCGGTGTTGAAGACGCGTCCCTTGTCCTGCACGCACATGTGTTCCGCGCGACGATTCAAGGCTTGAACGGCGCTGAGGGCCTCTTGAATGGATTGTTTCGTGCGGAAGATCCCCAGGTTCAGGCTCATGGTTTTGCCGAGGTCGTCCCGTATCTGCCAGGCCCGTTCAGGTCCGGGGTTGCTGAGCAACTTGTCGATACGCTGTTGTTCGCTCTTCAGGATGGCGTCGGATTTCGGTGGCAACTGCACGGTGCCGATGGACTCAGCGGCCTTCGTGCCCGTTCGGCGTCCAAAGACAATGGTTTCCAGTAAGGAATTGCCTCCGAGACGGTTGGCACCATGCACACTGACGCAGGCGCATTCGCCTGCGGCGAAGAGTCCTGGCAGCTCCGTTTCTCCCCACGCATTGGTTCGGATGCCGCCCATCTGGTAGTGGGCTCCGGGACGTATGGGAATGGGGGTTTCGATCGGATCGAGTCCCGCGAATTCCATTGCCAGTTCCCGGATCTGCGGGAGCCGTTCCAGGATCTTGGCGCGGCCCAGATGTCGCAAGTCGAGCAGGACGCAGCCGTCGACGCCTCGCCCTTCCTGGATTTCCTGTCCGATGGCGAGAGAGACGGTGGAGCGGGTTGCCAACTCCATTTGTTCCGGCGCGTAACGTTTCATGAACCGCTCACCCAGCGTGTTCAGCAGATACCCGCCTTCTCCCCGCGCGCCTTCGGTGATCAGGATGCCGGTGTCTTTTAAGGTGGTCGGATGAAACTGGACGAATTCCATGTCCTCGAGCGCAACGCCTGCGCGATAGGCCAGCGCCATCCCGTCGCCGGTATTAATGACGGCATTCGTACTCGTGGAAAAAATGCGTCCACTCCCGCCCGTCGCCAGAATCACGGCTTTGGCACGCAGCGTCTGTAATCCGCCATGGATCATGTCCCAGGCGACCACCCCGCAACAGCGTCCTTCTTCGACCAGCAAGGCCGTGACGTACCACTCCTCATAGACCTTGCAGCGGCGCTTCATGAGTTGTTCGTACATGGCGTGTAAGAGGGCATGGCCGGTACGGTCGGCCGCGTAACAGGTACGGGGATAGCCTGCTCCCCCGAAGGGCCGTTGCGCGATGCGTCCTTCCGGGGTGCGGCTGAAGATCACGCCCATACGTTCCAATTCTAAAATGTCCTGGGGCGCCTCCTTGCACATGGCCTCAATGGCGTCCTGGTCGCCCAGATACAGTCCTCCCTTGGCTGTGTCGTAGGCATGGGCCTCCCAGGAGTCTTCTGCGCCGATGGCCGCGTTGATGCCTCCCTGAGCGGCGACCGAATGGCTGCGGACGGGGTGTACCTTCGAGAGGAGCGCGACATTGATGTCCGGCGGCACGGCAATCGCGGCTCGCATACCGGCGAGTCCCGCTCCCACCACGAGAATGTCATGGGTCATCATGAAGTCTTCTTGTCTCGGTCGCGTTTC
This sequence comes from Nitrospira sp., assembly GCA_022226935.1. Classification (GTDB taxonomy): domain Bacteria; phylum Nitrospirota; class Nitrospiria; order Nitrospirales; family Nitrospiraceae; genus Nitrospira_A. The sequence goes on from CP092081.1 coordinate 1,719,023, forward strand.
GTGACGGTCAACGTTGCCCTGGGCATAGGGCTTGATCTCACTATTACGCTATGGAATTTTGGAAAACAAGCGAGGTGAGGTGGCGGCTGAACGCTTGGAAAACTCGGTGCTGCATGATAGGGTACCCACGCTGCCTCGAATGAACGAGTGCGTCACCTTATAGCAGGATTTCACCCCTATGCCAGAACCGCATTTTCTCGAGTCGAACGATACGTTTGTGCCCCGCCATATCGGTCCGACCGAATCTGAGATCCAGACGATGTTGGAAACATTAAACGTGCCCTCGCTGGACTCACTCGTCGAAGCCACGGTTCCCTCCGATATTCGGTTGCAGGGCACCCTGGCGGTTCCATCTCTGCGCGGCGAGCAGGAGGTCCTGGCGGAATTGCGCGGCATGGCCGGGCAGAATCAGGTGTGGCGGTCCTTGATCGGGATGGGCTACTACGACTGCATCACGCCGCCGGTGATCCAGCGCAATATTCTCGAAGGCCCTGGCTGGTACACGCAATACACTCCGTATCAGGCCGAGATCGCTCAAGGCCGCCTCGAGGCGCTGGTCAATTTTCAGACCATGGTGGCGGATTTGACCGGGTTACCCCTCGCCAATGCCTCTCTGCTGGATGAGGCGACTGCGGCGGCCGAAGCCATGACGATGTGCGCCGCGATTTCCCGCGCGGCCGGTCACGAACGGCACAAGTTTTTTATCTCTGAAACCTGCCATCCGCAAACGATTGCGGTGGTGCAGACGCGCGCGGAACCGTTGGGCATCGTTCTGCACGTCGGTGCGATTCAATCGCTGGATTTATCATCAGGCGAATTCTTCGGGATGTTGCTCCAATATCCTTCAACGGACGGGTACGTCGGTGATTACAGCGAGTTCATTACGCAAGCGCATGCCGCCGGAGTCTATGTGGTCGTCGCGACCGATCTGCTGGCTTTGACGCTGCTGCGGCCTCCGGGAGAGTTCGGCGCGGATGTTGCGGTGGGATCCAGTCAGCGCTTCGGTGTGCCCTTGGGATTCGGCGGGCCGCATGCGGCCTTCATGGCCACCAAGGAGGAGTTTCGACGGCAGATGCCGGGCCGGATCATCGGCGTGTCGAAAGATGCCACCGGGCGCCTGGCCTACCGATTGTCTTTGCAAACCAGAGAACAGCATATCCGCCGGGAGAAAGCCACGAGCAATATCTGCACGGCGCAAGTGTTGCTGGCAGTCATGGCGGGGATGTATGCCGTCTATCACGGACCTGCCGGACTGCGGCGGATTGCGGAACGGATTCATGGTCTCACGATGGCCTTGGCCGAAGGGTTGCGCCGGCACGGTTGCGCCGTTGGGCTCGAGCCGGTCTTCGATACATTGCGGGTTCCGCTCTCGGCGGCACAATCGGAGACCATTGTGAACCGGGCGCGGCAACAGAAGATCAATCTGCGTCGGTACGATGATCATAGCCTGGGTCTGTCGCTGGACGAATGGAGCAATGCAGAGGAAGTGCGGCAGCTGCTGACGCTCTTTGCCGGCCAGGAAATTTCCGCGGAAGAACTGCAGACCATTCTTGAATCGGTCGACGGGCGGTATCCAGCAGCCCTCGCGCGAACCAGCCCGTATCTCACGCATCCGGTGTTTCACCGGTATCACGCCGAACATGAGTTATTACGGTATATCCACCGGCTGCAATCTCGGGACCTTTCCCTGGTGCATTCGATGATTCCCCTCGGTTCCTGCACGATGAAGCTGAATGCCACGGCGGAAATGTTGCCCGTCACCTGGCCGGAGTTCGGGCGGCTCCATCCCTTTGCTCCCGCCGATCAAGTGCAGGGATACCAGGCTTTGTTCCAGCAGTTGGAGTCGTGGTTGGCGGAATTGACCGGTTTTGCCGCGATCTCGTTGCAGCCCAATGCCGGCTCACAGGGCGAATATGCCGGATTGATGGTGATCCGGGCCTATCACCGGCATCGAGGCGAGACGCAACGCGATGTGTGTTTGATTCCGGTCTCGGCGCATGGGACCAATCCGGCCAGCGCATCGATGTGCGGCATGACGGTCGTTCCCGTGGCCTGCGATCAGCGCGGCAACGTAGATCTGGCTGATCTCGAGGCCAAGGCCACGCAGCATCGGAGCCGCTTGGCTGCGCTCATGATCACGTATCCTTCGACTCACGGCGTGTTCGAAGAAGGGATTCGCCGTATGTGCCAGATCGTGCACACCCATGGCGGGCAGGTCTACATGGACGGCGCGAACATGAATGCGCAAGTCGGGCTTTGCCGGCCGGCCGATTTGGGCGCTGATGTCTGCCATCTGAATCTGCATAAAACGTTTTGTATTCCTCACGGCGGCGGCGGGCCTGGCATGGGGCCCATCGGCGTCGCCCGTCACTTAATGCCGTTCATGCCGGGACATCCGGTCACGAAATTGGGCGGACCGCAGTCGATCGGGCCGGTCTCGGCTGCTCCTTACGGTAGTCCCAGCATTCTGACGATTTCGTGGGTCTATATTGCGTTGATGGGACGCGAGGGGTTGACCAAAGCGACGCAGGTGGCCATTCTCAATGCCAACTATATGGCCAAACGCCTGGAGAAGTACTATCCGGTCTTGTACAGCGGCGCACGCGGATTCGTGGCGCATGAGTTTATTGTGGATTTGCGCCCCCTCAAGGAAAGCAGCGGTGTGGAAGCGATGGATGTGGCCAAGCGCCTGATGGACTATGGATTCCATGCGCCTACCGTGTCGTTTCCCGTGGCTGGCACCTTGATGATCGAGCCGACCGAGAGTGAAGTGAAAAGTGAGCTGGATCGGTTGTGCGAGGCGTTGATCGCGATTCGCGGGGAGATTCAGGCCATTGCCGAAGGTCGGCAGCCGCGTACGGGGAATGTGCTGAAGCATGCTCCTCACACGGCATTGGCCGTGACGGCCTCGGAATGGACGAGGTCCTACTCCCGCGAGGAAGCGGCATTTCCTGCTCCATGGGTGCGCGAGAACAAGTTTTGGCCGAGTGTGGGCCGGATCGATGAAGCCTATGGAGACCGCCACCTCTTTTGCACCTGTCCGCCGGTGGATGCCGTCTCGTAATCCTGCTTCGGGCGGCGGCACCTGGTTGCCCTCCGTGGTTCGTCTGCGGCCTGTTGTCCGTCAGATCGCGGTGGGGTGTCTGCTGCTCAACATGTTCTTCGTCCTGCCCGTCCACGCCTCTATGGAATCCGTTGCCGTTGCGGACACTCATATCGAGGATGGTCCGCTCGACGTGGTGTCCGGAATCACCTATCGTGCGGGCACACGGCTGAGGATTCCGGGGACTGGCTGGTCATTTGTTGTTCCCGACGGTTGGCAGAGTAATCGGCCCGACGATGCAGAGATGCCGTTTCTCATTCCTGAGGAAGGCAAAGAACTGGGCATGATGTTTCCTCTGCCCGAGGTCACGCGCGACGCACTTCGTGAACAACTTTGTGAGCCGCTGTCGCTGTTGCATGGACTCTCCTTTATCCCGGCCGGCTCGCAAGTAGAAACCGAGGCATGGATCGCGCAATCATATGAGGGAGAAGAGATGGCAGGCCGTGCGTTGGCGGTCATGGGAGCCGGCAATACGGCGGTGATTTATTTTCTCATGGGGGCGCCCCACAACATGTCCATCTTCCAGTCCGTACTGGAACAACTTGGGCAATCCACACGCTTCGGGCAGTCTGTTTCGGGGCGTGACGCCGGTTTGTAAGACGTAGTGATCCGTGCATGTGCCGGGACGAGGGTGGATCCCTGACTTTTCCTCCCCGAAGCCGTACCATTCAGGCATGCAGAACATTTCTCCAACGAAAGTCATTATTGATACCGACCCCGGCGTCGATGACGCCCTGGCCATTCTGCTGGCCTTGGCTTCGCCTGAATTGGACGTGGTGGGAATCACGACTGTTTGTGGCAATGTGCCGGTGGGACAGGGCACGAAGAATCTGTTTCGCCTCTTGAATCTTCTCAATCCCCCCCCGGGATTGCTGGTGGGACAGGGCGCCGCGCGGCCATTAGAAGAAGCCCTCGAAACGGCTGTGCACGTGCACGGGAGTGACGGATTGGGCGAGCTGGATGCGTTGCTGACTGCAGAGGGGACGATGCGGTATCCGTCAGTTCGCCTGCCGCCTCTGCTTTCCACGGCGCAAGATGTGTGGAATGAATGTGTGCGGCGGTATCAGGAGGACATCACGCTGATTACCTTGGGTCCGCTGACCAATGTGGCCGTGGCGCTGAAAGTCAATCCGCTCACCGTCCAGAAGTTTCGCTCGGTGATTGTGATGGGGGGTGCGATCGGCGTGCCCGGGAACGTGTCACCGGTAGCTGAGTTCAATATGTATGTCGATCCCCATGCCGCCCATCGGGTGTTTCAGGCGGTGCTTCCATTGACGCTGGTTCCGCTGGATGTGACCACCCGTGTCGGCGTGGCCCGCGATGCTCTCAAGACGTGGACTGCTGCATCGCGTGATCCGCGCGTTCGTCTCGTGGCGGATATGACCGCGAAAGCATTCGATTTTGCCGAGCAGGTCGAAGGGCATGGACTGCTGTACTTTCACGATCCGACGGCCGTTCTTGCGGCCATTGAATCGTCGCTGCTCAAGACGGAGCCGCTGCATGTCGATGTGGAGGTGGTCGGACGAGTCTCTCGCGGAGCCACTGTGGCGGACCGGCGTCATCGCCGGGCGGAAGAGAAGGCGAATCCGAACATGCAGGTCGCGGTGGACATCGATGCCGAACGGGCGTTAAGCATCCTCCGCAGTCGATTGTGCCCATGGTCGTAGTCGTTGGTTCCAGCAATATCGATTTCACCGCGACGGTCGATCGGTTGCCGAGTCGTGGAGAGACGCTGCTCGGGCACCAGGTCGTGCAATCGTTCGGCGGTAAGGGGGCGAATCAGGCTGTCGCGGCGGCGCGAGCCGGGGCCGAGGTCAGATTCCTGAGCAAAGTGGGAAGCGACCCCCACGGCGACTTGATCGAACAGCATCTGGACATGCAGGGCTTGTCGCGAGTGGTGTTGCTGCGTGATGCCGCAGCGCAGACCGGGGTCGCGATGATTCTGGTCGACGCGGCGGGCGATAATCAGATTGTCGTGGTGCCGGGAAGCAATCAGCAGCTCACTCCGGCGGATGTGCGGCACCATGCCGAACTGATCTCCGACGCGCGAGTCCTGCTCGTACAAATGGAAATTCCCATCGAGACGGTTCAGGAATGCCTACGGCTGGCCAAGCAGCATGGTCTCCTGACGATTCTCAATCCAGCCCCGGCCTGCCCGTTACCGCCGGAATGTTTCCGGATGGTGGATATTCTCACACCCAATGAACGCGAGGCCTGCATACTGGCCGGTACCACAGATCCGGCCAAGGCGGCAGGAGTGTTGGTCAACTCAGGGGCGGGAACAATTGTCGTCACTCGTGGTGTGGACGGAGCCGTCGTCTCACGTGGCACGAACGTGACCCATATTCCGGCCTTTATCGTCGAAGCGATTGACTCGACCGGTGCCGGGGATGCCTTCAATGGGGCGTTAGCCTGTGGCTTGGCTGAAGGAATGGCGATTGAAGAAGCCGCGGAGATGGCCGCTGCGGCCGGGGCATTAGCCACGAGGGAGCATGGCGCACAGACGGCCATGCCCAGCCGAGACAGCATCGACCGGCTCTGCCGGTTCGGGGCGAGACGAATGCGGTCGCTCGCCTAATTTCCTTTGGCAGATTGGGCCCGCAGTTGCGCGAGTACTTGCCGCGCTTCCGGTATGAAATCGACGCGCTGCAGTTCTTGGGCAAGATCCAGCGCCTTCGTCGCAATGGCCACGGCTTCTTCATGTCGCCCGTCGGCGCAGTAGCTTTTGGCTAGACTCAATCGGGCATTGACGGCTGCTGGTTCACGAGCAATCACTTGACGCAGCAGCAGTTCCCCTTGTTCCTTGTCTCCCCCCATGAAACCCGGGACTCGCACCAGCACGGTGCCCTTGGCCGACAGCGCATCCAAATGGTCGGGCGCTAGTTCGAGGGTGCGGTTCAACTCCTTCATCATGCGGCGGAATCCAAACAGCGACGAGAGACTCTCACCGTCGACCCGCAGTTGCTCGCCGAGGTTGCAAAACAGGGCAAAATGCGCATCAGGCGATGATTCATCCGCCGCAACAGCCTGCTCGCCGAAGGCTTGTCCTAAAGCAAAATGTTGGATGCGTTCTGCACGAGTCTGCGCCTGCCTTCCGAGGGAACATTCATGCATGGACTCGGCAGTGAGGCGCTGCACCGGCGTACCAGCGGAAGCCTGCTCGCCGATGAGAGCCACACCGAGCACGAGCCACAATGCGATAACGGGATATGTCATGAAGCACCGATGATGTGAGGTGGAATCAAAAGAAGGCGAATGGTACAGCAACGATCTAGCTGAATGCCAGAGTATAGCATGTGGCGGGTAGCGTCGTGAGGGGAACTTATCCCGGAGAACTCCTCGCCCACGGCGCAAGCGTGCGAAACGCGTTCAAGAGAGCGTGGTAAGGGTAGGCCGCGTTGCGCCCACTCGGATTGGGTAGCAGCACGATGCTGGAATCATATAGCGACACCGATTGCAATCCCGGTTTGCGCCCTGCTTGTTTTGGTTCCAAGGGAAAGAGGATAGGATAGAGTGTGATGCCGACAAGCGCAGTTACACGCGGATGATACCGGCGAATTTTTTCCATCAGCGCTAACCGGCCCGTCGCATAATCAGCGGCTGTGAGGTTTTCCGATCCGGCAGTCGGGCGAGCGACAAGGTTGGTGAGTCCCAGACCCCATTCGAGAAGCCGTTCGTCGTTATGGTAGGTAAGGGGCTCCGGCACCAGGGCCGCATCATAAAGCAGTTTCCAAAAACGATTCGAGTGGCCCGCATAATGATGGCCGACTGCCGCCGAGCGTAGTCCGGGATTGATGCCTACGAATAGGATGTTGAGATTCGGTGCGAGATGGTCAGGCAAGGCAAGTGGCGATGGCATCCGTGTATGGTGTTCTAGAACACCATCTCTAGTGGTTGAATCCGCTGGGCCTCTCGTATCGGATTTTGGAGTCGTTGAATGAGGCGGTTTAGTATCAGGCAGGCTATTCTGCCACAGAATGGCCCCAGGCGTTATGAGGCGTTCGGCCCATTGGAACAATCGATGTGCAGAAAAACAATAAGTTACGTCCACAGCCCATACGGCAAGGACCTTGCTATAACGAACACCCGTCGGCGGTCGGTAACTTCACACCTAACAGGAGGTAGTCAGTATGAAGAAGATGATGTTGACGGTCATGGCGGCAGCGTTGTTGGTGGCGTTCAGCGCGCCTTCGTTCGCTGGCGACGACAAGAAGAAGGAAGAGAAGAAGGGCGGCCACTTCTCCCAGACCCTCTTCGGTGACGACAAGAAGAAGGAAGAGAAGAAGGGTGGACACCTGTCCCAGACCGTGTTCGGCGAAGAGAAGAAGAAAGACGAGAAGAAGGGCGGCCACTAAGAGTCACGCAATTTTTGGCGAGGCTAGCTGGCTGAAGAGGCCTTCCGTCCTGGTGGTGGAAGGCCTCTTCGGTCGTTTAGCGGCTTCCTACCTGCCGAATATAGACCGCTTGTAATCCGACAATCGTTTTCGCGTCACGTATCGTACCGTCTTCTATTTTGCCGATAGCCTCTCTCAACGGCATCTCCACCACGTCCAACACTTCGTCCTGATCCAGATTCTGGGTGCCCAGCGTCAGCTCTGTTGCCAGATAGACGTGGATGACTTCATCGGCAAATCCTGGAGCCGTAAAAATGCTGGATAGAAGTTCGAAGCGACCTGCCTTGTACCCGATCTCCTCCTCAAGTTCGCGAGCGGCGCAGTCTAGAGGGTCTTCTTTCGGATGCAGCTTTCCGGCTGGGATTTCGTAAATGAACCCGTTGGCCGCATGGCGGAATTGCCGGATCAGCACGACCGTTCCATCTTGCTTTAAGGGCACGACGGCTGACGCGCCCGGGTGGCGTATGACCTCCAGGTCTATCGTATGCCCGTTCGGCAAGCGCACCGTCTCCACATTGAGCGTGACGACGGTGCCTTTGTAGATCGGTCTGACCATGACTTGCACGGGTTATGGCGTGCCGGGCTGTTTTTTGTAGAAGGGTGGTTTGACGACGACGGCAGGGCAGGATTTTCCTCTGATATCGATCAGGATGGAGGATCCCGGCTGGAACGCAGCCGGCGTGACGTATCCCATGCCGATGCCTTTTTGTAGAATGGGCGACAGATTTCCGCTGGTGACTTCGCCGATCACGGCCGGGTGATCCTGCGCGCTGAGGATCTTGAACCCATGTCGCGGCACGGCCTTTTCGACGAGCTCAAAAGCGACGAGGCGCCGCGATGGCCCGTTGCTATGCTGTGCGAGCAATGTCGTGCGGCCGATAAATTCTCCCTTGTCGAACTTCACGACCCAGTCCGCTCCGGCCTCGATAGGCGTCGTGGCCTCATCCATGTCATTGCCATACAGCAAGTAGGCCATTTCGAGTCGCAATAGATCCCGTGCGCCAAGACCTGCTGGCTTCATGCCCAGGGGTTGTCCCGCTTCAAGGAGACGACTCCAGATCGTCATGGCGCCCTCGGCCGGAAGATACAACTCATAGCCCAATTCGCCGGTATAGCCTGTGCGCGTCACCAGGGTTGTATGACCATAGACGACGGCGTTCAAACAGTGCCGGATTTTCAGGAGAGGAAGATCAGTCAGGCCGACGGCGGTGAGAATGTCGCGAGAAGCGGGGCCTTGAATCGCAATTTGGGCAAGGGTGGTCGACTGGTCCTGGACGGTGCACCCTTGGGCTTGCGCGACCTTTTCGTGAAACCAGGCGACGATCTTTTCACGATTGGACGCGTTCACGCAAACAAGGAATTCATACGGTTTCACGTGATAGATGAAGATGTCGTCCTTAATGCCTCCGTTCGGCGCACAGACCATTGAGTAGTGCGACTGGCGGACCGACAGTTTGGAGACATCATTGGTCGTGACGCGCTGCAAAAAGGCCAGTGAGCCAGGCCCTGCGACACGGATGCGCCCCATGTGGCTGACATCGAACAGTCCCGCATGACGGCGGACCGTCTGGTACTCATCGACGACGCCGGAATATTGAATGGGCATCTCCCATCCGGCAAAATCGACCAGCTTACCGTGCGCATTGCGATGCGCGTCTATGAGTGGCGTCTGTTTCATCGGATACGCGTGAAATCCAGGGTGACGATGCGCGCAGGCCGGACCATGCGTCAGGCCTTATCGGACTTCGAGCAATTCTACGTCAAACACCAGCGTGGCATTGGGGGGAATCACTCCGCCGGCGCCGCGCGCTCCATACCCAAGGTCCGGTGGAATCGTCAGCTTCCGTTTTCCGCCGACCTTCATCCCGGCGACGCCTTCATCCCATCCGCGAATGACCTGCCCTGCTCCGATGGGGAAGGAGAACGGATCGCGGCGGTCGACGGAGCTGTCGAACTTCTTGCCGTTGGTCAGCCAGCCGGTATAGTGCACCGTCGCCAGATTGCCTGCGGCGGCTTCGCGGCCGGTGCCCACGACTACGTCTACGTATTTGAGCCCGGATGCGGTCGTGACTTCTGCCGCCGTCCCGGGTTGTTCACTGTTCGCCATCATTGGCCTCCCTATGGTCATGAATACGAGTCCTACGATACCGCAAGTTGTCCACCAGAAGCGAGTCGTCATACGTACCTTTCGGCTCCTGCGTGACCTGAATCACGAAACAGGACAGGCGGAGCACTCAGCGGTTGAGCCCAGTCTGTCGCTCGGGTTCCGAGAATATGGCAATGCTGGCCGTATAGCCATGGAGAAAATTCCGCCCGCCCACCGGTCCCACCTCTCCTTGCGCAAAAAACCCAGCGAGCGGAATAGCGCCTAATTGTTCGCCCAATACCGATGCGTCGTGATGCGGCACGCCAAAGAGTCCCTTGCCGCGCCCGCAGCAACTGAACAGCAGCGCGCCGAGCGGTTTGGATGGGACGCCGCGAGGAGGTGCGGCGAGCAAGGCATGAAGATCTTCATCCGCGGAGTGAGCATCCCGGACTTGAAACTGGACGGTCTGTCCTTCCTGGATGACATCCCCGATGACGATCGCGCCGGTCTGCTGATCAGCACCGAGCAGATTGCGGATCAGAAAATCGCCTCGAGTGAATTGCGCGCGTTGCTCGTCCATCGCAATGCCGATATGCAAGGCCCGTTGTGCCTGTGCCCGTTCATCGCTGCTGAGTTGTTCAAATACGGTCTGCAAGCAATGCAAGGCCGGCATGCCTCCGAGCTCTTGAATGACGTTATGCTCGGACTTCGTAACGATGAAGCGGTCGCCGATGGGACGGCAGCCTTGTGAAATGACGGAGCGGATGGCGATGTTGCCGGACAGGGCCACGCCGACTAATCCGTCAGTAAATACCTGATCGTCGAGGAAGAGACGATTTTCTCCGAGGTCTTGCCCGCCGCCGGCCAGCCCACCCAGAGTGCGGGTTCCGGGGTACTGCTCCTCAATGACGGCCAGGACTTCCTGCATGGGCGTGGAAAAAGGATCGGCAAACAACATCATGACTGGGGCCGTCTCCCCCACCTCATCCAGGTCCGGCCAATTGCGTAGCGAGAACTGATCGTGGACACTTGAAAAGGAAAGCCGCAGGGGTTGAACGAGCACCCCGGGCAGGTGAGCCGCCCACAGTGTGGCAGCCGGACCCGACTCGATTTCACGTCCGGTTGCGATAATGCCTTCGCCCGTGCACCCGATCAGCGTCACCGGATCCAAGGCCGTGCGCAGGGCTTGCGAAAGGGCCTCGGCCTGGTCCGCATGCTGAGCCGAAATGAACAGGAAGGCCACATCGATTGGTGAAGAGCCCAACTGCTCGCGAATAGCTTTAACCAAATCATCGGCCGCAGACTGAGTGTCGCCCTGGCGGGTCAGGGCGGAGGCAAATCGTAGCGTTGACGGCGCAGTCATAATCACGGGATGTCCTGTTGAGTAGGGATGGACGGCGTGCAGCCAACGGGGTCAGACGCCAGGATTCATGCGTTCAGGTCGATCCGTGGCGAGCTTTTTGTAGTAACGCCACATGTACGAATGATAATCATCCAGCTGTGCGAGCAAATAATGGAGTTCGGTCGGGTCTCGCGTTTCCAGGGCTTGCGCCATTCGCGTCTTTAAGAAGTCCGCAAACTTATCGCTCTTTTCGAGCGCGGTGAGAAGCGTGAGTCCGCCTCCCATGGAATAATCAGCCATAGCCCTCCGCATCCGATACACAAGCCAGGAGAATAGCCGTGAGGTCCTCTAAAAGCAAGGTGCCGACCGGCGTCGCTTGTCTGTTCACCGCGCGATGGCCTGATCCGCCGAAAGCAGTGACCGCAGGCGCGGAATCGAGATCGCCTCAGCCCGAAATCCGTCGCGTCCCGTCACGGAGGTGGCGCCGGTCAGGGCGTTGAGGATCGCCTCTTCCGTGGCCTCAACCGTCGCGGTAATCACCGCATTCAGGTGCGTGTCGGCCAGATGTGTGAGTGAAAAGGTTGGCTCGGTCGGGTAATGGGGGATGACATTGCCGGTTGAGAAGGCCAGCATGAAATCGCCGCTTCCATGGCGCGCAGTCGAGCCGGTCCGGGCGAGGCCCAAGGCCGCTCGCTTTCCAAGCCTGGTCAGTTGCCGGCTGTCGAGCGGAGCATCGGTAGCAATGATGATGATGATCGAGCCCTCGGCGTTCCCGCTGGATCCTTCACGAGTGGCGTGCAGGCGTTCCAGATTCGGTTCCCGCAGCTCGCCGGATTGAGTGGGAGCGGCGTCATACCGTTGTCCGACCGGCACACCGCCCATGATGAGTTCAGGCCGACGACCATGGTTGGCGTTGACCAATACCCCGACCGTAAACCCGCCCGCGGCAGCAGGAAGCTGCCGGGAGGCTGTGCCGATGCCGCCTTTGAATCCATACGAAATCATGCCGGTTCCGGCTCCGACACTTCCCTCTGCCACGGGCCCTGATGTCGCGTCATCGAGAGCCTGCATGACATCCGCTTCAGAGACATGGCGGCCCTGGATGTCGTTCAATCGCCCGTCATCACATTCCGCAACGACCGGCGTAAGGGTGTCGTCCGTAATCCCGATTCCCGGGTAGTGACGGAGCATCCAGCTGATGACGCCATTGGCAACGCGCGGCACATTGAGCGTATTGGTCAAGGCGATGGGGTATTCGAGAAATCCCGATTCGGCCACCCACGCCAGACCGGTCATTTCTCCGGTGCCATTCAGCACGAAAGCTCCGGCGGGGACTTTCTTGTGCCACACATCCTCCCGTGGCACGACGACCGTGACGCCGGTTCTGACAGGCCCCTGCCCTGGTTGGAGCGGGCCATCCCCACGCATCAAGGTTATCTGCCCGACCTTCACCCCCGGCACATCGGTAATAGCATTCAGCGGGCCAGACTCCAATTGCCCGAATCTCAGGCCGAGTGCGCGCGCGCGTACCCGCGGTTGCTCTGCCACGTCGTTCGATGTCTCCGCACTCCATGCAAGAGGGACGCATGTGATCATCATGAGAACGACGCAGGCGATGCTAGACCTCATAGCTGCTCTCCTTGTGGGGCACGACGATCGATGTTCGGGAACATTCAGTCTGAATGGCCGCTGCTAGTGACAGTGCCTGTTTTTCTTCTCCGTGGACCACGAAAATCTGCTGCGGCGCAGGACTAATGGCTCGCACATAGGCGAGTAGATCATTCCGATCCGCATGGGCCGACAACCCATTAAACACCACCACCCGGGCGCGGCGCGCTGTGGGGATTCCAAACAGCGGCACCACATCCCAGCCTTCGACGAGCCTGCGTCCCAGGGTATGTTCGGCCTGAAATCCCACGATGGCGATGATGTTGGCCTCGTCCTGAATGGCATGTTTGAGGTGATGGACCACGCGACCCCCTTCACACATGCCGGAGGAGGCGATGATGACGCAGGGGCCTTTCACACTGTTCAAGCGCTTACTCTCATCCGGCGAGGAGACATACCGGATATACCGGGCGGCGAAGGGATCTCCTTCCGAGGTGAAGGTGCGATAGGTTTCTTCGTCGTAACATTCAGGGTGCTTGCGGAACACCTCCGTGACCTTCGAGGCCAGCGGCGAATCAATGTAAATGGGCAGCGGATCGATCTGGCCCTCGGCCACCAATTGTTTGATGCGCATGATGAGGTCTTGCGTCCGTCCGAGTGCAAACGCGGGCACGATGATCTTGCTGTGATGCGCTTTCGCGTGCGCGACGATCTGTTGTGCCTTCTTGGTCAGCGCCTCGCCGGCCTCCTCATGCAGGCGGTCGCCGTAGGTCGATTCGATGATCAAGACATCGCAACTCGGCGGCGGTGTGGGGTCGCGGAGGATGGGCATGCGCGACCGTCCCAGATCGCCGGAGAACAGCACGGTGGTGCTGTTGCCACGCGCGGAATATTTGAGCCGAATGGCGGCGGATCCCAGGATGTGCCCGACATCATGGAACGACGCGGTGACGCGAGGCGTCACTTTGATCGTGTCTCCGTAGCGAGCGCCGACGAAGCGGCGAATGATGGCTCGCGCGTCACGTGTGTCATAGAACGGCTTCAAGCATTTCTGCCCGCGCCGATGTTCCTTCCGATTCAGGTAGGCGCAGTCGTTTTCTTGCAGGCGGGCCGAGTCCTCCAGCATCACGGCGGTCAGATCCGCTGTGGCACGCGTCATGTGCACATCTCCGCGAAACTGGTGTTGGCCCAGGACGGGAAGCGCGCCGGAGTGGTCGATATGCGCATGCGACAGGAGCACCGCTTGAATCGAGCGCGGATCGAATCCTAAAAACCGGTTTTGCCGATCAGCCTCCTGCCGTGGGCCCTGAAACAGACCGCAGTCCAACAGGATTCGGTTGCCTGGCATTTCGAGAAGATGGCGGCTCCCGGTGACTGATCGCGCGGCGCCATGAAAAGAGATCTTCATGGTGCGGCAGGGCCTCCATGGTTCCGACTGATCAGATCCCATGCCTGCTGGGCCGTTTCTGCAAAATGGAACAGCGAGAGATCGTTGGGACCGATGAGCCCTTCCTCTGCCAGCATGGCCCAATTGATGAGCCGTTCCCAATAGGCCTGCCCGATGAGGACGATCGTGATGTTGCGAGTTTTGCCGGTCTGGAGAAGGGTGAGGGTTTCAAAGAGTTCGTCGAGCGTGCCGAATCCGCCGGGAAAGACCACCAGCGCTCGTGCACGGAGGAGAAAATGCATTTTACGTAAGGCGAAGTAACGAAATTGAAAACACAAGTCCGGTGTGATGTAGGGGTTCGGTTGTTGCTCGTGCGGGAGGGTGATGTTGAGCCCCATGGACTTGGCGCCGGCATCCGCCGCCCCTCGGTTGGCGGCTTCCATGATGCCGGGTCCGCCGCCGGTGACGATGACGAAATCGCACTGTCCATTGATTTGGCACGTCGCGGACACCAGGTGGCCGAATTCGCGAGCGATGTCATAGTAGTGCGCCATGGCCAGGCGGCGTTCGGCCATCGTCACTTGCTGCTGTCGCAGCGCATCCTGCGGCGCGGCCTGCAACTCGGCCTTCGCGATCGCCAGCGCCTGGCGCGCAAGAGAAGGCTCGACCAGCCGGGAACTGCCGAAGACGACGATCGTCGAACGGATGCCCTGTTCTGTTTGGATCAATTCCGGCTTCAGGAGCTCAAGCCCGAGACGGAGCGGGCGCAACTCATCGCGCTGGAGGAAGTCGATGTCGTGATCGGCCGGAATATACGAAGAAGACGTGGCGTGAGGATGTCGGCTCGCTGACTCGTCGGAGGAACCTACGCCCATGAGCGGCATTATAACGAGATGCGTGCAAGGCAGCAATTCGCGCACGGCGAGGATATCGGGAACGTTAAAACGGGTAGGGCGTAAATAGTGGATCCGGACGATGGCGTACAAAGGCCTGATGCGTCACGACCCAGTTGGTGTCGCAGAGGAGCTCAAGGGCATCCGTGCCCATGCCGGAGCGAGAGAACACGAGGTCCGGGTCTACCGGCGACCAGGGCTTGACCAACCATCCGAAATTCACGCGCGAGTATTTGGCGTTGAGAAACCGATAGGTCACGACGGTTCCCCGCTCAGCTTCGGTAATGGAATCGGGCGCGCCCAATTGGTTCACGACATCGGTCAGCGTCGTCTGCCCCTCGGTAATGAAGGCCACCGTATCGGGGGTCAGGGGAGTATTGATCGTCAGACGCGCGACGTTGCAGCCGGACAAGGGCATCGTCAGTATCGCGGCGAAAAGGAGTGTACGGGAAAGAGTCCTGCGTGACACGGTGTCAATCTCCGAAGGGCCAGAACCTGAACTCCAGATGTTCCGTGCGTTTCGACGCGATCACCTCTTCCACGATGCCGTCACGATTGATAATGACAAACAGGTCGTCGCTTTTGACCGACACGCGGGAAAAATTGATCAAAATGAGGAGCAGGCTGCCGACCTTGGCGTCGTACCGATAGTATTGGAAGAGATCGCGGCCGTTCAATTGCAGGAGGCGGTCTGGAGCGCCGAGCTGAGCCAGCACGTCCGCGCGTGTGGTGACGCCCTTTTTGATTGAGTTGACGGTATCCGTTTTGATTTCGTCACCCAGGGTGCCTCGGCTGAAGGCGCACCCGTTCAGTGTCAGCAGCATCACACCCAGCAGCAGGCCCGCTCGTCGCATATGCGCTCCTCCTTGTGCGACACGCCTCCGGGCCGGCTAGCGTTTATGGCCGGAGGGAGAAGGTTTCGGAAGGACAAAATCGGATTCGAAAATCCGGTAGCTCGACGTGGTGAGCCCGACTCGTGCATACACCTCTTGGGCGATGGTGTTGTCACCCTCCACATACAAACGGACGCCGCAGACGTCAGTGCGCGATTGCGCCAGGGTCATCACGGCTCCATGCATGGCACGGTACACGCCTTGGTGGCGCCACGCCGGATCGACGTAGACGCTCTGGATCCACCAGAATTGGGCATTCCGCCAATCACTCCATTCATAGGTGATGAGGAGCTGCCCTATGGTCACTGTATCGGCCGACGCGTCCTGACGCAAGTCTGCCACATAATATTGTCCCCGTTCCGGCTGCTCAATCACCGCTTGTGTTCCTCGCCGTAGGCGCGAGAGGTCCAGGTGTCGGTGCTCGGTCTCCAGGGCCATGGCCGCGCTGAATTTCGTGAGGACGTCCAGGTCCTGCAAGGTGGCCTGGCGAATGCGCAACTGATCGACGGGAATCATGACGATTTCACCGCCGGGGCCGTGAGCCAGCCTTGGAGGGGGCGATACAAACCGGCCGAAAATTCCAACTTAAGAGCTTCCTCCGGCAAGAGATTGAGCGGCTGCAGTTGAGCTTTGGGGATCATGGCGAGATATCCCGTGAACGGGTGAATGGCCGTCGGGACAAACACCATGACGAGTTCGACCGATGGAGCGACCTGTAGTGCGGCTGGGGGTGGACCCATGACGAAGCCGAGCGCCCAGAGTCCATCGCGAGGGAACGGAAACGCGACCACCGTACTTTGCCCAAAGCGCGCGCGGTAGTTCAGAAGATCCGTCATACTTTTCAACGTCAGATAGATGCTGCGGATCAACGGAATGCCTTCAAGGGTCGTTTCGGCCCAGTGGACGAAGCGTTGCCCGATGACCTGTGTGGCAATGGCTCCAACTGTGAGGACCATGCCGATGAGCAACAGGATGCCCAACCCCGGCGCATAGGGCTCGATCTGGTGACCGATGAGATTGAGTAGGAACGAATCCAGCGTTTCGAAGAGCGCCGCCAGGATCAAAAAGGTCGTCCAGGCCGGAACGAGCACGAGCAGGCCCGTAAAAAAGATGCGTCCAAGCCGATGAGAAGAGGTCACGCTGAGTCCCGGTGTTGGTGCGCGAGAGGGGTAACGATCATCTACGATACCAGATGGAGAAGAGTTTTGGTATCTTCTTGATCTGCCGATGTGTTTAGACTATGTTTCCGGGTAACCTTTGAGTCACCCTGTCGGGTGAGATTGTGAGATCCATTATGAGTGACGCCGTTCAAAAGAAAGTCAATCTCGACAAAGATTTGTTGGCCATTCTGTGCTGTCCTGAAACCAAGCAGGCGGTGGCGCTGGCTGACGATCTGTTGATTCAAAAGGTGAACGGCGCAATCGAGCGCGGCCTGTTGAAGAACAAGGCGCAAAAGCCGGTCACGGAAAAGCTCGATGGCGGATTAGTGCGATCGGACAATAAGATTCTGTACCCTGTGCGAGAAGATATCCCGGTCATGTTGATCGATGAGGGGATTCCGCTCGACCAGGTAGCCTAGTTTTTCCTGCCTCGAACCGTCTCAGTTTCACATCAAAACGTGGTTGGTCGGCATGGATGCCCTGCAGGGAGCAACGATGCTCTGCCTGCATCCCTGCGTGGCTTCTGCCGGGATTCTCGTCTGCAATCGGAAGACGATGGTCGGCTGGTGGAGCCTATGGGGCTAAGAGGCCACCTTCACCTGAGGCGCTTTCGGTTTTTGAGCCGGTGGAGGTTCCGCATTGAGCGCACAGATACTCATACAGATTCCCGGTGGGTAACACGAGCAGCAGGCGCTGGCGTGTGGGGGTCGCTTGACGGCAGTGACCGCAGTAGAGCAAGGAGGCGTTAAACGAATCGTACTGATCCGTCTGGCGGAGGCCCTGAGACGGCGAAGGGGTGGCCCGTGGTCTCGCTGCACGCGGGGGCCAGCCGGGCGGTGAAGGTTTGTTCGAACGTGCCTGCATGAAGGTTATTCTACTGAGAGGTGGGTAGAGCGCGCAACAGCTTAGATGTGATGTTCGCCGAATGAGGATCAACGAATATGCTGGTCTTCGGGCGCATCGGGCTCATCGCTGTTTCTGCCACGAAAAACCCACCAGAGCGAGCGCAAGACCTGCACTACCACATAGAGAGCCAGGCCAGACAGTAACCCGTATAGCCAGGCTTTACTCCACGGCCACATGTCCGGTGCATGCAACACGACGGCGAGGGCAATATGGCCTCCCAAGCCGAGACAAATGGCGAAGATGATCCACTCACGGGCCATAGTCGCCCTCGGAGGAGGCCATAACGAAGGATAAGCCTGGAGACAATCGACAGGCGGTTACACGGAGGTTTTCGCGGACTCG
>CP092081.1:1737236-1771719 GCA_022226935.1 Nitrospira sp.
GCTACTCCTTGGTCAACACACGCTGCATGGCGCTCAGTCGGCCCCGGACCGTGCTGTCTACGACGGTGCTGCCCAGGCGGATGTGGAGGCCGGCGACATGTTCAGGTTCTGTATGGAAAGTGACATCGACATCGCGCTTCAGCAGATCGCGCAATCGGGTGGTAATGCGATCCTGCTCGGTCGCCGGCAACGTATTCGCGGATGACACGAGCACCTGCTGCGTGCCCTTGGATTCGTCCACCAACTTGGCGAAGGCGTCGGCAATGTCGGGCAGGAAACTGACACGATTCTTTTTAACGAGTTGATCAAGGAACCGCTTGACGACCGGCGGGCATCCAAGCTTGGTGGCGACTTCGATCAGCACACTGAGCTTGGTGGCTTCGGGGAACACCGGCGAAGCAACGGCATGCCGCAATGCGGCTGACTCAGTGAAGGCCTCTCCTAGTCCATTGAGGGCCAAGCGGGTTGGCTCGATGCTCGGGGTATCAAGAAGTTCGAACAGAGCTTTTGCGTATCGACGTGCGACGGCTGTCTTAATCACAATACCTATCCGCTACGGTTAACCGTGTTTTGATCAAACGGGAAGCTTGCGTGCGGTGGGCACGACAAAAAGCGCGCCAAGGTAGCATTCAAACGCGGGTACTGTCAAGGAGGATCCCATGCCTGGAAACAGGAATGGTCGCCCGAGGACCGTGAGATCGGCTCCAGAGGCGGGATGCAGAAGCATCACCGATGGGCATTTATCTGACTGCTGCTTATTGGAATGCTGACAGAGCCAGGATCAGGCGCTAAGCGCGCTGAATGATTCCGCCACCCAGCACACGATCCCCTTGGTAGAAGACCGCAGACTGTCCTGGGCTTAGCGCTCGTTGAGGCTGGTGAAATTGCACTTGTAATCTCCCGTTCGATGAAGGCAAGAGAGTCGCGGCCGCCGGCGGAGTGGCATACCGGATTTTCACGTCCACCTCGATGGGATGACAACCGATACCCATATCGAACAGACTGAGATCTGCAACGTGGCAATCGGACAGCACGAGCTGCTCTTCCGCGCACAACACCACTTCGCCCGACTCGGGAACCACTTTCTGCACGTACAACCGTTGCCCCATGGCAATGCCCAGGCCGCGTCGCTGCCCCGGCGTGTAAAAGGCGATCCCTTCGTGTCGTCCCAACACCTCACCATCGACCCCCACAAAGGATCCTGGCTGTTTGAGCTCCGGCCGTTCCTGCGTGAGGAAGGTCCGATAGTCGCCCTGGCTCACGAAACAAATCTCCTGGCTCTCCTTCAGCTCCTCCACTGGTAATCCTAGGGATTCCGCTTCTTTCCACACGTCGCTTTTTTGCATTTCTCCGACCGGGAACAACAGCCGCGGCAACCAGTCGGCTTGGATTCGATACAAAAAATAACTCTGGTCTTTGCGCGCATCGAGCGCCCGATGCAACGACCATTGCCCACTCGCCTGCTGCACGCGCGCATAATGCCCGGTCGCCACGTAGTCCATCCCCCGCTCCTGGGCCAGGGCATAAAGAGAGCGGAGCTTGACCCGCTCATTGCACCGGACACAAGGATTGGGCGTGGTCCCGGCGGCATAGCCCGCGACAAAATCATCGATGACGCCCTGTTGAAAAATTTCTCGGCGATCGACGACCTCGTAATGAATACGTAGACGTTGGGCGACAAACTTGGCGATCCCGATCTTGCAGCAGCCACGCTCCTCCCACCGCTTGGACACCGCGGCGTGCTCGTCTTCGTGCTCCCAGACTTGGAGTGTGACGCCATGGACGTCATACCCTTGCTGAACGAGCAACGATGCCGCGACGGAGCTATCGACTCCGCCGCTCATCCCTAGCAGCACGGTCTGACGTGTCATAACGAATACCGGGGGAACAAGGAGCCGCGCACTTACGGCTCTTGGGTTTTGACTTTGCCGCGATGGGCCACGAGGTCGCGCACGCCCGGGTCCTGCGGACCACCGAATTCGGAAGCTTCGTCTTCTGACCACTTCTCAGCGCCCATGTTGCTCATGCCGTGAAAATGCGCCCCTTCCTCGATCATGATGACGGGGCTTTGAATGTCTCCGATGAGAATCCCGGGCTTCTGAATTTCCACCTTCTGCTGCGCGGTAATCGACCCCTTCACGCGCCCGCTGATTTCAACGGACCCGGCGGCGATCACACCTTTAATCACGGCGCTTTCCCCGACGATCACCGCACCACCCGTGTGCACTTCCCCTTCGACCCGGCCATCGATACGGACGGTTCCGTCAAAGGTGACGATGCCTTTAAAACTTGTTCCCTTCCCGAGAAAGGTAAACTTGTCGGATTCCGCGACGGACTGTTTTTTGGTCTCACCCCACATCAGCGTCCTCCTTCACGCACCCACGACGGTGACCGCCCGTGGCACGGACTGAAATGGAACTCTATTGATGCCGACTCTCGGCGCACCGGCCGGCGGCATTCTGTCCAACGATTTGGTATCGATTCGGATTAGCTGTTGACGAGCTTGACGCCCTGTCCGCGCGAGGTACCCTGTGGTTCGCGGGTTCCAGTTTGGCTCATCTCCAGCGTCCCGTTGAACACCACACCCTCTTCCATCGCCAGCAACGGAGCCTTAACCCCGGCATTCACCACCGCAGGCGCACGCAGCTTCACTTTCTCCCGCGCACTGATGTCGCCGGTGATTTTTCCCTTGCACACCACCGTGCCGGCCGTAATTTTTGCTGTCAGCACCGCGTCTTCACCGACCAACAACACACCTTCGGTATGAATTTCACCGTCCAGATTGCCATCGATCCGCACGGTGCCGTTGTAGGAAATCACGCCCTTAAAGCTGACACCCTTTCCAACAAACGCATTGATCTCTTCGTTCCCTTCACGGGGGGCTGTCGATTCCAAATTTTCCATTTCACTTCCCTCGCTTTGTCCTGCCTGACGCTTTCCTTCTGGCTTGTCCTTACTAATCCATGCCATTCTCACACCTCCCACGTGTTACCTGCTTCGCACAAGGCCAGCTCGGGGGACATTCTTCCCACCCCAGTGCTGCCAGTCGCCACGAACGTGCCGGTATTCTACTCCGGTCAGTTGGAGAAATCTTCTCTGAAAATTCCACTAGCAGTCAATTGAGCAACTGCTCGACCACTCCATCTAATTCTTCGGGAGAAAAATAGTGGATGATGATCTTTCCGCCACGGCGACCTTTCTGCACATCCACTCTGGTGCCGAAGCGTTTCTGCAGCCGCTCCTCGAGATCGGATCGCAACGGCGCCCGCATCGAACGCTTCCCCGTTTTTTTGGCCTCTGCGTGGCCCTGGACCAATCGCTCCGCCTCTCGCACGGACAATTGCCCACTCACGATCTGCGTTGCCAAACTGCTTTGCGCAGCCGGAGTCATCAGACCGAGGATCACCTTGGCGTGACCTGTCGATAATTGATCGGTTTCAATCATGTGCTGAACCTCGGCGGGCAGCGAGGTCAATCGCAACATATTCGCGACCGACGACCGGTCGCAGGCGACTTTTTGCGCGATCGCCTCCTGCGTCAGGCCGAATTCGTTCAGCATGCGTTGGTACGCTCGGGCGGTCTCCATGGGATTCAAATCATCACGCTGAAGATTCTCCACTAGCGCGAGAACCATGGACTCCTGGTCGGACACATTGCGAATAAGCGCTGGAATCTTCTGCATTCCAGCCAACTTAGCCGCTCTCAGGCGACGTTCTCCCGCGATTAATTCATAAATACCGTCGCCCTTCCGGCGCACCAGAATGGGTTGCAACAGGCCATTTTGCTTGAGTGACGCCGTCAATTCGGCTAGCTCGATCTCTGAGAATTGTTGCCGTGGCTGAAAGCGATTGGGAACAACCGATTCCAAGCGCAACTCCTGCACATCTCCTCGCTCGGGATCGGCTGTACTTCGGCCAGTCGGCAACAGCGCGTCGAGACCTCTACCGAGGGCTTTTTTCTCCATGGGCCACAAACTCCTTCGCTAGGGAAAGATAGGCTTGAGCACCGGATGATGCCATGTTGTACAGCAACGCCGGACGACCGTAACTGGGGGCTTCGGCCAACGTGACGTTACGCGGGATCATCGTTTGGTACACGGCTTCGCCGAAATGGCCTCGAATCTGCTCGACGACTTGGCGCGCCAGCGAATTACGCGCGTCATACATCGTCAACACAATGCCCTCAATTTCTAATCCTGGATTCAATGACTGCCTCATACGCTCAATGCTCTCCATGAGCCGTCCAAGACCTTCCATGGCATAATATTCACATTGGACCGGAATCAGAACGGAGTGTGCAGCCACCATCGCATTGATGGTGAGAAGACCGAGGGCCGGCGGGCAGTCCAACAAAATAGTATCGTACCGGTCAGCAACTTCAGCCAAGGCTTCCTTGAGCCGCTGTTCCCGGCCCTCCATATTCACTAATTCGACTTCGGCGCCAGCCAGATGAGAATTGGCCGGTACCAGGGACAATCCATTGACGGCAGTTTGCATCGCAAGAGACGCAATACTCTCCTTGATAATGAGGGCGTTATAGACCGTTTTTCCCAGCGACATGGCATCTACCCCGAGGCCGCTGGTCGCATTCCCTTGGGGATCAATATCCACCAGAAGAACTGAACCGCCCTCAATTGCCAAGGCTGCGGCCAAATTCACCGAGGTGGTGGTTTTACCAACTCCACCCTTTTGATTTGCGACAGCAATGATTCTCGCCATGTCATCCCCAATCCACTAACACAGTGCACCAATCTCCGATGTTCCACGTGGAACATCAGGACACCCGTTATTTCGAAAATACAGAAAGCACGCGATGCCCATATCCGGATGGAAGCTCATACTCGACTTCGTCTACCAAAGCAAGGCCAGCCAGCGCAAAACCTCTTGGAATCCGCTCAGCGCGATACAAAATCACCTTGCCATCAGGCTTGAGCAGATCAGCGAGCAACCGCCCACTCTCATCCACTTTAAAGGCTCGCACCACGATGTAATTGAACGTGCGCCTGTTCTGGCGCCGAACATATTGCTCCAACTTGGCCGGAACCACCGTCATCTGCCGCAACCCCAGAGACCCAATGACATATCTCAAAAAGGACCCTTTTTTTTCGCTCGGCTCAAGCAGCTCCAATTCGAGCTGTGGCAGGAGAAATTTAAGCGGAAGACTCGGAAATCCGGCACCTGCGCCAACATCCAGAAACTCATTTTTTGAAGTATTATCAATTACTTTAATTCCTGCGAGAGAATCGACGAAATGCTTAATGAGGATTTCCTCGTCATCGTCGATGGCAGTCAGATTAATGGCCTTATTCCATTTTTTGAGCTCGCAGAGATAATGAAAAAACAGCGGCACGCACGAATCGTTAATAGGAATGGCCAACTCTGTGGCGAATCTTCGAAAGGAAGCTTCAAACTGGATGGGGTCTTGTTCCACGTGGAACAATTACGCGAAACGATGTCATGGGTCAAGAATGTTTCTTCAGGCGAAGGATCTTTGATCAGGAAAGAACTGAATGGGCTCTCACCCACCGGCTAGCGGTTGGCGCCTGTGGCGCTCAATGGCAACCAGCAGAAGAGAAATCGCGGCAGGCGTGACGCCGGAAATCCGTGAGGCCTGCCCCACAGATGCCGGCTTTACACGTTTGAGCTTTTCCCTCACTTCAGTCGAAAATCCTGACACACCGTCATAGTCAAAACTCCCCGGAATCGCCCGGTGCTCAAATTTTTGCGACCGTTGAATCTGTTGCTGCTGCCGCTTGATGTACCCTTCATACTTCACTTCGAGCTGCACGGCTTCTATGATTTCGGCATCCTCAAGCTCAGACCCGCCGAAGACCGAAGAAATTTTCTCATAGGTCAGCTCCTGACGCCTGAGGATCTCAGCCAACGATTGGGTTGGAGTGACTGATCCTATCTCGAACGCTTCAAGCAGGCGCCTGACTTCCGGCGTTAACTTGGGCCTTGTGTCCTTGAGTCGCTGAACTTCCCGCTCGATGGCGGAACGTTTCTCTTGAAACTTGCGGTGGAGGCCATCAGGAATAAGCCCGATCCGGTGTCCGAGATCCATCAGGCGAAGATCGGCGTTGTCGTGCCGCAGCAACAAGCGATATTCTGCGCGGGAGGTAAACATCCGGTAGGGTTCCCTAGCATCTTTCGTGATCAAATCATCAATTAATACACCAATATAGGCCTGCGATCGGTCGAGTACGAGCGGTTCATCGCCTCTCAGCTTCAAGGCCGCGTTAATGCCGGCCATGATGCCTTGAGCCCCGGCCTCTTCATAGCCGGATGTGCCATTGATCTGACCGGCATGGTAAAGCCCCTGGACGAGCTTCGTCTCCAAGGAATTGTGGAGCTGTCGCGGCGGGAAATAATCATACTCTACTGCATAGCCAGGCTTTAAGATCTTGGCCTGCTCCAATCCGGGAATGGTCTTTAAGATAGCGGCTTGCACATCCACGGGCAGACTCGTCGAAATGCCATTCGGGTAAAACTCATTGGTATCAAGCCCCTCCGGCTCGATAAAGATTTGGTGCCGCTCCTTGTCAGCAAATCTCACGACCTTATCCTCGATCGACGGGCAATAACGTGGACCGACACCGTCGATCACTCCACTGAACAATGGCGATCTATCGATATTTTTAGCAATAATATCATGCGTTTGAGAGTTCGTATGCGTCAGATGACAAGGCATCTGTGGCAACGGAATTCGACTGGTACGGTAAGAGAATGGCGGAGGCGGATCGTCGCCGGGCTGTAGTTCCATCACCGAAAAGTCGATGGTATCGCGATCCAACCGGGGCGGAGTTCCTGTTTTCAGGCGGCCAACCTCAAACCCGAAATCGCGCATACAGTCTGAAAGATGCTCAGCTGATGCCTCTCCTGCTCGTCCAGCAGGAAAGTGACTCAAGCCAATATGAATGAGTCCTTTCAAAAAGGTGCCGGAGGTGAGCACCACCGCACGAGCCTCAATGTGCTGACCCGAATCGGTCACAATGCCTGTCACGGCCCCAGCCTGCGTAAGGATACGGTCAACGGTCCCGCCGCGGATGTGAAGGCCCGGTTGTGCGCGAAGCGTATCTTGCATGACCTGCCGGTAAATCTTTTTATCGCACTGCGCGCGTAATGCCCGAACCGCGGGCCCTTTACTCGTGTTGATCATCCGGAATTGAATGCCTGCTTGATCCGTGTTCCGTCCCATTTCCCCGCCCAAGGCATCAATCTCTTTGACGAGATGCCCCTTGGCGATACCGCCGATGGCCGGATTACAAGACATTTGGGCGATACGATCCGGATCCATGGTCAACAGTAAGGTGCGTGCGCCCATACGAGCCGCAGCTAAGGCCGCTTCGCAGCCTGCATGCCCTCCCCCGACCACGATCACGTCGCACTGCTCACTCATGCCGGACATCCTTTCATTTTCCGATACAAAACTCTGCAAATATCCGCTCAAGGATTTCGTCCGTCGTAATGACGCCCGTAATTTCTCCTAAGGCATCTGCCGCGATGCGGAGATCCATGGCGACCAATTCTCCCGCATGGCCGACCTCGACCGACTGCCTGGCCTGATCAACCCCCTGCAGGGCGCGCTCGATCGCGACGGTATGGCGAAGGTTCGTCACCAGCACTCCTTCATTCGATTCCAACATGCCCGGCATCAGGCGGCGACGAATTGCTTTCCGCAATTCGTCCAACCCGATCGGCACCGTGGCAGAAATTTCGAGAATCTCGCCATGGCCGGGACAAGCCCGATCAAGATCATCCCTCGACAATTGGCGCGGCAAATCGCATTTATTGACGACGAGCAGCGCGCGCACCGATTCAGACTCCGCAAGAAGAGCGTGATCGCTTTCCGATAAGGGCTGGGAACCATCCAGGAGGATGAGCCCAAGATCGGCATCTCCCCAAGCCAGTCTGCTGCGGCGAATGCCTTCGACTTCGACCGGATCATCCGTCATCCGTATTCCGGCCGTATCCAGCAATCGCACAGGAATGCCCTCAATGCTGACTAATTCCTCCAGTATGTCTCGAGTTGTGCCGGGGATAGCCGTCACGATAGCACGATCGCTTCGCAATAAGGCGTTCAGCAAGCTGGACTTCCCGACGTTCGGACGTCCAAGAATCGCCACCGCCGCCCCTTCCCTCCAAATGCGACCATCGCGTCCCGACTGAAGCAACCGGCGCAGCTTGTGCAGGGTGGCACCAAGCAGCCGCATCAATTCGTCTTGGCGAACAAACGAAATATCTTCCTCGGCAAAATCCAAAGCGGCTTCGATGTGTGCCAGCGCCACAACCAATTCGGAGCGGATCTCCTCCACATAGCGGGACAACTCGCCCCGTCGCTGGGACTGGGCCAGGGTGAGGCTGCGCGCGGTCTTGGCTCGAATGGTATCCAGCACCGCCTCCGCTTGCGCAAGATCAAGACGCCCGTTGAGAAAAGCACGCTTCGTAAATTCACCCGGGTCCGCGAGTCTCGCTCCCGAGGAGAGTACGCCCCGGCACAGCTGGTCCAGGATGACGGGACCACCGTGGCATTGCACTTCCACTACATCTTCCCCGGTGAAGGAATGTGGCCCTTTCATCACGACGACGAGCGCTTCATCGATAAAATTTGGCGCGCAAGCGTTACGGGTACCAGTGATAGGGGAGGATGCAGTGCCCGCACAGAGGTCGGCAAGGGTGAGCCGATGCGTAGGGAGAGCGTGGAGGGATTTCCCCGACCGTAGGCACACCACGTGAGAGGCGATGTCAAGAGCGCGAAGGCCGCTGATGCGGAGTATGCCGATGCCACCCTCCCCAGGAGGAGTGGCAATCGCGCAGATGGTATCGTCTAGCGCGCCAAGCATGACGCACCCAGTGAGGTGGTGTGTTATTCAGTAGCGGAGGCGTTTCGCCGTTTACCGTTACTCTTCTGTTGTTTCGATTCCTCGATGGCAGCAGCCTCAACGTTTTCCAACGGCGCCTGCCACTTCTTCCCAAACAATCGCTCGGTCACGACTTGCTGCGTGATCGTGAGCGTATTGTTCGTCAGCCAATACAGTACTAGCCCCGCCGGGAAGTTGACGAACAGGAAGGTCATGAAGACCGGCAGGAACAACATGATCTTCGCTTGCGTCGGGTCCATCGTGGTCGGCGTAATCTTCTGCTGAATGACCATGGTGGCACCCATGATGATCGGCAAGACGTAATACGGATCCTGCACCGAAAGATCTTTGATCCAGAGCATGAACGGCGCCTGCCGCAGGTCGATCGTCATGTAAAGGATATTAAAGAGCGCGACAAAGACCGGCATCTGCAGGACCATCGGCAAACAGCCGCCGACAGGATTCACGCGATGATCTTTGTATAGCTTGATCAATTCTTTGTTCAGCCGCTCACGATCATCCTTGAACTTATTTTGAATCGCCAAGACCTTCGGCTGAATGACCTGCATCTGCTTCATCGACTTGTAGCTTTTATACTGCAGCGGCACGAACATCAGCTTGATCAACATGGTCAAGAGAATGATCGTGACACCATAGTTGTGCGTAAATTCGTAGAGAAACCGCAGGACGTAGAAAATCGGCTTGGCCACCGCCTTGACCAGTCCCCAACTGCCAAAAACAAACCAGCCGAAGTCGATCGTGTCTTCCAGGCCGGCATTCAACCCCTTGAGGGTGTCGTACTCTTTGGGGCCGGCATAGAGCTGCATCGCCATCGTCGACCCGGCAGCAGGTGCAGGGAAACGAACACCTGCGGACACCAGCTTATCGCCTTCTTTCTTCGCCAAAGCCGCCGCAGCCTTTTGAGGCATCAGGACGCTCAGGAAATATTTGTCCTGAATGGCAGACCACTTCACATCCCCTTTGCGCTCCGCTTCGCCGTCCGGGGTTTCCTTCAAGACCTTGTCATCGACCAGAGAGGCTGACCCCATCAGGCCGATGAACCCTTCACCCCATTCCACGATGCCAAAATTGGTCCCGAGGGTCACATCGACAGGCGTTGTGAGGCCTTGCGTCCGAATCGCAATATCCACCACGTACGATCCGTGATGGAACGTCAATTCCTTCTCAACATCAATATTCCGCTGGGCGTCGTGATACCGGAAGGTGATGTGGCCGGTGGGATGGGCACTATCGAGGTGAGAAATATCCTGGGTCACTTGGTAGAGGGCAGATCCGAGCTCTGAAGTGAAGGACTGATCGTTGGTGGCCAGACTCAGGGGCCCCTTGAAGCGTCCTCCCGAGTACACGAGCTGTACCGGCACAGCTCCCTGCTCGGTTGCGGTCGTATATCGCTTCAGCTCCCAGGACTTGATCACTCCCCCACGGTTACTGAACGTGGCCCGAAACAAATCTGTATCCACCTCGATCGTCTGTTCTTCTTTGACCGCTTCCGTCCCACCGCCTGATGCAGCAGGCATGGAATTCGTGCTTGTTGGAGCGGAAGACCCAGGACTCATGGGCTGAGTGGAGACCTTCTCAGATCCCGCAGACTTTTGTTCTGCAACCGGAGTAGTTGTCGTGGTCGCGACTTGTACAGGCTCCGACGGGGGCAGCAACCCCATGCCTTTCAGCAGGTAGTCGTAGCCGATAATGACGGCCAGAGAAACGATGAGGAAAACAATGACGCGCTTTTCCATGAAATTTACGTATTGAGTAGAGACTGAGGGGTTGTCGTCACAACGATCACCGTACCGGGTCCACTCCGCCAGGATGGAACGGGTGACATTT
This sequence comes from Nitrospira sp., assembly GCA_022226935.1. Lineage (GTDB taxonomy): Bacteria > Nitrospirota > Nitrospiria > Nitrospirales > Nitrospiraceae > Nitrospira_A. The sequence continues at coordinate 1,747,945 of CP092081.1, forward strand.
CAGAAGGCGCCAACCAGCCATGGCTCCCCCCTTGAACAGTCCATATCGTTCAATGGCGTCTTGCGCATAGACTGAACAGGTCGGGTGAAAGCGGCACGCCGGACCGAGCATCGGCGACACACAGGCCCGGTAGACCGACAGCAAGCCGATACAGAAATACCTCACGACGAGGAATCCCCAGAACGAGCCAACCGCTGTCTTTGCAATGTGCTGCGCCATACGCTCTGCAGCTCCACAAACGGCACATTCAGGCAATCTCGTTTCGGGAAGACAAGAAATGCATGTCCCGATATCAAAGTCGGCCGAACCGCGCGGCCCAATTCTCGAAACAGACGCTTCGCCCTGTTCCGACGTACCGCCGTCCCAAACCGCCTCCCGATGACAATCCCCATGATGGCACCCTGGGGCATCATGCCCGGACAAATCTGGAGATTGAACAATCCTGTTGAAACGCGTCGCCCATGTTTCTTGATGAGCTGGATCTCCCGGCTACGTTTCAAGAACAACGGCGCAGACGCCTGTCCTGCCGTCATAACCGACCTGTCTACGGGTTAGCAGGTTCGATCGCGCTTCATCATCAAGTCGCGTACCGTCCTAGGTGTCACCCTTGTCCTTCCACGACCAGGCTAAAGACGACAGTACTCACCCAGGGTAACCACCCACCACCTGGATGTTTGCCTACATGCAGATTGCCTAGCGGCAGGAAAGAATCAGACGGTGAGGCGAGCGCGGCCCTTGGCTCGGCGACGAGCGATGACCTTGCGGCCGTTCTTAGTGCTCATGCGCTTTCGAAATCCATGTTCCCGCTTGCGCTTGAGATTCGAGGGTTGCTTAAAAGTGAACGACATTGCGCACTCCTTCTCGAGAGATCATTTTTCAATGAAGAGGCCGCATTATAGGGGCGTCACGGGAGGGTGTCAATCAATCTACGATCGAATCTCCGCCTGGCAGTGGGGGCATGGAAATCCCAAATGCGCAGACCGCGTAGCTTCTCCCGATACGCAGAAACCTGCTGTATCACCAGTTCTTGAGGCACTCTTGCCCGATTGCGGCAAAGATGCCACAGGGGTCACCCGGCTCTATCACGGAATATTTCACCATAACTCGTTGTTCTCGAAAGGCATTGACCGGTCTCCGCCTGAAGAAAGTTTCTGGCACTTACATTGCGTAGAAAAGCATTGGCTCGATGCAACCAACGACCTTCACGCGATACGCACCAAGAAAACCTGGAACGTCATCAGAGCCCTAGCAGCAGAACAGCACCATATGAAACTACCGTCCGGTGGAAGAGAAAAGACGGAAGAACTCGCGGGACCGGCAATCACACGATAGAATACAACCATCATGAGCCGCCCACATCATATCTACCGCATCGTCACTTGCTTCACCCTCATCGGGCTTTTCTCGATGAGTTTGGGCGGATGCGTCGAAACCGTTCCCGAAGAATTGGTGGAAGCCATCGAGAGTCTCGACCGTGATCTGGCGACACTTCGGGCCTCCGATGTCACTCCTGAAGCCTATTCCAAGTTTTCCCGCCAATGGATTGCCTTACAAGGCCGAATCCGATCCGAGGAGAACATCGTCCGGTGGCCCTGGGAAGACAATGAACTGGAAACCGATCTGGAAGCCCTTCAAGTCGAAGGCACGCAGCTTCTGAGCGACGTCAATAGCCGCATTCAAGCTCAGCGCACCATTGCCGAAACGAAATTAGCCAAAATCGAACAACGGCTCCGCCTCCTGAACACCCGGGTCGGTGACATCGGCAGCCGCGTGGTGCTGGGCGAGCATCCGGTCGAAACTGAAGTGCATGTCAAACAGGCTCGGCTGTTTCTTGAGCAAGGGCAATTCGAACATTCGATCCAGGCTTCAGAGCGAGCCGGCAAAATCCTCCTGACCCAAACCGCGCTGCTTACAAACGAATTAGGCCGATATGCGGACGATGATCTGATCGCGGCCTGGCGGGAATCTGCGCAACGCACCATTGACTGGTCTCGCACCCATCGGGCCCAGGCCATTGTCGTCAGCAAGGCCGACCGCGTCCTCACGCTGTACAAGAACGGTCGTAAAGTACTGACCTACCCTATTCGATTAGGATCAAGAGGCATCCGGGCAAAACAGCACTACGGCGATGGCGCAACCCCCGAAGGCGAATACCGCATTCAACGCAAACGCGGCCCTGGACAAACGCCCTACTTCCGCGCCCTGATTCTCGACTATCCCAATATCGACGACCGACGCCGATTTGAGGAAGCGCAGAAGGCAGGGTTGATTCCCAAAAGCCAACATATGCCGGGCCTCATCCAGCTCCACGGCATCGCGCAAGGGATTTCCGATCAACCCTACGGCAGTATCGTGCTGGATAATCCGCAGATTGCCCAGCTGTTTGACCAGGTCGCCGTGGGAACCCCGGTCAATATCGTGGGCGCGCTGGAATCCCAGAATTCCATCTCGCTCGTCCTCGCTGACTTGGGTGATCAGGAAGAAGAAACCTAGCGTCAGCCGCGCGTCACCTTTACCAACTGCTGCATCTGCCTCCCCATCCTTCATCAAACTCGGTCGCTTCAATCCCCGCCGCATGCCACCGACTTCTCTGGTTTGCCTTTTCAACCGTACGAACCTAATATAGGACTTACGTGCATCGTCGTTCCTCCACCTATGGAAGAGAGCGTGTTATGCCGATCCGCCCCAAGGTCTCCTCTCTGCTGGACAACCGGACTCTCGCGACAACATTCGATGATCTGGCAAGCAGCCGCGCGATCGAACGTATCTGGACGCGAGATCATACCCTGTGGAAACCGAATCCGACGGAAATCGATAACCGGCTGGGCTGGCTGACAGTCCTCGACCACATGCAGGACGGACTCTCCGACTTGCGAAGCTTCGCCCAAGCCGCTCGAGAGGCCCGCACGACCGACGTGGTGCTGCTTGGAATGGGAGGCAGCAGCCTGGGGCCAGAAGTATTGCGCTGCACCTTTGGATCCTCGAAAGGCGCACCTCGACTCTGGGTCTTGGACTCCACCGTACCGGGCTGGGTACGCCAGGTGACAAATGCGATTCAGCCGGCACGGACGGTGTTTCTCGTGGCGAGCAAATCCGGCGGAACAATCGAGGTCATGTCCCTCTTCGCGCACTTCTGGGAACTCGTTCATCGGACAAAAGGTCATCGCGGCGGTGCGCAGTTTGTCGCCATTACGGATCCTGGGACCGGGCTCGAGCAACTCGCGCGGGAGCGCGGGTTTTGGCGCACATTCACGAACCAACCGGACATTGGCGGCCGCTACTCCGTGCTCTCGTATTTTGGCCTGGTTCCGGCGGCCCTGTTGGGGCTGGACGTGGAAAAGCTTCTCAGTCGCGCATTGGCCATACGCGAAGCCTGTCGGCAGACGTCGGCAAAAGATAATCCTGGAGCCGCCCTGGGGGGCCTGATGGCTGCCATGGCTCGAAGCGGGCGAGACAAGGTCACCCTTCTCACCTCTCCCGCGCTGGCCTCATTCGGACTCTGGGTAGAACAATTGCTCGCGGAAAGCACCGGGAAGGAAGGGACCGGCCTCATTCCCATCGCGGGAGAGCCATTCGCATCACCACCTGCCTATGGGTCCGATCGGATATTTGTTTCCCTCCGGCTGAGAGGCGATCGCAATGCCTCCTTAGATAGAACCGTTTCGGCCCTGCAGCGAGCGGGACAGCCGGTGTATGCCTTACAGCTGAAGGATCGCTACGACCTGGGCGGCGAATTTTTCCGTTGGGAGTTTGCCACGGCCATTGCGGGACATGCACTCGGCATTCATCCGTTCGACCAGCCGAATGTACAGGAAAGCAAAGACAACACGGGGCGAGTGCTGAAAGAGGTGGAAACTCAGGGGAAATTGCCCTCCATCGCGAGCCTGCCACCCAAACAGGCGTTGACCCAATTGCTCGAACAAATGGGGCCGAATCGCTACCTGGCCATTCTGGCGTACACCACCCCGACGAGCCAGGTTGAAGCGGCACTGCGAGCCCTGCGCAAAGCCCTCATGGTGCGGCACCACCTGGCCACGACAGCAGGATATGGCCCCCGTTATCTGCATTCGACGGGGCAACTTCATAAAGGTGGCCCGAACAGTGGGCTGTTCCTCGAGCTGGTCGATACGATGAAGCCGGATCTCGCGGTTCCGGAAAAATTCTACACGTTCGGCACCTTGGCGCAGGCCCAGGCCATCGGTGACCTGCAATCGTTACACACGCACCAGCGCCCGGCCGTCCGGATCGCTCTCGGCCCGAATCCCGTCCGGACCATCCGGAGCCTTGTCTCATTCCTTACACCTGCCAAAGCCATGCGCCGGAAATCCGTTTCAAAGAAGCGGACCACGTCAACGCGTCGCTCTCGCCGCTGAGATGGCCCACCCTCCCGAACGTTACATCTTTGCTGATGCGCAAGAGGTCGTTCGTGCCGCAGCAACGCTCTTCATCACAGTGGGGCAACAAGCCATACGCAAGCATGCGCGATTCCTTGTGGCTCTGTCCGGGGGCTCTACCCCAAAGGCACTCTATACGATCCTGGCAAGCAACGAATTCGCACCACAGCTCGACTGGAGCAGGGTGCATTTTCTGTTCGGCGATGAGCGCGCGGTTCCACCGACGCATCACGACAGTAACTTTGCCTTGGCCAATACTCTCTTATTCACGCCGCTGAATATTCCAGCTGCGCACATCCATCGGATGCGCGGAGAAGACCCGCCTGAAACTGCATCCAGTCAGTATGAGGATCTGTTGCGGCGCCTGACGACCACACTGTCGGAACAATGGCCGGTACTGGACCTGGTCCTCTTAGGCATGGGGGAGGATGGTCATACCGCCTCGCTCTTCCCGGGTACGCCGGCCCTCAGCGAACAAACCCGCTGGGTCGTTCCAGGCACATCCCCGCAAGGCACGCGATCCCGCATCACCCTCACCCTAGGTGTGATCAATCATGCGAGTGTGATACTGTTCCTCGTAACCGGCCTGAATAAGGCCACCGTTGTCCGTCGTATTTTCGACAGTCGTGCCGACGCCGCCGAGGCCTATCCGGCGGCACGGATCCGTCCCGAGACAGGGCGACTGTTATGGTATCTTGACCGCGCCGCCGCGTCGGAATTGACTGAGGCGACAGATGAGTTGTCATCATAAGAGGAACCATGATTCTGGCAGGTGATATCGGCGGGACAAAGACGAACTTGGCCCTCTTTGAGTGGACCAGCGGTCGGGTCGAAGCGGTGCGCGAGGACAGTTTTCACAGCGCGGATTATAAAGCTCTTGAAGACATCGTCGACGAGTTCCTGAGCACCCCGCTCGTCAAACCGGCACCAGAGATCGCTCTTACAGAGGAATCCGCCGGGCTTGACAGCGATGTCGCCGCTGAGACCGTCCCAGTCGTTCCGGAACCCATCACGCTCACGGCAGCCTGTTTTGGCGTGGCGGGGCCGGTCATCGACAACCGTTGCCGCACGACCAATCTGCCCTGGTTCATTGACGGAGCCGCGCTGGGAGAACGATTCGTCATTCCCCACGTGCGCCTCTTGAATGATCTCGAAGCCACCGCTCATGGCCTTCTCCATCTCACGTCCGATGAAGTCGTGGTGCTGAACGCAGGGGCGCCGCCAAAGAAAAAGCAGGCGCTTGCCCTCATCGCGGCTGGGACCGGCCTCGGCGAATGCATCCTCTATTGGGACGGAACCCGCTACCGCCCCATGCCGTCGGAAGGCGGACATACGGACTTTGCGCCCAACAGCGACAGCGAGATCGAGTTGCTTCGCCATCTGCGCGGCAGCTATCTCCATGTCAGCTACGAACGCATTGTGTCGGGACCCGGCCTCCATGCGATTTACGAGTATCTCCGCGACACGAAGAAGAATGAGCCCACGTGGCTGGCCGAGAAGATCAAAGTCGGCAACCCGGCCGCCGAGATCGCCGAAGCCGGGCTCAAAGGCCAAGCGGAGATCGCCAAACAAGCGCTGGAATTATTCGCATCCGTATATGGGGCAGAAGCGGGCAACCTGGCGCTGAAAGCCCTCACGCTGGATGGAGTCTACGTCGCCGGCGGCATTGCACCTAAACTCCTGAAGAAACTGCAGGACGGTTCCTTCATGCGCGGCTTCACCAACAAAGGCCGCTACAAACGACTGATGAACCAAATTCCGGTGAAAGTCGTGATGAACGATAAAACCGCTCTGCTCGGCGCCGCCTCCGTGGCGGCACAACTCACACTTCCTCCTTCATTATGACGACAACATCCTGTGACCTCGATTCGGAAAAGCGCCAAGCCGCGCTGAAGGCGACTGAATTTGTCCACGACGGCATGGTCGTCGGGCTCGGAACCGGCACCACGTCGAAACATCTCATTATCGCTCTTGGCGAGCGGGTACGCGCAGGACTCAATATTCAAGCCGTTCCCACATCACACGACACCGCGGCGCTCGCGAAACAATCCGGCATTCCGCTGATCGAATCGGACAATGCCTGGATGATCGATGTCGCGATCGACGGCGCGGACCAAGTCGACCCCGCACTGAATCTCGTAAAGGGCGGAGGAGGGGCGCTACTGAAGGAAAAAATTGTGGCCGCCGCTGCGAAACGATTCATCGTCATGGTCGACCACACGAAACTGGTGCCGGCGCTCGGCGGCAGCTTCCCGCTGCCCATTGAAGTGGTGCCGTTTGGGTGGGGCAGCACCGCCAGACACATCGAAGCGGTCTCGGGCGGGAGAGCGGTCTTGCGCCAACGCAACGGAGACGTGTTTCAGACCGAGGCAGGACATGTCATCCTCGATCTGCACATGCCAATCATCGATGACCCTGCTGCGTTGGAAGTTGCACTCAATCAGATTCCGGGAATCGTGGAAACTGGTCTGTTCATCGGACGGACCAGCATCCTGATCGTCGGTCATGGACAAGGCACCGACATCACCCATGCCTCGAGGCCATGAACAGCCAGCCTGGCGACCCGCCGGTGACACGCCGGCAGGCGGCTGGTCTAGCCATACGTGCCGCGACCCATGCGGCCCTGTGGCTGGGCACATGGCCCGGAATCGCATCCATGCTCTTCGTGTCTGATGCCTGGAGCCGAACAACGTCGACTCACAACCAACAACATCCTCACAACACCATGACGACTTCATCCGCAATTGTTGATCCCTACCGTCTCCCACGCCATGTCATCCCAACATACTATGACCTGCGGATGGAGCCGGATCTCCACTCACACTCGTTCACGGGCCATGAGATCGTCACCTTGACGGTCACTGAATCCACGACTGACATTCTCTTGAATGCGACGGACTTGGACGTATCGGTGGCGACCTTGTCCGGCGAGGGACACCCACCGCGCACCGGGACCGTGCGGATAGACGAGGAACACCAGCGATGCCATATCACCTTCTCATCGGTGGTCTCCCCTGGCGTGTGGAAATTGAGCCTCGCCTTTCGCGGAACATTGAACGACAAGCTCCGCGGTTTCTATCGCAGCAGTTACACAGACGACCAGGGTACCGCACATACCCTCGCCGCCACGCAGTTTGAAGCAACGGACGCGCGGCGGGCCTTCCCCTGTTGGGACGAGCCTCACTTCAAGGCCGTGTTCGCCGTGACCTTAGCCATCGACCCCGCGCTGACAGCCATCTCGAATACACGGATCGTCGACGACCGCCTCGAGGGCGGCAAACGCATCGTGCGATTCGCGGAATCCATGAAGATGTCCACCTATCTGGTGGCCTTCATCGTCGGTGAACTGGTATCGACCGCCCCGATCATGGCTCGACAGACGCCGGTTCGCCTGTGGTCCGTACCGGGGAAACAGCACCTGACGCCATTCGGGCATGAGATCGCCGTTTACTCACTCAACTTCCTGGCCGGGTACTACGATATTCCCTATCCGGGCGACAAACTCGATCTGATCGCCATTCCTGATTTCGCCTCCGGTGCCATGGAAAATCTGGGCGCCATCACCTTTCGTGAAACCGCCTTGTTATTGGATCAACGCACCGCGACGCACGCGGAACAAGGGCGCATTGCGGACGTCGTGGCCCATGAGAATGCGCACATGTGGTTCGGTGACTTGGTTACCATGGCTTGGTGGAACGGGCTCTGGCTGAATGAAGCCTTCGCCACATTTATGGAGATGTTGGTAGTCGATGCCTGGAAACCGGAGTGGGAGCGGTGGACGGCCTTCGGCATGGCACGCGCCGCCGCATTATCGGTGGATGGCCTGCTGAGCACCAGACCGATTGAATTTCCCGTGCGCGCGCCGAAAGAAGCCGAAGCCATGTTCGACGTGTTGACGTATGAGAAAGGCGCGTCCGTCCTCCGCATGCTGGAACAACATATCGGCCCGACCGTGTTCCGTGACGGCGTGCGCCACTATCTGACGGCGCATGCCTATGGCAATGCCGAAACCACGGACCTGTGGGTCTCCCTTGGCCATGCCTCGAAACAGGATGTCCCGGCACTCATGAACGAATGGATTTTCTCGCCTGGCTATCCGTTGCTCTCACTCGCCGTCGAGTCACCCTCCACGTTGACGATCACGCAACGCCGATTCACCTATGCCGAAGGCTCATCCGCAACACCATCCGAAGCGGCAGCGGCACGTTGGCACGTACCGGTTCAATTGCGCATCACCACCACGCGAGGCACTGAAACCAAACGCGTGCTGCTCAGTGATCGGGAAAGTCGCATCTCCTTGCCGGAAGGCTGGACCTCGGTGCTGGCGAATGAAGGGGGCCACGGATTTTACCGCGTGCGATACAGCCAAGATTTGCTCAGTGGCCTGCAACAAGACGGTCTGAACAACCTCGCTCCAGTGGAACGATTTAACTTGTTGAATGATACCTGGGCCGCCACTCTGGCCGGCATGGTTTCGTCCGCCGACTACCTCGCCCTGACCGAGCATTTCCGCAGTGAACAGGACCCGCATGTCTGGGCCGTCATGCTGGGATCCTTCTCCACGATCAATCATCTCCTGGACGAAGCCGACCGGCCGTTGCTGGCGGCGTTGGTGCGCAATCGTGTCTCGCCGATGTTTCACCAGCTCGGGTGGACGCCGCGCCCCGATGAACGCGACCTCGTCAAAGAATTACGCGGCGACATCATTCGCGCCTTAGGCACATTGGGACGCGACGAAGCCATCCAAGCACAAGCGCGTGAGGCCTACACAGCCCTTCAGCAACAGTCTCGGCCTATCGACCCTAACGTGATCCCAGCGCTCGTTTCTATCCTGGCCTTTACCGGAGACGAGACTCGGTACGAAGAATTTACCGGCCGGTTCCGTCAAGCCACGACCCCTCAAGAAGAACGCCGCTATCTCTTCTCTCTGGCTGCTTTCCGTAAACCCGAGCTGTTGGAGCGGACATTATCGAAAACCTTGACTGGCGAGATCCGCACGCAAGATGCCCCGTTCCTCGTCAGCAGCCTTCTCCATAATGTGTACATCCGCGAGAAGGCCTGGGAATTTGTGAAGACCAACTGGGAGCGGATGGACAAGCTGTTTCCCAAGAGTGGACTGCGGAGAATGTGCGGAGGCATCACCGGACTTTCAACCCCTGAACTGGAACGCGACGTCCGGGGCTTTTTTGCCTCCCGCAAGATCGACCTTGGCGGAAAGACGCTGGAGCAGCATCTGGAACAACTGCATATCGCCGTACAATTCCGCGAACGTGATCGCGAGGCGATTCGCGGCCTGTTGGCGCGCAAATCGACCTGACAGAATCGGAGCCGCTATCGCACCGGGATCATTCGTGCCGAAGCACGGTCAGCGGGGGTTGGCCAAGAATGCGGTAGGTACTGAGGAATCCGACGAGGAGCGTCAGCAGAACGGTACAGCCCAATCCGATGCCAAGCAAGGGCAGCTCCAACGCCCAAGGCAATTCCAAGATATAGCGCAAGATCGCCCATGAGAACAGACTGGCGAGGGCGACGCCAATCATTCCCGCCACACATCCCAGCAGCGCATACTCGGCCGCAAATGACCGGGCGATCAACCCGCGGGTCGCGCCAAGGGCCTTGAGGATCACGGCCTCATACAGCCGCCGATACCGCGTGGCCGCGAGCGCCGCCGCCATCACCAGCGCGCCGGCCATCAGACAAAACAGCGCGACGCCTCGAATCGCCAAGGACAAGCGATCGAGCACCCGCGCAAAGCTGTTCAACACTTCGCCGATGTTAATGGCGGTCACATTGGGAAATGCCGCGACCACGGCCGACTGAAGGGCCACCTCGTCCTGAGGAGCCACTCGCACGGTGGCGACGTAGGTCATCGGCGCCGCATCGAGCGCGCCAGGCGAAAAGATCATGTAGAAATTCGTGGAAAAGTTCCCCCACTCGACTTTCCTGATGCTGCTCACTTCGGCTTGTACAATGGTTCCTTGAATATTGAGATCCAGCAGACTGCCTACATCAAGATCGAGACTTTTTGCGGCTTCCTCCTCGACAGATACCTGCGGTTTCGAGAACACCTGCCCCGGCTTCCACCAGGCGCCTTTCACAATCTTGTTATCCTTGGGCACCTGATCGAGAAACGTCAGCACATACTCGCGAGTCACATACCAGCTTTTGCGCTTCTCTTCTTTCGACTGAGCAGGCGGCTCATCTTGCTGAGCATCGCGCTCGTCAGTAACCGGCCGGCCGTTAATGGCGTGGATTCGTGAGCGCACCAATGGAGTCAGGTCAGGAGCGAAATCTCCGGTGCGCCGATGGACCAACTCCCCAAAGGCCTGTGCCTGATCCGGCTGGATATCGATGAAAAAAAATGTGGGAGAATCGGACGGACGGTTTTCTCCCACCTGCCGCACGAGTGCATGCTGAAGCAACGCGATTGCCAGGATCACCATCACGCCGACGCCGATCGAGACCATCACCCCCAAGGTTTGCCCGCCTGGGCGTTGAATGTTGCCCAGGGCCTGCCGCAAAGACACCTCTCGCGGCACTGGCAGCGCACGTAATCCCCGCAACAACGCCTGGGCGCCTACGGCCAAGACCGCTATCGCGACCAACAATCCGCCGATAAACAGTCCGCCGATCGTCAGCGATCCGGCCTGCCACATAGACAGCCCCGCCAACCCGATCCCGATACCCGCCGCCGTGACGGTTCGGAGAGGATCCGCCGTCATCACGCCCATCAAACGACTCGCAAGAGATTGCTCCCGTCGCAGTAGCGGAGCAGCTGCGCCGTCCACTTCACGCCTGAAAATGGCAGCGGGCTTGATATCTCGAATCGTCAGCAGCGGCCACAAGCTGAATAACAACGTCGTCAGGATGCCCAAGCCCAAGCCTTTACCAACAGGAGCTACGGCTGCGAGGGAGAGCACCGATGTAAACTCGACTTGCTGCAAGACATCCGTCGCCAACAATGTAGATACCGCCTGCGGGAGGACTGTTTGCAAGGCCACGCCAATGCCGATCCCTGCCAGGCTACCCAACAGGCCTAAGCCGACGGCCTGGCCTAAATAGGAATAGATAATGGTCGCCGTATCCGCGCCTACGGTTTTTAAAATCGCAATAGAGGGAAGCTTCTCTCGCACGAACGCATGAATGGAGAGCGCTACGCCGATGCCTCCGACGAAGAGCGCCGTCAGCCCGACAAGGCCCAGGTACCGCGCGAGTTGATCGAGAAACTGCTTGAGCTGTGGCTGGGCATCGCGATAAGAAGACACGCGCGCGGATTCGGCCGCCAGGCGGCCCCGCAGCTCATGCATGAGCGGGGACAGCGCCATCGAGCTAGGAAGCCGTAACAAATGCCGTTCGCGCATTCGGCTGCCCGGTTTGATGAGGTCGGCGGCTGCCAGCCCTTCCTGTGAAATCAGCACCCGAGGACCCAGGCTGAACATGTTCGCCATGCGATCCGGCTCCGTATGAATCACGCCCGTGATCAGGAAGGAAGCCTGCCCAATTTTGATCGCGTCGCCAACGGCCAATCCCAACCGGATCAGCAAGGCCTCCTGCACGACCGCCCCATGGCAGAGGTTTCCGCAACGTTCACCGGCCGGATGAAGCAATTCGGTCAATGGTCGATCCGGTTCGATCCGCACCACGCCATACAACGGATACCGCGGTTCAACAGCTTTCAACTCGACGAGCTGCGTGACATCCATTCCGCCCTGGCCCCGGTCGACCCGTGCCACCATGGCGACCAATTCGTTCACCCGCGTGGTCACAATCCCGCGCCCCGCGAGTTCTGTCAGCACCGCGGAGCCCGGCTCACCCACAGGTCTGGATAGCCGGATTTCCACATCGCCCCCCAGCAAGCCCCGCGCCTCTTTCAGCACCGCACGTTCGACATTGGCCGAAAAGAGCGACACCCCGACGACCGCTCCGACGCCTAATGCGATACAGGCCAGAAAATGCACAAAATGCCGCCAGGAAGATCGCAAGTCCCGCCAGGCCAGGATGAACCAGAAGGGTCTCATCGCTGATCGCCGGACTCGTCGTAGGAAGAGGATGTGAGTTGATCAGACTCGATCCGGCCGTCTCGCAGGGTGATGACCCGCTCCATCGAATCCGCCAGTTGTCGATCGTGCGTGACCAGCACGAGGGTGGTGCCGGCATCCCGGTGCAAGGCCATGATGAGCTGAATCACTTGCTGACCCGTATGGGAATCCAAGTTTCCGGTCGGTTCGTCGGCCAACAAAATTGGCGGCCGGCAGGCAAAGGCGCGCGCCACGGCAACGCGCTGCTGTTCACCACCGGAAAGCTGAACCGGATAGTGCGAGACCCGATGCGCTAATCCCACCGCCTCCAGCAATTCGATGGCGCGTTGCCCGGCATGACGGTCACCTGCGAGCTCCAACGGAATCGACACGTTCTCCAGAGCGGTTAAGGTCGGAATCAGGTGAAAGGACTGAAAGATATACCCTACGTTGGCCAGGCGCAGGCGGGCCATCGTCTTTTCATTCAGTTGGGTAATCTCCCGGCCATTGAGCCAGATGGTTCCGGATGTCGGCCGGTCGAGCCCGGCCATCAAGCCCAACAGCGTGGACTTGCCACTGCCGGACGGCCCGACAATCGCCACAGTTTGCTTCTCTGGAATTTCAAGGGTGATATCATCAAGAATCCTAACCGTCTCACCGCCGGCCTCCAATTGCATCGTCACATGTTGAGTGGCAATCATCATCCCGTTGATCCGTAGACCTCACATGCAAAAACAGTTTTCATATTATACTGTACGCATGACGACCTGTTCGGACCTTTTCCGCATCATCCCGCGCCTGATGACAGGCAGCCTCCTAGTCCTGCTTGTGAGCGGGCTCGTGGGCTGTGATCAAGCCCCCCTTTCCTCTGGTTCTCCCTCCTCCTCCGCTCCTGCCGGGACTTCCCGACCTCAGCCAGCGACTGACGACAAGCTTTCAACGGGCCCACCGGTTTCCGCGGCAATGCCTGAGTCGGACAACCGACCGAAAATCGTGGCATTCGGTGATAGTTTGACTGCCGGCCTCGGTGTCTCTCCCGAACAAACGTATCCGGCCCAGCTGCAGAAACAGCTCGACACACTCGGCCTTCGCTATCAGGTCCTCAATGCCGGGGTGAGCGGAGACACGACCGCAGGAGGACTGCGTCGGGTCTCCTGGGTCCTCGCCGGCAAACCGTCCGTCGTGATTCTTGAGTTAGGCGGGAATGATGGATTGCGCGGCCTGAGCCTGCCGGAAACTCGTTCGCACCTGGACGCGATGATCAGACAGTTGAAAGAGGCCCGGGTGCAGGTGATTCTGGCAGGCATGAAGCTGCCACCGAACTACGGAGAGGAGTATACGACGAAATTTGAAGCGATATACCGAGACCTCGCCAAGACCCATGCACTTGCGCTGATTCCATTTCTTCTGGAAGGAGTGGGCGGCGACCAGAAGCTCAATCAAGCCGACGGCATCCATCCCACTGGGGAGGGCTATCGGATTGTGGTTCAGAACGTGCTCCAGACCTTGCTTCCGCTGCTGAACGCCAGCGAATCCCATTCACCGAATAGCAAAAAGAAGGCGTGAAACATCCCCTCCGGCTTCCGCAACGGAGAAACATTTCACGCCACTCGATCCGGAGGAGCTGGTTAGCTCTTCTTGAAGAAGGTGTCGTACACCCCGAATGCCAAGATGAGAGCAATCAGAACGTAGTAGAGCGCCGTAATGCCACTGTAATCCGGCGGCCCCTCACTGACGTTGGCAAACGCATTGGTCGCCTGCAGCGACCCGATTCCACCTAACACTCCTGCTATCAGCTTGTTCATGATCTCCCCCTTGTAGTCAAGGAATGCCCAAAGAGGCCCGCATTGTACTGAAGGGACTGGGGAGGACGCAAGGGGGAAGAGGAAAGAAGGATTCCGCTCGAAAATGGAAGGGACAGGGCTGGTTTGAAGTCGGGAGTGCCCGCTAGACCTTTCCCAGGGCTTTCAACATCGTTGCCACATCTCGACAGGTATCGGAAAGGCCCTCCAAACGGCGGCCTTTTTCCGTCAAGAGACCGGCAATGGCCCTCACCTCGCCCTCGAATTGTTCGACGTGTCGTGACAACTCCGTGGATTTGGAGAGGGAGGCCTTGTGCTGATCCACCTCCCGTTGGAGATCCCGGCAAATGACCTGCAAGGATTTGGCTTCCTTTGCGGAGGCTTCCAGATCCTGAGTCAAGCGGGCGACGACCGCTTCACGATTGCGAATATCCGTATCGAGTTCAATTTGCGCAACTTCGCTTTCCCGCCTCCGTTCATCCAATTGCTGAATGATCCGGGTCCAGGTCGAGACCAGACCCGGTTCAATATCAGGCTGGGCAGGAACCGGCTGACCGGATTGAATGGCCTGCACCACGCGTTGCATCCAATCGCTGAATTGATTCAACTCGCTGAGCTTCACATCCCCGGAGGGGGCGGATTTCGCTGTGGTTCGTTCGGCTTCAAGACGAGGAGTTGCAGGCCGCGCCCTGGAGACCACGCGAGCCTTCGACCACCGTTGATACTCGAGCAGCGCAGCGACACCGTGCCGGCAGATCGGTTGCTCGTGGAGGGTACAGGAGCACTTGGCCTCCAGGTGCCCGTTATGGAGACGGATGGTCTGTTCATACAGCCCGGAATTACCCATCACAGAGGAGGTGAACTCGGTATCCGATGCGTCGGTCAGCTGCACCCGGCGTTCCGTCTGGTATTGCTTTCCGATTTGAAACGCATTGGGCTCCACGATGGAGCTGATCATGTCCGCCTCGAGTAAACTCAGGCGATCCGCCGAACATGCGATTTTCCCCCGCATCGTGCCACCTGTGGAATGGTTGGTTCCCGTGAGTCGCCCTTGCAACTTGTCGAATGATCGCCGCAGTGTCATGGAATGCTTACCCCTGAAGCCCATCACCCAGGCACGGAACCCGAGTGTGCGGCAGGTCCCCCGATCCGACTAGTTCGGCGACAGGGCCCCCTGCAGGGGTCGACATAATTCGGCAAGGCCGCGAGGATTCGACCGCCCGATATCTTATCGGCACCGGCGAGGAGCCCCTTGAGACCCAGGCGGGGTCAACCACACAAAATCTGCAATGCCTTCCTGCATGGATTGATAGAGTTCTGCAGCCCGTTCCTGCTCAAACGTAGCCATATAGATGGTCACCTGCTTGAGTCCGTTCTCAACCCGCCGGGCGACGCGATTCGGCACCGGCAACCGGTATTGGACGTGTCCGCCGCCGGTATAACTCACCACCGGCCCCTGGGCCGGGTCAGCCGCAGTGCGAACACGATATACCGCCGCCGTGACGGTCTTCGCCATGCCCTCATCCCTCACCATCGAGGCTTCGTACATGGTCTGATAGTCTTCTGGAGCCCCCCCTCCATGGCAGGCTTGGAGCTGAGAGAGAATCCGGGAGCGATACGCCGGATCATCGACAATCGCCTCTTGCTCCATGCCCCATTGACGCCATTCAGGCTGCTCCTTGGCTTGAGCCAATCCCAGCTTGACGACCTGGCGAATCAGCGCTTTCGGGGGATTCATAGCCAGCACCGGAAGCCGCTGGTCCTTGGCAAACTGGGCCAACGGTTCATAATCTTCAAAGGCTCCGCCCCAGTTTTGCTTCCACCCCGCACGCTCCAGAAATTCCGGGCGGGCAGACTCCTTCGTCTTGAGATAGTCATCGAGCGCGGGCTGACCCTCCCAGCCGAACATCTCCATCGCGAGCACAGGCCGACGCCCACGGGCGACCAGAGACCGCAGCACCGTCAGCGCGGCCTCGATGTGGGACCGATTGTGATGTTCTTCTCCCAAATAAATGACGTCATATCGGGCCAACCCCTCCAACCATTCAGCCGTTGAAACGAGGCGCCCGGTCTTGGCATCCAATACCTGCCCGGCGGACCATTCGTCCCAGACTTGCGGGTTTATCCGGGTCGCAGGCTCGTTCGTCTGGCAACCTTGCAGGGCAACCACCAGACCAAGCACGGCGATCACGCATCGGAGGCTCTGCCATAGGTTCTGCTGCCAATGTTGTAATGGAGTACGCATATCGTCTACCTAACATACGCCTCATGCAGCCGCAAGACGACGCGCTTGACTCCCTTGCAACCGGCCCGATACTCTGCGCGACGAAACGGAACGGTCGATCACTTACAGCCCACACACCGATCATTGACTCCTGATGCCTGTTGACTCCGACAGCCTGACCGCATTCCGCAAACAGGTCACGTCCGCCAGATCGCTCGATGCACCGTTATGGGAAGCCTCGCGCCACCTCGTCCATTCCACGGACTGGCCCGCGACAAGGACAGCCCTCGCCGAGGCGATCCACGCTTCTTCCCTAGCAGACGACGGACTCAAACAGACTCTCGTGGCGGCCTTGCCACTGGATCTCGCAACTGAAGATCGCACCTCTGCCGCCATGCTCCTCAAGCAGCTCACTGGGCTGCCCGTTACAAAAGCCCTGCGCGCGTTATGCGTGTTCTTTAAGGTTGGACGACCAGCAACGGCCAAGTGGCCTCTGCCAGCCGTCACGCCAGATACTCTCGACAGGTTCATCCAGACGCATCACAATCCATTTGATGTGCTAGTGGAGCAGCTTCCGGCCTCGGTGCTAGACCTGGGAGCAGGGGATCTCTCTTTTGCTGAGGAACTGGCCACCCTCTACGAACCTCCGTTGACTGCGCAACACAGACCGCTCGTACTCCACTGTCTCGACCGGCTCGACCCTTCGTCCCAACTTGGCGGACCATTACATGCCCCGCCGCTGCGTCTCAATCGCCTGCGCAGCAAGCCGGGGCTAGAGTTCCGCTTCTATGGCGATCAGGACATGTTTGCTCTCGACTCCTTGGAACGGGACCAGCGCTTGGCCGCCCGATATCTCATCGTCACCTGTTGGGCGCCAGCGACGCCGACCTTTGCCTATGAACCAACCCGCCTGTCTGCCCGCTGCCTCGCCGAAGAACTCCGACGCACCAAGGGAGATTCCCGCCAGATTCGACATGGCAAAGAACCAGCCCTCGAGGTAAACCATGCCGGACGAAGCCTGCTGTTTCCAGCATGGAAGTTCGATATTCGTGGGCCGCTTTCCCTGCTGGAATTGATGGCAGGCCGGGGAGCTCTCTGTGTGTTGGGGGCGGTGGACTCGCAGGTGTGTTGGGAAATTCTCTCGCAGCTAATCGATGACCCGCGTGTCAGGCCTACCGATGTCGTGTTGTCGGCAGAAACGCTGCCTGAGATCTTTGGGGAAACCTACCGCCAACTATCAGCGCTGCCGGTCGGTGGCTCCTGCCTGCTGTCGGACCTGACGCCGCTGCGGAAGAGTTTTCCGTCGGTTCTGCGCACCTCTTCCGGTCAGCCCGCCCCCTATCGATTCCGGCAGGTCAAAATTCAGCGCGGGGCGTTATTCGAAGGCCTCCCTGCCAGTAGCACAGCCAGACGGTTCCAAGGCATGTCGGAGGAAACTCCCCCCTGGTTGCTGACACTCGTCCCCGAGCCCGTCTCAATTTCGTAACCAGTTGCCCAGATTCCAGCTCCGGCACCTTACGAATCGATCGCCCACGCCAGCCCGCATAAAAGGCCGTATAAATTGACGGTCTCCAGACCCTTTGTTAGACTTCGGGCATACACGCCATGTGCCGAACATAATCCCCTCACAAACTAACCCATCGTGAATTCTTCTCAATCTATCAAACTGTTACAGGACAATATCGCGCAGGTCATCAAGGGGAAGGCGCGGGCGATTGAGCTGGCGGTCGTGTGTCTCTTGGCGCGGGGACATCTTTTGATAGAAGACGTGCCCGGAGTCGGAAAAACGACCCTGGCCCACAGTCTGGCCCGTTCCCTGGACTGCTCCTTTAAGCGCATCCAGTTTACGAGCGATCTGCTGCCCTCGGACATCGTCGGAATATCGGTGTTCAATCGTCAGAAACAGGCCTTTGAGTTCATGCCCGGACCGCTTTTTGCCCATATCGTCCTGGCCGATGAAATCAATCGCACCACGCCGAAAACACAAAGCAGTTTGCTGGAAGCGATGAGCGAAGCCCAGATTTCTGTCGACAATCAGACCTATCCGCTTCAACAGCCCTTCATGGTGATTGCGACCCAAAACCCCGCGGAGTATCACGGCACCTTTCCACTTCCGGAATCGCAATTGGACCGATTTCTTATGCGACTGTGTATCGGCTATCCCACGCCGGAAGAGGAAAAGAAGGTGCTGGATCGACCGCAATCGCTGCATCCGGCCAACGAAATCGAGCCGGTTCTCAACGCGCAGCACATCCTGGATCTGCAAGCCCAGGTGGACAAAGTCAGAATGGAAGACAGCCTGATGGATTACCTGCTGGCCATCGTGCTCGCCACCAGGCAAAACCCCTTATTTTCACTGGGTGTCAGTACGCGGGGAGCGCTCGCGCTCAGCAAAGCGGCGAAGGCGCTCGCCCTTGCGCGAGACCGAACCTATTGCTTGCCGGAAGACATTAAAGAACTCGCCCCGGCGGTCCTTTCACACCGCGTCATGCTCAACCGTTCTCAGAGCGCACGCACCAAGAGTGTCGAACACACCGAACGGGTTATTTGCGACATTCTTGAGAGCATCCCGGTTCCCGTGTGACCACCCTCGGGCGCGCGAAACGGCCTATCGGATAACCGCCCCTTACGGCCGCTCACGGGATGACAGGCCACCAGCATGGCTCTCATAACCTTCCGCACCTGGTTCCACCGGATCTCCCGACACCGCGCGATCAGCGTGACCACGGAAGGCGTACGCTTTCTGTTGCTCACCCTGGCGGTCGGAGTCGCTGCGGTGAATACCGGCAACAATCTGTTCTACCTGTTGCTGGCGATGATGCTCAGCCTGATCGTGTTATCCGGCCTGCTGTCGGAGCAATGCGTGCGGCGGCTGGAGTTCCACCGCCATCTCCCCGATACGCTGTTTGCCAATCAACCGGCCACCGCCACGCTCTGGATCGCCAACCGCAAATCGCATCTCCCGAACATCTCCTTACGGCTCTTCGATGTCGTCGCCGGCCAGGATCATACTTGCGGCATTCATCTGACTCACCTTGCACCGTGCGCGTCAACGTTGCGTGCTTACTCCCTGCTCATCAAGCGACGAGGGCGCTATCAGCTCGACGGAATCCGTGTCGTCACGCCGTTTCCCTTCGGGCTGTTTCATAAGAAAGCGTTCTACCCACAGGAGGCCGACATACTCGTTTGTCCCCAACTCATTTCTCTGCCGCCTGTGCAGCTCCAGGCAATACACGCAATCGGCCATGAGCACGCCTTGTCTCGACGCGGCCACGGAAATTCACTCCACAATCTGCGGGAGTTTCGTCCCGGTGACGATTCCCGCGCCATCCATTGGATGACGACAGCCCGCACTTCCAAACTCATGCTGAAAGAGACCGAAGCCGAAGATCAACGCATCATCACGCTCGCCGTCTTTACGGTCGCTCCGGACGAAGAAGAGGACACATTCGAACGGGCGCTCTCCATCGCCGCGTCGCTGATCGATCAATTGCTGAACAGCGGCATTCGGCTCCGCTTGCTGCTCGGTGATCAACAGGAACTCCTGGCCGACGGAAACGAGTCACCGCTGCATCTATTCCATGCTCTGGCCCTCTGCGAGCGGCGCCCCGTAGCCGACAGTGCGGCCGTCCAACAGGCACTCATCCAAGCGCTGGTGCAGTCCCAGGATGGCCCCACTCTCTTGCTTTCATCATGGGCAGACCCGGCCCTCCGCGATGTGTTTCCCGCAGTCGACCAGATTCTCACCCCTTACACGCACAAGGACCTCTTCGATGCCGCTGGATCAGGCCTTCCGGCTTAGCTCCATCCTCCTGGCTGGGACCGGCTTCGCCAGCCTGACACTCGCCATTGCCTTGCCGCTATGGCTCTTCGTCCTCGCGGGAGGGGCCTTCGGCATGGCATTGCTGCGCGTCCAGTCCTCAGGGGCGATCTCCGGCGCCATCGGTCAACTGCGGTTCTCAGCGCTCACATGGAATATATTTCTCCTGCTGGCGTTCGCGGGATTCTGGATCGACCTCTTCCTCATCTCACAGGAGATCCTTCCGGCGGGCATTCACTTTCTTGTCCTACTCCTCGTGAACAAACTCTCGAACCTCGACCAGCGGCGCGACTTCCTGCATCTCTACGCCATCAGCCTGATCACACTCCTGGCCTCCGCAGCGCTGACCACGCAGATCTGGTATGCCCCGTTTTTCTTCGTCTACCTGGTCATCGGCGTGTGGACTCTTCTCCTCTATCACCTGCTGCAGGAACAGGAAGAGCTGGCCGAACCACAGCAAGGACTCACCCACGCCGCGCCATCCCCCATGCTGCTTCCCCGCCTCACGGCCCGCTTTTTCTGGACCACCAACGCCATGGCGGCGAGCGCGTTTGGCCTCACCTTGTTGTTCTTTTTTCTGATCCCGCGAGTCGGGGTAGGGCTCTTCCAAAACAACCATGGAGAAAACCTGCGCACGACCGGGTTTTCTGAGCATGTCGACTTGGGAGTTATAGGGCCCGTCAAGCAGGACCCGAGTATTGTCATGCGAGTGGAACTCCCTGAACGAACGAGTCACGATTCGAAATGGGAGCCACTGTACCTTCGCGGAGTCGCCTACAACCGGTATGACGGGAAATCCTGGAGCAACAGTCTGCCGCACCGACGCATGCTGACCGAGCTTCCCGAAGGCACTTTCACGCTCCGCACCTCAGGACCCACACCATCGATCCCGGCTCGGCAACTCAAATTGGAGATTCTTCTCGAGCCCCTCGATACCACGGTCCTCTTCGGCAGCCCGTTTCCCACGTCGGTCAAAGGGCACTTCCTTTCTCTCCAATCGGATCTGATGGGCTCACTGTACCTGCCATATCCTCTCCATGCGCGTAGCCAATACACCGTGTATTCTTCGCCGACCAGCTTGAATGCAGCCGAGAAGAAATCCGCGGCGTTGCTCTACCCCGAGTTTATTCTCCAACAGTATCTGCAGGTGCCCACCGTGAATGAGCAGGTCCTCGAGCTCGCGCGCCAGATCACGCGTCCTGCGACCAGCGTCGCCCAAGCCGTTGCCATGGTCCACACCCATCTGCTGACGCATTACCGATACAACCTGGATGTGCCCTCGCTGGAATCTCCGCATCCGCTCGAAGACTTTCTGCTGACTCGAAAAACCGGCTATTGCGAGCACTATGCGACGGCCATGGTCGTGATGCTTCGCTCCGTCGGCATACCCGCACGACTGGTGACCGGATTTCTGGCGACTGAATGGAATGAATTCGGCGGCTACTACACCGTCCGTCAACGAGACGCGCATGCCTGGGTGGAAGTGTATTTCCCGCGATCAGGCTGGATCACCATGGATCCCACTCCGCCCTCTCCGGATGCAGCCGGTGCCACCTGGTGGCAATCAGCCAATAGTGCGATGGATTCGATCCGCCTCCAATGGGACCGGTTGTTTGTCCACTACAGCGCGCACGATCAGTTCACCGTCGTACAGGGCATTCGGGAAAGCGGGGAGGCGGTGCGGGCAGGATTTTCCGAAACACTGAGCGCTCTGTCAGCGCAGGCTGCCGCCATCGTCGGTCGTATGGGGAGCAGCGTAATTCCGTCCGGTGTTCCGCACTCTGCGATCGCTCTTGTGCTGGCACTCGCCGCAGTCTATGGAGGAATCGCGATCCTGCGAAGGTTACGGAATAGGACCACGCACAACAGCCCCTTTTCTCCGCAGCAACAGACCGTCATCGCGCTCTACACCAGCATGCTGCAATGCTGCGCGCAGCAGGGAATCACGAAACCGGCCAGCGCCACATCAGCAGAATTTCTTGCACAGATTCGCACGCGATGGGGCGAGGCTTGGCCTCTCGTTGACTCCGTCACGCAACTGTATGCGCAAGTACGATTCGGGCAGGTGGCACTAACTGAAGAGGCCCTCGCAACAGCACAAGCCCAGTTGCGCACGCTCCGCCTTCTCGGACGCTCGACAGCCGACTCACAATAACCAGAGTGCCACGTCTCAAGCCATGAAGCCCGCGCCAAAGGAAGAAATCTGATGGGCGTCGACCGCTTATAAACCGCCTAGGGAAAAGAGAGCTGAAAATGATTGGAAAGTTGGAGCGGGAAACGGGATTTGAACCCGCGACCCTCGCCTTGGCAAGGCGATGCTCTACCACTGAGCTATTCCCGCATCCGTCAGAAGAAGCGGGATTCTACCGGCCAGATGTAAAGACTGTCAAGCCAGACATCGCAAATATCCGGCACGCAGGCCGCGCAGTCGATCATCTTCTCGTACGCATTCTCATGATTCAATCGCAACTGCTCGCCGCACAGATTGCCCATCCCCTCCCGCGGTCTTGGTCTTTCGACTCAGACCGGTCTGCTTCTTCTGTCCACTTGACGGACTTGAGAGGCTTGAGTACAGTGAACGTCATGTCGCTTTTCGCCATTCCTATCAATGAGGTAACCGTAGCGTGACCTCTCGCCCGCAGCAGTCGGTCCCTTTTGCAGCGCAAGCCATTTCATTCGACGAGTATCTCGCATCGGGCAAGATTCCCGACGGACTGCTTGTCAGCGAATATGTCGAGCAGCAGTTTGTGGAACGGCTGGTGCACTACGTACTCAGCGTGCCGGCCGGTAGTTACTCGATGGCCCAACTCAGCCGCCTCCTCGAGCAATTAGATCCTCGCGCGCAGGTTTTTTTCTTCAAGCGACTCAAAGAGAACAGCCCGGACAGCCTCAAAGATTTCGCCCCGCTGTATTACGGGTTCATGAACGAATTTCACTCCCTCCTGTTCACGTAGTCGCTGGTCATCAAAAAAATTCCTTGTCGCCCCTCTAATCTCAGGTATAATCACGAGAACCTCTTAATGAGTCAAGGAGCACTATGAATCCCACGTTACAACGCGCTGTTACGAGTTTCTACAATCTGGTATACGAAGCCCAGACGTTTGCGACGACCATGTCTCGCATCGATACCGCTGAGCAGGAACATTATGCCGGGCGGATTGAAGGCCTCAATTGGGTCCTGGATCGCTGCCAGGAACTCGAGGATATGGACGCCAACATCACGCCGACGACGTTGCAACGCGTGCTGACGGAAGTGAAATCAGACTTGGACCATGAGCTCTCCGTGCAACGTCGGGAAAAGGGCCGACGGGCAGACGGACGCGAAGAGGCGCTGACCTTCGTCGCGGACTATTTGTCCAGCCTGATCACGGCAACCGAGATCGAGTCCGCGAAAACCTCCGTGTAACCGCCTGTCGATTGTCTCCAGGCTTATCCTTCGTTATGGCCTCCTCCGAGGGCGACTATGGCCCGTGAGTGGATCATCTTCGCCATTTGTCTCGGCTTGGGAGGCCATATT
>CP092081.1:1771819-1932315 GCA_022226935.1 Nitrospira sp.
AGGATCAAGAGACCGACTGCGATCAGGAGAACCCCGATCACTTCGCGCTTCACATGAGAGGAACGGGAAGGGGCTGAGCGGGCGTCACCGCGCTTTGCCGTGGTGGATACACCCATGCGGCGGATCGTAGCACAGGGAAAATACCTTTTCAAACAAAGCGGCAATGTTGCACAGGGCCGTCATGCCACTCCTCCTGCCCAGTGGGAATGTCATGATCACGCCGACTCGTCGTCGCCGAACGCCGTCGCGAGGGCGCGATAGTCATCGAGTGTCAGTGTCTCCGCGCGAGCCTGCGACGGAACTCCGACGGTTTGCATTGCCCAGGCAATCCGCTGAGCCGGATACCCCTCGTCACGCAGTGAATTCACCAGCGTCTTCCGCCGATGAGCAAAGGCGGCCCGAACCAATTGCCGGAACCGCTCATATTGTTCCGGCTTGATGCCCTCATGAGTCTTAAGTTTCAGATGGACGACCGCCGATCCAACGGTGGGACGGGGGCGGAAACAATTCGCCGACACGCGAAATGCCACCTCCACCTCTGCGGCCTCTTGCGTCAGAACTGACAGCACTCCGTAATCCTCGCTGTTCGGTTTGGCTGCCAGCCTCAGCGCGACTTCTGTTTGCAGCATCAGCACCAGACGATCGAGGTGGGCACGGGCATCGAGTAACGCGAACAGGATCGGCGTGGACACATAATACGGCAGGTTGGAGACGACCACCGTCCGCGGCGGCAAACTGTCGAAGGGAAACTCCAGCGCATCCCCGATCCGAAGGTCGAGGTTGCGGCAATGGCTGAGCGTGTTCTGTAACTGGGGCTGCAGTTGCGGATCGATCTCGACCGCGATCACGCGTCCGGCTTCGGCACACAACCCGGCCGTCAGGGCGCCACGCCCCGGTCCGATTTCCAACACCGTATCCTCCGGACGAAGCGCTGCCAGAGACACGATTTTGCGGATGATGTTCGGATCGATGAGAAAATTCTGACCAAGCCGTTTCAGGGCGGGAGGAAAGGAAGCAGCCATGGTTTCACGCGGCTTTCTATCCGGCGTTGGGAGGAACTGCGGCCCGCAGACGTTTGGCCAATGTCACGAGATAGGACCGGTAACATTCAACCTCATCGCTGAACTCTTCGATCAAATCGTTGGTGAACGACATCCCGGGAGTCTTCCGGGACAGGCCATCCGCCTCGGCTTGTCCGGCATGCTGCTGAAGCAACGCCACCGTACGAATTTTCCACTGGCCCACACGTTCTGTGCCGAGGGTGGTATTGAAATCCTGGATGGTCCGCTTCTCGATTCCGTCCAACTCCTTTACCTGCTGGTCAATGATGGTTGCTACGGAAGAGCCTACTTCTGACATGGAGATAATGCCTCTTTCCTATCGGGATGATGATTGAACGGGGGTCCAGGACCGCGCCAAACGAGCCGCGACCTTTACCGCCTCCAACAGACTTCCATGCTCGGCGACCCCTTTGCCTGCAATGTCGTACGCCGTTCCATGGTCGACCGAGGTGCGGATGATCGGCAGGCCCACCGTCAAATTCACGCAGGTGCCGAAGGCCACCAACTTGAGGGGAATCAAGCCCTGATCATGGTACATCGCCACGACGCCATCATAATCGCCGCGGGCCGCTTTGCCGAACAGGGTATCGGCGGGCAGTGGATCGCTGGCCTTGATCCCGGCCGCCCGGGCCAACTTGATGGCTGGCGCAATGCTGGTCTGTTCCTCATCCCCAAACAACCCATGTTCGCCCGCATGGGGATTTAACGCCGCAATGCCGATCTTCGGGCGCGCGATGCCGAAATACTTCGTCAGGCCAAGATGGGCAAGACGAATGGCTTTGGCAATACGCTGTGTAGTCAAGAGCGGAGACAAGGCATGGATCGCGACATGGGTCGTCGTGAACATAATTTTCAATGGCCCGCCCACGATCATCATCCCGAACTCTTTTGTCCTGGTCAGATCCGCCAATAGTTCCGTGTGCCCCGGGTAATGAAAGCCGGCCATGTTCATCGCTTCTTTGTTAATGGGCGCCGTGACGATACCGCCTACGCTCCCCGCCTGCGCCAATTCAACGGCCTCTTTGATAAATGCGATGGACGCCGCCCCCGTCACTGCCGACGCCACGCCCATGCGAAATTTTGGCAGCGGACGTTCGAGCGGATCAGCGACAGCGACCTGTCCCGGTTTCAATCGTGCCCCACTGGCCGGATCAAATGTCACCACGTCCAACGGTAAATCCAGGCATTTGATCGTGCGGTCCATGACCGGACGAGAGCCGATCACCACCGGCTGACAGAGCCGCGTCAGTGCCTTGTCAGCCAAGGCCTTAGCAATGACCTCGGGGCCGATGCCAGCTGGATCTCCCATCGTGAGACCCAATACCGGGCGGACTGATCGTGGTGAGGGGTTACGAGCCATGGGTGTACAAAAATAATGTGTAGCCAAGGTACAGCAGCGCGCTGCCGCTGAGCAACCAGGGGCGCCAGTGCCCGGACCACAGGACCTGTAACAGACTCATGCTCATGGCCACGACCGCAAGGACCATCGTCGCCAGCGCCGTTGTACCCAGAGTCCATTCGGTCCCCAGCAACCCGACAGAGACAGGAATCGAGCCTTGAAACACCATCGCCCCGGTCACATTGCCCACCGCCAGCCGATCTTTTTTCCGGTACAACCATAAAAAACTATTGGACATCTCGGGCAATTCCGTGGCCAGCGGAGCGATCAGCAATGCAAGGATGAGCGGCGAGACCTGCAGTTCGGCAGAAATGGAGTTGGCCGCCGTGACAAACAGATGGGCTCCTCCCACCAATCCCAGCAACCCGACGATGCCTTGCGCCCCGATCACCAGATAGGAAGGTTTGGCCGAGCGGCGAGCGAAGAGCAGCGGCTCCAGTTCGTCCCCCCCCTCACTTTCTTCGTCCTCGGCCGAAAACTTGAGCTTCATGTAATAGACGTACATGGCCAGCAGGACGGCCGCCACCGCCACATGCAAGACCCGCGAGGGGATCATGGCGCAGGTCAGCGCCAGCACATAACTGACAAGAAAGAAGCTGATATCGACCCGCACCTCGCTATAATTGAGTTTGAAGGTTGCTGTCCGCTTCCCCAACTTTGCATAGAGTACCAGCAGCAGCGCCAAGATCGGCAACACCAACGTGCTCAGCATGAAGGGCGCCCCAAGAATCGCCCCCAGACCCACTTCCATCTGTTCGCGGCCAGCCCCGAAAAAGATGGCTATAATCGGAATCGATGTCTCAGGTAACGTCGTCCCGACGGCAGCGAACACACTCCCGACAGCGCCTTCAGAGATGTTCAGGCGTTTGCCGAGCCACTCAATGCCGTTCGTGAAGAGATGACACCCAGCAAGGGTGATGACGACGGAAGCCACGAACATTCCCACATAGAGGAGAACCGTCACCGGCGCCTCCGGGGGGCAAGAGGAGAGAGGAAGGAGGGAACAGGCACGATTTCGTGAATCACGCGCGCCCTTTTCTTCTGGAGCGTGCGCCTTGTTTCTGCCGATACACCATCATGGCCTCGTCGAGAATGTCTTTGACGGGACGACCACTCATTTCGGCGACGCGTTTACAATCTTCATATTCCGGAGCAGCCTTGCTGCGCCCCGGTCGAATATCAGCGAGTTTCATGCGCACATCCTGTCCATTGACCCGCACTGAAGCAAACCGGCGCGGCAAGACACGGCGCTCCACCTCGCCAATCCGCACACCAAGAGCCGTCGTCTCGGCAAACAGCACAGCCAACACTGCCTCTGTGTGCTCCCGCGGCGCAAGGACAGATAGGACATTTCCAGGCCGGCCCTTCTTCATGATCACCGGCGCCAGCGTGGCATCCACGGCCCCCGCGGCAAACACCTGGTCGAACACGGTGTCGTACACTTGCGGGTTCACATCGTCGAGATTCGTCTCGAGCTCAACGATCGTTTCCTCCGCCCCGCTCGCGGGCGCTGCTTCACCGATGAACACGCGCAACACATTCGCCCACTGCGGTGGATCAGCAGTCCCAGCTCCATACCCCACCTGGTGTACTTGCAGGGATGGCAGGCCGCCGAATTCGGTGGTCACGGTTTTCAGCAAGGCCATCCCGGTCGGCGTCGTCAGTTCCCGTTCAGGCCCCTTGGCATAAATCGGCACGCCGACCGCGAGAGCCGCCACGGCTGGTCCCGGTACGGGCAACGCGCCGTGCGCCGACTGAAGCATGCCGGATCCGACATTGATGGCCGAGGCCGTCACACACTGGATGTCGAGAAGATGCAGGCCCAGGATCCCACCGACGACATCCATAAACGAATCGATCACGCCTACTTCATGAAAATGGACGTGCGACGGCTCAACACCGTGGGCCTTCCCTTCGGCGTCTGCCAGCACATCGAATACCGCCTGACTTCGTTCTTTCACCACCGGCGGGAGGCCGCTTTTATGAAGAATTCTGGCAATTTGTGCCAGGGTTAACGGGGTGCGAAAGCCCTTGTCTATCAGAACATCGACCTTGGTCGCCGTGATGGCTCCGCGCTCAACTTTCTTGCGCGCCAGCCGATAGCCATCGATCTTCAGCGAAGCAAGGCCACGCACGAGATCTTTGAACGGCAACCCCGCATCGACCAACGCACCCAATGTCATGTCGCCGCTGATGCCGGAAAAACAATCGAAATGCAGATGCCTCGCCACGTCACTCCTACGATTGACTCGTTCGCGCAAACGAGCGGCATCTTACCGGAGCCGCACCCAGACAGCAATCATTCCGCTCGTTCGTTGACAGCCCTGCCATGCTGTGTTATCCCCAATCAAGAGACGCATTCCATCGGCCACCAGCCACCACCTGCGACACCGACACCCATGACCAATTCAACACCAGCTCCCCGGATCAGCGTCAAACGCGCACCGACAGGAATGACATTCGGCCTGCTGCTTCTGTTCAGCGGCATCTGCTTACTGGGGGAGCCAAATGTGCTTCTCGCCAAAACCAAAGGCAAAAGCAGTGTCCCGCGCCCTGAGCCGGATCTAAAAATTCTCTCGCTGCAAGCTGCGCCCATGCCGTATCGGCCGCAGGAGGGCCCCTTCCATTTCATCGCCACCGTGCAATTGCCGAAGGAAGTCGATGAACATCTCATGCTGGAGGTCTCCGCCCTCGTCACCTCTTCCTCCATGACCTCGCTGCGCTTTCTCTCGATTCGCCAACCGGTCAATGAACATGTCCAGACCACGCCAAGCGCGAACGGCGATACGCCGCAAAAACATGTGCAGGTCGACCTCGAATGGGACGGGCTGGATCACAACAAACAACAGATCCCGATCGGATCGTATGAGTATGAAGTGCGGGTCAAGCTGTTGAGCAACGGAGAGAAGGGCCAGCGCACCCAAATGCTCTCTTGGCCCAAACGCGGCAAGATCGTCGTCAAGAACTAGCAGGATCGTGAAAAAGGCCGCCAGCTTTGTTCTCGCGTCGCTCTGGGCCTCAACGTACCGCAAGGGTACGCCTCGCCCCCTCGCTCGCTGCGGCCGCGTTGGACGGCCTTTTTGACGATCCTGCAAACGCTCTGAATATCTTCCCAAACTTACGTATCAGTTTTTTGGCCCCAGCATCGCAATGGTCCGTGAGCGCTGCCGAGTGATCGGGGATCACCCCCGGACTCGATTCTTCTTGCCTTTGGGCTCCTCACTGTCCATTCCACTCACCATGTTGATGCGGTGAGCCAGGCAGCCGGCGCCGAACCCGTTATCGATATTCATCACGCCGACCCCCGCCGCGCAGGAATTCAGCATCGTCAATAACGCGGCCAAGCCGCCGAAATGTGCGCCATATCCACGACTCGTTGGCACCGCAATCACCGGTTGCCGGACCAATCCACCGACGACGCTCGGAAGCACACCATCCATCCCGGCCGCCACGATGATCGCCCGCGCGTCATGTAACCGGTCTTGTTGGCCAAGCAGCCGATGTAACCCCGCCACGCCCACATCGTACAAGGTGTCAGTCTTGCTGCCCATGATATCGGCCGTCACGCGCGCTTCTTCGGCGATGGGTATATCAGCCGTTCCCGCCGTGACAATGAGCACGGACCCTCGACGCGCCAGCTTGGGGGGCACAATGGCCACCACCCGCGCCGCCTCGTGATAGGTCGCCCGCTTGCTCATCCGCAACAACGCGCGCGCGACGGAAGGCTCCACTCGCGTCGCGAGCAACGAATTATTCTTCAGCAACAGGGTCTTGGCGATGGCCACCACCTGCGCCACAGTTTTTCCTTCGCAAAAAATGACTTCCGGGAAACCCTGCCGCAGGGCGCGGTGGTGATCGAGCGAGGCAAATCCTAGGTTCTCATACGGCAGCGTGCGTAACCGATGCAGCGCATCCGGCACCGCCACGGCTCCCTGTTGAACCTCCAGGAGCAATGCCCGCAACTGATCTTGATTCATGACAGGGCCTTCTCTTCCTTCGCTTCGCGTTCCATCAAGTCACCAACGGCCTGGCGGCAGGGTTTGTCGGCAAAGAGGACGGCATTGACCTCCTGCACGATCGGCATATCCACACCGCACCGTTGCGCCAAACCCAACGCCGCCTTGGCCGTACGTACTCCTTCGGCTATGGCCTGCATACTCGCGAGAATGTCCTCCAACCGTTCGCCTTTTCCCAATCGTACTCCGACTGAATGGTTGCGACTCAATGGGCCGGTGCAGGTCAGGATGAGATCTCCGACCCCGGACAAGCCGTAAAACGTCCGCGGGTCCGCGCCCATGGCCATACCGAGCCGAATCATTTCGGCCAGCCCGCGCGTGATCAAGGCCGCGCGCGCGTTATGACCGAGTTCCAGCCCATCCACTACGCCGGCAGCCAAGGCCATCACATTTTTTAACGACCCGCCGAGCTGAACCCCGATCAGGTCGTCATCCGCGTAGACCCGAAATGTGGGCGTCATGAAGAGCGTCTGGATGGCTTTAACGGCTCCGGCATCCTGACCGGCGAGGCAGAGCGCGGTCGGTTTTCCTTGGCTGACTTCGCTGGCGAAACTAGGGCCAGACAAGACCATCAACGAACTCCGCATCTGTGGAGGCAGGACATCCTGCATCACCTGCGTCATCAGTTCGAGCGTAGCTTCTTCGATACCCTTGGTCGCGCTGACGAAAGGAACTGACTGCGACAGGAGAGGGCCGATCCGGCTGAGGACCAGTCGCGCCACGTGGGAAGGCACGGCAAAAATTACGCAATCGGCCCCCGCCAGGGCGTCGGACAGGTGGCTCGTGGCGGTTAAGGTGGTTGGTAGCCGCACGCCCGGCAAAAACACGACGTTTTCACGCCGTTGTTCAATGGCCTGCACGACCTCCGGCTCATGCGCCCACAGACGCACGGATATCTGCTTCTCGGCCAGATGCCGGGCCAATGCGGTGCCCCAGGCGCCGGCGCCGATGACGGCTACACGTTGACTCACTGGTCTCGTCATGGACGCGGATTATAGGAAGGGGTCTGGAAGGGTGTCAACGAAAGCATCCGGCAGATTCACATCGGCACTGGAATTCCATTCGCGCAGACGGTAGGCTGCAGGTCCACGAGGAGCCGGAGTCATGAAGCCCTGTCCATCCTGCGGGCATGCCCTGCCCGAAATCAATCGCTACTGCACGTACTGCGGGACCGCCCTAGCCGGCGGCACGAAAAGGTCGGCGACGCCGCAAGCTTCTGAGTCAACCAGAGACCAGCTCAATCTACATATCTTGTATGGCATGGTCACGGTGTTGATCGTGTCAGTCATCATGCCGCCCTGGGAAACGCCGCCCTCGCAACCGGCAGCCTTTCTGGGCTTTCACTTCATCCTTTCCCCGCCGCAACCAGATGCCATCGTCAGCCGATTGCTGCTCACGATCGAACTCACCACGACCGCGATTGCCGGGCTCTACCTGTCGTTTCTTTTTCGATCGAAGGGGTAACGGTACGGCACTCAGGCGGGGGACCGTTCTGTTAGTCCAGCGCGAGAGTCAGGCATTTGGCAGCGCCGCCTGATTTCATGAACTCCCCCAACTCCACCTCATGGGTACGATACCCCCGGGATTCCACGAGCCGCATCGTTCTGGGACAGCCGGCCGGAATGACGATGTGCTTGCCGACGCAGACAGCATTGCAGGCGAACCGAATCGCTTCGTCTTCCGGCACAGCAAGCCGCTGTTCCTCAGGTATCCGTTGTGCGATCGCAGCCAGGCCATAGGCATCGAAGGCGGAAGGAACGTACAACAACTCTCCGCCGCTGAGCGGACAAAAACAGGTATCGAGATGGTAGAACCGGCCATCGATGAGTTCGAGAGGAATGATCTCACGCTGAAAGATTTCGCTCAGCTTCGGAAACGACCGAATGTCCGATCGCTGGCGATACCCACCGAACCACGTGTCCGGAAATCCCAAGAGGTCGCCGGCTCCTTCAAAATACAGGGACTCCTCGAGCGTCAGGACTTCATACCCGTGCTCGCGGAACCATTGCGCAAAGTAGACTTCTTCACGTCGGCGTTCGGGATAACGAAACCGGCTGATCACGACGCGGTGACCGGCAACCACCCCGGCATTGGCCGTAAAAACCAGATCCGGCAGGCCGGGCACCGGCTGCATCCGCTCGACGCCCACTCCCACGTCCTGCTCCAGCACCTGCACCAGCGTCTGCCATTGACTGACCGCGCGCGAGGGAACCACCGCATTCTCGCGCCGCATCCAGGGATTGATTTCGTAATCGATCTGGAAATATTCGGGAGGACAGACCAGCAACCGGCTCATAGACGCCACCCGAGTTCACGCGCCAGTTCTTTGAGGAAGGAAGCGGCGTCCATCACGAGGCCGACGGCTTGAAAACTGCCGCGGTCCGCCAGTTTGGTCGGCACGGAAGGATTGACATCGACGCACACGGTGGGGACGGAGGCGGGCAACAAATTGCCGGTCGCGATCGCGTGCAATGTGGAGGCTACCAACAGCGCAAGGCCGACGCCCTGGACTTCCGCGCGCATCGCCTCTTGGGCTTGCATGGAATCCGTCACCACGCCGGGCAATGGGCCGTCGTCACGAATCGTCCCGGCCATCACCATCTTGACGTCGTGGTGTACACAGGCCGCCATGATGCCTTCCGTGATGACACCGGAGCGCACGGCTTCATGAATGCTGCCGATCGCGCGAATCCGGTTGATCGTCCGCAAATGATGTTCATGTCCGTGCGGCACCGAACGACCAGCGGTCAAGCCATACCCGAGGGACGTGCCGTACAATGCGGCTTCCATATCGTGCGCGGCCAGCGCATTGCCGCAGAACAAGACGTGGATGAAGCCGGCTTCGATCAACCAGGTCAATGCTTGCCGCCCTCCGGCATGTACAATCGCCGGCCCGCCCGCCAGCAGCACCTTGGTGCCGGCCTGTCCCTGCCGATAACCTGCGCGTAACTTCAGCATCCGTTGCGCGATATCGGCGATGACCGGCTGATGCGGCCGCTCTGAGGACACCACAGATTCCATGAAACCGAACACATCCCGCTCGGCCGGACGGGCCAGCGGCGTCACCCTGATGCCTTCTCTCCCCGTCACGATCAAGTCCCCGGCTTTCACCGATCCCATGGGCAGCGTTCTAGCACGAGCCTTTGCTGGATCGACGCAAATGCCGAGATCCATCTCCATACCCTCAACCTCGACCCAATCGCCATCAAGGCGGATCTGGGTCGGCAAATGCGTCGTGGCATAGAAGTCATCCGGGAATATCCCCTCCGCCGGAGCCGGCTCGAACCGGCAATCGGAGTCTCGCTCGACGGCGGCGCCATGCGGTTGAATGGCTTGAAGAATCTCGGCCAACAGCCGGCTGGAATGGGCGCGCACGACAATCCGCGCCTGCGAGGGTGCGTCTCTCGTCGTACCAATGTTCACATCCTGCAGATCAAAGGTGCCGCCCATCATCAGAATCGTGTCCAGCACCTTGGCCAGGATCAACGAATCGATGATGTGGCCTTGGAGAAAGACCGTTTCCTGCACTGCCGTCATGACCGAACCCTCTGGACTCACATCGGCGCGGGAGAGGCAGGCGTTGCGGAGTAACACCTGCATATGTTGATTCTACCATTAGTCAGGAAGGATGGCCCGCGCTATGCGTTCGTCTTCACGATCTCTCGCAGCACGCTCGTGGCATAGGAACCGGGGGGAAGCCAGAACGAGAGGGTCAGCACCGATCCCTCAACCGACCAGACCAGATCGTTGAGACGCACGCGCAGAGCCCGCCGCTCACCGCGAAATCCGCATTCCGCGCCGGCTTTCGAGAGCAAATCCGGAGTCGTGCCCAATTCGGCAATGACCGCTCGTTCAATGTCGCCCGGCACACCGGTCGCCCAAGGGGCACGGGAACCAAACAGCGGCCCCGTTGGGCTGATTTCGAATCGATCCGCCCGCAGCTGCTCCACCTCCGGCTGTTCCACGGGAAAGCAGGCGCCGTTTTCAGATTTCATGGCCCAGTCACCGAGCAACACTCGGTCGATACTGTCGATTCGCCTCGCGACAATGTGATTGAACACATACGACTGATAGGCGTTCATGAACCAGATGCGTTTGGAGCGCGGCATCTTATTGCGGCGCGCCGCGTCCTGCAGCAACTCAGCGCCCAGTTGGAAATTCGTCCCCGAGCGTCCTTGCCGTTGCGGGCCGAAATAATTGGGCACCCCCCGCCGTACCAGTTCATCAAACAATCGGCTCAGCGGTTCCTCGCTCCCCTCGCGCACATCCCGCACGACCAGCCGAAATTGGTTCCCGGCATGGTGCCCTTTGCGCAGTCGATTGCGATGGCGCCCCAATACCTCGACGCTCAACAGCCGTTCGTCGGTCGGCAAGGCCGCAACCGCTTCGGCCTTCACGCCCTGCAAGGACAACATCTGCGTCGTCACGGCCTGCGCGTCCTTGAGCCCGGCCACGCCGATCGTTTGCGCCTTCACATGGAGCTGCGACGAGAGTCGCAGCACAAGATCAGGAGTAGACAACCCTCGCTTGGTAATTTTGATGTACAGATGCTCTCCCTCCCCGCAGGGCAGATACAGAGGGCGCTCGTCCACGCAGAAATCTTCCGGCATACTGCGAATGCGTCCGCCGAGCGCAGGGACGGACGCGGTCAAATAGGGCACCGTCTCATCGAGCCAGGAGGGTGTCGGCATGAGTTTCCTTGGTCGTTCCTGAAAGATTACACTTCATGTCATTTGGATAGGCGCGGCGACCACCCGTGTTATACTGCTTTCAGATAGTCTCCGCCGCCAACTATCCTGCTGGATGCGATCTCCATGCGCAGAAACGTTGTTCCTGCCAGCTGTGCAATGCTCCTCTTTTTCTGTGCGATCACGCTCGCACAGCCCCTTTCAGTGACGGCAGCTGGCCGGTTAATCGGAATCGACGTCTTCGCGCAGCTTACCCAGCACATCAAACGCCAGGCTGACACCGACAAACAGGCCTTTGCGATTGCCAGCCAATGCATGAACTGGTTTTACAAACAACAACGGCAGAAGCCTGCCCCGCCCGCCGTGCAACAGATCTCCTGGATCCCCTCGGAGTCCTCTGCGCTCCCCGCCGCGGACTCAGACGCGCAGGAGGCCGATTGCCGCAAACGGTACCCCGAAGGACTCGATGCGGTGCGCACGGATTTTCAACGCACACAGGCGCTGCTCTCCCTCAGCCTGACCTTCTACGAATTCGCCCTGGTCGGTGACGGCGACGACAATTCGCTGTACAACGCCCGTGAACTCCACGACATCCTTGTGGCATTGAACCTCGCCGCCGATCCATCCCTGGGAGCTGCGGCCCATCTGCGTTCACTGACTGCACAATTCGACTCCCTGCACGACGCCCGGGGCATGGAAGCGCTCATGGCCGGTATGGGCAAACTCTACGATCAGGGCTATCGCGTTACCACTGCGGACAAAGCGCACTTGAATCGAGTGATGGAATGATCTCCACGGTGATGCGATGGCAAGAGCTCGCGCGCGTCTGGATCGGCCATTGGCTCAGTCGCCCGTTTCACCATCTGTTCAATCTGATGCCGGGCGTGGAAATCGGGGTATCGACGCCGGCCACGACGCGGCTTCCGCTCACCCATGCTCCTCTGGCCGGGCGACGAGCCGTCCATTTGAGCGATCTGCATCTGGATCGCTACCGCCCGCGGCATCGCGCCCTGATTCGCGCGGTGGCGGACCTGAAGCCGGATTGGATCTTCATCACCGGCGATCTGGTCAACGTCCGCGATGGACTCCCCCATCTGCTGCGCTTTCTCACGGAATTGCGCCGGTTAGCCCCCATCTATGTCACTCTCGGAAACCACGATCACTACAGCGGCATCCGTATCGATGAGTTCGCCGAACAATTCGACCGCCGCAAGGTGACTCTGCTCGTCAACCAAGTCACGTTCATTCGGGTGGCCGACGGCGAACTGGCGATTGTCGGGTTGGACGACCCGTCACTCCATCGCGCGGACCTACGCTGTATTCCATCACCTCAGCCGGGGCGTTTCACCTTGGTGCTGGCCCACGCGCCGAACATTCTGGACCAACTGACGCCCGAGCCGCACACCGATCTCACGCTCTGCGGCCATAGCCATGCCGGCCAATGGCGCATTCCCGGCATCCCGACCTTCTGGTTGCCGCCCGGTTGTCACGGACGGACGCACGGCCTGTATGAGAAAGGCGGCCATCGCCTGTATGTCAATCGCGGTATAGGGTGGTCGGTCCTTCCGATGCGGCTGAATTGCGCACCCGAAATTGTGCTGCTCGAATGGGCCGCTTGAACCATCGACTTCCCGTCCCTGTCTTCCTGCCTCGGCATTAACGAATGCGCTCCAACGCTTCGCGGGCCCGGCTCCGCACCGTTTGATCCCAATCTTCCTTACTGACATAGGCCAGCTTGTCCTTGGCTGCCGCGGCGCGCAGGCGACCGAGTCCCAAGGCGGCACTGGAACGCACATAAGCATGGTCGTCTTCCAACGCCGCCAGAAGATGTGGCACGACCGTCTCATCTCCGATCACGCCCAAGTGGCTGGCCGCCATGCCTCGAACCTGATGTTGCTTGTCACCCAACGCGCGCTTGAGCGTCGTGAGAAACAATTCCTGAAAGCGCGGTGCAATGGCCTCAAGGCCGGCGCGCCGGTACTCATTCACCTCAATCACGGCAAACGCCAGCTGCAGTTGTTTGTCGGCCTTGGTCTGGCTCTCGAACAACGTGATCAACCGAGCGCGCTGCTGAATTCGCTTGCGGCGTGTGCGAATTTTTCCGATCAGTACCCATGCCACCGCCAATACAGCAAGGACCGCCGCCGCCAGAGGAAGAGCCTGATCGATGATCAGATCCTGGATATCCGGCGACAGGCGCTTCCACACCCAGACTCCGGACACAACAAGCCCCAGCAGGAGAAACACGGCAGTCAGATTGGCTTGACCGGATTGCAAACGACGAGGCATGGCAGGCGACATGATAGGGGGGCGGTCTGTGCGGCGTCAACGCAAGCCGCGTGAACGACTCTTGACAGCTAGCCTCACGGATGACTAGTCTTCGCCCGCGATGGACCTTCCGGACCTGAAAGACGATCCTCACCTCAAAGTGCTTCGTCCCCTGGTCGAGACCTATCTCGCGTTTTGGCGCACAGATAGCCGCCACGTGCGCTCGCTGCGGCTCACTCCGTCACAATTCGACGTGATCGCGACCCTCGGTGACACGAAGGGACTGACCTGCGCCGAACTTTCGACCGCCACGTTGGTAACCAAGGGCACACTCACCGGCGTGCTGGACCGGCTGGAGGCCAAAGGACTGATTCGTCGAACGCCGGTGGCCGATGATCGGCGAAGCACTCGTATCTGCTTGACCGCCAAAGGCAACAAGCTGTTCCAAACCACCTTCGCCGCGCACATCGCGTTCCTTCGTCCCTTCTTCCAACGCGCGCTCTCGGCCGCCGAAGCCGATCAATTGCGCACCCTGCTCCTGCGTCTCCATCAGAGTTTTCAGGAGAAACCGGGCGCATGATTCGCCTCACGGTGCTGGGGTCAGGCACGAATGTTCATCCCACGCGCGCGGCAGCCGGGTACCTGATCCAAACCGATCAGACATTTCTGTTGGATTTCGGACCACGCACCCTCTCCAATTTGATCAAGAGCGGAGTCGATCGCCACAGCATCACGCACATTCTCTTTTCCCATTTCCATGCGGACCATTTCGCCGACTTTATTCCGTTCTTCTTTGATGCCGTGATCTTCTGCAAATACCAGGGTGGGACCAGACCGCCGCTGACGCTCATCGGTCCGCGTGGCACCGCCACCTTGATGCGAGCGATGATGACGACGTTCCCGAGTTTCGATCGCGCGCCCTTCCGAGTCACGATCCGCGAGGTATCTGATCGCAGCTTCCGGATCGGCGAGACGCGCATCATACCCGCCACCGTCACCCATGCGCCCAAACTGCATTGTGTGGGGTACCGGCTCGAATATCAGAATCGCGTGGTGACCTATTCGGGTGATTCTCAATATTGCGAGAGTCTGGTGCGCCTCTGCCACGAGGCGGACTTCGCCGTGCTCGACTGCTCGTTCCCTGAGAACCGGCCCGGGGCCGGGCATTTGCATGCGGGCCTGTGCGGGCGCGTCGCCCAGGAAGCCGGGATCGACCAGTTGATCTTGTCTCATTTTTACCCGATTGCCGAACAGTATGACGTCCGCGCGCAGGCGAAAGAGTATTTTGCGGGAAAAGTTCGAATGGCGCGAGACCTGCTCAAACTGCGGGCTTAAGTTGCTGCATGACTCCGCACGCGTTCAGCGAAGAACAAGGACGGCGCAGAGCGCTCAAACAGACTGTCCATCAAGGCCGCAGCGAAGTCCACGGCGCGAAGCATCATGAGCGCCACGTTTGTGGACGCCGGCGAGTCGGTGAGCCGGCAGTGTCGTGGGACAAGGCGTCCCCTCGCGGTATGTTGAGGATCTGAACGAGACGAGAACGCCGCCGGCGGACTGTTTCAGCGCCCTAAGCTAGAGCCCCTCTTCGCGCTGCTCACAGCCCAGGATCTCCACGAACCGCGGCAAGCGATTCTTTTTCAGCGGCTCGTCGAGCTTATTGTAGATAGCGAGGAGATTTTTGATCATGCGAGCCAGAATGGCTCGGGTCGGGCTCTTCTGCAGAAAACGATCTTCAAAGCCGTAGCCGGCTTCGGTCAGGAACCGCGCGCAGTTCTTTTCCGTCAGCAGCGCGCCGCCGTTGAAACAGTCGATGAAAATTTTGTACCGATCCGAATCGAACTTGACCAGGAAGTGGCCGGGCATCCCGATACCGTGCACCGGCAACTGTAACCGCCGGCCGATCAGAAGATAGACCGTCGAGAGACTGATCGGAATCCCAGTCCGGCGATCGATGACGCAATTCAGATAACTGTTTTCGACCTCATAGTAATTCTTGGTGTTTCCTTTGAATCCGGCCTCCGTAAACAGATAACGGTTGAGCGCCTTGACCGTCTCTTCGCCGGACACACGGGACCCGATTTGTTCCCGGACATCCTGCGCCATACGATCCAGCTGCCGCCGGTACGCCTGCACGTCCAGCGTGGGATAGGCGTAGCGGGCGAGGATAAACGCGCCGGCTTCCAGATCGACTTGATCATCGGGAAACGCGATCAGATCGCGAAGCTCTTCTTCCAACCTCGCGCCGCGGATTTCCTCCAAAACGGTAACGATGCGATCGGCCATCTCCGGCTGCTCAATTTCCGCTTCCTGAAGCAGCGGGACCGCGCAGTCGCCGAAATCGATCAGCTTCCCGCTGATCGTTTTGACGATCCGTTCATCCTCGTCACCGAGGAGCCGGATCAGGGCGCGGATTTGGCTTTCGTTCACGAACATGGAGGATCCCCGGGGCGTAACCGTGCTCACCCGATCGCCCGTCGGAAGGCCCGCGCACCACCATACAGACACAGTGCATCGAACACCACCA
Organism: Nitrospira sp.; assembly: GCA_022226935.1. Taxonomy (GTDB): domain Bacteria; phylum Nitrospirota; class Nitrospiria; order Nitrospirales; family Nitrospiraceae; genus Nitrospira_A. The sequence continues at coordinate 1,787,776 of CP092081.1, forward strand.
TCACGCCGATCACCATGCCCACATGAGGTAATGCCTCGGCCCATCCCTGGAGAATGAGCGGGCGGACGGCATCAATGGCCCAGGTCATCGGATTGAACTGCGCGAGAAATCCCATCCAGCCCGGCATGGCTGCCAGGGGCACTAAGGCGGAGCTCAGGAAAATCATGGGCAGCGAAAGGAAGCCGAGCACGGAAAAGAAGTCGCCGTGACTCTTCACGGAAAACGCCATGGCCATGGAGATGGCCGTCAATCCCACTCCGAACATCATGCCGATGAGCAAAATCGTCGCCACCCCCGCCAAGCCGGTCACCGGGTGCACCCCGAACAGCCAGGCCACCGCCAGAATAACCAAGACCTGCAGCGACGTGATGGTGGTCACAAAAATGAATCGACTGAGAATGACCGAGGTCCGATGAATCGGCGTGGACATCAGGCGTTCGAGAAAACCGTTCTCCTTATCGAAGAGGAGATCGACGCCGCCGGCCAACCCGTTATTGAGCACCGTCATGACGACGACCCCGGCGGTCAGAAAACTGATGTAACTCGACGACTGGGTCACTTGCATGTCCGCCGCGCGTTGAAACAGGTTGCCGAAGAAGATCAGCCAGAACAACATCGGCTGCACGAGCGTAAACAGCATGCTGAACTTTTCCCGGCTCAGCCGCCGTACCCAGCGCATCGTCAACGCCCGAATCTCCTGCGAATATTCCTTCATACCCCGTTCTGCATGCTCCTCGGCGACAGTTATGTGTCTTCGGCCTTCGGCTGGTCGTCCTTGATGGATCGCCCGGTGTGGGCAATAAACACGTCATCCAACCGTGGTCGATGATAATCGATGAACTCCAGCTGACAGGTCAGGCGATTCGCCGCATCAAGGATGGCCGGCAAGGCTTTTTCAGGAGAATCCACACGAATATCCAGGCCGCTTGTGGTGGTCGTGACGGCACGAATGGCCGGAAGGTCCCTGATGGCAGCCGCGAGTTTCTCGACGCGATCATGTTCGCGCACCGTCAGCGAGACGAGATCTCCGCCCAACCCGACTTTCAGTTCGTTGGGAGCGCCCAACGCTTTGATCCGACCTCCGTCGATGATGGCGATCCGGTCGCACAGCTGATCGGCCTCATCCAAATAGTTGGTCGTCATGACCACGGTGATCCCGCGCTCCCGCATAGCCCGCACATGGTCCCAAATGCGCAAACGACTTTGGACGTCCAGCCCGAGCGTCGGCTCATCGAGAAAGAGGATTTTGGGATCAGGCAAGAGCCCGCAAGCAATGTCCAGCTTGCGCTTCATCCCGCCGGAATAGGTCTTTGCGGGACGGTCCGCCTGCTGTTCCAATTCCACCAATTTTAACAGCTGAGGGATTCGTGTGGCCGCATCGTCCGCGGAGAGGTGGTAGAGGTCGGCGAGCAATTCGAGATGTTCCCGGCCCGTGAGAAACCGGTCTATCGCCCGCTCTTGCGGCACATACCCGATGGTCTGCCGGACACGGTCCGCATCTTTCACCGAATCCAGGCCGAAAATCCTGGCCGATCCGGACGTGGGGTTCAGCAGAGTGATCAGAATGCGAAGTGTGGTGCTCTTGCCCGCGCCGTTTGGACCGAGCAGACCAAAAATTTCCCCGGTGTAGACTTGAAACGAAAGGTCCTCGACGGCCCGCACCTTGTCATACGTCTTCCCGAGGTGGGACACGTCAATAGCGACCGGCCGCGACATCAACTCCATCCTCCGGCGCCGCGCCGCTCCGCGAGCTTGAACTGAATCAAATCGCTCAGGCGGCGAGCCTGCTGCGGCACATGCTCCGCTTCCAGGAGGAATTGTTTTTCCAACGGCGTACAGTCAAGATAGGTCGAGAGCGAATTCACAAACACCTCGTCGCTCACATCGGGCCGGATCAAACTGTGCAGCGGGGAGGCCTCTTCATCGGCTTTCAGATATTCATCGAGCACCCCCATCAGATACCGGCGCAGGGCTTGGTCCAGGGATAACGACCCGTCGCGCGGCTTCAACGTGATGCGGGCTTCGCGATAACTTTTCTCAAAGAACTCTTCATGAATTTCGTAGCGCTCCAATCCTTGCAATAGGATGTTGGAGCGGCCATCGGGAAGCATTTGCACGCTCGCCAATCGTCCGACACAACCGACGGAGAAAATCGGAGGGTTTCCTTCGTACTGTTCCTCCCAACCCTCCTTCAATAACGCCATACCGATGCATTGCCCTGCCGCAGCCGCATCCGCTACCATCTGGCGGTACCGCGGCTCGAATACATGGAGCGGGAGATAGGTCTTCGGAAAGAACACGACGTTAGGCAGAGGGAACAAGGGAATGCGTTCCGGGACAGGAAACGGCTGGACCTTTCCCGATAACTCCCGGTTCGACGGCTCGCGTTCAGGCTCAGGAAACATGGCTCACGATAGCTGATGCTTTGCAAAATTGTCAACGCTGCCACCGAGCCACATCACATGACAAAACATCACAAACCATGCATGGACACTGGCGTTTTATCGACTGTCCATCAAAAAAAGACAGTGAAACCAGGCGCGGTCGCGAAATGACAGACAGGACTGGTCGCTGATCTTCCCATGACGAAATTGCGTCTCGCATATGTGATGGCCCTTCTGCTTCTGGCGGGACTGCCCGCATTCACCGCGCTGGCCGTTGCGACGGTGGAGACGTCTCAGGTCTTCGACATGGCCGCACCGGGATATCAGTATTGGTTTCCTCGCGATCATGGCGCGCACGAACGGTTCCGGACTGAATGGTGGTATTACACCGGCCACGTCACCGCTGCCGACGGCCGCCGGTTCGGATTTGAACTCACCTTTTTTCGCCGGGGCATTCCTCCTGACCAGGTGCAGACGCTTCCGTCCAGATGGTCCATTCAGCAACTCTACCTGGCCCATTTCGCTCTGACCGACCTGAGTACCGAACGATTCTATTATGCCGACAAAGTCAGCCGCGAAGGACTCGGCAAGGCCGGCGCCGAAACAGGCCGATTGCACGTGTGGGTGGACCGTTGGTCCCTACTGATGGATGATCGGACGACACCAAGCCACCGGCTTCAGGCGGCGACCGACGACGTGGCGATCAACCTCATGGTCACCCCGGAAAAACCGCCGGTCATACATGGGGGGGACGGCATCAGCCGAAAAGGCACCGATCCCGGACAGGCCTCTCACTACTATTCGCTCACTCGTCTTGCGACCGAAGGGCAGATTCGAGTCGGCATCGAAACCTTTACCGTCACCGGTCTCAGTTGGATGGATCATGAATTCGGCTCCGCCGATCTGGGGCAAAATGTGGTGGGGTGGGATTGGTTCAGCCTCCAGTTAAGCGACGCCACGGAACTGATGTGGTATTCTCTGCGCCGCGCCGATGGATCGAGCGACCCGGTCTCGAGCGGCACCTTGGTCCTGGCCGACGGGCGCGTACAGCCGCTCGACTCGCAGGACCTCACCATCGCACCATTGGCCTACTGGACCAGTCCACGATCCAAGGGCCGGTACCCCCAACGATGGCGACTCACCAGCCCTGCACTCGGCATGGATGTGACTGTGGATTCGCTGCTCGCAGACCAGGAATTGGATACATCCCGCAGCACCCGGGTCACCTATTGGGAGGGGGCCGTGTCTGTCTCCGGTCGGGTGCGAGGCGCGCCCGTGACGGGTCGCGGCTATGTCGAAATGACCGGCTATGCCGAACGGTTCACGCCGAAACTCTAACGCTTCTGGCCTCTGGATGATGTCTCACCTTGACTCAGTCGCGACGCTGTGGTTAGGTCTGCGACCACGGTGATGTCCCTACGAATTCGAATGGCGACCCTGCTTCGGCGGTCGATTTGCCTCATCAGCTTCTTCCTGCTTCTGGCCTGCGGCAGTCGTGAATCGGCCGTGGTGTCGATCGCGCTCCATCCGTCCAATCCCAACATTGTCTATGTCGCCACGAACGATGCCGTGCATAAGACGCGGGACGGCGGGGCAACGTGGGAGCAGTTTCCGGCCTTTACCGCGCGCCGCGTCACCACCTTGGCCATCGACCCGAAGCTCCCTGCCACGGTCTACGCCGGCACCATGGGCGATGCCATTTATAAAAGCCCCGACGGCGGCCAGCATTGGCTGCCCCACAACGTCGGGCTCAAGGAGCACGTCTCGTTCATCAATGAAATCATCTTTCATCCCGAGAATACCGAACTGATCTACCTCGCCACGACCGTCGGCGCCTTCATCTCCAAAAACGGAGGGCGCGAATGGGAAGAACGGATGGCCGGGATGAAGGAAGTGCACATCGTGACCTGCATCACGATGGATCATCAACACCCCCGCATCTTATACGCAGGAACGACGGGCGGCACGTATCGCAGTGAAGACGGCGGGACGAGCTGGCAAAAAAAGAATAATGGGCTCATTCCCGACGAGGTCTTGAACGCCGCGATGGCGCTCGGGGTGAATGTGCTGGCAGTTGACCCGCGGAATTCCGACATGGTCTATGCCGCCACCACCAAAGGCCTGTTTCGATCCGGCAATCGTGGAGAGCATTGGGAACAGATCGGACAAGGATTGTCGAACCAATTCATCAGCACACTGGCGCTGCATCCCACAGATGCCAATATTTTCTACATCGGTGGCCCTGATGGTGTGCAGAAAACCACCGATGGCGGAAAAACCTGGCATGTGCAGAACGAGGGACTCACGACGACGAATATCCGCACGATCAGCCTCAGCGCCAGTGATCCCCAGCTGCTCTACCTCGGTACCAATGGAAGCGGGTTATACCGATCGACCGACGGGGCTCAACATTGGGCACCGATTCCACTCACGGGACCACAGCCACCTGCGCCCGCGCCATAAACACGCTCGCTGGATTACCGATGCCGATCCTCCTGCTGATCCGACATGGAGAAACCGACTGGAATCGATCGGGTCAAGTCATGGGAAATCAGCCGATTCCTCTGAACCAGACTGGCGAACGACAAGCCCTCGCGTGCGCCGAGATGCTGGCGCAGACGCCGATTACAGGCATCGTGACCAGCCCGGTTTTGCGAGCGGTACAAACCGCCCACATCGTCGGACGTAGCCATGCAGCACCGGTGCATCAGGCTCCGGGACTGAGCGAGATCGGCGTGGGCGCCTGGATCAATCGGTACTGGAAGGACCTGGCGGAGGATCCGGCCAAGCGCGACTGGTATGCGCACCCGGACCGGGCCAGGCCTTCAGGTGGTGAAACGCTCCGCGAAGTGCAACAGCGTGCCGTCGCAGCCGTCGAACAGACACTGCAAGTCGCGCAAGACGGACCCTATGTGTTTGTGTCCCATGGCGACGTCATTCGCGCGTTGCTGGCCCATTATCTCCGGCTCGACTTGAATGCGCTGCGTCAGGCGCGCATCGACCATGCAGGGGTCAGCGGCATCGAAGTGACCGAAGCCGCCACCCACCTGCTGTTTCTCAACCATCGCCCCGGCCTCCACAGGCTGGCCTGAACCACACCACGCCGTTATTGGTGCGCAGGCGCTCCCTCTGCGCCTTTTCCGTAGTAGCGGCTGCCATACCGCTTCAGCTCTTCGGACAAGGCGGTCCACTCCTCGGCCGTCAACAAGGCTTTCATCTTGAACCGAAGCCCCAGAATTTTTGCGGAGGAGCGCATCCGGCTGTTATTTAATTCGTCGAGGATTTTGGTGAACTCCTCGGGTGCAGCCGAATAGTTCGCGTTCAACTCATAGAGCACGCGATGAAACTGGCGATGTTGTTCCCGAGCCGACTTGATCTCGGCGATCATCTCTCCCATCACCACGTTGACCTGCTTGACGGTCTCCGGATTCTTGACATGTTTTTCCACCAGACCGCTCACATCCTGAGAGGCCTTCCCCCAATAGTAGTCTCCCTTGGCATGCTCATAACTTCCATGGTGGTGGGAACAACCGGTCAGTCCGGCAAGCAGCACACCGACAAGAAGACACAGGGATCGAACGCTCATCACAACCTCCATTGAAAAAATGACCATCTTGCATGAAAACGCGTTGCGCCGCAGCGCCTTCCTCCCGTAAGCTTTCCGAACACCTGACAGGGCAAGGAGTACGGGCATGGGCGAACAGAAGGTCCCTCAACGCGGAACAGGGCCGGTCGAAGCACTCCGGGATGAATTCCGCAGACACCTCGATGTCTTTTACAGCCGCCTCAAATTGGCCGCTCCCTACGACAGCGTCGAAAAGGCCTTGGGTACCCTCACCGCCACACTCAAAGCCTTACCACCGGAGGAACTGCAACGCCTGGGCATGAACGAGACCCAGCGATGGGCCCACTTTCGGCAGGCCTTCATCGAATCAGGCCTGATCCAGAAGCACCGAGGGATTATTGCGGGCCTGGCACGATCCGATGCCCCACTAGACTTGCCGCCGGAATTCAATCATCTGCTCGATCTGTATCGCGCCAAAGCTTAGTGGGCAAGCTCACGAGGGCGTGCCGGACTCAGGCGTCCTTCTGAGTGCATCATGGACGCGATGCGGCTCCTTCATTGGCCATCGCCACATCTCTGAGTTCCGTATACACGAGCATCAGCCGCGTGTTTTCGATGCGGTAGGCCACCGTGACCGTCAGCAACCCAAAGGCGACGACGATCAATCCCACCCCGGTCACGCCAACACCCAGCAGCACACTTCCCAATGATTTGAGCCCGCCCTGAAGCACGTAGGTGATGAGGAACCCGAGTGTTCCGAACCCCACGAGACTGAACCAGAGGAACGTCAAGATCGAGGATGACCAGGGCACCCGCTTCGTGCACACCATGCGGAGGCCTTCAGGGTCCGATGCCAATTCGATGCAGCCCTTCAGCGGCCAGGCCGTGCGGAAACGCATCGAGAACAGGCGATGGGTGGGCCGGATGATCATCCGATTCGCTTCAGGGAACACCCGCGCGACTCCGTGAGGCAAACTCAAAAACCCATTCGTGTCGAATGCGCGAAGCAGCTTCGGGAGGGTGAGGGCGACGAACCGGTCCTGCACCTGCCCAATTCCATAGCCGTACCGGGTGGCATCGGACGACAGGCGGGTAAAGTACATCCAGTCGCCGACGACCAATCCGATAAACAGCACGATGGCAAACGCACCGGCGAGCATCATAGCCGAAACTTCCCACAGGGCTTTACGGAGAATCAAGCCTGAACCGACGGTAACGGCAGGCAAAAACCGGGAGGAACCTGTTGACTAGCCATCCGTGCATTGGCTACATTAAGCCCGTTCTTATCCGGCGGGTGAGGACGAGTCATCCGAGTTGCGTTCCCGCCTTCATAGATTTTTCCACGCCACACTTCTTATCGCCGTCACTTCTGCACTGCAGAGTTGTGCGGGCAGAGCGGCGTGATTTTGCGGAGGGACGATGGATATCGCCAAAGTCGAGCGTGTGTACACCAGTTATTCCGGCGTGTACGATCATATCTTCGGAAAAATTTTCCACGAGTCGCGCGAGGCCTGCGTGCGCAACCTCCGAATCCGGCCGGAAGAAAACATCCTCGAAGTCGGCGTGGGAACGGGAATCGCCCTCGAATATTATCCCAAAAACTGCAACATTACGGGCATCGATCTCTCCTCAGGCATGCTGGCCAAGGCCAGACAACGCCAGTCGCACTATCATTTGGACCATGTTCGGCTGATGTTGATGGACGCCGGAAAAATGGAATTCCCCGACGACAGCTTTGATACAGTGATGGCGGCGTACGTCGTCACCGCGGTGCCCGATTATCGCAAAGTCGTCAATGAAATGATCCGCGTGTGCAAGCCGGGCGGCCGCATCATCATGTTGAATCACTTCAGCAACGGCAATAAGCTGATCGCCGCCGTGGAAAAAGTCATTTCCCCGCTCTGCAAGCACATTGGATTCCGTACGGATCTCTCATTGAACACGGTGCTCGAAGGCACCGACCTCCATGTGGCCCGCAAAGAAAAAGTGAATCCGATGAAGTTTTGGCACTTGGTGGAATGTGTCAACCGGAAGGGCTCTAAGAGCGGCAATGGGAACGGGAGCGTGAACGGAAATGGCAACGGTCGGCACGGGCACGTTAGTTAGTGTGTATGGTCGCTTGAAATACGGATCCAACCCATCAGCCGAATCCTGAACTCGTCGTTTCTCACCACTCGCTCGAAACAACCCTTTCTCCAGTCAGGCAAGTGCCTGCATACCGCTGTGTGAGAACTTCGGTCACCGCACTCAACAACCGGCCACTGATGCGGCCACTTGCCAGTCGCGGCTGCAGCCTGATTCCAAACCCGCCCCCGTCGATAGGTCCATACGCCCGCACTGTCAGCGCTGCCGTCGAGCCGGCATGCACGTCGGCTGCGGTTACCAACTCACCCGCCCAACACAAGGTTCCCCGAGTTCCAGTCCGCCGCGGCGTCGATTTCCATATGCAAGGAACCCCCGCCTGATCCAGTTCGTTCAGCAGCCAATCGACCGTGGGTGGGTCGCCGGATTCAGCTTGAAAGATCCAGGGAGTGGCTCCCGGGTGTATGTCCATATCGCAGTGCGGTACTGACACCTCTTCTAGTAGCGCCTCTTCGCACACCACGTACAGGTTCCCCTGCGGATCGAACCAGAAGCGCAGGAGGCCTTCATGTACCTCCACCTGAATCGTCCCGAGAACCGCACAGTCCACGCCATCCTGCTCAAAAATGGATAAATCGGACACTCCTTGCAAAGTCAATTTGGCAATCCTGAGGATGCCCTGCAGATGATATCGTACCACCACCGTCACGATGCTCCCTGCCGTCACATCCCGACCTGATTCCTCGTCGAACATCCAACGTTTGGCCAGGTGCACGTCCATCACCCGACCGCCACAAAATCCTTGCGTGTGCGTCAGCAACCAGCGAACGTCGTCGGCCGTCTTCAGTGAATGTGTCATGGCACCGTGAAGGTCCTCAGCTGGGTGCCCGTCTATCGGTACCCCACCGCACTACTGTACCACGCGGACGCTGCGGAGAAGAGCCTGAAATGCCTGTTGCAGGGAGAGGGAGACATGTGGAAAGGAGACTAGAACAGCACCTGCTGCTGCTTGGCCTCTGCCAGTTGGCGCTCTAATTCTTCCACACGTTCCTGGAGGCGCTGATTATCGAGGCGGAGAAGGTCGAGGCGATCCAACAATTGTTCGCGTTGAATATTGGTCCATTTCAACGTGCGCCTCAAACCGGCCAGTTCGAGCTGCGCCTGCTGTCCCTCTTCAAACGCGGAGCCCATGCGTACGCCTCAGTCGATCGCCATCGGAAGTGATAGAGCAAATCGTAGCGCACTCTTTGCCAGTTGCGGAGCGATTAGTGATTTATCGACGAGAGACGCGCGGGAACTGCGCGCATGTGCATGGGTGAGACGAGAATCTCTTGAAAGGCTTATTTTTCGCGCGCTCGAAAGGGCAAGGTGCTGCTTTCGGGGTCGTCGCTGGACTCCCAACGATAACGAACCAGCACGCCGTTGGCTTCCCAACCCGGCGGGCACAGGTTCCCCGTTCCGTAGAAGTCGGCATCAAGCACTGAAAACGGCACGACGTTCTTGATCCAGTCCTGTGCATGGCCGTTCGATTCGATATAGGACTGTAAAAAGTACGCGCCGCCGGTCAACGGCAGGTCGGGCAGAATAAAATCGATATATCCGGTTCCGCGCAAGGTCAACGGCGTCGGATCGACGATATCCGTCGACAAGACGAACAGATCCTGTCCCTTCCGCCCATTGACGGACACACTGACCCGGCAGTTGCGGAATTCCTTACCGTCCGCGCAACGGTAGTGCATGCGGATGATCACATCCCGACCCGTCATGGCAGCGACAACCGAGTGCCGATCCTTGTCCAGCAGATCAATCTCGGTGAGCAGGATTTCTCCTAGACCGATTCGATCCGGGCGGTCGCCGATCGGCATACTCGCTTGACTGCGAATCGCATCGGCATATCCTTCGACCACTGTTTGCGTTTTGCCGATTTTCGCGATCCGCCCCTTTTCCAGCAAAATCGCCCGTTCGCAGAGCCCTTCGATGATACCCATGTTGTGACTGACGATAAGGACCGTGCGCCCGCTTCGGCTCACTTCTTCCATTTTCCCCAGACACTTTTGCTGAAAGCTCGCGTCGCCCACTGCCAAGACTTCGTCCACAATCAAGATTTCCGGTTCGAGATGCGCGGCGACGGCAAAGGCCAAGCGTACGTACATGCCGCTCGAGTACCGCTTCACCGGCGTATCAATGAAATCTTCCACGCCGGAAAAAGCGACGATCTCATCAAATTTTCGCCGGACTTCGTCCCGACGCATGCCCAACATCGCCGCGTTCAAGAAAATATTCTCCCGCCCGGTCAACTCCGAGTGAAAGCCCGTTCCGACTTCCAACAACGAGCTGACGCGCCCATAGATATCCACGGTGCCTTTGGTGGGCTGAGTGATGCGCGACAGAATCTTGAGGAGGGTGCTTTTTCCAGCTCCGTTGTGCCCGATGATCCCCAGCACCTCTCCTCGCTTGACCTCGAACGAGACGTCCTTCACGGCCCAAAACGAGGGATCGGGCTCAGACCGGCCGGAGCCCCATTGGGTGAGGGACTTGAGGCGATGCATGACCTGATCGCGCAGCGTATTGTGCTGAACGGCTGCCCCGAGTCGGTAGTGTTTCGACAGCCCTTCTGCGCGGATCGCGACGGTACTCATTTAAATGACATCCGCAAAGGTACGCTCCATCGAACGGAAATAGATCAATCCGCCGATGAATACGACAAAGACAATGCCCAGGCTGGGAAGCGCCATTGAAAAGTCGACCTGAAACCCCGGAATCAATGCCCACCGAAATCCCTCCACGACGCTCACCACTGGATTCAATGCGTAGATGGCGCGCCACGATTCCGGCACCTTACTCACGGGGTACAGAATAGGTGACACGAACATCCCCAGCTGAATGAACATGGGGAGGATATGGCCGACATCCCGGTACCTGACGTAGAGCGCCGAGACCCAGAGCCCCGCGGCCAAGGTGATCATCGCGCCCAGGCCGGCAAAGAGCGGCAAGAGCAGAATGCGCCAGGTCGGCATGACTTGGAACCAGGCCATAAGGCCGAGGAACGCAATAAACGCCAGAAACAAATCAACCAGCGGCGCAATCGTCGCCGAGAGGGGAAGGATAAGCCGCAGGAAATACACCTTGCTGATCAGGGGAGCTTCTCCGACTAGGCTGGTCCCTCCACGGCTCAACGCCTGAGAGATATAAAACCACGGCAGCAGCCCTGCGTAGAGAAAAACAGGATAGGGAAAGCCGTCGGAGGGAATCTTCCCCATCACGCTGAACACGACCGTGAAAATCACCATGGTCGCCACAGGCTGGAACATGGCCCAGGCCACACCCAGAAGCGTCTGCTTATACCTGACCGCCACATCACGCCAGACGAGAATATGAATGAGTTCGCGATACTGCCAGAGGGCAACCAGATCTAATTCCAGCAAACCCTTGGCCGGCTGAATTCGAACATGGGGCAATACCGCCGGGTGTCGCTGGTCGACATTTACGACAGACATTTCGTTTCAGTGATCCCTAAAGGCTCTGCGCGGACATATAAATTATGACCGGAGCATGACGCCTCCGAGAGGCCCCCTCCGTGCGCCGACACAATTAATCCTAACTCGTACTGAAACACTCTCAGTTATGTCAAATTTATGACGCTCGGTCAAGCACGCCAGCCAGGAACCTTGATCTTTTAGAGCTGCAAGTCTCCCTGTCTCAGCGTCCTCGATGTATCAACCTTCGCCATGGATAACCGAGCGGACCGCTGCCGTCAGAAACGCGAACGCCACCGGTTCGTTGACTTCCCCAGCCTCAACGGGACAATAGATACAACGGAGTGATGTAGGACCTTACAATCGCTTCAGCCGGCAGGAGTCCGGCTATGGCGCGGAGGGAGAGGGCGTGGGAACGGGCCGCATTTCTTCTGCTGAGAGATATCGAATCGCTAAACCAGACATATGAAGCATCCAACCTTGTCCGCCGCCAGCACCTTGAGTAAAACTCCACGCGTCCATCCGGAACGGGTTCCAATACCCGCTGCGGTAGGAATTACTCGATACCCCACCCGGTACGGCCGTGCCCATCGTCGATTGAAAGGTGGGGCCGCTGTCGGACAGGCGGCGGACATCCGCGTCGCCTAATACGACCGCGTCTGCCCCCAATTGTTTGGCACGCTCGAGAATGCGGTCACGCAAGGTATCTTCACTGGCATATTCACTCGTAGCGATAATGCGAGCGATTTGCACATGGCCATGGTTTGGCTCGCGCTGTAACGTCGTCACGGCCTCTGCTCCGGATCGGGGTTCGAAGGCCTTGGTCGTCAACGGATCAACCTGAACGGAGACACAGGCGCTCGACAGGGCTAGACACAGGACGGCCGTGAGGTGGATCGCTCGTTTGATCACAACAACGCCTCGGGTATTCATGGATACTGAACGACATGGTGTTCATGCCGCGCTTGCCACCGTGCATCTTGACGGCTCAGGTCGACCAAATCAACCACAAATCGACCGCCGGAAGCTTCTCGTGGCAAATTCCGCATCGGTGGCTCGGACTGTCCAATTTCGCACTACAATTTCCCTTCGACCAGGGCGCGGATTTCCTCCATGCGCCGTCGATTGACGCCAAGGTCGCTATAGCCGGTCCTGGAGGCTGATCGAAAGTGAATCGTCTTCGTTGCCTCCTCAAAGACAAATTCCACATCATCGACGAATCGCAGCAAGAAGCTGGTGAATTCATAGTGGAGATACCCATCGATCTCCTCGACCAGTCGAGTACGAGGCAACCGATTGACGATGGTCTTCAGCGTGTCTTTTGCAACAGCCAGACTTTGCTGATACCGATAGGGCGCGATCTGGCGACTCTGATCCGTCGCTTGGGTGGACACACAGTTGGGACTCGACGGGCAGGGCGCTAGTATTTTCATGACATCATGGTGAGGATGGTTGGAACGTACCTTGAACTCTAATAACCCTCGCCTGCTCTGTCAACCGGCCGCCCATTGCAAACCCCGCCTCACTGGCGGCCCGACGGCGCCGAATGGACACTTGTGTCCGCTCGGCGAGCGACCAGCCACGCGTGCCAACGGGGCACGGCCTCCATGCCCGGCTTCTCCACCCAGCGAAACGTCGCAAAACAGAGGAGAATTAAGGCAGGAACCTGGCACAGCACCATGGCCCAATGCTCGACGGAGGACAACGTGGCGGCCGATTCGGCCAGCAGCAGGCGATAGGTCACAAACAACATCCCACTATGCAGGAGATACAAGCTATACGCCATTTCACCCAGTACAATCGACGCCGGCCATTCGAGAATGCCGTAGAGAGAATTCCCGCAGGCAATAATGAGAAAGCCGCCTGCCAAGAGCAGAACGGCCGGAACCGTATACGCCGTCGGGAACACCAAGAAGGTCGTTGCCAAGCAGAGGATCGCGATGGCGCCCCACACACCACGGGCCAGCATCATCCGGATGGCAGCAATACGCACCAGCCCGGCGGCCGCAATTCCACCGGCAAACGCATACAACATCGGGAACCGAATCTGCGGCATCACCATCACAAGGATCATCACAGCCACAACACTAACGATCACCCAGTGAATCGGAGGGCTCGTCCGAAGACAGAAGGCAGCGAGAGGCAACCAGGCATAGAACAACCATTCATACGGCAGCGACCAGACGGCTCCCGCCAGAGGCACCGTTTCCGTAAATCCATTCACGGGCACGATGCCGGGAATCGTAAACAGCAGCCATTGCACCGTCTGTTCGGCCACAACCGCCGGGGCCTCGCGCAAGTGAAAACCCGCGCGCCCGAACGACATGAGCAATACACAGGCAACCGCCACGAGATACAACGGTCCCAGTCGAAGCACTCTGGACAGATAGAGCCGCGTCCAATCGATCGGTTGCCGTCGTCCATCGAGGAGCTTTGACCAAAATAGAAACCCGGTGATCATAAAGAAGAGGGTGACGCTGCCTTGCCCCAGCTGTGTATACACATTGGAGGGTGGCACATCCCAGGTGCCCGATCGCAAATAGAAGTACCAGATGGAAGAATGGCTGATAAACACCGCCAGCGCCAGATACCCTCGAAGCCCATCGAGCGACGGATAACGCGGGGTTGACGAGGTCTCCTGAAGAGCGGCTCGAGGGAGAAACATGGCAGTGGCGAGCGCGACAATCACCACACCCGCTGCAGGCCACAAACTTGTCGCATCCATGGACTCACGACATCATAGGATCGAACATTTGTCTAACCTTTCTGAGAACAAAACCAACCCGTCGTGAGACAGCACTATCATTCGCGACCGCTTATCCCCATCAGCTGGTCTGCGATGCGGCTTCTTTGGCACTGACTCCGTTGATTGCGAGAGTGGTCCTGGGGTACGCTAACCCCTTCCGATGCCTAATTGGCGGCTGCCAGCCGCCGGATGTCGTACACCGCTGAGCCCGCCGCTCAGGTCAACAAAGGAGTGCTCTCGCATGGCCGGTTTTCCGATTGAAGTCGCAACTCGCATTAAGACGCTGCCTCCCTATCTCTTTGCCGCCATCGACAAAATGAAACAAGAGGCACTCGCGCGCGGGGTCGATATCATCAACCTTGGCATCGGAGATCCTGACCTGCCGACACCGGCGCCGATCATCGAGAGCCTCTGTCAAGCGGCCAAGAATCCGAAACATCATCAATATCCTTCCTACGAGGGTATGCTGTCGTTCCGCAAAGCCGTGGCCGACTGGTACAAGCGACGGTTTACTGTCACCCTCAATCCGGCGAACGAGGTGCTCACCCTGATCGGCTCCAAAGAAGGGATCGGGCACGTCCATCTGGCCTTTATCGATCCAGGCGACATCGTCCTGGTGCCCAGCCCCGGCTATCCGGTGTATCCGGTCGGTACAAGCTTCTGCGGCGGCGTCTCGCACATCATGCCGCTCACGAAAGCCAACGGCTTTCTGCCTGATCTCAATGCCATCCCGAAGGATGTGGCGAAGAAGGCCAAATTGATGTGGCTGAACTCCCCCAACAATCCGACATCCGTCATCATGAGCAAGGACTATTTCAAGCGGGTCGTGGAGTTTGCGCAGGAGCATCAGATCATTGTCTGCCACGATGCCGCCTATTCGGAAATTTTCTACGATGGCAAGCGGCCCGCCAGTTTCATGGAAGTCGACGGCGCCAAAGACGTGGGCGTCGAATTTCATTCCCTCTCGAAGACCTACAACATGACCGGCTGGCGCATCGGATTCGCCGTCGGCAACAAAGACGTTCTGGCCGGGCTCGGCAGAGTGAAAAGCCAGTTGGATTCAGGCGTATTCGAAGCCGTGCAAGCGGCCGGCATCACGGCACTCGGGCTCGACGACTCCGTGACGGACGAGTTGCGCACGATCTATCAAGAACGGCGCGACACCCTCGTTCCAGGCTTGAAAAAACTTGGGCTGGAGGTCGATCCGCCTCCCGCGGCCTTCTACATCTGGGTCGCGGTGCCAAAGGGATATACGTCGGCGTCTTTCACCGCCCATCTGTTGGAAAAAGCCGGCATTGTCACGACACCGGGGAACGGCTTCGGCGCGCCTGGCGAGGGGTATATTCGCATGACCGTCTGCACGACGAAGGAGCGTCTCGCGGAAGCGGTGGAACGAATTCGCAAGGCGGGATTCTAGAGTTCCGGCTATCCCGGGTGTCTGTCTCCGCACGTGGCTAACGCAGTCGTGAGCGCGCTGCGTGCAGGACGCTGAGGCGGCTTCAGACTATGGCAACAGCCTTTATCGGTTTCGGCTCTAACCTGGGCAATCGGATCGATTTTTGTGATCGGGCCGTCACCCTCCTCGGCCTCCTGCCGCATTCACGGCTGGATGCGGTCTCGTCGCTCTATGAGACCGAACCAATTGAGGACGGAGCGGTTCCGGGACCCGCATGGTTTCTCAATGGCGCCGTGCAAATCGAGACGAACATTACGCCCAAGAGCCTGCTGGACATCTGCCGCGAAATCGAACGGGCACTCGGACGGGATCAGGACAATCGCAAGGGACCGCGCACGCTCGATCTCGACCTCCTGCTGTACGATGGCTGTGTGCTGAATGAGCCGGGCCTCATCGTTCCCCATCCTCGCCTCCATCAGCGTCGATTCGTGCTGGCGCCTCTCGTGGAGATCGATCCTGATCGGCGCCATCCGGTGATCGGGCGAACTCTTCGTGAACTCCTGGAGCGGCTCGAGGATCCTTCAATTGTCCGCCTGCTCGATCCGCAACCGAACTCCCGTTACGGTTCGAGACCGGCCTGCAGTCCACCCCCTGCGCAGAGTCCCCGGGCGTGAAGCTCATCCGCACGACTTCGGCCATGGCCGACTGGAGCCGCCGCCTGCATCGAGAAGGAGTGACGATCGGGTTTGTCCCGACGATGGGGGCCTTGCATGAGGGGCATCGCGCCTTGATTCGTGCCGCTCGCTTGGCCTGCGATGCCGTGGTCGTTAGCATTTTTGTCAATCCGACACAGTTCGGACCGACGGAAGACCTGGCGAAATATCCACGCCAACTGCGACTCGACCGTGCGCTTTGCGCGAAAGAAGGAGTCGACGCGATCTTCGCCCCTACTGCCGGGGCCATGTACCAGCCAGGGTTTCAGACCATCGTCTCGGTCCCGACCCTGGCGCGGCTCTGGGAAGGCGAGGCGCGCCCGCATCACTTTCAGGGCGTAGCCACCGTCGTGGCGAAACTCTTGTCGTTAGTCCAGCCTGATATTAGTTGGTTCGGCCAAAAAGATTTTCAGCAGGCCGCGCTGGTCCGTCAGCTTGCAAAGGACCTCAACTTGCCGGGGACGTTAAGGGTTCATCCGACCGTCCGTGAACGTGACGGCCTGGCACTCAGTTCACGGAACGTGTACCTCTCTGCCCAGCAACGGGAAGCCGCACCTGTGCTCTATCGCGCACTGCAGGCCGGCGCTGCAGCTATTCGGGGCGGCGAACGGCGAGGGGCATTTATACAACGCCTCATGGCGCACGTCGTCAAGACAGAGCGGTCAGTCACACCGGAGTATCTCGCCGTCTGTGATCCGTCCACTCTAGAGCCGTTGCAGACCATCCAGCGCCACGCCGTTCTCCTTGGCGCCGTTGGCCTCGGAACCGTCCGACTCCTGGACAATATGCCGGTGACGATCAGGCCCAAGTCCTGAACAAGAAGGTGAGGGCATTCCTCAACCTCGCATGGAGCGAGGCTATTCCACCGTGAACGCAGTCCGATGCTGTCTTGCGATTATACGGAGATGCGGGGAGGCGCTTGTTGATAGGCAAGCAGTTCGAGAATCAATTGCCCCATGCGCTGCTTGTCTTGAGGTTGGAATTCCAGAAATTTCATCCCGATCGTTTGGGGCTGAATCGAGCTGATCATTGCCGCATCCACCTTGATATCCGGTTGTCCGGACGGGCCGTGCAGCACGAATGTGACGAACGTGCCACGGGGAAGCGTCGTGGTCGCCTGCAGTGTACAGCCGCCCATTGAAATGTCGGTGACGACGCCTCCGGCTGCCGGGTGATCCAGAATCAGGGTCGCCGCAAAGTTGGCGGACAGCCGACGATATTCACGGCGATCGAATTCCTGCGTCGTCAGCCGGTTTCCCGGCCTGCGCGCTTGAAAGCGAGTCGTGCAGAGCTGGCAACGTACCTGAAAAATAGACAGCCGGTTCAACGTCTTCTCGATAAGACTGGTCCCCGACGTCACTCTGACGCAGGGCGTGCCGCACGCCGGACAATACAACTCTTTCATACTACGCTTCTGACTCCTGCACCCCGGTTTGCACATGCGAGGTGGAGCCCACGCCTCCGGACAACTGTCTTGCGAGCAGGGGTGTGACGTCAGCCGGAGAATAGGTAGGCGGTTTCACCCACTTTCCATCCTCCCGCTTATAGCCGCCGACCTTGCTCAAATTCGATCGATGAACCTCGCGAAAAACCGGATCCATATCCACCCCGTAGGACACCGCCGTACCATAGACGACATACAACAGATCAGCCAGTTCCTTCGCAACCCCAGGAAGGTCCTGGGCAGCCATGGCTTCTTGGAGTTCGGCAAACTCCTCTTGAATCAGTCGCACCCGCAATTGCCGAGTGGCCTCAGGAGGGATCAATGGCCTGTCGCCGATCGGAATATCGAACTTGCGGTGAAATTCGGCCACCATGTCCTGCGGTTGCATCATCCTCACGTCCTCATATCCTCCGCTGCAAAGGAAAGCCCTGCCCTCGGCTCGATACCGGTGGCTTCCAGCATTGCGAGGTCTTTCTCAGATGATATCCCGAGGTCTTTGAATTTTCTAGCGGCAGGCAACACCCTCGTTTCCAACGAAGCCACCGCCTTGTTATAGGCCCCGACACTTTTCCCCAACGCTTGGCCAATATCATTGAGATGGTCGGTGAGGACCGCCATCCGCTCGTACAGATCCTTCCCCAGCCGGCCCGCCTGTTCGGCATGTTCGGTCAATTGTTCCTGCCGCCATCCGTAGGCGACGGCGCGCAGCAGCGCCATCAGCGTGGTCGGCGTGGC
Source organism: Nitrospira sp. (assembly GCA_022226935.1). Lineage (GTDB taxonomy): Bacteria > Nitrospirota > Nitrospiria > Nitrospirales > Nitrospiraceae > Nitrospira_A. Next base: position 1,806,317 of record CP092081.1, read on the forward strand.
CAGGACGACCCCCTGCGCAAAACCATCCTCGATCAGTGTGGGATCCTGCTCCAGTGCTGCGCCGAGAAACTGCTCGCCGGGCAAAAACAACACAACAAACTCCGGTGTCTGCCCGAATTGGCTCCAATAGGCCTTTAGGCTCAACGCATCCATCCTGGTTCGCACTTGGCTCGCATGGCGACGTAAATGCCCCTGCTGCTGCTGCTCATCCTGAGCTTCGTACGCATCGAGATAGGCGGCCAATACCGTTTTGGCATCTACTACGATCTGTCGCCCCGCAGGCAGATAGACGACCATGTCGGGACGGAGCAGTCCTTCCATTGAGTCGACCGAGTCCTGCTCCAGAAAATCGCAATGTGCCACCATTCCCGCCAGTTCAGCCACACGACGGAGAGTCATTTCTCCCCACCGACCGCGCACAGCCGGGGCCCGTAAGGCCTTCACCAGATTGCTGGTTTCCTGCTGGAGCCGCTGGTGTGATTCGGCCATGAACTTCAACTGCTGGTCCAGCCCGCCGTATTCCCGCTGGCGAACCTGTTCGGCCTGTTGTAATTGCTCCCGATAGCGTTGGAGCGATTCTTCCAGCGGCTTGACCAGCTCGCCTATCGCTTGGTGGCGCTGAGATAACTCGCCTTTGGCTTCCGCGTGCAAGGTTTCAAATGACGCGCGGGCGAGGGTCAGAAACGCGTCATTGTTTTGTTTCAGGGCTTGTCCGGACAGAGCCTCGAAGGATTCGTGCAACTCCTGCCGTGCCTGACTTAACATCGCCTTTTGGTCTTCCACGCTCCGACTGATGACTTCCATCCGCGTTTCGGCTTTCGTTCGACCTTCTTGAGATTCCGCCAGCGCCTGCCGCAACTGCCCGACTTCGGACTGTTGCGTGTCGAGCCGCTGTTGCAACGCCACCGCCAAGGCATCAGCTCTCTGTGCGCGCTCCCCGCTTTCGAGCAACTGTGCTTGGAATCGGGATTGTGTGCGAGTCGTCACCCACCATCCGGTGACCAAGGCACCAATTCCAAGGCCGGCCACGCCACCCGCGACAAAGGTCGCCGAGGTGAGATCGATCATGATGCATCCTTCTGAATACAGAGCATCGCCGCTGTGCCTCTCACCCGCCCGTTGTAGGGAAATCGCGTAGAGGGTACGAGAAACCGGCTCAAACGTCAAGGGACCAATCGGCTGACTGTGCCTGTCGAACTCGCAATTTGGACCTGCTCATCTTCGCGCAAGAGGGTCGTGGCATAGGGCACATTGACCAGGACCGGAAGGCCGTATTCCCGCGCGATAATGGCGCCGTGCGAGAGTGTGCCACCCATTTCCGCGATGAGGCCGGCCGCGACACCAAATAGAGGGGCCATCCCCGGATCGATGACCGGAACGACGAGAATGTCGCCCCGCCGCACTCGTTGCCAATCGTGGATGGAACGGACGATGCGGACCGGGCCAGTCGTCGTTCCCGCGCTGACGGCAATGCCTCGCAGCAATCCGCCATTGACTTGGCCGGTCATGGACATTCCTTGCTCAAGAACCGCTTCCCAATCTCGAACGGTGTCAGGCACCTGCAATGCGTGGTGATGCGCCCATTCCTCCCGGCGGTCTTGGACGAGCCGTTGCCAATCCCGTGGTGCCCCCTCACTCAGTGCGGCACGCTCATTCATGGTCAGATAAAACATGTCGTCCCGCCGGGCCAACACTCCTTGCGCCACCATCCGTTCGCCGAGTTGAAGAAGGAGATGGCGAACGGCCGTGGAGTAGTACAGTAAGTGATGGCGATTCGCCTCTCGCAGCGCGCAAAAGCGGCTAAGCCGCCGGTACCACCAGCGAAAAACCACCCCTCGGTGACGCCTCCAGCCGAACCGTCGATGAATCTCTGCGAACGCCTCTTGGCGCCGCTGCGTCTGCTGAGCCATGACGTCGCCCGGCGGAACAGCCTTCCCGTCACGCAACTGCGTCTGCAAGAGAATCAGAACCGCATTGGGATCATCAGCAATGCGCGGGGACATGATGTCTGACTCTCCGACTGCGCGATGCCCATAGTCCGACAGATATTCTTCGAACCGTCGCAGAAACGTGGTCCCTGCAAGAGCCTCACGGAATCCGGACGCCGCCCACTCCTCTGAGAGAAACCACTGCTGGACAACAATCTCACTCCTCGCGACCTCGACCAATTCCGCAAGACACAGAATGTGCTGTGCGCTGATCACGCTCCCCTGACCTTGCAAGGAGGCGTTCAACAACTCGCGCCAGTCTTCTCCCAGCCACCCGGGCAGAAAGGTGCCTATGGCCTGAAGACTCTGCGCGACTCCTCCCGCGATGCCGAACGTCACCTCGTGCGCATCAAGCCATTGCCCGAGACGGTCCAGCGTCGCCGCCAGTTCCTTTGCGGAAAGGTTCCGGATACGGTCGGGCTGATAGGTCTCCGCCATGTGTTTCATGGCGATAAAATTTGCTGGCCCCTCCCGCACCACTCTGCGCCATTCTCGCATCATTAAGAGGCCGGCGCGAATAAGCGCGAGACCGCGCAGGGGACGCACCGACGGCCTAAAACCCAATGGTTCCCCGCCCATCTGCTCGGTTAAGAATGAGGGATTGCCGTGGAGTTGTGTCACCAGAGTGTAAAACAAGGTCACATTGAGATAGGGACGGCCGTGCATGACGCGAACGGATGATAGTCCGGCAGGAACCGTGCAGCCGAGGCGCCGATAGGGCGCGACGATATAGGCATCCATGAACCGCTCAAGAAACGAGAGCCCCAATGGGCTGGGCAATTCCGGCATGGTTTCTTTCAAATTCGCTCGCGTCCACTCGCATTCATCGTTCGTCAGCGCCGAAGAGGGTTGCACCGCAGTGATCGGCCGAGCTTGTACCACCCATACCTTGTCAGCGTCCCACACCCATTCGAGGTCGATGGGGTGTCGAAACGCAGCTTCGATGTGCTTCGCCAATCTGGCCAATTGGAAGAGTTGCGCATCGGACAATGAGGACTGCTTCTGCGCAGTTTCAGAAATCGTCTCAGTGAGGACTCCAGCAGGAGTGGCCAGCAATTTCTGCGGTTTCGTGGCCAGCAGACTCCGCCGAATACGAAGCGGTCGCCCCTCGTCTTCCGCCACTTCCACGACATACTGGTCCGGCGTCACCTCGCCGCTGACCAGGGATGAGGCGAGACCGGGCACTGCATTGATGACGACCTGAGAGGTACGTCCCGTGACTGGGTGAATCGAATATGCCACACCTGCGGTAGTGGCTTGCAGCAGCGGCTGGATCACCACCGCCATGGAAGGGCAGGCTATTTCGCCTCTGGTTCGGAGGGCATACTCGACCGAGGCCTCCGTCCACAACGACTGCCAACAATCGCAGATCCCTCGCAAAATCTCGGCAGACGACAGGCCAAGAGACGTGCGATAGAGGCCAGCCGCGCTGGCTTGCTCGACATCCTCGTTCGTCGCGGACGACCGCACGGCCCATCGTGTTGCCGGATCGTGCGTGAGTTCAGCGAGCCGTCGTTCCAACGCGAGCTGAAATCCTGCAGGCCACGCCTGCTTCAGCAGGCAGGCGTGGACTCGTGACAGTTCCTGACTCCGTTCTTCCTGTGATGCCTGCAGGACTCTGCGCCAGACTTCTTCTGCATTGATGCCGCCTGCGGCCAGAGCATGACTGTATACCGTTGTTGGGACGCACAAGCCTCGCGGTACGGCGAAACCAGCCGCCAGCAAGCGGCCCAAGCCAGCGGCCTTGCCCCCGACCAGACTTGGATCGCGGCTCTCCTCCAGAGAGAGAATCAGTGGCGGAGTCATGGAAAGGGATAGTATCTAGAGTGCGAGGAGGAGGTAAAGATCGTTGACGTTGGTTCCGGTGGGGCCGGTGACAATATGACTGTGCAGTTTCTCAAAGAATGGATAGGCATCGTTATCATGCAGGGCGTGAGACAGATCCAGCCCTTTTCGGCGCGCCCGCACCACCGTCTGGCCATCCACCACGGCACCGGCCACGGACGTCGGCCCATCAGTCCCGTCGGTCCCAAAACCCGCCACCCACATATTTGCCAATCCGGCAATCTCCGGTGCGGCAGCGAGCGCGAACTCCTGCGCCCGTCCACCCGTTCCCTCGCCTCGAATGGTCACCGTCGGTTCTCCTCCTGCAATGATGCAGCAGGGGCGCGGGATGGGACGTCCATGCTCAGCAATCTCACGAGCCATGGCGCCGAACATTTTGGCGAGTTCCCTCGCTTCACCGGTCAGGGTCGTGGACAGGACCAATGTGCGTAGTCCTTGCTGCGTTGCAGCTCTGGCGACGGCATCGACTGCGGCTTGATTGTCTCCGATTAGAATGTTGTCCACGCGGCGAAACAGCGCGGCGCGGGGTTTGGGCGTCTCCCCCGCGCGGTGCTTCATGCCCATTTTCAGACGGTTCCGCACGGATGCGGGAATGGTTCTGGCCACCCCGTATCGCTCGACAATCTCCCAAGCCTCTCGAAAGGTCGTCGCATCAGGGGCGGTGGGCCCGGATCCAATCGTACCCAGGTCGTTCCCGATGACGTCGGAAAGAATCACACTGACCACGCGTGCCGGAGTCGCCGCAGCGAGCTGTCCGCCTTTGACGCTGGACAAGTGCTTGCGTACCGCATTGATTTCATGAATGGTCGCCCCGGACCGAAGCAATGATTTGGTCGTCTGCTGTTTATCTTGAAGCGTAATTCCAGAAGCAGGGGCAGGAAGGAGGCTCGACGCACCACCGGACAAAAGCACGATGAGCAGATCATCAGCCGTTAGCGTCTTTACCAGCGCCATGACCTGACGGCTGGCCTCAAGACCGGCGCCATCGGGAATGGGGTGCCCGGCCTCCACAATACGAATAGTGGTGGTCGGCGCGCCGTGACCGTACTTCACCACGACCAACCCCTCGTCGATCCGTGGCCCTACCTGCCGCTCCAGCGCCTGCGCCATGCGGGCCGACGCCTTCCCGGCGCCGATCACGACGATGCGCTTGAATTGATCAAGGAGGTATTGATGCGAGCCGATGGTGAGATGCTTGCGTCCGATCCTGACCTGGCGCCGCACCGCCTCATAGGGATCGACCGCGTGCAATCCCGCTTGCAACAGCCTGGCGAGAAGGGCTCTGGTGCGAGGCTGCGAGACGCCGATTTTGATCATGCGAACTACGGGAGCTTGTCTTGCTTGAAGCAGCGGTTCGGACAGGTTTGTCGCGGTACCTTAACCTGATAACTGCCCTTTGGCAAGTAGTCCTTCGTGAACTCCGGATTCAACATTTTCAATTCGAGGAAGTAGGTTCCATACTCTTCGGCAATGGCCGTGAGTCGGCGTTGCGACTCCTTGATCGTCACTGTTACCGTTTCTGTTTCAAGCGGGGGGTAGAGATCTTTCTTGGTTAAACCAAGATATTTTTCCGGCTGTGAATAGATCTCCTTCGCCGCAATGATGCGCGCGACATACCGCATGGTTTCGCGCGGGCCATGCATACGCCAGAAATCCGTGACGTTCTGCTCCTTGAGTAGTTTTCGCACGCGGTCTTCTCCCGCATTGTAGGAGGCCATGGCCAGGAACCAGTCGCCCTGCAGCTCTCGAAGATAGCGGAGGTATTTGATGGCCGCTTCGGTGGACATCTCAAGGTTGCGACGTTCGTCGAGCCAGCGTTCATTGTGCAATTTGTAGCGCTTACCCGTGGAGTTAATGAATTGCCACGGACCTGATGCCTTGGCTCGAGAATAGGCCGCGGCGATGCACTTGCTCTCGACCAGCAGCATATATTTCAGGTCATCCGGCAACCCGGCATCGGCTAGCTGCTTTTCGGCCGGCGCAAAGCACCGCCCCGTTCGTTTCGCCAAGATGATGCTCTCTCCTTGATCCTCCAGAAATTGGTAGAATTCATACTCGATGCGCTCACGCACTTGCCAGTTATCCAATGGAATCGACTGCCCGGCGAAGGTCAACTTGTCGGGCAGTTTGAATGAACTCAAGAAGAACCGCTCGCCTTCTCGTTTGATTTCAGGAAGGATCACAAGGCGGTCTTCGAGTTCAGGCGCGCCCTCCGGTTCGGCTGCTAGGGAACCTGTTCCACGTTCGGGTGCTGGGACGCGAGAGTCGTCGCCCGAGCTCGGCGAAGAAGGCGCTGGAGCTTTCGAATCCAGGGATACTTCTGCAAACAAGGGTGCCAATCCCAGTACCATGGTGACACCAACGACAAACGCCCGAAGCCCCCAGTCATTGTTCCGCATGCCCGACGTATCCTTTCGTCACACTGAATGCCCTATGCTATCAACAAGCCCCTGATGGGACAAGAAACTCGTCGGTTTGCTACACTCCACGATCATGTCGACACTTTCGATGCTCAACGCGGAAATCATTGCCTGCACGCAATGCCCTCGGCTCGTCAGTTATCGCGAATCCATTGCGGCCACCAAGCGCCGGCAATATCAGGCATGGCGGTATTGGGGAAAGCCGATTCCGGGATTCGGCGATCCACATGCCAGACTGTACGTTTTGGGGTTGGCGCCGGCGGCGCATGGGGGAAATAGAACGGGGCGAGTATTCACAGGCGATCGCAGCGGAGATTGGCTGTATGAGGCCTTGCATCGATTCGGGTTTGCGAACCAGGCCACGTCCACGGATGTCGATGACGGCCTTGCTCTCACGGACTGTTATATCGGAGCGACCGTGCGCTGTGCGCCACCAGCGAATAAACCTACGCTGGATGAGTTCACAGCTTGTCGGCCGTTTGTGTTAGGTGAACTGCGCCTCCTGAAGCAGGTACAGGTGGTCGTCGTATTGGGCAAGATTGCGTTTGATCACTATTTCAAAGCGTGCCGCGAGCTAGGGCGCACACTCCCCTCACCCCTTCCTAAATTCGGTCATGGCGTGGCGTATGAGTTGCCTTGGGGGGTAGCCCTGATCGGCTCCTACCATCCGAGCCAGCAAAATACCTTCACCGGCAAGTTGACCAGGCCCATGTTTCACCGTATTTTTTCCAATGCGGCAAAACGACTCGAGGGGAACCGCCTCAGGTCCCCCCCGGTTTAGTGGCAACTACTTTTTCCCCATGGCTTCCCAGTCCGCCAGGAACTTTTTCAGGCCGATATCGGTCAGCGGATGTTTGACCAGCTGCTGAAATACCGAATAGGGCATCGTGCAAATATGCCCGCCTGCCAGCGCCGCTTCGACCACATGCTGCGGATGTCTGACGCTCGCGACCAGAACCTGGGTCTTGTAATCATAGTTCTTATAAATCGTGACAATCTGCCTGATCAACGCCATTCCGTCTGAGCTGACATCGTCAAGCCGGCCGATAAAGGGCGACACGCACCAGGCGCCGGCCTTCGCAGCCAGCAGCGCCTGCGTGGGAGAAAAACACAAGGTCACGTTCACACGAATTCCTTCCGCGGAAAGCTTCTTGGTCGCTCGAAGCCCTTCAGGGATGAGCGGAACTTTCACGACGATATTTTTATGAACCTTGGCCAAATCCCGACCTTCTTTAATCATGGCCTCGGATTCGACACCGACAACTTCCGCACTAATCGGACCATCGACCATATTGCAGATTTCCAGCAGCATTTCTTTAAAACTGCGCCCTTCCTTTGCCACCAAAGACGGATTCGTGGTCACCCCGTCAATAAGCCCAAGGTTGGCGCCTTCTTGAATCTCTTTGACATTGGCTGTATCGAGATAAAGCTTCATGAAAAGTCCTTTCTTTTCTCTTCAAATTTCCACGTTCTTATGCCACGTTTTATTTTAGAAGTAAGTCACAGGCAAGGCAACGGGTCAACCCTCCTATGATAGACTCGTTTCATAAAGCAGAATAGTGATCGCCAACAGGTTTTCGACATTGCGCCGTATGTCCGCGCGAGCGGACCCCAATCAGGAGGACAAGCAATATGCGCGCACCAGTCTGGCTTCTAGCCATCGGCCTTCTCGCGGGAGCCTGCAGCCACAATCCCTACCTGGATAATTCATTGACCCGTTATCAAGGGAAAGATCGGGCGTGGATCGAAAAAGAATTGGGCCCTCCCGATGCAAAAACCACACGCTTCTTCGGAGGAGAGAAGTGGACGTACAATCGAATTGCCGGGGGAAAAGCAGGACCGCCGCTGTTTAACTTTAAGGCGAACGAATGCCAGATGATTTTGTTTTTTGATAAGGATGACATAGTTTCGGACTCGACCTATTCGGGCTGTTAGCCCGAGAGTTGCTTTTCAAATGCGGTAGCACATCCGCGGCTGCAAAAAAAATAGGTTTGCCCGCCTATCTGTTCTCTCACGGCATTTTCGCGAGCAATAAAGACTCGGCAGACCGGATCTTGTATCATTTGTTTTCCTGACGCTCCGCCATCTTCCGAATTTTCTAGCGCGTCACCTTGCCCAATTTTTCTAATCGCCCGCCGGAGCAGGTAGTAGAGGATGACGAGCAGTACAGCAATCAGAATCAATCTATACATTGTGGTACGTGCCTACCTCACCCACGAAATGTTCGCTATGCGAACCTCATCAATCAAAGACACCTGGACAAGTTACGAGCTTGGAACAATCCCTTAAGGGCATTACTAGGACCAAATGGCCCAGATACTTTCATGTCTATGAGGGCCTTTTCCCCTTCTCGCACAGTACTTCAGATGGATGGTTTATCCTACAGCGTAATGTTATAAGCCATTCATGCATAAATGTGACAAATGCCGCGGGACAATGTTACCGGAACGGGCGGTTGATCTGAATGCTGGTTTGGCGATCACAGTGCTGGCTTGCCTGAACTGTGGCCGCCGAAAAGCAGCTGATGCGGAACCGAGACCGATCACGTCACGACATTGAACCCGTTGCAGTAACAATCGACCGTAGAGTGCTCACATGCGATGAGTAGAGGGTGCCAGGAACACGCCCTCTACAGAGTACCGTCCTCCTCTGGACTCCCGTACAACCCCCATTGCACGATAAGCCTCCTGCTCTTCATCCGGCCAACGTATAGAGTCAACTGACAGTTTTGCCAGCTCGCGATCGATATTCCTCCTCATTCAGTTCTACTGGATCGAACGGGATTACCTGCGTTTCCGCGCGCAGAACTATCAGGCATTTAGAACGAGACTGGACGCGTTGCAGAAACGATTATTTGAGACTCAACACATCCAGCATGTCATAGAGACCGGGTGGCTGCTTCACCACCCATCGCGCTGCCCGTAATGCCCCTCGTGCAAATGTATCCCGACTGCTGGCACGGTGAGTCAGCTCGATACGTTCGCCCATGGTCCCAAACATCACCGTGTGGTCTCCGACAATGTCGCCGGCGCGAATGGTCTGGATGCCAATCTCTCCCTTTTTACGCTCACCGATCAGTCCCTTACGCGCATAGACTCCGACTTGCCCAAGGTCCCTATTGACCGCTCGAGCGAGCACTTCCGCCATTCTGAGAGCCGTACCGCTGGGGGCGTCCTTTTTGAGCCGATGGTGCGCTTCGATGACTTCGATGTCATAGTCCTCGCCGAGCGTCTTTGCCATTTCCGCGATCACTTTATAGATGACATTGACCCCCACGCTCATATTGGGCGAGAACACACAGGGGATTTGCCTACTCACACTTCGAAGCTCATCCAATTCAGATGAAGAAAACCCGGTCGTCCCAACTACAATCCCCCGGCGATGCTGCGCGACAATTCTCAAATGCCCGAGCGTCGCTGCAGGAGTCGTAAAATCCACGACCACTTCCCCTCGTTCCATCAGGCTTGAAAGATCTTCGACGATCGGCACGCCTGTCCGCCCGCAGCCGGCCACTTCTCCCGAATCTTCACCCAGAGCATGATGGCCCTTGCTCTCCACAGCTCCTGCCAGCGTCAGAAATGCTGAATCTTTGACCAAAGACACCAGACGAGAGCCCATTCGTCCGGCAGCCCCAGTGACAACAACCTTGATCATGGCATCATCCTTCAGAACGAACAGGCCAACTACACCAGGCCGGCGGCCTTCAGCACGGTCAGCAGTTTTGCCTTATTGTCATGGCCCATGGGGCATAGCGGCAATCGTATTTCCGGCGCGATCTTGCCCATCAGATGTAATGCTTCTTTGACAGGAATGGGGTTAGTCTCATAGAACAAGGCCGTAAAGAGGGGGTACAACTCGTAATGCATCGCGCGCGCCGCCTCGAGTCGGCCCTCACGAAATGCATTGACCAGTTGAGCCATCTTCGTCGGAACGAGATTAGCCGTGACCGTAATGACGCCCTTTCCGCCAACCGCCATCATCGGCAGGGTCAGCGCGTCATCCCCGGCCAAGACGGTCAAACGTTCCCCGCAAAGCTGAATGATTTCGGATGCCTGCTGAACCGCCCCGCTTCCTTCCTTAATCGCAACCACCGTCGGACAGACGGTCAGGCGCGCGATGGTGGACGGCAGCATGTTCACACCGGTTCGTCCGGGAATATTGTAGACAACGAGGGGAAGGTCGACCGCTTCCGCCACCGCCTTGTAATGCAGAAACAGGCCTTCTTGGGTGGGCTTGTTGTAATAGGGGGTAATCAGCAGGGCCCCATCCACGCCAGCTGCTTTTGCGTGCTTCGTCAGTGCAATCGCTTCTTCCGTGCTATTGGATCCTGTTCCCGCCACCACCGGGACACGGCGCCTGACCACTTCCACGGTGAAGGCCACCACACGATCATGCTCGGCATGCGTCAGTGTGGCCGATTCGCCGGTGGTCCCGCAGGGAACAATCCCGTGGGTGCCGCTGGTGATTTGCCATTCGATGAGGTCACCGAGGGCGCGCTCATCCAGCTTGCCGTTCTTGAACGGCGTCACAATGGCAACTAAAGACCCTGTAAACATGAGACGCTCCATCAAGGAAGATAAAAACCCAATTTACGAGAGAAATTCCGGCACCTCTTCGCCCCGGACCAGGTCTTCGTAACTCTCGCGCGATCGAATCACATGATACTGACCTTCATGCACCAAGACCTCCGGGACGCGAGGACGCGAATTATAATTTGAGGACATGACAAATCCGTAGGCGCCTGCGCTCATCACCGCCATAAGATCGCCGGCGCCCATTGCCGGCATGACCCTATCCTTCGCCAAAAAATCTCCTGATTCGCATACGGGGCCCACGACATCGACGGTCTTCTTTTCCCCGTGCGTCACCTTTTCATACACCGGCCGGATATCGTGATACGCATCATAGAGACTGGGGCGGATCAAATCATTCATCGCCGCGTCCACAATCAGGAATCGTTTCGCTTCGCCGTCCTTTGCATACAGCACTTTCGTGAGCATCACCCCGGCGTTCCCAACAATCACGCGACCAGGCTCCATGATCAGCACACACTTCAGGTCGCGCACCAGCGGAGAAATCGCCTCGGCCAGGTCTTTCGGTTCCGGAGGCGTTTCATCGGAATAGGTAATGCCCAAGCCACCACCGATATTGACGTACCGAAGGGAAATCCCTTGCTCCGCCAGCGTTTGCACCATCGTCAAGACTTTCTTCAACGACTCGACAAATGGAGTCACTTGCGTCAATTGCGATCCGATATGGGCATGCAGTCCTACCACTTTGATATGGCTGAATGCCGCGGCATTTTTGAATTCTTCAATCGCACGATCGGCCGCAATGCCGAATTTGCTCTTCTTCAAGCCGGTGGAAATATACGGATGCGTCTTCGGGTCGATATCGGGATTGATCCGCAAGGCGACTCGGGCCTTGACACCCATTGATGCCGCCACCTCGTTGATGGCCTGCAACTCCGCGGATGATTCGACGTTAAACATCAGGATGTCGGCATTCAGGGCTTCGCGAATTTCTTCCGGCTTTTTTCCCACCCCGGCAAAGACGATTTTCGAGGCGGGCACCCCCGCCTTCAGGGCGCGAAACAGTTCTCCGCCTGAAACGATATCCACTCCGCTCCCTTCCTTCGCCATGAGTCGAAGGACCGCCAGATTTGAATTGGCCTTCATCGCAAAGGCGACAATGTGCGGGATGTTCTTAAAGGCGCCGTCGTAGACCCGGAAATGCCGAACTAGAGTGTGGTGGCTGTAGACATAACAGGGCGTGCCCACTTCTTTCGCAATACGCGAAAGCGGCACATCTTCACAGTACAATTCTCCATTCCGATATTGAAAGTCATGCATGGTAATAATCCTCGATCAACAAGTCTACACCGGTCAGGAAAACGCGTTTCGCCAATAGTCGGGGCGAATGGAGATTCGCCGGAATAATTCGTGACAGTCTGGCGCTTATCTGGTCCCCATCGACCTCCACGGCGGAGTCGGCAATGGATCCGGATCGGGTGGAATCGGCGCCTCTTCGATCGTCAGCTCGCTCGGAGCGCTCGGCCGAGACGCTGATCCCCGAACACTCGCGCCTGATGCTAACAGCCCTTCCCGCCTCAACTGCCGTTCGATCACCGGTGCCACCCCGACATCCTCCGGTGGAATCGGCGCACCCAAGACTCCGCATCCCGCCAGCACAACGAATGAGAGGGTCGCCAGGAGGACAGGTGACTGAATGACCGCGCGCCTCGCACCGGCGGGCATCATCCCTTCAGCGCCTTTTCGAGTTCCTTGATCCTCGCTTCTACACGGCGCCGCGCCGTCCCGCCGACCTGAGCTTTTCGGTCGATCGCGCCTCGCACAGTCAGACAGCTCAGCACATCAGCTTTAAAGTGCGACGAAAATCCCTGCAATTCTTTGAGCGTCAACCGTTGAATCGGCCGCCGCTGCTCCAGTGAGAATCGCACAATCTGTCCGGTAATGGAATGGGCCTCCCGGAATGGAACCCCCGTCGTCACGAGATAGTCCGCCAATTCCGTCGCCAGCATGCCACCACCTTCGGCCGCCTCAGCCAAGACGTCCCGATTGACGGCCAGCCGCCGCACCAGCTCGGTGCAGAGGACCAGCGACTGTCCGGTCGTATCCACCGCATCGAACAGCGCTTCCTTATCTTCCTGCAGATCCCGATTGTAACTCAGCGGCAATCCCTTCAACAGGGTCAGGGTTCCCATCAGATGGCCATAGACCCGCCCGGTTTTTCCCCGAACCAACTCCGGCACATCAGGATTCTTTTTTTGCGGCATCATGCTGCTGCCGGTACAAAACGTATCGGGCAGGTCCACGTAGCGAAACTCCTGCGAGGCCCAGAGAATCAGCTCTTCACTCAACCGCGAGAGATGCATCATGATCAGGGACAAGGTACTGAGCACTTCCACGACGGCGTCACGATCCGACACGGCGTCGAGACTATTTTGCGTGACCGACGGAAATTCCAGCAGCGCGGCCGTATACCGACGGTCCACCGGATAGTTCGACCCAGCCAGAGCCCCCGATCCCAACGGCATGACATTGAGCCGTTGCCGGCAATCGTGAAGCCGCGTCCGGTCCCGGTCGAGCATTTCGACATAGGCTAGAAAATGATGAGCCAAGAGCACCGGCTGGGCACGCTGCAAATGGGTATAGCCGGGCATGACGACATCCATGTGCGCCCGCGCCTGTGCCACCAGCACCCGCCGGAATTCCTGCACCTGCTTCATGAAGGTCGATAAGACATTGCGCAAAAACAGCCGCAGATCCAACGCCACCTGATCGTTGCGGCTTCGGCCTGTGTGGAGTTTTCCCCCCACGGGTCCGATCAGCTCCGTCAACCGGCGCTCGATCGCCATATGAATGTCTTCGTCCTGCGGCGAGAATGGAAACCGCCCGCCGTCCAGTTCCACCTTCACGAATTGCAAGCCTCGCACGAGCTGGGCCGACTCCCGGCCGGTCAGAACGCCCGCCCGTTCAAGGGTTTTGCAGTGCGCGATGCTGCCTTGGATGTCATAGGGATACAGTCGACGGTCATAGGCGATCGACGAGGTGAATTGCTCTACTAAACGGTCCGTCTGTTCGGCAAATCGCCCGCCCCAGGCCTTCCCTTTGGGCAAGGCCCGGCCAGCCCGTTGTGGAGCACGTGCCGCTTTTCGCCCGCGAGTGCCGACAGGTGTGGATTTCGCCATTACCTGCCCGGCCTCTTCTTCCGTTGTGCGCGAATCGCCAACCGGAGCGCGTTGAGACGAATGAATCCCTCTGCATCCTTCTGCCGGTACACGTCATCTTCTTCGAACGTCGCCATGTCCAATCGATACAGCGAGCGCGGAGACTTTCGTCCGACGACCGTACAAGTCCCCTTGTAGAGCTTCACGCGAACAGTGCCTGTGACATCTTTTTGGGCCTCATCAAGGGCCACCTGCAACATTTCACGCTCGGGGGCATACCAATACCCGTAATAGATCAGCTCGGCGTAGCGCGGAATGAGACTATCCCGCAGGTGCAGCACTTCCCGATCCATCGTCAGCGATTCCAAGCCCCGATGCGCCGCATGCAAAATGGTTCCTCCAGGCGTTTCATAGACACCACGCGACTTCATACCGACGTAACGGTTCTCCACCAGATCGACACGACCGACACCATGCTCGCCGCCCAATTTATTCAGATGGCCCAAAAGCGCGGCCGGGCTCATCTTCTTCCCGTCCACCGCTACCGGATTACCCGCGACATATTCGATTTCGACTTCACGCGCCTTGGCAGGCGCCCGTTCCGGTGAAACCGACATCACAAAAATTTCTTCGGGCGGGGCCTCCCACGGATCTTCCAGAATGCCACCCTCATAACTCGTATGGAATAGATTCATATCCATGCTGTAGGGCTTGGCCTTGGTCGCGGTGACCGGGATGCCGTGCTTCTCCGCATATTCGATCAGCTCGCGCCGCGAGCGCATCGTCCATTCCCGCCACGGCGCAATAATCTTGATCTGTGGATGCAGCGCCATGTACGTCAGCTCGAACCGGACTTGGTCGTTGCCCTTACCCGTTGCGCCGTGGCAAACCGCTGCAGCGCCTTCCTTGGCGGCAATCTCGATTTGCCGTTTGGCGATGAGCGGGCGCGCAATGGACGTACCCAAGAGATAGCTGCCCTCGTAGATCGCGTTCCCGCGCAACATGGGAAACACGTGATCCTTGACGAACGTCTCCCGCAAATCCTCGACATACACCTTCTTCACACCCAGGGACTGCGCTTTTTTCTTGATGGCCTTCAAATCCTCGCCTTGCCCGAGATCGGCACAAAACGCCACCACTTCGCAGCCATAGACTTCTTCCAGCCATTTCAGAATGACCGAAGTATCCAATCCGCCAGAATAGGCCAGCACCACCTTCTTGTACGACGACTGACTCATACCACTCCTTTTCCTTACGTCTTCCGTGCGGTTGTCTTTCCGAGGAGCCTGACCAAAATCGCCTTCTGCATGTGCAGCCGGTTCTCGGCCTGATCGAACACGACGGACTGCGGGCCATCCAATACCTCGGCGCTGATTTCTTCGCCGCGATGGGCGGGCAGGCAATGCATCACCAGCGCATCCGGCTTCGCGCATTTCAACAAGCGCGCATTCAGCTGATACGGCGCAAGCGTTTTGAGGCGCTTGGCCTGCTCCCGCTCCTGTCCCATGCTGATCCACACATCGGTATAGACGACGTCCGCATCCTTGACGGCCACACACGGGTCGGAGCCGATTTCAATGACCGCTCCTGTTCGCTCCGCTTCGGCCAGAGACAAATCCACAATACGCCGGTCCGGCTGGTAGCCGGGCGGACAGCCCACCGCGATGGTCATGCCCATCTTGGCGGCAGCCTCGATGAGCGAGTTCGTCACATTGTTCCCGTCGCCGACATAGGCGAGCTTGATGCCTTTCAGGCGTCGCTTCTTTTCCTGAATTGTCAGCAGGTCGGACAAGGCCTGGCAGGGATGGTTCAGATCGGTGAGCCCATTGATGATCGGAATGCTCGCTTCGCGCGCCCACTCCTCCGCGATGGCATGGTCAAAGGTCCGCAAGACAATCGCGTCGAGGTACCGCGACAACACATGCGCCGTATCGGCGATACTCTCCCCGCGGGACAATTGAATGTCGCCCATCGGCAACACCATCGCCTGGCCGCCGAGCTGGTTCATACCCGCCTCGAACGACACGCGTGTCCGGGTCGACGGCTTCTGGAACAATAATCCCAACATGCGCCCCTGAAGGAGGGGATGGGGCAGGCCGCGGCGTTGTTTGACTTTCAACTGCGCCGCGAGACGCAACAATCCGTTCAGCTCTTCGATGGGGATCGAGAGCAAATCCAGAAAATCTTTCCCGAGGCCGGCCCGGGGAGTCGACCGACGAAGACGCCGCACCATACGTGCCACGACACAATTAATGGGTTGAAGTGGTTCGTTGACTCAAAATTTGCGAGAGCGAGGCTAGCAGGCGATCGATCTCGCGCTCCGTGATGATGAGCGCGGGCACGAAACGCAGCACCCGATCTCCGACGCAATTGATCAACAGCCCCCGCGTCAGACAATCGGCGACAACGGTCTTTCCGTCGAAATCCAATTCCATGCCCTGCAACAGGCCCATCCCGCGGACCTCTTTGATGCAGCGATGCCGCTCTTTCAAGGTCGCCAACCCTTTCGCCAGATACTCGCCCATCCGCCGGCCCTGATCCAGGATTTTGCCGTCCAGCAAGACCCGCAACACGGCGAGCGCGGAGGCGCAGGCCAAGGGATTCCCGCCGAACGTCGAGGCATGGGTGCCGGGGCCGAAGGCACGGGCGACACTGTCGGTGGCGAGGCAAGCCCCGATCGGAACCCCGCCGCCCAGGCCTTTCGCCAGGGTCATGATGTCCGGCTGCATCCCGAATTGCTCATAACAAAACAGCGTACCGGTCCGCCCGATGCCGGTTTGCACTTCGTCGAAAATCAGCAGGACATCGCGTTCCCGGCACAACTCCCTCAGACCCTGCAGGTAACCCCGTTCCGCCACATGCACTCCGCCTTCTGCCTGAATCGGTTCCAGCATGATCGCGGCGGTCTTCGGCGTGATCGCTCGCTCGACGGCCGAGAGATCATTAAACGGCACATAGGAAAAGCCCGGCATCAACGGAGCAAATCCTTTTTGGACTTTGTCCTGACCCGTGGCCGTCAGGGTGGCCATCGTGCGCCCGTGAAACGAGCTCGTCATCGTGATGATCTCGTGACGATCGGCGCCGTACTTGTCGTACGAATATTTTCGAGCCAGCTTGATGGCCGCTTCATTGGCTTCCGCGCCGCTGTTGCAGAAAAATACCTTCTGCGCAAACGAATGTTCGACCAGAGTCTGGGCCAGTCGCACTTGCGGCTCGGTATAATAGAGATTCGAGGTGTGGAGCAGATGCTGCGCCTGTTTCTGAATGGCCAGCACGAGATCCGGATGTCCATGCCCGAGCACATTCACGGCAATACCGGCCACAAAATCGATGTACTCCCGGCCTTCCAGGTCATAGACCTTCGAGCCACGTCCTCGCACGATCGAAATCGGCTGACGCTGGTAGGTATTCATCAGGTACTGTTCGGCATTGAGACGCAACTCACCCGTCGGCATGGCACACCTCTCCCATCGTGAGTCGGCGAAGCTATCATAGGGCACAGGTGAAAGCAACCGAACCAGCGCCCAGCGCGGCAGACGGATGGATCGAACGGGGGTTTTCGCAGAGCGTCCCTTGACGGGAAGAGATGGCGAATGGGATAAGGTGACGATATGAAATCCTGTACGCAGTGCCGGCAAGAAAACCGTGACGATGCCCGCTTTTGTCACCAATGCGGGGCCCCATTTACACTCGAAGCTCGCGCTGCCGCCATGGAGTCGGACCAGGTCGCTCCGCAGACCGATACAGAACTCTTGAAAGCCTTCATCGGCCCTAATGCCGATCGGTATCTGGAGACCTTCAAAAAATTCTCCGGCCCGAGCGGACCGCAATTCGCGTTGACCTGGCACTGGCCGGCCTTCCTATTCGAGCCGTTTCTCTGGTTTCTGTACCGGAAAATGTATGTCTACGCGCTCATCTATGCCATCGGGCCCGCCATGGCCTTTTACATCACCCAGGACTTGTCCGCCGACATCGTCTGGCGGGTCATTGCGGGGGGCAGCGCCAACTACATTTATTTCTGGCATGCCAAGGAGCAGCTCGCCAAAATTAAAAGCGAGCGGAACACCGGCGGCGAAACCCGTCAGCAGATGTTAGGTGAACTGGGGGGAGTACAGCCCTATGTCGTATGGGTCGGCGTCGGGTTGCTCGTGCTGAAAATTGGATTGGTCGTCGCGATGTTCAAAGAAGGCCCGCCGGGTGGACCGAAAGGCTCGCCTGCAAAACCACACCCCGCCAGCCTCACGCACGTCTAACTACTCACTGCATCTCCAGGGCCCCATGCCCCCGAGATCCGCTGTCGCTGCCATTCGATCCAGGACACGAACCAATCAAAATCCTGCTGGTAAGCCGCACCGCTGAGGTCGGGCGCCGCCTGCGTCTGTTCCAATTGCGTATAGGTGCGAGGCCAGTTCTTCTGCCACCACGACTTCAGCTCGTCCGGCCCATAGGGCTGTCCGTTGGGGTTGGCGATCCCGGCAGCCGCGCAGAGGCCAGCTACCAACGGCCAATAGCGATCCTTGCCCAGCCCGAGGCTCCGGAAATGCTCGCGCAACAGAAAGACGACCCACAATTCGGCACTATTTTTCTTGTTGTGTTTAAAGGGCTGGGTCTGGCGCAAGGGGACGGGATCGAAGGTCTTGATCACCGACGTGTAATCCGGGCCCCCGTAGCTTCCGGCAGATTCCGCAATTCCCTGCAGCATATTGGCTAATTCGACCTCCACCATCGGTGGTCTGGCAACCGGCGGCTCAGCCGTGCCGGCACTCAATGGATTGGTCGCCGTCAGCAGTTCGATCAGCGGCTTCAATTCTCTCAAGCGTACTGCGGCCGCCTTCAAAATCTGTTCGGATTCCAGCCAGTAGTCCGGATCACCCTTGGAGGCCCGCTCCCGTCCCGGAGGCGGGAGCACGACGGGAATCCAGTACCGCACGAGCACGAAGAGGATATATTCGATCTCTCCGCCGACTTGCACCGCGCCGGCAAGAGCCTGGCTGACTCCCATCGCACGGCGGAAGAACGCCTCGACACGATCCTCGACGTGCAGGCGACGCCCCATAGCCTGCCACCATTGCTGCAAAGAAGACCAGTCCGAGGGGGAGACATCCGGCATCGAATAGGTTCCACGGGTGAGAACAACCACAGGAGAAATCGGCGGCATGGTACTGACTGCCACGGCTGATTGCAACCGAGACCCATTCCTCAATGTGTGCTTGCGGAACAAGAGACCTTGACAGGGTGAAGGGGAAATCGCATAACCTGTCGCGACAAGGACGTATCCCCTCGGACAAGGAGACGAAGCACGATGAGCAAACTGGTTCTCATTCGTCACGGCGAGTCGCAGTGGAATCTGGAAAACCGTTTCACCGGCTGGGTGGATGTCCCCCTCTCGCCGAAGGGGATCGAGGAAGCGAAAGCCGCGGGGAACAAGCTGGCAGGGTTTACCTTCGATCGCGCCTTCTCCTCCGTTCTCGCCCGCGCCAACGAAACATTGCGCTTCATTCTCGAAGCGATCGGACAGACGACCATTCCCGTTGAAAAAGACAAGGCGCTGAACGAGCGCATGTACGGCGAGTTGCAGGGATTGAACAAGGCCGAGACGGCCAAGAAGTTCGGAGACGAGCAGGTCAAAATCTGGCGGCGCAGTTACGACGTGCGCCCGCCGGGAGGAGAAAGCCTCAAGGATACAGCGGAGCGGGTCCTGCCGTATTACGAGAGTCGCATCAAGCCCTATGTACTCAAAGGGGAAACCATCTTGATCGCCGCCCACGGCAACAGCTTGCGGGCACTGGTGATGCAGCTCGAACAGCTGACCCGCGAACAAGTGCTGGAGCTCAACATTCCCACCGGGGCGCCGTTGCTGTACGAACTCGACAACAACGGGAAGGTGCTATCACATCGCTACCTGTAACCACATTCGTCCTAGGCGCTGAGGCGAACAATCTGCGTGATGCCTTACAGGCCGCCGTTCGTGGAGGCCGATCTGTTTGCCTCGTATGCTGAGGCTTACACACACTGGCTGAGCAATTCCTGATATTTGTCGAGCGGCACCAAATCAGGGAGCAGTACCAGTAACTTCGGCCGATCTTCGGGTTGGATCAATCCTTCGGCTTCAAGCAGATCTGAGATTTCTTCGGATGCTGCGATAGCGCCACCCTCGTAATCTCCTACCGGCGCATACCGGGCGCGGCGATCTTCCACCTCATCGAGATACTCCTCCCATTTCACCGCCCCGAGCTTGTACTCGTGCTCCCAATCGGCGCGAACCAGATCCATCACGCGGTGAAATACCAGGTCGCGATACTTGCGCGGAATGTGCGCGTTGATGGCGGCCAGGACCCAGTACAGCGTAAAGGACAGCAGTTCGCGCGTCATGGCGTCCTCTTGGGATTCCTCCCCGTGAATTCCGTAGTCACCCAACATCTCCACGGTAATCCGGCGCGGAATCAATTTGTACAAGGCATCCGCGGCCTGAGCCGGTGTCATGGATTCTTTTTTCATGCGATTCCTCCCTCAGGAGGGCCAGGATACTGGAGCCTCGAGCGCCTTGACAACCCTGAGGCGGGACAGTCCGTGAGCGGTGCTTGCTTGTCCGCGGCACAGGCCTATGCTACATACAGCCCATCACGACTCGCTATTGGACTATGACGTACAGACAACGACTTCAACTGTTTCTTGTCAGCCTTGCCTGCACGGGGCTGCTGTGGCCTTGCAGCGCCCAATCCGCTGATCCGCAGGATGCGCACTGGGGCTTTGCGACCGATCTCGGGCTTTGGACCGGCACGACGAACAACACGACCTTCGCGCTCGGATTTGGTCTCGATTACTATATGGATCCCAATTTTTCATTCGGCGGGATGGCGCTCTTCACCCCGGTCGGAGACCTGACACAAATCGGCGTGGCCGGCGTGGCCAAATACCACCTGCGCTTGAACAGCGGGTTCAACCTTGTGCCCTTTGCCGGAATCGGAATCCTGCATGCCGATCTCAATCGCGGCAGCGGACCCACAAAAATCGACCGCAATGACACCAGCCATTTCATTCCCCTGGGCCTGTCGCTGGAATATCAGGTCGGACCAAAAATCGCGTTCTCCACGACCCTCATGGTGAACTTGCACCACATCACCCTCTCGCCGCCCATCCCGAACGACAACACCAGCATCGCGCTCCTCTTCGGCATTCGCTGGGGGCCGTAGTTTTCGCTCGATCGACGTTGAGCCGTAGCGATACCCTGTTCGCAGCCGCTCAAACGGGCTTCCAGCAAGGCCGCAGCGAGCGAAAGGCCGAGGCGTACTGCATTAAGTACGTCGAGGGCTTGAGAGAAGCGAGAACGAAGCTGGAAGCCCGTTTCAGCGGCTGCCTATGCGGCTTGGGCGGGACGCCATCGAAGCCCCACATGCAACAATTCCTGCAGCAGGTCTTTGTAGGCGAGGTTGGCTTTTTCGGCCGAGTCGGCGAAGTCTTCACCGCTGGCGATTTGGGGATTGGGATTGGCTTCAATCACATAGACCGTTCCTGCTTGGTCCATCCGCATGTCGATACGCGCATAGCCGCTCAGTCCCAAGGCGCGATAGACACGTTTGGCGAGGTGCTGAATATCGTCGACCACTCCATCCGGCAAATTCCTCGCTTCACATGAACGGATGCCGTATTTGTCTTGGTATTTGCGGCTCCATTTGACCCGCTGCGTCGCGATGCGCCGCGCCTCGTCTGGCATCTTATCCATGACCAATTCCCAGACGGGAAAGACCTGCAAATGGGCGTTGCCCATCACGCCGACATACAGTTCCCGCCCTTCGATATACCGTTCGACGAGCGCGCCGGTTCCCACATTGTCATGGATAAATGCCACCCGCTCGCGCAACTTCACGTCGTCATCGACAATAGACGCTTGCGAAATGCCCAGCGAGGCTTCTTCGGTCACTGACTTCACGATCAAGGGAAAGGGCAAGTATTTGGGCCGACGCACCATGCGATGCAGCGGGACCACCATAAATTCAGGATACGGAATCCGATGGTACGACATCACCTGCTTGGCTAAGGCCTTATCCCTCGCCAGCATGAGTCCGCGCGGATTGCAGCCGGTGTAAGGAATCCGCATCAATTCGAGATAGGACACGACATTCTGGTCGTACACCGCCACGCCGTCGAACTCTTCCAACAGGTTGAAGGCAATGTGCGGCTTCCAATCCTCCACCGCCGCGCGAATGACTTCCAGGTCACTTTTCACGCCGAGCGCCTGCACCTCGTGGCCAAGTTTGCGCAGCGTCGAGACCACGTCGTACTCGGTTTTCCATGCGGCGGTCTCCAGATCCTGTCCGTTGAGTTGCTCCGGAGGGACCAGATCTTTATGCATGAGCACGAGCACCCGCATTCGTCTCATAATGCCACCTTATGTCTCCCGCTGTGCAGATAGTTCATGGTCTGCACGGTCAGCAGGATCGCGAAGTCGAGTTTGGCCTGCTCCTTCTGCTGAGTCAGATGCAACTTCGACGCATGGCACCGTTCGATCATCCCTTCCAGAACCTGATCGATCGTGTATTGATATTCTCCTGTCCACTCGGCGACCCGGCGGCGAATCTCCTTCCTCGTGCGACGGAGAAACTCGGCGGCGCTGGGATTTTTGGCATAGGCGGGCCCGGCCGAAAACAATTTGTGCAAGTCGGTGTCGTAGGAGGAGGCCCGGCCGATGCCGTAGTGCTTCCGCTTTTCCTCATAATGGTCGCGCAGCGTCTTGTAAATACGCGGCAACGGATCGAGTTGTTGCCGCCCCGTCACCAGGGGCGACACGCCGGCGAGTTCCCCCATGAGCCGTTCCATGAAATCCAGCTTCTTCATCACCGGCCAACCACGGTAGCGTGCTTTCCAGAGCGACCCGGCATCCAACCACACGGCAAACGTTTCGGCAAAGTCTTCATCCGGATGGCTCTGGGCGTACCAGACATCGAGATGGCGCACGAAACTCCGGCTATAAGGCCGCGGCGTGTAATATTCGGGATAGGGTTGGGAGGAGCGGCCGAAGAGTTTTTGCCGGCGCCGGCGGCGCCGCAGCAAGAAGGCATTTTCAATCGCATGCCCGGCCTCATGCCGCAGGATGCGCATACACCAATCGTGAGTGCCGCCTTCCACTTCGAGCATCTGGCTGGCTTCCAGCTTCGCCAACCGCGGATGCGCGAGGTAAAACGGCACCGCAATACCCGGCACCCCGTCCGGCGTAAACCATTCATCCGACAACCAGAAGTGCGGTCGGAAGACCAGCCGGCGCGCGTCCAACTCACGATACAGTTGCTCGATCGGCTGCTGATAGAAGGTGCCCTCGAGGCGCAGATCCAGATCACACATGCGGAGATCGAGCAGTTGTTCGTCGGTCCACTCCGCCCACACCGGAACATGGTCGCTCGCATCGGGCCTTCGTCGTCGCTGAATCTGTGTCCGCCCCATCGCGCAATCACCAAAAAGCCCCGTCCGGCGCCCTTTTGTCCTGTTTCAACTATAGCAGCTCGCAAAAATTGTGCTGGCGCCCACCGGAGAAGTTTCTTCGAGGATCAGGGAAAACCCTTGGGGGATGTCCTGTCCGGGATCGGTCGGAGACGGCGCGTCCTCCACGTCAGCGGCGTGAGCAGGAATCGTCCGGAAGAATGTCTGAATCCAGCATCGGCTGCGATGGGCCGTCAGCCTATCCCATTCGAGCCCCTTCTTGAGCTAGAATGCCTCGCCATGCAACCGACGAGTTCAAAATCCCTTCTTTCCCCGGCGCGGCCATCGGCTCAATCCGAAGAGATCGAGCGGGTAGAGACCCGCCTCTGCCGTCTCGTGGGGCAAGCCATTGCGGATTACCGGATGATCGAGGATGGCGATAAGGTCATGGTGTGCCTGTCGGGAGGAAAGGACAGTTACGGACTCTTGGAAATTCTGCTGTCGCTACGCAGCCGGGCCCCGATTCACTTCGATATCATTGCCGTCAATCTCGATCAAAAGCAGCCCGGATTCCCCATCCATGTGCTGCCGGAATATCTCACTCGCCGCGGCGTCCCCTTTCACATTGAAACGCGCGATACCTATTCCGTGGTCAAACGGTTGATTCCGGAAGGGCAGACCACCTGCTCGCTTTGTTCCCGCTTGCGCCGCGGCCATCTGTATCGCCTGGCCACGGAATTAGGCGCGACCAAGATCGCGTTAGGGCACCATCGCGACGACATTCTCGAAACCCTGCTGTTGAATCTGTTCTTCACCGGCAAGATGAAGGCGATGCCGCCGAAGCTGCGTTCCAAGAGCGGCCGCCATGTGGTGATTCGACCGCTGGCCTATGTGAAGGAGGCCGACCTGGCCCATTATGCCGCCCTGCTCCAGTTTCCGATCATCCCCTGCGACCTGTGCGGCTCGCAGGAGGATTTGAAACGCAAACAGGTCAAGCAGATGCTGCAGGACTGGAATCAGCGTTTTCCCGGCTCCAACGACAGCATGTTCGCCGCCCTTGGGAACATCGCGCCCTCGCTGCTCCTGGATCGTTCGCTCTTCAACTTCTCCGACCTGAAAGCGGACATCGCCTCCACTGAAGCCACCGTGAGCGATGCTGAGGAAGATCTGCTGTAGCGGTCGATCTTTGCCGCGGTGCAAATTGAGCTCGAACCCGCAACAGGCGCACCGAGGTTACGGTAGACATGGCTCGAACATTCAGAGGAAAACCGGGGCAGAAGAAACGGTCAGGCGCGCTGCCGCAGATGGGTTCGCCGACCACATCGCAAACAGCGGTACGGATAGTAGCCGATCAGGAAAAAGAAGAAGTCCAGCAGCCCCTGACGGCGTGAACGTTTGGTATACCCGGAGCATTTACCACAATACGACATATCAGCCACTCATTTGGGTAGAGACCTAGACGGACGATCAAGGGAGAATCCTACTGAAAGACCCTAGGGCGATGCAAGTCAAGTTTCCACGACATGGTCGTCCTGTATAGCTCTGGGCATCTGTGGCAGATCGGCACAACACTGCACTCGGTTAGAACGACGACCGTGTCCTGACCGGCATCAGGTGCGACGGCGCAAGCGGAAGCGATAGAGGCACAGGGTACAGCGAAACGGATAGAAGCCAATCACACGCATCACGAAATCACGCCAGCCATGACGTGTCACTCGCTTGGCGCTACCGGAGCACATTGGACAATACACCATGGAGACTGTCGTCACGCGCCTTTCTCCTTCGCATCGGGTAAGATGACTCCGGTGCGGGGGGCGTGAGTGTGAAACAGTTTCCCCCTGGAAGCAAGTTCTATCGCATGGAGGCCCGTCGACGGGTATGAGCCCGGTCAAACAGCTTTCCGGGCAGGGAGCGGAGCCCCCGCTGTGGTCCATTGCAGCCGCAGCAGCGGTCATTCTGTTGACGCCGATGCTGCTCTTTTCGCTCGCTCCCGATGGACCGATTCGCGATGGCGATACGGTCTTTTCCACCGGAGCCCATAAGGTGCCGCTCTTTAAACCGGAACAGCACCGTCAGGCCGGATATGACTCAACCTGCTTGCTCGATCCGAAGGACCCGATGATTGTTCTCCATGCCCCGGCAGAGGGATCGGACGAAGAAGACATCATCGCGCAGGTCCAAGGCAAAAACACGATCGAATGGCCGTTTTGCCCGCCGCAGGCTGAGCTCCTCATCAAGCCTCATCACGTCACTCAGCAACCCAGCCTGATCAAAGACCTGCGAGACGGCATCACAAGGCTGTTCACCTCTTCTTAGCTCGACGCTCTGCCGGGAATGCTCAGGCCTTCCGCAAGGCCAGAAACCGCTGGCGGAATTTCGCGACCTTCGGCCCGACCACATAGGTGCAGTAGCCTTCGAGGGGATTACGAGCAAAGTATTCCTGGTGATAGGCCTCGGCTTCATACCATTGAGTTGCCGGCACCACTTCGGTGACTACCGGGTTGGGATACAGGCGCTCTTGAGATACGGCCGCGATCATATCCTGCGCCGCCTGCTGCTGCTCCGGCGTATGGTAGAAGATCGCTGATCGATACTGGGTGCCGACATCGTTCCCTTGCCGATTCCTTGTCGTCGGATCGTGAATCGCGAAAAATATCTCGAGCAAGTCTCGAAAACCGACCACGGCAGGATCGAAGGTCACCCGCACGGCTTCGGCATGCCCCGTTCGCCCGCCACAGACTTGTTCATAGGTCGGCGCATCCACCTGCCCGCCGATATAGCCGGATTCTACCGACTGCACGCCTTTGACCTGGTCATAAACCGCTTCCAGACACCAGAAGCAGCCTCCCGCCAAGGTCGCAACTTCCATCCCTGCCTGCGCCATCACCAACCTCGCTTTCGATTCCAGCTGCTTCCTACGCCTGCCCGCCGTTCCACCACTCACGGCCCTCGCGCCGCAACAGCGCCTCGGCTTCCGGAGGGCCCCAGGTGCCACTCTGATAGTTCGGGAAGGCCGCCGCGCCAGGCAGAGACTTCCAGACGTCCAGAATCATCTGTACGACCGACCACCCCAATTCGATATTGTCCGCCCGTTGAAACAGCGTCGCGTCGCCGGCCATGGCATCGTGGAGCAGTGTTTCGTACCCCGTATGGGGAGCATTTCCGAAATAATCGGCATATTGAAAATCCATGTCCACTGTCCCGATCCGCACCGTCGGTCCCGGGACCTTCGCATCGAAACGCAGGGAAATCCCCTCGTCCGGCTGGATGCGGATGACGAGCACATTCGGGGCCAACTGATCGACCTGAGTTTTTCGAAACAACATGAACGGCGCTTGTTTGAATTGCACCACAATTTCGGTCAATCGCCGGGTCATGCGTTTTCCGGTCCGCAAATAAAACGGCACTCCGGCCCAGCGCCAGTTGTCGATGAAGAGTTTCATCGCCACAAAGGTTTCCGTCGTCGACTCAGCCCCAACGTGGGGCTCCGCGCGGTACTCGGCTACCGGCTTCCCGTCGATCGAACCGCCGCCATACTGACCGAACACCACAAAACGCAGGACGTCGAGCGAGCTGAGCGGCACGACACCGCGCAGCACTTTGGCTTTCTCGTCGCGCACGGCATCCGCGGCAAAAGAGTTCGGGGGCTCCATGGCTAAAAAGCAGAGCAACTGCAGGAGATGATTCGGCACCATATCCCGCAATGCGCCGGCCTGCTCATAATATCGACCCCGATGTTCGACCCCGAGGTTCTCGGCCACCGTGATTTGCACATGATCGATATACCGGCGGTTCCACAACGGCTCAAAAATACCATTGGCAAACCGGAACACCAAAATGTTCTGTACCGTTTCCTTGCCGAGATAGTGATCGATCCGATAGATCTGCCGTTCCTGCAGCACTCGCTGCAGTTCATGATTGAGGGCTTTTGCCGAGTCCAGATCATGCCCGAACGGTTTCTCGATGATGACGCGCCGCCAGATGCCGTCGCGCTCGACCGTCAGGCCGTATTCCCCGAGATGCGTCACAATCCGGCCGAACAATCCCGGGATGGTCGCCATGTAGAACATGTAATTGCCCTGCGTGCCGGCGGAGGCATCCACCTCTTGCAGCAGCTCATTCAGCCGGCGGTAGGTCGCGCCCTCCTGAAAGTCACCGGCCATATAATGCACGCGCCGCGACACCGCCTGCCAGACGGACTGATCAACTTTTTCGGACAGATACTCGGGCATGATTCGATCCAGCTTCGCGCGGAATTCTTCCGTCGTCATCTCCGAACGGTCCAAGCCCACGATGGCAAATCCTTCGGGGAGAAAACGCCCCGCCATCAGGTTGTAGAGGGCAGGCAGCAACTTCCGCTTGGCAAGGTCGCCATCGATGCCAAAAATGATCATGACGCAGGGCGTGCGCAGTTGTGCAAGGTCCATAGCAGGATCCTGATTTATATCCGAGTTTGTTGTGGGGACATACGGTATCCTGCCTGATCCCTCCCCTAACCGCAACCACGGCACCGGCTCGTCGTCGTTTTTTGTGCGGCCGTCGTGGAATCTGACACAGGATCGTGCGGATCCGCTCATGCGGCGGGAAAGGTGATGACGAGGGGAACGGCGCACAGGTGTGCGAAGGCAACGCGCATGTGATTGACGGCGAGCGGCGGCACTAGTTGTTCTGGGTCCGCTTCAACCAGTCGATGAACCGCTGCAAGCGCCCATGCTCTTCGTCATGCACATGCACGAACACCAGGCCGAAGCCCGTGGCATTCGTCCACCGCACTTCAGCCACTTCGACTGTCAGCGGTTCATAGGGCGAAGGTAATTGCACCTGCAACGACAAATTGGCGCGCATGGGAAGCGACTCTTCGCTCGTGACATGGCAGCCATCTTTGGAAAGACTGGTGATCATCCCGCTTCCGTCGATGGCCTGGCCGGAGAACGTGAGCGGTACTTTTATTTCATAACGTGGCGTATCGCGGCGCTCCACAGAAGCCTTTCATCTGATCGTTGGCACAGCGGTGAGTCGTGCACGCGTCCGGAGATGGATACGCTCTTCTGTCCATGAAATCAACCGCCTTTCGCCATGAGAGGTCGGCTCAGGCTGGTCTCTCCTGCTTGCCAATCCAATGGCCTATGCGTGCCGGCTGAAAAATCCGGACGCTGCCGTGGGCGGTTCCCTGGAGGCCATTGCCGCCAGAGGAACTCCTAAGACGTTTCTCGTTTGGCCGACAAATGGATCGATTTCCCAGCCTTTCCGGCTAAAGTTCGGGAAATACCCTACCGAAAAGGTCTATATGCCCTCAGAAACAGAGGGCCAAGGCAAGGAGGCCTTCACATGGACACGGATCTTCGTTCATCCGCTCGCGTCACCGTGACCTATCCCGTCCGCCTTTCCGGCGACTCGATGATCGGCCAAGGCACGGTCGTCAATCTCTCCGCCCCTGGTTGTGCCATCGAAACGACCCTTCCCGTCCGGCCCGGCGATTACCTCGAATTACACGTCATGGCTCCGGACCAGGCGCGACCGCTGAATGTGGGGCTCGCGAAGGTGCGCTGGACCACTGAACAGAAAGCAGGTGTCGAGTTCATTCGCGTGCGTCGGGACGAACAGAGCCGCCTGCAACGATTGATCGGCCGGGTCCTCGAAGAGTCCACCGTCGGACATGATGGAGACAAGCAGGAACTGACGGCGGCCTAATCAGGCATGGCCTGAAGGTCGGGAACTGCCGCCGGAACGTCTCTCACATATTACGGGGATGTTCGGTTCAGTGGAAGAAACTTGAAGCGGGGCTAGTGCCCGCCAGGATCCCCGGCAGGATTCGCCATCCGCTTGACGATGATCTTCCGCCCCACGGTCATGAGGGTAAAGGAAATCCCGAAAGCGATCGGAACAAAAATCGCCGTAGCCACGTTGGCATTCTTCACCCATCCCATCTCGTAACAGGCCTTCAGCACATAGCTGCCCAACCCCGTGAGATAGTACGTGATGACGATCACGGACAGACTTTCCACCGTGCGCTGCAGAATCGCCTGCGCCCGCGTCGTGGAATCCACGCTGGCCAGCAACTTCATATTCTGATCCTGCAACTGGATATTCTGCTCCTGCAGCCGCAACTCGATGTGCGTGCGCAACACCGCCACGGTCGCTTCAAAATCCTTCTCCATGGCATCGATACGGCGGAGCAACTGCTGGTATCCGTCGGTGACCCCGGTGATTTTCCAACTGACATATTCCGAAATTTGGCGCAGCGGAGGGTAGGGCCGCTCCTGTAACGCGATCAGGTTGCTCTGCACGATGCGGTCGTACGGCACCGAGGCCGAGAGCCGGTATCGCATCGACTCCGCCAACCGGCTCACCTGCAACAGGTCCTGGGTGAGCACCGTCAGCCATTTTTGCATCGTCGGTGGATTCGTGCCGCCCAATTGCTCGATCAACACGGCCCGCTGATAGAGGTGCCGCTGCTCATAGTCATGGATTTGATCGACCGCCCGGGAGAACGCCTTCATCGGCAACATGACCAAGTGGTAATAATTTTCGATGGCGACGATCGTATCGACAATCTTCGCGACCTGTTGCCGAAGCGCCTGCTCCGAGGTGGAGCAAATCAGGTACCGTTCTCGATCGAATTCATCGGGCGTGAAGCTCGTCACCGCCACGATCTCGTCTCCCAGAATGCGGCTCCCATACACCATGGCGCCGGGAAGCCTCGCCGGCAGTTCTCGCTCAAGCGGTAACTCTTGCGGCAGGAACAACAGATCGAGCGCATTCACGCGCAGGCCGAGGGGGCAGAACGGCATCTGATAGCCGGGAAACGTGATCGGTCCGAAATCGAGAGGCGTGTTCGAGTCCCCCACCACGTGCCAGACCTGATAGCTGTAGTACTCCGTGTGCGCTTCCCACACGACAACGAGACGATCGCCGTTGGGCGCGGTCTTGAACCCGTAACCGAACCGCTCCTCGATGGCCCCTTCCGAAATCTCGAGCGCCTGGAGCAGATGCTGAAACTCCCGCCGGCTATTGGGGCGTTCTACGGGCGGATTGGCCATCCGGTAAGCGACATGGTGAATGTGCGCCGGCACCCCGAGCCATTGCGGCAGGTACTGCTTGTTCGATTGGTGAATCCGGTTCAAAAATCCCGGTGGGCGGGAATGCGTTCCGGTAGACTCGACGGCGTCCGCCATATCACCCCTGTCTCCAACTGAAGCCAGCGCAGGACACAGCTGCGCCTCCCCACGCCGGCCGCACGGTGCGACGAGACCGGCATCGGAGACAGACGGCAGAGGCGAATGGAACGGACCTCGTCATTACTCGTCTTCCTCTTCGATATCTTCGATACCTTCGTAGCTGACATCGCCTTCGTGGATGGACGACGCCATCTTTTCGCAGGCTGATTCAATAATCTCTTCGGCCTCCTCGGGTGAGTCGGCTGAAATCAAAAACTTCACGGTAATCCCAAAGCGCTGGTTCACAATCATACTCCTTCGGCGAAATAGGCGGCAGAACGTCTGTCGCCTGCTGAGGCTCAATACCATAAGCTCCCGCGTATTGTCACCCTTCTGTCGCAGGATCGGAAAACGGCATCTGATTCACCGGCCCTGACACCTGTCAGAAAATCAGAAAGAAGGCTTCTCTGGAATGGGCCTCAAGGCCTATCAAGATCAAGGTGGCCGTCTCTCGTGGATTGAGATGATGCGACAAAAAATGTGCGGGAAGAGCGGATGGTAGGGGAAGGCGCCGACTGGCCGAAGCCTGGCCCCGGCGCCCCAGGGGCGGGCGCCGGAGACTCTCGCCTATTTGCGCAGCAACATATGGCCGCGCCGATTCTGCTGATAACAGACCTCGTCATGGTCGGCACAAAAGGGACGATCCTTGCCGTAGGAGACAATCGCCACCTGCTTGGCACTGACGCCCATGTCGATCAAGAAACTTCTGGCCGCCTTGGCGCGCTTCTCACCGAGCACGAGATTGTAATCATGGGTGCCGCGTTCATCGCAGTGCCCGGAGATCTTGAGGAGGGCCTTCGGATTCTCCTTCAGCCAAGCGGCGTTGACGGACAACGAGGCCACGGCATCATTGTCCGACACGTTATAGCGGTCATACCCGTAGAACACATCCTTGAGGCCGGCTTCCATGGCGGCCGCTTCCTCGCGGCGAATTTCTGCGGCCCACTTTTGGTCCCGCTCATTCGACACCAGCATGTTGCCGATGTTGCTCCGGTTCAATCGCTCTTCACCGGCAATCTGCCCGTTCACCAGAGGGGAAAATCCGCGCAACTTGCCGCCCTCCGCTTCTGCTGAGTCGTTCTGTCCACCCAGTGAGGGATACTGTCCATCACGTCCCGAACCGCCGCTGCTTCCATATCCGCCCGACGCGCCGCCCGATCCGTCGGAGGACGCCGACAAGGATGAACCCGAATTGGTGGCCTCGTCCGAGCCAGACTGAAACCACTTCATGCCGCTACAGCCCGGTGCCGTTAACAGGACCATTGCCATTCCGCCTAACATCAGCTGTGACGCGCCACGGTACTTCATGAACCTTGCTCCTTGCGAGGGGGTGTAACCTGTGCTGTTCGTAACAAATATAGCACCGGCCTCGATTTACGCAGGATTTCGCGGAGAGGCGCCAAAAATCGCTGTTATTACGAGTGGGTACACAGACAGTGGTCGCGGGAACTTGCTGTGGGCAAGCATGGAAAACAGCAGAATTTCAGGTGTTCTGAGAAGGCAACCGCCAAGAACATGGCCGGCAGTTTGCACAGGTTAAGACCAGCAACTAAACGCAGGGACGGAGTGAGTTTGAAGCGTTGAACGGGAGGTTGAGACCAGGATAGCTATGTAGCGGGGTAGTGGGCGTGGAACTTCGGCTGCATTCGTCGAGGTGGTGCGTCCTGAGGAAAGAAACTTCGAACTCCTTTTGATGTCTTTGCGTAATGGCAGGGCAGCCTTGACCATCTGCGGCGAACTTAAATATTCCGTAGCACTCGGAATTAGATTACTCAGACATTCTCTGCTCTAGTAGAATTCATCCTACGGCTTTCAGCCAGAAACCGACGTTGCCGCCAGTCCGTGTACCCTAATAATTATTCGATGTTGAGTTCAAGCCAATGCCGTCCAGCCAAGCCAGAAGATTTAGACGCAGTAGCTTATGTATGGCGCGAAAGTGCGAAGCTTGCTGACGGTGTTGCGCCCGAGATTCCGTCCCTATCGGCTCTACGAGAACGTATCAATTCTGAATTGGCGAGTGATTGGTCGCTCTGGGTAGCTACACTTGATCGTGAAGTGGTGGGCATGCTTGCGTTAAAAAAATCAGATGCGATCGTGGATCAGCTGTTCATTCTGCCCTCAGCTCAGCGGCGCGGATTGGGCAAGCTGCTTCTTGGGCAAGCCATGAAGGAAATGCCGAACGGCTTCACATTGAGAACAGCCGCAGCAAATGCCGGCGCGCGAGCATTCTATGAGAAAATTGGTCTGAAATTGCTGTCCGTCGGTAAGCATCCTCGAGACGGTTATGCGGTCTGCTTCTACGGCTGGAAGGTGCGCTAGGGATCGATTTCAGACTCTAGCACTATCATGCATGGGCCAGAAAATATTGAAGATCGCTTACTGTGATCCTGGTGCCTTGGACTCATAGAAAAGAGCTTGAAATGTCGGCATACCACTGGCTCTTGTTAGCTCCCATCTTCATGGATGGTTGATCAACGTCAGTTGAATTAGGGTGACTGCGCAGCGGCTGTGACAAAGCGGGAATTTCGGCTGCCTTGTGGCGAGATGGTGCGCCCGGAGGGACTTGAACCCCCAACCCTCGGATCCGAAGTCCGATGCTCTATCCAATTGAGCTACGGGCGCGCGCGGGGATTAAAACCATGTTATTGAGGGGAAGTCAAGAAACGCACGAGGCACCTACTCGTTTCAGCCGCAGACTCAGCCGGCTCACTGGCCTGACTCACGCGGCATCAGCCGGAGAATGCGTTCGGCCACCTCTGCCGTGGAGACGCCGTCGGTCGCGACCACATGGGCGGCGGCTGCCTGATACTTGGGTGTCCGTTCAGCCAACACGTCACGGATTTCTTCGGTGAAGGACTTTGTGCCCGTCAGCGACGGCCGCTGGGTGTCGCCACCGATCCGGCGAGTAATTGTTTCGACGGTCGCGGTGAGCCAGACCAGCATGCCGTTCTTTTGCAACACCGCTACATTCTCGGGCCGGAGAATGGCACCGCCACCGGTGTCGATGATCAGCTGATCTCGCGAGGCAACATCGCGGCAGACGGCCGACTCCAAATCCCGAAAATGATCCCACCCGAATTGTTTGACGATTTCAGGCACAGAGAGGTTTGCGCGCTTGACGATCTCGGCATCCGTCGAGACCAGGGTGCGCCCGAGTTTTCTCGCCAACAGTTTGCCGACCGTGCTCTTGCCGGTTCCGCGATAGCCGATCAGTACCAGATTCATAGGAGGTTCCAGGCCGAAAACCATGTAGTTGGTGCCAGAGCGTGCGCGCGGAGAGGAACCGATTCGTTAGACAAAGCGCGACTCCAATACCTGCCGCATGATGTCGACGGGAGCCGGCTGCTTCGTCCACAGTTCGAATTGCAGCACGGCTTGATTGAGAAACATCTCGAGGCCCGAAATGGTCCGGCACCCGCCGGCCTTCGCTTCCTGGAGCAGCTTGGTTTCGCGCGGGTTGTAGACGATATCCATCACCGTGAGTTCCGGCCTGAACAGATTGGCGGGCACGCAGGAGTCATCGACCTTGGGCGACATGCCGACCGGCGTGCAATGAATCAGCGTGCGGACGTGAGGAACCCAGTTGCGGAGCATGTCCAGCGTCAGCGGACCATCTTCGACGGGCACGCCCGTCTTGTCGCGCAGATCCTTCACCAGCTTCTGCCGCTCCGCGTCTTCGATCCCGAGAATGGTCATCCCCGCAAGGCCCGTCCCGGTGGCCAATGCAAACGCAATGGCGCGAGCGGCCCCGCCGGAGCCCAGAATCAACACCCGATGCCCGTCGAGCAGCGCGCCCCCCTCTTTCAAGGCCCGCAGCGCTCCCGATGCATCCGTATTGTAGCCTTTGAGTTTTCCCTCTTCGGCCACGATGGTATTGATCGCGCCGATGTGTTTGGCCGTGGGTTCCACTTCGTCCAGGAACGGAATGGCCGCCACCTTGTGCGGAATCGTCACGCTGAATCCCCGCGCATTCCCCATGGCTCGTATGCCTTTCAACGCGTCCCCGAGGGCTTCCACGCGAAAGGCCAGATAGACGAGATCCAGCCCCATTTTCTGAAAGGCGGCATTGTGGATCGCCGGCGACAGCGAGTGCTCGACCGGGTTCCCGATGATACCGCACCATTGTGTGTGGGGTGTAATGTCCATATGCGATGTTCCTGCTTCGCGCGCGATGATATCTCCGCCCTGTCCGACGCGGGAGACTGCCGACTATCCCTTACTGATGGTCATGCCGCCATCGATCGGAAAGGTGCCGCCGGTGACCCAACTCGACTCGTCGGAGGCCAGATACAGCACCATTTTGGCGACTTCCTCGGGCTTTCCGGGCCGGCGAATAGCGTACTGCGCCATGATGGGTTCCAGGCTGGCAGGATTTGCCATGAGCGGTGCCGCCATCGGCGTGTCGACCAACCCGGGGTTCACCGCATTGCACCGAATGTTGTCTGACGCGTAATCGACGGCCAAAGATCGGGTCAACGCATCCAACCCGCCTTTGGATGCGGCATAGGCCGATAGCCCGCGAATGCCGATCAGGCTGGCCACGGTGGAAATATTGATGATCGCCCCTCCGCCGCTCTTGATGATTTCGGGTATCGCCGCTCGCGTCATCCGGAATACGCCCGTTAGATTGATATCCAACACCTTTGCCCAGGTGGCATCGTCCGTCTCGTGGAGCCGCTTGCCGAAATCGCCGATGCCGGCATTGTTGACCAGAATGTGTACTTTGCCGAACGTGCGCGTGGTCTGCGCGACCACGTCCTGCACATGGGCTTCATCCGTGACGGACCCGACGACGGCGAGCGCTCGCCCCCCGTTCACCCCGATGCCCTTCACGACGCGGTCGAGTTCTTCTTTGCGGCGACCGGTGACGACGACGTGTGCCCCTTCATCTGCAAACAATTTGGCAATGGCCTCGCCGATCCCCGCATTGCCACCGGTAATGATGGCCACTTTCCCTTGTAACCGATTCATGCCGTTGCGTCCTCCCCCTCCTGCTGCTCATCGTCTTTCTCGGCGGACTCTTCCGTATCGACGGTCCTGTTCGGACGGGACCACCAACCTTCTTCGACTTTTCTCGCCACGGTCAAAAACCCCGAGTGCGCCACCATCCGATGGTCAGGGCGGACACTGCGTCCCTGGATCGACCAGGTGCGCAGCAAGGTCTCAAAGGTTTCGATATTGCCGAACACCGACGTGCGTTCCAGCGCGTCAACAGTTTGCATGACCTGCGGGATGGTGGGCACAAAGCTCAAATAAATGCCGCCGGAGCGCAAGACCTTCGCCGCATGCGGCACGACCTGCCAGGGTTCGGGCAAATCCAGCACGAGGCGATCGAAGGGGCGGCCGTCTTCGAGAAGGTCGATGCCCTCATAGGCATTCTTTCTCATGGGCATCAGGGTGGACACGGGCCCCATGTAGCGTTCGATATTCGTCAGGGCTGTCCGGGCGAAGTCATCACGGGCTTCATAGGTCACGACCAATCCGGTCGGGCCCACCGCGCGTAACAAGGCCATCGTGAGCGCGCCGGAGCCGGTTCCGGCTTCGAACACCCGGGCGCCGGGATACACATCCGCCCACATGGGAATCAACGACAAATCCTTGGGGTACAACACCTGCGCCCCGCGGGGCATTTTGAGGACGTACTCGCCGAAGGTCGGCCGCAAAGCCAGGAATCGCTTGCCTTTCGACAGGGTGACGATCGACCCGTCGGGCTTGCCGATCAACTCGTCGTGCGCGATCGTTTCGCCGCTGAAGTGATAGATATCCCCGGCCTTCAAGGTCAGCGCGTACTGCCGGCCCTTCTTGTCGACCAGATGAACGCGTTCCCCGTTTTGTAGTTGTGACATAGGTCGGCATTCTAGGAGATGGCCCACGCGTTTTCAACCGAACCGCCGTCGGCGCAGCATCTCGCACGCTGACCAAGCGCACCCTTGACAGTTCAGCGAGCAGCCCTATCTCAATTGGGAAAGAATCTGAACGGCTGCGTGCCTTCGTAGTATGACCAAGGACGGCCGGAGAGTGGAACGAAACTACGAATCCTTTTTCCTCCTTTGGTCTCTTACAGAGATGAGGGGATCTTCTTCAAGGTTTCCGTAGCCAACCATCCCCAGGACGGGGAAGAGGGGTGACACATGATAAAACACGCAATTGCGATTCAAGACGATACAGATCCGACGGCGGTGACCGTCGAAGTCGACCCGGACGCCGATGATGCGGAAGCCAGTACGTTGTTGGACAGCATCGCGCAGGGCGACCAACCTGAGGCGGACACCGAAGAAGCGGCTCCTGAAAAACCGTTGCGTTCGGCGTCGTCCCCATTTCTTTTGGAATCGTTGTATTTTCGTTCATTCGGCGAACGGGGACTGCTGGAACGGGATGAAGAAATCGAACTGGCCAAGCAACTGGACCTCGGCACGCGGCAGATTCGCCAGACCCTTCTGCAAGCGGTAAAAGCCTGCGCGGGATTGAGGCGTGTTGACGAGGTGAGCGAACACATTCAGACATTGCAGACGGTGCGGCGACTCAGCGGCCTGTCGGCCACGGCGCTCAATCAAGCAGATCGGGCGCTGGAACACCTGCTTTTAGACAGCACAGCCGGAGTCAAAGTCCCGGCAGCGGTACGAAAAGAGCTGGCAGCCTGCCTAGCCACACTGCGCAGTTCACGCGTCACGCTGGAAACAGCGAAAGACGAGTTGGTGCGCTGCAACCTTCGGCTGGTCGTCAATGTCGCGAAGCACTACACGGGACGAGGCCTCACCCTGCTGGATCTGGTGCAGGAAGGCAATATCGGCCTGATGAAAGCCGCCGAGCGCTACCAGCATCGCAAGGGATTTAAATTCAGCACCTATGCCACCTGGTGGATCCGGCAAGGCATTACCCGTTCTCTGGCCGATCAATCGCGCACCATCAGGATTCCGGTGCACCAGACGGAAGCGTCGAATCGCATTCTCCGGGCTTCGCGCCGGCTCGTGCAGCAATTGGGTCGCCAGCCGCGCCTGGAAGAAGTCGCATCGCTGATGCGGATGCGGCCCGATCGTCTGCATGAAACGATGCAGGCGTTTCAGGAGCCGGTGGCGCTGGAGCATCAGGTCGGTGATGGCGGAACGGAACTCGGTGAACTTCTGCCGGACCAGCAGGCGGTCCCGCCCGATGCCCACGTGAATCGCACGGAACTCACCCGCGAGATGGACCGTATTCTCGGGACGTTAACGCCCAGAGAACAAACGGTGATCCGGCTGCGATTCGGCATCGGCGAAGATCAAGCCCGGACACTTGAGCAGGTAGGGCAACATCTGTCGGTCACGCGCGAACGGATTCGACAGATCGAAGCCAAAGCCTTGAAGAAGCTCAAGACCCCCATGGTCAAGGAAATGTTTGCCGCGCTGAAGTAGCCACGTACACGTCACGAGAGCGCGAGACGGGCGAGGCCTCGGCCTCGCCCGTTTTGTTTTGCGCGCGCTTTCGCCGTACGTGCGAGTGTGAGAGAATGCGCCGGCGGAGGATCGACTTCCCATGGTAACAGGCTCCTACAGTCCAGGCGCATCATCCAGATGCAGCCTGACTCGTCCACCGGTCTGGCGCATGCTTTCGGTCGTCCTGTGTAGTCTCACGCTGACGGTATTCGGGGTGGCGCCCCGGGAAGCCGGTGCCGCTTCGTTGACCGAACTTCCGGTGCCCACCGTCGTGTCGAAAGTCCGCCCGTCGGTGGTAACCGTGCTGACACGCGGAATCCCCCAGGGAGGCTCGCAGCATGGGGCGCCCTCGGGGTCCGGCTCCGGCATCATTCTCGACACCAACGGCTATATCCTCACCAACAACCACCTGGTTCAGGGCGTGACCAGTGTCGTGGTGGGATTATCCACGGGCCGGCTGACGCCCGGTCGTGTCGTCGCCCGTGATTTTCTCCTGGATCTCGCCCTTATCAGGATTACCGCGCCCGATCTCGTACCCGCCGAATTCAGCCAGCGCACCACCCTCGAGATTGGAGAAACCGTCATCGCCATCGGCAACCCGCTGGCCTTGAAGGGAGGCTCCACCGTGACCGTTGGTGTCATCAGCGCGCTGGACCGTTCAGTCCTGACGCCGGAAGGGGAAACCCTCTACAATTTGCTGCAAACGGATGCCGCCATCAACCCGGGAAACAGCGGCGGCCCCTTGGTCGATCGTTTCGGCCAGGTCGTCGGAATCAATGTCGCGATTGCCCCGTCGGCTCAGGCCATCAGTTACGCCATCGCTATCGAAGCCATGACGGCCCATATCGAATCGATGATGGCCCGAGGTTCCGTTGCGCGGCCTGACCTGGGATTGATTCCGCTGACCATCACCCCAAGCGTGGCGGCGAGTTTTGATCTGGAGAGCGACCGTGGCATCCTCGCCTTGCAGGTGGACCAGGCCAAACCAGCCGGACAGGCTGGATTGCAGTCCGGGGATGTGGTGACGGCCATTGATAACCGCCCGCTCTACAACATGGGAGATTTTTGGCATGCCATCGAGTACGCCAATGGGCAGATGGCGTTCCAGGTCGCGACGCAAGGCAAAGCCGGCACGGCCACGATCATCATTTCACGACCCAGCCTGCCACGGCCGTAAGCCATGAGCCTCGATCGTCTCATCCATGATGCAGCTGCCGCGCCGGTCGCAGGCCACGCGGCCGCTGAACGCAGCGAGGCGCCACGACCCGCAACGTTAGTTTGCGGCGCGGCGATGCCGTATGACGAAGCTTGGAACCTGCAACGAGCCTGCCGCGCCGAACGAGCCGCCGACCGTTACCACGACCTGCTTCTGCTGATCGAGCATCCTTCCGTGTATACCCTGGGACGCACGACACAGGACCGGCATTGGCCGGGAGAAGATCAGCTCCATCGAGACACCGGCATCCCCGTCATCCGGACAGAGCGCGGCGGCTCGATAACGTACCATGGGCCGGGACAGGTGGTCGGTTATCCCATCCTCCGACTGACCGATTACTGTGCGGGCCCCAAAGCCTACGTCCGCCGGCTGGAAGAGGTGTTGATCGATACGCTGGCCGAGTCGGGTATCACCGCCCATCGGTGTGAAGGCCTGCCGGGGGTATGGGTGGACGGCGACCGCCCGTTTAAAATCGCCTCGATCGGCGTGCGTATTTCCCAAGGCATTACCACGCACGGCTTCGCCTTGAATGTCTGCCCTGACCTGGAACCCTTTTCTCACATCGTTCCCTGCGGCATTTCCGATTGCCGAGTCACATCCATGGCGGCCCTCATGAACATTACGCCCGATCTCCACGTCGTGCAGCAACAGATTGCCGCACACTTTGCCGCACGGTTTCAGCTCACGTGGACGGAGACCGTGGCTCTTGAACAGCTCGCGGCTAGGCTGGAACAACCGGACCGCAATCTTGTCCCTCCATCCATTCATGCGCCAGCCAACCCCAGAGGAGCGCCCTGATGACTGAACTGAACACCCACACCTTCCGTTTGGCCGTCGCCCAATTCAACGAAGCGGCCGAAGCGATGCATTTGGATACCAACCTGCGCGAACGGCTGAAACTTCCGCAGCGCTCGCTCATCGTCAGCGTGCCGGTCCGGATGGATGATGGGCGCGTGGAAGTCTTCACGGGATACCGCGTCCAGCACGATACGGCTCGTGGTCCTTCGAAAGGCGGCATCCGGTACCATCCAGAGGTGAATTTAGGCGAAGTCGCCGCCCTCTCCATGTGGATGACGTGGAAATGCGCCTTGGCCGACCTGCCCTACGGCGGCGCCAAAGGCGGCGTACGGGTCGATCCCAAACAATTGAGCCGCGCGGAACTCCAACGCCTCACGAGACGCTACGCGGCAGAGATTTTCCCCCTCATCGGCCCGGATAAGGACGTGCCCGCGCCTGACGTCGGGACCGATCAACAGGTGATGGCCTGGATCATGGACACCTATAGCCAACAAGTCGGCTATGCGGTGCAAGGCGTCGTTACGGGAAAGCCCTTGTCCATCGGCGGCAGCTTAGGACGAGAAGAAGCGACCGGTCGTGGTGTGGTCTATGTGACCCTGGAAGCCCTCCAACACTTGAAGCTGGATGTCTCAAAAGCCACGGTCGCGATTCAGGGGTTCGGCAACGTGGGTTCCCATACGGCTCGCATCATGCAACAGGCCGGCGCGCAGGTGATTGCGGTGAGCGACGTGAGCGGCGGGCTCTACAACCCCAAGGGCCTCGATATCCCGGAACTGCTGCGTCGCTACCACGAGAACCATGAGCCCCTACACGACATCAAGTTGGGCGACATGATTACTAATGAAGAATTGCTTCAGCTGGACTGCACCGTGCTGGTTCCTGCCGCCCTGTCCGAACAAATCACCGACGCCAACGCGGCGAAATTGCGTTGCCGCATTCTGGCAGAAGGCGCAAATGGGCCCACGACGCTGGAGGCCGATCGCATCCTGACCGATAAGGGAGTCTTCATCATTCCCGATATTTTGGCCAACTCGGGCGGTGTGATCGTGTCGTATTTTGAATGGGTGCAGGACGTGCAGCGCTTCTTCTGGAAAGCGAAGGACATTCAAGACCGGTTACAAGACATCATCACGAGCGCCTTCCATAGAACCCTGCACTTTTCGCTCGAACGGCGAACAACGATGCGGATGGCGGCGCTCATGTCCGGCATCGACAAGGTGGCCCAGGCCCATCTCCAACGCGGGCTCTATCCGTAGGCCCTGTCTATGCTGAACCTGCGATTCACAGCATGACCCGATACATCCTCGCCGCGATTGCCGGCATGTGGATGGCCGACGGCCTCGCGTTATTGGGCGCCCCTCTGCTTGTCATCCGGCGCTTGCAGGAGTCCCTCGACCACAGTCCGCAGTTGCTTCGCTGGCAAGCGATTGGAATCGGCCTCGGCATCATTCTGCTGCTGTGGTCGACCCCGCTACCCTATCAACCGCTCTGGTGGGCGACCGGCGGTGCCATGGTCATGAAAAGCGGCTTCTTGATGTGGGGCCCGGCCGCCTGGCGAACGCCTCTGTTGAGTTGGTGCTTCACGCGCGAGGCAGTTGACTACAGATTTTTCGGTCTGTGGCTCTGTACGCTTGCCGTCCTCCTCCTGCATGCGTTAGGGTTGCTGCACGGGTAACGCTTCGCCCCCGCTTCACCTTGGCCGGTACCATCATATGAGTCATCAATCCATCGCCTCTCTCTGGGAAGAGCATAGCCGCGACGGCTGGCCTCAATTTTCCAGCCCCAATGAAGGCCAGTTGATGACGTTGGATACCGTGATCGGCGGATGCGCAGTGTTTTATCTCGACGGCCAACCGGAGATGGATCGCCACCGTCTTGCGATCCTTGAGGATTGTGTGGCCGATCTCGATGGCCTTCTGGAAGACTTATCGGAGGAGAGCTTGGGCTATTTCCAGCGCCTTCGCCGGCTGGCGACCGCCCTCGTAGACGTCGGCCGGCAGCCATAACTCTCTGCCTGTCCTCGGGCGAGGACCGGCCCTAAGGCCGGACCCCGCCGTCGCTCATCTACGGCACCTCGACGATATCCTTCTTCATCGGACCAAGTAATGCGAGAAGCTCGCCCTTCTCCCCCGCGGGCACATTGAACTTATCGAGCGCGGCCACCAGGTCCTGGACCAACGCCCCGAAGTCTGCGGAACTGATCTGCATGCCCAGGTGCGTCGCCTTCATCTCGCGCCCTTGATATCGGCAAGGCCCGCCCGTTGCCTGGCAGACCTGATCAACGAGATGCCCCTTCAACCTGGGAATGTCGGTGGTCGCAAAACGGTTGTTGATCCGTCCATCTGCCGCGACATTCGCCACAAATTGGTCGACCACCGCCGTAATCGCGGGCTTGCCGCCCAAGCGTTCGTACAACGACTTCGCCATGGGCGCGGCCACTGCCGAGCGCTGAGTCTCGCTTACCCCTCCCGTGTCGGCGCATCCGCCCGACAGCGCCAGGGCCCCCAAGAGCATCACTCCCATCCCGTATTTCGATACCATCGCCCACCTCCTTAATGCTAAATGGCCGGTTGCCTGACCTCGCCGCGACAGGACATGCGAAGCGCTTTGTGCAGCGACATTCCGGTTGACGACTCACCATAGGAGATCTATGATCTATTCGTCTAATATATTGTTTTCATAATTTTCATAGTCTATGACTATAGATAAGACGACCTAATTATGGAACTGCGCCAACTGGAATATTTCATGGCCGTTGCGACGCACCAGAATTTCAGCCGCGCCGCGGAGCATGTGCATGTTTCCCAACCGTCGCTCTCGATTCAGATCGGCGGCCTTGAAAAAGAGCTCGGCACGCGCCTCTTCGACCGTCTCGGGAGAAAGGTTGTTCTGACGCAAGCAGGCGAGCTCTTTCAGGTACATGTAGAGCGGGCGTTGCGGGAAGTGGAGCAGGCGGAACAGGTGGTTCACGAGCTACTCGGGGCGAAACGCGGCCGTTTGGTCGTCGGCACGCTATCGACAGTCAATTCCTATCTGATTGCGCCGCTGGTCTCTCGATTCAAACAGCGCTTTCCCAACATCCATTTGCAGGTGCACGCCCAGCCCTCCTCCGAGATCGTCAACGGTCTGTTGACGAATCGCCTCGATATCGGAATTTGTCTACTCCCGCTGACCCACGCGCACGTCACCACCATTCCGCTGTTTGAGGAACGTCTCGCGCTCATCGCTCCCGCAACCATGAACATCGGGAAGCGCCGCGCGCGCATGCAGGACCTCGCACAGCTACCGTTGGTCCTGATGCCGGCTGATTATTGCCTGCGAAAAATGGTCGAATCAGAATGTGCGAAGGCGGGCGTTCACCCACAAGTGGTCCTGGAAATGACGTCGCCGGAAGGTATTCTTCAGGCGGTGGCGGAAGGAACCGGGGCCACGATCCTTCCCGAGCTCTACGTCAAATCCCGGCTGCCGGCGTCACAGCTTCAGGTCATTGATCTGTACGATCCCACACCTCGCCATACCGTCGGACTCGCGTACCTCACCAAACGGCATCGCGGCCAAGCGGCCGAAGAGTTCGCCGCGCTCTGCGAAACTACCATGCGGGATCTACAGTCAGGATCCAATCTGTCTCTCCGAAACCGACGCCGCAAGCGGACAGCGGCCTGACGCTTCAAATCAATTGCACGAGAGAGCCCAACTCCAAGCGTCTGCAGCCCGCAATAAGCACACTGCGACCTTGAAAGTCAGGCGGCCGCTTGGATAGAATGCCCTGTTGCCTGACCTCCCCTCTTTCATGTGACCGATAGTGGCGACCCAGTCAAATATTTCAGCATGGGCTTTAAGGAGGCATTCATGATGCAGCGTACGCGGACGTTCACAGCCTTGATGACTATGCTGGGGTCCCTGTGCCTCGCTGCCATCGTCACTGCCGAACCCTATGAACTCAGCAAGAACGACGTGAGCGACCCGAAAGGAATCGCGAGCCAAGATGTGTCACTGTTCGGGATCAAGCTGGGAGATGATGAAGCGAAGGCGCTCGACGGGCTAGTGAACGAAAAGATCCCCGGCATCAAGGCGGAACAAGAGGCCACCTTCATTTTCTTGCTCGATCAACGCAAACCGACTGGGCCAATGGCCGGCGTGCGGGTGCAAGATGGTAAAGTCGATCTCATCTTCATCAACAATCGTTTTGCGTTTAAAACGCGCGGCATCTTCCGCAATGTCCTCAACAGCGAAAGCCCGGACGATGTACGCAAGATCCTGGGCAAGGAAGATTATGGCGACGAGAACGTGATGGGCGCCATGCTGGCCTATGACAAACAGGGCTTCCAGGTGAATTATCTCGGGAAGGACGTCAACGTGGAGTTTTCACTCCCACACTGACCCATCACACAAGAATCCAGCTCAGTTCTCTCGAACGTTCCGTACGTTCAGCCCTTCAA
This sequence comes from Nitrospira sp., assembly GCA_022226935.1. Taxonomy (GTDB): domain Bacteria; phylum Nitrospirota; class Nitrospiria; order Nitrospirales; family Nitrospiraceae; genus Nitrospira_A. Next base: position 1,850,756 of record CP092081.1, read on the forward strand.
CTCCATCCGCCTCATGCCCCGTCGTCCTCGACAGGACGCACCCGTGCCCGCCTCGCTGACAACGAGACCGGCACAACCGACGTACCACCACTCATGGTGACAGGAATTTATCGAGCCAGTGCGGCGCGGCTATCGCTCAAGCGCAAGCCGTAATTGATGAGGCTGGTCGCCGTATTCCAGCGACGCTTGGAGTTGAGGATCACAAGCAGCAGATCACTGCCGTCCTGGGAGACTTTCGCGATCAGGCAACGGCCGGCCTTTGAGGTGAAGCCCGTCTTCACCCCTTGCACCCCAGGAATTCGGCCAAGCAGCCGATTGGTAGTGCGCAGGACGTACGCGCGATGCTCATTGATCGGCATGATGATTTCCCGCTCTTCGCGGACCAATTCTTTGAACACGGGATGATGCAACGCAATCTCGCTGAGCTTGGCGAGATCTTCGGCGGTCGAATAATGTTCCGGCGCATCAAATCCGCAGGCATTACTGAAATGGGTATTGTGTAATTCGAGCGCCGCGGCCTTGGCATTCATGAGATCGACAAATCGGGCTTCGTCGCCGCCGACATGCTCACTGGCCGCTAAGCAGGCATCGTTCGCGGAAACAATCAGCATCGCCTTGAGCAAATCTTCCAATCGGAATATTTGGCCCGTGCGCAGGCGCAGGTGCGTTTTATGGGCGCGGGCGGCCTTGGGGCTGACGGTCACTTCATCATCTAAATGGCCATATTCCAGGATCACCAAGGCGGACATGATTTTGGTGAGGCTCGCCGGGGACAGCCGCTTTTCGCTTTCAAACTGATAGAGCGTCGTACCCGTCTTCAATTCCTTCAGGAGAATGCTATGCGCCGGCACGTGCCGCCACCGCAGGCTGTGATGCGCTTGCTTAGCCGAGGGCACCGGTCTGGGATCGTACGGGACGGTAATGACCTCGTCATCCTCATCGTTGTCGATCGCTCGGGCTTGACCAGTCCAGAGGGCGCCTACCAGGAACGAAATGACCATGGCAGCCACCGGCAACATTCGATGTGAACGGTTCATGCGGAAGGTCTATGCTTTCTTGTGACGAGCAGAGGGATTCTGACGGTCACAGGGTATAGGTTTCTCGAACCTTCGTGCCACGCACGCTGCTGGCAATGACTTTGTGGAAAAACCGGAGCAGGTCGGCCAGATCGATCCAGAATCCGCAATTCAGGCAGCGTGCATAGAGTCGGCGATTCATGAGCGTGTAATGCCGCTCCACCATCATGAATCCTTTGCATTTCAGGCAGTGCATCGCCCGACCAGTGCCCCTTCGACACGATTGCGTAGACGTCTCGGCGCATCTCAGACCGATACCAACGTCGTCATGTGTTTAGCGGAGACGGTTGAGGATAAGGGCGAGGCAGCCGGCCAACAACCCACCCCCGAAGATCGTGGTACTGAAGGAAAGGATCGCGCCGGAACTTCCCGTCGGATTGGTCCCCGACACCAGATCGCGTACCCCGCCTTGAACCATCAAGACTGCCAGCGTCGTCAGGCAGCCCATGCTAAACCACCACAAAAACGATCGCACGAGCCCCCGTGGTCTGATCGCTGAGATTGGCGCGGACCGTAATCCGGCGACCTTTTCGAACTCTATCCGAGCCCTACCGAGGTGTCAAGCAAACTGCCTGTCTCCTCTTCGGTTGTCGCGCCTGAAATCTGAATCGGTCGCTATTCCGTTTTGCTACTCGGCGGGATCTGCCCTTTCCTGCCGTGATGTAGAAACACCGAGACGCTGGCGGCGCCGTTATCGGCCGTCACGAGACCGGGCTCCTCCCCGTTGTCGGCCGACACCCGATAACTCGCCACGGCAAAGGGGCCGTTCTTCGTGCGGTAATTACGCGGCGGATAGTGAAAGGTGCCGTCGCCTCGCCCGAATAAAATGGAGAGGTCGGTAGACTGCAAATTGACGATCGCCACATCGTCGATGTGGTCGCCGTCGAAGTCATGGGCCACGCCGAAATTGGGGCTGGCATCTGCGCCGGAGTCCTTGCCCGGCTGGAAGGTCCCGTTGCCGTTGCCGAGAAAGGTGGTGAAACTATCCCCCTCGCCGTTGATGACCAGAAGATCGGGCAGGTGATCGTTGTTAAAGTCTGCGAAACTCACCCCCAATGGCCGCCGGCCGGTTTTGTAATCTTTGGGATCGCGGAACGTCCCGTCGCCATTGCCGATCCATACGGAAACGGCGCTCAACATCGGTCCCCCGTTCGTCACCACTAAATCCGGCTTGCCGTCCTGATTGAGATCGTTGAGCGCCACCGAGGTGGGGGTATCGCCATATTCATATTGCGGTCCCGGCCGAAATTCGCCGCGGGCGCTGCCCAGAAAAATCTTCACCTTGTCGTTGCGTAAGGCGACCGCTAAATCCGGATGCCCGTCGCCGTTGACGTCTTGGCTGGAGATGGACACCGGGGCTCGATGCACGGGGTACTGCGGGCCTTCATCAAACTTGCCGTTGCCTCGCCCGAACAGGATGGAGATCTGATCCCCGCCTGAACAGGCCAGCGCCACGTCGAGCTGGTCATCATGGTTAAAATCATTGAGCGCGAGCGACCGCGGTTCCTGACATACCTTGACCTGAACCTGGTCTCGAAAGGTCCCATCGCCATTGCCGAACAGCAGCGAAATGGAGTTGCTCGAAATGTTGGTCGTGATGAGATCGGTGATTTGATCCCGATTGAAGTCGGCCGTCGTGACGGTCGTCGGGTTCTTGCCGACCGCATAACTTTCAAAGTAATAGAAGGGATCCGGCGGGACGTAGGGATCCGTTTTGGAGCAAGCGAAGAGGAGGGGCAAACCGGCTATGAGAGCCAGACCGACTCGATCGATCACCCGACTCTTGTTGGCATAGGTATTGATGGTCATCGCCATCCCGGTGAAAAAAGCATGACATTCCTGCCACGTCCATGCTTCGCCGCTCCCAATTCTGCTGCGCTGAGCGGAGTATACAGAGCCCCCTCCGGCTTCGCAACGAAGTCCGGCGTCAGAGTTGCGGCTCGGACCTTGGTCGTGCTGCCCCCGAATGGGCTCCGGCGTCTAGGCCTTTCGCCCCTTTGAAAACTTGGAAAGCCTTAGGCTACAATGCGGCCCAAGTGTGGAGGAGGTGCTCATGAGCAAGAAAGTTACGATTCCGTTGTCGATGTATGGCGTCGCAGAAGTGCTGAAATGGTGTATTGATCGCAATAACGGCCGTGTGCCGGGAGTCGATACAGAAGGGTTCAAGCATATGCAGGCCCTGTTGGCCGAGAAGCCGACGTCGAACGACTATCTGGCGCTCGACCAGTTCTGGAAGAAACAAGTCCCATTGGAACTGACGGAAGACGAAGTTTCGACCATTGACCGTTGTCTCTACGACATTCCGAACTTCGATAACGAACCGCTGCCCCAGATTCGGCACAAATTCTGGCCCCAAGCAGCCGGCGTCGCGGCACACTAAGCGACCAGGTCCCTTCTACTTCTCTCTTTTGGGAGATTCCACCCGCAGGCGTTCGACTTGCGGGTGGAATTCCACTCGACGTCTTCGCCCTCTAGCATCGGCAGCCGGTATACGCCTGAACGGAGCAATCCCATTTCTTAGCGTCAGCGCGCGTTTCCGGCACACCTCAATCATCCATCACGAGCGCCCAAAAGAGAGGCGGAAGTTGTGCATCGTCCGGCCATACGCATAGGCAACACTCTGCACAATCTGAATAGCGTACCTGAGCAGTTGGAGAGACGTGGAAAGAATGGAGAAGAATCGAGCCGCCCGGCTCCATCGAACCCAGGCGGCTTCGGTGATTGTTACAGAGGCCCTTCGCCCTTGAGAAACTTTCTGAATCGCCCCATCAAATCGGCCCCTAATGTGCCGCCTTCAGGCTTCTTCACGTCGGGATCACTGAAGTGAGAACGAATTTCCTGCAACCGCTTTTCCGCCTGATCATTGCCCTGTAACCGCTTGGTCTTTTGGAGGGCCGTGTCAAAGGCATCAAACGTCAGCTCGTTATATCCAAATGACCGGATGCGCTTCACCGCCTTCATCATGGCTTGATTGCGGAATGTGGTGAGGTGCTCGGAATCGACCTCTTTCAACCCCAACTTGCGGGCGCGACGTTCGGCTGCCTTGCGAATCCCGCTGCGCACAAAATCGGGCGAGGTCTGCAGGCGTTTCCAGGCTTCGTCGCTCCAGGCCACGCGCTCCTGCGGGGCTTCCCACAACTGCACGGCGGTTTGCTCGTCGATTCTGGTCAAGCCCTTTTCCCGCGCCATCTCCTCGGTATCATGGCGGATCATGTCGCTCACGAAATCCATGGCGATCGGCGGAGACTCTTTGATTTTCTGCTGCAAGAGCGCTAATGCCCCTTCGGTCCATTCCAGCGGAGTCGCTTCCCGCTCGCGAATCTCCCCTAAGGCTTCGACCTTCTCGAACAAATCGACATTGACCTCCATGTGACCGCCTTTGCGAGCGATCTCGTCGGCGATTTGCTTGATCATCCCCCGCATGAACTCGGGCACCGCAGCCAGGCGCTCCTTGGCGGCAGCGGTCCAGGGCAGCTGCCCTTTGGCCATTTGATCGGCCGCCTCTGCCATGCCTCCCTCACCACCCATGGTCCCCATCATCTGACCTTTGAACTGGTCGAGGATCTCTTCGGTGATTTCAGGATAGCCCAATTCACGTGCCTTCTTCTCGGCCAGGCGGCGGACCATTCCCCGCAAGAACATGGGCGCGCGCTCCATGCGTTTGAGCGCGCCGTCACTCCACCGCACCTCAGGGGCTGTTATATCGGACGACTCTGCCACGGTATCACTCCTGTTACTTATTGAGTAATTCCTTCAGTTCCTTACCCGCCTTGAAGAATGGCACACGCTTGGCCGGCACCGCAACTGTCGCGCCGGTCTTCGGATTACGCCCTTCTTTCATGCGCCGTGCACGAAGACGGAAACTCCCGAATCCCCGAATCTCCGTCTTGTTGCCGTTTCGCAGAGAGTCCCGGATACAATCGAAAATCGTATTGACCACGATTTCCGCTTGCCGCTTCGTCAACGTGGTGACCTGCTCCGATACCCGCTCGATAATCTGCGCTTTGGTCATCGTCCCTCTCCTCGTGGGTGGGGCTTACCTACAGGTGAATTGCTGCGTTGCCATACCGATCATGCTCCGGCCGCTCAGAACGCCATCAGATATTTCAGTTTGACCCCGGTATCGAACTCCAGCTTGGGAAACACGGACGACCAACGTGATTCGATGAGGTCCCGGAATGAAAACCGCTTGCGCGGCTCGACGACTTTCGGCTCGCCTTCCATCCCCGCGATATCCGCCGCGATATGAATCGCGTCATCGAGATCGCCCAACTCGTCGATCAATCGCGCGTCTTTTGCCTGACGCCCGGTATAAATCCGGCCATCGGCCAATGGTTCCACATCGGACACATCCAGCGATCGCCCGTCTGCCACGGCCTGAATAAACTGCTGATGGACGTCATCCATCACGGCCTGCAACAGCTTGCGCTCTTCATCGCTCATCTTGCGCAAGGGCGATCCGACATCTTTGAAGCGCCCGCTCTTGATAACCACGCCTTCGACCCCAACCTTTTTCATGAGGCCTTCGAAGTTCGCCATCTCCATAATCACGCCGATACTCCCCGTCAGGCTGCCGGGATTAGCAATGATCCGGTCGGTAGCGGCCGCGATGTAATAGCCCCCTGACGCGGCGACCGTGCCCATGGAGGCGATGATGGCTTTATTACTTTTGTTTTTCACCCGCTTGACGGCGTCGTGAATTTCCTGCGACGGCACGACACCGCCGCCGGGGCTATCGATACGCAACACGATCGCCTTCACCAGCGGATTCTCGCTGTAGTGCTTCAGTTCGCTGATGGTCGCTTGCGCGTCCAAGATCACGCCCTCGATGCGAATGAGGGCCACACGATCCTGGGTTGAGAAATCGAGGTCGGGGAGGAGCGCGTTCAAGAGAATCAACGCTCCCCCCACAATCACGACGGCCCAGAGGATACGGCGCAGTAGACTCCGCTGTGGCTTCCCCGCCGTGTCTGTTTGTGGGCCCATTCGGTCTCCCGACGTTTAGGCTTCGGAATCGCTCTGGTTCCGCTTCCGGCTTTGCTTGGCCGCGCGACCCAGGGTTTGGTCGATTCCGCCCTGCGAGGCATGGAACTCATCGACCTGGCGGCGATCGGAATCCAGCTGGTGATCGCGGAGGCTGAGCGCAATTTTCCGCTCGTCGCGATCCACCTTGATGATCTTCGCCGTGACATCATCGCCCGGCTTGAACTTGTCTTCCATGCGCACGTTGGCATCCAAACCCACTTCACTGATGTGGATCAAGCCTTCCACATCCCCGTCCAGTTCGATAAAGAGACCGAAATCAGCGATCTTGCTGACCTTGCCGGTAATGCTATCGCCGACTCGGTACTTGTTGGGAATCTGCTCTTCCCAGGGATCGCGGGACAATTGCTTGTACCCCAGCGAAAGACGTTCCTTTTCCTTATCGATGCGAATCACGACGGCATCCACCTTCTGCCCCTTCTTGAAGAGCTCCGACGGATGTTTGATGTGTTTCGTCCAAGACATGTCGGAAATGTGAATCAACCCATCGATGCCTTCTTCCAGTCCAACGAACGCGCCGAAATCGGTCAAGCTCTTCACCTTGCCTTCGATCCGCGTGCCGGCCGGGTACTTGGCTTCGATCATGTCCCAGGGATTCGGTGCCGTCTGCTTCATCCCCAAGGAAATCTTGCGGCTTCCCGGATCGATATTCAAGACGGCCGCTTCGACCTGATCACCCACCGACACCACACGCGATGGATGCCGCACTTCGTGCGTCCACGACATCTCGGACACGTGGACCAAGCCTTCCACGCCCGGCTCCAGTTCGACGAATGCGCCGTAATCGGTCAAGCTCACCACCCGCCCGCGTACGCGTGTCCCCACTGGATACTTCGCCGCGACGCCGGTCCAGGGATCCGCCGACTTCTGCTTGAGGCCCAGCGAGATACGGCCGGTTTCCCGATCATACTTCAGCACGGTGACTTCGACCTTGTCGCTCACCTGGAACAACTCGGACGGATGTCCCACACGGCCCCACGACATATCGGTGATGTGCAACAACCCGTCGATGCCGCCCAAATCGATGAACGCGCCGTAATCGGTGATGTTCTTGACCGTGCCCTGAATCAACTGCCCTTCCTTCAGCGTGGACAAGGTCGTCTGGCGACGTCGATCGCGGGTTTCCTCCAGCAACACCCGTCGGGAGACCACCACATTGCCACGGCGATGATTGATCTTGATGATCTTCAGCGGGAAGGTTTTGCCGACCAACCCATCCAGATCGCGGACGGGATGCAAATCGATCTGAGAACCGGGCAAGAACGCCTTGACGCCGATATCGACCATCATGCCGCCCTTGATGCGGGAAATGATCTTGCCTTCGATGCTTTTTTCTTCCTTGTGCAGCTTCTCCAATTCCTCCCAGATTTTCATCTTGTCGGCTTTTTCTTTGGAGAGCACCAGATTGCCGTCCGCGTCTTCGCATTCTTCGAGATACACCTGCAGGCGATCGCCCACTTTCAATTGCCCCAATTCTTCCTGCGAGAATTGGTCGGCGGGAATCATCCCTTCGGACTTATAGCCGATGTCGACGACGACTTTGTCTTTGCCGATCGCGACCACCATGCCCTCGGTGATGGTGCCTTCCTCAAAATTCCGGAAGGTCTCCTCATACATCGCCGCTAAGGCATCGCGGTCGAGCTTGGGTTCGCTTTGTGGTGTGGCAGTACTCATGAAAGGTCCGTCCTCCGGCCTATGCCGGGTGCTGAGAGTGAAAAAATCCGAGTCTTACTCAGCGTTGCAAGACTTGGCTGTCGGTCTGGCTTCTCGATCGTGAGAGGGTCCGGCCTGCGCCCGCCCGTCTCCTGGGTTCGGCACCTGTCCGAGCTCTGCAATCTTGGCCATCACCGTACGACTGACATGTTGATAAAACACTTTGCCTTCCAACTGCGCGGCGTCTGCCGAGAAATCCAACGGTTCGCCATAGGTCACCGTCACGCGGCGAAATCTCGGCCACTTGGCGCCAGGAGGCAGCACCTCAAACGTCCCGCCGATATGCGCCGGCACCACACGGCATCCCGTCTGCGACACGATCACCCCGATCCCAGGCTTCCCCGGTTTCAAGGCCCCGGTCATCGTCCGCCCGCCCTCGGGGAAAATAGCCACCGCCTTTTCCTCTTTGATCAAGGCGACCGCTTTACTAAAGGCGTCCCGATCCAGGCGACCGATCCGTAACGGAATCCATCCCAACGCTTGCAGCAGGCCGTTGAGTAGCGGGATCGGAAAGAGATCATGCCGTCCCATGTACCAGACCCGCCTCGGAATTCCGCAGCCCAGCAACGGAATATCCAAGTAGCTGGCGTGGTTCGAGGCAATCAATACCCCGCCCTGCCGTGGCACCCTGCCGATGGTGCGATACCGGAAACAGATCCAGCCGATGATGCGAGAGAGGACCCACAAGAGGCCATACAGGGCGGAGCTCACAATCGCGCCGCGACCACAGCCATCATGTGCGAGACGACCTCCTCCACCGGCATGCTCGACGTATCGAGCCGCTCCGCGTCGAGTGCGGGAATCAACGGCGCCACGGCGCGGGAACGGTCACGATCATCGCGTCCCGTGAGGTCGCGCTTGGTCTGATCAAATTGAACCGAGTGCCCCGCCGCCACCAGTTCCCGATGCCGCCGCGTGGCTCGAACTTCTGCATCGGCTTCGAGGAAAAACTTGACGTCGGCTTCCGGAAACACCCTGGTGCCGATGTCACGCCCTTCCGCCACGACACACCCTTCGGCACCGATCTGCCGTTGCACGGGCAACAGCCATTCGCGAACGGCCGGAATGGCCGAAACCATTGACGCGAGTGCGCTCACTGCCGGGGTTCGCAGCTCTCCGGTAATATCGCGCCCATTCAACAACACATGAGATTGTTCGGGGCCACAGGCCATCTGCAGAGTTGTCTTGGGAAGCAACGCGGCGATGGCAAGATGATCGTCAGGGCTGAGCCCCGCATTGTGGACTTTCCATGCAATGGCGCGATACAAAGCACCGGTATCCAAATACAGATATCCAAGCCGCAACGCTAGAAGCCGCGCAACCGTGCTCTTGCCCACGCCAGCCGGACCATCGATGGCGATGATCAAGCCACGTTTGCCACGGTTGGCGACACCGATCTCACCCACGCAATCCTCGCACTATAGACGTTTCCCAGAATCAGTCAACAGTTCCAAAAGCTTACGATCAAAATTCGGGAACGAAGTCTCGATACAGGCCGTATTCTGAATCTGCGTCGCCTGCGTAGCAGTCAACCCGCCGATCGCCACAGACATGGCGACACGATGATCGCCGTGACTTTCACAGATCGCTCCGGTAAGCGCCCCGTTGGCGCCCTGGCGTCCCAACCCTTGAATGACCATACCGTCTGGCCGCTCTTCGATGCGCGCGCCCATCGCCCGCAACTCTTTCGCCATGGTGGCGATCCGATCGCTTTCCTTCACCCGCAGTTCCTCTGCGCCTGTCACCACCGTTTCGCCGTCAGCCACGGCTGCCGCCACACACAGGATGGGAAATTCATCGATGGTCTGAGGGATCTGCTCGGGTCCGATCCGTACGCCGCGGAGCGGTTTGGAGCGCACCCGCAAATCCGCTACCGGCTCCCCCGCCTCTTCCCGCGGATTCAGCACCTCGATATGCGCGCCCATCTGGCGCAGGATGTCGATCAGGCCGGTTCGCGTCGGATTCATCCCTACATTACGAATCGTGACATCGGAATCCGGAACAATGGAGCCTCCGACCAGAAAAAATGCCGCCGCCGAGAGGTCCCCGGGCACCACCACCGGCTTGCCGTTCCAACGAACCGACGGACGCCCTTCGATCCGGACTGTGCATCCGTCCCGCTCAAACGGAATCCCGAAATAGGCGAACATGCGCTCGGTGTGATCACGCGAGAGACGCGGTTCTGAGATCGTCGTGAGACCGTCCGCATAGAGAGCCGCAAAGAGCAGTGATGATTTGATCTGCGCGCTCGCCACCGGCGAGACATAAGACATGCCCTTGAGTCTGGTCCCGGTGATGGCCAAAGGCGCAAGTTCCCCGCCCTTCCGCCCCGCAATGGTCGCGCCCATCGCCCGCAACGGTTTGACGACCCGCCCCATGGGACGCCGCCTGATCGATTCATCTCCGGTAAGGACCGTAAAAAAATCCTGCCCCGCCAACAGTCCGGCCATCAAACGGATACCGGTTCCCGAATTGCCGCAATCGATGGGGCCGAACGGTTCCGTCAATCCCCACATGCCTTTGCCGTAGACCGTCAGCGAGTCCGGCGTCTCCTCGATCCGCACCCCCAGCGACTGGAAGGCGCGCATGGTATTCAAGCAATCTTCGCCGCGGCAATACTCCGTCACGGTGCTCGTTCCTTCGGCCAAGGCCGTGAGGATGATGGCCCGATGCGTGACGGACTTATCGCCCGGCACCGTGATGGTGCCCTTCAACGGGCGCCCTGGAGTGATTGTTAACGAGGCCATCGCAACTTAGGCCTTCCCCGTTGTCCGGGGGATGAGTTGTTCGCGTTCGTACTTGGCCTTGTCCAATTGCTTTTCAATTCCAGCCGCATCGCCGGTGGCAATCAGCCGTTTCAGCTCACCGAGATGCCGTTCATAGGTCTCGATCAACGACACGATGTTGTCTCGATTCCACAGGAATATGTCCCTCCACATTTCCGGCGAACTGGCAGCGATCCGGGTGGTGTCACGCAATCCACCACCGGAATGACCGGCCAAGTCCAGTTCCGGTACGCCATGGTCGCGGACATCCGCCAAGGCAGTCATCAAGGCAAAAGCCGCCACATGCGGAAGGTGGCTGACGGCACCGAGAATTTTATCGTGGAGAAAGGGATCCATCTCCAGCACAATCGAACCCGCAAGCTCCCAGATTCGACGAACGACCTTCAGTGCCTCGGGATCTGTGTGGGTGGTTGGCGTCAGAATGCAGCGCGCACCGGAAAAAAGCGTCTCGGATCCGGCTGCCACCCCGGTCTTTTCTTTGCCGGCAATGGGATGGGCGCCGACGAATTTTACCCCCGACGGCATCAGGGCCTCGGCCCTGGTGACTAATTCTCCCTTCACACTGCCGACATCGCTGACGATGGTATCGGGTTTGAGGCAACCGGCCCATTCCTGCAAATGTCGCTCATAGGTGTCCACCGGCGTGGCCAGCAGGACAAAGTCTGCCTGTTCGACGCCTTCGCGCGGATCAGCCACGTATCGATCGATGGCGCCGACCTCGACCGCCGTTTTCAGATTCTCCACGCGGCGGCCGATGCCGACGACCGAATCAGCCAGCTTCTGACGGCGCAGGATCATCCCCAGAGAGCCGCCGATGAGCCCGACTCCGATAATGGCCACGTGTTTGAAATGTGGTGTCGTCATTGGATATTTCCCGGGTTCTCAGGACATTCCCAGGTCAACGTGTCGCCGCGATTCTTACAGCGTGCGATCAACGGCAGCAGCGATCTTGCGCAAATCCCCCATCAGCTCTTTAAATTTCGACGGCCGGATGGATTCCTCTCCGTCGCACAGGGCACATTCGGGATTGGAGTGTACTTCGATCAACAGCCCATCGGCTCCGGCGGCGATCGCGGCTTTGGACATCGGCGCCACCAAATCCCACTTGCCGGTGGCATGACTGGGATCAACGATGACGGGAAGATGGGAGAGATCCTTGAGCGTCGGGATGGCTGCGAGATCCAGCGTGTTCCGATACTGCGTTTCAAAGGTGCGGATGCCGCGCTCGCATAACATGACATTGCGATTGCCGCGGGACATGATGTATTCCGCGGAAAGCAGAAACTCTTTGATGGTAGCCGAAAGGCCGCGCTTCAGCAGGACCGGCTTATCGTACGCGCCAACCTCCTTGAGCAACTCGAAGTTCTGCATGTTGCGGGCGCCGATTTGAATGATGTCGGCTTTTTCCAGAAAGAGTTCGATATCACGGGTATCGAGAATTTCGCTGACGACCGGCAGGCCGGTCTGCTTCTTGGCCTCCACCAAATAATCCAACCCCTCACGTCCCAATCCCTGGAACGAATAGGGCGAAGTACGCGGCTTATACGCACCGCCTCGTAACACCGTCGCGCCGGCCGATTTGACTTCGTGAGCGATGCCCACGGTCAATTCCAAACGCTCGACCGCACAGGGACCGGCCATGATCGTAATTTTCTTGTCCCCGATCTTGACGCCGTTCACATCGATGATGGTGTTTTCTTTTTTAAACTCCCGGCTGACGAGCTTCCACGGAGCCAGAATCGGCAACACACTCTCCACCCCGGGCAGAGCGGTCAACGGCTGATTGTGCAAGATCCGGTCGTCCCCGATCACTCCGATAATGGTCCGTTCTTGCCCGGCCGAGATGTGCGACTTCAACCCCAATTCCCGAAGCCGGTCGGTGATGTGATCGACTTCCCGCTCCGAAGCGTCAGGCTTCAAGACAATAATCATGGTCTCGTCTCGCTTTCCTTATTGCGACGCGCGTGTGATGTCTTCCAGCGCGCTCAGGAACAATTGGTTTTCTTCCGGGAGGCCGATGGTCACCCGCAACATGCGGCCTTCGATGTGACGCACGATGATGCCCTTGGCCAATAACGCGTCAAAGACTGCGCGGCCGTTTCTCCCGACATCGAAATAGAGAAAATTGGTTTCACTGGGCAAGGCCTCGAACCCCAGCCGCCGCAGACCGGCGCGCACCTTGTCCATTTCCACGTGATTGAGTGACCGGCTTGCCGCCACATGGGCTTCATCGTCCAGCGCCGCCACTGCGGCTCGTTGCGCCATACTGTTGGCATTGAAGGGCGGACGGATGCGATTCAAGTAATTGGTGATTTCAGGGGTAGTGATGCCATACCCGATACGCAAGCCTGCTAATCCATAAATCTTGGAAAATGTCCGCAAGACGATGACAGGCCGTCCAGCCTTGACGTACCCGAGGGACTCGGGGAATTCCGGATGCCGCACATATTCGTAATAGGCCTCATCAAATACGACCACGACATGGTCCGGCACCCGTTCCATGAGCGCTGCTACCTCTGCCTTGGTCGCCATGGTGCCGGTCGGGTTGTTGGGGTTACAGACAAAGAGCAACCTGGTCTTCTCGGTGATGGCCGCGGCCATGGCCGGCAAATCGTGATGCCAATGTTTCTGCGGCACTTCAACCGCGACCCCGTGCGCCGCCTTGACCTCCATTTTATAAATCACGAAGGTATGTTCGGCCATTACGGCCTCGTCTCCCGGCGACAAGAATGTTCGAGCGAGCAGTCCAAGGATTTCATCGGAGCCGTTTCCGAGTATGACCTGGTCCGGCGCAACCTTCCAACGTTCGGCCAAGGCTCCGCGCAAGCGGAACGCGCCGCCGTCTGGATAACGGTGCAAGGTCGGAACAGTCTCGGCCAGCACAGCCATGGCCTTCGGCGAGGGCCCGATCGGATTTTCGTTGGACGCCAGCTTCACCGCGCGCGGCAATCCCAACTCTCGCTGCAACTCTTCGATGGGTTTTCCTGGCACGTACGGCACGAGGGAAGCGATGTCGGGGTGTACCTTCAATGGCATGGCGTAACTCGGACCTCTAGGAATAGGCGGGATACGACCCGAGAATCTTCATGAATAGACAGCGGCTCTTGACCTCTTCTGCCGCCTTTTTGACCCGCTCCTCGTCGATATGGCCCTCGATATCGACAAAGAAAATGTATTCCCAGGCTTTGCGACGCGAGGGACGCGATTCGATCTTCGTCATGTTCAAGCCATGGGAGGCAAAAGGCCGCAATAAGTCGTACAGGGCGCCGACCTTGTCCTTGACCGACAGCATCAGCGATGTTTTGTCCCGGCCCGTTCGCTCCGGCGCCTTCTGTGACAGCACGAGAAAGCGGGTGAAGTTATTGATGTTGTCTTCGATTCTCGCCGTCACCACTTTCAAGCCATAAAGCTGGGATGCCAATTCCGACGCGATCGCGGCGGCCGAAGGATCATCCACCGACATTTCAGCGGCACGCGCGGTACTCGCCACTTCCGATACCGGCACGTGAGGCAAGTTGGTCTCCAGCCAATTTCGGCATTGCGCAATGGCGTGGGGATGCGAATAGATGCGCGTGATGTCTGCCGCCACTCCGCTTTTTGACATGAGATGGTGCGCGACTTCCTGCAGCACTTCGCCGTAGATCAACAGGTTGGAATCGACGAACATGTCGAGGGTGTGATTCACCACGCCTTCCGTCGTGTTCTCGATCGGCACCACGCCGAAATGGGCGCGGCCCCGTTCCACTTCGCTGAAGACCTCCTTAATGCTGTTGACGGGGATATACTGCGCAGAGGCCCCGAATTTTTGCATGCAGGCCATATGGGTAAACGTCGCCCTCGGTCCAAGGTAGGCGACCTTTTGAGGCCCCTCCAAGGATAACGAGGCCGACATGATTTCCCGGTACACCGCACGGATGGCCTCGGTAGGAAAGGGGCCGGTATTTTGTTTGCTGAGACGATCGAAAATCGCCGCTTCGCGCGCCGGCGTGTGCAAATTCGCCTCTGCGTCTTTCAGCTTTTTCAGCCGACCGATCTCAATGACCGATTTCGAGCGCTCATTCAGGAGACGCAAAATCTGATCGTCGAGCCGATCGATTTGTTCGCGATGGACTTGCAAGTCATCAGACATAACGGGGGGATTTCCTCCTCGCAGCAGACGTCCCTCACAAAGACGGGCTGCGAAACGAGTCCAAGCCGAAGGCCGCGCTTGGACAAGTGGGTATCCTACAGGAGCCACTGCGGGCATTGCAAGGATAGGTCCGGTGATTCAAGGAGTTGCGATCGAATCCGTCTCACCGGAAAAGGGGAGCAGGTCTTTCTGTTTCTTGAAATGCTCGTAGGCCAATCTGGTCGCCTGGCGGCCGCGACCCGTGCGCTCCAGAAAGCCCGCCTGGATCAAATATGGTTCATAGACATCCTCCAGCGTGCCCTTATCCTCCTGCACCGCGGCGGCCAACGAATCAACCCCGACGGGACCACCGTTAAACTTTTCGATCACAGTCAGAAGCACCCGGCGGTCCATTTCATCCAGCCCCGCCGCATCGACGGCCAACCACGCCAACGCATCCTGGGCCACTCGTTGAGTGATGCGGCCCCCGGCTTTGATCTGGGCATAATCCCGGATGCGTTTAATCAAACGATTGACGATACGCGGCGTCCCCCGAGCCCGGCGTGCGATCTCAGCTGCCCCGGCCTCGTCGATGGGAATACTGAGCAACCCCGCTGAACGCGTGACGATCGAGGTCAGCTCCTGGGAGGAATAAAACTCCAGCCGGTGCACCAACCCGAACCGATCTCGCAGAGGGGAGGTCAACGCCCCGGCTCTGGTCGTGGCTCCGACCAGGGTAAACCGCGGCAATTCGAGTTTTACGGTCCTCGTCGAAGCACCCTGTCCGACCACCAGATCAAGCTGGTAATCCTCCATCGCCGGATAGAGCGCCTCTTCCACCGACGCCGGCAATCGGTGAATCTCATCGATGAACAAGACATCGCGTTCCTGCAAATTGGTCAGAATCGCGGCCAGATCCCCGGCGTGGCTCAAGACCAGCCCGGACGTCGAGCGGATGGCCGATCCCATTTCCCTCGCGATGATGTGTGCAATGGTGGTCTTACCCAAGCCTGGTGGGCCGTAAAAAATCGCATGGTCCAAGGCCTCACCACGGCGCTTGGCCGCTTCGATGCAAATTTCCAGCGATTCCTTCATCCGGGGTTGCCCGACATACTCCCGCAAACTCTGCGGGCGCAGCGCTGCCTCGAGCCCGCGCTCGTCGTCGGTCAGTTGAGTGCTCACGGTACGGTCAGACATGGCAACCCCCTCGAAGAAACGGGCCTCGACTATTTGGACTCTGGTGCGGGCCTGAATTTCGGCGGCGGCGGGGATGCACCCTGTCCAGGGGCAGCCATGCTCCCGCAATCAGGCGGGCACCGGACGCCTCCCTGGCTCGGATCGGGCATACTGGCTCCCATTTGCTGCGATTGGCATTGTGACACCAGCCCGCCATCGACGGAGCCGCAACGCGAAGGCACATTCGATCGTCCGACCTCGCTATAGCCCTCAGGGCAGGAGCCGCAGACCGACAGCATGTTGCTGCCCAAAGGCACACATTGCACCAACACCGGATCGCCATCTTTGCATAACTCCGGCGCAGTGGTCCTCCCGGTGGTGGCGTATCCTTCCGGGCACGCCCCACAGGTCTTGCGGATACTTTTCGGCTCCTCCGTGCCATCGGCGGCGGAGATTCGTTCCGTCATCGAGACACAGAATAAAGCAGCCACTACGACTACCCCGGTCGCGATCCGCCACCAACAGCTTCTTCCTTGCGCACGTGTCATCATTGCCATGTGTCACCCCTTGGCCAGGTCTTTGAGGGCTTCTCGAATCACCTGCTCCAACCCCTGCGTCATCACACCCGATTTTTCCACGCGCTTCAACGCCTCTTTCACATCCGGCTGCCGATAGCCGAGATTCACCAGCGCCGACAGGGCATCGTCATATATCGGGTTCGCGGATCGTCCAAGGCCATCGCCGGTCGGCTCGCCGGATGGATGCAACTTTGCCACCTTGTCTTTGAGTTCGAGAGCAATCCTCGCCGCGGATTTCTTGCCGATGCCAGGGACGGTTGCCAACCTTTCAATATCGCCTGCCTGAATAGCAGTGAACAGGTCCGGCACGGAAAGCGTGGACAGGACGCTGAGCCCCAACTTCGGCCCGATACCCGAAATGCCGGTCAACAACAGAAAGGCTTCCTTCTCGGCGGCGGTGAGAAACCCGAACAACTGGATCGCGTCTTCCCGCACATGCGTATGGATGCTGAGCGTCACGGGCTCATGCTGATTCGGCAATGAATAAAAGGTGCTGAGAGGAACCAACACCTCATAACCCACGCCATGGACATCGAGCGTGACTTGCGAGGGCGCCTTGAAGGCCACGAGGCCTGTCAGTAAGGCGATCATCTGATTAGTAGGAACGAGTGCTGCGGAGTGATTGGTGAATAGACTGCGTGTTCGTCGATACTCAGTGCCGAAACTCCCGGATTACGCGGTGGCGGCGGCAACTTTCTCCATGACCTCGTCGGAGATGTCAAAGTTCGCATGGACCTTCTGCACATCGTCGTGCTCATCCAGAATTTCCATGAGTTTCAACATGTGTTCCGCGGCCTTTTCCTCCAACGCAATCGTATTCTGGGGAATGAAGTTTAATTCAGCAAGCGTATACTCGATTTTCGCATCGCTCAGCGCCTTCTTCACGGCCTCAAAATCATGCGGGCTGGTCAGGACCTCGAAGGCCTTATCGCTGACCTTCACGTCTTCCGCACCGGCTTCCAGGGCAATGGTGAGAAGCGCATCTTCCTCGACCTTTCCCTTTTCAACGACCAAGACGCCTTTCTTATGGAATTGCCAGGCGACCGCCCCGGCTTCCGCCATGTTGCCGCCGTTTTTGGTCAGCAAACTGCGAATTTCGGCGACCGTGCGATTCCGGTTATCCGAGGTAATTTCCATCAAGACGGCGGTCCCGCCGGGACCATAACCCTCGAGCGTGAACTCTTCATAGGTCACGCCAGGCAACTCGCCGGTACCCCGCTGAATGGCCTTTTTCATGGTATCGCCGGGCATGTTGGCTTCTTTGGCCTTGGCAATAGCCAAGCGCAAGCGTGGATTCCCGTCGGGGTCCCCGCCGGACCGAGCCGCAATCGTCAACTCACGGATGATGCGCGTGAAGATCTTGCCGCGCTTGGCATCGACCGCCGATTTGTGCCGCTTGATTGTTGCCCAATGACTGTGGCCACCCATGGCGACTCCTCTTTGCGTGCACAGACCTTGCTATGCATCAGGTCTATGACCGTGTAACACCGGAATTAAAAATGTACAGCTAACATAGTCCCGACAAGGGTGTCAACGCGATGCCGGTGTCTGCGGTGCTGTCAAGCGGGGACTGCTTTACTCCGAATAGAACAGCAGTTGCACTCCGATCACGAGGACCAGGCTCGCCCAGATGAGTTCCCAGTACGACCGTTCCGTCGCAAGCTGCCTCTGGCGCCAGCCGGAGATCAACTTTGACGAGCCCGCAGTAATCGCCATAGTTCCCATCATGACATGATGCAGGGCAATTTTTTCGGCGGCGGGATGATCCCCGTGGGAATGTGCGAACAACATGAGCCCGCCCACGACGGCAAATATCGGAAGCGGCACTGTCCACACCGCATGGTCGAACCAGCCAAGTCGACGCAGAAATTCGATGGTTCCCACTGCAAAAGCCAGCACGCCATAGGTTTTATGCTGCAACACCTCCGGATCGGTCCCGAAGAATGTCTGCGCGAATGTCATCGACCCGATCGGCCAGGAATCATGATCGCTCCAAATCAGGAGAAAGACGCCGGCCACACCCAGGGCCCCTGGAAGTAAAAAGCGCGTCCAGGCAAGGACCGGCCATCCCAGCGCCTGGCGCAATTCACTCAGTCCGATTAGGACAAGAAACACGCCGGCTAGGTGATGATTGAATTCGGAATAGGCAATGCCTTCACGCGACCCTTCCCACTGAGGCCCCGACGACGACTGTTCGTGATGGTGCCCGTGATCCTCGGCGGCGGTGGAATGACCGTGGTCAGCGGGCTCTGCCATGAGAGGAGGTGCGATCCAGGAGAAGATCGCGAAGCAACACAGGGCGACCAGCGCACACCAAGACCTGAGAAATCTCAGACAATAATTCGGTCGAGAGAGGAAAATCGGCGGGAATCGAACGGCCCATCCGGACTTCCGGACGGGCCGAGCACTCGTCTCACACATGCATTCGTCTACTACATGAACTTCATGAACTTCTCTTTGGCTTCGTCCATGACTTGGGCGGTAATCTCCACCAGACCTCGCTCCTTGGCGATCCGCTCGATTTCCCGCCGAGCCATGGGACGAATGAAGTCAGGGATATTATCCATGCGCTGCTCGGCATCTTTCGTCCACGCGATACCGTTGGGCGAATCGTTCTTGGAATCATCCATGACTTGCAACGTAATCGACTTATACCCATGCTTTCGCGCATAGGCCTCGACGCTGCTTTGCACCATCGGCTTCACGAAAGACGGCAACCGCTCCAACTTTTCCTTGGCATCCGCCGTCCAGGTAAATTCGCTCGCGCCGTTTCCATTCTGAGGTTTGCCGCTGGAGGTTAACCCCATCTCCGCGACCATCGCAGAGAACGGGCACCCACTCGAGGTCTTCTCGCCACCAGCCGCCGGGGCACTGGCCTTGGGTGCCGCCGTCGCCGGCTGGCCACCCTGAATTTTCTCATTCAAATAGGCTGCCATTTGCCCGGCGCCGGCCTGCGCTTCATCCTTGAGGGTTCCGCGAGTCATCTCAAACGGTTCTGCGGTTTCCGTGCGCCCGCCCAGCTTGACACCCAGCGACGCGACCATTTGTGTTTCGCCGGGGTTAGTCACCATCGAAAACTTGGCTTCGCAGGATGGACAGCCGAAGAACACACCGAGTGAGCCTTCACCGGGTTTTTCGACCTTTTGAAACGTCATGTAGGTCTCACAGTTCAGGCAAACGAACTTCATAGGATCCCCCTTCCAGGCCGGTCCGCTTACAGCTTTTCCGCCAGGACTTTTTTGTAATCCAGCAACGATTGAATCCGCCCAACGATCTCCTGATATTTCCGGATTGTCGGATAGTCGGGATCAAGGAGCGGCTGCCCCTTATCGAACGTTTTCGCGAGTGTGCGGTCGAAGGGAATGCGCCCCAGCAAGGGCAAATCCAGCACCTCGCACATCGCCTCGGTATTCCCCTCAAACAGCTCGTTTTCGGCGCCGCAGGAGGGACACCGATATTCGCTCATATTTTCGACGATACCCAACACCCGGATCCCCATATCCCTGGCGTAGGTCACCGATTTCTGCACCACATCAGACGCGACTTCAGAGGGCGTCGTCACCACGATCGCCCCGGCCAGATCCGGAATAAACCCGGCAATGACCGGCGGCTTGTCCGCAGCCGCTCCCGGAGGCAAGTCGGCCAGGAGATAATCCAGATCGCCCCAAATCACGTCGGCGAGGAATTCACGGATCACGTTCATTTCCATCAAGCCCAGCCAGACCGGGCTCAAGTCCATGGGCCCCTTCCACCGAACGGGCGAGGCATCGTCCAGGAAAAAATCCATCGACGCGACCTTGATCCCCAGCGGCCCGACTGGAGGCTGAGCTCCTTCTGGCGTCATGGTCAACGACTGGCCATGCAGACCCATCATGCGTGGGACGCAGGGCCCGTTCAAATCGACGTCGAGCAATCCAACCTTCGCCCCCTGGCGCGCGAATGCCAAGGCAAGATTCACGGTCGTCATGCTTTTCCCGACTCCGCCCTTGCCGCTCATCACCACCAGTTTCTGCTTGATGCCGGCCATTCGAGCCTGCACCTGCTTCATCTGCGCGGTAATCTGCTGCACGACTTTGGCGTCATCGGAATACTGGAGTTTTGTCAGGATCGACTTGAGATCCTTCCCGGCAGCCATGGTCATGAAAAACCCTCGAAATTGTTGATGAAGGACGCTACCACAGGGGTTTCGGTGGAGTCAAACCGCCTCCAGACGCCTTCGTCAGATCGAATATTGAATGTTCGATTTGGTCCCGGACGGCTGGATCAGCACGCCGCGCTTCTTTAACTCCTCAATGATTTGGCGGGCAGCGGCGTCGAAATCCTGCGGCCCGGCAAAATGCAAGTCGGTATTCGGCGGCGGCTCTTCACCGGCTCTGCTCATATGCACGGCTATCACCGGTGCCGGTTGAACCAAGGTCCGTATCATCTCGGCCATGCGCTGATAGTTGATCCCGAAGGTTTTGCTGGTCGAGACGACTATCAGCCCCGTGTCGATCAACAACCGGGCGACCTCGCCATATCGGCGTACCCGCTCGGACGCAAATGACGGGTCTGCGGCCGATAAATCCGCATCCAACCCCTGCAGCAGATTTTCACCTTCCAACAAATAGGCATGCCGGCTATCAGCGACCAGCAAGGCTTCCACCCGCCGCGCCAGAAACGTCTTACCGGTCTGGGCCGAGCCAGTAAAGAGCACAATGGCCGCGCGGTGCCCATACTGCAGCGCCCGGTCTTCAGGCCGGACGTCACCCGTGAGCCAGGCATATTCCCGCTGCCGTGCCTCTTCCCGCAGACCTTCCTGTTCGTCGTGCACCAATTCGGTGATGATGCCGCCTCCGGAGATGTCATATTCGTCCACCAGCACGAAGCGGCCTGTCGATTCGAAGGAGGACGAGAGGTCAAAGGCGAGCGGAGATTTCACCCGCAGGGTCAATTCGGCGACTTGATTCCGGGCCACCGATTGGCTCTCCTGCAACTGCGCCAAGTCAGCGGTGTCGATAATCCGATGGATGACTGCCACCTCGCAGGCCACCTCCCGAGTGGCCAAACGCAATACATACTTCCGGCCCTTCTCCAGAGGGCGCCGGCCCATCCAGAACAAATTCACACGGACCGCTGTCGAGACCAGCGGGACCGAATCTCGATGCGACGCAATTTCCCCACGCTCCACAAAGATTTGTTCGTCGAGTGTAATGCCGACGGATTGCCCGGCCTGCGCCTC
The DNA here is from genome assembly GCA_022226935.1 of Nitrospira sp. GTDB lineage: Bacteria > Nitrospirota > Nitrospiria > Nitrospirales > Nitrospiraceae > Nitrospira_A. Next base: position 1,872,457 of record CP092081.1, read on the forward strand.
GCTCGGAGGCGGCTCGACATTGAATCCTTCAATGGATTGCACCACCGCGGTTTTGTTCGACGGAGAGAACACGAGCTGATCGCCGACCTTCAAACGTCCCGCCGTAATACGCCCGGCGAGAATTCTTCGTGCATCAAACTTATAGACATCCTGGAGCGGAAAGCGCAGTGGCTGCTCTGAACGGACCTGCTCCTTCTTAAACAGTGCCAGGGTCTCCAGGACAGTGGGGCCTTGGTACCAGTTCATATGGCTGCTGCGCATCGCGATGTTGTCACCCATCTTGGCGCTGACGGGAATCATCTGCTGTGGCACCGCCCTGAACTGCCCTAAGAATTCCCGATATTCCTTCTCGATCCCGTCGAACACATCTTGCCGATAACCGACCAGATCCATCTTGTTGACGACGACAGCGAATTGCGTCACGCCCAACAGGGACAGCAGGTATCCATGTTTCTTCGATTGCTCACGCACACCCTCCAGGGCGTCGATCAACAAGAGCGCGGCTTCGGCCCGGGCGGCGCCCGAAATCATATTCTTCAAAAATTCCTTATGCCCCGGCGCGTCGATGATGATGTATTGCCGCCCGTTCCAGATGAAGAACGTGCGCGCCGTATCGATCGTGATGCCTTGCTCCTGTTCTTCCAAAAACGCATCAAACAGGAAGGCGTACTCGAACTCTTTGCCCTGCTGCCGGCAGATAGCCTGCACCTTTTCCAATTTCCCCTCGGGCAATGAGCCGGTGTCGGCATAGAGCCTTCCCACCAGCGTGGATTTCCCGTGGTCGACATGGCCCACAATGACGATATTGAGGCTCTCTTGCGGCTTGGTCTGGTCGTGCTGTGTCATAGAATTACTCGTGCAGTGGAACTTTCGTTTCTCAATTTTTCTGATGCCGGCAGCCGGGCGACTGAGACACCGGACTTACATGTAGCCCTTCTTGCGCAGCATCTCCATCCCACGCCCCGCATCCTGCGCGCGTCCGGCCCGTTCGGCCACCGTGCTCTTGCGCAGCTCGACAATGATCTCATCAACCGTCTTCGCGGTCGACTTGATGGGCATGGTGCAGGGAGCGCAGCCAAGGCTGCGATACCGTGTGCCATCTCCCCTGTCGAGATACAGATCCATGAAGGGAATGTTTTCGTGCTTGATGTATTCCCAGATATTGATTTCGGTCCAATCGAGAAGGGGATGGATCCGGATATGCGTCCCCGGGGGGAAAGTCGTCTTGAACTGATCCCACAATTCAGGGGGCTGGTCGCGGAAATCCCAATCGCCGTGTTTGTCACGGGGAGAAAAATATCGTTCTTTTGCCCTGGTGCTGTCCTCGTCCGCACGAACACCGAGGATAATGCCGGTATAGCCCTTCTCCTCAACGAGATTCTTCATGGCGTTTGTTTTCAAGGCCGTACAGCAGACATCCCGCCCCAGCGTATGATTCATCCCAGCGGCCAAGGCCTCCTTGTTCTGGCCTACCACCAGATTGAGCCGCCATTCACGCGCAATCCGGTCACGATATTCGATCATCGCCGGAATCTTGTAACTCGTATCCACGTGAAGCAAGGGAAAGGGCACATGCCCGAAAAAGGCCTTGCGGGCGAGCCACAGCAAGACAGTCGAATCCTTCCCCATCGACCACAGCATGGCGAGGTGGTTGAAGTGCTTATAGGCTTCGCGAAGAATGTAGACGCTTTGGTCTTCAAGTTGACGCAAATGTTTCATGATTCACACTCGTGTATTGATGCGGACAGGCCGACCTTCGATCCCGCTGCTGCTTCCGACCCTGCTCCCGCGATCAGTTCTGCCAATTTAGCCTTCGCTCGCCCCGACTCCAAGGCGCTACGGGCAGCCGCCAGATTCCCCGTGATCGACGTGCCCTTTCCAGCCGCGTAAAGCAACATGGCGGCATTCAGCAAGACCCAGTCTCGCTGCCCGCCCTGGATCTCGTTGGCGACCAATCGCTTGATCAGATCGGCTTCCCGTTCGCGCTGCTCCACTGGGAAGCCCGCCATTTCGCGGAAGGTCGCCATGGCCAACCCGGCATCCTTGGGTTGAAAGGTAAAGGGCGTGATGCGTTCGTCTTTGAGTTCCAACAGGCGGGTTGAGTTGCCGATCGACAGTTCCGGATCCCCTTCGACGCCGCGGATCACCAGCGCGCGGGGACAACTCAGCATCCGCAAGGCCTCGATCGTTTTCTCGAAATAAGGCGGATGCGACAAGCCGATCACCTGGGACGTGGCCCGGGCCGGATTGAGCATTCTCGCCACCGGATGGAAGAAATTGCGCACGCCCAATTCCTGCCGCATTTCGAGAAACCGGCTTACCGGCGGGTGATACAGCGCCAGATCGAGATACGCGAACCCTTTCTTCTCCAATTCAGGGCCGACGAGCTTGGCAGTCTGATCCGTCGGGATACCGAGGAGCTTGAGGACCGAGGACACGCCGCGCCGATCAGCCGGTCCGTCCACGCCATGAAGCAACACCACCGCACCGGCCGCCGCCGCAATGATCGCGGCGGGCACAATGGCGTGAAACGTGTCCCGCTTTCCCGCATAGACCGGCACATCCACGACTCCCAGTCCGGAACGAACCGGCACAGGAGGAACATATTGTCTGGCGGTGGCGGTGAACGCAGCCAATTCCGTGACCGACTCGGACTTGAATCGCATGGCCGTCAGAAACGCGCCGATTTGAGCCTGCGTGGCAGTCCCTTCGATCATCAGGCGCATGGCCTGCTTGGCTTCTTCCCAGGTGAGATCCTTAGAGGTCTTTTGACCTTTGGCGACTTTCGCGAGCAGATGTTGCATGTGGTGGTAGTAACCTTGTCTGTCTCAGGGTGACGATGACGTTATTTGTGCAGTCCGCATTCGGTCTTGCCGAAATTTTTCCACCGACCGGAACGCGGATCGTCTCCCGGCAGGACGGGCGCGGTGCAATGCGTGCAACCGATGCTGGGATAATTGCGGTCGTGCAAGATGTTGTACGGCACTTCGTGGAGCTGAATATACGTCCACACCTGCTCCGTACTCCAGGTGGCTAAAGGGTTCACTTTGACGAGATTGAATTTCTTGTCCCACTCAATCAGCCCGGCATTGGCCCGGGTCGGTGCCTGATCCCGCCTGATTCCGGTGATCCACGCACTGTACCGGCCGAGAATACGGGTCAATGGCTCGATCTTTCTCAGCTCACAGCACTGATCGGGCTTGCTGGCCCACAAGGCCGCTCCATGTTGGGCAGCCTGCTGCTCCGGCGTCAAGAGCGATTTCATCTGGATCACCTGCGCCGGTTTCAGCCCATACCGCGCCACAATGCGGTCGCGCACATCGAACGTTTCAGGAAATAGAAAATCGGTATCGAGGTAGAACAGGGGCGCCTCCGGATCGATTCGATGCACCATATCGACCAACGCCACATCTTCCGCCCCGAAACTGCAGGCAAGCACGATCCGCCCCTGATATGTCTTCAAGGCATATTCCAGCAAGTCCCACGGCTGCTTGGCTTCGAATGAGTCACTGAGGGTTTTCAACGCCTCATCCGTCGGACGAGTCATGGACGACATTCCATCTTTGATTTCCATCTGACCTATGAGAGCGGTGAGACTGATCCTCTCTGCGCGCATCGGCCGAGCACCGTTTCATCGTGCGCGGTCTGCGAGCGGAAGGATCAGTTCACCGATCTCCCTTTCTTACCCCTCGACCTTTTCCACCAAAATTTTGAAATGTTTGGCCTCGGGCTCCAATGGGCCTTCTGCAAGAATCTTGTGCCCATCGTTCCGTAAACTCATCGGCACATTCCGGATCGGTTCGCCGGCATCGAGCCAGACTTCGAGCTGTTCGCCGTTGTCCATCATCTCCAATTTCAATTTGGTCTTCACATAATTCATCGGACAAGCGACGCCGCGTAGATCATAGACCGGCGCGGTCGCCACGGGACTCGCCGGTTCCACTTTCGGAGCCGGAGTCGGGATCACATCTTCTTTCACCTGCGCCAACTTCAAGTCCTTGCCCATTTGTTCGGTGGCTGCCCGGCACACCGAGAGAAACCGCTTGGCAAACGCCATCTTGTCATTCGCCGCCTCGGCCGTGGCATCTTTTGATCCCAAATCACCGACTTGCGCGCCGAGATTTTGATACGTAGTCGAGACGATGCCCTTGCTCGCCAAGCGCGCGTCGAACTCTTGGAACGTCTCGGCATCGGTCGCCGGATCGATCCCTTCGGTGACCAACAATCCTTTGGCCGCCGCCAACACGGCACGGTAAGACTTATTCACCGAAAGAGCGTACTGATGCTTCTCCACGAGCAGTTTCGCCTGGTAGAGTTCCTGATCGGCCTCCAGCATACGGTCATCGATCATCTCCAAGGCTCCGCCTGCGCACTCACCGGGCCCCAAATCCTCCAACACAAATTCGGCCTCGCCTTCCCAGTCATAGTAATAGGTCGGATCCTGGTCGTACGGCGGAACGATCGTATAGGGAATGAGTTCGTCCTTGAGGACGTTTTTCCCGACCCGACCGATAAACGATTGAAGGTTCTCGCTCGGCTTCCGATCCCGACGGTAGATATCGACCAAATGCCGCACAGCCGCGGGAACACTCTTCGCCGGCAATTTGACCACCAATTGCCCGATTTTCGGCGTGCCGTCCACATGCCCCCCGAGATGCAGTTCATAGTGCGGAGCCGTGTGTTCGCCGAGGCGTTTGCCCACCCCATGCAACCCGATCGTAGAGATATGATGCTGGGCGCAGGAGTTATGGCAGCCGCTGATCTTAACGCTGACATCACGCAGGTCTTCAGGCACCTGACCGGCAGGAAACACTTCCGCCAACGCACGTGCCATGCCTTTTGACGAGGTGATCCCCAACCCGCAGGTATCCGTGCCCGGGCAGGCAATGATGTCCTCCACGAGCTCGGCGCCGGGATCACCCAAGCTATGCGCCACCAGCTCCGCATGAAACGCAGCGAGACGGTCCTCCGGCATCCACCGAATGATCATGTTCTGATTGATGGTGGTCCGGATGTTTCCATTGGAATACCGTTCGGCCAAATCGGCCACCACCCACATTTGTTCGCCCGTCAAATCGCCCATGGGCAACTTGATGGCCGCCGCAGCAAATCCCGCTTGCCGTTGAGGCACGACATTGGTCCGCTTCCAAGCCTCGAACGCTGATTCGGCCCCATGGCGCGATGCGGCGCCGTTTCCATTCCCATTTCCATTCGTGCTGCTCGGCGCTTTCGTCGGCATCAACAGCGGCGGCGTATCGGCATACTCCAGCAGCTTGATCGGTTCGTGCGTCGGCACTGCATAGCCCATAGCCGCGTAGGCCGCTTCCCAGCGACGTTTGAATTCGTCGAATCCGAGCTTCTCGATGACGAACTTCATGCGGGCTTTGTTCCGATTCTTACGGTTGCCTAAGGTATCGAACACTTTGATCACCGCCTCGATGGTCGGCAGCAATTCGTCCATCGGCGTAAATTCCCGCAACACTTGCGCCATGCGCGGGGTCGACCCTAGGCCCCCGCCCGCCACCATCTTGAATCCAAGGGTTCCATCCGCCCGCTTCGCCGCGAGCAAGCCGATGTCGTGAATGGGCGTGAGGGCGCAATCCTGCCGGCAGCCTGAGAGCGCGATCTTGAACTTCCGCGGAAGACTCTGGTTCAGCGGATTACGCAGCAGATGGTAGGCAACGGTTTTGGCATAGGGCGTCACATCGAACACTTCGCCCTGGCAGACGCCTGCCAAATGGCATGCCGTCACGTTACGCACCGTGTTGGCGCACGCTTCACGCGTGGTCAACCCCACTGCAGCCAATTGGCGCATCATCTCGGGCACGTGCCTAAGCTCCACGAAATGCAGCTGAATGTCCTGACGCGTCGTGACATGACCCACGCCGGTGGCGAACTGGTCGGCCAGTTCGGCGACTCGTCGCAACTGATTGGCCGTGAGCCCACCGAACGGAATTTTGATCCGGAACATCTGCACGCCCGGCTGGCGCTGCCCATAAATGCCGTACTGCAGTCGGAAGGGCTTGAAGATGTCCGTCGAGAGATCGCCGGCTAAAACCCGTTGGGCTTCGGCTTCGAACGTCTCGATTTCTTCGACAATATGGGCGGGAATGGGATCGGTCTTCACTGCTGGGCGCAGAGCTTCTGTATGAGAACCTATCATAACGACCTCGTCGGTTCGGAAATAATGTGCTGGCGCATCATGCGGAAGTTTCAGATGTGATACATCAATGTATGTTGCTCATCGAGGGCCCGCTGACGTTTGGCCAACTCCTCGACGGTGACGTCGGATAACACACTCAATTCCGCCCGTTTGACACGATCCCACAGATGCGCGAGCAGAGCCTCTTGCTTGGATGCTCGCGAAGACGTCTGTTTCGGAGCGGCGTCTCCGTTCGTCGTGAGCAGCGGGCCTTCCAAGGCATCGAGGATGTCCGCCACAGAAAGCTCCGAGGGTTTTCGGCTTAACACGTACCCGCCCTGCGCTCCGCGTTGACTCGTCACGACTCCTGCTTTCTTCATCGCATGCAGCACCTGCTCCAGAAAGCGGGCCGGGATTGCCTGGCGTTTGGCAATCGATTTGGCGCACACAGGATGCTCGGCATGGTGAAGCGCGAGATCTACGGCAGCAATGATCCCATAAGTGGCTCTAAGGCTAACCTTCATTTTCGACTATTCCGATGGGGATTCATGAACGTCTATACCTTGCGCCCCTCTTTCCTGTCAAGTCTGGCGCCGCGTCCTTGGTTGGTGGCTATTGCAGATGCCCCGCTCGCCCACAACATTCATCTGACAATTGCTCATGGCTGTCGCTGCAAAGACACATCGGCTCCATCGGAAGGCGCTCGCTTGCTCTCGCGGCTGGATCGGTGAGCGACTTCCCTCCCCGCGCCATTCGCTGCGTTGACACCCCACGACCCATCCAAACTGCGGCAGATTTTTCGTCATTGACATCATCTGGGGCCTGAGCAATAATCCCGCCCTCTTCTTCCTCGGTACCTTCTCATGACGCTGCGCTCATCAACATTTAATATCCTCTTGCTCAGTACAGACAGCGAGATCCAGTCACACTACAAGGACCTTTTCGGTGAGCAGGCGATTACGATTGGCCGGGAAGGCCCATCGCTGCAAAAGGATCTGACGAAGCGCGACTACGACGCCGTCATCATCGAATCGAAGCTGGCCGCCGCGGCAGACCTGGGTAAATTGCTGACGGGAATCGATTCTTCACGGACCCTGCTCTTGGTGGGATCGCGCACTGTGCTGAAACGCACGGCGTCTGCGCTGCAGGCATCCAAGGCGCCTAAGGCTGAATCGCCTCCGTCCAACGGCAAAGGACAAGCCTTGTGCCTGGATTCCTATCTCGAACACAAGGTCGGTGATTTCGTCAAAGGCATGCGGAACGGCTCCGGAAAAAATCTCCACCCGATGCTGATCGCCGCGGTCGAACGTCCGTTGATTCTGCTGACTTTGCGGGAGACCAAAGGCAACCAGATCCAAGCCGCCGAACTCCTTGGCCTGAATCGCAACACGCTGAGAAAAAAGATTCTCGATCTGGACATCCCCGTCAAACGCGCCAGGGCAAGCTAGAGCACCGACGGCTGAGTCGCACCTCATCAAAGGCGTCGCAGGGACGCCCATGCATCACATCCACAGGTCGCCAACCACCAACGGAGGGACGCAATGACCAAGGAAGAATTGATTGCACAAATGGCGAACAGTGCCGGTATCACCAAGGTTGCCGCAACGGTCGCACTCGAAGCCTTCACCGGAGCAGTCACCACGTCGCTCAAGAAGGGGAAACGCGTGACGCTGGTCAATTTCGGCACCTTCACGATTTCAAAGCGCAAGGCCAGGATGGGGCGCAATCCGCGGACCGGCGAAGCATTGAAAATTCCCGCCGCCCGCATTCCGAAGTTCTCGGCCGGCAAGGAACTGAAGGCAGCAGTCAAATAACGAGTCGGCAGACTCCCGGACGGCCCCACGGGACATGACGCGATTGCGTGGCTCGCGCACAGAGAAACACCCGTCTTGCCATCGCGTTTCCTTGACACCTTTGGTAGGCCTGTATTAGCATCGCCGATCGATAGGCGCGTAGCTCAGGGGGAGAGCGCTACCTTGACACGGTAGAGGTCGACGGTTCAAGACCGTCCGCGCCTACCATTTTCGTTCGTTCACGAAGTTCGTGATCCGATTACCGGCAATGGGGTGGTCGGCACGACGTTGTATTTTTTTGGCAGGATTGACCGGAGTGGCCTCACAGCTCATTCACATCACCTTTCCTGACGGAACTCGAAAACAAGTACCAACAGGATGCACCGTCCGAGAGGCCTTAACCCCACAGGGCGGCCGCCTCGACGGGAAAATCCTGGCCGCCAAAGTCAACGGCGTGCCGATGGACTTGTTTCACGCCTTGGAGCAAGACGCAACCGTCGAACCCTTGACCTTTGAATCGGCCGAGGGACGAGAGGTCTACCGCCACAGCAGCACCCACATCATGGCTCAAGCCGTCAAGGAAGTGTTCCCGAGCGCGCAACTCACAATCGGTCCGGCGCTCGAAGACGGGTTCTATTACGATTTTGCGTTCGACCGACCGTTCACCCCGGAAGACCTGGAAAAGATCGAAGCCCGCGCCATTGAGATCACCAAGCGTGGCCTGACTGTCAGCCGTAGTGAACTATCCAAAGAAGACGCGATCAAATTTTTTCAGGACCGCGGAGAAGCGTACAAGGTCGAACTGATCAAGAGCTTCGAAGACGGTTCCCCGATTTCCCTTTACCGCCAGGGAGAATTCGTTGATCTCTGCCGCGGGCCGCATCTTCCCACTACCAGCTACGTGGGTGCCTTCAAGCTCCTCTCGACCGGCGGCGCCTATTGGCGCGGCGACGAACGCAATCCCATGCTCCAGCGGGTCTACGGCACTTCGTTCCCCACGAAAAAAGAACTTGATGCCCATCTGGCGAAACTCGAAGAGATCAAGCGTCGTGACCATCGCAAACTCGGGAAAGAGCTCGACCTCATCACGATTCAAGACGAAATCGGTCCCGGCTTGGTCCTCTGGCATCCCAAAGGCTCGCTGATCCGCCTGCTCATCGAAAATTTCTGGCGAGAGCAGCATATCAAGGACGGATACGACCTGGTCTATTCCCCGCATGTCGCCAGACTCGATCTCTGGAAAACCAGCGGCCACGTCGACTACTACCGCGAAAATATGTTTGCCGCGATGAAACTGGAAGGCAGCGAATATCAGCTCAAGCCGATGAACTGCCCCTTCCATATCATGATCTACAAATCTCACTTGCGCAGCTATCGGGATTTGCCGATCCGGTACGGAGAATTGGGAACCGTGTATCGGTACGAACGAACCGGCGTGTTACATGGCCTCCTGCGGGTCCGCGGCTTTACCCAAGATGACGCCCATTTGTTCTGTCGTCCCGATCAGATCGAAGCCGAAGTCAGCCGCGTGCTGGACTTTACCTTTTTCGTCCTCGGCACCTTCGGATTCACGGAATTTGAAATCTATCTTTCGACCCGGCCCGAGAAATCGGTCGGCTCGGATGAGAACTGGACCATCGCGACGAATGCCTTGGAGGCAGCGCTGAAGAGCCGGAACGTGGCCTATCAGGTGGATCCCGGCGAAGGCGTCTTCTACGGCCCGAAAATCGACATCAAGATCAAAGATGTCTTGGGTCGTTCCTGGCAATGTTCGACGGTTCAGGTCGATTTCAACAATCCCGAACGTTTCAAGCTGGCTTATACCGGCGAAGACGGTAAACACCACCAGCCCATTATGATTCATCGCGCGCTCATGGGTTCGATTGAGCGCTTCTTTGGCATTTTGATCGAGCACTATGCCGGCGCCTTCCCGACGTGGCTGGCTCCGGTTCAAGCAGTGGTGCTGACGATTACCGACCATCAGCAGGAATTCGCGGCAAAAGTCGTCTCCACCCTCAAGAGCCACGGATACCGGGTCGAGGCGGATCTCCGCAATGAGAAAATCGGGTTTAAAATCCGGGAAGCAGAAAAGAACAAGATCCCTTACATGCTGGTCGTGGGGGACAAAGAAGTACAGAGCGGCATGGTGGCGGTTCGCGGGCGGAGCGGCGCAAACCATGGAACCATGCCGGTCGAACAATTCCTGGAACTCATTCGCACAGACACCAATCACGCATTGCGCGACACTGCAACCCACTCACAAACGAGGTGACCTATCGTCCCTAAATTACGTGTAAACCGGGAAATCAGGATTCGGGAAGTTCGTGTCATCGGTCCTGACGGCGAGCAATTGGGAATACTGCCGACCGTAGAGGCATTCAATAAGGCACAAGAAGGGGGTTACGATCTCGTTGAGGTCGCCCCGACTTCGCAGCCTCCGGTTTGCCGTATCATGGACTATGGGAAATATAAGTTCGAGCTCAGCAAAAAGGATCACCAGAGCCGGCGGCACCAGAAATCCACCCAGGTCAAAGAGATCAAGCTGAGACCGCGCACGGACAAACATGATCTCGAGATCAAAATCCGCCAGATCAAAGAATTTCTGGCCGATGGAAATAAGACCAAGGTGACTCTCACGTATCGCGGGCGTGAGATGGCCAATCAGGAAATGGGTCGCACGATGATGACGAGTGTGATTCAGCAGTGCACGGAAGCGGGAACCGTCGAGTTTGCGCCGAGGATGGAAGGGCGGAGCCTCATTATGATTTTGGCTCCCAAATAGTGCGCACGACGCACACAAGGAAGGAATGAGAGTATGAAGATGAAGATGAAAACCCACAGCGGCGCGAAGAAGCGGTTCAAGCGCACAGGCACCGGCAAATTGGTTCGCCGGAAGGCCGGCGGTCGGCATTTGCTGACCGGCAAGCCGCGCGACCGCAAGCGGAACCTGAAGGGGGCCACGGATGTCTCCTCCGCCTCGACGCCCGCGTTGAACAAATTACTTCCGCAGTAACGATGATTGTGCCGTGAACAGGATCTGAAAGGAGTAGCATCCCATGCCTCGTACAAAAGGTGGTCCGAAAACCAGACAGCGGCGAAAGAAGCGCCTAAAACTGGCGAAAGGCCAGTATGGCGCCAAAAGCCGGCTGTTCCGAACAGCAACCGAATCAGTGGATAAAGGGCAGGCTTACGCGTACTCAGGGCGGAAGCAGCGGAAACGCGATTTCCGCCAGCTCTGGATCGCGCGCATCAGCGCTGCGACCCGCTTGCATGGCATCGCGTATAGCCGATTCATGAACGCCCTGAAGAAGGCGAATATCTTATTGGATCGGAAAGTACTGTCCGATATGGCAATCCGGGATATGGCGGGATTTGAGAAGCTCGTCGGGGTTGCCAAGCAGCAGCTCGCCACTGCCGCGAGCTAACGGGTACGCCTCATAGTTCGTGACGGGAAGATCCTAATCGAACGGATTTTCCCGTCACGCTTCATCCAGCAGTCGATCGATTTCCAACTCTAGCGCAACTGCCGGCACACCAATCTGCCACTGTTCTAACACTTCGGGATGCAGCTCCCCGAGCAGTCCGATGGCTTGTCCATTCAGCATGATTCTTCCTGCCCTGCCCTCAAGGAACGACGGGTGAGGGACCGGCTCCAACGTAAAAGAACGGTCCAAATAATAGAGCAGCAAATCGAGGCAGGAATGAATTTCCGAGAAGTGCGCCCCGGCATGGGCAATGACCGCCCCTAACACCGTGATCGTCCGAGATCCGACATCGGCGCGGGCATCGGGCACCGCCACTTCCCCGACCTCGAACATCCGATGCGGATAAAACGCCCGGCTTGAATTCGTCTCCACCTGCAACAACGAAGGGGTGATCCACTGGCGCAAGCAGGAATAGCTGAGCGACATGACATTATCCACTTCCACGACTTTCGCCCACTCGCTGCCATCCAAGCGCATGCGTGTGCAAAAATCCTGGTGCGACCCCATGATGTTGGAAATGATCTCCTGAAACTCCATCCCCACCATGAGATGACGAACCCGGTCGGCCATTTGCTCCAACCGGGACAGTCCTCCCACCGTGAACTGCGACGGCATGACTGGAGCAAACCGTGCATAGCCCTGACTGATCGCCACATCCTCCACCACATCGACAGTATGCAGCAGGTCGTTGCGATACGGCGGCAACTGCACAGCCACCTTGAGGCCGGCTGATTTCACCGTGTAGCCATAAGACTTGAGCGCTGTGGTGACTTCTTTGCTACCCAACGCTTCTCCCAGCGCGGCTTCGATGGCCTTGAGCGGAATCGACCGCGGCGCGCCGAAATCGATCGGCGTCTGCCAGCGTTTGCCGAAGGGAGTTTTCACCGGCGACTGAATTTCAACCGGCGCAATGACGGCTCCGCGGTCGGCAAGGTTCGCGGCAAAAATGTTCAATGTCAGCGCGACCATGTGAAGATCAGTCCCGGTCACCTCTACGAACAGGTGATCGTCTCCTACCTGCACTTCGCCGATTTCGCGGCTATTGATGATCGGAGGAAACGACAAGACTTGCCCCTTGGCATCACGCAGGATCGGCAATCGATCGTGGCCGCTGACGATGCCGCCATACTCCACGCCTTTAGGATGGACCATCAGAATCTCGCGCAACGTCATCACCGTTTCCATGCCCAGCGGCATGAATCGCACGTCATCCGGCTTCACCAGATCATACGATACGGGAAAGGCAATCGGCGCCAGACGATAGAGGCCGATAGACACCGACCGGCGTTTGCGCCCGAAAATATCCGCCAGTTTTTCCTGCGTCTGGATCAGTTGCGCCAGACCGGATGCCGTCACGCGATAACCGATCGCCGTACAGGCTGCCACATAGGGACGCACCTGCTCCAGTCCCGGTGCCACGACGAGTTTTCCGGCCACGCGTTTCTGCTTCTTGAAGAAGGGATAGGTACTCGCCGCGCCCTGCTGCTTGGTCCTGATCTGCCGCGCGATCCCTTCGCAACACCACAAATCCGGCCGGTTGCTGTCCTGCAACTCAATGCGTAATTCACCGGTCTCGGGATTGTGCCCTTTTAATTCACCTTTCACCAACATCAGCCATTGCTCAAGCTGGTCGATCGAAATACGGGACGCCGTTTCGTCCGGCCCGGCAATCAACGCCTCGAGATCGTCTCGTTGTAGGGAAATGGTGGGCATGATGTGATGATCCTAAAAACTTCCCCGCATAGTGCGAATGAATTCCAAATCCGCCGAGAAGAGGTCGCGGATATCATGGATGCCCAACGCCACCATCGCCATGCGATCCAGCCCGAGCCCCCAGGCAATGACCGGCACCGAAACCCCGAGCGGCGTCGTCACTTCAGGCCGGAACAATCCTGCGCCGCCCAATTCCATCCAGCCCAGTTTCGGGTGGCGCACATGCATTTCGACTGAAGGCTCGGTGAATGGGAAATAGGCCGGAAGAAATTTTACTTCCTTGGCCTGCGCCACTTCGCGGGCGAACAGATTCAACAATCCCAACAACGTTCGGAAGTTGATATCCGAACCCAAGACGATCCCTTCGACCTGGAAAAAATCGGTCGCATGCGTGGCATCCACCTGGTCGTAGCGAAAACAGCGGGCGATGGAGAAGTATTTTCCCGGCACCGACGGGCTCGTCGCCAGCCTGCGCGCAGAGACCGCCGTCCCTTGGCTCCGCAATACCAACCGCCTAGCTCGCTCCGCATCGAACTGATATCCCCAGCCGGTTGATCCTGCCCTCGCTCCATTTTCGTGGACCTGCGTCACGTTCGTCAGATACGGCTCGGCGATGTCGCGGGCATGGGTCGGGTTTTTCACAAAATACACGTCGTGGATATCCCGCGCCGGGTGAAACTGCGGCATGAACAACGCGTCCATGTTCCAGAACTCGGTCTCCACGAGCGTCCCGCGCATTTCCTGGAACCCCATGCTGACCAGTTTGAGTTTCACGAGATCCAGGAATTCTCGATACGGATGCCGTTTTCCCGCCGCAATCCTCGGGGCCCGCAGACTGATCGTATATTTCCGGAACTGCTTCGTCCGCCAGGCGCCTTCCTTAAGAAGCTCAGGCGTCAATTGCGAGACTTCCTCCGCGACACCGTCACGCGACAGTTGATCAGCCACCTCCTGGCCGGAAGGCGTCAGCAGAAACGATCGGGTCACTCGCTCATCCACACGGAAAGGCTCGCGCGCGTTTCCACGCTTGACCGCATGTTGTTGAAGCACCGCCCGGAGCGGCTCCGCAAAGGTTTGTAACTCACGTTGTCCGCTCCGCAATTCTTGCAGCAGCGCGCGCATCGCCTCCGCCGTGGGGCTGTTCCGACCGGTGCTTTCAATACAGCCGCCCTGCACAATGAGAATGGCGCCTTCTTTCTTGAGAGTCCCGACCGCCTTGCTGACATCCGACGGTTCAAGTGCTTCTTTGGCCTGAATGTCTTGGATCGTCAGACGCTTTCCAGTCTGTCCGGCTTCACGCGCCGCCGACAGCACGCGTTCAATCGGCGCGTACTTCTCGAAAAATACCTCACCGATCGGTGTCAACGACGCGATGTACGCCACCGTTTCGGCATGCACGGCAATCAAGGATTTGGCCAAGAGCCATTCGACGGCCATGCTTAACTGCGAGGGTTCCAGCCCGGTGGAGTCCGCAAGGTGATCGAGCGTGGAGGGCGAGCCAGGCTGCGGAGCCAATGCCAGCAGCACTTTGCTTTCGAGAGGATGAAGATTATCCATGAATGACGGTGCGAGCAGATGCCTCTTCTATCGTTGGGCAGCTAGACTTCTACCGGTACGTGGCGGTGCGACACGACCGGCTCTGAGCGCCGTAATGGCCGCAGCATAATTATGCTCGGAAAAGACCGCTGATCCTGCCACCAACACGTCGGCGCCTGCCGCGAGTATGGATTCCGCGTTGTCCGGTTTCACGCCCCCGTCTACTTCCAAGAGCGCATGGCTTTGGGTGCGGTCGATCAGCGCTCGGACCTCGGCGATTTTTCGTAAGGACGAAGGAATAAATTTTTGTCCCCCGAAACCCGGGTTCACCGACATGATGAGGATGAGATCGGCGTCGCTCACGATTTCGGACAGGGTGATTGCTGGTGTGGCAGGGTTCAAGGTGACCCCGGCCTTCGCACCGTGGTCCTTGATCACCTGCACCGTCCGATGCAGGTGAGGGCAGGTTTCCACATGAACCGTGAGATAGTTTGCGCCGGCCTCGGCAAACTCTCCGATGAACGCATCCGGATTGGTCATCATCAGATGCACGTCCAACGGCAGGCTGGTGACTTTTCTCAAGGCTTCAACCACCGGGGGCCCGATCGTCAAGTTCGGCACAAAGTGACCATCCATCACATCGACGTGCAACCAGTCGGCACCCGCCTCTTCGACTTTGGCGACCTCTTCGGCCAGGCGGGCAAAATCTGCCGACAGAATGGACGGGGCTATGCAGACGGTCCTGCCGGTCATCACTCGACCCTCCGCAGACGGGCGGCAAAAAACGCATCCATGTTATTCCTGTTGGCCATCGTAGACAGATCCCCTCGCGGGGTCAGAAACGGCAGACCGGCTGGGGGCAACCAGGGCGCGACCGAGTCGCGCTGAAATTCACGATGAGACTGACAAAACTCGTCGATGACCGACTCGGTCTCTTCCGGTTCAATCGAGCAGGTACTATAGACCAACACTCCATCAGGCCGCAAGAGACGACTCGTCGCGACGAGCAGGTCCAGCTGCACCTGTCGATGTTGCGCGATGGAGTCCGGCGTCTTGTACCACTTGGCTTCTGGGTGACGCCGCAGTACGCCAAGGCCGCTGCACGGCGCATCGAGTAAAATCCGATCGAACGGGCGCGACCACACCTCAGATGACGGAGCCGATATGCCCCGCTCTCCCGGCCCCGCCTCAGTCTCCATCAGCCGTCGCATGTCACCCGCGACTGGCGTGACGATCGTTACGCCCAGGCGCCGGCAATTGTCCATCACCCGGTCCAGACGTGACGCGACTCTATCGACCGCGATGATTGCCCCTCGATTGTTCATGAGCGCCGCGATATGCGTCGCTTTGCCGCCAGGCGCGGCACAGGCGTCCAACACACGGTGTCCCGGCTGGAGGTCCAAGAGCAACGGCACAAGTTGCCCTGCTTCATCTTCGACATAAAAATGTCCTGCCCCGTATCCAGGGAGGTCGACGACTGGACCGGTGCGGCCTAGTTGAATGCCGACTTCGCTGATCGACGTGGACGCGGCTTCGACATGCGCCGTGCCCAAGTCAGCCAGGAGCGACGCTCGCGTAGTTCGAAGCCGGTTGACGCGAAGTGTGAGTGGAGGAACCTCCACCGAAGCTCGGCACAAGACTTCGGCTCGCTCTGCCCCCCACTGCCCACACCAGCGCTCCACGAGCCACATTGGGCATGAGTACCGGACAGCCAGTGCCTCGATAGGATCCTTCGCGAGATCCGGCCATTCCGGAGGCGACGTTCGCAGCATGGCCCGCAGCACGGCATTGACGAATCCACTCCAATCGCGCCCTAGGCGCCGGCGCAGCTGTTTCGTCATCTGCACCGATTCGTTCACTGCTGCTGAGGCCGGCACTCGATCCAAGTACAGCACTTGATACGCGCCCAGGCGCAACATGGTTTGCACGAGAGTAGGAAGTTTGGCGATACGCCGATCAGACAAGAGGCCTAGACGCCAATCCAGCGTTGCGCGATACCGCAACACACCGCGCACGAGTTCCACCATAAAGGCCCGGTCGCGGAGATCGAGCCCGGCCTTCGCAGAAACCTGATCGAACAAGTCATCAGCCAACGAGCCGGCTTCGTCGATGGCCACTAGCGCCTTGACGGCGGCATGCCGCCCGGGGGAGACGGCGTGGCCGGATGACGCTGGTTGCGGATCAGTTCCCATGGGCAGCAGACATGAACATTGCTGGAAATCGTGAATGGAATGCGCGCGCCCGCTCTGGGTCACGCCTGCGGCGGCGGAACAGCGTGCAGCCTGATGCCTTCGGTCACACGATGGCCTGCCAGGTATTGCGCCACCGTCATCCGGCGGCTATTGGATGGTTGGATGTCGAGAATCTGAATGGTTCCGGCCCCGGTCGCCACATCGATGCGGTCTTTCGTCACCTTCGTGACGGTGCCGGCAGCTGCTTGCGGAGATTCCTCGCCGACCGACACGCGACAGAGAATCCAGCGCTCACCATTTACATACGTATACGCGCCGGGCCAAGGCGAAAGCCCCCGCACACGGTTCGCGATCTCTGTGGCCGGCAGCGTCCAATCGATGAGGCCATCTTCCTTCTTCAGCAATGGCGCCATGGTCGCCTGAGAATCATCCTGTCGTTCCGGCGTCAGTGTCCCCGCCTCCAGACGACGCAGGGTCTCGACCAGCAACCGTCCGCCAACATCCGCAAGTCGAGGGGCCAGTGTGCCGGCCGTATCGTCCGGACGGATTTCCACGATCTCACGCAGCAGCATATCCCCGGTGTCCATGCCTTCCGCCATGAACATGGTTGTGATGCCGGTTTCTCGTTCACCTCGGATAATGGCCCATTGCACAGGACCAGCCCCGCGATACTTCGGCAAGAGCGACCCATGTACATTGATGCAGCCTCGCGGCGGCATCGTCAGGACGGCCGGTGGCAGGATGCGGCCGAAGGCAGTCACCGCAATGACATCCGGCTTCCACTCGCGTAACGCGGCGAGAAAAGCCGGATCCTTCATCTTCAGAGGCTGGAGCACCGGAATGCCCTCGCGCTGGCAGACGACTTTCACCGGGGAAGGAATGACCTCCTGCCCACGGCCCTTCGGGCGATCCGGCTGGGTCACCACCCCGACGACCTGAGCATCGGACTTCAGCAACGCCTCCAATGAGGGCACGGCGAAGTCGGGCGTTCCCATGAATACGATACGCATGCTCTGGCTTTATCATTCTCCCCTCGCGAATGCAATTCTCGTCGCGGCTTCCTTGACTCTCGTTTCACACGCCTGTTAGTATCCGGTCGCGGGGTGGAGCAGCCTGGTAGCTCGTTGGGCTCATAACCCAAAGGTCGTCGGTTCAAATCCGGCCCCCGCAACCAACGTAACTCATGACTTTCAAAGGGGTTGTCCGGTGTTCAACGGACAGCCCTTTTTTCTTTCCCCGCACCAATTGTCCGCGTTTTGTCCGTGTTCTCGCCCCTCTTCAGCCTACAGAGCCTGCACGCAACGAGATAATCGGCGGCATTGTCGGAAGCGTTTGCACGTACGCGTCCGTTTTCAGCACTGCCTGACGAATATCGTCTTCATTGATAATGTTGTACCGGTCGAACACGTTTCGGGTTCGGTGCCCGCTGATCTTCATCGCAACCGCGGGATCCACCCCGGCGCGCACCATGTTTCTTACGGCCGTACGCCTCAAATCGTAGATCAGCTTTCCAGCAATACCCACCTCTCGGCACGCTCGATTCCAAACCTTTCGGAAGTCCCCGAACGGCTTCCCGCCCCGATGGAAGATCAAAGCGCAGTCCAGCCGCCTAGCCTGCACACGTCGCTCAATGATCGTCCGCACCTCACCGGCCAATGCAATGACCCTTCCTCGTCGCGTCTTTGCGTCTCGCGCGTGGAGGCGAAGAGTCCAGGTTTCTCGGTCCAGCGTGTCCCATGTCAGCGCACGGATCTCTCCCGGCCTCATGCCGGTTCGATAGAACCAATCACAGAAATCCTTCACGTCACTATCCCGCAGCCGGTCGAGGACAGCCTGGAAATCTCCTCGCTCGAAGAAGCCCTGCCTCGCATTGTTCTCTGGAAGGGAGGTGAATACCGGAATGGTCGTCAACACCTGAGCCTCAACCGCCAAGGCGAATGCTCGTCTCAACCCTTCCAACTCCCGATTAACGGTTGCAGGCTGGGCGCCCTCTACTTGCCTGGAGGCGATGTAGCTCCGCAGTCGATCGGGCGTCACCGCAAGAGCACGATCCATCGCGAAGAATTTCCGAATGTGGGCGAGATGCGAGCGAAGTTGAGGCAAGGACTTCCGACCGTGAATGACATAGTCCTGCTCGAGACTCTGAAGCAGCTCGTCGATTGTGATTCGCTCTTGTCGAGGCCCTTGAAACCGCTGACCACCTCTGCGGGCGACAATAATCTCCTCCAAGCGGCTCTTCAGTTTTTTGCGCGCGTCCTTCTCAGTTGCTCCACCCGGCTCTCTATGCTCGATACTCTTCCCGTCTTTGGGAGCGTAATAGCTAATCCAAAATTGACCGCCACGTTGAAACACTCGCCCGCTTCCTCGCGGACTCTTCGTGGGAACCTTCTTGGGATGCTCTGCCGGCCACTGGGGAGATTGTTCGCTGATGAGGTCGGACAGCACAGGAAGGGTCTTGGCCAGGTCGGGCGCAATCTGTCTAAGCCGCTCAACTGCTTCCCTGTATGTCTGTTGAGGATTGACGAGGATATCCATAGCACTCCTCCTTACTTCGCGGCCTTCCTCAGATGTGCTTCTAACGCGGCAATGATCACAGAGCGCAGATCCGACCGATCATCCATCGCTCGAATCTTTGCTTTGCGCCACAGCTCTTCCGGCAGTTCAACGGTTGTTTTCACGGCGTCCCCTTTCTTTCGTTCAGGCTTCATGCCTCAACTCTATACGGTTATACGCGTTGCTGTCAATACAGCAATATGGTAATGCCTCAGTTGTCGGGTGAATGCCCGCTGTCGGGTGAATGCCCGCTCTTACTTGCCCTGTCGATTTCGGATGTATTTCTGAATGCCGAGTTTCGAGAAGCGAAGTTGTTTGGGGGCAGGCCGAACGGTGAAGGGCAGCTCATCGGCGTGGCGGTAGAGATAATCTCTCGTCATGCCGAGCATACTCGCCGCTTCATCAACCAGCAGAAGACGGTCTTCCCCTCCCTCCTCACGACGAGTGTCCGGAGACATTCCCACGAAGAGCCGACTCAGCAAGACCGTTTGCAAGCTCGCCATTTGTGCTAACAGCATAGCGGCAGCATGCGGGGGAAGATTTGTCGCTTGCTCCGGATGAGCAGCCAAATCATTGAGAGTTGGAATGGATATCATCGGCAATTCCGCAATAGCTTCAGGCGTTTCCCATCAGCTCAAGAGAAAGCCTCAAGGTCTTCGCGCGCGCCATCAATTCGGCCCGAAACAGTGTCACTAGCTTTTCCGGATTTGTCGGCTCGTACTGGCGAGTATGCCGAAAATAGGCACGCATCCCTTCAGGTGAACATTCTCGAAGTGCACATATGATCTCCCCCGGCGTCATCTCTGATGCCACATGCTGAAACCGTCCGATCAGCACTTCGTCGGAGACTTCTTGAGGGAGCGGTACCATTCCTGAGCCCCCCGCTATCCCCTGAAGCGCCGTCAGCGTTTGCAGTCGGGCCACAAGTTCCGCCTTCAGCAGGCGCCAGGTTCGAGCGGGATCCGGGGGCAACGGAAGATTTCTACGTTCCAAGTTCTCTACCATGTGCTCAGCCGATCCATGCGCGAGGAGATGTAAGACTTGCTCGCGAGACATCGCTTCAGCCCATTCTCGAAACGTGGCGGACAGCGCCTCGTCAGATTCATCCTGAGATTGCGAGAGTTGCTCGCCTTGCAAGTTGCTTGTAATTTCCAAGGTGCACCTCGTCAGTATTGTAGGTGAGGAGACGTGAAGAAATTGTCCCAGGATTGCGGCTGGCTTCTCCGCTGATCGTTCTGCGATTGGATCCGGGCAAGTTTTTCAGCGATTGGGCCCCGGATTGAGGCGTCCACGCCGGCCGACAGCGCTGGCTGCCCAAGGCCGCTCAACACGTCGCCAAGGTAGTTCTCCCACGGTGCCGTCGCGTTCAATCCCTGGAAGGCGTCGTACCCGATCTGAGGCGTAGCAGAGAGGCCCGGCGTGTAGGTCGGCAGCGCGCTGATCGCAAACCGCTGGTTGCTCGCCGCCATGTCCGCATTCTTCTGGTTCACGTCCCGGATCATCTTGGCTTTGTTGGCCGCAAGATTTTGCCCGAGTTGCCGAGTCGCCCGATCGTATCGACCAGGGGTGTAGACGTTGCCCCCGCCAGAATTCTTGCCCACGGCAGAATTCGCGGTGATGCGCGACAGATCCGCGAGACCCTGCCCGTAATCCTCATTGACGTCATCCTTCATGCCGCGGAGCAAATCCTCGTCGTACCCGGACTTGCCCTCCGAGTAGGTCATGAGCTTGTCGCGAATCGGACTGGTCGCATTCAGGAACTTCTCGCGCTCCCGATTCTGGTAGTCGATGAACATCTGGGCGGCCTTGCGAGCTGCCTTCGCTTGTGAGTCCCCCCCAAACGCCTTGGAGATACCGCCCCCCACCACGCCAAGACCACCAAGCCCCGCCATAATCATTGCCGGCATACTTGCCTCCCGAGGTTCAGGTTTAGGTTGGTTTTGCCTTTGGTAGTCAGCACGTTGTTTTCCCTCGCTGAGATTTCCAATCGAATACGAGCACCTGACCACCGTCTCGGAGCCGATCCATCACACGGTCTCCGAGGAGGTGCCCGCATTCAGCTGGGGTCAAATTGCCGATAAGGATGGTTGGACGAGGAACGTTGTATCGACAATTGAAGAGATCCGAGAATAAGACTGTCTCTGCAACGCTCCCAAACTGAACCCCTACTTCGTCGACGACCAAAAGCGGAACTTCTGTGAGTCGCTCCATCGCCTGCGACTCCGTCTCGCATGAATCAGAAGTCCACGTTGTCTTAATCCGTCGTAGAAGTGAAGACATGGTGAAGTAGCGCGCTGCCCGCCTACCGTAGGTTTCTAGCCAATAGTTCACAAGTGCCGCACCAAGCATCGTCTTGGCAGTTCCGACATTTCCGCAAAGGAGTAAACCCGTGCTGGTTCTCCAACCGCTCTCCACAAAGTGTCGCAACTGATTGCCAACCTGTTGCTGTGATGGCGTAAGTTCATGGAAATCAGTCAAGCGAGAGTGAACATATCGTTGAGGCACACCAGCTTGAAGCCGCACGCTTGTTAGCACCTCACGCCGTTCAGCTTCCTCATGTTGTCTTTTCAGCTCCTGTCTCGCCTTCTCGCACAAGGGACAGATTCCGGGGACGGTAATTTGCCTACCAGCCATGGGAATGGTCTCGGTCGGAATAGGCCTATCGTGTTGGTCACAGTACGAATCAGAAGGCTCCAACTCTGTAATCTTTTCCTTCAAAACCGGCATGCAGACTAACTTTTTCATTGAGGTCTCCTTTCGTCACTTGCTCAGGTTCCAGCCAATCACGCCACGGCTCTATGTCTTTGTCTTTTCGCAGCCAACGGTGAAGATCAGGAATTCCAATGCCATCCTTGACCCTCTGACTCTTCGCATAGTTCCGAGCAGCGACGAGGACGAGCTGTCGGTCTCCTCGTGCAAGTTTTTCAAATTTTTTCCGAGCCTCTGCCTTGCCCACGCGCTTCCCATGCCGCGCTGGGTAGAGTTTCCATAGTTCCTCGAATTCCACCTCTACCGCCGGAGGCATATGTGTCTTATTGGGAGTAGGTACGGTAAGGCTCGGAGTAGGAATGGTTAGGAGGGGATCTTGATCCGCTCCCGTGGCGGGAACGGATGAGTCCCCTTTTTGTTCCTGCCTTCTGTTATATTTCCACCAGTTAGGGGCCTCCAAAACGAGTGGCGAACCGTCAGCCGCTTCTTCGAGAACCCGTAGCCAACCGTTGGCGGTCATCCAGCCGATCTGCCGCGAAACATTGGCCACTGACTGGCGAACCATTCGCGAGAGCGTAGCCAACCAGTCGCCACTGAGCCGCCACCGGTTCCCCGACTTGTCTAAAAGCACCAAAATTTGGATTAAGGTTCGTAAGGAGCGCTCTCCGAACGTGGTTGTGAACTCCCACACTTCAGGGTCAGAATTGAGGTCCTGTGAGCAGTGAAAATAGCGTTTAGGAGCTGGCATATTATTTTTCCGTTACAGCCGGTTGACGTAACGCGGCGAGAACTTCATCAAGGCGAAACCGTATTCCTCGTCGAGTTCGACCTACACGGTAAAATGGAATGAGCCCAGCCGCAGCCATCGAATATGCCTGACGCCTTTTTAGGCCGCTCGCTTTCTCTAGCTGAGCAGCTCCCACCAACTGTCGTTCGCTCAGTTCTTGGTCCATAAAGCTCCTCCGATACATTTCTTGACTGTGGTGACATTCTCTGCACCTTGTTGTGCCACATGCTGTCGCCATAGACGAATGCAAAGAACGACGAAAAAACTTCATAAATCGCATTCGTTGACAGTGAAGAAAGTGTGGAAACTAGCCAGGGGAGAGGATTTTATGGGACTGAAGGTTCCCGCAAATTGGAGTTAGAAATTCGACTTCGCCTGACGAAGTGCCTTGCGGGCTTCTGCGTGGAGCACCTTACGAGGCGAGGGAGGAGAGTGCTTCTGAATCCTTGCGAGACGTTTGGTCAGTAGGCGAGCTATTAGTATGTCACGGCGAGTGGTTTGTTGAATTCTATGAAATGCCTTGCTAATTCCACTGCCGGAAACACCGTGCCCGAATAGATCGAACCAGCCGACTAGATCGCTCCATGCATACGTCCCCATATGCTTCCGTGAGGATGCTTTTGTGTGTTTAAAAAAAGGAGCGATATTCCAAACGATCCAGTCCCGGGCGCTCATATGCCCCGGTTTCGGATAGATTGCCTCGCGGGCAAGCGACTGTTGGCAATCCCTAACTTCTTCCTCTAAGGCACGAATCGACAGTGCATTGCGTATCCGTTGAAGGTGTTTCTCAACCATTTCCTTCGCATGCTTCACTGCCGAAAACTGTTCGTCGGAGAAATGCTCCAAGCTTGCGGCGCATTCATTTAATTCTCGATCAATCACCCGCCATTCTGTTGAGGCGTTTCCCAAGTAGCGGAATGGCCCATAAGGATCTAGAATCTTTCTAACTTTCAAAACTGCTACCCGTTTTTCTTCTAGCCGTCGCCGCTTGTCTTCGTTTTGAATCCATTGCTCTGTGAAAATAGTGAGGCCGTGGACTTCCTCTTCCGACCACTCGAAGCAATTTTGAGCTTCGCGAATTTCATCCATAATCGCTGGCTTAGGCATGCCGCCTCCTGTGCGCGGGTCCTGAAGGGAGGATGAGGCACGGGCGCCAGGAACGCCCGCCGGCTGGGTGATCAAGCCCAGCCGTTGCCTCTCAGATCAGGTTCTTAGACAGCACGAAGATCGGCTTGTTTGCCGAAAGCGGATCCGGATTTATTACCACTTCCCTTCAATCCAACAATCGTCAGACCAAAGACCAACTCTTCAATTTCTTCTCGAGAAATGCGTAGATCTTCTGCAATGTCACCTTTCGATAAACCTTCTTCTCTTAGAGCCTTGAAGACCTTGGCAAGAACCTGAGAGTTTTCGCGTGTCGCCTCCTCCGGCTCACTCTTCCGATATCCTCTCTTGGCAATTTCAATTGCGAGGATACGATACTGCCATTCTGTCACCAGATTTAATGTGCGCAGACGATAGGCTAGGGCGGCTACTGACACGATCCAACGCTTCTTCAGCTTAATAAGAAGCTCCACCGTAGGATGCCGTATCGAATTCGTCCGAACGCTGGCAGGAGGCATAAGGAACGCCGATGCAAAAGCATTGGCTTCGCGTTCTGCCTTTTGTCCTTGGGGAGCACCATGGCGATGCATTACCAGGTGTCCCAATTCGTGCGCAGCGTCGAAACGACTATGCTCGGCGGACTTGTTCGTATTTAGAAACACGAATGGTGTATTGTCCCGCCACATTGAAAAGGCATCAATATCCGCAGCATCCAGGGCTAACGAAAATACCCTCACGCCTTTGGACTCAAGCAGATGAACCATGTTCTTGATCGTCAGTTCACCTAGACTCCACTCCCTGCGGAGTTCGATCGCAACGCTCTCAGGGTTGCCGTTCCTGCCGAGGTCAGGGACATCCGCAGGAGGTAAGGAGAACCGTTCATCAATCCAGCGATTAATGAGCAGTGCAAATGCCCCCGCACTCAATGCGGCATCTCGTTGACCTGCCGTCCTACGGGATAGCGCACGAAAACTCGCACTATCTGGAGAGAGCTCTTCAATATCTTCGCCGAAAAAGAATTGGGTGGGAAATCTGAGGCGGCGCCCAAGTTGTACTAACTTCTCTTCATCGGGACAGAATTCACCGGATTCATAGGCTGTAACGGATCGCGGATCAACAGATAATTGCGACGCCAGATCTCGTTGAGTGAGCCCACGTCGCTTACGAGCAAGCGTTAACCGTTTAGGATTGAACATAGTTATTTATTCCGCTGCCCGACGAAGAACATCAATGTGGATTTCTGGTCCTGTGGAAGGCTCGACTTCAACAACAACATCGTCTAAAGGAATCGAGCGCAGAAGGATTCGCTCCTGCCATCCGTTAATGAAACCGCCGGGACCCATTGATGAGGGAAGAGACAGCTCGCAACGCACTTCAGCGGCCGATCGATGGACAAGCAAAATCCAAGTAGCCTTTTCGTCCAATTGTTCTTCGATCTGTTGCAGCGTCGGAGAGGAAGCTTCGGCCATGAACAGGTTGAGTTGTTGGTTAATGGAAACGGCATCGAGCGTGCTTGACCCCTTTGGACTTTTCGTCGAAGGTTGCACCTCTGGACAACCAGTACCTTCGTCTCCGGTCGCAACGGCAATAGCTAGCCGGCCTGATGGATGAATCACCGTTGAATAATTCTTATTATCTGAACGGGTCCATCCCTGAGGGAGCAAACGATCTCGAAGGGCTCGAACGGTCTCACCCCAACTCCAAACTCCACGGGTAACGGGAGGGTGATTTTCAGTACAACTGATGAACGCAACATAGCCCTGATGAACGGCATCCAGCAGGTGTGCTTCTTCCAGGTTGAGAGTCAGTAAGCGGGCGTGAACATCGTCCGGCAAGGAGTAAAGCAGAGCAGGCATAAGGAATCCTTTCTGGAAGGGTGAGGTTCCTCATTTTCTACAACTAATGATGCGATAAAACAAGAAGCTGTTTCGTTAATTGGAGACTTATTTTGATCGACATAATCAGTCCTGTGTTATGCATGCCATGCGTAACCCCAATAGCCTCAGAAGTTCTTGACGGGGCCAGTAAGGCTCAGAGGAAAGGCGCCTTGTGATCAAGCAGCTTGTCGACGCGATCGCATTTCTCATCCTCGGTTTGGCGGGCCTAGCCGTCATGTATGGCCTCTTTGCCTTCATGGTCGTGGCCTGGAGCTGGCTCGATGAGCGGGCGCTCCTCTGGCAGGCGGGAGGCGTGGGGCTGCTCGTGGGGTGGGCTACGCATCGCGTGCTCCTGTTTTCGAGGGAGCCTCAGCCCGAGGACTGACGTGATCGAGATCGGCGCCCCCATCGGCGCGCATGGCGTTGTTGTCGCGTAAGCGTCGTGGGCGCTCGCCCCACTCGTGCCAACTGGTTATCGACCCAAGAAAGGAAGGTTCGCTGTTGAGGCTAGCAGACTCGCAGGCAAGCAATGCATTCCCGGAGCCCTACCTGACCACCGAAGTCTCCGATCGACTCATTCAAGAAATCCTCGACGCGTTCAATCGAGAACGCCTGACGCCTCATCAGGCCCGTTTAGTCCTCAGTCGTGTGCGAGGCCTAATCGACACGGGGGAATTGATCGCCAGAACGGGATCCCACTAAGACGAGTAGGCGCGCAGAGGACGATGACGTGTGCAGGTGGAATATCACAAAAGCGGTCAGGTCACCATTTCTTTCTAGTGCCTGTCTTCGCTGTGGCTGTCTGCCAGGCGATCAGAAATCTGTTGAAGCTGGTCACCGATCCAGCCAGGACCTGGACTTGTAGCGGCGTAAGCCGATGTCGTCTATCCTGCACATGCCGCTGCACTTCGAAGTGGATGGCGAGGAGATCTTGGAGGAGTTGGTCGGTCGTAGGTTTTCTCATGCCCCAAGCGTACGGCACGATCCGCCGGCCGACAAGCTGGACGAAAGAGGGAAGGCATTGCACGCCATCCTTCAGAGCTATAGCAGAGCTATAGGCGACACCCCAGCCGTGCGCTACGCTTTCGTCATGCTTCCCACGTCGCCCCTTGAGAGCTTTCTTCATCCCACCGGTGAAGGCCGTCGATCTATGACGGGCATCTGTCGCATCGAGCAAGACGCTCGTCGGGGGTGGCGGGTGACCCTCCAACGTCAACACCGGATCTACACGCGAAACTTTTCCGATCATCGCTATGGGGGCACCGCTCAGGCCCTGGACGCCGCCCAGACCTATCGAGATGATCTGCTCGCGCAACATCCGCACATGACCCGCCGGGCCCAGTGCGCGATCCTCAAGAAGCACAATCGGTCCTGAGTGTCTGGTGTCACGCGGAGCGTCGTGTGTGATCGTCGACGGCAGACCGTCAGTCCTACCGTGTATTGGGTGGCGCGATGGCCGGGGGAACACGGGATTCCCGTACAATGGCGGTTTGCGCTCAAAAAGTACGGCGAAGGGGGGCGTTTCTGAAGGCGGTGGAGGCGAGACGACACGGGTTGGCGTGCCTCGATGACGACTCTCCTGTCACGGCCCCCGAAACAGCGCCTTGACGCCTTCAACTGGGAACCACTCACCACTCCTCGATGCTAGTGAACTCCTCGTCCGCCGAACGTCACACTCCTTGCCCTTCATTCGTGGGAGTCGACCAAGAGGGTCCTGGGTGCGGCCCCCCCCAGACTGGGGGGCTGCCAGGCAAAGCCCCCCTCACTCGTACGCTCCAGCTGGATCAGATCGACGACCCACCCGCGCCCTGATTGGCGTGTTCTGACTGCTCCTCCAGCCTCTTCCTTCGTGGTACCCCCTCTGAATAATGCCCAATCTCCTGTCGGCCGCTATGCTTCTTTCATGCACCACGCCGGCCCCCTTCACTGACGGCGTGACCCTGTTGGAACAATACGGAGGCGCTATGAACCCACGCTATCGCGATCGAAAGCCAGCATCAGCGAAGGTGACCCTGTCCGCAGGAGCCCGAATTGGAGAGGGGCAGGTGGTGGATCTGACGGTGCCCGGCTGCCGCGTGCAGACGGCCATGCCGTTGGAGCGCGGACAGGACCTGCAGCTCCTGGTCTATCTCAATGAGCTCCGGCCGATGCGAATTAATCTAGGTGTGGTCCGATGGGTGTCCGGGAAGACCGCCGGGATCGAGTTCATTCGGATGTCAGCCGAGGATCAAGAACGGCTGCGCGTATTCATCGGCGTTCGGCAGCCACCACTCCGGCTCAGTGCCCAATGGGGTGAAACGCCGATGTGGGTGGGATACTGAGATGTCTCCTGTCGAGCATCGAGAGGCAGAACGACGCGTCAAGGTGTGCTCTTCTTGGCCATGGTTGGCGTATTGCGGCTCCAGTACGTTTGGAGAGCGGTCGAAACGGTCCCTTTGAGGTACTCCCTCAGTGGAATAGTTGAATGACCTCTTTTGTCCTATGCTTCGTAGTGAAGCGTGATTCACAAGGCACCGCGCTTTCATCGAGGCGGTCGCTTTCGGGGGTGGTTACTATGAATGGGTCCCCTTCGCCACAGACTCCGCCGCTCCAACTCATTACCATCGATCGTCGCAAAGAACATTCTTACGGTTCTTGTACGGTTCACGGTACGGCGAATGTCTCGCCTACCAAGCGTCACACCTATCGCATGATCGCCTTGGCATCGGTGCATGCCTATATCGCGTTCCATCTCATCTCCTGGCACGTATTCGGGATCGAGATATGGGGCAAGACGGCGATGATGGGGGTCCCCTCTCTCGCCAAAGGAACCATCAACGCTGCCGCGATTATGGTCATCCTTATTTTAGGTTCAATCCTGATCTGGGGACGCGGGTTCTGCGGCTGGGCCTGTCACATGCGAGGGGCGATCGAATTCGCCGACTGGATTCTACGCAAACTGAAGGTGCGCCACTATCTGAAGCTGCGCGAAAAAAATGTACTGATCAACACGCCGCATCGTTGGCTTTTGAGGATCGGCGCGCTTTTTGTCTTGCTGTTGCCGGTCATCATTCTTCTGCACAACGTGGGGTTCGCACCCAAGGTGAATGTGATGGCGCCGGCGCCGATGGCAGATTTGCCCGGGTATGAAGGGAAAGCCTTTGCCAAGACGGCCTTGTTCAATTTTGACATCAACCCGACCTGGAATGATTACCTGTTGGCATTCGGATTGGCGGTGTTCATTCAATTCACGATGAGCATCGTGATGAATCTGCGCTACGGGCAAGGCGCCTTTTGTCGGATCTTGTGTCCCTACGCTCCGATGATGGTCCCACTCATGAATATTTCTCCAGTACAGGCCAAAATCACCCGCGTGGCGCAATGCACTGGCTGCCGCGATTGCAGTAACGCCTGCCCGCAAGGCATCGATGTCAGTCGGGAGATTTTTCATTTTAACGGCAAAGTGATTAACACCGAGTGCATCAAGTGTTACGCCTGCATCGATGCCTGTGACGACCATGTGCTGAAGGACACGGCGGCGCCAGCCGTTGCCCAAACCGATCGACTGAAACCGTACGAGAAACGGCCGTGGCAACAGGAGCTGGTCCGTAAAGATGGGCTGCTGACCAACGCCAGGCACATGCAGGTGTTCGAACCTCTCGGGCCGGTCACGGATTTCACCTCCATGATCGTGGCCTTGATATGTGGCGGCATCACGTCACGATTCGGCGGATTCTGGTTCTATCCGGGCGCCATCATCTCATTCATCGTCTTTAGGGCGTGCTGTCGTTATGCGAGCAACTGGTCTTCCATACGGAATAACCCCATGCCCACTTCCATCGTGGAATCCCAGATCGTCACAAAGAGCACTCCAGCTTCATGATGAACCATTACCAATAAGGAGGGCCGGATGAATACCGCGACAAGAGTGCACGATTACTACAGTCTGATTACAGAATGTACGATGTATCTGAAAGAAAAACGGTCGTATTGGCTGGCGCCTGTCATTTTTGTCCTCTTGGCCATGAGTGCCCTCGCGTTTTTTCTTGAAGGTAGTGTGCTCGCTCCCGCTATCTATTCGGTGTTCTAGGCCTTGGCGCCGCACGCGTCCGATCGCGAGCGGCTGGAGTATGCGGCCCTGTCTCAGGCGTTGCTTTCATGGCTCTAGTGAGACGAGAAATTCTCTCGTGTCGCCCCAGGTGCGTAAAAATGTGATCTTTGCTTGGCAAGCCACACATCGTACTCAATACTGCTCCAATGCCTAGGCCTCCTACAAAGCGACAGTCCGAGATCTGAACGTGCCTTCGCGCGACGATTGGAGTGAGAGCATGGCCCATCAACGGAGCAGAGTCTCCACTGTCGTGATGACCGTGACGGTTACCGTTGCCATCCTCCTTCTCCTCGAGGGGGTGTCGCGGGTCGTACTCACGGTGCGCGCAGACTTTTCGTCGCCAGAGCCGGACTGGTATCAATATGCGCCTGACGTTGGATGGGAACGACGTCCCAACTTTAAAGGATTGGTAGGTGGGGAGCGGCATGGGCAGGATTCGGCACGATACCTGCGCGAGTTCGACGGGCAAGGGTTTTTTGTTGAAGATACACCGCAGCTCCACGATACGGCCCACAAACGCATCCTCGCGATCGGAGATTCGAATACCTTTGGCTGGGGCGTGCCGACACGCAGTGCATTTCCGGAAGTCTTGGACGACCTGCGCGAGGACGCGGACGTGATCAACCTGGGAGTGAGTGGCTATACGTCCTTCCAAGGGTATGAACTCCTCACCAAACATTTCGCCACGGTTCGGCCTGATCTGGTCATCGCGTCGTTCAGCTTCAATGATCGGCGTGTGGTGCCCTCAGAAGAGGCCATCGACAGCCGGGAAAAGTTCGAACGAGAAGCGCTGTCGCATCAGTTCGATCTACTTCGTGAAAAAGTTTATCTGTTTCGAATCATCCAGAGTGTCATATCCAAAGTAGGCCCAGGTATGCACCGCGCTGAAACAGAGAAACGGGTCGATGCTAGAAGCGCGAGGACGCGTGTTTCGCCAGACCAGTACCGGCAGAATCTGGAACGCATCGCACGGTTGTGTCGGGAGCGGCAGGTGCCGCTGGTGTTTGTCTTGTTCCAGGATAATCCGGCCCATTCTGAACATTTGCGGGTGGGCATCACCCATATGAACAATGGGCAGTATGAACAGGCCGAGGCAGAACTGCGCGTGGCGGTTAATTTGGACAACTGGTTCTCAGAGTTGGCCAGGAAATATCTAGCCGTCGTCTTGGACCATCGGGGCGCTTCCGAAGAAGCGGTGTCAGTCGCGACCTTGACTCTGCCCGTCGGCAGGTTGATGCATGGCGGCAGACCGCTCCGTCTCGATACCGAGTACAACGAGATCGTGCGGGCCGTCGGTCGGGAGTATGGCGCGACCATCGTCGAAGCCGGGCAGGCGCTCGCGCAAGA
This sequence comes from Nitrospira sp., assembly GCA_022226935.1. Classification (GTDB taxonomy): domain Bacteria; phylum Nitrospirota; class Nitrospiria; order Nitrospirales; family Nitrospiraceae; genus Nitrospira_A. The sequence continues at coordinate 1,903,785 of CP092081.1, forward strand.
TGCCAGTCTCTATTTAGATCTAGCCCATCCGGATGAACGAGGTCATCGCCTCGTTGCCACGATTTTGAATCGTGCCCTCGACGGTCTCTTGCACGACCCGCGGATGGTGGCTGAGCAGGTATTGAATTGAAGGGAATCCCTCTGGACAAAGCTGAGGAGAGGCTCCACGTCCACAGCGTTGTTATGGCCTGGAGTCGCGGACAGGCGTTTGGGCGCCGTATCAATGAAATCGATAAACCGGAGGGTATCCGTCTGCAGCGGGACCTTCGACGCGCTCAATAGCACGATGGATCGGATTAGCCGGATCGACGACAACCAGACTCGCACACATGCCTGGATTGTGCGAGTTCAGCGCCGCAACCGGATCCACCACCGCTATTTCAGCGACAGCGTTTATAGCGGGAAACGCCTAGCCTTAGCCGCTGCAAAAGCTTATCGAGAAACCCTCCTTCGCACCCTGCCAGAGTTTACACGTCCAGAGGTCTGCAGAATCAGGAAGAAAAATAATCGATCGGGGGTGTCAGGAGTCAGTCGACATGAGACCGCTGGCCGTACCCCCACAAGCCCACGTCGCACTTTTTGGGTTGCTCAATGGCCGATCGGTGGAGGGAAAGCTAAGATGCGCAAATTCTCCATCAAGCGATACGGAGAACGCGGGGCCTATCTCCGTGCACTTCGTGCGCGAAGGACCGCACTCACAGCACTCAGCCAGGAGGCTTATCGCAGGTTTCCAACAGAGGGTTAACCCACAACCCTTTATCACTTCCCTCGTCGCCCGTAGGTTTCGCAGGTATGCCATCTGTAGATTTTTCTCGGTAGCCTGGTAGGCAAATCCATCCGAGGCCGGTTGTTTTGGGATAGAATCGGCCCCGCGATGCCCAATGTCTCCGCCCTTCTTGTCCTTGCTCTCGCTTTGCTGTGGTCGGCTCCTGGCCAAGCTCAGGTCTACTTCGATTTTGATCAAGCCGTGTGCCACACCTGCTACGACGGCGACACGTGCATGATGAGTCTGCCCGGAGTTCATCCACTCTTTGGGAACCATATTCCTGTCCGACTGGCCGGTATCGATACTCCGGAAATGAAGGGGCAGTGCGAACGTGAGAAGCAACTTGCTCGACAGGCGCGAGACCTTGTCCGCTCAGCCCTCAGCCAAGCCGGAACGATCCATCTGCGCAAGGCAAGCCGAGACAAGTATTTCAGAATTGACGCGCGCGTGATGGTAGATGGTCAGGACTTGAGCGAGATCCTGATGAGCCGGGGGCTAGCCGTACCCTATGATGGAGGAACAAAAACGACGGATTGGTGTGCGGAAAAACCGGGGCCAACTTCAGAAGAGCCACCGCGGCCGTGAGGCAAACAGAAAGGGCCCGTCATTTGATGACGAGCCCTTTCAAGATAAGGCCTGACGGGTGGCCGCTACAGATTACTTCTTGCTTTTGCCTTGCTCCATAAAAGTTGTACGAGTGTTGGCGACTCAAAGCTACGCGGGCACTCTTGGACTCATTCAAAGAAAAGAGGGGTGAGTCCCTATGTCAGGGCCGTGAATACGGGAGTTCAGCTAGGGTGACAGGTGGCGCGATATTAGACATCATCGGGAAGATGCGAGGCATTTTTGTTGATGAGAATAATTCGTGAACGATATGCTATTTTTTTTCCTTGTCGATCATAGGCAAGCGCACCCTTTGTACGCTCATGATCTCCAAAAACTAAGGCGTGTGCCGGGTTAGCGGGTCCGTCGAAAGGATTGGCGTCAAGAATCGGATCTCTGACCACCCTACACCCATACTCTCTTGCTGTTCCTGCAGTAAATCTCGCAATGTGGTAAGGGACATTGGGAAATCGATCTCTTGTTTGTTCCGGTGTCGAAAGGGATCCAAGGTCAACAGAGAACGGACCTGGTTTTTTCATTTCACCAGATGGTGGCCGATACTCGCCAGTATCAGTTCTCTGCAAGCTGTCCCTGCCGGGATAAACCCTAAAATAAAGCCATTCATCGTCCGGAATACTGGGATCATTAATATCAGGCGGAGGGGGCTTCGGGGCCATCTATACAGATTGGAATGTGCCATCGGAGACTAACCAAGAAAGGAGGCCCTTAACCTCTGATAATGAAGTTAGTGGAAGCTCCTTTTCCGTATCATTAGCACTTGAGCTTGGATCGAACTTAAGAGAACGATATGATCCATCCTCAGCAACTTCGATATCGAGCTCCTTCTGATCTAGCCTCCATTCAAACTGAATCCCTCCCGTAGCGAGAGGAACGATCCTTGGTCGTGGAGGGTCGAACTGAGGAATAGAGTCGATTAACTCGATCGCAGCCCAAACGGTCTCAATCGATGGTGACAACCCTCCATAGCTGTCCCAATTAGGCTCCAGGGAATAGCAGGCGATTACCTGTAACACTAACTCTTTCTGCCAAGTCCACTGAGGGTCATCTTTGATGACGTCTATTCCTTGGGGGGTATTTCGGAGAAGGAAGGAACGACGACTTCCCCATCGTGCATTGCTTTCTTCTTCAAAAACAGGTTGAGACTGTGAGCAAGCTGCATCACACGTAATCATTTTTTTCGCTCCCAAAGGGCATGAAACTCAGCCGTGGTAAAATCAGTAAACCCTTCTACTACCCACTGTCTGCCCAAATCTATCCAACGCATAATATCTTTGGTATCAGATGAGGCAGGTGCACCTCGAGCCGTTAGGCTGAGCTGTAGAACTTCCCTTGCATCCCTAGTTCTGATAACGGGTTGCATGGATACATGTAGACGCCCTTGGTTATCAGGAAGGATATAGCTTGAACTTAGCCCGACCTTTTCGGGCGCAGGAAGGAAGTTTCCCGAGTATTTGCCTGACCAGGGAGAAATCACCTTGTCGAGTTCACCGAATGTTTTCCAGCCTTGATCGTATTCAATGTGGTTGACATAAGTAACTTCACACTGGTTTACCACTGGCACGGAAAGCTTTTCCTCACCCAAGAACTCGATGAATCGTCCCCACTCCGCTAAAAATTTTTCCCTGATCGTCTCATACCGCGGATAAATTTCGTTTCCGGACACTTTTTGCCAGTTGTAAATAAAACGATCCCTCTGGACCTGTATAATCTGGTTCCGCCCGCTATCTAGAAACCAACAACGGAGGTCTGGCTCTTGAGTTACTTCAATCCCAAAATTGACAAGTCGACGGGAACGAGATCCGAATTCTTCCGTGACTTGCCCAAGAGGAGGACGGAGTTCCGAGTGGGGAAATTCAGATCTAATCTTTCTCCAATATAAGCCGAAGAGAAGATTTGAAAGTCCCTTTACCGGCAAAAATTGAACAGATATAACCGTCTCAATGACAGGCGGTTTAGAGTAGTCTCTAATAGAGTGAGCTTGGGCACCCACCGTCACCCCAAAAAACGCATCAAATTAGCGAAGATTTTCACAGAGCAATAGGGAGTTAGCAGTGCATAACTCCGGCAAGGTAAACCATGTCATCAATATCGCTGATGCCATATGTTTTGTCAATCCTGCTGGGGAATCCATGCGGAGGGGATGCAAAATCTACCCCCTATTCTGACATGACTGTACCCTCGGTTTCCTCTCGCAGATCGTAGCCTAGTTTGTTTGTGACAACTCTTCTGGTGATTTTGACTCCGTTCTGCGATCCGCGTACAGTTTGCTGATGTCAGCCTCCACTACTCCAGTAACACCGCGACGTTACCGTGGAGCCCAATACTGGGAAATCGAACAGCCTCGCACCGCCAGTACGACCAGGGTATTGGTTTCTTATTACCCAAAGGCCGGCAAGGTCCAAGTTTCCGCTCTCTGGGTGGTGCTCTCCCTGTTGATCATCCCAACTACTCCTTTGGGTGCTTTGGCCCAGCATGTAGGCGATCTCAGTCCTCATCCCTACAGCAACAACGGTATTGGCAACCCATTTAATTCTGGTGGTCCCTACAGCCTCAGTCCCCTCACCGTACCAGGCCGAGGTCCTGTTGCTCCGACCAATCCCTATACCTGGTCGAATGTCTCCCCTAAGCCGCCTGGCCCTGCGGTCCTCAATCGTGCGGAGCTGTTTGGTTTCCCCGCTCCTCCACCAGTTCCCACGGTGACGACTCCCGGTAGGGGACCATACGGCATCACCCTCCCCGGAAATCATCCCTTAGCCATTGGAGGAAGATGAAGCGGTTAACGCAAATCCGTAGCGAGACGAGACCTTCCCGCCGCTATCGCGGTGACACCTACTGGGAAAAAGAGTCCCCGCTCAAGGTGACGACCGACAAAGTTCGAGTCTGCTATTACCCGATCGCCGGAAAGCTCCAGATCTCTGCCGGATGGAAGAATCCACATTCTGAAAAGGTCCGGTATGGTCGAACCGTGGTCCTGGATGCCTCTGTCATTGGATCCAGCCCCGAAGCCATTAGCCTCCTTGAGACCTTCCTGAGGCACGCCCGCGCGTAGTCGCTCACGCTCTCCAGAAGTACCAGCCGGAACCACCCTTCCTCAGATACTAGAGGGCGTTGGTGCGATCGCTGAACAGCTGGGAATCCCCCTTCATTTTGGCTCATCCCAAGAACCACAACCCCCTGAACCACTTCCATATATGGGGCCGGACCAAGAAAACGGTGTAATCGGGGTTTTTCGGAGGTTAGGCGGAGGGAGAAGCGTATAACCTACACACCCCCCCATCCCCCCGTTTTTCCCTTACCCTTCTTCACTCCCAATGATCTCTCAGACTCCGAGTCCGGGAAAGGCCATCCCCTCCCCACCCATCCTCCGGCCGCTTCCCTGATCCGAGACCACCCCACACCATGACCTGGCTTCCAGGAACTCTCTTCCCTAGATCAGGACTGTCGACGTGATGAACCGTCTACTTACCACTTACCCAGGCACCTGAGGCCGAGGACCATCACGAGAATCCCCGGCGCCTTCAAACAGATTCAAGCCCCAGCAATTGAACCGAGACGGATTCAGGGGCAAGCATTCTGAATCGTTCCTAGGGCAAATGTGTGCGTTTCTGAGGTACGAGGCTTTGTTCGGCAGGAATGGAGGATAAATTGGGGGCTTCCCAATGGCTCCAGAACGAATCAATAACGCATGACCCCACCTCTGGCATGGGGCAATGACGAATAAAAAAGGCCCCGGACCATTCCTGATCCGAGGCCGTTTCACGGTGAATGGGGGAGGACTATTCCGGAGTAATGTCGAGAATCTGCGAATCCTTCTTCAACTGCTCGTCCATCTGCTCTTGCCCCCGCTTGATGGATTCCTTCAAAAACTCTACGCCTTGCTCATGCTGCAGGTGGGAGAATTTCCCCAGGTCGGCGATGTCCTTGGGAGTGAATCGGACTTTGGACTTCGGGTTGGTGACCTCCTTCCAGAGTTTTTTAAGCATGGCTTCCGCGATGCGGTCCGAAAAGGCGCCGTTGCTGATCCGCTTCATCGCGGTCCGCTGCAACGACGTAGCCAAGGACTTCTGAAACGCTTTCCCCGAGCACAAGTTCAGCACCTGCCGCTCGGAGATACCCTCTTTGTCCGCAATGTCCTTCACCGGCACGCCCTTCTTTCGGGCTCGTTGCACGCGTCTGGTTCGTGGTGTCTGTGCCATTACCGCTCGCCTCCCTCCTCGGAGTCCAAGCCCACGATCTGCCCTGTCTCGAGTGCGGCCGTATCAATCAGCGCTTCGAAGGCATCGGAGAGATGTTCCCCCAGCAGTGCCGGCGGCCGACGCAGCACGCCGGATTCCCGCAGCACCAGTTGTGAGGATCCGAATCGCTTGGTAGCCAGTTCATCCGCGTACAAGATCTGCTCAAACTCTTTCGCCGACTGCTGAAGCAGCCTCACCTCGTCCACGTCTAGGACTTCGCGTTCATGGAGGCTATCCAGAAGCATTGAGAGTTTCGCATCCTGCACAGCCAGCGCGGCCCTGAGCGATTGCACCATGGCGAGCAACGTCAGCCAATCTTTCGTAGAAATGTCCATCGTCTTCATGTGCCTTTCCTGATCACTGACACAGCCAATGTCTGTTGTTGCTTGGAGAATGCGCCCAAAGAGACCAGGTCCTCCATCGACAAGGGCACAGCAACACCTGATTTGGCTAATCTCAGCAATCTGGTCAGCGCGCGCCCCGTGATTCGGTCTCGGTGAGGAGAGGGCTTGAGCCGAGTCAGAGAGGTGTTGACCAGATGCATGGTGAGAGCCTTTTGAAACCGAGGTGCGGAGATGATTTGCCGAACCGTGTCGACCGAGAGCCCTTCTTGTTTCGCCATCTTCCGAAGCGACTCTCCGCGCTGACATCGACGTTGAAGCCGCTCAATCAACTCACGTTGTGACATGGCTGTCTCCTTCGTTCGAGGTGATTACCAATCCTGCACACTCCATGACCTCAGGCGTTCGGTCTCCCCATCAAAGACGAGCTGTAGACGTGAGCCTGATTCCGGCAGCGCCACGGCCAAGGATGAAGAATAGGGATTGCCGGGAATCGGCGGCATGAGTACGTAGCCTGGACTCGCCCGGCGACTCTGCCAGACCGCAATCATCATCCCGCCATGTGTCTGTGACTGCGCAGGCGGCCCCCACTTCACGAGCGCGTCCGAATAGGTCAGGCGGCCGACAAGTCCGTCGAAATAGTTCCGTTGACTCACCTGAGCCTCTCGCTGGCTGTTGTCCCACTTCTCCCGTTGTTTGATAGTCGCGATCCCCACTTCACTCATCCCAGCCGTGGCAACTCCGGCCACGACGCGTGAGAACACCTTGCCAGCAATCATCCCGGCTGAATCCTCGTCCCGAACGATCAGGCTCGCGCACCCCTGCAACACCAGGCAACCCGTGACGAGACCCAGTATTGACGTTCTCATGGTCAGTCTCCTCCCGTGGCGGTTCATGGTCTTCACTGACGCTGCCGGAGCAGCCTCACGGCTGCATCCGGCACGAGTTTTGGGAACACTTACCCTGGAACTTCCGACCAATCAGGTCCCTCGTCGTCTCTTTCACGGTTCGACATCGGGCGCATTGTCTGCCCGGTTCCCGGATGCGCGGTCCGCGTTTCGGCTCTGACTTCGTCAGGAAGGCCCATCGACGCCCGGGCTTCCGGCGTCAATTCATCAGGCGCGAGGGGCTTGCATAGGTCATGGAGTTCTGGCGAACTCGAGACCATATGCCGGGTGATCCCGTCCAAGGCTCGACCGGCCGTCTGAACGTCCAAATGGGCATACCGATGCGTGGCCTGCAGTGTGCTGTGGTTCAACGCGGCCTGGATTGTGGAGAGATTGATGCCGTGATTCGCTAACCAACTCCCCATGGTTCGCCTCAAGTCGTACACCGTCACGTCTGGAATTTCGGCTACCCGCCGGATTCTGTCCCACGCCTTCCTCGAGGTACATTCCGCCATCGGTTTTTGGAGGTCCTTCCCGGGAAACACATACTCGCCGAGCGCCGGCAGTCGACGTAGAAGTCGATAGACGACCGGGTTCAAGACGATTTCTTGTGGCCGCCCCGTCTTGCTGGTGGGCTTCCGCCACCGCATCCCCACAAAATCCACGTCTCGCCATCGCATGGTGCCCACTTCGCGGGGACGAGACGCGGTGAAGAGCTGTGTCAGGAAGAAGGCTTGGTATTTGGGGGACGCCGTATTGAGGACATACATCACCCGTGGCATCTCATCAGGCCTGATGTAGCGGGTTCGCGCCTCTTCTCGAAACCGCTGAACTCCAACGGTAGGATCCTCTTTCAGTAATTCCAGCCGCTGACAAAACCGGAAGGCGGCCCGCAACACTTTCAGCCCCGTATTTGCGGCCACGTGTCGACTCGCCATCTCCGCATGCCATTGCCGAATGCGTCCCGGGGTCAGCTCCGTCAACTTCACCTGGTCAAACCCACTCTGCTCCATCGTATGCCGAACCGTTCGCCGCACATGGGCATAGGAATAGGAGCCACTCGCTTTCAGCTTATATTCCAGGTACACGCGGCAGAGGTCTCCCACCGTCACTGGACAAGAAATCTGCGTGCCTTCGGGCAACCGATCTACCGACGCAAGACGCGCCATCGTCTTGGCCAGCTTCTGGTTTGGCAACAGGCCTTTTCCTCGCATCGCGTCTAGTCGTTGGATCACTTCAAGATCAGTCGGATCCGGCAGGCGCGTTCCCGACAACACGGCCTCCCAATAGGCAACCTCCTCTTCAAACGTTCGACCAAAGAAGGCGGCCCGCCGCTCCAGCATGAGGCGTTCCCGCTCCGAATATCGTTTCGGCGCGGCTTGTTCGCCTTCAATAAAAACAGGCCCTGCTACGGGTTCCGGCTCTCCATCCATTCCTGCTGTAAGCATCAGACTCATACCCACCCACCTTTCTGGCCTTCGTTTGGCCTTTGGCACGTTTGAACACAGGAAACAGCACACGCCCGAATCACGGACAGGTCACTGACAGCCCCACAAAAACCGACGAATAATCAATTGCGTTTGAGGGCGCGTTGGGTCAGCAGCCCAAAGATCGGAATCGGGGAAGGGAATGGAGAATGGAAAAGCAGAAAGGGAGTTGTCCGCGTTTTGTCCGTGAAGGTATACCGAATGCCCCATACTCACCCCTACTGCAGAACGCAGAAAGACGTGGTATGGTGCGGTAGGAATCGTCAGAGGTTGGCGTGAGTCTTATGCAGATTTGCCCTCATAACCCAAAGGTCGTCGGTTCAAATCCGGCCCCCGCAACCAACCCTTCTCGCTTCTCTTTCAAACGCTTAGAGCAGTTTTAACACCGGCCTCGGCACTCGCGTGAGAGGCCGATTGTGCTAACGCTCGGACGACTTCTCAACTTCCCAATAGCAGAGCCGTAGAACCACCGCCCCCAGCGCCCGAGCCTTTTGGGTAGCGAGGATTGGTTCACCAGTTCTCTGTCAGAGGTTGAGCAGCATTGTTGATCGGCATAACTCAACAATCAAGCTTCGCCCCCCCGTTCAAATCCCATCGTAGATTGGAGCGCGCCTTTGTCGGGACCGGACGGTCTAGAGGCGGCCCCCCTCAGTTGACCGTTGTTGAATTTCAGCTGATCAAATATCCCTGATGAGATATTATGTAGCGTGAAGACCGCCCTATATACGCCGACCGATATCATGCCGTCCATGCCTCGCCATCAATGCCTCATTTATAAGGGCTCACCAGCCACGCATTTCTCTGGGCTCTCGGCTGTCATTCGGCAAAAGCTTACTGAGAATTACCGCTGCCTGTATTTCAATACCTCGGCCATGATCGCTGCAATGCGCCCCTATCTGCTGGCCGGAGGAATCGATATCACACAGGAAGTTGAAAAAGGCCGCCTCATCCTATCTTCAAACCCGACCCATCTCACCGATGGGCATTTCAGTATTGATCGAATGCTGGGAATGCTTGAGGAGGGATTGAATCACGCTTTACAGGACGGGTATGCCGGCTTCTGGTGTACGGGTGACATGACCTTGGAGTTTGGTCCGGAAAGAGATTTTTCGAAGCTTTTGGATTACGAATGGCGGCTAGAGGAATTTCTTCAATTACACCCGGCCCTCTCCGGTATCTGCCAATATCATGCGGATACCCTCCCGAATGAAGTGTTGCGGCAAGGCTTATTGGCTCATCCGTCACTTTACCTCAATGAGACACTCTCTCGGCTCAATCCGTACTACGTAGAGCGTGAATCATTCACGGCCGAATCGTACAATAACCCTGCCCTTGATAAGACAATTCGAGAACTGTGCATGGTGCCCGATGCGTTAATCTTAAATTCCCTCCCGCCCGATTATCTGCATTAAAGATTCCGACAAAAACTTGTCTGATCTGGACATCCTTTGAGGACGGCGCAGCCGTCCGTCTCCGCCACATTGCCGGGTATTGTGCTCCTTACTTTTTAGCGACTGGACGAGCAGTTCGGAAATCGACGGGAACCGGCACTGACTCCAGCTGCAATCCTTTATGCATAGCCAACAACACCGCTGTTCCCGGAGCCGCTTGGTAATCTCCGCGGAAGCTCTGGTAGTACATCATCACTTTCCGGACATAATCGCGAGTTTCGGGATAGGGCGGGATGGCATGATACCGTTCCACTCGTCGTTCGCCGGCATTGTAGGCCGCCACGGCCAACCGTATATTGCCGTTAAAGCGATCCAGCAAATACCGCAGATGCCGCGCCCCGCCGCGAATGTTATCGCCCGTATCGTACAAGTTTTCCACACCATGACGAATGGCCGTTTCGGGAATCAGTTGCATGAGCCCCACCGCGCCGGCTCGCGAAATGACGGTGGGATTAAAATCCGACTCTGCCTTGATGACCGCCAACAGCAAGGCCGGATGCAGGTTGAACTGCCGGGCATAGCGGTCAACGGCAGCCTCCACTTCTTCGACAGATGCGCGATGCGATAACCGGCTACCTCGAAGATCAGCCGGACGAAAACGTCGGTCAGTGGGGACGTTCGTCATCTCGAACACACCGTTCGCTCCCACATAGCCGTAGATGTCGCTTTCCCCAGAGGCGGAATCTCCCACCAGCAACACACCGGCGATCGCCAATGGAAGCCCCCAGGAGACGGATGCTCGCGTCTCTCGATCCAGACGGTGATCAACAGAAGGCGTGCTTGGGAAATTCCCCTCATTCCGAGCAGACTGTTTCTGATCCATAGGTGCCTCCCCTTTCCCTGCACTGTCTGTGCGCGGGAACCGCGTTGTGAGCCAGGCCTTCTTGCGCAGAATTCATGCCATCTCCCCAGCCCGCACAAAACTGGTCGCGACCAATAACATCATGCGGTTAGGACAAATAGTCCGAAGGCCGATCTTTATCGGATACGACAGGAATCTGAGACGAGCCATTTTGGGCCATCATCTGACCGTATTTTGGCAATCAGCTCGTTTTCGTCGGTTAGTGGAGACCTATGCGGAGACCTATAATGTTGCCGGTATGCCGGATGGACCGGTCAGGCGCATGGCTACGGCGGGATCCATTGTCTCGACGAAATGATCGGGCATGGAAGCAGGCTCTTGTTTGAAGGTTCGAATCGACATGCTAGAATCCCATTCAAGCCGGTCCTTCATACGCAGGAAATCGTGGGCGGGGAAGATGCCCGCACCGAATCCGCGCCCAGCCTTGCCACATGTGTGATGAGCACGACCTTACAGGCACTCATGGCTGATCGTTTCGCGAAGATCTGTTCAGCACAGCTTTATTCACACCAGCCAATGGAATCCGGGGCGATTGGGACCTGAGCGCGGCCTCATGATCAAACTGCTTCTGGTGGAAGACAATTCCGTCGACGCCCAGTTGACACAGGATCTCCTTGCCGAGTGGTCACTGGACCGTTTCGAGATTACACATGCCTCCGTCCTGGCGGACGGACTCGCCCGACTCAGCCGAGAGCGGTTCGATGTCGTCCTTCTCGATCTCTCGCTTCCAGACACCCATGGCCTAGCCACCGTCACACAGGTCTTGGCGACCAGCCCTGAGGTGCCGGTCGTCGTGTTGAGCGGGCACGATGACCATCCGCTCGCGCTACAGGCGCTCCAACATGGCGCGCAGGATTATCTCGTCAAGGGGGAGGGCGGGACGGAGTTTCTGGCACGGTCGATTCTCTACGCCATTGAACGTAAGAAGGCGCAGGAGCGGCTGACGTACTTTGCGCAACATGATCCGCTCACCGGCCTGATCAATCGAGCCCTGTTTCGTGACCGGTTGATCCACGCCATGGCGCGCAGCAAGCGAAAGGACCAGCCGCTGGCGGTCATGCTGCTGGATCTGGACCGCTTCAAAGTCGTCAACGATACGCTCGGCCACGATATCGGCGATCAGTTACTGAAAGAAGTGGCCGCACGGTTGATGGAATGTGTGCGAGAGGTCGATACGGTTGCCCGAATGGGCGGCGATGAATTCACTGCCATCCTCGAAGGAATCTCAGGCGAAGACGATGTGCTGGTTGTCGCGAAGCGCATCGTAGACTCGATTGGCACGCCATTTCAGATCGGACCGCATCGCATCTCGATCGGCGTGAGCATCGGCATTACGCTCTATCCCTCGGATGATGAGGACCTCGACGAGCTACTGAGACACGCGGATAAGGCGATGTATGCGGCCAAACAGCAAGGCGGAGGCCGCTATCATTTTCACTCACCAGCCGGCCATTCTCCCGACGTCTCCGCTCCGCTCTCGTAAACAGTCTCCGCAACGCCCGCGCCCATCAACCGCAGTTCAATTCCACCAAATCTCGCTACCCGTCGCTACCGCCCGATATCGGCGAGTGGCTGCTCCGTCACCACCACAGAACCGCGAGGATTGGGCAGGAAGACGTTCGCCGCCACCAATTCCTCATGTGATGGAGTCGGATGCGCGTCCGGCGTCATCACGAGTCCCCAATGCTGATTGTCGCGGCAAATATTATCCAGGAGCAGGGCTTCTGCATGATGGAACAAGAGCATCCCGCTCAGCATGTTGCTATGACACACATTCCGGACGCACTCCGGATGAGTGCCCGGATCTCGCACCGCCAAACCAAAGTGGTGGTTTCCGTAACAGACATTCTGCGCTACTCGCGGTTGCGCGCCGGCAAACACAAAGATCCCGGATTCCCGATTGGAACAGACTTCATTGTCGATAAATGTCGGTCTGGCCTCGGGGCCATAGATCACTACCCCGGACAGAATGCCTTCCATAGCCCGGCACCGAGTAATCGTACACACCGAATCCAAAACATTCATGGCGGAATGTTGATCGCTGCCCACATACCGGAAGGTGATCCCGGCGATCATGCCATTGGGCACTCGTTGCAAATAGAGCGGGCCGCCGCGGCGACTGTAAATCTGCACCTGGTCTCGACCGGCCCCAACAAGGAGCACCGGCTTATCGGCGACAAACACCTTATCTTCATACACGCCAGGGCGGATAAACACCTGGTCATCATCGCCCGCATCTTTGAGTGCCGCGCTGGGACACCGGTAGGTATCGGGATTCCCGGCATCGACAATCAATGTCCTGCCGCCTTTAGGATTCGGTGGCGGCTCCGTGAAAGGATCTTTCTTCGCGCCAAACGAACCAGACTCCTGTGACCTATCCATACGACCGCCTCAATCCTCTATGAACTCACATTCCTCAAATCGATCACCGCAACAGGGAATGCTAACCGGCAACAAACGAAAACGTTTCTCCTGTCAACCTGTTTGCCTCATCCTCACGCTCGGCGCTTTTCCGTACAATTCTGTGTGCTTTCCCGCACAGGACCTTCTAAGCTCTTCGTCATTCCGATCGTGCCAACCCTACAATTTCACAAGAGGTTCCTCAATCTTCTCCGGCTGGTGCGGTTCTTTCATATCGACGTCCCACGACAACGGATCCGCTCCGGTCTTTGCTACCACGGAAGAAAGAGGGGCTGCTATGACCATGGTTCACCTCACCCTTGAGAAGATGCGAGGCATCGGCGCCGCACTGGTGTTGCTTGGCATGCTGGCGAGCGCGTCCGATCTGTTCGCGGCGTCGCCCCAGTCGCCGGATGCTTCACGCCGCCTCTACGATCGCGTGATGGAAGAATTCCGCCATAAAGACTATGCGGCCGCGCTCGCCGGGTTTCGCTTCTTCCTCGAACTCCACGGGCAATCCTCATTGTCGGCCAACGCGCAATATTGGATGGGTGAATGCCAGTACCGTATGGGACGGCATGAGGAGGCTCTGGGATCATTCTTCAAACTCATTTCAGACTATCCGATGAGCCAGAAACTCGCCGCTTCGACCCTCAAAATCGGGCAGATCTATACGAAACAGGGCGATCTCGAAAAAGCCCAAATGATGTATGAGCGGGTCACAGGCCAATATCCTGATAGCCCGGAGGCAGAAGTCGCGCGTAAGGCAATAGACGCCGCTCTTGCGAAGGGCGAACCAGTCGCGGCTGAGCCGAACTGACCGGATGGCCGCATTCGGTCATCACGAGTCGCCCCAGCATCTCGGTCGTTGACTGAGCTGCTCAGTCCGGATCGGCGAGATCCAACACCGTCACAAGACCAGGCACCGTATACGCATGGAACGGGCTCAGTCGTACCAGTTGCACGCCGGCGGCGCGCAACGCACCGTCGAATAGAGAGTCAGGTATGCCCTCCGCTTCAGCCTCCGGTGCCGGCCGCTCGACTTGCACGACCTTCTCCACCAACCGGCTGCCGGGATGCACCAACACAAAGGTGGCGCGTGTGAGCGCCAGCTCCCGCAGCGTCTCGGCCGGAGGTGTCCCGGAGGAAACGCGCAAATCCAACACGCTCCAGAGGGGAATTTGAGTAAACAAGAGATATCGATCTTCGACCGCAAGGCGCAGAAGGTTATACAGCTGAACCTCCTCGTCTGTCAGCAGAGGCTTGGGGGCAAAGGTCATTCCGGACGGCAGGCCGCCGACCGGCGTAACTGGCGCACGCCGCCGCCCGAACGTTTCCCACGCCAGACTTCCCAGAAAGACCAGCGCGCCGATGCCGAGAATAGGATACAGGACGTCCATGGTTATGCCATTCAATCAATGGGGCAAACTCAGATCCCTAGTCCGCCTCCCCGCCCCACCTGGAACCACGGACCCGAGTAACACGGGATGACGAGCCCCTGTCACTTGCGGAACATTCGTGCACTGCCCATGCAATACGTCATGTGCGAGCAACGCGAACGCCGTCGCCTCAAACGCCTTGCTGCTCCAACCACACTCATCAAACGTCAACACCGGTGCGGGAGCAAACACCGTCCGGAGCGACGCCATGATGGCTCGATTGGAAACCCCGCCTCCCCCCACAATCACGTCATCGATCTTGCCGGGAACCCAGCGCCGCGCCGAACCGATTGCTTCGGCCGTCCAAGCCGCGCAGGTCGCCAACAGATCCTCTAACGACAACCGCGCCCTCTTCTGCTTGGCGAGCAATCTACGAACCAGGGGCGCACCAAACTCTTCACGACCCGTAGACTTCGGCGGGCGCCGCGTCATGAACGGATGGGCCATCAGCTCGGTGAGCAGCGGTTGATGTATGGTGCCCCTTCGCGCCCATCGCCCCCCGGCATCGTACGCGCGCGCACCTTGTGTCGCGTTCTGCACGATCGCATCGAGCACCATGTTGCCGGGACCTGTGTCAAACGCACGCACATCCGCCATCCCGACTCCGGCCGGAAGATAGGTCACATTGCTAATCCCGCCGATATTTACCACTAATCGCGTCCGACGTGCATGGCTGAAAGCGACGGCATGGGCATACGGGACCAGTGGGGCGCCTTCCCCACCAGCCGCCATGTCTCGCGGCCGGAAATTGGCCACGGTCGTGATGCCCGTCCGCTCCGCAATCACCGCCGGCTCGCCAATTTGGAATGTCGATCGGATCACGCCCATGCCTGGCTCGCGTCTTCCCTGTGGCAAGTGGTGGATCGTCTGGCCATGTGATCCAATGGCATGAATATCGGCTGGCTGATGTTTCGCCTGTCGAATGACCTTCAACGCCGCCTTGGCAAACAATTCTCCCAGGTACGCATTCATATGGCAGATCTCCGCCACGTGTCCGTGCAGCGACAGATCCACCACTCGTTGCTGGAGTGCTCGAGGATAGAGCATGGACGCAAAAGCGATGGGCGTGATGATCGGCCGCCCCCCGCGCCGGACGATATTCACCAGCGCCGCGTCGATTCCATCTGCCGATGTCCCGGACATGAGTCCGACAACCTTCATCCCACCTCCATTCCGCACAGCCGCCAGGGATCGACCTGGCATTCGGTGCGCTACGCTAATCGAAACCACGGGACGGGTCAAGCGGTGCGCGCCGGCGGGAGACTCGGTCTGCATGCGCCCTCGCGTTGACTTTGGGCACATCGGATGGTACCGTCCGCCGGATGTTTCGCCTGATTTTCCTGCCTCTTTTTACTCTCATGACGATGCTGTGGCCCCTTTCCGCAGCTGTCCGCACGGCATCGGCGGCCGAACCGCTCAATGTCGTGGTGACGCTCCCGGTCCTGAAAGATTGGGTGCAACAGATCGGCGGATCGCATGTCCACGTCGTCTCGCTCATGACCGGGTATGAAAGCGAGCACACGTACTCGCCCAAGCCCAGTGATTTGCTTGCGGTACGCAAAGCTGCCCTCTTGTTCGAGGTCGGAGCGGGCCTCGAAGTGTGGGTCTCCTCGCTGGTCAAGAATGCGGGAAACGCCTCCTTGCAGGTGGTCACAACCTCCAAGGACATTGAATTGATCCCGGATCACCCCGAATCAACCGCCGATGCGCACACCCACCACCATGCGGGAGGCAACCCTCATGTGTGGCTGGATCCGTCGGCGGCAGCCACGATGGTGCAGCATATTTTCAAGGCCATGGCGGAAGCCGATCCATCCCATGCAGCTGAATATCGCAGCAACACGGCGGACTATCTCCGAGCCCTTCTGCGTGTTCAGGAAGAATCGCTGGACCGGCTCAAAAAGGTGCCGAACCGGGCCGTCATCGTCCATCACCCGGCTTGGCCCTATTTTGCCCGGCGTTACGATCTCCAGATTGCTGGAACGATTCTCACCCAGCCTGGCGGAGAACCATCCGCACGGCATCTGCATACGCTGATCGACGTCATCAAGCGTGGCCATATCCGGGTCATTATTTCCGAGGTCCAACTGAACCAGAAAGTTCCACAACTGCTGGCTAGAGAAACGGGGGCGCACATCGCCGTCCTGACCACCCTGCCGGGTGGCCTCCCGGGGACCGAGACCTACCTCGACATGCTCCGCTATAATGTGCTCCAATTGGCCCACGCGCTTGAACAGACATAACCGCCGCTTCCAACCGGACATCGACGACAACCAGCATCTTCATCGAACGCGCTAGGCATGACCCATCCGATTATCCGTTTTGACCATGCGACTTTCGGTTTTCCCGGCACCGTGGCCTTGGAAGACATTTCTCTGTCCATTCCCGAATCGGAATTCGTCGGGGTCATCGGCCCGAACGGTTCAGGGAAAACGACACTGTGCCGCGCCGTGCTTGGATTGATGGCACCGATGAGCGGTACGCTTCGCGTCCTCGACTGCGCTTGCGAGGAACTGCGCTGCCACCATCGCGCTCTCATCGGATACCTCCCGCAAAAAGGCATGCTGGACCGCAACTTTCCCGTTACCGTACTGGAAGCGGTGATGATGGGACGATATGGCGCGCTCGGCCTGTTTCGGCGACCATCCGGCAAAGATCGTGACATTGCCCGGCAGGCGCTCACGCAGGTCGGCATGGACCACCACCGGGATTCCGCATTGGGCGCCTTGTCTGGCGGCCAGCAGCAACGCGTGTTCATCGCCAGGGCCTTAGCGCAACAGCCGCGTATTCTGCTTCTCGATGAACCCACCACCGGCCTGGATTTGACAGCCCAACATAGCGTCGTGGAATTGATTCAACAGCTACATCATGAGCTGAAACTGACAATTCTTATGATTACCCACGACATCAATATGATTCGCTCGCGGGTGGATCGATTGGTCCTGCTGAAAACTAAATTGTTCGCGGCTGGCCCTCCGCAGGATGTGCTGAAGCCTGAGATTCTCAGCCAGGTCTATGGCAAAGAGTTGGTCATTACGGATAAAGACTTCATCATCGTGGAAGACTACCATCATCACCATTGACGCCCACCGATCTGATGATGGAGCCCGAATGGAACAAACGCCGCATTCATAATCACCGTTCATCATGTATTCACGACGGTCCAATGACACAGTGAGAGAATGTTAGAGTTACTTGCCTACGATTTTATGCAACGCTCACTGCTAGCCGCCGCGCTGGTGGGCTCGGTCTGTTCGGTGATCGGCGTGTTTGTGGTGTTGCGCGGCCTCGCTTTCGCCGGCGCAGGAACGGCCCATGCCGCATTTGCCGGCGTCGCGCTGGCGTATTTGCTGGGCCTGCCACCTCTGAGCCTCGCCATCGTGTTCGGACTTGCCACGGTGTGGATCACCGGCTGGGTCGAGGAAAAGGGCCGCATGAAGTTGGATGTGTCCATCGGCATCCTGTACACCGCGACCATGGCGCTGGCCATTCTCTTTCTGGGTCTGATGAAGACGTACAACCCGGAAGTCTACGGCTACCTGTTCGGCAGCGTGCTGTCCGTCACCTCGGAAGAGCTGCTGACCATTGGAGGGTTGAGCATCGCGGTGTTGGGAACGATTCTTCTCTTGTCGAAAGAGCTCTACTTCATCGCCTTCGACCAGGAAATGGCCGCGGCGTCCGGCGTGCCCGCGCGGCAGATTTTTTATCTCCTCCTCACACTGGTGGCATTGACCGTCGTGATTGCCTTGAAAACAGTCGGCGCCATTCTTGTCTTCGCGATGATTCTCATCCCGGCCTCCACCGCCTACCAGCTCACACATAGCCTCACGCAAATGACCCTCTATTCCATGCTCATTGGCATCTTCTGTGCCGTCACCGGCGTGCTGCTGTCCTATGCGTTTGACCTGCCATCCGGGCCATCGATTGTTCTACTGGCCACGAGCCTCTTCTTCCTGGCTGTCTGTTGTTCACCGAAGCGGCTGCATCGGATTCAGGCGGAATAGCCTGGGCGCCGGTCCATTGCCGCAAGACCATGCCGTGCAATTACGAGTCGCTTGTCTCTGTGTGAGGAATGGCCCGAAGGGACAGGCTAGAGGGAATCGTCCGTCAGGCCTGAGGCTCCGCCTTCTTCCGGGACCAGACCATGCCGGTCTGCTCTTTGGCGCTGAACCCAAGACGTTCGTAGAATCCCGGCATACGCGTGCACAACCAGAACAGCTCAACCTGCTGCAGGGTGGGATGATCGAGAATGCGCCGTACGATTTCAGTGCCGATCTGTTGCCCCTGATAGTCGCGATCGACGATCACATCCCAGATGGAGGCGCGAAAGACATAGTCTGTCAGCACCCGGCCGAAGCCCACCAGTCGAGGACCATCCCAAGCCGAAATCACCAGATCGGTCTTCGACAACATGGCTTGCGTCTGCGCAAGCGCGCGATGCTTGGCCCAGGGAGCCTGCCGGTACAAATGAATCAGTTGGGTCGCGTCGAAATCGTTGCGATCGGAAAATGCGATGGGTCGTGGGCCGGTCTTGAGAGCAGGAGGCATCTTGTACTAAATTAATCCCTCCGAATGGGGCAATCGGTTAACCGTAGTGTAAGAGGAAGACCATGGGAACGCAAGTAAGAAGCTGTCCGAAGTGTTTTCAATTGATGTGGCTCAAACAAGACCACTACGACGTGATCGACGAAGAAACAGTCCGTACCAAATGTCCGCACTGCAACTCGACCGTCCGCTTTCAGCTGGTCACCGCCGGCGCCAACGCTGCGGGACCGAAGATGGGGCACTAACCGCTCAACCACTCCTGGCTCTCAGTGCTGCTTCCAGGTCGCTGATTCAATTCACGAGTCAATACTGAACACAGCCGACTGCCGGGCTACATGCCCCGTCCGGCGCCCTCCAATTCAGGCTGATTGCCCGGCAAAATCTTGATCAGCGCCGCGCGGTACTCCCCCATCCGTTTAACCTCCACCGGGCTGACTTTAATTTCCTTATCGCGCTGCATCCGCTCCACCTGATCGAGCACGGCCATCAGCGGCTGCACCGCGCCCAACACATTGCCGACTTCGAACGCTTCCAACGATTCGAGCAGATACTCCTGCAATCCCTTGAATGGCGAGCGGCCGCTCTGCTCTCGAAATCGCAACAGCGCCTGCTCAAATGCCTCCACAGCCTCCGGCTTGGGCTTGACCCCGGTCGGCACGGATGCCAGATGCACGACAGCCGGTAATTTGGCGGCATATCCCTTGAGCTGCGCAATCAGCTCTCCGATCCGATCGAGCACGGCACTGGTTTCCATCGTTGGCTTCTCCTCACCCTTGCCGACTTAAATCGTCGGCCTCCTGTCTCATTGACTCCACATCACTGCCCGGCAGACATCCTCTGTGCCATGGCTGCACGAAGAAGATCCTGCACCTGCTCCATATCCGGCGGAAAGGGCACATCGAATTGATGATACGCTCCGCCCGTGGGATGTGCGAATCCCAGCGTGCGAGCATGCAGCATGACGCGAGGGATCGGGATGCCCGCCACCGTCATCACTTTTGCCCCTCCATAGGTTTTATCGCCCAGGATAGGATGATCGATGGACGTGAGGTGGACACGCAGCTGATGGGTGCGCCCTGTCCTGGGGGAAAGCCGCACCTGCGCCGCAATTTTTCCGTATCGCTCCTCCACCTGGTAGTCCGTCGCTGACGCCTTGGGATTTGTGGTCCGTGCTGAAAACTTCTTTCGTTCCTTCGTGTCACGCCCGATGGCCAGCTCGATGAGGCCCTGTCCCTTCTTCGGCACTCCCCAAATCAATGCTTCATAGACGCGGGTAATCGTGTGGGATTTGAACTGAGCGGCCAGGGCACGGTGCGCGTGATCGGTCTTGGCAATCACCATCACGCCGGACGTTTCCTTATCCAGCCGGTGAACGAGCCCCGGCCGCTCTTTCCCGCCGATGTGGGATGGCGTCACGCCGGAGGTCGCAAAGTGATGCAGCAAGGCGTTCACCAGCGTGCCCGACCAATTCCCCGGCGCAGGATGCACCACGAGGCCGGCCTGCTTATTGAGCACCAACAGGTCGGAGTCTTCATGGAGAATCTCGATGGGGATGGCCTCAGGACTCAGATCCAGAGGCTCCGGGCGCGGCACCTCCAGCCTGATACGGTCCCCTGGCTTGATCTTCTGGCTCGGGCGGACTGGTTGGCCGTTGATCTGAATACGTCCCTCCCCGATCAGCCGCTGCAAAGCCGAACGGGAAAAGATCGGGTCGCGATTGGCAAGAAAGACGTCGATCCGTTTGGAGGATTCTCCCCCGGTGACGACGATTTCAACCGGAGTCGTGCTGACTCTATTCACGTGGTGACTGCCTGACCTGTGACCGATATAGGAGCCTGCGTAAGCTGCCATAGGAGGCCGCTAAAAACAAGATGCGGAGATATCCACCTTCCTTCACAAGTCGCGCACACGTCATCCACAATTCATCCACAAGTTGGTGTTGATCATTGATCCGCCATTCAAAGCGGCCACGTATCGACATACCGTTCATCTTTGTCATGAGTGCGACGAATGTGACACGTCCATGACGCACAATATTTGCTTCACGGTTCACGCGCGAAAGTGCCCCCGATAAAAAATCATGCTGTTAGCGCGATGAACGTGTTCTGTTTTTGAGGCATTTGAATTGCTTTCTTATAAGAAGGATTTCGCATCGCACACTTTAGCGAGAACAACACTCTGATGGCCTCAAATTTTATCCACAGAATCCTCAGATCGCTACGGGGCTCGCCAGAGCCAGCGCAGGCGATCATGCCGTTGATTGTGGACAACGAACCGGAGGTTCCATTGGCGGAGGTTCTCAGAGAGCGCCGGCTCGATGCTCGATTCGCTGTCAGGACTCCCTGCCTGTATGAACTGGACAGAACACAGCGCCATGAGTTTCCGATGATTTCCGGCAAGGCTCATTCGCTGAATGTCAGTTCCGGCGGCGTCCTGTTGTTACTCGATCGACAACCACAAACTGGTCAGGTCCTGAGCCTTCATAATCCAGCCCTGCAATCACAACCAGGGATCAGCCTGTTTGAGGTCCGATGGACCACCTCACTCCCGCTCGGCGCTCACCAAGGATGTTACCTGGTAGGTTGCCATTTGGCCTTCGGTCGTTTTCCTTTTTTCCTCGTGCAACGGCAATATCTGCATCGGGATATTTCCAGCCTCTCTCTCTAGTGCTCAGAATCCTTGTATGGGCCTCTTTTCGCAAATCACAGGAGGGATGGACCGCGCTCCCCACGTCCTATGCTTCCGTCACCGTTCCTGCCTCCACGGTGGTGAGACGAAGCGTGTCATACAGTAATTGAAAATCGGACGGGGGCTCCACCGTAAATTCACAATAAGTCTCCGTCAAGGGATGCTGGAATCCCAGCCTGTGCGCATGGAGCATCATCCGCGGCACCGAACATCCATCCAGAGGTCCGATACGCGCGCCGTAAGCCAGATCACCCAGGATAGGGTGACCGATCGCCTGAAGATGAGCTCGTATCTGATGGGTCCGACCGGTCCGCGGGGTAAGTACCATATGGGCGGCCGCAGCACCGAATGCTTGCTCGACGCGATACTCAGTGACTGAGGCTTTCGGATGCTGCGTGTGGGGGGAGGTCCGTTTAAAGTTGGCGCGATCCGGGCCAAGTGCGAGTTCGATGCGGCCTTGGGAGTGTTTAGGTAGCCCCTGAACCAAGGCTTCATATTGTCTCGTGATCGCATGCTGTTCAAACTGCACCGCAAGCCGGCAATGTGCGGTCTTTGTTTTCGCCACCACCATGACGCCAGAGGTATCTTTGTCCAACCGATGGACGAGTCCCGGCATGGCGACAGCTCCCGCCCGCAGGGCATGATCAAGAAGGGCGTTCAGGAGCGTGTCGTTCCAATGGCCGGGGCCTGGATGGGCTGCGACTCCGGCAGGTTTATTGATGACCAGGCAGGCGGAATCTTCGAACAGAATCTCGAGGGCTGCTGGTTGTCCGTCAACCAGTAAGCGAGCCGGCTGGGGTTTATCGAGGTTGACCACATCGCCCGGCTTTATTTTCTGACTCGACTTGGCGGACTGATTGTTCACGCGCACCCGTCCGGCCGAAATCATCCGCTGTACGGCCGCACGAGATAGTTTCGGCTCACGGTTGACGAGGAAGACATCCAATCGCTTCGGCTGTTCGCCCGGCGAAATACAAAATTCCGTCTGCATCGCTTGGCTACGCTACGGCAGTATGATGGGTAAAGCCATGAAGGCCATAAGGGACTGCGGTTCGACTCGGCGTCGGAATGTGCCTTTGAGAACAGACTGTGCTTCAAAACCTTTTATCGGAATGTATGCTCCACGTCTGCCTCTCTTGATGCGATCGCGCAGCCGAACGGCATGAGGCTGTTCGGACGCGACACTCGTCAATCGCCTAGATGGAATCATTAGGGTCTGTGGCCGGCC
This sequence comes from Nitrospira sp., assembly GCA_022226935.1. GTDB lineage: Bacteria > Nitrospirota > Nitrospiria > Nitrospirales > Nitrospiraceae > Nitrospira_A. The sequence continues at coordinate 1,926,738 of CP092081.1, forward strand.
TGTACTAACTCGGCCTTGAGACGATCGATTTCCAGATCTTTCTCAACCAGTTGCTGCTTGAGCCGTTCGATTTCGCCCTGAAGCTGACGCAGCGTTGGCTGGGCATGAAATGCGCCCTGGTCTGGCACACCCTCCGTAGACGTCTGTCCCTCCGCTGAGGTCTGTTTTGTAGACGGTGGCACGATGCGGAGGGGCGTCTCGCGTGATGCCGCGTGTGTGAGATAGGAGAGGAATGCCGTATGATCGAGGACGAGTTCGCTGGCTGAAGCCCTGTGACCACCAGACCAGTTGACTTTTGTGGCGATGCTAAACCGTGACGGCTCGAATCCCAGGACTCCGCCACTTCCTTTGATAGAGTAGAAGGGATTGGCTCGCACTCGCGCCAACTCCTCAGAATTGTTCCCGATGATCGTATGGTGGTTGGCCACCACGATATGCAGCCTATGAGATTCGACAAAGAGAGCACCTGATGTCACGCCTGTTTCGCCGGCGTTCGGCTGCAAGAGCAGGAAGGCAATCCACTCCGCTGGGAGGGCCTTCTCAAAAGCTTCTCGAACCACAGGCTCGATGAGAGCAATTTCTGCCGGCGAAAACACAGGCTTTGCAGGTTGTGCATGATCCATCAACCCGACGCGCTCCTCGAGAAAGAGCCTCGCCAGAATGGCGGACAGATCTTCTGCCTTCCATGAAAACGGATGCTCATAGGTCACTGGATGTTGCTCAGTGGACTGGTACGAATCGAGGCGAACCATCCAGTCGGAACGCTGCTGCACGTCTCGGCTCACAAGCATGGGGCCGGCGCAGCCGGAGCATACCAACAAGAGAAGGAAGAACAAGAAATAGCGGGATGATCTTGCGGGCAGTACTTGGAGACGCTGACGAGTTCGATAAGGAAGACCTACGGATAAGGAACGAGCGGAAGTTCCAGACGAGAACTTAGGCGTGCCCTGTTTTTCGCGCACGATCGGCAATCTTTTTGCGGAGACGGGCTTTTTCGAGGCTGATTTCCGCTTCTCTCACTTCTGACGGGAGACCTCCGGCCTGTAAGCGCTGTTCGGCTTTTTCGACAGCCTGTTGCGCGCGGCCCACATCGATATCTTCTGCCTTCTCGGCAATTTCCGCCATCACAGTGACCTTCACAGGGGTCACTTCAGCATACCCCCAGAGGATCGACATGTAGTGCCACACCTCTTGAGATTTATACCGAAGCTCCCCGATACGCAAGCTCGACAACAGGTGACAATGGCCGGGCAGGACACCGAATTCCCCTTCACTACCTGGAGCGATGACCTCATCGACCTCCTGGCTCAGGAGCAATTTTTCCGGCGTCACGACTTCTAAGAGAATCTTTCCAGCCATTGTCCTTTTCCTGCTCTCTAACGAAAGGGCTAGCTGTCAGGATGCCCTGTCGTGCGCGCATCGACCGAGCACCTTCTTAGCGTGCGCGGTCTGCGAGCACTTGGGCACCTGGCTGCTAGATCTTCACTCCCATCTTTTCCGCCTTCGCCACCGCCTCTTCAATCGGACCGACCATGTAGAAGGCCTGTTCCGGGAGGTGATCGTATTTTCCTTCCAGGATCTCCTTGAAGCTCCGAACCGTATCCTTCAGCTTCACATATTTCCCGGGAGCGCCGGTGAAGGCTTCGGCCACGTGGAACGGCTGCGAGAGGAACCGCTGAATCTTTCGCGCGCGCGCCACAACCATCTTGTCGTCTTCAGACAGTTCGTCCATGCCGAGAATGGCGATGATGTCCTGCAAATCCTTATACCGCTGCAACACGGACTGCACACCGCGCGCCACCTTGTAATGCTCTTCACCGATGACTTGCGGATCCAGAATACGTGACGTGGAGTCGAGCGGGTCGACCGCCGGGTAAATGCCCAACTCAGCCAGCTGCCTGGACAACACCGTGGTGGCGTCCAAGTGCGCAAAGGCCGTGGCTGGCGCCGGATCGGTCAAGTCGTCTGCAGGGACGTAAATGGCTTGCACTGACGTGATGGACCCCTTTTTCGTCGAGGTAATCCGTTCTTGAAGGGCGCCCATTTCAGTGGACAGGTTCGGTTGATAACCCACCGCTGACGGCATACGGCCCAGCAACGCGGACACTTCAGAACCGGCTTGGGTAAATCGGAAGATGTTATCCACGAACAACAACACGTCCTGATTTTCTTCGTCTCGGAAAAATTCTGCTACGGCCAGTCCGGTCAACGCGACCCGGAGACGCGCTCCCGGTGGTTCATTCATCTGCCCATACACCAAGGCCGCTTTGGACTTCGTGTGGTCATCGGGATCGATGACCTTCGATTCCTGCATTTCGTGCCAGAGGTCGTTCCCTTCCCGAGTACGCTCACCGACTCCGGCAAACACCGAGAATCCACCGTGGTGGAGCGCGATGTTGTTGATGAGTTCCATGATGATGACGGTCTTGCCGACGCCGGCTCCGCCGAAGAGGCCGACTTTTCCGCCCTTGCTGTAGGGCTCCAACAAGTCCACCACCTTGATGCCGGTCTCCAGCACTTCGGTTTTCGTGTCCTGATCTTCGAGCCTCGGGGCCGGACGGTGGATCGGATAGGTCTTGTTCGTCTTGATCGGACCCTTTTCGTCGACTGGTTCGCCGAGCACGTTGATCAAGCGACCCAGAGTTTCGCGGCCGACGGGAACTGCGATCGGCGCACCGGTATCGGTCACATCCATCCCGCGTGTGAGACCATCCGTCGTCGACATCGCGATTCCGCGAACACGGTTTTCACCGAGGTGGGAAGCCACTTCCAAGGTAATCCGAACCGCGGGCTTGCCCGCTGCCTTATTCTCTTCCTGGGTCACCTTGAGGGCATTGTAGATATTCGGCAAATGCCCGGGAGGAAACTCCACGTCGACCACGGGGCCGATGACTTGAATGACTTTTCCTGTGCTCATAACGCTCCTCTTGTCGTCACTGATGCAGCCGGCAGGTTACCGTCGTGCAGCATTCCTCAGTCCAGATTTATTTCAGGGCCTCTGCTCCACCCACGATGTCCATGAGTTCTTTGGTGATAGCCGCTTGGCGAGTCTTGTTGTAATACAAGGTCACTTTCTTGATCAGTTGTCCGGCATTACGAGTGGCGCCGTCCATGGCGGCCATACGTGCGCCGTGCTCGGCAGCCGCCGACTCCAACAAAATGCGGTACGTCTGAATTTGAAAGTGCTTTGGAACCAAGGCGCTCAGAAGCTCGCCTTCATCAGGCTCATACAGATAGCTCCCCCCAAGGGCCGAACCTTCGGTGGCTTGTGGCGCACCAAACTCCGTAGCGGCATCGATAGGGAACAGCTTTTCGACAATCACACGCTGTTGGATGGCAGATTTAAACTCGTTGTACACGACATACAATTCGTCGAAGGTGCCCTTGACAAAGTTTTCGGTCAGATCACCACCGATGTCGATGGCGTGCTCAAAACTCAATTTATCGAAAATCCCAGTCCACTCTTGCCTGATCGGCCACGACCGGCGGCGGAAATAATCACGGCCCTTGCGTCCGATCAGGCTGAGATTGACGGACAACCCTTGCGACTCGCATTGCCGGACGAATTCAGCGCTCTTTCTGACAATGTTGCCGTTGAAGCCGCCGCAGAGACCGCGATCGCTCGTAACGACGAGGATTTCGATTTTCTTCCCCTCACGCTTTTGAAGCAAGGGATGGGACGTACGATTGACGCGCTGGCTCAGATTGCTGAGCACGCCGCGCATCTTGTGCGCGTACGGACGGGCGGCGAGAATACGATCCTGCGAGCGCTTGAGCTTTGCCGCCGCGACCATTTTCATGGCCTTCGTGATCTTCTGCGTATTTTTGAAGGCGGCAATTTTCCGCCTGAGAGATTGTAAGCTCGGCATATTTTACGGAAGCAGACAGGTGCGATTGGACGAGTCAGTGAAGAGAGGACTGGTCACTCCCCGATCACGCAATCACGATATCTTACTTTCCTCCATAGCCCATTTTCTGCTTAAAGGTCGTGATGATTTCTTTCAGTTTGCCGCCCACCTTGTCGTCGATCTTCCCGACAGTGGCGATGTCCTTTCGCATGTCTTGGTGATTCTGCGCGACATAGTGGAGGAGATCGGCCTCGAATTGGAGCACCTTGTCCACCGGCACATCGTCAAGGAATCCGTTGACACCCGCATAAATCGACAAGACCTGGTCGGCGACCGGCATCGGCTTGTATTGCCCTTGCTTGAGCAATTCCACCATCCGGACTCCGCGGGCAAGCTGCATCTGTGTCGCCTTGTCGAGTTCGCTGCCGAACTGGGCAAAGGCGGCCATTTCGCGATACTGCGCGAGATCGAGGCGGAGCGTACCGGCAACCTGCTTCATGGTCTTGATCTGCGCGGAGCCGCCGACGCGGGACACCGACAGACCGACATTAATGGCCGGACGAATGCCGGAATAGAACAGATCGCTGCCAAGATAAATCTGGCCGTCGGTGATCGAGATGACGTTCGTCGGAATATAGGCCGACACGTCGCCCGCCTGAGTCTCGATGATCGGAAGGGCTGTCAAGCTGCCCCCTCCCAACTTGTCGCTCAATTTGGCGGCGCGCTCCAACAGACGGGAGTGCAGATAGAACACGTCGCCTGGATAGGCCTCACGACCTGGCGGACGACGGAGCAAAAGGGACAGCTGACGATAGGCAACTGCGTGTTTCGACAAATCGTCGTAGACGATCAAGGCGTGCTTTCCGTTGTCACGGAAATACTCACCGATGGCGGCACCCGCAAACGGAGCCAAGAACTGCATCGGCGCCGGATCACTGGCTGTAGCCGCCACCACCATGCTGTACTCCATGGCGTGGTTTTCTTCGAGGGTCTTCACCACTCGCGCGACGGTCGACCGTTTCTGTCCAACGGCGACATAAATGCAGAATACGCCGAGCCCCTTCTGATTGATGATGGTGTCGACGGCGATCGCGGTTTTTCCGGTCTGGCGGTCTCCGATGATCAATTCGCGCTGCCCGCGACCGATGGGGATCATGGCATCGATGGCCTTGATGCCCGTCTGCAATGGTTCGCGCACGGACTGTCTGGTATTGACGCCAGGCGCCACCACTTCGATGCGGGAAGAATGTTGCGAGTTGATTGGCCCCTTGCCGTCGATCGGCTGTCCGATGGCGTTGACAACACGTCCGACCAGCGCTTCACCGACGGGGATTTCCGCGATTCGGCCGGTGCGCTTGACGGGATCGCCTTCTTTGATCCCCACATCGTCGCCCATCAATACGGCGCCGACATTGTCTTCCTCGAGGTTCAAGGCGATGCCATAGAGACCGCCCTGGAATTCGAGCATTTCTCCGGCCATGGCGCCGTCGAGTCCGTACACTTTGGCGATACCATCACCGACCTGAATGACGGAACCGGTTTGACTGACATCGACTTGTTGATCGAACCCCTTGATCTTCTCTTTAATGATGGAGCTGATCTCTTCTGCCTTGATCTGCATGGCTACTCCTTGGTCAACACACGCTGCATGGCGCTCAGTCGGCCCCGGACCGTGCTGTCTACGACGGTGCTGCCCAGGCGGATGTGGAGGCCGGCGACATGTTCAGGTT
>CP092081.1:1932415-2071239 GCA_022226935.1 Nitrospira sp.
TGTTTTCGGACTGATTCTGCAGACCACGCGCAGATTTCCGGCTCCACCTCTGTACGTACGAGTTTATAGATCGCAGACCGCACAAGTCAGTTCACTTTCATTCGTTGTTCAAAGGGAGGAACGCATGGCCAAGTCGATGACCAAATCGCAGATTGCTGACCATCTTGCTGGAAAGGCGGGAATTACGAAGAAAACGGCCGTCCAATTTCTGGACGATTTTGCCGCCCTTGCCTATCGCGAAGCGAAGAACGCCTTCGTGGTTCCCGGCATCGGGAAGCTGGTACTTGCCAATCGGAAGGCGCGCATGGGCCGGAATCCGCAGACCGGTGAGCCCATCAAGATTCCCGCCAAGCGCGTGGTGAAGTTCCGGGTCGCGAAGATGGCCAAAGATTCGATCCTCGGAAAGAAGTAATAGACCTCGTTCCTCTTCGATCCAGGGCCGGTGCTTTCTGTAAGGCACCGGCCCTTGCATTGTCAGCAATCGAGTCCGGCCCGGCGTCCAGTGGCGGCACGCTGGTCTTAAAATGACGGAGCCAAGCCGCTTCCCCCGGCGCCGTCATGTCCCACGAAACGCACCGCATCTCCATCCTGCACCATCGAATCTTCACTGGCGATGCGTTTGTTGATGGTCACGAGTACCTTTTTCTCCCGCAGGAGTTGCAGCATGTGGCGAAGGCCGCGGCCCTGCCGTTGAATCACCTGCCGCACCGTGACGGGAGTGGGCAGTTCGCAGGCCAGGTCCCGTTCTCCATCTGTCGTTTGCAGTTGTCCCATCAGCGTAATCGTAATCATGCGAAGCCTATCCTCTTGATGATCTGCAGCCGGTTCTCATTGCGCGGCTGTGGCGGGGATGCAAATTGACTCCCTCTGGCGGCCGCGACTAATATTACCATTATGCAATCCCTCAATATCCAGCGTCCGGGAATGCCCGATCTTCAATTTGTGCTGGTGGTGTCGGCCTTGTGCACGTCAGGTCTTGAAACGCTGAATGTTCCTGAAGACCTCCGGCGCAAGGTGTTCGATGCCTGTTGGGCGTTGGTGAGCACGGATCCTCCGCCCACCAACCAGCGGGAACGGGTGCTGGATTTGCGGTCCGGCACAGAGCTCACGCTGGATGCCCTCGTTGCGACGATTCGACAGCTCTTTATGGAGGCGGGCATTTCGACATTGACTTGGGATCATCCGCCCAGTAATCCCACTCGCCCCAGCAGTCCTGCCGCAGAACCGTTGATCGATCGATTGCAAAAACTCTATCCGGATCCTCCACCGACTTCGGATCCTTCCACCCGCAACTAGTCGCGCAGCTTCTTTCTGTGCGGCTCTTGGCGTGCGCAAGACGCGATCAGCTGTTCCTCATGAGTAGAAAAGGGTATGATGTGCCTGTCGACCGTCATTTCATTCAAGAGGGGTCATGCAGATTACACCGACGCCGCTCAGCGGCCTGTTTCAGATCGAGCCGGATGTCTTCGGGGATGCGCGTGGAAAGTTTGTGGAAATCTTTCGTGAGTCGCGGTACGGCGCGGCAGGAATCACCAAGCCCTTCGTGCAGGATAACTTTTCCTGGTCCGTCCGCGGCACGTTGAGAGGCCTGCACTACCAATTGGCCCGACCTCAGGGGAAATTGGTCATGGTCGTGAAAGGGACGGTGTATGACGTGGCAGTCGACATTCGGCAAGGCTCACCGACGTTCGGACAATCGTATGGGGTAGAATTGTCCGAGACGAACATGCGACAGCTCTACATCCCGCCGGGCTTTGCGCATGGGTTTTGCGTGCTCAGCGAGGAAGCCGGCTTTCTGTATAAATGCACGGATGTGTACTCCCCCCCGGATGAACGGGGGATCATCTGGAACGACCCGAAATTGGCGATTGCTTGGCCCATCACGGCGCCACTCCTTTCGGCAAAAGACCAAGCCTATAAATGCCTCGCCGACATGACGGCGGAGTTGCCCCGTTATCAGGCGCCATAGCTGAGAACGAGTGGTATCCCCTTGACCCAGTGCGACCTGACTCTTCGTCTGAAGAGCCTGCCTTCGCTCCACACGTCTTCTTCCTCCACCATGTCGCTTCAGCGCTTGCTGAAATGAAGTCCTTGAAAAGGGCTCGTCTTGCTGTGCGACTGACCTCCGTGCTATGTAGGAATCATTCCTGTCTAGCAATCAATGGCATGAAATTGGACCCGCAGGACATTGAAGCCCGTTTTCGCCGGCACGCTGTGCGTGTCACCCGCCAACGTGCAGCTATTTACGCGGCATTGGTTGAGACCACCAGTCATCCAAGCGCCGATGATCTGTATCGGCTGGTCAAGCGTCAGCAGCCGATGATGTCGCGCAATACCGTGTACTACACGCTGGGCGTCTTGCGGAACGCGGGGTTGATTCGGGAAGTCAACGTGGGCCATGACATGGCGCGGTATGACGGGAATGTGAGTCTGCATCACCATCTCATCTGCCTGGGATGCGGCCAGATTCTGGATGTGCTGGACGAGGATTTGAATCGGTTACAGCTTTCGAATGGGCAGGCGAGAGGATTTGATGTCCTGAGACATCGTGTCGAGTTTCATGGATATTGTGTGAGTTGTCAGCAGGCGGAGCGCAACGTGTCCCCACGTCGCAAGTAGGCCGCGTCATGTATCGAAGGAGGAACGTATGGGAAACAGTTTGAAGGGCACCAAGAGTCATGAGAACCTCAAGCACGCCTTTGCCGGCGAGTCGCAAGCCAATCGCCGGTACCTGTATTTTGCGCGCCGAGCCGATATTGAAGGGTATCCCGATGTCGGCGGGCTGTTCCGCGACACGTCCGAAGCAGAGACCGGCCATGCCTTCGGGCATCTGGATTTTCTCAAAGAAGTCGGCGATCCCGCCACCGGCGTGCCGATTGGGAACACCGAAGCGAATTTGAAGTCCGCGATCGAAGGTGAAACCTACGAATACACTCAAATGTATCCGGGAATGGCCAAGACGGCGCGTGACGAAGGTTTCTCGGAATTGGCGGAATGGTTCGAGACGTTGGCCAAGGCCGAGCGGTCCCATGCCAATCGGTTTACCAAGGGCCTCGACAGCCTGAAGCAGTAACGCCCTGCCGTGGCAGGTCTTGAGCGCATTATGATCGGGTGGGGCGGAGCGTTCCGCCTCACCCGGATGTTCGATCGCTGTCGACCGGCGTCATAAAGGTCCCTTCTGTGAAAGAACTTCGTCTTCTCCAGCCGATCGATCCGGCCGCCCTCGAACAAGAAACGCTGCGAATCTACGATGTCTGCGACGGGTGCCGCCGCTGCTTTAATCTCTGTCCCTCCTTCAATACGCTTCTGGATCGAATCGATGAGTACGAGAGTGATGTGACGAAGTTTACGCCGGCCGATCATCATCGAGTTGTCGACGAATGTTACTATTGTAAGCTCTGCTATAACCATTGCCCCTATACCCCACCGCATCAATACGCCATCGATTTTCCGCTTCTGATGGCCGTATGGAAAAAGCGATTGGCTGCGGAGCGCGGGATTCGATGGCGTGATTGGCTACTGACCAGAACCGACCTTTTGGGACGACTCAACAGTGCCCTTGCACCGCTCGTGAACTGGGGATTGAGTCAGAGGTGGTTGAGAAGCCTCATGCAAACGGTGATGGGCGTCCATCAAGAGCGGGAGGTTCTGCACTATCAACAGGAGACATTCACACGTTGGTGGGGCAGGCGGTCGTCGAAGAACCAGTCGGCTCCAGGCAAAAAAGTCGCGTTGTTTGCCAGCTGCCTCGTGAACTATCAGGCGACTGATGTCGGTAAGGCGACGGTGCAAGTGCTGGAAAAAAACGGCGTTCAGGTAGTGTTGCCGGACCAGTCTTGTTGCGGCATGCCGTCCTTTGACATCGGTGATACGGCGGCGATGGTAAAGGCGGCTGAACACACGATCGCGTCGCTGAAACCGTGGGTGGATCAAGGCTACGATGTCGTGATTCCCACTCCCAGCTGCAGTCTCATGGTGAAGCGGGAGTATGCGAATCTCGTGTCGGGGGAAGATGCGACTCGGGTTGCCGGACGGACGTACGATGTGTGCGAATACTTCATGAAGCTCAAGCGAGAAGGCTGCCTCGCGACGGATTTCACCCAGAAGCCCGGACGGGTGGCCTATCAAGTGCCCTGTCACTTACGAGACCAAAACATCGGGTTCAAGTCCAAGGAACTGATGGAATGTGCCGGCGCACAGGTCGAAGTCATTGAGAAATGCTCAGGCCATGACGGTTCCTGGTCGGCCAAAACAGAATTCTTTCCGCTCTCGATGAAGATTGCGCAGAAAGCCGTACGCCTGGTCGAACAGGTCCCCGCTGATCTGGTGGCATCCGATTGTCCGCTGGCAGGCCTTCAGCTGGATCAAGCCGGGGCTCGAGCCCATGTCGGTGGGAAGGCAGCGCAGCATCCCATTCAGATTGTGCGCGACGCCTACGGGTTGCCCCGAGATCCGCAGGCCTCGTGGCACATCTAGTGTAGCCGGACAATCATGAACCAACTGACACAAGCGGATTTGCTTCCATCGGACGAGTATGAACGGCAACGCGAGGCGTACCGGCAGACCATCATCAATCTCAAACGCCGCCGGAGGATTAGTATCGGTGAGAAGATCACCATGGTCTTCGAGAATCGCGAGACGCTCCGGTTCCAGATCCAGGAAATGATCCGCGTGGAGCGAATCGTCGATCCGAAGAAAGTGCAGGACGAACTCGACGTATACAATGCCCTGCTGCCGGCTTCCGGTGAATTGAGCGCGACCCTGCTGATCGAGCTCACTGAGGCCGAGACGATGAAACAGTGGCTTGATCTATTTATGGGTTTGGATCATGGTCAGAAGCTCGGCCTGCGAGCGGGAGGAGAGATCGTGTACGGGGCGTTCGAAGGCGGGCACAGCCATGACACGAAAATCAGCGCGGTACATTTCGTGCGCTTTCGTCCGACTCTTTCCATGGTGACGGCTCTCGCGGATCCGGCTGTGCGTGTGGCGCTTTCTGTTCGCCATGCCGGATATGAGGCGGACACCGAGGTGCCCTGGGCGATGCGACAGGAGTGGTTGTCTGACCTGCAGGCATAAGTGTCGAGCGTTTAGTTGTGAGTTTTAAGGTGGAATTCAACTATAATCAGCTGCACTCAGCCCGTAACATTCACAACTTCTAACTGTGTACGTATGGCTTCCGTTCTTCTGAATAAGCGCATCGAGTTTTGCGCCTCCCATCGCTATCATAAGCCGGAGTGGGATGCCGAAAAGAACCGTGCCACCTTCGGCGCGTGCAATAACGATCCTGGGCACGGGCATAACTATATGCTGGAAGTGACCGTCGCGGGGGAGGTCGATCAGCGAACCGGCATGGTCGTGAACCTCTTCGATCTGAAGCGCGTGTTGTTGCAGGTGCTGGAGGAATTCGACCACAAGCACCTGAATCTCGATCTGCCTTACTTCAATTACCAGATTCCGACTTCCGAAAATCTGGCGCGTGTTCTCTGGGATAAACTCCAAGCTCAGCACGACATCGGCACGCTTCAGCGGCTGTCTCTCTACGAAGATGAAGACCTCTGTGCCGACCTCACGGCAGAGGCCGGTCTGGATGTCGCATCGGTCACCCGGCGCTATTCATTTACCGCTGTGCACGAGGGGCATCGAGGCCATACCTGGGACCTCTTTGTGTCCGTGCATGGGCCGATTCATCCTGAGACCGGGATGGTGACCGATATCGTCGCTCTTGATCGGCTGTTGAAGGAACGCGTGTTGGTTCCATTCGAGGGGCGAGATCTTCGCATGGTGTTAGCCACTCCGTCCGTCACGGGAGAATATCTCGCCAAAGCCGTATGGGATCGCATCGTATCGGCGGTTCCTGCCGGTCGCCTTCAACTCGTGAAACTCGTTCAAACCCGCGACCTCTCCTACGAATACGCCGGCTGAGGCGACCTCGTTCGTCCAGCCACCCTCTCTTCGGCTTCCGTGCTCGCATGCATCGACGTTCAATGCCGCGAGCTCTGGTGTGGATCTCAAGACACCCATCGAACCGATCTCTTAGGGGCGGAGAAGTAGGTAGGCGATGATGGCCACGCCCAGCAAAATCGTTGCGGCAAGCAGCGTCCTGGCGAGGCTCAATGCGCGCTGTATGCTACTCACGGTGCGACGGAGCTCGACAATAGTGTCCGCTTGCAGCTCAATGGTGTGTTGATGCGCGTCGATCTGTTGCTGCAGTGCAGAGAGGGTCGGATCGTCCGAGGAGGCTTCTGCTACGGGGGGAACCCCGCGAAACCGTTCGAAGGTTCTGAGCAGCTCCGGCGCCTTCTCGATGACCACGGGCAAAAGCTTTCTGGCAACTTGGAGCGCTGTGGTCCAGGGGATAGTCATACCTGTCACGCGTGTCCGAATGAAAGGGAACCGCACTCTATTCATGACACAGCACGGCTGCTGAAATCTATTACAGCCGTATCACGGTGGCGGCGTATAGGGATCTTCCCAGTGTCGAGTCTCGGATAAAAGGTTTTACATTGCCGGAACGGCGATGCATTCGCACATCAAAGGGAGGCGATCATGAAGGTCATTACAGGTGTGGCAGGTAATCCGGCGGAGGGCTATCAAGTGATGGGAGATATTGTCGGCACTACGATCCGGCAATTCAAACCAGAAGACAGCGCGATGGATGTGGCGATTGAAATGGTGACCAGCCATGTCGGTGGCGCGCCGGTAGTCGGAGAAGACTATGAATTTCTTGGGTTCATCAATGAAGGAGATGTGATCCGCGCGATCGATAAGGGCATGGATCTGAAACAGGCGAGAGCCGCAGACATCATGAATTCGGCATTTGTGGGAGTCAAAGAGGATACGTCGTTGAGTTGTGTCGCGCGCATGTTCGAGATGGGATTTCAAATCCTTCCCGTGGTGCAAGAGGGCAAGGTGGTTCGATCCATCACCCGTCATGATCTGTTGCGGGCACAATTAGGACTCGGTCCGTCGGTAGACGAAGGAAGCTAAGGAAAACGGAGGACTGCAAAAAGATTCAGCGGCTCGGCAATTCTTGCCGAGCCGCTTTGTCTCGAGATGGTCTGGCAGAGCAAATTCCCAGCGTTATTGCGTTTTCCTTGAATCAGTATCCTGGCCCGAAACTTGATAGCACACATGGCCTGAAGTAACTGGCGATGCGTGTTTCGAGGGGGGGGAGGAGCTGCGCCATGATGTCTCTGTGGGAATTTTTCAGCCAGGACGTGACTCTCGTGGGTGAGCTGCATAGCCCGATGTTGAGTTGGCTCGGGTCGGGTGGGCTGATCGCGTTGTTCATGTGGCACGCCGGGCGGCTCTCGGCGGCCATTTCCAGCGTGCAGACGTGTTATATGCGGGTCTGGCCGACTCTGACGGGCCTCGCTGCCAGCCGAAAGAGCCTTCAGAACGAGTGGCTGACGGTGCCGAGTTTGAGCGATGTAAAGAAAGTCGCCAATCAACCCGGCGCCCAACCCGAACGCGTTGATTTGGACGATCTCCATACGCTGGACAAGGCGATGCGCCGCGAGCCGCGTCTGGAGCAGGCTTGGCTCCATTTTCGCAAGACCTTCGTCGTCGAGCGTACGGCCTGGTTTATCGAACCCAAAGTGTTCAGCACGCGTACCGCGGCTGAGTTTTTCCCGCGCGACCTGTTGAACAGCCGCCTCAATCTCGCGTTTTATCATCAGTTTCCTTCGCTCATCACGGGCGGCGGCCTCCTGCTCACGTTTTTAGCGATCCTAATCGGCTTGAGTAAGCTCCATGCGGACGGATCCCATATCGTGGGGATTCAAGGGTTGATCAACGGTCTGGCTGGAAAGTTTCTGACGTCGATCGTGGGATTGCTCTGTGCCAATCTGTTCGTGTTGCTGGAGAAGTCGGCGATGCATCGATTGGCGACGACCCAACAGCAATTCGTCACGATGGTCGACGAGTTATTCCCTCGCAAAACCATGGAGCAGATGCTGGAAAACTTCACCCCAGGAGTCGGTCCGACCTCAGCCCAGTCCCCGGCTGCAGTGGGGGCGGTGCCGGGTGACCTCGGTGATCGTCTGGCGGGAAGCCTGAGTGATCGACTGAGTCCGACGGTCACAGCCTTGCGGGAGGCGGTGGAGGTACTGACCAGGCGTGAGCAGGGAGGTCGTGTGGGGACTCCGGATCGGTTGGCGGAGGAACTCTCCCGGGTGATGCAACAGACGATGGCGGCACCGATTCAGGAATTGAATGAGGCTATCCAGACGCTCGCTCGATCGGTGGAAGAACTGAAGCGAGGCCGAAGTATGAAGGCGGATTCGGACGAGTTTGAATTCGAATCGTTGGATGAGGTGCCGACCGCGGAGGTGACGCAAGACATCCAGCAGGATGTCGAACCCGATGACAGCATGCTCGGACTGCGATGGTTTGCAAACTGGCGGCAAGGGGCCTCAATGAAGGGGGCTGCCTGACATGCGTGCCAATCATTCGCCGGAATCTCCCGAACAGTCCTCGGTGCTCACGATCGGAGTCACGGACCTGATGACGTCGCTGGCAGTCATTTTTATCCTGCTGTTCAGTGCGTATGTGACCAAGGTGTCTGAAACAGAAGTGCAAGCAAAGATGAAGGTCCCCATACAGGCGCCTGAGCGGAATGCAGTGACAAGCACAACGGAGGACATGAAGGGAGTGCTTCGCGACCACTTTCAACGGTTCGATCTGTCGCTGGATGCCGACCCCGCCGATCCCAATGTTGTACGGATTGTCGTGCCCGATGCCTTGCTGAACTTCGAGTTTGGGAAAGGAACGCTGTCGTCCGTCGCGGATCAGTTTCTGGTGGATGCGATGCCGACCTACGCCGCGCTTCTCTGCGGCGCCATGCGTGATCGCATCGATTCGCTGGTCATCGAAGGGCATACCGACGATCGCGGGTCGGACATTTACAATTTAAAGCTCAGCCAAGAACGATCACTGAACGTCATGGTCAAGGGACTTGAGGTGATCAAAGATTCGGCGCCCTGGGCCTACCGCTGCTTTCATGAAAAAACGTCGGCCAGTGGACGAGGTCGGCAGGATCTGGTGGTGGATCAGTCGCGGGTGCTCGACCGAGACAAAAGCCGCCGCGTGGTCTTTAAGATCCGATTACGCTCCACAGATCGACCGGGGGAAGTGAATCAGGCCATGCGGCCGCTCGAATCGCCGGCCTTCAGTTCCCGTCTCTTCTAGCGCGCGTTCGATGGCGGCGCATCCTTGGCGCAACGAAACCCGACATCATTTCTTCGCGCATCGGGCGCATACCCGGCGCGATTGGCGGATCGAATGGATTTGGCATCATTGTTCCAAGCCCCGCCGCGCAATGCCCTGAGAGGGCCTGCCGAAGGGCCGGAAGGATTGTCTCGCGGGCTAAACTGGTAGTAGGTGGCGTCGTACCAATCGGCGACCCATTCCCACAGGTTTCCGGCCAAGTCGTAGACTCCATTCGGCGTTTTTCCCAATTCGAACTGTCCGACGTTGGTCAGCGTGTCATAGCCATGCCATTTGGTGTGCCCGGCATTGGCGTGCCCCCTCGTGGGATGCGTGTCGCCCCAGGGATACATCCGTCCCTCGGTACCTCGTGCAGCCAGCTCCCATTCCGCTTCGGTGGGCAATCGTCTCCCCACCCATCGGCAGTAGTCGCGCGCGTCATACCAATTGACGCCGACCACCGGTTTGTTCTGGTGGGAACCACTGGTGGCCTCATTCCATTTGAAGGGCGGGTCTGTTTTTTGTGAAACGAGAAATTCGGCATAACGCCAGACTGTGACTTCTTGTGTCTCCAGGTAGAAGGCTTTGACGGAGACGCGGTGCACCGGCTGTTCGTCGTTCTGGCCTCGGTCACTTCCCATGGCGAACTCACCGGCGGGGATAAAGGCCATTGGCGCGCTTGTTGAAGAATTGATTGTGATGGCGTGGCGTTCTGTATGGCTGGCTGGAGAAGCGCTTGGCCAGGTGTCATGGCCGCTGCTGGTCTCGGGAATCATGAACCAGATCAGCCCGGCGAAAACATACGAGAGCAAAGAAAATATGCGCATCGGCTGAACGCTCATCCACGATCATTCCATTCCGACAGCGGGTCTAGACGCATTATTGTATCGCGTCTCTGTCCGGAAGTGTGGCGTTGCGTAACGCGTGGAATGTGTGGCAGCGTTCGTCCCTGATAGTGAATGATGGAGGTGTGACGGGTGCCGGATGCGGCCGGCAGAGACTATTTCAGCAGATGATCGGAAATTAATGCGGCCAGCTCGGCCGGTTCGACGACTCCTTCACGAGTCAGCAACAGTTTGCCCTGTGCGAAGAAGTGTGTGGTGGGGTACGTTTCAAACGTATGCGCTTTCTTGATCTCGCGGCAACGGCCGGGCACATGCATCTTGGCTTTGCCGATCTTGATGGTGGGAAATTTTGCGGCAGTTTCTTCCAAAATGGGATCGTACTGCTTGCAGGGTTCGCAGGTAGCTAGCCCATAGGCCACTACTGCACCGGCACTCTCGGTGAATTCTTTATAGTTCTCATCCCGAACATCTTGTACTGTGCCGGTCATGGGCTCTCCTCGTCTAGGACAGATGATCGAGGGGAGGGCCTCGTGATGGCCCTTTCCCCTCGGTCCCCGTTTGTCGCTTAGCTCAGTTTCGCGAGGGCGGCGAGAATGTCCTTATCTTCCCGCGCGACCTTGATTTCCTGAACCTTGACGTACGCCACTTTGCCGTTCTTGTCGACGATGACCGTGGCGCGCTTGCCGCAATTCAACGGCTCAAAATACAATCCGTACTTCTTGACCACTTCGCGGTTGAAGTCGGACAAGAGGCGGTGCTTCAAGTCGAGCGAATCTGCCCAGGCCTTGTGCGAAAAGAAACTGTCGCAGCTGATGCCGAACAGCTCGGCATGGGCGCCTTGGAACTTAGGGAAGTCATCGGTCAGGCACTTGTTTTCGCCCTGACAAACCGGGCTCCAGTCGAGCGGGTAAAACGCGAGCACCACATTGCTCTTCCCGCGATAATCGCTCAGCTTGACGTCCTTCTGATCCTGATCTTTTAATGTGAAATCCGGCGCGGTATCGCCGACTTTAATTTCTGCCGCCACATCACTCATTGAAATCCTCCTAGGTTAGACCTGCGGAACTGCGCAAACTCATTCGTGGTACCACGCCTGGAAAAACCTTGTCAACGGGGCCAGAAGGCCTAGGTGAAGAGAGTGGACACCGACAATCGAGTGATTTCGCAATGGTTTGGGAGAGAACTGCGGCAGGTCAGAGAAGGTCGGTACTGATTTGTCGGAAGGCCATCATGCGACCGGTTGGTGCGGCGGTGCGATGCTTGATGAATCGAATGGTGTGAGCAAGGGCATTGAGATCCATTGTGCACCCCACCTTCTGGTTGTGCCCCTTCCGTAACACGGCGTCGGCGGCACATTGGAGAAGTGTGATGGTTTCTCGGTCCGGGAGGCCTCGCGGCTGAATGACTTCCAATTCGTCCAAGCCAAACTTTGTGAGCCCGAGTGTGTAGAACCATTCGGATGAATGATCATCGGTTTCGCTGTGTTGGACGGTGACATGGTCGGCGGCGACAAATACATCCAACGGGCGATCATTCCAATCCGAAGGATTCAGATAGTCATGGCAAGTCATGTCGAACGCTGTCCCTTGCGTGAGCAGCGTCAGGCCGCGAGCGAGTCGAGCAGTGACCAGCACAGTGTCGGCAAGGGTGCTTGGCGTGGCGGAGGAGAGAGAAACGGCACCTAACTCTTGATGGTCCCATGACAGGACCTGCTGCCATTGGGCAGTTTCGGTGTTCGGCAGACTCGTCAGCACATGTGCCAGCCAGGGACCGTGGCTCGCGCTGGCACGGCCCTCTGCGACCGGTTCCTGCCAGGTCAGGGGACCTCCGTAGTGGAGGTCGTACCAGACCGTCAGTTCACCGAGGGACGGCGGCATCCCTCGATAGCCGATGACATAGAGCGGAGGCTTGGCGGGCGCAGGTTTCGGGGCCTTTTTCCGAATCTTCATGCAGTCCGCACGAGCTGGCGCGAGGCGCTGTCAGGGATTACTTTGCGCTTTTCTTGGCCTTCCGGCGATCGTCCGGGTTAAGCAGGCGCTTGCGCAGGCGCAGATATTTGGGTGTCACCTCGACCAATTCATCCTGGCCGATATACTCCATAGCGAATTCGAGCGACATTTCCCGTGGCGGCGTGAGCACCAACGCTTCGTCGGTGCCGGCGGCGCGCATGTTGCTCAATTGTTTCTGCTTGCACACGTTGACGTCCAGATCTTCGTCACGGCTGTTTTGTCCGACAACCATTCCCTGATAGACCTCAACCGATGCGCCGATGAACAATTCGCCGCGCTCCTGAGTCATGAACAGCGCGTATGCGGTGCTGGTTCCGGCTTCGAAAGCCACCAGTGAGCCATGGGGTGCGACGAGCAACGCCTTTTCGTCAGCCGGCGCATAGCCCGAAAACACATGGTGCAAGATGATGGTGCCTCGTGTCTTCGCGAGCAGGATATTCTTGAGGCCGATGATGCCGCGCGTCGGGATGTGATACTCGATATGCATTTCGCTGGCAGTGCCCTCGGAATGCACGAGTTTCATATGGCGGAGCTCTCCGCGGCGTTTTCCGATTTCTTCGATCACCGGACCCTGGTATTCCGATGGGACTTGAATGGTCAGTTCTTCAAACGGTTCCGTGACCGTATCTCCGTCTCGATGCAGGATGACTTCGGGCTGGGAGATTTGAAGCTCATACCCTTCGCGACGCATCTGCTCGATGAGCACGCCGAGATGAAGCTCTCCGCGTCCGGCCACCAGGAATCGGTCGGCGCTGTCGGTTTCCTGCACGCGCAAGGAGACGTTGGTCTCCAGTTCCTTGAACAATCGTTCGCGCAGGTGGCGTGAGGTCAGGTATTTTCCGTCGCGGCCGGCGAACGGGCTATTGTTCACGGAAAACGTCATTTGCACGGTCGGTTCGTCGATCGTGACGCGCGGAAGCGCGACGGGGCTGCTCGGATCGGCAATCGTATCGCCGATGTTCACTTCTTCCAGTCCCGAGATAGCAACGATTTCACCGGCTTCAGCGGACTCTACGTCACTGCGTTCGAGCCCCGAAAACACTGCAAGGTCGGAGATCTTCCCCGGAACCTGGCCGCCGTCTTTGGTGAGCGTCACCACATTTTGCCGTCGGGCGATTGAGCCGGACTGAATTTTGCCGATCCCCATTTTGCCCTTATAGGAATCCTGGGCAAGAGCCAGTACCAAGAGCTGGAACGGGTCGTCGCGGTTAATGGCCGGGGCGGGGATCTTGTCGAGAATGGTTTCCAGCAGCGGAGAGATATCCGTCCCAGGCTGTTTCAGATCAAGAGTCGCGATGCCTTTGATGGCAGAGGCGTAGACGATGGGGAAATCGAGCTGTTCGTCAGTCGCGCCCAAATGTACGAATAAGTCGAACGTCCGATTGACCACGTCATCGATCACGGCGTCCGGGCGATCGATTTTGTTGATGACAACAATGGCTTTATGTCCGAGGGCCAACGCTTTCCGCAAGACAAACGTGGTCTGCGGCATGGGGCCTTCTTTCGCGTCCACGAGGATCAGCACACCATCCACCATGCGTAGCGTGCGCTCGACTTCGCCGCCGAAATCGGCATGTCCCGGCGTGTCGACAATGTTGATCTTCACCCCTTTGTAGGTCACGCTGGCATTCTTGGCACGGATGGTGATGCCGCGCTCGCGCTCCTGGTCCATCGAGTCCATGATGCGTTCGCCCATGTCATCGATTTTGCGATGCACGTGAGTCTGCCGCAGCACGGCATCGACGAGCGTGGTTTTCCCGTGGTCGACGTGCGCGATAATGGCGATGTTGCGAATGTCGGTCCGACGACCTTTCGGCGCGTGCAAACCAGTGGTGGGAGAGGGCGCTGAGCTGTTCATAATCTCCAATGCCGTGAAAGTGCCAAAAAAAAGACGCCTTCCTACGAAGGCGCCTAATCCTATGGACTATACCCGATTCAAATCGCTTCCCGCAAGCTGATTGTGAAATGTGCGGCGGAAACTTCTTTCGACGACGATTCGCACCTTGCTTGAGTTTGTCCGGTGCGCATTGTATGGTGGGATTGTCGCGGGTTGACCTCTTTCCTCGCAACCACCCAACTTCATGTCCGAACTCGATCACTTGCTCGATAAGCCGGAGAAGCCACGTCGTCGTCGGCGCTGGTGGAAAATTATTCTGATCGGACTGTTGCTCGCCATTGTACTCGGCGGCGCGGGCGCCGCCGGAACGCTCTGGTATTTTTCGCAAGATCTACCCTCGCTCGATCCGCTCCAGAACTATCAGCCGAGTTTGGTCACGCGCGTCTATTCTGATGATCGGCAGGTCATCGGCCAGTTTTTCATTGAACGACGCTTTCTCAAACCCATCCAGGACATGCCGAAGAGCCTGACTCAGGCCGTGATTGCGACCGAAGATACGCGGTTCTTTGAACACCCGGGCTTGGATATCGTGGGCATTCTTCGGGCGGCCTGGACGAATATTCGGCATGGCGGGCGGAAGGTCGAAGGCGCCAGCACGATCACCCAACAGCTGGCGCGGTCTCTCTTCCTGTCGGCCGAGCGGACGTTCGATCGCAAAGTGCGCGAGCTCATCCTGGCTTACAAAATGGAGTTGGTCCTGTCGAAGGAGCAGATTCTGGAGATGTATCTCAACCAGATCTATTTTGGGCAGGGCGCCTATGGCGTAGCGGCGGCCGGCCAGACCTATTTTGGGAAGGAACTTCCGAAACTCACATTGGCTGAATCGGCGTTTCTCGCCGGGCTTCCCAAATCTCCCAGCCACTATTCGCCCTTCAAAGCCTATGATCGCGCTAAAAAACGGCAGGAACATGTGCTCAGCCGCATGGCGGAAGCGGGGTTCATTAGTGTCGCTAATCGGGATCAGGCCATTGCCGAAAAGCTGAATTTCCGCCGCCCCGGCAGCGAACATCTTGGTCCGTATTTCGTGGAATACATTCGCCAGCTCCTCGTGGCCAAGTTCGGTGAAGCCATGGTGTACAAGGGCGGACTGGAAGTCTTTACCACGCTGAACGCCGACATGCAGAAAGCGGCCGAAGCCGCCGTGTTTAACGGTTTGCGAGAAGTGGACAAGCGCCAGGGGTGGCGCGGTCCGCTCCGCACCGTCGATCTAGCCACCCTGGAAGTTCCGGCACACGATCCCTCTGTGAAGCTCGCGGAGGGAGATATGATGGAAGGGGTAGTGACGAAAATTGCCAAGGATCACGTCCTGGTCCAGATCGGTGGGACAACCGGCCGGCTCAGTTTCGATGATATGGCATGGGCCTCCAAATACCTCAAAGGCAAAGATCCTACGAAGGATGCCGTTCCCGTCAAGAACATCAAGCAACTGCTCACGCCCGGCGACGTGATCGAGGTCGGCATAAAGAAGCTGGATAAAGATGTCGTGCATCTGCGGTTGGAGCAGACTCCGGTCGTGGAAGGGGCACTCGTGGCCGTCGATCCCAAAACCGGCGCGATCCGCGCCATGGTCGGCGGGTATGATTTTGCGCGCAGCGAATACAATCGGGCCGTGCTTGCGCGCCGTCAGCCGGGGTCCTCGTTCAAACCGATCATCTATGCTACGGCGATGAATCAGGGGATGAGTCCGGCCACGGTGGTGTTGGATGCACCGGTGGTGTATGAGCAGGAAGAGGAGGACAAGACGTGGAAGCCGGAAAATTACGGCAAGCGGTTTCACGGCATTGTCAGTCTGCGGGAAGCACTGATCCATTCGCACAATCTCGCCACGGTTCGCCTTCTGGATAAGGTCGGGATTCGAAATGTGATCGATTTTTCACGCACCGTGGGTGTCGTCAGTCCGCTCGCTGCGGACCTGTCGCTCGCATTGGGCTCTTCCAGTGTCGGCTTGATGGAGCTCGTGTCGGTCTACGGGGTATTTGCCAACCAGGGCGTTCGTGTCGAGCCCTATGCCGTGGCCAGTGTGCAGGATAGCGGGGGACGTACATTGGAGCAGGCGGCCATTCAGCCACGGCAGGTGGTATCCCGTGAAACGGCCTACCTCATCACCAACATGATGGAAGATGTGATCCAGCGCGGCACGGGCATTGCGGCGAAAGCGGTCATCGATCGGCCCGTGGCGGGAAAAACCGGCACGACCAATGATTTTACTGATGCTTGGTTCATCGGTTCGACGCCCAATTTGGCAACCGGCGCATGGGTAGGATTCGACGATCGGCGCCCCTTGGGAGAAACCGAGTCAGGTGCGCATGCGGCCTTGCCGATTTGGATCGCCTTCATGAAGGAAGCCCTCAAGCAGCTGCCGGTGGTGCCGTTTGAAATCCCCGAAGGCGTCATGTTCGTCAAAGTCGATCCTTCGACGGCGCTCCTGACCGATCAGGATGAACAGCGGGGCACAGTGGAACTCTTTACCAAGGGCACAGAGCCCACGAAGAGCGCCGGATCCAAAATTGATCCCACCGAATTTTACAAACTCGATCAACTCCAGGACAGTGTCCCGCTCCCCTCGGCCGAACCGTAGCGATTCCCGAAAAGGTCGACATTTTCTGACAGGCATTCACATGCCGGAGTGGTATGTTCCAACGTGAAGGTTCGTGGTGTTCGCGTTCAGCGGGGCAGTCGTGAGATGCGGCGCAGGTCAGGATTGAGAATCCTGATATTCTTCGTGCCAGGCCATTTGGATGGATTCGAGGATTTTCTCGTTTGATTTTTTGGGATCGTCTTTGAAATCCGGGAGAGCGACGATCCAGGCATGCATGTCCGTAAAGCGGATGGTCAGCGGGTCGGCATCCGGGTGCTCCTCGACCAGGCGAATCGCGATATCTTCTGCATCCTGCCATTTCAAATCCATCAGGGCTCCTCGCGTCGGTGAATCAGGTCACATCAGAGATTTTTTTGCCTTGAAGCCCTTGCTTCAAGGAGTCGTCCAGCATGGCCACCGTGAGACCTTTGGCGGCTTGCTCCAGATCGGCCATACGCCCGCGAATGGCACGTGGATCCGTCCCCTCTTTGGCTGAGGCCAGGGCCGAGAGCGCCGTGCGAATCTTGGCAACCTCTTCTGCGGAAACGAGATGCCCGCCGTCGGCCAATGATTTCTCGGTCGTGGTGATCAGCGCCCCCGCATCCAGCCTGGCTTCGATCACTTTTCGCGCGCTGACATCGTCCGCCGCGAATTTAAATGAGTCCTCGATCATGCGTTCGACTTCTTGATCCGACAATCCGTACGACGGTTTGACCTCGATCGACTGGGTCTCTCCGGTCCGCATATCCTTGGCCATGACGTTCAAGATGCCATTGGCATCGATCAGGAACGTTACTTCGATGCGAGGGACTCCCGCCGGCAAGGGTGGGACCTTGAGTCGAAAGCGAGCGAGGCTGCGATTATCTTTCGCCAGTTCGCGTTCGCCTTGGAGGATGTGGATGTCCACACCGGTTTGGCCATCCACATAGGTGGTGAACATTTCCTTTGCGCTGGCGGGAATCGTGGTGTTTCGCCTGATGAGGCTGCTCATGACGCCGCCCATGGTTTCGATGCCCAAAGACAGCGGGGTCACGTCGAGCAGCAGCATATCGGTGGTGCCACCGCTGAGAATGTCGGCTTGCACCGCGGCGCCCAGCGCGACGACTTCGTCAGGATTCAGTTCGCAGTGCGGCTGTTTTCCGAACAGGGCCTGAACCCGTTGGCGAACCAGCGGCATGCGGGTCGATCCGCCAACAAGCACGACTTCATCAATGTCTGTGGGATTGAGTCCGGAATCTTTCAGCGCCAGACGACAGGGACCAAGTGAGCGCTCAACCAAAGGACTGCAGAGGCCCTCGAGTTGGTCGCGCGTCAGCTCGCGCGTGAACCGGCCTTGTCCATCCGGCAGGTCGAGGGTTACGGTGATTTTGAGTTCTTCCGACAGGCGAATCTTTGCGCGCTCCGCTTCCAGGCGCACGGCCTGCATATGATCGGAATGTGTGCTCAGATCGAGGCCCTGCTGCGCGCGGATCTCCTTTAGCAGCAGATCGGCAATTAACTGATCGAAGTCGTCGCCGCCCAGATGAGTATCGCCGTTCGTCGCGAGCACCTCGAAGATGCCGTTTTTCAACTTCAGGATTGAGATATCGAACGTTCCTCCACCCAGGTCGTAGACGGCGATGGTCCCTTGTGTTTTTTTTTGAAGGCCGTAGGCAAGTGAGGCCGCGGTCGGTTCATTGATGATGCGCAAGACTTCCAGCCCCGCGATCATGCCCGCATCTTTGGTAGCCTGCCGCTGGCTATCGTTGAAATAGGCCGGCACGGTAATCACAGCCTTTGTGATGCTTTCTCCGAGGAAGGCTTCGGCGCGGAGCTTGAGTTCCTTCAGAATCATCGCGGAAATCTGCGGCGGCGAATAAGATTTCTCCCCCAGCTGGATGCGGATGACCCCGCCCTTTTCCGTGAGTGTATAGGGGAAATAGGCGAGCTCGCCCTGCACATCAGCGAGGCTTTTCCCCATAAAGCGTTTGACGGAATAGACCGTACGTTCAGGATTTCTGGTGAGATGCTCCTTGGCCGGATCGCCGACGATCAGTCCGTTATCCGTGAGTGCCACGACGGAAGGGACCATGGCCCGTTCGTGGCGGGTCGAAATGACGCGCGGGGTTCCCTTGTCCATGTAGGCAACAAGAGAGTTCGTGGTGCCGAGGTCGATGCCGACTATGCGTGCCATAGGAGTTATGCGATCGTTGCGACGAGATCGTTGACGATGTTTTTGACATAGGTGCGGTTCGAAAGAATGTTCCGCATGTCTTTGAGGATGAGCGTTCGTTCAGCCCGTGCCTGCTCAGTGGCTTCCCCGCGATCTTGCAGGGCATCCCACCGGCTGAACAACTGTTGGAGCCTGGCTTCCATGTCTCGTTGCCGTTCCTCAAGATTCGTTCGATCGGTATGGAGTTTCGTGCGGAGTCTCGCCGCGTGTTCCGAGGTGCGGTCACTCTCGCGGAATTCGTCCAGGGTCTCCTGCAACTCAAGAATCTCTTCGAAGAGATCAGCGGGCGGCGACGTGCGGATGTCTTTCACCGAACCGGCTTCGAGATCCAGCAAATACTCGGCGCGTTGAATGGGATCCCGCAGGGTGCGATAGGCGGTGTTCAGCATGGCCGAGTTGCCGAGGCTGATGGATTGCTCCGCATCGCTTTTGTTCTGATAGAAATCGGGATGGAATGCCCGGCTCAATTCGTAAAACTTAGATTCCAGAACTTGCGTATCGATGACGAGGCGCCGGGGGAGCCCAAAGCAGGTGAAATAATCGAGATCTTTCGACACTGGTTGAACTTTCACGCAGCGGTCGCAAAAGTATTCGCCGGCCATTTCCGACTGGCAATGCCAGCACATGCTGCGAGCCATCTGCAGTTCGCGGCGGTCGTCGGTGTTATGGATATGTCCGTTCATCTGCACGCACTCGCTCAGGCTGAAAACGATTCGCCGCAGCCGCAGGTCTTATTGGCGTTCGGATTCACAAACTTGAAATTTCCGCCCATCAGGTCCTTCTGGAAGTCCAGTTGAGTCCCTTGCAGATAGATGGCGCTCTTGGCATCCACGATAACCTTCACGCCGTCGAATTCGTACACCTGGTCGTACTGACCGATTTTTTCATCGAAGTTGATGGTGTAGCTCAGCCCGGAGCACCCGCCTCCTTTGACGCCCAGGCGGAGGCCGCCTTCTTCAATGCCTTGGACATTGATCAAGCGCTTCACTTCCTTGAGGGCCGCATCGCTCAGCGTAATCACCGGGGCTTGGGCATCGGTATTCGTGGTGACATCCATAGTGCGCTCCTTCCTGTCGGTTACTTCGAGTCGGCTTTCTTTTGATAGTCGGCCAGGGCCGCCTTAATGGCATCCTCGGCCAATACCGAACAGTGAATCTTCACCGGGGGCAGATTGAGTTCCTGCACGATATCGGTGTTCTTGATCTTTCCGGCTTCCTCTACCGTTTTGCCTTTCAGCCACTCGGTGGCCAGGCTGGAACTGGCGATCGCGGACCCACATCCGAAGGTTTTGAACTTCGCATCCACAATCGTATCGTTTTGAACTTTGATTTGGAGCTTCATGACGTCTCCGCATTCGGGGGCGCCGACGATGCCCGTACCGACCCCGTCTTCTTCTTTTTTGAAGCTGCCCATATTGCGGGGATTGTTGAAATGGTCGACGACTTTTTCGCTGTAGGCCATGGTGTCCTCCGGAAATATCTAATCAGATGGTGGTTTCAAATTAATGCGCTGCCCATTGCACGGTCTTCAAGTCGATGCCTTCTTTGGCCATTTCATAAAGCGGCGACATTTCGCGCAGCTTGGTTACAGTTTCGATAATCTTCTTTGCGGCATAGTCAACTTCCTCGTCGAGCGTGAAGCGCCCCAGGCCGAATCGGATGGAAGAATGCGCCAGTTCCGCTCCCACTCCTAAGGCCCGCAAGACGTAGGAAGGTTCCAGGGTCGCGGAGGTGCAGGCCGAGCCGGAAGAGAGGGCGATTTCTTTACACCCCATCAGCAGCGATTCCCCTTCAACATACGCAAAGGAGATATTCAGATTGTGCGGAAGCCGTTCTGTCGGATGGCCGTTCAGATAGACCTCCTCAAGCGCCTTCGTAATGGTCGCATGTAACCGGTCGCGCATGACCGAGAGCCGCGCGGCATCGGCGGCCATCTCCTGCTCGCAGAGCTCGCAAGCCTTCCCGAATCCCACGATCAAAGGCACAGGCAGCGTCCCGGATCGCATGCCACGCTCATGTCCACCCCCATCCATTTGAGCCGCGATGCGGACACGGGGATTCTTTTTTCTGACATAGAGAGCGCCGATACCCTTAGGCCCGTAAATCTTGTGGGCGCTGAACGACATGAGGTCGATGCCCATCTCCTGCACGTTGATCGGGACCTTTCCCACGCCTTGGGTCGCATCGCAGTGAAACAGGATGCCCTTTTCTTTTGCGATCTTTCCGATTTCCTTGATGGGGTTGATCGTCCCGATTTCGTTATTCGCGAACATGATAGAGATGAGAATGGTTTTGTCGGTGATGGCGTTACGGACATCCTCCGGATTCACCATGCCGAACTTATCGACCGGGAGGTAGGTGACCTTCACGCCGCGCTTGGTTTCCAACGTTTTGGCCGTATCCAGCACTGCGCGATGCTCGGTCGACGACGTGATGATATGATCGCCCTTCTCGTGATACATCTCCACCACGCCTTTGAGGGCCAGGTTGTTCGATTCGGTGGCGCCACTCGTGAAGACGATTTCTTTGGCATCCGCATGGATCAACTTGGCGATCTGTTTGCGAGCGGTTTCCACCCCTTCTTCAGCCTCCCAGCCGAACGCGTGGTTCCGGCTGGCGGCGTTCCCGAACTTTTCCGTGAAATAGGGGAGCATTGCTTCCAGCACCCGAGGGTCCATCGGGGTGGTCGCATGGTTATCCAAATAGATCGGGAACTTCATCGCTCGACTCCTTGTTGTTCCGTCGCGACGGATTGAATGGTGATGAGAGGGGTGCCTCCCAGCATATCTTGCAAGGTCATGTTATTCAAAAGCTGATAGATACTGTTCTGGATTTTCAGGAGCGGGGTTCGGATGTTACAGTGCTCACGCTGCATGCAGGCATCGCCGTCTTTCTCGTGCGAACAATCCATAATGCCCAGTGGCCCCTCCAAGCTTTCGAGTACGTGGGCAATCGTGATCTCACGGGGATTCTTTCCCAGTAGATACCCACCTTTTGGACCATTATGGCTTTCAATGATGCCGCTCTTCGAGAGGGTCTGAAGGACTTTCGCCAGTAGTTCGACCGGAATATGATATTCCTCGGCGATTTCTTTGGTGTTCACCACCCGGGCATGAGCGACATCGCCATATTGGTTGGAGGCAATGTGTTGCAGCGCCATCAATCCGTAATCTGCCTTTTTTGATAATTTCAGCATGGCCTATTGCCGATCTTTAAAGTCGGAGACTATAATGATCTCCGACCAAATCAGTCGTACAAAAGTTATCATGTGATCTTTAAAACTGTCAAGGGCGAGTGAAGTCAGAGATCGAGAATAGGAAACTTCCAGCATGAAGTCCGGGACACTCACCAGGCGAATCAACCATCGCATCTCTTATTGGGAGAAATTGAGAAGAAAAGGGGCTGAACAACATGGGTGGAACGAATCCCTATATCGAAAAAGCCAACGTCGAGTTACCGTCTAAAGCCTATACCGTGACCTTTGTTTTTCCGGACAAGACCGAAAAGAAAGTGGCGGTGGAGCCGGATAAGATTCCCTATGGTCCGACGGGGTTACCGGGCAGCATTCTGGACATCGCCATGGGGAACGACATCGACCTCGAGCATGTCTGTGGAGGGGTCTGCGCCTGCTCCACGTGTCATGTCATGGTGAAGAAAGGTCTGGAGACGTGCAATGAGGGGACGGATGATGAGTTCGATCAGTTAGACGAAGCTCCCGCCACGACCTTGCAGTCCCGACTCGGATGCCAGTGTGTGCCGAATGGGACGATGGACGTCATCGTGGAGATTCCCGCCATCAATAAGAATTTGGCAAAGGAAGGTCATTAAGCCGGGTGGATGGCACCAGCCAGTCTTTAGTCGTACGTTTCGAGTTTCACTTCTCGCCGATCAAATCCCATTTCCATGAACAGGCTGCGCAACGGGCGGGCAAAGGCCTTGATCCCGGCGATCATGGGTGTCACTCGGGTGCCGTTTCCAGCAAGCTGTTTGATCGCCTCCACCGTACCTGCATGGCCCTCCGGGGCTTCGCTCACAAACGGCAGATACTGAAAATGAGAGTGCCGCTCGGCCAGCGCTGTGAATTCGTCGTGGTATAGCTGTTCGCTGGCGGTCGGCGCATGGGCGATCAGGGTGGTCGAGGGCAGGCTGTCCTGTTCAGCCAGCGCGCGGATCATGCAGCGCAGCGGGACGAGGCCTGAATAACGACCGATCAACAGCAAATGTTGCATTTCCGGCTCTGGCAGCACGAAATGACCATAGGGCCCCGAGAGAGGGAGACGATCGCCCGGCTTGAGCGATGAAAGATAGCCCGACCCTTTACCTCCCGGAACATGATCGAACACCAGCGTGAGATGCCCTTTAGAGGTCGGGGGCTCTGCCAGGGAATAGGCGCGATTCAACGGTGGATGGTCTCCGACCGGCAATTGGAGGGAGATCCACTGGCCGGGTTTGAATGGCAAGGGAGCCTCGATCGGGCGGAGCACGAGTTCTGTGGTATGAGGTGTCAACGCGGTCAGCGAGACGACTTCAGCAAGTTGTGTTGGTTCAGCCATGGACTGTTCTTAACAAAAACAGATTCAGAATGGAACAGCCCAGTTCTGTACATCGTTTCGGTGCCATGATATAGGTAGCCCCCGTTCAGTTTTCCCATACACACTACGGTGACGCGATGAGTCAGGTCAGGGTTCGATTTGCGCCCAGTCCGACCGGCTTCCTCCATATCGGCGGGGTGCGGACGGCCTTGTTCAACTGGCTGTTTGCCCGGCAACAGAACGGCGTGTTTATTCTGCGCATCGAAGATACCGATCAGGATCGGTCGACCGACGCATCGATTCAAGCCATTCTCGACGGCATGCGCTGGGTCAAGCTCGATTGGGACGAAGGCCCCTTTCGGCAGACCGAACGCATGGATCTCTATCGTAGTCATGCCATGCGGTTATTTGAGCAGGGCCATGCCTATTGGTGTGTATGTACATCGGAGGAACTGGAGGCTCGCCGGAAAGAGGCGGAAGCCAAGGGTGGATCACCCCGCTATGACGGCCGGTGCCGGAACCTGGGTCTCGCCAAGCCAACCGGTGATGCGGCACTCCGGTTCAAAGCGCCGCAAGACGGCCAGACAGTTGTCGACGATCTGATCAAGGGCCGGGTGGTGTTCGATAACCAGATCCTGGATGACGTCATCATTCTCAGGTCGAATGGCTTTCCCACCTATAACTTCTCCGTGGTGGTGGACGACGCGTTGATGGGCATTACGCACGTGGTGCGGGGGGACGACCATCTCACCAACACGCCGCGCCAAATCCCCATTTTTCAGGCGCTTGGATTCCCGCTGCCGCGCTTCGGCCACTTACCGATGATCCTGGGTTCGGACAAAACGAGGCTCTCGAAGCGTCATGGCGCGACCTCGATCATGGCTTACAAAGACATGGGCTACCTGCCAGAGGCCATGGTCAACTATCTCGTGCGGCTCGGGTGGTCGCATGGAGATCAAGAGCTCTTTTCGCGAGAAGAACTGATCGAAAAATTTTCGTGGAAGAATGTCCAGACTTCTCCCGCTGTGTTCAATCCCGACAAGTTGTTGTGGCTCAATGCCGAATACCTCAAGACCAACCCGCCCGGGCAGGTGGCGGCGGCGCTGGTGCCGTTGCTCGAACAGACCGATCTCAAGGATGAGGTCCGCGCGGTCTCGACCGAGTGGCTTGCACAACTGGTGGTCTTGGTAAAGGAGCGAACCAAGACGTTGGTTGAAATGGCTCATTGGGTGAAGCCCTACTTCGGCGAAGCGGTGTCATTTGATGAGGATGCTGCGAAGAAGTTCCTGACTCCGGCTCAAGCCCCGCTGTTGATCAAGCTGGTGGAACGCTTTGAAGCGTTTCCGGTCTTCTCCAAGCACGAGTGGGAAGAGGCGTTCAAGAAGTTGGTTGAGGAGGCGGGAGTTAAGATGGGGCAGCTTGCCCAGCCAGTTCGGGTTGCCCTGACGGGCCGGACGGCAAGTCCCGGTCTGTTCGAGGTGATGGAAGTCCTCGGCCGGGACCGGACGTTGATTCGATTGCGCAAGGGGATCGAGCAGGCCTCAAAATCCTGATTGGCTGTTCTGGAATCGCGCCCGATCTTGACGCAATGGAGAGGCTTATATTACTGTGTGGACCGGTTGGGGGATCGTCTAGCGGTAGGACGTCAGTCTCTGGATCTGACTACCTAGGTTCGATTCCTAGTCCCCCAGCCAAAATCTTTTCTACGCCTTGCTCTTCAGCTCGATGTCTCGGTTCCGTACCGCGCTGGGGGATCGTCTAGCGGTAGGACGCCAGCCTTTGGAGCTGGCTACCTAGGTTCGATTCCTAGTCCCCCAGCCATAATTTCCCCGTTACGAGCTTTGCACGGTCTGCGTGCGCTTCTCGTCCAGCTCCGCCCAGCGGGCATAGAGCCGCTCCACTTCAGCCTGCGCCGCCACCAAGGCCTCGCTACGCGCCTGTAATTCTGCGGCATCCGACACCACCGCCGGATCCTGCAGGGCATCCTGGCAGCTCGCGACCAGCTCTTCTGCTTTCAGAATACTGTCTTCGATCGTGCCCCATTCCTTCTGTTCCCGATAACTGAGTTTCTTAGGCTTGCGAAGCGTCGCTGTTTCTGCCACTTCGTTGGGTGTAGCGCTCTCCTTGTTTGGGCCAGTTTCGGACTCGGTGGCCCGTTCTTGCGCGCTTTCCCACTGGGCATAATCGGCAAACCATTCGAGGCGACCGGTGCCGTCCAAGGCCAGCAGGATGGTTGAGACACGATCCAGCAACCACCGATCATGGGTGACGAGCACCAGCACGCCGGCGAATTCGAGCAGACTGTCTTCCAGCACATCCAGCGTCGGAATATCCAAATCGTTGGTCGGCTCGTCGAGAATGAGCAGGTCGGCCGGTTGCAACATCAGTTGGGCGATCAGCAATCGTGCCTGTTCACCGCCCGAAAGTCGGGAGACCGGAAGGTCGAGCTGTTCGGGCCGAAAGAGAAAGCGTTTCGCCCAAGACGCGAGATGGACTGAGCGGCCCTGGTAGACGATCGCATCGCCGCCTGAAGGCGCCAGCGCCCGCCGTAGCGGAGCCTCTTGATCCAGTGATTCACGGTGTTGTTCGAAGGAGACGATGCGCAACCCCTCTGCGCGCACAATCGAGCCTGAGTCTGGTTCCAGCGTGCCGGCGAGTAATCGAAGCAGAGTGGTCTTCCCGCTGCCGTTCGGGCCAAGAAGGCCCAGGCGTTGGCCAGGACCGAGGAGCAGATCCAGATTCGTGACGACGGGCTTCTCGTTGAAGCGCTTCGTGACCTCTTTCGTGACCAGCAGTTGTTTCGACTTTCGCCCCGAGGCGGAAAAGTCGATGCCGATCGACGACTGCGCGGCGCGGGATTCGACCTGGTCGAGTTCCTCGATGAGTTTGCCGGCCGACTGAATGCGGCCCTTTGCTTTGGTGGTGCGGGCTTTGGGCCCTCTGCGCAGCCATTCCACTTCGCGCCGAACACGATTGGCCAGTGACGATTGATAGTCCGCTTGCACCTGGAGTGCGGCATCGCGTTGTTCTAAAAAGTCGCTGTAGCGGCCCTTGGCTTCAAAGCGGCCTTCGGGGTAACAACGGTTGAGTTCCACCATGCGCGTGGCAATCGACTCTAAAAATCGGCGGTCGTGACTGATGACGAGAAAGGCCTTGGCGCGGTTCTTCAGCAGTCGCTCCAGCCAAAGAATGCCCTCGACATCCAAATGGTTGGTCGGCTCGTCCATGAGCAGCACGTCTGGCTCGAGCAGCAAGGCCTGGGTGATGGCCAGTCGCTTGCGCCAGCCTCCCGAAAGGGTGTCGACAGAATGTTCTGGATCGGGAAAGGTGCCGATGCTCAGGGCCCGGGCGATAAGGCCGCCTTCTTCGTGAGGATCACGACCGGCATCCGTGAGGGTTTGTTGGAGGACATGTTCGATGCTCGAGCCGGCAGGAAAGCTTGGCTCTTGCGGGACATATCCCACGCGGGTATGACCACGTACGGTGCGTGTGCCTTGGTCAGGCGATTCGAGACCGGCCAGGATTTTCAGCAGGGTGGATTTGCCGGACCCGTTTGGGCCGATCAGGCCGACATGGTCACCTTCGCATAAGGCCAGAGTGAGATTGCTAAAGAGGGCTCGCACCCCATAGCTCTTACTGATCGATTCGCAGCTCAATAGAATATTGGGGGCCATACCCGAACGACCTCTCGAGACAGTGAAAGCGTGCAGTATACGGTGTGGGGAGGGCCAAGGGCTAGCGGCAGGGGTGCCGCCTCCAGTGGTAAGTCGACGTCGATAGAAACGGCGAGCGCAATGATTAATGAGCGGTCTTGGCGCGTCCCGTGCGGAGCCGATGCTGAAAGCAGGTGGGGCAGAGATGGTAACCGCCCTGTGTCGACGTATGAAACGACTCCATCTTAGCGGTGCCGCAATCAAAGCAGCGAACGTGGCTGACGAGGGTGCGGGGCAGGGGAGGTGCCACATCGATGCGCTGAAGTTGATCGTGGAGCCGACGAACGGAGCGGTGAATGTTCAGGAGGAGGGGCTGCACGCTGGTGGCGGCGCCGGGAATCGAGGTTTCCAATCGTAAAAGTTGCTCCCGGAATGAACCGCGTTCTTCCTGCTGCTCTTCGCTGCCCGATCCTGTCACCATCAGTGTCCCTCCAGTTTCGGGGAATGGATTCACGACCTGCGTGAGGCGTGATTGTCGTTCATCGGCACGTGAGGGTGCAAGGCGGCAGAAGGCTGGCGCCCCAGTACTTTGCGTGGGAATTGGGGCTGATATAAAGGCCGAACGGGCCGGTCAACGCGGGGTGTGGGATTTCTCGATCTTGGCCCAGGCGTCCTTGAGCGTGACGGTGCGGTTGAAGACCAGCTTGTTCGGCGCAGAATCGGGGTCGGCACAAAAGTAGCCGACGCGTTCAAACTGGACGCTGGTGCCGGGAGCGATCGAGGCCAGGCTGGGCTCGACTTTGCACGACGGCAGCCGTTCCAGCGAACGAGGATTCAAGTGTTGCGTCCAATCCTGATCGGCAGGAATCTTGGCCGGATCCGTGAGCATGAGACTTTCGTAGAGCCGTATTTCCGCGTCGACGGCATGGCTGGCCGACACCCAGTGGATCGTCGCCTTCACCTTTCGTTGCGCCTGCGCTCCGCCGCTCTTGGTTTCGGGATCGTAGGTGCAGCGGAGTTCCGTGATCTCGCCGGTGGCCGGATCCTTCACGACGCCGACGCAGGTGATGATGTAGGCATACCGTAATCGGACTTCGCGTCCAGGTGCGAGGCGGAAGAATTGCTTGGGCGGATCTTCTTTGAAATCTTCCTGGTCGATGTACAGCACGCGGGAAAAGGGCAACTGACGTGTGCCTGCGGACGGATCTTCCGGATTGTTGACGGCATCGAGCTGTTCAACGTGTCCCTCGGGATAGTTTTCGATCACGAGGCGCAAGGGCCGAAGCACGGCCATCACACGAGGCGCGCGCTTGTTCAGGTCTTCGCGGACAAAGTGTTCTAGCAGCTGCATTTCGACGATGGCATCTCGTTTCGCCACGCCGATGGCGTCGCAAAATGCGCGCAGCGCTTCAGGGGTGAAGCCGCGTCGGCGAAGTCCCTTGAGCGTGGGGAGGCGGGGATCGTCCCAGCCGTTGACTAATTTGCGTTCGACGAGATCGAGTAATTTACGCTTGCTCATGACCGTGAAGGTGACATTGAGCCGGGCAAATTCAATTTGCTGGGGCCGCTGAGGTGTGTCGCATTGTGCCACGACCCAGTCGTAGAGTGGTCGATGGTCTTCGAATTCCAAGGTGCAGATCGAGTGGGTGATACCTTCAATCGCATCAGACAGCGGATGGGCGAAATCGTAAGCGGGGTAGATACACCAGGTCGTGCCCGTGCGGTAGTGCGCCACATGCCGGATGCGGTACAGCACCGGATCGCGAAGATTGATGTTTGGCGAGGCCATGTCGATCTTGGCACGGAGCACATGGGCGCCGTCGGGAAATTCCCCTGCTCGCATCCGCTTGAACAGATCCAAGTTCTCGTCGATGCTGCGGGTACGATGCGGGCTGGGCTGTCCCGGTTCCGTAAGGGTTCCGCGATATCGACGCATGTCGTCGGCGGTGAGGCTATCGACGTACGCGAGGCCTTTCTTGATGAGGACGACGGCAAAGTCATAGAGCCGCTCGAAGTAGTCGGACGCGAAAAACATCTTGTCATGCCAGTCGAACCCCAGCCAGCGGACATCTTCTTGAATCGCCTGCACGTATTCAGGATCTTCTGTCGTCGGGTTCGTATCATCCATGCGGAGATGGCAGATCCCGCCCGGTTGCTCGTTGGCAATGCCGAAGTTGAGGCAAATCGACTTAGCATGGCCGATATGGAGGTAGCCGTTCGGTTCCGGCGGAAAGCGAGTCACCACTCGGCCGCCATGTTTGCCTGCGGCACGATCGGCTGCAACCATGTCACGAATGAAGTCTGAGCGTGTCGGAGGTTCTGGCGTGTTGGACATACTGGGCGCGATTCCGTCGAGTTGCCGATGATGAAACGCGAATGGTTCTATCACAGAACGGCGGGGTGGGAGAAGGGGGATTGAGGTGCGGCCTGTGCCGAGTCGATTTTCTCTGGATCGATGAGGATGAGTATTTTAGAATCACTTTTTTATGGCAGGTGCCTTGATGTGTGGAGATTCAGTGAGGGGGATTGGATGATGCGTGGTCAACGGATGCTTCTGGTGCTTGTGGTGCTGCTTGGCATGGGCGGAATGGATTGGGTCCAAGCGGAGCCGCCGTCCTCACCTGAATCCTGTCGCTCCCAGCCATTTGAGGCCAAGATGGAATGCTACCAGCAGCACGTGGAAACGGTGTTGCATGCCGAGGGTACTGAGGTGGCGTTGACGGCTCTCGAGGAGATCACGAAACAGGATCCTGAGGCGCTACGCGAGGCGCATCCGCTGGTACACCATATCGGCCAGCAATCATTCACACGGTATGGTACGGCGCCGCTCGCCATGTCGCATTGCCGGGATGTGTTTTGGTCTGGTTGCTACCATGGCGTCCTGCAGGCTTTTCTGAGCAGTCTGCCCGCGGTGGAGCCGGAGCATATTTTGCCCCTCTGCCCCATCAGCGAAACGGTGTCGGCCTATTCGTTTCAGCGGTACAACTGCCTTCATGGGTTGGGCCATGGCCTGACCATTCAATTTCGCTACGATGTGCTGAAGAGTCTGGCGTTTTGTGACGCCTTGCCGGGGAGCTGGGACCGCGAATCGTGTTATGGCGGCGTGTTCATGGAGAACATCGTCACGTTTCAGCAAGCCCGCCGCGCGCAACCGGCCAGTGGGCATCATCACCATGAGGCGACCAGTTTTCTGAATCCTCAGGACCTGTTGTATCCCTGCTCGGTCTTGACAGAAAAGTATCTGCGCGCCTGTTACCTGATGCAGACATCCGCAGTGCTGACCTTCCTGAATTACGACTTCGCGCAGGCGTTCACGCAATGCGCTCGAGTGGAAGGGGAGCATCAGACGACCTGCTATCGAAGTCTAGGGCGTGATATCAGCGGGTACACGTTGCGCGATGCCCAGCAGGTCAATGCCTTGTGCCGGCTGGGCCAGGGCGATCAGGTCAAGCAATGTTTCATCGGTGCGGTGAAGGACTTCATCCTGACCGACGCGAATCCCGATCCCGGCCTCGCGTTGTGCCGCAGCCTGGATGGCCCCTTCAAACGAGATTGCTATGCCACCGTGGGTGAAATGGTGGTGCCCCTGTTCGACGATCAGAAGAAACGTGTGCAGGCTTGCCATCGCGGAGAAAACGAATATGTCGATGCGTGCCTCGCCAGCGCCACGGCGTTCTAGTTACCGGCCGATCTCACTTCCTTTTCGGCTGGCCTTCCTCAACAACCGTCTAGGGTAAGCGCGAGCTGCTTCTATCGGATTCAGGTTCGGATGCCTGACCCTCCTGATCGCGTATGTCTTCATGTGCCAGTGAGCTAGCCCGATTAGGCAACCGGTGGCGCCGGCAATTGGATGACGTGGAAGTCTTTTTGCGCGATCACACGGCTGTTCATGCGCAAGCGAAACTCGTAACGACCGGGAGCGGGAAACAGCAGCGTGGGAATGTTGATGCCGAAATCAGCAATCTGCAGCCGATCGTGGATGGCGATGTCGGGAAGTGAGGCGCGGCAGACCAACTGATCGGTGTTCACATACACCAGATCGATCTCCAGGTGATACGTCCCCTCCGCATCGGTCAGGCAAAAGTACAAGCCCAATTGATGATGCTGAAACGGAAAGGTCACGGCCTGCAGATGGGTGAAGATGCCGATCAGGGATTTCTTCTTGGTGAGGCTGTCTTCGATGACACTGTCACAGACCAGGAAGGCTTGAATACTGGGATTCGGACTGCCAGTCATATGATCCGGCCGGCATCAGCCGAGCACTGCCGTACCGCCGCGCGCTTCGAATACATCTCCGAACAGGGTATGTGTGGAGCCGATCCGGCAGAAGTGCGAGGTGATTTCGATGAGTTGGCCGCGGTGAGAATAAAATTTGCCCGTCGCCACATGAATCTTTTCGCCGGGCGCCACCGCTGCCTCCAAAACCGTGTCGCCGGTTTCCTGATCCGTCACCTTGAGCCAGGGAAGATTGGGAAACAGGGTCGGCGGCGAGTCGCTCGTGTTGAGCGAAAAGCGATTGCCATCGTTGAACGCCCACCGATTGCGGCGGAGATGCGCCACATGGTTGCCGCTGCCGTCATATAAATCGATCGTCAGCAGAATGCGATCGTGTTCCGGTGCCAGTTCCAAGACGAGTTGTTCCTTGCCCTGAACCCGGATCACGCCATTGGTATTGCGGAAGATGTTTGAGCCGAGCCGAATCTCCAAGCTGTGTTTGTGCCGCTCCGATTCGGCCTCGTGGGGAGGATGTGATGCATCAGGTTTGCGTAGTTCCATGCGTAGAAATCTAGTGCGAGCTGAGGACCGGTTGGGCAATGCATTCGGCCAGAGGTGCCGGCCTGAGCAAGTCGGATGCAAGGTAGGCCCTTAACAGGGCGCTGTCAAGTCTGTTCTAGCGGTGCCTAGGGGGTTGCGGGGCCTTCACGGTCGTCGGAATCGGTGGCCGTCACGCAGACGGTCACGTCCTGTTCCGCTTGGCTCGGCACGGGGATCATGATCACCTGAGAAACGGCTGCCCCGCCGGTCTTTTGTGACGCCGGCACAACCTTGGCGATCACGGGCCCATCCCCGGCATTATAGTAAATGGTGGTGTAGGCCAGGTTGGTCAACGGTTTGCCGTCCGTGCCGGTGGTAGGCTCGGTGTAGGCGACGGTAATAGTGGATTTGGGCGGCTTCACGCGCACTTTGGTCGTGCTGCCGCACTTCGTCCAGGCGCTGGAATAGGGTGGAGCGATGGTGCCTTCAAGAAAGCTGGCCCCGCAGCCGGCCAACGTGAGCAGGGCGGGAAGCAGGCCCGCAACAAGAACGCTTCTATATTGGAAATAACGACTGTGCATCCGTGTACTGTAGGCTAATTCACATGGCTCTGCAAGCAGAGTGGTTGATCTATCCGTGCCTGCCTTTTGCGACAACTCGAGGTCGTTCTCTCTGACTTGCCGTTTGAAAAGCCAAAACTTGCTATGGTACAGTCCGATTCTTTCCGCTGCAGTTGGACTACCTCTCCGGTCCCATCGTCTAGCTTGGCCTAGGACGGAGCCCTCTCAAGGCTCAGACACGGGTTCAAATCCCGTTGGGACCACCAACCTTTCCCCGGATCTTCTGCGGAATTGCCAATCCTCCTGACTTCAACCTCCTTTCGGGTCAGAGCCTTATAGAAAAGGCCTAGGAAATATTCGGCGCCATATACGTAGGTTGAGCGCCCTCACTGCATCGCGTGTCATGTTCCAGCTGCGGTCGCCAAGGCCGTTTCTGCGTGATCATCGAACCGACTTCTTGAAAGGAGCGCTGTCGCATCACGGCAAAAGCCTTCTTGCCCGCTTCTTTCGCGATAATCTTTATCGTGTCAGCGTTGTCGTGGTCACCATGCTCGTCGGATGATTCGAGGACATACTTAGAGACGTCGTCCTTTCCCCCGCGGCGCCCTTTCAATGAGCGTGCGCTCCCCAAGACGAGCGATTCTGCACCGTCCGCACACTATGATTCTGCACAGAACATTTGGTGCAGCACTACGACAACGGTCTATTTTAGGAGCCCCATGCTGTCCGTTCTTCGCGGTGATGCTTGCAGGATGCTGCAGTGTTTGTAGAGATTCGAAGTGAACTGCGGCGGGCAAGGATATTGCGTACATCAGTGGCGTAAAGTTGTGTCCCTCCCATGACAATGAGAGCAAGGATGTTTGCTGAAACCTCCACGTCACGAATAAATTCTGAACCGCAGGTTCGGTGGTGATGACGGCAGTTCATCGCCGGTATCACGCCTTGCTTGAAGTCTCCAATGTGCTGAATTCGCAGCGCAAGATGGACAGCCTTTGGCAAGCCTGTACGGAGTGCATCAAGGAGGTCGTTCCGTGGGAACGAGCCGGAGTTCTGCTCTATGCGCCCGAGGAAGATGGGTTTCGGTTCCACGCCCTTGAGACCAACATGCCGAAGCGGGTGCTCCAGCGCGGCACCATTATTCCGAGAACCGGCAGTGCGGTGGGATGGGTCTATGACCGCCGTGCGGTCCATGTTCGGCCGGACCTGCAACAACAGCAAGTGTTCATCGAAGATCATTACTATGTGCAAGAAGGTCTCGGCCGGATGGTGAACCTCCCGCTCCTGGCTCGCGGGAATTGCCTGGGCACCCTCAATATCGGGAGTGTGGCCTCGGGCGAGCCGGATGCCGAGACGCTGGAGTTTTTACGTCAGGTTGCGATCCAAGTTGCGCTCGCCATCGAGAATGTCCAGGCCTATGAACAATTGACCCAACTGAGTCAGCAGCTTGCCAAGCAGAATGCCTATTTGACGGAGGAGATTAAGCAGGAATGCAACTTCGGATTGTTGGTCGGCAAAAGTAAGATTCTTAGTAAGGTGTTGGCACAAATTCAAGCGGTGGCCGCGACATCGACCACCGTGCTGATCATGGGCGAGACCGGCACCGGAAAGGAATTGGTCGCGCGCGCGATCCATGAAAGCAGCTTGCGACGCAACAAACCCTTTGTGCGGCTCAATTGCGCGGCCCTTCCGAGCGGCCTCGTGGAGAGCGAACTCTTCGGGCACGAGCGGGGGGCCTTTACGGGAGCGGTCCAGCGGCATCAGGGGCGGTTTGAATTGGCTCACGCGGGAACCCTTTTTCTCGACGAAATCGGGGAGATGCCGTTAGAGGTGCAGGCCAAACTTTTGCGTGTATTGGAAGATCACCAGGTCGATCGGGTGGGAGGAGCGAGGTCGGTCTCCGTGGATGTGCGCCTTATCGCGGCGACGAATGTGGATCTCGCTCAAGCTGTGGCGGACAGACGTTTTCGAGCAGACTTATATTATCGGCTGATGGTGTTTCCGATCACGCTGCCTCCCTTGCGAGATCGCAGCGAGGATATTCCGCTTCTGGCCCAGCATTTTCTCCAGCTCTGCCGGGTGAAGCTCAACCGGAGTGATGTCGTCTTCGATGACGAAGCCGTAACACGGTTGGCGAAGTATGATTGGCCCGGGAATATCCGCGAACTCCAAAACGTCATTGAGCGAGCGGCGATCCTCGCTCCTACGCATCTCGTCGAGATCGACGAACGAGTGGTGATTCCTTCCCAAAGACATGTGGCGGTCGCGGCACAGTCCGTCACGTTGCACGATTCCGAGCGTCAATACATCCATCATGTGCTCGAGCAAGCCGGGTGGCGGATTTACGGCCCGCTCGGGGCGGCAAACCGGTTAGGGATCAACCCCAGCACGCTACGCAGTCGCATGAAGAAGTTGGGCCTGTCACGACCCACGGCGCCGGCTCCATTCGAACATCTCCCTCCCTCATATCCCTCGGCCCCCGCGGAAAACCGTGATGCGGTGTGAAAAACCGCGAACAGTCACGATGGAAATGGCTTGAATGCCAATCCGGCGATAGCGCTTTCGCAGCGGCTTCATCATACGGCGCCGCTAACCTCTTGTCATTGCGCGGAATCCTCTCATGCCCCATCTCATGCCATCGATGGGAACGCGACTTGCTGTTCCTTCGACTCGAAAGCGTGACTTCGACCATGTCCTGCGCGGCTTCCGACAGCGTAATCTGTCGTGACGAGAAAGTGCACACTCAGTGTGAGGAGGTAGCGTGTATGAAGGTCTTGGCCGTGCATCCAAGTCCCTTGATGTATACAAAAATTTACTTGCGACTGGAGCCCTTGGGCCTCGAATTGGTGGCCCAGGCCATTTGCCAGGCAGGCCATGAGGTCTATTTGATCGACCTGCAGGTGGAACACCACAAGGATTATTTCCACGCCCTGGAGAACTGGAAGCCTGACGTGGTGGCCTTCTCCTGTAATTATCTGGCCAATGTGCCGGAAATCGTGGATCTGGCCAAACTCACGAAAGAGAGACTCCCCGAGGGGTACATCGTTGTTGGCGGGCACAGCGCGTCCTTCATCGCCAGGGAGTTTCTGGAGCATGGGAACGGGGCCATCGATTGCGTCCTGAAGGGAGAAGGCGAAACAGCCTTGCCCGAACTTCTGAAGGCCGTCGAGCATGACCGCAAGTCTGTGATCAAGGTGCCCGGCGTCGTCACTCTGGAGGGCGAAGGCCCGTCCCCCTCGTTCGTCGAGAGTCTGGATGACCTACGGCCCGCACGCGATCTATTGCGCCACCGCCACAAATACTTCATCGGCGTGCTCGATCCCTGTGCGTCGATCGAGTTTACACGAGGCTGCCCCTGGGACTGCTCCTTTTGCAGCGCGTGGACCTTCTATGGGCGCAGTTACCGCCCGGTGAGCGTGGACAAAGTGATCGAGGACCTGGGGCGGATCAAGGAACCGGGCATCTTCATCGTGGACGATGTGGCCTTTATCCAGGCCAAGCATGGGTTCGAGATCGGGGAAGCCATTGCCCAAAAGGGCATCAAAAAACAGTACTACCTGGAAACGCGCGGAGACGTGCTTCTTCGTAACAAGGAGGTGTTCAAGTTTTGGAAGAGCCTCGGCATGCAGTACATGTTCATCGGACTGGAAGCCATCGATGAGGAAGGGCTCAAAATGCATCGCAAACGCGTGTCTCTGGGCAAGAGCTTCGAAGCCCTGGAGTTCGCCCGTTCACTGGGGATCACGGTCGCCATTAACCTCATTGCCGACCCCGACTGGGACAAGAAGCGCTTCGAGGTTATTCGCCAATGGTGTCTGGAAATTCCCGAGATCGTCAATATCAGCGTGAATACTCCCTATCCGGGGACCGAAAGCTGGCACACGGAAGCGCGGAAGATCCAGACGCGCGACTACCGGCTGTTCGACATCCAGCATGTGGTTTTGCCCACGAGATTGCCGCTCCATGAATTTTACGAGGAACTGGTCAAGACCCAACAAGTGTTGAACGTGAAACATCTGGGCTGGAAGGCACTCAAGGGGACGGCGAAGATCGCGGCCGGGCATCTCCTGCGTGGACAGACGAACTTCATCAAGATGTTGTGGAAATTCAACAGCGTGTATAACCCCAAGCTGCAGTTGGCCGACCATAAGCGCCCGGTCGCCTACGAAATGAACCTTCCGTTGGAGCAACAAGGAAAGGTTGATGCGAAGACCATCTACATCCACATCGAACGGGGGCGTCAGGGCCGCGCCCTCGACGACTCGACCGAGCGATTCGTGGATGAGACGCGCATGGGAGCCGACCTCTCGCCGGCGGGCGCAGCTGCCATGGCTGGTCGGGCTGTCGAGGGGTGACGTCTCTGAGGCATGCTCTGCACCGGCGCTCCGGTTTTCTCCCGCGTTGAGTCGAAGCTCGCGCGCGGATCTTCCGGTAGAAGTTGAGGGGCGAGTGAGAACCTTTGCGAAAACCGCTGCTCGAGTGAAATGGACGAGGAGATCGCATGACGAATCATGATGTCGTCTTTCTTCTGGATGTCGATAACACACTGCTCGACGCGGACCAGGTCACGACCGATCTGGGGCGCTATCTGGACGAAACGATGGGGCACGCTCGGCAACAGCGGTATTGGAATCTCTTTAAGCAACTGCGGGACGAACTGGGGTATGCGGACTACCTCGGCGCGCTCCAACGCTATCGGATCGAGTATTCGCACGATCCGCACATTCTCATGGTGTCGCATTTTCTGCTCAATTACCCCTTTTCGAGCCGCCTCTTCCCTGATGCCCTTGCTGTCGTGAATCATATGAAACAGCGCGGCTCGGTTGTCCTGGTTTCAGATGGGGACGCAGTGTTTCAACC
This sequence comes from Nitrospira sp., assembly GCA_022226935.1. Classification (GTDB taxonomy): domain Bacteria; phylum Nitrospirota; class Nitrospiria; order Nitrospirales; family Nitrospiraceae; genus Nitrospira_A. The sequence continues at coordinate 1,969,520 of CP092081.1, forward strand.
GCATAAGATCGAGCGCGCAGGCCTCTTCGATGCCGTGGACGGTCAGGTGTTGATCTACATGCATAAAGAACAGGAACTCGACGACATTGAAGCGCGGTATCCCGCGGAACACTATGTGCTGGTTGATGACAAGCTGCGCATTTTGTCGGCGGTCAAGAACCTGTGGGGGCCGCGGGTTACCACAGTTTTCTCACAGCAAGGCCATTATGCGCAGTCTTTGCACGTGCGAGAAGCGTATCCTGCCGCAGATACCAGCTTCGAACGCATCAGCGATCTGCTGCAGTGTGATCTGGAACTGCTCTTTGCGACTCCACCGGTCGTCTGAGGTTCGAACTCTCAGTGAAAACCCGTTTCATAGAAGCCGCCTAGGCCCGGCGCGAATCGGATGTGCTCAAGTGCAGGTCACGCTACTTCCCTTTAGGCCTGTCTCTGCATGCAATATCTCCGCGCTCGTGACGCCAAACGAGCGCATCCGCTCAGGTGAGCATGGGCCATCAATCCCACGTAGTCGCGAGAAACCGCGAATTCACCTCATAAACCGCGAACCCTCACGGTGCGCCCACATACAACCGGTCGATGCGTGCCTCTAACCCGGCGGTCTTGCCTATCATCCGGGTAAGACGATCTGGCTGTGCCGTCTGGTATCTGCCTTGCAGATAGACGGCAGGAGAATTACGTGCACCATTCCGAGAGGTGGATAGTGACGAAAGAATTAAGTATGCCGCCGGCAGTGAGTGACCCGCGTATGTTACCCGCCGGTCGATTCTGTCTGACGGCCCTGTGGAGTCGTCGCACGGCTCATGAGCGAAGGGAACGTGACACTCTTGCGGTCAGGACTCACGACGGCGCATTGCGCAATGAGGCGCTTGGAGTCGCACTTTCGGTCATCGTCGGCCTGAATGGGTGTCATTTCCCGCAGTTGTTGGACCGGCCGTCAGCGTTTTTCGATAACAGTCGATTCATGGATGCGTGGCAAACTTATCTGCACTGTCGCTCAACGATGGATCTCGCTGAGGTTCGTGACGATCTGCAGCAGCTGAAACGAGTCACTGACATTCATGCGCGGTCCATGCAGGACCGCACCTATGCGTTGTTGCCCACTGCCATAAAGTCTGTGATTGCCGCGCCTCCGTCCAGGTTGGCGGTTGATCCCCATGCGATGGTGGCGGCCTGTGCATTGCATGGTGCTCATGTGGCACAGGCCGCTGGGCAGCCTGGAATGAGCCTGGTGCTGCTCACGGCGGTCGCAGCGGCACGGGAGGGCGCAGCCAATCCCTACTATGCCGTCGAGGCTCAGCACAGGCTTAACGGTATGGAATGGTAGATGGCCGAACATGGCGGACGCACTCGACTGGTTCCGCTGCAGAGGAGATGTCTCTCATGAGCGCAAACTACGATTTTGATCTGTTGTGCATCGGCAGTGGTCCGGCCGGTCAGCGTGCCGCGATTCAGGCAGCCAAACTCGGAAAACGGGCGGCGGTGGTGGAAAAACGTCCCTGCGTAGGAGGCACCTGCCTTGATCTGGGGACCATTCCGAGCAAGACGTTTCGTGAAGCCGTCTGTTCTCTCGCGCAGGGGAACGGCCAGTTCGGCCTCTACCAGACAGGCCGGCCCGAATCGAATGGGATGCACCGTCCTTCCGCGGAGGAACTTCTCCATCGTGTGGGGCTGGTTGCCCGGCGTGAGTCGCAGGTGGTCGAACAGCAACTGTGCCGGAACGAGGTCCAACTGATCCGGGGAGAAGCGTCGTTCAGGGATCTCCATACTCTGGTCGTGGCCTCCGCAGAGGGCCAACGAACTGTGACGGCCGCCAATATTCTGATTGCCGTGGGCACGTATTCGGCCTCGCCCCCAGGCGTGCCGGTCGATGGAGACACCATCCTCACCAGCGACGATCTCGTACGGCTGAGACGGCTGCCTAAGAAGCTCGTCGTGGTCGGTGGAGGCATCATCGGGATCGAGTATGCATCGATGTTTGCCGCGCTGCAGATCGAGGTGGTCGTGGTGGACAAGCGCGAGCGGCTCCTGGAATTTCTCGATCGGGAGGCGGTCGATGAACTCATGCATCAGATGCGGAAGCAACGTGTCACGTTCCGTTTGGGGGAAGCCGTCGAACGGTTGGAGGTCATGGCAGAAGTGCCACGGCAGGCCGTCGTGCACCTGGAATCCGGGAAATCGATCACCGCCGATCAAGTCCTCTTTTCGGTCGGACGCATTGGCGCCGCGGGCCGGCTCAACCTCGATGCGGTGGGGCTCAAACCCGATGAGCGGGGACGGATGACCGTGGATCGGGAGTTCCGAACTGCGGTACCGCATATCTTTGCCGTCGGCGACGTCATCGGCTATCCGAGCCTGGCCTCGACTTCATTTGTGCAGGGGCGCCTTGCGGCCTGTTACGCCTTCGGTGTGGACACGGGACCCATGGTCGAGCACCTTCCGATCGGCATCTATGCCCTGCCGGAAATCTCGGCGATCGGCCCTCCGGAACATGAATTGACGCAGAAGAAGATTCCCTACGAAACCGGCATCGCACGATATCGGGAGATTGCACGAGGGCAGATCCTTGGTGATGACAGCGGGTTTCTGAAGTTGCTCGTCCACCGTGAGGATCAACGACTGCTGGGGGTCCATGCCGTGGGAACCGGGGCAACGGAACTGATTCACATCGGCCAGGCCGTTATCGAGTTGGGGGGCGGACTTCCGTACTTCTTGCGGACCGTATTCAACTATCCCACGTTGGCGGAGTGCTACAAGGTCGCGGCCCTCGATGCTTTCAATAAGCTGGCCAGGTAAAAGGACCTCCTTCTGGTCGCTCCGGGCTCTGCCGGAATTCCATTCGTCCGCCGCCGACGAGTTGGATTTCTAGAGTGGCCTATCGTGTGATGCCATACCTGTAGTGAGGCCGAAGAAAAAAGGAGCAGATATGAAACAGGGCAGGGTGAGCATATTCCTGTTGATCTCGGTGGTGTTCTGGTCTGCCATCGCGCAGGCGCAGGTGCTTGGGTCAGACGGTACGCGTCAGCCGGCGTCATCGGGAGCATCCGGCATGACAGGTGCGCCGAGAAGTTCCTGGGAGGCGTGGCTCAACCATGGAGCACGTGATTTCACTCCCGAGTCACAGGGCCCCCCACGCAGTCCCGACCTCGGCAAAGCGCCGGCTTCGCGTTCTCCCTCGATTGGCCCAGGATCCGGATTGATCGGATCGGAAGCCGGCCGCATTCCATCACAACTCAGATTGACCGGGGAGCCAGAACGCAGCGAGACAGGGAGCGACAGAAGTGGGCGATAGTACAATTGTCTGTCCTCGCACGGCCGGAGTGATGAGAGACATCATGCGGGTCAGTCTCTTGAAACCTCCTCACGCAGAGGAGGCAAGGCAGATGTGCGGGTCACGCTGTGGGGGCGATGGTGATGTCTATGGCGCTAGGAGGCTATAGTACGGTTCTTGCCCCCTCTTTCGCCAGTTGAATCGGCGGCCCTGTCGTCACCGCCATAGGTCCTGCCTGAGCAGGGATCCGGCCTCGCCACAACTGTTCGGCCTCCCGGCTCCTTCAATGGCCACACACCCATCGAAGCGGTATGCGCAAAACAAGAAGCGACGCCGTTTGGGGATGAAGTTGAAGTTTCTCGAAAGGTGAGAGGGCAAGCAAAGCGCTGCAAGCCTCCTCCTGCGATTCGCTAACCATCTTACGCTCCCGGCCTCGTTTTGGAGAGCACGATGTGTGTGGCGTTCGGCGTCGGCACATGTTCCGTGCAGTGATACCCAAGCTTGCGTACATCGATATCGCCAAAGAAATGTTCGCCTGAACCGAGCAACAACGGAGCCAGGACCAAGTGCATCTCATCGATGAGTCCTGCGCGAAGATATTGCCGAATTGTCGCGACTCCGCCGCCGAGACGGATATCCCTCCCCTGAGCCGCCTCGATCGCCTGTTTCAACGCGGCGTGAATGCCGGTCGTGACAAAGTGGAAGGTGGTTCCGCCTTCCATGCTGAATGATTTCCTCGGATGATTCGTGAGCACGAACACAGGCGCATGATACGGCGGATCGTCACCCCACCAGCCTTTCCAGGTTTCGTCCGGCCATGCGCCGCGGATAGGGCCGAACATATTGCGACCTAAAATCCACGCGCCGATGTTCTCGAACCCACGTGCGGCAAACCGGTCACTCATATCAGTTGTGCCGCCCTCTTCTCCTTGCATCCTGTGAAACGTGCGCGTGGGAAAGATCCACTCGTGCAACGCCAGGCCACCCACACCGAGTGGGTGATCCGGGCTCTGGCTGGGGCCGGCGCCGTAGCCGTCCATGGAAATGGAGAAACAGTGGACGCGGAGTCTCGTCATGGGTGCTCCTTCGGGGTGCATTAGACGAGTGGTTATTCTACATGCAAGGTTCGTCCTTAGTCAGGGGGCGTGACGTACAGAGTACCCGAGAGACGAATCCAAAGAATGTTCGACAGTGCCCACGTGAATAGCGGTCGATACAATAAAAAGGGCTGTCTCGGATCATTACATTCATACCCAAGGCGCACTGCAAGAAAACGTGAAATCCAGCCAACTCTGAACGTTGCCACGTGGAGAGGCTTGCGCAGAGTTGCCACGCTTGAAGCCTTCAGTCCGGGGGAGGATAATCGCTCTTCCATGACTCAGCCTTCCCACCGACTGCTCCTGCTCACGATCATCGTCCTTGGGATCGGTCTCTATACCCTTGATCTGTATCTGCCGTTGGGAATCGGAAACGGAGTACTCTATGGCGGCCTCGTGGTGTTGTCTCTCGCGATTCCTGATCGCAAGATTCCATTTCTGGTGGCCGGCACCTGTTCTGTCTTCGCCCTCTCGGATGTATTTCTCGGCGTCACGCTGCCCAACGTGCCGCTGTGGATGGGATTGAGTAATCGCCTGTTCAGTCTGACGGCGATCTGGTTTCCAGTCGTCTATGCCTTTCAGCGGCGGAAGAGTGAGGAGGCGCTCCGAAATGCCCACAATGAACTTGAGATTCGGGTGGAGGCGCGCACCCGCGAGCTGGCGCTGGTCAATCGGGCGCTGGTGGAGGAGATCGGGGAGCGGATGGAAACCGAACGGTCTCTTCGCGCAAGCGAGTCTTCCTTGAAGGAGAGTCAAGAAGAGCTGCGACGGAGCCGTGAAGAGCTCCGGGCCTTGGCCGGGCAGTTGCTGACGGCGCAAGAAGAGGAACGGCGCCGCATCGCGCGTGACTTGCACGATGATGTCAACCAGCGTCTGGCCATGTTAGCCATGGATCTCAGGCGGATCGAAAAGGGGGAGGCGGGGGATCTTGCCGACATCGGGGGGATGGTGCGCTCGATCACGGGTCGCCTGACGGCGGTGTCGGATGATGTCCGGCAGATGGCCTACCGCTTTCATCCGTCTATTTTGGATGATCTGGGCCTCATGAAAGCCGTCCGGCGATTGGTGGATGATTTTTCCTCCAGCACGGGTATCGAGACGGTCTATGTCCACCAGGATTCGTTGACTCCCGTGCCGACCGATCTGGCGACTTGCGTGTACCGGATTGCGCAGGAGAGCTTGAACAATGTGGCCCGGCATGCCAAGGCGACTGAGGTGGAAGTGGAATTGATTTGTGACGAGGGGATGATTACTCTTTCGGTCCGGGACAACGGGGTTGGATTTGATGCCGTGCATGCGTCACAGGGACGGGGGCGTCTGGGATTGTTGAGTATGAAGGAGCGCGTGCGGCTGGTGCGAGGGACCTTGAAGGTCGCGTCGTCGCCGGGGGGCGGGACGCATATCGAAGTTGGCGTGCCGCTGGCTGGGAGTCATCATGTTTAAACCGCGCGTCTTGCTCGCCGACGATCATTCATTGGTCCTGGAAGGATTTCGCCGCATTCTCGTCGACCAGTGTGAACTGGTCGGAATGGTCGAGGACGGCCGCGCATTGCTTGAGGCGGCGAGTCGGCTCGAGCCCGACATTGTGATTCTCGATGTGTCCATGCCGCTCTTAAACGGCATCGATGCGGCCACGCAACTCAAGAAAACGCATCCGTCGATGAAAGTCATTTTTGTCACCATGCATTCCGACGCCGACTATGTTCGATCCGCCTTTGAGGCCGGGGCCTCGGGATATCTCCTGAAACGGTCGGCCGTCGATGAGTTGGAGCAGGCCATTCGGGCCGTGTGGGCCGGGCATACCTATATCACGCCGTTGATCGCGAAGGACCTCCTCGACGTGTTGCTCACCGTGGGGCCTGGACAGAGGACACAGAAAAAAACGCTCACCTTTCGCCAGCGTGAGGTGCTGCAGTTGTTGGCGGAAGGGCGAACGGTGAAAGACATCGCGCTCCGCCTCAAGATTTCCACGCGTACGGTCGAATTTCACAAAGCGCAAGTCATGGAGCAGTTGAATCTCCGGACCACGGCGGAATTGATCAAATATGCATTGACCCACGGTTTCCTGGCTCCTTCCTGATTTTCACTCCTACCCCTGTCCCCTGCGTGGTGTGTTGGGAATGTGATCTCGCATCCCGAGACGCAGGTTTTCTCATCAAAATTTCATGCGGTCTTCAGTCGGCCTTCATCTTTGGGTCGTACCATCCCTTATCTCGTCAGAAGCGCTGGTTTCCGGCACTGTCTATCCGGGCGGCTTGCGCTGTGAGCGTATAGCACCGGATCGACTTTGGTTTGACCAGTCGCGCCCCGTCGGGATTGTCTCTTCTATAAGTCAGTGGACCAAGAGGTTCCCGGAAGGTCATAGAGTGGGGAACAAGAAAGGGAAGAGTGATGCGCATTGCTCAGATCAGTCAGTTTTTCGAAGAAGTATCATGCGAGAGTGAGAGCCCAGAGGTCAGGAGCGTGGAGTTCGTGACGAGGAGCCTGATGCGGTTCGGCCACGAAGTGACGGTCTTCGCCAGTGGAGATAGTCGCGTATCAGGAAGATTGGTGCCGGTGTCGCCCCAGGCGCTTCGGCACTATCCGTCGCCCAAGCGGCATCTCTCGGAAGGATTGACGTTTCTGGCAATCGAGAAGGCCTGTTCCATGGAGTCTTCCTTTGACCTTCTCCACGTCCATGCGGGCTTTGCCGCCTTTCCGCTGATGCGCCGCAGTCCTCTTCCCAGCGTGGCGACGGTCTATGGCTCGCTCGATGCACCAGAAATTTTGCGGTTGTTCAGAGAGTTTCGTGAATTGCCCTTGGTGGCGACATCCGCCGAACAGATTCGACAGTGTCCCGAGCTGAATTGGCTCGCGCTCATTCCCGTTCCGGGTCCCCGTCAGCCTAGCGAAGTCCACTCGGAAACCATGGACTCACTGGTCGAAACGGCGACCGCCTATACGGCCGTCTATGAAGGCATCGTGGAGACAGCGGCCCGGCATGTTCATGTGGTGAAACCGGCCTATTCTCTCCAGGGCCTGCAGACCACCGTCTGACGAATGCGGGTACATCCAACCGGCAGCTCATGGTGAACTCAGTAAGGCGTCATGGGCATGTTGCCTGTGACGCCGGACAGTTCCTCCCTCAATGCCTAACAGTGGCCATGCGCGTCGACTCTGGCCACACCCCAGTGGCCAATATTGAACGCGCTTCTCTTCCCGCAGTGGACTAGCCACTGGTCTTCAGTCAAACACATGCACATCCCATAGCTGTGCGTGCCTCGTAATCTTCTCATACAAACTATCGGGCTTTACGAGTTCCGCCTTCCGGCACGGTGCCGTACAACCTGTGTCTGGGGCGCGGTATGCCATCCCGAGGATGGCCAGAGATGTCTATTGGCAGGATGGTGGCCATGAACCGGAACGATTTTCTGGTGGCATTATTCGGGCGCCCCGTCTGGTTCCAGTGCAAGAAATGCCGCCGGGTGATAGCCGGCGAAACGCAGGAGTCTTTTCCCGATATGTGGCAGGACGAAGCGGCGGCCATGGAGGTCCGGGGCGTGAGTCCTGAAGACTTGTGGTGGTTTGACACTGTTTGTGGGCACTGCCAAGAGCCGCAAAGGAGCTAATTCTGTTCGAGGGAAGTCTCGCTCAGACGGTAATAGAGAACGTGGGCCCGGAGTTGGCCTGTGAGCGGCGAACCTTCCGGGCTCTCCGCCAGTTTCGGGCCGGAGTGACTCGAATCATGCCGGCGGGGCTCTCATCAGAGTTGTTTCGGGTCGTCGATCACATCGTGTGTGTCGCGGGCACCTCCGGTCCGGGAACGGATCTCTGGGACGGCATTCGTCTCGAATGCGAACGGGAATTTTCCGGCATCCGTCACGGGAAGGGCACGGTGGCGCATGCGGTCGAATGGGAAATACTGAAGCTCCAAACACGCCTGGAAAGCAGTGTCTATGGCAATCCGATCCCCTCGGTTCCTCTCTTTCGCAATCGGCACGTGCATATCGGCGTGCTGATCCGGCTCTGGCGGCGGCTTGCCTTGGAGACAGAAGAATGGCTGGCAAGTCAGGGGTATGACACCTTGCTCGACGTAGGGCCCTGGGGTGGATTCAATTTCGTGCTTGAGCCGGACGGATACACGCGGATGCCCTTCGCGCGGCTAACCTTAGCCGTGGGTGGATTACCGTCCACGCCCTTTCATGAACAGGGTGGGCCGCTGTTCCAACATTTGCTCCCACGATATCATGCCGAATTGCAGCAGGCCGGCGTGAATTTTCCTGCGTTCTGGCAGTATCAGCACCCTAAGCATGACGCGTCCGGACGGCTGCTCGAAGTCTCCGGCACACATTACCTGCCCATGCATAGCTATGATCGCCGAACGTTCATCAAGGTTCGAGTCTCACGAGATTGCGAGGCGGTTGAGGAAATTGCGCTGCAGGATTTTCTTCTTCTCCTCGAACGTCTGCAATTCACCACGGATTGGGAGCGGTATCGGGAACAGACGAAGGATGTGGATGCTCGCTTCGATCTCCAGGACTTTATCTCGCTCAACCATATGGTCGAGGGCGTATATGAGCGGACCGCTGCGGAGGACCGACTCCTTCACGAGATGAAAGACGCGTTCCGCGGAGCCATCCGAACCAGACAGGTGTTATATGGTTATCTGAGCCAGGTCGTGAAATTGCGTTGGGTGGAGAATCTCTATTGGGCGCTGGCAGAAGCGGCTCTTGGCGTGAAGCGCTACCAGCGTATGGTCTCGTTCGATCGCGAGGTCTGTCCTCAGATTCCGCCTCGATTGCTCATTCCCGTGCGAAGGCACCTGAACCGTTACCACCACCAGGTTGGCGGAACGGCCTGAGCCCAATCCAGCAGACAGACTAGAGTTTGGTTGCTTCCATGGTGCCGATGCTACCGGTCACCTTATGGCGGCGGCAACGACCGAACCCTGCCTCCGTCAACCACGCTTCGGCCTCATTCCAGCTATAACATCGGCCTGTTCCGGTGAATCCATACATCAGGAGTGAAAAGACTGCCGCCTCAGCGGGACTAGTCTGATCCTGCGTGAGAAAATACTCTACGATGAGCAGTTTGCCGCCGCGGCGCAGGGCCTTCTTGGCACGGCGGAGTAATCGCTGGCTGTCCCTTTCATTAAAATCGTGGAGCACATTGGAGAGCAGGACCACGTCCATGTCGGTGGGAAGCGGTATGGAGAGGAGGTCTCCTTCTTGGACGTGAAGACGATCCGCCAGCCGTTCCTGCCGGATTAGCCGTTTGGCGACGGTGACGGACTGGTCCACGACTAGACCCTGCAGTGTGGGATACCGCCGGGCCAAGGCGATCGCATAGGATCCTGCTCCGCCCCCCAGGTCCAGAAATCGTTCGGCCTGTCGTGGTAGACGAAATGTGTCGATGGTCGGGTGTGCCAGCATGTGGCTACGCTCCTGCATCGCGAGGGCAAAACGGCGCTGAAAATTAGCTGTCTTGGTGAGGGGCGCCCATCCAGGCGAGCCACGTCGAATCGCCTTGGTCATGCCGCTCCAATCCATCCAATGGTGATTGAGGAGCCACAGCAAGTTGGTGATCGCGAGAGGGCTCGCGCCATCTAAAAACCTGCGCCCCAGGGGAGTATTCCAGTAACGTTCGGTTTTCAGGCGAAGCAGGCCGAGTCCCGCCAGGGCTTGCAGCAATAGGCGCATGCCTTCGCGTGTCGTTCCACATGATGCGGCAAGTTGCTCAGCACTCCGTCCGCCCGTACCAATTGCCGTGAACACCCCGAGTTCATTGGCGACGAGGAGGGTTTTGGATTCGGCATATCCGTTCGCCAGGCCCATGAGCTGTTGATAGGTCATAGACAGTGCCCTTCGAGAAGTGCCCAAGCTCGCGCCTGCTACATTCCGGCCGAAGGGCACTGTACCATCGCGGGTTAGTGAGTGGCGACGATAAGCGCGAATAGTTCATCGGTACTCGTGGCGCCGCCCCCCCGCCGCCCACCTTTCCTTCAGGGCCCTGATTCTGATAGAAGCGTATGATGCTTGATGTTCTTGGTCTCGGCGTGGTCGCGGGCCTCATTCCAGTCTACCTTGGGATTTTCGCCGCCCTCTATCTGGGGAAGGTGTTGCCACGTACCTGGGAGGGTGGGCTGATTGGGGTAGCGAACGGGGTGCTGGTCTATCTCTTTTTCGACCTCATGCACGAAGCCACCGAGCAGACGGGCGCGCGTGATCCGATTTCGTGGCTGGTATTTTTGGGCAGCCTGGCCGTGAGTTTTGTCGGCTTAGTCGCTGTGGAATCGAGCCAGGTCTTCGGCGCGCGTGCCGGAAATCGGATTCTGCCGTTGCCGTACATGATTGCGGTGGGCATGGGGCTGCACAATCTCGGAGAAGGACTCGCCATCGGCACCAGTTACGCCGGCGGTCAATATACGCTGAGCGCCTTGTTGGTGGCGGGGTTCGGCCTGCACAATGGAACCGAGGGATTCGGCATCGTCGGGGCTGCCGGGAAAACGCCGCTCTCCTGGCGCGATGTGGCGCTGCTCGGGCTGATTGCCGGATTGCCGACCTGCGTGGGAACGGTTCTCAGCGGGCAAGGGGTGTCGTCCTACTTTTCGATCTGTTTCTACGCATTGGCTGCCGGCTCGTTGCTCTACGTGGTGCTCTCGCTCACGGTGATATCGTACACGGCGACGCGCCGGCTGCAGGTGTCGGCAGGGATGTTTGCGGGCATCGCGATCATGTATCTCACGGCCATGCTATTGACGCTGGTCAGCGGCGTTCGCAGCTGACGAGGGCCCTTTCGCGCGGCGTTCCCTCCATCACTCTGTCTCGCGTTCCTGCCTGTATGTTCGTGTCTGGCTCGTCCTTTTTGCCCTACCACTGCGTTGCACAAAAGAATGGCGTGAGTCGCACCGGGCTGGTGGCTCGGCGCTTCAATTGACCCCGCGACAGCCGGTTGTGTATAAAATGGTCTGCTTGGTCGGAAGGCTGATTTTTTTTCGGGAGGCGTTCATCATGGCGGGACGGGAATTTCACGACGGAGCCAAGGATGGCTTGGAGGCTTTGGAGCCTCTGGATCCCGAGAAGATTCATTCTTTTTCGGAATTGCTGGAAGCGATGCGGAAGACCGCGTTCGGCGGCCGTCGCCTGGGCGAGGCCTACGAAACGCTTGCCGCGATGATCGAGGATCCTGACTGCAAAGTCGTGTTGACGCTGTCGGGCGCCATGACGATTGCCAAAATGGGCAAGATCATCAGCACCATGATCGACCGCGGCATGGTGCAAGCGATTGTCTCGACCGGCGCACTGGTGGCGCACGGCTTGAGCGAATCGGTGGGCAAGCTGCACTACCGGCATGAACCGTCCCATACCGATGAGGAGCTGTTTCAAAAGGGCTACAATCGCGTCTATGACACGCTCGAGATGGAGTCGAATCTGAACTATGTCGAGCATGTGGTGTCGCAGACCATGAAACGCATCAATGTCGATCAGCCCCTCTCGTCAAATTTTCTGACCCGCGAATTGGGCAAGACGCTGGCCGAAGAGTTTGAAGGCCCCGGCATTCTCAAGAGCGCCTATCTCAAGAACGTGCCGGTCTATATTCCCGCGTTTACCGACTCTGAAATGGGCTTGGACGTGGGGACTTGGGCCATGGGCAAGCAGATCGATTTTACCCGCAGTCAGATCAAAGAAGGCGGGGATGTGGCGGTGTTACGCGCGCTGCATCAGACCTGTCCCGTGTTCAATCCCTATCTCGACCTCAATCATTATGCAGAAGAAGTCCTGGGCTCCACGCGGCTCGGGATTTTCACGATCGGCGGCGGGGTGCCTCGCAATTGGGCGCAGCAAGTGGCTCCCTATATTGAAATCAGCAATACGCGTCTCGGGCTCAACGTGCAACCCCCGCGCTTCCACTATGGCGTGCGGATCTGCCCTGAACCGGACTATTGGGGCGGGCTGAGCGGGTGCACCTATCAAGAAGGCATCTCCTGGGGCAAATTCGTCCCGCCGGCCGAGGGGGGCCGTTTTGCCGAAGTCCTCAGTGACGCGACGCTGGTGTGGCCGCTGCTGATGGTGGGATTATTGGAACGGTGCGCCGTGAAGAGTGTCTCCGCATGACCCCCGCGGCTGGTTGGAGGCTGAGGGTCGGGGTGCCATTCCTGCTGCTCATGCTCACCACGGCCTTGGCCATGGCGGCAAGCTCCCCGACGATCGACAACCGTATGCGGGGGAAGGCGGATGCGCCGATCACCCTGATCGAGTACTCGGACTTCACCTGCGGCTACTGTTTGAAATTTTTCAAGGAAACCTGGCCGAAGATTCACGCGCGCTACGTCGAGACGGGGAAGGTGCGGTTTCTCTACAAGGATTATCCCCGCGCCGACCAGGGCCCCGGTGTGACGGCCGCTCTTGCCGCCCGTTGCGCCGGAGATCAGGGCACCTACTGGCCGATGCATGACCGCCTCTTTTCCGCCGACGGCCGGCTGGATGTGGATAGTTATTCCCAGTATGCCAAAGCCATCGGGCTTGACCAATCGAAGTTTCGGCAATGTCTGCGCGATGCCCCACATATGAAGGCGATTTTTCAAGATCGCGACGAGGCCAATGCGTGGGGATTTCACGGCACGCCCGGCTTCATTCTGATGCGGACGGCGCAGCAGCCGACGGCCCAGAATCCGGCGCTTGCGATTCCGGGGGCGTTCCCCTTTGCCGCGTTTGAGGAAGAAATCGAGAAACTCCTCGCGGCCTCGGGAGAGAAAGCGAAGTAAGGTCACTCATGCGGGTGAGAGACAGTGGGATGAATATCGTGACGAGCATCATCGTCTAGCCAGGAAAGAGGAAACTGCACTATGGGGTCTAAACAAGCCTTTTGGACTGTGGCTGCAAAGGATGGAGAGCCGGATCTGTGGGTGTGCATGTCCTGTTTGAGCGAGGCATTTTGCCGCAAGGTGCCCATGCCCGCTTGTCCGACCTGTCACGGGGTCTCGACCTATGAAGCGTTTACCCTGGCGGCGGTGCAGGATTGGGGAACCGACGAGTTGATCGCCAAAGCCGTGGCTGCTCAGCAGGAAGGGGCGGCCCTCAGCGCAGCGGCTTCCGCGACGCCTCCTGTGGAGTCCGTGCAGTAGCGAGTGTTCCTCTCCGGGAGTTGGTCCGTTGGAAAATGGACGTCCATTTCTAGTCGGCGGCCGCTGGTCTCAATCTACGACGGTCGCCCCTGTACGAAATCCCTACACAGGCGAGACGATTGCCCATGTCTGCCAGGCGAGTCCGGCGGATGCGGAAGCGGCCATGCAGTCTTCGGTCGAAGGCGCGGCGGCGATGCGTCGCTTATCGGGTTATGCGCGATCGACGCTGTTGGCCAACGCGGCTCAGGCTCTGCAGGCGCGGCAGGAAGAATTCGCGCGTACGATGACGGTGGAGGCCGGTAAACCGCTGACGGATGCCCGTCGTGAAGTCGGCCGTGCCATTCAAACGCTCTCGATTGCCGGGGAAGAAGCCAAACGAATCGGCGGCGAGGTGGTGCCGCTGGATTGGTCGCCCGGCATGGAGTCTTATTGGGGCGTGACGCGGCGGTTTCCCATCGGGCCGATCCTCGGGATTACCCCCTTCAACTTTCCGCTCAATCTCGTCGTGCACAAGGTGGCGCCGGCGTTGGCAGCGGGCAACTCGATTTTGATCAAGCCGGCTCCCCAGACACCGCTGACGGCGCTGCTGCTTGGCGATCTGCTGCTCAAGGCCGGGGTGCCGCCGGGAGGACTCAATATTCTGCCCTGTGACAATACCGTCGCTGAACAATTGGTCGTGGATTCTCGATTCAAGCTCCTGAGTTTCACCGGGAGTGCATCAGTCGGGTGGATGTTGAAAGCCAAGTGCGGCAAGAAAAAAGTCGTGCTTGAATTGGGCGGCAATGCCGCGGTGATCATCGAGCCGGATGCGGATGTGGAGTATGCGGCCCAGCGCTGCGTCACGGGCGGGTTCACGTATGCGGGGCAGACTTGTATCTCCGTTCAGCGGATTTTTGTGCATGAATCCATCGCCGAGTCGTTTACCGAACAGCTCATGACCAAGGTGCGAGGGTTGGCGACGGGGGACCCGGGCGACGAGCGTACCGTCGTTGGGCCCTTGATCGACGCCGGTGCCGCGCAGCGCATCGAGGGCTGGATCGGCGAAGCGGTGGCTCAAGGCGCGTGTCTGCTGTCGGGCGGGTCGCGTGAAGGATCGGTGGTAAGGCCCACGGTCTTGTCTCAGGTGACCGCCGCGATGAACGTCTCTTGCCGCGAAGTGTTCGGCCCGCTGGTGACGCTCACGCCCTATCGTGAGTTCGAGGCGGCATTGAACGCCGTCAATGAATCGGACTATGGGTTGCAAGCGGGGATCTTCACCAATAATATCGGGCGCATTTTTCAGGCCTTCGAGCAGTTGGAGGTCGGCGGAGTGCTGGCGAATGAAATTCCCACCTTCCGTGCGGACCACATGCCCTATGGCGGCATCAAGGATTCCGGCATCGGGCGCGAAGGCCTGCGGTATGCGATCGAGGATATGACCGAGCCGAAGTTGCTGGTCGTGAATCTCCGGCGCCCGTGAAAGAAAGCGCCGGCAGGGCAAAAAAACCCCTCTCGCCGTATTGCGGATGCGGAACAAACTTGATACAACTTCCGCGCGTGTCGCCGCATGATCACACGCGCGGCCCAGGCCTTGTGACAATTCATCGAACACTCAGGCGGAGTGCGTTCGACGCGGGATGAAGAGGGAGACCTACATGGTACCAACACACATGTTTTTGACGAGGGGCGTCGGAGTGCACAAGGAAAAGTTGGCTGCGTTCGAGCAGGCCTTGCGTAGTGCCGGCGTGGCCTATTGCAACCTCGTCAGCGTCTCGTCCATCCTGCCCCCCAATTGCAAAATCCTTCCGCGCAAACGCGGGGAGAAATTGTTGAATCCAGGGGAAATCACCTTTTGCGTCATGGCCCGATCAGAGACCAACGAACGCAACCGGCTCATCTCTGCCTCCATCGGCTTGGCGATTCCAACCGATCGTGATACCTACGGCTATCTCTCCGAGCACCATGCCTATGGTGAAACGGACGAAGAATCCGGCGAATACACGGAAGACCTGGCGGCCCAGATGCTCGCCACCACCCAGGGGATCGAGTTCGATCCCGATGTGGCCTGGAAGGAACGCGAGCAGGTCTTCAAGATGGGCGGAAAAATCGTTCGCACGCTCAACATCACACAATCCGCAGTGGGGCGGCCGAACCGTTGGACCTGCGTAATTGCCTTGGCGGTGTTCATCCCCACGGAAAACATTCCCAAGAGTCTGCGAAACAAGGCGTAGCAGCGGCGATGGCGCTTCCGTCCGGGTGGCTTGGACAAGCCGACAATTTTCTCGGGATCGAGGAGCCCTGGTGCCATCCCGATCAGGCGGGAGTCTACGTACTGCCCGCTCCCTACGAGCACACCTCGAGTTATATCCTCGGATCCGACCGCGGGCCGTCCGCCATCATCGAAGCGTCCCAGCAGGTTGAGTTGTACGACGAAACGTTGCGGTACGAGCCGTATCGCGAATGGGGCGGCGTCGCCACGGCCAACACGCTGGACTTGGCCGGGCGCGTGGACGGGCAGGCCGTGCAAGCCATTCAGGATTTTGTGCAGCCGCATGTCGGGCGAGGCAAGTTCTTGGTGACCTTGACCGGAGAGCACACCGGCGCGTTAGGCGCCATCCGTGCCCATGCCCAACAGTATCCGGGCATGTGTGTCGTGCAAATCGATGCCCATGGCGACCTCCGACAGGCGTACCAGGACAATCCCTATAGTCACGCCAGCGTCATGGCCCGCGTGGTGCAAGATGGACTGTCGCTGGTGCAGGTCGGTATCCGGTCGATCAGCCCCGAAGAAATCGATCTCATCGACAAGACGCCGCGGATCAAGACCTTTTTTGCGGCGTCGATTTTGGATCCTTCCGGCCCCTATGAAGGACGGGCCATTCGCTGGGTTCCTGAAGTGCTGGCTTCCTGCACCGGGCCGGTATACCTCACCTTCGATTGTGACGGGCTGGATGCGTCGCTTGTTCCGGCCTTGGGAACACCGGAACCGGGTGGGTTGGGCTGGTACGATACCCTCGCGCTCGTCACGGCACTGGCCAGCGGGCCGGGTATCGTCGGTATGGACATCAGCGAGATTGCGCCCATTGAAGGATTCGTCGCGCCTCAGTTCAGCATTGCTCGCTTGATTTACCGCATGCTGGGGCGGATTCGAGCGGGCCGCCAGGTTCACTAAGCGGGTGGTGAACAGTCTCGCCAACGTGAGTCTCACATCGCGTAGACGTCCGACGTACGGTTCGTAGTCGCCTCGCCTCTTCATTCGCGCGGCCGCGCCATGCGCATCAATAAATTCTTTACTGAACAGGGCCTGTGTTCACGGCGAGAGGCCGATCGGCTGGTTGCCGAAGGCCGGGTCACGATTAACGGTGTGGTGGCCAAGCTGGGGGATCAGGTGTCGCCGCAGGATATTGTGGCGCGTGACGGAACGATCCTGCAGCGGGGCAATCGCGCCGTCTATATCAAATATCACAAGCCGGTCGGGGTGACGACGACGACCGAACTGCACGTGCCGCGGAATATCATTTCGGAAATCAATCATCGCGAGCGGATTTTTCCTATCGGACGGCTCGACAAGGATTCGTCCGGGCTCATTCTCCTGACCAATGACGGCGATATCGTCAATGAGATCTTGCGGGTCGAGCATGGGCACGAGCGGGAGTATCGCGTGGAAGTGGATCGCGAGTTCGACGGATCCTTCCTCTCGCGGATGGCAGAAGGTGTGGTCATCTTGGGAGAGCGAACGCGGCCATGTCTCATGGCGCGAGTGGGGCCGCGTCGATTCCGGATCATCCTGACCGAGGGGCGCAATCGCCAAATCCGTCGTATGTGCCAGGCGCTCGGCTATCGGGTGGTCTCGCTCCATCGCGTGCGGATTATGCACATCACTATCGAAGGGCTTCATGCGGGGCAGTGGGTGGACTTGAGTCAGGAGGAACGTCGCCGACTGTTCCAGGCTCTTGGCCGGCCGCCAGACTCGTCGGTATGAGAGCGGGGCGAGTGGACTCTACTCAGCGCGGAGCGCCGTGTTGGACCGGTTACCAGGCAAGTTCAATGAGTCGGGACGGACGGATTCTTCAGATCTGGAGGCGGGCAGTGGCGCTCTGGTGGTTCGACTGAGGAACAGATTCAACAATGCGATGAAAAAACTCCCTCCCACGACCCAATAGCTCGTTGAGCGGATGGTTTTGGTGCCTTCGTCGCGCATGTCCTTGGCGACCTCCGCCACGGTCTCCAGCAGACGGTCCAAGGCCAGACTCACCTGCATCACCTTCGGCCCGCCGTTGTCGGCTGCATGAATTTCCGCTTTGCGCCGGAGTTCCGCCGCCTCTTTCGGCGATCCCGCTTTCCATTCCTGAGCCACGAGATCGATCGTTTTGCTGGCGACATGGAAGTATTGGTCGAGGCTTTCACGCACGGCCTGGATGTCTTTTTCTTCGCTGCGTCCGCTACGGGACACACGCAGGCCTGCGGCGGCATACCGATCCACCGCATGTTGAATGCGCGCTCGTTGCGCCGGCAGGGATTCGGTAATGCGCTCGAAGACCGCCTGATTTTCTGCTTCCAACGACCGGATGATGGTGTTGCGATACCGGATGACGTCGGCAGAAATATGGGCGAGGTCGGCTGCTCCCAGCGTGTACTCGGTATACATGACGCGCAGGTCTTGATCGATACGACTGAGGGCCTGCCCGCTGATCCATCCCAGTCCCGCGATCAGGATGCTGATGAGCAATTGGTTCGTGCCGGGAAAGGACAATTTGAAACGCGAGGCAAACGACACAGCTGTCCCTTTCGTCGGGCCGAGGGTGGAGTGCATGGCCCGTGAGTTTCAGCCATGTAGTGTAGCAGATCGTGCCTCAAGAAAGAAATCGATGCCGGTTTTGCGACGGTGCCGATCACTCGAGTATGACGCGTCGCTCGACCAGTTGACCGACTTCGGGATCATTGGAGACGAATACGATGGACCAGGGTTCCTCTTTGGAGCAGAGCCTCCGCAGCAGCGTCAGTCGCAGGGTCGGGTCGATATTGTGGAGACTGCCGTTGAAAATCAACAATTCCGGCCTAGTGACGATCATCCTGGCCAGAAGAATGCGAAGCACCTGGCTGCGGCTCAAATTCGCCCCGTTCCCGTGCACGACCGTTTCCAGTCCCAGGGGCAGCGCGTCGATTTCTTCCTCCAGCTCCACGAATCGCAGCGCCCAGCTCACATCGGCGAATTGAATCGACGGGCGCTGGAGCGTGACGTTTTCTTCCAAGGTTCCATCGAACAGGGTGGGGTGGGAATCGAGCATCAACCCCCGGCAGCGATTCACATAATTGAGTGACACGTCTCGCAGGTCGATATCGTTGTAACGGATGACCCCGCTGGTGGGAGGATAGAGCCCGGCCAGGAGGAGCGCGAGCGACGTTTTGCTTTTGCTCGTTCCTGTGAGGACCGTGATCTTTTCGCCGGGCAGCACTTCCAGATTGAAATGATCGAACAGCATCGGTCCGTCCGGGCCGGCAAAGGACACGTCTTTGCACGTCAGGCGTACTCCCTGGAGCGTGGGATTCGGAAGCCAGGCGGCAATCGGCCCGGAGACCTCCTCTTTCGGCATCTCGAAGAGCTTGGAGAGCTCCTGCAGGGATGTGGCGACATAGATGGCGGCATACATGCGTCGAGCCACCATGTCGAGATTGAGCAGCAAGGTGCCGACAATGACCTCCGCCGCCACGAATTGGCCGAGCGTGATATCTCCCAGCGACAGCAACCATCCGCCGAGTCCGATCATGCCGCTGTGGGCGAAGGCCTGAAAGATGACCGCGCTTTTATATTGGGCTCCGGTCAAGATATCGGATCGAGTCTTCCGCGCCTGGACATAGGCTTGCACCAGCGCATCGGTTTTTTTGAGCAACAGGGGCAGGCTGTCGGTGGATTTAAAATGAAGCCGGTTGATGCCGATGTCTTGCAGCCAGTGAAAGGTCCGGTAGTGGAGGCTCGAGACCCGTTGAGTAATGCGGAGTCCTCCGCGGCCAAAAAAGGTCAGCAGAAAGGCAAAACCGGTGATCAGGAAGACGTTATAGCCGAGGAAGTAAGGATGGTACATGACGAGGATCGCCATGCCGATCATGCCCGACACGGACACATTGACGAGGTCGACCAGCATCGCGACCAGCGCGCGCGGCAACAGCTCCGCTTCGATGAAGGTGTTGGTATGTTGCGGAAGAAAGACGTTCTCCCGAAAGCGGGGCAGCGCTTCGGTAAAGGCGACAGCCAGCCTGGTATAGATCCGCTGAACCAGGATTTCCACCGCTCGCCCCTGCAAGACGCGGAACGCCCCCATCAACAGCAACGCGCCCAACATGATGGCCACCAGCGTCACGATCATGATCGGTTGAATGGCGAAGGCGAAGGTGTTCACGAGCTCTTGCACGGTGAGGGGCACGATCAGCGCAAACGAGCCGATTACGATCGCATAGGAAGCAATGATCGCCAGAATACGCCGCTCAAGTCCGACCAGGAGGTTGAGACGCGCAAGAATGGTCCATGCTGACGGTGTGGCGATGGTTGATTCGGTGGCGTTGTGATTCACGCGAGGGCTCGTGTCGGCCGATGGTGGGGCGCAGTGTGGGCGAATGCCGGAGCGCTGTCAAGGACGGGGAACAAGGCCGGCGGGCGGGTGAGAGAAAAGCGAAGCCCTCTGCCCGCGGTCTGGTGACGGTGCGGCACGCGTTAGTTCAGCATGATCCGGCGATCGACATGCGGGGTCAGATTGGGATCGTTCGAGACGAAGATCACCGACCAGGGTTCTTCCTTGCTGCACAGGCGGCGGAGAATCGTCTCGCGCATCGCGGGGTGCATATTGTGAAGAATGCCTTCGAAAATGAGGAGCTGGGGGCGTCCCAGGATCGCTCGCGCCACCAGGATGCGCACGATGTGCGTAGGGGCGAAGATTTTACCCGCGGATCGCACATGCGTTTTCAAGCCCTGGGGGAGGGCATCGACTTCTTCTTCGAGTTCAGTGAAGCGCAGCGCCCATCGCACGTCGCTGTAAGGAATGTAGTCTCGTCCGAGGACGATGTTTTCTTCCAGCGTCCCCTCAAACAACGAAAGTTGTGAATCCAGGATGAATCCTCTAAAGCGATTGACGGAATCCAGATTGAGGTGGCGAAGATCGACGCCGTTGTAGCGGATGACGCCGGCAGTGGGTGATTCGAGCCCGCCGAGCACCCGGGCCAGCGCGGTTTTCGCCATTGCCGTATCCGCATAGATGCCGATTTTTTCACCCGGCGTCACTTCCAGGTTGAAGTGCTCAAAGACCGGCGGGCCACCGGCGGGCGCAAAGGTCAGGTCTTTGCACGTGACTCGAATACCGTGAACTGTCGGGTCGGGCAAGGGAATGGACAGCGTGGCGGCGTCCTGATCTTTGGGCAGGGAGAAGAGGAAGCTCAGTTCGGTCAAGGCGGTGAGGAAATAGTAGATATGCCCCATCCGCTTCACGACGCCGTCGAAGCTCGACAGAATGCCGCTCACCACGACTTCCGCGGCGACGAATTGGCCGAGCGTCAGCTGGCCGATTCCCAGGAGCCACCCCGCCGTCGCGATGAGACCGCTATGGACGATCGCTTGCCATCCGAGTGATCCGAGATACTGCCGGATGAGGATTCCGAATCGGGTCCTGCGCACGCCGACATAGGTATCCAGGAGCTGGTCCGTCTTTTTGATCAGCAGCGCCTGACTGTCGGTGGATTTAAAATGGAGGAGGTTGTAGGCAATTTCCTGAAACCAGTGCAGGGTGTCGTATTTGGCATGGGACATATCCATGTCGGCCTTCAGGCCGCCGTGGCTCATGAGGAAAAACACGACATTGAATCCGACCAGCAGGATCGCGTTAAACAGCAGGAAGTACGGGTGATAGAACACCAGGATCGTCATGCCGACCGCCCCGCCCACGATGACGTTGATCAGGTCGACCAGGAGGACCGACACGGCCCGCTGCATGAGAATGGTTTCGACGAAGTAATTGGCGAATCGAGGCTTGAACCCCTGATAGCGCAAATGCGGCAGTTGTTGGGCCATGGCAATGGCCACCCGGGCAAAGATGCGCCGTTCCAGCACTTCCACCGCATAGTATTGGAGGGCCCGGAAGGCACCCACGAAGAGCAGGCCCGCCACCATGACCGCGGCCAGTGTGACAATGGTGATGGGCTGGAGCGCGAAGGCGAACGTGTTGACGAGTTCTTGAACCGTGAGAGGAACGATCAGCGAGAAAAGCCCGATGGCGATTGAATAGGAAACGATGAGACCGAGGATGCGCCGTTCGAGACGAAACAGGAGGCCCAGATGGCCGACGACCGTTTGGAACAGATTGCTCTGGTTGTCGGAATGATCCTGGGCCATCCTGCTACCTCTGCCGCGCCGTCTGGATGATGCCGTTGCGGCGACCTGTCTACGCAGGCCTGCACCAGCTAAAACCTATCAGAGCGCACCGCAAAATACTACTATTTGGAGAAGCTCGCACCGACCCGGTAATTGACCGGTACGGCGGACGGCTGGCTCCGGGCCCAGGAGCCGGTGGCCCATTGATAGAGAGCCAGGGCTTTCTGGTAATCGGCCTTCGCTCGGACGAGTTGCATCTCCGAATCGACGGAATTCCGCTCGCGGAGGTTTACGAAGAGCACACTCGTGGCGCCCAAGCTGAACCGAAAACGCTCGCCTTCCTCCAAGGTCTTGGCCATGCGAAGTGATTCCGCGGCCGCCGCCACCCGCTCCTTCGCCCGTTCAATGGCGGACACGGCATTGTCGACATCCACGACCACTTGCTGTTCCCGGTATTTCTGCACCAGCACCAGCCGATCGGCCTGCGCCTGGGCTTCCATCACTTCACCGCGGCTTCTGCGTTGCAGAATCGGAATGCGCAACTCCACGCCGAACCGATAGCCCAATCCCAACACAAATTTCTCCGGGGCCCTCGCCGGCGCCGCTTCCAGATCGAGACTGGGCAAGAGGTTGTTCTTGGCGAGTTCCAGATCGATATTGTTGACCTTGGCCTCGATATCCACCTCGCGAATCTCCGGGCGATCGCTTTTTGCTTGCCGCTTATCGGCCTTGACGATGTCTGCCGTCGGGGGAGCGGCAGGAGGGGGGAAGTCCGGCACGCGCTCGAGCTGCGGTGCTGTGGGCGTCTGGTTTTCCCAGAGGAACATCGACATTTTATATTGCTCCTGTTCCACAGCTCGCTGCGCGGCGATGGCGATTTCCCGGCGACGCTGCACCTCCTGCCCGGCCTCGACCACATCGAGCGGCGCCACGGCTCCGGCCTTCGCTCGGCCCTCCACTTGCCTCAACCGTTCCTCCGCAACGCCGAGGGCGCGACGTTGCACGTCCACAAACTTCGCGGCCGAGACCCAATCCCAGAACTGGCTTGCCGCAGCCAGAAAGAGATCCTGTCTCGTTTGCGAAATTTTGACCTCGGCGCGCGGATCGGCCAGTTCCGAACGCTGCAGTTCCGCATTCTCGGGATTGATCATGAGTCCTTTCAGCAGGGGCAGGAAGCCGCCGAGAATGACTTGCTGGTTGCCGTTTCCGAACGAGAGGTCCGGAATCTTCGCGTCGCCGATAGCCTGCCGAATACCTGCGCTCCCCCGGAATCCCCATGGAGTCCGCGCTTCGACCAAGGTATCGTTAAAACCTACGCTTTGAGTTTTGGTGGTGCCCTTGTCGATAAAGCGCTCGATCTCGGTATCGTTGACTAGGATCGGTTCGAATGCGCCCAGCGCCTTGAGCATTTTCCCGCGGGCCGACACCTTTTCTGTCCCTGCCCCCTTTAGGAGGGGATGGGAGCGATCGATCCAGGCGTGAATCTCGTTCAAAGACAGGGGGATCGGCGGAAGTGCTTTTGATTTGCCCGCGTCTTCTGCTCTGGCGCCGCTGTCCGGCAGCCCCCAGAGCGCACAGGCGGCAATGATCAGGATCCATGCATAGTTCTTCATGAAACGCACTCCTTTCTGAGGTCACCAGACTGAGATGAGCGCCGAAGGGTGTCGCTGCTCCGGCATGCGCCGGAGAGACGGGACCGGTTACTTGGCCCCGCGGCCGGCTTTCGGCAGGAGGGTATCGATCAGGCTTGGAGGCCGTTCCTGGTAGTCGGGCGGAAAGAGATTGAACCGGCGCCAGAGCTCATACCAAAGCGGGACACGATTGAGAATGACCCATCCCATGGCTTTGGTTCCCTGCCGGACATGTTCTTGCGGAGGCCAGGGGCGTTCTTCCAGATCGGGGACGACCCAGAAACGGAAGTTGCCTTTGCCGTCGTCGACCTGGTCGATGACCTTGATCACCCCGTTATACGTACCAGCCATCATCTCCGGCCAAGCCGGCAGCGGGATGGCGGGAATGCCATAGAAGAGAATCTTGACCTTTCGGCCCACGTTGAGCAACGGGGCGTCGATGCCGTCGGCCACCATTTCAATCGCTCTGTCCGTGCTGTTGGGAGAAATTCTGACGAGTTTTTCGCCGGGCCGCACGGTTTCACCGGCGCCCGCCTGCGCCATCTTCACGACGGTGCCGTCGATGGGCGAGAGAATCCGGCTGGCGACGCGTCGCTGATTGGCGTTGGACAGACGCAAAGAGACGTCCGCCACCTGATCGGCGGCACGCGCCGCTTCGCCGATCGAGGCATCTCGCGCGGCTTCTGCATCAAGGAGTCGCTGAAGCACTTCTGCGCTGACCTGCTCGCGTCCGAAACTCAAGGCCTTCATGCCCTGTTCGGCGGCGGCCAGGTTGGCTTGTGCACCTTGCAAATCCGCCTTGCTGGCGATGGCGGCTTGAATCGTGAGTTCTAATTCGCGTTGGGAGACGAGGCCCTGTTGTGCCAGTTGTTGATGCCGTTCCACATTGAGCTCGGCTGTGGCTACGGCAATTTTGGAGGCTTCGATTTTTTGCCGGGCCTCGCGGACTTTGCTTTCAGCTTCGAGCACCCGCGCGCCGGCCGACGGAACCGCGGCCTTCACGAGGTTTTGCATTTCCTTGATGCGTTTGTCGAGCTGATCGGCACGACTCAAGGCGGCCTTCCGGGTATCTTCCAGCGCCTGCTTGCGTTGTTCGAGAAGGTTCAAAAGATCCGGGGCCATGAAGTTCGGATCGTAGTCGTCGAGTTCGAGAATCACGTCGCCCGCCTTGACCCGCACGCCTTCGAAGATGTGCCACTTTTTGATGCGTCCGGTAATCTGCGCCTCGATGTCTTGCGGGCGCTCAAAGGGAGTGTAAGAGGAGAGTTGGCCGGTGACCGTAATGGTTTGAGTCCAGGGGACGAAGGCCACGATCAGCATGAAGAAACCGACCAGAAGAATGGCCAACCGTGAAGAGAACCGAAGCCGCTCTGGGATTTGAACGGCTTCCCAGGACTGGAGCTTGGTCGACGTCGCTAAATCGTCGACCGCTATTTCATCCAAGCCTGTGCGCTGGGTGACGAGGGAACGGAATCGGGTTTTGAGCCCTTCACGGATACGCTGCACGTGACCCCTCCACGCACCGTCCACTGAAAGAGTGCGCAGGCGTATCATAGTGGAAGACAAAGGAGTTGGTCAATTCAATGAGGGGTTCCGTCGTGCATCGGCTTGACCCCTCGACCGGAGACGGGCTATGGTGCGCCGCAGCATTCTTTTTTCAGCCAGAGGTGTCGTGTCCATGCCGAAAAAGAAGCACGCGGATCGGGCGTTGGTCGGGGTCTTGGGCGGCAGCACATCGGACTTTCCCATTCTTGAAAAGGCCGTGGCTGTGTTGAACGAGCTCGGGATTCCCAATGAGCTGCTAGTGGTGTCGGCCCATCGTACTCCGGATCGCCTCTTCGCCTATGCGGAACAGGCAGTGGCGCGAGGGATTCAGGTCCTCATTGCCGGCGCGGGGGGAGCCGCGCATCTTCCCGGAATGCTCGCGGCAAAGACGCTGTTACCGGTCATCGGCGTGCCTATTCCCACTGAACACCTCCGTGGCCTCGATTCTCTCCTGTCGATTGTCCAGATGCCCCGTGGCATTCCGGTTGCGACGGTCGCGATCGGCGGCGCGGAAAATGCGGCCATCCTGGCGGCGCAAATTCTGGGGTTACAGTCCGCTTCCGTCAGGCAACGCCTCGAACGATTCCGTGCCGCGCAAACACAAAAGGTGCTCGATACCCAGGATGACGCCCGGTTATCCCCTCCCTTCCCGATGCCACGCGGTAGCAGGACGAGCCGCCGGCCGTGAATGTCTCGGCGATCGATCCCGGCGCGACTCTGGGTGTGCTTGGAGGAGGACAACTCGGCGCAATGTTCGCCACCGTTGCCCGCCGGATGGGGTATGCGATCGCCGTCTGGGATCCTGATGCGGAAGCGCCTGCCCATCGGATTGCCGACTATTCTCTCGTTCACCCGTTCACGGACGCCGAGGCACGGAAAGAGTTTACCCAACGAGTCTGTGCCGTCACGTATGAATGGGAAAATGTTCCCGCCGACCTCTGCGAACAGTTGGAGCGCGATCTTCCGGTACGTCCATCAAGTCGCGTGCTTCGGGTGATTCAGGATCGCGTCGCGCAGAAGATGTTTTTGCGGACTCGCGGGTTGCCCGTGCCGGCGTTTTCGACCCTGTCATCGCCCGATGAACTCGGCCGGCACACCATGCCCCCGTATCCGCTGGTGTGTAAGACCGCTACGGCCGGGTATGACGGCAAGGGGCAGTGGAAAATCCTTCGAGCGGAGGATTGTCCGGCGGTACAGCAGGAGTTGGCCCGTAATCGGAGACCGGATTCGCGATGGATTCTGGAAGAATGGCTGCCGTTCGAGCGTGAGCTGTCGATTCTAGTGGTGCGAGGCGCCGATGGCGCGTCACAGACCTACCCAGTAGTGGAGAATGTTCATGAAGACGGCATTCTCCGTCAGACGATTGTCCCGGCTGATGTGCCGCAAGCGGTTGCCGATTTGGCCGACACGATCGCGTGTGACGCGGTGGAAGCTCTGGATGGGGTGGGGGTCTTTTGCGTGGAATTGTTCCTTATGGCCGACGGACGGTTGGTGATCAACGAAATCGCGCCCAGGCCACATAACTCCGGTCACTACACCCTTGATGCCTGTACCGTCTCGCAATTTGAGCAACAGGTGCGGACCTTGTGCGGTCTGCCGCTCGGAGAAGTCCGACTGCTCAGTCCTGCCGTAATGCTCAATCTTATTGGCGACGACGTTCGACTCGTGACGCACGCTCCCGCAGCGCACGATCTCTTACGTGTGCCTGGTGCGACCGTCCACCTGTATGGAAAGCGCACAACTCGACCAAAGCGGAAAATGGGCCACGTTTTATTTCTTGCTCCAACCCGCGCGGAGGCACTCGCGGCCGCGTCGACATTCCGATCGCGCTTTGCTCCAACTCATTCGTAAAGAACGACAGCAGGCACGATCAGGCTCATTGTACGCCAGGACGGTATCCGTTTCTGTCGGTTAAACTCGTTCGGCTGCTCTAAGACTGTCCGTTTTTGTGAGACCAGGAGAGATCATCGGCCGTTCGTGGCCACCTCTGATTCTCCTCCTTCCTGAAATTGCGAAGACTTGTCAGGATGGAAAGACGGTATGGGACTTGCTGTCATCCCCACTGGTTGCACACTTTTCTCCTAAGGGCGGGCACAGCGGTGAGCGTTCCACTTTCCTCCGACCTCGATCAAACCGGGCGGCATCCCACCATGCCAGGGCTGGGCCGACTGCTCTCTCATTCGCGAGTTCGCGTGATGTTTCTGCAAAGCCTCGTGGCCGGCATTCTGTCCTATGAATTGCTCGTGAGTAACGAGACGATCTATGGGCAGAACGTCAGCCGGATGGTGGCGCTCGGATTGATGCTGATCAGTACGGGAATCATCTTGTTGCCGAAAACGGCATTAGAGAGCGCCTGGTTTCCCGGCGCCTTGATCAGCATCAACACGCTGCTGGTAACGGGAACCATTTATCTCTCAGGAAACGCCAGTTCGGAATTGTATCTCACCTATTTTCTTCTCCTCCTGATTGCCTCATCCGCTCCCTCCCTGAAACAACTGCTCGGCCTCTCCGTCATCATCTGTGCCGGATACGGTGTCTTGGTGTATGAGCATGCGATCCAGTCCGGCACCCTGGCGGTCGGGCACCTGCTTGGCATTCCTGTCCTGTTGATCATGTCGGTGTTTTACGGCCTCACTCTGGAGACAGTGGCGGTCGAGCGCCGGAGGAACCGTCTATTGCGGGAAGACGTGCAAGGATTGAAACAGTCCGAGCAGGTTCTGGAAGAACGGCGAACGCAACTGGAAACCCGTGTGCAAGGATTGAAGCAGGGTCTGTCCCGCGCCAACCAGGAAATTCGCCAAGGCATGGTCGAGCGGACCGGGCTGGAGCGGCAGTTGCGCGAAGCGCAAAAGTTCGAGGCGATGGGGCGTCTGGCCTCCCGATTGGCGCATGAATTCAATCAGGTGCTGGCGGTGATCGGCGCTCAGACCGGCGCCATCGTCTCCAGGTTGAAACCCGATGATCCCCTGCATGGGCCGGTGGAGGACATGTTCCGGAGCGGGGAGCGCGCGGCAACCCTCACGGCGCAATTACTGGCGCTGGGCGTGCACGAAACGGGCATTCGCGATACCTTGTCGCTCGGCGAAGCGATTGTGTCGATGCGGGCCGCGCTTCAAGGACTGCTCCCCGAGCGGATTGATGTGCGGGTACCTGACGAGTCCAAGCCGGTACTGGTGGAAATTGGTCATGACCGGTTGGAGTATCTGCTGTTGCACCTCGTCGCGAATGCGCGAGATGCCATGCCGAGCAGTGGCCGGGTGGAAATTTCGTTAGAAGTGGTGACCGGAGAGTTGTTACCGGCAGAGCAACTGGAAAAAAATCCCCGGAAACGGATGGCGCGCATTGCCGTCAGTGATAGCGGCGGCGGGATGAATTTGGACGTTCAAGCTCAGATGTTCGAGCCGTTCTTCTCGACCAAGGAGACCCATGCCGGTCTGGGGCTCACGCTGGTGTATGGAATCGTTCGTCAGTGCGGCGGGACGGTGGAAGTGCAAAGCCAGCCCGGCCAAGGCACAACGGTACGCGTGTATTTACCCCTGGTTGAGCGCAACGGGGCGCTGCGAGACAGCAGGGTCCTCCCTGAGGCCTTGTCGAAGGGTGGTGAAACAGTACTGCTCGTTGAGGAAGATGAAATCGCCAGGAAGCTGGCCCTGTCGACCTTGCACGGCCATCGATACCACGTGCTCGAGGCCGGGTCGGCGGTGGAGGCATTGCTTGTCGCTCAACAACACCAAGGACCAATCCATCTCACGGTCAGCCATCTCTCGATGCCTGAAATCAGTGGCCGGGAGTTGGCCAAACGGCTGGTGCAGCAACATCCAAATATGAAGGCGTTGTTCGTGTCCGGGTTTTCCGACGAGACGATCGCCAGTCATCGAGTGAATAGAAAATACTTCCTGCAGCAGCCCTATCGGCAGCACGACCTGGCGGGGAAAGTCCGCGAATTGCTGGATGTGTAAGCGCGGAATCGCGACGCTAGTATCGAAAGGACTCTGTGCGGCCGGGCTTGAAAAATCGTACGTCCGGGCGCTTAAAAAAGCCGATCAGCATCATACCTGCGATAAACCCGCCGATATGCGCAAAGAAGGCCACGCCTCCTCCCTGCGATCCCAGGCTCGCGCCGCCGTTGAGCAACTGCATGACGAACCACAACCCCAACACGATTCCAGCCGGCACGTAGGTAGTGCCTACCACGGGGGCAATCAATAGCACGCGGGCATGGGGAAAGAGCAGCAAATAAGCACCCAGCACGCCTGAAATCGCTCCGCTCGCGCCGACCATGGGAACTGTCGATGTCGGGTCGGTCAACGCATGGCTCAACGCCGCCAGGATTCCACATCCCACATAAAAGACGATAAATCTGACATGCCCCATGATGTCTTCGATGTTGTTGCCGAAGACCCAGAGGTACAGCATGTTGCCGATCAAATGCATCCAGCTGCCGTGCAGAAACATGCTCGTGAGAATCGTCGCATACGCGGGAATGGTTGCAAATTCGGGTGGGAGCGTGGCCTGGCCGAATACGATGGAGGGGATGGCCCCGTATTGATAGACGAAGGCTTCACCGGAGGCCGACCCCAGAGAGCTTTGGTAGAGGAAGACGAGAGAGCAAGCGACGATGAATGCGACGGTGACGACTGGCGTGCGTTCGGTTGGGTTATCGTCACTCAGGGGCAGCATCGCAACACCTGGAAGACAACGGCTATGAGGCTGCCGGTCGCGGCAGCCGAGGATTTGCCGGGAGGTGGCCATCGGCTTGGAGCGGCACCGAAAATCCAGCCGCGTGCGTATGGCCACCGCCGCCGAAGGAAGCCGCGATTGCGCCGACATCGGTCCCATCTTCGCGGGAACGCATGCTGAAGTATCGGCGACCGTTGCGGTCGTGCCAGATCACGCAAAACGGATGCTCGGCGGACAACCGTTCGCCGATTTGACTGGTGAGGACCGAACTCTGGACCGACGGAACGGTGGCACCTTCAAACTCCACCAGCGTCGCGTGCGAGGCCAGTTTTGTGACGAGTTCGTTTTCGTAGCGAAGAATGGCCCGGCCTTCCCGCTCCAACTCCTGTTGTTCGAAACGCGTCCAGAGCTCAAAGTCGAACGGGTAGGAGGCCAGCGCGGCGCTGATTTCCCGGCTGTTCGGAAGCGCCCAGTGCCATAAATCCTTGTC
Organism: Nitrospira sp.; assembly: GCA_022226935.1. Lineage (GTDB taxonomy): Bacteria > Nitrospirota > Nitrospiria > Nitrospirales > Nitrospiraceae > Nitrospira_A. Next base: position 1,999,669 of record CP092081.1, read on the forward strand.
TTGGATGTAGCGGAGCAGCCAGGGGGCCGGTTCATCGTGGGCCCATTCCCACCCCAGTACCGCTCCCGACTTATTGAGATCGAAATAGGCGTAGGGGAGATCGGCCAGTGCCTGTTCCGCAGTGATGTGATGGTCCAGGACGACCAGGCTGGCCGCATCCTTGGCCATAGCTTCCAAGGTTGGGCGGTTGTAGCTGAAGTCCACCATGACAATATGATGACCGGCGAGATTGGCAGGCGGCGCTTCGCCGTGTTTCACGGGGCGATACTCCGCCCCGGGATACCGACGCCAGATAGCCCAGGCGGCGCCGAACCCATCCGCACATTCCGCATGATAGAGAATCAGCGTGGGAGGAGAAGAAGAGAGGGTTCGCATGGTGGCTGCGCTCATAGGCCACCCACCTTAGCATGTCCGTTCATGGAGTCTAAAGAGCTATCTCCAAGATGGGTGAGCCGGCGTGCTGCCGGCTTCGCTTGATTCGCTTAGGTGGTCGTCGGCAGATGATTGAGGTGATTGATCAATTGCCGGAGGCGGCCCGCATTGCGGCGATTGAAGGAAAACGTCAATCGTGCGAGGTCTTTCAAGCCTGGCTCGTCAATTTCTTCGGGGAGTGAGGGCCGTTGCTCGAACGTGCCTTCCGTCAGCATGTCTTTGAATTGGCGCTGCACCTCTTCGACTTGCTCGGCGGTCAATGGGGTTTTCAGCCTGATGACGAGCTGGCGTCCCACGAATCGGAGGGAGTGATAGCGGCGATAGAAGGTGCGAATTTCCGTGACCGCATCTTCCACGTTATCGACGATGGTGAAGAGCGAAAGATCTTCCGCATTGATCAGGCGGCGCTTCAACAGCTGATCGGTAATAAACGAGTTCCAGTGGTTCCAGTAATCGCAGCCCGGCGCCTGAAGGCATACGATCGGCTTGGGATCGCTTTTGCCGGTTTGCACGAGGGTCATGATTTCAAAGCCCTCGTCATGGGTGCCGAACCCGCCGGGAAAGAGCGCAATCGCGTGGGATTCCTTTTGGAACATGAGCTTGCGCGTGAAAAAATATTTAAAGGTCACCAGTTTGGGATCATCGGCGATGACGGCGTTGGCGCCCTGTTCAAAGGGCAGCATGATGTTCACCCCGAAGCTGTGTTCGCGGCCGGCGCCTTCCTGCGACGCTCGCATAATCCCATCGGCGCCGCCAGTGATGGTCATGTAGCCTTCTTCCACCATGCGCCGGGCGAATTGGAAAGCCAGTTGATAGTTCGGATCGTCGGCGGGCGTACGCGCTGAGCCGAAGACGCTGATTTTCAGGCGATCGCGATACCCTTGAAATACTCGGAAGGCATGCCGGAGTTCTTTGAGCGCCCGGTTGACGATCTTGAGGTCCAGGACATCCAATTGCGATTCAGAGAGCCGGATGACGCCGGCCAGGATCTCTTTCATCAGCGCGGCCTGGACATCGTCGTCTGGCCGATCGAGCAGGGTGGTGATTTGTGTGAGAATTTCGTCTTTGGTCGGAACGGGTTTGGAACGGGCGGCAGGGCTTTTCATCAATGGTCACCTAATGCACAGTAAACTCCGGTCGGGGATCGCCGGAGAATGAAATCATAACAAGCCGGGGAGCGCGAAGCAAAAAAATCATCGGAGGAAACTTAGGAGAGATCCGAGGCGCGCGGCAGGTTTTGCAACACCCACGCGCGAATTTTCGATTCGTCGGAAGACGGCAGGGACGCGAATTGGATATCGATGCCTGAATAGGTTCCCAGCACGTTCCGGTCCTCGTGGAATTCCGGCTCATAGCTGCTGTTGAGAATGGTGCCTTGCAGCGAGAAGCTCAACTCCGTTCCGGGAAGCATGAACGACAGCACGATACTCGTTCCGGGAAGCAGCAACGTGCGGCTCTCGATCGAGGCGCCGACATGGCTGAGTTGCCGGATCGTGGCGGTGTGTTTGGCCCCTTCGCCCTCGCCGTTGGTCACGCGAATGGTTGCGGGCAGGCAGGTCTCGCAGCGTTTCGGCGCCAGGGCGAGATCCCGTGCGGTCAGGATGCCGACCGGTTGCCCTTGTTTGGTGACGATCAGGAGAGAAGTGCCGGTGGAAGCCATCACGCTGGTGGCGTCGTCAAGAATCTGGTCGCATTCCACGGAATGGACGGGCTTTGACATGATGGACCGCACCTCTACATCGTGCGGTTCCAGGCCTTGGGCGACGACTTTTTTGACGATGTCGCCGGAAGTCATGATGCCGAAGGCGGCCTCGCCGTCTTTGACCAGCAGGCAGGGCATCTGTTCCCGATCGAGGAGCGAGGCGGCCTCGCTGACAGAGACATCCCCGGGAATCTGTACCACGCCGGGTGTCATCATGTGCGCCACCATAGGGGTTGTCGTATGAGTCGGTTTGTCGCGGAGTATTGAGCCGGTTTTTGTCATGGTGTAAGCCTATTTCTCGCCGTGAGAGGGGCTAACGGTGCGGCCCGGCGACCACCACGTCGAAAGAAAGTATATCAGACGGATGTGCCGGACCCGTTTCCCCATCTTCCCTTGTCAACCAAGAGGTTAGGCGCTTAGACTGCACAGAAACTATAGTCACTATGATTGCTTCAAAATATGCCAAATGCGATCTGATGCAAAGCGAATTCACACAACGTGCGTATAGCCTTCCTGCACATGGTCTAGGGCTCTCCGTGGACGTGTACTCTCCGGATCTGCTGGAGCTGGTTCGCGCGCTTCGTGAATCAGCGCTGGAGCCGGAATATCTGGAGGTGTTCAAAGCCACGACGTCGGCCCTGCAGTGGATGCGGCAACAATTGCCGGATATCAAGCTGTCCTATCATGGTGAAGGCCTGTGGAGTACGCAACCGGATTTCCCCCGCAGTAGCTCCGGCCGACAGGGAGTGGCCGAAGCCTGTGCGCATCTTGCGGCCTTGCGTAGCGCCTGGCTGAATCACGAATGCGCTACGAAGCAGATGGCTGGCTATGCGTTCGGGACTTATCTGCCACCACTGTACACGGAGTTGTCGGCGAGAGTGACCGCGGAGAACGTCGCCTACCTCCAAGACCACGTGGATCAGGATGCGCGTCGACGTGGGAACGACCCTGCGCTGGTGCTCTTAGAAATGCCGCCGCTGACGTATTTCGGCTGCGGCGCGCTTTCAATCCCTGAGTTCTTCCGGATGGTGACTGACCAGACCTCCTGCGGCCTCGTGCTGGATATCGGTCACCTGTGGACCGTGTATCGCTATACAGGGAGTTGGCAACGACAACGGTTGGTAGATTTCACCGCCGAGTTCCTTGATGCATTTCCCATGGAGCGGGTCATCGAGATCCATGTCGCAGGACTGGCCGAATTGACGATCCCCGATGCTCATCGAACGGACCGGGGCAAGGATGCATTGCCCTATTGGATCGATGCCCACGGGGCTCCGATTCCAGGCGTCTTGTTTGATCTGTTGGCGCAGGTCCTGTCCCATCCAGGGCTGACTTCATTAAAAGGCGTTGCGCTGGAAGTCGATACGAAGTCGATTGCGATGATCTTGGAGGAGTTCAGCCAATTTCGCAAAAGGTTTGGATCAGTGGTCCAACGAAAGGTCCGTCGTGAACCTGTCCGTTCTCTGCCAGCACAGCGCTCGCCGATTGATCGTGCGGTTGAGGGATGGCAACTGACCTCGGAAGAAGAAGCCGTTCTGCAGCACCAGTACCGCGGCTATGTGCAACTCGTCACGACGCATGATGAGCCGTCCTCCATCAGGAACCTGTCGTTGCTAGGCGGGTCGCTGGAAGATCTCAACCGGTATCGCGACACCTACCTGCCGCATGAACTCCTTCATTGGGGCGGCGATGTGCAGGATATGTTTCCGGAAACCTGCCGTGTGTTGGCGGAAGTCGATGTCTCGTTGGAGCAGTTTGTTCCGTTCTGGTTCAGCCGGCCAAGACCCGAACAGGATGATTACGATTTTTTCCTGCTGAAGATCGACCGATTCGTGGAATTCGCCACACAGACATGCTCGACGGCTGCCATGAGCGTCCTGCGTGAGGCCGAAGAGCTACGGGCTGGGTATCGCGCGGCGAACGAACCGATCGGCTCGGCCCAGGTGCGCGCATGAGCTTTTGGACAACGCTGCCTCAGCCCATTTTAGGCTTGGCTCCCATGGACGGGGTGACGGATGCCGCATTCCGTCGCGTGGTGGCTTCTCAGGGTCGGCCCGACATCACGTTTACCGAGTTCACCAATGTGAACGAAATCTGCCGCGGACCGGACCACCTGCTCTCCTCGTTGATTTACAGCGAAGCCGAGCGGCCTATTGTGGCGCAGCTCTATGGCAAAGATCCCGAGCAGTTCTATCGCGCGGCCCAGGTGGTCTGCGAACTTGGCTTTGACGGTCTCGATATCAACATGGGCTGCCCGTCGAAAAGTGTCGCGGCGTCCGGTTCAGGGGCAGCACTCATCAAGACGCCGGATCTGGCCCATGCTATCCTGAAAGCCGCGAGGCAGGGGTTGGAAGATTGGGCTGGTGGGCAGTCGATCCACCAGCAAGGCTTCAAACCATCGCGCATCGAATTCATTCACGAGCTGAATCACCGGCGTTCCGGTACTCCCGTGGTGCCGCGGCGGCTGCTCCCGCTTTCCGTCAAGACGAGGTTGGGGTTCGATTGTGTGGTGGTCGAACGATGGGTGGAACATTTGCTGGATGCGCGTCCGGCCGCCATTACGGTGCACGGCCGGACGTTGCAGCAAATGTATCGCGGCGCCGCCGATTGGACGGCCATTGCCGAGGCCGCCAAGGTCGCCCGCGATACGGGAACCTTGATTCTCGGGAACGGCGATCTTAATACGTTGGTCGATGCTGTTCGACGCATAGCCGACAGCGGCGTGCAGGGCGTGTTAGTGGGGCGCGGAACGCTGGGCGCGCCGTGGTTTTTTCGCGAAAAAGAGCAGGCCCGGCGGGCGATCGTCGAACGGGTCGATCTCTCAACGCTGCCAGCCACCATGTGGGAGCCGCTCGTCTCCCTGCGTCACCGCATGCAGGTCATGCTCGATCATGCGCGGCAGTATGAGGCCATTGCCGGGTTGGAGTGCTTCCGCTCCATCCGGAAACATCTGGGCTGGTACTGCAAAGGATTCCCTCACGCGGCGGCCATGCGGGGGAAAATGTTCGGCGTCTCGACCGTGCAGGATGTGGAACGCATTGTCGCAGAATTTTGCCAGGATCTCATGCTGGAAGAAATCGCGGGATCCCACGACGCTCCCATGGACACTCACCACCCGTACCCCTGTGCATCCTGACTCCATGCGATTGATTCTGGCTTCCACCTCGCCTCGCCGGCACGAATTATTGACGCTATTAGGGGTGCTGTTTGAGGTCGTGTCCCCGCCCTTCATTGAACAGGTCAAGCCGCACCTGTCTGCCGACGCGCAGGCGATGGAATTCGCCGCAGGCAAGGCCAGGTCTTGCCAGTCCTCCTGCCCCGATGCCCTCATTCTCGGAAGCGACACGCTGATCAATCTGGGCTCTGAGGTGTTGGGTAAGCCGGCCGATTTGGCCGAAGCCGAGGGGATGCTCCGCCGACTGGCCGGGCAGAAGCACCGGATTGTGACGGCCGTGGCGCTGGCAGGACCTGAGCCTGGTCGGTGCGAGGTCCGAGTGGCAGAAGTGCTGGTGACGATGAAACCTCTGAATGAAGCCGCGTTGGCCGCTTATCTGCAGACCGGTGATAGTCTGGGCAAGGCGGGAGCCTATTCCATTCAGGGGGGCGGGGTGGCCTTCATCGAGCGGATCGAGGGCGATTACACCGCGGCCGTGGGATTGCCGCTGCGGCTGGTCGCTGACATGTTGCAGCAGCGCGGCCTGTCCTGCCCCGTTGACATCGATCTACTGTACACCCGCAAACCCTATCCCAACTGGGACCGCTTTAGTCCCTAGCCGCCCCACATCGTTCCCGGTTCTTACCTCGCGCCAGATTGAAATGGTCTTCCCAATCCTTTTACAATGCGCCCTTGTTCAGTGACGTGTCAGGGAGGTACTCATGCGCGCGAATGATGGCAGGGTAAGTCGGCGTGGGCAGACCCATGCGGTAGTCGGGTTGGTGGTCGGAGTGATGGCATTGGCCATCAGCGGGCCGGCGTGGGCGATCGACGTCAAGTTGTCCCCCGAAGAGGCCAGGAAGGCCCTGGAAGCCGGGCGAGCGCCGATGGACAAAGCGGCTTCGCCGGAAGATGTGAAGAAAATCTTGCAGCAGGCCTCGCTCGTCACGCGAGTCGGGGCGGACCCCGAAAAAGACCCCTGTGGGGCCAGCGCCATTTTGCGCACCAAGCGCTACCGCTTAGAGGCGTTTGGCAGGCAGGAAGCGGCCGAATCGAAAAAACAGAAAAAAGATGTGCGCATGCCCGACGAGTTCATCCAGAAAGTCGTGGATATGCCGAACATGGAAGTTGAAGTGCAGTTGTGCGGTGATGATGAATACTTCGCCGAGAAGGCCGACATCGTCTTTCAGCAAAAGGGGAAAAATATTCGCCCGGTGGATCTCAGCCCGGCTGATCGAGGCAGAAAAAACGATGGCTCCGGCCCTGCGTATCGGTCGAGGTTCACTGCCCGGTTCGGGTACGAGTCGTTTGACCCCAATGCCAAAACCACCATCGTGGTGACGTTGCAGGATGGGCAGACCATGCAGTTCGATGCCGACTTTTCGCAGGTAAAATAATCCTCGGATTCCGGTACGGGTCTGCAGACTCGTACCGGCCGCTTGTGGGCCTCCCTCTTTTCTCCGTGTTTCCCTTCATTCGTGCGGTGGTCCTGACAACTGAACATCACGGTTGAGTCGTCTTGTCGCAGGCGTGCATAATGACCGTCATGGACAGGGCCGATCTCCTTTCCCTCTATCGCCAAATGTTGCTCATCCGCCGGTTTGAAGAAAAATCGGCCGAAATGTACGCGCTTGCGAAGATTGCCGGCTTTCTTCATCTCTATATCGGGGAAGAGGCGATTGCCGTGGGTGCCATCGCCGCGCTTCGACCGGACGATTATGTCATCAGCGCGTATCGCGACCATGGTCATTGTCTGGCTCGCGGGTCGGATCCCGGCAGGGTAATGGCCGAACTCTTCGGTAAGGCGACGGGGCTGTGTCAGGGCAAGGGTGGCTCAATGCATCTGGTGGACCTCCCGAAGCGTTTCATGGGCGGCTACGCCATCGTGGGCGGACACATTCCCTTGGCTGCTGGATTAGCCTTCGCGTCGAAATATCAGAAGCAAGATCTGGTGACGGTCTGTTTTTTCGGAGAAGGGGCGGTGCCGAGCGGCCAGGCGCACGAAGCGTTTAATCTGGCGGCCCTGTGGAAACTGCCGGTGATTTTTATCTGTGAGAACAATCGCTATGGCATGGGGACGCCCGTGCAACGGGCCGTGGCCTTGTATGAGAATGTGGCGGAAGCCGCGCGGTCCTATGGCATTGCGGCCGAGCGCGTCGATGGCATGGATGTGTTGGCCGTGCGGGACTTGATGCGCAAGGTGGTCGATCAGGTCCGTGCTGGGCAAGGGCCGTATTTTATTGAAGCGATGACGTATCGCTTCATGGGTCACTCGATGGCTGATCCTTCCCATGGTCACTACCGGAGCAAAGAGGAAGTGGAGGAATATCGCAAGCGCGATCCGCTGGTGGTGCTGAAGGAGACGATGCTGAGCCAGGCGCAATGCAGTGAATCGGACTTCAAGGAACTCGAGCGTGAGGTTGGTGAGGTCGTGATGGCAGCGGTCAAGTTCGCCGACGAAAGCCCGTTCCCCGATCCGGCGAGTCTGCACGCCGATGTCATGGTGGAAGACTAGGACCATTTATGCTGTTGTCCTACCGGGAAGCCCTCAATCAGGCCATGCGAGAAGAGATGCGGCGGGACTCGCGCATCTTTTTGATCGGCGAAGAAGTGGGCTATTACCAAGGCGCCTTCAAGGTCACCAAGGGGTTCGTGGAGGAATTCGGGCCGCAGCGGGTGGTGGATACACCCATTACGGAGGCCGGGTTTACCGGGCTGGCCATCGGCGCGGCCATGGCGGGACTGCACCCGATCGTCGAACTGATGACCATGAATTTCGGTATCGTCGCGCTTGATCAGATCGTCAATAACGCGGCCAAGATCCGGTACATGTCCGGCGGCCAGCTCTCGGTGCCGCTCGTGATTCGCGGACCGGGCAGCGCGGCGCACCAGTTGGGGGCGCAGCATTCCCAGAGTTTAGAGGCGTGGTTCTGCCATGTGCCGGGCTTGAAGGTGATCGCTCCGGCCACGCCGCACGATGCCAAGGGTCTGCTGAAGAGCGCCATACGCGACCACAACCCGGTGATCTTTATCGAGGCACAATTGCTCTACGGCACAAAAGGGGAGGTCGGCGATGGGGAGTACACCATCCCCCTCGGCCAGGCTGACGTGAAACGGGAAGGGACCGATGTCACCATCGTGGCCTATTCCAAAATGTTGCTCGTCGCGCTGGAAGCCGCCGAACAACTGAGCCATGAAGGTCTCGACGTGGAGGTGATTGATCCTCGTACGCTCAAACCCCTCGACCTCCAGACCATCGTCACGTCGGTCAGAAAGACGGGTCGTCTGGTCATTGTTGAAGAGGGATGGCGGTTCTGCGGGCTGGGGGCGCAAATTGCGGAGAGCATCTACAGTGCGGCATTCGATTATTTGGATGCGCCAATTGCCCGGGTTACCGGTGAAGACGTGCCGATCCCGTACAGCCGCCCGCTGGAAGATGCCGCTATTCCGGACGTGCCGCGTGTGGTTGCCGCCGTGAAATCAATGTGTGGTGCCGCATGAGGCATGGTTGCCGGAGAAGACAGGCCGGTCATCGCAGACCCGCTGCTTCGTGGAGGAGCATACATGGCTAGCCGCGTGGTCATGCCGAAGCTGACCGACACCATGGAAGAAGGCGTGCTGCTCGCCTGGAAGAAACATGAGGGAGATCGGGTGCAGGCGGGCGAAGTGATTGCCGAGATTGAAACCGACAAGGCGGTGATGGACTTGGAGGCCTTTGCTCCCGGCGTGTTGAGAAAACTGCTCGTGCAGGATGGGGAAACGGTGCAATCGGGCAAGTTGATCGCCGTCATCGCGGAAGCTGATGAAGACATCGCTTCGGCCTTGTCCGATGGCGTGACGGCTGTGCCCTCGGTCGGGAGTGCGCCAAAGCCCGCGCCGCCGGCAGGCACGGCTGCACTGGCGCAACCGGGTCGCCAACAAGGCGAACGGGTGCTCGCCTCTCCACGGGCGAAAGCCCTCGCGGCTGAACGAGGCGTTGAGCTTTCGACCCTCACCGGTACCGGTCCAGGGGGGCGTATTGTCGAAGACGATGTCGCCGCTGCCTCTGCTCCTCCATCTCAAGGGTTGCCTGCTGGAGCAGATGAGCCGTTGAGTCAGATGCGCAAGGCGATTGCTAGGTCGACCGTGCAGAGCAAGGCTCCGGTCCCGCACTTTTATCTCACGGTCGATATCGACATGGAACAGGCGGAGCGGGTGCGCGATGAGTTCAAGCAGAGCCGTCAACCCCATCCGTCCATCACCGATGTGCTCATCAAGGCTGCGGCACTGGCGCTCAAGCGGCATCCGGAGATCAACGTGTCATTTACGGGCGAGGCCATCAGGCGGTATGCGCAGATCGATATCGGTGTGGCGGTCGGGATGGAGGACGGCCTGATTACGCCGGTGATTCGAAATTGCGGCGGAAAAACCCTTGCCGAAATTTCTGGGGAGACAAAACAATTGATCGAGCGAGCCAGGCAAAAGCGATTGTCGCCGCAGGAATATACCGGGGCGACCTTTGCTATCTCCAATCTGGGCATGTTCGACGTCGATCAGTTTATTGCGCTACTGATGCCGCCGCAGGCGGCGTCGATTGCGGTGGGCGCGATACGCGATGTGCCGGTCGTGTCCAAAGGGTCGGTGGTCGCTGGGCGGCGGATGAAGGTGACGCTCTCGTGTGATCACCGTGCGCTGGATGGATTGATGGGCGCGCAGTTTCTCAAAGAGTTCAAGCGTGTGTTGGAGCATCCGCAGGAATTGCTCTCGCCGGTGGTGACGCCATGAGCTTCATTCAAATCGATTCGCGGCACAGCCCCGACACTTCTCAGCCGTCAGCCGTTCCCTCTCGCCGCCTGCCGCCTTGGTTTAAAGTTCGGCTGCAGACCGGGCCGGATTATCACGACATTCGCCAGACGATGGATCGTCTCAACCTCCACACGATCTGTGAGGAAGCGCGCTGCCCCAACGTGTGGGAATGTTGGAACGCACGGACCGCGACGTTTTTAATTCTTGGCGACATCTGCACGCGACGCTGCCACTACTGTTCCGTGGCCACCGGCCGGCCGCATGCCGTGGATCACGAAGAACCGCTGCGCGTGGCAGAAGCGATTCAGGCGCTCAATTTGCGGCATGCCGTGATCACGTCGGTCAATCGCGACGAACTTGAGGATGGCGGGGCATCAGTCTTTGCTGAGACGATTCGCCATATTCGGCGGTTGATTCCCAGTTGCACGATTGAAGTCCTCATTCCCGACTTTGAAGGCAATGAGGCGGCGCTGGCGGCGGTTGCGGCTGAACGGCCGGACATTCTGAACCACAATATCGAAACGGTGAGACGGCTGTTCCCATCGATTCGGCCTCAAGGCAAATATCAGCGGTCGATCGAGTTGCTCGGACGAGCCAAACAGATGGGGATGACGACCAAGTCGGGTTTGATCGTCGGCATGGGCGAATCGACGGACGAAGCGCGCGAGGTCATGCGTGATCTCCGCTCAGTTCAGTGCGATATCATGACCATCGGCCAATATCTCCAACCGACAAAAGAGCATCTCGCCGTCGCGCGGTTTTACCATCCCGACGAATTCGCTGCCTTGAAGGAAGAAGGCCTCGCCCTCGGTTTCCGGCATGTCGAATCCGGCCCGCTGGTTCGCAGCTCCTACCACGCCGAACAACAAGTGTCAGGGCGTTAAAAACGGGTTCCGGCTCAACGCGCAATTCAACTGTACGCCTCGGTCTTTCGTTCGCTGCGGCCTAGCAGGGCGACCTTTGTGAACATCCCGCGATCTGGTCCGGTAAAATTCTACTCATAGTGCAGCGCTTCGATCGGATTCATGCGCGAGGCTTTGTTGGCCGGATAAAGTCCGAAGAAGATCCCCACCGCCAGCGAGAACAGAAACGCCACCGCGATGGATTGGGAAGAAATGATGGTGGGCCAGCCGATCAGGTGTGTCAGCACGCGCGCCCCCACAATGCCGAACACCACACCGGCTACACCGCCGATGGCGGTGAGAATGATCGCTTCGACCAGGAATTGCAGGAGAATGTGGGCGCGTTTGGCCCCGACCGCCATGCGGATGCCGATTTCCTTTGTGCGCTCCGTCACCGACACGAGAAGGATATTCATGATCCCGATGCCGCCCACCACCAATGAGATGGAGGCAATGCTCAGGAGCATCATCATCATGGTACGGCTGGCCCCGGCGACGGTTTTCGCCACGTCTTCCATCGTGCGGATGGTGAAGTCGTTTTCCTCGGCGGGGTGAATCCGGTGTCTCACGCGTAGCAAGTCCGTGATCTCTTCGACGGCGGCGGGAACGCTGTATCGATGGTTGGTGGCGACCATGATGATGCCGACCGTTCCCAGGAACTTGGTGCCCAGAACTTTTCGTTCCGCCGTCGTAAACGGCAGTATGACGATGTCGTCCTGATCCTGCCCCGACAACGACTGCCCCTTCGACGAGAGGACGCCGATCACGCGCAACGGGACGTTCTTGATCCGGATTTGCGCGCCGATGATCTCTTCGCCACGCTCGAATAGATTATCCGCGACGGTTTTTCCCACCACCACCACCTTGGCGGCGGCGTCTTCATCGGCCTGCGTGAAAAAGCTGCCGTCGGCCACCGGCCAGTTGCGAAGGTCGGGAAATGCGGTGGTGGTGCCGATGGCAATCGTGTTCCAATTCTTGTGCTCGTGGATGACTTGCAGAATCGAACGTGAGGCATAGGTGACGAGGCCGATGTCGCCGACGCGCTTTTCGATGTCCCGGGCATCGTCCACGGTCAGCGTCGAGACGCTGCCGAGCCCTCCGCGTACGCCGCCCGTCGTCGTAGCGCCAGGGATGATGATCAGCACGTTCGTGCCGAGGCTGGCGATCTCGCGTTGCACCGAGGCGGTTGCGCCCTGTCCGAGACTCACCATGCCGACCACGGCCCCGACCCCGATGATGATGCCGAGCATAGTCAAGCCTGCGCGCAGGGGATTACGCCGGAGCACGCGTAGCGCGGACTGAATCGTCAACCAGAGAAAGCTCATGAAGGATGGCTCACCGCATCTTCGGCCCGAATTCAAACCCCGGTGGCAGTTTTTCCTGCGCGGTATCTTCCGCCGTTGTGAGGCCCACAATGGCGGCGTCCCCCTCGCGGACATCGCTGGACGTGATGTCCGTGTACAACGAATCCGCAATGCCGAGGGTGACCGGGACCGACCGCACGCGCCCCGTCGCGTCCAGTATCCAGAGTTGAGGCGTTTTGCGATCCACCGGCACACCCGGCATGCGGAATCGCAATGCCGCGTTCGGGGCGCGAAGCGCGTCTTCATTGCGGGCGGTCACGATCGTGATATTGGCGGTCATGCCGGGTTTGAGTTTGAGCTCAGGGTTCTCGACAGAAATAATCACATCGTAGGTCACGACGTTCTGAATGCTGACCGGCGCATTTCGGACTTGTGTCACGATGCCATGGAATGACTCCCTCGGATAGGCATCCACCCGGAAGTCCGCGGATTTGCCTTCGGTGACGCCGCCGATGTCGGATTCGCTGACGTTGGCGATGACCTGCATGCGGGTGAGGTCCTGCGCGAGGACAAAGAGCGTAGGGGTTTGAAAACTGGCGGCGACGGTCTGCCCTTCCTCGACATTGCGCGAGACGACCGTCCCGTTCACTGGAGAAAAAATGGTGGTGTACCCAAGGTCCAGCTCGGCGGAGTCCAGCGTGGCCTTGGCCTGGTCGACCTGCGCCTGAGATACCTCCACCTGCGCCTCGGCGTCCCGGGCGTTGGTCCGGGCCAGGTCTAAATCCGATTGGGCGACGAACTGCTGCTTTCGTAGCGCCGCCATACGATTCAGTTCCAGCCTCTTTTGCACGAGCATGTTGCGGGCTTTGGCGAGACCGGCTTGCGCGCTTTTGAGTGCCGCCTTGGCTTGGCTTACCTTCGCTTGATAGGGCTTTTGATCAATCGAAGCGAGGACCTGCCCTTCACGCACCACGGAATTAAAGTCGGCATAGAGTTTGGCGATCTTCCCCGAGACCTGACTGCCGACCTGCACGGAGATGACCGGATTCACGGCTCCGGTCGCGGTGACGAGAGAGGTGATGGGCCCGCGATCGATCGTCATGGTTTTGTAGTGACCGTTAACCGGATCATTGGGCCACCCGTACCAGAGGGCGACGGCCAGCAGGGTGAGGACGACCACCATTCCGATGATGATCGGCACTCGTCGCCGACTATGGGGAAGAGGCCGTTGACTGATGGTCGCAGGGGCTTCAGCATGGCCTTGACCTTGCACTACCGGAACCGCAGTGATGACGACAGGCGTGGGGTGTGAGAGCCGTGACTGGTCGCTGTCCGAATGGTCTGAGGCCATAAATTCCCTTCCGTTTTTCTCAGGGAAGACGCAAGAGAAGTGCCGTTTACACTTCGAGTAGAAATGTGACGATGGCGGACCTGGTACTGTTCAATCCGTCCGCAGATCACCAATGTTGGGGCATTATGCAACAGAATGCAGGAGCGGTTTGCGGCAGGACGCCCCTTGACCGCATGGGATTGCGGCCTTTAGTCTGTGCCCGCGGGGGTCAGGGAGGCTGGTGGTGCGGGCAGGAGCGAGTGAGGGACGAGGTATGACCGAGGAGTGGGGCGCAGTCTTAGTGGTGGATGATGACGCCGACATGCGGAGCCTCCTCTGCGATGTCCTCCAGGGGCGTGGGCATCAATGCACGGGCGTCGGCGGCGGAGACGAAGCGCTCAAGGAATTGAGCGAGGAAGATTATGCCGTCGTGCTCACCGATCTGCGCATGAAGGGCATGCAAGGCACGGAACTGCTGGCGGAAATCAAGCAGCGGTATCCTGATATCGGCGTGATCTTGATGACGGCGTTCGGCACGGTGGAGACTGCCGTAGACGCGATGCGCCATGGGGCAAGCGACTATCTCACCAAGCCGGTGAAGACCGAAGAATTGGTTCGCGTAGTAGAGCGCGCGGTGCGTGAAGCGTCGCTCCGGCGCGAGGTGAGCCGTCTGCGAAAGGAAGTGCACAAGGAGTACAGCTTCCATCAGATCCTCGGCAAGAGCAAACCGATGCAGGCCGTCTTCGATTTGATTCGACGGGTGGCCGACAGTCCGACCAACGTGCTGATCACCGGCGAGAGCGGCACCGGGAAAGAATTGGTGGCCAAGGCGATTCACTACAACAGCGACCGGCGGGATGCGCCGTTTGTGCCGGTGAACTGCGCGGCGATCCCTGAACAGCTCTTGGAAAGTGAACTATTCGGCCATATGCGGGGCTCCTTTACGGATGCCAAGATGGATAAGCGCGGGTTATTCGAGGAAGCGCAGAAGGGCACGCTGTTTCTCGATGAGATCAGCGAGTTGCCGCTCATGTTGCAGGCGAAGTTACTGCGCGCCATTCAAGAGCGGGAAATTCGGCGTGTCGGCGCGACCAAGTCCATTCCTGTCGATGTCCGGATCATTGCCGCGACGAATTTGAATCTCGTCGATGAAGTGAAGCACAAGCGATTCCGTGAAGATTTTTATTACCGGCTCAATGTCATCGAATTGCGATTGCCGCCGTTGCGGGAACGGCGGGAAGATATTCCGATCCTGGTGGATGCCTTTCTGAAGAAGTGCGCCGCCGCCCGCGGCAGACAGGTCAAGGGGCTCAGCGAGCCGGCGCTTGCGATGCTCGCCGATTACGCCTGGCCGGGCAATGTGCGTGAGTTGGAGAATGTCATCGAACGCGCGGTGACCTTGAGTCATGGCGACATGATCGGCGCGGAAGATTTGCCCATCCAGGTTCAGGGCGCTCGCGGAGATCGCCGGATTCTCGACGAAGCGGCCGAACGAACCCTCCCGCTCCATGAAGTGGAGAAAGAATATATCGTGAAAATCCTGGAGAAGACGGGCGGCAATAAATACCAGGCCGCGCATGTGCTGGGCATCGATCGCAAGACCCTCTACCGCAAGCTCGCCGAGATCGAGGGCAAACCACACGCAGACGCGTAGCGGTACCGTCTCACCGTCGTGCGGGGAGCCATCGTCGTGCACCCTCTGTCGCAAAAATCCCTGCTTCGTGAATATGGCGGCCCTGCGCTGCTGACTCTCGGAATATTCCTGCTGGACCTGTCGGTGCCTGCCGAGTATGCAGTCTGGCTGCTCTATGCGATCCCCCTTGCGTTGACGTCGTCAAGCTCCCGGGCTGGCGCGCCAGTCTATGGCGTGGGACTGGTCGCGTTGCTGGTGGTGATCGGGGCGGTCGCTTCTCCCGCAGGAGTTCTGCCGGTTTCCTCGTGGCTCAACCGAGCCTTGGGTGCCGGACTCATGGCAGCCGTTGCGTTGCTCTTGACGGACCGTCGGAATCACGCGGGGCCGGCGCGCACCGCGACCTTGCCTGAAACTGCGCACCAGGAAGCGGCCCCCGCCGAGGCCATGGAGGCGATCGCCCATGCAGAAGCTGCCGTTGAGGGGGCGATGGCCGGACAACGCCGGGCCGAAGCGGAACTGCACCGCGACAAACTACGCTTCGAAGGGATTGTGCAATCGGCCATGGATGCCATCATCACGGTCGATGAAGGGCAGAAGATTGTACTGTTCAATCAGGCTGCGGAGGACATGTTTCGGTGGAGCGCGCAAGACATGCTGGGGCGGCCGTTGGATCGCCTGATTCCCGAACGGTTTCGCAGCGCGCATGCGGAACACATTCGCGAGTTCGGCCGGTCGGGCATCACCACGCGTCAAATGGGGGCGTTGGGGATGATCAGGGGGATTCGCTCCACCGGCGAGGAATTTCCGATCGAGGCGGCCATTTCACAAATCGGCGTGGCGGGGATGCGGTACTACACCGTCATTCTTCGCGACATTACGGTGCGGAAACGGTTGGAGTGGGAATTGGCGGAGCGCGAGGCCCTGTTGCGAGCGATCATTGAGACGGAGCCGGAGTGCGTAAAGGTGCTGGCGCTGGACGGCACGGTCCGAACGATGAATGCCGCAGGACTGGCCATGATCGAGGCAGCCGGCAATGCGGACGTCGTCGGCAAAGACATCTGTCATCTGGTCGCCGTCGAATCGCGCTCCGTCTTTCGCGACCTTGTCCGCAAAGCGGGACAAGGAGAGGCGGGCCGGTTGGAATGTCAAATCGTGGGGCTCTTGGGAACTCCTCGATGGGTGGACACGCATGTGGTGCCGTTGCGCGCAGCCGATGGGAGTATTACGGCGGTCTTAGGCGTGACGCGCGATGTCACCGAACGGAAACAGGCCGAGCAGTTGCTGCGTCAAAGTGAGGAGCGCTATCGACGGCTGCTCGCCGTCCTGCCGGACGCCATTCTGGTGGTGCGGGACAACCGGGTGATCTTCGCCAACGAGCAAGGCCTGAAGTTGTTCGGGGCCAGAAACGGAGAGGAGCTCCAGGGCACATGGCTCTATGACCTGATTCCCCCCGTCTATCGGGAACCGGTCGCCGAACGCATTCGGCATGTGCTGGGTGGCGGGGGAACCGTGCCGGAAGTCGAGGAGCAGATCGTACGCCTCGACGGGGCGATTGTGGATGTGGCGGTCAGATCTGCTCAGTTCCGTGACCAGGACGGGATGGGTATCCTGATTGTGCTGCGCGACGTGACGATGCGAAAGGTCGGAGAACAACGCTTACGGGAAAGCGAGGAACGGCTGCAGAGTTTGTTGGGGGCCATGGAGGACGTGGTCTGGTCGTCGACGTTGGATTTGTCCGCCATCCACTATGTGAGTCCCTCCGTGACGCAAATCTACGGCCGGCCGGCGGAAGAATTTATCGCCCGCCCGCCGTTATGGCTCGAGGTGGTGCATGCCGATGATCGTCCGCTGGCTGAACAGGCCGTAAGGGACCTTCAGGCTACAGGAGAGCTGGATGTCGAGTATCGCATTGTGAGACGAGACGGTGATGTGCGGTGGGTCCACGACCGCGGACGCATCATCAAGGATGCCTCCGGTCATCCGGTGCGGATCGACGGGATCACCAGCGATATTACGGAGCGAAAACGTTTGCAAGCGCAGCTCCGCCGGACCGAACGGGTGGCTGAACTCGGGACGGTGGCCTCCGGCATGGCGCATGAGATCGGGACGCCGATGAATGTCATCCTGGGTCGGGCCGAGTATTTGATGGAGCGGACCAAGGAGGAATCCGTCAAGAAGGGCCTGCAAACGATCATCAGCCAGGTCGAGCGGATCACGCGGGTCATGAATCAGCTGCTGGCGTTTGCCCGGCGGCGGCCGGTCGAACATCGCGCGCTCGATCTGCGTCAGACCATCGAAGATAATTTGGAAATTTTTCAAGAACGTCTGTCTCACAGCCACATTACGGCGGAAACCTCATTTGCCGCCGTCTGCCCGTTCGTCCACGCCGACGCCGATCAGATGAGTCAGGTGTTGATCAACCTGGTCATGAATGCTATCCATGCCATGCCGGAAGGGGGGAGGCTGCGGGTCACGTTGGCGCCTATGCCGGATCGGGGCATGGTCACACTCACGGTTGCCGATACCGGCCACGGGATGCCGCAGGAAGTCATCGCGAAAATCTTCGATCCCTTCTTCACGACCAAAGAGTTCGGGAAGGGGACAGGGTTGGGCTTGACCGTGGTCCGGGGCATCATCGAAGAGCATAGCGGGACGATTCAGGTGGAAAGCCGGCCGGGAGCAGGAACGCGGTTCACCATCTGCTTGCCGATTCATGTCGAGCCGAGCCGGAAATCGTAACGGCCGCCTTTGCCTTCCCCGCTTGTCAGGACAATGCCAGAAGCACGTCGTGTCCTGGCTGTAGCGCTTCGGGGCAATCTGTCTCGGAGTGTGGGGTCTTTCTCACCAACGTCGCGAATATCCCGCTGCTGTTTGTAAATTCCTGCACCACGAAATTGTTCATGAACGCAAGGTGTTCTCTCCGATGCGGCCTGCGGCGGCATGGCACATAGTTTGCGAAAGCTGCCTTGTCATGAGTGTCGCGTACTGGAGCCTCAACGTGAACGGGACAACCCCAGCGGTGCTCCTGGTGGTGGAAGATGATAAGGACATGCGGAGCCTCCTGTGTGATGAGTTGTGGGGAGAAGGGTATCAATTGCGGGAAGCCAGCAATGGGGTCGAGGGGTTGGAAGCCGTGATGCGGGCGGCGCCGGATCTGATTGTGACGGATCTGAAAATGCCGTCGGGCGGCTTCGAGTATGTGCACCGACTGAGAGACTGCGTGCCTGCGTGCCCCATCATCGTGATGACGGCGTTCGGGGATGCACGAACCAAGGAGGAGGCCCTCAAAAGCGGCGCCACCGCCTATTTCGACAAGCCGGTGCGGCTGTCGGAACTAAAGGCTACGGTGAAACAGCTTCTTCGCCGAAGAGATTCCTTGCCGGAGGCGCCGTCGGTTCACTGAAGTCCCGACTGGACGGGCGTTTGGGCTGATTGCCCCTCACCGGGGAGGGTTGTCTTCCCCCTCCTGGGCGTAGTACATATAGGGCCCGTATTGTGAAGAAAGGCCCTGCTTGGTTCATTCTGATAGAAGGAGTGATGAGATGGCCGGATCTCACGCACCAGCAACATCCCTTTCTCCTTTCGCCGACCCCATCCTTGCCGCTCGTTTGGAAGCACTGAGACAGTTAGCGGGAGGACTGACTGATCGCGTCGCCGTCATGGACCGCGACCTCAATGTGGTCTACGCGAACGATGCGGCCTGGACGAGGGAAGGAGAGAATCTCTCTGCCAGCAAACCGGCCAAATGTTATCAAGCATTTGTTCAGATGGAAGATCCCTGCGGCACCTGTCCCGCCGAATCGGTATTTGAGACGCGTGAAGTTCGTACCGTGGCCTGTAACAGCTCGGGCGATGGGACGGCCTGCGGCATGCATCAGGCCTTCCCGCTCATGTCTGCGTCGGGCGAAGTGGGGTCCGTGCTCGTCCTATTCCATAAAACATCGGCTCCTCACACTCTTCCCAAATCTCTCCATCCGCAGAAATTGGGCCGGTCGCGTCCGGAGCGGACCGAGTCGCGGTTGGGCGACCTCGTCGGCGCCAGTTCGGTCATGCATCAGTTGTTTGATCTGATTCGGCTCGTGGCCGATAGCTCGGCGACCGTCTTAATCCAAGGTGAAAGCGGGACGGGAAAAGAACTCGTGGCCCGAACCATTCACCAGACCAGCTACCGTCGCGACAAGCCGTTTGTGGTGGTGGACTGCGGCGCCCTCCCCGAGACGTTGCTGGAGAGTGAACTCTTCGGCCATGTCAAAGGCGCGTTCACCGGTGCTTCCGGGGCCAAGCCCGGTCTGTTTGAAGAGGCCGACGGCGGCACCATTTTCCTGGATGAGATTGCGGACACCTCTCCGACATTTCAGGCGAAACTGCTGCGGGTTCTGCAGGAAGGCGAGATCAAGCGAGTCGGCGGGACTCAGCCCATTAAGATCGATGTCCGTGTCATTTCAGCCACAAACAAGGATCTGACCGATCTCGTCAAGGCGAAGGCCTTTCGGCAAGATCTGTATTATCGGCTCGCCGTCTTGCCTGTGCACTTGTCTCCACTGCGAGAGCGGAGAGCGGATATTCCGCTCCTGGTAAAAAAGTTCATCGCGGATTCATGCCAACGGCATCGGCAAGAGCTTCGTCAAGTGAGCGAAGAGGCCATGCGTGCCTTGACCGCTGCACCCTGGCAGGGAAATGTGCGCGAGCTACAGCACTACATCGAGCGTGCGGTCGTCACCACCACGCATGCGGAATTGACCTGTGCGGATTTGGTGGCATTGGGATCCCATGTGGAGCCGGCTGACCTGCGTACAGTTGGGCGGGATGCGGCCAAGCAGGCTGAACGGGCACGGATTCTTCAGGCCTTGCAGCAGACGTCTGGAAACAGGATGAAGGCGGCTCGTCTCCTGAAGATCAGTCGAGCCAGCCTCTATAATAAACTTCACGACTTCGGCATTCGGTAGCCAGCCAAAGACTCCCGTCTGTATCATTTTTCCTCATCTCGGCATCATCCCAATCCCTTCAGAACCAGTTCAAGCTTCTTCTTCGCTGCCTGTTTGCGGCGATCATTGTCCCATATCGCCACAAAACCAAACGGATCGTCGTCCAGCAAATTGGACAGTCTAAGTAGTTGAATTTTCTTTGCTCATATCGACCTCGCTGTCATCTGTCTAATCGCTTGGAAAAACTGTGGCGTTTCACGTCGCTTCAATTCTTCTGACGCGATGAGGTAACTAACTGAAAACATAAACACATTTTGCCGCACAAGGTATCCACCCGGTGGGGGCACATCAATTGCGATGTTGGGCAGTGCTGGTGAAGGTGCGGGTGATTAGGACCGGCCTCCGAATGACCTGCTCCCTCGAACTCTGAGGACATCCTTCACCAGCCCTTTTTCCCTTTGGAGCGTTTCGTGGGGGGAAGGATGGAGAGGCCGGAGTAGCCGGGGTCCTGCCTGACGGAGGCCGGTCACACGACCACGTTTTTTAACCACTCCCGCGGAAGGGCGCGGGATTATTAAGGAGGGAGGCCGACATATGAGGTCTTCAGTGCAGTCAAAGCGCAGGCGCATCAGTCGCAAAGCGATGCTGAGCCTGCAGGCGGCGCTGCTCTCGGGCAGTTTGCTCGCGGCGCCGTGGGTGTTTGCAGCCGGGCCAGGGGATCAGTCGCATGAGGGACATGCGACGCCGGTTGCCATGCCTGGTTGGACCCAGACCCTCAAGGGTCAGACCGTGGTGGAAAACGCCATGGAGGGTCGTGCCGGGAACGCAGAAAAGATGGAAATGCAGCACCACCGCCTGATGGAGAAGTTGGAAGAGCAGGCGGGTAAAGATGCCAAGGCCCAGCAGACGTCCGGTGCATTCAACGAAATGTCGATGATGCACCAGTACATGGGCCAGGACGGAAGCAGTTTCTTGCTGGCGTCCGATTCATCGAAGGGTGAGCCGGTCATGACGTCGGGCGGTAAATGTCCCGCCAATGCGCCGGTCAAAAAGTACGATGTGTCGATGATCAACATCGAAATCAGCTTGAACCGGTGGCTGGACTTCTATCCCGGGTATATGTACGTCCATACTGCGGATATCGACAAGGCTCGCGCCGAGGAAACCAAGAACAAGGAAGCGCGCGAAAAAGACGGCTTCGATCCTGGGGCGGTCACAACCGGCAACCAAGGCGATGTCATTCAACCGTTGGTGCTCCGTGCCAACCAGGGCGACTGCGTCAAGATGACGCTGCGCAATCAGATGGAAGGCGAGGATGGCAGCTTGGTCATCCAGGCTTCCAGCATGATTGTGAGCTCGACCGGTAAGCCTGCCACGACGACGAACCCGGATACGGTCGTATCCCCGGGCAAGGCGCAGGAGTTCGAATGGTACATCCATCCGAACATGCAGGAAGGTGTGCGTCAGTTCCACTCCTGGAGCCATGATCGCGAGTTGACGGTGCTGGGTCTTTTCGGCGCCTTCATCGTCGAACCCAAGGGCTCCAAGTACCTCGATCCGCTCGGTACGGGCGCCGCGCCTGATACCAACAGCGGATGGCAGGTCATGATCGACAACGGGTCCGGACCGGACTTCCGCGAGTTCGTGTTGTTCTATCACGAGATCGGCGACGAAGCCTTCCGGCCGCTGAACAAGAAGGGTGACTTCTTGCCGCAGCGCGATCCGTTGACCGATGCGTATCGGCCGGGTGGCCGCGCGATCAACTATCGCAGCGAGCCGTTCGGCATCGATCAGATGCATTTGCAGCATGAATATTTCGGCTTCGAAGATGAGTCGCTGGCCTACAGCGCCTACACCTTCGGTGACCCTCCCACCACGGTCGCCCGCGGCTACCTCGGTGATCCGGTCAAGTGGCGGTTGGTCCATGGTGGATCCGAAGTGTTCCACTCCCACCATCCCCACAGCGGAACCATCCGTTGGCAGCGCAGCCCGCGTGCCGATCAGGAAGAGCATTGGTACAAGGGTCAGGACGGTCCGGTGAAATATCCGGTGGTCCGCACGAAGTCGGATCGAGTCGACGTGGAAGTCGTCGGTCCCTCTGAGGCCCTTGACCTGGAGCCGGAGTGCGGCGGCGGTGGCTGTCAGCACCTGGCCGGCGAATTCCTCTATCACTGCCACGTCGCGCACCACTATGTGGCGGGCATGTGGGGGTACGGCCGGTTCTACAATACATTGCAGGTCGGCAATGCGCACACCGACACGATGCCGGATATGCGCGAATTGCCCGATCGTTTGGGCCGCATGAAGCAGGGTGTCTCGTCCGATAAGTTGATCGGTACCACGGTCGACTGGTTCGGCAAGACCTTCAAGATCGTCGATAAGAGCCAGAAGACGAACTGGAAGTCCGATCCTGTGATCGTGAACATCAAGGATTGGGTCGAGATGTTTGTGCCAGCCCAGGGTCAACCGGGCCACACCAACGATGAGAAGGGCCAGATCATGGCCTACGATTCGACGGTGTGGGACTGGAAGTGGGACGGCAACATCGCCCGCGGCGAGCGGGAGAGCACTGCTCCGAATCCGAAGTATGCCTGGGCCGCCAAGTGGGACGACAGCACCAGACCGGCAATCCTGTTCGATCCGACGACAGGAAAAATGGCCTGGCCGTTGTTCAAGCCGCACTTCGGCAAGCGTGTGCCGTTCTCGGCGAACCACAGTGGTGCGCCATGGTTGGAGCCGATTCACCAGGATGCAAACGGTGAACGGACCTCCGAACCGGCGATGCCGGGCGAACAGGGTCGTTGGAGCCTGTGCCCTGACAATGCCAATCGGAAGCATTACAACATTCACTTTGTCCGCATGCCGATCACCCTTGCTAAGAAGCAGGGGAAAGAGCCGGCCATGGTGGACAAGGATGGTCTGATCTACGTCCTTCACGAAGAAGAGCGTTTGACCAGAGCCAATGACGATCTGAAACTGCCCGCCGTCATCCGCGCCAACGTGTATGACTGCGTGGACTTGTTGTTGACCAGCGAATGGGACGACGACGATTACACGAATTTCCAGTCGTCCAAGATCAACATCCATCCCCACTTCTTCCAGTTCGACACCGGCAATTCCGACGGTGTCATCTCCGGGATGGAGTACGAAATGTCGGTTCGGCCATTCACCATGTGGGGCAAGAAGACCAAGCATGGGTTGCCGGCACCGATGGTTGCGAAGCTGACCGGCGAAGTCAAAGCCGGTGCTTCCTCCATCAAGATCCAGATGGCGCCCGGCGCCACCGCCTTCCACGTCAACACCGAGTTGATGGTGGGTATGGATTGTTTGGAGAAGGGCAACGATCCTGCAGCGTCATTGCCGCGGGATAAGAGCTGTCAGGAAGTCGCCCGCGTCAAGGAAATCAAGGGCGATGTCGTCACGTTCTTCAAGCCGCTGAAGCACCATCACCCGGCGGGCGATCTCGTGTCGCCGGAGTTTGTGCGGTATCGGTGGTGGGTGGACGTGGATATGGGTACGGTGTTCTGGCATGACCACGCGTTCGGCGCGACGACCTGGCCCCATGGCGGGTTCGGCGTGACGATCGTGGAGCCATTCGGATCGACCTACCATGATCCAAAGAACGGCAAGTTGGTGTATAGCGGTCCGATCGCGGACATTCACAGCAACGAGCCGATCGGTGCCGGTGTCAGCGGCAGCTTCCGTGAGTTGATGGTCTCCATCCACGACACGGTGCCGCACACCGTCAACGTCATCGAAGCTGGCAATCCTCCGGGACAGCCGATCGAAGTAGCGTTGGAAGCAGGAAAAACGGTGTCCTTCCAGATGCCGGACAAGATCCTGAATGCGCCGAACAAGTACATCAACGGCGGGACGCACACGACCGGTAGCGGGTTCAACTTCCGCGCGGCTCCGTTTGCGCAACGCCTGTCCAACAACCCGGATACCTCGAAGCTGTTCAGCAGCGCGATCCACGGTGATCCGGGCACCCCGCTCCTGCGGGCGTACACGGGCGACACCATGGTGTTCCGCCTGCTGCATCAGTTGATGAACGAATCCCATGTCTGGACGATCGCCGGACATACCTTCCTCACGGAGCGGTATGCACCGGATGCCAATCGGAAGAACTCGATTCACGTCGGGATCGCCGAGCGGTATGACCTCGTGACCAAGGCAGGTGGATTCCAGGGTATGCCGGGTGACTACATCCACTTCAACGGCAGAACGTCACACTTCGCCGAAGGTGGATGGGGCATCATCCGCGTGCTCGATAAGGAAACGGCAGACTTGAAGCCGCTGCCCCGGGGAACGAATCCTCTCGGGATTCCGGCGACTCCAAACTCTGTCTGTCCGTCGGACGCCCCGGTGAAGAGCTTCAACGTCGTGGCGTTGGATCGCCCGATGAAGCTCAATCCGAAGGCCCCGGATGCGATCGAAGTGGACTTCGAGCGGAAGATCGAAATGACCATGCCGGAAGGCAAGATCTTCGCGCTGGAGGAAGAAGCCGCGACCGTGGCGGGCAACGTGATGCCGAATCCGCTCACGCTGCGCGCGAATCTGGGCGATTGCATCAAGGTGAATCTGAAGAACAAGATGAAGGCAAGCCGGGCGTCGTTCTTTGCGCCGGGCCTGGCCTTCGATCCGAAAGACAGCCAGGGCTTGAACGTCGGTAACAATGCCGGCGATCAGACCGTGGCTCCGGGCGAGAGCCGCACCTATACCTACTACGCGCATCCTTCCAATAAGGAAACGACGTCGTTGGTGTGGGACGGCGGGAACATCGTCGTCAATCCGCGCAACGGATTGTACGGCGCGATCGTCATCGGTCCGAAGGGATCGCAGTATCGTGATCCTATCACCGGTGCCGATGTGTCACAGAAGAACACATGGCGGGCCGACGTCATCGTCGACACCACCTTGTCTGAAAATGCCGGAAAGCGGAACTATCGTGACGTGGCCCTCTTCTTCCAAGATGAGGACAACATCATCGGAACCGCCTTCATGCCCTATGTGCAGAACGTGGCCGGTTTGACGTCGGTGAACTACCGCGCTGAACCGTACAAGTTCCGCGAAGAACAGGGCTGCTCCTTGGGCAAAATCTTCCAGCCTTGCGCGGTCGATAAGCCCGAAGATCCCGTCACGCCTCTGATCGAGGCGCACGCGGGTGACGCGCTCCGGATCCATGTGATCGGAGCGAACAGCGAGCAGAACGGCATGTTCAGCGTCGAGGGCCACGAATGGCCGATCGAGCCGTACATGGCGGGTGCCGACATGATCAGCGTGGTGGAGTACGCCGGGTCTGAGATCCTCGATGTCTTCATCCGTGGCGGTGCGGGCGGACCGTATCGTCAGGTGGGTGACTTCGTGTGGTCGAATGCACGGCTGCCCTACACGCAGTCGGGACAGTGGGGCTATCTGCGCGTGTTGCCGACCGGCGATTCGCGAATTCAGCCTCTCAGCGCAAGTGGTGCAGGTGCACGTCAAGCCGACGTACAGCCTGAGCCGCAGGCGATTCCAACTGCCATGAAGTAAGCAGGCAAGTCATGGCGTAACACCGGATGGGGGAGCTGCCTGTTTCACGCAGCTCCCCCATCTGCGTTTTGAGGTTTGAGAGAGGAATTCAGTGATGGGATTTTTGTATGATCGATGATGTGTCGAGCGTACATCAACCCATCACAGAGGAGGCCGGACGTGACACTGGGTATCACAGCAAGGAATGAAGAGCAGCAGATGAAGCAACGGGTGTTCGGGGTGGTTTTGGGGCTGGCGACGGTCGTCGGTGCAGCCTGTTTCGCGAGCGGTCCTGTGTCAGCCTACGAAGAAGTCACCGTCTCCGATGGAGGGACGCTGACGGGAACCGTCAAGCTGGAAGGAGCCGTTCCGAAACCCAAGGGCTACAATCTGACCACGTTGCCTGATCCGTACTATTGCGGGCGAATTTCCGACGGAGAAGGCTGGCGCATTCTGCAGCCATTTAATGTCGGGCCGAAGGGGGAGTTTCGGGAAGTGGTCGTGTATCTCGAAGGGATCAATAAGGGGAAATCGTTCGCGGAAAAAGAAGTGCCGCAAATCGAAGCCAAGGACTGCCTGTTCCTTCCCTTTACGACCGTCGTACGTGACGACCAATCGGTGACCGTCGTCAATATGGATCCGGTCATGCACGATATTCAGGCCTATGAAACGTCGAATTTGGGCGCGCGGGTCCTGTTCAACGTACCGCTGCCCATGAACCCGCAACACCCACGGAACTTCAAGGATCGCACCGAGGCCGGGATGTATCACAAACACATGGCCGGTCCGCCGATGAAAGAGCTCGTGAAACTCAGCAAGGGCCGCAAGATTTTCGTCATGCAATGCGGGTTTCATGCGTACATGGAGAGCTGGGGCGTGGCGATTACCAATCCGTACTTCGCCAAGACGGATGAGCAGGGTCGATTCACCATGACCGATGTGCCGCCGGGCACCTACAAGTTGGTCGTCTGGCATCCCTATATCAGGACGGCCACGGAACAAACCGTCACTATTGGGCCTAAAGCAACTGTCGAAACGACGATGGGGGTTCCGGCGCCGACTGGGCGGCTGTACGCCAATGAGGTGTTGGACCACGCCTATACCCGGTACAACGTGACCGAGGAAGCGAAGAAGGAAATCGATCCCTTGCTCCAAAAGCAGGAGCATTGAGAGGAAGAGTTTGAGAGCTGTCAGCGATCAGCCGTCAGCGCTCAGTAGAAGAATCCTGTGTCCGGCTGAAGGCTGAAAGCTGATTGCTTCATGCGTATGAACGGCAAGATTGGTTTTAAGATTCTCATGGCAGTGACGCTGTCGATGTCGTTCACGGCAAGTGAGCTGTCGTTTGCGGACCATGAGTTGCCCAAGCCGCCGCCGCTCTGGTCCCCGCTTGATGAAGCGGAACGGCTGGCGTTGATCGAGGTGCCGAATGGAATGGCCGACGTGCCGGCCGGTCCCTTTTTGATGGGCAGCGATCCGAAATTTGATCGAGCGGCCGGTCCCCAGGAATTGCCGCAGCACCAGGTGTACGTCGATGCCTTCAGCATCGACCGGTACGAAGTCAGCAACGTGAACTATCTCCGGTACGTATTGGCGACGGGCGCGGCCTGGCCGCATTACTGGCGTGCCCAGCCGTTTCCGGAGAAGATGGCCAAACATCCGGTCATCGGCGTGTCGTGGCGGGAAGCTGATGCCTATTGCCGTTGGCGTGGGGCTCGTTTGCCGACTGAAGCCGAATGGGAAAAAGCGGCACGGGGTGAAGACGGGCGAATGTTTCCCTGGGGCAATGAGCCGGCCGGGTGGATCAAGAGCAATATCGCCCATCCTGGTTCAAAGCGAGGGGCGAAGTATCCACCGTTGGCCAATGTGGATCGCTACGATAACGGGGTAAGTCCGTACGGGGTGCATCAATTGGCCGGCAATGTGAGTGAATGGGTCTCCGACTGGTTCGACCCGGAATATTACCGGCGCCAGGAGACCCGCAACCCTCAGGGGCCTGCGTCGGGTCAGGATAAAGTGTTCCGAGGCGGATCATGGAACGAGGATCCCGAGGTGGCCCGTTCCGCCGGGCGAAACGCCGGAGGGCTGGACCACTGGAGTTATCTGACAGGGTTTCGCTGTGCAACATCGGGCGAGAGCGGTCGTCAGCTTTCGTCGATCGATCCGGGCAGTCTGCGGAATGCGGATCGCTGAGTGTGACGGCAGGACAACAAGGAGGCCAGAGATGAAACGATTGCACATGGGCATGAAAAGGAAACGGGCGCGGTTGGCGCAGGCGCTTGTCATCGGAGTCGCGCTCTTCGCGCTGGCTCCTGTCGCGCGGGCGTTGGATACACAAGACATCATCGTCGAGTGGACGCCGGAAGGGAAGGCGCTTGCCGAGCAGCGTGTGGCGACCATGACATTCAAGGAAGAAATGGTGCGGATCCCGGCAGGCGAATTCATCATGGGCAGCGACAAAAAAACCGACCGTGTCGCGTATCGGTCCGAATTCCCGCAGCGCCGCGTCTATCTGGACGCCTACGAGATCGACAAGTACGAAGTCACGAATCTCCACTATTTGAAATACATCCTCGCAACCGGCAAATTGCCGCAACTGGATTGGCGGTATGACGGGGGGAATTTTCAAGAGTCGATGGCGAACCACCCGATCATGCACGTCTCCTGGTACGATGCCGACAACTATTGCCGCTGGGTCGGCAAGCGGTTGCCCACCGAAGCGGAATGGGAGAAGGCTGCGCGTGGCGAGGATGGACGGTTGAATCCATGGGGAAACCAATCGGCAGGCCTGAGCCGCGCGAACTTTGGCCGGACCGGACTCTCCGGTCCGGTCCGCGACCGACCTGAACGGCTGTTGATGTATCCACCGCTCATTTCGGTCGATAAGTACGATAACGCCGTCAGTCCCTATGGCCTGTATCAAACGCTCGGAAACGTGTCGGAATGGGTCAACGACTGGTACGATCAGGACTACTACAAGACTGCGCCTGACCGAAATCCGAAAGGGCCGGAAACCGGAACGCAGAAAGCTTTCCGTGGTGGCGGTTGGATGGATAGCACTACCACGATGCGCGTGGCAATGCGGAATGGCACAGACCCCACGACCAAGATCAATTGGATGGGCTTCCGTTGCGCGCGCGATGCCAAGGAGGACACGGGAGCAAAGGTCTCAATGACGAAAGAGTAGTGAAAGAACGGGCGGAAGAAAGGCATGCCTCCGCAAGCTTAAGGCCGGATCGTCTCCCGGTGAATGGGGAGGCGACCGGCTTCTTGTCGACTCACGTGCGCGCCTTGCTGTCGCACCGACCAATGGCTTCGACTGCGGCACTTGCATGAGCGGAACTGCGCGTCGGCAATGTGTCCGACTGTGGACCCACAATGAACGGATAAGTAAGTAGTCGTTCGCAGCCTCCTATTGACGGCCGAGCTCGGATTACGCTATTTCCTACCGCATCGCTTCGGGCGTGCAGGCCAAGCAACCCTTTCCAATCAAGCGGAAGCGAAGGGCCGAGAATGACGCATTCATCTCAATGCGGCGTGGAAGGTCGATGCCATCTTGTTGCGAGTCGTGCTCAATAGCACGGTGATGGAGTAGCGCCAGGAAGTACACATCGTGAAACGAAAGCCCTGTCTCATCGAGAATTGCAGCAGTTGCGGGCTTCGCGCGAAGGTCGTGCTGTGCGACATTGCAGGAAGCGAACTCGCCGAATTTGAGAACATCAAGCGCACGCTCGCATATGGGCCTCACCAGACCGTGTTCTACGAAGGCCATCTATGCTTGGGTCTCTACGTATTATGCGCGGGCAAGGTCAAACTCACCCGCTCTTCGACGCGGGGCCGGCGGCAGATTGTCCGCATCCTGGGCCCTGGTGAGTTGATCGAGAAACACGTGTTCGGCGAGAGAGCGCTTCATGAAGTCACGTGTGAAACATTGGAAGCCTCTCAAGTGTCTGTCATCGATAAGGAGCGTTATCTCGCCGTCATTCATAGAAATCCTCAACTCGCCATCAAGCTGATCCAACTCCTCAGTAACGAAGTCGGAGTGAACATGGATCATCTCGACCAGTTCACGTTCAAAACCGCCCGGGAGCGATTAGCCGGCCTGCTGCTGGAACTCGGCGATCGATTCGGCAAAAAGAATGACGATCATGTCCGGGTTGGGCTCACCCTCAAACGGGAAGAAGTGGCCGAGATGGCGGGGATTACGGTGGAAACCGCCATCCGCCTGCTCGGCGTGTTTCGCGATGAGGAAATCCTCACTATCGATGGACGAACCATCACCTTGCTGAATCCGGACCGTCTCTCCAGAATTGCCCAGCGCTGAAGAACTCCTCTCACGTAAGCGGTGGTGCGTCGTTCGTCACGTGCGGCAGGCGCGACGCGACCTTCAAGGTTGCAGGTGCGACATTCCGCACGCCTCGGCTCTTCTCCATCTCGTTGCGCTCGTCAACTTCGCGCATCTCGCCGCGTGCCTGCGTCCCCGCAGGCATAGGTCCAATGGCCTATCCAAAACCCTGAGATAAATCATACGCCGGACCCGCCGATCCCAGTGTGGGCTGGCGTCCTGTTCGATACAGTGCGCGCGGCATCAGACTGTCGCGTGGCTCGCAGGTCGGGGCGTCCGTCATAGGATCCTGGAACGATGGTGTCTCCAGATAGGACGCGAATGAGGATCGCCGTTGATCCGGTGGCGTTGCTCAAGCGGGAGCACCGAATGATTCTGGACCGGCTGGTGATGGTCGAAACGGCGATGAGTCCATGCTCTGCGCGGAGGGGCGCGGTGCAGCGGACGAACCGGGAAACGCTGCGAGAACTGCTCGAATTTTTTGCCGGCCCCGTGGATGTGCATTTTACACGCGAAGCCATACTGGTGGGCAGCCTCCGGCGAATCCTGGGCCGGAAGCAGGGAGAGCAAGAGCAGTTTCAGAGATTCTTGGACGAACACCGGGCGTTGAAAGCTGATGCGCTCTCGGCGTTGAGACAGCTGGCGAGGAAGGACGGTCACGATGCAGCGGCGTCCGGGGGATGCGGCGGATTGCGGGCGCTGAGCGAAGCACTGTACGCGCTGATTCGCCGCTATCGTGAACTGATCGCCTGTGAGGAACGGCTGCTGTTCCCATTGGCCGAGATGCGATTGACGGCCGAGCAACGGCGGCGAATCAGCCGGCGTATGTTGCAAGTGTGACGTCTCGTCTGGGCGGCAATGGGCGCGGAACGAATGAGGCGCGCGACTGGATGGCCCGAGGACGGTGCGTGAGATCATCGAAGTAGGACCGAGCGAGGGAGATCCACGATGTTTAGAAGAGTGCACCGCATGCTTGCGTTGCTCCTACGCCAGGCCGGTGGGAACAACATGGGAGGCCAGCCCGAGCGCCAGTCAGGCGTTTCGGTGACACATCAAGGAGGGGATTATGATGCGGGGTCGGAGAATCAGGCGGAGTATTGGAATGTGGGGTGCATCAATTGCGATCGCCGCGGTGTTCGGTGTTGCTGGTGTGCAGCCGGCATCGGCTGAAGAAATCGGCAACATGATCGCATTTAAGGGCGGATTCATGCGGTTGAACAGCGACCGTTCCGACAACTTATTTACGGATGCCAGAAATCCGCTGGGAGCCGGTTTCAACGACAATCAAAACGGTTGGTATGTGGGCGCCTGGCTGGACTTGGCGATGTCAAAAGACGCCTGGGGCTTGATGGACAAGACGTGGGCAGTGGGCGAGATCGGTTTGCAGTTCAATCGCATCGCGTCAAAAGTCGTCACCAATACGAGCAACATCGGCGTCGGCACGACTCCTCCGGCGGGCTTGCAAGTGACATCGACCACACCGTCCAGACAGCAGTTGACGATGGTGACGATCGATATCGCCCCCAAGCTAAAGTTCATGGAAGGGAGTGCATTCCGTCCATGGCTCATTCCGGTAGGGTTGGATATCCATGTCATCAGTCCTCCTTCCAACCAGACTCAGTATTTGGATGTCGGAGTGCAATTCGGGGCAGGTTTCGAATGGCAGGTGTGGAAGGCGTTCAAATTGGGTATGGATGCGCGCTACCATCTGACGGCCAACATGACGAATACAACGAATAGCTATTTCCAAGTCGGCCCCTATGTCGGAATTGCGTTTTAGGAAACTGAGGCTGCGGGTAAGACGCCTTGTTGAAAAATCAGGAATTCTGATCGTAAGGCAAAGAGTGTAAGGTAGCCATGCCGGTCACTGCCCTGGGCGGACCGGTATGGCGCCACTCTGTAAAGGACTCCAGCGGGCGGGTGGCGGGAGATCTCACTCTGACGCTGCTTTGTCGAGCCCGCTCAGTGAACATTCTACCCGGTAAGCCGTCACGCAAGGTATCGAGGCGACCGGTTCCGGGATCATCATGTGGTGACCTTCATCAACCTTCTCGAACACATCGACCTGGCGCTGCAAGCGATCGGTGAATCCATCCGTATTAGCAGAGCGTGGGCAGCAGTCGGAGAGCAACGGATGTCCAGCAAAGACACTCCTCTAGCCCAGTCCATTCTGCATCAGGAGACGCAGGTACTTGGCGGTCTTGGGTGAAATTGATTGGTGGGCGAATCTCGCTCGTCCCACTGGCCTGTAGTGTCACCCGCCTTGCGTCCCAGTTCACCCTCTGTCATGGTGCCGTTGGATCATCGCGCAAAAAGGAGGAACTGGTGTTTGCATTGGTGTGGATTCACCTGCTGGCGGCGGTGGTGTGGGTCGGCGGGATGGTGTTCTTGTCCGTC
Organism: Nitrospira sp.; assembly: GCA_022226935.1. GTDB lineage: Bacteria > Nitrospirota > Nitrospiria > Nitrospirales > Nitrospiraceae > Nitrospira_A. The sequence continues at coordinate 2,032,086 of CP092081.1, forward strand.
GTGTTGGTGCCCGTGCTCAAGCGGGAGGGGGGGGGTGCGCGGCACGCCGCACTCTTCCGCACGGCTGCCTATCGATTCAGGGCGCTGGTGTGGGGCGCCATGGGGATCTTGGTGGTCACGGGATCGGTATTGGCGATGGGGCGAGCCATTCCCTTGACCGATCCGTCGCAGTGGCCGTCTATTTTTATGGCGAAGATCGGACTCGTCGCCTTGCTGTTCACGCTCACGCTGTTGCACGATCTGGTGGTGGGGCCTCAGGTGCGGCGCATTCTCGGAACCGCTGAAGCCATAAGGAGTGCGCGAGACCGTTTGATGGTGCGGTATTCCGTGCTCGTGCCGCGTGTATCGCTCCTGGTGTCGTTGCTGGTGCTATTGGCGGCAGTGGTGCTTGCCCGGACCTAGCCCTGGTTCAGCAGGAAGATCCACGAAGTCGTCCGACATCCTGTCGCGGAATCGAGCTGGCGCGGAGAGGGGTTATTGTGTCGCCGGGGTCGTCGAGGGACGCAGCGCGCGAACCAAACGCTCGGCTTGCGCCTGGTTCGATAACGCCAATTTCATCACCACGCCGCATAACGTGAACACGACCGCGTTGAGCAGGAAGAATACGAGGGCCAACGAGCCAGTCGTCAACGCCCAGGCTTCGGAGTCTGCGCGATTGCGCGCTAACACCCTGGTCTCCTCGTCACGGATCTGGCCGGTGATGTCATGGATCGTGTCCATCGTCCGATTCTGTCGGTTCTGGGTCACGATGGATTTGGCAACCGGCAGGCCCTTGGTCCGCCTCGTGGTAATGGCCTGTTCCATTTCGTCCGATCGCTGGTCGACCTGTGTGGCTAAATAGGCCACCCGATCCTGCTGCAGGCTATTGTCTCTCGTCAGGCTGCCGATCCGTCGGATCTGCTCCTGGAGCATGTCGCGCGCCTCGCGATACGGCGGCAGATATTCATCTGAGCCGGTAATGAGGTATCCGCGCTGATGGGTTTCCGCTCCGGTGACGATGCTCCTCATCCGTTCGAGCTCAATCAAGACCTGCTCACTCCTGGCTGCCCAATTGTTTGAGGTTTTAAAGTGCATCAGGCTGAGAAAACAGGCGGCCACGATGGACTCGACCGCGAGGAATCCTGCAAGCAGGGCGATGATAAGCCCTTTGCCGGCGCAGACTCGACGGAGCCACATAACATTGGTCTCGGATGACATGATGTTATAGCAGTACCCACCCCTGCCCCCTGATGTCAACCCGACAAATCCCGCAGAGCAGCCGGAAATGTGTCCAAAGTGTGTCGTTAGTGTGTCGTTGAGGCACAGGAGGCAGACCTCCCCACACTGAGAGATGAATCCAATTCATTCCTTCATGCCTCTTAACCATTGATTGCAGGCACAACCTGTGCAACGTCAGGGCAATGGTGAAGGCCCCCGCACGGCGGTAGGCACAATCGAGCCCTAAAGCAAAGCCCAAAGCATCGGTCTACGTTAAAGGAGGTGCATCATGGCGAGGGTGGTCATCATCGGGGCGTCCATCGGCGGGTTACCGGCGGCCTACGAAGCACGAGAACTCTTGGCGAAGAAACACCAGGTGACGGTGATTTCCAATGTGGAATCCTTTCATTTCGTGCCGTCAAACCCATGGGTGGCGGTCGGATGGCGCACCCGGAAAGACATTAGCTTCGCGCTGGGGCCGGTATTGGAGAAAAAAGGAGTGGAGTATATCCACGCGACGGCGGACCGCATCGAGCCGGAGCAGAATCGGGTCATCACTTCCAAGGGCGAAGTCCCCTATGACTACCTGATCATTGCCACGGGGCCGAAACTCAATTTCGGCGCGGTGCCGGGGCTCGGCCCAAGCGGCTATACGCAATCAGTGTGCAATGTCGACCATGCCGAGCAGGCCTGGGGAACCTATCAGGCATTTCTCAAAGACCCAGGCCCCATCGTCGTGGGAGCGGCACAAGGGGCATCCTGCTTCGGTCCGGCCTATGAGATGGCATTTATTCTCGACGCCGATCTCCGCAAGAAAAAGCTCCGGAAGAAAGTCCCGATCTATTTTGTGACGCCGGAGCCCTATATCGGCCACATGGGTCTGGCAGGGGTCGGGGCTTCTCGCCGGTTGATGGAAGATGAATTTGCCGAGCACGCCATGAAGCCGATTTGTAATACGTCGATCAAGGAGGTGCAGCCGGGGAAGATGGTGTTGGAGGGAGGCCAGGAGGTTCCGTTCCGCTACTCGATGATCATTCCGCCGTTTGCCGGGGTCGATGCCGTCGCGGGAACAGCGGGCCTGTGCAATCCGAAGGGGTTTGTGAATATCGATGCCTATCAGGCCAATCCCAAGTATAAAAATATCTATTCCGTCGGTGTCTGTGTAGCCATTCCGCCGGTGGAACAGACGCCGATTCCAACCGGCGCGCCGAAGACCGGGTACATGATCGAGTCGATGGTGTCGGCGGCCGTGCATAACATCAAGGCCGATATCGACGGCGACACGAAGCGTGAAACGGCGACGTGGAATGCGATCTGCTTGGCCGACATGGGCGACACCGGGGTGGCGTTCGTGGCCCTGCCGCAAATGGCGCCGCGCAACGTGACGTGGGCGAAGAAGGGCAAATGGGTTCATCTGGCGAAAATCGCGCTGGAAAAATACTTCCTGCGAAAAATGAAAAAGGGTGTGAGTGAACCCTATTACGAGAAAGTCATCTTGAAGGCGATGGGGATTGCGAAGCTGGAAGAGCCGGCCTGAAGGGGAATCGGTAGAGTTTTTATGATCGAGCAGGCTCTGCGCGCGGTGTTAGCCGGGGTGCCCATCGGTCTGCAATTAGGCGCGACCGGAACAGGCGGCGCGATTCTCGGGGTGCCGCTGATGGTGTATATCGCCGGCATGTCCCTCCAGCAGGCGGCGGCCATGTCGCTGATGATCGTGGGGGCCTCTTCGCTGGTGGGCGCCTGGGAATATGGGCGGCAGGGGATGGTCAAGCCAAAAGCCGCCGCGGCATTCAGTTGGACGGGCATGATCGGATCGTGGGGCGGCGCGTTCGGCCATCACATGGTCCGACAGGAAGTGCTGCTGGTGCTGTTCGGACTGCTGTTGTTGCTGGTCAGGACCGTCATGGTACGCCAGCGGCACCTCGCGGCCGAGCATGGAGCCGATGAGAGTTGCGCCACCCTCTTCCCCCGCACCTGTTGGATAAAGGTCGGGGGAATCGGGCTGATTGTGGGGACGCTGAACGGATTATTCGGTGTCGGCGGCGGGTTCATGGTGGTCCCCGCGTTGATTCTGGTGCTGGGTTTTCCCGCGCGTGCCGCGATCGGAACGTCGCTCATGATCATTTTCCTGATCTCTCTCGGCGGCGTGGTGGGGCACCTGCAGTTCGGTCGTGTCGATTGGAGCCTCTTGGGATATGTCCTGCTGGGCAGTGTGATCGGCATGGTGCTGGGTGTTCGCTCGGATACCTGGGTATCCCCTGCGGTGATGGGACGAGTGACCGCTTCGATCACCATCTCAATCGCGGGGATATTGATCGGGGTGAACCTGGCGAAGCTCGCCGGGTGGCTCGGCTGAACTCTGTTGACAGGTTGCGTATTCTGTCGGACTCTCAGGGGAAGGTTTGAGTGGAACGGCGGCTTCTACGGCATGGGCGCGGGTGCCGGGAGTCAGCGTTCTGTTCAACGCTCCCATGGGTACACATCTGGATGATGCCGTATCAGCGTGCCTTGCTGTCCATCGCAGTCCGTGCCGTCTTGTGGATCGTGGCGGGATATTACATGGTGACGCCGGATCGGGCGGCGCAGGCCGAATGGTCGGCTATCGCCGAGCAAAAAACCAGTTACACGACGGATGCGTTTCAGTTTTCTTCCGCTCGCCGGCTTCGTTTGACAGAAGACCCTTCTCTGCCCACGGTCGTCTCGACCGACAAACCTCAGGATGTGATCTGGGAGCCCGCGCTGGAGGTCATCCACTCCACGCCCACGATGCAGGGTAAAAACGAATTGTCGGTGAAGGCGCAAGGGGCGATTTACACCAACAATCCCATTTTCAACCATTCCGACTTTCGCATTCAGGACCGCTTTTCGGTCGATCAGGCGACGACGGTTCTCGTTCGCTATCGATACATACCCAATCTCTTTCTCGGCCCGAACTTCGAGCGCCGTACCGGCACACGATCGGTTCAGGAAGAACGCGTCAGTTCTCATCATTGGCGGGCCGAAGTCGAGCGCCGCTTGTCGGATCGGGTCACCGGCACGCTCGTCACCCGCTTCGGCATTCGGCGCTACAACGATGTGTTTGCGGAGCGCAATACGAATTTCTGGACGGTCGGCCCGCGCGTGGACTATCACGCGAAGGAATGGCTGACGCTCACGCTCTCGTATCTATACGAGCGGGGTCTGGCGGATGGCCACAAGGAGACCCAATTTGCGGATGACGTGTCCTATTATCTCCACATGGTCTCGGCCGGTACAGAGTTCCGGTTGCACAAGGAATGGGATCTCGGCTTGACCTATATCCATCGCCGGAAAACATTCACCAGCGGCATTGCAGGCGACATCCATGTCGATCGGTTTGATGCTACGCACCAGGGCATTGCGGAGCTGCGGTACCACATCTCGACGGCTGCGACGGCCATGTTGTCGTTTCAATACGGCAAACGCACCTCGACCAATGTCCTGAGAGACTTTCAGGATTCGATCGTCTCGATCGGTGGCCAGTATCGGTTTTGATAACATCCCGAGTCGTTTTCTTGCGGCTCTCGTCATGGAGCATGCTAAGCAATTGATCTTGTGTGGAAAGTGAACTGTTGCTGAATCCTTTCCTCTCCTGGTTACTCATATGGAATAAGAAAGGAGGCGACGATGAAGTTGAACGAGTGGCTCCGGTTGATCGCCGGATTGTTCGTGTTGATCGCGGTCGTGCTGGGTGCAACGGTTCATCCCTACTATAATTATTTCGCGGCGTTCGTCGCGGTGAATCTCATCCAGTCGTCATTGAGCGGCTGGTGTCCGATGATGGCTCTTTTGCGGAGGCTCGGTGTTCACGAATAACGAGAAACGTGTGCGCATCGCAGGCCTTGTGATCGCGCTGCTCCTCGGGGCAGGCTGCGGACCCTCTCAGGAACCTGGAAGGCCGGGAGACATTCCCTCTGGCACAGCGGGACAGCAGCCGATCCACGTGCCGGTGATCGAGGTTACAGCCAGCCAGGTACCGATTTCGGTCGAGGTGACGGGACAGGTGACGGCGGTGTATCAGGCGACATTGGCCAGCCGGATCCAGGGGATGATCGATAACCTGCTGGTCCGCGAAGGGAGCGTCGTGCGCCAGGGGCAGACCCTGGTGGTGCTCGACAACCGGGATGTGCAGGCGGAATTGTCCAGGGTTACGGCGGAACTCGACAATGCCAAGGCGCATCAAGACCGGATGGAAGAGCTCTATCGTAAAGATGCGGTCTCCAAACAGGAACTGGAGAACGCGACACGCGCCCTGAGAGTGGCCGAAGCAGGCCGCAAGGCGGTGGTGGCGCAATTGAGTTACACCATCGTGAAAGCGCCGTTCGACGGTGTGATCACCGAAAAAAAGGTGGAGCGTGGGGAGTTGGCCTCCCCCGGGCAACCGCTCCTGAAAATGGAAGATCCCGGGCGGCTGCGTTTGGAAGCCACCGTGGCCGAGAGTGATGTGCGAGTCGTCTCCGTCGGCTCGTCGCTGCCGGTGGTCATCGATGCCTTGGGGCCGAATCCGCTCAAAGGCACCGTGTCCCAGATTCTCCCTGCCGGTGATCCCCAAACTCATACCTTCACGATAAAAGTGGATTTGCCTCAGGCCGCCGGATTGAAGTCGGGCATGTTTGGTCGGCTCAGGCTTGAAAAAGGGATGAGTACGACGCTGCTCCTGCCGAAAACGGCGTTGATCGAACGGGGCGAATTGGCCAGTTTGTTCGTCGTGGGAGGCGATCAGATGGCTCGCCTTCGATGGGTCAGGATCGGCCGCACGTTGGAGCAGGGCGTCGAAATTTTGTCCGGTGTCGATGCCGGGGAGCGGGTCATCGCTGACGGCAGCAAAGGTCGCGACGGGGTCCTCGTGGAGGAAATGACCGCGGTAGCCTTGCCGACGCAGGAGCGGTAACGTCGTCGACGGGATGGACTGGTGCACGGTACAACGGATCTGGTCTAGATGCTCATAATGGTTCACGAATGACGACCCCACGCCTCGGCGCCAGCGGCCGTCTCGCCGCGCTGTTTGTCGGCAGCAAACTGACTCCGTTGATCATCCTCGCCAGTCTGCTCCTCGGTGTGTTCGCGGTGCTGTTGACCCCTCGCGAAGAGGAGCCGCAGATCGTGGTGCCGATGGCCGACGTCTGGCTGCCGTTCCCCGGCGCCTCTGCGAAGGTCGTCGAAGAGCAGGTCACCAAACCCATCGAACGCAAGCTCTCCGAAATCAAAACGGTCGAATATCTCTATTCGATTTCTCGCCCGGGCGGGGCACTCATCATCGTGCGGTTTTATGTCGGTGAGCCGATGGAGCAGAGCCTGGTGGACCTCTATGACAAGTTGATGTCCAACCAAGATCTGTTGCCTCCAGGCGCGGCGCCATTTCAAGTCAAACCGCGGGACGTCAATGATGTGCCGATCGTCACCCTGACCCTGTCGAGCGAGCGCTATACGGATTTTCAGCTGCGTCAATTGGGTGATCAGGTGCTGGAGGATGCGAAGAAAGTGCCCGGCACGGCGAGTGGCTTCGTGGTCGGTGGCCGTGGTCGCGAGTTGCGCGTCCAAATTGATCCGACACGGTTGAAAGCCTACGGGTTGACGCCCCTGCGAGTCGCGCGCGTCATTCAAGGGGAGAATCTGGCGTTGCCTGCCGGGCGGTTTGAGAGTCGAAACGAAAGTTTCCTCGTGGAGACGGGCCGGTTCATCCGATCGAAAGACGATCTTGACGGCGTCGTGGTCGGCGTCAACGAACAACGGCCCGTGTATCTTCGCCAGGTGGCGGAGGTGATCGATGGCCCGAGTGAAACAACCCAGTATGTGTGGTTCGGCGAGGGAACGAGAGGAGGGGGTTCCTCTTCAGGTGAAGCACCCGCCGTGACCGTGGCGATCGCCAAACAAGCCGGCACCAACGCGGTCACCGTGGCACAGGGAGTCATTCGAAAAGTCGAGGAGATGAAGGGGCGACTGATTCCCGCCGACGTGCAGGTGACCGTGACGCGCGACTACGGAGAAACCGCCGACGAGAAAGCCAATGAACTGCTCTGGCACCTCTTAGTGGCCGTTGTTGCGGTCGTGGTCTTTCTCGGCCTGACGCTGGGATTCCGCCCGGCGTTCGTGGTCTCCATTGCGATCCCCTTGACCCTGGCGCTCACGTTGTTCATTTCCATGCTGATCGGCTACAGCATCAACCGCGTCACGTTGTTCGCGTTGATCTTCTCCATCGGTATTCTGGTGGATGATGCGATTGTAGTGGTGGAGAATACCTATCGGCATCTCACCCTCCGTCGCCTCCCGCATCGCGAGGCCTCGCTCTTTGCTGTCGATGAAGTCGGCAACCCGACGATTCTGGCCACCATGACGGTCATTGCCGCGCTCCTGCCCATGGCCTTCGTGTCGGGGCTGATGGGTCCGTACATGCGTCCCATTCCCGTGAATGCCTCGATCGCCATGTTTGTGTCGCTCCTAGTCGCGTTCATCGTGATTCCTTGGTTCTGTCAGACCTGTTATCGGCCCGGCGTGCATATGGCGGGCGTCGATCATGACTCGTTTGAGGAAGGCCGCAGTTATCGCCTGTATCGCCGGTTGCTGGCCCCCGTGTTGTCGCATCCGGTGATGGCCTATCTGGTGCTGGGTGTCATTGCGTTGCTGCTGGCCGGTTCGGTCCTGCTCTTCTGGACGCGCGATGTGGTGGTCAAAATGCTGCCGTTCGACAACAAGAGCGAATTGCAGTTGGTGATCGACATGCCGGAAGGCACGACGCTGGAGGAAACCGCCCGAGCGACCAAGGCTCTGACGCAATATGTGCGAACCATTCCCGAACTGCGGGATTACCAGGCCTACGTGGGCACCGCCTCGCCGTTTAACTTCAACGGTCTGGTCCGGCACTATTATCTGCGGGACCAGCCGCACGAGGCCGATATTCAGATCAATCTGGTGGCCAAGGACCGGCGGCAGGCGCAGAGCCACGACATTGCGCAGCGGATTCGCCCGTCAGTGCAGGATATCGGGCGGCTCTACGGGGCGAATGTCAAAGTGGTCGAAGTGCCGCCTGGACCGCCGGTACAATCGGTATTGGTCGCGGAGATCTACGGCCCGGAGTATGACCGGCAGATCGAGATCGCCAAGGACGTGCGCCGGATGTTTGAAACCACGGCCGGCGTGGTCGATGTCGATGACTATCTGGAAGCGGACCAGATCAAGTACGTGTTTACGGTCGACCGCGCCAAGGCGGCGTTGGCGGGCATTCCGTCGGAAGAAATCGTGCGGACCTTGCGCCTCGCGCTGGAAGGCGCCGACGTCGGGTTGGTGCATATTCCCAAAGAGCGCCGCCCGGTGCAGGTCAAACTTCGCCTGCCGATCATCGAACGAACCGGTCTGGAACATCTCGGAGAAATCGCCCTGCGAACGACTGCGGGATATATGGTGCCGCTCTCCGAACTCATTCGTGTCGAACAGACCGTCCGTGAACAGGCGATCTATCATAAAAATCAGAAACCGGTCGTCTACGTCATCGCGGATGTCGGTGGCACAGGCCCCGACAAGGGCGAGAGTCCGGTCTATGGCGTGATGGGCATCGGGAAGAAATTGGCGCAGTATGTGTTGCCGGAAGGGTATGTGCTGGAGCAACAGTATGCCGTGCAGCCCTGGTCGGAACAGCGGTTCGCGATGAAGTGGGACGGGGAGTGGCACATTACCTATGAAACATTTCGGGATATGGGCATGGCCTTCGCGGCCGCGCTGGTGTTGATCTATCTGCTGATCGTCGCGCAGTTCCAGTCGTTCCTGACGCCGATCGTCATCATGGCGCCCATCCCGCTGACCTTGATCGGCATTCTTCCAGGCCACTGGCTCACGGGATCGTATTTTACGGCCACGTCCATGATCGGGTTCATCGCCCTTTCCGGCATCATCGTGCGGAACTCCATTCTCCTGGTGGATTTCATTCAGCATCAGGAGGCGGAGGGCGTCGCGCTGATGGAGGCGGTCATTCGCGCGGGAGCCATCCGGACCCGTCCGATTCTGCTGACGGCCGCGGCGTTGATGGTCGGCGCCTTCGTCATCATTCTCGACCCCATCTTTCAGGGTCTCGCGGTGTCGTTGCTGTTCGGGGTGGGCGCTTCGACGGTGTTGACGTTGGTGGTGATTCCTCTGCTCTACTATCTGTGGATCGGGACTAGAGTGCCGGGTGAAGCACGCTCGGCACGCAACCCCGCCGGGTTTAGTGGCGATGAACCGTCGGTGCGGGATGAGCCAGGCGTCGGTGTCGCCCCCCATTCCTGACCACCAGCACCGGGCAGTGCGCGGCGCGAATCACAGCTTCTGCCACGCTTCCGAGTAGCAACCGTTCCACACCACGGCGACCTTGGGTTCCCATGACAATGAGCCGCGTCTTCGTGCGCGCTGCGTGAGCCAGAATGGAATCGGCCGGATCGCCATGGAGCAGCAGGTGTTCCACGACCACGTCATCGGCGCCGGAGGCGGACAGGGCCTGCCGGAATTTTCTTTCCATGCGTGCCTCTGTGGAATTTGCGGCCTGGGCGGAGGAGGAGGCGCGGAGTGGGAGCTCGGCGATATGAAGGAGCCTCACCTCCGCTTGCAGCAACCTCGCCAACTCAGCAGCGCGCCGGAGCGCTGTCTCGGAAGAAGGTGAAAAGTCCGTTGCCACCAGGATTCGACTGAGGTTGAGCCGAAGCGGGTGCAGGGCGGGATGGCCGCCGGCCGCGGCGCGGATCGTAAATACCGGACAGTGGGCCCTGCGCAGGACGGCGGTTGCCACGCTTCCCAACTTGAGCCTGTCCAGACCGGATCGAGCGTGAGTTCCCATCACGATGAGGCCGGCCCGAATCTCGTCGGCGGTCTGCAGGATGGCATCTTCCGGAACCCCGGTGAGCAGTTTGTATTCGGCTGTCACCTGATTGTCGTTCGCAACACGAACCACACGGCCCAAGTCGAGCAACGCTTTGGTCCTGAGCGGATTGAGGGAGCGGCTGCTCGCAGGCGCCCAGGGCGGGAAACCAGGCGGCGCTGGGAGTACGTGGACGACGGTGAGGCGTAAATTCAAGACCGACGCCAGCTTGATGGCATAAGGCACGGCACGGGAGGCCGGCTTCGAAAAATCGACGGCCAGGAGCAGCCGGCCGGTCGTGCGCGCAGACGTTCTCATGGCGACACCACGAGAATATCGCAGGATGATCCGGCCAGGATGTGGCGAGTGACGCTGCCTAAGAGGAGCTCATCGGCCCGCGACTGGCCCTGTTTGCCGATGACGATGAGATCTGCCGCTTGCGCTTGCACTTGGGCAAGAATGACAGGAGAGGGATCGCCTTGTTCGACGATGCAGGCCGCGCGCTGGGTGGAGGGGAGACACTCGGCGATCAGTTGATCGATGCACCGGCCGGCCTCCTGCCGCTCCTCGTCGCAGTATCGTCGAATGGCTTCCTCGGTGGCGCCGGCAATGCGCAGCCTGCCTTCGAAGGGAACTCGAAATGCATGGACGATGCTGATGCGCGCGTGGGGGGCTACCTGGCGGGCCATAGTCAGGGCGGGAGCTGAATAGGCTGAGAAATCCACTGGCACGATGAGCCGCTGATAGGTTTTGTTCGGGGCACGTTTCACGACCAGCGACGGCCGACGGCAGGTTCGAAGAAGGCGCTCGGCCGTGGTGCCGAGCACGAGATCACGCAACGGATTGGTGCCTCGCGCCCCGAGGACCAGTAGGTCGGCCGCCTCGGCAGCCGCACGGATCTTGGCGATCACCTGGCCGGTTGCCACTTCCTCTTGCGCGGTCACACCGGTGCTCTTGTTGAGAGCGGTCGCCGTTTCGCGAAGTTTGGTGTTCGCTTCTTCAATCACCGCTGCTTCGATCTCGGCCGATCCCCGTAGCACATTGCGAAGATCGTCCAAAGAGGATCCGCTGATAACGTGCAGCAGCCGCAGCGTGGCCGCCTGTTCCTTCGCGATGAGTGCGGCGCGTTCGGCGGCCGAGCGGGCGTACTCGGAAAAATCGATGGCTGCGACGATCGAGGTCAGTGTCTTCATAAGTGATGCTCCCGGTCGGAATGAAATGGCCGCTCCCCGGAGGGCGCCGCCCGCCGCACGGCATTGTGCTGGGTTACCGAACGAATGACGGCTTTCTCCGTTTCCGCGATCGTAAAGACAAACAGGCCCACCAGCATGACGCGCCCCCACTCCGCCAGACTCAAGTCGGTTGAGTGAAACACGGCTTGTAACGGAGCGGTATGGACGTAGGCGAGCTGAAGCAGGGCGCAGGCGCCGATGACAATCCAGACATACGCGTTGCCGAATAATCCCTCTCGCGATAACACGGGACGGAGGATGTAACGGCTATTCAGGAGATACCACATTTCCACCATCACGACCGTGCTGACGGCGATGGTGCGCGCGCGCTCGATGCCGGCGCCTCGGTCCAGTTCCCACAGAAAGAGACCCAGGGCCCCGGCCATCATCAGGCCGGACACCATGGTCAGCCGCCACACGAAAAACCACGACAGCAGAGCCTCTTGGGGATGCCGCGGTGGGCGCTGCATCACATCCGATTCCGGAGGTTCGAACGCCAGGGCCAGGCCCAGGGTGCTGGATGTGACCATGTTGATCCACAGCACCTGGGCCGCTGTGAGCGGCAATGTCCATTCAAACAATATCGCCCCTGTGACCACCAGCGCTTCTCCGCCGTTGGTCGGCAACATAAACAAAATGAACTTGCGGATGCTGTCGTAGATACCGCGCCCCTCCCGCACGGCGCCGCTGATGGTGGCGAAGTTGTCGTCCGCGAGCACTACATCGGCCACTTCTTTCGCCGCGTCGGTTCCCTTCAACCCCATCGCTACGCCGACATCGGCGCGTTTGAGCGCGGGCGCGTCGTTGACTCCGTCGCCGGTCATGGCCACAATCTGGCCGGAGGCCTGCAGTGCGCCGACCAACCGCAGTTTGTGAGCCGGACTCGTGCGGGCGAACACATCCAGATCGGAGACGGCCAGACGCAGGTGTTCGTCGTCCAGTTGTTCGATTTGACTCCCGGTCATGGCCGGCTTGTCCTGTCCGATGCCGAGGCGGGCGCCGATCGCGCGGGCGGTTTCCGCATGGTCGCCGGTGATCATTTTCACCCTGATGCCGGCCGAGGCGCAGTCGGATACGGCAGCCGTCGCCTCCTCTCGCGGCGGATCGATGATCCCCAGGAGTCCGAGCAACGTGCAGCCGGTCTCGACGTCTTCGAACCGTAAGTCATGTTGTGTAGCGGGCACCCGCTTCATGGCGACGGCCAAGGTGCGCATTCCCTGTCCGGCGATCGAGGCCACCCGTTCGTCCCAGGCTGCCCTGTCCATTGTGAGATCATGGGTTCCGGCGCGAGAGGTCGTACACATGCCGAACAGCCGTTCAGGCGCTCCCTTCAGGTAAATCACCCCGTTCCCTTCATGGTCGTGGTGAAGGGTTGCCATGAAGCGATGCTCGGACTCGAACGGGATGGCATCCACTCTGGGCCACCGTTCCCGTTCAACGAACGGGTCGAGGCCGACCTTGACGGCCAAGGTGCAGAGGGCGCCTTCGGTAGGATCGCCTTCCACCTGCCAGGTGCCGCTCACATGGCGCAGCAGCGCATCGTTGCACAGCAACCCCGCCCGCGCCAGTTCCGTGCTCTCGGGGTAGTCGCCGGGCTGGACTGCCGCTCCGTCCAGATGCAGCCCGCCCTCGGGAACGTAGCCCGCGCCACTCACGGCGAATGCCAGCTTGCCGGTCAGGATCGACTGCACCGTCATCTCGTTCTTGGTCAGGGTGCCTGTCTTGTCGGAACAGATCACCGTGACCGATCCCAGAGTCTCCACCGCGGGGAGGCGCCGGACGATGGCATGACGCGTGGCCATCCGCCGCACGCCGAGCGCCAGGGTAATCGTCATGATGGCAGGAAGGCCCTCGGGAATGGACGAGGCGGCCAGTGCGACCACCATCATGAACATGTCGTCGGCGGAGTGCCCTCGCCAGAGGACGCCGATGATAAAGGTGCCCACGGCAATGACGCCGATGGCGGCTGCCAGCCATCGACTGAAGGCGGCCATCTGTCGGACCAGCGGAGTCGTCATCTCCTCAACGTCTTCCAGCATGGCGCTGATCCGTCCCAATTCCGTCCGACTCCCTGTTGCCACCACAATTCCGGTGCTCTGTCCCGAAGACACCAAGGTGCCGGAATAGAGAAGGCAGCGGCGATCACCGAGCGGCGCGTCGATTGGAACGGCCGCAGGCGACTTTTCCACGACGGCCGACTCGCCCGTCAGGATCGCTTCGTTGACGAATAGGCTTTTGGCGCTCACCAGACGAATGTCCGCCGGGACCTTGTCTCCGGATGCCAAAGCAACGAGATCCCCCTGCACCAGGTTCTCGGCCGCGATCTGGATGCGTTCTCCTTGGCGGATGGCGGTGGTGCGCAGGGACAGCAGGTTACGAATGGCGTCAAGGGCTTCCTCCGCCTTCCCTTCTTGTATGAAGCCGATGACGGCATTCACGACGACGGCGGCGAACAGCACCGCGGCATCGATCCAATGACTCAACAGGCCCGCGACGACGGCGGACGCGAGCATCATGTAGATCAGGACATTGTGAAATTGCAGGAGGAAGCGGATCCAGGCCGACCGTCGTGTGGGGGGCGGTAGACGGTTCGGACCATCGCGTACCAGACGTCGCGCGGCTTCGTCGGTCGTCAAGCCACGGCGTGGATCGGTCTGCAGGCGCACCACCACGTCTGCGACTTCGCGGCCATGCCAGTTTCGGTGATCTTCAGTTGGTGATCGTTCCAATGAGATCCTTTCGATCGCCGTTCGAGACGGTGAAGGATTCTGCGGACCGGTCCGATGAGCGTTTCGGATCCACCGGGTTGCGAGAGCGTCGGCATATTCCCGGATCCGGCCTGTCGGCATCCCGGACCGGTCCACGTCCGAGATGCTGCAACTTCGGTTTGGATAATCCGAGACTCCCACAGCCGCCAGTTTTTGGGCTTACATCCAGCCGTCCACACGAGCCAGGATGCGCACGTGGGGGCGAGCGGCCAGCGCGTCGGCTTCTATTGCAGGGTGAAGCGCGAAGAGGCGCAAGCCGTCTCTCGCGCGGGCTCGCGTCACCAATGGCTGCGGTACGACGAGCATGGTCACCACATCGGCTCAGTGAGACATAATGGGGTCAACGGCCAAAGTCAAATAGTGTCTGCAAGGAAGATGACAGTTGCGCAGGTCTGCGTGAAGGGCGTGGCGTACGGTTTTGCCGCAGGCGCCAAAGCGATGGGGCGAAGTAAGTCTTGACCGGCACGCGCGAGATACCGTAAAGCCTTGCGTACCGGATTCGATTCCCATTTACACACTTGAAGGTGGGACGAGTCGTGTAGAACGCAACGCTCCTCGATCTCTTAGGAAGACGCATGACAGACACCGGTGTCTCGCAGTCGCAGCTTGAAGTCCGAGCCCAGCCTCATTCCCCAAGGCCCGCGTCCATGCCGCTCTGGGAGAATCCAGCTGGAGTTCGATATCTGGAGATATTGCTCCTGGCGTTTGTCGGCGGGTGGGCCTATTTTGCCAACCTCCACTTGTCGTTATTGGAAGGCAGCGAAGGGCTGTATGCGGGCATCGCGGGAGAGATGGCTCGGCGGGGTGAATTTTTCGACCTCACCTATCAAGGCATTCCCTACTTCAATAAGCCGCCGTTGTTTTTTTGGTTGCTGAACCTCTCGACGTCGATCTGGGGAGACCACGAAATCGCGTTGCGCCTGCCTGGGTCGTTGGCCGCGGTGGGCACCATCCTGCTGACCTACGTGCTGGGGACTCAGTTGATGTCGTCTCGAGCCGGGTTCTGGGCTGCGCTGGTGGTGGCCACCAGCCATGTCTTTCTCTGGTATGGACGCCGCGTGTTGTTCGATTCGACCTTGACGTTTCTGGTCACCCTGGCCCTCTTCGCCTGGATACAGGTGCAGATCCTGGGCCGGAGCTCACGGTGGTATCTGGTGACATGCCTGAGTATGGCGCTCGGAGCCATGCTGAAGGAGATGCATGGATTTTTCCTTCCTCTGCTGATCATGGCGCTGTATGCGGTGATTCAGCGCGACGCCCGAATGGTACGAGACAAATTTTTCTGGATCGGCTTGGCAGGGGCCATTGCCTTGCTGGCCTGGTATGCGCAACTGCTGAGTGTCGGGTATCAACATCATTTTAAGATCCTGAGCGCCATTGAGTCCGTGTGGAATAGCGGCTTGTCCGGCGCAGCCGGGACCTCCAAAGACGGGCACCCCATCTATTGGTATCTGGGCATGATGTGGGCGGATTTCTTCCCCTGGTGTGCGTTGCTGCCGTCCGCCCTGGTGTTGTTGTGGCAGCAACGACCGTTGCGCTCGCATCAGACGGAGCTGTTATTGCTGGTGTGGGTGCTGGGTCTCTTCACGGCATTCAGCCTGGCCACGCTCAAACGAGAGCCCTATCTGACGACCCTCGTTCCCGGCATCGGGTTAATGATCGGGTATTTCTATCACCGGTTACGTCAATCCACGGACACTGCTCGGTCCATGTCTCCGTTATTGAGAGGGTTTCTGGTAATCCTGGCCCTCGTGTTCATCGGTGGGATGTTCTTCGGCGCCGCACCGTTGCGCCGTCGTTGGCTGGTCTCTGCGCCGGTCGTGTCTCCCGTCTTCATCGTGATCATGGTGTCTCTGGCCGGGACGCTTCTGTATGCCGCAATCACCGCCCGCCTCCAGTTGGCGCTGCGTATGGTCGGCGTGCTTGCGGTGGCCTACGTGGTGCTGGTGGTGAACTATGTGTTTCCTGCGATCGATCAGGCCGCTTCGCCGCGGAAGGCCACAGAGCAGATCAAATCCCTGGCGAAAGAGCCAGGACCGGCTATGTTTCTCTACATTCCCGGTTGGCCCAAAAACGAAGATGCCGTCTATTATTTGAAGCGGGATACCGCCGTGCCTGATCTGCCGGATGAAGATGCCCTGCGTCACGCGGTTCAGGCGCAGGGGCCTATCCGGGTCATTACCGAGGAATCGCATCTGGTCGCGCTCCAGAAGCAGGCCGGGCTGGTCGTCGAAACACTGCAGGAGTTTCTGCAGCCAGGCCGCAAGCATTTGTATCTGCTGTCGATCCAAGCCAAAAGCTAAGATCTGTTCAGGACCGCCGGCTTTGTTGCATTCTGCCACAGAACGGCAGATCCCCTCTGTAGCAGACCTCCCCGATCCTCACTCTCGCATCTCCATCATCCGACTCTATTTCGAGACGTAGGATAAGCGGTTGGCCCCGCCTGTGTCAGGGGGCAGGGCAGGGCGCCATCCTTGCACTTCTCTTCCCGAGAGCCGATTCGTCGTTTGTGTGCCGTACCACGGTGATTGAGACAGTCGCGCAGAGCTTATCCCCGGTGAGTAAGGCGATACAGGGCCGTCAGGTGCTGTCGCGAAGGGAGAGGGCATGCATCCAAATCATCCGATGGTCGTTCATTTTCCTATCGCACTGTTGTTGGCCGGCTTGTTCTTCGATCTGGTCGCCCTGCGATGGCGTCGGGAAAGAATGTCGCGCCACGAGTTTGTCCTTGTTGCCACTCGGGGGCTGGACCGCTTTAGTGGCCCTGCTTCCCGGTCATCTCGCGGAAGATGCGGTGGAGCAGGGCGGGACTATCCCCCAGCAGGCGATCGAGACGCATGAGAAATCGGCATTTGCCGTCTTTGGGGTGCATGCTCTCCTCTTCTTGTTCCTCGGTGTGAGTGGTTCGGTGGTATTGCTCGCCGCCGGTTATTCTGGCGGCGAACCGGTGTATCGCTACGGCGCAGGGGGCCTACGTCGATGAACATGATCGGCTCCATCACTTGCATGGTCGCGGCAACGGTGGTGCTGCTCGGCACGCCCGTTTTTGCCGAGAAGTCCGACGGCCGTTCGCCCATCGGCGAGAGGGCGGTGTTGCGCGCGGGCCAGGTGGTGCAGGGTGATTATTTTGCGTTCGGTCCGCAGGTGGAAATCTCCGGCATCGTGAATGGAGATCTGTACGCAGCTGGCGGTGAAGTGATGGTAGATGGCGTGGTGAACGGCGATGTGATCGTGGCGGGGGCCAAGGTCGTCCTGTCCGGCACGATCGCCCAAGATGCCCGTGTGGCCGGCGCGC
Source organism: Nitrospira sp. (assembly GCA_022226935.1). GTDB lineage: Bacteria > Nitrospirota > Nitrospiria > Nitrospirales > Nitrospiraceae > Nitrospira_A. The sequence goes on from CP092081.1 coordinate 2,049,417, forward strand.
ACATCACCGTGAGCGGGACGATCGGAAGAAACGCCACCCTCGCCGGTGTCGATGTCCATCTGACGGAGAAGGCGACCGTCCGCGAGAATGTCATTGCGGGAGGCGCCTCCGTGCAGCTGTCCGGAGCGATCGGCCGCGATGCACGGGTGGGCGCGTGGCAGACGACCTTCTCCAATGAGATCGGCCGCGATGTCATCGTCGCGGCTGAATCGGTGCGTCTGACATCGAAGGCATCGGTCGGCGGTCGGCTGCGGTACTGGGGAGAGGTCGCGCCTTCGATCGACGAGGAGGCCGTGATTCGCGGGCCGATCACGCGTCGCCCCTTACCCGAGGGGTGGAGCACCGAGCGGGCTCGCCAGGGACTCGTCGGGATGCGAGTCCTGGCGGCCTTCGCCAGTTTTCTGTCGACGTTGATTCTTGGCTTGATCCTCCTGCGAATATGGCCGCACTTTGCTGCACAGGTCACGGCGGCGATACGGGAACGACCCGCGCCTTCTGTGGGATGGGGGCTTGCCGCAGTGGTCGTGACACCTCTGGTGGCTCTCAGTTTCGTGGTGACGGTGCTGGTCTTGCCGGCGGGAGTGATCCTGCTCGCGCTGTATGGCGTGACGATGTATCTGGCCAGAATCTTTACCATCATCTGCGCGGGACAATGGTTGTTTCGCCGTCGCGCCGACGCTTCCTCCTCACTCATCCGGCCCTTTGTGGCAGGGCTGTTGTTGTATTCACTCCTGGCACTCGTTCCGGTCATCGGAAGCCTGTTGACCTTTGTGACCGTGATTGTTGGAGTCGGCGCGTTGCTGGTAGCCGGAAAGCAACGTCTCGCCGTGACACAGGAACAGGACCGGGCGGAAGGCGTTTCCTGAAGCAGGCTATGAATCGCCCTCACACAACGGAGCCGCGAGAGCAATCGGCTGCGGTGACCTTCGTGGACGGCCGCACCCTGCGTTGTCGCGGCGCGTGGACGATATCCGATGTAGGACCGGTCGAACGCGCCCTCAGGGTGATGGATTGGCCTGCCGGTGGCGCCTTGCGATTTGAGGGGAGCGGGATACAGGCCTTCGATACGGGTGGGGCGGTGGTCTTGTCCCGGGCGGTCATGGACGCCCGGCGGCGCGGCTGTGACGTGACGGTCGAAGGGCTGCGCTCCGAACATGTGCAGCTCATGAACCTGGTGTCGGCCCATTGGGACGCCATGATGGCGCATGTGGCGGCCCGGCCAAAGACACGGGCGCGGCTGCAATCCACCATCAGCGATCTCGTTAGCCGGTTCTTGCGAGGCGTGGAGTTTATCGGCGAGAGTGCGATGGCGCTGCTGCGAGTCTGCTCGTCGCCTGCGCGCTTGCGCTGGCGCAGCGCGTTGAACAGTCTCCGGCTCGACGGGGTGAATGCGCTGCCGATCACGGGGCTGCTGACATTTCTCATCGGAGTCGTGATCGCGTATCAGGGCGCCGAGCAATTGCGGAAGTTCGGCACCAACATTTTTATCGTCGACCTCGTGGGGATTTCGCTGCTGCGCGAAATTGCGCCGCTGATCGCCGCCATTTTAATCGCCGGACGGTCGGGATCGTCATACGCGGCACACATCGGCACGATGAAAGTGACGGAAGAACTGGATGCCTTGCGAACGTTCGGATTGTCGCCCACCGAGTTGCTGGTCTTGCCGCGGATGCTGGCGCTGGTGGTGGCGTTGCCGTTGCTGACGGTCTACGCCGATGTGCTGGGTGTCTTCGGCGGGATGTTGATCGCAGCGAATCAGTTGAATGTGAGTTTCACGGCCTTTCTGTCGCGGTTCGAAGAAGCGGTGGCCTTGCGGCATTTCCTGATCGGCGTCGGGAAGGCGCCGTGTTTTGCCGTCATCATTGCGCTGGTCGGATGTTATCAGGGTTTCCAGATTCGAGGCGGAGTGGATGATGTAGGGCGGCACACCACCATGAGCGTGGTGCAAAGTATTTTTCTCGTCATCATTTTTGACGCCCTGTGCAGCATCATGCTGAATTGGTGGAACCTGTAGCCGGGCCACTCATGAACTCTTCGGCTCACCCGGATGGTGGGAAGTGACTGGTGCCATGTCTCTCGCCGTGCACACTGAGACGCCGATTATCGACGTGCGCCATGTCTCGACGCGATTCGGGCCGGCGGTGGTGCATCAGGATGTGAGCCTCACCGTGATGAGGGGCGAGGTGTTCGCCATCGCCGGCGGCAACGGTTGCGGGAAATCCACGCTCTTGCGGGAAATCATCGGGCTGCTGACTCCGACCGCCGGACGTATCAGCCTGCTGGGGGCCGACAGCCGGGCGCTTCGAGATACCGACGGCGGGTCCTTGCATCGCCGCTTCGGCGTGATGTTCCAGCATGGCGCGTTGTTCAGTTCCATGACGTTGGCGGAAAACGTCGCCGTGCCTTTACGGGAGCATACGTCGCTGAGTGCCGGGATCATCCGGGATATCGTGGCATTAAAAATCGCCTTGGTCGGATTGCCGCCTGACAGCGGAGCGAAATTCCCGCGCGAACTCAGCGGCGGGATGCGGCGGCGCGCCGCGTTGGCCCGCGCTATTGTGATGGACCCGGAGTTGTTGTTCCTCGACGAACCCACGGCCGGCTTGGATCCGATGATCGCCGCCGCCTTTGATGATCTGGTGCTCGACCTGAAGCGGTTGTTGGGGCTCACCGTCGTGATGGTGACCCATGACCTTGATTCGTTGTGGCGCATTGCGGATCGCGTGGCGGTGCTTGGGGATGGCCATGTGCTGGGCATGGGGACCATGGAACAACTGGCAGCTTCGGAGGATCCCGCGATCAGGAATTATTTCCACGGGCCGCGCGGGCGCGCCGCGCAGATGAATCACTGCGGGGGCGAGTTGCATCGCGATTGAGAGGTGCCGGGATGGAACCGAAGGTCAACTACGCCGTGGTCGGCGCATTCGTCCTCTTGCTGGGCGCTACCGTGCTCGGTGCAGTGCTCTGGCTGGGCAAGACCGATTATCGCGGCATCTACGATCGGTATTATGTCTATACCAGGGAATCCGTCGCCGGACTCAGCGTCGATTCGACCGTCAAGTACCGCGGGGTGGATGTCGGGCGAGTGAAGGAAGTCATCCTGAACCCTGAGAATTCCGAGGAGGTCCGGGTGACGCTGGATATCGTCGGAGGGACGCCCGTCAAAACGGATACGCAAGCGGTGCTGGTCACGCAAGGACTCACGGGATTGGTGACGTTGAATCTGACGGGAGGAAGCCAAGACGCGCCGCCGTTGACGCCAGTTACGGGGCAGGTGTATCCGGTTATCCAGAGCGTTCCCTCCTTGTTCGGCCGTTTGGACGGAACACTGGCCAAACTCTTGTCGGACCAAGGGCTGTCGAATCTGGTGGCCAATTTTACTGGCCTCGCGCAGAATGCGTCCCTGGTCTTGGATGAAGACAATCGCGCGCAGTTCCGGCAGATCTTGAAAGACCTGGGAGAGGTCACGAAGGTGCTGGCGGCCAGGAGCAGTCAAGTCGATCGCGGGGCGCAGCATGCGGCGGAGGCGGCCGAACGAACCGCGCGCCTGACGGAGCACCTGGGAACGCAGCTCCCGGCGCTCCTGGATCGGATAGGCAGAAGCGCCGCCGCGTTGCAACACATGACGGCGGAGGTGGCGAGAACGAGCCGTGAGGTCGGGGAGATGGTCGAGGCCGGCAAGCCGGGCATTGAACAGTTTTCACGGCAGACGCTGGCAGACGCAGGGCTTCTAGTCAGCGAATTACGGCAACTCACGGCCACGATGAATCGGGTGGCGCAACAGGTTGAACGTCAACCGAATGTCTTGGTGCTTGGCCGACAGGGTCAGCCGAAGGGGCCGGGTGAATAGAGGACACGTCGTGCGCGTTCGTCGCGTGGTGGCATGGTGGGGATTGGTGATGGCGGCCTGCGCAGCCACGGCCTGCGTGTTGCCCAGGTCGGAAGACAATCCGATCCGTACCTTCGTGCTGATGAATGCGGAGATAGATGGGGCATCGGGGTCCCGCGTCGCCCAAGCCGGTGGTCAGGGCGTCTTGGTCGTCGCCGTTCCGCAAGCAGCGCCAGGATTCGAGCAGCCCCGCATCGCCTATCTGCGGCGGCCGTCGGAAGTGAGCTATTACGCCAATCATGTGTGGGCCGACAGTCCCTCACGTATGGTGATGCCGTTGTTGATTCAATCTCTGGAAACTGCCGGACTCTGGCGGGCCGTGGTGCCGATGCCCACCGGAATCAGAGGCGATTACCAGCTGGATCTTTCCGGCCTCCTCGTACAGCAAGAGTTTCTGCAGCAGCCCAGCCGGAGCCGGGTGCAATGGCGCGCGCACTTGGTGGATGTGAAGGCGCAGCGGGTGATGGGCGCCAGGAATTTCGACGCACTCGAACCGGCTCCGACCGAGGATGCCTATGGCGGCGTGTTGGCGGCGGATCGTGCGATCGCGACACTGCTCGCGACGATGAATGAGTGGATATCATCCTGCCTGCGAGGATCGGGCCGGGAGAGCTGTTGAGCGCCGATGATCGGCAAGGCGCGGCTAGGAGTAGTCGCATATGACAGGGAATCCGGTATGCGCACTGCGTTGAAGGTCGGATTCAGTTTCGGGCTGACCTCCGGCGTGATCACCACCCTCGGCTTGATGGTCGGTCTGCACGCAGGCACCCATTCCATGCCTGCGGTGTTGGGCGGGATACTCACCATCGCGCTGGCGGATGCCATGTCCGACGCATTGGGCATCCATGTCGCCGAAGAGTCCAAGAACCATGGGAATACCCAGGACATCTGGGCCTCGACGATGGCCACGTTTGTGGCGAAGTTCGTCATCGCCGCCACCTTTGCCGTGCCCGTGTTGTTCATGCCGTTGGACCTTGCCATTGTAGCCAGCCTGCTGTGGGGACTGGCGCTCTTGGCATTGCTCAGTTATGCCCTGGCGCGCGCGCAGCGGGTCCCTCCCTGGAAAGTGATCGGCGAACATGTGATCATCGGACTGTGTGTCGTGGCCATGACACATTATCTCGGGGCATGGGTACGCGTAACGTTTGGATGAGGACCGACCATGAAGGAGATCCGGACAGCATGGAGATAAAGACGCAATTACCGAAAGTGGGGATCGGCCGCCGGTGCGGAGCGATCGAAGCGAATGTCGGCGGTTACCGTAGCCTCATGAGCGACGACGAATATGAAGAATTGACCGCGTTGGCCCAAAATTTACAGGGCGTGAAGATTTGCCATGTGAATTCCACCGCGTCGGGCGGGGGCGTGGCGGAACTGCTGGCGCGGTATATCCCCATGCTGCAGGCGCTCGGCGTGCATGCCGACTGGCGCTTGATTCATGGCGAGCCGGATTTTTTTGCCATCACCAAAGCGTTTCATAACGCCCTGCAGGGCGGACAGTATGGTTTGGGAACAACCGAGCAGGATGCGTATCTGAAGGTCAATGAACGCAGCGCCCAAGCGTTGGGCAACGACTACGATCTCTACATCGTGCATGATCCGCAGCCTGCGGCCATACGCCACTTCGCGGGATCGCGAGATGCCAAATGGATCTGGCGCTGTCACATCGACAGTTCGGCGCCGGACAAGGAGGTCAGCCGGTTTCTGCGGCCCTTGTTGGAAGAGTATGACGCGGTGGTGTTTACCATGAGCCAGTTTGTGCTGCCGCAGTTGGCGGCGAGACGAATGGCCTTCATCGCTCCGGCTATCGATCCCCTCGCTACGAAGAATATGGACCTGCCGATCGATCTGTGCCGCCGGGTCATCGCCGACTCCGGCGTGGATCCCGCCAGGCCGTTGCTGCTGCAGGTGTCGCGGTTCGATCCCTGGAAGGATCCCCTCGGCGTGGTGCGCGCGTACCGACTGGTCAAAGAAGCGATCCCGGAGGTGCAGCTCGTGCTCATCGGCGCCATGGCGGGCGACGATCCCGAAGGGTGGGAAATTCTTGACCGGGTGGAAGAGGAGGCCGCGAACGACGCCGACCTGTTTGTCTTTACGAATCTGGCCGGCGTGGGGAGCATGGAAGTCAATGCTTTCCAGCAGGGTTGCGATGTCGTGATTCAGAAATCGTTGCGGGAAGGATTCGGGCTGGTGGTGTCCGAAGCCCTGTGGAAAGAAAAGCCGGTCGTCGCCGGAAACACCGGCGGCATTCCCATGCAATTCCCTGCGCCCTTTCAGCGGAATCTTGTCGACAGCGTCGAGGCCTGCGCGGAGCGAGTGCGTCATCTGCTGCGCCACCCGGGCGAGCGCGCGGAATTCGGCCGGGCGGGACGCGAGCATGTGCGCCGGCATTTTCTGATGCCACGGCTGGTGCGTGATGAATTGCGGCTGATTACGCAGGTGTTGAGCGCCTCGTGAACCATGTGAACAGCAACGCTCGGGCGGCGCAGGGTGACGCCCTATTGTGGCCGCGCATTTCGAATAGGTGAACAGGCGGCTCATGGATCATCGCCATATGACTGAGAATCACGACACCATGCAGTCCGACTATACTCATCTGTTGACGCTCTGGACCTCCGGCGTTCGCGATTACCACACCATGCTGTCGGATTATCTGACGGCCAATTCGATCTTTGTCGCGGTCATCGGCCTGCTCGTGTCGCGCGAATCCCTGGCCCTGCCCTTTACGCTGGTCATTGTGTTGCTGAGCACGATCGGGATTCTCATGAGCGCGCAGATGGCGATCGTGCTGGGCCGGTTTTCCGGGCAGAACGCGTTGTGGGAATGGCAGCTGCGGGGGATCGAATCCCTGCCGGACTGGCAGGACCGGAAGCCGGTCAGTACGCTCTATCGGTTGCGCGAGCATCGGGAAACGATTGTGGATGACACGAATGAGCCGCGCTCGTTCGCGCCCTCCTGGGCCTTCCGCCAGCATCGGCAGTGGTGGGCGCATCGGGCGGTCAGCTTCCCCTGGTTTTTCGGCACGGTCTATGGCCTCTTTCTGTTGTGGGGCGTGACGCAGATCGCGAGGTCGAGCATGATGTCCTGGTAATGCGCCGGTCTGGTGCTCACGTATCTGTCCCCATTCCATCTTCCCGCCGCGGCAGCCGTTATCGCCTGCTTCTTTCTCAAAACCGCACATGAGACGGGGATGAAGGGCACATGAAGAAGTCTTCATGGAGGGAAAGCGCCGCTCGTCCCTGCTATGATGGCGCTGTGCGTCCGGACGATGGCTTCTTGTTCGGCCTGTACGGGTCGCGAATGAAACGAGGCATGTATGCGAATTCTGGTCATCGAAGACGATGCCGATCTGGCGCAATTTCTTCGGAAAGGATTGGAGGAGGAGCGGCATACGGTCGAGATCGTGGCCGACGGCGAAACGGGACTCATGCTGGCCGTGGATGAGAGTTACGATCTGTTGATCGTGGACGTGATGCTGCCCAAGGTGGACGGGTTGACGCTGTGCCGGCGCCTTCGTGAACACGGGAACCGTTCTCCGATTCTTCTGCTCACCGCGCGCGATTCGGTGGAGGATACGGTCGCCGGCTTGGACGCCGGAGCGGATGATTATTTGACCAAACCCTTTGCGTTTACAGAGCTGGTTGCGCGCATCAGGGCGCTCTTGCGGCGAGGGGGGCCGCACATCGGGAGCCGTCTGAAGGCGAAGGATCTGGAGATGGACCCGGCCTCCCGGCGGGTGTGGCGGGCCGGGAAGGAGATTACGCTGACGAGCAAAGAATTCTCCCTGTTGGAATTTCTTCTGCGCAACCGCGATATCGTGCTCACCCGCACGGCGATTCTGGAGCGGGTATGGGGATTGAATTATGATCCGATGACGAATGTGGTGGACGTCTACATCCGTTCCTTGCGCGTGAAGATCGACCGGGATTTTGCTTTCCCCTTGATCGCTACGGTGCGGGGGGTGGGCTACAAGCTGGAGGCGAGTGAGTGAGCAGCTTTCGCACCCAGTTCCGGCTGTATACGGTGGCTTTGATCGCCGCCTTGTTGGTCGGATTCAACGTGGTCGTCTACACGGGGTTTCATAGTCTGCTGCAGCAATATGTGGATGGCCGCTTGTTCGGTTTTGCCGATACCCTGGCGGAGTTGATCGAACAACGGCCGGAACTGCTGAAGCGGTCGGACCATGAGATCGTGCTGCCGCGCGGTGCGCAGGTGACCGACGATCGGATGAAGGAGCTTCGCGAAGTCTCGCATTCCGTCCATATCCTCGCCCTCGATGGCACGGTCGTCTGGCAGGGGAGCGCCGTGGTGCCCCGGCCGTCGGTGGATCCGGCGGTATTGGCGCGCGGCAAACGAGGCGAAGTGGTGTATGAGACGCTCGAGATGGACTCGGGGGCGTCGGTGCGCCAGGTGTTCGTGCCGATTCGGCAACAGGATGAAGTGCGATACCTGCTGCAGGCCGAAGAATCTCTGGCGTTCTTTCGCCGGACCCACCGCAGTCTCATGGGTCTGCTCATGCTCGGCTCGGCCGCCGTCCTGGCCACCTCCTGGTTCGGCAGCGGATGGTTGGCCCGGAAGGTGCTTGATCCGGTGGAGGCGTTGAGTCGCACCGCCGAGGGGATTTCGGAGTCGGCCCTGCGCTCGCGGGTCAACCTGAATGCGCCGTTTGAAGAATTCGAACGGCTGGCCCAAGCGTTTAATGCGATGCTGGACCGATTGCAGCGGGCCTCCGAAAGCCAGCGACGGTTTACCGACTATGCCGCGCATGAAATGAAAACGCCGCTGACTGTGATGCAGGGCAATTTGGAGGTCGCGTTGCAGCGTTCACGATCGGCGGACGACTATCGCGACGTACTGGTCTCGAACCTCGAACAAGTGCAGCGCCTCATCGTGTTGACCCGTTCGCTCCTGACGCTCGCGCGATTTGCCGGCGCGCGGCCGCCGGTAGAGTTGTCGGTGCTGGCGCTTCAGCCGTTGCTCAAAGAATTGATCGATGATCTCACTCCGGTCGCTGAGGATCGGCGTCTCACATTGGTGTTGGAAGAGGAACCGGTGCAGCCGGTGCTGGGTGATGCCGAACGGCTCAAGCAAGTCTTCATCAATTTGTTGGATAACGCCCTGCGGTATACGGATCCCGGAGGAACCGTGGCGTTATGCCTCAGCCACGCGCAGAACCAGGTGCGTGTGGCGGTTCGAGACACGGGACAAGGGATTGCTCGCGAGCATCTGCCGCATCTCTTCGAACCGTTTTACCGGACCGACCCGGCTCGCGCCAGGGATTCGGGCGGGCATGGTCTCGGCCTCCCGATTGTGAAAGAAATTGTGGAGGCGCACCATGGCGCCATTACCGTGGAAAGTGAAGTGGGGAAAGGGTCGGTCTTCATGCTGACGTTCCCCGCCATCCAGACGTAACCGGTTCCTCGGGACCGTTTGCCCTTCTTCCTGCTCGTGCCGGCCTGATTTCCATTGTCTCCTCGCATCCGCATTCCCTTCAGCATGAAAAATTCTTCATGCCCCGTTCATCGGCATTTCATCTAGTCCGGATAGAGTGTGGTGACAGAATGGTCGATGCCGTGCCGCGAGGCATCACATGAAGAAAGGGCGATGCGATGAAACAGGTCACCACCTTGGCGCCGGTAATGTTGCTCATGGTTTTGGTCATTGCCGCGATGGGAATCATGATCTTCTGGGGCCTGTCCCTGCTCGACTTGTCCGAGTAAGACTATGGGAGGAGGTCATCATGCGAGAAGGAGGGGAACATCTGGGGCGGCGGTGGTCGATCATCCTCGCGGGAGGAGACGGAGTCCGGATGCAGCCGGTCGTGAAGCGCTGGTTGGGCCGGACGATTCCGAGCCACTATTGTCGATTTTTTGGAGCCAGGTCCCTGTTCCAGCATATGCTCGACCGCGTGACATGCGTCACGAGTCCTGCTCGCACGCTCGTGGTGGTCGGACGTGGTCATCAGGAGGCCTGGGCGCAAATCGGCCCTCGAAATCCAGGCATGGTCTTGGTGCAGCCACGCAATGCCGGGACGGCCGCCGGATTGTTTCTGCCCTTGACCTATATTCGTGCGCGGGATCCGGCGGGAACGGTCTTGATTGCGCCGGCCAATCAATTCGTCTATCCGGAAGATCGGCTGCTCGGAGAGATCCTGTATGCGCTACGGGCGGCGGAAAAGGCGCCGGCGAAGGTGATTGTGCTCGCCGCGCGCCCGGATGGACCGGAGAGAGACTATGGTTGGATCAAACCCGATCAGGAACTGCTCAGATTCGGCCTTCGTTCGATCCGGGCGGTCAACACCTTCTTGCACAAACCGGAGCCCCGGTTGGCGAGGTTGGCCTATGCATCGGGAGCGCTGTGGCATACGGGGATCATGGCCGCGCAGGTTGAAACATTGTGGCGACTGGGCCGCAGAGTCTTGCCGGAGATGATGATGCTCTTCGAACGACTGGGAGCGGCGATCAACAGCCCGGAGGAGCCGCACGTCCTTCGCGACATTTATGAACGCATGCCGGTTCAGAGTCTCTCGCGCGATCTCCTGGCTCCGGTTCCTCGCGCGGCAGCGGTGATGGAAATGCAGGGGGTGTCGTGGAGCGATTGGAGTCATCCAGAACGCATCATGAAGACGCTCATGCGGCTGGGCCAGGATAGGGCCTCGGTCATGCCGCATCTGAGAGCTGCGGTAACTGAGTGTCAATCGGCGCAACCGTTCGATATCGCCATGGCGCACCATACGATGAACGACCGATAGGGCGACGGCACGATGGGACCATGCGATTAATGCCGACCGAATGCGCCGCGCCGTCCCCCTCGCCGCGTGGTGTATCGCCTCACCAGTCGGAGCGGTGCTGCCGCAAATGGCAACAATGAGATAGGATCGCTGCCGGGGCATCGGCTGGAAATGCGGCCTCGATCGCGGACTTCCGTTCACGCGTCACGGGAAGAGCTGTGGCACTTGTCTTGCGTGAAGGATCACTGCAGTTACTCACGCTCATCTCTCGCATTGCCATGAGTCCCGCGCTCCGTTCAGTCCCCGGCCGGCGTCTTCTCCGTTAGAAACCGCGGCCGTTGCAAACAATCGTCCAACTGTTTTGAAGGAGCAGCCATGACGACACCACCATTCGTGAAACACATCCTGTTCGCCACTGATTTTTCGGAAGATGCCGGACGTGCTCAAGAGTATGCGATCCATCTCGCCCGTGCATGGGATGCAAAGTTGGACGTCTTGCATGTGATCGAGGCTTCCCATGTGAGGCATGCGGAGACGGAATCGTTGGGCATGGTGGGGCGTTCGCGGGCGGCTGCCGCGCGGCAATTGGAAGAAGTGCGGGACGACCTGGCGCGCCGAGGGACGCCGGCCAGAGTCAGGCTGCTACTGGGAAACCCCGGCGAGCATATTCACCAGGCCGCCAGAGAGCACGATATAGATCTCATTGTGCTGGGCGCGCAAGGACGCCACAATGTGCTCTATGGGCTGATCGGCAAGACGGCGGAGCGCTTGGTCCGTGAGGGCCCCTGCCCGGTTCTGGCGGTGCCTGGGTCTCGGAAGGATGCCGTCGAGGTTCTGCCGGCCGATAGACCTGCGCTGATTCGGCATATTCTGGCGCCGGTGGATTTTTCGACGCCATCGTTGGACGCGGTCGAATATGCCGTTCACCTGGCCCAGGGTGTCGGCGCGGCAGTGACGCTGATGCATGTACTGGAGCCGGCCTCGTATGACCTGGACTGCGGCCTCGGGATGATCGAAGAGGAATCATCGAAGCGAGACTACTGGAATCGGCAGTTGATGGACCTTCGAGACGTCGTGACGGCCTTCGGACTTCCGGCTGACGTGGAAATCTGCGGCGGCTTGCCCTCCGATTCCATTCTAGCCTGCGCCTTGCGGCAACAGACCGACCTCATCGTGATGGGCACGCATGGGCGGCGAGGGCTCTCGCCGGAACGATGTGGAAGCGTCGCGGAGGCGGTGTTGCGCCGGGCGACGTGCCCGGTGTTGACCGTGAAAAGAGGGAAGTTCGATCCAGGCCACCGCCGGGTGGTGCCGAACGTGCTGGACCGGCACGCCATCAAAGGAGAGCAACCATGAATCCCCGTACTGTCTGCATGACTGCCGTGGACCTGTCTCGCCTCAGAGATGTGCTGAAAGCCCGGACGAGCGTTGGGCGTGACCGTGACCATCTGGAGAGTTTGGAAGAGGAGCTTGATCGCGCGGACATCGTGGCCCCCTCCGCTATTCCACCGAACGTGGTCACGATGAATTCCCAAGTCCGGATCGAAGATGTGGAAACCGGCCTGGAAAACGTCTATACGCTGGTGTTTCCTTCGGATGCCAGCATCCCTGAGAGGAAAATTTCTATCCTCGCGCCGATCGGAACGGCGTTGTTGGGTTCCCGCGTAGGTTCGACGGTCGATTGGCCGGTGCCGGCGGGGAGGCGAACCGTCCGCATCAAAGAGGTGTTGTATCAACCTGAGGCTGCAGGGGATTATCATCTGTAGGCGGCCGGTGACGAAGGCATCAGAGGTGCTCATTCATCAAGCGCAATTTACGATGGCTGAATGTCCTTCGTGACTCAGGCGAGGAATTCCGGCAGGCTCTGACTCCATCAGGCGCATCACACAAGTGCGGAGGGATCAATGGACGTACGCAGTAAAGTGTACACGTATCGAACAGCGGTTCAGTGGACGGATCAGAAAAAGGGTACGATTTCGAGTGAAGGCAAGCCGGAGATTCAGGTGGCGACACCTCCGGAATTCAAGGGGCATGCCGGAATCTGGTCGCCTGAGGATTTGTACGTGGCGGCGGCCAACATCTGCCTCATGACCACATTTCTGGCTGTCGCGGAACGGAGCGGCCTCGCGTTCACCGCCTACCACTGCGAGGCGGAAGGCCGTCTGGAACTTGTGGAGGGAAAGTTTCAGGTCACGGTGATCACTCTGCGCCCGCACATTACGCTTTCGTCAGGAGCAGACGCTTCGAAAGCGAAGGAGCTGATTGAAAAGGCGGAAGCCAACTGCCTGATCTCCAATTCGATGAAAACGCGCATCACCTTGGAGCCCACGATCGTCTGACGTTGCGGCTGTGGCATCTTGCGCCAGGATCATGTGTGGGATGGGGTGATTCTCTCCAGTCCCTCGTGCTACTTCCCCGACCGTCCTCCATGAACTATCTTTTTCCAGAGCATTGACCGGAGATCCCCGTGCCCGTTCCTTTGGCACGGGGATCGCATCTACTCCTGTATGGCGCTTGGATCTTTCCGATGGCGAGCGCTCAGAAAGGGGCACACCATGCACCTACGAGTCGGAGTGATGGCTGTCTCGCAGCTGATCCTCTTCTCGGCGATCGTGGCCGGTGTGTATGCGGGTACCGGGAACGCCGGCAAAGGAAAGACGCTCTACGCCAATCTGTGCATCCGGTGCCATGGTGTGGAAGGAAAGGGAAACGGCGCGATGACCTTCACGCCGCCGGTCGCCGATCTCACCGCTCCTGCCGCGCAAGGTAAGTTGGATGCGACCTTGTTGAAAACGATTCATGATGGACGAACGAACACGGCGATGGGGGCCTGGAAGTTTGTTCTGTCTGAAGAAGAAATGCGCGATGTGACGGCGTATCTGCGGCAACTGGGCAGTGAAGCCGGTCAAGGACATCCCTGAAGAAATGGAATATGTCATCGCATGAATTGGCGCATCTTTGGCTGGGGACTAGCGGCGCTGTGGGTGATTACGATCGGCACCATGTCGACGTTTCTCGTGCAGGGGCATACGAGAGCGGGGAATGACGGTCGCACAGAAATCATCCTGGCGCCATCGGAGCGAGATCTGGTGCTTGCGGAGATGCGGGGGTTGCTCAAGACGATCCACGGGGTGGTCACCGTACTGGGGGCTGCGGATCAACCGCTGAAGGCGGCTGAAAGCTCCGCTCGCGCGGCCGGTATGGCGATGGCGGCGGACGTCAATCCCGCCATCATGCTGAAACTCCCCCTGGCGTTTAAGCAAATGGGCATGTCGATTCACAAAGATATGGACCATCTTGCCGACGGCATTGCGCAAGGTGAATCCCCGGTCAAAATTCTCAATCGCCTGTCGAGCATGACAGCTCGATGCACCACCTGCCACGACATGTATCGTTTTGGGACGGGCAAATAGCGTTCAGGCGTCAGCGATCAGCTGGGAGGAGAAGGTTTAGCCGAAAAAGTCGTAGCGAGTGAAATATGGGAATGCTGAATCTATTTTCCGGACGATGACTCATATCTAGTGATGGGGCGATCAGCCCACAGTCTCCAGGTCCTAGAGCTGACTAGCTGAAAGCTGACAACTGACAGCGTCAGCACAACGAAGGAGGTGCTGCGATGGCCTGTAATGTAGGTGGAATTGAGCGGCCGGTTCGAATTGTCTTGGGCATTCTGTTGATCGGCATCGGGGTGTTCGCGGCGCTTCCTCCGGTGGGCATGGGGATCGCATTGGCGATGGGAACGATTGCCCTGGTGACGGGAGCCTTGGGGTTCTGCCCGCTCTGGAGCCTGTTCGGCATCAATACCTGTTCGGTCGGAGCTGGAAAGAAAGCCTGACCGGCGCCGAACACGGGGAGGGCGGGAGCAATCTATGGTGAGCCATGCAGAACAGCCTGATCAGCAGCCGGGCGGTGGGTTCTCCACGCCGGTCGGCTCACGGCGAACATTTTTTCATTGGGTCACGCTGGCCGCGGCCGGGCTCGTCGGGGTGGGGCTGTCTATTCCGTTGCTCAGTACGCTGATTTCCCCGGCCTTCCAGCGGCGCCGCCGCGATTGGGTCGATGTCGGGGCCGCCGATGACCTGCCCTCCGGTCATCCCAGGCAATTGGACCATGTGACGACGGTCCGTGACGGCTGGTTGGAGACCACATCGCATAAGGCGGTGTGGGTGGTCAAACAGGCGCAGGGCGACATCAAAGTGTTCTCGCCCATCTGCACGCACTTGGGCTGCGGTTATCGCTGGGACGAAGCGGAGAAAAAATTCCTCTGTCCCTGTCACGGAAGTTCGTATGACGTGAATGGACAAGTGCTGGGAGGACCAGCTCCGCGGCCACTCGATACGCTTCCTTCGAAAGTCGAAGGGGGGCGGCTTCTCGTCATGTACAAGGACTTCAAGTCGGGCCTTCCGACCAGTGTAGAGATATGAACGGTTCGTGGTGAGTGAGGAGCGTACGGACAGGCCCACATCACGGCTTAGAACTGGAAATTGAATGCCGTCCCGCATCTACGATTGGCTTGATACCCGCCTGAATCTGAAACCGGTGCAGCGCACTTTGCTCGATGAGCCGATTCCAGGCGGGGCCAGCTGGATCTATGTTTTTGGTTCCGTGACGCTATTTTTGTTCGTCCTCCAAGCCGCCACGGGCATGTTCCTCGCGCTGTATTATGCGCCCACCCCTGACCATGCGTACGACAGTGTTCGATTCATCGAAACCGACATCACGCTGGGCTGGTTGGTGCGAGGCCTTCACCATTGGGGCGCATCGGCGATGGTCGTCGCGATCGGTCTCCACATGCTCCAGACATTTCTCTACGGCGCGTACAAATCGCCGCGTGAAGTCATGTGGATGGTGGGGGTGGGCCTGTTCTTGATCGTGATGACTTTCGCCTTCACCGGCTACCTGCTGCCGTGGGATCAAACGGCCTACTGGGCGACCCAGATCGGGATCAATATGGTGGGCACCGTTCCGTTGATCGGCGATCTGGCCTCTCGCATCTTGCGCGGCGGTGAAATCCTCGGGGCGCTGACTCTCTCGCGATTCTTTGCGATTCATGTGCTGTTTCTGCCCGCGATCCTCATCACGGGAATTGCCCTGCACCTCTTCGTCCTGCGGCGAGTCGGGCCGGCTGGGCCCTGGACAGACGACCGGGCCTCATTAGGCGCGGAAACCTTTGCTCCGCGGCAGGTGTACATGGACGCAGTTGTCATCGCCGGCGTGTTCCTAATCGTCGCGGCGCTGGCGTTCAGTATTCCGTTGCCCCTCACCGACAAGGCGAACCCGTCGGATACGAGTTTTGTGCCGGTGCCTGAATGGTACTTTCTGTTCTACTACGAATTGCTCAAGTACGTGCATGGCCCGCTGGAACCGTTGGCGACCTGGATCCTGCCGGTCTGTGTGATCCTGGTCATGTTGTTCTGGCCCTTCATCGATCGCAATCCGGTACGAAATCCCATCCGGCGTCCGGTGGCGATCGGGAGCGGTCTGCTGTTCCTTCTCGTGGTGTTCGGCCTGCTGGGCATTTCGCTCAGGAATCTCTATGCGGTACCGAGGGCAGATCCGGCTGTGGCGCGGGGGCGTGCCGTCTATGCGCAGCTCGGCTGTGTCGGATGCCATCGGATTCATGGGGAAGGAGGGGCGGTGGCGCCTGACCTGTCGACGGTTGGAGACATGCGGCCTGATCGAGAGTGGCATCTGAAGCATTTCCGGGATCCGCAATCCGTCTCGCCGGGCTCGTTTATGCCGAAATTCCCTCTCACTGATCAGCAGTTGAATGACCTGACCAGTTATATGCTGAGTTTAAAACGGGCAACCTGATGAGAGGATTTTTTACCACCTCAAGGGGAGAAGGGTATGCGAGCACGGATCGCGTTGGCGTTCGTTGTGTGGGTGCTGGTGGGAACAATTCCGATGAGTCTGGCCGCTTCCGGCAAAGGAAATCCGGCCACGGGGCAGAAGCTGTATCTCGAGAGTTGCCGGAACTGCCATGGGCCCACGGGCAAAGGCGATAGCGATATGGCCGCCTACCTCACGCCGGCACCGGCCAACCTCACATCCAAAGCCACTCAAGAGAAAACGGATGCGCAATTGCGCAAGGTGATTCAAGAAGGTCGTCCCGGTACGGCCATGACCGGGTATGCCGCGGCCTTCGATGAGGAAAAGTTGAATGACATGATTGCCTACATTCGTTCGCTCAAGCCGTGATGGAACCAGGATGACGGCGATGGATTCCTTCCCGAATCCTTTTCCCCACATTTGTCACTAACCGGCATGTCCAAAGTGTCGTGCTCAAGAGCGCTGTAGCACGATGCCGCAGGTAGGAGAGGAGAACTGTGGCTTTTATCGCCAAGAGGATGGGAGTGCATTCTCACGCAGGTCCGCCCAAAGCCAATTCTTTTAGACGGGCTCCTGACGACGTGGTATGTAGTTTGCGAGACTCTCTACGTATGCGAAATCTCTTATTCAGCGTCATGGTGATCGTTGGGTTGACGTCAGGCTGTGTCGAGTCGAAGGACACACGAGGCGGCGCATCGGCGGCGGGTCAACCTGAATCTTCCAGGCTGGACGCGCTGTTCAGCCATCCTTCGCCCGATTCCATTCCCGGTGGGCAGCGCGGTGAACAGATTCGCCTGGGATATGAACTCGTCGTCCACACGCAGCAATTCGCCGCACCCTACGTCGGCAACCGGCTGACGTGCGCCAATTGTCATTTGGATGCAGGCCTTGATCCCAATTCGGCCTCCTATGTCGGTCTCTCTCAGGCCTATCCGGAATATCGTGCCCGGACCGGGAAAGTCCTGACGCTGGCCGACCGCATCAACGAATGTTTCGAGCGTAATTTGAACGGGAAGGCGATTCCGCAAGACAGCCACAAGCTCCAAGCGATCGTCGCGTACATCGAATGGCTGTCGAAGGATGTGCCGAGGGGCAGCCGCATGGCCTGGCGCGGAGTTCCGTCATTGTCATCGGCTAAGCCGCCCGATCCCGTGAACGGCGCGAAAGTGTTTGCGGCGCGATGCGCATTTTGTCACGGCGCGGACGGCCAAGGCACCATGGCGGCCCCTCCAGTCTGGGGAGCGCAGTCCTACACGATCGGCTCGGAGATGGCCCGTGTGTCGGTAGCCGCCTCCTTCATCAAGTCGAATATGCCACGCACTCGAGGGTGGGCGCTGTCGGATCAGGAAGCCTACGACGTGGCAGCGTACATCAATTCGCAATCGCGACCAGACGTTGCCGGCAGGGGCAGCGATTGGCCGAAGGGCGATAAACCGGCCGATGCGCCTTACTAAGCCTGGTCGGGGAGTCCTGAGATGAAGCTCAGCGTGGCCTATCAAGGGGGAACCCGCTACGACATCCTCAGCGATCGTCATCGAGTCGTCACCGATCAACCGGCGGACGGAGGCGGGGCCGACGCAGGGATGACACCGGTGGAATTATTCGTCGGATCGGTCGCGAGTTGCGTGGGCTATTTTGTCGGCCAGTTCTGCGCGCGGCACGACATCTCCCGGGAAGGGTTGAAGGTCGATGCCGAGTGGACGATTGTCGAAGGACCACATCGTGTCGGACAGATTCAGTTGGCAATTCGTCTTCCGCACCGGGTGACGCCTGAGCAGAAAGAGCGGTTGTTGAAGGTGGCCCATGCGTGCACGGTGCATCAATCGATCGTCATGCCGGCTGCAATTGCGATCGATTTGAATCCGCATGGGCATCCCCCTACACCCGGAGGAGCATAGGATGGTGAATATTTCCCGTCGCGCTTGGTTTACGACATTGGTGAAAGGAATCGGGGCCGGCATCGTCCTGGGGCGTGGAGGATCGATGCGCGGATCGGCTCCACAGGCTGAGGCCGCGGAAGCGGCCGGTCCCTTGACGGTTCGGGTCACGCGGCCGTTTGATGCAGAAACGCCGGTCCGCGAGTTCACATCCTGGTTGACCCCCAACGAACGGTTTTTTGTCCGCAGTCACTTCGGGCCGCCTTCCGCCGAAGCGATCCAGTCCGAAACCTGGCGGTTGACCGTCAAAGGCCTGGTCAAAGAGGGGCTCAGTTTTACGCTCAAGGACCTGCAACAATTCGAACCGGTTTCGGTGACGGCCGTGCTCCAATGTAGCGGCAACGGGCGCGCCCATCATCGTCCTAAAGTGCCGGGTGTGCAGTGGGAACGGGGCGCGGTCGGCAATGCACAGTGGACCGGCGTGAGACTGCGGGATGTCCTGCAGCGGGCCGGAGTGAAGCCGCAGGGGCTGCATGTGCAAATGCAAGGAGCCGATCGTCCGGCTCTGCCTACCGTGCCTCTCTTCACGCGGAGCATTCCCATCGCCAAAGCGCTTCATCCGGACACGCTCCTCGCCTATGAGATGAATGGTCGCCCGTTACCGCTTCTGCATGGCGCACCGCTGCGGGTCATTACGCCGGGCTGGATGGCCGAATCCTGCATGAAATGGTTAATGGAGCTCACCCTGCGTGCGGACGAAACGCCCGGATATTACATGCAGCAGGCCTATCGTATTCCGGAGACATCGATCCAGCCTGGGTCCGGATTGCCGGGAAGCGTCATGGTGCCGGTCGAGCAGATGCCCGTGAAGTCGCTCATTGCCGCGCCCGGCGAAGGGGACACGCTGAAAGCCGGTCCGGTGACCATTCAAGGGGTGGCCTGGGCGGGTGAATCGCCGATCACCAAGGTGGAAGTATCTTGCGACGACGGAAAGACCTGGGAACCGGCTCGTTTGCTGGGTGAAGCACAACCCTATGCCTGGCGGCAATGGCAATACTTGTGGAATGCGCGTCAGGTGGGTCCAACGGCGATCCTCTGCCGGGCCACGGATGCGCAGGGGGCTCAGCAACCGGAGAAGAGTCCGTGGAATCCAGGGGGGTTTTTGTGGAATGGGTGGGATCGCCTGTCTGTGACGGTGGCGGCATGAGGGTCGTGACCAAGCGAGGGCGATGGTCTTTGTTGGCTGCGGGACTGGTACTGCTTCTCGGCATTGCTGCCGGGACGGCGGCGCAAGAGGATGACAAGCATACGATTGAACCGGCGCAAGCTCGCCGGGCGGTGACGTTAATTCATGCCCGTTGCGCCGTGTGCCACACGACCGATCTGATCGTGCAACAGAGGCTACCGCCGGATCGATGGCAGATCACGGTTGAGAAGATGATGCATTGGGGCGCGGACTTGTCTAAGGACGAAGCCGCCGCCCTTCTTCAGTTTGTGACGGCCCGCTACCACCCCGGTGCGCCGGACCACTTGCCGTCGATCGAAGAAGAATTGGCGCTGACCGCTCCGGCTGGAGAGCCCAGCACCACGAGTGACGGCCCGCTTGTCGGGGTGCCGGCCCGAGGCGCGGAAATCTTTGCGCGGAACTGCCAGGCGTGCCATGGCGAGGGGGCGATGGGAGGCGCGGGCCCCAAACTGGCCCGCAATAAAATCTTGAAAAATGAGGGAGTCTTCTGGGAGACGGTGCTCCATGGCCGGGGCCCGATGCCGGCCTGGGGCTCGGTCTTGAGTCATCAGGAGGTCGCAGATATCCATGCCTGGTTGGCATCGCGCTGACCGGGTGCGCAGTGAGGTGAACGAAAGGGGTGTTTCATGGGTGGAAGACGGACGGTGATGATCGGGTGCGCGTTGGTCATATTGGTGGGACTGTTTTCATTCCCCCGCCTGCTCTTGGGCAGTGATCAGACTCGCGTCAAGGAGATGATCCAGAGCAACTGTGCCGGATGTCACCGCCTGGAAGGGAAGGCGGAGTCGCGGTTCAACTTGAAGGCACCCGATCTGATTTGGGCCGGGAGTAAATATCAGCGCTCGTGGTTGCTTCGCTACCTGACAGGGAAAGAGGCGCCGCTCTATCCCAAAGGATACCGGTGGGATTTGTCTGAAGGGCCGACGCGGCATCCGGTGGTCACGGAGGATGAAGCGCAGGGTATCGCGGAGTATTTCGAACAACACAACAAGGATGCACGGGTAAAGGTCGGCGCCTTCGATGTCTCGAAAATCAGTAAGTTCGACGCCACGTTCGGCGGGATGGCTTACAAGGCCCATGCCTGCCTCGGATGCCACCTGATCGAAGAGAACGGCAAACTGATCGGTGGGCCGCAAAGTATCTCGTTGGCAGCATCCGGGCAACGTTACAACATGGATTGGCTCTTCCGTTTCGGGCAAAATCCCCAGGATTTTATCACCCACACCGGGGAGTTTCTGGCCGATGCCACGGAGCCGCAGCTGCGAGCGGTCATCGGGTTTCTGGCGGTACAAGGGGTTAAGGACTTCAAGTATTACGAACCGTGGACGGCGCCTGAGTTCGGAATGGCGAGTGCCGATCGCGGAAAGGTGCTGTACAAAGAATATTGCGCCCAGTGCCATGGGTTCACCGGAAAGGGCGACGGTCCGGCTGCTTCGGGGCTGGAGCCGAAGCCGGCGATCCATGCCAACATCCCCTTCGACAAGGTGCCGACCGACTATCTCTACAATGTCATCAACCATGGCGGCGCGGCAATGGGCAAGTCGCCGAACATGCCCTATTGGGGCCTGACGATCGGGCAGCAGGGCGTGGCGGATGTGATGGCCTACTTGAAAGTCACCTTCAAAGGTGGCGCTGATGTCGCGCACGCGGCCGTCGGCGGTGAAGGACCAAGCGGCGTCTGCCCGCAACCCAGGAAAACAGCGAAGGCGCCGGCGGAGTTCCTCTCCAAAACCAGCCCGTTGCCGCATTCGGACGCAACCGTCCAGGCGGGTAAAACGCTCTTCCTGCAGACAGCCCAGCCGGTGGCATGTGCGATGTGTCACGGGGAGAAGGGGAACGGACAGGGATTTATGGGTGCGGCCTTGATTCCGCCGCCCAGAAACTTTACCTGCGGCTCGATGATGAAGGACCTTCCGGACGGGCAATTGTTCTGGATCATCAAGAACGGGTCGCCCGGGACCGGCATGATGTCTTTTGCCGGGTTGCCGGATGAGCAGGTGTGGCAGTTGATCGCCTATGTAAGAAGTCTGGCCAAGTAGCGGGGCCGGAGCAGGTAGCGTATGGCGCATCGTCAAGGGGCGGTGCGCCACGTGCATTGAGAGAAAGGAACAGCTGATGGCGACGTTCATGATTTCAGGTAGTCGAGGGACCGACGATCCGACGATGGCGACCTTGCCGTTCATGGCGGCCAAGACCGCCAAGGAGCAAGGCCACGATGTGGTGCTCTGGCTGTGGAACGAAGCCGTGAC
>CP092081.1:2071339-2103989 GCA_022226935.1 Nitrospira sp.
CCGCCCGCGCTGTTGGTGAACGTATAACTCTTGGTGTCCCCGGCATCCGGGTCGGTCCCGCTGATGGTCCCCACTACCGTCCCGTTGGCCGCGTTCTCCGCCACCGTGCTCCCCGACAGCGCCAGATCCGTCGGGGCCTCATTCACATTGCTCACGGTCACTGCGATAGCCTGGGTGTCGAGCCCCCCGTTGTTGTCGGACACCTGCACCGTGACGTCGTAGACATTGTTACCACCGCTATCGGTCGGCGCTTCATAATTTGGGGCGGCTGCCAGCCTCAATGCTCCCGTATTGCTGTCGATCGTAAACTTTGATGCGTCCGCGCCGCCGCTGATTGAATAGGTGAGGGTCTGTCTCGTATCGCCGTCTGTGGCCGTCACGGTGGTGACGGTGGCGCTGTTTTCATTGATACGGATCGACGCCGTCGCTCCTCCCCCGTTGCTGGTGATCGTGGGGGTGGCTTCATTCACGTCGGTCAGATTGATCGTGAATGTCTCGTCGTAGGTCAGCCCGCCCGCATCCGTCACTCGTACCGTCACGTTGTGGCTGGCGGCCGCTTCGTAGTTCAATAAACTTCCATTGGCTACCATGATCACACCCGTCCCGCTGTTGATCGTGAAACGGCCCCCGGCGCTATCGGTCAGGCTGTAGGTCTTCGTGTCGCCGCCGTCAGGGTCTATGCCGCTGATCGTCCCCACCATGGTGCCGTTGGCGGCGTTCTCTGCCACGGTGCTCGCGGACAGGCTCAGATCCGTCGGAGCGTCGTTCACCGCGGCGACCGTCAACGCGGCGGTATCAGTCGTGTGGCTATAAGCGCTCGCGCCTCCGCCGATACCAGTGGAGGTCACCTCGATGTTATCGACATGCAATCGTCCCATGGAGTCGCTTCCGCTGACGAGAAAGCGAATCTCCGTATTGGCATTGGCATAGGCGCTGATATCGAGTTTCACAGTGTGTGCCGAGGCATCCGTCGCATCGATCGAAAAAGTCTGGAGCGTGGTCCAAGCCTTGCCGTTAAAGACATCAACGGATACAGCGCCCCTGGTCCCGCCGTCATGTTGACGGATATAGTCGAACGAGAGCGTAGCGGAGGTGGCTCCGCTCAAATCGACCTGACGACTCGCGCCATGAGACAGGACATCGGTTTGGATCTGCAAAGCATTTCCGGGCAGACCGACAGAACTGTTCACGACGATCGTGCCGCTACCCGTCCCGTCTTTCTCTCCGATTTCCTGCCAGGATCCGCTCCAATTCACTGCCCCGTCACTATTCGCATAGGACACCTTCGTGAACTCGTCGCGAACGGTCGTGGTCGTCGCCAGGTTGGCGGTACCGCCGTTGGTCCCGTTCGTCTGATCCCAGGCGTGAAAGGTAATCGCATCGCTCATGGTACCGTTGTAATTCGCGTTGGCCTGGAAATAGATGCGTGTGCCGGCATCGGCGGCCAGGAGACGGGCGCTGGCGTCGCTCACGGCTCCAAGCGTGTTCCAAGTTGAACCGTTGTTCGTGCTGTACCACCATGTCCCGTTGCTGGTATTCGCGCCCGAGATCGCAATGCCCAGCGTGGCCCCGCTGTCTGCATCCGTCACGTTATCGACTTGCCCGGCTGGTGTGGCGAAATCGACGAGCGACGACACCAACGTACCCACCGACCCCGAAGGCGCACCGGCATCTTCGAGCACGGAACTGAGCGTGGGACTTTTGGTGGCATCCAACTGCGGCGCCGCCAGCAGTCCCACCCAGTCGGTCTGTTCCTGGACATCGATTGCGATGCGGGCTTCGATGGCGCCCGTTCGCACTTCGAGATCCCAATCGCCACCCAGCGACGCATGACCGGTCAAGTCGCTGCTGGCTTGCACATCGGCACCCGTGAGTTGAGCGAGACGGTCAACGGCTTCCTGCCCGGCTTCCCCCGCGGCAAAATCGCAGCCGTACACCAGTATGTCGGCCTGCTCCGAGAGCGCCTGCCGTATCGTCGACAGTTCCTCAGCGTAGTGACCGGACATACTCTCGGCAGTGAGCGTCCCGGTGCCCAACTGCAACGTCCCGGCTTCCCCATGCGAGATGATATGAACGGCGTCGATCCCCGTGCGACCCGACAAGGAATCGGCCATTTGCGTGATGCCATCTTGACCGCCGTTGAGCATGATGACTTCAACGTGCGGGTCCAGTCCGGCCACCAACGTTTCATAATCCGGCACGGTCGGATCGACGAACACGATCTCCACCGGAGACTTGGCAGGCAGAAACGTCGTCAGCGCGTCAACAACCTCATGGCCCTCACCGGAGCCCGGGGATGAGCTCTCTGCCGGGCAGTCCGCGGACACCGCCGCATCGGCTTGTTCGTGAGCCACCGCTTCTCCGGCCACTTCCGCCGCCGTGGCTGCCGCCGCCGCATCGAACATCAACCGTTGTTCGAGGGATAAGAGGGAGGATTTCAGCGGACTGGCCGGCAACGACGTCTCCGGCACCCGTTGGACGCTTGTCTCACGGCCCCTTTTTCTTGTCAGGAAATCGAACCAACCCATTCTGGCCTCACCAGGCGCAACAATTCCCCACTCTCTTCATCGGTTTGGATGGCGGAAGGCTGTAGTCCGACAGGAAGGCAGGCAGGGATATAGCCCAGGATTACAATGCAGAAATCGATCACAACGATCACCTGTGACCGCATACAGCGTGATCGTCGGGTCGCGTTCATACCCGGTCCGCGCGTCGCGCATGCTCCGCTCCGTACAGGCGGCTGCGGTCAAAACCCGCTTTCGCGAATCAGGACGGCGGCGACCCGATCCCAGATCCTGCCGGCGAGGCTACGATCCTGGCCCGTGACCACGACACGCCCGGTCACCGCTTGATGAAGAGGATCGGGCTGCTCCAGCACGTCAAGCTCAACCCGGTAGACGGATTGTTCGGCTTGCAATCGACCGCGGGCGTCCTTTCTGACCGGGATAGCTCCTCCATAGATCGATGCAAAATAGGGCACGGAAAAGTCCCGTTCATCGACATCTCGAATTTCGAGGACACGGGCCCGTCTCGTGGCGCGCGTCAGATCATCGGGAATGAACCGCGCGTCCTGTCCCGGTGCCAGGAACCGGACATCCTCGACGGAGACCAGCGCGATGAGATGCGCCGGCCCCTGATCGACGAGAAAGGCCACCGGCAACTCGGTGTTGATCCATCGTCCTGGATAGAGAGACTCCGCGCGGTCCGCCACGACCCCCGCGATCGGCGCACGCAGCAGGAGGTCTTGCTGCCGCTCCATTACCCCGTCCGACTCGGCCTGTTTCGCACTCAGCGCCTCCCGGATCACCGACCGTTGCGCACGATCTTCGGCGTTGCCGGCTTGACGCTGCATCCGCAGCTCCAGCTGCTCCACCTGAATCCTCACCGTCTTGGCCGCCTTCCCCAACTCCGGGATTTCCATTTCCAGCAACGGATCGCCCTTCCGCACCAATTGTCCCGGGGTTGCGCGCACCGCGACGATCCGTCCGGGAGCCGGTGGATAGACCGTGGCGCAGGTGGCCGCTTGCAGCACCGCAGGAATCGACATGCGGCCGCCCCACGGAATGAACAGCAGCATCACGGCGGTCGCCAGGCTCGCCGTCGTCAAGACAAATCGGCGGGACGAGGCATACAGCGCTCGACGGCTCCACCAGGACGTCAGCTCGCGCCCAATCGGGAGGCAAATGAAGAACAGCATCTCGACGAGAAACAACGCGATCCCGAGCAGTTTGAAGAAATAGTGATACACCATGACCGCAATGCCGGTGAACAGCACGATCCGGTAGCACCACACCGCCCAGGCATAGGCCACCAGAATGCGCCGCCTCGGCACGCCGACCGCCTCCGGCGGCGCGGCGCCCGGCGCAAAGAGCAGTTCCCGCAATCGCCATTGTCCGAACGCAAACGCGCGATCCTGGAAATTCGGCACCCCCAATCCGTCGGCCAATAAGTAGTATCCATCGAACCGCATCAGCGGATTGAGATTGACCGACAGACTCATGATCCAGCTGGTCGTGGCTACGACGAACGCTAGGCTGCGCAGGGTGCCGTCGGGCAGAAACGCCCACAGCACCGTCGCGACGGCGGCCAACCCCAATTCAGCCACGACTCCGGCTGCCGCCACGGCCAATCGTTTTCGCTTGTCGGTCAGCCGGTACGCGTCGCTCACATCGGAATACAGCACGGGCATCATCACCATGAACGCCACACCGATCGTGGAAACCCGGCATCCGAATCGCGTCGCGGTATAAGCATGGCCGAGTTCATGAATGCCTTTGACGGCGCAGAGCACGGCGCCATACATGACGGCGCCGCGCCAATTGAAGAAATGCATGAAGGTGGACAAAAACGTTTCCCACTGGCGACTGACGAGGAAGAGTCCGGCACAGATGAGGGCTCCGAAGCACCAGGCCGCGGCGCCGGTATACAAGGGCGCGACGAGGGGCAGCGTCGCGCGCAGCCACGCATCGGGGCGAACGAGCGGAATCTTGATGAAGAGATAGTGGTGCAGCAACCACTGCCACCAGGCCTGACGGCCCGCGGCCTGCTGCTCGACATAGTCCTTCGTCTGCCCGCTGGCCGATTGATCGGTCAGGTTGTTGGCATAGAGAAATCGAACGAAATCCTCGACGTCCTCGACACGGAGACGCGAGGTGGTATCGCGCGTGATCGTTGTTACCAGCGACTCGATCGTGCCCGCATTCCAGCGCTCCAAGAGCTGGTACACCTGCCATTCGATCTGAAAATACTTATTGCGGATCGGATCTACGATCGTCCACGTGGGCACTCCCTCCGGTGACGGAGCCCCGCGGAGAAATTGGAGATTCTTGCGGAGCGGAGGAAGAGGGCGTTCTTTGAGCGGGTTGGCGGGAGCGATACCGGCCATACGTTAGAGTCCCACCAGTTGACGGAGCGCGGTAAACGGGCGGCGGAACAACAGGAACGCCAGCGGTCCCTGCTCACCGTACACCTTGGCCGATCCCTGCCATCCAATACGGATGCGAGGGTCGGCATGGGAAAGGTTTGCCATGACCCGATAGGCTAAGATATCCCCCGGCAAGACCTCGGCGTGATAACTACTGCGGCTCACCGCGCCGGGAAACGATTCCAGCGGCAGCGCATCGAAAAACGCGATGACTTCGCCGCCTTCCTGCAACATCAGCGCGTCACTGACCGGGAGATCGATGCGGAGCTCGATGCGCCGGGGATCGGCGATTTCCATGATCCGCTCACCGACCGACACCGGCTTCCCGACCCAGTCGGACTTGTCCGTAAAGAGCACCACGCCCGCTTGGGGCGCCAGCACGTCGATCTGCCCGAGCCTCTCCTGGGCATACTCCAATTCCGTCTCTTTGAGCGCCACTTCCGCCGCCTTCAGCGGTACCTCCGCCTTGCGCTGCGGATCGCCGAACCCCGACTGAATGGCGTGAACCTGCTCAGCCCTGGCCACCGCCAATTGCTGCTCCGTCACCCGGAACTGGTTACGGATATTGGTATCGTCGTACCGGAGCAACACGCGATGCTGCTGCACCAGGGTATTCGGCGCCACCACCACCTCGGCGATCACCCCATCCATGGGAGCGCTCACGATGACCGGATCCTGAGCCACTACTTTCACGGGAGCCACCGTCGACAATCGGATCGGCAGACAGAGCAGACCGAGGACTGCAACGGCGATCAATACCAACGACGGCCGCGTGAGGCGCGTGACCCATCCGACGTGGCGGGTCGCGAGGGCTTTCCAGGCATAGGCGAAGCTCCCGGCCAGGCGACGCACGATCGTCACATCGTTGTCCTGCCAGGGACTCTCTCGCTCGATCCATAACCCTCCCAGAATCGTGTCGTCCGGATGCTTCAGCGGACACCAGAGGACGTGACCCCGTACGAATTCATGCCAGCCGGCCCGCACAGATTCCGGGAGGGCCTCCGATTCGACGATGATCGGCAGATCGCCCGGCTGCGCATGTCGCACGGCCTGCACGGCCTCCTCCAACCAGACCATCATGGGAGCGTTCCGATCGATCGCCGCCACGCTCGACGCCGTGACGGCCCGATAAGCCGCTCCATCTAAGTCGGGGGGACTCAGGAGAACCGCGTGCTCATACGGAACCAGCCGGCGCGTCTCGTTGACGGCGACAAACTGCAGCTCTTGCAACGTCGTCGCAGCGCGCACCTGCCCTTCCAGATGCGTCAACGTCGCCAGATGAATCAGCGTCGCGATTTCGCGGGACGTCGGTTCTGAGGAGGCGGTCGCCTGCACGATGGTCTCCTTATGGCTGGCCCGTAGCAAATTGAGCGGACCCGCTCATCCCGGCGAGGATCTCCGGAGGCAGCCGCTCGAATGTTCCGACAATCTTGATGGTCTGACTGGCCGGATCGACATTGGCGCCGATCTCTTTGATCGTCGCCGGATATCCATGCTGAGTTTCGTCGACCAGAAACGTAAACGGCGCCTTCCGTCGCAACCAGGCCAACGCGGACGAGGGCACCACGAGCTCGATTTCCAGACTCGTATCATCCAACACGCTCACCAGCTTGTCGTTCGGGAACACATTTTCGTATTCATTCACCATCACGCCGACAACGCGCCCGGAAAAGGGCGCCGTGATATGGCACCCTTTCACATTCACCTCCGCCACCTTGATAGCCGCCGCCGCCTTTTTTTCTTCCGCCTCGGAGACCTCCAAATCCAACGTACTGACGGCATGGAGCGCCATGAGCGCGCGATTGTTTTGCGCGGTTTTCTCCTTGGCTTCGTGCTCCGCTTTCGCTGCCGCGAGTTCGGCCTTGTACTTTTCGCAGTCGAGCTGGACCAGCACTTTCCCCTTCTCGAAGCGCTGGCCTTCCTTGAAGGGAACCTGGCTGATGCGCCCCTGTACCTGTGCATACAACACAGCCTGCGCCGCCGCCTTCACGATTCCCCGGATCACGCTTGTGTCCGCCCGCGCCACCTGTAACGTGCGCTCGCCTTTCGCGTCGGCCGCGGGCACCGCCAGCCCCCAACTTCCCAGCACGAGCAGAATCACGCTGTTACTGAGCCACGGGTGTCGCATCGTTCCGCCTTTCTCGAGAGGATCCGGAGACGCCGCCGGGCACCGAGCCCCACAGCTGCCGCAATGAATCCGCCAGGCCGGAGAGCGTCTGCTCCGAGCCAGACGGTGGAACCGCTTCCTCTCCGACCGCGGACCGAAGAGTGGCATAGGCCGTCTCGACTCCGGCTTGCGCCACGTCCAATCGGACTTCCGCCAGAATCTGATTGACCTGTTCCCGCAACAACACCAGTTCACTCGTGCTATTGGTGATCCACAGACTATGGGTGTGCTCGACGATCGCCTGTTGCGTTTCCTGATAGGTGCGGGCATTGCCCAATTCGTCTTTCGCCAGCATGAGCTGCGCAGCCCCCACATGCACTTCCGTCAACACCGTCATCGTCAACGCCAAACTCTGGGCATCGAGTACCGCCCGCTGCGCCTCAATCGCTTTGTACTTCGCCGGAACTCGAAAGACTCCCATGAGGTTCCAACTGACCTGGGCCGCATAATTCAGCCAGTTCTGATAGAGAAAGAAGGAGTTCGAGTTGTAATAGCCGCCGAACTGCAATTTCATGCTGGGGAACAACTCCAAGAGGGTCGCCT
The DNA here is from genome assembly GCA_022226935.1 of Nitrospira sp. GTDB lineage: Bacteria > Nitrospirota > Nitrospiria > Nitrospirales > Nitrospiraceae > Nitrospira_A. The sequence continues at coordinate 2,078,974 of CP092081.1, forward strand.
TGGCTTCTTTCGCGTTGATCCGCTTTTGATAATCGATCGTCCGCAACTCCGGTCTGAACAGCAGCGCCTGTTGCTCCAAACTGTCCGCCTCCAAGTTGTCGAGCAACGGGCCGGCCTGACGGGATGGCTGCTGCACCTCGAAAGAGACCCCGGGAGGAAGCCCCATCAGTGACGCCAACTGGATCTTGGCCGTGCTGAGTTCCCGGAGAAGTTTTTGCACTTCCCGCTGAATATTCAGCATGTCCCTCCGGTAATTCAGCGGCGTGAGGGGCGCCTGAAGTTTGCGCGCCACGATCGCCTGGCTTTGGCTCAAGGCCTTCTCGATCATGCCGTCGAGCTGCCGAACTTGCGGCAGCAGCCGTTCGGCGCTGACCGCCCGCCAATAAGCATTTCGCACATCTTGCAACAGGCGAACGGCGATCCTGCGCCGTTCTTCCTCCGCGATCAGCATATTGTCGCCGGCCTGCTTCGCGCGAATATAGGACAGTCCGAAATCCAGCACGTCCCAACTGAGTGACAGATTCCCGCTGAACACATTCTTGTCCATCGAGGTAAAGGGTTCGAGAATCGGACGACCGTCTATCAGCGATTGGGCGCCGCCGCCGGCGAAATTGTTTCGCCCGTCAAACCCCGCATTGACCGCCACTTGCGGGAGCAGGCTGTAATGCGCCACATTGAGTTGCTGATGCGCCAAGGCAGACTGCATGGCCTTGACCTTCGCGTCGAGGTTGTAGCGAAGCGCCCTGGCCGTCGCCTCATAAAAATCAATCGGCTTCTCGATCGGCTCCTGTTCCTGCAAGATTGCACGGAGGTCCTGGCTGACACGCCCTTGAATCTCTTCTTTCGTCACGGGGCTGGGGGTCACCATACAACCGGTCACCATCAACAGAACCGCCGCACCGCACCAAACTCGATACACGATGATGCCTCTCATCTCTCCCACTGCGCGGACTTCCACGTAGGAATCCAACTGACAGGACTTCCCTACACGCTGTACCATCGGTCACAGTGGAGAGAAACTTAAGCAAACGAACAAGAAGGACCAGAACAGGCGAAGGAGAAATGCTCAGACTCTGAACGACTTGGCGTGAGGACGTGTCAATGGAAGGGCAAGATGGCCGCGAGGTTCGTCATGGAGCATTCCCCGGTTTCCACTTAATACTGCACCCTAAGCTGGGCTTCTGGTCTGGTTGGACGACCTGGCCGGCCAACACGGCATCGATGGCAACACGCAGATCTCTCCCGGTCACCGGACGGTGGCTGCCTGGCCGGCTGTCATCCAGTCGGCCTCGATAGACCAGCCGACGCAGCCCGTCAAACAGGTAAAAGTCCGGGGTGCAGGCCGCCTGATAGGCCTTCGCAACATCCTGCGTCTCATCGACGCACAGCGGAAAACGAAAGTCCAAGCGCTGCGCCATCTCTTTCAAACGATCCGGGGCGTCATCAGGATACGAGACCGAATCATTGCTGCTGATTCCGATGATCCCCAACCCGCTGCCTTCGTAGTCCCGTCCCAGCTGAGCCAACTGCTGTTCGATATGCTGCACGTAGGGACAATGCCGGCAGATAAACATGACCAGCAAGGCGGCCTTCCCGTGGAAGGATTCCAGCCGATACATCTGCCCGTTGACCACATCGGGAAACGCGAACAGAGGAGCCGGAGTGCCCAGGGGGAACATGCTCGATTTCACGGCCATCAGGACATCACGAACGGTGAATGGACATCCGTCACGACTCTACATTCGCCAATGCGGCGACTCAAGCAGCCACCAGCATTGACCTCGCTTGCGCGCACCCAGTATTCTGCAATCAATTCCATAGCCTGAACCTCAGGACCGGTGAGGACTGCATGCAATTCGACGCCGCGTTGGCCGCGCAAGAGACGTTACAGGAAGCACAATCCGAGCTCGGTGCCGACTGGGATGAGGCCGTTGAACTCGAAGAGACGTTTTCCTCCAATGCCGGCGCCACGGCCAGGGCCGCCTACGAACAGCTCCTCGCGCTGGCCACCCGCTACCCCAACGCGTACCGGTTTCAGGCTTTTTGCATCTACATTACCTGGCAACAAGTCACCGAGGAAACGATCGCCCGTCATTTTCAAACCGGTATGACCCTCGCCGAAGCCTACCTGACTTCGCCGGAAGGGAAGGATCCAAGGCACCTTGCCCATGTCGCCGAATTGCTCGACTCGTTTCGCGCAGGCTTGGGGCTGGACGAGGAGGACGACATCGTGGTGGAATTTCGCAAAGACACGCCCAAGGGCGGAGACTGACCCAAGACGTGAAACGTAAAACGTCAAAGGTGAAACGTCCCGGACACGAACGACGGTTCTGAGACAATGGCTGAAAACGATAAACACCGCGCCCGCATTTTTCTCCACCGAGGCGATCTCCTCCAAGCGCGCGCCGCCTGGGAAGCCGCGGTGAAGGATGATCGGCGCACGGGAACGCCACGCGAATTGTCCAACAGTCTCGGCAATCTGGGCAACACTCTGGCACTCGCCGGCGCCTTCGAGAAGGCCGAGGCCTGTTACAAGGAAGTGCTCGCCATCCAACGCGACGAGCGCGACCCGCATGCGATTGCCCATACGCTCGTGAATCTGGGCAACCTGTACATCGGCGCCGACAAGCCGGAGAAAGCCCGCCCCTACTACCTCGAAGCGCTGGACCTCCTGAAACCGCTCAACGACCATCGCGCGCTGGGCATTCTCTACCACAACCTTGCCCTGGAGGAAGCCCGGCTGCGGCAGTGGGAGGAATCCGTGCGGCTCTTCACGCAAGCACTGGACTCGCATCGCGTGGTGGGCAATGAGGAGGGGCTGGCCGGGACCTATAGCCAGATGGGAAAAATGTTTCTGGACAGCGGGCGCTCTGTGGAGGCGGAACGCTGTTTCAACAATGCCACCGAACATTTCATCAAGCTCGGGAACCCGGCCGGCGAGGCGGCGGTGCTCCGGGAATTGGCCGACCTTTATGAGCAACGGCAGGATACCATTGCCGCCGTCCGTTGTGTGGAACGGCTCCATCATCTGGCGCTCGGCACAGGCCGAGCCCCCTCGGCCGAGGACCGTGATCGGCTCGCACGGCTGCGCGCCGCCCATAGCTGAACGGACAGGCGTGATGGTAAGATCCGCCCGTCTCGATCAATCAACGACGCGTCGCAAGGAGTGACATGGATATCAGCGCATTTCGCCAGATGGTGGAGAAAAATCCCAAAGGATTTCTTGGCCGGTACGGCTTGGGCAATAAGATATTGCAGGAAGGCGGCAGCCTCGAGGAGGCCGCAGAGCACCTCACGGTGGCGACGCAATTGGATCCCACGCATGTCGCTTCGCACCTCGCCCTCGGCCGCACGCTCGTGAAGCTGGGAAAGAAAGAAGAAGCCAAACCCGTGTTGAAGGCCGGCATCGACGCGGCCGTGTCGGGGCGATCCAACGGGGGAGTAGACTTGGTGCCGGAACTGCAACAGTTGCTACGGACGCTCGGCTAACGCCGGCGGGAGGACCTATGACGCTCGACGCAGCCAGACAGCGGATTGAATCCGCGATCACCCAATATGGGCAGCATGCAGCCATGGCGATTGAACTGGTCATCAACGAAGTCCGCTCCGACATGGGCCGTGAGGCCGTGAACGAGCTGATCGATGAGTTCGACTTGGAGCTCATGTACAACATCGCCCCGATGGAATCCGACTACTCGAACAGCTGAAACACGATGGAGTTGATTTGCACAGCCCCGGCAGGGTGCTCAAAAAAGCCATCCGACGAGGCCGCAAATAAGAAAGCCCCGGAGACGTCCGTTCGGAGGTCCGTCGAGGAGGATGCTGAGTCGAGAACGACGTTGGGGGTCTTTTTCAGCAGCCTGCCATGCCGTTGATCTGGTGCTCCATCTCCGGCCATGGTTACGGCCACGCTGCGCAAGTCGTGCCGGTGCTCAATGCGCTGGGACGGCTGGTGCCGAATCTCAAGGCGCTCCTCCGGACCGCGGTTCCCGCCGAATTCTTCGAGCCTCGCCTGACCATTCCCTGGGAACTGAGCTCTTCCCAACAAGATATCGGATGCATCCAGAACGGGCCCTTGACCATCGACGTCGCCGGCACCTGGTCGGCTCACCGGGCCATGCATGCCGATTGGGAGAAGAAGATCGAAGCCGAGGCAGCTCTCATCCGCCAGGCCTGCCCCACTCTCGTGCTTTCCGATGTGTCACATCTGGGCGTCGCCGCGGGCGCCGCCGCCGGCATCCCGACCATCGGGATGTGTTCCCTTTCCTGGGACCTGGTCCTGAAACCCTTCGTCGATCCTGCTGAGCCGGCGCATGCGGCCATCATAAGCCAGATCCGCGAGGCCTATGCGAGCGCCGATTGTTTCCTGCGCGTCGCTCCCGGACTGGCGGTGACTGCATTTCGACAGATGCGGGACGTGGGTCCGATCGCGGAGCCGACCGAGCCACAGACTGCCATCCTCCGTCACGCCGTCGGAGCGAAGGTTTCCGAGAAGGTTGTTCTGGTGGGATTCGGTGGGATTGCGCTGACATCCCCGCCGTTCGATCACATGGAAGCGATGCACGGCTTTCGATTTCTGTTTGATGGCCCTGTCCCCCATGGCCTGTCCCGGGTCTCGTCGCTCTCCGCCGTCGGGCTCCCCTTCAAGCACATCCTGGCCTCTGTCGACCTGGTGCTGACCAAGCCCGGGTATGGCACCACCGTAGAGTCCGTCGCGCTCGGCATTCCCCTGGTCTACGTACGCCGCTATAATTTCGCGGACGAACAATCCCTCGTCGATTATCTGGAGCGCCACGGCCGAGGCGCCGAACTCTCTCTCGAGGCCTTCCATCAAGGACAATGGGAACCGGCCATCCGGGAGGCCCTGGCGCAATCACCCGCAACACCCCCGCCGCCGCTTGCGGGCGCTCACGATGCCGCGGGCATCCTGCATACGTATTTTTAAACGGATGCGCCGTTGCTGCTCCACGCCACGCACAAACTTGCATCTGATTAGTCGTTTTTCTCAGACAGTGTTATAGTGGGCCCAATTCTGATCCCGAGGACCGCCGCCCGCGCCCAGGCCGACTGCATGGAATCCGCCTCCCGACAAGCCGCATCTGCGATTGACCCCAAACTCCTGGCCCGCGTGGCGAAGGGGGATCAACAGGCATTCGGCCAGCTCTACGATCAATCGTCCACCCTGCTCTTTACCCTGGCCTACCGCATCCTCAACGATCGCGATGAGGCGGCGGAACTGCTCCAGGATGTCTACCTCGAAGTCTGGCGGAAAATCGCCAAATACGATGTCGGGCGCGGAAGCCCCATCGCCTGGCTGGTGACCCTGACCCGCAGTCGCGCGATCGACCGGCTTCGTTCCCGCGCATCACGCGGCCAGCATGTCGTCGCCGACTCATTTGAGCACCCGCTGGTCTCCGTCACGCCCGATGTCAGTCCCAATCCGTATGAAGCCAGGGAAGATACGGAAATGCGCCAGTTGATGGCCAAGGCCATTTTGGATCTGCCCCTTCCTCAGCAACAGGCGATTGAAATGGCCTTTTATCAGGGGCTGACGCATACGGAGATCGCCGCGAAATTGAATCAGCCGTTGGGCACCGTGAAGACCAGAATCAAACTGGCCATGTCCAAACTTCGCGCCTCTTTGCACGAGACGCTGCCGCAGGGGCTCCAACTATGACCCACGAGGAACTGGAAGAAGCGGTTCCCCTCTATGCGATCGGCGCCCTCGAACGCTCCGAGCGGCAGGCGATCGAAGCGCATCTCTTGTCCGGTTGCGCGGCCTGCCATGCCGCCTTGAAGGACTATCAAACCGTGGCCTCGTTGCTTCCGTTCGGCCTCACTCCTGCCACGCCTCCGAATACGTTGAAAGCCAAGATCCTGATGGCGCCGGCTTCGACCACGAGCCAGACGGACACGGAACAGCCGGGCTCCCGATCAAGCCTGGAACCAGGCGAATGGATGAATCATCTGTTTCCTCCCATCACGCCTGCCCGCTCCCTGCCATTCCGTTTTGCCATGGGCGTCGCGGCCGCTGTGATTGTGTTCGGAGGCGGGTATCTTGCCTGGATGAATTACACGCAGACGGCTCAACGCTCAGGCGAAATCCAACAACTGCAAGCCGCGGTGCACCAGGAGACGTCCCGCGTCGCCGGCCTGCAATCGGAATTACGTCAACGCGAGCAGACCCTGGATGCGTTGAAATCTGACCTGGACCAACGCACCACTGAAGTGGCCGAACTCCGGGATCAATTGCTGCAACGAGAAGCCGAGCTGGACGATGCCCATACGCAACTGACCCAGCATGAAAGCTCATTGCAGCGGCTCACCCGGCAGAGTGAGGAGTTTGCCGGGCTGTTCAAAAATCCTGCGTCGAAAGTCGTGTCCTTGTCCGGCTCCGACATGGCGAAATCGGCAGGCGCTTTCCTTCTGTTCGATCCGGCGACCAAGAAGGCATGGCTCTATGCCTTCAACTTACCGGCCCTCCCGAGCGGCAAGGTGTATCAACTCTGGGCGATCGATGAGAAACCGGTCAGCGCAGGCGTGTTCGGCTTGGACGCAGGCCTGAAGGCCCGCATGCTGATGAAGAATATGGGTGAGTTTCCGCGCATGAAGAAGTTCGCCGTGACCATGGAGCCGGACGGCGGACGCCCGGAACCGACAGGCGCCATCTACCTGATCGGTCAGATCTAGCCTTCAGTCCCCCGACGAACCTCTCCTGCGATTCCCGGCCCAAACATGCTAGCATGCCCCGTCGACGCGGGACGATGTGCGCTACTGCGGACGGAAATCGACCACGACATCATGTTTCTGCACGACGACCTCGATAGACAGTTCATGAAAGAGGCCCTCAGCCTTGCCCGAGAGGCGACGCTGATCGGCGAAGTCCCGATTGCCGCCCTGCTCGTCCAAGATGGCCTCGTCATCGCTCGAGCCCACAATCTGCGGGAAACCAATCAAGACCCCACCGCGCATGCGGAGCTCCTCGCGATCCGTGAAGCCGCCAGGCAGACAAACAGCTGGCGCCTCACCGAGAGCACGCTCTATGTCACCCTGGAACCGTGCACCATGTGCATCGGTGCGATCGTACTGGCCCGCATTCCCCGTCTGGTCTTCGGAGCGCTCGACCCCAAAGCGGGCGCATGCGGATCCATCATGGATATTCCACCGGAGCCGAAACTGAATCATCACGTCGACGTCGTCGGCGGTCTCTGCGCGGAGGAAAGCCAGGCCCTGTTGCAGGAGTTTTTTCGAGGGCTCAGAAGAGAGGCGGCACAGAGGAAATCGGGTTAAGCGAGACAGTAGGCCGCCGAATCGTAGCGATGCAATTCCCAGTTACCGCCTGCCACAGCCACCGCACCCGCCAAGTGATCCGGTAGCGACAGCGACTGAATCTGCCATGTCTGGTCGACGGTTCTCGAATCTGTCAGCCGCACGCGCGCACCGGACGATTCCCCCTCGAACAGCGTTTCGAATCGCTCCAAGCCGAGTGACAGCCCCACACCACGCCCTTTGAGATAGGCCTCCTTCGCGGTCCACAACCGATAAAAGAGCCGCTGCTGCGCGTCCTCGTAAAGCGTGGCCATCGCCTGCGCTTCCCGCGGAGCAAAGAACCGTTCGGCCAGTTTGAGGCACTCCAGGTTCGTCTTGCGCACTTCCACATCGACCCCGACTTCGCGGCCGCGGGCCACGGCCATCAGCGCGTATTCTCCGGAATGGGAGAGGCTGAACCGGATGTCTCCAGAGGGACTTGCTGGACGACTGAGCGCCGGTTTTCCATGCTCCCCGGTGGCGAATTGAATCTCATCGGCTGTCATCGATGTATAACGGGACAGTAACCGCCGCAGCAATCCATGCGAGAGGATGAAGCGTCGACGATCGCGCTCAAAAGCAAATCGGGCCGCGCGGGCCCGTTCGTCGTCAGAAAGCTGTGCGGCAAAGGAAGCCTGGCACTCGGCGTAGCGGGACAACTCGCAGAACCAGACATGGACCGCCTGCGGATCAAGAACGGGAAATGAAGGAGATGCAAACATGGGATCGGGCAGACGCGACATCATTCGCCTGACATGAAGGACCGCAACTCGATTACGCCGATGACCGGGCCACAGGTTTCAAGAGAGGCGCAGGACGGTGCATGGCACTGAAGGCAGCGCCGGTTGAGGCCTCGACGACTCTTCCGTCATCCAGTTTTAGCACGCGGTCGCCCACATGGAAATACCGGTCGTCGTGCGTCACCACAATGACCCCTTTCCCGCGGGCCCGGAGATTCGGCAGCAATTCGCCGTAGAAGACTTCCTTATATTGAGGATCCTGATCGGCAGCCCATTCATCAAAGACGTAAAACGGCCGGTCTTCCAGCATGGCGGTCACCAGAGCCAGGCGCTTTCGTTGCCCCTGCGAGAGATTGACCGTGGAATATTCGCCCTGTTCAATGCTGACCTTGTGATTGATCCGGAGCGTCTTCAACCAGCCGTCTGCCTGACTGGCGACTAACGAAGAGTCGAGTCCCAGCAGCTTTTTGAAGAGGTAAAAGTCAGAAAAGACCGCGGCAAAATGCTGCCGGTACCAGTCCTGAGTCGCGTGCGTGATCGCCTCGCCGTTCAATGTCACCTGCCCCTCTTGCGGGAGATAGAGGCCCGTGAGCACCTTCACGAACGTCGACTTACCGCTGCCGTTTCCCCCGATGATAAAGACGAGTTCCCCCGAGCGAATCGACAGATCCAACGGCCCTAGGCTGAACGAGCGTTCGTCCTCCCCCTTGGATTCATAGGTAAAGATCGCTCGGGAAAGTTCTACGCAGTGGCTCCCCTGCGCGACCGGCCGCTGCGAACCGCCTTCCCGACCGCCCTCATCCAGCGCCAGGCCCAGCGATTCAATCTTTTCCAACGCCACCTGCCCGCGGCTCAGCGTCGGCACCATGCCCAGCAAGCCCCACATCGGACCGATCATGTAGAGCATGGCAAAGGCATACCCGGTCAGCGATTCTCCCGACAGCGAAAAGAGCCGTGGAAAAAGCAGAAGGATGACGCCGATCAAGCCGTAGAACAACACCTGCGTCCAGGAATCCGTCACGAGATATTGTTTGGTCGTGGTCAAGTTATGACGCCGCAACGCATCGGCCGCTTGCCGGATATCCTCTTCGACAAACGTTTCCCGGCGGCCGCGATGCAGCATGAGTTCCTTCATGCCTTCCGTCAGACTCCGGAAATGCTCGAAGAGGACGCCTTTCGAATCGCGGACGGCCAACGACGACTGCAACACCCGGTTGTACAGCTGGCGATAGCCCAACAGCCCCAATACAGAGAGTACGACGACTCCCAGAAAAGCCTGCCAGGACAACCAGGCGAGGTAGAGCGAGCAGCCGGCCAGGATCGCGACATTGATCGCCAAGCCAGGCAACCCGTTCACCGCCCAGGCCAGGGCATTCGTGTCGTCCGTCAAAGTGGCAAGAATCTCATGCGGCCCCCGACGCTCCAGCGTGCGATAGGGCGCGCGCACGACTTTCCAACAGAGATCCATGCCCAATTTTAGAATCGTCTTTTGCGCGAAGGTGACCAACAAGAGTTGCGAGAGATAATTCGATGCGACTTTCAGCACGGCCAGCCCGATGAAGGCGAGCGCGAACCACTCGGAGGTGGATCCGGCTCCGTTGATGAGTTTATTGATCACCGCCAGCAAGCCGACACTGGAGAGGCCGGCCAACAGCCCGGTCAGCACCATGAGCATCATCATGGCCTTGGCGTCCCGCAGCAGGAACAGGAGAAACCGGTACAGTTTGATCATCGTGCGGTCGCTTCCGCGTTGCGGAGACTCATGGATTGCAATTGTGGGAGAAACTAAGCGGCCTTCGTAGTCGGTCCGTCACCCTGGCCATCGGGCCGTTTGCGATGCATGGTTTCCGCCTCAAGCCAAAACGCCTTGAGGTGACGAGCCAATTCTTGCACATGCGGCGCGACGAACAAGCGTCCGGAGTCCTCCGCCGGAAGATAGATGGTCCGGCTCATGCCCATCGCCCATTCCCCGAAGACCAGCCGTGTATCGTCGCTGGAGTTCGTGAGCGGGTGTTTGGACGCAATCACGTTCAACACCTGTCCACGGAATGGTTTCAACTCGTACCGTGCCACGGCATGGAAGGTCGCATAGGTGACCTGGTCTTTATACAAGAATTCGTCCTGATGCTCGGCGGCTTCGGTATGGTGCATGAGATTCCAGATGCGTTTCAACTTCCCCTTCCAGAACGCCGCCCATTCACGCGGAGGCAACCGGCGCATGAGCCGAAGGTACGTCGTCACTTTCATCCACACAAACAACAACGGCCACAGCAAATACGGCGGGCGACTCCAGTGATTCAGGTAGGATCGTGGATGCCAGGATTCCATGACGGCCAGAATGACCTCTTCCCCTTGCGCCGTGAGTTGTTGCGCGATCTCATAGGCGGCCAACCCGCCGGTGCAGGTTCCTCCGATGAAATAAGGACCACGCGGTTGCACCGACCGGATCTCTTCGATGTAGTGCGCCGCCATCTCTTCTACCCGCATGAACGGCTTTTCTTTGCCATCGAGCCCGCGAGCCTGCAACCCGTAGAAAGGCTGATCGTCGCCCAATAATTTGGCGAGACGCGCGAACACGAGCACATTGCCCCCGACCCCGGGCACGGCGAACAACGGCGGTCTTTTCCCCTCAGGCTGAATCGCCACCAGGGAACGCCACCGCACCGTGCATCCTTCATCGGTCAGGACATCCGCCAATTGCTCGATGGTCGGCGCCTGGAACAACACCGCCATGGGCAACCGCTTGCCGAATGTCTGTTCGATCACGCTGAACATCCGGAGTGCCAGCAGGGAATATCCGCCCAGCGCAAAAAAATTGTCGCGCACGCCGATCGGCGTGATGCCCAATACCTGCTCCCAAATGGCCACCAACTGCAACTCCACCCGATTTCGTGGTTCGATGGCCTGGCCTCCGTCGTGCACCGGCTCGGCGGCCGGTACGGGCAAGGACGCGCGATCCACTTTCCCGTTGGGCGTGAGCGGAAACTCCGTGAGAGGAACGATGGCAGCCGGCACCATGTAATCAGGCAGCACCTCTCGCAGCGCCCCGCGAAGGCTGGATGGATCACAAGCGCTCCCCTCACGCGGCGCCACATAGGCCACCAGACGTTTGTCGCCCGGCGCATCTTCCCGCACGATCACGACCGCCTGTTTCACGGTCGGATCATTCCCCAACACCGATTCGATTTCACCCAGCTCGATCCGGAACCCGCGCAATTTGACCTGATGGTCGATCCGACCGACATAGTCCAGTCGCCCATCAGGCAGCCATTTCACCTGATCGCCGGTGCGATAGAGCCGTTCCCCCGCCCGGAACGGGTTGGAAATGAACCGCTCCGACGTCAAGCGAGGCTGCCCCCTGTAGCCTCTGGCCAGCCCCATCCCGCCGATATACAATTCACCCGGTATCCCGACCGGGACCGGCTCGAGGTTGGCATCCAGCACGTAGACCTGCGTGTTTGCAATCGGACGCCCCAGAGAGATCGTTCGTTCAGCGCTCCGTACCCGTTCCAGGGTCGACCATATCGTGGTTTCGGTCGGCCCATAGACATTCCAGACGGATCCGGCCCTCGTCAGCAGTTCCTGCGCCAATTCGCGCGGCAGCGCTTCCCCTCCACACAACACTTTGACCCCGCGTCCCCCCTTCCACCCGAACTGCAGAATCATGCGCCAGGTGGCCGGAGTGGCTTGCAACATCGTCGCCGCGCCGTGGTCGAGTTCCCGTTGCAACCAGCCTCCGTCCATCGCCTGCTGCCGGTTCGCCAGTATGATGGTGGCGCCCACCAGCAGGGGGAGATAGAGTTCCAGCCCGGCGATGTCGAAGGAGAGCGGCGTGAGTGCGACGAGGACATCGCGATGCGTGATGCCCGGCTCCTGCTGCATGGAGCGGAGAAAATTCACCAGCGCCCGATGCTCGATCTCCACCCCCTTCGGCTGGCCGGTCGACCCGGAGGTGAACAACACATACACCAGATGCTCCGGACCGGATAGCGGCGAGGGATTCGCCTCTGGCTGACGCGCCAGGGCTTCCGCCTCCTGATCCAGGCACAGGACTGGGAGTTGATGCTGCGGCAGGCCGCCGAGCAGGGCGGATTCGGTGATCAAGACCGCCGCATGACTCGCTTCGATCATCGCCGCCAGCCTTCGTATCGGCAAGCCCGGAACCAGCGGCAGGTAGGCCCCACCCGCTTTCATGACGGCCAGGAGACTGATCAGCAGATCCGGCGAGCGCTCCAAAAAGACCGGCACCACGGCATCAGGACCTACACCACAGTCACGCAAGCGATGCGCGAGCCGATTGGCGCGACGATTCAGTTCCGCATACGACCATTCTCGCCCGTCAAAGAGCACGGCGACGGCATCCGGCGTCCGACTAACCTGCGCTTCGAACAATTGATAAAAACACAGGCCCTGATCGACCGGTCGGTCGGTGGCATTCCATTCGCGCAACATACGATGTTGTTCGTGCCCACTGAGAATCGACACGCGCCCGAGGAGTGCGTCGGGATATTCGGCGACCGCTTCCATCAGCTGCCGGTACTGAGCAATCCAGCGCTCGGCGGAGGCACGATCAAACAGATCCGTGTTGAATTCCAAATAGGCTTTTCGCGACGCATGCGGATCGATAGAGAGCCCCAGATCGAGTTGGGCCGCGCCACGGCTCACTTCGTAGGGGGTCCAGGAAAGCTGGTGAAACTCGGTGCGGGCAAAGGGCGTATTGGCAAAGTTGAACAACACTTGCACCAGCGGCAAGCCGCCCTGACTACGGTCCGGCCGCAATTCTTCCACGAGCTTTTCGAACGGAATGTCCTGGTGGGCATAGGCGTCGAGCGACAGGTCTCTCACCTTATGCAACAAGTCACGGAACGTCAGCTCCCCTGTGACGTCCGTTCGCAACACCAGCGTATTGACAAAGGTGCCGATCAACTCCTCGCTCTCCAGCCGGTTCCGGTTGGCGATCGGCGTGCCGATGACCAGATCTTTCTGTTGCGTGAGGCGATGGAGCAGCCCGAAGAATCCGGCCAGGAACACCATGTAGAGCGTGACCCCTTCGCGCACGCTCAGTTGCTTGAGGCGATTGACCAGCGACCAGGACAGGTCCACCGAGACATGATCGCCCTTGAAGGAATGGACCGGCAGACGCGGCCGGTCGGTCGGCAAGGTCACGACGGGCAGGTCGGCGAGTTTCGATTTCCAGTGCGCGAGTTGTTCATCCAGCACAGAACCGGTGAGCCATCCCCGCTGCCACTGCGCAAAGTCCGCATACTGAAGGGCGAGATCGGGTTGAACGGCAAACGGCCTCCCCGCACAGAACGTGTTGTAGGACGTGACGAGTTCGCGCGCAATGATCCCGTAGGACCATTGATCGGAAATGATGTGATGGGTATTCAGGATCACGACGTGATCTTCATCGCCGAGCTGGATCAGGAAGACGCGCAGGAGCGGCCCCTGCTCGAGGTCAAATGGCCGACGCGCCTCCGCCGTCGCGAGCTCCAGGGCTCGCGGCTCGCGCAGTTCGGCCGGCACTCCGCGCAGGTCTTCCTCTGCCCAGATCGGGACCAACACGTCGTGAATGATCTGACGCGGCTGAGTATCGACTTGGGCAAAGGTGGTCCGGAGCGCTTCATGGCGCCGGACCAGTTCGCCGACCGCCCATCGCAGCGCTGGTTTGTTGAGCGGGCCATGCAAACGGACGCTGGCCGGAATGTTGTAGGCGGCGGCTTCCGGCGAAAGCCGATAGAGGAACCACATGCGTTCCTGCGCGAACGACAGCGGAAGCGGGACTCCTCTCCTGGCTCGCGTAATCGCATAGCCCTCCCGCTCCTGTTGAGACTGGGCGCCCGCCTGGGCGCGTGTGATCACCTCAGCCAACGTGGCAATGGTCGGACGTTCGAAGACTTGGCGTAGCGGCAGCGTGATCCGAAAGAGGGATTGGACCCTCGACACCAGTTGCGTGGCGAGAAGACTGTGTCCGCCTAGTTCAAAGAAGTGGTCATGGACGCCGACGTCCTTGATCTGGAGGATTTCCCCCCAGATATCGGCCAACACCTGTTCGGTGGGGGTCCGGGGAGCGAGGAACTCGGAGGTCAACTCGACCTTGCTGGCACGACTGTCCGCGGCGACGTGCAGCGCCTTTCGGTCCACTTTGCCGTTCACGGTCAGCGGCAACGTTTCCAACTCGATGAAGGTCGACGGAATCATGTGCGCCGGTAACTGGCCGCGAAGCTGCTCGCGCAATTGCACTAATCCGAGCCGGTTATTCGGGCGTGGGACCATGAACGCCACGATTCGCTTGTCTCCCGGCTGATCTTCCCGTACTTCGACCACGGCCCGTTCCAGATCTGGATGCCGGTTCAGGACGGCTTCGATCTCTTCCAACTCGATACGATACCCGCGAATCTTGACCTGACGATCGGCACGGCCCCGATAATCCAGCTGCCCGTCCGGCCGCCATCGCACCAGGTCGCCCGTGCGATACAGTCGGGCTCCTGGCTGCTTGGAAAATGGATCGGGAACGAATTTAGCCTCTGTAAGATCCGGCCTCCCTCGATAGCCGCGCGCGACTCCCAGACCACCGACATAGAGTTCTCCCGCCACACCTACGGGAACCGGCCGCTGATTTCGATCCAACACATAGACGGAAGCATGAGGAATGGGGCGCCCGATCGGCAGGTCGCCGACTACGTCATCATGCGCGCCAGGACCGGTCAGATCCGACCAGGTCACCGCGACGGTCGTTTCTGTCGGCCCGTAGGTATTGATCAATCGAACGGTCGTCCCGATCAGGTCTGTCCAACGCTGCACGATCTGCGGGAGCACCCGCTCGCCACCGATGATCACGGCTCTGACGGAGGCAGGAAACGGAATCTGCTCCAGCGCCATCCGGGTGACCAGCTCATGCCAATAGGCCGTGGGGAGATCCAGGATCGTGAGTGTCAAGCCGCGGCAGCGCTCCAGAAAACCGGAAACTGAATCCACCATCGTCGCCGTTCGCAGCACCAATGTCGCGCCGGCGGCCAGGCAGGGAAAGATTTCTTCTGCGGCGGTATCGAAACTCAACGAGGCGAATTGCAGGACCCGATCTCGCCCCGTCAGGTCAACGATCTTCGTGATGGCTCGCACATAGTTGGCGATCGAGCGATGCTCGATCATCACGCCCTTCGGACGACCGGTGGATCCTGACGTGTAGATCACATAGGCCAGATTGTCCACCGCATCAGTGCCCTCGATGGGACTGTCGGGACACTTCGCAATCTGCGCCCATTCCGAATCGAGGCAAATCGTATGGGGATTCGTGGCGGGCAGCCGCACGAGCTGATCCTGCTGCGTCACCAAGACCCGCACCTGACTGTCCCGCAACATATATTCCAACCGTTCGGTCGGATAATCGGCATCCAACGGCAGGTAGGCTCCGCCCGACTTGAGAATGCCGAGCAGGCCCACGATCAAGTTGAGCGAGCGCTCAAGACAGAGCCCGACGACGATGCCCGGTTCGACGCCGCGACGGCGGAGGTAATGGGCGACCCGATTCGCGTGCGTATCCAGTTCTCGATACGTCAGCGACTGCCCGTCCTGTTCGACCGCAACGGCGTCGGGAGTCTGACGCGCCTGCGTCTCGATCATTCGATGGAGGCACAGCTCGGGTTCCACCGTGCCTGAAGATTGCCCCCATGCGAGCACGGTCTGCTGTGTTTCCTCTTCCGACATGAGCGGCAAGCTCCCGATCTTGTCGGCTGGATGGCTGACCAGTTCTTCCAGCAGACGCACGAAATGCCCCTGCAGGCGCGCGATCCGCTCCGCCCCAAACAGGGCATCCTTATACTCGACATACCCGCTCAATCCCTCTTTGGATTCTGCGAGCTCGATACAGAGATCGAATTGGCCGCTCTGTTGTGGAATGACATAGGCGTCCCACGCGGGCAATCCGCCGTCTGATAGAGCCGTCGGCGATGCGCGCAGCTGCAGGTCGAGTTCGGCCAACAACTTGAACTGCTGCAAGACAAACAACACCTGTGCCAAGGGCGCGCGCGGTCCTTGACGCCCCGATCGTAGGTCCGCCACCAGCCGCGCGTAGGGATAATCTTGATGGGCCAGGGCATCCAACAGCGTCTGCTTCGTCTGCGCCAACAACTCACGGCCGGTCGACTCCGGCTGCAGGTTCTCCCGCAGAATCAGCATGTTCACAAAGTCACCGACCGTGTGAGCGAATCGAGCCCGGCTACGGCCGAAGACCGGCGTGACAATCGTCGTGTCTTCTTGAGCCGTGTAGCGCGTAAGGAGGACCTGAAGCGCGGTCAGGCAGACGGCATACAACGTCGTGCCCTCGGTCCGCGCAAATTCCTTGAGGCGGCGAGTAAGGTCTTCCTCGATGCTGAAGGCATGCCAGGCATAATGACTTGGCTCAACCGTTGTCTCAGGCCGGTCGTACAGCATGTCATAATTCGGCAACTCACCGGCCAGCTTCGCCTTCCAATATTGCGCCAGTCGTCCACCTTCTTCCCCATTGAGGGTGGTCCGATGCCACTCGACAAATTCACTATAAGACGCCGGGAGGTCGTGAGGTCCAGGCGAAGGCTCCGATAGACTCGCGTCTGCAGATCCACAGCGCCGCTTCAGGTCATCGACTAACTGCATCATCGACCAGCCATCCACGACAATGTGGTGGGCGATCAACAACAACCAGCTCTGCCGTCCGCCATGAAACAGAGCGGCGCGCC
Organism: Nitrospira sp.; assembly: GCA_022226935.1. Classification (GTDB taxonomy): domain Bacteria; phylum Nitrospirota; class Nitrospiria; order Nitrospirales; family Nitrospiraceae; genus Nitrospira_A. Next base: position 2,095,739 of record CP092081.1, read on the forward strand.
ACAGAGGGCCCTTTGTAAGGTCGAACGGAACCGCGGCAGCCGCTACGGTCTCCCGCCGCAACCGAGGCCAGGCCCAATCGGAACTGTCGATTTCGCTCCAACTCAACGGCATCCGGTCATGGATTCGTTGAACCGGGACATCTTGTTGCGTTTCGAAGGTGGTGCGCAGCATGGCTTGCTGTTCGCCGATGGCTTCAAGCGCCGCTCTCAATCGGTCTGCCTTCACGTCGGACGGCAGTGGCAACAGCACAGACACATTCGCCGCGGCGCTGTCGGGATCCAACTGACTCAAAAACCACAGGGCTGCCTGGTTTTCAGAGAGGGGAAACTCAGTCCCGATGCAGGCATCCATACACACCGCATCGGGCCCGGCTAGCGGTTCGTCGGCCAGTCCCCGTTCAATCGTCGTAGCCAGGTCGGCCGGTGTCGCGCCGCCCAGAAGCGCGGAGAGCGAAAGCGGCAGGTGAAACGATTCTTCCAGGCGATGCAGCACGTCTGCTGCCATCAACGAATCGAGTCCCAGGAGATACATCGGCTGATCAACGGCGACGGTCTGCGGCATGCGACCGAGCCGATCAGCCAACAACTTCTGCACCATCTTCTGAATGGCCTCTGTGCGCGCCTGTCCCGAAAGACGCTGCAAGGCGTCTCTGTGCATGAGTGCAGGGACTGATTGCGCCACCGGAAGCGTCGCCACGCTGGTTCCGATGATCGACAATTGACCTGCCAGGTATTGCTCGCGGCAAGCTCGCCGTTGCACCTTCCCACTGGAAGTCTTCGGAAGGCTGCCGGCCTTGATGAAAACGATGGTCGGCACATGCAGGTCATGCTGCTCCGACAAGGCCGCACGTATGGCCGCAGCCACGTCCTCAGTGGAGAACGGCATTGCCTGGCGTTCCACTTCCTGGACCAGCACCACCGTTTCTTCTCCCGCTTCTTCAACCGTGAACGCCGCCGCGCCTCCGGGTCGCAGCGTGCCATGGCATGACTCGACCGTTCGCTCGAGATCTTGGGGATAGTGGTTGCGGCCTCGAACGATCAGCAGATCTTTTAACCGCCCCGTCACGAAGACTTCGCCGTCCTTCACAAACCCGAGGTCGCCGGTTCGTAGGAACGGCCCGTCGCCGGTATCCGCCAGTCTGGCGCCGAACGTGCGCGCGGTTTCGTCGGGATTGTTCCAATAGCCTTGTGTCGTGCTGGCGCCTGACAACCAGATTTCACCGACCTGTTGCAGCGCGCAACGGCACTGGGTCTCGGGATGTGCAATCACCACGCGGGTATCGCCGACCGGCATGCCGCATCCAACCACCTTCCGAACCGGCTTGTCGTGCGCCACAGCCTCGATGACCGCGCCTTGTTCCAACACTTTCGCATCCAAGGCCGTCACGGTGGGCGCGACCCCTGTTCGTTTTAACGAAATCAAGAGCGTGTATTCCGCCATTCCGTAGGCGGGAAAGAACGCTTCGCGCCGAAAACCGGATGGTGCAAACGCTTCGGTAAACCGTTCGATGGTGTCCGGCGCAATGGGCTCTGCGCCACAACTCGCCACCTGCCACCGGGAAAGATCCAATCCTGCCCGATCCTCAGGCGTCGTCGCGTCCACACAACGGCGATAGGCAAAGTTAGGCGCGCCACTATGCGTGACCGCATAGCGTTGAATCGCTTCGAGCCATCGCAACGGGCGTTTGAGGAACGTCAGCGGCGACATGAGATACGACGGACGCCCGATCCACGCAGGCTGAATGATGCCTTTCACCAATCCGTAGTCATGGAAATGCGGCATCCATGACAGGGTGACCGATCCGGAATCGTAACCACCCGCCTCAGTAATGCACCGACTCTGAGCGATCATATTCTCATGACTGACCATCACCCCTTTCGGCGCGGAGGTCGAGCCGGACGTATATTGCAAATACGCGAGATGCGAAGACTGCGGATGCTGGTTGGTCCAACAAGAAGGATCGACCGAAAGCGCCTGGTCGGTCGAAAGCCAGTGATCTAACGGAGCGACGACGTCCTGCGACCTGAGCGTCTCCAGCATCTGGGATGTGGTCACGGCGCCGGCGGCGCCGGCATCTTCAGCGAGGCGTTGAACCCGCGTCACTCCGGCCCTCAAGCGGAACGCATCCGGAGGAGGAACCGGTACGGCAATGAGGCCGGCATAGAGAGCGCCCCAAAAGGCCTGCACGAATTCAAGCCCCGGCGGATACACGAGCAAAAGTCGCGCGCCTGGCGTAAACCGGGTTTGCAAATAGCCGGCGATCGAACGAGCGCGCGCCACCAGGTCTCGATACGTCAGGGCGCTGTCGGCGGTCAGGCCTTCACGAAGATAGACGTAGGCCGTCTGGTCAGGCTGATGCTCAGCCCGCCAACGCAGCACATCGAGAATGGTGTCGCCGGCTGGAATGGTGACCGGTGGATGTCTGACCACAGAATGCTCAACCCCAGTAGGCTCAGAAGGCGTACGCAGAACGCTGCCGTAGACTTATTCGGATTTCCCCTCGAAAATCCTAAGTCTGACGGCGGTTTCCATCCGGCTGTCCTGTACGAGGTGAGTCTATGGCCTCCTGGTGGCATCACAAAATGGAATCACGTTTCTCTCCGATCCACGGTTTCCCGTAGGGGTGCAAGAAATTCCACTCAACCTCATGATTTCATTTGAATCCTGGCATTCGTCAGGGTAAGCTGCACGTCTTCGTCGGCCAAGGAACGGAGAGGTGCGAGAGCGGCCGAATCGGACGGTCTCGAAAACCGTTGTCCTGAAAGGGACCGTGGGTTCGAATCCCACCCTCTCCGCCATTTCCTATACAAGTACAAGAGCCCAATTTCGGCCGGCGGCAGTCGAACCCATTCTGCCCTGGCGCTCGCCCTTATTTTTCACTGACTTTTCAGGCATCTCTCTTCAATCCACGGCAGGAACAGCCGTCGACCTACCGAAGATCGTGCCTTCCCCTTCCTCTAGTGGTCTATTCGCTGCCATCAGGCCAGGTTAGTCTCTGGTCCACACAGGAGGGCCACATGTTTGAACAAACCGACGCCGCGCTGGTGATGACGCTGTTGGCCTTGGGTGGGATTGCCCTGATGGCGGATGAAAAACTCGGATCAACGTGTCTGCAGATGGTGAAATGGATTCGTACGCGGGGCAGGCACTAACCGGCTCGCTTTCTCAATGCTCTCCGTAACTCGACCATGGCCAGGGTATCACGCTCACAATATCGTAGCAGTGCCTCTTGAATCTGGGCTTTCTCAATCCAATCGGTCACGGTAAAAATCATGCGGCTGTATTCGCAAGCCGCGACGCCCCCATCCCGAATCACCAAGTCGGCATAACTCAAGGACGGCACGACGGCCGGCAAGACGGTTTTGATCGAGTAGCTGCCCTCAAAGTCCGGATGATAATAATGATCCCGGATAACCACATGGAGATCCCACAACCTCGCCACCACCCGCTTCAGATCCTTGCGTAGCGACGGGACATCCTCCGCCAGCCGTTCGAGCACCGACCGTTCATAACTCGAATAGACGCAGATGCTACCGGTCTGCCCGAGTGACTCCAACAACGTCATGGCCAACTCTTCCCGCGGGTCCCGTTCGTCCCGGCATAGGAATTCGGCATGCACCAGCGAGCCGTCAGGCTGCTCGATGTGATTGGACCATTGGGTGGGAATGACCTGGTAGGGTCTCGTATCCACGAATTTCGGTACCGCCGGCATGAAGGTCTCAAAATCCAGATGATGGACGGGATAGACGATCGTCTCCAATGCCGACCGCAAGCCTTCCCCCACCCATTCCCGGTTCTCTTTCACCCGCCGTTGCACTACCGTAAGCGGGACCGAATCAGGAATCTCGTCGATCGTCTCAACCCCTAATTCCCGAAGTTGGATGACGGTCTTGCTGCTCCCCGGCAGATGATAGATCCAACGAGCCGGTTTGTTTTCGATGCAATGGGCCCAGAAGGGACATTCATAGGGGCTTTGACAATGCTCATCGGGAGTAATGCCGGGAGCCGACATGGCCTCCAGCATGGCTTGCATGTCGGCAAGTCGCGCAGGCACTTCCGCCAGTCGCGGCCGCACGGTCTCCGCCAGTGAACGGAGGCCGAAGAGCTGGTCGAGATCGAGACGCCGCCCGTCGAATACATACTGCGTATTCACGTGCATCAGACAGATGTCCGCCAGCACATGCCCCAGTCCTTCCAAGACATAGCTTTGGATCGTCAAATCGTCCACATGGGTGGCTTTCACCTTGGTGGAGGACTTGACCTCGACGAGGCGCCAGGTCGGTCGGCCGAGGTCGTCCATTCCGACGCGTTGCAGAACATCTACACGGACCAGAACTTGGTTGAACTGAAAGGCCCCTTCAAAGATCGCGGGGACGGTCGGATCCTGCAGAAGGTCAGCCGTTTGCGCCAGGGCTTCCTGAGATTGACGATATCCGGCCGTGACGAGACGGCCGCCGGGGAAACGTTGGCGCGCCAGTTCACCCAGATCCGTGCCCATATCCAGAATGGCCTGTGTGGCGGCATCCGGTTTGGTCGCCACCCCCGGAGCATGCACCTCCAGGTAGAGACGCTTATGACATTGCAGGCCCGAAAGGTATCGCGATTTGGATAACCGATAGGAGGCGCGCGCGGCAGGCTCGGGTGAGATCAACATAGGCTTCTGCAGGCTACCGAAGCGCGACATGAGTTGTCCAGTCCCGCTCAGCAAGCAAGATGCTCCACGAAGCGGACTCGGTTCTGTTAGGATGACGCCGCATGGCAAACGGCATCGCACAGATCAGACGCTCGGTCCTCACGCTCGCGCTTCCCGTCACCGTCAGCAGCCTGTTACAACGGGCTGAAGGCATCGTCGCCGTCTTCCTGGTAGGAGGATTGGGCGCCGTCCCGATTGCGGCCGTCGGCCTCGGCCAGTTGTTGGCCTTTATCGCGACGACCCTGGTGTCCGGTCTTTCGGTAGGCTCTAATGTCGTCATGGCGCAATTGTGGGGCGCCCGCCGCTACGACGATGCCGGCCAGGCCGCGCGCCATTTCCTCGGACTGTCCATCCTGATCTCGCTCGGCCTCTTGACGTTCGGCCTCCTCATGAATCGGTTGGCGATGGAATTGTTGGGGGCGCAAGCAGACGTGATCCACCTGGCGCTTCCGTACTCGAGCCTGATCTTCCTGCTCATTCCGTTTACGATCCTGCTGCAGGTTCTTTCATCGATCCTTCAAGGCACAGGCGACACCAAAACACCGATGTATGCGATGATCGTCGTGAATTTCCTCCACATCGTGATCGCTTTTCCCCTCATCTATGGTCGCTGGGGGATGCCGGAACTGGGCGTCAACGGCGCGGCCATTGCGGTCGGCATCGCAGAAGCGACCGGATGTGTCTACCTGCTGTTCTGTTGCCGGGCGATGCTCCGCCCCTTCCACCGGCTTCGATTCGATTTGATTCGCACCATTTGGCGCGTGGGAGCGCCGGTCTCGGGTGAACGCATCGTGCAGCAAGCAGGTATCCTGCTGTACACGAAGATCGTGTTGATGTACGGCACCGTCGCTTACGCAGCCCACCAAGTCGGGTTATCGATCGAGTCGCTCTCGTTTCTTCCCGGTTATGGCTTCGCCATCGCCGCAGCCACGATGGTGGGCCAGAGCATTGGGGCGGGCAAATATACGAGGGCCAAACTCGAGAATTGGGAAGCGAACCGGTTGGCGGCCTACATGATGTCGGCCATGGGAGTGATCTTCTTCTTTTTTCCCTATGCTTTGCTCCGCGCCTTCACCAGCGATGAGGCCGTCATCGAACTCGGCACGCTGTTTTTGAAAATCGTGGCCCTGCTGCAGATTCCGCTCGCGCTCACCATGGTGGTGGCCGGCTCGCTGCGCGGAGCGGGTGACACCCGTTTCATCATGATCGCCACGATGATCGGCATGTGGGGCGTCCGTATTCCCATTGCCGTGCTGGTCGGTTATTGGTTGAACTTGGGAGTGTTCTACGTGTGGCTGGCGATGATTGCCGACTGGACGTTGCGTATGGCGTTGATGCTCTGGCGGTATCGCTCTGAACGGTGGAGGAGCATCCAGGTGCTCCGGTCAAGCCCCACCTGAGAGACTCATTCCTACCCGTCGACCGCACATTCCGGCGGTCGGACGGCCGGCCGCGTATCCTTTCCCGATCCGGCCCGCACTTCGATGCGCCCCACCGCCTTCACGTTCGCGCAGAGATCACCCAACCCGGGCGTCACCAGGCGATAGGGGCCGCCCTTACCGTCCGGAAGCGGCTGCCCATCCAGTTCATACAGAAGCAGCCCGAAGTCCCGCGCCTGTTGTAACGTGAGGGTCGCAGCATATTTGCCGTCGACGGAGTGAAAGGTCACATGGTCGGCATCCACCGCGAGGGCCGGGATCTCCAACAGGCCCTTCACACGGATGGCGCGGCCCCGCATGGACGGCATCACCTCACTGATATCGTCCACCCGTTGCTCCTGCGGCAATTGTCCCAGGGCGGTTCTGGTCAATGAAATCGGCTGCACGACGGCGCCATCGATACGGACTATGCCAGGTCCCGACAGTTCCTTTTCGGTAATGGTCTTCACCATCGCCGTCAGGGCTTCATTCACCGGTGTAGGAATGCCCAATTCGCGTCCGACCCGCACGATGTAGCCGTTCAGGTAATCGATCTCCGTCGGGCGTTTGGCTTTCCAATCGTCATACATCGACGTGTGGATGTCGCGCAGCTCTTGTGTCCATTTCACCACCTTCTCGGCCATGTCGGGCGCCAGCGGCACCTTTACCGCCGCGGACACCGCCGACACTTCACCGACAATCTGCCGGATCACGCCGGCCATTTCCGGATGATCGAGCGCCTTCGCCACCTTGTCGTCGATCACTACCGTGAGTGGATTGAAGACACAATTCCAGCACATCTTCTCCCATTTGCTTTTTCGGATGTCCTCGCTCAATTGGCAGGAAATCCCCGCCTGCTTGAAAATCTCGGCGATCTGGGAGACGCGCTCGCTCTGATGCCCCATCAGTTCCCCGATCGCGACCCCGCCGCGTTTGTAATGCTCAATGACGCCCGGCTCGATGATCTTCGAATAGATGAACGCCACCCCGCCGACCACGCAGTCGCGGTGCAGGCGGGCAATAATGCGGTCCTCGGTATCGATGCCGTTCTGCAGCGTGAGAATCACTGTGCGATCCGTCAGCACCGGTTCCAACTGCGTCATGACCTCGTCGAGGTCGTAGGCCTTCACGGCCAGGATGATGAGATCGGGTGTGGCAAGTTGCCGCGGATCGGAAGCGGCCGGCGGATGGACGGTGAAGTTTCCCTTGGCGCTCTTGATCGTGAGACCGTTCCGCTTCACCGCGTCCAACGTGCGGGGCCGAAGAAGAAATGACACGTTGGGATTGTTCTTGGCGAGATGCGCTCCAAAGAACCCACCGACCGAACCAGCACCGACCACCATGATCTGCTTCATCAGCGTCCTCACTCATTGCGTTCAAAAGACGTGTACTATAGCATGCAGCCGCGCACCTGAAACAGTGACCACACCGGGCGACCGACCTTCATGGGAACCGGATCCACACTGGGCCTTGTGCGACACAAACTCTCGACCGCGCGGTCTGTCACCGTGCTGACCGGAGCGGGAATTTCCGCCGACAGCGGCGTGCCGACGTTTCGCGGCGCCGACGGACTGTGGCGGCAATACCGTGCGGAGGATCTCGCCACACCGGAAGCCTTCGCGCGTGACCCGCGACTGGTCTGGGAATGGTACAATTGGCGCCGAGAACTCATTGCCACCAAACGGCCGAATCCCGCACACGAAGCAGTGGCCTCGATGGAGCAGCGGTTCGAGCGATTCTGGCTCATCACGCAAAACGTGGACGGGCTGCACCGGGATGCCGGATCCCGACAACTCTCAGAGATCCACGGCAATATCTGGAAGATCCGCTGCACCCGATGCCGGGACATCGTCGAAAATCGGGACGTGCCCATCGCCATACTGCCCCTCTGCCAATCCTGCGGCGGACTGCTTCGGCCGCACATTGTCTGGTTCGGGGAATCACTCGCAGAAGAAGATCTGGAGAAAAGTGCCGCTGCGCTGCAGCGCAGCGATGTCTGCCTGATCGTCGGCACGTCCGGTCTGGTCTATCCGGCGGCGGGATTCGGCGCCCTCGCCAAGCAGGCGGGCGCGTTTATCGTGGAGATCAATCTCGACTCGACACCGCACTCGAATCTGGCCGACGCGACCCTGCAAGGGC